>CAWCEY010000003.1:0-183427 GCA_963794715.1 uncultured Solirubrobacterales bacterium | reverse complement strand
AACCATCGCCTGAGTTCCCTTAGCCTTCCTCGTCCCCCCATCGGTCAAACGGAAGCAACGTGGTACAGGAATATCAACCTGTTGGCCATCGACTACGCCTTTCGGCCTCGCCTTAGGTCCCGACTAACCCTTAGTAGACGAACTTTACTAAGGAATCCTTGGGCAATCGGTGGAGAGGATTCTCACCTCTCTTTCGTTACTCATGCCGGCATTCTCACTTCCCACGCCTCCACGGCTGGCTTACGCCGCCGCTTTACTGGCATGGGAACGCTCTCCTACCGCGCAATATCGATCCGAAGATCTATATCGCACCCGCAGCTTCGGTGACTAGCTTGAGCCCCGTTACATTGTCCGCGCTCGAACACTTGACCAGTGAGCTGTTACGCACTCTTTCAAGGGTGGCTGCCTCTAAGCCAACCTCCTGGTTGTCTATGCACTCGAACATCGTTTCCCACTTAGCTAGTACTTAGGGACCTTAGCTGGCGGTCTGGGCTGTTTCCCTTTCGACGCTGAAGTTTATCCCCCAGCAACTGACTCCCGGAGTAAACGTGATGGTCTTCGGAGTTTGCCTGAAGTCGGTAACCTGGTAGGGCCCCTAGTCCAAACAGTGCTCTACGGCCAACACGCAATTTATCCGAGGCTATACCTAAATATATTTCGGAGAGAACCAGATATCACTGAGCTTGATTAGCCTTTCACTCCGACCCACAGGTCATCCGCCCAGTTTTCAACCTAGGTCGGTTCGGCCCTCCACGAGGTCTTACCCCCGCTTCAGCCTGCCCATGGGTAGCTCGCTCAGTTTCGGGTATACCGCCTACGACTATGTCGCCCTATTAGGACTCGCTTTCGCTACGGCTCCGCTCATCGCTTAACCTTGCCGCAGACGAGTAACTCGCCGGCTCGTTATGCAAAAAGCACGCGGTCACAGGACAAGCCTGCTCCCACCGCTTGTAGGCACGCGGTTTCAGGTACTATTTCACTCCCCTTCCGGGGTACTTTTCACCTTTCCCTCACGGTACTTGTCCGCTATCGGTCACCAAGGAGTACTTAGCCTTGGAGGGTGGTCCCCCCAGGTTCAGTCCGCGTTTCACGGGCACGGACTTACTCAGGAACGCTTGACGGAAGATCATGCAGTTTCGTCTACGGGACGGTTGCCCTCTATGGTGCGTGGTTCCACACGCTTCGACTACCACATGATTTTGTAACTTCCGCCGAGCCGGCCACGGCTCGGAACAAGCGCCCTACAACCCCCGCTACGCAACGCGTGGCCGCTTACACGCAGCAGGTTTGGGCTGATCCCCTTTCGCTCGCCACTACTCAGGGAGTCTCTGTTGATTTACTTTCCTCGGGGTACTGAGATGTTTCACTTCCCCCGCTTGTCCTCCACCGGCCTATGTGTTCAGCCGGGGATAACGCCGCATTACCAGCGCTGGGTTTCCCCATTCGGGAATCCACGGGTCAAAGGCTATTCAGCGCCTAACCGTGGCTTATCGCAGCCGTTCACGCCCTTCATCGACTCTTGGTGCCAAGGCATCCACCATGTGCCCTTACTATCTTGACGGTGATCAGACCGATCGTGATCCTCCGCGTCCCTGAACAAGCAGACACGGATGAGAATGATCGCGAGCGGCCCGGTGATACCCGTTTTTCAGCCGCCGCTTATCGATGGCGGCTGATGTGGCTTCTGTGCAGTTTTCAAGGACCGTGGAGAGGCTATACGCCGGCCTGCGCTGGGCATGTGCGGAGGCGATCTCTATATCGCCACTGCGCCTGACGCCGGGCGGGCGCCGGTCTCTCAAAGCTCAACAGCATGCTGGCGGGTTGGATGCCGGCCCCTCTCCAGGCCCCGAGTAGGTCGGGACCCGACGAAGGACGCGGCGCGCCAGTCAGGTTCGGTCGACATGCTAGGCCCGGTCTGCTCTTGTCACCGCTTGAGCTCACCTTGAGACCCGAGGGTCTCGGCGAGATCGAGCGGCCGCTGGGACCGGGGCACTGTTATGTGCTCCCTAGAAAGGAGGTGATCCAGCCGCAGCTTCCGCTACGGCTACCTTGTTACGACTTCACCCCAGTCACGAGCCCCACCTTCGACGGCTCCCTCCCTTGCGGGTTAGGCCACCGGCTTCGGGTGTTGCTCACTCCCGTGGTGTGACGGGCGGTGTGTACAAGGCCCGGGAACGTATTCACCGCGGCATTGCTGATCCGCGATTACTAGCAACTCCGCCTTCATGCAGGCGAGTTTCAGCCTGCAATCCGAACCGAGACGCACTTTAAGGGATTCGCTCCACCTCGCGGTATCGCAACCCTCTGTATGCGCCAATGTAGCACGTGTGTAGCCCTGAACATAAGGGGCATGATGACTTGACGTCATCCCCACCTTCCTCCGGTTTGTCACCGGCAGTCTCGCATGAGTCCCCAACTTAATGCTGGCAACATGCGACGGGGGTTGCGCTCGTTGCGGGACTTAACCCAACATCTCACGACACGAGCTGACGACAGCCATGCACCACCTGTGAAAGTGCCCCGAAGGGAGGGTGTGTTTCCACACCTGTCACTCACATGTCAAGCCCAGGTAAGGTTCTTCGCGTCGCGTCGAATTAAACCACATGCTCCGCTGCTTGTGCGGGCCCCCGTCAATTCCTTTGAGTTTTAGCCTTGCGGCCGTACTCCCCAGGCGGACAACTTAATGCGTTAGCTTCGACACGGGGGGAGTCGACACCCCCCACATCTAGTTGTCATCGTTTACAGCGTGGACTACCAGGGTATCTAATCCTGTTTGCTCCCCACGCTTTCGCGTCTCAGCGTCAGTCACGTCCCAGCGAGCTGCCTTCGCCATTGGTGTTCCTCCTGATATCTGCGCATTTCACCGCTACACCAGGAATTCCACTCGCCCCTTCCGGACTCTAGCTTGACAGTATCCACCGGCTTTCCAGGGTTGAGCCCTGGACTTTCACAGCAGACTTATCAAGCCGCCTACACGCTCTTTACGCCCAATAATTCCGGACAACGCTTGCACCCTACGTATTACCGCGGCTGCTGGCACGTAGTTAGCCGGTGCTTCTTGTGAAGGTACCGTCACTCCATCCGGCTATTCACCGGAGAAGCTTCGTCCCAACTGAAAGGGGTTTACAACCCGAAAGCCTTCTTCCCCCACGCGGCGTTGCTGCGTCACGCTTTCGCGCATTGCGCAAGATTCCCCACTGCTGCCTCCCGTAGGAGTCTGGGCCGTGTCTCAGTCCCAGTGTGGCTGATCGTCCTCTCAGACCAGCTACCCATCGAAGCCTTGGTGAGCCGTTACCTCACCAACAAGCTAATGGGCCGCGGGCCCATCTCGATGCGGAGGCCGAAGCTTCCTTTCCCCTTGCGGGCACATCCGGTATTAGCCCGAGTTTCCTCGGGTTGTCCCGGTCATCGAGGCAGGTAACCCACGTGTTACTCACCCGTTCGCGGCTCTGCCCCAGGGCAAGCCCTGGTTCGTCGCTCCACTTGCATGTGTTAAGCACGCCGCCAGCGTTCGTCCTGAGCCAGGATCAAACTCTCCGTGAAGAACTTCACGAAAAGCTGTCATGGAGTTGCCGAGCGCCGCTTGCGCGGCGAACGGACGGCCCGGGACCTATACACGTGGCCCCGAGACCATGACGGGGTACTGCTCCTACTTGACTCTTTGTCCGCTCCCAGCTGCGCCGAAGCGCCGCTGCAAGCGGGTCGAACCTGGACGCACACCACGATCGATTCTCGATCGTCGGTGCGCATGCTGTTGAGTTTTCAAAGACCGTCGAGCCTCTTTGGGGAGGACTTCCCCGGAGAAGTCGATCCGGACCAGCGCCCGAGGGCACTTTAGGACCGGCGGAGCAGTATAGCGCGATCGAGGAAGAGGGGCCCGGCCGAAGCCGGGGGACACGGGCCTCCGACCGAAGCGGGGGGACACTCGCCTCCGGCGAGCATCCCCCGTTCGGCCAGCATCCCCGTTTCGGCCAACCGGCCTGACGGCCGGCTGCGCCACCCTCTCAGTCCACGACCAGCCGCCGGAAGCGGCGTTTGCCGACCCGCAGCACCTGCCCGGAGGCCCGCTCCGAGGGGGCGTCGTATTCGCGGCTGCCCACCACCTCCTCGCCGAGTGTGACCGCCCCCTGGTCGATCAGGCGGCGGGCGTGGGCGCGGGAGAAGCCGAACTCCTCGGCGATCACCGCCGGCAGGTGGATCACCCCGTCCTCGGGCGCCACGCGCGCCTCGGGCATCTCGCCGGGGGCGCGGCGCTGGACGAAGACCAGGTCGAACTCGCGCTCGGCCTCCTCGGCCTCCTCGGGCGAGTACAGCCAGGAGACGATCCCGCGGGCCAGCTCGCGCTTGGCGTCGCGCGGCCCGGCGCCGGGCGCCGGCTGGCGGGACAGCAGTAGGCGGAAGTAGTCGTCCACCACCCCGTCGGGGATGCTCATCGTCCTGCCGTAGATCTCCGCCGGCGGTTCGGTGATGCCGATGTGGTTGCCCAGCGACTTGGACATCTTGCGGCGCCCTTCCACGCCCACCAGCAGCGGCATCGTCAGGATCGCCTGCTGGGGCAGACCGTAGGCGCGCTGGATGTCGCGCCCCAGCAGCAAATTGAACTTCTGGTCGGTGCCGCCCAGCTCGACGTCGGCGCGCACCGCCACGGAGTCGTAGCCCTGCAGCAGCGGGTACAGCAGCTCCAGCATGGAGATCGGGGCGCGGGCGGAGTAGCGCTGAGCGAAGTCGTCGCGTTCCAGCAGCTGCGCCACCGTGGTGGTGCCCACCAGGCGCAGCAGCTCCGCCATCGGCATGTCCAGCCATTCGCCGTTGAAACGCACCTCCAGGCGCGCCGGGTCGGGGTCGAGGATGCGCAGCGCCTGCTCGCGGAAGGTGGCGGCGTTGACGGCGATCTCATCGGCTGAGAGCATCGGTCGCAGCGCCGAGCGCCCCGAGGGGTCGCCGACGCGGGCGGTGTAGTCGCCGACGATCAGCACCACCAAGTGGCCGGCGTCCTGCAGCTCGCGCAGCTTGCGCAGCACCACCGCATGGCCGAGATGGATGTCGGGGGCGGTGGGGTCGATCCCGAGCTTCACGCGCAGCGGCCTGCCGGCGCGGCGTGCCTCGGCCAGCTTCTCGGCAAGCGCGCCCTCGGGCAGACTGTCAACAGCATTTTGGGATAGGAGGGCGGCAAGCCGCCCGGGGGCGCTCGTATCGCGCTCCCCCGCCGCCTGGCCGGCCGGCCCTGTGGCCGGCCGGGAAGCGCCAGCGGTCCCGGCGGGCTCCTGGTTAGGGGGCGTCGGCATGGCCGGCCAATGCTAATGCAGGCGGCCGGAGGCTCCGCGGGTTTCGGCACGTGCCTGGCCGCGCCTGGACGCCACCCGGCGTCCGCACACGTGCTCCCGGGCACGCGAGCGTCCACCGTGCGACGCCAGCCACGCCCAGCCACGCGCCGACTCCCCACACAGCCCCCGGCCACATGCATTAGACTCTCGCACCCGGTGGAGTCCGTCTCGCTGCCCGACCACGCCGCGCGGGCGCGACGCCTCGGTGGTTCGCGCATGACGCGCCTGAAGAAGCTGCGCTTCCTGCTGATCTTCCTGGCGCTCGCGCTGCTCGGCCTCATCTCCTTCGCCTTCGGCGTGTTCATGGCCGTGGCCTCCGACCTGCCGCAGCTGGAAGCCCGGTACCGCCAGAACAACGCGCGCAACTCGGTGCTGCTGGACGACCGCAACACGCCGATCGGGATGTTGAGCGAGCGCGACCAGGTCCTGCTCACCCCAGATCAGATCCCGCCGCTGGTGCGCCACGCGGTGATTTCGATCGAGGACAAGCGCTTCATGAGCAACAGCGGCGTCGACCTGCGCTCGCTGGCGCGCGCGTTCGTCACCGACGTGCTGCACCAGGGCGCGGTGCAGGGCGCCTCCACGATCGAGCAGCAGTTCGTCAAGAACGCGTTGGCGCAGCAGGCCCACCGCACGATCTTCGAGAAGCTGCGCGAGGCCGCGCTGGCCTTCCACCTCTCCCATCACTGGTCCAAGCTGAAGATCCTCACCGAGTACCTCAACACCATCTACTTCGGCAACGGCGCCTACGGGATCGAGGCGGCGGCGCAGACCTACTTCGGCCAGGAGCCCTCCCACCGCGACTGCGGCCAGCCCAAATACCCGCTGTGCGTGCAGCAGCTGACGCCGTGGGAGGCGGCGCTGCTGGCCGGGATCATCCAGTCGCCGACCGACTACAACCCGGTGACCGACCCCACAGCCGCGCGTGAAAGGCGCAACGTGGTGCTGGCGCAGATGCGCGAACAGGGGTATTTGACGCGCCCGCAGTATGAAGAAGGCACGGTGCAGCCGCTGCCGGCGCCGCAGACGATCGCGCCCCCGCAACAGCCGCTGGTGGATGGGATCGACACCGGCTACTTCGACAGCTGGGTGGGAGCGCAGGTGGTGGAGCGCTACGGCGCCGAGCGCGCCTACTACGGCGGCCTGCGGGTCCACACCACGCTCGACCTTGGCCTGCAGCGCGCCGCCGAACGGGCGGTCGCCAGCTATCTGCCCGGCCCCGAAGGGCCCACGGCGGCGCTGGTGGCGATCGAAAACTCCACCGGCAAGGTGCGCGCGATGGTGGGCGGCCGCGGCTACGACCAAAGCCCCTTCAACCTCGCCACCGACGGCGAGCGCCAGCCGGGCTCCTCCTTCAAGGCGTTCGACCTGGCGGCGGCCCTGGAGGACGGGATCTCGCCCGACTCGGTGTGGGCGTCCAGGGAAAAGATCTTCAAAGTGCCGCACAGCCGGGAACTGTTTGTGGTGCACAACGACGAAAACGCCTACTCCGGTCAGAACACGCTGACGGGGGCCACCGCCTACTCGGACAACTCGATCTACGCCGAAGTCGGACTGAAAGTCGGCACCGGGAGGATCGCCAGGCTGGCGCACCGGATGGGGATCACCACGCCGATCTCCACCAACCCCGCCATGACGATCGGGGGCCTGAAAACCGGTGTCACGCCGCTGGACATGGCACACGCCTATGAGACGATCGCGCACGGCGGGGAGCGGGTGAGCGGCACGCTCGCCGAACCGGGCGCGCCGGTCGGGATCGAAAACGTGGGCAGCGGAGCGCACGCGCAGGTCGACCACACCGAGCTGCACCGAGTGCTGCCGCCGACGATCGCCAGCACCGAGACCGAAGTGCTGGAGACGGTGCTGGCGTACGGCACCGCGCGCGCGGCCGCGCTGGGCCAGTTCGCGGCGGGCAAGACCGGCACCACCTCCAACTACGGCGACGCCTGGTTTGTGGGCTGGGATCACCGTTACACGGTGGCCGTGTGGGTGGGCTTCCCCGACTCGCTGGTGCCGATGACCACCGAGTTCCAGGGTGGCCCGGTGCTCGGCGGCACCTTCCCGGCGCTGATCTGGCACAACTTCATGATCGGCGCCATACAGGTCGAAAAGGAACGCGCGCAGGAAGCGGCCGTCAGGCGCGCCGGCGCGCTGGCCAAGCGCGCCGGGGGCGCGAACGGCGTGGGCAGGGTCGCCGAAGCGCCCAGCACCACAAACACCACCCCCCCCTCCTCCTCCACCCCATCGCGCGAAACGCCCGGCCCCGAAGGTGGAGCCAAGAGTCACGCCAACGCGCCTGCATCCGCCGGCTCAGGGCAGAGCGGCGAAGCCGGGGAAGGCGCCCAGGCGCCCGCCGGCAAGAGCCCCCCCGCGAGCACTCCCGCGCCCGCGCCCCAGGCGCCCGCCAGCCCGACCCCATCGGCGGGCGGCGGGGCGACGACCCCGGCGCCGGCGCCCGAAACGGCGACTCCGCCACCGGCCAGCGGCGGCACCAGCGCGCCCACGGGCGGCGCCAGCCCCTGAGCGCCGCTCAGACGGTGGGCCGTCGCCGCGCAACCGCGCGGCCGGTGTGCGATGCCCTCAGGGCCGCGGGCGCGAGACGTGCGGGTTGCCCGCCAGGCAGAAGCGCCAGGGCAGATCGATCGCCTTGCTGATCCCGATCCGCCGGCCGGGGCGGATCTCGTGTGGGCGCTCCAGCCACGACTCGCGCGGCGGGCGGATCGTGATCGGCCCGCGGGTCAGGTCGCATTCGTTGTGGTACAGCTCGATCGCCAGCGCCACCGTCAGCTTGCCTGGCCCCGAGCAGAGATCCTCGCGGCGTTGCAGCCGGCGGCGCTCGCGCATGCGTGCCACGCCGCGCAGCGGCTCCAGCGCGCGGATCAGCACGGCGGCGCCCACGCCCTGCTCCTCGCACACGGCGTTCAGCAGCGCGTGGATGCCATAGGAGCGGTACACATAGGCGCGGCCGGGGCCGCCGAACAGGGTGCGCGTGCGCGGGGTCAGCCCGATGTGGGCGTGGCAGGCCGGCTCGCGCTCGTGGTAGGCCTCCGTCTCCACGATCATGCCGGCGGCCGCGCGGTATTCCACGACGCAGCCGATCAGCGCCTCTGCGACCTCAAGCACTGGGCGCCGGTAGAACTCGACCGGCAGCGTGCCCGGTGCCGACCTGCGCGGCGCGCGCACGGCGAAACCTGTGGCGGTGGGCGCTCCGGACACCTCAATCCCAGGGGTCCGTGGACGCTTCCGCGGGCGGATGATTGAGCACGCCGCGCGCCAGCGCCAGCTGCTCCTGGAGTCGCCCCGAGGACGTGCCGCCCTCGGAGATCTTGCTCTCCAGCCACGAGCTCTGAGTCAACAGCGTCTGGTACTCCTCGCTGTGCGCGCCCAGCGCGGGGCTGTGCGTGGTGAGCTCCTCGGGGGTCAGCTGCGACAGGCTCTTACCCATGTCCAGCGCCGCGCGCACCAGGCCCGCCACCACGCCGTGGGCCTGGCGGAACGGCACCCCGTGGCGCACCAGCATGTCGGCGATGTCGGTGGCGCCCAGCAGCTCCTCGGAGGCGGCCTCCGCCATCGGCTCGCGCTGGAAGCGCACCCCTTCGATCATCCCGCGCGCGGCGATCAATGCCAACTCCAGCGTGTCCGCCGTGTCGAACAGGTGCTCCTTGTCCTCCTGCAGATCCTTGTTGTAGGTGAGCGGCAGCGCGTGCAGCACCCCCTGCAGCGCCGTCAGGTGCCCAAGGATGCGCGGCGCCTTCGCGCGCAGCAACTCGGCCGCGTCGGGGTTCTTCTTCTGCGGCATGATCGAGCTGCCCGAAGCCCACGCGTCGGGCAGTTCGCAGAAGCCCACCTCCGAGCTCGACCACAGCACCAGCTCTGCCCCCAGGCGCGACAGGTGGGTGGCGCAGGTGGCGGCCGCGTGCAGGTAGTCCAGCGCGAAGTCGCGGTTGGACACCGCGTCGATCGAGTTGGGCAGGATGTCGTGAAAGCCCAGCTGGCGCGCCACCGCGCGGCGGTTGGTGTCGAAGTTGACACCCGCCAGCGCCCCCGCCCCCAGCGGCAGGCGCCCGGCCTGTTCCAGCGCGAACGCGAAGCGCTGGCGGTCGCGGTCGAGCATCCAGAAGTAGGCCAGCAAGTGATGCGCCAAATAGACCGGCTGCGCGCGCTGCAGGTGGGTGTAGCCGGGCAGCGGCCAGTCCATGTGCTGCTCGGCGCGGGCCAGCAGAGCGCCCATCAGCTCCCCCAAAGCGTCGTGCGCGGCGCGCGCCTGCGCGCGCACCCACATGGCCACGTCGGTGGCCACCTGGTCGTTGCGCGAGCGCGCCGTGTGCAGCTTGCCCCCCACCGGCCCCGCCAGCTCGGTGACGCGCCGCTCAATCGCGCTGTGGATGTCTTCGTCGGCGTCCTCAAACGCGAACATCCCGAGCGCCAGCTCCGACTCGGTCTCTTCGACCGCTTCGATCAGGTTGTTGCGGTCCTCCATCGAGATGATCCCGCGTTCGGCCAGCATCCACACGTGGGCGCGCGACTGCTCGATGTCCTGCGGCCACAGCCGCCGGTCGAAGCGCAGCGAAGCGTTCATGCGCCGAAAGTCGGGGTGCTGGGGCTCGCTGAAGCGGGACATGGATTACGAGAACGCCCGATCGAGAAAGGGAGGGGGCACGGGGGGAGGGCCTGCCCTCCCCCCGATCAAGGCGGGGTGCTGGGGCTCGCTGAAGCGGGACATGGATGCCGTCCGCTGGACAGTAGCGGAGATCGCCCGCGCCGGGCGTCCCCTTCGAGCTGCCCGAAGCGACCGAACACGGGGGACCCGTTTCGGCCAGCCGAGCGGGACGCGGAGGGATGCGCGAGGTACAATGTATGGTCCATGGTTTTAGACAGTCCCGATACTCTCAACATTGGGTATGGAGAGGATCCACCTCACAGGGAAGATAGAAACGCCTCCCGCGCCGCGGCTGCGGGCGCGCGATAATCGAGCTATGCCCAGGGTGCTCGAACAGCCGCGGATCGGTCCCACACCGGGGCTGCCGCGGGGGCCGCACTCGCTCACGCGCGAGCAGGTGGCCACCAACCAGCGCCAGCGCCTGATCGAGGGGATGATCGACGCGATCGGGGAGAAGGGCTACGCGGCCACCACCGTGTCGGACGTGATCCGTCGCGCGGGGGTCTCGCGCAAGGCGTTCTACGAGCACTTCGCCAACAAGGAGGAGTGCTTCCTGGCCACGTATGACTCGATCGCCGCCATCGGCCGGCGCGGTGTGTCGATGGCGTTCCGCCGCGCACAGGGCCTGCCGGACAGCGTGCAGGCGGCACTGGCGGAGCTGATCGAGCTGGCGATCGCACGGCCGGCGGCGCTGCGCGTGCTGATGGTCGAGATTGGCGCGGCCGGCCCGGCAGGGATCGAGCGCCGCCAGCAGCTGGTGGTGCGCTACGAGGACATCCTGCGCGAGAACCTCGGCCTGCCGGCGGGGCCCGGCGCGATCCCCAACCCGATCCTGCGCGGTGTTGTGGGCGGCATCCTGCACGTGATCTACACCCATCTGCGCCGCGGCGAGCGCAAACAGCTGCGCAAGCGCCTCCCCGACCTCGTCAACTGGGCGACCTCCTACTGGCCGGCGCCGGAGTCGATCATGACGCTGGTGGACCCCACGCCGGGGGACCTGCACCTCGACCTCACCGGCGGACGGGCACCTGGATCCCTGTCGCTGGGCGCCGCCACCAGCCGCCGCCGCCGGCTGCCACGCGGGGAGAACGGGATGCCCAGAAGCTTCGTCGTGCACAGCCAGCGCGAGCGGATCCTCGACGCCGTCACCAACCTCACGGCGCGCGGCGGCTACGCGGCACTCACCGTCGAGGGGATCGCCGCCGAAGCGTCGGTGTCGCTGCAGGCCTTCTACGAACACTTCAGCGACAAGGAGGACGCCTTCCTCGTCGCCTACGAGATCGGCCAGGACAAAGCGCTGGCGCTGGTGGAGCGCGCCTACGACGCCCAGCCCGACTGGCGCTACGGCGTGCGCGCGGGGCTGGGGGCGCTGTTCAACTTCCTCGCCGGCGAGCCCGCGTTTGCGCACATGGCGATGATCGACGTGCTGGCGGCCAGCGAACGCACCTCCGCGCGGGCGTTCAAGGGGGCGGCACCCTATGCGCAGATGCTGCAGCCCGACCCCTACCACGCCTCCGGCGGGCAGCGCCCGCCGGAGGTGATGGTCCACGCGATCGCCGGGGGTCTGTTCGAGCTGATGCTCCATCACGCGCTGCAGCGCCGCGTGCACGAGCTCCCGGTGATGGTGCCGCGAGCCACCTACTTCGCGCTGGCGCCGTTCGTCGGGGCCGAGGTTGCGGGGGAAGTCGCCACCGCGGCGTTGCCCGCGGCCGTGGTTGTTTAGTCGGTTCGCGGCGGGCGCAAGGTTGCCGGCGGAAGGGCTACGTCCCGCCGGACCGCAGGTCCGGGGATCCGATCGGATCCGACCCGCGCGACATTTTCTTCCGGGATGCGCTATGCTGCCGGACGGCGCATAGCCAGGGATGTGGTGATGCGCCGGGCCAGGATGGCCCGGCGCATCCCACAGTTTCCCCACCTACCGCCGCTTCTTCCGCTTCCCGTGTTTGAGCTTCTTCGGGCAGCCGGTGACCTTGATCTTCGTTTTCTGTTCAACCACGCGGCCGTTCTGGCCTTCCAGCGTGGTCGCAATCTCCGGTGAGCGTCCGCAGAAGCTGCCCTTCGCCTTCGCGGGGAGGTTGGCGCCGAAGATCGCGTGCGGGCCCTCCGGGAGCACGGTTTCGAACGAGGTGACTGGCGCGTCGGGCACCGTTTCGAAGGTCGAGTAGGCGATCCCTTTTTTGATGTCGGTGGCCCCGGTGAGGTCGATCGTGACGCCATCGCCCTTGAGTACGAACACCACGTCGGGGTAGGCCGCGCTCCCGTGGGAGACCAGGTAGGCCGGGCCGCTGAGCGGCGCGGCGAGGATCGGCGTGACTGCTGTGCCGCTCCCGATCACCGAGGCCGCGGGGCAGCCGGAGGGGTTGGCGGCGAACTGTTTTTCGGTGCAGGCGCCCCGCAGGCTGGAGAGCCTCGCGGGAAGCGCCTTGGGGAACGCCAGGTGCACCTTGTGGATGTTCGCTTCACCCGGCTGTGGAACTACCTTCACCACCAGACTGGCGCCGTCGATCCGGCTGGTTTTGCCCTGCGTGGACGCCGCGAACGAGGGTTTGAAGGGCATGTTGGCGCAGCCGGTTACGGCGAATGGGCTGGAGACCGCCGCGCTGGCCCCCTGGGCGGCGGTGACGGTGGCGGTGACCGCCTCGGAGTTGCAGTCGGTGGGGTTGAACGTGAAGGACGGCCGGTTGACTTCGACGTCGACCGTCCGCACCCGCACGGGAACCCCGTCCACGACGGTGGGGAATGGGTCGGACACGATGCTGGCCCGAGCGGTGTTGGGGTCGATGCGGATCGACCCGCGGACGATCACCTTGCCGAGGTTGAATGGGCCGGCGATCGCCGGCACCACGACGACGTCCCCGAATGGCCCGTTGTTGTAGGGGCCGGTGAGGTAGACCTTTCCGGTCTCCGCCAGCGGGTCCGAGCCGGGGCCGGCGGTGACCGTTACGGTCCCGATCTGTGACGCCGCCGTGCAGGTCCCGGCGTTCGCCTGCGCGTCGCCGCACTCGGTGACGCCCGCGAGTTTCGCGAGCAGGCCCTCGGGCAGCGTCGCTTCGAGGTCTGAGAGGTCCTGTTCGCCGTCCTGGCGGGTGAGCTGCAGCACGAACGGGCTGTAGCCGCCGGCGATCGGCGTCACCGTGCCCGCTTCGAAGCCGGGTTTGAACGGCATCGGGCTTCCGCAGCCGGTGACGGCGAACGATGAGGAGGGCGTGGCGTTGGGTCCCGATTCGGGCGCGCTCCACGGTTCCAGTTCGCTGGTGGTGGTAAACGTCCCGCAGGTCTGCGGGTTGGCCAGCTGCGCGCGCTGCCCGCCGGGGAACGTCAGCTTCACCTCTTCCACGGGGAACTGCGGGTTTTCTTCAAAGCGCGTGCGCAGCTGCCCCGGCGCGAGGCCGTTCGCACGGCTGTATGCGCCATAGCCGCCCGCTTCAACCGAGCCCGCCAGCTTCACGATCACGCCGGAGCCGGCGACTTCCAGGTAGAGCCCGAAGACCTTGCCTTCTTCGGCCTCGGCTTCCGTGCAGGCCGCCTGCGCGCATTCGGGCGCGGCGAGATACACGTGGCCATGCAGCGGTTCGGCCAGCACCGGGGTCTTGACTTCGACTTCCCCGACCCGCGAGTTTTCCGGGCAGTGCCCCGGCTCGGTATGCCACATGCCGTCGTCATACGGGCTGCCGTTGCCGCCGGCGTGACCCTCGCCGAGTTCGGTGGCTTGTGGGTCGCCGAGATCCTGCCCGTCGGGCGCGATTTCGCCGCTGCCGATGTTGATGCCTTCGTTACCCACAGCCTGGCAGACCCCCAACGCGCCGGGTCCACTCGCCGCGGAGGGCGAGATCGACACGCCCGCTGGGAGTGTCACCGTGGCGTTCTTCAACTGGGGCGTTGCAAGGTCACCAAAGAGGCCCGGCGCCTGCGGCACTTTCAGGTCGATCGTGTAGCCCGCCGGGGTGTCGGCGTGGGTTGTTTCGGGTTCGACCGAGAGGCTTGGGAAGAAGGCGGCGGAGCCCTGCAGCAGGTCGCAACCCGTCAGTTCGGGGTACGCGGTCGTTTCGGCGCTTGCGGAGCTGCCTTCCCACGAGGTCGCGTACACGCTGAGCTTCGAGGGTTCGGTCGTACAACGGGTGGGGTTGGTCACGAAGGTGGCCTGGGTTCCGGTTTCGTTCAACATGCCAGGGTCGCCGAAGATCGTCGTGCGGACGCTTTCCACTTCCACGCCGTAGGCGCGTATGCCTCCTGGTACCGCAACACGCAGCTGGTATCCGGATGGGCCGGGCACGACGCTGGCGTACAGGAAGACCGGCTGGCCCATGCCTGCGTTGAAGCCAAGCTCCGCTGGGTAGCCGTGCTCGGGTACGACGTTGTAGACGGGGAACGGGGCGGTGTGGGCCTCCCCATCCGCCCAGACGAAGCTCACCGTCCCCACCTTGCTAGCCTTGGGACAGATCGTATGAAACTGGGGCGTGTTCTGAATGCCTTCAGAGTCGGTTAGATCGATCTCCGGACAGCGGGGGGCAGCGAGCGGGTCGCCGGCAAACCCGAGCGGCAGATCGACCGCTACGTCCCTGACGGACTGGGCGATATGCGGCTTCCCACGTTCTAGTAGGGTGTTGAAATTGATGGTGGTGGCGACGCCGTACGGATGGCCGCCGGCCTGCCCTTCGGACGCGCCATCGACGCCATCCGCTTCGAACCCAAAGCCGGCGATGCCAAACGGGGCCGGGCGTGCGTTGACCACGGTGGACGAGCTCGTCGACACTTCATCGGCTCCCCCACCGGAGATCGTTGCGTGATTCACCACAGAGCCCGCCAGCGAAGGCGATATAACCGCCACCTTCATTTTCACCACCAGCTCCCGGCCGGGCGCCACCGGTTCTGTGTATACGCATTTGCGCGACAGCGTTTCGCAGGCGCCTTCCCTGTGTGCGACCCGTTCTTCCATTTCCATTCCGTCTATTGTCAGCCTCGCCGGCAGACTCTCCGTAATCGCGATTTCGCCGCTGGACGGACGGCTTCCAACATTGACAGCTGTCAGCGTAAGCTCGTCCGGCGCTTCGTTTTCCTGGATGCGCTTTTCTTTCACGGTGCCTTCTTTGGGACCATTCACAAGCGTTTCGTGTTCCCTCACGAGCAACGGCCCAGGCGAACCACCGCTCAACTCTCCCCCGAACGTGATTATGTATGGCTCGCTCCCACCTGGGCCACCGCTAACCGAAATGTTTCCATTACCTATACCGGGAAGCTCTTCGAGTTCATGCTGCAGTTCTTCGGCACTTGCGTTCCACCGAATCACCCCTGTCTCGGCCCCGGGCTGACCCGTAAACAACCTGTACGTTCCGCTCGTGGCCGTGACAGTAACTTCCGTAATCTCATTACGACTATCACCAGCGCTGAAAACTGTCGGTTCAGCGATCGATTGAATCGCCCAGCCCGGATTTGGTGACACAGCAAACGCCGTACCGGTAGTCAATGAGACGAAGCCCAGAACCAAGATGGACACCGATAGCAGAAGGGTCTTCGGTACATAACGACCATCCAGTCGACCCATCTTATGGAGCTTCCGAGAGGTGGTCATCGGCCTGTCCCCCTGAGCTTGTCTGCTTTCCTGGCCCTGGGCCGCCTGGGTCCATGCCTCCTAACACACTTGCCGCGTTTCCTTACGAGGCCCTTCCGACAGGCTCTTGCTTCCGGTTTCACCACTGGCGGTGGCGACGTTGTGGGCACGAAGTTTCCGCCGCCCGCCTGATTCGCGCTCCCGGCCATCGAGAACTGCGGGAGCGTGCCCGACGTACCTCGGCAGGCTTCATCTGCGCAACCCGGCGACGGCGTCTTGGCGGGAAAGCCACCTTCTTCACGCGCGTCATAGAGCACCATCTGGGTTTCGCCGTCTTCCGGCACGAGTTGACTAGATGTCATGAAGAACACGTCACGCCCACTCGGGTCCGTTCCAAGCAGTGCCAAGGTCGGCTGGCCCGTATATGAGGATGTGTCGTTTCCGCCGGAGATGAGGTAGACAGCCCCGTCGCTGTACTCGTAAACATTGGTGGAGTTGGCTTCCACCCTTGGCGCAAGAGATGCGGCACTGGTAAAGAACACCCTGGAGCCATCTGCCGACATCGCCAGACCGGTATCGGGGGCAGTAGGCAAATCTGTTGCAAAATATGGTGGCGCCGGAATCGATGGCGCTTCCTTGAACGTGTCAACGTTTCCAGTGCTCGGTCCTCCGTGGCCGAACGACACCCTGGTAAGCGATTCACCGACTGCCTCGTACTCAAAGAGCTGCGGAACGGTGCTTTCGTCGGTCCCGGTCAGGCGGGCCGAGCTGACAAACACCAAATCTTCCCCATTACGCGTTGCCTGCGCCGGTCGATCATCTTCATGCTGCCATACACTTTCGTCCTCCCTAAGTGTACCCGAAGGCCCACGCGCACCGATATTCTTGTCAACAAATTTGACGAGTTCGTTAATCGCTTCTTCCAAAAGCAGAAACATATCATGTTCAGTGATCTTTCCAAATTCGAATTCACGCTCGATCACAAGCGCTTCGGCTTCATACACAAAGAAGCCCTGCAGTTCGATTTCTTCTACTTCCCCTTTTTCCGCTTCCGCGAGGCTTGCTTCTTCGTCCGGCGCGAGCAATCCCACGACAAAGACCGTGTGGTAAGTGCCAGGATGTCCGGTATCAGGCTCGTTTACGTAGAGGTTGTCCGTTCCCAATTCCGGCCCAGCTTCCTCCGGTTCCCGACCGAGGATTCGATCGCTGCCGGCAAGCTGTCCCTTGGCGACAAAGTAGACACGTTCACCGGTCTCCGAGACGCGCACGACGCCCTGGACTTCGGGATTGATTCCAGCTGACCCTTCATTCGAAATATCTTTCACTTCCGCTACAGCGCCGTTTTCAAGGCGCTCCTTATAGAGCTTCATGCCTTCGCTCAGAGCACCGTTGACGAGTGGCTGTTCGCTCAAAAAGAAAACCCACTCGCCATTTTCAGAGGCACCCTGAAAGATACCTTCCTTCTCTGCGGCGCCGTTGCATGGTTCGCCGGCATCGCATTCCCCTGGATTCAGTATCGGCTCGGAGATCGCCACCGTGTGTTCGCCGGTGACCCGCGCGTAGATTTCATTGACTTCCGGCCCCCCCGCGCAGGCGAGCGAGGTGAAGAACACGACTTCCCCGCTGGAGGAAACCGCGTTGTACACCGAGCCTTTTGTAAGTGTAGCTCGATCGATCAAATCGGATCCCAACTCCGTGCCGCAGTCGCTGATCAGTGCGGCGCCCTTGTTGACATAAGGTTCGCCCTGTAGGCGACCATCGTTTCTGACCCCCACCAGCACCGGTTCCCGCTCATAACTTCCCGCATTCGCATATTCATAGAGCGAATAGCCTACAGAGTGAGTGGTATCTCCCCGCCAGAGATCATTAACGTTATGGTGCCCTGTGAGCTCCACTTCGGATGAGGCTTCTATCGAAAATAGGTCGTGAGTCAAATCGCGAGAGGCGCCAGCGAAGTTGAGCTCTTCGCTGTATAGGAGTTCATCACCCGCCAAGGCCTTGACTTCCTTACCTTCGCTCTCCGGTGTTCCGGGGCCAACTGGGTGGAATTCTGACGACCCATTACCAGTGCGAAGATATATATCTTCGTGAAAAGGAAGGACTCCGTTCCCGGCTCCCCAAAGTGTCGTACCAAAGTCTTTGGCACTTGCGGCGAGCAAGGCGCTTTGAGAATATTCGATCGAAGGTGGTGTCAGCGCAACCTGACTCCAGCCCGATGCACCGCGCGACAATTCGTAAGCAGTGGCTCCAGAATTCCTGCTGGGATTGAACCAGTAGTTGCCCGCTCCGGCAAATGCCCCTCCGGCACCACTGATCACGCTCGATCCATCAGGAGCAATCGATGCTGGTCCTGGCAGCACGACACCTCCCTCCTTGTAGGGCGGAGTCACGAGCTCGTAAGCTCGACAGTCAGGCATATATGGACGAAAGCCAGGTGACAATTCAGTTGCTGCCGAACACCTCGCCTGATTGGCATCCCCGATTGCAACCGCGAACGGCGGCGCCGTTAGCGCACCAAACGCAGCGATGCCGGTCGCCGTCATAAGAATAACCCAACGCACCGTGACCGATTTCACAGGCCTTATCACCGCAATGCCTCCCATTCCCTCACCAACTGGGTTAGTCTCCTCTAGGTTGGTGGGCGCGCGTCGCACCTTTGCGCGCGCGCCCACCGCACTACGTACAACTACATGGACCTGCTTTCGATGTTAATGATCCCAGCCAAATTCCTGACCAGCCGGGGAACTGATCTTGATCTGAGCAGAACCCTGCTCAAAGACTTCACCGAGCACCCCGGCTTCTAGTTTGCATTTTTATTAACTTGAATTCCGAACCGTTCCACCACTCCGCTTCTGTGATAGGTGTAGACGGCAGTCTCAGTAACCCGATTTCTGATACTAAACCGGGCGTCGATAAAACGAACGAGCCTGCAACTTCGTGGCCCACTTCGGCCAACTGACCGCACTTTCTTTTCTCGGTTTTGACTTCGATTTCAGTACCAGTGGCTTCCACTTTGACTTCTATGCCATTGAGGGTGCCACAGTTTGCCACTCCCCCTTCGAGCTTGAAGGCCACAAAGAGGTTGGGATTGGCAGCTTCACCCTCTGGCGCGAAGGCAAACAGCGCGGATTCGCCTTCCTGCTGTGCATCTGGATAAGTCAGTACACCTAATGCGTCAACCACTATTTCACCGGCGCCAGCAGCTTTTAACGGTTTGACACCCGTAGCAATACAATTTGGTTTGCCTTCGACTTTGCATTTCTTGAACGTGATCGAGGTATAGCCTGTGCCAGGGTTGCCGCCTAATAGAACGCCGGTATTTTCCGCTTCAGCGCATTCAATGGTAGAAACTTTCGATACTAGCTTTAGGGGACCACCCTCACTTTTCGACGTAATTGCTCTAGTTTCACCAGCAGCCAGTGGTGTGCCCCCGGCTCCAACGATCCATAACGGCCCTCCTGCGGCCTGCGCCGCGCTGGCCGCCAACGCACTAATCGCTGCCATGGCAGCAGCCATGACCAGCAGTATGCCTACTATTCGCTTCATTATGTTTGCTGCTCCTTTACCCTTGAGAATTGGTTGCCGGCGCTACCGTGGCGCCCATCTTCAAGCAGAGACGTCCCGGTGCCAGCCATATTTATGTGTTGGTACTACTTGGCACCTTTCCTCGCACCACTGACCGCCTTGACGGGCGTGGCCTGATTCGAGGCTACTACCGTAACCGTACCGAGCCGTCAAGGGAAAATCAAGGGGTGTTTCTCACTTGCGGTGAAGTACTCGCCAAACTCCGCTCGTGTTTCCAACCCAGGCTTTCTGGTCCCTGCGCGCGCTCCTTGCGGCTGGGGGCAACCTCCGTCCATGGCCCTTCTCGGGCGTTCCGCAGACGCCGCAGCGGTTGGCTGCCGACGTCTGCGGAGCTCTCCCCGCTTTGGCTATCATTACCTCTGCCCCAGCCGGTTTCGGCCGGTGAGGGTTGGTTGCCGGCGCCGGGGCGCTCATCTTCAAAGGCAGAGACGCCTCGGCGCCGCGTGTAGCGCGCACCCCCCGGTCTGCTTCTCTTGCTACCACTACGACCGGCCGCCGTCAACTGGCCTGAGCCTTGGCGTCCACGGCGCCGTCGGCAGACGTCGCCCCCGAGGCCTTTGCTTCGCTTTGAGAGCACGCCCGCAGAAGCCGCCCTCCGCCCGTGGCTCGAGCCCACTGGGCGAGCGGGCTGGCAGGAGGGAGTGGTGGACCAGGACAAGAGCCTGGTGGGCGCGCGCCACGCGTCTGTGCGCGCCCCCGCAGGCTTGGTGCAACTTCCTATGTGGCCATTAATGATCCCAACCGAATTCCTGGCCGGCTGGGGAACTGATCTTGCCCTCTCCGGCGCCCCGGACAAAGACTTCACCGAGCACCCCAGCTTCTAATTTGCATTTTATTAACTTGAATTCAGTGCCGTTCCACCACTCCGCTTCTGTGATCGGTGTAGTCGGTAGTCTCGCTAAGCCGATTTCTGCCACTGATCCTGATGTTGATAAAACAAATGAGCCTCCCACTTCGTGACCCAGTTCGGCCAACTGGCCACACTTTCTTTTCTCGGTTTTGACTTCGATTTCAGTGCCAGTAGCTTCGACTTTTATTTCTATACCGTTGAGGGTGCCGCAGTTTGCTACTCCCCCTTCGAGCTTGAAGGCCACAAAGAGATTGGGGTTCGCCGCTTCACCCTCCGGGGCGCTGGCGCCCAGCGCGGATTCCCCTTCCTGCTGTGCGTCCGGATAGGTCAATACACCTAACCCATCTACAACTATTTCCCCGGCCCCGACAAGCTTTTAATGGTTTGACGCCCGTAGCTATACAGTTTGGTTTCCCTTCGATTTTGCATTTCTTGAATGTACCCGCAGCGTAGCCTGTGCCGGGGTTGCCACCTAAAATAACGCCGGTACCAACGGCTTCTACACATTCGACGGTCGCAACTTTCGATACCAACTGCAGAGAACCACCCTCGCTTTTCGACGTGCCTGCCCTCGTTTCACCAGCGGCCAGGGGTGTGCCCCCGGCCCCAACGATCCATAACGGACCTCCTGCAGCCTGCGCCGCGCTGGCCGCCAGCGCGCTGGCCGCTGCCGTGGCGGCAGCCATCATCAACAATACGCCTACTATTCGCTTCATAGCGTGCTGCTCCTTACCCTTGAGAGTTAGTTGCCGGCGTTACCGTGGCGCCCATCTTCAAGCAGAGACGTCTCGGTGCAACCGCATTTACAGTATCTGCTGTAGTGCCGACTCAAAGCCTGATGAACACGCGCTTCCTTCCGCGCCCACCAGGTCTGCTAGTACCATGATGATCTAAAGGCGATTACTTGTCCCAGCCGAATTCCTGGCCGGCCGGGGAACTGATCTTGCCCTCTCCGGCGCCCTGGACAAAGACTTCACCGAGCACCCCGGCTTCTAGTTTGCATTTTATTAACTTGAATTCAGTGCCGTTCCACCACTCGGCTTCTGTAATAGGAGTACTTGGCAGTCTCGCTAAGCCGATTTCTGATACTAATCCTGGTGTTGACAAAACAAAAGACCCTCCTACTTCATGCCCCACTTCGGCCAGCTGGCCGCACTTTCTTTTCTCGGTTTTGATTTCGATTTCAGTGCCAGTAGCTTCGACTTTGACTTCTACACCGCTCAGAGTGCCGCAGTTGGCCACTCCCCCTTCGAGCTTGAAGGCCACAAAGAGATTGGGATTCGCCGCTTCACCCTCAGGAGCACCGGCGCCCAGCGCGGATTCGCCTTCGGCATGTTCATCTGGGTAGACCAGCACACCTAACCCGTCTACAATTATTTCGCCGGCTCCGGCCGCTTTTAATGGTTTGGTGCCGGTGGCTATACAACTTGGTTTGTTTTCGATGTTGCATTTCTTGAATGTGCCCGCGGCATATCCTGTGCCAGGGTTACCACCTAATATAACGCCAGTACCCACGGCTTCTGCACATTCGATAGTCGCGACTTTTGATACCAACTTCAGAGGACCACCCTCACTTTTCGACGTGCCTGCCCTCGTTTCACCAGCGGCCAGAGGCGTGCCCCCGGCCCCGACGATCCATAACGGCCCACCTTCGGCCTGCGCCGCACCAGCCGCAAGCGCGCTGATCGCCACCATGGCGGCAGCGATCATCAACAATACGCCCATTGTTCGCTTCATAGCGTGCTGCTCCTTTACCCGTGAGAGTTAGTTGCCGGCGTCACCGTGGCGCCCATCTTCAGGCAGAGACGTCTCGGTGCCAACCGCGTTTACAGTATCTGCTGTAGTGCCGTATCAAAGCCTGGCGACCACGCGCTTCCCTCCGCGCGCGCCCACCAGGACTGTGATTACCACGATGATCTACCCGACCATCACTTATCCCAGCCAAATTCTTGACCAGCCGGGGAACTGATCTTGACCTGTGTGGAGCCTTCCTCAAAGACGGTGCCGAGCGACCCCGCTTCGAGCGTGCATTTGATTAATTCGAATTTTTTAGCAGGAGCGTTCCACCAGTCGGCCGCTGTTATCGGTGTACTTGGCAATCTCGCTAAGCCGATTTCTGATACTAAACCGGGAGTTGATAAAACAAATGATCCTGCGACTTCGTGGCCTACTTCGGCCAACTGTCCGCATTTTCTTTTCTCGCTTTTGATTTCGATTTCGGTGCCGGTAGCTTCAACCTTGATTTCTACGTTGTTTAGAACGCCGCAGTTGGCCACTCCCCCTTCGAACTTATACTGCACGAAGAGACTTGTATTTGTCGCTTCTCCCTCTGGCGCAACGGCAAGCAGCGCGGATTCGCCTTCCTGGTGCGCATCTGGATATACCAGGACACCTAACCCGTCTACAACTATTTCACCGGCTCCAGCCGCTTTTAATGGTTTGAGCCCTGTGGCTACGCAGTTTGGTTTGCCTACGACACGACATCCCTTGAGCGTGGTCGAAGTATACGCCGTGCCCGGGTTACCGCCTAACAAAACGCCGGTAGCCACAGCTTCGGCGCATTCGGTTGTGTCAACGCTAGATACGAGCCTTACCACGCCCTCGCTTTTTGACGTGATCGCTCTTGTTTCACCGGCAGCCAGTGGTGTACCCCCGGCCCCAACAATCCATAACGGCCCTCCTTCGGCCTGCGCCGCGCTGGCAGCGAGCGCGCCGACCGCCACCGTTGCGGCGGTCACGGTCAACAGTATGCCTGCTATTCGTTTCATTAGCTTATTACCCCTTTGCTTTAGAGTTGAGTCCGCTACCGCAAAAGTACCAAGCCGTCAAAAACGAACAGGAAGGTGTTTCCCACTACCGCCCCACGGCCTCCCGCAAAACATCCGCCACGCAGCGAACCTGCCACGCCTCCATACCGACGAAGAACGGCAGTGCGATCGAGCGGGCCGCGACGTCCTCGCACACCGGGAAGTCGCCCGGCTTGTAGCCAAACCGCTCGCGGTAGAAGCGCATCAGATGGATCGCCGGCAGGTAGGGCTTGCTCTGGACGCCTTCCGCCGCCAGCTCCTTGATCACCGCGTCGCGGTCACAGCGGCGGGGGATCTGCACCACGAACACAAACCAGCCGCGGCGGCTGCCTTCCATATCGGGGCAGGGGGTTTCCACGCCCCTGACGCCCTCCAACGCCTCGCGGTACTGGTGTGCCAGGCGGGCTCTGGCGGCGAGCAGGTCGTCGAGGCGCTCCAGCTGGGCGATCCCGAGCGCGCAGGCGATGTCCGACAGGCGGTAGTTGAAGCCCAAACGGTCGTGGTCCAGCCACTCCATGTCGGGCGCCCTGCCCTGGTTGCGCTCGCTGTCGATCCGCGCCTTCATTCCCTGCGCGGCCAGCGTGATCATGCCGCCCTCCCCTGTGGTGATCTGCTTGTTGGCGTAGAAGCCAAACACGGCCGGGTTTCCTCGGCCGCCCACCGGTGTGCCGTCGGGGTGGCGGGCGCCCAGCGCCTCGCAGGCGTCCTCCACGATCGCCAGGTCGTGGCGGCGGGCGATCGCCTCGAAGGCGCTCATCTCCGCCGGGTAGCCGAAGATGTGCACCGGCAGGATCGCCTTCGTGCGCTCGGTGATCGCCGCCTCCGCCGCCTCCGGGTCGAGGTTGAGCGTCACCGGGTCGATGTCCGCAAACACCGGCCGCGCGCCCTCGTACAGCGCCGCGTTGGCGGATGCCACGAACGAGAGGGGGCTGGTGATCACCTCCTCGCCGCGCTGCACCCCCACCGCGCGCAGCGCCAGGTGCAGGCCGGCCGTGCCGCTGGAGACGGCGCTTGCCAGGGGGGCGCCGACGCGACGCGCGAACGCCTGCTCGAACGCGTCCACCCTCGGGCCCAGCGAGAGCACGCCGGAGCGCAGCACCTCCAGCACCGCCCGCTCCTCCTCGGCGCCCAGCGTCGGGCGGGCCAGCGGGATCGTCTCGTCGTCCTCCTCGAATGGCCCCAGCACTTCGTCCTCCCCTTCCATGGGAACCGGAACGTAGCGCAGCGGGCGCCCCGCCGGCCGTTTTTCCGAACCCTCGGCCACAGGCGCCCCTCCCCTACCGCCCGCCACCCGCCGGGACGGCCGCCGGCCGCGGGGATTGGGTGCCCGACTCCAGCGAGTCCACCAGCGCGTCCCACGAGGCCGCGATCAGGTTCTCCGACACTCCGATCGCGCCCCACACGCGCTGGCCGTCGGAGGCGTCGATCAGCACCCGCGTGACCGCGCCTGTGCCCTTGTCCTCATCGAGGATCCGCACCTTGTAGTTGACCAGCTCGATCTCGCGCAAATGCGGGTGGATCTCGCCGATCGCCTCGCGCAGCGCGGTGTCGAGGGCGTTCACCGGGCCGTTGCCCTCGGCGGTGCGCACGTAGCGACGTCCCTTGGAGGCCGAATCGGCCTCTCCGAGAGCCGATTCGGCAGTGTGGGAAGGGTGGTCGGGGTCGGGACCGGTGGCGTGGGGTGGGCGGGCGGGAACCCAAATCTTGATCGTCGCCTCCGTCTCCACCGCGCCGTCGGCCCGCTGCTCGACGATCACGCGCCACGACTCCAGCCGGAACAGCGGCTGGTACTCGCCCGCCTCCCTGCGCATCAGCAGCTCGAACGAGCCGTCGGCCGCCTCGAACTGAAAGCCGCGGTGCTCCAGCTCCTTGACGCGCTCGGCCACTCGCAGCAGCGCCTCGTCGTCCAGCTCGATCCCCGCCTCGCGCGCCTTCTCCATCACCGTCGCCTTACCCCCCAGCTCGCTCATCAACACCTCGCGGCCGTTGCCCACCAGGGCGGGGTCCACGTGCTCGAAGGTCTGCGCGTCGGCGCTCACGCCCGCCGCATGCAGCCCTGCCTTGTGCGCGAACGCGTGCTTGCCCACATACGGCTGCGCCGGGTTGGGCACGCGGTTGAGCAGCTCGTCAACGAAGTGCGCCGTCTCAGTGAGGCGTGCCAGGCGCTCCGGCTCCAGCGCCTCCTGCCCGAGCTTCAGCTGCAGGTTGGCGATGATCGTCACCAGGTTGGCGTTTCCGGTGCGCTCGCCGATCCCGTTGATCGTGCCCTGCACCTGGGTGGCGCCGGCCTCCACCGCCACCAGCGTGTTGGCCACCGCGCAGCCCGAGTCGTCGTGGGTGTGGATCCCCAGCGCCACGTCGGGTAGCGCGGCATGGGTCTCCCGCACCACGCGGTGCACATACGTCGGCAGCGAGCCGCCGTTGGTGTCGCACAGCACCACCCGCTCCGCCCCCGCCCGCGCCGCCGCGCGCAGGCACTCAAGGGCATAGTCGGCATCCAGCGCGTAGCCGTCGAAGAAGTGCTCGGCGTCCAGCAGCACCCGCTTGCCGGCGCTCGCAAGGAACGCGATCGACTCGCCGATCATCTCCAGGTTCTCCTCGCGCGATACCCGCAGCACCTTCTCGACGTGCAGCGGCGAGGCCTTGCCCACCAGCGTGCACGCCATAGCGTTGCACTCCGCGAGCACGCGCAGCCCGTCGTCGGCGGCCGCCTCGATCCCGCGCCGGCGGGTCATCCCGAACGCCACGATCTCCGCGTGCGCCAGCGACTCCTGCTCCAGCAGCTCGAACAGCGCCCGCTCCTTGGGGTTGGAGGCGGGGAAGCCGGCCTCGATCAGATCGACGCCCAGCTCGTCCAGCGCGTGCACCACGCGCAGCTTCTCGTCCGCCGTCAGGCTCAGCCCGCCGCCGCCCATGCCGTCGCGCAGGGTGGCGTCGTAGAGCTCGACTCTGGGCATCGCGCTCAGCCGCTCGCGGCGGCGCTCCGCGACTGGGCGGCGGGCGCCGGGGTGTCGCCGGCGGGGGTGTCGAGCGCCGCGGCGCTCACCACGTCCAGCCACTCCCGGTAGCGCTCCGAGCGCCCGTGGATCGCGTCGTCGAAGGCCGCCTGCAGCACGCGCGTGATCTCACCCGGGCGGCCCGTGCCGATCGCGTGGTCGTCGATCTCGCGCACCGGCACCAGCTCGGCCGCGGTGCCCGACAGGAAGACCTCGTCGGCGAGGTACATCTCCGCGCGGGCCACGTTGCGCTCGACCACCGTGTAACCCAGGTCCTGCGCGATTTGCATCACCGAGCGGCGCGTGATCCCGTCGAGGATCGAGTTGTGCTGGCCCGGCGTGGCGATCTCGCCCTCGCGCACCACATACACGTTCTCGCCCGTGCCCTCGCACACGTGGCCGTGTTCGTCGAGCAGGATCGCCTCCTCGTAGCCGGCCTTGGTCGCCTCGATCTTCGCCAGCACGCTGTTGAGGTACTGCCCGGAGGCCTTGGCGTGCGGGATCAGCGAGCGCGGCCCGATCCGCTCCCACGAGGAGACCTTCGCGCGCACGCCGTTGCGCATCCCCTCCTCCCCCAAATATGTCCCCCACTCCCAGCAGGCGATCGTCACGTCGACGGGGGCCTCCAGCGGGTTCAGACCCATCGAGCCGTACCCGCGGTAGACGATCGGGCGGATGTAACAGGAGCGCAGGCCGTTGCGCGCCACCAGTTCGCGCGTGGCCTCGCGCAGCTGCGCTTCGGAGTAGGGCACCGGCATGTAGTACAGCTCGGCCGAGCGCAGCAGCCGCTGCACGTGCTCGGCGTTGCGGAACACCGCCGGGCCGAGCTCGGTGTCGTAGCAGCGCACGCCCTCGAATACCCCCGTGCCGTAATGCAGGCCGTGCGTGAGGACGTGAACCTTGGCCTCCTCCCAGGGAAGGAACTCGCCATTCATCCAGATCAGGTCCGTGGGGTTCAAGGTACTTCAGCTCCCGTCATATCTTGGTTTCTGAAAAAAGAGGGCCCGGCTCGCCGGCCTCTAAAGGTAATAGAGCACCGCCCGCGTCGCGTCGGCCGTGCTGGCGGCGCCTCCCAGATCGGGGGTGCGCACGCCATCGTCGAGCGCGCGTTCAACGGCTGATTCTACCTCCAGCGCCTGCTCATCCATGTCGAGGCTGTTGCGCAGCATCAGCGCGGCCGAGAGGAACATGGCCAGCGGGTTGGCGATCCCCTCCCCGGCGATGTCCGGCGCCGAGCCGTGCACCGGCTCGTACAGCCCCGGCGCGCGGGGCTCGCGGTCGCCCAGCGAGGCGCTCGGCAGCATCCCGATCGAGCCGGTCAGCATCGCCGCCTCGTCGGAGAGGATGTCCCCGAACATGTTCTCGGTCAGCAGCACGTCGAAGTGGCGCGGGTTGGAGATCAGCTGCATCGCCGCGTTGTCCACCAGCATGTGCTCCAGCTCCACGTGCGGGTATTCGCGGTCCTGCACGCCGCTCACCACCTCGCGCCACAGCCGCGATGTTTCCAGCACGTTGGCCTTGTCCACGCTCGTCACCTTCGTGTGCGCGGCGTTGAACGCCGTGCGCGCCACGCGTTCGATCTCCTTCACGGTGTAGATGCAGAGGTCGCTGGCGCGCTCCGCCGTGCGGGTCTTCTCGCCGAAGTAGATCCCGCCGGTCAGCTCGCGCACGACCAGCAGATCGACGTCTTCGATCCGCTCGCGCCGCAGCGGCGAGGATTCATACAGCTGGCGCAGTGGGCGCACGGGGCGCACGTTCGCGTACAGCTCCAGGCCCTGGCGCAGTTCCAGCAGGCCCCGCTCCGGGCGCGGCGCCCCCGGCACGGTGCTGTCCCACTTCGGCCCCCCCACCGCGCCCAGCAGCACCGCGTCGGCGCGCTTGCACGCGGCCAGCGTCTCGGCGGTCAGCGGCTCGCCGTAGGCGTCGATCGAGGCGCCCCCGATCGGCCGCTCGTCGAACTCGAAGTCGCCGAGCGCGTTCAGCACTTCGCGCGTGGCCGCCATGATCTCCGGCCCGATCCCATCTCCGGGCAACAGCACCACACGCTGGCTCATCGCGCCGCCTCATAGGCCGTGATCAGGGGCTCCTGGGTGAGCGTCACCGCGATGTCGTCGAGGCCCTCCAGCAGCCGGCGGCGGATCTCGGGATCGATCTCGAATCCGACCGCCACCAGGGCGCCATCGGGCCCCGGGTAACGAACCTCCTGGGCGCGCAGGTCCACCTGCCCCTCCCCGACGGTCGCGAGCGCGCGGCAATGCTCCTCGCTCAGCACCACCGGCAGCAGCCCGATCTTCGTGCAGTTGGAGTAGAAGATGTCGGCGAACGACGGCGCCACGATCGCCCGGAAGCCGTAGTCCTCAAGGCCCCACGGGGCGTGCTCGCGCGAGGAGCCGCAGCCGAAGTTCTCGCCCGCCACGAGGATCGGGTTGGCCGGCAGATCCCAGCCGGGCTCCTTCGCCCAGTCGTAGAACAGGAACTGCCCGAAGCCCGTGCGCTCCACGCGCTTGAGGAACTGCTTGGGCATGATCTGGTCGGTGTCCACGTTGGCGCGGTCGAGATGGCTGACCGCGCCGGAGATCGTCTCTATCGGTTCCATCCTGGCCCTCTCTGGTTCCAGTTGCGGATGTCGGTGAAGCGCCCCGCGATCGCGGCGGCCGCCCCCAACCTCATTTCCACATCCTGATGTCGGTGAAGTGCCCCTCGATCGCGGCGGCGGCCGCCATCTGCGGAGACACGAGGTGGGTGCGCCCGCCGCGGCCCTGCCTGCCCTCGAAGTTGCGGTTGGACGTGGAGGCGCAGCGCTCGCCCGGCGCGAGGATGTCGGGGTTCATTCCCAGGCACATCGAGCAGCCCGCCACGCGCCAGTCGAAGCCGGCGTCGCGGAAGATCCGGTCCAGGCCCTCCCGCTCGGCCTGCGCCTTCACCTGCTGGGAGCCGGGGACCACCATCGCGTTCACGGTGGATGCCACCTTGCGCCCGGCGATCACCTCCGCGGCGGCGCGCAGGTCGCCGATCCGCGAGTTGGTGCACGAGCCGATGAACACGCGGTCGATCGCTATCTGCTCGATCGGCGTGCCCGGTTCGAGGGCCATGTAGTGCAGCGCCCGCGCGGCCTCCTCGCGCTCGGCGGGACTATCGAACTCCTCCGGCGCGGGCACCTTCTCGGTGACCGCGCGCACCATCCCGGGGTTGGTGCCCCAGGTGACCTGTGGCGAGATGGCGGCGGCGTCGATCACGACCTCGGTGTCGAATTCGGCGCCGTCGTCGGTGGGCAGCTCGCGCCAGCGCTCGATCGCCGCGTCGAGCTCGGCGCCCCTGGGCGCATCCGGGCGCTCCTGGTCTGCGAACCACGCGAACGTGGTCTCGTCGGGAGCGATCATGCCGGCGCGCCCGCCGCCCTCGATCGTCATGTTGCAGACCGTCATGCGCCCCTCCATCGAGAGCGCCTCGATCGCGGGGCCGGCGTACTCGACCGCGTGTCCGGTCAGCCCGCCAACGCCCAGCTGGCCGAGAGTGCCGAGGATCAGGTCCTTGGCGGTGACGCCGAAGCCGAGTTGGCCCTCATAGCGGATGCGCATCGAGCGCGGTTTGCTCTGCACCATGCACTGCGTCGCCAGCACGTGCTCGACCTCGCTGGTGCCGATCCCGAACGCCAGCGCGCCGAACGCGCCGTGCGTGGAGGTGTGCGAGTCGCCGCACACGATCGTCATCCCGGGCTGGGTGACGCCCAGCTCGGGGCCGATCACGTGCACGATCCCCTGGCGCTTGGAACCCAGCGAGTACACCGGCACCCCGAACTCCGCGCAGTTGCGCTCCAGCGTCTGCACCTGCACCCGCGAGAGCTCGTCCTTGATCGCCGCCGCGTTGGGCGTGCCGTCGGTGGGGGTGTTGTGGTCGGCGGTCGCCAGCGTGCGCTCGGGCCGGCGCACCCCGCGGCCGGCGAGGCGCAGCCCGTCGAACGCCTGCGGACTGGTCACCTCGTGCACGAGGTGCAGATCGATGTACAGGAGATTGGACCCCCGCCCGCCCACCTCGTGGGCCTCCCAGATCTTCTCGAACAGTGTCTTTGGCATTATTCCGATCCTCGGTCTATCTATTAGCAGTATTTGGTTTCAAGCGCTTTGCGCTGGACGCATTGCCGGGCGCCGCCTGACTCCAGGGGAGCCCGGGCGGTGCGCTCGGGTTGCGACTCAAGGCGCCGTGGCTGGCAAGCCGACCGCGTCCTGTGGCGCAAGCGCGCGGGCGCGCGCCACCGACAGCGCCCGCACGTACGCGCGCGCGGCCGCCTCGATGATGTCGGTCGCGATCGCCTGGCCGGAGCCCGAGCTGCCGTCCAGCTCCACCACCACCGACACCTCCCCGAGCGCGTCCTGACCCTCGGTTACCGCGCCGATCTTGAAGTCGCGCAGCTTCGGGTGCAAACCGGTGGCCGCGTTGATCGCCGCCAGCGCCGCGTCGATCGGGCCATCGCCGGTGAACGAGCCCTCCGCCAGCTCCCCGTCGGGCAGCCTGACGGCGACCGTCGCGTGCGGCGGACGGCGCGAGGAGGCCTGCACCTCAAACCACTCCAGCGCATACCCGGCGATCTCCTCGCCGCGCAACTCGTCGGTGACCAGCGCCTCCAGGTCCATCGCGGTCAGCACCTTCTTCTTGTCCGCGATCTCCTTGAAACGCTTGAAGGCGGTGTTGAGAGTCTGGCCCTCCACCTTGAAGCCCATCTCCTCCAGCGCCTGGCGCAGCGCGTGGCGGCCGGAGTGCTTGCCCAGCACGATCGAGTTGGCCTGCAGGCCGACGGTGGTGGCGTCCATGATCTCGTAGGTGGTGCGCTCCTTCAGCACCCCGTCCTGGTGGATGCCCGACTCGTGCGCGAACGCGTTGCGTCCCACGATCGCCTTGTTCGGCTGCACCGCATACCCGGTCAGGCGCGAAACCAATCTGCTGGTGCGCGCCAGCTCGCGCGTGTTCACGGCGGTGTCCAGACCGCCGATGTCGGCGCGGCGGGTGCGCAGCAGCATCACGATCTCCTCAAGCGACGCGTTGCCGGCACGCTCGCCGATCCCATTGATGGCGCACTCGACCTGGCGCGCGCCCGCCAGGACGCCGGCGAACGAGTTGGCCACCGCCAACCCCAGGTCGTCGTGGCAGTGCACCGACAGCACCACCCCGTGCAGCGCCGGCACCAGCTCGTACAGCCGCGCCAGAAAGGCCTGGAACTCGTGGGGCATCGCGTAGCCGACGGTGTCGGGGATGTTGATCGTGGTGGCGCCCTCCTCGATCGCGATGCTCACCACCTCCGCGGTGAACTCCACTTCCGAGCGGGTGGCGTCCATCGGCGAGAACTCCACGTCCTCCAGATACCCCTTCGCGTGCGCCACCGCCGCGCGCGCCTGCCCCTTGACGTCCTCGCGCGTGCTCTGCAGCTGGTGCACGATGTGGATGTCGGAGGTCGAGACGAACGTGTGGATCCGCGGGCGCTCCGCGTCCCTGACCGCCTCCCACGCCGCGTCGATGTCGGCCACGTGCGTGCGCGCCAGCCCGGCGATGATCGGCGGCGCCGGGTCCACCACCTCGCGCGCGATCGCCCGCACGGCCTCGAAGTCCCCGGGCGAGGTGATCGGGAAGCCGGCCTCGATCACGTCCACCCCCAGCCGCGCCAACTGGTGGGCGATCTCCAGCTTCTCCTGCGTGTTCAGCGCGATCCCCGGCGACTGCTCCCCGTCACGCAGGGTGGTGTCGAAGACCAGTACGCGGCGATCCACGTCCTCTACGCCACCGTCCTGCTCAGGTGTCTCGATGCCCATGTCGTTCAGCTCCTTCTACTAGATCTCTTTCGTACTTCCTTCTGCTGTGTTTGCGGCTACGCGGCCGCCACGCACTATTCCCCCCGAGGGGGGAGGAGAAGGAGACGAATCGAGATCTGCAACGACATGCTCCGCGCAGATTAGCACCGCCGTGGCGCGATGCCAAGCCGCTCAGGGAGTCAGCACGACCTTGCCGACGTTGCGCCGCTCGGTGATCATCCGCTGCGCATCGCCCGCCTTGTCGAAGCTGAAGGCGCCGGCCACCACCGGCTGGATCGTGCCGTCGGCCATCAGCTCGCGCAGCGGCTCGATCCACGGCGAGAGCGTCTCGCGGTCCTTCCACAGGCTCAGCATGTTCAGTCCGATCACGGCCTTCGATTCGGACATCTGCTTGATCATGTTGAAGCGCGGCATCCGCAACAATGTGCCCAGCGCCGAGGCAGGGTTGCGTTTCTCACCGGCCACCACCGCGGAGGCGCCGAACGCCACCAGCCGCCCGCCGGGGCGCAGCAGGTTGTAGGAGCGGCGGAAGCTCTTGCCCGCGATCGCGTCCATCACGATGTCGAACTGCGGCAAACCCTGCTCCCAGCGGCTTTTGGTGTAGTCCAGCGGGTAGTCCACGCCGAGCTCGCGGATGCGCTCGTGCTTGCCCGGCGAGGCCGTGCCGTAGACCTCCGCGCCATAGCGCTTGGCGATCTGCGTCGCCGCGATCCCCACGCCGCCGCCGGCCGAGTGGATCAGCACGCGCTCGCCCGGCTGCAGGTTGCCATAGCCGATCAGGCCCGCCCACGCGGTCGCGTAGTTGACGGGGATCGCCGCGCCCTGCTCGAAGCTCAGCTCATCGGGGAGCGGCACGACGTCGCCCGCCGCCACCACCACCTGGGAGGCGTAGCCGCCGAATTTCGTGCCCGCCAGCACCCGCTGGCCCTGACTCAGATCCTCCACCCCCTCCCCCAGCTCGAGGATCGTGCCGCCCACCTCGTAGCCCACCACGCACGGCGGCTTGGGCGCGTCGGGGTAGACGCCCATGCGCGCCATCACGTCGGCGAAGTTGATGCCGGCCGCCGCCACCTCGATCCGCACCTCGCCGGCGCCGAGCGGCGGGTCGGGGCGCTCGCGCACCTTCAGCACCTCCGGCCCTCCATGCTTGGCGATCTCGACGACCCGCATCCCGGCGTCAGCCTAACCGAATCACGCGAGCACCACAGCCCAGCCCCCGACGAACCCCTCGGAGGCGACGATCTCATCGACCACCTCGGGGGGCACCGGCGCGTCGGAGGTGACCACCATCGCCGCGAGACGCTGGTCCTCGCCGGAGTGGGCGGGCGCCCCGGGTTGGGCGGGCATCGAGGGGTGGGCGGGCATCTCATTCCTCGCGGACATCCCATCCCGGGTGTGCCCGACCGCCGCGGAGGAGATGTTGATGCCGTGGCGCCCGAAGATCGTGCCGACGCGGCCGATCATCCCCGGCAGGTCGGCGTAGCGGAAGATCGTCACGTTGGGCTCCAGCTCCACCGTCAGACGCCGGCCCTGCACCTCGACGAGGTGCGGCACGCGGTTGGGGCCGATGCCGGTGCCCGCGACCGCGACCTTGCGATCGCCGGCGATCACGGTGACGCGGATCAGCTCGTTGTAGTCCTGCGCCTCGGAGACCGTCTTCTCGGTGTACTTGATCCCGCGCTCCTCCGCCATCGAGGGCGCGTTGACGAGGTTGACCTGCTCCTCGGTGCGGCCCCGCAGCGCGCCGACGATCACCGCCAGCCCGAGCAGGCGCGTGTCGAAGTCGGCGATCTTGCCCAGGAACGCCGCCTCGATCCGCTCGACCGAGCTGCCCTCCGCGAGCGCCATCGCCAGGCGCCCGAGGTGCGTGGCCAGCGGCAGGAACGGCCCCAACATCTCCATGTCCTCGGCGCCGATCGCGGGGATGTTGACGGCTGTCGCGACCACGCCGCCGGTGAGCGCCGCCACGACCTGCTCGGCGCTCTGGTAGCCGGCGCGGTCGGTGGCCTCCGCGGTGGAGGCACCAAGGTGGGGCGTGACGATCACGTTGGGGTAGGCAAACAGCGGGCTCTCGGTCATCGGCTCGCTGGGGAACACGTCGAGCGCGGCGCCTCCGACCTTGCCGGAGTCGAGCGCCGCCTGCAACGCCACTTCGTCGATCAGGCCGCCGCGCGCGACGTTGAGAATCCGCACACCGTCGCGCATCTGCGCAATCGCCTCCGCGTTCAGCCAGTTCTTGGTCTCATCGGTCTTCGGGAGGTGGATCGAGATGAAGTCGGCCTGCGCGTAGATCTCCTCGCTGTTCTCGGCCTTCTCGACCCCCAGCTCGCGGTAGCGCTCGGCGCTGACGAACGGGTCGAACGCCAGCACGCGCATCCCAAAGCCGCGCGCGCGCGCCGCCACCAGCTGGCCGATCCGCCCGAAACCGACGATCCCGAGCGTCTTCTCGTACAGCTCCACGCCGGAGAACTTCGAGCGCTCCCACCTGCCCGCCGTCAGCGAAACGTACGCTTGCGGGATGTTGCGCGCGAGCGCCAGCAGCAGCGCCAGCGTGTGCTCGGCGGCGGTGACCACATTGGACTGCGGCGCGTTGGCCACCACGATCCCGCGCCTGGTGGCGGCCTCCACGTCGACGTTGTCCACCCCCACGCCGGCGCGCCCGATCGCGCGCATGTTGGTCGCCCGCTCGATCAGCTCGGCGGTGAGCTTCGTCGCGGAGCGGATCAGGATGCCGTGGTACTCGCCGATCCGCTGCGCCAACTGCTCATCGCTCCAGTCCAGGCCGAGGTCCACGTCGAAGTGCTCGCGCAGCAGCTCCACGCCGGAGTCGCCGATCTTCTCCTTGACCAGCACCTTCAAACGCTCGCCGCCGGTGGCGGCCGGGGTGCTCTCCGCGGGGCTCATGACGCGCTCCTCTCGACCACCCACTCGATACACGCCGTCAGCGCCTGCACGTCGGCCGGCTCCACGGCGGGGAACATCCCGATCCGCAGCTGATTGCGCCCCAGCTTGCGGTAGGGCTCGGTATCCACGATCCCGTTGGCGCGCAGCGTCTTGGCGACCGCTGCGGCATCGACGCGCTCATCGAAGTCGATCGTGCCCACCACCAGCGAGCGCTTCGCCTGGTCGGCGACGAACGGCGTGGCGTAGGAGGTGCGCTCGGCCCAGCCGTAGAGATGCTGGGAGGAGGCCGTGGTGCGCGACACGCACCAGTCAAGGCCGCCTTCGTCGAGCATCCAGCGTACCTGCTCGGCCAGCAGGAACAGCGTCGCCACGGCGGGTGTGTTGTAGGTCTGGTCTTTGACGGAGTTTTCAAGCGCCGTGGCGAGCGAGAGGAACTGCGGGATCCAGCGGGGGTGGGCGGCTTGCGATCCGCTGGCGCCGGCCAGCTTCGCGATCCGCTCCCGCGCGGCGGGGCTCAGCAGCGCCACCCACAGCCCGCCGTCGGCGGCGAAACTCTTCTGCGGCGCGAAGTAGTAGGCGTCGGTCTGCGCCACATCGACCGGCAGCCCGCCCGCGCCGGAGGTGGCGTCGATCAAGACGAGTGCCTCCCCCGCCGGGCGCACCACGGGGACCATCACGCCGGTGGATGTCTCGTTATGTGCCCAGCCAACCACGTCGGCCCCGGCCTCTGCCGGGTCGGCCCGCGCCGGGTCGGGCGCGTCCCCGGGCTCGGCGGAGATCACCACTGGCTCCTCGATGAACGGCGCCTCGCGCGCCACCTGGGCGAACTTCGCGGAGAACTCGCCGTAGGTCAAATGCAGCGAGCGGCGCTCGATCAGCCCGCACGCGGCGGCATCCCAGAAGGCCGTGGCCCCGCCGTTGCCGAGCGCGACCTCATACCCGTCGGGCGCGCCGAACAGCTCACAAAGACCCGCGCGAATCTCGCCGACCAGCGCCTTCACCGGCTGCTGCCGGTGCGAGGTGCCCATCGGCGCCGCTCCTTCCCCCAGCCGCGCGAGCGCCTCGGGTCGGACCTTCGAGGGTCCGCAGCCAAAGCGCCCGTCAGCGGGCTTCAGCTCGGCGGGAATGACCAGTTGCTCTGACATCTAAAACGAGGACTGAATCCAGTCCATGTGCGAACGCAGCTCCTTGCCGACCGCTTCGATCTGCGTGTTGGCCTGCTCCTCGCGCATCCGCAGGAAGTTCTCCTGCCCGGCGCGGTTCTCGGCGATCCACTCGCGCGCGAAGTCGCCGGACTGAATCTCACCGAGGATCTTGCGCATGGAGGCGCGCGTCTCCTCGGTGATCACCCGCTTGCCGCGCGTGTAGTCGCCGTACTCCGCCGTGTTGGAGATCGAGTAGCGCATCCCCGCGAGGCCCTTCTCGTACATCAGATCGACGATCAGCTTAACCTCATGCAGGCACTCGAAGTAGGCCATCTCGGGGTCGTAGCCGGCCTGCACGAGCGTCTCGAAGCCGGCCTGCACGAGCTCGGAGACGCCGCCGCAGAGCACGGCCTGCTCGCCGAAGAGATCTGTCTCCGTCTCGTCCTTGAAGGTGGTCTCGATCACGCCGCCGCGGGTGCAGCCGATGCCCTTGGCGTACGCCAGCGCCAGCGCGCGGGCGTGGCCGGTGGCGTCTTGCGCGACCGCGATCAGGCCGGGGACGCCGCTGCCTTCGACAAACTGGCGGCGCACCAGGTGGCCGGGGCCCTTCGGCGCGACCATCGCCACGTCCACGCCGGGCGGCGGCACCACCTCGCCGTAGTGCACCGAGAAGCCGTGGCCGAACAGCACCATATTGCCCTCGGCGATGCCGTCGGCGATGTCCGACTCCCACACCTGACGGTGCAGCTCGTCGGGGAGCAGGACCATCACCAGGTCCCCGCGGCTGGCCGCCTCGACGACGCTCAACACCTCCAGGCCCTGCTCGCGCGCCTGCGCGACGGAGGCCGAGCCCTCGCGCAGGCCGACCACCACCCGCACGCCGGAATCCTTGAGGTTGAGCGCGTGGGCGTGGCCCTGGGAGCCGTAGCCGATGATCGCGACGGTCTTGTCGTCGAGCAATGTGAGGTTGGCGTCGTCGTCGTAGAGCATGGCGCGCAGGCTATCCGAAAGCCAGCGCCACCAGCGAGCGACCGGGTACTTCAAGGGCGCCGTCGGGCGCGGTGTATGGAGTCAGGCGCGCCGCCAACGAGGCGCCGATCGCCTCGATCTCCTCCTCGGGCCGGGCCAGCACGAGGTCGTGCAGTTCGCGCGAAAGGTCGAGCATCGTCTCCCAGAAGGACTCGAAGGATGGGTGGCGCTGAGCCACGTCAATCGCCTCGACCACCACGTCGGTGAAGCCGGCCTGCTCCAGCAGTCCGCGCAGGCGCTCGGGGTCGCCAAGCCCAAACGGGCCGGGTGTGTACCCGGCCGGCGCCGCATCAGCAGCGGCGTGCAGGGCGTCGTCAGCTTCCCGCGGGTCCTCCGCCACGGGCCCGGGCGGCTGCGCCAGCCCGCGCTCCAGCAACTCCAGGCGGGGCGCCAGCGCCCACGGGTTGGCGGCGAGCGCATCCCACACCGCGAGCGCCACGCGGCCCCCGGGGCGCAGCACACGGCGCGTCTCGGTCAGCGCGGCGAGCGGATCGGCCATCAGCATGTAGCCCCAGCGGCACAGCACCGCGTCGACGCTCGCCACCGGCAGGTCGATCCATTCGGCGTTCCACACCTGGAACTCGACGTTGGTCAGATCGAGCTTCGCCGCGCGCCCCCGGGCGCCCTCGAGCATCGCCTCGGCGTGGTCGGAAAGGATCACCCCGCCGGTGGGGGCGACCAGCTCGGCCGCCAGCAGCCCCGTCTCCCCCAGGCCGGCCGCCAGCTCCAGCACGCGCTGGCCGTGCTGGGGCTCGATCGCCTCGACCATCCAGTGCGACACCGGCGCCCCAAAATCGCGGATCGCCTCCTGGCGTCGCACCCAGCCGCTTGCCGCCTCCTCCCAGTGCTCGGCGCTGCGGCGGCGGTGCTCCTGCGCGGGGTGCTCGCCATCCCCGGCGAGATTGGCGCCGTCCCGCGCCCGCGACCCCGCCCTGCCTCGGTGTGATCCGGCGTCGGCCTTCATCGCAGCTCCCTTCGCAGCAGCTTGCCCGAACGTGTGCGCGGCAGGGGCCCCTCCACCAGCGCCACCTCCTTTGGGATCTTGTAAGGAGCCAGACGCGCGGCGCAGTGCGCGCGCAGCTCCGCTTCCCCCAGCCCGGTGCCCTCGCGTGCAACCACCAGCGCGGTGACTGCCTCGCCCCAGCGCTCGTCGGGCCGGCCGACCGCCGCCGCCTCCAGCACGCCAGGGTGCTCCTCCAGCACGGCCTCCACCTCGGTGGGCGCCACGTTCTCCCCCCCGCTGACGATCGTGTCAGCCTTGCGTCCGGTCACGTAAAGGCATCCCTCCCCATTGAATCTACCCACATCTCCCGTTCGCAACCATCCATCGGCCCCAGCGACCCCCCGTGCCACGGTCGGCCCAGCGACTTCGATCTCGCCGTCGGGGGCGGTGCGCACCCGCGTGCAGAACAGCGGCGGGCCTGCCGCGGCGGGCGCCGCGGACCCTCGTTCCACCGCGCTGAGCGGCAGCGTGGTCACCTGCGAACAGGCCTCGGTCATGCCGTAGGTGAGGCTCACCGGCACGCCCGCCTCGCGGGCGCGCTCCAGCAGCGCCGCCGGCACGGGGCCGCCGCCGGTGAGCGCGCAGCGCAACGCGGGCGGGCGCTTCAGGCCGGCATCCAGCAGGCGCGTCAGCGTGGTGGCGACCAGCGAGACGAGTGTCACGCCGTCTGCCGATGGCCCCGTCAACGCCCGCAGCGCAAGCTCCGTGTCGAAGCGTTCGTGCACGACCGCGGCGGTGCCATAGATGGCGCTGCGCAGCAGAATCGACAGCCCGCCGACATGCGATAGGGGCAGGTTGCACAGCCACCGCTCATTGGGGTCGAGCCCCAGCGCCACCCCAGACCCAAGCGCACTCCAGAGGAAATTCCCATACGTCAACTCCACTGGCTTTGGCGTTGACGTCGTGCCCGAGGTATGGATCACGGCAGCGACGGCGTCGAGGTCGTGCGTGGCGCCTCCGGGTACACCCGACGCGCCGTTCGCGAGCAGCGGCTCGTCCACGACGACCGCGGCCCCGTCGAGGATCGCGGCCCGCTCGCGCTGGCCGAGGCGCAGATCGACCGGCACCGCCGCCGCCCCCAGCAGCAGGCAGGCGTGCAGGGCACACACGAAGTCGAGTCCCGCCGGCAGCGCGATCGCCACGCGCTCCCCCGGCCGTGCCCCACGCGCGGCCAGCTCTCCCGCGCCGGCTTGCGCCCGGCCGAGCAGCTCGCCATAGGAGCAGCTCTCAAGCGGCGTCCGCACGGCGAGAGCCGACGGCGCGGAGGAAGCCGCGCGTTGGAGCCAAGCATCGACGACCATCGCCACAGGCTAGCCTTCGCGCATGCCCACCACCTGGATCGCCGCCGGCGAGTACACCGACATTCGTTACGAGAAGTCAGAGGACGGGGGGATCGCGAAGATCACGATCGATCGCCCGCAGGTGCGCAACGCCTTCCGGCCGCTGACGGTGGTTGAGATTTCGCGCGCGCTCACACAGGCCCACGAGGACCTGGAGGTCGGGGTGATCGTGCTCACCGGCGAGGGGCCGCTGGCGTTCTGCGCGGGTGGCGACCAGCGCGTGCGCGGGGACTCGGGGTATCTCGCCGAGGACGACGCCGGTAATCCGGATCCCACCCGCCCGGGGCGCTTTCACGTCACCGACCTGCACATCCAGATCCGCCGCCTGCCCAAGCCCGTGGTGGCGATGGTGGCCGGGTATGCGATCGGCGGCGGCCACGTGCTGCACCTGGTGTGCGACCTGACGATCGCCGCCGATAACGCGCGCTTCGGGCAGGTGGGGCCGCGCGTGGGCTCCTTCGACGGTGGCTTCGGCGCCGGGCTGCTGGCCAACCTGGTGGGGCCGAAGAAGGCGAAGGAGATCTGGTTTCTGTGCCGCCAGTACGACGCCGCGCAGGCGCTCGATATGGGGTTGGTCAACACGGTGGTGCCGTTGGAGCGATTGGAGGAGGAGACGGTGGGGTGGTGCCGGGAGATGCTGGCGCTGTCCCCCTTCGCGCTGCGCCTGTTGAAGGCCTCGTTCAACGCCGCCGAGGATGGGCTGTCGGGCGTGCAGCAGCTGGCGCACGACGCCAACCTCCTGTTTTACGGCAGCGAGGAGGCGCAGGAGGGTCGCGACGCCTACCGCGAGAAGCGCACCCCCGACTTCTCGCGCTTCCCGCGGAGGGCATGACGCCGAGCGCGGTGCGCATCTGGGTGATGGCGGCGCGTGTGCGCACGCTGCCGGCGGCGATCGCGCCGGTGCTGGTGGGCACCTCGCTGGCGCTGGGGAACGGCAGCTTCCGCGCGCTGGCGTTCGTGGCGGCGCTGCTGGGGGCGGTGTTCATCCAGGTGGGCACCAACCTGTCAAACGACTACTCCGACGCGCGGCGCGGCGCCGACACCGAGGACCGTCTCGGCCCGGTGCGCGTCACCGCGGGCGGGCTGGTGCCGCCCCGCCAGGTGCTGATCGCGACGTATGTCACCTTCGGCCTGTCGGTGCTGTGCGGCGCCTACCTGATCTCGGTGGCCGGCTGGGGCCTGCTGGCGGTCGGGGCGGCGTCGATCCTGGCGGGCGTCCTCTACACCGGCGGGCCGCGCCCATACGGGTATGAAGGGCTGGGGGAGATTTTCGTGTTCCTCTTCTTCGGGATCGTGGCGGTGGCCGGCTCCTACTATGTGCAGGTGCAGCATCTGCCGTGGCAGGCGTTTGCGTGCGCGGTGCCGGTGGGTCTGCTGGCGAGCGCGATCCTGGTGGTCAACAACGTGCGCGACATCGACACCGACCGGCGCGCCGGCAAGCGCACGCTGGCGGTGCGCCTGGGCCGCCGGCGCACGCGGGCGCTGTACACGGCGATGCTGACGATCGCCTTCCTCGCGGCGCCGCTGCCGTGGCTGCTGGGCTCGATGAGCGCGTGGCTGTTGCTCCCGTGGGCGGCGATCCCGCTGGCGCTGTCGCTGATCGGCGTGGTGCGCACCCGCGTGGACGGCGCCGCGCTGAATGGGGCGCTCGCGCGCACTGGGCTTTTGCAGCTGCTGTTTTGTTTGCTGTTTGCCGCCGGGATCCTCGCCAGCGGGGGCATCGGCGGGTAGGAGGCGGTGGTCGAATGCGGATGACGCTCACCGAGCGCACGCTGCGCCTGCGCGCCCCGCTTGAGAGCTCCTACGGCAGTGTGCGCGAGCGGCGGTTGCTGACGGTGACGCTGACCGACGCCGACGGCGTCAGCGGCCACGGCGAGGCGGCGCCGCTACAGCCCTATGACGGCGTCAGCGTCGAGCGCGTGCGCGCGGCGCTGGAGGCGTACCGGCCGGTGCTGAGTGAATGGAATCCCACCCGCCCCGCCAACGGCGCGCAGCTGATCGAGGCGTGCCGGCGGGTGGCGGACCTCCCCGCGGCGCTGGCCGCGATCGACCTCGCGCTGTGGGACCGCGCCGGACGGCGAGCGGGCAAGCCGGTGGCGGCGCTGCTGAGCGACGATCCCGCCGCGGAGGTTCAGGTCAATGCGACCGTGGGCGCCACCGAGCGGGCGCTCGCCGCCGAGCAGGCCGCGCGCGCGGCGGCGCGGGGATATGAATGCGTGAAGTTGAAGGTGGGCGTGGGCGACGACGCCGGCCGCGTGGCGGCGGTGCGCGCCGCCGTCGGCCCCCACGTCGCGCTGCGCGTGGACGCCAACGGCGCCTGGGACGTGGAGGGGGCGGTGCGCGCGATCGAGGCGCTGGCCCCCGTCGGCTTGGAGCTGGTGGAGGAGCCCACCCACGGTTTGTGGGCGGTGCGCGAGGTGCGCGAGCGCGTGGCGGTGCGAGTGGCAATCGACGAGACCGCGGCCGAGCACGGGGCGCTGGGCGCGGGCGTGGCCGACGCGGTGTGCCTGAAGATCTCCCGCTGCGGTGGCATCGCCGGCCTGCTCGCCGCCGCGGCGCTGGTCAGAGCCTCGGGCGCGGAGGTCTACCTGGCCTCGACGCTCGACGGCCCGCTGGGGGTGGCGGCTGCCGTGCACGCCGCCGCCGCGCTGGCTTCGCGCGGGCCATTGCCGGCCTGCGGCTTGGCGACACTCGGCCTGTTCGAGGGCCTGGGGGGAAAGGAGGAGGAGGAGGAGGAGGGGGAGGGAGTTCTGTCCGTGCGCAACGGCCGCATCGCTGTGCCCTCAGCCCCGGGGTTGGGGGTGGAAGCACCGGGAGTCGGCTGAGTTATCGGGAGGTGCTGGGGCCCACGCCACGAGGACCGTTGGTGTTGTTATAAAAAATTCAGAACCCGATAGCAATGGCGCACGGCCTTTGAATTTTTTGTTCAACACCCACCCCCATACAATGGCTATACGTAGGGGGGCTGTCTACCTCAGCGCCTTCGCGACCGCCTCCGGGTTCTCCAGCGGCAGGCCATGGCCGCCCGGCACAACGAGCAAGTCGCTCCCCGGCAGCAGCTCGACCATCCGCCGCCCCAGCGCCAGGAACTTCGAGTCGCGCTCCCCCACCAGCACCATCACCGGCATCGCCAGCTCGGGGAGGCGCTCCCACAGGGGTTGCATCTCCCCCGCGCCGAGACCCCGCATCGCGGCGGCCAGCGCGTCGGGCCGGTTGCGCCACTGATCCTCGCGCGCCAGCGCCCCCACCTCCGGCGGGTCGGCGGCGAACAGCGGCTGGGTGCGCCAGCGCTCGATGAACTCCTCGTAGGGCCGGCCTTCGAGATCGTCGGCGAGCGCACGATCCGCCTGTCGCCGCGCGGCGCGCTGGCCCGCGTCCTCGATGCCGGGATTGACGCCGATCAGCACCAGCCGCTCGACCCGCTCGGGCGCCGCCAGTGCCACGTGCAGGGCGACCCGCCCGCCGAGCGAGTAGCCGCACAGCGCGAAGCGCTCAGGGCTGGCGGCGAGCACGTACTCCACGCAGCCGGGAAAGGAGATCGGCCGCGGCGCGTCGGCCTGCGCGCCATGGCCGGGGAGGTCGAGCGCCAGCGGGTTGTAGCGTTCACGGTTCAGCAGCCCAACCAGGCCGTCCCACGCGCGGTGGGTGCCGCCGAAGCCGTGCAGCAGGACGAGACTGTGGTTCACACCGCGATCCTATGACGACCCACCGCGATGCTCGACCGCCCACCACGATCCCATGACCACCCACCGCGACCCTCGACCGCCCACCACGATCCTATGACGACCCACCGCGATGCTCGACCGCCCACCACGATCCCATGACCACCGCCACCGACACCTACCTCCTGCTGGGCGCGTTCGTGGACGAGCTGGCGCGCTGCGGGCTGCGCGACGCCTGCACCTCGCCGGGGTCGCGCAGCACGCCGCTGGTGCTGAGCCTTGCGCGCGAGAAGCGGCTGCGCTGCCATTCGCACATCGACGAGCGCTGCAGCGGATTCTTCGCGCTGGGGCTGGCGAAGGCGACGGGCCTGCCGGTGGCGGTGACGTGCACCTCGGGCACCGCCACCGCGGAGCTGCTGCCGGCGGCGATCGAGGCGCACGAGGCGGGTGTGCCGCTGTTGATCCTGACGGCCGACCGGCCCCCCGAGCTGCGCGAGAACGGGGCTGGTCAGACGATCGACCAGGTGAAGATCTTTGGGCAGGCGGCAAAGTGGTTTTTCGAGGTGGGCACGCACGAGGCCTCGCGGGAGCGGCTGCGCTGGATGCGCACGCTCGCCTGCCGCGCCTACTGGCGCGCGCTGGAGGGCCAACCCGGCGTGGTGCACCTCAACTTCCCGTTGCGCGAGCCGCTGGTGCAGGATGCGCCCCCGCCGGCGGACGCCACCGGACGACCCGACGGCCGTCCGCTTGTGACCTGCACGCCCGCGCGGGCGGCGGCGCCCGAGGACGCGCGCTCTCTGGCGGTACCCGTGGCCGCCACCCGCCGAGGGGTGGTGGTGGCTGGGCGCTACGAGCGCGACACCGCGCTGGGGGAGGCCGCCGCGGCGTTCTGCGCGGCGGCCGGCTGGCCGCTGCTGGCGGACCCGCTCTCGGGCGCGCGCCGCGGGGAGGCGGCGGTGGCGCACTACGACGCGCTGCTGCGCCACGGCCCGTTCGCCGCGGGCGTCAAGCCCGAGCTTGTGCTGCGCGTCGGCGACCTGCCCACATCCAAGCCGCTGCGCGAGTGGCTGGCTGGCATGTGCGACGTCCCGCAGGCGACGATCGACCAGGAGGGCCGCTGGCAGGATCCCGGCGCGACGCTCTGCCGGCGCTTCGCGCTGGAGCCGGCCGCGGCGCTGCGGGCGCTGACGCGGAACCCGCCCACGCCCGACCCGGATTGGCTTGCGAGCTGGCGCAGCGCCGACGAGCGCGCCGCCGAGGCGCTGCTCGGGGTACTGGGCGCGGGCGGCCTCAGCGAGCCCGCCGTGGCCGCCGAGCTCGGCGTGCTGCTGCCCGAGCGGGCCACGCTGTGGGTGGCCTCCTCGATGCCAGTGCGCGACATCGAGAGTTTCTGGCCGGTGCGCGCCGACCCCCCGCGGGTGCTGTGCAACCGCGGCGCCAACGGCATCGACGGCACGGTCTCAAGCGCCCTTGGCGCGGCCGCCGCCGGCCCCGGGGCGGGCGGCGGCCCGGTCATCCTGCTGATCGGCGACGTGGCGCTCGCGCACGACATCGGCGGCCTGCTGGCCGCGCGGCGCCTGCAGCTGGATCTGACGATCGTGCTGATCGACAACGGCGGCGGTGGCATCTTCGACTTCCTGCCGGTGGCCACGACCGAGGAGCACATATACACTCGCCACATCGCCACCCCCACAGGGCTGGATTTCGCGCACGCGGCGCGACTGTACGGATTCGATCACGAGACCGTCGGCGACGTGCTGGCTTTCCGCGCCGCGCTGGAGCGTGCGCTCACCGAGCGCCCGCCACGCGCGGGGATCATCGAAGTCCGCACCGACCGCGCGCAGAACGTGGCGCTGCACCGCCGGGCTTGGGGGGCTGTGGCGGGCGTGTTGGACGCAACGGGGATGCCGACCGAACGGGGGATGCTCGCTGGAGGCGAGTGTCTCCCTGCTTCCGACGGAGGCGAGTATCCTCCAGCTTCGGCCGGGGGGACCTGAGCCCCCACGCGGGCAACGGCACAGCGATGCTTTGTGGACAACGTAGGAAACGGCGAGATCGCGCCAAAGGAACGCGATCTCGCCTGCTTGTCCTCCTTGCTCTGGCTATTGAATCAAGCCAAATTTTTCTTTGGCTTCCGCATTACATGACTTAGAGGATCCAGCCAAATTCTTCTTCAGGCGCGGTATTGACTTCATTCAGACCCACCATTTCGGCGGCACCAGCCGACCCACCTTCGAGTTTGCTTTCGATCGCGTCGAACGCCAGTCCGTTCCAGTATTCTGCTTTATTGTTATGGGTATCCACTACGGGGAACTCCAGTAACAGCTGGTTTGATGCCACGCCTGAAAGAGACGGTTCGAAACCGCCATTAACCTTACCAACCTGCGCCAGTACTCCAACCTTTCTTTTCGCCCCGTTGATTTCTATTTTTGTTCCTGTGGCATTGACAGCCATCATTTTTTTATTGAGTATCCCGCAGTTGGTGCCAGAAAGTTCGAATGCAACATAAAGGTTTTCGTTGCCGGCTTCACCCACGGGAGCAAAGATATCCACGGCCAATGTCCTCGCTTCGCTGTTTCCCGCGAAGGCGAGTGCCGTCAATACATTCACTATCACTTCGCCGGCTTTTCCCGCCGGCAAGGGTTTAATGCCTTTTGCACCACATTCGGCTACGCTCTTTTCCGGGAGAGCGCATCCCGCAAAGATGAGTTTCTGAAAGCCCGTGCCCGGGGTGCCGCCTTGCAGGACTCCTTCGTTCGTTACGGTTGCGGTTTCGCATATGACTTCCACCCCGGGAGCCCTGAAGGCAACGGTTCCCACATTGTGTGATCTAATCGATCTTGTTTCACCAGTGGCTAGTACTTTTTTTTCTTTTACGATCCACTGCGGGCCGCCTTCGACGGCCTGTGCGGCGGTCGCCGTCAGCGAGCCGAGCACGACCATTGCCACGCTTCCGGCAAGAATGATTCCCAACCTGTTCGACTTCATGTGCTGCACCCCCTTTTTGATCTGAATGGCCTCGGAGCTTAGACCGGCGCTTGGTTGCAAGAACGCGATTTCGTGCCCATGACTACACCGGGAGCGCTCGCGACCAACGGCTCAATCGTCTTTGCGCAGACAGGTTCACGCATTTGACGGCAATCCCACCGACCAGCCGGGTCGGGCACCGTTTCGCACCGATGTTTCCGACCCGACCACATATTCTCTTGCTCGCCCGATCAGCCTCCGGAGCAGTCAGCCCCAGAGGAAATGCTCACCCCGCCAGCAGCGGTAGCAGCGCCGCGAGCTTGACCTCGGTCTCCGCGAGCTCCGCGGCGGGGTCGGAGTCGCGCACGACGCCGACGCCGGCGTAGCAGCGGGCGACGCGGCCGCGCAGCAGCGCGCAGCGCAGGGCGACGCAGAACTCGCCGTCGCCGGTGGCGTCGGCCCAACCCACGGGACCGGCGTACCAGCCGCGATCGAGGCCCTCCAGGGCCGGGATCAACGGGCGCGCGCGCTCGATCGGCTCGCCGCCGACAGCGGGCGTGGGGTGCATCAGCTCCAGCAGCTCGATCACGTCCAGCGGCTGCGCCAGCTGGGCGCGGATCGGGGTGCCGAGGTGTTGGATGTTGGCGACCTTCACCAGCGTCGGCTCGGGCGGGGCGGCCGTCCACAGGGCGTGCTGGCGCAGCGCCCGCTCGATCCGGCGGATCACGATCGCGTGCTCCTCGCGATCCTTCTCGGAGTGCATCAGCTGTTCGCCGAGGTGGTCGTCCACGGCGGGGTCGGCGCTGCGACGCATCGAGCCGGCGAGCGCGAGCGCGCTGACGCGATGGCCCTCCCGGCGCACCAGCAGCTCGGGGCTGGCGGCCACGAACGCCGCGTCGTCGCGGCCGACGCAGAACACCGTGCACGAAGGGAACCCATCGCGCAGCACACCGAACAGCGCCGCGGGGTCGAAGTTGGAAGCCCCCCCGCCCGCGTGCACCTGCACCTCGCGGGCGAGCACCACCTTCTCCAGCCGCCCCGCGCGGATCAGCTCGACCGCGCGCGCGACGGCGGCCTCGTAGTGCTCGGGCGGCATCGCACTGGCGATCCGGTAGCGCCCCGCGGGCGCGGGGTCGAGCAGCGGCAACGGCTCGGCGCGCAGCTCGCCGAGCCGGCGCTCCAGACGGGCGCGCAGCTCCTCGGCGGTGTCGTCGGGGGCCGCCAGCGCACACAGCGTCAGGCGCACATCCATGCTCCGGCGGGTGAGCGCGACCTCGGGGACGACCAGCGAGGCCGGCGCGAAGCCGCTCCAGGCAAGATCGGCGCCACCCTCCGCGGCGAACGCGAAGCCGCCCAGCGCGATCGGCCCGCCACCGCTGGAGCCGGGGTCGGAGAAATCTTCGGGCGGGTCGCCGACCGCCGCCGCGGCGAGCGCGCGCCAGCGGTCGGCCACCGTGGCGAAACGCTCCGGCCCGGTTGCCGTCAGGCAGACCGCCTCGCCGAGCGCCCCCAACGCGCGCGCGCCCCGCTCGGGCTGCTCTAACACGAACCACGACTCGCCGGGACGCCGCGATGCGCACACGACGGCGCTGGGATCGAGGTCGTCGGGCAGCGCCAAAGTCAGCGTCGCGAGTATCTGGCGGCCACTGCGCCGCGCGCGCTTGACGGCAAGCTCAAGGCGCGCCAAAAGCCGCTCGCGGTCGGCTTCGCTGAGCCCGAACAGGGAGCGTTCAAACGTGTGCAGTTGCAAGCACGCCTCCTGAGGGCCGGGGAGCAAGCAGGTCAAGGACGCAGTGAGCGAAATGTGCTTTGCACATGAGCGATCGAGGACGCAGACCGATCGATGACCAAGATGCGTTCATCGATCGGCCAGCGCAGCTCCCCGGCCCTCAGGTCTCGCTGCGGCCTCTGGCGATTGCAATCTCCCCCGTGCGCATCATCTCGATCAGGCCGAACGGGCGCACCATGTCCTCGAAGGCCTGGATCTTCTCGGTGGTGCCGGTGATCTCGACGATGATCGAACGCTTGGTGACGTCCACCACCTTGCCGCGGAAGATCTCGGTTATCTGCATCAGCTCGCCGCGCTGGGCGCCGTCGGCGGCCACCTTGAACATCGCCAGCTCGCGCGAGACGGTGTCGCCCGGGTCGAGGTCGCGGATCTTCAGGACGTTGATCAGCTTGTGCAGCTGCTTGGTGACCTGGTCGATCGGGTGCAGCGCGCCGTCGACGGTGAGCGTCACGCGCGACACGCGCTCGTCGTCGGTGGGGCCAACCGTGAGCGTATCGATGTTGAAGCCGCGGCGGGCAAACAGCCCCGCGATGCGCGTCAGCACGCCCGACTTGTTTTCGACGAGAATCGACAGCACGTGCTTGCGCCCGGTGCGCAGGTTGCCGGACGCTTCGAGCTCGGCGAGGCTGAGGGGGGCCTTGGTGGCAGGTTCGCCCATTTACTTGGCGTCTCCGATTGGCCTTATTTCCTTTATTTCCATTTCCTCAATCACCTTGTCGCCTTCGCCAGAAGGGCCGGCTTTGCCGGCCCGCGCCAGAAAGCCCCGCAAGTGGGAGGGGGTACTGGGGGAGGGCCTGCCCTCCCCCAGATTATCCCACCATCTCTCGCGCGGCCTGGCCGGCAGGGATCATCGGGTATGTGTTCTCCTCGCGGGTGACGCGCACGTCCACCACCACCGGCCCCTCCGTGGCGATCGCGCGCTTGATGTCATCGACCAGCGTGTGCTTGTCCTCGAAGCGCATCCCGGTGGCGCCGTAGGCCTCGGCGAGCTTGACGAAGTCGGGGAACTTGCCCATGTCCACGTGGGAGTAGCGGCCATCCCAGAAAAGCTCCTGCCACTGGCGCACCATGCCCAGATAACCGTTGTTCATGATGAACACCTTGATCGGGATCTGATCCTGCGCGCAGGTGGCGAGCTCCTGGGCGTTCATCTGCACCGAGCCGTCGCCAGCCACGCAGCACACCAGCCGATCGGGGCAGCCGACGGCGGCGCCCATCGCGGCCGGCAGGCCGAAGCCCATGGTCCCCAGGCCGCCAGAGTTGATCCAGCGCCGCGGCGCCGGGAAGTCGTAGTACTGAGCCGTCCACATCTGGTGCTGGCCGACGTCGCTTGAGATGATCGCATCGCCGCCGGTGGCCTCGTACAGCGCCTGAATCATGTACTGGGGCTTGATCTCGGCGTCGGTGCTGTCCTCGTATTTGAGCGGGTACTGCTCGCGCCACCCCTCGATGCGCCTCCACCAGTCGCTGAGACGCGCGGAGTCGGCCCCCAGCGCGCGGTACTCGATCGCGAGCTTGGCGAGCACGTTGCGAGCGTCGCCGACGATCGGGATGTGAGCGGGCACGTTCTTGGAAATCTCCGCCGGGTCCACGTCGATGTGGATGAACTTCGCGTGGGGCGCAAACTCCGAGAGCTTGCCGGTGATGCGATCGTCGAAGCGGGCGCCCACGGCGCAGATCAGGTCGGCCTCGTCCATCGCGTAGTTGGCGGTGCGGGTGCCGTGCATACCCAGCATCCCCAGCCACTGCGGGTTGGGCACGCCACCAGGTGACCCGCCCCCCCCTCCCCCTTCCCCTTCCGCTCCCGTCCCGCCGACCCGCGCCGGGAACGCGCCGAGCCCCATCAACGTGCAGGTGACGGGGAAGCGGTCGCTGCTGGCGAGCTCCACCAGCTCCGCGGAGGCGTTGGCGTTGACCACGCCCCCGCCGGCGTAGATCACCGGGCGCTGCGCCGCGGCGAGCGCCTTGGCGGCCTGGCGGATCTGCTTCTGGTTGCCCTCCACCGTCGGCTGGTAGCCGGGCAGTCTCACGTCGCCAACCGGCTCGTAGGCGATCTCCGCGCGCGACAGATCCTGGGGGATGTCCACCAGCACCGGCCCGGGGCGACCGCTGGAGGCGATGTGAAAAGCCTCGTGGATCGCGCGGGGGATCTCCAAAGGGTGCTGGATCATGAAGGAGTGCTTCACCACCGGCATCGTGATCCCGATCGTGTCGGCCTCCTGGAAGCCGTCGGTGCCGAGCAGCTCGGTGCGCACCTGGCCGGTGATGAACACCACCGGCACGGAGTCCATCATCGCGTCGCAGATCGGCGTGATCAGGTTGGTGGCGCCGGGGCCGCTGGTGGCGAACGCCACGCCCACTTTGCCCGTCGCCTTGGCGTAGCCCTCGGCCGCATGACCGCCGCCAGCCTCGTGGCGCACGAGGATGTGGCGGATGCCGGCGTCGACGAAAGCGTCGTAGGTCGGCAGGTTGGCGCCGCCGGGCAGGCCGAAGACGACCTCGACGCCCTCCGCCTTGAGGCATTCCATCAGTGCGTCAACCGCGCGCATGTCCGTCAACCGCCTTTCCACCGCATTCGAAACGGGCCAAAAAGGCAGTGTACCAGCGGGTTTTACCTCGTCAGGATGACCCTATGCCCACGCCGATCGCCAACGCGATCGCGCCGCCGACGGTGACCACCAGCAGCGAGGAGCGCATCGAGACGTGCAGGAAGCGTTTGCGCACCCACGCGATCGCCACCAGCTCGAAAGCCACCACGAACCCCGCCACCAGCAGCGCTTTGTGGACGTCGCTGATGAGGAACGGCAACGTGTGGAAGATGCCGCCCAGCGTGGTCATCCCGCCGGTGATCGCTCCGCGCACCACCGCCGAGCCGCGACCGGTCTGCTCGCCGGTGTCCGACAGCGCCTCCGACCAGCCCATGCTGACCCCGGCGCCCAGCGCGGTGGAGAAGCCCACCAGCAGCGCCACGCGCGAGTTGGAGGAGATCGCCGCGGCGAAGATCGGCGGCAGCGAGGAGACGGTGCCATCGATCATCCCCACCAGCGCCGGCTGGACGACGCGCAGCACGAAGTCGCGCTCGTCGGGGAAGCCGGCCCGGTGGATCAGCCGGGCGATCAGCGAGTCGTGGGCGGGCACGGGCGGAGCATTGACGCTCATGCCACTTTTATAGAGTGTGCGCCGGTTTGGGCTCCCTAATGGGTGACGCGCGCCGCGGGGGTGGGCTGCAGCGATTCGGGAGCGATCACAGCCTCCGGATAGTCGAGCTCGGTCCCGCAGCGGGTGCAGAGGGCGTCGTAGACCTTGGTGACGCGCCCGCAGCGCGGGCACTGGCGGCGCAACTCGTTGCTCTCCATGCGGTAGGCGATCGCCGTGAGCAGGCCCACCAATGGGACGACCGCCGAGATCAGAAACCACAGAACGAAGGAGCTGCCCTTGATGCGGCCGACCACCCCGCCGGCGAGCCCGAAGCCGAGGCAGATGACCACGTATCCCATCGCGCCGATGCGCCCCTCAGAACAGGACGCGCACAGCCCACACGATCGCCACGATCGCGGCTATCGCGATGACCGGGACGGCGAGGAAGGTGACGATGCCGATCACGAGGTGCAGCAAAACCCAGGCGGCAACCGCCAGGATCAACACCGCCACAACCATCCGGCCCAGCGAGCGCGACGAGGTGGATTCGGGCAACTCGTTCATATCCCCAGATGGTAGCGCCCCACGAAGCAGCGCGATACGCATGCAGCGCCCGCTGAGGCGATGCGATACGGCCGGGCGGGAGCTGGCGCCCTCGCCCGGCCGCACGCACCCTGCTCCGCCCATCCGCGGTCGAGGGGAGCCCGCGGAGGCGAGATTTGGAATGTCACCCTTGGAACGTCCTCATTTTGGCGTCCGCGCGCGCGCATGTATTTGGACCGCGGTACAAGATCTGCGCGGTGGCGGTGTTGCGGTTGCCCAGCAGATCCGTGGACGGGGCTCAGATCCGAGCAGCCGGCGGTGGTTCAGATGCCGAGCTGCTCGTGAACCACTCTGGTGACGGCGCCGCCGTCGGCGCGACCCTTGGTTTCGCGCATCACGTGGCCGACGATCGGCCCGATCGCCTTGGCGTTGCCGGCGCGCACGTTCTCGGCGGCCTCGGGGTGGGCTGCCAGCGCGGCGGCGACGATCGCGGCGAGCTCATCGCCGGCGTCGATCGCCGTCAGACCCTCGGCCTCGACGATCGCCGCCGGATCGCCCCCCTCGGCTACCAGGCGGTCGAGCACCTGACGGCCGGCGCCGACGCTGATGCGCTTGGCGGTGACGAGACCAACCAGCACGGCTAGCGCTTGCGGCTGGACCCGCGAGGAGAGCGGATCTCCGCCTGCCCCTCCATCGGACTCCCCGTTGACGCCAGCCATCTCCCCATCGGCCCCGTCACCTGCCCTCCCAGCGGCCAGGCGCGCGAGCAGGTCGCCGGAGATCCAGTTGGCGAGCGTCTGCGCGGGCGGCGCGGGATCGACATCCGCCGCGAGCGCCGCCTCGAAGTAATCGCCCAGCTCCGCGCGGAAAGCCAGCAGGTGGGCGCTGTCGGCTGAGAGCCCGATCTGGCGCTCGAAGCGCTCGGCGCGCGCGGCGGGCAGCTCGGGGAGGGCGGCGCGGGCGGCGTCGAGCATCGCCGCGTCGATCGCCACCGGCACAAGGTCGGGCTCGGGGAAGTAGCGGTAATCGTGGGCCTCCTCCTTGGAACGCAGCGAGGTGATGCGTTCGGAGGCCGGGTCGAAGTGCAGCGTCTCCTGTTGCACGCGCCCGCCGCCGCGCAGGATCGCCTCCTGGCGGGCGAGCTCGGCGCGGATGCCCCGTTCGATGAAGCGGAAGGAGTTCATGTTCTTCAGCTCGGTCTTCACCCCCAGCTCCTCGCTGCCGGCGGGGCGCAGGGAGATGTTGGCGTCACAGCGCAGCGAACCCTCCTCCATGTTGACGTCGGAGACGCCGAGCACGCGCATCGTGGTGCGCAGCAGCCGCAACCACTCGCCGGCCTGCTCGGCGGAGCGCAGGTCGGGCTCGGTGACGATCTCCGCGAGCGGCGTGCCGCCGCGATTGAAGTCGACGATCGAGGCATCGGAGCCGTGAATGCGCCCGGAGGCGCCGACGTGCACGAGCTTGGCGGCGTCCTCCTCCAGGTGGACGCGGTGGATGCGCACCTCCCCCAGCCGGCCGCCGCCACAGAGCGGCGAGTCGTACTGGGAGATCTGATAGCCCTTGGGCAGGTCGGGGTAGAAGTAGTTCTTGCGGTGGAAGATCGACCGCGGCGCCAGCTCCGAGCCGAGCGCGAGGCCGATCATCAGCCCGAAGTGCACGGCGCGCGCGTTGGCGACGGGCAGGCTGCCGGGCAGCCCCAGACAGACGGGGCAGGTGCGGGTGTTGGGCGGCTCGCCGAAGGACAGCTCGCAGCCGCAGAACATCTTCGTGGCGGTCGCCAGCTGGATGTGGATCTCCAGGCCGATCACCGACTCGTACACGGCGTTCATTCCGGCGCCCCCGGCATCCCGCTCCACCACGCACCGGCCGCCCTCACTCGACCGCTCACGCCGACCCCCCGACGCGCGCCCGCGACCCGTCGAACCCGAGCGCCCGCTCCAGCGCAAACGCCGTGTCGAGCAGGCGGTTCTCGCTGAACACCGGCCCGGCGATCTGCAGCCCAACGGGCAGCTGCCCGCCGCCGCCGTCGGATGCCAGGCCGCACGGGATCGAGATCGCGGGGATGCCGGCGAGCGACATCGGGACGGTGCAGAAGTCGTTGATGTACATCGACCACGGGTCGCCCGTGCGCTCGCCGAGGGGGAAGGCGACCGTGGGAGAGGTGGGCGTGAGGATGAAGTCCACGTCCGCAAACGCCGCGTCGAAATCGGCGACGATCTTCGTGCGCACGCGCTGGGCGCGCCCGTAATAGGCGTCGTAGTAGCCGGCGGAGAGCGCGTAGGTGCCGAGCATGATGCGCCGCCTCACCTCGGCGCCGAAGCCGTCATGGCGGGTGCGGGTGTAGAGGTCCAGCAGGTCCTCGGCGTGCTCGGCGCGCAGCCCGTAGCGCACGCCGTCGAAGCGGGCGAGGTTGGACGACGCCTCGGCGGGCGCCAGCACGTAATAGGCGGAGAGCGCGTGGGGAGCGTGCGGGAGGCGGACGTCGTGGATCTCCGCGCCGAGCTCGCGCGCTCGCTCCAGCGCGGCACGAAAAGCGTCGAGCACCCCCGGGTCGATCCCCTCGCCGGTGAGCTCCTCGGGCACCCCCAAACGCACGCCGGCGAGGCTCTCGGCGGTGGGCAGCGCGATCTCCTCGGGGTGCCCCAGCGAGGTGGCGTCGCACTCGTCGCGGCCAACCATGTGGCGCAGCAACAGCGCCGCGTCTGTCACGTCGCGGGTGAGCGGGCCGGCCTGATCCAGCGAGGAGGCGAACGCGATCATCCCGTAGCGCGAGACGGCGCCGTAGGTCGGTTTCAGCCCGACGATCCCGCACAGCGCGGCCGGCTGGCGGATCGACCCGCCCGTGTCGGTGCCGAGCGCCCAGGGGGCCAGGCCGGCCGCGACGGCGGCGGCGCTGCCCCCCGAGGAGCCTCCGGGCACGCGCGCGCGATCCCACGGGTTGAGCACCGCGCCGAACGCGGAGTTCTCGTTGGAGGAGCCCATCGCGAACTCGTCCTGGTTGGTCTTGCCCAGCAGCCGCGCACCGGCCTCCGCGAGCCGGGCGACGGCGGTGGCGGTGTAGGGCGGGCGGTAACCCTTGAGGATCCGCGAGCCCGACTGCGAGGGCACGCCGGCGGTGCAGAAGAGATCCTTGACGGCGAGCGGCACCCCGCGCAACGGACCGTCGGAGGAGTGGGCGAGCGGCACCCTGCGCAACGGACCGTCGGAGGAATGGGCGTTCGGCACCGCGCGCGACGGCCCATCGGACTGTTGGGCGGGCGGCGGCCCGTCCGCGCCGGGAGCCACCCATGTGAAGCAGTTCAGCTCGTCGGCCGCGGCGCGCGCGCGGTAGGCGTCAAACAGCTCCGCGGCGGACAGCCGGCCGGCGGCGATCTCCTCGACTGCGCGCGCCGCGGAGAGCTCGATGATCGTGGAGGCGCTCACGCCTGCGGGCTGGGGACGAGAAAGCCGTTGTCGGCGACCGCGGGGGCCTGTTCGAGCGCCACCTCGCGCGGCAGGCATGTGCGCGGCTCGTCGGGGCGCAGACGGCCCACCACCTCCACCACGTGCGAGGTGGGAGGCACGTCCTCCAGGTCGAGCTCGCCGATCCTGGCGATGTGGTCGAGCACCCCGGAGAGCTCGCGCGCCATCGACTCGACCTCCCCGTCATCGAGCTTCAGCCGCGCCAGGCGCGCCACGTGGAGGACTTCGTCGCGATCGATCACGGCGGGGATTCTATGGCGCGGCGGGCGAGGGCTCCGCACCCCCCTCCCCAGCTCCCCGACCTGCAGCGTCCTACCCGGCCCCCGCCGGCGGCGCCTCGCGCGGCGGCGTGGCGTCGGGCGGGTAGAGGCCGGTGCGTTCGTCGCGCATCGACTGCCAGCTGCCCACCAGCACCAGCAGCGCCCCGGCGAGCGCCAGCCACGGCCCGGAGCAGAGCATGGTCGCGTGATCCGGGCGCTCCAGCAGCCTCACCACAGCCGCGATCGTGGCGAGGATCCCGAACAGCGTGCTCCACACCGCGGCGGCGACCGGGATCGCGGTGGTGCGCTCGGTGACGGTGGCCAGCACCAGCGCCAGCGCGGCGACGGCGGCGAGCATCAGCAGCGCGACCGCCACGCCGAACGTCGCCCACGCGCTGAGCTTGCCCTGCGAGTTCTCATACCACGGCAACGCCAGCGACACGATCAAACAAATCGCCCCCGCCAGCGCGATCAGCTCACCGGAGCGCAGGCGGCGCAGACTCATCGACGCACCTCCACGCCCACCCGGCTGCTCGCACCACGCCGCCCCATGACGGCTTGACGGCGCACGCTCATGCGACCCCCGCCTGCAGGCGCGCGGCGTCGAGCGTGTTGCTCAGCAACAGCGCGATCGTCGTAGGCCCGACGCCGCCCGGCACCGGGGTGATCGCGCTGACGAGCGGGGACACCACGGCAAAGTCCACATCGCCGACCAGCCCGCTCTTATTGCCCGCCTGCTCAGGCGTGAGGCGGTTGATGCCGACGTCGATCACCACCGCTCCCGGCTTGACGAACTCGGCTCCGACCAGCCGCGGGCGACCGATCGCCGCGATCAGGACGTCCGCGCGAGCGCACACGCCTGGCAGATCGCGGGTGCGGGAGTGGCAGACGGTGACGGTGGCGTTGGCGGCGAGCAGCAGCTGCGCCATCGGCTTGCCGAAGAGATTGGAGCGGCCGATCACCACCGCCTCGGCGCCCGCCAGCCAGCCCGCGTCCCCGCCGTGGACACTCGCCAGTAGCTCCATCACCCCCAGGGGGGTACACGGCCGCAGCCCCGACTGTCCGAGCGACAGCAGGCCAGCGTTAACCGGGGTCAAGCCATCCACGTCCTTGGCCGGGTCGATCAGGCCGGTGAGCGCCGGGCCGTCGAGGTGGGCGGGCACCGGCAGCTGCAACAGCACCCCGTTGACGGCGTCGTCCTCGTTGAGAGCCTCAAGCAGCTCCGTCACCTGCGCGAACGAGGCATCCGCCGGCAGGCGCCTGTCGTAGGGCGTCATCCCCACCTCCGCGCAGGCGCGCTGCTTGCCACCGACGTACACCGCCGAGCCCGGGTCCTCCCCCACCAGCACTGTCGCCAGGCCCGGGGGGCGCCCGGTCAGCTCCACGAACGCGCGCACCTCCTCGGCCACCCGCGCGCGCACGCGCGCCGCGATCGCTTTCCCGTCGATGATCGTGGCGCTCATTGGGCGCAGATCCTACCGGCGGGTGACCGGGGCCAGCTCGGACATCAGCTTGCGTTCCGCGCCGTCGCTGGCGAAGCGCACGACGATCACCCCGTGGGGCTCCACGGCGGTGACCACCCCCTCGCCGAAGGAGGCATGGGTGACGTCCTCGCCCAGCCGAAACGACTGGCCGGCGCCCGCCTGCAAGCCGCGGACCGCGGCAACGCCACCCGAGCCACCGGCGCCCCCGGGCGCCCCACGGCCGGCGGTGATGCCGCCGCCAGGCCCAGCAGCCCCAACAGCATCCCAGTCACCTCCAATGCCTACGAGCGCCCTGTTGGAGCGCGCGCCGCTCGACCAGCTCATCCCGCCGCCGCCACGCGCCGCGCTCGCGACCACCAGCTGCGGCTGCTCGCGTTCGGTCAGCTCGGCGGGGATCTCGTCGAGGAAGCGGCTGGGCAGGCCGTAGGCTTGCGCGCCGAACACCACCCGCCGGCGCGCGTGGGTTAGATAGAGCTTGCGCATCGCGCGGGTCACGCCGACGTAGAACAGACGCCGCTCCTCCTCCAAACCGCCTTCGTCGAGTGCCCGGGAGTGCGGGAACACGCCGTCCTCGCAGCCCACGATGAACACGATCGGGTACTCCAGGCCCTTGGCGTTGTGCAGCGTCATCAACGTCACCAGCCCCTCATCCTCATCCTTGCGGGAGTCGGCGTCGGCGACCAGCGCGATCTGCTGCAGAAAGACGTCGAGCGCGTCCTGACTGACGCCTTCGGCGTCGGTGCCCGCCTCGGCGGTGGCGTCGAACTCGCGGCCCACCGACACCAGCTCCTCCAGGTTCTCGATGCGCCCCTGCGCCTCGATCGTCCGCTCCGCCTCCAGCGCCTCGATGTAGCCGGTTTGCGAAAGCACCGCCTCCAGCAGCTCCCCCACCGGCACGTTTTGCTCCACGCGAGCGCGCAGCTCGGCCATCGTGTCCATGAAGCGGCCCAGCGCCTTCACCGCGGCCGCGCCGAGGCCGGGTATCGCGTCGGGCGCGGCCGCCGCCTCCCACACCGAGACGCCGACGGTGGCGGAGTGCGAGACGATGCGCCCGAGCGAGGTATGCCCGATCCCGCGCCGGGGGGAGTTTGCCACGCGCGTGAAGCTCACCACGTCGAACGGGTTGGCCAGCCACGAGAGGTAGGCGATCGCGTCCTTGATCTCGGCGCGCTCGTAGAACTTCGTGCCGCCGATCACCTGGTAGGCGATCTCGCGGCGCACCAGCGTGTCCTCCAGCACGCGCGACATCGCGTTGGTGCGGTACAGCACGGCGATCTCCGCGCGCGAGGCGCCCTCGTCAACCAGCCGCTCGATCTCGCCCACCACAAAACGGGCCTCGGCGTGCTCGTCCTCCAGCTCGCGCACCTGGATCGGCTCGCCGGTGCCCAGTTCGCTCCACAGGCGCTTGGCGATCCCGCCGCGGTTGTTGGCGATCACCGCGTTGGCGGCCTTCAGGATCGTCTCGGTGGAGCGGTAGTTCTGCTCAAGCTTCACCACGCGGGCGTCGGGGAAGTCCTCCTGGAAGTCGAGGAGGTTGCGAATGTCGGCGTTGCGGAAGCTGTAGATCGACTGCGCGTCGTCGCCCACCACCGCGAGGTTGCGATGGCCCGCCAGGTGAACGGGCTCCCCGCGCGCAGGTGCCTGGCGCCCGCCGCCCACCAGCAGCTGCAGGAAGCGGTACTGCGCGTGGTTGGTGTCCTGGTACTCGTCGACCAGCACGTGGCGGAAGCTCTCGCTGTAGCGCTCGCGCACCTCCGGGTACAGCTCCAGCAGGTTGACGGTGCGAAACAGCAGGTCGTCGAAGTCCATCGCGTTCATGCGCATCAGGTCGCGCTCATACAGCGTGTACACCTCGCCGACCAGCTCCTCGAAGTGCGAGCCGACCGCCTGGCTGTAGGCGGCGGCGTCGTTCAGCTGGTTCTTGGCGGAGGAGATCTGGTTGTGGATCGCCGCCGGCGTGTAGCGCTTGGGGTCCACGCCCACCGCGTCCATGCAGCGCTTGGTCAGGCGCCGCGCGTCGGCCTGGTCGTAGATCGTGAACTGCCGCGTATACCCCAGCCGCTCGGCCTCGGCGCGCAGGATCCGCGCGCAGGCGGCGTGGAAGGTCATCAGCCACATTCCGCGCGTGCTGTGGCCGAGCAGCCGTTCCACGCGCTCGCGCATCTCCTTGGCGGCCTTGTTGGTGAAGGTGATCGCCAGGATCTCCCCCGCCTGCGCCTGGTCGGTGTAGATCAGGAAGGCCAGGCGGTGGGTGAGCACGCGCGTCTTGCCACTGCCCGCGCCGGCGAGGATCAAAAGCGGCCCCTCCCCGTGCGTGACGGCCTCCCGCTGGGGCTCGTTGAGGCCCTCCAGCAGCTCCTGGAGGTGCTCGGCGTGGGGGTTTTCGGGCATCTGCCCCAGCATAGTTGCGGGTTCGGCGGGCAGTAACGAACGCTGGCCCTCGCGGCGCATCCTTGGCGTGCACCCATCCCGCCGACCCTCCCCTGGTGTGCAACTGCCCTAACTTCTCTGCCATGTCGCTTCTCGACGAGGTCCGCGGCAGCTGCGCACAGATCGCGGCGCAGGCAAAGTGGGTGCGGATCGACATGAACGCCATCGCCGACGCGGAGCTCCTCGCGAAGATCGCGCTGCCCGCACCGGGGAATTCGCCCCCGGAGCTCGACCCGGTGCGCCACTACCTGGAGGGCAGGCCGGCGGACGTCGCCGACTACGTGCTGGCGCTGGACACGATCAACTTCGGTTCGGGGTGGTTTCCCACGCTGCACAAGCGCGTCGACGGCGGGGTTCCGGTCAGCGGCTACTTCACGGTCGCGTGGGGGCTCGCCGATTATGTGCGCGCACAGCACGCCACGGACGGCCAGTGGGCACTCGACGCGGCGTGGCTGCGCGCGGTGGACACGCGCACGATCGCGGGAATCCTGGGCCAACGGCCCGACCACGAGCTGATGAGCCTCTACGCGCAGGCGCTGCGCCAGCTGGGACGCTTCCTCGGCGAGCGCCGCGCGCTCGATCTGGTGGCCGAGTGCGGCGGCTCCGCCGAGCGGATGGCCGAAGCACTGGCGCGCGGCATGGCGATGTTCGACGACCGCGGCTTCTATAAGCGCGCGCAGATCGCCGCCGCCGACCTCGTGCTGGCGGGCGTGGCGAGTTTCACCGACCTGGACCGCCTGACGATCTTCGCCGACAACCTCGTGCCGCACGTGCTGCGCTGCGAGGGGGTACTCGTTTACGAGGAAACTCTGGCCGCCCGCATCGACGCCGGCGAGCTGCTCCCCGCGGGCGGTCCCGAGCGCGAGATCCGCGCCTGCGCGGTGCACGCCTGCGAGCTGATCTCAGCGCGCACCGGTATCCCGCCGCGGGTGCTCGACCACCGCCTGTGGAACCGCGGCCAGGCCCCGGAGTACAAGGCGCGCCCGCGGCATCGCTGTAGGTGCGTGTATTACTGAGCGTGAGTTGCACCCCCCGTGGGGCGCCGGGCGAAGAAGCAGTGACCCTACGTTTGAGGCCGTAGGTCTACGGAAGGCCCGTGCCGACTACTTCCTCTTCTTGCCTTTCGCCTTCTTCGCCTTGACGTACGCCTTGACGAGCACCTTGCCGCCGGTGGTCGCGCTCGGGCCGGCGGACCCGTGCGATTCGAGAGCGGCTGTGAGTGTGAGGTGGTGGTGGCGCTTCAGCAGTTGCAGCACCGGCGTGAGCAGCGCGATGCTCACCGTCGTCGAGGCACCGGCGGCCACGCTGAAGGATGCCTGGCCGGCGGCGACGGTCACGGGTGTGCCGTTCACGCGGGCCGCCACCGCCAGGCTACTCGCGGTGGCGGGCAGGGTCAGCGCGAGCGTCCCCATGCAGGCGGCTCCGCCGGCTGGGCAGGCGACCTTCAGATGCACCCGCCCATGGTTGTCGACGGTGACGGTCGCAGAGCCGAGCGTGGCCGCATGGAATGTGGGGACCGCGGGGGGCACCGGAGTCGCGACGGTGATCGTGCCAGTTTGCGTCGCGGAGTCGCCTGGCGCCGCGTCGGCTGTCACCGACACGCTGTAGGTGCCGGCGGCTGTGAATGTGTGGGTCACCGAGCTGCCGCTCGCGGATGAGGCACCTCCGAACGACCACGAAACGGTCGGCGCGGGGAAGGCTTGGTCAACCGGTTGTGCCGAGAACGTCACGGGCACCCCGGCGGTCGCCGTGGCGGGGATCGACACCTTTTCCAGGGCCATCCCCACCGTGTCGAGCAGACTCATCCGGGGAATGAACCCACCGCCGGATTCTTCGGCGATGAAGCCGAAGATGCCATTCCCGTCGCTGCTCATCGCAACGTTGAACCCGCCTGGGCCGCCATCCACGAACTGCCCGGCCGACGACACCTCCTGACCCGCGCCGAAAGCGCCACCGGCTGGACGGAAAGCGGCGTTGGCGGTGGGCGTTCGAACGGTGACGTAGCCGACCAGAGTGTCCCCAGCGGCGTCCTCGGCGATGCTGGGGTACCACGCTTCGAAGGCCAGGCCCATGGGCAGCGAGAACGAGCCCGCCGGAGTGCCGCTCGCGTATTCGACGACGATTTCAAAACCCAGTGTGCGCGCCCACACCACCGTCGGGTCGCCCCGGCCGTCGAGCGCCACCTGTGGATGGTCGGCGTTGAATCCTTCGCCCGACAGATTCGCCGGTGGGCTGAATGCGCCGCCGGCCGATCGCACCGTGGCCTGGGTCACGTTGCTGGCGCCGATGCGAACCCACACGACGGCCGTGTCGCCCTCGGCGTTCATCGCCACCGAAGGCTGAATCGCGCCTTCGGTGGGGTTCGAGAGCACCACCACGGGGGCGAATTTGCCGGTCGCGGGCGAACGGGTTGCCTCTTCCACGACCTCGTTGGCGCCATTGTTCCGTTCCCAAACGACCGTGGCGTTCCCGGCCGCGTCGATCGCGACCTTCGGCGCGGCAGCGTTCCCACCGACGGCCGAGAGACTTACCGCCGACCCGAAGCTGCCCCCAGCCGGGCGGAACGACGCCTGCACGATCTCGTCGGCTCCGTTGGAGCGGGTCCAGGCGACGATCGCATCGCCCCGTTCGTTGGCCGCGACAGTGGGGGAGATCGCGTTCTGCCCTGGTTCCGAAAGCTTAGCGGGAGCCGAGCGGATCCCGCCGTTCACTGTGGCGGCTTCCATGATGTAGTTCGATTTTTCGACGCTGGAGTTCCATACGGCGATCGCTTCGCCGGCGTCATCCTCGGCCACCTGAGAAGCGTTGCTGCTTTCATTGCCGGCCGGCGACAGATCGAGCGGAGCAGAGAAGCTCCCTGATGGGGGTCGCGTGGCGACCTGCACGGTCGGCTCCCCGGCGACGAAGCCCACCCACGTCGCCGCCACGTCGCCGTTCGATCCCATTGCGGTGTCCATCAAGTTGGTGGCGCTCTCTGAGATGGGGCTCACTGCGCTCCACGTTGGCACCGCCGCCGCGGCGGCCGGCAAGCCCAGCGCCACGTAGATCATGGTTGCCGCTCCGGCGATTCGCTTACGCACCGTGCCCCCTTGTCGTTGGTGATCCGCACGCCCGCAGGCGCGGGCCGTCCGCGGCCATCACCAGTATCGGCATGGCGACGTCAAAGCTGAGAGCGGCAAGCGGCTTGCGAGCTTCAAACGACGCCGGGCTGGCTTCATACACCCCCTGGGGCTGGCTTCAACCCCCCGCCGGGTTGGGCCCCTTCACCGGCCGCAGCGGCCTGACCTTGGCGACTGGCGGCTCGATGCGCCCGCCGGAGAGCTCCCCCACCGCGCGCTCCAGCGCGCCGATGCGGCTGGACAGGCCACCGAGCGCCTCCGCGATCGGGTCGGGCAGGTGGATCCAGTCGGCGTCCGGGCCCTCCGGGCGACGGCCGTCCACGCGCACCGGGTGGCCCGGGTTGCCCACCACGGTGGAGTTGGGCGGCACGTCGGTTATGACAACCGTGTTGGCGCCAATCTTCGCGCCGTGACCCACGGTGATCGGCCCCAGCAGCTTGGCGCCCGAGCCGATCGTCACGTTGTCCTCCACCGTCGGGTGGCGCTTGCCGGTGGCGAAGCCCGTGCCCCCCAACGTCACGCCCTGGTAGAGCGTCACGTCGTCGCCGATCGTCGCCGTCTCCCCCACCACCACGCCTGCGCCGTGGTCGATGAACAGGCCCTTGCCGATCTGCGCCGCGGGGTGGATCTCGATGCCGGTCACCATCCGTGTGCACATCGCCAGCGTGCGCGGCAGCAGCGGCACCCCCGCCTCGTGCAGCGCGTGCGCCACGCGGTGGGAGAGCAGCGCGTGGATGCCCGGCCACGTCGCCACGATCTCCGCGGGCCCCACCCCGCGGGCGGCGGGATCGCGGTCGCGCGCCGCCGCCACGTCACGGCGCAGCTCCTTGACGACCCCCGCAAAGGTGCCCAGTCCCAGCATCCCCAACAGGGTAGCGTCGGCCACGGCCCCCGCAGGCGCGCCGGTCACTCCACACGCAACCCCTCCCCGACCCCCCTTGTGGGGGTCCCCATCCAAACAAATCCCTTACGGCGCGAAGAACGCCTGCGACACATAACGCTCGCCCGAGTCGGGCACGATCGCGACGATCCGCTGGCCGCTCGACTCCGGGCGCGCCGCCACCTGCAGCGCCGCCCACAGCGCCGCGCCGCCGGAGATGCCCGCCAGCAGGCCCGTGCGCCGCGCGCAGCTCCATGCGGTGTGGATCGCGTCCTCGTCGCTCACCGCGATCACCTCGTCGAGCAGCTCACGCTTCAGCACCGGCGGCACGAAGCCTGCGCCGATGCCCTGGATGCGGTGCGGGCCAAGCCTGCCGCCCGACAGCACCGCAGAGCCCCGCGGCTCCACGGCGATGATCCGCATGTCGCCGTTGCGCTCGCGCAGGTATCCGCCGGCGCCGGTGATCGTCCCTCCGGTGCCCACCCCGGCCACCAGCACGTCAGGCGCCCCTTCCAGCGCGCGCGCGATCTCCGGGCCCGTCGTGCGCCGGTGCGCCCGCGGGTTGGCCGGGTTGGAGAACTGGTCGGGCAGCCACACGTCATCCCCGCGTGCCAGCTCCCGCGCCGCCGCCACCGCCTCGCTCATTCCCCCCAGCGACTCGGTGATCCTCACCTTCGTCCCATACAGCCTCAACAGGCTCTCGCGCTCGCGGCTCATCCCCTGCGGCAGCGTCAATATCAGCTCGTACCCCTTCGCCGCGCACACCATCGCCAGTGCGATCCCCGTGTTGCCGCTGGTCGCCTCCACGATCGTCGTGCGGCCCGGCTCGATCCGCCCCTCCTGCTCGGCGGCCTCGATCATCGCCACCCCGATCCGGTCCTTCACGCTCCCACCGGGGTTGGCCGACTCGACCTTCGCGTACAGCCGCACCCCGTCGCTGTGCTCCGTCTCGCCCAGCAGCCGCGGCAACTCCACCAGCGGCGTCTCCCCCACCAGCTCCGCAATGTTGATCGGGATTCGGGGCATCCGCGCACGACAATAGTGGGCGCGCCGCTCGGGCGTGAGCCGAGGGACCGCCGGCGACTCATGCCTCTCCGGACGTGGGTCCTCAGATGTGGTACATGCTGGCGCCCGCCTCGCGCGTCTCGCGCTCGATCACGTCGGCGATCGTGGTGTCGCCCAGCACCTTGCGCGCGGCCCCCGCCGCGTCGGCAAACACGCCCTCGGAGTCGCGGCCCAGCGGGCCGTCGAGCAGCTCCACCACCTCCAGCACGCTCACCGTGGCGGGATCCCGCGCGAACGTGTAACCACCCTTCACGCCCCGCTGGGAGCTGAGGATGCCGGCGCGGCGCAACACGGCAAACAGCTGCTCCAGAAACTGCACCGGCACCTCGCGGCGGCGCGCCAGCTCGCCGATCGGCACCGGCCCCGCGCCCCCGCTACGGCCCAGCTCGGCCAGCGCCTGCACCGCGTATGGGGACTTGCTGGTGATCGAGATCATCGCGCGCTCACCTGCGCGATGCTACGGATCTACAACCACCCGCGCTCCGTGGCGATAAGCACCGCCTGCGCGCGGTCCACCGCGCCGAGCTTTCCGTAGATGTTGTGCAGGTGCGTGCGCACCGTGCTGGTGGACAGCGTCAGCTCGTGGGCGATCTGCTTGTACACCTTGCCCTCGGCGAGGCGCTGCAGCACCCCCAGCTCACGGCCCGACAGCGGGCAGGGATCGATGTGGCGCTGGCGCTGGTTGGTGACGGTCGGCAGCTCGTACATCACGCGGCGCAGCTCCTCCGGGCCGAGGCCCACCAGGCGCGCGGTGCGCAGCATCTCCGTCGGGGACACCTGGTCGCCCTGCGTGTAGTGGGCCAGCATGTCGGCCAGGCGCACAAACGCCGCCTCCCCCGCGGCCTCCTGGCTGTGGTGGCGTTCGATGACGCTCGCGATCGACACCGGCATCCCCCAACGCCGCGCCAGCACCCCGCCGACCAGCGCGTGATCCACGCCCAGCTCGCGCCGCTCCTGATGGATGCGCTGCTCGGGGGTCTGCGCGCCCTGGTGCACCTGCGCCGGATACCCTGGGTAGGCGTGCATCAGCACCAGCTTGCCGATGTCGTGCAGCAGGCTGGTCACCGTCAGGCGGTCGCGGTTCTCGTAGCCCACCTCCGCAGCCACCCGGTCGGCGGCGTGCTGGGTGGCGAGGGCGTGCAGCCGGAAGCGCTCCGGCGCCGCGTCCCACACGCTGGCGCGCTCGAAGAAGTCGAAGGTCCTCACTCTCGCCGCCAGCGCCTGCACGGTCTGGGGGGAGAGCACCTCCACCGCCGCCACCACCGTGTCCACACGCCCGCGCGTCCCCTGCGCCTGGTTGGCCATGCGCAGCACCGCCGTCACCAGCGCCACATCCGACTCCACGGCGCTCACCACGTCCGCTGTCGCCACGTGGTCCTTGGAGATCACCGCCAGCAGTCGCTTGCGCGACTCCGCCAGCGCGGGAAAAGCCTCGAGCGCTTCGAACGCCTGGGTCAGGCGCCGTCCGTGCCCCTCGTTCTGGTGGCGGCCGTTCCCCGAGGAGGCCGACTCGCTGGTCGAAACGGGGACCGATTGGGGAGACACTCGCTTCGCTCGCATCCCCGAATCGGCCAGCGCCGCAGGCGCGTGTCTCCCGGCTTCGGTCGCGTTGGGCCGCTCCTTGGCCCGCTGGCGCTGTGTGGTGGCTGTTGCCTGCATGCTCCGCGCACCTACCTTGTCATCGCTCGCCGCCCAATCCGTTGGGGGGCCTGGGTATATAAAACGAGAGGGGCCCGGCTCGCCGGCCTTTCGGCCGACTGCGCCACCCTCTGGGACGCTCTATCGGCAGGCGTGGACGTTCGGTTGAGGCATTTAGCCGCAGGTATGTCTCGGTAATCGACCGCGTCCCACAATTTTCAAGGGGCGCTGGACGATTGGCCGGGCTGGCTCAGCCTCCGCTTGCAAGCGCCGCGTCGATGCGCGCCAGCGTCTCCTCGCGGCCCAACAACACCACACTCTCGAAAATCCCCGGTGAGATCGTTCTGCCGGTGAGCGCCACTCGCAACGGCTGATACACCTCGCGGGGCTTGGCGCCGCGCTCGGCGATCACCCCCTCCAAGGTCGCCTGCACTGCTGCTTCATCGAAGCTGGCCGTCTCGCTCAGGGCCTTGCGGACCCGGGCGAGCGCCCCGCGCCCGTTGTCGTCCAGCCAACGCGCGCGCGCCTCGGGGTCATCGACAGCGCCGTCCAGCAGCGGCCCGGCCAGCGGCCAGAAGTCGGCAAGCGTCTGGATTTTCTCCTGGCTGATCCGCGCCGCCTGCTCCAGGCCACCGCGCCCGGTGTACAGCTCCAGGCGCGTGGCCAGCTCGGCCGGCGCCAGCTCGCGGATGTACAGGCCGTTCAGCCAGCGCAGCTTCGCCTCGTCGAACTGCGCGGGGTTGCGGCTCACGCGCTCCAGTGCGAAGCGCTCCACCAGCTGCTCGGTGGACAGCACCGTGGCGTCGTCGCCCGCACCCCAGCCCAGCAGCGCGAGATAGTTGCGCACCGCCTCCGGCAGGTACCCGGCGGCTCGCAACTCCTGCACCGAGGCCGCGCCGTGGCGCTTGGAGAGCTTCTTGCCGTCCGGTCCGTGCAGGAGAGGCAGGTGTGCATACACCGGGGGCTCCGCGCCGGCGTCGAAACCGGCGGCGCGCGCCGCCTCCAGCACGAGCAGCTGCTTGGGGGTGTTGGAGAGGTGATCCTCGCCGCGCACCACGTGCGTGATCCGCGCGTCCAGATCGTCGATCGCGACCGCGAAGTTGTAGAGCACCGAGCCGTCGGCGCGCGCGATCACCGGGTCGTCGAGGTGGACGTGCTCAAAGCGGGTGTCGCCGCGGATCAGATCGTGGACCACCGACGCGCCATCGTCGGGCACGCGCAGACGCACCGCCCCCTCCGCTTCAGCCTTGCCGCGGAAGCCGCGCTCGGCCCCGTGCAGTTGCTTGTAAGCCTTCACGTCCTCGGCGGTCGCGTTGGAGCGGTACGCGTGGCCGCTCGCCAGGAGCGCGGCGAGCGCCTCCTGGTGGCGCTCGGTGCGCGCGGTCTGGAAGATCGGTCCCTCGTCCCAGTCCAGCTCCAGCCAGCGCAGCGCGTCGAGGATCTGCTCGACGTTCTCCGGCGTGGAGCGCTCGCGGTCGGTGTCCTCGATGCGCAGCACCAGTGCGCCCGCGTTGCCGCGCGCCAGCAGCCAGTTGAACAGGGCGGTCCGCGCGCCGCCGATGTGCAGCGCGCCGGTGGGGGACGGCGCAAACCTCACGCGCATCGGGCGCTCGGTGCGGTCGGCCTGTCCGGGAGCGGCGGAAACCATAAGATCGCCGCCATGCTAATCGGAGCGCACGTCTCGCCGGCCGGCGGTCTACCCAAAGCGATCGAGCGCGGCGAGGAGCGCGACTGCCGCGCGATCCAGATCTTCAACCAGTCCCCGCGCATGTGGCGGCCCACCGTCTACCGCGATGAGGACGTGGCCGCCTTCGTGGAGGCGCTCGCCGCGAGCCCGATCGACGCGGTGCTGATCCACGCGGTGTACCTGCTCAACTGCGCCAGCGAGGACCCCGACATCCGCGCCAAAACGCTGCACTCCCTGACCCACTCGCTGCGCGTGGGGGCCGCCATCGGGGCCAGCGGCGTGGTGCTGCACCCCGGCTCGGCGAAGACCGGTGACGTCGGCGAGGCGATCGCCCGCGCGGGCGCCACGATCCGTGAGGCGCTCGCCGAGAGCGAGGGCTGCGCGCTGCACCTGGAGAACACCGCGGGGGGTGGCGGCACGCTGGGCCGCTCGGTGGAGGAGCTCGCCGCTTTGATCGACGCCGCCGGCGCCGGCGAGCGGCTGGGCGTGTGCCTGGACTCCTGCCACCTGTTTGCCTCCGGGTATGACATCCGCACGCCCGCCGGCCTGGATACGCTGCTGGAGGAAGTCTCCGCGAACGTCGGCCTGGAGCGATTGGGCTCGCTGCACCTCAACGACTCCCAGGGCGCGCTCGGCTCCTGCCGCGACCGCCACGCCAACGTCGGGCAGGGGGAGCTGGGCGAGCGCGGCTGCGCCACCTTCCTCGCCGCCGCGCCCTTCGAGAACCTCCCATGTGTGCTTGAGACCCCCGGCGATGGCGGCCCCACCGCCGAGGAGGTCGCGCTGGCGATGGCGCTGCGCAAGCAGGGGCTACGGGCGCGGCGGCGCCGCGAAGCGCGAAGCTGACCCTGTGCTTGGCTCCAGGCCTCTCCTCGGTGTCGCGTCAGTCGTGTCGTGAAAGCACGCCGTCCTGGGGGTCGTGGACCAAGCAGACCAAGGACGCAGCGAGCGTGGCGTGCTATGCACGCGAGCGAGCGAGGACGCCGGTATGCGCCGTGTCCACGACCCCCAGGACCTGCTCCAGCTCCGCGCGCAGCGTGGGGGTGGGCGCCACCCGGTAGGCCTCGCCGAGGCGCAGGCTGGTGGTTTCCATCTCCAGCACCACCTCCGCGGGGCCGGGGAAGTTGCCGATCACGTGCTTGAGCTCGTCGATCGCGCTGGGGGGAAGCTTGGCGGTGTCGATCCGCAGGCACACCGGCCGTGCCGGCGTCGCCGCTCGCGCCGACGCCGCGCGGGCGTCCGCGATCTCCTGCTCGCTGGGGGCGAAGGTCTCCGCCGACTGCACCACCAGACAGGTCTTGCCCGCTTCCTTGTGATCCACGCGCCCGCGCACCATCACCACCTGGTCCACTGCCAGCACCGCCTCGTGCTCGGCCAGCGCCTTGCCGAACACCAGCATCTCCACCGCGCCCTCCAGATCGTCGAGCGTGGCGAACATCATGTGGTCGCCGTTGCGGGTGCGGATGCGCTTTGACTCGGTGACGATCCCGCCGACGGTCACCCAGTCCTTGTCGCGCCGTCCGGCGAGCGCCGCCAGCGGGCAGTCGGCGCGGGCGCGCAGCGCCTCGCGCACAGGCTTGAGTGGGTGGGCGGAGACAAACAGCCCGATCGCCTCCTTCTCCGCGGCCAGCAGCTCGGCCTGCTCGAACTCCTCGGCGGGAATCTGGGGGTAATCCCGTGGCAGCCGCACCGCGCCGGCGCCGGGCATCGCGGTGGTGGCGGCGCCGAGCGCACCGCCGTCGTCGTGTGCGCCGCCCGCGTCTTCCAGGTCGAAGATCGATCCCTGCCCAATCTGCGCATCCTGCTGGGACTTCTGCCCCGCGCCCTGAGCCTGCTCGAGCATCGCGAGCATCCCCTTGCGCGAGGCGCCGGTGGAGCCGAGCGCGCCGCACTTGATCAGCGCCTCGATCGCCTTCTTGTTGACGGTGCGGTTGTCCACGCGCTCGCAGAAGTCCCACAGCGAGGTGAATGGCCTGGATTCCCCGCCGGGGTGGGCGGGCTGAAAATCGCCGCGCGCCCGCTTGATCGCCTCCACCGCCTGGTAGCCGACCCCCTTGACGGCGTCCAGACCGAAGCGGATGTTGCCTTCCACGACGGTGAACTCGTGGTCGGAGAGGTTGACGTCGGGGGGCAGGATCTCGATCCCCATCTCCTCGCAGCGAGCGACGAAGAAGGGCACCTTGTCCTTGGTGGACATCACCGAGGAGATCAGCGCCGCCATGTACTCGGCGGTGTGGTTGGCCTTCAGCCACGCGGTGCGGTAGGCGATCAGCCCGTAGCAGGCGGCGTGAGACTTGTTGAACGAGTAGTCGGCCGACTTTTCGTTGGTTTGCCACAGGAACTCGATCGTCTCCGAGCTCGTGCCCGACGCGCGGCAGCCCGCGACGAACTCGGGCTTCAGCGCCGCCATCGCGGCGCGGTTCTTCTTGCCGATCGCCTTGCGCAGATCGTCGGCCTTAGCCCCGGAGAAACCGGCGAGCTCCTTGGAGATCTGCATCGCCTGCTCCTGGTAGAGAATCACGCCGTTGGAGGACTCCAGGATTGGGCGCAAACGCTCGTCGGGGTAGGAGATCGCCTGCGGGTTGTGCTTGCCTTTCGCGTACACCGGAATCTGGTCCATGGCGCCCGGGCGGTACAGCGCGTTGAGCGCGACGAGGTCGTTGAACTCGTCAGGGCGCACCTTCTTCAGCGCCTCGCGCATGCCCTCCGACTCGAACTGGAAGACGCCGATCGAGTCCCCGCGGGCGAGCATCTCATAGGTCGTGGCGTCATCCAGGGGCAGCGTGGTCATGTCGGGGCGCTCGCCGGTGGAGCGCTCGATGATGTCCAGCGCGTCCTCGATCACGTCGAGGTTGCGCAGCCCGAGGAAGTCCATCTTCAGCAGGCCGATCTCCTCGATCGGTTTCATCGAAAACTGCGTGACGGTGCGGAAGCTGCGCTCCCCGTTCTCGCCGGCTCCGGCGTCGGCGAGCTGCAGCGGCACGATGTCGGTGAGCGGGCGGTCGGCGATCACCACGGCGGCGGCGTGGATCGAGGAGTTGCGCACGATCCCCTCCAGGCCCTGCGCGGTTTCGATGATGCGCTTCGCCTCCGGCTCCTCGTCAAATGCCTTGCGCAGCGGTTCGCCCGACTTCAGGCATTCCTCGAAGGAGGGGGAGCGGCCCATGATCGGGTCGGGGATCAGCTTCGCCAGGCGATCCCCCGTCCCGTAGTCGAAGCCCAGCACGCGCGCGGCGTCACGCGTGGCGGCGCGCGGCAGCATCTTGCCGAACGTGACGATCTGCGCCACCGACTCGCGCCCGTACTTCTCGGTCACGTAGCGCATCACACGCTCGCGCCCGCGCACGGAGAAGTCGATGTCGATATCGGGCATCGACACACGCTCGGGGTTGAGGAAGCGCTCGAACAGCAGCTCGTAGCGCAGCGGGTCCACGTCGGTGATCTGCAGCGCGTACGCCACGATCGAGCCGGCCGCCGAGCCGCGCCCGGGGCCCACCGCGATGCCGTTCTCCTTGGCGTACTTGACGAAGTCCCACACGATCAGGAAGTAGGCGTTGAAGCCCATGCGGTCGATCACATCGAGCTCCATCTCCATCCGCTCCAGCGCCTGCGCGGTGGGCGGATCGCCGTAGCGCGCGCGCATCCCCTCTTCGACGCGAGCGCGCAGATACTCGCGCTCGGGCTCTGCGCCGGGGGTCGGGAAGCTGGGGATCAGCTGCTTGCCGAGCTCGAGGTGCACCGAGCAGCGCTCGGCGATCTCCAGGGTGTTGGCGAGCGCCTCCGGCCACTGCGCGAAGGATTTGGCCATCTCCGCGTTGTCGCGCAGGTAGAACTCGTTGGTGTCGAACGTGAGCTTTGGAGCGGCGATCGTGCTCTTGGTCTGCACGCACAACAGCGCGGTGTGGTGTTCGTAGTCCTCGCGGCGCAGGTAGTGCACATCGCCTGTCCCCACCAGCCGGCCGCCGACTTCGCGCGCGATCTGCTCGATCCCCTCGTTGCACTTCTCCTGGGCGACCAGCCCGTTCTTCTGCAGCTCGAAGTAGACGTTCTCGGCACCGAAGATCCCCAGCAGCTCGTCGGCGTGGGCGCGCGCGTCCTGCGGGCGGTCTTCGGTGAGGCGCTGGCAGAAGCGCGAGGCGAGGCAGCCGGTGAGCGCGATCACGCCCTCCGCGTGCCGCGCGATCTGCTCGAGGTCCACGGTCGGCTTGCCTCGCTGCAACCCCTCCAGGAAGCCGGCTGAGGAGAGCTTGACGAGATTGCGGTAGCCCGTGTCGTCGGCGGCCAGCAGCGTGAGGTGGTTGCGCTTGGCGCGATTGTTGGCGGGACGGGCGGGATCGGATCGGTCGACGCTGCCCGCGGCGTGGTCGTCCACGAGATAGATCTCGCAACCCACGATCGGCTTGATGCCGTGCTTGGCGCATGCCTTGTGCAGCTCGACCGCGCCGTTCATCACGCCGTGATCGGTGAGACCGAGGGCGGGCTGCTCGAACTGAGCGGCGCGCTCGGCAAGCGCATCGATCTTGCAGGCGCCGTCGAGCAGGGAGTACTCGGAGTGCACGTGCAGATGGGCGCAGGCGAGGTTGGACACCGACGTGGATCTTAGGCTTGCGAGCGGCGGACTGGCGAGGCCGCGTTAAGAACGGGGCGCCCGCGGGGGTCCGGCCCAAGCGGCCAGGCGCGCGGCGATACGCCGGGCCACCGGGCGCAGCCGTTCGGCCTTGACAAACAGGCGAGGCACCACAACCACCGTGGGGATCTCCCGGGGGGGCGCGGGGGTCGCGACCGCAGGCAGCTCAGCGGGAGCCTCAGCACGGGTAGGGGCCAAGGCGGGAGCAGGAGCCGCAGCAGGAGCAGGGGCCACAGCGGGAGTAGGGGCCGCAGCGGGGGGAGCAAGGGGCTCAGCAGGAGCAGGGGCCACAGTAGGAGCGAGGGGCTCAGCGGGAGCATGGGGCTCAGCAGGAGCAGGAGCCGCGCGGGCACGCAGGCGCGTGACGGCGGCGGCGAGCGCGCCAGCCATCTCCTCGCGCCGCTGAGCCTCGTCGATGGCTGGGCTCTGCTCGATGGAGGGCTTGGCGCGGGCACACTCCAGCTCGCCCTCCAGCTGGTGGATCCGCGCCCGCAAGGCATCGTGCTCGTGCGCGAAGGTGACGCGCAATTCGGCGGCCACGCCCTGCAACGTGGTGACGCCCACCCGCAGACGCTCGCAAGTCTCGCCAACCGCCGTGAGGCTGGCCGCGAGCGCGTCGCGTTGCTCCTCGGCGTACTGCGCGGCCGCCTGTGCCTCCTCGGCGCGCCGCTGCCAGTGGTCGAGCTCCGCGCGCCGACCACGACGTGCACGCACCGCGGCCTCCTCGGCCTCCACACGCAGCTGCTGCTCGGCGTACTCCCGCTGCTTAACTCGACGCAACTGGAGCTCGCGCTCGGCCAGTTGCGTGGCGGTGCTCTCCCGCAAACGCTCGCTCTCAGCTTGGCGGTGGCGCAGATCGGCGAGGTGGGCCTCGAGCGTGCGCACAGACTCCTCGGCCGCCTCGGCGCGCCGCAACAGGGCCGCGTCGCCCAGCCAGGCGCGGCGGGCACGGCGCTCGGCGAGCGTGTCGCGTTCCTGCTCCTGCGGCGTGCGTTTGCGCCGCGCCTCGTCTTCCTCGGGAATCACCGCCACCCAGGGTATGGGCGCGATCGGACGGGCTGGCGCTACTCCTCCTCGCGCAGTCGCCACGCCATGCGCGACTGCAGCGACCACAGCTCGATGAACCCGGGCGAGGCGCTCTGCGAGAAGAGACCGCCCGACTCCGAGAAGGAGGCGAGGCCGGCGTCGTACACCGCGTGCGGCGATTCGCGGGTGACCACGCGCGCGTGGCCCTTGTACAGCTTCAGTCCGATCGTGCCGCTGACGCGCTGGTTGACCGACTCCATGTAGGCGTCGAGATCGCACCGCAGTGGCTCCCACCACAGCCCGGCGTACACGAGGTAGCCCCACTGGCGGTCCAGCTGGGGCTTGAACTGGTTCTGGTGGATCGTGCCCACCAGCCGCTCCAGCTCGTGGTGGGCGGGGAGAATCAGCGCGGCGGCGGGCACCTCGTAGATGTCGCGCACCTTCAACCCGACGATGCGATCCTCGATGTGGTCGACGATCCCAACGCCGTGGCGGGCAGCGATCTCCGCGGCGCGTTCGAGCAGCTCCACGAGGGCGAGCGGCTCGTCGTTGAGCGCGACCGGCACGCCCCGCTCGAAGCCGATCCGCACGACCTCGGGCTGGTCGGGGGCGCGCTCGGGGGGCGTGACCAGCTGGAAGACGTCCTCGTCGGGAGCGTGGTTGAGATCCTCGATCCAGCGCCCCTCCGAGGAGCGCCCCCAGAGGTTGTCGTCGATCGAGTAGGGCACCACCTCCGCGCCGGGTGGGAGGGATTTAATCGGGATGCCGTGCTCGCGCGCGTAGGCGATCTCCTCCTCGCGGCCCATCTGCCACGAGCGCACCGGCGCGATCACCTTCAGCTCCGGGCCCAGCGTGGCGACGGTGGCCTCGATGCGCACCTGGTCGTTGCCCTTGCCGGTGCAGCCGTGCGCGATCGTGTCGCAGCCGCTGCGGCGCGCGTACTCGACCGCGAGCTTGGCGATCAGCGGCCGCCCGAGCGCGGTGAACAGCGGGTAGCCGCCGCCGTACACCGCGTTGGCGCGGATCGCCGGCGCCAGGAAATCATGGGCAAACTGCTCGCGCGCGTCCACCACGTGGCACTCCACCGCGCCCAGCCGCCGCGCCTTCTCTTCGAGCACAGCGTAATCCTCGCCGGGCTGCCCGAGGTTGACGGTGAGGCACACGACCTCGGCGTCGTAGCGGTCCTGGATCCACTTCAGCATCACGCTGGTGTCGAGCCCCCCGGAGTACAGCAGCAGCACGCGCCGCACCTGCAAGGGGTCGGCCTCGTAGGAGGCGGTTCGCGGGGGGAAGGGACGATCGGAGTCTGGAGTGCTCATCGGGCCGCGCAGGCTAGCGAAGCGTGCCCGCGCGGGCGGCGCCCTTGCCAGCCGGTGGCGCCATCCCGCCGCTCACATCTCACCCGGCAAGCGCCGCGCCCAGCCGTGTGAGGCCCTCGTCAACGTCGGCCTCGGTGAGGGTCAGGGGCGGCAGCAGCCGCACGGTGGTGGGGCTGGTGGCGTTGACGATCAGCCGCTGCTCCAGCAGTGCGCGGCGGACCACCTCGGGCGCGGAGATGTCGAGCTCGCAGGCGAGCATCAGGCCGCGCCCGCGTACCGAGCGCACGTGCGCCAGCCCCTCCAACCCGGCGGCCAGGCGCAGGCCGAGATCGCGCACGCGCGCGAGCAGCGCCGGATCCTCGACGATCTCAAGCGCCGCGAGCGCGGCCGCGCAGATCACGGGTCCGCCGGCGAAGGTCGAGCCGTGGTCGCCGGGCGCGAACACGTCGGCGAGGCGCTCGCCGGTGACCAGCGCGCCGATCGGCAGGCCGCCGCCGAGCGCCTTGGCGGCGGTGAAGGCGTCGGGCGCCACGCCGAGCTGCTGGTAGGCCCACAGCGAGCCGGTGCGGCCCATGCCGCACTGGATCTCATCGAAGATCAGTGCCGCGCCGTGCTCGTCGCAGGCGGCGCGCGCCGCGCGCAGCAGCTCCCCGGAGAGCACGTTGACGCCGGACTCGCCCTGGATCGGCTCCAGCAGCACGGCGGCGGTGCGCTCATCGATCGCCTCGCGGAGCGCCTCGGGATCCGGGGAGACCGCGCGAAAGCCCGGCACCAGCGGCGCGAATGGCGCCTGCTTTGACTCCTGGGGTGTGGCGGAGAGGGCACCGTAGGTGCGCCCGTGAAAGGCATTGTGGACGGTGACGATGTCACCGCGGGGGCGCGCCTTGCGGGCGAGCTTGATCGCCGCCTCGATCGCCTCGGCGCCGGAGTTGCAGAGGTACACCTTGCCGCCCAGCCCGCCCTGCGAAAGCCGCTGCGCGAGGCGCATCGCGGGCTCGGTGTAGAAGAGGTTGGAGACGTGCATCAGCCTCCCCACCTGCTCGCGCACCGCCTCCACCACCCGGGGGTGGCAGTGCCCCACGTTGGTGACCGAGATGCCGCAGAGGAAGTCGAGATATTCCTCGCCTGCGGCGTCCCACAGCCGCGTCCCGTCGCCGCGCACGAACTCGACCGGGAAACGCGCGTAGTTGGACATCAGGCTTGCCGCCTCGATCTCCTGCAGGTCTGTCAGCGTCATTGCATGCTCAGCCCTTGGCAGCCATGGGCGTTCATGGGGCGGCCTCGATCTTGGTGCCGATGCCTGCGTCGGTGAACAGCTCCAGCAGCAGCGAGTGGGGGATGCGCCCGTCGATGATGTGCGCGGAGCTGACGCCCCCCTGGATCGCCTCCAGGCAGGCCTGCAGCTTGGGGCGCATCCCTCCCTGCAAGCCGGGCAGCGCGTCGCGCACCTGCTCGGCCGTGGCCTGCCCGATCAGGCTGGTGGAGTCCTCGGGGTTGGACAGCCAGCCGGCGACGTCGGTGAGGAACACGATTTTGTAGGCGCCCAGCGCTCTGGCCACCGCGCCGGCGGCCTCGTCGGCGTTGATGTTGTAGGAGCGCCCCTCGCGGTCGGCGCCGACGGAGGCGATCACGGGGATGTAGTCGCGCGCGATGTGCTGAAGAACATCCACGTTGACGCGCTCGATGCGCCCCACGAAGCCGATGTCCTCGCCGCCGGGCGCGCTGCGGCGCGCGACCCGGAACAGCGCCCCGTCGTCGCCGCACAGCCCCACGGCGGGCTGGCCGTGACGGTGTAGGCGCCCGACGATCTCCTTGTTGACCTTGCCCACCAGCACCATCTTGGCGACCTCGACCGTGGCCTCGTCGGAGACGCGCAGGCCGCCGACGAACTGCACCGGCAGGCCGAGGCGCTCCATGTAGGCGGTGATGTCGGGTCCGCCGCCATGCACCACGATCGGGGTGAGCCCCACGTACTTGAGCAGCACCACGTCGCGCGCAAACTCCTCGCGCAGCGCGGGATCCTCCATCGCCGCACCCCCATACTTGATCACCGCGGTCTTGCCGTGGAACTCGCGGATGTAGGGGAGCGCCTCGAGGAGTGTGGCTACGTCGCGCATCGGGTGGGCCTTCCGCACGGGAAAAGGGAGGAGGGGGAGGAGGGGGAGGGGTTTGTCATCGGATTGACCGGCGCCGCGGTGGGCACGCGGAGCATCAGGTGGTGTACTCCGCGTTGATCGTCACGTACTGGTGCGAGAGATCGGAGAAGAAGACCTCGGTTTCGGCGCCCTCGCCCGGAAGCGTGATCTCGTATTCGACCTCGCGCCTGTCGATCGCCCGTGCGAGCGCGTCGGCGTCGTAGTCGATCGCGGTGCCGGCCGAGCACACGAGGATGCCCTCGATCGCGATGTCGCAGGCTAGCGGCTCGGGGGCGGGGAGTGCCGCCCCCACCGCCATCACCAGCCTGCCCCAGTTGGGGTCGGCGCTGTGCAGCGCGGCTTTCACCAAAGGCGAGTTGGCGACCCCGCGCGCGGCCGCCTCGACGGTGTCGAGGGCGCCGCGCTCCCCCACCGACCCGCCGCGCACCACCACGCGCGCGATCCGCGCCGCGCCCTCGCCGTCGCTGACCATCATGATCGCCAGCTGGCGCAGCAGCGCGTCGAGCGCCTCGCCGAAGCGCAACTCGTCCTCGCTCTCGGGCGCCACCACCACGCCGCTGGCACCGGAGGCGATCAGCACCGCCGTGTCGTTCGTGGAGAGGTCGCCATCCACCGTGCAGCGGTCGAAGGAGCGCTTCACGCACACGCCGAGCAGCAGCTCGGCGGTGTGGGGCTCGAGCGCCGCGTCGGTCTCCACAAAGCAGAGCATGGTGGCGAAGTTCGGCGAGATCATCCCCGCGCCCTTGCACTGGGCGGCGAGGTGCACGGTCCCGGAGGGCAGCTCGACCTGCAGGTTGGCGCGCTTCTCGAACGCATCGGTGGTTTGAATGGCCTGTTGGAAGTCGATGTCGCCCTCGCGGCGCAGCTGCCCACTGGCGGTGAGGATCCCCTGCAGCACGGCGTCGACGGGCAGATACCAGCTGATGCCGCCGGTTGAGCCGAGCAGGATCTCCTCGGGCTCCACGCCGAGTGCGAGTGAGGCGGCGCCCTGCGTCTTGGCGGCGTCGTCCAGGCCGCGCTTGCCGGTGGCGGCGTTGGCGCAGCCGGAGTTGGCGAGCACCGCCCGCAGCGCATTCAGGCGGCAGCGCTCGCGGCTGAGCAGCACCGGCGCCGCGGCGGTGCTGCTGGCGGTGAAGCGCGCGGCGCTGGTGGGATGCTCGGAGTCGCAGATCAGCAGACCGAGGTCGGTGTTGCCGCTGGGCTTGATCCCGCACGCGACGCCCGCCGCGCGGAAGCCAGCCGGAAGTCCGGCGTCGGGCTCCAGTTCGCGCACATGCGCGGGCGCCGCCACCCAGCGCGAGCCGAAGAACGGCCGCGGCGGGCCGTCGCTGGAACGGTCGCCCCACACGTCGTTGCCCGCGCTCATCCCAGCCACTCCGTACCGCTACGCCTGGAAGCGACACCCCAGCTCATAGCAGTCCTTCGGTCTCGTCGAATCCGAACATGAGATTCAGGTTCTGAACCGCCTGCGATGAGGTGCCCTTCCACAGGTTGTCGATCGCCGAGAGCACCACGACCTTGCCGGTGTGCTCGCTGAGCGCCACGTGCAGCCGGCAGACGTTGGTTTCGCGCACGTCGCGAACCTCGGCTGGCGCCGGCGCCAGCTCGACGAACGGCTCGCCCGCGTAGGCGTCCTCGTACATGACGTCGAGCTCGTCTTGCTCCATCGGTCGTGTGGGCGTTACGTAGCAGTTGACGAGCTCCCCCTGGTCGATGGGCACGAGATGCGGAGTGAACTGCACTCGCAAACCTGGACTGGTGGGGTCGAGATCGTCCAGCTGCTGCTCGATCTCCGGAGTGTGGCGGTGGTGGACGATGTTGTAGGGGAGAATGTTCTCGCCGCTGTTGGAGAAGTGCGTCTGCCAGGTGGCCGCGCGGCCGGCGCCGGAGAGGCCCTGCTTGGCGTCGATCACGAGGTCGGCGATCAGCCCGACGCGCGCGAGCGGGGCGAGGCCGAGCAGCGACGCCGTCGGGTAGCAGCCGGGGGTGGCGACGAGGTCGGCGGCCGCGATCGCCAGGCGGTGCAGCTCGGGCAGCCCGTAGGAGGCGTCTTCGAGCAGCTCCGGGTGCGGGTGCGGGCCGTACCACTGTTCATAAGTGGAGAGCTCGCTGAGTCGAAAGTCGGCGCTGAGGTCAACCACGCGCACGTCGCGAGCGCGCAGCGCGGCCACGACGGGCGCCGAGGCCGCGTGCGGGTAGGCGACGACCGCGGCGTCCACCTCGCTGTGGCGGTCGATGTCGAGCTCCTGCAACACCAGTGGCACCCGGTAGCGCGGGTAGAGCTTGTCCAAGCGCTGGCCCGCCTCCGCACGCGCGGTGACGGTGCACAGCTCGAACTGGGGGTGGCGCCACAGCAGATGCGCGGTGAGCGCCCCCGCAAACCCCGTGGCGCCCGCGACCAGCACGCGCGGCGAACCGGCGGCGAACTGCTGCTCAGCCACGCAGCTCACCACCGATCTCCCGTAGCGTCGCGACGATTTGCGCACGGGCGGGCGCCACGTCCTCGTCGGTGAGCGTGCGATCGAGCGCACGGAAGGTGAGGGCGAGCGCCAGCGAACGCCTCCCCTCCCCCACCTGCGCGCCGGTGTACACGTCGAACACCTTGGCCTCCTCCAGCGTCTCCCCGCCGGCGCCGCGCACGAGCGCCAGCAGCTCATCGGCGCTGATGCGCTCGGGCAGCGTCACGGCGAGGTCCTGGCGCAGCGCGGGGAAGGCACCGAACGGCCGGTAGGAGACGGTTTCGGGTGCGATTGCCGCGAGCTCGCCGAGGTCGATCGCGAACGCCGCGGTGCGCTCGAGGCCCCACGCATCGGCGACCAGCGGGTGCAGCTCGCCGAGGAAGCCGAGCATGGAGCGCCCATCGGAGGTGTCGCCGTTGCGCGCGGAATCCTTCACGGCGGCGGTGTCTGCGGGTGGGGCGGCGAACACGGCCGCGCTGCGGCCGGGATGCAGGAAAGGCCAGTCGGCTGGTCGCACCGACCAGCGCACGTGGAAGCGATTGAGTAGACCGGCCACCAGTGCCTTCGCCGCGAAGAAGTCGGCCTGCGTGCGCTCTCCTCGCCACGCGCGGGGCGTGGTGTGTCCGCTCAGCAGCACGCCCAGCCCATGGTGCTCGTCGGCGGGGCACCTATGGGCGGCTGCGCGCTCCTCGGCGGCGGGCGTGCCGGTGGCGGCGTCACGCTCGGCGACTCGCCGCTCGGACGCCGCCCGGTAGACGGTGCCGGACTCGAAGATTGCGATGTCGGGGCGCCCGCGCGCGACGTTGTGGCGGGCGGCATCCAGCAGCGAGCCCAGCAGTGTGGGGCGCATCATCGACTGGCTGTCCGACAGCGGATTGGCCAGCATCACGACGTTGCGCAGCGGGTGGTCGGGGGGGATCAGCAGGCGGTCGAGCAGTTGCGGGTCGGCGAAGCTCCAGCCGACGATCTCGTGCAACCCGCGCCCGACGAGCGCGTCCTCGGCCGCGCGGCGCAACCGCTGGGCGTGCGTGAGCCGGCCGGCGGCACCACGCCTGGGGGGCAGCGTGGCGGGCAGGCGCTCCAGCCCGTCGATACGGGCGACCTCCTCGATCAGGTCCACCTCGCGGGTGACATCCTCGCGGCGCAGCGCCGGCACGGTGACGTCCAAGCCATCCTCGCGTGGGGCGGTGGTGAAGTCGAGCGCGGCGAGGATCTCCGCCTGGCGCTCGACCGCGACGGGCACGCCGAGGATCGACCGCACGCGATGCTCGCGCAGGCGGATCGTTCGAGGGGCCTGTGGCGCCCACTCCCCGCCGCCGCCGAGGTCGATCGTGCCGGGCAGGAGCGTGGCGCCGCACAGCTCGATCATCAGCCGCGACGCGACCGCCTGCGCGTGCATGCACTGCTCGGGGGCGAGCCCCTTCTCGAAGCGCCCCGACGCCTCGCTGCGCAGCCCGAGCGCCCAGGAGGAACGGTGGATGTTGGGGCCGCTCCAGCTGGCTACCTCCAGCAGCACCCGCGTGGTGGTATCCCCCACCTCCGAGCGCGCGCCGCCCATCAGCCCGGCGATCGAGGTGGGACCCTCGGCGTCCTCGATCACCACCATCTCGCCGTCGAGCGTGCGCGTCTGCCCATCGAGCGTCTGTACCTGCTCGCCGTCGGTGGCGCGGCGCACTGTCAGGCGCGCGCCGGCCACACGGTCGAGGTCGAAGGCGTGCAACGGCTGGCCGGTGAGCAGCATCGCATAGTTGGTTATGTCAACCACGTTGTTGATCGGGCGCTGGCCGGCGGCGCTCAACCGCGCCTTCAGCCACGGCGGCGAGGGCCCGATAGTCACGTTCTCGAATACGCGCGCGGTGAAGCGGGGGCAGAGGCCGGGGCAGCGCACCTCAACCGTGGCTGGCGCGGCGCCGTCGCTCGCCGCCGAGTCCTCCGTGGAGCCACCGGTCCCGGTCGGGGCCACGGCGGAGGACCCGCTCCCCTTCAGCGGCCCCGGGCTGCCGGGGTCATCGCTCCATGGCGCGGGCGCCAGCGAGGCAGCGGTGGCGGCGTGCAGCTCGCGCGCGACCCCATACACGCCCAGGCAGTCGGGGCGGTTGGGGGTGATCTCAAGCTCCAGCACGTCCATCGTGAACGGCAGCACGTCCTGCAGCGGGGTGCCCGGCGCAAACTCCGCGTCGACGCCGTCGATCACCATGATCCCCGCTCGGGTGGGCGGGCTGGAATCGATGTCGAGCTCGCTCTCGGCGAGGATCATCCCTTCGGAGAGCACCCCGCGCAGCTTTGCCTTGCCGAGTTTCGTGCCGTCGGGCATTACCGCGCCCGGGCGGGCGACCGCCACCGTCTGCCCGGCGGCGACGTTGGGGGCGCCGCACACGATCGTCGCCGGGCCGTCGGGCAGGCCGAGCTCGACGCTGCACACCCGCAGCCGGTCGGCGTCGGGATGCCGCTCGGCGCTCAGCACGCGCCCGATGACGAAGTTCTCCGCGGAGGGCGCCCCGTGGTGGTGGATCGCCTCGACCTTCGTCCCGGTCATCGTCAGGCGCTGCTCGATCGCCTGCACGTCGAGATTGGGGTCGCAGTATTCGCGCAGCCATGGCAGCGGCACCCGCATTTTTAGAACTGCTCCAGGAAGCGCATATCGTTTTCGAAGTACAGCCGCAGGTCGGGGATGCCGTGCTTGAGCATCGCGATCCGCTCCACGCCCATTCCCCACGCGAAGCCCTGCACCTTCTCGGGGTCATACCCGGGGGCGTTGGCGTCCGTGGTGGGAACGTGTGCGTAGACGTTGGGGTCCACCTCGCCGGCGCCCAGCACCTCCAGCCACCCCTCGCCCTTGCACAGGTAGCAGCGCGAGCCGTCGCGCAGGTGGCCGTTGCCGGCGCAGTGAAAGCAGGAGACGTCCACCTCCACGGAGGGCTCGGTGAAGGGGAAGAAGTGCGGGCGCAGGCGCACCTCGCGGGCGTCGCCGAACAGCTCGCGCGCGAACACCAGCAGCGTCCCCTTGAGGTCGGCGAGCGTGATGTCCTCGTCCACCGCCAACCCCTCGATCTGGTGGAACTGCGGGGTGTGGGTGGCGTCGGAGTCCGGCCGGTACACGCGGCCGGGGATCACCACGTACAGCGGCGGCGGGTGCGCCTCCATCGCACGCACCTGCATCGGCGAGGTGTGCGTGCGCAGCACCAACTCCTCGCCGCCGGGCGGGCTGTCGATGTAGAAGGTGTCGGTACGCGCCCGCGCGGGGTGCGTGGGGCTGTGGTTGAGCGCGTCGAAGTTGTAGTGCACGGTCTCCACCTCGGGTCCCTCCATTACGGTGAAGCCCAGTCCAAGAAACACATCTTCGAGCTCTCGCATCGTCGCTGTGAGGACGTGCAGGCGCCCGATCGGCTGTGGTGGAGCGCCGGGTAGGGTGATGTCCACGCGGTCGCGCAGCAGCCGCTGGCCCAGCTCCGCCCCGGAGAGCTCGCCGGCGCGTGCCTCGATCAGCCGCTCGAGCGCCACCCGCGCTTCGTTGGCGGCCTTGCCTACCGCGCCCCGCTCCTCAGGGGGCAGCTCGCGCACGCCCCGCAGCATTCGCGGCAGCTGCGCCTTGCGCCCGAGATGACGCACACGCAACTCCTCCAGCGCCTCGGCGGTCCTCGCCGCGGCGATCTCGCCCTCGGCCTGCTTGCGCAGCTGTTCGATCCGCTCGATCACGACGGGTGCACCTTATTTGGAAAAGCGGAGTCCGACACGTGCGGCCCGTTCGTCATCTCGTACAGCGCGATGGTCGCCGCCATCGCCGCGTTCAGCGAGTCGTTGGCGATCGGGATGTACGCCGCGCGCTCGCACTGGGAGACGAGCTCTGCCGGCAGACCCTCACGCTCGGCTCCCACCAGCAGCGTGATCGGCCCCTGCGCGGATCCCCGCAGGGGCCGGGCGGGCGGAGTGGAGTCGGGCACCAGAGCGATCCGCTCGCCTGGCAACTGCGCGACCGACTCCGCACGGGCGAGGCTCACGTGAAAGATCGCGCCCATGCTGGCCCTCACGGCCTTGGGGGACCATGGATCGGCGCAGTTTGGACCGAGCGCGACGCACGAGGCGCCGAAGGCGTGCGCCGCGCGCAGCACCGTGCCGACGTTGCCGGGGTCGGCGAGCGCGTGCAGGTAGACGCACAGTGGCCCGTGCGCTCGCGGGCTCCAGCGCTGCTGGTACACGCCAATCGTGCGTGTTCCCGACCCCAGCGTGCTGACCGCCGCCAGCGCCGCCGGCTCCACATCGACGAAGTCCTCTCCGCCGAGCTTGCTGCCGGCGATGCGATACCCCTCCAGCGCCTTCCATCCGGCGTCGGCCGCCGCCGCGAGCAGGTCCTCGCCCTCGGCGAGAAAGCGGCCGCTGCGCGTGCGCTCGCGGCGGCGGCGCAAACGCCGCAGCTCCTGCAGGTGGGGGTTGTGGGGAGAGGTGATGGCGGTCATTGGTAGAGCGTGTGGTGGTCGCTCGGGAGGTGGCGGCTAACGGTTGGTGTTGCTGGTAGTCGTCGCTGGGAGGTGGCGGCCAACGGTTGGTGTTGCTGGCAGTCGTCGCTGGAATGTGGCGGTCATCTGGTGGGCGAGGGGCTGGGATATCTATCTAATTTTCGGACCCCAACCCTTCATTTTGTGAAGTAGTTGGGCGGGTGGCGGGTCTAATTTTCGGACCCCAACCCTTCATTTTGTGAAGTGGTTGGGCGGGTGGCGGGTCTAATTTTCGGACCCCAACCCTTCATTTTGTGAAGTAGTTGGGCGGGTGGCGGGTCTAATTTTCGGACCCCAACCCTTCATTTTGTGAAGTAGTTGGGCGGGTGGCGGGATAACAAAAAGGGCGCCGTCCCTTTGAGGAGCGGCGCCCGAGGAGGCTGGAAATGTCGGCGACCTCTCGATCAGGCAGCCGACGCCTCGCGGGCAACCTCGGCGAAACGTCGGAACGCGTCGGCGTCGCGCACCGCGATGTCCGCCAGCACCTTGCGGTCCAGCTCGACCCCGGCCAGCGAGAGGCCGTGCATGAATTGGGAGTAGCTCATCCCGTTCTGGCGGGCGGCGGCGTTGATGCGGGTGATCCACAGCCGCCTGAAGTCGCGCTTGCGGTTGCGCCGATCGCGGTAGGCGTAGGTGTCCGCCTTGATCAACGCCTCCTTGGCGCGGCGATAATTGGAGTGCGCCTCGCCTCTGAAGCCCTTCGTCAGCTCGAGCGTGGCACGGCGCTTCTTGCGCGCGTGAACGGAGCGCTTGACCCTCACGAGCCAGCCTCCTTCTTCTTTGCGGCCGCCCCGTCGCGGGTCGCCTGCGTGGCGCGGGCGCGCTTAACGGCCGCCCCGTCGCGGGTCGCCTGCGTGGCGCGGGCGCGCTTAACGGTCGCCCCGGCGCGCGGGGTCGCCTGCGTGGCGCGGGCGCCAGTACCGGCGCCGCGCGCGCTCTTGGAGGGCGCACCCAGCATCCGCTTGATCCGCGGGGTGTCGTCTTCGGAGAGCAGCGCGGGGGCCCCGAGCGCGCGCTTACGCTTGGCCGACTTCTTCTCCAGTATGTGGCTGGTGAAGGCGTGCCGCCCGCGTACCTTGCCGGTGGCGGTGAGCTTGAAGCGCTTCTTGGCGCCGGAGTGGGTCTTCATCTTGGGCATCGCGGCGGGATTATGGCAGACCTTCCGCCTTACACCGCCCGGACGGGCAACGGACGTGGTGCGATGCCCAAATCCCCTGTCATGTAACGGCCGCCGCCGGCCGATGAATCCAGTGATGGATCGAGCCTCGCTCGCGCATCCCCTTCTCGAGCACGCCGAACGGCTGCCCAACGCCGCCCCGGGCGCGATCGCCCATGCTCTGCGCGAGATCGCGGAAGTCGGGACGAACGATCCCGAGCGGGCCCTCGACCTCGCCTGCGAGCGCCTCGTGCAGTCGATCGCCGCCACCGAGCGCCTGCGCGGCGAGCTGCGGGCGCGCCGCGCCGAGCTGCGCACGCTGGAGAACCGCATGCATGTCACCACCGAGATGCTGTCGGAGGGCGTGCTGGTGTTCGACATCCACGGCCGCGCCATCTACGCCAACAACGCCGCCGCGCGGATCCTCAGCATGAGCCACGACCAGCTGCTCGCCCGCCACGTCCGCGACCGCCGCTGGCACTTCCTGCACGAGGACGGCTCCGCCTGGCCGGTCGCCTCCCACCCCAGCGCGGAAACGCTGCAGACCGGGCGCTCCTCGCGCTCGGTCGCGATCGGCGTGGAGAAGCCGTGCGGCGCCGTGACGTGGATCTCGCTCAGCTCGCGGCCCGCGCTCGACGAGCATGGGCGCCAGTGCGGAGCGATCGCCACCTTCACCGACATCAGCGAGCGGCGCACCATCCTCGAGCAGCTGCGCCACCAGGCCCACCACGACCAGCTCACCAACCTCGCCAACCGCAGGCTGTTCCACAAAGAGCTCGACCGCGCGATCTCACGCGCCCAGCGCCAAGGATGCGCGGTCGCGCTCGTCTACATGGACCTCAACGGGTTCAAGCAGGTCAACGACACGCTCGGCCATCACGCCGGCGACGAGGTGCTGCGCACGCTGGCCGAACGGCTGGGCGGCGCTGTGCGCGAGGACGAGCTGATCTCCCGCTACGGGGGCGACGAGTTCGTGGCGCTGCTCAGCATGCTGCGCCACCCCGCCACCGAGGTGCAGGCATTCATGGAGCGCATGCGTCTCACGCTCGCCGAGCCGATCCGCGTGGAGGCCGGCGCGGTGAAAGTCGGCGCCAGCCTCGGCGCCAGCGTCTACCCGCACGACGGTTCCAACGCGGAGCAGCTGCTGCACCACGCAGACGCGGCGATGCTCTCGATGAAGGGCACCCGCGCGGCCTGAGCCGCGCTAAGCGGTCTCGGAAGCGGGCGCCTCCGCCGGGGCTGCCTCAGCCTCAACGGTCTCGGCGGGGCTCCCCCCAGCCTCAACGGCCTCAACGGTCTCGGCGGGGCTCCCCCCAACCTCAACGGCCTCAACGGTCTCGGCGGGGCTCCCCCCAACCTCAACGGCCTCAACGGTCTCGGCGGGGCTCCCCCCAACCTCAACGGCCTCAACGGTCTCGGCGGGGCTCCCCCCAACCTCAACGGCCTCAACGGTCTCGGCGGGGCTCCCCCCAGCCTCAGCGGCCTCAACGGTCTCGGCGGGGCTCCCCCCAACCTCACCCGCCGGCGCGGCGCCGTCGGGGGAGGCGTCGAAGCGTCCCGCCAGCACCGCTTTTGAGGGGCCGAGCATCATCGTCATGTTGCGCCCCTCCTGCATCGGGCGCTGCTCGACGACGCCCAGCTCCGCCAGCTCCTCCGCCAGCCGGTCGAGGATCATCGTGCCGCGCTCGGGGTGAGTGACCTCGCGACCGCGGAACATGATCGTGACCTTCACCTTGTCCTTGTGGCGCAGGAAGCGTTCCACGTGGTGCTTCTTGGTGTCGTAGTCGTGCTGGGCGATCTTCGGGCGGAACTTGATCTCGCGCACGGTGATCTGCTGCTGGTGCTTGCGCGCCTGCTTCTGCTTCTGCGCCAGCTCGTACTTGTACTTGGAGTAGTCCAGCACCCGGCACACCGGGGGGCGCGCCTCCGGCGCGACCTCCACAAGGTCGAGATCGCGTTCCTGGGCAAAGCGCAGCGCGTCAGGCGTCTTCAGCACACCCACCTGGCCGCCCTGGTCGTCGATCAGACGCACCTCGGGCACGCGAATACGCTCGTTGACCCTGGTCGTGTCCCGCTCGGGCGGGCGCCGGTCAAACCTGCGGGGTACGGCCACTAGCTGTCCTGGCGGCGCGTCAAGCCGATTCGATGGCGCGGCACACTGAATGGATGCGGGAACTCAAGATGGCCGAGTATAACGGGGTACCGGCGACACGCAAGTGCGGATTGTGTGAACAACCTTCAGGCGGGACGTCGGTCGCTCGCCCGCACGAGTCTGCGCACCGTCTCCTCCAACGTGGCAGCGCCCCTGTCTCCAGCCCGGTGCTCTCGCACCGACACCGTGCCCTCGCGCTGCTCGCGCTCGCCCACCACCAGCATGTGCGGGATGCGGCGCAGCTCGGCGTCGCGCACCTTGCGGCCGATCGACTCGCCGCGGTCGTCCAGCTCCACGCGCAGACCCCGCTCGCGCAGGCGCTCCCGCACGGAGACGCCGTACTCGTTGAAACGGTCCGATACGGGCAGCACGATCGCCTGCACCGGCGCCAGCCACAGCGGCAGCTCGCCCGCGTAGTGCTCGATCAGGATGCCGATGAAGCGCTCGAAGGAGCCCAGCAGCGCGCGGTGGATCATCACCGGCCGATGCTCGGCGTTGTCGGCGCCGGTGTAAGCCAGCTCGAAGCGCTCGGGCATCGAGTAGTCCAGCTGCACCGTCCCCAACTGCCACGAGCGCCCGATCGAGTCGGTCATGTGCAGGTCGATCTTGGGGCCATAGAAGGCGCCGTCCCCCGGGTTGACCTCGTACGCCAGACCCTCCGCCTCCAGCGCCCCCCTCAAAGCCAGCTCGGCGCGATCCCACATTTCCTCGCTGCCGATCCGCCGCTCCGGGCGCGTTGAGAGCTCCAGGCGCGGCTGGAAGCCAAACAGCTCGTAGATGTAAAAGCCGAAGCGCAAACAGCGCACCACCTCCCCCTGCACCTGCTCCTCGGTGCAAAAGATGTGCGCGTCGTCCTGGGTGATGTGTCGCACCCGCAGCAGCCCGTGCAGCACCCCGGAGGGCTCGTGGCGGTGTACCAGACCCTGCTCGGAGTAGCGGATCGGCAGGTCGCGGTAGGAGCGGCGGGCATCCTTGTAGATCTGGATGTGCGCCGGGCAGTTCATCGGCTTCAAACCCATCGGCCGCGCCTCCACCTCGGTGAAGTACATGTTCTCCCGGTACTTCTCCCAGTGCCCCGACTGCTTGAACAGCTCGACGTCGTACAGGATCGGCGTTTTGACCTCCTCATAGCCGCGCGCGCGGTTCTCCTCCCGCCACAGCTCGGTGAGCGCGTTCCACACCACCATCCCCGCCGGCTTCCACAGCGGCGAGCCCGGCGACAGCTCGGAGAACTGGAACAGGTCCAGCTCCCGCCCCAGTTTGCGGTGATCGCGCGCGCGCGCCTGCTCCAGACGCTCCACATGCTCCTCCAACGCGGCCTGCGTGAAGAACGCGGTGCCGTAGATGCGCGTCAGCATCGTGCGCGTGGAGTCACCCCGCCAATAGGCGCCCGCAACCGACTGCAGCCGGAAGGCGCCCACGGTCTTGGTGGAGGGCGCGTGCGGGCCGCGGCACAGGTCGGTAAAGGGACCGTTGGTGTAGAGCGAGACGGTCTCCAGCGGGTGCTCCCGCGCGGCGGCGCGCGCGAGATCGTCGATCAGCTCCACCTTGTAGTCCTGTTCGGCCGCTCGAAAGCGCTCGCGCGCGTCGGCCACAGCAACGTCCTCGCGCTCGAAGCGCTCCGCCGCCCTGATGTGCGCGCGCATCCGCTCTTCGATCGCCGGAAAGTCGGCCTCGGAGACGCTAACCCCGTCGGGGAACTCGAAGTCGTAGTAGAAGCCCTGCTCGATCGCCGGCCCAATCGAGATCTTCACGCCCGGGTACAGCTCCATCACGGCGGCGGCCAGCACGTGCGCGGCGTCGTGGCGGATCAGCCGCAGCGGCTCCTCGCCCTCGCCGCGCGCCGTGAGGATCGCGATCGCGGCGCCGTCGGGCAGCGGTCGCGAGAGGTCGCGTACTTCGGTGGCCAACCCCCCCTCCCCTCCTCCCAAACCATCCACGCGGCGAATCTCCACCGCCAGCGCCGCGCGCGCCAAACCGGCGCCGATCGCCGCGGCCGCATCGGCGCCGGTGGCGCCGTCGGGCAGCTCCAGCGCATTGCCGTCAGGGAGAGTGACCGTGAGACTCATCGAGCGTTGGAGCGTACCCGCCCACGCTCCAACCGGCTGCCACAGCGCGTCGCCGCCCAAGGGGTGCGCTGTGCACGGCCCTCTCCGAGCAGCCCAATCAGGGCGTGCCGGGCTCGTTGAAGTGGGTGACGTCGATCCTGCCCACGACCCAAACATAGCCACGCCGGCCGTTCCCAACCCAGCCGCGGGACCCCAACAATGAGGATAATGATGCAGACAGTTGTCTGCATCATCTGCGAGGATGGCGTAGTGGCCGCCGAACCGCAGATCTCCATCAAGCTCTCCCCTGGTCAGATCGAGGAGGTCGTGCGCGGCGCCGACCCTGGACGGGCCCCAGGTTTCGCCGCTTTGATCTCGGCCGTGCTCAGCCGCGCCGACGAAACCGATGTGCTCGCCTACGACGACCGCCGTCTTTCCCGTTCGCTGCTTCGGGGCCTGGCGATCCTGACCTGTTTCGGCCCCGACGAGCCGACGCTCGGGCTGATGGAGATCGCCGAACGCCTGCAGATCAGCGCCAGCACCGTCCACCGTTACGTGATCACGCTGGTGGAGGTCGGATTACTGGAGCAGTCGCCGAAGACCCGCAAGTACTCGCTACCGTCGTTGTAAGGCGCCCAGCCCCACCCGGTAAAGCACGTGCGCAAACCCGGCGTGTTGGAGCTCGCGCTCAGGCGCCATCCCCAGCTTGTCCATCACCCGCCGCGAGGCCAGGTTCTCGGCGCGGGTGAGTGCCACCGCCTCCCGCGCACCCCTGGTGGCAGCGAGCGCGAGCGCCTCGCGGCCGATCGCGGTGGCGATCCCGCGGCCCCATACCTCTGGAAGGACAGCCCAGGCAAGTTCCAGCTCCGGGCGGCCGTCCAGCAGCCTCATGCTGAGGCCGCCGCAGGCGACCGTGCGACCCCGCTCGCCGACGATCCACGGGCCAAACCCGTGCGCCCGCCAGTGCGCCGCGCCGGCACGGGCTCGCGCGGCGCACTCGGCCTCCGAGTGAGGTTGCCCACGTCCCGCTGGCAGCAGCCAGCGTGCGACATCAGGGGCGCCCAGCAGGCCCATCAGCACTGGGCCATCGTCCTCCGAGAACGATCTGAGGGAAAGCTTGGGAAGATCGGCCATCGGCCGATGATGCCACCGTTCGGCCAGCGCCCGCCAAACCCGCACAGGTGAGGATTTGAGCGCCCACACGCTGGTACGGTGGCGCGAGGATGGGGGACGGATACTTTCCAAGCGGCCAGTCGATGCTGCGCCGCGTCCACGAGGAGAAGGCGGTGGGCCTCTTCTATGGACAGCGCGCGCTGTGCGTCGGCGCCGTGAAGCCTCTCAACTACGTGGGCACCAGCCGGCACACGCGCAACAAGAGCATGCCCTTCCGGCGCATCTCGCACACCGGGGAGATGTTCGAGGCGGTCTTCTTCGGCACCCGCGCGGAGGCCGATCGCGTGCTGGAGGCGGTGCGGCGCATGCACCAGCGCGTGGTCGGCCAGCTCCCCGAGGACGCCGGGCCCCACTACCCGGCCGGCACCCCCTACTCGGCCGTCGACCCGGAGCTGATGTTGTGGACGGTGGCGGTGATCGCCGACTCGGCCGAGTGGTTCTACGAGCGGCTGGTGCGCCGTCTGAGCGACCCCGAGCGGGAGGCGCTGTGGCGCGACTATGTGCGCTTCGCGGAGCTGTTCGGGATGCCCGCACGGTATGCGCCCGCCACGTACGGCGACTTCCGCGCCTGGTATGAGCGCCAGCTGGCCGGCGAGGACCTCCACCTGACTGAGGAGGCCCGCTACATGGGGTACGCGTCGGCCTTCGCCATCCCGGTGCCCGCCAGCCGCCAGCTGGGCAAGCGCCTCCACGATCTCATCATGCTGTGCTCGCTGCCCGCGCGGGTGCGCGAGCTCTACGACCTGCGCTGCACAGCGCTCCAAGAAGCCGCGTGCGCGGCGCTGCTGGCCACCTCCCGCGGCACCCGGCCACTGCTGCCGCGCCGGCTGGCGCGCGGCTCGTGCGTCCCCGAGTTCCGGATGGTGGCGGCGATCGAGCGCCAGCGGATCGCACGGGGCGAACCAACCCCGCAGCTGGCCGATTGATCCCCTCTGAAAGCCACTCGCGGCTCAGGAGCCGATGATCAGCGCCAGGGCGAGCAGCGCCAGCAGGTGGAACGTCTGATCGACGGCGATCGACACCGCCAGGTTTTCCTTCGGATCCAGCCGCTTCACTTTTTTCATGTATGCCTGCAGCAGCCTGCCGTCGTCCTGGATCAGGTGCGGAATGAAGATCGCGGGGATCACCCACACCAGTTCCCAGCCCAGATCGGCCACCACCAGCGCCGGGACGAAGCACAGCGTGTAGAGGGTGACGTGGGTGAACAGCGCCCGGCGCGCGTCCGGGGCCCCTCGCGCCAGACCGCCGCGCTTGTGGAGAGCCTGCCAGTTGGTTTGCAGGAGATAGTCCCCCACCAGATGCGACACCACAAACGCGATGAAGACTTCGACCCAGGTCATCCATGCAGAGCCTATCCGGCCCCGTGCACCCGGTGCCCGCGACCCCACCCGATCGCGTCGGCGGCCAAGGTTTGCATCGATACATGCGGACTGGCCGGGATGAGCGCCCGCTAGTAGCCTTGGCGCGGTGAGCGCCATACCCAGCGGCCACCAGGGGAGCCCGTTTCCGCCGATCGCCGACTACGGCTTCCTGTCGGACTGCGAGAGCTGCGCGCTGATCGCGCCGAGCGGCAACGTCGAGTGGATGTGCCTGCCGCGGATGGACTCCCCGAGTGTGTTCGGGGCGATGCTCGACCGCGACGCCGGCGGCTTCCGGCTGGGCCCCGCCGGCGTGACCGTGCCCGCCGCGGTGCGCTACCTGCCGGGAACGCTGGTGCTGGAGACCAGCTGGGAGACGCGCACCGGGTGGGTGGTGGTCCGCGACGTGCTGTGCATCGGGCCGTGGTACCACAACCAGGAGCGCTCGCGCACCCACCGGCGCTCGCCCACCGACTACGACGCCGACCACGTGCTCTTGCGAACCGCCTTCTGCGTGCAGGGCTGGGCCGAGATCCACCTCGACTGCGAACCGGTCTTCGACTACGGGGGTCTCGCCGCCGAGTGGTCCTACACCGGCCCCGGCTACAACGAGGCCACCGCCGGCTCGGAGGGCATGGACCTGAAGCTGCGCCTGGTCACCGACATGAACCTGGGGTTCGAGGGGCCGCGCGCCCGCGCGCGCACCATCCTGCACGAGGGGGAGTCGGTGTTCGCCGCGCTGGGCTGGTCAGAGCACCCGCTGCCCACCACCTACGAGGAGGCCAACCAGCGCCTCGTGCGCACCGCCCACCACTGGCAGGAGTGGCTCAAGCAGGGCACCTTCCCCGATCATCCCTGGCGCACCTACCTGCAGCGCAGCGCGCTCACGCTGAAGGGGCTCAGCTATGCCCCCACCGGGGCGATGGTGGCGGCGGCCACCACCTCGCTGCCCGAGACCGTCGGCGGCGAACGCAACTGGGACTACCGCTACACCTGGATCCGCGACTCCACGTTCATGCTGTGGGCGCTCTACACGCTCGGCTTCGACTGGGAGGCCAACGACTTCTTCTACTTCGTCGCCGACCTCGCCGAGGCCGAGGAGGGGGAGCTGCAGATCATGTACGGGATCGGCGGCGAGAGCCGCCTGGAGGAGCAGGAGCTCGACCATCTCTCCGGCTACGGCGGGGCACGACCGGTGCGGATCGGCAACGGCGCCTACCGCCAGCGCCAGCACGACGTGTGGGGCGCGGTGCTCGACTCGATCTACCTTCACACCCGCTCGCGCGACCAGCTGCCCGACCGGCTGTGGCCGATCATCAAGCGCCAGGTCGCCGGCGCCCTTCAGCACTGGCGCGAGCCCGACCACGGGATCTGGGAGGTGCGCGGTGAGCCCCAGCACTTCACCTCCTCCAAGCTCATGTGCTGGGTCGCCGCCGACCGCGGCGCCCGCCTGGCGCAGCTGCGCGACGACCGCGAGTGGGCCGAGCGCTGGCGGGCGGCGGCAGAGGAGATCCACGCCGACATCTGCGCGCACGGGGTCGACTCGCGCGGGGTCTTCACCCAGCACTACGGCGCCACCACGCTCGACGCCTCGCTGCTGCTGGCGCCGCTCGTGCGCTTCCTCCCCGCCGAGGACCCGCGCATCGTGGCCACCGTCCTGGCGATCGCCGACGAGCTCACCGAGGATGGCCTCGTGCTGCGCTACCGCGTGGAGGACACCGACGACGGGCTCAGCGGCGAGGAGGGCTCGTTCACGATCTGCTCCTTCTGGCTGGTCTCCGCGCTGTGCGAGATCGGCGAGCTTCAGCGCGCGCGGGCGCTGTGCGAGAAGCTCATCTCCCACGCCTCCGCGCTGGGGTTGTACGCCGAGGAGATCGATCCCCGCACCGGCCGGCACCTGGGCAACTTCCCGCAGGCCTTCACCCACCTGGCGCTGATCAACGCCGTGATGCACGTCATTCGCGCCGAGCGCGGAGACCCCGATCCGACCTCCGCAATCGCTACGGTGCTGCGATGAACACCACCCCCACCCCCACCTACCTGCGCCTTGAGGTGATCAGCGGCAACGCCACCGGTGACACGATCGTCGTCGAGGATGAGCTCGTGATCGGACGCCACGCCGAGGGGGCGGGACGACTCTCCGAGGATGAGGAGATCTCACGCCAGCACGCCCGCATCTCGCGCGAGGCCACCGGCGACTACGCGATCGAGGATCTCGGCTCCTCCAACGGCACGTTCGTCAACGGCCTGCGGATCCAAAGCCCCCGTCTGCTGGCGCTGGAGGACTCGATCGAGGTCGGCGCCACCACGCTGCTGGTCAAGGCGATCGTGGAGCCCGAGCCCGCGGTTCCGGCCGGCCCGACCGTCGTTTCGCGGGTGCTTGCGGAGCCGCCCAGCGCGGTGCCGGCGCTGGCACTCCAGCTCGAAGTCGATTTCGACGCCCGCGAGGCGCAAATCGCGCTCGGCGATGGCGGGGAGAAGGTGCGTCTGGTGTTGGAGGACGGCAGCTGGCGGGCGGTGCTCGGCGGGCCCGAGGGCGATCGGTAGCGCGCGGCTCCCCGCCGGATGGCCCGAAGGCCAGCAGTAGCGCAGCTCCCCGCCGGATGGCCCGAAGGCCAGCAGTAGCGCAGCTCCCCGCCGGATGGCCCGGGCCGTCAGTAGCGCGCGGCTACCCGCTGGATGGCGGCGTCAGACCGGCCGCCTCGTGCAGCAGGCGCGCGTATTCGCCGGCGCTCTGTGGGCGCTCGGCGGGCACCTTCGCCAGCGCGCGCAGCACCGCCGGCCCCAGCGCGGGCGGCGCGTCGGGCAGCTCGGCGCAGGGGTCGGGCGGCTCGTCCTGTAGTTGCGCCCACAGAATCCGCATGCCCTTGCGGTCGGCAAACGGCGGGGTTCCGCTGAGGCACTGGCAGATCACACACCCCAGCGCGTACACGTCGGTCGCCGCGCTCACCGCCTCGCCGCGGATCTGCTCCGGGGACATGTAATCCAGCGAGCCCAGCGCCTGGCCGGGCCGTGTGAGATTGGTGCCCTGGCTGTCCTTCGCCAGCCCGAAGTCGGTGATCAGCGCGGTCCCGTCGAGGTCCAGCAGAACGTTGGCGGGCTTCACGTCGCGGTGCACCATGCCGCCGGCAAACAGCGCGTCCAGACCATCCGCGACCTGCGCGCACAGCGTGAGCGTGGTGGGCACGTCGAGCCGGCCCTCGCGCCCCAGCTTCTGCTCCAGCGAGCCGCCCTTGATGAAGCGCTGCGCGAGATATGGCACGCCCTCGTGCTCGCCGGTGTCCAGCACCGGCACCACGTGCGGGTTCTGCACCTGCTGGGCGATCCGCGCCTCGCGCTCGAAGCGCTTGCGGAAGACGCTGTCCTCCGCCAGATCGCCGCGCACCAGCTTGAGCGCGACCGGCTCCCCGTCGGCGCCGAGCGCCCGGTACACGCGCCCCATCCCACCAACCTCCAGCAGCGACTCGATCCGGTAGCGCCCGACGGCGACGCCGATCAGCGGGTCGGGCGCCTCGCCCGCCGCCCCCGGCTGCTGCTGGTGCTGCTCGGGCTCATCGCTCACGCCTGCCATCTTACGCTCCGTCCGGCACGGCGCGCCGACGCCTGGCATATGATGGAGGCAGGCAAATGAGGCGAGGTGCACTGATGCGAGCTTTAAACAGGCGCTCCCGGCGCCCGATCGCGCTCGTCGCGCTGGCGACGCTACCGGCGATCGCGGCCGCGACGACGATCACGGCCAACGCCACATCGTCGGCGGCGCCATCCACCCCCATCGTGTGCGTCAAAGCACCGTGCGAAGCGGCGCCGGCGCCACCGGTCAACGACAACTACCTGGCCGGGCTCAACCTCAACGAACCGAGCAGCGCCCACCATCGCGGCACGCCGCTCAACCGCACGGAAACGCTGCGCGACGAACGCAACACAGCGGCGGCGACGGTCCAGTCGGACATCTTCAACCCCCCCTCCAGCGGCGGCCCCGCCGAGCTGACGGGCTGCAACGGCGTCAGCGAGGGCAAGACCATCTGGTACAACTTTTTTCCCAACGCCAGCGGGCTGGTGCGGATCCGCACCTCGGCGGCCTTCGGCACGGTGATGGCGGTCATGCCGTATGACCCCAAGACGCTGCTGCCCGACAACAACCAGCGCAAGTGCGCGGTCAACCAGCCCACCGCCGCCGGCGAACTGTTCGCCCACGTGCAGGCCGGGAAGTCCTACACGATCCAGATCGGCGGGGTCGAATCGGCGGGAGGCAACGTGGAGTTCCTGTTCGACTACGTGGTCCCGCCCAAGCGCCTGCAGGCCGAAGCGACGCTCACCGCGCAGCCGCTCGCCGGCGGCGTGCAAGTCGTCAACCTCGCTGTCAGCGCCCCGCGCCATGCCCGCGTCGAAGTCCGCTGCACGCGCGGCTGCCGCCCGCAGGCCGCGACCGCGCGCACCGTTCGCTTCCCCCGGTTGGGCGGTGCGATGCTGCCCAACGGCGCCGCCCTGAAGATCTACGTGACCGCCAAGAACGAGATCGGCGCCTACATCGAATACAAGATCGGGCACGCCAGCTTCACCAAGATCCAGCGCTGCCTGGCCCCGGGCTCAAAGCGGCCCGAGCGCTGCGAATGACCGGGCGCCCCGCATGAGCACCGCCGGAGGGCGGGTGGCAATCGGGGCGCTGGTCGTGGCGCTGGTGTTCGGGGCCGGCTTCGCGGTACGCAAGGCCACCGCCGGTAGCGCACAGGCCGCGCCGGCGCCCGCCCCGCTGGTGCTCACCGCGACGCCGGTGCACGTCTCCGGTATTGCGCCGCCCGCCACGCCACCGGCGCTGCGCCGTCCACCGCACCCGAGCACCCCCGCACCGACATCGACCACCACTCCGGCACCGTCCGCCACCCCGGCGCCGAGCTCCACCCCAGCTCCCGCCCCCAGCACGCCCTCCCAGCCCGCGGCTCCGCCCAGCAGCGGCAAACACAGCGGTCCGGTGCTGGTGGGCTAGGCTCGATGAGTGCGTGAGTCCCATTGATGAGCACGCCCAGTGATCTGGTGGTTCATCCCGTGAATCCAGTGGTGCGCTACGGGAAAGGTCACTAATGGACTCGCTGGACAACCCCACGGTCGTAGCGGGCTACCGCATCGACGGCACGCTCGGAGAGGGCGGGATGGGCACCGTGTATCGCGCCACCCAGCTATCGCTGGAGCGCGTGGTGGCGCTGAAGGTGCTCACCGCGGATCTCAGCGCCGATCCCGCCTTCCGCGAGCGCTTCCGCCGCGAGGGTCTGCTGCAGGCCGCGCTCGACCACCCCCACATCGTCACGGTTTACGAGGCCGGTGAAACCGACAACCGGCTGTTCCTCGCGATGCGCATGGTGGAGGGCCCCACGCTCAAGGACCTGATCCTGCGCCGTCAACTTGACGACCGGCGGGCGCTGCGCCTGCTCACCCAGGTGGCCGAGGCGCTCGACGCGGCGCACGCCAAGGGGCTCATCCACCGCGACGTCAAGCCCCAGAACGTGCTGGTCGGCGCCGGCGACCACGCCTATCTGGCCGACTTTGGGCTGACCAAGGGCAGCGACGACGCAGCGATGACCGAAACCGGCCAGTTCGTGGGCACGATCGACTACATCTCCCCCGAGCAGGCGCGCGGGGGACGCGCCACGGGGCGCAGCGACGTATACGCGCTCACGGCCGTGCTGTGCGAGTGCCTCACCGGCCGCGTCCCGTTCGAGCGGGCCACCGAAGAGCGGGCGCTGCTCGCGCACCTCACCGAGCCCCCGCCCCGTCTCTCGCAGGTGCGCTCCGACCTCCCCGCGGCGATGGATGAGGTGATCGCGCGGGGGATGGCCAAGAATCCCGAGGACCGGCCGGCGTCAGCTGGCGAGCTGATGCTCATGGCCAGGCGCGCGCTCGGCGCGATGCCGGCGGAGGCCGCCGCGCAGCCCGCCGCCGACGCCACCGACGCCACGCGCCTGCGGCCGGCGGTCGATGCGCCGACGCGAGGCCCGCGACCGGCCGCCAAGAGCGACCCCGGCGCCACCCGTCTCGCCGCGGCCGCCGCGAGGACCCCAGACGCCGGGCCGGCACCCGGCGGCGTCGAGCGTGGCACTCCGGCGCCCAGCGGCGATCCCGGCACCAGCGCTTCCGCGGCGGCTCCGTCAGCGCCAAGATCCGCCGGCGCACGCGCACCAACCGGCGCCGCCAACAGGAGATATGTGCCGGTCCTCATCTTCGCAGCCGTGATCGCGCTGGTCGCCGGGCTGCTGCTCGGCGGGGGTTCGAGCAGCTCCGGCACGGCCTTCACCGACTCGGCGTCCGCGGGGCCCGTCGAACTCTCCTTCCCGTCCAGCTGGCAGCGCCTGGCAGGCGCCCCCACGATTCCAGGGCTTGCATTCGCACAGCCGCTCGCGCTCGCCTCGGGTTCAGCAGCCAACGCCTACGGCGGCTCCTCCGGCCAGCGCCTCCTTGCCGGCGAGGTACCCGCCTCCGGGCCATCGCTGCTGCCTGCGGCCGTCACCGCCGCCCTGAGCGGGACGCTGCCACACCCCCAGCCGGTGCGATTGGGCGCACTTGAGGCATACCGCTACAGCGGACTGTCGCTGCACGGACTTGCCCAGCCGCTGACGCTCTATGCGGTGCCCACCTCGGGAGGCGTGGTGACGATCGCCTGCGTGGGATCCGCCGCTGCCAGCTCGGGGTCGCAGTGCGCGCAGATCGCGGCCACCCTGAAGTTGAACGGCACCACCGCGTTCGGCCTGGCGCCCAGCACCCAATATGCAACCGCGCTGGCGGGCGCCTTCGGCGCACTGCACAGCGCCCTCAACACCGCCAGCGCCCGCTTGCACACCGCGTCGAGCGCCGCCGCCCAGGCCGCCGCGGCCACACAGTTGGCCGCGGCCTACACCGCCGCCTCGCGCGCGCTTGCCCGACTCTCCCTCAGTCCCGCGGTGCAGAGCATCAATGCGAACCTCGCCGCCTCGCTGGCAGCGCTCAGCCGCGACTACGCCGCACTGGCCACCGCCGCGCGCGCCGGGAATGAAGCTGCCTATGCGCGGGCCGAGCGTGCGATCGGAAGCGGCGGTGCCCGCACGGCGAGCGCACTCGCGGCCCTGCGTCAAGCCGGCTACACAGTCTCCGGCTGATCGGCTCCCGACGGCTCCGGCTGGTTCTCCTCCGGCTGATCGGTCGGCGTGGGCTCCAGCCGGCTCTCCTCCGGCTGATCGGTCGGCGCGGGCTCCAGCCGGCTCTCCTCCGGCTGATCGGTCGGCGCGGATCCCGGCGACGCCTCGGGCTCCTCGACGAGCGACCAAATCGCGATCTCCGCGCGCCGACCGCGCAGCTCGATCTGATCGACGAACGCCAGATCCTCAGGCTGCGCGGTGAGCGCCTCCTTGGTGGCCCCCGCAAGCATCAGCTGGTGGGGCGTCCCCTTGGTGAGCTGCTCGATGCGCGCCGCCACGTTGGTGGTGTCGCCCACCGCCGTGTACTCCACACGCCGCTCGGAGCCCACGTTGCCCGACATCACCCGCCCCGAGTTCAGGCCGATACCCATACGAAAGCCCGACCCCAGCTCCTGTTCGCGCAACCACGCGTTGAAGCGAGGCAGGCGCACCCCCAGCATCTCGCGGGCCGTCGAGAGCGCGCGGTCGGCGTGGTCGGTCTGCACGATCGGCGCCCCGAACACGGCCATGATCCCGTCCCCCATGTACGCCACCAGCGTGCCCCCGTGGTCGAGGATCGCATCGCTCATCTCGCTCAGGTAGCGGTTCAGCACTTCGATCACGCGATCCGGCGTCAGCGTTTCCGCGAACGAGGTGAAGCCGCGCAGGTCAGTGAACATTACGGTTCCCTCGCGCTGCACCCCACCGAGACGCAGTTCCCCTCCGGCGCTCGCCAGCACCTCGTCGACGACATTCTCGGGCACGAAGCGCGAGAACAGGTCGCGCACCCGCTCGCGCTCGAAGGCCACCGTCACCAGCTGCACCGACAGCGCCCCCGCCGCGCTGAGGATCAGGGCTCCGAGCGGGTAGACGAACGAGACCACGTGGCCGTTGTCGAACGCGATCTGCACGGCCACCGTGAACGCCGCGGCGAGCGCGAGCGCCAGCCCGACGGTGGCGATCGAGCCGAACCGCAGCGTGGCCAGGGGTGTGGCGCACCCCAACAGCACGATCAGCGCGAGGTCCAACCATGCCGCGGAGGAGCGCAGCGGCAGGCCCCGCAGCACCGTCTCGATCGCGCTGGCCTGGACTTCGGCGCCCGGCATCTGCCTGGCGGTGGACGTCGGGTGGATGTCCTGCAGCGTGGGCGCCGAGGGACCAACCACCACGATCTTGTCGTGGAAGAAGCCGGGCGGCACGTGGCCGAGGTAGACGGACGAGAACGACACACGGGGGAAGATGTTTTCCGGGCCGTAGTAGTCGATCCATGCGGGATCCCCGTCGAACTCGCTAGCGCGCACCCGCCGCCCGGTGGCGACTTCGGTGCTGGCCACGGCGAGCGTCTTCAGCCCGCCCACGGAGAAGCCGACCCGCCGCAGGACACCACCCGGATCGGTGGGCAGCAGCCCGTTGGCCGGCCGCGAGCCAACTTCGCCCAGCAGCGCGTTGCCTTCGCTGCCAAGGAACCTCATTTTCCCGGTGCCTTCGGTTTCTGTCGCGGCCATTACGGTGCGCCCTTCGGCGTTGTTCAGCGCGGTGAGCAGCGCGGTCTCGTCGCTACGCGCCTGCGGGCAGCGACCGGGCGGCGGCTGCGTGCCCTTCGCCGAAAGCGGGCAGGCGCTGGCCTCGCTGAACTGCACGTCGTAGGCGATCGCCTTGGGGTGGTCGCGCGCGATGTCTTCGATCACCCTGGCGTGCGCCCGGCGCGGGAACGGCCACTGCAGGCCCAGTTGGTCGAAGGTCTGTTCGTCGATCTCCACCAGCACGATGTTGGCCGGCGGGCGCTGGCGGCCGCGGATCGAGAAGCGGGTGTTGACGGTGCTCAGTTCCAGCGAGCGCAGCAGGTCGGTCTCATAGGCGATCAGCGCCAGGCCGGTGGAGCCCAGCGCGACGATCGCCAGCAGCACCAGCCGCAGCTGTCGCGTGCGTGCCGGCCCGGCCCGTCTGCGCTTGTTGCGCTTCACCCGTTCACCTTGAGATCGCCACAATGACTGAAATAAGAGGGACCCGGCTCACCGGGGGCACACAGCCCAGGCTGGGTCGGCCGTCTGCGCCACCCTTTAAACGCTATCCGAGTCTCCGGTCGCCGATCCCGTCACCGCGCCCATGCGGGGGGTGTAGGACGGGTTGAGGCCGGGCGCTGCGTTACGCTGGCCTCCAACATGGAGGATCCGTCACGTTTCGTGCTGCCGGCAGGGCTCATGCTCGCCGAGCGCTACACCGTCGGGGAGCCGATCTCCAGCGGCGCGATGGGCGCGGTCTACCGCGCCCATGACACCCACACCGACGTGGCGGTGGCGGTCAAGCACGTCAACAACACCCGCCACGCCGAGCGCTTCGAGGTCGAGGCGCGGCTGCTGTCGCTGCTGCGCCACCCGCGCGTGGTCGAGGTCACCGACCACTTCGCCGACGAGCGCGGCCAGTATCTGGTGATGGAACTCGTGGAGGGCACCGATCTGCACAGCCTGCTGGCGCAGAAGGGCGATCCGGGGCTGCCGCTGGAGCAGGCGCTGGACTACGCCCGTGAGAGCTGCGAGGCGCTGGAGTACGTGCACGACCAGCAGATTGTGCACCGCGACGTCAAGCCCCACAACCTGATCCTCGGCGAGGACGGGATCGTGCTGGTGGACTTCGGGATCGCCCGTCTGCTCCACGACGAGGAAGAGGACGAAGGCACCGTGGGCGTCGGCACGCCGCGCTACATGGCGCCCGAGGTGTTCGCCGGCGGCTCGGTCTCCCCGCGCAGCGACGTCTTCGGCCTGGCCGCCACGCTGTGGACGCTGATCGTCGGCAAACCGCCGGTGTACGCCAGCCCGACGGAGCTGCGCGAGCTCGCCCCCGAGGTCCCCCCCGAGATCGCCGACGCCGTGAAGGCCGGCCTGGAGATGATCCCCGAACGGCGGGTCGCCTCGGTCGCCGCCTTCGCCCGCGCGCTCGGCAGCCACACCCAGCCCAGGGGCTACGCGCAGCCCACGATCGGCGGGTCGCTCACGCTCTCGATCGAGGCGCCCGCGGCGCGGCGCAGCCTGATGGAGGGGATCGCGCGCACCGCGGCCGGCGTGTTCGAGGCCGCGGCCTCGTCGATCGCGCTGACCGACGCCAACACCCGCGAGCTGGTCTACCAGTCGGCGTGGGGGGCGGGAGCGCGCGAGATCGTCGGTGTGCGCCTGCCGCCCGGGCACGGCCTCGCCGGCAGCGTCGTGGAAAATGGGCAGCCGCTGGCCGTCCCCGACTGTCGCACCGACCCACGCTTCGCGGCCCGCATCGCGGCCGGCACCGGCCACGTCCCCTACACGATGCTGGTCGTCCCCCTGATTCGCCTCGGACGCCCGATCGGCGTGCTCTCGCTGCTCGATCGCCGCGACGGCGGCCACTACGGCCCCGACGACGCCGAGCGCGCGGCGCTGTTCGCCGAGCTCGTCGTCTCCGCGATCGAAGCCGACAGCGAGGCGATGCCCAGCCTCGGGGCACGCCGGACGCGGATCACCTCGGCCTGAGGCTCCTGCGCCGGGGCGGGATCGATCATCAGCCCCGCTTGAGGGGTGCCCGGGCCAGGTAGGACTGTCCGGTGAACAGCGTGATCGTCTTGCGGCGGCGGAAGTCGCGGACCGCGACTACGCCGCGCTTGACGTGCGTGAGCGTCCCGTCGCACTGGTTGGCCACGCTCCAGGTCGTCCCGCGCACGGTCGAGGCGCTGTACTGCCCGCGCGCGGTGAAGTGCCCGTGCGAGCTTGCGTTCAGCCGTCCAAGCACCTTGCTGCTCGGACGGCCTGATGCGATCCTGGCCTTGCCGACGCTCGTGCACACCTGACGGGCGCTGTGGGTGTCGATGATGTCCAGGTTGGTCAGTCCATGCTGGCGGCGATTCTGCAACAGCTTGAAGAGACCGGCGCCGAAGTCCCCGGACTGCAGCTTGCCCTTCCGGGAGGCGGTCGTGGCAGTGGTGAGGTTCACAACACCGGTGCGCGTATCGAGGGTCGAGCCGACCGGGATCTGACGCGCCTCGGTCAACGGTATGAAACTCTGTCCCTTGGTGAGCGCCGCGGATGCTCGCGTGTCGGTGAGGGCTGTGAACACCTGCCCTCCCGTGAGTGCGGCGAATGCCTGACCCCCTACGGGTGCAGCAAACGTTCGCGTCCTCAGCGAGCCATGCGAGGCGGGCAATGCGGAAGCGAGCTGGGCGCCGGGCGGCAGCTCGATGTAGACCACTCCAGACACTGGCGTCACGTTTACCGACTCGCCCAGCACCGGCGGTGGTGGCGGAGGGTCGGCAGGGGTGTTCAGGACCTGGTCGGCTCCCAGCGCGCTGCCCGCGCTGTTGGTCGCCACCGCGCGCACGTGATAGGTGACGTTGGGCAGCAGGCCTGTGACAGTCGCCGTAACCGTGTGGTTTGCGAAATCAGCTCCCACTGCCTGGTCGGGCGTCACCGAGCCATATGTGATCGCCGCCCCTTTGGCTTCCCCGAGCACCGGCCCGTATTCGAAGTGCACGCTCGTGGCCAGCCCATGCGGGTTGACGCTCGCCGTGAATGCCGCGCTCGTCGTGCTCAGCACGGTGGGTGGCGCGGTCGTCAGCAGCGCCGGCGGCCCGGGGGGCGCAACGCTAGCCGTACTCGTGGCCGTCGCGGTAGAGCCTCCCGCGTCGCCGATCGCCACGCTGGTCTGGTATGCGCCGCCGCTCGCGTATGTGTGCGAGCCGGCGACGGCAAAGCCCCCGCCGGGCGCGGGGCCCACGGTCCCCGCCGAGCTGCTGCCGTCACCCCAGTTGATGGTGGCGGTGTAATCCGCGGGCGTACCGGCCGGATCGGCGTCGGTGAAGGTCGCAATAGTGCTCGTGGTTTGCGTGCCCGCACCGGCGCTCACCGCCACGCCGATCGCGCTCAGTGGAGCATCCTGCACCTTGACATCGAATGGGACGGTTATCGGGGTGCCATCGCTATTGGCATAAGTAAAGCTCGCGTGGTAAATACCCTCCTCGGCGTAGGTGTGCGTGCCGGTGAGTTGTCCATTGGCGCCTACCGTGCCTGGCGACGGCTGCGTGCCGTCCCCCCAGTCGATCGTGGGTGTGGTCCCTTCGCGGGGCGCTGCCGCGCCGACCACATCGGAGAACTGCTGCCCCTCGACCGGCTGAAACAGCTCGTAAGCGCCGATGTCGCAGCCTGCGCCTTGGGGTCTAGCGACGCCCCGCTGGTCGGTGGCGCTGCAATCCAAGGCGTTGGGAGGGATCGCGTCGACAGCGGGACTGTTCCCTGCCAGGGCGATCGTGTCAGTGTTGCCGCCGTTGTCCTGCAGGCCACCCGAGATGAACCCCGGTTCGGTGTTCTGGTGGTCTCCGGTGGCCGTGAAGCCGCAATCGGTTCCACTCTCGAGGTTGTAGCCCAGCGACGATATGCCGGTGGCCCCGCAGTTCGCGGATACGCGTTCACCGGTGAGTGGTTCAACAGTGTTACCCGCGACGATCGAGTTCTCAACCGAGATCCCGCCCTGGGTGGCCAGCAGGCCGCCGCCTTCGATGCCGTGGCCTTCGACGCCGCGGCTGCCACCTCTGTTGCCAACGATCGTCGAGTTGACGATCGAGGTGGTGTTGCTCGTGTCGCCCCAACTGAAGATTCCGCCGCCCAGCGCAGCTTCGTTGTCGGCTATCGTCGAGTCTCGGACGATCAGCCTCCCGGGTTCTTCGCTCAGGGTCGCGGGGTTGGGACCGACGTTCTGGATCCCGCCCGAGTCGCCGCCGGCGCCGTTGGGAAGATTGGTACTGATGTTGTTGGCCACGAGCGAGTGCGTCACGGTTAGCGTGCCGCCATCGTTTGAGATTCCGCCGCCCGAGCCTTCGGTGGCAGTACCGTTCGTGATCGCGTCTTCGCTCAGCGTGAGCGTGGCCTCGTTGAGGATGTCGCCGCCGAAGAAGCCGTTGGCTTCATTGGCGTGGCCGAATGCGATCGAAAGGCCCGAGATGGTCACGATCGGGACGGTTTTGTTACGGGGATTTGGCTCGACGAAGAACGCGCGATTCGGCGTCGCGGAGAACTGGTCGATGTTCGTCGCGCGCGCGCCGGCGCCGACGATCGCCACGCTTTTGAAGATTGTGAGCGGTCCGCTGGAGAGGTCGTAGAAGGCCAGACCTCCGGGGGCCGGCACCGCGATCGTGTCGGGTGGATTGGGGGTTTCAGCGAGACTGTTCTCGTAGGTGATGAGCTGCCGCAGCGAGCAGGTGCCGGAGGCTGGTTCCTGGCATGTCCCCGTGAGGTCTTCGGTCGTCCCCACGGTGTACGTCGCCGCCTGCGCCGATGCGGCCAGCCCTGCCGCGACCACCAGCGCGAGAAGCACCACTGCGGCGACGATCGTTGCCGAGTAGGGACGCAAACGAAGTCCCGGGTACATGTCGAATCTCATTGCTTGACTAGTGACGTGCCTTGGCCAAGTAGGACTCTCCGGTGAACAGCGTGATCGTCCTGCGGCGGCGGAAGTCGCGGACCGCGACTACGCCGCGCTTGACGTGCGTGAGCGTCCCGTCGCACTGGTTGGCCACGCTCCAGGTCGTCCCGCGCACGGTCGAGGCGCTGTACTGCCCGCGCGCGGTGAAGTGCCCGTGCGAGCTCGCGTTCAGCCGTCCAAGCACCTTGCTGCTCGGACGGACAGAGGCGATCCGAGCCTTACCGGCGCTCGTGCACACCTGACGGGCGCTCTGGGTGTCGATCATGTTCAGTTCGGTCAAGCCCTTCTGCTTGCGCTGCTGCAGCAGCTTGAACAGCCCGGCCCCGAAGTCTCCGGACTGTAGCTTGCCCTTCCGGGAGGCGGTGGTGGCCGTGGTGAGGTTCACAACACCGGTGCGCGTATCGAGGGTCGAGCCGACCGGGATCTGGCGCGCCTCGGTCAACGGTATGAAGCTCTGCCCCTTGGCGAGCGCAGCGAACGCCTCCGTCCCGATGGGCGCCGCAAACGTCTGCTCCCCCAGCGAACCCCGTGTATCGGGCGATGCGGAAGCAAGTTTGGCGCCCGGCGGCAGCTCGATGTAGACCACTCCGGACACGGGAGTTACGTCCACCGACTTGCCCAGCACCGGCGGTGGCGGCGGCGGGTCGGCCGCCGTCGCAAGGGTCTGATCGGCACCCAGCGCGCTGCCCGCGCTGTTGGTCGCCACCGCCCGCACGTGATACGTGACATTGGGCAGCAGTTCCGTGACAGTCGCCGTCACCGTGTGGTTGGCGAAATCCGAGCCCACCGCCTGGTCGGGCGTCACCGACCCGTAGGTGATCGCCGCCGCTTTGGCTTCCCCAAGCACGGGTCCATATTCGAAGTGCACCGATGTGGCCAACCCGTGTGGGTTTACCGTCGTGGTAAACGCCGCGCTGGTCGTGGTCAAGACGGTCGGCGGTGCAGCCGAGAGGACCGTCGGTGCGGCGGGGGACGGTGCCGGGATCGGTGGCGGTACAACCACCGCGCCGAACTCGAACGCGCCGATGTCGCAGCCGGCGCCCTGGGGGCGGGCGACGTCGCGCTGATCGATGCCGTTGCAGAACGGGGAGCTCGTGGGGATCGCGTCAATTGCCGGGCTGGTTGGTTCGAGCCCGAGGGTGTCGGTGTTGCCGCCGTTGTTCTGCGGCGTAGAGGAGCTGAAATCGGGCGCGGCATTCTGCAGGTCGCCGGTGGATTTGAAGCCGCAGTCGGTCCCGCTCTCCAGGTTGTAGCCCAGCGGGGACGGGTCTTCGATTTTGGCCGGTTCCGGAGCCGAGCAGTTCGAGGGGACCGTCCCGGTGGGGAGCGTCTCGGTGTTGTCCGCGATGATCGAGCCCACGACCTGCGCCGTGCCCCCGCTGGAGGCGATCGCCACCCCCGCTCCCGATTCGGCCGCTTTGCCGGCCACTTCCCGGTTGTCGTTGAACGCGACCGTGGAGTTCTCGATCGTGACTCTGTTGGTGGCATCGCCCGAGCTGAGGATGCCGCCGCCCACGCGGGCGTCGTTGGCGGCGATCGTCGAGTCAAGGATCGCAAGCGTGCCCGGTTTGTCTTCAGTCCCGGATACGCCGATGTTCTCGACGCCGCCCGCATCCCCCGAGCCGCTCGAGGCGTGGTTGCCCGAGACGAGCGAGTTCTCGATCACCACGGTGCCAAACTCGTTGGCGACGGCGCCTCCGAACTCCGCGTTGCCGGCGGTGATCCAGTCCTCGCTGAGCACCAGGTCCCCAAAGTTGAGGATGTCGCCGCCAAATTCTTCATTGGCGGTCCCCCCTGAGACCTCGAGCCCCACGATGCCCACCGACACGCTGCCGCCAGTCGAAGGGGTCCGGACGTCGAATACGCGTTCTCCCGGGGATGTTCCTTCGGGCTCGTCCACGACGGTGGTGCGCGCTCCCGCGCCCACGATCACGACCGGCTGCGTGATCACGAGCGCCCCGTGGGCCAGGTCGTACTTGCCGCTTGGGACGAAGATGGCGTCAGGTTCAGTCGGTTTCGCGGCGTTCTCATATTCAATTAGCTCCCGCAGCGAGCAGGTGCCGGAACTCGGTTCCGAGCACGTCCTGATCTTGTCTTCGAACGTCCCCACCGTGTATGTCGCCGCTTGCGCGGACGCGGCGAGCCCGGCAAACGCAGCGAGCCCGATGAGCGCCGCGGACACGATCGCGGCCGGACGTGAGTACGACCCCCGCGCCTGGACCGCTGCCGGATCGCATCGCCGGCCTAGTAGTGCGGCGCCTTGGCCAGGTAGGACTGGCCGGTGAACAGCGTGATCGTCTTGCGGCGGCGGAAGTCGCGGACCGAGACGACGCCGCGCTTGACCTGCGTGAGCGTGCCTTCGCAGCGGTTGCCGACGCTCCAGACCGTCCCCCGCACGGTCGCCGCGCTGTACTGCCCATGTACGGTGAAGTGCCCGTGTCCGCTGGCGTTGATCCGGCCGAGCACCTGCGAGCTCAAATGCTTGGCCGCGAGGGCCTTGCCCTTGCCCTTGCCCTTGGCTTTGCGCTTGCCGACCGTGGCGCACACCTTGCTGGGGCTGCGGTTGTCGATCATGTCCAGGTTGGTCAGGCCCTTCTGCTTACGGTTCTGCAGGATCTTGAAGATCCCCGCGCCGAAGTCACCCGTCTGCAGCTTGCCCTTCCGGGAGGCGGTGGTGGCCGTGGTGAGGCCCACAACGCCGCCCGTTGTTTCGAGGATCGACCCGACGGGAATCTGACGTGCCTCAGTCAACGGTATGAACGCCTGCCCCTTCGTGAGCGCCTCGGACGCCTGCACTCCCAGCGAGAAGGGCGACAACGGCGATGCCGAAGCTGCCGATGCCAATGTGGCGCCGGGCGGCAGCTCGACGTAGACGATCCCCGACACCGGCGTCACGTTCACGGACTTCCCGAGCACCGGCCGCGGCGGCGGCGGATCGGCCGGTGTTTTGAGGGTCTGATTGGCGCCCACCGCGCTGCCCGCGCTGTTGGTGGCCACGGCCCGCCAGTTATACGTGACGTTGGGCAGCAGGCCGGTGACCGTCGCGGTGACCGTCTGGTTGGTGAAGCCCGCGCCCACCGGCTGGTTGGGCGTCACCGAGCCGTAGGTGATCGTCGCCGTGCTGGCCGCCGTCGCCCCGCCGAGATCCGGCCCGTATTCGAAGTGCACCTCCGTTTCCAGCCCCCCCGGGTTCACCGTCACCGTGAACGTCGCGCTGGTCGTCGAGAGGATGGTCGGCGGCGAGATCGTGACGAGCGTCGGCGGCGCCGGAGGCGGAGCTTTGACGCACGCTCCTTCGACCACACGCCGTTCATAGCCCGTGGGACACGGCGGCAGCGCCCTGCCGGTCGTTTCTTTGATGATTTTGACGAGCTTGGCGGAGAATTCTTCTTTGCCGCCTTCATTGGCCTGCAGCGCTTCCCCGCCGGTCTGTTTGGCCCAGTATTCCCAGTAGTGGATGTAGTTTTCGCCTTCTTCCTCCGACGTATGGAAGTAGTCGACCATCGCCAGTGGCTTGCCGTCCACACCGAGCATTTCAAGAGTTTTGTGGAACTCGAGCGAGTCGCCCGGGGCCCACTGCGTGCCGGCGATGCCGAATCTGCCGCCCGGTTCTTCTCCGGTGTTCGGCCACGCGGCAACGCCCTCAGTGCCCGGTTCCATAAACGCGAATTCCGGTGGAATGCCTTCGTTGACGTTTGGCGTGTGCGGGACGTTGTCGGCGATCAGCACGATCTCGTGGCGTGCCCCTTCGCGCCAGCCGACCTGCGGGTTCGTGTCGGACTCCCACAGGGCACGCCCGTACGCTTCGGGGCCGTCGCCGCCGGAGTGCGAGACCCCTTCGGAACCGGAGAGCTTTTCGATCGCTTCTTCGACTTTGGGGACTTCCGTCGTCACCGCCTGCCACAGGTGCCACGGCTTTTCGCCATCCATTTCGTAATATTCTTCGCTCTCGGGCGCGAGTTCCGTCTCGCCGCTTTCATAGCCGGGCACGTCTTCGACGTTCGCGACTCCGTACGCGGTGTTCGGACCGAGCGTGGCGCGCGTTTCTTCGATGACTTTCTTGATCCCTTCTTTGGCTTCCTGGAGTACGCCCCCCATCGAGCCGCTCGTATCGAAGATGAACATGACGTCGGTTTTTTCCGGCGTGGCGCCGGCCGAAGCAACCCCCGGCCCAAAGCCGATCGCGAGCGGCGTCGCTACAGCCAACAGCAGAGCGCGCGCGAACAGGGTCGAGACCCTTGCTCGAACGCCAGTTTGCCCCCCCATCTGAGAACCACGCACACCCCAATTGAATCAGAGTGGGGGCACTCGTGGCGCGGTACCTTCGCGCGAAGCCGACCGGACGCCCTCGAATGCCCGCCGCGAACCACAGCATGCCCGCCGCGAACCGCAGCAAGTAGAGTCCCCAGCGATGCAGGACTCCGAACGTGTGCTCGTGATTGGCGGCGGTATCGGTGGCCTGACGGCCGCGGTCGCGCTGCGGGCCGGCGGCGTCCCCGTGGAGGTGTTCGAGCGCCAGCCCGAGCTGCGGGAGCTGGGCACCGGCGTGGGGATCCAGCGCGTGGCTGCGCAGGCGCTGTCGATGCTGGGATTGCGCGATGAGCTGCGAAAGATCTCAGGGCCCGGGTTCCAGGCGCTGCGGCTGCTGTCGTGGCGCGACGGGCACACGATGGCGGCGGTGCCGTGGCATGGCGAGGTCGTCGCCGTGCACCGCGGGGAGCTGCTGGAGCTGCTGGTAAGGGCCGTTGGGGACCTGAGCATCGTCCACTGCGGCATGGAGTGCGTGGGTTACCGCCAGGATGCAGACGGTGTTACCGCCCTGTTCGCGGACGGCCACGAGGAGCGTGGCGCGGCGCTGGTGGCCGCGGACGGGCTGGAATCGGTGGTCCGCGCGAAGCTGATCGGCGACGGCCGGCCGCGGTACTCGGGCGCCACGGTGTGGCGGGCGCTGCCCGAGTACGAGCACAAAGACCTGGGGCGCAACTTCGCCCAGCAGGTGTACGGCCCGCAGTCGATCTTCGGGATGTACCCGGTCGACGAGCGGCTGTTCTGGTGGGGCAGCCAGATCCGGCCCGAGGGTGCGGTTGACCCCCCGATCGGCCGTAAGCAGGATCTGCTGAACACGTTCCATGGCTGGCCGGCGGAGGTGCAGCAGGTGATCGAAGCGACCCCCGAGGAGCAGCTCTTCCGCCAGGACCTCTACGACCGCAAGCCCCTTGAGCGCTGGCGCAACGGGCGGGTGACGCTGCTCGGCGACGCCGCGCACCCGACAACACCGACGCTGGGGCAGGGCGCGGGGATGGCGATCGAGGATGGCGTCGTGCTCGGGCGCGAGCTGTCCGCCGCCGGCAACCTCTCCGCCCCCGGGGCGATGCAGGCGGCGCTGGACTCCTACGAGCGCAAGCGCATCCCGCGCACCAGCCAGATCGTCAACCGCTCCGCGAAACTGGCGAAACTCTCGCACGTGAAGCACCCGGTGGGGCTGTTCATGCGCGAGCGTGTCCTGTCGGCGATGCCGCAGAAGTTCTGGCAGCTGCTGTGGGAGCAGGAGCGCACCTACCAGATCCAGTGAAGCCCGTCAGGTCAAACAACCGGCGGGGTCACGACAAGCGGCGGGGTATCGGGGTAGAGCTGTGCGATGAGATCACGTAGGACTTCGAAGTCGCGCAAGTTCTCTGTGGCGATCTGACGGCCGTGAGCCCAGGCGCAGGCGGCGATCTGAATGTCCAGTATCCAGCCGGCGCGCTGCTCTGGCTTGACACCCTTTCGCCGCGCGCCGGTGGGTGGCGCCGGATGTGCTGCGCGCAGCCGCCCGGCGACGATGGCCGCGGGCCGGTCCAGCGACAGGACCTCGACCAGGTCGCTTGCGAGGAGACGGAGGAACCAGGCCAGCACCGGCGCGATGCGCGGCTTGCGGGCTGCCGTGGCCTGGATGCCGCGGACGACCTCCATCACCGTGGGCGCGGCGATGGCGACAGGATCGCCCGCATGGGCGCATTCCAGCATATGTCGCTCCAGCGCCCCGCCCGGGTAGAGCCGGGAGACGAGGGTCGTATCCCAGACCCCCGTCAAGGGTCGCGGCGGCCTGCGAGCATCGCGTCGCGGAAGTCATCCGCCGAGGGGAATGTCAGTGCCTTGTCGAGGCTGACGCGCTCAACCGCCGCCCGCCGCTCGGATGCGAGCGCTGCGATCTGCTCGCGGCGCTCGCGGGCCGAGGCCCCCTCCTCCGCCAGCCGGACGATCGCGTCGTTTGCGGTCGTGCCCAGCTCGCGTGCCAGTCGGTCGGCCGCATCCATAACCGAGTGGGGCACGGTGAGAGTGGTTCTGTGTCCTTCGCGGTGGGGTGCCCTGCGTCGACGCTCCATGACAGCGCATCATAGCGCATCAAGAAGGCTCTCAGCGCCCCTCCTGCGCCTGGATCGCGGTGATCGCCACCGTGTTGACGATGTCCGTCACCGAACAGCCCCGGCTCAGATCGTTGACCGGCCGGCGCAGGCCCTGCAGCACGGGGCCGATGGCGAGCGCCCCGGAGGAGCGCTGGACCGCCTTGTAGGCCACGTTGCCGGTGTCGAGGTCGGGGAAGATGAAGACCGTGGCGGCACCCGCCACCTCGCTGTCGGGCAGCTTCAGCTTGGCCACGCCGGCGTCGACGGCGGCGTCGTACTGGATCGGCCCGTCCACCTTGAGGTCGCCCCGCAGCCGCCGCACCGTTTCGGTGGCCTCGCGGACGATGTCCACCTGCTCGCCCTTGGCGGAGTCGCCGGTGGCGTAGGAGAGCATCGCGATCCGCGGCGCGATCCCGAACGCCGCCGCGGTGTCGGCGGAGGAGATCGCGATGTCGGCCAGCTGGGTGCGGTCGGGCTTGGGGTTGACCGCGCAGTCGCCGTACACCAGCACGCGGTCGGCGAGGCACATGAAGAAGACGCTTGACACCACCGACACGCCGGGACGCGACTTGACGAACTCGAACGCCGGGCGGATCGTGTCGCCGGTGGTGTGCGCCGCCCCGGACACCATCCCATCCACCTCCCCCAGGTGGACCATCATCGTGCCGAAGTAGGTGGGGTCGGCCAGCGCGTCGAGGGCGAGCGCCTCGGTCACGCCCTTGTGGCTGCGCAGCTCGTGGTAGACGGAGGCGTAGCGCTCGCGCAGCGGCGAGTGCAGCGGATCGACCACCTCCGCGCCGTCAAGATCGAGACCGAGCGCGGCGGCGCTGCCGCGCACCGCGTCGGGGTCGCCCAGCACCGTCAGCGCCACCACCCCGCGGCGCAGCAGGATGTCCGCGGCCCGCAGCACCCGCTCGTCCTCGCCCTCCGGCAGCACGATGTGCCGGCGCGCGGCCTTGGCCCGCTCGATCAGCTCGTACTCGAACATCGTGGGCGTCATCCGCGTGGGGCGCTCCACCATGAAGCGCATCTGCAGCTCCACCTTGTCCACGCTGCGCTCGAACACGCCGAGCGCGGTGGCGATCCGGCGCTCGTTCTCGGCCCGCAGCACCGGGCGCACGCCCGCGATCGCGGCCGCCGCCACGTGCGTGCGGGCCTCCACCTCCAACACCGGGAAGGGGGAGGTCTCAAGCAGCGCCCGCAACGTGGGCGAGAGCTCATAGCCGCCGGTCAGCAGCAGCCCCGCCACCGCCGGGAAGGAGGGCGAGAGGGTGGAGGCCAGGCAGGCCACGACGATGTCCGAGCGGTCGCCCGGCACCACCACCAGCGTCCCGTCCACCAGGTCCTCGATGAAGTGCTCGGCGCTCATCGCCGCCACCCGCACCTCGCGCACGTCGCGGTCGAGCATGCCGTCCACGGCCAGCAGCGAGCGGGCGCCGAGGGCGGTCCCCACCTCGCCGACGCTGGGGTAGCCGAGCTCGGCGTGCTCGGGCATCACGTAGACCCACTCCTGGCCGGTGTGGGGCGCGAGGCGCCGCTCGACTTCGCTCACCGCGTCGGGCGCCACACGGTTGACGATCACCCCGAACAGCTCGCAATCCTTGCGCTGCAGCACCTCGCGCGCCAGCCGCACCTCTTCGACCACGTCCCCGTCGCCCGCCCCGTTGACCACCACCAGCACCGGGCAGCCGAGCTGGTTGGCGAGGTTGGCGTTGAGGTCGAAGTCGAGCGCCGGCGTGGCGCCGACGAAGTCGGTGCCCTCACAGACGACGAAGTCGCACTGACGCGCCAGCTCCCGGTAGGCGGCGAGCACCCGCTTCTCGATCTCCTCGTGCGCGCCGTGGGCGGTCAGCCCCGTCACCTCGTCGGCGGTGGGGCCGTGCATCTGCGCGTAGTCGAACGCCAGCTGGTAGCGGTGGCGCATCAGTTCGATCTGCGGGTCGGGCTCGGCGCCACCGCGGATCACGGGCCGGAAGAAGCCGACGCGTTGCAGGCGCGCCGAGAGCATCTCGGTGAAGCCCAGCGCCACCACGGACTTGCCGCTGCGGGGGCCCATCGCGGTGATGTAGATGCTCTGCGCCATCGGGTTTGTCATCCACCCATGCCCTCGGCCTCCGCGCCCGCGCCTCAGCGGACGACGGCAAACACGTGGTGTTCGCCGAGGACTCCTTTGAAGCGGTGCTCGCCGCGCTCCTCGAAGCGGAAGCGGGGATCGGTTTCGGTGTATTCCTTGAGCGTCGCCGAGACCGTGATCTCGCCCCCGCGCGCGCAGCCGGCGATGCGGGCGCCCAGCACCACGTTGCGCCCGTACATCTCCTCCTCGTTGAGGATCACAAACCCGGTGTGCAGGCCGACGCGCAGGCGCAGCAGGCGCTCGCTCCCCGGGACGGTGCGATCGGCGAGCGCGCTCTGCAGGTCCAGCGCGCAGCGCAGCGCGGCGTGAGCGCTGTCGAAGGCGACCATGAAGCCGTCGTCGATCGCCTTGACGACCGTGCCCCCGTGGTGGCCGATCACGCGCTCGACGATCAGGCGGTGGTCGGCCAGCAGCTCCGCGAAGCGCTCGGGCCCCAGTTCCGCGCCGATCGCGGCCGCCTCCTCGATGTCGCAGAACAGCAGCGTGAGCGCTCCATCGGGCGAACTCATCTCGCCGAGGTGGGGCTGATCCTCGCCCAACGTCGAGGCGATCACGTCGATCGATGACATCGGTCCGACTTCCAACCCGATCCTCCTGATCTCCCGGCTAGGCCAGCGCAGCGCAAGCATAACCCCTGTGGGATAGATTCTCGGGTCCGGTCCCCACACCAACAGAGACGAGGGAGCTCCATGTCCTCAGAGCAGTCATCCGAGCCCGCCGGCGCGCCGCAGATCCGCAAGGTGGACGAGATGCCGGCCGACACGCGGCGCGGTGGCGACGTGCGCACCCTGCTGAGCCCCAAGACCGCGGGCTCGACATCCGGCTTCATGGGTGTGGCCACGCTCGCCCCGGGCGAACGGATCAGCGAGCACTACCACCCCTACTCGGAGGAGTTCATCTTCGTCGTCAGCGGCGGCCTGGACGCGCAGCTGGACGGCGAGTCCCACCGCCTCGGCGCCCGCGACGCGCTGCTGATCCCGATCAACGTGCGCCACCGTCTGGTCAACGACGGCGAGGAGGAGGCGTTCATCGTCTTCCACCTCGGGCCGCTGGCGCCGCGCCCCGACGCCGGGCACGTGGACACGGAGTAGGCGCGGTGAGCGGCGTGGGGAGCACTGCAAGCACGGCGATGAGCAACGGGGGATCGCGAGGAGGACCGCGATGAGCGACGGGAAAGCGCTGCGCAGGACGGCGGTGACCGGGGTGGGTGTGGTGGCCCCGGGCGGCAGCACGCGCGACACCTTCTGGGAGGCGATCACCGCCGGGCGCACCGCCACACGCGGGATCACGTTCTTCGACGCCTCCGGCTTTCGCTCGCAGATCGCCGCCGAGTGCGACTTCGACCCGCTGGCGGCCGGCCTCAGCGAGCACGAGAAGCGCCGCATGGACCGCTACATCCAGTTCGCCGTGGCCGCCGCGATCGAGGCGATGACCGACAGCGCGCTGGAGCCCGACGCGATCGACCTTGACCGCACCGGCGTCAGCCTCGGCTCCGCGGTCGGCGGCACGATGGTGCTGGAGGATGGGTATGTGGCGGTGTCCAACCACGGCAAGGAGTGGCTGGTGGATCCCGACTATGCCCCCCCGTTCCTCTACCAGGGCCTGGTGCCCAGCAGCCTGGCGAGCGAGGTGGCGCTGAAGTTCGGGGCGCACGGGCCGTCGGTGGTGGTGTCCACCGGCTGCACCTCGGGGATCGACGCGATCGGCTACGGGCACCAGATGATCCAGGACGACGAGGCCGACATCGTGATCGCGGGCGCCGCGGAGTCGGGCATCTCCCCGATCTCGATGGCGTGCTTTGACCCGATCAAGGCCACCTCGCGGCGCAACGACGACGCCGCGCACGCCTCGCGCCCGTTCGACCGCGACCGCGACGGGTTCGTGATGGGCGAGGGCGGGGCGGTGCTGATCCTGGAGGAGATGACAAGCGCGCTTGCCCGCGGCGCCCACATCTACTGCGAGGTGACCGGCTTTGCCAGCCGCGGCAACGCCTTCCACATGACCGGCCTGAAGCCCGACGCCAGCGAGATGAGCGAGGCGATCCTCGACGCGATGGCACAGGGCGGGACCAAGCCGCAGGACATCGATTACATCAACGCGCACGGGTCGGGCACCAAGCAGAACGACCGGCACGAGACGGCGGCGTACAAGAACACGCTGGGCGAGCACGCCTACAAGGTGCCGATCAGCTCGATCAAGTCGATGGTCGGCCACTCGCTGGGGGGGATCGGGGCGATCGAGATGGCCACCTGCGCGCTGGCGATCGACCGCGGCGTGGTGCCGCCCACCGCCAACTGGGAGAACCCCGACCCGGAGTGCGACCTCAACTACACGCCCAAAGTGGCGGTGCGCAAGCAGATCGACGTGGCGCTGTCCACCGGCAGCGGCTTCGGCGGCTTTCAGTCGGCGATGATCTTCTCGGTCCCCGGCGAGCGCCGCAACGCGGGGCTGTGAGCGCGATGACCTACCCCTCCCCCTCCCCCTCCCCCTCCGCGCCAGGAGTGTGAACCGGCGATGAGCCCCACAATCCCCTCCCCCGACCGGCGCTCCGTGATCACCGGCATCGGCGTGGTCGCCCCCACCGGGCAGGACCGCGAGTCGTGGTGGGCCGCCACCCGCGCCGGCGACAGCGGCATCGAGCGCATCGAGCGCTTCGACCCCTCGCGCTATCCGGTGACGCTGGCCGGCGAAGTGAACGACTTCAACCCAGAGGACCACATCGACCAAAGGCTGATCAAGCAGACCGACCGCTGGACGTGGATGGCGCTCGCGGCCGCGCAGGAGGCGCTCGACGACGCCAAGTTCGACCCCGCCGAGCACGACCCCTACTCGATGAGCGTGATCACCGCCAGCTCCTCGGGCGGCAACGAGTTTGGCCAGCGCGAAATCCAGGCGCTGTGGGAGAAGGGCCCGGTGTTCGTGGGCGCCTACCAGTCGATCGCCTGGTTTTACGCCGCCACCACCGGGCAGATCTCGATCAAGCACGGGATGAAGGGCCCCTCCGGCGTGGTGCTGGCGGAGGGAGCCGGCGGCCTGGAGGCGCTGGCGCACTCGCGGCGCACAATCCGCCGCGGCGTGGAGAGCGCCCTCAGCGGCGGCGTGGAGGCGCCGATCGGCCCGTACGCCATCACCTGCCAGCTGGGCACCGGCTTCCTCAGCACCCAGCAGGATCCGGCCGCGGCGTACCGTCCATTCGACACGCGCGCCAACGGGTACGTCCCCGGCGAGGGGGGCGCGATCCTGCTGGTCGAGAGCCTGCAGAGCGCCGAAGTGCGCAAAGCCCCCCAGATCTACGGCGAGATCGTCGGCTACGGCGCCACCAACGACGCCCACCACTGGGGCAAACCGGCGCCCGACCCCACGCAGTCAGCACGGGCGATGTCGGTGGCATTGAACAACGCCGGCATCGGACCCGCCGACGTGGACGCGGTGGTCGCCGACGCCTTCGGCGTGCCCGAGATCGACGCGCTGGAGGTGCAGGCGATCAAGACGGTGTTCGGCGAGCACGCCGGCAAGGTGCCGGTGATCGCCCCGAAAAGCGGCGTCGGGCGGATGTACGCCGGCGGCGCCTCGCTGGATGCGGCGGCGGCGCTGCTGGCGCTGCGCGACGGCGCGCTGCCCCCGATCGTCAACCTCGACGAGCCGGCCGACGGCGAGCTCGACTTCGTGCGGGGATCTGAGCGGGGCGGGGAGCTATCGACGATCCTCGTCAACGCGCGCGGCTTCGGCGGCTTCAACAGCGCCCTCGTGCTCCGGCGCATGAGCTGAGCCCCAGCTACCATCGGGCGCACCTGCTCATGCCACAGCCACCACAGATCGGCGCTCTCCTGGAGGCGGCTGTGTCGCAGAGCCCGCAACGCCCGGCGCTGGCTCACGCCGACGTGCAGCTCACCTATCGCCAGCTTCACCAGGCCGTCGAGCGGCTGGCCGCGCGTCTGGGCGACAGGTCGGGCGAGCGCGTCGCGGTGATCGCGCCGAACGTCCCCGCGCTCGTGGTGGCGATCTTCGGCGCATGGCGCGCGGGCGCCACGGTTGTGCCGCTGAGCGCCCGCCTACGCAGCTTCGAGCTGCGGCGCATATTCGCCGACGCACAGCCATCAGTGGCTGTCTCAACAGCCTCACACGCGGGGTTTTCGCTCGCTCAGGAGCTGCATGCCCTCGGCGAGCAGATCCCGACGCTGGCCACCGGCATCGTCGTCGACGAGCTCGGAGAGCCCCGCGAGGAGCTGCGGTGGCCGGCCGAGGAGCATGCCGAGCCGCTGCACGAGGAGGTGGCGGCGATCATGTACACGTCGGGCACAACCGGCGAGCCGAGGGGCGCGCTGATGTCCCATGCGCTCGGCGTCGCCGAGGCGCACAACCTCGCCGAGCTGCTTGGTGAGCACGCACGGGGCGCCTGTGTGGTGGTGGTACCCGGCTCGCACGCGTTCGGCCTGGCCTGCCTGCTGTGCTGCATGGCGGCCGGCGGCGAGGCGGTGCTGGTGGATTCCACGACAACGCTTGAGCCACTCATGCGGGCGGTGCGCCGGCACGAGGCGCGCGTGCTGCACGGCTCGCCGGCGCTGTTCGCGCGCGTGCTGAAGGCCACGGAGGAACTGCCGGTGCGCAGCGGGTTCACCGCCGGGTCCTCCTGCCCGCCGAAGGTGCTGGAGGAGCTCGACAAGCGCGACGCGCGCGTGCTCAACATGTACGGCATGACCGAGATCGGCGCGGCGAGCAGCTGCCACCCCGAGGACCCTCCCGAGGTTCGCTACCACACGGTGGGCCGGCCGCTGCCGGGCTATGAGTTCCGGGTGGTTGACCCCGGCGCGAGCTCGAAGGATTTGTTTAGGGGGACCCCCACAGGGGGGGTCAGGGGTGGGGCACGTACCGAGGATGACGAGGCCGCGCTGGGAGCGATCGAGGTGCGTGGCCCCTACCTGACCGCCGGCTACCACGGCCGTCCCCGCGAGCGCGACGAGGCGTTCGACGGCGAATGGTTTCGCACCGGGGACCTTGGCGGGATCGACGCCGCCGGAAACCTCACGATCGCGGGCCGCGCCAAGGAAGTGGTGCATGTGGGCGGCTTCAACGTGTTCCCCGCCGAGATCGAGAGCTTCCTGCTCACCCACCCCGGCATCGGCCAGGCGAGCGTGATCGGCGTGCCCCATGCGGCGATGGGCGAAACCCTGCACGCGTTCGTCGTCCCGAGCGCCGATACCACGCTCGTGGGACGCGACGTGGTCAGCTTCGCCCGCGCCGGAATCGCCGGGTACAAGGTGCCTTACGGCGTCAGCGTGGTGCCCGAGCTGCCGCTGCTCGCATCGGGCAAGCCCGACCGGCGCGAGCTGGCGCGCGGCCTCCAAGCCCATGAGGCGGGGATTCAATGACGCCGCACGCTCTAACCACCAGCGCCCTGTTCGCCGGGCTGGACGAGGACGAGCTGAAGGCAGTCGCCGAGCAGATGCGCCCGCGGGAGTTTGCCGCCGGCGAGCAGATCTGCGCCGTGGGCGAGGCCAGCGACCGGCTGTGGCTGATCACCGGCGGCCTGGTGCACATCCTCGCCGGGCACGCCGACGCCGCGGCGGGCGAGGTCGTGGCCCGCCAGCGTAAGGGCGACGTCGTCGGCGCCCAGGGCGCGGTCACCGGCGAGCCGCGCACCGCCACCGTGGTGGCCGCCCTCCCCGCCTCGGCGATGGAGCTCGACGCCAAGCGCTTCCTCGCGCTCGCGCAGCGCTACCCGGCGATCCTGGTCAACCTGATCCGCATCCAGAGCGAGCGCCTGGTGATCGCCAACGCGCGTCGCGTCGAGCACGAGCGGGGCGAGACGGTGGCGCTGCTCAGCAGCCCGGCGCTCGCGGCGACGGCGACACGCGTTGCGGAGCTCGCCAAGCGCGTGAGCCCCCGTCCGGTGATCTGGCTGGACCGGCGGCTGTCGTTCGCCGGGACGCTGACGGCGGCGGACGACCTGACCGACGAGCACGCGACGGTGCTGCTGCCCGGCGAGCTCGACCCCGAGACGATGGGGCTGCTGCTCGACGAAGTCGATCGCGTGGTGGCGCTGGTGGGCTCGGCCCGCGACGCGGAGCAGCTGGGCGCGCTCGCGCGGGGCTCAAACGGGGGCGGCGCGCAGGTCGAGGCTGTACTGATCGGCGAGGAGGCAGTGGCGGCCAGCCGCGCGTGGCCAGCGAGCGCGCCGATCCGTCTGGTGCGCACCTGCCTGCGGGCGGAGCCCGCAGCCACCCCGGCGGCCGCGAACGGCGCCGAGCCGATTCCCCCGAACAGCCTCGCGATGCCCCCCGCCGACGAGGCATGGCTGGCGCGTCACCTCACCCGCACCAAGCTGGGCCTCGCGCTGGGCGCCGGCGGCGCCAAGGGGTACGCCCACGTGGGCGCGCTGCAGGTGCTGGAGGAGGCCGGCTACGTGGTGGATTATGTGTCGGGCAGCAGCATCGGCGCGATCGTCGGCGCCTACCTGGCCCTGGGGATGGATGCCGCGGCGATCGACGCCGCCCTGCGCGGCGCCTTCGACGCCGACAACGTGGCGCAGCTGTTCAAAACCTCGATGGGCGGCAGCGGCGGCTCCTCGGGCCTGGAGGCGATGAGCAGGCTGATGCGCGAGAGCACCGCGGAGCGCTCGTTTGCCGACACGCGGATCCCGCTGGCGGTGATGACCGTCGATCTCACCGACCGGGCGCCCGCCCCGCTGCGCGAGGGGCCGTTGTGGGAGGCGCTGCTGGCCGCCACGGCACTTGCCGGCGTGTTCCCACCCTACGAGCGCGGCGGGCACCGCCTGGTGGACGGCCTGGCGCTCGTGCCGGTGCCGACCGGGGCCGTGTTCGAAGACGGCGCCGACCTCGCCGTCTCAGTCAACCTGAACGGCGCTGAGGTGCTCGCGGCGTGGCCGGAGCAGCCGGAGCTCGCGCCCGCACCCGAGCGCAAATCGCGCGGCGGCATGCTCGACACGCTGCTGGAGGTGATGGATCTCAGCCAGCTGGAGACCAGCGCGCGGCACGCCGAGCTCGCCGACGTCACGATCACGCCATGCTTCGGACCGGCGCATTGGCGAGACTTCCACCTCGCCGAGCTGTTCCTTGCCGCCGGGCGCCGCGCGGCGCTGGAGCAGCTGCCGGCGCTGCAGGCGCTCAGCACACCTATCGATTTGAAAACCACCACCGAAGGAGACCGCATTGCCCGAGCAGACGAAGTTCGAATTTGAGGATCTCAAGCGGATCCTCGTGGATCGCGTGGGCCTCCCCGAGGCCGACGTCGTCGACGACCGCGAAGCCACGTTCGAGGACATGGGCCTCGACTCGCTCGCGTTCATGGAGATCCAGCTGGCCATGCAGCAGGACTACGGGTTCAGGATTCCCGACGAGGACGCCGAGGAGATCCACAGCGTGGGCGAGGCGATCGACTATGTAAACCGGCGCCTCGCCGAGGAGGAGTAGGCGATGGCGGCGCACACCGACAACTCCGTCGTCATCCAGGCTCCGCTGGAGTTCGTGTGGGAGCGGATGATGGACATCGAGAGCTGGCCCAGCCTGTTCAGCGAGTACGCCGCCGCGGAGGTGTTCGAGCAGGACGGCGACACCGTCCGCTTCCGGCTGACCACCCACCCCGACCCCGACTACGACGGGCAGGTGTGGAGCTGGACCTCCGAACGGACCGCCGACCCGGCGACGCACAGCTCGAAGTCAAAGCGCATCGAGACCGGCCCGTTTCAGTACATGAACATCGAGTGGTACTTCGAGGAGGCCGATGGCGCCACCGCGATGCGCTGGGTGCAGGACTTCTCGATGAAGCCCGAGGCGCCCGCCGACGACGAGCACGCCGAGGAGTACATGAACAAGAACACGAAGGTGCAGATGCAGGTCATCAAGGAGCGCCTGGAGGCGGAGGCGGCCGATGGAGCCTGAGCCCGGCGCCGGCGGGACGGCCCAGACCGAGGCGCCGGCAAGCGGAACAGCCGCCGCAGCCGACGGCGCCAACCGCGTGCTGATCATCGGCGCCGGGCCGGCGGGGCTGACCGCGGCGATCGCGCTGACACGCATCGGGATCGACGTGCGTGTGTTTGAGCGCGCCCCCGAACTCGGCAAGGCGGGCGCCGGGCTGGGCGTGCAGAGCAACGCGCTGCGAGCCCTGCAGAAGCTTCGGCATCGGCGACCGGATCGAGGCGGCCGGGACGGAGCTGCGCGTGCAGGAGTTCCGCAACATCCACGGCAAGCCGCTGTTCAGCTTCCCGCAGGGAGAGGTCGCCGATGAGTACGGCACGCCCACGATCAGCCTGCTGCGCGCCGACGTCCAGCTGGCGCTGGTCGATGCAGTCCCGCCGGGCGTGCTGCAGCTGGGCTCGGAGTGCGTCGCGATCGAGCAGGACGAGCAGGGGGTCACGGCGAGGTTCGCCGACGGCCACACCGAGCGGGGCGCGCTGCTGATCGGCGCCGATGGCGGCCGATCGCTTGCGCGCAGGCACGTATACGGAGCCGCCGACGCCGAGCCCCGCTACTCGGGCTTCACCAGCTGGCGAGCGGTGGTCGAGATGAGCCCGGACACGCTGCCGGCCGACACCTCGCGCACGTTCCTCGGCGCCGGCAGGCAGTTCGTGATGTTCCCGGTGGGCGCCAACCGCATCTACTGGGGGCTGCTGAAGCGCGAGCCACAGGGGGACACGACTCCCACGAGCGGCCTGCACGAGCTGCTGAGCGACCACCTGCGCGACTTCCCCGAGGTGACGCGCCGGCTGGTGAGCGCCACCGAGGAGGCGAAGATCATCAGGGCCGACATCTGCGACCGCGACCCGGAGCGGACGTGGGTGAAGGGCCGGGTCGTGCTGATCGGCGACGCCGCGCACATGACCACCCCTTTCATCGGGCAGGGAGCGGGGATCTCGATGGAGGACGCGGTGGTGCTCGCCAAGGAGCTCGCGCTCACCGACGGCCTGCGCGATCAGCGGATGCTCGCTGGGGCGCTTGAGTCCTTCCAGCGGGAGCGGATGCCGCGCTGCGCCAAGATCGTGCTGACCTCGAGGCGCCGGGGGCAGATGCTGTCGCTGTCGAACCCGGCGCTCGCCACGGTGCGCAACACCGCCCTGCGCGCTGTGCCGAAAGCGGTCTGGCGCAAAGCGATGGCGAGCAGCATCAATTACGACCTTTGACCCCCTCGCGGCCCACGTAGACACCGGGACAAGCCTCACGACGGCGAGGTGGAGTCGTATAGCGATTGTATGAGGGCGGGGTATTGAACAAAAAATTCAAAGCCGTGTGCAATTGCTATCGGGTATCGAATTTTTTATAACAACCTCCACCCCTACGGACGACTGAAGTTCACCCCGGAGTTCTGCATGGCGCCCCCCGAGACGATCGGAGCCTCGCGGTCGCCGTCCGCGTTCCCCCCAGCGCCCGGCTCCTCGCTGGAGTAGCGCTGTTCGGTGAGCGTCAGGTAGATGCTGTCGAGGCTGGGCCGCACCAGTTCGATGTTGCGCAGCCGCATCGCGTTGCCACCGAGCTGGGCCAGCGCGGCGGCGGCCATCGCTGCCGCGTTGTCAGTAGAGATGCGCAGCACCGAGCCGTCGCACACTACCTCCCCCCCGCGCACGGCGATTTCGGGCGCCGGCCCGTCGAAGGTGAGTTCGACGACCTGCGTGGAGTTCATCGCGACGAGCTCGGCGATCGATCCGCGGGCGATGATCGCGCCGCCCTGCAGCAGCGCCACAGAAGCGCCGAGCTGCTCGATCTCGGGGAGATAGTGGGTCGAGTAGCAGACTGCGTGCCCCTCATCGGCGAGTCCTTTGACGAGATCGAGGATCTCCTGGCGGGTGCGGATGTCGGCGCCGACGGTCGGCTCGTCGAGGATCAGCAGCGCTGGCTTGCAGACGATCGCCATGCCGGTGTGCAGGCGCCGCTGCTGGCCCCCGGAGAGCGTGCCGGCGGGCGCATCGAACTTCGGCGTGAGGCTGAGGGCCTCCCCCACCTCCGCGGCGCGCTTTGCGACCTCGCGCCCCCGCAGGCCGCCGAGCTCGCCGAACAGCTCGAGGTTGCCGCGCACCGTGAGCGTCGGGTAGATGCCGAGATCCTGCGGGGCGATCCCGAGGTGCTGGCGCGCCTTCAGCGGGTCGGCGGTTGCGTCGACGCCGTTGACGAGAATCGTGCCGGAGTCGGTCTTCCGCAGCCCGGCCACACACGACACGAAAGTCGTCTTGCCGGCGCCGTTGTGGCCGAGCAGGCCGGCGACCTCACCCGGCTCGATCTCGAGGTCGACACCCTTCAGAACCTCGAAGTCCCCGTAGGCCTTACGCACGCCGCTCACGTAGAGGGTCGCCTGCGAGCGCGGGGTGCGCAGCTCCTCCGCGTTGGCTGCACCCGCCAGGATCACCGGCCGCCGGCGCATCGCGGTGCGCTGCGGGTCGGGCGCCAGCACGACCTCGAGCGCCGTCTGGCCGACCTGGATCTGATCACCGGCGCTGAGCAGCTGCGAGGCGGGTATCCGCCAGCCGTTCAGGTAGGTGCCGTTGGTCGAGCCGAGGTCCTCGAGCAGATAGGCGCCGTCGCCACGCAGCACCACGCGGGCGTGGGCGCGCGAGAGCTCCTCATCGCCACCGAGGGCGCCCGGCCCCTGCACGGCGCGTCCGATCGGGACGTCGTGCCCGAGCGGGATGTCGGTGCCGGCGGCCGGCCCCGAGATTACGTGGAGCACCTCGCCGGCGCTCATCGAGCCTCCTCTGGTTGCCCCGGCCGCCGCCGAAGGAGAGCCTGCGGCGCTCCTCTCATGAGATCAGCTTGTGGTCGGTCGGACGGAAGCGGATCGCGGCGAGCGCCGCGAAGAGGGCGGCGAAACCCAGCAGCACGGCCGTGGGCCCGATCACCGCGCCGAACCCTTCGCCTCTAAGGATCACGTCGGTCGAGGCCTGCATCGCCCAGTGGCTGGGGATCGCGGGCGCGATGCTCTGGGCCCACCCGGGCAGCGTGGCGGTCAGCGCGAGCGCGCCGCCGAGCGAGGCGGAGACCAGCATCAACAGGTTGCCCAAGGCGTCGAGCTGGCTCATCGTGGTGCAGAACGCGACCAGCGCGAAGGTCAGCGCCAGCACGCACGTCGCCAGCGCCGGCGCGAGGATCACGAGCATCGCCATTGAGCCCTTCGAGCTCAGGCCGAGCACGAGGTCGCCGATCACGAACAGCAGGATCATCTGCAGGGTGATCACGACGAACGAGGGCAGCAGCTTGCCAAGGATCACCTCGGTCGTCGAGGCCATCATCTGCATGCGGTCCCACGTACCCCAGGCGTGCTCGGCGAAGAAGGTGCGTCCGACGAACACCAGCCAGAAGAACGCGAACATCACCGTCAACCCCGGCACCACCTGTTCGGCCCCGTTCACGTGGCGGTAGCCGGCCCCGAGCAGCGCCGACTTCTGCGTGGTCTTCATGATCACCATCGTCAGCAGCGGGATGATCACGAAGATCACCAGCGCCCCCGGGTTGCCGAGCAGCAGCTTGGCCTGATGGCGGGAGATGATCAGTAGGCGTCTTCTCGACATAGCGGCTCGCGCGTGGACAATATATGCTTCGGCCGCTGAGCAACCGGGTGAAAGGAGTCAGGCCATCATCAAGCGAGGTGTGATCGTCGCCCGCATCAAGCCCGGCGCCGAGGAGGAAGTGGCGCGGATCTTCGGCCAGTCCGACGAAACCGAGCTGCCGCGGATCACCGGGGTGCGCCACCGCAGCCTGTTCGTGCTCGACGACATTTACATCCACCTGGTGGAGACCGACGACGAGTTCGCCGACGCCGTCGAGAAGGTGCGTAACCACGACCTGTTCAAGGAGATCAGCGCCCAGCTCGATCCCTACATCACCCCGTACAACCCCGAGACGTGGCGCTCGCCGAAGGACGCCCAGGCGCGGGAGTTCTATAGCTGGGACCCACCCGCCCCACCGGCCGAGGCATGAGCGTCAGGCTCGTCGTCGACGTCCGTATCAAGCCCGGTTCACGCGAGGAGCTATTGAGCGCCTACGCTCCGCTGCGCGCACGGGTCGCACAGGAGCCGGGGTTGATCGGTCATCAGCTGTGCGAGTCAAGCGAGGACGGCGAGCGCTGGTTGGTGATCAGCGAGTGGGAGAGCATCGAGCTCTCAAACGCGTGGGACGCCTCCGAAGATCACGCCCGCCTGCTGGCGCCGCTGCGAGCCTGCTTCGCCCAGGCCAGCCGCTCGAGCTTCCACGTGCGCGACGGCGTGGTTGTATAGGATGGCGAGTCCGTGAGCATCGAACGGGGCGATTCAATTGTGGAGTTCGCGGCGGTGCGCCCGCCGCGGGAGAATTACGACGTCGCGATTCTCGGGGGCGGACTGGCAGGTCTCACGCTGGCGATCCAGCTCAAGCAGATGCGGCCCGAGACGAGCGTGGTCGTGCTGGAGAAGCGCGAGGGCCCGGCGCCGCTGGCGGCGTTCAAGGTCGGCGAGTCCACCGTCCCCTCCGGCGCCCACTACTTCTCCGAGGTCGTCGGGATGCACGACCATCTGCGCTCCGAACAGCTCATCAAGTGCGGGCTGCGCTACTTCCCCCCGGCCAACGGCAACGAGGACATCACCAAGCGGGTTGAGGCCGGACCACCGATCTATCCCCCACACGACAACTTCCAGGTCGACCGGGGCCTGTTCGAGAACAAGCTGGCGGCCCGCGCGCGGGCGCTCGGCGTGGACCTGCAGCAGGGCGCGCGCGTCAGAGAGATCGATCTCGACGCCGACCCCCACCGCGTGACCTTCGAGCAGTTCGACCAGGAGGCCACGCTGAGCGCGCGCTGGGTCGTGGACGCGGCGGGCCGCGCCAGCATCCTCAAGCGCAAGCTCGACCTGATGGCCGACTGCGGGCACCACATCAACTCCGCCTGGCTGCGACTCGGGGGCGGGCTGGACTTCGAGCAGTGGGGTGCCGAGGACCCGGCGTGGATGGCGCGGATGTCCCAACCGGGCATCCGCCAGTTCAGCACCAATCACCTGATGGGCGAGGGCTACTGGGTGTGGCTGATCCCGCTCTCCACGGGCCCCATCAGCATCGGCGTGTGCGCCGACCCCCGTGTTCACCCCTACGAGGAGATCAACGAGCTCGAAGCGTCTGCTCGGCTGGCTGCGCAAGCACGAGCCGCAACTCGCCGCGTCGATCGAAGAGCGCCCGCAGGACATCGAGGACTTCCTGCGCGTCAAAGACTTCGCGTACGGGGTCAAGCAGATGTTCTCGACCGATCGCTGGGCACTGGTGGGCGAGGCGGGGGCGTTCGCCGACCCCTTCTACTCACCCGGTTCGGACTTCATCGGCTACAGCAACACGTTCACCGCCGATCTGGTGACTCGCGATCTGAACGGCGAGGCGATCGGAGAGCGCGCCGACTACTACAACGACCTCTATCAGCGCCTCTTCGCGCACGTCATCTCCCGCTACCGCGACACCTACCCGGTGTTCGGCAACCCGTGGGTGATGTGCGGCCTGCTGACCTGGGATTTCTACTCCAATCACACCGGCGGCGTCCTGCTGTTCACACAGAACAAGTTCACCGACATTGACTTCATGAGGCGCGCCGACCAGTACCTGGATCGCCTGTGCAAGCTGAACATCAACATGCACAAGCTGTTTCGCGAATGGCACAAGCTCGAGCGCAAGTCCCGCGACCCGGACATGCTCGCGACCTTTCCGGTGCTGCTCGGCGGACTCGTCGGTCTTGTCAAGGAGTACCCCGACGAGGAGGCGCTGCTGGAGGAGTTGCGCGCCAACGTGCGCAACTCGGAGGCGATGGCGGTCGCAATTTTCAACCAGGCGGCGCAGGCGCTGCCGGAGGGCCCCCCAGCCGATCGGCCGATCAACCCATACGCGCTGAGCCTCGACCCCACGCGGTGGGAGGCCGACGGGCTGTTCGAGGAGCCCGGCTTGACGATCGAGCAGGCGCGCGAGATGGTCACAGGGATCGATGGTATGTGGGACTCCTCGCTCGCGTTCGCGGGTGGCCCGCCTCCGGGCGTCGGCGGACCGCCTACCGGTGTCGGTGGACCACCCCCGGGTGTTGGCGGACCCCCTCCGGGCGCCGGCGGACCGCCAGCATAGAGATGATCGGAAGTCCTGCGAGCAGCTCGTGGGTGTAGGGAGATCGCTGCGAGGCTCGCATCCCTGAGCGTTTCGACGTCGTCGTGGTCGGCGCGCGCTGTGCGGGCTCGCCCCTGGCGGCGCTGCTGGCCCATCGCGGTCTGCGCGTAGCGGTAGTGGAGAAGGCGCGGTTTCCCCGCGACACGCTCTCCACCCACTTCTTTCAAGCCCAGGCGCTCGCCTCCCTGGAGCGTCTTGGCGTAACGGAGAAGCTACAGGCGACCGGAGCGCCATGCGTGGGGAGGGTCAACCTCCGCATCGAAGACTTCCAGTTCCAAGCGCCGATCCCCCAGCAGCCCGGCGACGTCGGCGGGCTCAGATCGGTGCGCCGCCTGGTGCTCGACCCGATCCTCGCCGACGCGGCGGCTGAGGCGGGCGCCGAGCTGCGCATGGGGACGACGGTGACCGGCCTGGTGAAAGATGCCGGGCGAGTGACGGGTGTACGCGTCAAGCAGGACGGCGCGGAGAGCACGCTGCAAGCGCGGCTGGTGGTCGGCGCCGACGGTCGCAACTCGACCGTGGCGAGCAGCGCCGGCGCGCGCAAGTACAACGTGGTGTGGAACGAGCGGTTCGCCTACTGGTCGTTCTTCGAAGGAGCCGAGCCGGGCCCAGATCCGGCATTCATCCTGAACCGCTGGGACGAGCGGTTCGTGATCGCCTCGCCCTCCGACAGCGGGCTGTACCAGGTTGTGGTGATGCCCAAACTAAGCGAGCTCCCGCGCTACCGGGAGGACCTCGAGGGCAGCTACATCGAGCACGTGCACAGCTGCCAGCCAGTGGCCGAAGCGCTCTCGGGGGCGCGACGGGTGGGGAAAATCTTCGGGATGCTGCGCTGGCAGGGCTTCTTCCGAGAGGCCTCCGGCGCCGGCTGGGTGCTGCTGGGCGATGCCGGCCACTTCAAGGATCCCGCCGCCGGCCAGGGCATCGGAGACGCATTCAGGCAGGGCGAGGAACTGGTGGAGCCGATCGTCCGCGGCTTGGAAGGCTCCGAGCAGACGCTCGATCAGGCACTGGCGGCGTGGGGCCGTTGGCGCAACGACGACGCGATCGGGCACTACTGGCTGGCCACCGACATCGGCGCCGGCGGCAAGGCGCCCTCCGCGCTCCCCGAGGTCGGCAAACGACTGCTGGCGCGGGGCGAATTGGCGCCGCTGATCAATCTCTTCAGCCACCGCGGCAAGCCCGCGCAGGTCCTCACTCCGCCGCGCCTCGCCGCCGCGATGGGACGTGTGTTCGCACGGCCCGGGTGCGACCGGCGCGCACTGCTCCGCGAGATCGGCGGGCTGGTGGCGCTGAATGCCCGTCGTCAGCGCCAGTACCGCTGGCCGGTGTACGAGCAGGCCGGTCGCGAAGTTGACGTGAGCTCCCCCGACCAATAGGCTGCCAGGGCATGGCAGATGGCGAGAACCCCCCCGCGGACCCGTCTGATCGCACCGTGATCCGTGCCAAGCCGGACACCTCGGATCGCACCGTGATCCGCGCCACACCGGACATCTCAGATCGCACGGTGATCCGCTCCCCACCGGACACCTCAGATCGCACCGTGATCCGAGCCACACCGGACATCTCGGATCGCACAGTGGTGCGCCCCACACCGGCGGAGGCTCCCGCTCCCCCGCCTGACAGTCCACCCGAGCCTCCGAGCGGCGGTCCTCCCCCGACCATACCGCTGCCCGTCCGCCTGTTGATGAAATCTCCCAAGGGGATACGCGTGCTGCAGCTTCTCCTCCGGCTTCCCGAGCGAGCCCGGCGTCCCGTCTTGATTCTCGTGCCGCTGCTGGCGCTCGTGCTGGTAATCGCGATCGTCGTCGTGATCGTGCAGCTCGTGTTCTGAGTCCGTCAGAGCCCGAACAGCCGCCGCGCGTTGCCCTCCAGGATGCCCTGCTTCTCGGCGGCCGAGATGGGAAGTCCGTCGACCATCGCGATCGCGTCCTGCAGCGGCGTCGCAAGCGGTGGCGAGTCGGTGCCGAACAGCATGTGATCGGCACCCATCACCTCCAGGTTGGCGAGGTGGTTGGGCACGCTTGAGTAGTTGGCCGTATCGACGTACACGCGCCGCAGATATGCGCTTGGTGGCTGGGTGATCTTGTTGGTGTATTGCGCCATCGGCGGGGGGCCTGCCGGTGGCCCGCCCGCGCCCGGACCACCGCCTGGAGACCCACCACCTGCAGGCCCACCACCTGCAGGCCCACCACCTGCAGGCCCACCACCTGCAGGCCCACCACCTGCAGGCCCACCACCTGGAGACCCACCACCTGGAGACCCACCGGGCCCACCGCCGGGAGGGCCGCCGGCGCCCCAGTGGCGCGGCTGGTGGGCCTGGTCCATGCGACCCGCCAGCAGTGAGATCGCCCCGCCCGCGGTGGCCGCGATGATCTCCAGGTCGGGGTGGCGCTCCAGACGGCCTGAGAACACGAGTGTCGCCAGGCCGGCCGTGACGTCCATGAACCGGCCCACCTGCTCGACCAGGCGGAAGTCCTCGATGCTGTCGCTGCCCACCGGCTCGGCGGGGGGATGCAGGAAGATCGGCTTGCCGAGCTCGGCCGCCATCTCGAAGAACTGGTCGGCGCGCGGCGAGTCGAGATACTCGCCGTGAACGCTGGTGTTGACGATCAACCCGACAAACCCACCGTCCTTCACGGTCTGTGCCGTCTGGTCGAGCAACGCGGCGTCGCCGAACGGGTTGGTGTAGGCATAGGCGGCCAGCCGCGGGGCGTGCTCGCGCACGGTGTCGGCCAGCCATTCGTGAAACGACTTCAGCTCATCGGCAGACTGAGCGTAGTTGTCGTGACCGCGCTTGCTCATCGTCCCGAAGCCGACCGGGCTGCCGACGATCGTCAGGCCGATGCCCGCCTGCGACTTGCGGTCGAGCATCCCCTCGATGTCCGCCAGCGCGGGCGGCATCGGGTAGCGCTTGAACAGCTCGGGATGGGTGATGTGGCCGTGGACGTCGATGATCACGACGTGGCTCCGTGAGCCTCGACGGCCCCCACGGCGATGCGCCGAACTTCGACGATCACGTGGCGGCGCCGCCGTCCCCGGCGGGCTCGGCGCCGGGCCAGGGGTACTCGTGCACCCCCGACATCCGCTCCTGGAAGGCCAGCATCGCGGCGACGTCGAGATCGCCGAGGCCCTGCTGCTGGGCGGCGGTGAGCATCGCGTGGGCGCTCTCGGTGACGGGCATCGGCACCCCCGCCTTCTGCGCCTCGCCGAGCACCAGCGTCATGTCCTTGCGCATCAGCCCGAGCTTGAAGGCCGCAAACTCGAAGTTGCGCTGGCCCATGATCGCGCAGCGGAAGCCCATCACCGGCGAGCTGTAGCCGCTCTTGGCGATCATCTCCAGCACCTGCTCGCGCGCCAGCCCGGCCTGTTCGCCGAACACCACCGCCTCGGCGAGCGCGGGCATCTGCACCCCCATCAGCATGTTGAGCACCAGCTTCATCGTCGCGCCCATGCCGCTGCCGCCGAGGTATGTGACCTCCTTGCCGAGCGCCTCCAGCAGCGGCTCGACGGCCTTGAAGTCCTGCTCCTCGCCGCCGGCCATCACCCGCATCTCGCCCTGGCGGGCGTGCATCGGGTTGCCGAGCACGCACGCGTCGAGCGCGTGGTGGCCGGCCTCGCGGGCGCGCGCGGCCACCTCGCGCGGGAAGTCGGGCGGCACGGTGCTCATGTCGAGGATGTAGCCGCCCGTGCCGAGGGTCTCGAACACCCCGCTCTCGCCGAACAGCATCCGCGCGACGATCTCCTGGTTGGCGAGGCTCAGCATCACCACGTCGGCCTCGCGCGCCGCGTCGGCGGGCGTGTCGGCGACGCGGGCGCCCAGCCCCGCGACTTCATCGGCCTTGGCGCGCGTGCGGTTGTGGACGGTGACGTCATACCCCGACTCCACCAGCCGGCATGCCATGCCGTTGCCCATCACGCCGAGGCCGATGAACGCGATCCGCTGCTTCTCGGCAGGCGAGGAGGACACGTCAGGAGCTCGCGGTGACGCCGCCGTCGACAAACAGCACCTGCCCGGTGACAAAGCTGGCCGCCGGCGCGGCGAGGAACAGCGTCGCGCTCGCCAGCTCCAGCGGTTCACCGAAGCGGCCGAAGGGGATCCGTCCGAGCATCATCGCCACGAACCTATCATCCGCCGCCGCGTCGCGCACCAGCTCGGTGGGGACAAACCCCGGCGCGACCCCGTTGACCGTGATGCGATACCTGCCCCACTCGGTGGCCAGCTGGCGGATCAGGCCGTTGAGGCCGGCCTTGCTGGCGGCGTACCCCGCGAAACCCCTGCGCCCGCCCGCCACGCTGCGGGTGGTCGAGTAGTGGACGATGCGCCCCCCGCGGCCGCCGTCGATCATCGCCTCGCCGGCCGCCTGCGAAAGCCAGAAGGCGCCCGAGAGGTTGATGTCCAGCAGCGACTGCCACGACTCCTCCTCAAAGTGCTCGGCCGGCGCCTCGATGTCGATCCCGGCGAGGTTCACCAGCACATCCACCCCGCCCAGCTCGCGCCTGGCGTGCTCGATCAGCTCGCGCGCGCTCTCGCGGCTGGAAATGTCCACCCGCGTGCCGTGGGCCACGTGCCCCGCCCTGGAGAGCTCATCGGCGAGCGCCTGCGCCTTATCCTGTGAACGTCCCGCGATCACCAGCTCGGCGCCGCACTCGGCGAACAGCCGCGTGGTGACCTCGCCGATTCCGCCGTAGCCGCCAACCAGGACCACGCGCCGGCCGTCGAGGCGAAACAGCGACGCGAAGTCGGTTGCCCGCTGCTCGTCAACCACGATCGGTGGGCCAGGCGGTCCCCCAGGTCCCCCCGCTGGGCCTCCAGGTCCCCCCGCTGGGCCCCCAGGTCCCCCCGCTGGGCCTCCAGGTCCCCCCGCTGGGCCTCCAGGTCCCCCCGCTGGGCCAGGTCCCCCCGGTGGCCCCGACAACCCCGCGGGCGCGCCTGGCGGCCCTCCCAGTCCCCCGGGCGGCCTCATTCGTCGTGCCGCCGCGTCACCAGCAGCTCCATCGTGCTCTTTATGAAGAACTCCCGCGCGCCCTCGCTGGTGGACATGTCACGCGGCTCGGCGACCAGCTCGTCGAGCTTGTCCTCCAACTCGCGGATCGCCGGCTGGCGACCCATGTGCTGGCCGAGCACCGGCAGCGGCACGTCGTCGGTCGTCTCCACCACCCTGACGACCGTGTTGCCCTTCATGAACACCTGCGTGCTGAGCAGCGTCCCGACGGCGTTGCCGTCCTCGTCGCGGACCGTGTGATCGGGCCGGCCGTATTCCTTGAATGCTTGTCGCACCGCGTCCTGCGATCCCGGCTTGATGTCCCACATGAGCGCCCAGTACTGCGCCATAACACCCTCCTATCCCTTCTCATCCTGCACGTAGAAGCGCACGTCGTAGTGATCGGTTTTGGGCGGCGCCCGCAGCACGCCCTTCAGCTCCCCCACCATCGCGCGCGCGATCCCCGCGCTCGAGTCGCGGGTCTCCTCGCTGTCCCACAGCGTAATCGCGATCGCGTGCGGGCCGCCATCGGGCTCGGTCAGCAGGATGTAGCCGCGAAAACCCGGATGCTCCCGGTAGGCGGGGATGATCTTCTCCTCCGTCAACTCCATGCCGGCATCGACCTGCTCGGGGTTCCACTCGGTGGTGTTGACTCGCGCGTACATGTGACTCCTCAGGCGCTCGGCTTGATCGTGTGGGCGACGTCGTAGATGATCCGCTCGTTGGTCCCCGCCCAGTAGGGATGCATCGGCGAGCGCTTGGCGACGTGGGCGAGCGACTCCTCCCACGCGAGGAACGCATCCTTGCTCTCCCACTCGCTGAGCAGGATGTAGCTGAGCGGCTCCCCCTCGGCGTCCGCCGGCTCGCGGCGTCGCAGCAGCTCGTCGCCGATGTGCCCGGCCGTGCCTTTCACGTTGGCGGTGACCTGCGCGTACGCCGCCTCGAACGCGTCCGCGTCCTGACGGTTGATCTTGGCGAAAACCATCACACGTGCGGCCATTCAGCTCGCCCCTCCGTCCGATTGAAGAAGAGGGTCCCGGCTCGGCGACCTACGGCCGCCTGCGCCACCCTCTATGTCGATGAGTACGTCGTGCACAGTCATGCGCGCCGATGAGCGCAGCTCGCGCAGCGGCGCCGTCAGCTCGTCCTGCTCGGGGCTGCGCTCGAACTCCCCGAACACCTCCCTGCTGCTCCAGTCGCTGGTGACCACGAAGCTGTCGGGGTCCTCGGGGTCGCGCGCCAACGTCTGGCGGATGTTCCCGGGGACGACCCGCACCTGCTCGGCGATCGCCCGCCAGGCCCGTTCGAAGTCCGGCCCGCGCCCATCCTTGACCTTCATGTGCAGGGTCGCGCGCACCACCGCAGGGATCCTACAGGCGTCGGCCTCTGGCGGCGGGGCGCCCTTGCCATCGCAACTCCACCGGCGTAGCGGTAGGATCGGCGCGAGCTTCAATCCCGTCCAACCCGCACACAAGGGGGAGCATGTGTTCTGTCGCGTGACCCACGTCCAGGCGCCCGAGGGACGGGTGCAAGAGGGCCTCAAACTGTGGTACGAGAACGTCCTGCCGGTCACAATGGCGCGCGAAGGGTTCAAGGGCGCCCTGTCGCTGGTCGACCCCGAGTCGGGCAAGGCGCTGTCGATCACCTTCTGGGAAGGCGAGGACGAGCTGCTGTCCAGCACCGAGGCCGAGTACCACAAGCGAGCGATCGAACGCTTCGGGGAGTTCTTCACGGACGCCCACGAGCCCGAGAACTTCAAGCTGCACCTGTTCACCGGCGACATCTTCAACGGCACTTTCGCCTCCGATGAGGCCGGTGAAGGACTCACAAAGTCCCAGTAGTGCCCTCCTCACGATCGTAATCGCCGACGATCACGCGGTCGTGCGGGATGGCCTGCGGATGATGCTGGAGGCCGAGGCCGACTTCAGCGTCGTCGGCGAGGCGAGCGATCTGGCGCAAACGCACGCGCTGCTGCTCGACAGGGCACCGGGCGTGCTCGTGCTCGACCTGCACATGGGTCGCGAGCTCAGCCTGGGCATGCTGTCCGCGTTGCGGGGCGCGTCGCCCGCGACCGCCATCGTGATCCTCACGATGGACGACGATCCCGCGTTTGCGCAACAGGCGTGGGCGGCGGGCGCGGCGGGCTATGTGCTCAAGGAAGCCTCGCGCGCCGACCTGGTGCGCGCGATCCGCATGGTCAGCAAGGGCGGGAGGTATCTCGATCCGGCGATCGGCGGGTGGGCACTCGCGGCCGGCAGCAGCGAGGTGCTGAGCGAGCGGGAGCTCGAGGTGCTGCGTCTGGTGGCGCTCGGCCACACCAACACGGAGATCGCCAAACAGATGCACATCAGCCCACGCACCGTCGAAACGCACCGCGCCAACCTGCAGCGCAAGCTCGGCGTGAGCGGCCGGCCGGAGCTGGTTCGCTACGCGCTGCAACACGGGGTGATCCACCGATGAGCGCCACCGGCAGTCATCCACCGATCGGCACCAAAGACACCGCCGCGCGAGCTCAACAGTTGGCGTTCGAGGCCGCCGAGAGTCGCGTGCTGGAGAGCCTCAAGTTCAACACAGCCGAGACGCCCTCCCAGACCCGCCGGCTCGTGGTGCTCGCGGTCGCCGCGGCGCTGTTCGCGCTCACCTTCGCCGCTCGCCTGGCGATCGACGACCCGAATGCGTTGATCGCCAATTTCTACGTGGTGCCGATCACGCTGCTGGCGATCGAGTTCGGGACGCGCGGAGGCGTGCTGGCTGCCACCGTGGCGCTCGGGCTGGTGTTCGCTTGGAGCGTGCTCCAGGCCGTCCACCTCGGCGTGCTCGGTTACACCGCGCGCGGGGCGGCACTGCTGGTGAGCGGCGCCGTGGTGGGGCGCTTCGCCGACCGATTGCGCGAGGACGTCGCCGAGCGTCGGCGCGCGCAGCGCCACATGTCGCTCTATGCCGACCAGCTCACCCGCGCCAACCAGCAGCTCGCCCAGAGCGTGGAGCGGCTGGTCGCGGCCGAGCGCCTGCGAGTGAGCATCGACGCGGCCGAGCAGGCGCGAGCTCGATGGGCGCGGGAGCTGCACGATCAGACCCTGCAGGGGCTTGCCGGCGCCCGCATGGTGCTGGCGGCCGGGCTCGCCCGCGACGATCCCGACGCGCTGCGGCGCGCCGCCGAGACGGCGGACCTGCACATCGGCACGGAGGCACGCAGCCTGCGCGACCTGATCACCGAGCTGCGCCCGGCGGCCCTGGATGACCTTGGGCTGGGACCAGCGATCGAATCGCTGGCCAAGCGCCAGGCGGCCGCGGCGGGCTTCGCGCTCGATGTGAGCCTCGAATTTGGCGGATGCGAGCGCCCGCGCGAGATCGAGGACGCCATCTACCGGATCGTCCAGGAGGCGCTCAGCAACGTCGCCAGGCACGCGGGCGCCGAGCAGGCGACGCTGGAGGTGAGGCAGCTGCCTCAACGCGTGGAGGTGACGGTGCAGGACGACGGTTGCGGCTTCGTGCCGGGGGGCCCCAGCGAGGGATTTGGGCTGATAGGGATGCGCGAACGCGCCGACCTGCTCGGCGGAGAGCTCACGCTGAGCTCGGCGCGGGGCGGGCCGACCCGTGTGACGGCAGTGCTGCCGCTGCCCCGGTAGGGTCTCATCTCGGGGAAGCGGCCATGTTGGCCGGTCCTGACGTCTACGCCGCGAACGACCCATAGCCGACCAGAAGCCAGCACCACGATGGACCGTAGCGATCATGACGTAGACTGGAGCCATGTCGCTGCTCTACGATTCCTATGGCATTCGCCGTGTGGCGGTCGAAGTCAATCTCTGGCCCGAGGTAGAGAGGTTCAAGACCAAAGACCTTTCGGAACTGTTCGGAGCCCTCAACGGCGACGGCATGTTCTCATCGTTGGAGTTGCGGCCAGAGAGCGGAGCCCGCTTCGAGAGCGACGCATGGTCGTACGACCTATCGCCAGCGGGTGTATTTGTGCGCTGCGTTCAACTTTCGTCTCTCGAGGATCTCAAGAGGCGGGTGCATTTCCTGCTCGACGGGACGCGGAAATGCGTCGCATCGGACCGCACCTTTTATACCGACGAGATACGGGTGATTGCACACGTGCCAGAGGGCGGCAAACGCGACGTCGAGGCAGTGGTGTCCAAGAAGCTCATTCCCCCGCGCATGGATCGCTCCGACTTGCCCGGCCTTGAAGGCGCAGGCCTCAATCTGACGGGAACTACCGAGACGTATCACTACCACGCCGACATCAACCCTTACGGGTCCGAGGCACTGATGTTGAGCGCCACGCTCACGTTCAGGCCGAGCCGCGAGCCTCCACGTCCCGGCTCGGATCTTGATGTCATTGATGGGCAAATAGGCGTCGCGTGCAGTTTTGTGACGGAGGAGTTGCGAGCATTCTCAAGCAAGTTCATTACGTGAAAGGCAAGACTCATGGCGCAAGATAACTCAGAGGCAGGCAAGATGCTCAGTCGTCATGCGCGTCACCATCGAGCACTCAGGCGCAGAGACGAGCAGCGCGAAAGGATCAAGGGCCAGAATGTCTTTCTATCCGACCTCCACAGGGCAACACGGATGACGGAGGAGATCAGGTCAGAACCCGAGCAGGCCGAGGCGCTCAACCGGGCAAGACGACATGCCCACGAAGGCAAGCTGATCTCGCAGGAGGAGCTCGACCGCGACCTCGACGCCGAGTAAACGGCCATCGCCGAGCTTGCCTTTCAGTACACCCCCGAGGCGGCGGACGATCTCCACCGGCTCAAGAAAACTGATCGTAAAGCATTTCAGGCTGCCCGGAGCCAGATTGGCCTCATCTCCGAATATCCCGAGACGGGCACGGCGCTTCGCGATGAGTGGGAGGGCGCGTGGGCTGTGCATTTCGCGAAAGACGCATATCGGCTCATATGGGAACCCGACTACGACCGAGGGATTGTGATCATTCTCCGAGTGAACAAGAAGGAACGGTTCGGAGCCACGATCTACCAGGAGCAGCGACCGAAAACGCTCCGCTGGCCGCCCGAGCGAGAATGAGGCCTACCGCAGCGAGGTCTGCCCCGCCCGCGACCAGTTGAACTGGGTGACGTTGTCGCGCTGCGCGAACAGGCCGCCGCGGGTGCCGCGGCGCACGAACAGCACCGGCGCCGGGGCGGCCTTGGCGATCTCCGAGCGGGTGGGGCCCAGCCCCTCGCGCCGCCAGCGCTCGGAGAGTCCGATCACCAGCAGGCCGGCGCCGGTGGCGGCCGACACGATGCCCTCGCGCCCGCCCGCCATCACCAGCGGCTCGGTGGCGACGCCGGTCGTCTGCTGCACCAGCAGGCCGGCGTCGGCGAGCATCCGGGTGACCGACTTGCCGTCGTCGGTCTGCCCGCCGGCGCCGAGCAGCTTCAGCGGCGCGCCGGTGGCCGAGGACAGCCACGAGCCGAGCTCAAGCGCCGCCCAGTCGTGCTCCGCACCACCAAACGGCACCAGGATCGGGCTGTCCGGCCCAAGGCTCACCGGCGCGCTCTCGCGCGCGACCAGCACGGCGACGTCGCACTCGGCCTGTTCGAGCAGCACGCTCACGTCCCCCAGCGGCACGCTCTCGCCGATCAGGCGGCGGCGCCCCTCGGTCAGCACCAGGTCGATCGGCTCGCGCGCGGCGACGTGCGCGAGGTCGGTGCCGGGGTGGCTCGAGGTGAGCGCGACGCCCCGGGCGAGGACGCCTTCGGCGGCCAGCCGCTCGCGCGCCTGCGCGATCGTCTGCGAGGCTTGTTCGAGCTGCAGGTTCTCCGTCTGCAGACCGCCGCGCACCCCGGCGCCGCGGGGGGGCTGCACGAGACGGGTGAGAATCAGCTCGCGCTGGGGTGCCGTGCGCGCCAGCGGCTCGGCCAGCTCGATCAGGCGCTCCAGCGCGGCGTCGGTGTGCGAGGCGACGAGGATCGCGCGCTCGGCCACCGGCAGGCCGGGGTGCTCGCGGGCGGCGATGGCGGCCGCGCCGGCGAGCTCGTCCTCGATCTTGGTGCCGTACTCGTTGCGCGGGTCCAGCAGTTTCAAGAGCGGCCCGGTCATCAGCGTCGTGATGATCGCCATGATGACCAGCGCCGTGAACAAAATGCTGGAGATCGCGCCCACTTCGAGCGCGATGTTGAGCACGATCAGCTCGGTGAGCCCGCGCGTGTTCATCAGTGTGCCGATCACCAGCGAGGCGCGCGAGTTAAAGCCGCACACGCGCGCGGCGATCGCCGCCCCGGCGAGCTTGCCGACGATCGCCAGCACCACGAGGCCCGCTGTTATCAGCCACAGCTCGGGACGGTCGAGCAGCGTGATGTTGGTCTTCAGGCCGGTGTAGACGAAGAACAGCGGCAGCAGCAGCGTGACGACGAAGTCCTCCACGCGGCGCGTCACCTCCTCGGTGAGGCGCGCGTGCCGCGGCATGATCATCCCCATGATGAAGCCGCCGAAGATCACGTCGATGTTGATTGCTTCGGTGATGTAGGCCGACAGCAGCACCCCGACGACGATCGCGGCAAACCACCCGGAGGGGATCTGCCCGGCCTCGTCGAAGGCGGTCGCCATGCGCGCCAGCACCCGCCGCACGAGCAGCGCCATCACGAGCACGAACCCCACCGCCTCGGCGATCGTCCGCACGACCACCCCAAACGAGCCGGAGACGGCGATCGTGGTGGCGAGCGCGATCAAAAACCAGGCGCTGACGTCGTCGATCGCGGCGCAGCCGATCGTCAGCGAGCCCACCGGGCTCTTGAGCATCCGCCGCTCGGTGAGGATCCGCGCGAGCACCGGGAAGGCGGTGATCGACATCGCCACGCCCATGAACAGCGCGAACGCGGCGAACTTGATGTCGGGGCCCAGCAGCTTGTACAGCGGCAGCGCGGCGGCGATGCCGAGCACCATCGGCAGCGCGATGCTGGCGTTGGAGATCGCCGCGGCGGGCATGGCCCTGCCCCTGAGCTGTTTCTGGTCGACCTCCATGCCGATCAGGAACATGAAGAAGATCAAACCGAGGTTGGCCGCCACGCCGAACGCGGGGAGGATGTCGGTCGAGAAGATCGTGGCCTGCAGGTTGGGCGCGATCACGCCGAACAGCGAGGGGCCAAGCGCGATCCCCGCGATCACCTCCCCCATCACCCGTGGCTGGCCGACCCGCACCGCGACCATCCCAAACAGACGGGCCACGATCAGCACGATCAGGACCGCCAGGAAGAAGGCCGCCACCAGCTTGGTGAAGGCGCTGCGCTGCTTGGTGGCGGTGAACTGCTCGCCCGAGGGGGGAAGGCCCGAGGGGGTTATCAGCGCCGGTTTGGCGACCGGTTTCGCGGTAATCAGCGCCGCCGTCTTGCCGGACGGCTTCGAAGTCGTGACGAGCGCCGCTTTGCCGGTCGCCTTGGCAGACGACGGGACGGGCGTGGCGACCTGCAGCGGAATCAGCTTCACGTTCTGCAGCAGAATGTCGTTGGCTGTCGCGGTGAGGCGCACGGTGCCGCCTTTCGCGCACGCCACGTCGCCGCTGACGGAGCTGGTCTTTTTCGTGTAGGTCAGCCGCCCGAGCGTGTGGCTGGCGGCGACCACCGTGTAGCTGGAGCCGCTGCCTTTCAGGGTGAACGAGCTGCCGAAGCAGATCGAGGTGGGCGACAGCGCGTACTTGCCGGCGATCCCCACCGGCGCGCGGGGCAGCGCCGCGCCGGGGGCCGGCGGAGGCGACTTGAGCGTGGCCGCGAACGGGGCGCCCGCGAGCGTTCCGGCGATCGCGCCCTTCGCGCCGGGCACCACGAGCGCGTTGAGGGTCTGCTGCCCACCTGACACGCAGTCCACCGTTCCCGTGAGACGATGCGCGCCGGCGGGGGTGGCGCCGGGCTTCAGGCGCAGCTGACCGCCCAAGGTGCGCTGGTTGTTGGTGAGGTTGACGAACTGCCCGGACTGGTTGACGCTGAACGCCGGTCCCGGCGGGGGCAGCTGGGTGGGGGCTGTCAGCGGCAGCGGCGCCCCGCCCACGGGCGCGGGCGCGGGCCCCAAGCAGTCGCTCGGGGCGCTGGCGACGTAGCCGCCAGCGATCACGGGAAGCGCTTTCTCACCGGCGCCCCGGTCGATCACGACGATCAGCACGACCACCGTGAGCGCCGCGAGGATCACATAGAAAGCGATCAGGCGTCCCGCCAGACCCCCGCTCGACTGCTCAGTCTCCGACGGCATCGAAGTCCCCCCTAAATTCGCTCGAACACGGTACGCCGATCCGGCACGCGCGACCCGGGGCGGCTCACGAACAACCTACGCGCCGCGCGAACTCACCGCATCCGGCGGCTGCCATCGAAGTACATCGGGGAACATCCGCAGACATCCCTCCGTGAGGTGCCGCAGAGCGCGGGAAGACGAGAGGAATGGCCGGGAATCACCGCGACCGGCCGGACGATGGCTGCCACTCAGATCCCCCCGTCCACGTTCAGCGTCACCCCGGAGACGAAGCTGGCGTGGTCACTGGCGAGGAACAGCGCGACGTCCGCGATCTCCTCCGGCCGGCCCAAGCGGTTGAGCGCCGCGAGACCGGAGTAGCGCACACGGCCGGCCTCGTCCAGCTCACCTGTCTGGTCGGTTTCGATGATGCCCGGCGCGAGCGCGTTGACGCGAATGCCCCGCCTGCCGACCTCCTTGCACAGCGCGCGCGTCAGCCCGATCAGACCGGCCTTGGAGGAGATGTAGTGGACGCGTCCCGGCATCCCGCGCATCGCGACCGCCGAGGTGATGTTGACGATCGATCCTCCCTCCCCCATCGCCGGCAGGGCAGCCTGGCAGACCAGGTAGACGGCCGTCAGGTTGGTGTCGATCACCCGGTGCCACTCCGCGAGCGTCAGCTGGTCGATCATCGCGTGACTGACCACGCCGGCGTTGTTGATGACGATGTCGAGTCCGCCGAAACGCTGGCTGGTGTCCTTGACGAACGCCTCCGCCGACGCCGGGTCGGCAAGATCGGCCTGCGCGAGGAAGCTGGCGCCGCCGATCTGCGCAAGCTCTCCCCGCAGGCGCTCCACGTCCTCGGACTCCCGGTTGTAGCAAGCCCCAACCGAGGCTCCCCCCTGCGCCAGCCCCAGCACCAGTGCACGCCCGATACCGCGCGAGCCGCCTGTGACGAGCGCCCGCTTTCCGCTAAGTCCGAGATCCAAGAGATCCTCCTCTGAGAACGCCGCCAATTGCAAAGCACATTCCGAGCAGCCAAGCCTACCTGGATCCGGTTAGGCTGCCGTGGATGATCATTGACGCGCACTGCCACCTGGCACCGCCTGAGTCGCCGGGCGCCCCTTCGCTGAAGGATGTCGAGGGCTTCCTCGAGCGCAAGGCGCGGGACGGGATCGATCGTGCCGTCATCGTCCACGGGATCGTCCGCCTGCCGGGTCTTGGAGGCCTGCTCGACCGGCTCAAGCGGTGGAATGAGTTCAATCTCGGGGTCCGTGAGCAGTACCCGGACCGGGTTTCGGTGATGGTGGGGGTTGACGCGTTCGAGGGCGACGGGATGCTCGACGAGGCGCGGCGCGCCGTCGCGGCTGGGAGCTGTGGGTTCTCGGTCAGCTCCAGCGTCGACGGCCACCGCCTGGACGATCCGCGGGCCGAGGATTTCTGGAGCCTCGCCGAGGAGCTCGACGTACCGGTCCTGATCCACCCGCCGGTCAGGCCGGGCGGAGTGGGTGACCCGCGGTTGGACGAGTTCGGCAACCGAGCAGTCGACGTGGGGTTGAGCCTCGCCGCCGCGATCTTCGCCGGCGTACTGGACCGCCACCCGTCGTTGCGGCTGATCGCCGGAGCGGGAGGTGGCGGGATCGCCGCCCTGGCGGGCCGGCTGGATGCCGGCTACCGGATTCCGGCGCTGGCCGGCGCGGCGCTGGCTGGGCCGCCCGCCGGTGTGCCGCCTCAGGGTGTGCTTGCGCCAGACGGGGCGGGGCCGGTCCCCGCGGATGCCCCGAGTGCGTACCTGCGCCGGGTCTACGTCGACACGTTGATGTTCAGCGAGCCGGCGCTGCGGTGTGCGCTGGAGGTGTTCGGGCCCGATCGGCTGTTGTTCGGTACCGATTGGCCGCCGGTGGAGATCCCCGCGGCGGTCTCGCGGAGGCTGATCGACCGGCTGGGCGTCTCCGACGAGGAGCGCGCCGGCATCTTGGGAGGGAACGCGGCGGCGGTGCTCAAGCTCCCGTAGGCGGAGGCGGTGCTCAAGCTCCAGTAGGTCCCGGACCGCCGGGCGTGCCAGGCGGTCCCGGCATCATCGGCAGCGGCGGCAGCGCACCGAGCTGCCGCAGGATCGTTGCCATGTCGAGATAGACCCTCTCACACAGCAACTTGTCGCCGTCGAACTCGAAGATGCACGCCGACCGCGATCGGATTTTCTTGCCGGTCGACTCAACGCCCGCGAAGAAGCCGCTGTGCGTGCCGGTGGTGATGCACTCGACGAAGACCGCGTCCTCCAGATGCCGCAGCTTGCCGGGCTCGGCGTGGATGTCGGGCAGACCTCGGTAGAGGCCGGAGATCAGCATGCGGACCTCCTCCTCGCCGTCGTGTGTGCGGCCCAGATGCATCATTTCGTAGTGGGGCTCGTGAAAGCTGGCGATCAGGCCATCAAGGTCGTGTTCGTTCTCGGCGCGGAAGTGCTCGAGCACCGTCGCCTCGCGCTTTGCCTTCAGGTCGTCGTCGATCATGGGGCGGCTGCCTTTGGGGGTCCGCCGCCGGGAGGACCGCCGCCAGGGGGTCCGCCGCCACCTTGCGGCTTCAGCCCTTGCTCCCGAATGATCCGCGGAATCGTGGACGGGTCGATGTCCAGGCCATACCTCACCCACACCGACGACATCTCATCCCGCCTGCCGGCCACGATCAGGGGGGTCACCTCCTGGAGGTACTTGTCATAGCCGCCGGGGGTGAACATCACCAGGAGGCGCGCCGGCCGATCGGTCGGATTCCAGATCGCCATCGGAACGTTGCGCTCCTGGATGACCAGGTCTCCCGCCTTAGCATGGAAGACCTCGCCGTCGAGCTCGAAGCCGACCTCGCCCTCGAGGATCAGCTGATACTCGTCCTCGAGCGTGTGCGTATGAACGGGGGCAACCACCGATTGGGGCTTGCACGGGATCTCGAGGAGCGTCATGCGCCCTCCGGTCTGCGCGCCCGTCAGGAGGTATCTGATGCCAACCGCGTCTACGAACACAGAATCCGTGTCACCGCTCGGAATGTGCACCGGCAATCCGCTTGACGTGAGTCGTTCCGACATCGCTGAGCCCCCAGTGGTTTGCTTCGGGGCATCATATTGCACCATCAGGTCGCGAAGCTCGTTGCGGGCGACCGGCAACACCGTAATCTGTGATGCTTCACGTCTTGGCCGGGCGATACGGGCCTGTGGGCGTAAACCGAGTCGGCGAGGAAGGGCGGCGTTGTGAATGAGCGGAGCTTGTCAGTGGTTGAGATCGGGGCGCTGCGGCCGCCCGGCGACGACTACGACGTCGTCGTGCTCGGGGGTGGGCTGGCTGGGCTGACGGTCGCGATCCAGATCAAGCAGCGACGCCCCGACACCAGCGTGCTGGTGCTGGAGAAGCGTGAGGGTCCCGCGCCGCTGGCGGCGTTCAAGGTTGGCGAGTCGACGGTGCCGGCCGGAGCCAGCTACTTCGCGAATGTGATCGGGATGGCGGATCACCTCCGGGGGGAGCAGAACGTCAAGTGCGGTCTGCGGTTCTTCCCGCCGGCGGCCGGCAACACGGACATCACCAAGCGCGTGGAGCTCGGTCCGGCGGTGTATCCGCCATTTGAGACGTTCCAGGTCGATCGTGGCCTGTTCGAGAACAGGCTGGCGGCACGCGCCCGCGAGTGTGGCGTCGACGTGACCGGAGGGGCTCGTGTGCGGGAGATCGAGCTCGGCGACCGGCACACGATCGCGTTCGATTTGTTCGGCGAGCGCTCGTCGACGACCGCACGGTGGGTCGTTGACGCGGCCGGGCGAGCTTCGCTGCTCAAGCGCAAGCTGGGGCTGGCCGCCGATTCCGGGCATCACATCAACTCCGCCTGGTTCCGGCTGGCGGGCGGGCTCGACCTGGAGCAGTGGGGCGCGTCGGACTCCGAGTGGATGGGGGTGATGTCGAAGCCGGGGATCCGTCAGTTCAGCACCAACCACCTGATGGGCGAGGGTTACTGGGTGTGGCTGATTCCGTTGGCGACGGGGCCGATCAGCATCGGTGTGTGCGCGGACCCGCGGGTGCACCCGTTTGAGGAGATCAGCTCGTTCGATGCGATGCTGAACTGGCTGCGCGAGCACGAGCCGCAGCTCGCCGCGTCGGTCGAGGGCCGGCTGGACGACATCGAGGATTTTCTGCGCGTGGAGAACTTCTCCTACGACGTTACGCAGATGTGCTCGAACGACCGCTGGACGCTGGTGGGCGAGGCCGCGGCGTTCGCCGATCCGTTCTTCTCCCCGGGCTCGGACTTCATCTGCCTGAGCAACACGCTCACGACCGAGCTGGTCGTCCGCGAGCTGGATGGCGAGGACGTTGCTGAGCGCGTCGAGTACTACAACGGCCTCTACAAGCGCACGTTCGAGAACGTCGTGTGTCGCTACCGAGACATGTACCCGGTGTTTGGTGATTCGTGGGTGCTGCCGGCCGCCCTGACGTGGACCTTCCTGACGAGCCACGGCGGCCCCGCTTTCGTGATGATCAGGGAGAAGATCGCCGACATCGAGTTCATGAAGGCGACGAGCCACCTGCTCGAGCGCCTGGCCGAGCTCAATGTGAGCGCTCAAAAGCTGTTCCGTGAATGGCACGAACTGAACGTCGGCGACACGCCGGTGCTACATCCGCCGCTCATCAAACCATCGATGGAAGCGATGATCGGCCTGGTCAAGCCGCTTCCAGACGACGACGCGCTGCGCGGCGAGCTGCAATTGCAGGTCCGCAACCAGGAGGCGTTCCTGATCGCGGTGTTCGCCCAAGCGCTCAAGGCGGTGCCGGACGCGCCGGCGATCGATGGGCCGGTCAACCCGCTCGCCGTCGGGCTGGACCCGTCCAGGTGGGAGGCCGACGGCCTCCTCGACGGGTCCGGGCTGACGATCGAGGACGCGCGTGGGCTGTGTCCCGGGATCGACGCCTTTTGGGACCCGACCGCACCGGCTCCGCGGTTCGGCCCCCCGCCGGGCGTGGGCGGACCACCCGTGGCAGGGCCGCCGCCGGCCGCCGCGTAGCGTCACCGATGCGGGCGCAACAACACTCAAACTGACAGCCTCCGCGCTGCTACTCGTAGAAAACGGCCCGCTCCATCTCCTTACGCAGAACTCTCGCTGGCAGCTTGCTCAACACGAAGTTGCGCCCCGACGCGGCAACAGGATTGGTCAAACCGACCATCTTGGCTCTACGCCCCGCCGAGCCGACGATCCACGCCGCGCGATCCCGTCGCCGCCACTCATACGCGCTCAGCGCGGCCCGAACATCCTCGGCATGGCCAAGATCGCGCGTCAGCGCAAGCTCCTTGGCAAGCGCGATACCGTCCTCCATCGCGGCACCCGCACCCTGCCCAACGAACGGCGTCGTCGGGTGGATCGAGTCACCAAGCAGCACGATCCGCCCCTTGAACCAGGTGGGACCGGGATCGCGCTGGTACATATCATCACGACTGAAGCTCGACTCCTCCGTGGCCGCCAACGCACGCTTCACCGTGTCGCTGAACCCGGCGAACGTCTCGAGCAGAGTCTCCTTGACCCGTCCGGGGGGATCCGAGCCACCCGCGGGGCCCCGGACAAAACAGTCCATCGACAACTGCCGCTCGCTGCACGGAAACATCACGATCGCCTTGCCAACACCGAGGTACAGGCGCACCTCACCTCTCGGCACGATCACAGGCTCCTGGATAACCGAGTTGCGCCACGTGACAAAGCCCGCATAGATCGGCTCGGCACCCTCCAGCACGAGTGCGCGGACGACCGAGTGCATCCCATCGCATCCCAGCAGCAGCCTGCCGCGCTCCTCGCGCCCGTCCGCGAAACGCGCGGTCACACCATCCTCGTCCTGCGTAGCACCAACAAACCGCGCACCGAGATGCACCACATCCTGATCGATCTCCGCCATCAACGCCGCGTAAAGGTCGGCACGCAACGCACCGATACTCGGAGTCCCCCAAGCATCCGCAACCTCACCCTCAGGCAGACCGTTCAACCGCCGGCCGCTCGCCGAGTAGTACTCAAACGAACGATACTCAACACCCTTCTCCAGCAACCGCTGACCCACCCCAAGCCGCAACAACAACTTCACCGTATTACTGCGAATCGTGAACCCGCCACCAAACGCCAAATGCCGCGGGGACCGCTCAAACACCTCAGCCCTAATACCAACCCGCCGCAGCGCAATAGCAGACGCAAGCCCACTCGGCCCCGCACCAACAATCAACACACGATCGTCACGGTGGCGCATCATCCGACTTCCTTGAATACACCCGACGTAGCCTACCCGACGTGACGCATCGATCTACGTTAGCTTCTCAGCGACGCGCAACAATCGGCAGCGGAGACAAGGAGCGCTGAACATGAGTGCAACGGCATTTGTATTTCCAGGACAGGGCTCGCAGCGTGTCGGCATGGGCACGGAGTTGCTCAACGCGCGCCCCGAGCTGTTCGATCGCTACTTCGGCCTCGCCGACGCGGCCTCGGGGCTGCCGGTCCGCCAGCTCGCCCTGGAGGGGCCGATCGAGGAGCTGACTCGCACCGACGTGACTCAGCCGGCCCTGTTTGCACTGTCGCTCGCGATCCACGAGCTGGCGCGCGAGGCGGGTCTGGAGCCCGACTTCGTGGCGGGGCACAGCCTGGGCGAGGACACGGCGGCGGTCGCCGCGGGCGCGCTCGACCTGCAGGCGGGCATGGAGCTGGTCTCGCTGCGCGGGAGGCTGATGGCCAACTGCGGCTCGGAGCGCCCCGGCGGCATGGCGGCGATCGTCGGCCTGCCGGCCGAGGACGTGCGGGCGTTGTGCGAGACGGCCTCTGAGGTGGGCACGGTGGCTCCGGCCAACTTCAACAGCCCGCGCCAGACCGTCGTCTCCGGGGAGGAGGCGGGGGTGCAGAGGCTGCTGGAGCTGGCCGAGGAGGCCGGCGCGAGCAAGGCGGTGCGCCTGAAGGTGTCGGCCGCCTTCCACAGCGTGCTGATGGAGCCCGTCCAGCGCGAGATGGCCGCGGCGATGGACAAGCTCACGTGGAAGGACCCGCAGGTGCCGCTGGTAGCCAACGCCTCGGGCACGGTGATCAGAACCGGCGCGGAGGTCTGCCGGGCGCTGGTGGCGCAGATCGCGAGCCCGGTGCTGTGGGTGGATTGCGTGCACACGCTCGTGGCGGAGGGCTGCACGAGGGTGCTGGAGCTCGGCCCCGGGCGCGTGCTGGGCGGGCTGGTGCGCCAGATCGACAGCGACGTCGAAGTGTTCGCCGCCGACTCGCCGGAGAAGCTGGCGGCGTTCGCCGGGGCGACGGCCTGAATCGCGAGCGGGTACTCGCATTTGTTCGGTGCAATTGCTTTGGCATCAGCCGCACACTTAGAAAGATGTTCGGTACAATTGGATCATGCTTGATCCGCACAAAATCACCGTGGTCAACCGCGGCCGGCCCACGCGGGCTGCCGTCTACGATCGCCTTCGGGTGCAGATCGGCGAACTGCGCGACCGGCTCGGCGGCCTGCCCTCGCCTGGCGAAGCAGACGGCATCTGGCGCGGGATATGGCTCGAGGAGGCTCATCACTCGACTGCCATCGAGGGCAACACACTCGTACTCAAGCAGGTCGAGCAACTGCTCGAGGAGGGCCGGGCGGTGGGCAACAAGGAGCTCAGGGAGTACATGGAGGTGCGTGGCTACGCCGATGCCGCCAACTGGGTCTACGGGCAGGCGCTCGACCCCGGAGCATGGTCGAGCGGCGAGCTGCTCTCGCTGACCGAGCTTCGCCACATCCACCGCCTCGCACTCACACCCGCATGGGATGTCGCGCCTCACCCAAGCGCCGGCCATCGCGAGCGTCCAGGCTCATTCCGCGAGCACGACATCCCGCCGTTTCCAGGCGGCATGCACCCGCCACCGTGGCCCGAGGTCCCCGCCACGGTCACCGACTGGATCGGCGAGGTGCAAACGCTGGGCCGGAAGGGTGAGGACATTGAACCCGAAGCGCTGGCCAACGTGCATGCGCGCTTCGAGCAGATCCATCCATTTCTCGACGGCAACGGGCGCACTGGCCGGCTCGTTCTCAATCTGCTCCTGGTCAGGCTCGGCTATCCCCCCGCGATCATCTTCAAGGGAGATCGCAGGCGTTACTTGGCCGCGCTCCAGCGCGCCGATCAGGACGACCATGGCCCCCTCGGAGAGCTGCTCGCCCGCGCCATCCTCGACAACCTCCACAAGTTCGTCGTTCCCGCCATTGCCGGCTCGTCACGACTGGTCCCGCTGCCCGCTTTGGCATCCGAGCCGATATCCGCGAATGCGCTACGTGTCGCTGCGACGCGGGGCCGTCTCAACGCCTCGAAGGCCGCCGACGGCACGTGGCGCAGCACGCGCGCCTGGGTCGACGAATACCTGGCTGGGCGCTACGAGCGCGAGCCTCGCAACTGAAGCCCTACCCCGCCCCGAGCAGCCGGTACTGCCCGCGGTGGAAGATCAGCGGCTCGGCCGTGTCGTGCACCCCCAGCTCCAAAACCTCGCCGATGAAGATGTCGTGGTCGCCGGCCGCGTGCTCGGCGTGCAACCGGCAGTCGAGATAGGCGAGGGCGTCCTCGAGGATCGGCGAGCCGCTGGTGGCGATCCTGTGGGCCACGTCGGCGAACGCGTCGCGCCCGCGGGGGCGGTCCTTGGAGGCGAAGTAGCGCGACAGCGGCTCCTGGTGGGTGCCGAGGACGTTCACCGCGAACACCCCGTTGCGCCGCAGGTGCTCGGAGCCCTCCGAGCGCGCGATCGTGCACACGAGCACCAGCGGCGGGTCGAGCGACACGGAGGAGAAGGCGTTGGCGGTCATCCCGTAGGAGTGCTCCTCCCCGCGGGTGGTGATCACCGTGACGCCGGTGGCGAACGCGCCGACCGTGTCGCGGAAGTCCTTGCTGCTGAATGCTGGCGCTGACATGAGCGGGGCGCGTGCTCGCGGGGAGCCCCTCAGTCGAGGCTCCGCAGCCGCTCGCGCACGATCGCGTCGAAGTCCTTGGTCGTCCCCAGGGACTCGGCGACGATGTCACGGAACGTATCGCGGTCCAGCGCCAGCACCCGCGTGGGCTCGAGCGCCTTCAGCGTGGCCGTGCGCGGGCGGTCGCGCAGGATCGCGAGCTCTCCGAAGAACTGACCGGGACCGAGCGACACCGGAGCCTCGCCGCCGACCCCTTCGCGGCTGACCTCGACGGCGCCGTCGACGACGATGAAGAACTTGTCGGCCGGGCCGCCGGCGCGGGCGATCGTCTCGCCGGCGGGGAAGTCGAGGATCTGCAGCTCGCCGGTGAGGCTGGAGACGCTCTGCAAAGGCAGGTCGCTGAACACGGAGTAGGCGCGCTCGCGGTGGAAGTCCACGCCGAAGGTCCCCTCCTGCTGGTGGACGGAGGCGTCGGTGTTGTCGGTGAACTGCAGCTCGCTGGCCACGATGCGAAAGAACGAGATCGTCATCGTGGTGCCGGGCGAGAGCGCCGGGAACTTCTGCCCGAAGATGTCGGCCACGCGCGCGATCTGCTCGCCGCTGAGGATCACGCGGCACTCCCCCATGCCCTGCAGCCCGCGGATCTTCTCCAGGTCGTCGGAGGGCCCGTCGATGGTGAAGGCAACGAGCGGGTTCTGCTCGATGTGACGGGCGGTGGTGGTGTGCGCCTTGGTCCAGAAGTACAGCTCGGGGCCGTCGTGCACGTACAGGAAGGTGCCGGCGTGGGGTACCCCGGAGGGGCTGGCGGTGGCGAGCGTCAAAGTGCGCTGCTCGCCCAGGTAGTCAAGCACCTCGGGCAACATCTCGACTGCGGCTTCACCGCTGCTCATTGGGTCTCCTTGGGGTGGGTGGGTCGCAGGTGTGTGGGGCAGGCGGTCCTGCTCGGGGCCGCTCGCGGATCTCGCGCAAAGCCGTGGCTCATGTCGCGATCACGGCCTCGCCCGCGAGGAAGTGCTCGACGAAGTCGGTGGTGACGTCGCCGGAGCGGAACTGCGCGTCGGCGAGCACGCGGCGGTGGAAGGGGATCGTGGTCTTCACGCCGCGCCCTTCGATCTGAAACTCCGATAGCGCGCGGTCCATCCGCTCGATCGCCTCAAGGCGGGTGGGCGCCCACACGATCAGCTTGGCGATCAGCGAGTCGTAGAACGGAGCGATGTTCCAGCCCGGGTAGCAGTGGGAGTCCACGCGCGTCCACGGCCCGCCCGGCGGCACGTAGACGTCCAGGCGCCCGGCGGCGGGGGCGAAGTCGCGGTCGGGGTCCTCGGCGTTGACGCGGCACTCGATGGCGTGGCCGCGCAGCACCACATCCTCCTGGGTGACCGACAGCGGCTCGCCGGCGGCGACGCGGATCTGCTCCTGGATCAGATCGACGCTGGTGACCATCTCGCTGACGGGATGCTCGACCTGGATGCGGGCGTTCATCTCCATGAAGGAGAGGTTGCCGTCGTGGTCGAGCAGGAACTCCATCGTGCCGGCGCCGGTGTAGCCGACCGAGAGGGCGCCGGCGACGGCGCGCTCGCCGATGTCTTTGCGCTGCGCGTCGGAGAGATGGATGGAGGGCGCCTCCTCGATCAGCTTCTGGTGGCGGCGCTGCACGGAGCAGTCGCGTTCGAAGAAGTACACGCCGTTGCCGTGGCTGTCGCACACCAGCTGCACCTCGGTGTGGCGGGGGGCCTCCAGGTAGCGCTCGATGTAGACGGCGCTGTCCTTGAACACCGCCTGCGCGGTGGCGCGCGTGGTGGCGTAGAGGCGCGCGAGGTCCTCGGCGCGGCGCACGACGTTCATGCCCCGTCCGCCGCCCCCGGCGACGGCCTTGATGATCACCGGGTAGCCGATCCCGTCGGCGATCTCCTGCGCCTCCTCCGCGGTCTGCACGGGCTCGATCGTCCCGGGCAAGAGCGGCAGGCCGGCCTTCTGCATCAGATCGCGGGCGATCGCCTTGTCGCCGACCTTCTCCATCACCTCGGGGCGCGGCCCGATGAACGTGATCCCGTTGTCGGAGCAGATCTCGGCGAAGAAGGGGTCCTCGGAGAGGAAGCCGTAGCCGGGGTGAATCGCGTCGGCGCCGGTCTTCTGGGCGGCGCCGATCACGTTGGGGATGTGCAGGTAGCTCTTGCCGGGGTGATGGGGCCCGACGTGCACGGCCTCGTCGGCGAAGCGCACGACGGCAGACTCGGCGTCGGCGGTGGAGTAGATCGCGACCGACTTGATGCCGAGCTCCCGGCAGGCGCGCGCCACGCGCAGCGCGATCTCACCCCGGTTGGCGATCAGAACCTTCTCGAACATTCTCAAGCCTCCGCGGTGTTCGCTGAGCAAGCCAGGCAAGGACGCAGGGAGCGTGGCGTGCTTTGCACGCGAGCGACCGAGGACGCAGCATGGCGCAGCTCAGCGGGCATCCGCGGGCTCCAGGTACATCAGCACCTGCTCGAACTCCACCCAGTCGCCGTTCTCGACGAGGATCTCGGCGACCTTGCCGCCCTCGCCGGCGGCGACCTCGTTCATCATCTTCATCGCCTCGACGATGCACACGGTCTCGCCCGGCTCAACGGTGGTGCCGACCTCCGCGAACGGCTTGGCGCCGGGCTGCGCGGAGCTGTAGAAGGTGCCGACCAGCGGCGCCAGCACCGGTACCCGGTTGTCCGCCTGCAGATCGCCGATCGTGAACACGCCAGAGGCCATGCGCGCGCCCGGGGCGATGCTGAGACCGGGGCCCGCCCCGGTGGCGATCGGTCCGCTGGGAGGAGGGGGAGGGGGAGGGGCTACGCCCGGCACACCCTGCGCGGTCGGCGGGGCGCCGCGCTCGATCTCGATCTTGTAGTCGCCGGCGGCGACCGCGAAGCGCTGCACGGTGCTGCCCTCCAGCCGCTTGATCAGGTCGCGGGCCTCGGCCCACACCGACTCGATCAGCTCGCGGTCGGGGCTGGCTTGGGTCTTCTCGTTGTCGCTCATGATGTCTCCCCCTGTGATAGTGGCGGAAGTGTTGGCTGGCGCCCGGGGGTGCCGAACTTGCGAAAGCGCTCGTAGCGCTGGGCGATCAGCTGGTCGGTGCTCAGCGGGAGCAGTTCGCTGAGGGTGGCGACGATCGCGGCCTTGAGGTTGGCGCCGGCGGCCGCGGGGTCGGTTTGCGCGCCGCCCTCGGGCTCGGGCACGACCGCGTCCATCACGCCCAGGCGCAGCAGCTCGGGGCTCGTGATGCGCAGCGCCTTGGCGGCGCGCGGGGCGGCGGAGGCGTCCTTGAAGAGGATCGTGGAGCAGCCCTCGGGGCTGATCACCGAGTAGTAGGCGTTCTCCATCATCAGCACGCGGTCGCCCGCGGCGATCGCCAGGGCGCCACCGCTGCCGCCCTCGCCGGTGACGACGGTCACGGCGGGCACCGGCAGGCGCGACATCAGCATGATCGATTCGGCGATCGCGTTGGACTGCCCGCGCTCCTCGGCGCCCAGCCCCGGGTAGGCGCCGGGCGTGTCGACGATCGTCACGAGCGGCATACCGAAGCGCGCGGCGTAGCGCATCAGCCGCATGCTCTTGCGGTAGCCCTCGGGCTCGGGCATGCCGAAGTTGTGCTCGACCAGCTCGCTGGTGGTGTGGCCCTTCTGCTGGCCGATCACCATCACCGCCATCTCCCCGAGCTGCGCGAGGCCAGCGATGATCGCGTGGTCCTCCTCGAACATCCGGTCGCCGTGCAGCTCCTGGAAGCCGTCGAAGGCGAAGCCGACGATGTCGAGGAACCGCGGCCGGTCGATGTGGCGCGCGAGCTGCACGATCTCCCAAGGGTCGCGCGCCGGCAGCTGCCCGGGATCGACGATCGCCGCGGTCCCCTCGACGGCCGGCAGGCGTCCCTGGCGCGCCGCCGCATCCTCGCCGCGCGCCGCCTCTGCCCGTGCGTGCAACTCGAGCAGGTTGCGGATCGTGCGGCGCAGGCTCTCGCGCGGCTCGACCAGGTCGAGCATCCCGTGATCGAGCAGGAAGCCGGCGGTCTGGAACCCGTCGGGCAGCTTCTGGCGGATAGTCTGCTCGATGACGGTGGGACCGGCGAAGCCGATGTGCGCGTCGGGCTCTGCGATCAGGATGTCGCCAAGCGTCGCGTATGAGGCGCTGACGCCGCCGTAGGTGGGGTCGGTGAGCAGCGAGATGAACAGCACGCCCTCCTCCGCCAGCCGCGCCACCGCCTGGGATGTCTTGACCATCTGCATCAGCGAGACGCATCCCTCCTGCATGCGCGCGCCGCCGGAGGCGGAGATCACCAGCAGCGGGGTGCGGGTCTGGAGCGCCAGCTCGGCCGCGCGCGTGATCGACTCGCCGACGGCTCCGCCCATGGAGCCGCCGATGAACGAGAAGTCGATGCCCGCCACGACGATCGGCAGGCCGTCGATCGTGCCGGTGCCGTGCAGCGCGCCGGTCTTGGTCTCGCTCTTCTTCTGCGCCTGGACGATCCGCTCCGTGTAGGGCTTGGAGTCGGCGAAGGAGAGCGCGTCGAGGATCTCCAGGTCGCCGCTGAGCTCCTGGAAGCTGTCCTCGTCCAGCAGCTGGCCGAGGCGCTCGCGGATGCGCAGCCGGAAGTGGTGGTTGCAGTCGGGGCACACGCCGAGGTTGCGGCGCAGGCGCTTGTGGTAGACGAACGCCGCGCAGGAGGGGCAGCGAAACCACTCGACCACGTCGGCGCGACCGAAGCCGGGAGACACGCGCCCTTGGCGCGAATCCCCGTTTCGGCCAGCTGTGGCGAGCTCAGCCAAGGAGATCTTCCGTTGCCAGACGGCGATCGTCGGCGTGCATGCGCCGGTACTCATGAAGCGATGCGCCCAGCGCGGCATCGATCTCCTCGCGGGTGGGCGCCTGCTCGGCCGGTTCGCCGCTCTGCGCCTGCAGGAAGGCGATCAGGTTGACCGCGCGCCCTTCGGAGTCGCTGAGCGGCACCTCGCGGGCGAGCTCCAGCGCCCGCTGCCAATCCCCGCGCTCGATCTCGGCCTTGAGGATGCCGTGCAGCGGGTAGATCTCGTGCCCGGGGACGTCGTCGAGCTGGCGCAGGCGCTGGAAGGCCGCGACCGCCTCCGCGAGCTGGCCGACCTCGAGGCTGAGCTCGGCCACGTCGAGCACGGCCACCAGATCGTCGGGCTCGGCCTCCGCGATCCGTTGCGCCTGGGCCAGGGCCTCGTCGTAGTGACCGAGCGTGCGGTACATGTCGACGAGGTTGATCGCCGCGGTGGAGGCGCCGCGCATGTTCTGCGCGGCTTGGCTGAGGTAGCCGACGGCCTCCTCTTCGCGCCCGGTCGCGGCGGAGGTGTGGCCGAGGTGGCTGAGCGCCACCTGGTCGGTGGGGTCGAGCTCGACCGCGCGGCGAAACGCGTCGTTGGCCTCGTCCATGCGGCCCTCCGTCGCGAGCGCCTCCCCCAGGTGGTGCCAGGCGTCGGCCCGCTCGGGGGCCAGCTCGGTGGCGCGCCGCAGCTGCTCGGTGGCGTCCTCGGCGTCGAGCTCCACACCGGCGCGCCCGGCGAGCAGGAGCAGCTCGACGTCATCCGGCGCGTCGGCCAGGCCCGCCAGCGCCAGCTCGCGGGCCGCGCGATATTCGCCGGCCTGAAGCTGAGCGTTTGCCCGTTGCGCGGATTCCGTGCTCATCGCTCCCTCGCGCCGCCCACGGTCAGCGATCCCCGCGCCATCGTCGATCCCTGCCCCATCGCGTGTTCTCTGCGCCTCTTCACGCCTTCGACCCCGGCCACACCCAGTTGGTCAGCTCCGGCGGGTCGTTGCCTTCCGCGCGCACGTACCGCCGGTACTCGGCGAGCTGTTCGCGGTACTTGGCGATCGCCTCCTGGGCGCCGCCGATGTTGCGCACTGCAAAGGCGCCGGACATGCCACCGATGTTGTCGCTGATCCCGAGGTCCACGCGGCTCAGCGCCTCGATCGCCAGCTGGTAGCGATCGACCCCGTTCATCGCCAGCAGGTCGAACGGCGTGGTGGTGGTGCCCTCCTCGGCGTAGCCGCGCACATGGAAGCGCTCCTGGTTGGGACGGCGGTGGATCAGCTGGTGGACCGCCGAGGGGTAGCCGTGGAAGTTGAAGATCACCGGCCGGCCTTTGGTGAACAGCTCGGTGAAGGCGCCCGCCGCCATCGCGTCGGGGTGCTTGCCGGGCGCCGCCAGCGCGAACAGGTTGGTGACGTTGACGAAGCGCACCTTCAGGTCCGGCACGTCCTCTTTGAGCAGGCTGGCGGCCGCCAACAGCTCGATCGTGGGGATCGTGCCGCAGCTGGCCAGCACCAGGTCGGGGTCGCCGTCGTCATTGCTGCTCGCCCAATCCCACGCCGAGGCGCCGAGGCGCACGTGCTCGCGGGCCTCATCCATCGTCAGCCACTGCGGCAGCGGCAGCTTGGAGCCGATGATCAGGTTGATGCAGTTGGTGGCCTGCAGGCAGTGGTCGACGGTCGCCAGCAGCGTGTTGGCGTCCGGCGGCACGTACACGCGGGCGTGCTCCTCGCGGCGGTTGAGCATCGAGTTGATGAAGCCCGGCATCTGGTGGGAGTAGCCGTTGTGGTCCTGGCGCCAGCCCTCCGATGTGAGCAGGTAGTTCAGTGAGGCGACCGGCTCGCGCCAGGGCGCCTCCTCGCGCGACATCTTCAGGAACTTGCCGTACTGGTTGACCATCCCGTCGACGATCGGGATGAATGCCTCGTAGCAGGGGAAGATGCCGTGGCGGCCGGTCAACACGTACCCCTGCAGCCAGCCCTGGCAGTTGTGCTCGGAGAGCACCTCCATGATCCGCCCGTCGGGCTTGTAGTCGGGGTTGATGTCGGGATCGACCGGCCACTCGTAGGCGTGGTTCTCGACCTTGAACAGCGCCCCCAGCCGGTTGGAGGCGACCTCGTCGGGGCACACAACGCGGAAGTTGGCCTGCTCGCGGTTGAGCTCGAACACCTGGGCGAGGTACTCGCCGACCGCGCCGAGCGAGCTCTCTGAAGTGCCGCCGGGGCGATCGAGCGCGACGGCGTGGGTGTTCAGCTCGGGCAGCTGCAGCGCGACGCGCATGCGGCCCCCGTTGACGTGCGGGTTGACGCCCATCCGCCGCTCGCCGGTCGGGCACATCGCGGCGATCTCCGCGGCCGGTCCGCCGTCCGCGGCGAACAGCTCCTCGGGGCCGTAGGAGCGCAGCCACTCCTCCAGCGCCCGCAGGTGCTCGGGGTTGGTGCGGGCCTGCATCGCGGGCACCTGGTGGGACTTGGAGGTGCCCTCCACCTGGATGCCGTCGAGCTCGCGGATGCCGGTCCAGCCCTTCGGCGAGCGCACGATCAGCATCGGCCAGATCGGGCGCACCGGCCGGCTGCCTTCGCGCGCGGCGCTCTGCAACTCGCGAATCTCGCCGTGGGCGGTGTCGAGCGCGGCGGCCAGCTCGCCGTCGAGATCGTCGCCCTGCACGATCAGCGGGTGCCAGCCATACCCCTCGAACAGCTTGGTCAGCTCGGTGTCGCTCATCGAGCTGAAGATCGTCGGGTTGGCGATCTTGTAGCCGTTGAGGTGCAGCATCGGCAGCACCGCGCCGGAGGTGGCGGGGTCGAGGAACTTGGTGGAATGCCACGCGCCGGCGGTCGGCCCGGTCTCCGCCTCGCCGTCGCCGACGATGCAGGCGACGATCAGCTCGGGGTTGTCGAGCGCCGCCCCGAAGGCGGTGGCCAGCGCGTAGCCCAGCTCACCCCCCTCGTGGATCGTGCCGGGCACGATCGGGGCGATGTGGCTGGGGAAGCCGCCCGGCCAGGAGAAGAGGCGCACGAGCTTTGAGAGGCCCTCGCGGTCGCGGCTCATCTCGGGCTTGACCTCTTCCAGGCAGCCGTCGATCCACAGGTTGGCGAGGTTGGCGGGCGCGCCGTGACCGGGGCCGGTCACCAGCAGCACGCTTGCGTCGGTGTCGAGGATCATGCGGTTGAGCCCCGCGTACATCAGGTTGATCCCGGGCACCGTGCCCCAGTGGCCGAGCAGGCGGTGCTTGACGTGCTCGGGCTTCAGGGGTTCCTCCAGCAGGTGGTTGTCCTGCAGATAGATCATCGCCACCGCGATGTAGTTGGCCGCGCGCCGGTAAAACGCGAGCTTCTCCGAGATGGGCGACAGAGCTTGGGTAGACACCTTCCCCCCCTGTTTTGGCATGGCCTTGCGAGCGGCAGGGACTATACCGATGATGCTGGTGGCCCGACCCCTCGCGGCGCGGCGGTTAACCCCGTTGAAGAGATCCTCCATCGTGCGCCGCCGCCGTGGCCGTTGTGGTACAGGTGCTGACGCTGCCTCACCGGGGAGGTTGGTCGGGACGCTTGCGTCTCTGCGGATGCGGCGTCTCACCGCGAGCCAGCATCGCCACGAACTGCTCGATCCGCCGTGCGCGCGTGTCCGCCCGCTTGGCGTTGTCGATCCGGTACAGGACGGCATAGCGGTTCTGGCTGGTGAGCACCTCGAACATCGCCAGCGCCGCCGGCTGCGCCCGGAGCGCCACCGCGAGGTCCTCCGACACCTCGATCGTGGCTGGCCCCGCGTAAGCCCGCTCCCAGCGCCCGTCCGCCTTCGCCCGCTCGATCGCCGCGATCCCCGCCGGGCGCATCCGGCCTTCGCTCGTCAACCGCGCAACGATCCCCACGTTGCGCTTGGACCATTCGCTGCGCGGCCGCCTGGGCGTGAAGCGCTGGCGGTAGATGCGCGCGTCCAGCCGCCGCACCTGGCCGTCGATCCAGCCGTGGCACAGCGCCTCCTCCAGCGCCTCGTCGTAGATCAGGCTGGTCGGCTCGGTGGTGCCCTTCTTCGCGAGGCCCAACCAAACACCGGGGGAGTGCTCGTGGTTGCTCGCCAGCCATTGCGCCCAGGCCGCCGCGTCGAGCACGATCAGGGTCGGTTGGTCCTCAGCCGTCGCCACAGTGCCATCTTGGCATCGCCTCGGGTCGGTCACACGGTCCTCGGTGTCGCCATTTGGAGTCAAACAGATTCGACTACCGCGGGTCGGAGCGGTAAACGGTGGAGCGATGGCGGATCGTGGCGACGCGAACCGTCCTGTCGTCCTCAGAAAGCTGGTAGATGATCCGATACGAACCGACCCGCAGCGAGCGCAGCCCCCGTAGCCTGCCTCGAAGTGGATATCCCGCGTGGGGGTCGCGTCCGAGCAGTCCGAGCGCCTCCTCGACCGCGTCGATCAGCGGCCAGTCGAGCTCGAGCAGCTCAGAGCGGGCACGGCGCGCGAGAACTATGCGCGCCACGGATCATCTCGCGGCTCGTCGCTCGGCGAGCTCACGGCGCAGATCACCGAACTCGATCGTCTCCCCGCGTGCGAGTTCACCGAGGCCTGCCTGCAGCGCGGCGAGCACATCGGGGTCGGAGAGGATCTCGGCGGTCTCCTCCAGCGCCTCGTACTCGTCGATCGGCACCAGCGCGGCAGCCGGGCGGCCATTCCGGGTGACGACAACGTGGTCGCGCCGGTCGGCGACGTCGCTCAGCACCTGGGCAAGGTTGCTACGGAAGTCGCGCACCGGGATCGTCTTCGCCATATGCGATGAGTGTACCTTATCGCGTACACGCGGTGGAGCGCAGCCCGGATAAAGACCGCCTGTGACACGCGCCAGGAGGGGATCCGGCGCGCAACACGTCCGTATTTGGGGAATATCCTCCCATTATGGTATGATTGTCCTGATGCGCACCCTCACATGGCGAGTTGCCGAGTTGGCGGCACAACGCGGTTGGCGCACTCCCCAGCTTGCCGCGGCCGCGGGACTCGACGAGAAGACCGTGCGCAACATTCTCGCGGGGCGCGCGACCCGGGTGGATCTTGAGACGATCGCACGGCTGTCCTCGACACTCAAGGTCACACCAGGTGCCCTTTGGACGAGCCGGCCGGATCCCGCGAACGCATGGGTGAGCACCGCGGGCGCTGCCGGTCAGGCTGACCCAGATGAGCTCGCGCAGGTCCTCGCCGACCACCGGTCCGAGCACGTTGATTCCGGGCTGGAGCGCGCCCTGCGGTCACCTTGAGCCGCTGTTATCTCGATACGAACTTCCTCTACGTGCATCTGCGATCAGGGCACTCGGAGGCGTCGTCGCTTGAGGATTGGCGCCGCAGAGTACTCGCGCATGTGACTGTGGAGGGCGGCGTGGTCAGCGCCCTGGTCCACGATGAGTTGGCCTACCGACTGATCCTCGCGTGGCTGCGCGACGACGGCGTCGAGGATCCGCTCTCGGCGTTTCGAGCGGACGCGCAAACGGCGATGCGGACAGTGCGGCGTCGCCTCACCGCGACCTGGCGTGCCGTGGACTCGCTCGCACTTCGAGTTGTGGCCCACCGACAGCGCCGTGGTCGAGCGCGCGAGGTCGCTGATGGCCCGACCTGGACTTGGCCCACGTGATTCCTTCCACGCCGCCCACGCGCTGTTGGCAGGTTGCGAAGCGATCGCAAGCAGCGACCCCGCCTTTGACGACGTCCCCGGCCTGCTACGCCTCGCGCCCGTTCCGTAAGTCTGAAACGTCTCAGGAAGCGCATCCGGCTAAGCTCCCCTGGATGCGGGAGGCTGCGGGGCGATCGGTCGGGGAGCGTGCGCGCTTCTGGCGCTCGCCGCCCGACCAGCCGCCGTGGGCGCGGCCGGCGCTGCTGGGGATCGCCGCGGTGGCGGGGTTGGCCTACGCGTGGGGGATGAACGGGGCGGCTCTGGAGGACTTCTATGGGGCGGCGGCGCGCAGCATGGCGGGCAGCTGGCACAACTTCTTCTTCGGCGCGTTCGACCCGGCCGGCACGGTGTCGGTGGACAAGCTGCCGGGGGCGCTGTGGCCGCCCGCGCTGTCGCTGCGGATCTTCGGGTTCCACGTGTGGACGATCGTGCTGCCCCAGGTGATCGAGGGGGTGCTGACGATCCTCGTGCTGTACCGCGCGGTGCGACGCCTCGCGGGGCCGGTGGCGGGGATCCTCGCCGCCGCGGTGCTCGCCACCAGCCCGGTGACGGTCGCGCTCAACCGTGGCAACGTGGCCGACTCGCTGCTGATCCTGCTGCTGGTGCTGGCCGCCGACGCTACCTCCGCGGCGGTGGCTGAAACGGGGAGTCCCCCGGCTGGCGCCAAGGGGAGGCTGCGCACGCTGCTGCTGGCGGGAGTGTGGGTGGGGCTTGCGTTTCAGGTCAAGATGCTGGCCGCGTGGCTGGTGCTGCCGGCGCTGGCCGCGACCTACCTGTTGGCGGCGCCGGCGCCGCGGCTGCGCACCCGCCTCGGGCACGTGGCGCTCGCCGGGGCGGTGACAGCGGTCGTGTCGCTGAGCTGGATGACGGTGGTCTCGCTGGTGCCCGCGCACGAGCGGCCGTACGTGGACGGCACGCAGAACGACTCGCTGTTTAGCCAGGTCTTCGAATACGACGGGCTCTCCCGGCTCGGGCGCAGCAACGTGTTCGCCGGGGCCGGCCACCCGGCGCGGTTCCTCGTGCGCCTCGCCGAAGGCTCTGCCCCCACCCACCGCTCCGCGCCCGGCCCGGGCAGGCTGCTCAGCGGCGTGTTCGGGCGCGACGACGGCTGGCTGCTGCCCGCCGCGCTGATCGCCGCGGTGGCGATCCTGCTGGAGCGTCGGCGGGCCCGGGCCGACCGCCGCGACCCGCTGCGAGCGGCGGTGGTGTTGTGGGGAACTTGGCTGGTGGTGCTGTGGGGTTTCTTCAGCGCCGGAGGCTACCCCAACTCCTACTACGTGGCGGCGCTCGCGCCGGCGACCGGGGCGCTGTGCGGCGCCGGCCTCGCGTTGGCGTGGCGCTACCGCGATCGCCGCGCGGCGCCGGCGGCGCTCGCGGGGACGCTGGTGGCGTGTGTCGGCTACGGGATCTACCTGCTGCACGGTGGCACCTCTGTGCCCGGGTGGCTGGTGCCGGTCGCGGCCGTGCTCGGTCTCGCGGGCGCACTATCGCTGTGGGCGCCGCGTCGCCCCGGCCGCGGCTTCGGAGCGCCGACGCGCGGCGTGGTGGCGTTCGCTGTGGCGTGCGCGCTGCTGCTCCCCGGGGTCGCCGCCGCGCTGATGGTGACGCGCGGCCTCGGGCCGTTCGCCGCGCCATACGAGCCGGCGTCCGCCACGATCTCCCGGGCGCAGGCGCAGCGGACGCGGGTGGTCGACGAACAGGTGGTCGACCAGCTGGCCTCCACCTACAACACGCCGATCCCACTCGCCACCGACTCCTCGATCCTCGCCGCGCCCTTCATCCTCGCGACCGGCAGCGAGGTGCTGCCGATCGGGGGCTTCCAGGGCGGGGTTCCCTCCCCCACCCTCGCGCGGCTGCGGCGCTACATCGCCGCGGGCGAAGTGCGCGCGTTCGTGGCGCCAATCCACAGCGACGATCCCCGCATCCTGTGGATCCACGCCCACTGCACGCTGCCGCAGGGTTCCGAAGGCTCCGCCGCCAACCCGACGGCGTTGTACGTGTGCGGCAGCGGATGACCCTTACCTACCCCGGCATCAAGCCGCGCAAGGAGCGGGCTGGGAGCGCCACCGGGGATCGCGGGGCGAGTCGCCTCGGTCTGCTCGCTGCTGAGGAGTGGGGCGGCGGACATCGCTCAGGGCGCCCCCGCGAGCAGATCGGCGATCGCCGCGTCCACGTCGCGCGCGAAGTGTCCCGCGTCGGGGATCACCTCGCGGTCGGCGTAGATCCCGAAGCAGGCGCGGTCGCGCACGCTGGTCATGCCGACCGACAGCGCGTGATGATCGGCCAGCGGAACCACCGGGTAGGCCGCCTCGAGGGGGCAGCCGAGCATGTACATCGGCGGCGCCGGGCCGGGGATGTTGGAGACGACGAGGTTGAACGTGCGCGGGCTGGCGAAGATGCGAGAGATCGCGTGCTGGACGGCGCCGGGCGTATGCGCGGCGGCCTTGAACGCGAGGTCGGCGCTCTCGGGCTGGCGGTCGTGCTTGCCGCGGGTCATCGTCGCGTTCACGTGCCGCAGGCGGCGCACCGGATCGGGCTCCTCGCACGGGAGCTCGGCGAACATGAACGAGACGTGGTTGCCGAGCACGGCGCTGTCGTCGCGGACGCTGACGGGGACCATCGCCTTGAGCGCGACCGGCTGCTCGCCGCGGCGCGCGAAGAACGTGCGCGCCCCGCCGGCCACCGCCGCGAGCAGGACGTCGTTGACGGTGGTTCCGTAAGCGCGCTTGACCTTGCGCAGGTCCTCGAGCGGGCGTTGCACCCACGCCAGGCTGCGTAACGGCGAGAGCGGCTTGTTGAGCAGGCTCGCGGGCGCGGCGCGCAGCAGCGAGTGCTCGAGCGTTCGCGTCAAGCGGGGGATGCCGCCGGCGAGCTCGCGCGCGGCGCGCGCAGGTGACGCGGCGGCACGCAGCGGCAGGCGCAGCAGGCCAAGCTGCTCGCCAAACAGGTCGCGGACCCCCCGCAGGAGCAGCTGCGCTCCGTCAGGCTCCGGCTCGGCGCGCCAGCGGTGACGCTCACAGCTCGGCGGCTCAGGCGTGAGGTCGAGCAGCAGTGAGGCCAGCTCGACCGCGGCGAGACCGTCGACCATGCAGTGGTGGGTCTTGCCGACGATCGCGAGCTGGCCGTCCTGCGCGTTCTCGCAGATCCACATCTCCCACAACGGACGGTCGCGGCGCAGCGGCATCGACATCACTTCGTCGACCAGGTCCGTGCAGCGGGCCGGAGGCCCAGTAGACGTGGCGATCGACGGAGAAGGCAGGATCGTCAACCCACTCCGGGGCGTGCAGGCCGAGCGGAACGCGTGCGAGCTTCTGGCGGTAGCGCGGGGCGCGCGCCTGACGGCGCTCGATGTGATCGCGCAACGCGGAGAAGGTCGGCAGGCGGCCCTCGGCGTCCGGCGAGAACACGGCGACCCAGCCCACGTGCATGTGCGCGGTGGGCGTCTCCACCGCGAGGAACGATGCGTCGAGCGCGGATAGGCGTGCGCTGGTCATCCCGCCAAAGCCAATTGAGGTCTCGGTTGAGCCGTTCCGCGGCTCCCAGGGGTGCTGAGGCAATCTCGCCGCGGACCGATTCACGGCTTGCGCGCGCGGGATCGGCCGCCGTCCCCACTCGGAGGCGAGCGCGAACTCGATCAGGCGGTCGAAGTAGTCGCGCAGCGGCGTGGGCGCGACGCCGCTCCCGCGCAACGCCACGCGACAGCGACGGTTGTCATACACGACCCTCGCCTCGAAGTACGGGAAGAAGATCTCGCTCCGTTCCAGCGCGCGCCGGTAGCGCTGATCGCGGCTGGAGCGCATGAGCAGCGGGTGCACCACGCGCCGGTAGATCAGCGGCTCGAATAGCCGCGGCGCCGGACGCTCGAAGAATGCGCTGGCCAGTTCCACGAGCTCGCCCACACTGCTGGCGTGTGCTCCCGCCGTCAGATGGAAGGTGGCGCCCTCGGCCTCTCGGGCCTGACTGAGAGCGAGGATCGCGTCGGCCACGTAGTCGACCGGCACCACGTCCACGGGCGACTCCCGGCGCGCGGGCACCGCCAGGTAGGCGCCGCGCGCGAAGGCGCGCAACGGCCAGTACAGCACGTTGAACGACGAGGTCCAGCCGCTGTCGCGCTCCCCGACGACGATGCTCGGGCGCAGCACCGTGATCGGCAGGCGCTCGCGCGCGGCGGCGACGAGGCGCTCCGCCTCGAACTTCGACTGCTCGTAGGTGTTGCGGAAGCGCTGGCCGACGTCGAGGTCGTCCTCGCTGAAGCACCCCGCATGGTCGCCGGCGACGTACGCCGTGGAGATGTGAGTGAGGCGCCGCAGGCCGCCGCGCGCCTGGCAGCGCTCGGCGAACTTCAACACCCGTGCGGTGCCCTTCACGTTGATCGCGCGCGCCTCCTGCAACCCGAGCTCGAAGGAGACCGACGCCGCGGCGTGCACGATCTCGCTCACCCGCTCGGCGAGGGCGTCGCTCGCGCCCCGCAGACCGAGACCGGATCGTGTGACGTCGCCGCGGACTGGGATCACCCGCTCCGCATAGGGGTGATCGGCGCCGAACAGCGAGCGCAGTGTGGATTGCATCCGCGCCGCGACCGCGCCCTTGTCCGCGCCCCGCACCAGGGCATACACCTGGCGATCGGTGCGCTGCAGGTAGCGCACCAGCAACTCCATCCCGAGGAATCCGGTCGCGCCCGTCAGCAGAACCCCATCGGAGGCGGGGTCCGCGGAGCGTCCCTGGACGCCCTGCGTTTGACCGGCGATCGTTGCTCCGGGAACCATCTCACCAACTCTCTCGATCCTTCGAGCCGTCATCGCACTCTCTCGATCCATCGAGTAACGATCCATTTATATGGACGATGTTTCGCTTGTCAGCCAACCCCTCTTCTGGCTTATTGGTCTACAAACACGGCCCTTCCTGAAAAGGGCTCTTGAGCGCTAAGTACCCACACAGGGCTACTCCAAACCTACGTGGCCCCAGAACCGCAAATAGCGAGAAATTCATGGGACCGAGCTCGCAACGACCGGGAAAATATCAGAACGGCCGACCACATACAAGGCCCATAGCGAAAGATTTCTATTTATATGATTCCATAGCGGCGCGTTCTCACACCACCAGCAGCTCCTTCGCCAGCCCGGTGAGCACCAGCGGGCCGTCGTCGGTGACCGCGACCAGGTCCTCGATCCGCACGCCGTAGCGGCCGGGGACGTAGATGCCGGGCTCGACCGTGACGATGCTGCCGGCGCGCAGCGGCTGCTCGCCGGCGGTGCGCGAAAGGCGCGGGGCCTCGTGTACCTCCAGGCCCACGCCGTGGCCGAGGCCGTGGCCGAAGTGCTCGCCGTGGCCACCCTGCTCGATCGGCTCGCGGGCGACCGCGTCGATCTCTTTGCCGTTGGGGCCCGGGCGCACGGCGGCCAGGCCGGCGAGCTGTGCCTTCAACACGAGCTCGTACACCTCGCGCGCGCCCTCGGGGAGTTGCTCGCCGGTGGCGTAGGTGCGGGTGCAGTCGGAGCAGTAGCCCTCCAGCAGCGCGCCCCAGTCGATCGTCACCAGCGTGTCGCGCGGGATCGGCTGATCGCGCGGCTCCGCGTGAGGCAGCGCCCCGTGGGGGCCGGCGGCGACGATCGTGGGGAAGCTCGGGCCAGTGGCGCCGAGGCGGCGCATTTTCAGCTCCAGGTCGATCGCCACCTCGCGCTCGGTGCGGCCGGCGAGGCCGGCTTCGAGTAGTTCGCGCAGCGCCGCGTCGGCGAGCTCGCAGGCGGCGCGGATGCGCTGCAGCTCGGCCGGCTGCTTCACTTCGCGCAGCTGCTCCACCAGACCGCCACAGGGGACGAGCTCCCACTGCTCGCCCAGCAGCTCGCGCAGTCGCGTGTGGCGCTTGACGGTCATCGCGCCCTCCTCGAAGCCCAGCCGGCCGCCGCCGGCGAACAGCTCGGCGAGGTTGGTGCGAGGCGGCTCGGCGCCGGCGCCCTCCCCGGCGGACTCCTCGCCCAGCGGGGATAGCTCCCCCGCGAGCGCCTCGAGCAGGTCGATCATGTGGATGTGGCGTTCGAACAGGCCGGGCACCTGGGCCGCGGACTGCGTTTCGTAGCGGAAGTCGGTGAAAAAGAGATCTGGCCCGTCCTCGGCGGCGGCGAGGAGCGCGAGGCCGTTGGAGCCGGTGAAACCGGTGAGGTAGCGGAGGTTGACCGGGTTGGTGACGATCAGCAGATCGGGCTGGGCCTCGTGCTCGCGCAGCAGCGCGGCGAGCGCGCGGGCGCGCTCGACTTCGGGGGCGGCGCTCACATCGCGGGCGGCGCTCACATCGCGGGCAGCGCTCACGTGGCGGTCCCGTCGAGGGCGGCGCTCACGTCGCGCTCCCATCGAGCGCGGCGCGCAGGCGCTCCAACCCGACGCGGTACCCATCGACGCCCTGCCCGCTGACCGACGCCACGCAGAGATCCTCGATCACCGACACCCGCCGCCACTCCTCGCGCGCCTTGATGTCGGAGAGGTGCACCTCGACGGCGGGCAGCCCGGCGATCTCCAGCGCGTCGTGGATCGCCCACGCGTAGTGCGTCCACGCGCCGGGGTTGATCACGATCCCGTCGGCGTCGTCGCGCAGCAGGTGCAGGCGCTCGACCAGCTCGGTCTCGGAGTTGGTCTGGAAGAAGCGGGCCCGCAGGCCCAGTTCGGCGGCGAACGCATCGACGTGCTGCTCCAGCTCGGAGAGCGTCAGCGTGCCGTAGTGCGCGGGATCGCGCCGGCCCAGCATGTCGAGGTTGACCCCGTGCATGACCTCGATGCGGTAGGAGGCGTCGGCCATCTTGGTAGCAGCCTACCTTTTGCGCGGGGCGCCTTGGCCGGATGAATCATCGATGCGGGGGATGTATGTATGTAACTTTTTGAAGCCGTGCGCAATGGCTATCGGGCGTTTAATTTTTTATAACAAAACCCCCAGACAATTGTGGATACTATTGTATCTCCCCTGCGCGCGGCTCCTCCAGGGTGCGAAAACCTGCCTATGACGCCAGCTCGGAGACCGCTGCGCGCAGATCGTCCTCGGCCACCTCGCAGCCGACCCGCACGTCGCCGGGGGCGTGTACGAGCACGAACGGGGTGCTGGAGGGGGCGCCGACGCGCTCCGTGTCGCGGGCCTGCTGCTTGCCGTGGACGCGCTTCTTGTCGTGGGCGACGGCCGCCACCACCTCCTCCACGCTCGCGCCCTCCAGCGCCACCGGCAGGCCGCGGGCGCTCAGCAGCTCGCGCGCCTGCTCGCGCAACTGCTCCTGGCCGGAGAGACGTAGGGCCGCGAGCAGGCCGAGCCCGACCGCCTCGCCGTGGCGGTAGCGCCCGTAGGCGGTGGCGGTCTCGATCGCGTGGCCGACCGTGTGCCCGAGGTTGAGCACCTGGCGGCGGCCGCCGTCGCGCTCGTCCTCGGCGACGACCGCCAGCTTCAGGCGCGCGCAGGCGAGGATCGTGCGCTCGTCGGGCGGCGACCAGGACGGCACCCCAGACAGGGATTCAGACGCCGACCCGGGCGGCGACCCAGACGGCGACTCGGGCGCTTCGGCGCCGACGCGCTCCCACAGCTCGCCGCCGGCGATCAGCGCTGTCTTCAGCACCTCGACCCAGCCGGCGCTCAGCTCCGCGGGGGGTAGCGTGCTCAACGTGTCGGGGTCCACCAGCACCGCCGCGGGCTGGTGGTAGGCGCCGACGTAGTTCTTCGCCTCGGGGAGGTCCACGCCGGTCTTGCCGCCGTAGGCGGAGTCCACCTGCGCCACCAATGTGGTGGGGACCTGCACGACCGGCACCCCGCGCTGGTAGGTGGCCGCGCAGAAGCCGGCAAGATCGCCCACCACCCCGCCGCCCAGCGCCACCAGATGATCGGTGCGGGTCATGCCGGCGTGCGCCAGCTCGCGCCACACGCGCTCGGCGGTGGCCAGCGTCTTGGCCGACTCGCCCGGGGGAATCGCGATCGACTCGGCCAGCTCGCCCAACCGCCCCCCATACAGCTCGCCGACAGTCTCGTCGGTGACGCAGAACGGCCGCGAGGCTGCGCGATCGAGCGGCCAGCAGCCCGGCTGGGCCAACGCCCGCAGCAGGCCGCGGCCGACGAATACGGGGTACTCACCAGAGGTCGATTCAGCCCACAGCAGCCGCGGGCGCCCACTCACATGCTCCCCGGCACTACCCCCATGCTCGCCGGCACCCCCATGCTCCCCGGCACCCCCACCAGCCCCGCCGCCCCCGCGCTCGCCGCCATCGGGCACGGCCAGACGCCGCTGGGCGTCCCGCACCGCGGCCAGCATCCGCAGCGCCGGCAGCGCGCGCACCGCGACGCCGGGCCGCTGCACGGGGAGGATCGCGTCGGCCACCTCCTCGTACAGCCCCCGCCGCTTGGCGTGCAGCGCAGCGAACGCGGCGGGGTCGCGCGCGAGGGGACGCGCGGGGGGGCCGGCGCTCCCATCCCCGCGCACCCGTTCCCACGCATGGCCGGCGTCGATGTCCAGCAGCACCGTCACGTGCGGGGCGAGCGCCTCGCGCACCCGCGCGGAGAGGACCGCGCCGCCGCCGAGCGCGATCACCACGCCCGCGCCGGCCTGCGCGAGCAGCTCGCACACCATCTGCTCCTCGCGGGCGCGGAAGGCCGCCTCGCCTCGGAGCTCGAACTCGCGCGCGATCGAGTGCCCGAGCTGGGCCTCCAGCAGCCGGTCGGTGTCGAGCACCTCTCCCCCGCACGCGCGCGCCACCTCGGCGGCGGCGGTGGACTTGCCGGCGCCCATGAAGCCGGTGAACACCAGCGCGCGGGTCAGCGGCGCCAATCGATCCGCTCCTCGTAGGCGCCTACCGCCTGGCGGACGTCGTCGATGTGGTCGCCGCCGAACTTGCGCCGGTAGGCGTCGGCGAGCACCAGCGCGACCATCGCCTCGCCCACCACCCCGGCGGCGGGGACGGTGCAGGAGTCGGTGCGCTCGCGCAGCGCCTCCGCGGGCTGGTGGGTGGCGATGTCCACCGAGCGCAGCGGCTTGGTGAGCGTCGGCAGCGGCTTCATCGCGCCGCGCACGATCAGCGGCTCACCGGTCGTCATGCCCCCCTCCAGGCCGCCGGCGCGGTTGGTCTCGCGGTAGTAACCCCGCTCGGGGGAGTGGAAGATCTCGTCGTGGGCCTGGGAGCCGGGGACGCCGGCGACGTCGAAGCCGGCGCCGATCGAGACGCCCTTGAGCGCCTGGATCGAGAGGATCGCCTGTGCCAGGCGCCCGTCCAGGCGCTCCTCCCAGGAGACGTGCGAGCCAAGACCGGGCGTGAGGCCGAACGCCAGCACCTCGAACACGCCGCCGAGGGACTCGTTGGCCTTGCGCAGCGCGTTGATCTCGGCGACCATCGCGCGCGTGGCATCGGTGTCGAGGCAGCGCACCGGCGAGTCGTCCACCGCCTCGAAGTCATCCAGTGTCAGCGCGCCCTCGTGCTCGGGCGCGCGCACGGAGGCGATCTGCACGACGTGCGAGCGCACCTCCACGCCGAGCGCGCGCAGGAAGGCCTTCGCCAGCGCGCCGCCAGCCACGCGCGCGGCCGTCTCGCGCGCGGAGGCCCGCTCGAGGATGTTGCGCACGTCGCTCTGCTTGTACTTCCAGGTGCCCACCAGGTCGGCGTGGCCGGGGCGCGGCAGGTGCACCTCGGGCACCTCGGCCTGCACCGGCCAGGGGTTCATCCGCTCCTCCCAGTTGGCGTAGTCGCGGTTGGCCACCTGCAATGCGACCGGGCCGCCGAGCGTGCGCCCGTGCCGCACGCCGCCGGTTACGCTGGCCGCGTCGCGCTCGATCTTCATCCGCCCGCCGCGCCCGTGCCCGAGCTGGCGGCGGGCCATGTCGGCGTCGATCTCCTCGGCGCGCAGCTCAAGGCCGGCGGGCAGCCCCTCGACGATCGCGGTCAGGCCGGGCCCGTGGGACTCGCCGGCGGTGGTTAGGCGCAGGATCATTTGCGGCCCAGCATATGGCGTTCGTCGCTGGGCACGGATGCCCAGCCCCGGGCGAGTGGCATATGCGATCACCCGCGCGGACGCTCCCCCCCACCACTGGCGACGCTGGGCCTACCCGTGGTGATGATGCCGGTGGACGCGCGCGGCGGTGGCCGTGATGGTTTCCTTGGTGATGCTGACCACCTTCAGTTCGTAGGGCACGCTCAGGCCTTCCGGTTCCAGATAGGTCAGTTCCTCACTCTGGTTGACCGCGAGGTCGATCGCTTCGCACTGCGAGGCGCTCGGGATGCAGGTGCCGGGGCCTTTGAGGATCGCTTCGCGGCTGAGCTCGAACACGGCGCCCTTGCCGTTGCCGCGGGCGCCCGCGAAGATCAGCCGCTCGTCTTCCCTGGAGGGCAGCGGCTGCAAACGCTTGAGGTCCGCGTAGGGGGTCAGCTGCGAAAGCTCGCCCGAGGTGGAGGGCAGCAGGCCGAACTGCACCGTCACCAGGTACACGGTGCGGGGCTTCGGCTTGGGCGCCGGCTTCACCGGGGTGGAGGGCGTCGTTTGGGTGCCGCCCGCTCCGGTCGAAGAGGGGCTGCTTTTTTCCACGTTGGTGGAGGTGGAGCGCGCGGAGGGCGAGGAGACCGACGCGCTTCTGCCGGCGCCGGTGGAGGCGCTCTTGGCCTGTGGCGAGGCCAGCGGCGTGAAGGGGTCGCGTTTGCCGAGCTTGTGCCGGTAGCGCGCGCCGTCGGTGGTCTCCGCCACGGCCGCGTTGGGGTTTTCCGGCGCCTGCGTCACCGCGAGGGCGGGCCCCGGGGCGATCGGCGAGGAGTTGGGAGTCCCCCCCACCCCGGCCGCCGTGGGCGACCCCGTCTGGCCGGCGCCGCCGGCCAGCACCACGTAGGCGACGGCGCCCGCCAGCAGCACGCCGAGCGCCAGCAGGATCGGCAGCATCCGCCGGTCCAGCAGGTCGGACTTCAGCGATTGCAGAATCTCGTTCATGGCGTCACCTTCACGACGGCGGGGGTTGCGGGGCTGCTCGAACTGGAGGCGCCCGCGGCCGGGGTGGCGCCCGCGGCGCTCGGCCCCGTCGGGGTGGCGCCGCCGGTCAGCCCCTGGGCGGCGGGCAGCACGTAGGCGGTGGCGGTGACGGTCGCGGTGAGGGCGCCCGCGCTGGTTGTGGCGCCGGAGCCGGAGCCCGCGGCCTTGTTGCCGGCCGAGCCGCCGCTTTCAGGTGTGATCGTGACGCCCTGGATCGTCAGCAGCCGGCCGCTGACGGTGAGGCCGCCGTTGTTGGTGCGCAGCGCGAAGCCTTCCACCTGCCCCAGCAGGTGCGCGAGGCCCGCGAAGCCGCCCTTGAAGACGAACGTGAACGGCATCTGCGTGAAGCCCACCGAGGCCGCGCCGGCGGCCGTGGCGGCGCTCGCCGCAGAGGCGCCCGAAGCGCCGCCCGAGGCGCTGGAGGTGATCGAGTTGAAGTTGACCTGGCGCTGGTTGGAGGCCTGCTCGAGCTCGTAAATCAAGGAGGGCACTTCGTCGCCCGGCGGCACCGCCTTGCCGAGGCTGACCACCGAGGTGTAGGCGGCGCCGTAGCGGCGCTGCGCGGCGCGCGCGCTGGCGGCCTGCTGGTCGGCGCTCTGCAGCTGCCCCTGGGCGCTCTGCACCGCGGTCTGCGCTTCGGCGGCCTGCTTGCGCTCGGGCGAGACCACCAGCACCCAGCCGCCCGCGAGCAGCACCAGCGCGACGATCGCAGTCAGCACGATGCGATCGCGACCGGTCATCGACCCGCTCCCTTGCCGACGCTCGACACGGTGTGGTGGTGCGCGCTGGTGACCGAGCCGGGGTCGGCGGTGGCCTCAAGCGTTTCGGTGCTGGTCGCCGGCGGCGCGGGCAGCGGGTCGAAGGTGACGTCCACGGAGAACACGGGATCGCCCCCCGGGCACGTGCCGCCGCCAGTGGCGCCACCGCTGGAGCCCGACACGGTGGAGCTCTGCAGGGTCACGTCGCTGACGCCGCTGACGAGGCGCAGGCGCACCAGCATCTGCGCCACCACCGTCTGGCTGGCGGCGCAGCCGGCCAGCGTGAAGGTCGGCGTCGCGCCCGCGGGGGTCGCGGAGGTGGCCGAAGCGGAGGTGGCGGCGGCGGCGGTCGGTGTGCCGTTCGCCGGGGTGGCGGAGGACGAGCCCGATGAAGCCGCAGAGGAGGGGGAGGAGGAGGGGGAGGATGGTTTGGCCGCCGGCGCGGAGGAGCTCGCACCACCGCTCGCGGAGGAGCCAACGGTCGCCTCCAGCGAGCTGAGCGACACATCCGTGGGCAGCACGCGGCTCAGTTCGCCCATCGCGCTGGACCAGTCAAAGCGCGAGTTGATCAGCTGCGCGATCGTCTGCAAACGCTGTTCGCGCATCTGCATGAAGCTGGTGTAAGGCGTCAACTTCGAAGCCTCGCTCTGCACCAGCGCCGCGCGCGCGCTCAGCGCCGCCGCTTCGGCCTTACGGCTTTCCACCTGGTGGTCGGCCATCCCATACATGAACGTCAACAGCGCCGCGCCCGCCAGCAGCCCCAGCACCGCAAACGCGCCGCCCTGCGAGCGCCGCCCAACGGCCCCGCCCTTGCGCTGCTCGGAGGGGATCAGGTTGACGGCCCTCATCGGGGCGCCTCCTCAGTGGCCAGACCAGTGGCGATCGCCAGACGGTGGGGTGAAATCGGGTGCGCAGCACCGGGATCGGCGTTATCGGCAAAGTGCACCGACTCGCGCCGCACCTCCAAACCAAGATCGGCCTCCAGCGCCTCGCAGAAACCGCGCATCTCCAGCACCGGCCCGCTCAACACGACGCTCCGCACGTCTCCTCCGCCCTCCTGCGAGCGGTGGAAGTCAAGCGAGTTGCGCACCTCCCCAACGATGTCGCGGATCCCGTTCTCCAGCACCATCCGCACCTCGGGGTCGATCCTCGGCACCTGAGGGTCGGCCGGCTCATCCTCTGGCGGGGGCACCGCGCCGGGACGGGGCAGCTCGAACTCGGCCAGCAAAGCGCGCGCATCGACGAGCGGAATCCCGCGCCGCTCGGCGATCTCGCTCGCCATCGCCTCCAGGCCGCCGCCAACCACACGGGTGAAGCGGCACAGCGTCCCCTCGGCGATCGCCATGTTGGTGAGGCCGCCGATGTTCAGGTAAAGCACACGCTCAGTGCTGCTCCCCTCCCCCCCATCGCCCTGCGCGGCAGCCAGCGCGGCGCCCGGACGGTACAGCGAGCGGATCAACGCAAAGGCCGAAAGATCGATGCCCTCGGGCCGCAGGCCGGCGTACTGCACGGCGCGCAGCATCCGCTCCACCATCTCGCGCTGGGCGGCAACCACGATCACGCGCTGGCGCGGCCCGTTGGGAGTGTCGAACACGCCAAGCGAGTGGTAGTCCAACACCGCGGAAGCCAGCGGCATCGGCACCTGGTCCTCGGCCTGGAAGCGAACCGCGGCGTCAAGCTCCTTGCGGTCTGTAACCGGCGGCAACTCCAGCGTGCGCAGCACCGTGCGCTGGTTGGCCAGCCCCACGCGCACACGCTTGCCCAGCTGCCCGTCGTTGAACAACTCGCGCAACGCCTCCCCCAGCTCGCGCTCGTCGAGCACCTCGCCCTCGCGCATAATGTCGGGCGCCAGCGCGGCCCCCGCGGCGCGCTCCACAACGATCCCGCCGTTGACGTGCGCCTGCACGGCCGCCACATACCCGGGCTGGACGTCCAGCCCGACGACGCTCCCACCCCCACGGCCAAGGGAAAGGTTCAGATTGAGGTTCGGCTTCAGTGCGCTCAGCGACGGCATGGGCAGGGACGTCATCGACTTCTGCGGCCAATCGCTGAAGGGGCAATTTTTCGCGGTGCCAATTCGTCCATCAGTGCACGAAGCTGTGCAGGTACCAGTGCACGATCGGCTGTCCGGCAAACACCGCCACGATCCCCCCCAACGCCAGGAAGGGGCCGAATGGCACCGCGGTCTTGCGACCAGCACGGGCGCCCTTGCGCGCGACGATCACGGCGCCCAGCAGCACGCCGGTGAGCAGCGCGATCAGAATCGCGGGCGCCACGGCCGCGCCGAGGAACAGCCCCATCACGCCGGCCAGCTTCACGTCGCCCATCCCCATCCCGCCGGGATAGGCAAGCGCCGCGGCCAGCAGAAAGCCACCGGCGGCAGCCCCGGCGATCAGCCGCGTGGGCTCGCCGGCGGGGTCGAGCGCAGTCCCCAGCCCCAGCGCCAGCAGCGCCCCGGCCCCGGTCAGCTTGTTCGGGATGATGCGGTACTCGAGGTCGATCAGCGCCGCCGGCACCAGCAGCAAGATCAGCGTCACCGACAGCGCGATACCAGCGGCGGTGTCGTGCGTCAGCACAGCACCCGCGCACAGCAGCGCGGTCCCGGCCTCGACCAGCGGGTAGCGGGGCGAGATCCGCGCCGAGCAGTTGCGGCAATGCCCGCGCAGCAGCAGCCACGAGAGCACTGGGATGTTGTCGTACGGCTTGATCGCAGTCCCGCACGAAGTGCAGCGCGAGCGCGGCTTGACGATCGACTCGCGGCGCGGCAGCCGGAAGGCGACGACGTTCAGGAACGAGCCGAACACGGCGCCCATCACTCCGGCGAAGGCTGCCTGCATGGGGTGATGATCGGCTGGGTTGGGGTGGGGCTTGAGGGGGGTGGTTGCGGGCGAGGTTGAGAGTGCCGCCGGTGGGGGGCTTAACGACGAACGGGGGCGGCATTGCCGCCCCCGTTGGTCAGACCACGTGATGCCATTGGATCATGGGCATCCGTGCTAGTCCTGCGATTACTCGGCTACGAGGACCACGTTTCTTTCACGCAGCCACCGTGGGTCGTTTCGGCCGTCGCGTTACACGTGCGCACCAATTCTCCAGCTTCGTTCCTTTCGATGGAGAACTGTGCCCCATTCGGAGCTTCCGTGGTGACCTTGTACGCCGCCGGTTTGACGCCTGTGACTTCCTTCAGGCAGGCTTCTGGCGCCCCTGTACCGCATTTGGTCGTGTTGATCGACGGTTCATATTTCTTCAATTCTTCGATCGACAGGCCCGTATATTCGCCATTGTGATCGCTCGCGTAGGTTTCCGCGGTCGTCTCGGCTGTGCTGGCGAGGGTCTTGGCCCCGGAGTCCACGGCCTTGCTCTTCTGGCTCAGGAACGCGGGGATCGCAATCGCGGCAAGGATGCCGATAATCAGGATAACGACCAGCAATTCGATGAGCGTGAAACCACCCTCATCGCCTGTGCGCTGGCGCAGTCGATACAGCATGTCATTTCTCCTAGGATCCGTTATGGGCGCCAGCCCGCGGTCCCACCGCCCCAGATGGCGATGCTTCCCCCGTGCGTCGATTTGATTCGGCCCTCGAAGGTCACCGGCTTTGTCACGCGCAATCTGCGCTCTGCCCTGACACCTCGGCCTGGCTCTTGTTGGCCCAAGCATCGGCCGGCTATACCCGCCCTTGAGCGTCGCAAGCGCGGTTGGACGCATGGTCGGGGGGTATCTGCGCGGGGGTATCTATGCGGCCGGTGGCGAAGGGTGTCAAAAAGCAAGATACCCGGCGATGCTGCCACACTGTACATACATTGGTATGCACATCGACGGAAGCAATTCGATGAGCACTATCGGCGTCCATGAAGGTTCTGGACGCAGACGAGAGTCTCCGAGCGGTCGATAAATGACCGATGGCTTGAGAGCCCTAGATGCTGGAGCTCACAACTTGAGATTAGCTTTGTGCACCGTAGCGAGCGACCACGGCTTCAATGCGCGACTGGATCTCATCTGACTCCGCGTCCGCAATCTTTAGCGCCTCGATCAGGGTCGGCTGTTGGTTGCCAAGGTCTTCTATCGCCTTAATCGCCTGGTCCGGAAATTCGAGAAAGAGCTGAAAAATTGGGTCTGTACCGATTTGTGCGATAATCCCATCGTCCTTGGGATCGACGATTTCGCATAGTCTCAGTATGAATCTCCACAGATACTCGAATTGTCCCGTAGTCATCCATTCGAGTTGTAGATCATGAACCCATTCACTCGGTGCCTTACCTGCAGCTCGCGCCAACAGCCAACCGTCTGCCGCGCGCTCTACCAGATCGACGTTATCATTTCTTTTGCTCATCACTCAGGCACCACTACAATTCGCAGTTTTAGTTCAGTGAGTTGCCATACAGCCTGCGGAATGGTTTCCCCAATTTCTTCTGAGCAATTTTTGAAATTCCATTTTTTTAGCTTCTTGCGAAGTGCTTGCTGTTTCTCTTCGAAGGTTTTGATGTAGTTTTCTACCCTCTCACGCGGATACCGTCGTCGATTTTCTACCAGTTGGCGCCCGCGCTTTTGTATTTCCCCCGCCGTGCCCTTGATGCTGCCCAGCAGCCGGTGGCATTCCTCCGCCGTCGAGTTAAGCGAGGCGGTGCGGGCTGCCGCACATTCCCCAGTTGGGTCAGCGACCGCGAGCGGCCTATCCCCACCATAAACGTAGGGTTCGTGTGTCTTACTGAGTGCCGGATCTATCGTCAGGAACTGCGCCGACGCCGGATCGTAGTACCGGGCGCGCAAGTAAACGAGACCCGTGTCGCTGTTGGTGTACTGTCCGTCGTAGCCCAGTGGGGTGGTGGCAGTTCCTTCGCAAGTGGGGGTCCCGTAGGCTCCGTAGGTGCACTTGCCTTCGACCGTGCCCGTGTTCCCCGTGATGAGCCGCGTGGAGCCCTGTTGATCGTGGTGGAGATAGAGCGGTTCGTTTTTGTTGTTGATCTGCTCGACGGGGTACCCACCAGGTCCGTAGATGTAGCTGTTTGTGCCATCGCCGAGGATCAGTGGGAGTTCTTCCGTCATATCCCACGCAAAGTAAGTGGTAGTCCCGTTGACGGTTTGCGACGTGCGCAGTCCGTTGCCATTATATTCATAGCTATCTTTGATTTCGGCGGCTTCGCCTTCTTTTGGTCGTTCGACTGAAGTCAGCTGGTCAGCCTGGTCGTAGCCGTAGGTGGTAGCCGGTCCGGTCGAGGGTGTTGTTTTTGTGCGCTCACCGAGTTCGTCGTACGAGTAGGTTACGCCAGTCCCTTTTTCGAGCTCGTCGCCTTCGTTGTAGGTATTTTCACTCGATGCCTCCTGGGTGGGGTTGTTGGCGGCATCGTATTTGTATTCGGCACTGCCATATTTGGTGACTCGGTTGTCTTCGTCGTATGTGGCTTCTGTGACTTCTTCCCCGGGCAGCCCTTTAGCCGTGGTTTTCTTGACCTGGTTATCATTGTCTCGGGTGTAGACGAGCGAAGCGAGGGTTTCTGCGCTCTTGAGCATATTGACTTCGGCCATTTGGTCTGCATCGTTGTAAGCGTACTTGTCTTCGTTTTTGGTTTCACTGGGGAAGACGGTTGCTTCGAGCTCGGAGTCTGGGTCGTAGGTGAATTTAGTCTGGTGTTCGAGCCAGTCGGTGACCTTTTCAAGGCGCCTGTCTTTATCGAATGCCCGCGTTACTTCTTTACCGCCAGGGTAGGTAATCTTGCTTTGGTCGTTGGCGAGGTCGTATTCGTATTTCACGGTTTCTTTATGACCGTTTTCGCTTTCGGTCATCCGATCGAGCTGATCGTAGGCGTAGTTCGTGGTCCCCGTACCATCAGTCATCTTGGTGCGATTGCCGTCTTTGTCGTATTCGTATTTGACCGTGGATGGTTTGCCACTCGAGTAGCTGACTTCGATAAGACGGTTAGCGGAATCGTACGTGTAGGTAGTAGTGCGTTTTGCCGAATCGGTGAGCTTGACAAGATTCCCGGCAGCGTCGTATTCCTTGCTTGTCACGTGCCCGAGCGGATCGATGATTTCAAGGACCTCCTCTAGCACATTGCGTTTGTATTTAGTCTCGTGTTTATCGCCGTCGATTTCTGCGACGACCTCCCCGGCGCCGTCGTATTCCAGTTCGGTTATGTCTTTGTTGGGCGCTTCGACCTTGGTCCGCTCGTTGTCGGCGTCGTACGTGTAGATCGTTGTGTGTCCGTTGGCGTCGGTCGTCTTTTCGACGTTACCGTCGCCGTCATATTTATATTCCGTAACATGACCGAGGGGATCAGTGATTTTGATCGGGCGGCCCTGCGCGTCGCGTTCTGTTTTGGTCCTGTATTTTTCTTCTTCGCCGGCTTTGACGTGGCCACGAGGGCTGACCATTCCGGTTTCCTGCGAGTCTTCGTTGTATTCCCAGGTACGCTTGTTGCTTTCTGGATCTATTTCTGCATCCCGATCACCGTAGGAGTCGTATTCATATTTCCATGTGTGTTCAAGCGGGTCGGTCATGCTTTCCACTTCACCGTGGGCGTCGTATGTGTATTTCGTGATCTGAGTTTTGCCGCCGGGCGCGGGGCTTTCTATGACTTCTGGGTTGCCGTGGCTGTCGCGTTTGGTCGTGGTCGTCTCGCCGTTCGGGGTGGTCGTCGAGATCACGTCGTGGGTCGAATTGTATTCCCATTTTGTTTCGTCTTTATCGGGATTGACTGTGCTGGTGCGATTGTTAGAGCTGTCGTACGTGTACTTGGTCGTGCGACCATTACCGTCGGTAACGCTCAAGAGGCAGCCAGCAGCGTTGTATGCGAACGTTTCGGTTGTCGCGCTTGTCGTGCCGTAGCCATGCGTGGCCGAGTACGGAAGATCGTTGCTGTCGAAGCGCTCGACGGTTACTGCGCCTGTTGCTTTGTTGGTAGTCGTGGTGTAAAATGCTGCGTATTCGAAACTCTGCGTACGGCCCATCGGGTCTTTCTGCGAGATGACCTTATACGAGCCGCTGTATTCCATGGTCGTTGTGCCGCCACGGCCATCGGTTATGGTGGTGATCTGGTGCGAGCTGCCATATTTGAATTTCCACCGGGCTTTTTCTTCGCCCGGCTCGGTGACGCTGGCTAGCTGCCCGCTTTCATACGTGTATTTCACTACATGACCCATTGGGTCTTTGGCGCTTTCCACCAGTCCTTCGGAGTTATACGTAAACGTAATTTTCCGTGACGCGGGATCGGTGATCGCTTCCAAGCGCCCAGCTTCCGTATAGGAGAGCGTCGTGGCGTTCCCATTTCGATCGGTCACGCTTTCCAGGCGCCCACTGCCCGAGAATTTGTACTTAGTCTGATCAGCCAATGTCAGGGCGTAACCAGCTTCAGCGCTACCACTCAAAGTATCCTGCGACCAAGCCGGGGCGGTGAACGATTCTCCGCTGCCTTCTATGAACTGCACAGTGCTGCCTTCAGCCTGGACAAGGGTGGCGCTTTTGCTCGCTTTTTCGATCACTAGATGGTCGCTAAAAGAGCTACTCCACCCATAGCCGAACATGCCGTGTTCGGTCGCCGCCGCAGCGGCCTGGGAGTTGTAGTAGCGCGTCAGATCTAGGCCGATACCTCGACCGCCGATCGCAAAATCGGTCTGCGACTGAGAGAAATTGCCGGTTGAGCAATCCACGCCTTCCCCACATTCTGGGCGGAGTTGTTCCGATGCTGACGGGTTTTCTTCTTCGCCATACTGCGTAGAGATCAGAGGTTTAACGGGTTCGCTGATGTGGATAGTCCCGTATGATTCTTCTATTTCTCCGTAATTGTAAAAGGGTATTTCGATATAGGTAGTTTTCGCACCACCCGTCTTTTCGACAATCCCATAGTTTGTAAACGTGCCTGTACTCCTGCCGGGTTCTTCGCGTTTTTCGGGTTGGATTCCCTCTTGACATTCGGTACAGGTTTCGTCATTAGCCAGGAAGAGCCCAAAGTTTTCGATTACGGCATGATGACCGACTCGAAACCCTCCATCCACCATCGTGACTACACCTTCGTTTACAAGCTTACGTTCAATAAGGGTAAGGGCGTCACGTTCAATGGTGCCTATCACCAGAGGTTCAAGGACGAGCGACCCTGAACCTTCGATCCTTCCTTCCTTCCACTGAAACGCGCTAGAGACGTACACACTGCCCGCACCGGCCAGCTTTCCGCCCGGCTCCCCGACTTCGAGCTCAGGGACATTTGACACACCCGGACCGTTCAGCGTCAAGCCTCCACTCTTTAGCTTCAAGTCGGCTTCACCGTTGACAGCCCCAGCGCTGATTGTAGCTCCTTCGTCAACAATCGAGCCCCCAATGCTGATTTCGGACCCCCACGTAAACGAACCACCCAAGAATTCGATTGTGCCCGTGCCGCTGCTCACCCACGATCCTAGAGCAGTATGCCCAGCAATGCCGCCACCTTTGAATCTCATTTTACCCGTCTGGGCGCTCACGCTGCCTTGATTATCAAAAGGGATTTCGACTTCTAGCCAGGAACCTTCGGTCTCGACGAACGACCCGTTGTTCTCAAAGCTACCCGAGCCCGTGCCCACCACCAAGCCAGACCCGCGACAGCCTTCTTTACAGGAGGGTCCATTGTCGTTGGCATAGAACGTACCACTGTTGGAAATCTGCGCTCCTTCATAAAAGACAATCGCCCCCGAGGCCCAGGTCAATGTGCCGTGATTGATGAGCGAACGCGCCTTGATATCTGCTGGTGTTTTGACTTCGATCTTCCCAGTTGCCCCAGATTCCAGAATGGTGGAGCCCGACCCCGACATAACGCCGCCTTCGGAAAGCCATTCCAGCGAGCTTGTGATATTCAGTGTGCCGCTGCCCGATATTGTGCCGTCCGTCAGTGACAAGTTACTCACGGTAGTAGCTGTGCCACTCGCCACACTCAACGTACCTGACTGAACACTCAGGCGACCACTGGAATCGTGCACGCCTTCTGCGGTGACCGTAGCGCCAGTAATCTCCACCGGGCCTGCCCAAGTGCTGCCGCTCGCAGTAAACGACCCAGCCGCAAATGCGATAGTGGCCGTTTCGCTCGCTGTCCAATCAGCCGTCGAGGTTGAGGAGCCACCATCGGAAAACACCAGTTGTCCTTTCTGGCCTTCGACGGTACCACTGCTTTCAAATGGCACTTCGATCTTGGTCGTGCCAGTGCCGGCGGTCTTCTCGACCATGCCTGTATTACTGAAACGGCCAGAACCGCCACTGCTGAGCTTGATCGCGGGAGAAGCTTCAGAGTTGGCCTTAAATGTCCCGGAGTTTGTGATTTTTGCTTCTTCGGACTCGATCAATTTGCCTGCGCTGAAGGTAAGCAAGCCTTCATTGACGAGCGAACGTTTTGCCAGTGAGAGACCATCACCTCCCGGGGGGTTCAGCGATGCTGATGCCGTAGACTCAACCACCGTTGCCCCTGCCCCGGACATTTTGCATTCGCCCGTCCAAGCCAGCGATTCCGCTATATTCAAGGTACCGGCGCCAGTCAAGGTACCACCCGTCAGCGACAGAGAACCAAGTGTGGCTGTACTCCCTTCGGACATGGTTAGTGACCCACTTGTGATCGTCAGCGAAGCCGACGATGTTTTGAAGCTACCACCAGTGACACTTCCGCCTTGAATGAGGATACTGCCGGCCACTGTACTCCCGCTGTCAAATTCGGAGCTAGAACCTGTGTAGAACGCCAGCTTCCCGGTTTTGCCGTCTATCGTTCCTTGGTTTTCAAAGTTGACTGTGAACCCAACTTTGTTCGACCCTTCGTCTTTTTCTACAACGCCGGTGTTCGTGAATTTGGCCGTGCCTGAGCCTTTGTTGATACCCCCTCCGGAACATTCTCCGCAAGCGTGTTCGTTGTCGTTTGCATAGAATGTCCCGCTATTTGTCACAGTGGCCCCGCTAGTAAGTTCAAGCTTGCCTGCGGCCAGAGTAACCGTCCCTTCGTTCACCAGTTTACGTTCGGTAATCGTCGCGCTGCCGGCCGCGTAGATCCGGGCTGTGGCTTCCGGCTTTAGCACGGTGGAGCCAGACCCCGTCATTTTACCTTCATTCCATACCAGAGAACCCGAAATATCGACTGTCGCCGCACCAGTGAGAGTGCCCCCTTCATCGTGACGCTGTGCACACTCGACACTTCGAGCGTATCGGCCACTTCCAGCGAGCCCCCGGAGATCGAGACGCCCCCTTCCCCCTGAAGACCCCGGCGACATCAGACCCGCTTTTGATCTTGACCGTCTTCCCCGAACCAACACACGCAACATCGGAGGAGGAGGGCACTTTCCCGGTAGACCAATCCGAGGCCACCTGCCATTCGCCTTCGGACGGCCCAGTCCATGTGTCGGTACAGAGGGATTCGGCCGAGGCTCCAGATGGCGCCACCACCAGCACCATCAGCAACGCCACCATGACACCGACGCCCCTGAGCATGAGCGCGGCGCGAGAGCCTCGGCGTCGCCCGTCTACCAAGCCCGTCCCGCTGAACCGCATAGCGCCCATGAGAGCCTCCCCGCTTCGCTCGAAGGAACCGATCGCCTGGGTTCTATCAGACGCAGACGAAAGATGTCAAACGGCTGTGGACAATCGTTTTACTTATCGGGCTCCGCCGGGAGAACGCCCCGGAGTCTGCGGCACTCCGGGGCCGCGCTTGTAGATGCCCGCCACAGCCATCTCGTAGGACTCTTCGAGCACGAACGGATAGTCCTCGCGCAGAACCTCCCGCGTCTCGCCAAGCTCGATCAGCAGGGCAAGGCTACGGACCGGCATTCGCGTTTCTGCGATGACCGGCTCGCCGCCGCACACCTCCGGGTTGACTTCCACCAGTCGCTCGCGCAGCTCGACATAGCGCCATGCACGCTGCACAGCCTGCTTGATCTCCGGCCCCATACGCACGATGAGCGCTCCGTCTAGGCGAAGCTCCGCGTCGGTTCCGGGAGCGTTGCGCACCCACAGAGCCAGACGCCTCCTGACCACGACCGGTAGGGAAACCCGCGTCTGCGCAAGCAGCGTCAGGGCCCCGACGTCCTCCGGCGTCAGCAGCGTGCGGCCCTTGCTCCGCCGTGGTCGCAGCACCTTCTGCTCCCTGTCGCCGCTGAAGTATCCTTTCAACATGGCTTTCCCTCCCTACACACTCTCCGATCTGCGCGACCGTCGTGCGGACATCGAGGAAGTCGCGGCGCGACACCATGCGACCAACGTCCGCTCATCGGCTCTGCGGCCCGCAGTGACGCCGACGAGCTGAGCGACATCGACCTCATGGTCGATATGGACCCAGGCCACAAACTCAACGGCTTCGCCTACTTCGGCGAACTCGATCGACTGGAGAAGGAGCTCACCGCCCTGCTGCACGTGACGTTGACGTAGTTGACGCCGCAGGCATCCTCGCCAATGCACAACTACTCACCAGCAGCGCTCATATCCGCGACAACATGATGCGCGACGCCGTATCTTGCGAGGCGGACCTCGAATATTTGGAATTCATCGCTGAGAGCATCCAGCTCGTAACCAAGTACACGCGCCACGGCAAGGATCACTTTCTGCCGCGGCGCCACAACCGCGGCTACCGCGGAATCACCCCGCGCGACCTCCGCCGGCGCTTGGACAAGATCTGCGCCGAGTTCAACACCACCGCCGCCGGGATCCGCGATCCACGGGCAGCGACCACTTCGAGGCCGTTCACGCCGCCACGCGACTGTATGCCAAGGTGCTGGACCACAGCCAAGCGCCGCTGTAGCACGTCGACTCGGACGCACGCCGAAGTCGGTCTCCCCACAACGCGACGCGCTCATCAGCAGTGCGGGTCGAGCCCGAGCCGCGCCGTCTCGCGAGCGAGCCGCTCGTCGAAGGTGAGCACCGCCCCGCCGGCGGCCTCGGCGGTGAGGGTCCGCGCCGGCGGTCGGCGAT
>CAWCEY010000002.1:0-1897781 GCA_963794715.1 uncultured Solirubrobacterales bacterium | reverse complement strand
CCCCGCGGATGAGGCCAACCACATCGACAAGTGGGCCTTCAAGGTGCCGTTCGTGTGCGGTGCCACCAACCTCGGCGAGGCGCTGCGGCGGATCGGCGAGGGCGCGGCGATGATCCGCTCCAAGGGCGAGGCCGGCACCGGGGACATCGTGGAGGCGGTGCGCCACATGCGCATGATCACGGGCGAGATTCGCCGCCTGGGCGCGCTGCGGGAGAGCGAGCTGGCGAGCGCTGCCAAGCAGCACGCGGCGCCGCTGGATCTCGTGCGCAGGGTCGCCGCCGATGGGCGTCTGCCGGTGGTGCTGTTCTGCGCGGGCGGAATCGCCACCCCCGCCGACGCCGCGCTGATGATGGCGCTCGGCGCCGAGGGCGTGTTTGTGGGCTCGGGGATCTTCAAGTCCGAGGACCCCCCAGCGCGCGCGCGCGCGATCGTGGAGGCCACCACGCACTGGCAGGATCCGGCCCGTGTGGCGGGCGCCTCGCGCGGGCTTGGCACGGCGATGGTCAGCCTGGAGAGCTCCAAGCTCGGCGACGAGCAGCTGCTAGCTCAGCGCGGTTGGTAGACCCGCCGCTGATAGGTGTGCTGGCGCTGCAAGGCGGCTTCGAGGCCCATGCGCGGATGCTGCAGAGATTGGGGCCCACCCCCCCGCGGGTGCGCGAGGTGCGTACGCCCGCCGACCTCGACGGCCTCGACGGCCTCGTGATCCCCGGCGGGGAGTCCACGACGATGACGCTTGGGATCGAGCGGGAGGGCCTGGCCGAGCCATTGCGCGAGCTGTGCGGCCCGCCGCCGGAGGGCGGATCTGGACCCGCCCACCCGGGCGGGATTCCCGTACTTGGCTCGTGCGCCGGGCTGATCATGCTCGACCGCGACCACCTCGGACTGATGGATATGCGCGCGCAACGCAACGCGTTTGGTCGCCAGCTCAACAGCTTCGAGGCGCCTGTGCCGATGCGCGGGATCGACGGCCCTCCGCTGCACGGAGTGTTCATCCGCGCCCCGTGGATCGCCGAGCACGGTCCTGGCGTGGAGATCCTTGCCGAGGTGGACGGTCACGCGGTGGCGGCTCGTGAAGGCAACCGTTTGGCGGTGGCCTTCCACGCCGAGCTCACGCCCGACGAGCGGTTGCACCGGCTGTTTGTGGATCAGGTGCGCGCGTCGCGCGCTCATTGAAGCAGGGCGGCTGGGCTCGTCCGGCCTTCGCCGATCTGTGCCTCCTGCTCGCTGGGCAGGATGATCAGCGGCTCTTCAAGCAGGTCCAGCACGCGGTTGATCGCGTCGTGGATCTCGCCCGCCAGCAGTCCCTCGTCGTCGAGCGCCACCGCCTGCTCGAACGGCCACGAGCGCGACACGTGGATGGAAGGGCGCAGGTGGGCGGCGCGGCGCCCCAACGTGCGCAGGAAGGGTTCCAAGCGCGCTTTGTCGCGCGCTGAAGCGTGGCGGCGGCGCAGCAGCCATGGCCACAGCTCGGGGAGGATCGTGTCGGGGCTGTGGGCGCCCACCTGCTGCCAATCCTCGCCCTGCCAGCGGCGGATGTAGGTGGCGGCGTCAAGGCGCGAGGTGAGGTACACGCGGGTGCGCGCCGGGGCGTTGCGGAAGCCCAGCTGGGGTTGGGGCTCCACGTGCCATCCTCCTCCTCCTCCCCCTCCTCCCTTGCCGTTGCGATCCCCACCGCCGGTCTCGCCTTGCACCAGCTCGGTGAGGCGTTCGGCGTGGCCGGCGCCGTAGAGATGCTCGGCCTGGCGCTTGAGCTCGCCCGGCCAGAAGTGCAGGATCAGCTCATCGCCGTCGAGATCAAGCGCGGCGCGCTGCATCGAGATCACACCCAGCGCGGAGTCCAGGCGCACATGCGCGAGGCCGATGCGCTCCGGCTGCAGCCCCGTCGCTTCGCGCAACAGCGAGCGCAGCCGCCACTTGCGCCGCACCGGGTCGGCGCCGACACGGCGCAGCGAGCCGAACGGCAGCAGGTGGCCGAAGTCCTGGTGGGCGTAGGTGAGCAGGTCTCCCACCAGCGCGCGCTCGGCAGGGGACAGCACGCCCAGCTCCACCAGCCGCCACCACGACTCCAGCAGGTCGTGCCAGCGCAGCACGCAGGTGCGCCGCTGCGTGAAGCGCGCGCTGCCGAGGTTCAGCTCGCCCACGCGGTGCCCGTTGCGCCGCGCCCAGCGCGTGCACACCTTGCTCTCCAGCAGCACCACCAGCTCGGGGTCGAAGCGCAGCACGCCGTCGAAGCGCTGCCCGCGGCTGGTGTCCTTCACCTCGCCGTCGCTCTCCGCCGGTTCGGTGTCGGGCGTGAGGAACACGCTCACCAGACGCTCGCGCTTGACCTCCCCGCCGGCGGCGCTCTCCTCCGAGGCGTCGACGATGTGCGTGGCCTGCATGTCCACCGCGCAGTCGGGCAGCTCGCTCTGGGAGGGCTCGCCGATCGCGCGCAGCAGCGTCTCGCGCGCCAGCGGCACCAGCCGCAGCACGATCATCGCCGCCCGCGTCAGCTGGTCCTCGTGGCTGGGACCAAGGTCGCGGTAGGGGTCGAACACGTTCAGGTGTGGGTTGGCGGTGGCGATCTCCACAGCCCTCTCCCTTCCCGGAAGCGCCTCCCGGTCCCGTGCGACCCCATTGCAGCCCTCGCTTTGCCTCCGCCCGTCACCTCGCCGATCCTGTACAGCCGATCGGCAAACTGTCAAAGACTTTAGCGCACGTTGTCGTTTCTGGATGTGGATGCGTCGATCCGAGTGTTTCGTCCCAAGCACGATCTACTCTGCCTCGCCAATGGGACGACGGCAGCGAGATAGCGGATTTCAGAATCTCAGCGACGATGAGGTTGCTCGCCGTGCTCGTGACAAGAGCCTCCGCGTTGCGGAGCGCCGTCGCTATCAGCGCGAGGAGAAGTTCCGTGGACTGCGAAGCAAGCGCAAGCAGCGGTGAGCGAGGGCGAGGGAGATAGCATGGTGAGCATGCGCGGTGGTCGTTATAGGGTCAGGACCTGGCTGCGCGGGCGCCTGCCCGTTGCGCTGGTGGATCTCCTACCCAAGGGCCATCGTGACTGCGGCGACCATGAGTGGTATCGCGCCGACGAACAGACCTGGCGCTGTTACCACTGCGAGCCAGCGGTTGCCCTATCCTCGCCATGGACCCGCGAGGAGCATCTTCAGCATACGCTTGGCGGGATCAGCTCGACCTTGCGTATCTTGGCGCTCACAAGCGTGCCGCGCAGCGACGAGGAGCTGATCGAGTTGCGCCGGTTGATCAGCGAGGCGCTTGCCGCGTTGCCGGACGAGGAGCATCGTTTGCAGCGTCTGGCTGCGACACCCGACGCGGATCTTCCCAAACTCGTGCAGGCTCTACAGGCCGGCTGACGGCGGACAACACACCGGACAACACACGCTGCGCTGCTCGAAGCTCTGTTGCCGACCGAAAGGCGTGTCTTACCCCGCCGCGAACCGCGCGATCCCGTCCTTGACCTGTTCCACCGCACGCCCGTCTCCCAGCAGCAGGTCGACGTGGCCGAGCACCTCGGAGATCGTCAGGTAGGCCTGCGTGACGGCGACATTGCCCCACAGCGCGTGGGCGACCTCATACGCGGTGCGGGGCCGCTCGGCGATCAGGCCGTGGATCCTCGTGGCGCGCCGCTCGTGCAGGCGCATACGCTCGTCGATCAGCGCCGCGTGCTCGACGATCGGGGGGCCGTGTCCGCCGAGCACCAGGTCGAGTCCCATCGCTCGCGTCTGCTGCAGGGAATCTAGGTAGGTCAGCAGCGCGTGCGGCCGCGGCCCATCGTAATCGCCCTCGACGTCCAGCGGCCGCGCGATCAGCGGGTTGGAGGAGATGTTTGCCAGCAGGTGGTCGCCGGCGATCAGCAGCGAGCGCCGCTCGTCGTGAAAGACCGTGTCCGAAGGGCTGTGGCCGGGTCGGTGCAGCACGCGCAATGTGCGGTCGCGCAGCTTCAGCTCCTCGCCCGCGGCCAGCGGGCGATCGACATCCACCGTGCAGCCCCACGCGCGGAAGCTGGCGGACACGGCCCGCAGCGCCGTGACCACGTCGGTGGGCACACCGTGGCGCAGCATGATGCGCGCCGCGAAGCGGTCATCCAGCTCTGACTCGCTGCGGAAGTCGCGCAGGCGCCGGTCCAGTCCCTGCAGGGCGGCCACCTGCGCTCCCGAGCGCCGCGCCAGGATCGCGGCGAGGCCGATGTGGTCGATGTGCTGGTGGGTGAGCACCAGTAGCTGCAGATCCTCGATCGCGTGCCCGCGCGCGGCCAGCGCCCGTTCGAGCTCGTCCAGCGCCTTTGCGGAGTTGGGCCCGGAGTCCACCAGTGTGAGCGGGTCGTCCTCGATCAGGTAGGCGTTGACGCGGCCCACCGCGAAGGGGGTGGGGATCGCCAGGCGATGAATCCCCTCAGCGGCGGCGCGCTCCAGTGCGGCGGCCTCCTCGGCCTGCTCCTGGGCGGTGGCGGGCGCGGGGCTCATGAGCGGATCAGCGCCAGCACCTCGTCGCGGCGGCGCTCCATATCCTCGTGGGAGCGCAGCGACTCCAAACAGAGGCGCAGCAGCGGCTCGGTGTTGGAGGGGCGCACGTTGAAGTGCCAATCCTCATAGTCCACCGAGATCCCGTCGAGGTGGGACTTCTTGGCGTCGGCGTAGCGCGCCGCGATCTCCTCCATCTTCGCCTGCTGGTCTGCCACCTCGGAGTTGATCTCCCCGGAGATGAAGTAGCGCTCGCGGTAGGGCCTCAGCAGCTCGGACAGGCGCTGCCCGGTGCGCGAGAGCTGCTCGAGGATCAGCAGCGCCGGCAGCGTGCCGGAGTCGGCGCAGTAGAAGTCGCGGAAGTAGTAGTGCCCCGACACCTCCCCCCCGAACAGCGAGCCCTCTGCGCGCATCCGCGTCTTGAAGAAGGCGTGCCCCACGCGGTTGACGTAGGGCGTTCCACCGGCGCGCCGCACCGTGTCGGGCACCGCGCGCGAGGCGCGCACGTCGTAAAGGATCGCCTCGGGGTGGGCGGGGTCCGATTTCTTCTGCAGCAGCGACTCCGCCAGCAGCGCGGTGAGGAAGTCGCCGTCCACAAAACATCCGGTGTCGTCGATGAAGAAGCAGCGGTCGGCATCCCCGTCCCAGGCGATCCCGAGGTCGGCGCCGGTGGCCAGCACCCTGTCGATCGCAAACTGGCGGTTCTCCTGCAGCAGCGGGTTGGGCTCGTGATCGGGGAAGTTGCCGTCGGGGGTCCAGTAGGTCTCGATCAGCTCCAACCCCAACCCCTCCAGCAGCGGACCCACCATCGGGCCAGCCATCCCGTTGCCGCCGTCCACCACCACCTTCAGGGGACTGCCGACGCGGGAGACGCTCGCGCCGCTCTCATCCCCGCCGCGGCCGAAGCCGGGAGACACTCGCCCGTGGCTCGCATCCCCGTTTCGGCCAGCCGAGCGGATCGTCTCGGGATCGATGAAGCTCAGCGCCGCCTGCTGAAACTCGGCGTAGACGTCCACCTCCTCGACCGTGCCGCGGCGGGCGGGGGGTGGGCTTCCATCCCCGTCGAGCCCCGCCTCGATCAGCCGGCGGATGTCCTGGATGCCGCTGTCGCCAGACAGCGCCAGCGCCCCCTCGCGCACCAGCTTGCAGCCGGTGTACGCCTTGGGGTTGTGCGAGGCGGTGCACATCAGCCCGCCGTCCAGCGCGCGCGAGCCGACGAGGTAGTAGAGCATCTCGGTGCCCACCTGCCCGGCGTCGAGCACGTGCACACCCTCTGCCAGGAGGCCCTCCCTGTAGCGCGCGGTGAGCTCCGGCGCGGTGAGGCGCATGTCGCGTCCCAGCCCCACGCGCAGCTCGCCCACCGGCTTGCCCTCCAGCCGCGCCAGCACCCGTGCGAACGCGCGGCCGATCGACTCGGCGATCTCGCCGTCGAGCTGCTCGCCGTACAGGCCGCGGATGTCGTACGCCTTGAAGATCTCGGGTGGTGGGGTCGCCATCGGCCCCAATCCTATGCGCTAGATGCGGCGCTCCACCGAAACGACGGTCGGCGAGGCGGCTCCCGGCGTGAGCGCCGAAGTATCCTCCCTGCCATGTCAGGACACTCCAAGTGGTCGAGCATCAAGCACAAGAAGGCGATCGTCGACTCTCGCCGCGGCGCGGCGTTCACGAAGCTGGCGCGGGCCGTGACCGTGGCCGCGCGCGAGGGCGGGGGGGACCCTGACTCCAACGCGGCGCTGGAGAACGCGATCCGCAAGGCAAAAGCGGCGTCGATGCCGAAGGACAACATCGAACGCGCGATCGCCAAGGGCACCGGCGAGGGCGGCGACGCGGAGACGCTGGAGACCGTCATCTACGAGGGCTACGGCCCCGCCGGGGTGGCGCTGCTGGTCGAGACCGTCACCGACAACCGCAACCGCACCGGCCCCGACGTGCGCAACCTGTTCACCAAATACGGCGGCTCGCTCGGCGAGCCCGGCTCGGTGGCGTACCTGTTCGAGAAGAAGGGCGTGATCGTGGTGGAGGCCTCGCGTTACACCGAGGACGACCTGCTGGTCGCGGTGGAGGCCGGCGCCGAGGACATCTCCGAGGACGAGGACGTCTTCGAGGTGATCACCCCGCTCGCGGACTTCACCGCGGTGCGGCGCGCGCTGGAGGAGGCGGGCGTGGAGCTGGAGAGCGCGGAGCTCACCTACCGCCCCTCCAGCCTCGTGCCGATCGAGCACGAAGGCCAGGTCGTCAAGTTGATGAAGTTGATCGACGGCCTGGAAGAGAACGACGACGTCTCCGCGGTGCACGCCAACTTCGACGTCCCTGCCGAGATGCTTGCGCGGGCCGTTGGATAAGCCACCGGTCGCGATCCTCTGCGGCGGGCGTGGCACCCGCCTGCGTGAGCGCACCCGCGAGATCCCCAAGCCCCTGATCGAGATCGGCGGGCGGCCGATCGTGCAGCACGTGATCGAGCTGTACGCCGCCCAGGGCTTCCGCCGCTTCCTGCTGGCCACCGGCTACCGCGGGGAGCTGATCGAGCGCTTCGCCGCCGCGCGCGGCTGGCCGGAGGGGGTGGAGGTGCGGTGCGTGGACACCGGCCTCGACACCCCTACCGGCGGGCGGATCAAGCGCCTGGAGGAGTTCTTGGCCGATGAGCCCACGTTCTGCGTCACCTACGCCGACGGCCTCGCCGACATCGACCTCGCGGGACTGCTGCGCTTCCACGAGTCCCACGGGGCGCTCGCCACGATCACGGTGGTGCGTCCCGAGCTGCAGTTCGGGGTGGCCGAGCTGGACGGGGAGGACGGCCGCGTGCTCGGCTTCCGCGAGAAGCCGCGCTCCGAGCACTGGATCAACGGCGGCTTCCTCTGCCTGGCGCCCGGCGCACTCGACTACCTGGCGCACGACTCCGTGCTCGAGCGCGAGCCCTTACAACGGCTGGCCGCCGAGGACCAGCTGCGCGCCTACCGCCACGAGGGTTTCTGGGAGTGCATGGACACCTACAAGGACGCCGTCGCGCTGAACGACCTGTGGGCCTCCGGCGCGGCTCCGTGGTGCGCCAAGAGCATGGTTTGAGACCCGGCCCGCGGGCAGGCGTCCGACCGCCCGCGCAGAATCACATCCCATGATCGTCCTCGGCATCGACCCAGGTCTTGGCTGGGGGAGGGTAGGCCCTCCCCCGGGGCCCCCTCCCGCCAACCGCCCAGGAGAGAGCGCTCGCTCATGATCGTCCTCGGCATCGACCCAGGTCTTGGCTGGGGGAGGGTAGGCCCTCCCCCGGGGCCCCCTCCCGCCAACCGCCCAGGAGAGAGCGCTCGCTCATGATCGTCCTCGGCATCGACCCCGGCCTCGCCAACGCCGGCTACGGCGTCGTCGCCCGCCGCGGCGGCGCGCGGACCGGGGTGTCGGGCCGGTTGGTGGCGCTCGACGGCGGGGTGATCGACACGCCCGCCGGAGCGGCGCTGGAGTCGCGTCTGGCGCGCGTGCACGGGCGCGTGCTGGAGCTGATCGACGAGCACCGCCCCACGGCGATGGCGCTGGAGCAACTGTACTTCGGGCAGAACGTGCAAACCGCCTTCGCGGTGGGGCACGCCCGCGGAGTGACCATGCTCGCCGCCGGGGAGCGGGGGGTGCCGTGCTTCTCCTACACCCCCCAACGCGTGAAGTCCTCGGTCTGCGGCAACGGCCGCGCGGGTAAGAGTCAGGTGGCGCGGATGGTGCAAACACTGCTGTCGCTCCCCGAGCTACCCACGCCCGACCACGCCTCTGATGCGCTGGCGGTGGCCCTCTGCCACCTCAACGCCGCCCCGCTAGCGCATGCCGTGGCGGCTGCCGAGGCCGTGCCCGCATGATCGCGCTGCCGTCCACCCCCCCAGTCACCCACGCCGGGAGGTGTGTGTGATCGCGCTGCTGCGAGGCGAGGTCGCCGTGCGCCGCGCCGACCACGTGGTGATCCTCTGCGGGGGAATCGGCCACCGCGCCGCGGTGTCGGCGGAGACCCTGCGCCACGTACCCGCCGTCGGCGGCGAGACCACGCTGCACACGCACCTGATCGTGCGCGACGACGCGCTTTCGCTGTACGGCTTTTACTCCGAGCAGGAGCGCGACCTCTTCCTGATGCTGCTCTCCGTGCAGGCCGTCGGCCCCAAGGTCGCGCTGGCGGTGCTCTCCGGGGGACCCCCGCGCGAGCTGGTGGCGGCGCTGGCCGCGGGCGACGCGGCGCGCCTGCAGGCGGTGCCGGGGATCGGCAAGCGCACCGCGGAGCGGATCATTGTCGAGCTGCGCGAGAAGGTGGGGGTGAGCGCGGACATCGAGGTGGGCGCATCCGCCGCAGCCGGCGCGATCACGGCTCGCCGCGTGGAGAGTCCCCGCACGCTCGCCCGCGACGGGCTGCTGGAGCTCGGCTACAGCCACGGCGAGGCCGAGGAGCTGCTGCGCGAGGCGACGGGCGACAGCGCCGAGGAGCTGATCGCGCAGGCGCTGCGCACCGCGCGCGCGGGGTGAGCCTGGTGGTTGGCGTGGTGGTTGGCGCCGGGTGGAAAATGCAGGTTCGGGAGGGACTGTATAGCCATTGTAATAGGGTGGGGTGTTGAACAAACAATTTAAAAGCCGTGCGCAATTGCTATCGGGCTTCAAATTTTTTATAACAACCCCAGCACCTCCCTATACATACTATAGCTATACCGCCGCGCGATGACCCGCATCCAAACCCCCCACCTGGATGAGCACGACGAGCTCGAAGAGGAGATCGAGCGCTCGCTGCGCCCTCGCCGGCTGCACGAGTTTGTCGGTCAGCGCGCGCTGTGCGAGCAGCTGGCGGTCGCGATCGAGGCGGCCGTCGCGCGCGGGGAGGCGCTCGACCATCTGCTGCTCGCCGGGCCTCCCGGCCTCGGCAAGACCTCGCTCGCGCAGATCGTCGCGAGCGAGCTGGAGGCGCCGTTCGTGCAGACCGCCGGCCCGGCGCTGGAGCGAAAGGGAGACATCGCGGCGTTTCTGACCGCCCTGGAGCCGCGCAGCGTGTTCTTCGTCGATGAGATCCATCGTCTGCCGCGCACGCTGGAGGAGACCTTCTACCCCGCGATGGAGGACCGCCGCCTGCCGATCACCGTCGGCCAGGGCGCGGGGGCGCGCGTGGTGACGCTCGATCTGCCGCCCTTCACGCTGGTCGGGGCAACCACTCGCACCGGCCTGCTCACCACGCCGCTGCGCGACCGCTTCGGCATTCAGGCGCGCCTTGAGCCTTACACGACCGGCGAGCTCGCGGCGATCGTGCAGCGCTCCGCGCGCATCCTCGAGATCCCGCTGCAGGACGGCGGCGCCGAGGCGATCGCAGAGCGCAGCCGCGGCACGCCGCGCGTCGCCAACCGCCTGCTGCGGCGCGTGCGCGACTACGCCGAGGTGCGCATGGAGGGCGTCTTGAGCGCCGCCGCCGCCCGCGCGGCGCTGGAGCTGCTGGAGGTCGATGAGCGCGGCCTGGACCGCCTCGACCGGGAGATCCTGCGCGCGATCTGCGTGAAGTTCGCGGGCGGCCCGGTGGGCCTCTCCACGCTCGCGGTGGCGGTCGGCGAGGAGCGCGACACGATCGAGGACGTCTACGAGCCCCACCTGCTGCGCGAGGGCCTGCTGCAGCGCACTCCCCGCGGTCGCGCCGCCACGCCGGCGGCGTTCGCCCATCTCGGGCTGGAGACACCAGCCGAGGGCGGGGATCCGGCCCTTTTCTAGGATTGAGACCTCCGCGCGGCGCCTTCCCTACTCTTTGAAGCTGGAGGGTGGCGCAGCCGGCCGACCCAGCCCGTCGGGCTGTGTGCCCCCGGCGAGCCGAGCCCCTCTTCTTTCAATCGCCATGTCCCACCCTTTCATCTGCCCCAACTGCGGCCACCGCTCCAGCGAGCTGGACCGCAACCTCGGCTTCACACGCCAACCGAAGGGCTGCGCGAAGTGCGGCTTCGCCTTCCTGTTTGAACTGCTCGACGACTACTACCCCGCGCCGGACGCCGCGTTCTTCGTGTGCGACCGCGAGGGCCGCGTGATCGGCTGCGGCAAGAACTCCTTCGCGCTCACCGGCCTGGAGGAGGAAGCGGTGATCGGCCGCCCGGTGGCGCAGGCGCTGGGGCTGGAGTTCTCAAACGGCGACGACCCGGTCGGCACGGTGCTGGAGTGGGGGGTGCGTGCTTTGGGCAAGCCGGTGCGCGTAAGCGGCGACCGCGATCTGCCCGCCACCGCGCGCGCCGACATGTTCCCCGCCTACGACGACGAGGGCGGTCTTTTGCTCGTCCTTACCCCGGACAAGTAGTCTTGATCCGAATGACCGCCCCGCCGTCGACCGCATCCTCGCACCCTCCCGCGCATAGGCCCTCGACCATGCTGCCATCTCACCCGTGCTCAGATGCGGCGGGGCGGCCAGCCTACGGCTTCGAATGACCGATCGCCGACGCAACACGCTGGTGCTGCTGCTCGTCGCCTTCCTGCTGGCGGTGTCGGCGGTGGTGATCGCCACCAAGCCCACGCGCCTGGGGCTCGACCTGAAGGGCGGGGTGTCGTTCATCTACAAGGGGATCCCCACCGCGCACGCGAAGGTCAACAGCGAATCGCTCAACCGCGCGATCACGATCATGCGCAAGCGCGTCGACCAGCTGGGCGTCGCGCAGCCGGAAATCCAGCTGTACGGCGCCAACGAAATCGACGTCTCGCTGCCCGACGTCAGCAACGTCAAGCGCGCCGAAGACCAGGTCGGCAAGACCGCCCAGCTGCTGTTCTACGACTGGGAGCCCAACGTGATCGGGCCCTCCGGCAAACCCGAACCGGCCAACCCCGCCGTCACCTGCGGTCCCGAACCGGCCGGGGTGCGCTGCGGCCTGCCCGAGTTTGAAGCGATCCAGCTGGCCGCCAAACGCAAGCCGTTTCTCTACCCCAACGCCACCACCCTGCAGAAGGGCTGCACCCCCGCGCAGGTGGGCGGCTGCATCTACGGCTCCTGGTATCTGATCGACACCAAGCTCAAAAAGGTGCTGTGCGCCGGTGGCAAACCGACCTGCGGCCCCGCCGACACGCAGGCCGAGCTGTACGCCGACGGTTACAAACCGCCGGCTGGCGCCAAGGCCAAGGCGGTGCACGTCAACCCGGGCACTGTGCTGGTGCAGGCCCGCCCCGAAGAATTCAAGAACAAAGTCGTCAAGGCCGAACCGAACAGCTTCTACGTGCTCAACGACAACCCGGTGCTGGAAGGCGGCAGCATCAACAACCCGCAGCAGAGCTACCAGAACGAAGGCGGTGGCTCGGGGCTGCCGGACGTGACCTTCGGCTTCGACTCGCACGGCAAGACGGTGTTCGAACGGGTCACCAAGGAAATCGCCAAGCGCGGCGAAAACGCGCAGCTGCCGGGCATCACCAAGAACAACGCGCTGCAGCACTTCGCGATCGTGCTCGACGAACAGGTGATCACCGCGCCCTCGATCGACTACACGGTCTACCCCAACGGGATCGACGCCTCCAACGGCTCGGAGATCACCGGCGGCTTCACGCTGACATCCGCGCAGAACCTCGCCGACGAGCTGCAGTCGGGCGCGCTGCCGATCAAGCTGGAACAGATCTCCCACTCGCAGGTATCCGCGACGCTCGGCAAAACGGCGCTCAACCAGGGCCTGCTCGCGATGGCGGTGGGTCTCCTGGTGGTGTGCATCTTCCTGCTGATGTTCTACCGGGTGCTCGGGATCATCGCGATTGCGGGCCTGGCGATCTACGGCATCTACTACTTCGCGCTAATCAAGGCCATCCCGATCGTCCTGACGCTGCCCGGCATCGCCGGCCTGATTCTCACGATCGGCATCGCCGCCGACGCCAACATCGTGATCTTCGAGCGCATCAAGGAGGAGATCCGCTCCGGGCGCTCGATCCCCGCCGGTATCGCCGCCGGCTACAAACGCGGCTTCGCGGCGATCGTCGACGCCAACGTGGTGACGTTCATGACCGCCTTCATCCTGTTCGCGCTCGCCACCGCCGAAGTGCAGGGCTTCGCCTTCACGCTCGGCATCGGCACGCTGCTGTCGCTGTTCACCGCCGTGCTCGCCACGCAGGCGGCGCTCGGTTCGATGGGCCGCTCGCGGCTGATCGGGCACCCCGCGCTGCTCGGCGCCGCCCGCGCCAAGCGCGCGCTGCGCTTCGACTTCATGGGCGCCTCCAAGTGGTTTTTCTCGCTGTCGGGCACGATCCTGCTGATCGGCGCGCTGGCGATTGGGGGCAAAGGGATCAACTTCGGCATCGATTTCACTTCGGGCACCCGCATCCTGACGGGCTTCACCCAGCCGATCTCCCAGGAACAGATCCGCACGGTGCTGCGCGCACACAACCTGCCCAACGCCCAGATCCAGAAGCTCACCGGCGACAAGAGCGTCGGCGGCAGCGGCTATCAGATCTCGGTCAAGCAGCTCAAGCCGGCGCAGGTGGCCGCGGTTGAGGAATCGCTCGGCAAGATCAGTCCGCTGCGCAACGTCTCCGACAACTCGATCGGGCCGACCTTCGGGCAGACGGTTGCCCGCGCGGCCCTGATCGCGATCATCGCCTCGCTGATCGTGATCTCCGTATACATCGCGCTGCGCTTCGAGTGGAAGTACGCGGTGCCCGTGCTGATCGCGTTGATGCACGACCTGTTGATCACCGCGGGGGTGTATGCGCTCACCGGCCGCGAAGTGACCAGCGCGACAGTCGCCGCGCTGTTGACGATCCTCGGCTATTCGCTGTACGACACGATCATCGTGTTCGACCGCGTGCGCGAGAACGTGCCGCGGATGCCGCGCGCCGCCTTCTCGCAGATCGTCAACCGCTCGATGTCGGAGGTGCTCACCCGGTCGCTGGCCACGAGCTTCTGCACGCTGCTGCCGGTGCTGGCGCTGCTGCTGTTCGGCGGGGAAACGCTGAAGAACTTCGCCTTCGCGCTGATGGTGGGGATCGCCTCCGGCGCCTACTCCTCGATCTTCATCGCCTCGCCGGTGCTCACCCACTGGAAGGAACGTGAGGGCTCCTACCGCAACCGCCGCGCGCGCCTGGTGCGCGACTTCGGCCAGGTGCCCCCGTATGCGACGGCGCTGGACGGCTCGCCGATCGACGTGGAGCCCGCCAAACAGCGCCGCCGCCAGCGCAAGGGCGGCCTGCTGGTCGCGGCGGAGGAGCCGGGCGAGCAGGTCTCTCAGGAGGAGTTCGAGGAGATGGTGCGCGATCTGGACATCGAGCGGGAGCCGGCCAATGGGCGCCGGGGGCGCCCGGGGAGGGGCGGCTCGGCGGGCACTGGCACGATGCCGGCGAGGACACGCGCTCCCAAAGTCTCGCCCGCCAAGCCCGCCGGGGGGGAGGGCACCCCAGCTCCCCCGCCGGAGCCGGCCGCGGACCTGGCTCCCGAGGACCTGGTGCTCAAGGATCAGGCCAAACGCCCGAAACGGCCGCGCAACAAACGTCACGGGAGGAGTCGCTGATGGGGATGCTCGGCTGGGTGATGATGGGCCTCGCGATCTGGCACTTCACGATCTGGTTGCCCGACCGCTTCTGGGGCGGGATCGTCGGCGCGCTGATCGGCTCGCTGATCGGCGCGGTGGTGATCAGCACGGTGATCTACAGCATCAAAGTCTCCGGCCTCGCGATTCCCGGGAAAAAGCAGACCGACATCGCGGTGGTGCTGTTCGCGGTGCCGGGCTCGCTGATCGGTATGGCCGCGGTCTACTGGGAGGGCATCCGCCGCGAGGGCATCCGGGCGGCGCTCACCACGCCCCGGTGAGACTCCGCCTGCGGTGGTGCGTGGCGGCGACCGTGCCACGCGTGGTTCGCGGTGGTGGCGGCGGTGGCCACCACTTCGCGGTGACACCCTGTAGTTCCGTCCAGACCCACCCGTAGGGTGGGCGGGGATGGTGCCAAGCAGCCGCTTCGAGATCGCCCCTTGCCCGCAGCCCCGGGTGCGGGCGCTCGAACGGCAGCTGGGGGTGAGCGGGGCGCTCGCGCAGGTGCTGGTGCGGCGCGGGCTGGAGGACCCCGAGCGTGCACGGGCCTTCCTGGCCGCCGACGAGGAGCACCCGCCGGCGGCGTTCGAGGGCATCGGGGAGGCGCTCACAGCGATCCTCGATCACGTGCGCGCCGGCGCGCGGATCACCGTGCACGGCGACTATGACGTCGACGGGATCTGCTCCACCGCGGTGCTGGTGCGCGTCCTGCGGGCGCTGGGGGCCGACGTGGACTGGTATCTACCCGACCGGGCCAGCGACGGGTATGGGCTGAACGCGCACACGATCAGGCGCCTGGCTGTGCGCGGCACGCGCCTGTTGATAACCGCCGACTGCGGCATCACCGCGGTCGAGGAGGTGGACATGGCGCGGGCGCTGGGGATGGAGGTTGTGATCAGCGACCACCACTCGCCGCGCGCCGACGGCGCGCTGCCGAGGGCGCCGATCGTGCACCCCTCCGTGTGCGGCTACCCCTGCCCCGACCTGTGCGCGACCGCGGTGGCGCACAAGCTCGCGCTCGGCCTGTGGGAGGGGGCTGGCCGATCTTTGCTCCCAGGCGGCGAGCATCTCTATCGCCCCCAAGACGACCTCGATCTTGTGGCGCTCGCGACGATCGCTGACGTGGTGGCGCTGCAGGGCGAGAACCGCGCGCTGGTGCGCCGAGGCTTGCGCGCGCTGGCGGCGACCACCAAGCCGGGACTACGCGCGCTGCTGGCGGTCGCGCGCGCGAGCGCCGATCGGCCCGATGAGCGCACCGTGGCGTTCGCGCTGGCGCCCCGGCTGAACGCGGTGGGAAGGATGCACCGCGCCGATGCCGGTCTGGAGCTGGTCCTCACCGAGGACCCCGCGCGCGCGCAGGAGATCGCGGCCGAGCTCGATCGCGCCAACCACGAGCGCCGTCACACCGAGACGCGCATCCTGTTCGACGCCGAGCGCCAGGTGGCGGCGCTGGGGGAGCGCGCCGCGTACGTGCTGGCCGGCGAGGACTGGCATGCCGGAGTGATCGGGATTGTGGCCTCGCGCCTGGCCGAGCGCCACCACCGCCCGTTTGTGCTGGTGGCGCTCGATGGCGCGGCTGGCCGAAGCGGGGATGCTTCGGCGTCCCCCGGGCGCGGTCGCGGATCGGGGCGCAGCATCGCGGGCTTCGACCTGCTGGGCGCGTTGAACGAATGCGCGGGGCACCTGGTACGCCACGGCGGCCATCGCGCGGCGGCGGGCCTGGAGATCGAGCGCGAGCGCCTGGAGGGGTTTGGCTCGGCGTTTGCGGCCCACGCCGAGCGCGTCCTTGGCGCGGGACAGCTCGTGCCGAGCGAGCGCGTCGACGCGATCGTGCAGGGGGGCGAGCTGGGGATGGCGCTGGCTGAGGAGCTGCAGGCGCTGGCGCCGTTTGGCTGTGCCAATCCGTCGGTGTCGCTGCTGGTGCGGGGCGCGCGCTTCGCCGAGCGCCGGCCGATGGGGGAAGGCAGGCACGTGCGCTTCAGCGTGCTCGCCGACGGAGCGCGCGCCCGCGCGGTGGCGTTCGGCGCCGGCGCCAGCCTGCCGGTGCGCGACGGTGTCCCGGCCGACGCCACGTTCACGCTCGAGGTCAACGAGTGGCGTGGCGTGAGCGAACCGCGCCTGGTGCTGCGACACGCCCGGGAGGCCGAGCTGCCGGCTCACGCCGAGGTGGCTCCCGATGAGGAGGGTGAGCTGGTGCTGTTCGCTCGATCCTGATGCGCCGCGATCGCAGCCTGCCCGCACCAACCCCTCGACAAAGGCCCTACCCTTAAAGGAATGGCGACCGAGCAGACACACCCGGGTCGGGAGAGCCCCGTGGCAAAGGCGCCGGAGCGATCGCCGGCGATCGGCCAGCAGCTGGGCGAGCTCGAGCGCCGCCTGCTCGGCGACCTGTTCGCGATCGTCTCCGAGCACGCCGCCGACACGACGATCCAGATCGACCGCGCGCGCGTGGAAGCGGCGTTCGTGTTCGCCTGCGAGCACCACGCCGCGCAGCGGCGCAAGTCCGGCGAGGACTTCATCGTGCACCCGGTGGGCGTGGCGCGCATCTGCGCGGGGATGCGCCTGGATACCGACACGCTGTGCGCGGCGCTGCTGCACGACACCGTGGAGGACACCTCGGCCTCGATCGAGGAGGTGCGCGAGCGCTTCGGCGCGGACGTCGCCAACGTCGTGGACGGCGTCACCAAGCTGACCGGCATCACCTTCCACTCGCGCGATGAGGCGCAGGCGGAGAACTACCGCAAGATGATGGTGGCGATGGCCACCGATGTGCGGGTGATCCTGATCAAGCTGGCCGACCGTCTGCACAACATGCGCACGATCGACGCGATGCCCAAGCAGAAGCAGATCGACAAGGCCAAGGAGACGCTTGAGATCTACGCCCCGATCGCGCATCGCCTCGGCATCCACGCGATCAAGTGGGAGCTGGAGGACCTCGCGTTCGCGACGCTTCACCCCCGCAAGTACCAGGAGATCAAGGGTTTGGTGGCCCAGCAGCGCGAGGAGCGCGAGAACTACGTCAGCGAGGCCGGCGAGTACCTCACCAGCGAGCTGCGCAAGCTCGGCATCGAGGCGCAGATCGCCGGGCGCGCCAAGCACTTCTACTCGATCTACGCGAAGATGACCAAGAAGGGACGCGAGTTCAACGAGATCTACGACCTCACCGCGATGCGCGTGATCGTGGACTCCGTGAAGGACTGCTACGGCGCGGTGGGGGTGATCCACTCGCTGTGGAAGCCGCTGCCGGGGCGCTTCAAGGACTTCATCGCGATGCCCAAGTTCAACATGTACCAGTCGCTGCACACCACGGTGATCGGGCCGGAGGGACGGCCGCTGGAGATCCAGATCCGCACCGCGGAGATGCACGAGATGGCGGAGTTTGGGGTGGCGGCGCACTGGATGTACAAGCAGCGCGGGGAGAAGCGCGAGCGCTCCGGCGTGCTGGAGGACGACTCCAAGGTGAAGTGGCTGCGCTCGATGCTGGACTGGCAGCAGGACATGTCCGATCCCAAGGAGTTCATGGAGAGCCTGAAGATCGACCTGTTTGAAGACGAGGTGTACGTGTTCACGCCCAAGGGCGAGGTGAAGTCGCTGGCGGCGGGCGCCACGCCGCTGGACTTCGCCTACGAGGTGCACACCGAGATCGGCCACCGCTGCGTGGGGGCGCGCGTGAACGGCAAGATCGTGCCGCTGCACTACGAGATGCGCAGCGGCGACATCGTGGAGATCCTCACCACCAAGCGCGAGCGCGGCCCCTCGCGCGACTGGCTGGCGATGGTGAAGACCACGCGCGCGCGCAACAAGATCAGGGCGTGGTTCAAAGCGGAGTCCCGCCAGGACACCGAGCACACCGGGCGCGAGCTGCTGCAGGAGCACCTCAAGCGCCAGGGCCTGCCGGCACAGCGGATCACCGGCTCGGCGCTGCTGGCGGACGTGATCCGCGAAATGGGCTATCGCAAGGCGGATGACTTCTACATGGCGCTGGGCGGCGCGAAGGTGTCGCCGAAGATCGTCGTCAACAAGGTGATGCAGCGCCTCAAGCGCGGCGAGGCGGCCGACGGCGGCGCCACCGCCGCCAGCGACCTGCTCAAGGTGGGGCGCTCCGCCCGGCGGCCCACGCGCTCCTCCGGCCAGTACGGGATCAGGGTGGAGGGCGTGGAGGATGTGATGCTGCGCCTGGCCAAGTGCTGCCGGCCGGTGCCCGGCGATGAGATCGTCGGCTACATCTCGCTGGGGCGCGGCATCACGATCCACCGCGAGGACTGCCCCAATGCGACGGTGCTGCGCAAGAACCCCGAACGCTTCACCGAGGTGTACTGGGAGGGCGATCAGTCCAGCGGGTTTGTGGTCGAAATCCAGATCGACGCGTGGGATCGCCACCGGCTGCTGGAGGACCTTTCCCGCGTGTTCTCCGAGGCGGGCGCCAACATCGTCGAAGCGCGCTGCCTCTCCAACCCGCCGATGGTCAAGAACCGCTTCGTGGTGGAGGTCGCCGACACGCACTCGCTGAAGGGCGCGATCAACCGCCTGCGCAACACCGAGTCGGTGTTCGACGCGTATCGAGTGACCCCCGGCCCCGCGGGGTAGCCCACCGCGTCAAGCCAGGCCCGGCGGGGTGGCACCTCGTGTCATCCCCTGGCCGGCGGGGTGGCGACAGGCGCCTCGTGCGTGCGGTGACGGGCGATGAAGCGGTCGATATCGGGGTCGCTGAGCTCGGGTACGCATTCGAGGATCTTCGCCATCGGCCACTCCCACCACGCGATCGCCAGCAGCGCGTCGATCTGCTCCTCGGAGAAGCGCCGTCGCACCTCGCGGGCGGGGTTGCCCACCACGATCGCGTAGGGGCGCACATCCTTGGCGACCACGCTGTAGCCGCCGATCACCGCGCCGTCGCCGATTGTGACGCCGGAGAGCACGCGCGCGCCGCGGCCGATCCAGACGTCGTTGCCGATCACTATGTCGCCGCCGCTGCGCGGATGTCCGTCCTGGTATTTGCCGGGCAGATCCAGCGCGGCGCGCAGCGGGAAGGTGGTGACCCAATCGGTGCGGTGGTGGCCGCCGTCGAGCAGCACCACGTCGACGCCGATCGACACGAACGCCCCCACGCGCACGCGGGTCTGGTAGGGGTCGTTCACGACGCGTGGCCTGCCGTAGGAGGCGCGGCCCATGCTGAGCCGCTGGCTGTCGTAGGCGGCCCGCTGGTCGAGATGGTTTTGGAATGCTTCGGCGCGCTCGCTGATCAGGTAGGGAAGGGCCTTGCGCAGCTGGCTCAGGAATCGAGGCATGACGCGCATTGGAGCGCAACTCAGGCGGCGTCGCCTGGTGTGTCTCCTACTCTTTCGCTGCGCTGGGGTCCGCCGTCAGGCGACGGCGTTGAGTGCGCGCGGCATGATCGCTTAGAGGGGTGGCGCAGTCGGCCGAAGGCCGGCTTCGGTCGGGCCCCTCTTCTTCGATCAGGCGACCACGTTGAGCGCCCGGGGCATGATCGAGTACCGCGCCTCGGCCACCTCGCCGAGGTAGTCGCCGTCCACCTGTAGCGGCAGCGGCTGGCCGTCGGCGCTGCGAACGGTCAGCTCGGTGGCGGGCGCCAGCGCGGTGATCTGACGGTGGCGCGTGAGGCGCGCGCGCCGCGAGAAGGCGCGCCAGGCGATGAACGGCATGTCGATCGGCCGGGCGCGGTGCAGGACGCAGGTGGCGAGCGTGCCGGAGTCAAGCTGCGCATCCTCGGCGATCTCGATCGGGCGGTTGCGGAAGTAGGTGAAGGGGGAGCCGTTTTGGATCACCGCCGTGACCCCGTGATGTTCCTCGCCGGCGAGGTGGGTGGTGAGGCGCGGCGGGCGCAGCAGGTAGCGCCGGGCGAAGGTGCTGACGGCGACCCACGTGAAGAACCAGGGGCCCCAGCGCGCCTTGCGCCGCGGGTTGGCGTCCACGCGCTGCACCACCGAGGCGTCGAGGCCCAGCCCCGAGGCGAAGGTGAAGCAGCGGCCGTTGACCATGCCGAGGTCGACCCTGTGGATGCGCCAGTCATCGGCCATCCCCAGCAGGTGCTCGGTGGCCTCGACCAGCGAGCCGGGGATGCCGAGCATCTTGCCGAACACGTTGGCCGAGCCGCCGGGCAGGCAGGTGAGCGGGGTGGCGGAGCCCAGCAGGCCGTTGGCGGCCTCGTTGACGGTGCCGTCCCCGCCGAATGCCACAACCACGTCGTAGCCCTCGTGGGCGGCCTCGCGGCAGAGCTCGGTGGCGTGGCCGCGGGACTCGGTGTCGCGGGCGTCCACCTCGAAGCGGCTGCGTAGCGCGTTGACGACCAGGTGGCGCAGGCTGTCGGAGACCGTTGAGGCGTAGGGGTTGACGACGATCAGCATGCGCTTCTTGGGCAGCGACGCACCGAGTTCGAAGGCGTCCTCGCCGTCTGCGGGCGCTCCATATTCGGGGTGCTCTGGCCCGAGTTCCCGCGGGGGTTGGCGGTGGGCAGTGGGGGGAGTGGGGGTGGTGGACATCGCACCTGCGTACACCGTTTGCGCAATAGCGTTACCAGCACCGGGCAGGACTAATCCTTTGCCGCCGCGCGTTCGATATACTGCCCACAGCAGTACACATCAAGAGGGGTGGAGGGACTGGCCCGACGAAGCCCCGGCAACCACCGCGTCCCAACGCGGAAGGTGCCAATTCCAGACAGATGTGTGGCGGGCTTCACGTTTTTCGCCACACGGGACAACGGCGAAGACTGAAGGAGGCCAGATGGCTGCCAGCAACCTGAAGTGTCGAGAGTGCCAGGCGGAGTACCCGCTGGAGGCACTGTACGTGTGCGAGCGGTGCTTCGGCCCGCTGGAGGTGGCCTACGACCACAGCCGCCTGAGCGAGGGCGGCGTGGGCGAGCTGCGCCGCCGCATCCAGGGGGGGCCGCAGAACATCTGGCGCTACGCCGACTTCCTGCCCCTGGCCGGCGGCCCGCCGGGGCCATCGGGGCGGCTGGCCTCGCGCGTGGGGCTGCCGGCGGGCTGCACGCCGCTGGTCCGCGCCGACCGCCTCGCGCAGCGGCTGGGTTTGAGAGAGGTGTGGGTCAAGAACGACGCCGCCAACCCCACGCACTCTTTCAAGGACCGCGTGGTGTCGGTCGCGGCGGCGCGCGCGCGGGAGCTGGGCTACCAGACGATCGCCTGTGCCTCCACCGGCAACCTGGCCAACTCCGTGGCCGCCCACGGCGCCGCACTGGGTCTTGAGTCCTACGTGTTCATCCCCGCCGACCTGGAGGAGCAGAAGGTGCTCGCCACCGGCGTCTACGGGACGCGTTTGGTGGCGGTCAAAGGCAACTACGACGACGTCAACCGTCTCTGCACCGAGCTCTCGGCTGAGCGCGAGTGGGCGTTTGTGAACATCAACCTGCGCCCCTACTACGCCGAGGGATCCAAGACGCTGGCGTACGAGATCGCCGAGCAGCTGGGCTGGGAGCTACCCGACCGCTGTGTGGTGCCGATCGCCTCGGGCTCGCTGTTCACGAAGATCGCCAAAGGCTTTGCCGAGTGGCGCGAGCTCGGCCTCGTGAGCGGCGAGCTGCCGCGCATGAGCGGCGCGCAGGCGGAGGGCTGCAACCCGGTGGCAAGCGCATATGCGGCCGGCCACGATGTGTGCCGCCCGGTGAAGCCCAACACGATCGCCAAGTCGCTGGCGATCGGCAACCCGGCGGACGGCCCCTACGCGCTGGAGGAGGCGCGCCGCAGCGGCGGCTCGATCGACGCGGTCAGCGACGAGGAGATCAGGCAGGGCATCGCGCTGCTGGCACAAACCACCGGCATCTTCACCGAGACCGCGGGCGGGGTGACCACGGCGGTGCTGGCGAAGCTGGCCGAGCGCGGCGAGATCGACCCAGACGAGCGCGTGGTGCTGGTGATCACCGGCGAGGGCCTGAAGACGCTGGATGCGGTGCGCGGCACCTTCGAGACCCACACCATCGAGCCTAGCGTGGAGCAGTTTGAGACCCAGGTGGAGAGCCTGGTGCAGACGGCATCCGCGCAGGCCGGCGTGGCGCCAGCAGGCAGCGGCGCACCGGCCCGCTCTGGCGCGCTGGTGGGCGCCGCCGCAAGGGGCTGAGCCGATGCCGGTAACCGTGAAGATCCCCACCCAGCTGCGCACTGCCGCCGAAGGAGCAAGCGAGGCCCAACTCGAGGGCGCGACCGTGCAGGAGGTGCTGGACAGCCTGTTCGAGCGCTTCAGCGAGCTGCGCACCCGAATCTCAGACGAAGATGGAGGCCTGCGCCGCTTCGTAAACGTGTACCTGAGCGGCGAGGACATACGCTTCCTGGACGGCCTCCAAACCCCAGTAGCAGACGGCGCCGAACTAACAATCCTCCCCGCCGTAGCCGGCGGCTGAGCGCCGACTAACCGCCCAAGGCGCCGACCGACCGGCACCGGGCACCTGTACCGGCCCTGATCGTCCCCTTGCCCTAATCGTCCCCTGCGCGCCGGCGGGAGCTCAGCGCGATCGAGCCACGGCGTGATGCGCAGCCGAGGCGCGAGCCGTGGGAAGCGAAGACCCACTAACCCCAACCGTAGAAACCAGCCCGGCAGCGCACATGGCCCCAACAGTAAGCGCCCGCATCCGACGAGGAGTAAGCCACCCCAAATGGTGCGTCTGCAGCCAAGTCCGAAACCCACTAGCGGCGGAGGCGGCAGCCATAGCGCAACCAACGCACATAGAGAAGATCATAGTCAACAGGCCCAAAACCCAGCCCAAAAAGGGAGGGGGTGGGGGCGACGGGGGAGGGGGAGGGCTAGCCCTCCCCCTCCCCCGTCAAGGGTCACGAGCCACCGCTCGAACCGGCGAGCCATCGCCAGAGTCCACGCGACTCTCAAGCCGCCGCCGCAACTCGGCCCCGCGCCCAGCAGAAACCGCCCGAGCAACCCGCTGCCCACTAACCGAAAGCCCATGAGCAGAGGCAAAGTCAAGCAACTCCTGACGCTCCTCGGCCTCCCGAGCAGTAAGCAGAAACAACCAGCAGAAGAGGCCGATCGTCAAGAGGCTGCCCTCAATCATCATCACCGCCCCAGCAAGGTTCTGATCGGCAAGCGGAGAGAGATGATGCCGAGAATCGCCCTGCAGATAGAACGGGTAGAACACGGTCCCCGACCAGAGAAAAATGTTGCCAAGCGCAGCCCCGGTGAGCCGCACGGCAACGATGTAGAGCAGCTTGCCAAGGTTGCCAAACCAGGCGGGCATCGGCAGCGGCCCGAACAGGCACATCCACATGTTGATCCCAAACGCCAGGAACATGGTGTGCTCCAGCACATGCACCCCGAGGTGTTCGAGCGCCCCCTGGTAGGGCCCGGGCAGATGCCAAACGTAGAGGTCGATGGCCCACAGCGGAAAGGCGATCAGCGGGTTGGCAAGCACGCGCAGCCGGTCGAAGAAGCCGATTTTCAGGATCGGCGCCAGCAGCGGCCCGGTGAGCCCGAGCACGATCAACAGTGCCGCGATTTCGCCGATCAAAAGGTGCTCGATCATGTGCGCGAACAGCAGTTCATCGCTGGCCTTGCCCAGCCCGACGAGGGCGGCGGCGATCGTGAAGCAGCCCGCGTAGAAGCACCCCTGGCGCCAGCCAGGCACCGGGCGGCCGCTGGCGGCCAGCGTGTGCACACGCCGCGCGTAGAGCAGACAGACCAGCACCGTGGGCACGATCTGGATGACGTCCTCGAGGTGGATTGCGACGGCGAGCGGAATCATCGGTGTCACGGGCTCTCAGCCTACGCTCACGAGCCTACCCACAGGACGGTGGTCACCGCCGATCGCACACTGGCCTCGGCGGGCCGTCGCCTCAGTCCGTTTCGGTAAGCCGCCAGCTGTAGAGCACCGCGGCCACCGAGGTGGCGAGATTGAGGCTGGAGACGCCCGCGCGCATCGGCAGGCGCACGTGCCCGTCGGCGCGGTCGAGCAGCTCTCGCGAGAGCCCCTGACGCTCCGCGCCGAACGCCAGGATCGCCCGCGGCGCAAGCAGCGCGGGACGCAGCGGCTGGCCACCGGGGTCAAGCGCGATCAGCGGCCGCCCGCTGGCTGCCTGATCGCCGCCACCAGGGCTCACTCGCTGAAGCGCGTCCTCTCCGAGGTGGGCGACCGGGACCGCGAAGTGCAGGCCGGCGCTACCCCGCAGGGCGGCGGGATCCCAGGGGTCGTGGACGCCGGTGGTGAGCACCCCGGCGATGTCGGCGGCGGCCGCCACACGCACGCAGGCGCCGATGTTGCCCAGGTCGCTGGTGTTCTCCAGCAACACGACCGGCTGTGGCCGTGCGTCGGCGAGCATCCTTCGGGCATCGGCGGCGGGCCGCCGCGCGATCGCGATCACCCCGGTGGCGGGCGCCAGCGGCGCGAGCGTGGCAAACAGCTCGGCGGGCACGGTGACGGCGTCGGCGAGGATCCGCTCGCGCACGTCGGGCGCCAGCGCGTCCGCCAGCTGGCTCAGCCGTGCCGGCGACACGACGGCGGTGTGCAGCACTTCGGCGCCGAAGCGCAGCGCATGCTTGAGCGCGTGCAACCCCTCGAGCACCGCCAGTTGAGGATCGCGGCGGGCGTCCCGGAAGATCCTTTTCAGGTCGGTTGCGGGGCCGGCGGGCGTGGGTCCCGTTGGGTTGACAGTCTTTGACACAGCCCTTAGTCTGCCAGGGCGAGGCGGCCGGGCGGACGGTGGCCAGGAACGAAAGGGTGGGGCACATGCGGGCATCCAGGATGGGCACAGGGTTGGGTGGAGCGCGCGGCTGGCGCCGAGCGCGCGGGGCGATGACGGTCGCGCTGATCCTCACGCTCGTGCTGGCCGCGGTGGCGTTGGCGGCGAAGAGGACCCCCAAGCCCGGGTCATACGCGGGGACGAGCTCCGAGAAATCCCCAGTCACTTTCAAGGTGGCAAAGGGCGGCACCTCGATCCAGGGCTTCACGACCACGATCGGCTACGACGGCAAGTGCGGGCAGGGCGGCGGCCCCGGCTACACGGCGGCGGCGAGCAGGATCGCGATCAAGAACGGCCGCTTCTCGATCACCACCAGCTTCAAAGGCCCGGTCGCCAGCGTCCCCTCCAAGCAGGGCAAAATCACCGGCACGTTCTCCGCCAACACGGTGAGGGGCACAGTGGGGATTCCCAGCCTGACGGTCAAAAAGATCTGCCCGGCCTACACGGAGACCTACAGCGCCACGTGGAAGCACAGGTAGCCCGCCACGGCCGGGAATCGATCGCCCACGCCTGGACTAGGGCTAGCTAAGCCATGCTACGATTGGCATTGTGGCACGCGTGGGAATGCACGAGGCCAAGACGCACCTCTCCAAACTGGTGGAGCGTGCCGAAGCCGGTGAGGATGTGGTCATCCAGCGCAACGGCAAACCAGCCGTGCGGCTGGTGCCTGTCGTTGAGGAGCCGCGCTCGCTGGCGTCAGTGCGTGGCGCGTGGCGCGGCCGAGTGCATATGGCCGATGACTTCGACGAGCTGCCCGAGGACATCGCCAAGGTGTTCGGCGCCCGGTGAGGCTACTGGCCGATACCCACGCCGCGCTCTGGCTGCTGGACGAAGACAAACGACTGAGCACACGCGCCGACGAGCTACTCACCGACGCCGGCAACGAGGTCTTGCTCAGCGCGGCGGTGGTGTGGGAGGTCGCAATCAAGCGATCGCTCGGAAAGCTCGACGCGCCCGACGGGTTCGCGAGGAAGCTGTTGGACGGAGGGGCCATCCCCTTGTCCATCAGCATCGACCACGCACGCGCAGTACGCTCGCTGCCGTGGCATCACCGCGACCCATTTGACCGCCTGCTCGTCGTCCAGGCAGCTCTCGAGGGTGCGACCATCGTCTCCAATGACGACCAACTGCGCCCTTACGGCGTGCGGGTGGCATGGTAGCCGGCATGCAAGATGCGGCAGCGCGCCCGGCAAGATTCGAACTTGCGACCTCTCGCTCCGGAGGCGTCGGGGGCCGGGGGCGAGATTGGGTGTTTCGCAGCTTGAATGCTGGGGATTCGCCCCGCCGCCGCCGCCGCGGTTGCGAACGGGCGAATAGCGCCGGTTTACGGGCGATTTCAGAGGCTTTGGGCGGATGTGCCCATTCCGATTGGGCGACTTCCCGTCATCGTCGTGAGGCAAGAGGTCCCATGGCCGTCCTTGTCACCGGCCGTTTGAGCCGGTCGTCGGGACGGCAGGCGCGATTGGTTGGGCCGCGTGTGCGCATCGAAGCGTTGGGCGGCCCTCGCATCGGCGCTGATAACACGGGCTACCATGAAGCGTGTGAGCAGCCTGATCGACATCAGTCCCGGCGAACGCGAGTAGATCCGTCTGGACTTCTACCGCGCGCATCGTGGGCAGGCCGGCTTTTCCTCGGTTTGCGTGCGGCGCGACCTTGAGCGGCGAGACGCCTGGTTCCTCGATGTCGGAGCGAGCGGGCCGGTCGATGTTCCGTCCAGATATCGCGGGCTCACGGTCCGAGTCAAGCAAGCGCACGGCGCAATCAACGCCGTGGCCCGCAGATCATTGTCGACGTTCCTCGCCCGCCAAGCCTTGACGTAGGCATCAAGCCTGCCCTACTGAAGTAGCCAGCTATGGCAGATTCTGACACGGGTTCCAGCCAGGCTGGTCTTGGCCAAGAACGCGTCATGTGGGAGGCGTAGCATGGACACAATGATCACCGTCATTGAGGCTGCGCAGCGTGTTGGGAGGAGCCTGGGAACCGTGCGTCGCTGGATTCGAGATACCGTGCACGGTCAGCGGCTGATCGATCCCGGCGCTCTCAATGAGGTGCGCGACGAGATGTACCCGATGCTGCCGCTGCCGCCAGAGTGGCAAAAGCTGGAGGACGGCACGCTGGCACCGAACTGGGTCGCAGGCGTCGCGCTGTCGCGGCTCGGGCGTTGAGACTTGTCATCGACGCGAGCGTTGTAACTGCTGCGTCGGCGACTCCCATTGGGTTTGCGCGCTTTCGACGCTTCGAGCTGGTTGCGCCACCGCTGATGTAAATCGAGGCCGTTTCGAGCTTGCACGCGATGGTCTGGCGAAGCGAGCTGGAAGGTGATCAGGCCGCGTCTGTACTGAATCGTGTGCTGTCGGCTCCGGTGCGGCGTCGTGAGCCGAGCAAGCTGGCGCGCGAGGCGTGGAAGATCGCGGATGAACTCGGCTGGGCTAAGACCTACGACGCGAACTACATTGCGCTCGCGCGTCTGCTCGGCTGCAAGCTCGTGACGTTGGACGCGCGGATGCGGCGAGGGACCGCTCGGCTGGGCTTCGTGGTGGGGCCGCTGGAGTTGGGTGGCTGATCGGCCAAGTGGGACCCCCGCATGAGGCGGGGAGCGCGCCGGACCGCTCAGGCCGCGGCCTCGTGGACCTCGATGGCGGCGTGGCGCTTGCCGCTGCGGGGCTGGGACTTGATGCGCACGTCGATGTAGACGTCGAGGGCCTCTGCGACGTCGGCGATGGTTCCGAGGTTGGGGACGGTGCCCTTGCCGGTGAGCAGCCGGGAGACGACGGGTCGCTTGACGCCGAGGCGTCGTGCCACCTCGGCCTTGGTCATCTGCTTGGCCTTGCGGATGTCCTCCAACTGCTTGAGAAGCTTGGCGGAGGCGATGAGCTTCGCGAGGTCGCGCTCGAAGGACGCGCGCTCATCTTCGCCAGCGTAGGTCTTGCCGAGGAAATCGGCGAAGACGGCACTCTGATCGGTTTGCTTCATCGTCATCTCCTTGCAGGTCTCCCAGAGCGTAGCATGGAGGCTACGCAAGATGGGCACCCGGGCTCAACTGCGCGGCTGTGGCCACCACTCCGGCCAGGTCTTGAGCTCGGCGACGCGGCGGGTCGCCAGATAGTCCTCGCGGCAGCGGTCGATCATCCTGTAGACGCGTTGTGGCATCTCGGTGCGGTCGGGCTTGGTGCCGCCGCCGAGCAGCACAACCGCTGGGACGTGGGCGAACGCCTTGCGGTCGAGCAGGCAGAACAGCCGGTAGAGGACACGGTTGTGCTCGTCGCGCGCCTCGAAAATGCCGCTCATGTCCACATCGCCCCTCTTGGCCGGCTTATGCATCAGCCGCCACCGCTTGGTGCCGGTCGGGAACTCCAAAGGCCCCATCTGCACGACCGCGAGGACGGTCAGCAGTAGCTCACGTCGCGGTTGATTGGGGACCTCGGCCCCGCCGAGGTATTCGAGCGCCGGGCGTTTCCCGCCAGCTGTCTCGTACACGGCGACCTGCCATCTCTCGCCAGTCGATGCGGATCGCTTCGCCGAAGCCATCGAGCGAGCTTACGCAGCGTCTCGGACCGAGCGCGCCTACGTTCGCTCGTACCGCGGATACGACCGAAAGGGGCAGCCACCCGGCCGCGACAACTCCCGCCGTCAGGGGTACCCGTAGGTCTCGCGCGCCCTCGACCGGCGACCCACGCGGTCCCTTGATGATGCCGGGGCGCTGAGCGGGAGATTGGGACGATCCCACGCTCCCGATCGAGATCCTGTAGGTTCAACGCCACAGACGACTGTCGGCTACAGAAAAGATCGACCCAAAATAAACGCGCCAGAGCCCCCTAGACCACCCTCGCCACCGGTTCCCCCGATCGAGGCTCTTGGTGCGCCCGTACAGCCTCCAACAACGGGAAAGTGGTGGCAGCGCGCATGGGGCGCAGCGGCCATCGGGACGGTGGGCCTGCTCGCAGGCGCGGGCATCGGTGCCGCAGGAAGCTCAACCACTAAGACAGTCACAGCCGAAGGCAGAACTACGACCGTGCAGGGCACGCCGCCGCCCGCCCGCACCGTCACCGTCGCACACGTGGTTGTCCATACTCACACCGTCACGCAGACACAGACGGCCGCACTCGCCGAACATGCCGCTGTGCCAGCTGAATCATCAGGCAGCGGATCGAGTGGAGAAGTGCAAACCTTCAGCGGAAACGGCGGCAAGAATCTTGGGGCCATCACCGTCGAAAAGGAATCGACCCTCGAATGGACGAATGATGGCAGCGTATTCCAGATATATACGAGTGAAAGTGTCCCGGTCAACTCGCAAGCACATAGTGGTTCGTCAGTGCTTGAACCAGGAAGCTATAAAAGTTTTCAGGTTAATGCGGTCGGCAACTGGACAATCAAGATAGTCCCGAAGTAGACCAAAACTCGATCTGCGAGGCGCGTGAATGGGTGCCGCCGTCGCGTTTACCGCGGACCTCCTGAAGACGATCTGGCCGGCCCCCGTTTCTCGGTCCACTTGACCAGATCAACTTGAGGAGGCGTGGCATGGGGCGTAAGCTAGACACGGGCGTAGCGGTAGCGCCCCTTGATATTGGTATTTAGGTAGCTGCCAACGCTGCCGGCATCCCGTAGACCTTCGAACTCAGCTTCCGGTACGTCGAAGTACTGGTAGACGGCGCCATCTAGGAACTCGACCTCAAGAGTCGCGCTTGGCTGCTCATAACCGACGCTCGCCACAGTGCTTGAGGTGACTGGTACACGATCCATCATCGTCCTTTCATCGAGGCCTTGGCGTCGCCAGGCGACGACGAGCTCGGGCCAGTTCTGCGGCTCCCTGGGGCGGTTCCAGCCACCCGGTCCGCTGGGGTCATACACCGCCGGGTCGCTGCTGTCGGGGCGACGGTCCTGCGGCAAGGGTTCGACCGTCATCCGCATGGGCATGTGCACAGCCTCACCGACGACGATCGCCTCCCCGGTGCGCAGTAGCGCCAGCGCGTCCAGAAAGCCACCGAAGTTGTCGCTAACCGTCCCGGTCACATGTCCGCGATCGTGGCTGTTGGCCATGCGCAGCGCGAACAGGGTCCCACACTGTGAGAGAACGGTTGAGTCGAGCTCGGACGGGCGCTGGCTGACGACCATCGCTCCGATCCCGTACTTGCGCCCCTCCCTGACGATCCGCTGAACTGCCTCGGCCGCTGGGCTGTTCTCGCCGCTGCGAATGTAGGCGTGCGCCTCCTCCAGCACAACCAGGAGAGGCCGCTCACGGCCACCCTCGGCAAGCTTGCGGCCCCAAAAGAGGGCGTCGTAGACGATCCGCAAGAGGACGCCGACGAGCGTCTTCATGATCGAGGGGGGCACCCCGGAGAGGTCGAGGATGCTCACGGGGCGCTCTCCGCCAAGCCAACCTTCGAGTAGCTGATCTAGGTCCGAGCTGACCTTGCCGTCGACCTCTGCGGTCCATGCCCCCGGCTGGAAGAGGAATGCCAGCCGCGGGTCTCGTAGGCGGCTGGCGAGAGTCTCGAGCGGACGCCGGAGGTTGAGCCTTGACGAGCTGAGGTATACCGACTTATCGGCCTGGGGCTGGTAGCGCGGAGCGATCACCTTGAGCGCGTCACCAGCCTCCACCGGCCGACCGGCGCCGTCGAGTACCAGGGCTTCTGTTGCGTGGCCCTGCCCTCCGCCGGCCGCAGTGTGCGTGGCGTTGACGAGCTTATGCAGCTCGAACCACAGCCGGTGGATGCTGAACGGGACGGGAGAGTCGACCGTGAGCGTCCGGTCGAGGATTCCCTCGCGGGGATAGCTGGCGATCGTCTCGCGCTTCAGCTCGACGATCTTGTCCTGCAGAGCTGCACGCTCGGCGCCATCGAGTGCGCCAGTTGTGAGCGGCAGCAGCTCGTCGAAGGTCATTGCCCAGTACGGCACATCCAGCCCGTTCTCGGCGCTGGCGACTGAGAACACCGACGCGTTGTTCGGCAGAGCATTTGAGTACTCGCCGTGGACATCGAAGACGAGCACCCGCGCCGACGGGAAGCGACCGCCTGTGATGATCGCATCCAACAGGCGCGCGACGGTATTGGACTTGCCTGTTCCTGTAGCGCCCACAACGGCGCTGTGGCGAGTTACGAGTCTGTCGACGTTCACGAGCGCAGGAATCGAGTCGGCGTTCGCCAGGCGGCCAACCTCCAAGCAGTCTGGCGCAGCCTTCGAGCCGTAAAGGAGCTCGAAGATCTCGTTCGGCGAGCAGGTGAACGGGATCATCGATTGTCGGGTGCTGTGCCAGACCGCGTTGGAATGGGGCGCCGCGGCTCGCTTCGCCGACCAGCTGTACCGTCATCCAACGGCGTCCGTGTTGCTCAAGCTCCCGCTGGTTCTCCGGTACCGCGCCGGCACCAACTTGGGAAACAACGCCGTATAGGTCTGTATAGCCGATCGGAATCCGCACGAAGCTGCCGATCTGTCCGACCCGGTAGGCATGTCCTTCGATCACAGAGAGTCCCGAGATTGTGTCCGGGTCGAGCTTGACACTCACCGTCGCTCCGCGCACATCGTCAACGACCCCGAGCAGCGTGGGGTCAGGTCGCATGAGTCAACTCGCCCGGCAACTCGCCGCTCATCTCGGCGAGCATCTCCCCAAAAACGCTGAAGTCCCCAAGCGACACCACGCTGGACTCACCCTCGTCGGCCATAGTCCAGGCACCACGCTGGGTGCCGACGACTGCAGCATCTTCGGCGATCACGGTGAGATTCGGCCTTCGTTCGGCGAGTGCGATCGCGCTCGGGTGCCGATCCAGAGTTCCGTGCATCAGGGCGAACGCTGCAGCCGTCGGATTGCCCTCCAGCTCCTGTAGCAGGACATCCTGCAAGTGCTCATCACCGAATGAGTAACCGCATAGGACGAGCGTGGCGCGCCGCTTGCGGAGGAAGTTTCGGAACCGATCGATCATGGCGAGGTAAGGCATCTTGCGGCTCTCGTCGTACTTCAGGTGCGACGGGTGGATAAGGGTCGGTGAAGCGTCAGCGCCGGGAAAGGTTCGGTAGACGCCGCCGTCGGAGCCGCGACGCCAATTGATAGACCCGTGGAGCTTCCATAGGCGCAGCCAACGTGTCGGGAGTTCGTCGCGGTCGAGGGCCGTCGCATCGAAGAACGGCCGGTGCGATCCGACGAAGCCGTCGAAGTAGGGGACCCCGACGCGCTCCAGAGCCTGCTCGAACAGGAGGTCGTAGTTCGTCGTGAATAGCTCCACCGGCGCCGATCGTGCCGCCGAGCTGGCCCAGGCTGCGAGGCTGCGATGCGGGGTGGGCCCCTGCGGGAGATCGACGCCGACGAGCTTGGCGATTTCGTCGCTAATCGTGACGTCCAGTCGTTTTAAGCACTCGGCATCCAGGCCGTGCACGGGCCCCACCCCGGCTACGGCTGCGAGGGCGCGGGTGCGGCTGAGCAGTGCCTCGATGTTCGGGCTCGACCCGTCGAATGTCGCGAGCAGCGCGGCGAATGCTGTCCCCTGCTCGGAGTCTGCAAGGCTCCCGGAGATCTTGGCGGTCATTCCCGCGATGTCGGGAATCAACGGGGCGCCGGACGCCTCGATCGCCACGCCGCACCCGGCGCTCAGGAGGAACCCGATCGGCGCCTTGTCCTGACGTAGGCATTGCCGTAGGTAGTCGACGTGTCGCGCTGCGGAGTGCTCAAGCATGGGCTTCCGGATTATCACGGGTCTGACGGCGTTCCGAGAACTGATTGGGACGTTTCTGGAGAGCTATACGGACGCCGGGCGCCCTGGCTTCGGCTTGCTGCGTCCTCTACGTGCTCGGCGAGGATCCGCGAATCGTCATGGACGAGATGGGCAACGGACCCGCGCAAGCGCTGCGCGTCTACCGGCAGGCGATGCGGTGTGGGGAGAGGAGAAGCGACGACTCCGTACGCTCGTCGAAGGCTGGAATTGGCATACGGTCGCTTGGCGGAGCGACCTGACGCTTATGGTGCGTGGTGTACCACGACCGACGGGGCGCTGTCCGCCTGGGCCGTCGGGATCAAGTGGTACTGCACGACGTAACCGAGACTCTCCGCGTAGCGATCGACGGTCGATATCTTCGCGTCGGCCGCGGTGCTCTCCAAGCGCGCGACGAAGGACTGCGAGGTCTCCATCGCCGCGGCGATAGCGGTCTGCGAGCGCCGCTGCTCCTCGCGCTGGGTGGCCAGGGCACGCAGCAGATCGCGGCGCCGGCGAGCCGCGTCCAGCAACCGCGGGAACTCGGGGTTGCGGGCCGTGCGCTTGCCGATCATCTTGTCCAGGAAATCGCGCTCGGGCATGAACCGTGCCTGCTTTCTGAGTGGCGTTGATACCTACGACGGTATCTCTTTCCGGAGATAGGCTAGCACGTCTCAATCGTGCAGCGGACGCCCGCCGAACAGGACGCCTACGTGTTCGCAACCGGGCGCGGCGGGCGCATGAGCGATGACAACTTCCGCTCTCGCGTGCTCCGCGCGACCGTCAAGCGCGCGAACGAGAACCTGGAGCGCTCGGATCTGCCGCCGCTGCCGGACAAGCTCACACCGCACTCGCTCCGCCGCACGTTCTGCTCGCTTTTGTACGCGCTCGGCGAAGACCCCGGAACGGTCAGGGACGAAATGGGCCACACCGACCCGGCGCTCGCGCTCAGGGTGTACCGCCAGTCGATGCGCCGCGGCGACGATGAGAAGGCGCAGATGCGGGCACTGGTCGAGGGCGGCGTTTGGGCGAATATGGGCGAACGGCGCGATCAAGAGACTTCTGAGACGATCGAGCGGAACGCAGCCTAACAAGCGAATCCCGCACGGTTGAGCGGGATCAAGCGACGCGCCCGGCAAGATTCGAACTTGCGACCTCTCGCTCCGGAGGCGAGCGCTCTATCCACTGAGCTACGGGCGCTAGACGCCTCAATCAATAGCAGAGGGGCCCCGCCTGCGCGGGGCCCCTCTGAGGCGCTTGGACGGGGCGGCTACGGCAGGGGCCGCAGCACTGGCGGCAGCAGGACCTTGCCGATCCATGCGAGCGTTGCCGGGTCGAGGATCGTGATCACCGGTTTTCTGGTGATCGAGGGCAGCCAGATCATTGCGGTTATGCAAAGCGCCAGGATCAGGCTGGAAAGTTCCGGCTGGGCCGGGACCAAGAAGTCGATGGATATCACCATCTAGCCTCCAACTCGTTGTGGTGGGATGCGCCGGGGGCGCCTAATCGCGGAGACGGACGCGCGTGCGTGCCTCGTTTGATGCCGGAGGGGACGGATATGCGCCGCCCCGCGTCGTCGTCGCGGTGCATGTCTCGCCAGAGGGCGCAGAACATGCGTCTCGGATGGGGCGGCAAGGGCGGTTTTGTGCCGCCGCCCTGTCGTTGCCGCCGAGCGTGCTTCGCCGGATGGCGAATGGGGCAGTGCGGGATGCGAAAGCCCTTTCATCCTGCAAAACGATACATACGGAGGCGACCGATACCGGTGTGCGATCCGCGGGCGACACGCTATTTGCGGAGATTCGTAAGGCCCTCCCCGACTCTCGGGATACACAGCCGGGTCGCGGCGCCATCCGGTTGGCTCCCGCGACCGCTCGTCCCGCCCCGCGCCACCCTCCCATCGCCACCCCCCGCTACCGTTGCGAACATGGATCTGTCGCTGTTCTTCGCGGGAACCGGGGGCTCGGTGCCGAGCGCGCGCCGGGGGCTGCCCGCGGTGCTGGTGCGCCGCGGGGGCGAGCGGCTGCTGTTTGACTGCGGCGAGGGCACCCAGCGCCAACTGCTGCGCTCGGTGGGGTTGGCGGATGTGGAGTGCGTGTTCATCACCCACTTCCACGCCGACCACTGGCTGGGGCTGCCGGGGATGCTGAAGTCCTTTGCGCTGCGCGACCGCGAGCAGCCGCTGAGCGTGTATGGGCCGGTGGGGCTCAAGCAACTGATGGCGGACACCCGCTTCATCTATGGGCGGCGGCTGCCGTACGAGCTGAGCGTGGTGGAGCTACAGTCGGCGGAGGCGGTCGAGCGCGACGGCTACAGGGTGGCGGCGGTGCCGGTCAACCACACCCGCGCGGGGGCCGTGGGGTACGTGATCGTGGAGGACACCCGTCCGGGTGAACTGGACCCGGCGCTGGCGGAGCGCTTGGGCGTGAAGCCAGGGCCGGACTTTGGCAGGCTGGTGCGCGGGGAGACCGTGAATGGGGTGGCGCCCGAGCAGGTGGTGGGGCCCGCGCGCGAGGGCCGCAAGGTGGTGCTCTCCGGAGATACCGCCCCGTGCGAGGCGCTGGCGATCGCGGCGTACCAGGCGGACGTGCTGGTGCACGAGGCCACGTTCACCGAGGAGGAGGCCGCGCGCGCGGCCGAAACCGGCCACAGCACGGCGCGCCAGGCGGCCGAGCTGGCGCGCCGCGCGCAGGCGAGGATGCTGCTGCTGACCCACCTCTCCACCCGCTACGCGGGCCGCGAGGTGAGTGAGGAGGCGCGCGCGGTGTTCCCCGAGGCCGCGGTGGCGCGGGATTTCGATACGGTCGAGATCCCCTTCCCCGAGCGCGGGCCGGCGCGGCTTGAGCGGTGGTCGAATCGCGCGGCGCCCGCCGACGAGAACGCAGCGCGAGTGGATGAGGCCCAGGCGTTGGCGTCGGCGAGGAGCCGGTGAGCGTCGCCGCGCTACGCTTCCGAGCATGGCGACCATTGTGCGCGACCCCGAGCCGGTCGAGCTCCAGCAGCTGCGCGAGCGCCGCGAACGGCTGGACATCGACCGCCGCGATGAGGTGTGGGAGGGTGTGCTGCACATGAACCCGCCGCCATCGCACTGGCACGAGCGCCTGCTGGCCCTTCTGATCCGTCTGCTCGGCCCACACGCGGACGCCGCCGGGCTGGAGATAACCGGCGGCGTCGGGCTCGGAGAGAAGAACGACTTCCGTGTGCCGGACCTCGCGCTGCATCGCCCCGGAGCGGCCGCGCAGTGGCACCCGACCATGGCGCTGGCGCTCAAGATCCTCTCGCCGGACGATGAGGCGTGGGACAAGCTCCCGTTCTATGCGGCGCACGACGTCGACGAGCTCGTGATCGTCGACCCTCCGGAGCGCCGGGTGCACTGGATGGAGCTCCGGGACGGTGAGTACCGGCAGACTGAGCGAAGCTCGCTGATCGAGCTCGGACCTCGGGAGCTGACCGAGCGGATCACCTGGGCGGAGTGAGCTCGCCCGCGCTCGTTCGTCGCCCCACCGCCCCCGCCGAGCTGCTGCTGCGGGATGTCCACGTCTTCGATCCGCGCGCGGGCATCGACGCCCGTCACGACCTGCTGGTGCGCGGCGGCGCGGTCGCACAGCTGGGGGCGCCGGGAACGCTCACGGCCGACGGTGCGGAGGTTGTGGACGGCCACGGCCGCCTGTACGCGACGTCGGCGTTCTTCGACCCGCACGTGCACCTGCGCAGCCCTGGGCAGGAGCACAAGGAGGACATCGAGAGCGGCACGCGAGCCGCCGCCGCGGGCGGATATGGAGCGGTGATTGCGATGCCCAACACCGATCCGCCGATCGACTCCTCGCAGCGGCTGCGCTTGGTGCGCGAAACGGCCGCCGCCAAGGCGCACGTGCCGGTTGGCAACCTTGGAGCGCTGACGTGCGGCCTCGACGGCGAGCGGCTGACGGAGATGGATGCGCTGCGGGAGCAGGGTGCGCTCGGTTTCACCGATGACGGGCACCCAGTGGCCAACGCGGGGGTGCTTCGCGAAGCGCTCCAGCACCAGCGCGAGTGCGGCGGGACGATCGCGCTGCACGAGGAGGACCGCTCGCTCTCGCGCGGGGGGGCGATGCACGAGGGGGCGCTCAGCGCGCAGCTGGGTATCCCCGGCATCCCCTGCTCCAGCGAGGCGAGCATGGTTGCGCGCGACGCGGTGCTGGCCGGCAGCGAGGGCGCGCGCGTGCACTTCCAGCATCTCAGCTGCATCGCCTCGGTGCAGGCGCTGGCGGCGGCGAAGGCAGGCGGCGCGGCGGTGAGCGCGGAGGTGACCCCGCATCACCTGCTGCTGACAGACCAGGCGGTGCGCGGGATCCGGGAACAGGGCGGTGTGGTTGAAGTTGACCGTGGTGGGATGGAGGGGAGCGGTCGTGGTCTGGACACGCGCGCAAAGATGAACCCCCCGCTGGCGAGCGAGGCGGACCGCAAAGCCCTGGTTGAGGCGCTGCGAACAGGCACGATCGACTGCGTCGCCACCGACCACGCGCCGCACGCTCAGGCGGAGAAGGCGCTGTCGTTCACGGGTGCCCCGATGGGGACGACGGGGTTGGAGACCGCGTTCGCCGCGCTCTACACCGAGCTGGTGCTGCCGGGAGTCATGAACCTGGGAGTGCTGCTCGAACGGATGACCGCCGGCGCCGCGCTGTTCGGGCTCCCGGTCCCGACGATCGCGCGGGGCGCGGAGGCGAACATCGTGCTGATCGATCTCGACGCCGAGTGGCTGGCGGGGGAGCACGGCTGGCAGAGCCGCTCCGCGAGCTGCTGCTTCGCCGGAAGGCGCCTGCGCGGGAAGGTGCTGCTGACGGTGGCCGTCGGCGCGGTGGCGTATCGCGCAGCGGTGAACGGCACAGACACGCGCGCACCCGGAGCGAACCGGGCGGTGGCGGTGTGAGCCTGCTCTCGCGCGAGCGCGCTGCGCTGGTGGTGGTGGACGTCCAGGAGGCGTTCCGCGGCTACGCATGTTTCGACGGCGTGGCGAGCTCGTGCGCCAAGCTCGTGCGGGGGGCGCGCATTCTCGGGCTGCACGCGCTCGTGAGCGAGCAGTACACGAAGGGGCTCGGCCACAGCGCCCCGGAGCTCGGGCTGGAGGGGGAGCCGGTGATCGAGAAGATCGTGTTCTCCGCTGCGCGCGCCGAGGGTTTCGATCGTTCGGGGATCGGCCCGAACGGGCGCATGCAGGCAGTGGTATGCGGGATCGAGACCCACGTGTGCGTCTCGCAGACGGTCCACGACCTGCTGGGGCGCGGCATCGACGTGCACGTACCGGCGGACGCGGTGGGCTCGCGCCACACGCTCGACTACGAGCGGGGCCTTGAGCGGATGGAGCGTGCTGGCGCAGTGATCACCACCGTGGAGGCGGCGCTGTTCGAGTTGCTGGAGCGCGCGGGCACGCCGGAGTTTAAGGAAGTGCAGAGGCTGATCCTATGAGCGACCCGAGCGCATACGTGCTGCTGGAGGACGGCGCCCGCTTCGAGGGCGAGGCGTGTGCGGCGGAGGGCTACACGGTCGGCGAGGTGGTGTTCACAACCGGGATGTCGGGCTACCAGGAGTCGATGAGCGACCCCTCGTTCGCGGGTCAGCTGATCACGTTCACCTACCCGCACATCGGCAACTACGGGGTGAGCGGCGAGGCGATGGAGTCAGAGCGCGCATGGGCGCGCGGGGCGATCATGCGCCAGGCGTGCGACAGCGAGGACGCGCCGAGCGCCGAGCGGGGCTGGCTGCAGTGGCTGGCCGACTGCGGCGTACAGGGCGTCACCGGCGTGGATACGCGCGCGCTGGTGCGCCACATCCGCGAGCAGGGGTCAATGCGCGGCGGGATCTTCCCCGCGAGTATCGCGCCAAGCGAGGCGCGCGCGCTGATCGAAAAGGAGCCGCGGATGGACGGCCAGGACCTCGCGGCGGTGGTGAGCCCCACCGAAGTGAGCCACCACGGCGAGGGGGGGGACGGGCCACGGATCGCGGTGATCGACACGGGCATCAAGGGCTCGATCGTGCGCAACCTTGTAACGCGCGGCGCGCGGGTGTCGCTGTACCCATGCGCCACGCCGGCGGCGGAACTGCTGGGCAGCGACGCGGATGCGATCCTGCTGGCCAACGGTCCGGGCGACCCAGCGGCGCTGGGGTACATAACGGATACCGTCCGCCAGCTGATCGGGCGCAAGCCGGTGTGGGGGATCTGCCTCGGCCACCAGCTGCTGTGCAGGGCGCTGGGCCTGCAGACGTTCAAGCTGCCGTTCGGCCACCGCGGCGCCAACCATCCGGTGAAGGACCTGCACACCGGGCGCGTGGAGATCACCTCCCAGAACCACGGCTTCGCGGTGGTGGGTCCGAGCGGGCAGGGCACGATTGAGGGCAATAAGCCGGTGCGCTGGCAGACCGACTTCGGCGCGGCGCAGCTCTCGCACGTCAACCTCTACGACCGCACGGTGGAGGGCCTGGAGCTGCTGGACGTGCCGGGCGGCTCGGTGCAGTATCACCCGGAGGCGGGTCCGGGCCCGCACGACAGCATGTACCTGTTCGATCGCTTCCTGGCGCGGATCGCGGAGGCGACGGCGTGACGCGCGCCAAGGAAAGGCTTTTTTGGAGGGGGGACCCCCACAAGGGGGGTCGGGGGAGGCGTTCGCCCGCGGTGACAGAGGAATCGGCGTGGGCCGGGTGCGTGTGCATTGAAAATTTGAGAGGCGTGTGCAATTGCGCACACCTTTCAAAAAGAGCATATGCACACACGGCTGCGGGAGTGAGGGGGTGCGATGCCCCGGCGCGATGACATCCACCGCATCCTGATCCTGGGCTCGGGCCCAATCGTGATTGGGCAGGCCGCGGAGTTCGACTACTCCGGCGTGCAGGCGTGCAAGGTGCTGCGCGAGGAGGGCTACGAGGTGGTCCTGATGAACTCCAACCCGGCGACGATCATGACCGACCCGGAGCTGGCCGACGCGACATACATCGAGCCGCTGCTGCCGGGTCCGGCGGCGCAGGTGATCGAGCGCGAGCGCCCCGACGCGCTGCTGCCGACGCTCGGCGGGCAGACGGCGCTGAACCTGGCGAAGGCGCTGCACGACGACGGCACGCTGGAGCGGTATGGGGTGGAGCTGATCGGCGCCAACTACGAGGCGATCGCCTGCGCCGAGGACCGCGAACTGTTCGGGGCGGCGATGGCGGAGGCGGGCATGCGGATGCCCTCCAGCGCGATCGCCACCGGCTGGGATGAGGAGCTCCGCCGCGTGGACGTCAAGCGCGGCCTCGCGCAGGCGCTGGACGCGCTGCCGGACATCGGGCTGCCGTGCATCGTGCGCCCCGCCTACACGCTGGGCGGTCGCGGCGGCGGGATCGCGCGCACCCCCGAGGAGTTCCGCACGATCGTCGCGCGGGGCCTGGAGGCCTCGCCGATCGGGCAGGTGCTGCTCGACCAATCGGTGCTGGGGTGGGGCGAGTTCGAGCTGGAGGTGATGCGCGACCGCGCCGACAACGTGGTGATCGTCTGCTCGATCGAGAACGTGGACCCGATGGGCGTGCACACGGGCGACTCGGTGACGGTGGCCCCCCAGCAGACGCTGCCCGACCGCCTCTACCAGCGCCTGCGCGACCAGTCGCTGGCGGTGATCCGCGCGGTGGGCGTGGAGACAGGGGGGTCCAACGTGCAGTTCGCGGTGAACCCCGAGACCGAGGAGGTGCTGGTGATCGAGATGAACCCGCGCGTGTCGCGCTCCTCGGCGCTGGCCTCCAAGGCCACCGGCTTCCCGATTGCGAAGATCGCCGCGCGATTGGCGGTGGGGTACCTGCTGGAGGAGATCCCCAACGACATCACCCGCCTCACCCCCGCCTGCTTTGAGCCGACGATCGACTACGTGGTGGTGAAGTGGCCGCGCTTCGCCTTCGAGAAGTTCCCGGGCGCGGAGTCCACGCTCTCCACGCACATGAAGTCGGTGGGGGAGGCGATGGCGATCGGGCGCACCTTCGGGCAGGCGTTTGCGAAGGCGCTGCGCTCGCGGGAGCTCGACAAGCCGCCGCGCTTCGGCGCGCTCACCGACGAGCAACTGCTGGAGGGCCTGAGCGTCCCCTCCCCCGAGCGTTTCGAGGCGATCCTCGAGCTGTTCCGCCGTGGCATGGCACACGAGCAGGTGCACGAGCGCACGGCGATCGACATGTGGTTTCTGCGTGAGCTGCGCGCGCTGGCGCAGGACCCCGATGCTCCGTTTGCGGGCGAGCGCACGTTCAAGGCGGTGGACACCTGCGCGGCGGAGTTCCCCGCGCAGACCCCCTACTACTACTCGGCGTGGGAGCGCCCCTCGGAGGGCCGCGCGCCCGCCCACGAGGTGCGCCGTGGCGAGCGCCCCTCGGTGGTGATCCTCGGCGCCGGCCCCAACCGCATCGGGCAGGGGATCGAGTTCGACTACTGCTGCGTGCACGCCGCGATAACCGTGCGCCAGTCCGGGCGCGACGCGGTGATGATCAACTGCAACCCCGAGACCGTCTCCACCGACTACGACACCTCCGACCGCCTGTACTTCGAGCCGCTCACGCTGGAGGACGTGCTGGGCGTGGTCGAGGTGGAGCAGCCGGAGGGCGTGATCGTGCAGTTCGGCGGCCAGACACCGCTGAAGCTCGCCGCCGGCCTGCACGCCGCCGGCGTGCCGCTGCTGGGCACGAGCGTGGAGGCAATCGACCTCGCCGAGGATCGCGGGCGTTTCGGCGAGCTGCTCGGCCGCCTCGGCTACCAGGCGCCGCCGTACGCCACCGCCAGCTCAGTGGATGAGGCGCTGCAGTGTGGGGAGGATGTCGGCTACCCGCTGCTGGTGCGCCCCAGCTACGTGCTGGGCGGCCGCGCGATGGAGATCGTCTACTCCCGTGAGGGCCTGGCTGACTACCTGCGCCGCGAGGTGGGGGAGGACACCGGCAGGATCTTCCTCGACCGCTTCCTGGAGAACGCGATCGAGGTGGACGTCGACGCGCTGTGTGACGGGCGGGAGACCTGGGTCGGCGGGATCATGCAGCACGTCGAGGAGGCCGGCGTGCACTCCGGGGACTCCGCCTGCGTGCTGCCCCCGCACTCGCTGGGGGGCGAGATGCTCGACCAGATCCGCGCCGCCACGCGCGAGCTGGCGCTGGCGATCGGCGTGGTGGGACTGCTGAACGTGCAGTACGCCGTCGTGGACGGCCAGCTGTACGTGCTGGAGGCCAACCCCCGCGCCTCGCGCACCGTGCCGTTCGTCTCCAAGGCCGTCGGCCTGCCGCTGGCGAAGCTCGCCTGCCGCGTGATGCTGGGCGAGCCGATCGCCGCGCTCGGACTCCCGCGCGAGCGCGAAGGGCTGGGCTTCGGCGACCACGTCTCGGTCAAGGAGGCGGTGCTGCCGTTCGACCGCTTCGAGGGCTCCGACGCGGTGCTGGGCCCGGAGATGCGCTCCACCGGGGAGGTGATGGGGATCGCGCGCGACTTCCCCACCGCGTTCGCCAAGGCACAGGCCGCCGCCGGCTGCCCGCTGCCGCTGCACGGCACCGTCTTCATCTCGGTTACCGACGCCGACAAGGCGGGGGCTTTCGCGATCGCCGAGCGCCTGCACGAGAACGGCTTCCGGATCCTCGCCACGCGCGGCACCGCGGAGGCGATCGCGCGCATGGGGATCCCCGCGCAGGCGCTCAACAAGGTCTCCGAGGGTGGGTCGCACGTGCTGGACTGGATCGAGCGCGGCGACGTGGACCTGGTCGTCAACACCCCCACCGGTTCGGGCGCGCGCACCGATGGTTGGCAGATCCGCCGCGCCGCGGTCACCCGCGGCGTCCCCTGCCTGACCACGCTCGCCGCCGGTGTCTCCGCCGCACGCGCGATCTCGAGCGCTCGCCAGAACGGCCCCCCGCCGGTGTTGTGCCTGCAGGAGCTCCACCGCGGGGGCCAGCCGATCTCCGATCGGTCGGCGGGCGTGGATGCCGGTCGCCCGGGCGGGGAGGAGGCAGAGGGTGCCGCGTCCGCCGGTGACTCCCCGGCAAACGATGCGCATGGGGAGCACGTGGTTGCCCCGGACCCGGGCGACTCCCCCGAGCACGCGGTTCCTGCGCGGTACCCTCCGGGGGCCGGCGTGGCGTGACGCTGTACGCGGCGCTGTTCAACCTCCTGCTGCGGCGGCTGGCGCCCGAACAGGCGCATCGGCTGGCGACCGTCACACTGCGCGCGGCGGGCCGAGTCCCTGGCTGCGCTGCTCTCCTGCGGCGATTGTTCGCCGCCCGCGACCCGGTGCTCCGCGTCGAGGCGCTGGGTCTCACGTTCCCCAGCCCGCTCGGGGTCGCGGCCGGGCTGGATAAGGATGCCAGCTGCTTTGAAGGTCTCGGTCTGCTCGGCTTCGGCTTCGTCGAGGTCGGCACCGTCACCGCTCACCCGCAGCCCGGCAACCCGCCGCCCCGCGTCTTCCGGGTGCTCGGCGACCGCGCGCTGCTCAACCGGATGGGTTTTCCCAACCCGGGCTCCTCGGCGGTCGCCGCGCGCCTGCGAGGCCGCCGCGGTCGCCTCGTCGTGGGGGCCAACGTCGGCAAGAGCATGGACGTGGCGCTCGCGCGCGCCGCCGCCGACTACGACGCCAGTGTGCGCGCGCTCGCGCCCGTGTGCGACTACCTGGTGGTCAACGTCAGCTCGCCCAACACCCCCGGGCTCAAAGAGATGCAGGCGGTTGAGCTGCTGGCGCCGCTGCTGCGCGAGGTTCGGCGCGAGCTCCGGGAGCTGGGGGTGGAGGTGCCGCTGCTCGTCAAGGTCGGCCCCGACCTCACCGACTCGCAGTTGCTCGCGATCGCCGACCTCGCGCTGGAACTGGCGCTCGACGGGATCGTGGCGGTCAACACCAGCGAAGACCGCACCCTCCTCTCCGACCCGTCGGAGTTGGCCGGCGTCGAGGGCGGCGGAGTCTCCGGACCGCCGTTGCGCGCGCGCGCCGTGGAGGTTCTGCGCCTGCTGCGCGGGCGGGTCGGCGATCGGTTGGTGCTGGTCTCCGTCGGGGGCATCTCGACGCCCGAGGATGCCCGGGAGCGGATCCTCGCCGGGGCCACGCTCCTGCAGGCCTACACCGGCTTCGTCTACGGCGGTCCGCTGTGGCCGTCGCACGTCAACCGCGCGCTCGCGCAATGGGTGCGCGACGAAGGCGCCGGGTCGATTCAGCAGCTGGTCGGCACCCGCGCCGCGAAGGTTTGACGAGCTGAAAAACCCCTGCAAACATGGGCTCCCACCATCCACTACCCTCCACATACCTAAACCTCAGGTCGAGCTTTAGGCGAATTGGGGTATCGCGCCATCATCGCCGCGCGGCGGTGTGTAGACTCGCCGCCAATGATGACGGCGACGGGCACGACGCCCTCAAAGCATTCGGCGGCCCCCGAGCGCTCCTTCGATCAGCGCATGGACGCGCTCGCCAAAGCCAACAGAATTCGCACCGAGCGCGCACGGCTCAAGCGCGAGCTGAAGTCGGGGCGGCTGTCGATCCATACGCTCCTGCTGGAACCCCCGGAGTACATCGAAACCGCGAAGGTGTTCGACATGATGCTCGCCGTCCCAAAGTATGGGCGCGTGAAGGTCAACAAGATCCTCGCCCACTGCCGCATCGCCCCCAGCAAGACGATCGGCGGGCTCTCCGACCGCCAACGCTCGGAGCTGGTCTCGCTCCTACGCGGCCGCTAGGCCAGTGGCGCGTGTCTTCGTCATCACCGGCCCCTCCGGCGTCGGCAAGGGGACACTGATTCGCGGTCTGATGGAGCGCCTGGAGCAGCTGCAGCTGTCGGTCTCCGCCACCACGCGTCCAGCGCGTCCGGGCGAGCGTGACGGCATCGACTACCACTTCCTCACCCCCGAGGAGTTCGAGCGGCGGGTGCGGACGGGGGGGTTCGTCGAGCACGCCGACTACGCCGGACGGCGCTACGGCACGCTGCGCGAGGAGCTCGACGGGCGCGTGCGCGCGGGGGTGCCGATCGTGCTGGAGATCGAGGTGCAGGGCGCCCGCCAGGTGCGCGCCGCGCTGCCCGAGGCGCTGCAGGTGTTCATCGCCCCGCCCTCGCTCGACGCGCTGCGCACGCGCCTGATCGGCCGCGGAGCGGACGGCCCCGAGGAGGTGGAGCGGCGCCTGCGGGTCGCCGAGCGGGAGCTGGCCGCACAGTCGGAGTTCGCCCACGTGGTGGTCAACGACCGTCTGGAGGACGCGCTGGAGCAGCTGACGGCGATCGTCAGTGCAGCGCTGAGTTGAGGGGGGTGGCCGGGAGGGGGGCCTGCCCCCCTCCCGACTTACTGCGTCTGGATGACGCGCTGGAGCAGCTCGTGGCGATCGTCGCCGGGGAGTTGGACGGCTGACCCTCTACAATCGGAGTCCCACCACGAAAGGGCACCACCACCTTGATCTCCCCCCGCATCGACCATCTGCTGGAGAACGTCGACTCCAACTACGCCTCCGTCCTCGTCGCCGCCAAGCGCGCGCGTCAGATCAACAGCTACTACCACAACCTCGGCGAGGGCACCTTCGATGAGTTCCCGCCGCCGATGATCGAAACCACCTCCAAGAACTACCTGACGATCGCCCTCGAGGAGGTCGCGCAGGGCAAGATCAAGTACCACTACAGGTAGTCGCCGCGGTAGGTGCTCCCCGGCAAGCCGCCAACCAGCGCTTGCCGGTTGCGTAGCGGCCCTCTAAAAACCAGACATGTCCAGAATCCTGCTCGGGGTGAGCGGCGGGATCGCCGCCTACAAGGCGCTGGAGTTCGTGCGCCTCGCCACCGGCGCCGGCCACGCGGTGCGGGTGGTGCAGACGCCCACCTCCCGTCGCTTCGTGGGACGCGCCTCGTTCGCGGCGCTCAGCGGCGCGCCGGTGCTCGTCAGCGAGTTCGAGCACGATCCCGCGCGCGGGGCCTTCCCGGGCCGAAGCGGGGGGACACCCTCCTGCGGCGAGCATCCCCCGTTCGGCCAGCAGCTGCCTGCCCACCAGCCGATCAGCCACCTGGAGCTGGTACGCAACGCCGACCTCTACCTGATCGCCCCCGCCTCCGCCAACACGCTCGCCAAGCTCGCCTGCGGCCTCGCCGACAACCTGCTGAGCAGCGCCGCGCTCGCCGCCACCTGCCCGGTGGTGGTGGCGCCCGCGATGAACAACCACATGTACGAGCACCCCGCGGTGTGCGCCAACCTCGACACCCTGCGCGCCCGTGGCGTGCACGTGATCGAGCCCGACAGCGGTCGGCTGGCCTCCAAGGGGGAGGAGGGAATCGGCCGTTTGCCCGACCCCGCCCTGCTCTTGGAGCGCTGCGAGGCGCTCCTGGCTGGCACCTGGCGCGGCCTGCACGTGCTTGTCACCGCCGGCGGCACCCGCGAGCCGATCGACAGCGTGCGTTTCATCGGCAACGGCTCCTCCGGGCGCATGGGCCTGGCGCTGGCCGAGGCCGCTCGCGCGCGCGGCGCCGAGGTGACGGTGGTCGCCGCCAACGTTGCGCTCGCCCGCCCCGCGGGCGTGGCCTGGCGTGAGGTGGCCACCGCCGCCGAGTTGGCTGAGGCGTGCGCGAGAGAGTTCCCCGCCTGCGACGTGCTGCTGATGGCGGCCGCCGTCGCGGACTTCCGGCCCACACTCCCTGGGGCACCGCCGAGGCAGCCGGGGGTACTGCCGGCACAGCCTGAGACGCTGTCGGCGCAGCCGGGGGTACTGCCGGCACAGCCTGAGACGCTGTCGGCGCAGCCGGGGGTACTGCCGGCACAGCCTGAGACGCTGTCGGCGCAGCCGGGGGTACTGCCGGCACAGCCTGAGACGCTATCGGCGCAGCCCGGGGTACCGCCGGCACAGCCAGTGGTGGGCAAGCTCAAGAAGGCCGGCCGTGAGCATCTGCGCCTGGAGCTCGAAGCCACCCCGGACGTTCTCAAGGGGTTGGCGGCCGGGCGGCGCCCCGGCCAGACGCTCGTGGGGTTCGCCGCCGAGCACGGCAGCGGCGCGATCGAGTACGGGCGCGGCAAGCTGCGCGATAAGGGGCTCGACGCGGTCGTCGTCAACGACATCTCCCGCGCCGACATAGGCATCGGGGCCGACAACAACGAGGTGACGATCCTCACCGCCTTAGGCGAGCAGCACGTCCCGCGCGCCGCCAAGACCGAGGTCGCCGAGGCGATCCTCGACGCAGTGGAGCGCCTGCGCGCGGAGCCGCCCGACCCATCCAGGTAGTCACCGCCGCGGGGTGCGCCCCGCGGGTGCGGTGGCACCCGACGGGGTGCTCGCGCCGCCCGGAGGGCGCCTTACAAGAGCGGCGCACCGATGCGATGCTTTCTACAGTGAGTGGCGTATGGACAGCGTCTACGACCTATACCGCAGCGGCTGCGAGCTGCTCGATCATGGCGATCACCAGGCCGCGATCGTGCCGCTGACGCGCGCGTGCAAGCTGGAGCCCGACAAGGCCTCGATTCGCGAGGCGCTCGGTCGCGCGCTGTTTTACGCCCAGCGCTACGAGGACGCCGCCGCGGAGTTTCGGGCGATCGCCGCGCAGGCGCCCACCAACGACTATGCGCTTTTCTGCCTGGGCCGCGCGATGCAGCAGTTGGGGCGCCACGAGGAGGCCCGCCACCCGCTGGCGCTCGCCTGCTCGCTGCGACCCGAGCGCAGCGACTACCGCGTATACAGGGAGCGTTCGCGCCGGGCGGTGCACGGCTCCTAGATGCCGATGCTATGCTCGACCCACAGCTTTCGTGCCGGCGTGGGGACGCCGGCTGTCGTACCGAGAGTGGGCGGATCGCCCGCTTTTTTTCATTTCTGGAGGGCTTTATGACCACCACACTGCAGAGCGAAATTGAAGGGTTGCTCGCCGCGCGCGAGCCGGATGTCGAGGTGCTGCTCGCCGAGCTTCTCGGCGGGGGCACGTTGCGCGTCTACATCGACCATCCCGACGGCGTCACGCTCGCGCTCTGCGAGCGCGTCACCGCGGCGCTTACCGCGCTGCGCGAGCGCTACACGCTGGAGGTCTCCTCGCCCGGCATCGAGCGCCCGCTCACCAAGCCCGACCACTTCCGCCGCTTCGTCGGCCGCCGTGCGCGCGTGCGGACTAGTGCCCACCCACCCCATCGGCCGGCGCTCTCCAGCCAGCCCTCCTCATTGAGCCGGCGCAGCTACACCGGCGAGCTGGTGGGGGCCTCCGACACGGAGATCACGATCGCCGCCGACGGGGCGCTGGTGAGCATCCCATACGCGCAGATCCGCCGTTCCAACCTGGTGGAGGAGTAACAGCCATGTCACGCGAAATCCTCGAAGCAATGCACGCGCTCGCCCGCGAGAAGGGCATCGAGCCCGAGAAGCTGATGATCGCGCTGGAGGACGCGCTGCTCTCCGCCTACAAGAAGCAGCCCGGCTCGGCCAAGTATGCGCGCGTGGAAATGGATCGCGAAACGGCCGACTTCCGCGTGATCGAACTGATCATCCCCGAACGGCTGGAGGCCCACCTGATCGTGGAGACGATCGACGAAGGCACCACCGTCGACCCCGAGACCGGCGAGCTGCGCGAACCGGAGGAGCCGGAAATCGACCCCGCCAAGTTCGAGGAGTACCGCGATGAGATCGGCGAACAGGACGTCACCCCCGACGACTTCGGGCGGATCGCGGCGCAGACCGCCAAGCAGGTGATCCTGCAGCGCATCCGCGAGGCCGAGCGCGACATGATGTTCGAGGAGTACCGCGACCGCGTCGGCGAGCTGATCACCGGCATCGTGCAGCAGTCCGACTCCCGCTACACGCTCGTGCAGTTGCGCGAGCGCGTCGAGGCGCTCTTGCCCAAGTCCGAGCAGGTCGACGGCGAGCGCTACGACCACTCCCAGCGGATCAAGGCGGTCATCAAGGAGGTATCGGCCTCCACCAAGGGCCCCTCGATCATCGTCTCCCGGCGCGACCCCGAGCTGATCAAGAAGCTGTTCGAGCTGGAGGTCCCCGAGATCGCCGACGGTCTGGTGGAAATCGCCAACGTCGCGCGCGAGCCCGGCTACCGCTCGAAGATCGCCGTGATCTCCCACGCCGACGGCGTCGACCCGGTGGGCGCCTGCGTCGGCCCGCGCGGCTCGCGCGTGCGGATGGTCGTCTCCGAGTTGCGCGGCGAGAAGATCGACATCATCCCCTTCAACGAAGAGCCCGCCCGCTTCGTCGCCAAGGCGCTCTCGCCCGCGCGCGTGCGTGAGGTGCTGGTCGACGACGAGGCCAAGCAGGCCACGGTGATCGTCCCCGACGACCAGCTCTCGCTGGCGATCGGCCGCGAGGGCCAAAACGCGCGCCTCGCCGCGCGCCTCACCGGCTGGCGCGTGGACATCCGCTCGGAGACCGAGTTCGCCGCCGAGGAGGCCGAGCACGGCTACGAGGAGGAGGAAGTCTCCGGACGCTGCTCGGCGATCCTCTCCAACGGCAAACGCTGCCCCAACGCCTCGCTGCCCGGCTCGCGCTACTGCGGCCTGGAGGCCCACCAGGCGCTGGCCCACGTCAGCGGCGACAGCGTCAGCGAGCTCAGCGCCAACGGCGGCGGCGAGGTCGCCGCCGAGCAGGCGCCGGCGGTGGAGGCGCCCGCCGAAAGCGTGCCTGTGGCAGAGGCCCTCCGCCGAGGCGGCTGCCGAGGAGCAGGCGTCATAGCGGGCAACGTGCCCCGGCGCCGCTGCGTCGGCTGTGGACGGATCTCGCCGAAGTCGGAGCTGTTGCGCATCGTCGTCGCCCGGGATGAGACCCCGCCCGTCCACCCGCCTACCCGGCGTTCGCGGCGCGCGGTGATCGATCCCGCCGCCACGCTGCCCGGGCGCGGCGCCTACCTCTGCAAGGCAGATATCGCCGCGACCGCGCCCAACCCGGGATGCCTGCAACTAGCCGAACGCCGCCGCGGCCTCGCCCGCGCGCTGCGCTGTCCCGTGACACTCGATCGTGAGCCCGTAGAATCAACCAAGAAGGTGGCGCAGTCGGCAGAAGGCCGGCTGGCCGAAACGGGGACCGATTAGGGTGACACTCGCTCCGCTCGCATCCCCGAATCGGCCAGCGCCGAAGGCGCGTGTCCCCCGGCTTCGGTCGGGCCCATCTACATTTCCAATCATCCGATGAGCAAGAAGCGCGTACACGAGATCGCAAAGGAGCGGGGGATCGAGAGCAAGGCGCTGCTCGAGAAGCTCCGCGCTGCCGGCATCGAGGTCAAGACGGCTTCCTCCTCGATCGACGAGTCGCTCGCGCTGCGCACGCTGAACCCCGACGGCGCCTCCGCCACCAACGGCTCGGCCTCCGCCACGTCGGCGCCGGACAGCGACTCCGCGTCCAGCGCCACAACCGCGCCTGCGGCTGCCGGCACCCCGAGGCCCGCCGCGCCCTCACCGGCTACCAAGACACAGACGCCGCCAACCGCCGAGTCATCGTCGGCGCCCACAACACAAGCGTCCGCCGAGACACAGACGCCGCCAACCGCCGCGTCGTCATCGGCGCCCGCGACACAAGCGTCCGCCAAGACACAGACGCCGCCGGCCGCCGCGTCGTCATCGGCGCCCGCTACGCAGACGCCGCCAACCGCTGCCCCCACGACACAAACGCCACAAGCCGTTACCCCGGCCGCACCCTCGCCGCCTGCTTCCGAGCAGGCGCCCGCGGCCCCCGCCCCCCCTCCTCCTTCCTCTTCCGTCCCTCCCGCCGAGCGGGTGCGCCCCACGCGCGACTCGCGCACGGGAGAGCGCGCCCCCGCGGGCGCCGCCCAGCCCGGGCGCCGCCGCGTGGTGATCGACTCGCAGGCCTCGCGCCGCCAGCAGGCCGGCCCCGCCAACCAGCCCCAGCGCCGTCCGCGTCGCGGTCGTCGCCGGCGCGGCACCTACGACGAGACGATCGCGCCGATCGACAACACCGCCGCGATTCGCGACGCCAACCTCGTGCGCATCAACTCCGGCGCCACCGTCAAGGACGTCGCCGAGTACCTCGGTGTGCCGGTGCCGGAAGTGATCAAGAAGCTGATGAGCCTGGGGGAGATGGCCACGCTCACGCAGACGCTTTCCGACGAGGCCATTCAGGTGGTGGCCGAAGAGCTCGGCAAGGAGATCGAGATCGTCCACGCCGCCGACGACGTCGAGGTGGAACCGGTCTACGAGGACGCCGAGGAGGATCTCGTCGAGCGCCCGCCGGTCGTGACGGTGATGGGCCACGTCGACCACGGCAAGACATCGCTGCTGGACGCCATCCGCAAGACCGAGGTCGCCGCGGGCGAGGCCGGCGGCATCACCCAGCACATCGGTGCCTACCAGGTGCGCCACGCCGCCAAACAGATCACCTTCCTCGACACCCCCGGCCACGAGGCGTTCACCGCGATGCGCGCCCGCGGTGCGCGCGTCACCGATCTCGCAGTGATCGTGGTCGCCGCCGACGACGGCGTCAAGCCGCAGACCGAGGAGGCCATCGACCACGCCCGCGCCGCCGACGTGCCGATCGTGGTGGCTGTCAACAAGGTCGACAAGGAGGGCGCGCAGCCCGACCGCGTGCGCACCGAAATGGCCCAGCACGGCCTGCAGCCCTCCGACTGGGGCGGGGAGACCGAGTTCGTCGACGTCTCCGCCAAGACCCGCCAGGGCCTCGACGAGCTGCTCGACACCATCCAGGTGGTCACCGATCTGGAGGAGCTGCGCGCCAACCGCGGCGCCGAGGCGTCGGGCACCGTGATCGAGTCAAAGCTCGACCCCGGCCGCGGCCCGGTCGTCAGCATCCTGATCCAGCGCGGCACGCTGCACGTCGGCGACGCGCTGGTCGCGGGCGCCCACTTCGGACGCGTGCGCGCCATGCACGACTTCACCGGCGCGCGCACCAAGCGCGCCGAGCCCGGCGAGCCGGTCGAGGTGCTCGGCTTCGACGGCGTCCCCGAGGCCGGCGAGGCGGTCCGGGCGGTCGAGAATGAGCGGCGCGCCCGCCAGCTCGCCGGCGTTCGCGCCAACCGCCTGAAGACCGAGGCGCTGGCGCGGCGCTCCGGGCGCAAAGTCTCGCTGGAGGACGTCTTCAAGCTCGCCCGCGAGGGCGCCGTCAAGGAGCTCGGCCTGGTGATCAAGGCCGACGTCGCCGGGTCGCTTGAGGCGATCGAGGACGAGATCGCCAAGCTCCCGCAGGAGGAGGTGAAGGTCAACATCATCCACCGCGGCGTCGGCGGCATCAACGAGTCCGACGTGATGCTCGCCGCCGCCTCCGAGGGGCTGATCCTCGCCTTCAACGTGCGCCCCGTCGGCGACGCCCGCCAGATAGCCGAGCGCGAGGGCGTCGAGATCCGCTCCTACGCGGTCATCTACCGTGCCATCGAGGAGCTGCGCGCCGCCATGCAGGGGCTGCTGGAGCCCGAGGAGGTCGAGACCGTGCTCGGCCAGGCGGAGGTGCGCCAGCTGTTCCGCGCCTCGCGTATCGGCACGATCGCCGGCTCGCACGTCACCGAGGGCAAGGTCACGCGCGGCGCGCGGGTACGCGTTGTGCGCGAGGGCACCGTGATCCAGGACACCACCATCGCCAGCCTGCGGCGCTTCAACGAGGACGCGCGCGAGGTCGCCGCCGGCTTCGAGTGCGGGATCGTGCTCGCCAACTTCCAGGACCTGCGCGAGGGCGATGTGCTCGAGACATACGAGACGCGTCAGGTAGAGCGCGAGCTGTCCTAACGCAGCGCTTGCAAACGCGACGGGCTCGGAGAGTAGGATGACCAGTGGCCGCATGCGCCGCGTCGATGAGGCGATCAGGCAGGTGATCGGAGAGGTGGTGGCAGGCGAGTTGAAGGACCCACGAGTGGGATTCGTGACCGTGACAGATGTAAGGACCAGCGCCGATTTGAGCCATGCCCGCGTATACGTGAGCGTGCTCGGCGACCAGCCCGACCGCGAGGCCACGCTCGCGGGCCTGCACAGCGCGCACGGCTACATGCAGCGGCGCGTCGCCTCCCAGCTGCGGCTGAAGCGCACGCCCACGCTCGACTTCCTCTACGACGACACCACCGATCGCGCCATGCGCCTGGAGGAGCTGTTGGACGAGCCAGGGGCCGGCGGCGATGAGCTGGCGGCTAGCGCCGGTGATCCGTGGGCCGGCGATGAGCCCGGGGCGATTGCCGATGAGCCAGGGGCCGGCGGCGATGAGTGACAACGGCGCCGTGGTCGTGCCTGCCCCCGCCGACACGCGCGCGCTCGTGCTGCAGCGCATCCGCGAGGACTCCTCCTTCGTGCTCGCCACGCACGAAAACATGGACGGCGACGCGATCGGCTCGCTGCTCGGGATGCAGGGCCTGCTCACCGCGCTCGGCAAGGACTCGCTGATGTTCATCCCCGCGGGGAGCTGCCGCTGCCCTTGGAATACCGCTTCTTCGACCTCGCCGACTCGATCCAGTCACCGCCCGCCGACATCGCCCGGCGCACCGTGGTGCTGCTGGACTGCGGCAACATCGACCGCAACTCCGCCGACGCGCTGCGCGAGGGGGCGCACCTGCTGAATATCGACCACCACCACGACAACACCCGCTTCGGCACCGTCGATCACGTGGTGCCCGACGCCTCCTGCACGGCGGAGATCATCTGGGATCTGATGCACGGGCTCGACGTCAGCCCCGCGCCGGAGGTTGCGCAGGCGCTGTACGTCGGTCTGGTAACCGACACCGGGCGCTTCATGTACGAGAACACCGGGCCGCGCGCCCACCAGATGGCGGCCGAGCTGATCCAAGCCGGGGTCGACGTGCAGGCGATCTACCGCCGCCTCTACGAGGAGATGCCCTACCCGAAGCTGACCCTGCTCGCGCTCGGGCTCAGCCAGGTTCGCCGCTTCGACTCCGGCGAGCTGACGATCGCCGTGCTGAGCGCCGAGGACTTCCGCCGTGCGGAGGCCGAGGAGAGCTACTCCGAGGGGATCGTCGACCACCTGCGCGCCGTGCGCGGCACCAAGGTCGCCGCGCTCGTGCGCGAGCTGACCGCGCCCGAGCGCCGCGGCCAGCACAAGGTGTCGCTGCGCGCCGTCGACGACGACGTCGACGTCTCGGCGATCGCGCGCGCTCAGGGGGGCGGGGGGCACCGCCGCGCCGCCGGCTTCTCCACCACGCTCGCGCCCGAGGAGCTGATCGAGTTCCTGCGCCGCCAGATCGCCGCCCAACTGCTGGCCGATCCCGGACGATCGGTCGCGGCGGCGCCGGCGTAGCCCCGCGTTCGCCTGTAGCCCCGCGCTCGCCATTACGGCCCGGCGGGGTTCAGCCGGCTTCCGCGGGCGACCGATCGGGACCGCCACGTCCCGCACGCTGCGCGATGATGCGCGGATGGACGGCGTCTTTTTGATCGACAAGCCGGTGGGGATCACCTCGCACGACGTGGTCGCCGCCGTGCGCCGCGCGCTGGGCGGGGTCAAGACCGGCCACGCCGGCACGCTCGATCCCTTCGCCACCGGCCTGCTGCTGGTGCTGGTCGGGCGCGCCACGCGCATCCAGCAGCAGCTGATGGGGCTGCCCAAGCGCTATGAGACGGTCGCCCAGCTCGGGGCCGTGTCCAGCACAGGCGATCCGGAGGGGGAGATCACGTATACCGGGCGGCTTCCCACCGACCGATCGGAGATCGGCCAGCCGCCACTGCCGACGGGCGAGATCCGTCAACGCCCCCCAATGCATTCGGCGGTGAAGATCAAAGGCGAGCGCGCCTACAAGCGCGCACGGCGCGGGGAGCAGTTCGAGATGCCCGAGCGTCTGGTCACCGTCCACCGCTTCCAGCAGCTGTGGCGGGAAGGGGATTCCGCCCACCCACGCGCCGCGTTCCTGATCGAGTGCTCCTCCGGCACGTACATACGCTCGCTGATCGCCGATCTTGGCGACGCCTACTGCGTGGAGCTGCGCCGCACGGCGATCGGACCCTTCAAGGTCGAGGATGCGGTGACGCCGCCAAGACGGGGCCAGCCGTGGGAGCCGCCGGATCCGCTCACGGTCGAGCAGGCACTGGCCACGCTCCGATGACCGGGGGGGCTGGTGGAGATGCCTTCAAAAAAGTCCCCAACCCTTTACAAAATGAAGGGTTGGGGTCCGCAAACGAAGACATCCAACCCCAACACCACTTCACAAAATGAAGGGTTGGGGTCCGAAAAGTAAACACAAACCCCGCGCCACCCCCGGCCCGCGGCGCCCCCTCCAATAGGCTTTCGCCGGTGAAGATCACCAGCCTTCCCAACCTCCATACCGATCGACGTTCGGCCAGCGAGCGCCAGGTGGCGGTCGGGACCTTCGACGGCGTGCACCTCGGCCACCGCGAGGTGATCCGCGGCGCCGACAGCGTGCTCACCTTCGACCCCCACCCGGTGTCGGTGGTCGCGCCCCAGCACGCGCCCAAGCTGCTCACCCCGCTCGCCGTCAAGGCCGAGCTGATCGCCGCGCTCGGCGTGCGGGAGCTGATCGTGATCCCCTTCGACGCCGCCTTCGCCGCGCGCAGCGCGCGGGAGTTCATCGACGAGGTGCTCGTCGGGGCGCTCGGGGCGGTGCGGGTGTCGGTCGGCGAGAACTTCCGCTTCGGCCACCGCGCGCAGGGCGACACGCAACTGCTGGCGGCTGAGGAGCGCTTCCAGACGACGGTGCACCCGCTGCTGGAGGTGGACGGCGAGATCGTCTCCTCCAGCCACATCCGCGGCCTCGTGCTGGCGGGTGAGGTGGATCAGGCGACGCACTTCCTCGGCGCCCCCTTCCAGCTGCGCGGCGAAGTGGTGCGCGGCGATGAACGCGGGCGCACGCTCGACTTCCCCACCGCCAACCTGATCCCCGACGAGGCGCTCGTGTGCCCCGGCCACGGCATCTACGCCTGCCTCGCCAACGGTCACCCGGCGGCCGTCAACGTGGGGGTGCGCCCGACCTTCACCACCGGCCGCGGCGAGCTGATCGAGGCCTACCTGCTCGACTTCGAAGGTGATCTCTATGGCCAAGAGCTGCGCCTCGACTTCATCAGCCGCCTGCGCGGCGAGCGGCGCTTCGCCACCGTCGAGGCGCTGATCGAGCAGATGCGCCGCGACGTCCAGCAGACGCGCGAAGTTCTCGCCGGGCAGTGAACAGCCCCGGGCTCGGCGTGCCGACGTGGGGGCCGCCGCAGGCACCCCAGACGCTCTTTGCTACCGTGTGCCCCCGCCGATGACGTTGACCACCGAGAGAAAGCGCGAGATCGCCGCCAAGTTTGGCTCAAGCGAGCGCGACACCGGGAACACCAGGGTGCAGGTGGCGCTCCTGACCGAGCGCATCAACCACCTCACCGAGCACCTGCGCGCGCAGAAGAAAGACCACCATTCACGCCGCGGCCTGCTGATGCTGGTGGGGCGCCGTCGGCGCTTCCTCGACTACCTGCAGCGCACCGACCTCGAGGGCTACCGGGCGCTCATCAAAGAGCTCGGCCTGCGCAAGTAGCACCGCGGATGAGCGTCCTCGACCCCGGCACCGAGGTTCCGAGCTTCAGCCTCGCCACCGAAGGTGGCGAGCCCTTCACCGAGAAAAACCTGCGCGGCAAAACCACCGTGCTGGTGTTCTACCCGTTCGCGTTCAGCCCCGTCTGCACCGATCAGCTGCAGCTGTATGAGAAGCAGCTCGGCGAGATCACGGCAGACGGCGCCGCGATCTACGGCGTCTCCTGCGACAGCACGTGGGCGCAGAAAGCGTTCCGCGAAAAGCTCGCCGTCAGCATCCCGCAGCTCTCGGACTTCGAGCCCAAGGGGGCGGCCTGCGCCGCCTTCGGCGTGCTGCACGACGGCGGCTTCCCGCAGCGCGCGCTCGTGATCGTCGGCCCCGACGGGGTCGTGCGCTGGAGCTACCAGGCGCCCTCGCCCGCCGACCTTCCCGGCGTGCACATGATCCTCGGCGGCCTCAAGAACGCCTGAACGGCCGATCGCCGCAGCGGCATCGGACGAATCGGGCGCCCAGCCGCTAAGCTGCTCTCTGTTCGGAACAGAGAATAAAAAGACAGAGCCGCCGACCGAAGGGCGGACGAGGAAGGCAGAGAATATGAGTAGTGATGCAGCCGTTACACGGGTCTCCGTGGAGATCGCCGGTAGCGAGATCTCCTTTGAGACCGGCAGGATGGCCAAGCAGGCCTCCGGCGCAGTGGTCGTCCGTCAGGGCGACACGATGGTGCTCGCGACAGCCGTCGCCGGCTCCCTGCGCGACGTCGACTTCCTCCCGCTGACGGTGGATGTCGAGGAGCGCATGTACGCCGCCGGGAAAATCCCCGGCTCATTCTTCAAGCGCGAGGGGCGCCCCGGCGAGAAGGGCACGCTGACCGCGCGCATGATCGACCGCCCGATCCGCCCGCTGTTCCCCAAGGACTGGCGCTACGACACGCAGCTGGTCGCGATCCCGCTGTCGATCGACCACGTGCACCCCTACGACATCCTCGCGATGAACGGCGCCTCCGCGGCGCTGATGATCTCCGACATCCCCCTGCCGACGCCCGTCGGCGCGGTGCGCATCGGCAAGATCGACGGCAACTTCGTCGTCAACCCCTCCGAGGAGGCCATGCAGGCGGGTGCCGAGATCAGCTCGGACCTCGACCTGATCGTCGCGGGCACCGAGGAGGCGATCCTGATGGTCGAGGCCGGCGCCAACGAGATCCCCGAGGCCGAGATCCTCGACGCGCTGGACATCGCCCACGCGGAGATCAAGAAGCTGTGCGCGCTCCAGCGCGACCTTCAGGCAAGGGTCGGCAAGGCCAAGAAAGCCTTCGCGACGATCGGCGTCGACACCTCGCTGCTGGAGCAGATCCGCGGCTCCCACGGCGGCGCTCTGGACGCGGCCACCCAGGTCGAGGACAAGCTCGAGCGTCAGGACGCCACCAAGGCCGTCGAGGCGGCGATCCTCGCGCAGTACGCCCCGGCCGCGCCCGATGGTGCCTCCGAGGATCAGCTCACGAGCGCCAAGGAGCGTCGGGCGGCCGCGCAGCTCGCGTTCGACAAGCTCGAGAAGGCGATCATCCGCGAGCGCATCGCCGTGCACAAGAAGCGCCCCGACGGGCGCTCGGAGAACGAGATCCGCGACATCTCGATCGAAGTCGGCGTCACGCCGCGCACGCACGGCTCGGCGCTGTTCACGCGCGGGCAGACGCAGGCGCTGAGCGTCGTGGCGATGGGCACGCTCAAGGAGGAGATGCGCATCGACACGCTCGGCCTGGAATCCAAAAAGTACTACTGGCACCACTACAACTTCCCGCCCTTCTCGGTCGGGGAGGCGGGCCGGATGGGCGGCGTCAAGCGCCGCGACATCGGCCACGGCGCGCTCGCCGAGCGGGCGCTCGCGCCGATGGTGCCCTCGATCGAAGAGTTCCCCTACTCGATCCGCGTCGTCTCGGACATCCTGGAGTCCAACGGCTCCTCCTCGATGGCCTCGGTGTGCGGCTCCTCGCTGTCGCTGATGGACGCCGGGGTGCCGATCAAGCGCCCCGTCGCGGGCATCGCCATGGGCCTGATCAAAGAGGGCGATGACTACATCGTGCTGACCGACATCGCCGGCGTCGAGGACCACCTCGGCGACATGGACTTCAAGGTCGCCGGCACCGAGCGCGGCATCACCGCGCTGCAGATGGACATCAAGATCACGGGCGTCACGTTCGAGATCCTGCGCGACGCGCTGGCGCAGGCCAAAGAGGCCCGCACGTTCATCCTCGCCAAGATGGCCGGCGTGATCGGGACCCCGCGCGAGCAGCTCTCGCAGTTCGCCCCGCGGATCCAGACGATCCAGATCGACCCCTCCCAGATCGGGCTGTTGATCGGCAAGGGCGGGGAAACGATCCGCGGCCTCTCGGAGGAGTACGAATCGCAGATCGACGTCAACGACGAGGGTCAGGTGCTGATCTACTCGGCCAACGGCGAGCTCGCCGACGAACTGCTGGAGCGCATCCGCACGATGATGAAGGAGGTCGAGGTCGGCGACGAGTTCCTCGGCAAGGTCGTCAAGACCACCACCTTCGGCGCGTTCGTGGAGCTGGCGAAGGGGACGGACGGGCTGCTGCACATCTCCAACGTCTCCCCGGGCGAGCGCATCTCCACCGTCGAGGACGTGCTCAACAAAGGCGATGAGATCAACGTGCGCGTGGTCGAGGTCGACCGCGAGCGCGGGCGCATCGGCCTGCGCCTCGCCGACGACCCCGAGATCGCGGGCAAGACCGTCGAGGAGCTGGCCGCGGTGGGAGCCGGAGGCGGATCTGGATCCCGCCCACCCGGCCGCTCCTCGGGTGGTGGGGGCCGCTCGTCGGGCCCCTCGCGCAACGGCCGCGACGGAGGCCGCGACGGCGACCGCGACCGGGGCCGCAGCGATTCGGCCCCGCGCGGCTCCGGCCGTCCCCGCCACGGCTCCGGGCGCGACCGCGATTAGCGCTCCTTGCCGCGGGGACGGCCATGCCGGACGCCGTCTCAAGTGAAGCCATGAACGAGGTCGGCCATCGCGTCACCACCCTGGACTCCGGCGTCCGGGTGGTGAGCGAGCCGCTCCCGGCGGTGCGCTCGGTCGCGCTCGGCTTCTGGATCGGCGCCGGCTCCGCGCACGAGCACGACGCCGAGGCCGGCATCTCGCACCTGCTCGAGCACATGCTGTTCCGCGGCTCCGCGCGCTACGGCTCAGAGGAGATCGACCAGATCTTCGACGCGATGGGCGCCGAGCTCAACGCCGGCACCGACAAGGAGGCCACCTCTGTGTACTCGCGCGTGCTCGACCGTCACCTGGAGCGCGCCTTCGACGTGATCGCCGACATGGTGTGGCGCCCGCGCATGGGCGAGCTGGAGGCCGAGCGCGAGGTGGTGCTCGAAGAGATCGCGATGTACGAGGACGACCCCCAGGACCGCGTCTTCGACGTGCTCGGCGAGTCGGTGTTCGGCGAGCACCCGCTGGGGCGCGCGGTGATCGGCCGCGCCGAGGTGGTCGCCGCGGTGACGCGCGAGCAGCTGCAGGCCTTCCACGCCGCGCACTACACCCCCCCGGAAGTGGTGATCGCCGCGGCCGGCTCGGTCGATCACGACGCGCTGGTGGAGCTGGCGCGGGCGGCCGAAGGGGAACGCGGCGAGACGCCCGCCACGCCCGCGCCGCCTGCCGCTGAGCCCTCCTTTCAGAGGCGCGTGCGCTTCCTGCGCAAGGACACCGAGCAGTACCACCTCTGCCTGGGCGGGCGCGGGATGGCGCGCGAGGACGAGCGCCGCTTCGCGCTGCGCGTGCTCGACAACATCCTCGGCGGCGGCGCCTCCTCGCGCCTCTTCCAGGAGGTGCGCGAGCGCCGCGGTCTCGCCTACTCGGTCTTCTCCTTCTCCAACCTCTACGCCCACACGGGTGAGGTTGGGCTCTACGTGGGCACGCGCCCGGAGAATCTGACGGAGGCGGTGGCCGTGCTCGCGGGCGAGCTCGATCGTTTCGTGCGCCATCCGGCTGATGCGCAGGAGCTCGAGCGCTCGCGCGAGAACGCGAAGGGCCGCATGGTGCTGGCGATGGAGTCCACCGCGGCGCGCATGAACCGCCTCGGTAGCTCGGTGCTGTGCGAGCTGCCGATCCTCTCGGTGGAGGAGGTGATCGCGCGGATCGACGCGGTCACGATGGACGATCTGCGCGAGCTCGCCGCCGAGCTGTTTCGCGGCCCGGAGCTGTCGGTCGCGGCGATCGGCCCCGACGAGCAGGTCCTGCGCACGGCGCTGGCGCCGCTGGAGGCAGTGGCGGCGTGAGTAGGGGCGGGGTTATGGGCCGACCGAGGAGCGCGTGGCGGAGGTGACCGCGTGATCCGCGTGGCGGTGGCGGGCGCCGCGGGCCGCATGGGCCTCGCGGTGTGCGCGGCCGTGGAGGGCGCCGAGGACATGCGGCTCACCGGCCGTGCCGATCCGCTGCTCAGCACGACGCTCGCCGAGGTGCTGCCCGACACTGACGTGCTCGTCGACTTCACCCGCCCGGAGACGGCTGTTGAGAACGCCGTGGCGTGCCTGCGCGCCGGGGTGCATGCGGTGATCGGCACCACCGGCTTCGATCTGGGCGAGCTGGAGCGGGCGTGCGCGCTCGCAAGGGACGCTGCCGCCGGAGGGGAGGACGCCGATGGCGAGCGTGCCCGCGCCAACGTCCTGGTCGCCCCCAACTTCGCGATCGGCGCGGTGCTGATGATGCGCTTCGCCGCCGAGGCCGCGCGCCACATGGCGAAGGCGGAGATCATCGAGCTCCACAACGACCGCAAGCTCGACGCGCCCAGCGGCACGGCGGCGCTCACCGCGCGATTGATGGCGGCCGCGAGCGGTGGATCTGATCCCGGCGGATCCGGACCCACCCAGCCCGGGATGGGGGTCGGCGGGATTCCCATCCACTCCGTGCGCCTGCCCGGGCTGGTCGCCCACCAGGAGGTGATCCTCGGCGACCTTGGCCAGACGTTGACGATCCGCCACGACTCGATCGACCGCGAGTCGTTCATGCCGGGGGTGCTGCTGGCGGTCCGCCGGATCGCGACCCTTGAGCAACCGCTTACCGTGGGATTGGACAGCCTCTTGTTCGGAGAACAGGGCGACGTGGGATAATGGCGACGATGGCGAACCTGGGAACGATTCTGACCGCGATCGTGACGCCCTTTGACGCGCAGCTGCGCGTCGATGAGGAGGCGTTTGTGGCGCTGATGCGCCACCTCGCCGCGCACGGCTCCGACGGCTTCGTGGTGGCCGCCACCACCGGCGAGGCCGCCACGCTCACCGACGAGGAGCAGCTGGCGCTGATCGAGCTGGCGATCGCCGAGCGCCCGGCGGGCAAGACGATCGTCGCGGGCGCCGGCACCAACGACACGCGCCACGCGGTGCTGCTGACCGAACGCGCCAGCGCGCTGGGCCCCGACGCGATCATCTCGGTGACGCCCTATTACAACCGCCCCAGCCCGCTGGGCCTCAAGCGCCACTACGAGGCGGTGGCCGCCGCCACCGACCTGCCGATCATGCTCTACAACATCCCCTCCCGCACCGCCACCAACATCGGCCCCGAGCTGCTCGCCGAGCTGGCGCAGATCGAGCACATCGAGGCTGTCAAGCAGGCCAACGCGGACGAGTTGCAGCAGATCGAGGGCCTCCAGTTGTACGCGGGCGACGACACCTCGTTCGCGCGCACGCTCGATATCGGCGGCGCGGGCGGCGTCTGTGTCGCCAGCCACATCGTCGGCGATCAGATGCGCCGCATGGTGGACGAGCCCGCGCAGCGCGCCGCGATCGACGCCTCTCTGCAGGACGTGTACAGCACGCTGTTCCTCACCTCCAGCCCCACCTGCACGAAGGCGGCGCTGAACCTGCTGGGCCACCACGTCGGCGGCGTGCGCCTGCCGATGGTGGCGGCCACCGCCGAGGAGCTCGCGCAGGTGCGGGCGATGCTGGAGCACCACGGACTGCTCGACCCCGGCGGGGCCGCACCGTCCCCGGCTGGCGAGGCTGCGCGCACGCAGCAGCACGCGTGAGCGCCTCGCTGCGCGTCCTGCCGCTCGGCGGCCTGGGCGAGATCGGCAAGAACATGACCGTCGTCGAGCACGACGGTCGGATCGTGGTGATCGACGTCGGCCTGCGCTTCCCCACCCCGGAGATGGTGGGGATCGACCTGGTGCTGCCCGACTTCTCCTACCTGCGCGAGCGCGCGGGGGAGATCGAGGCGATCATCGTCACGCACGGCCACGAGGACCACCTCGGGGCGCTGCCGTGGGTGCTGCGCGAGCTGGCTCACCAGAACGGCGGTGACCTGCCGCCCGTCTACGGGGGGCCGCTGACGATGGCGATGGCGCGCTCGAAGCTCGAAGAGCACAAGCTGCGCGAGGTCGAGCTGCACGACGTGGCGCCCGGCGAGATGCTGGAGCTGGGGCCGTTCTCGATGGAGATGGTGCACATGACCCATTCGATCCCCGACTCCAGCGCCGTGGCGCTCGGCACGGAGCTCGGCACGGTGCTGATCACCGGCGACTACAAGTTCGACCAGACCCCCGTCGACGGCCCGCCCGCGGACGTCTCGCGCCTGGCGGAACTGGGGCGCGAGGGGGTGCTGCTGCTGTGCGGGGACTCCACCAACGTCGACCGCGAGGGCTTCTCGCCCTCGGAGTCCGGCGTCGGCCCCCACCTGGAGGAGGCGTTCGCGCGCTGCGAGGGGCGGATCGTGGTGACGAGCTTCGCCTCCAACATCCACCGCGTGCAGCAGGTGGTGGACGCCGCCGAGGCGCTCGGGCGCAAGGTCGCGCTGGTGGGGCGCTCGATGCGCAAGAACGTCGGCATCGGCCGCACGCTCGGGCACATCGAGGTGCCCGAGGGGATGCTGGTCGGGGTGCGCGAGATCGAAGACTTCCCCGACGAGCGGATCGTGATCATCTCGACCGGCTCCCAGGGCGAGCCGCTGTCGGCGCTGCGGCGGATGGCCTACCGCGACCACCCGCAGGTGCAGCTGCGCGACGGCGACACGGTGATCTTCTCCGCCACCCCGGTACCCGGCAACGAGCGCGCGGTCAACGAGACGATCGACCGCCTCTACCACATCGGCTGCCACGTGGTGACCCCCGCCGACGCGCCCGTGCACGCCTCCGGCCACGGCTACGCAGAGGAGGTGAAGCTGATGCTCAACCTCGTGCAGCCGCGTTACGTGATGCCCTTCCACGGCGACTTCAAGCGGCTGCGCCTGCACGCCCAGCTGGCCGAAGCGGTGGGGGTCGCGCCGGATGACATCTTCCAGGGCGAGAACGGCCGGCCGCTTGACATCGACGAGCGCGGGGCGCGCTTCGGCGAGCACGAGCAGTCGGGCATGATTTTCGTCGACGGCGTGGAGATCGGCGACATGGCCGACGTGGCGCTGCGCGACCGTCGGATGCTCTCCGCCGACGGCATCTTCATCGTCGTCGCCACGATCGCCGAGCAGGACGGCCACTCGGTGGCCGACCCGGAGGTGATCTTCCGCGGCGTCCCGTTCCTCGACGAGGCCGGCCGTCTGGTCGAGGAGATCCGCCTCACCGTCGAGGAGTCGCTTGACCGCGCCGCCAAGGAGGAGATCCGCGAGGTGGACCTGATCCAGCAGACGCTGCACGACGACCTCGCGCAGCTAGTCTACGACCGCTTGAAGCGGCGCCCGATGGTCCTTCCCGTCGTCGTCGAGGTCTGACGGAGCCAGCGGCAGCCGCACGACGAAGCGAGCGCCGTGTGGCGTGACGCTCTCAAGCGCGACCGAGCCGCCATGCGATTGGGCGACGGCGCGCACGATCGCGAGGCCCAGTCCGAACGAGCCGCCGCGGTCGCCCGCGCCGCGCACGAAGCGCTCGAACAGGGTGGGGGCCAGCTCGGGCGCAACGCCCGGGCCGTTGTCCTCGACCGTGAGCAGCGCCTCGCCCTGCCCGCCGGACGTGGTGGCGCCGCCCGCGAGCCGGGTGGAGGCGCGGATCGCCGTGCCGGGCGGGGTGTGGCGCAGCGCGTTCTCGATCAGGTTGAGCGCCAGCCGGAACAGCTCGTCGTGGTCGCCCTCGACGACCGCGGGGTGGGCGTCGATCGAGAGCTCGTGCTCGCCGCTGAGGGGGCCGAGCTCGGCGGCGGCGTCGAGCACCACCTGCCCCAGATCGACCGGCTGGTGGGGCGCGGCGCGGCCGACGTCGCTGCGCGCGAGCAGCAGCAGGTCGGCGACAAGCCGGCGCATGCGCCGCGAGGAGCGCAGCGCGGAGCGCGCCGCTTCGCCCTCCTCGCCGCGCAACGATTCGGCCAGCAGCTCGAGATTGGCGAGCACGCTGGTCAGCGGCGTGCGCAGCTCGTGCGAGGCGTCGGCGACGAAGCGACGCTGGCGCGCGAGCGTGGCCTCGGTTTCGGCGTGGGCGTCGTCGAGCGACTGCAGCATCCCCTGCAGCGTGCGGGCGAGCTCGGCGACCTCGTCGTCGGCCTCGGGCTGGGGGATCGCGGCGCTTGAGTCCCGCGTGCGCGCGATCTCCGCCGCGGTGGCGGTGAGCGTCGCGATCGGCTGCATCGCGCGGCGCGCGATCATCGCCCCGGCCAGCAGCGCCAGGCCGGTGCCGGCGAGCGCGCCGAGCACCAGCAGCAGCTCCACGCGCGCGATCGTCGGCTGCACGTCGGAGAGCGGGCGCGCGTACTGGATCACCACGTAGCCGCCGACCGACAGCGGCTTGGCGCGCGATTCGACGCGGTAGCCAGCGACGTTCACGCCCCCTTCCAGGCCGGTGATGCGCCCGTTGGGGCGATCGAGTTCGGGCGCGTGCGGGGTGTGTTCGATCACGCTCCCGGAGGTGGAGAGGATTACCCTGATCGCGGCGTGCTGGGGCGCGGCGTATTCGTCGATGTTGGGGGTCACCACCAGCTGGTTGGCGCGGGTCACCGAGATCCGCAGCAGCCCGGTGAGCTCTTCGGCGGAGGCGGTGACTTCGTTGTTGAAATCGGAGCGGATGCGGTGCACGGTCAGCGAGCCGACCACCAGCGCGAAGCCGCAGAGGATCACGAACGTCAGCAGCGCCGAGGCCAGCGCCAGGCGGGTGCGGATCGGCAGGCCGTCGAAGGTCGCGGAGACCCGCGCGAGCAGGCTGGCCGCCGCGCGCCTCATCGCCTGGCCGGGCGCGTCAGGGGGTACTCATGCACGTAGGACGTACCCAGCACCCCGAATTGTGTGCAGCAGACGCGGCTCGCCTTCGGCCTCGAGCTTGCGGCGCAGGTTGGAGACGAACACCTCGATGGTGTTGGTTTGCGAGAAGGGGTCATAACCCCACACCTCGTCGAGCAGCCGCTGGCGGGAGATCACGATCCGCTCGTTGCGCATCAGGTACTCGAGCAGTTCAAACTCGCGCTGGGTCAGCTCGATCGCGCGCTCGCCGCGCACCACCTCGTGGGTGTCGGCGTTGAGAGAAAGGTCGCCCACGCGCAGCGGCGCCGAGCCGCGGGGGGGCGGCGGCGCAGCAGCGCGCGCATCCGCGCCAGCAGCTCCTGGCGCTCGAACGGCTTGACCAGATAGTCGTCGGCGCCGGCGTCCAGGCCCTCCACGCGGGACTCCAACGCGTCGCGCGCGGTGAGGATCAGGATCGGCACGTCGTCCTGCTCGCGCAGGCCGCGGGCGACGTCGATGCCGTCCACCTTCGGCAGGCCGAGGTCGAGGATCACGAGGTCGGGCACGAACGTGTGGGACTGTTCGAGGCCGGAGGCGCCATCCGAAGCGATGCGAACCTCGTAGCCCTCCATCCGCAGCGAGCGCTGCAGCGCCTGGGCGATGTCCTCGTCGTCCTCGACGACCAGGACTCTGGGTGCACGGGAGAAATCGTTCATGGGATATCCCTATGTATCGATCTGTAGTAAAGCGATGGTAAGGCCTTTTCACAAAGATGCCGCAATCGCGAGCGGCTGCCGGCCGACGCAAGGCAGGGTCTGAGGCCCCGGCGTCGAAGTTGCGGTGGATGGCAGGCACACGCAAGGGCAGCGCACGCAGGCCCCCAGCCGCGCGGCGATCGACCAATCGGAGATCGGCCGGCAAGACCCGCGGCCGCCAGCGACGGCGCAACTCCGCCTGGCCGCCGCCGTGGTGGCCGCCGCGCCTGCCCCAGCTGGACGAGCGCCAACGCGACGTGCTGGCGCTCGCGCTGATCGCGCTGGGCGTGTTCATGGGCGTGGTGCTGTACGGCAACGGCGAAGGCGGGCGCCTCGGGCATGCGCTGGCGGTGGCGCTCGGCTGGAGCGTGGGGCGCGCGAAGGCGCTGGCGCCGATCGCGCTGCTGGGAGCCGGCGCGGCGATGCTGATGCGACCGGTGCTGCCGGCGATGCGCCCGCTGCGCACCGGCAGCATCTGCCTGTTCGGCGCGATCGTGCTGGCGCTGGCGGCGGGGACGCTGGGCGTGAGCTCGGGACAGGGCACGGCGGCCTCGCACTGGTCCTCCGCCTACCTGCAGGCGCACGGCGGCGCGGCGGGGCAGGCGGTGTACGAAGCTGGGCACCGGCTGGTGCAGCAGGCGGGGGTGGACATCCTGGTGGTGTTCCTGTTCGTGGTGGGGCTGATCCTGCTGACGGGCGCCTCGCTGGCGGCGGTGCTGCGCGCGACCGGCAGCGGCGTGGTGGACAGCACGCGGATGCTGAAAGCCCGCGTGGGCGCCGAGCGCGGAGCGAGCGGCGACTCACAGCGGGCGGTTTCGCAACCGATCGAAGAGAGCTCTCCAATCGATTCATTGCTGCCTCCCGAGCCGGAGTCCCAGGAGCTGGTGGTGCGGGCGACCCACGTGGAGGCGCCGTCGCTCGACGAGGACGATCTCGATGCGTTCGAAGAACCGGAGGAGGAAAAAGAAGAGGAGGATGAGGGGGGGAGGAGGAGCAGATAAACGGCGTCGCCGTGGCCGATCCCGACGATCTCACGCCCCAGGGTCGCCTGCGCGAGCGTGTGACCGACGACCCGAACTTCGAGTGGCGAGTGCCCGACTCCGGCAAGGTGCTGTCGCGCTCCACCGCCGAGCAGGTGCGCCCCGACACCGCCGGGCAGGAGCGCACCGCCGCGAGCCTGGTGGAGGCGCTCGGGCACTTCGGCGTGCAGGCGAAGGTGATCGGCACGGTGGCCGGCCCGCACATCACCCGCTACGAGTTGCGCCTGGCGCCGGGCACGAAGGTGGCGAAGGTGACGCAGCTGAAGGACGACCTCGCCTACGCGTTGGCGGCGACCGACATCCGCATTCTCGCGCCGATCCCCGGCAAGCAGGCGGTGGGGGTGGAGGTGCCGAACGCGCGCCGGCGGATCGTGCGCCTCGGCGACGTCTACCAGGAGCCCCCCAAGGATTGGTCGCCGTTGACGGTGTGGCTGGGCAAGGACGTGGCGGGCAAGGCGATCGGCGCCGACCTCGCGAAGATGCCCCACCTGCTGGTGGCGGGCACGACCGGCGCGGGCAAGTCGGGCGCGATCAACGCGATGCTGGCGAGCGTGCTGCTGCGCGCCAGCCCGCACGAGCTGCGCCTGGTGCTGGTGGACCCCAAGCAGGTGGAGCTCAACCATTACGAGTCCATCCCCCACCTCCTCACCCCTGTGATCACCAGCCCGCGGATGGCGGCCAACGCGCTGCAGAACCTGGTGCGCGAGATGGAGCAGCGCTACGGCACGATGTCGCTGGCGCGCACGCGCAGCCTGCCGGAGCTCAACAAGGCGCGCGCGGCGCGCGATGAACCGCCGCTGCCGTACATCCTGTGCGTGATCGACGAGCTCGCCGACCTGATGATGGTGGCGCCCGCCGACGTGGAGGATTCGATCATCCGCCTCGCACAGAAGGCGCGCGCGGTGGGCATCCACCTGGTGCTGGCGACGCAGAGCCCGCGGGTGGATGTGATCACGGGCATGATCAAGGCCAACGTGCCCTCGCGGATCGCGTTTGCGGTGAGCTCGCAGACCGACTCGCGCGTGATCCTCGACCAGAACGGCGCGGAGTCGCTGCTGGGCCAGGGCGACATGCTGTTCAGCCCCGTGGGCAGCTCGCGACTGCAGCGCATCCAGGGTGCCTACATCGACGAGCCGCAGATCGCGAAGCTGACCGACTTCTGGCGCAAGCAGGGCGAGCCGGAGCTGCGCGAGGAGCTGCTGGAGGAGGTGGAGCCGAGCGAGAAGGAGGGGGATGGCTCCGCGGATGACTTCGACCCCGACGAGGATCCGCTGCTGAAGGAGGCGATCGCGCTGGTGGCGGAGATGCAGACTGCCTCCACCTCGATGCTGCAACGCCGGCTGCGCCTCGGCTACACGCGCGCCGGCCGGATGATCGACATGCTGGAGCGCCGCGGCGTGATCTCCGGCTACGAGGGCTCAAAGCCCCGGCAGGTGCTGATCGCAGAGGCCGACGTGCCCCGCGTGCTGGCCGCCCTGGAGGAGCGGGCGGTGAACTGATGCGCGGGGGAGGCGGGCCCGGGAGAGCCGGCCTCATCACCCCGTCCCGGATAGCGCTGGGTTAGCCTACAGCCGATGCCCGAGATCGGAGCAAGCCTGCGCGAGGCCAGGATGCGCGCGCGGATCGACGTGTCGGAGATCGAGGCGCAGACGAAGATCCGCGCCAAGTACCTGCGCGCGCTGGAGAACGAGGAGTGGGACCTGCTGCCGGGGCCGACGTTCGTGAAGAGTTTTCTGCGCACGTACGGCAACGCGCTGGGTCTCGACGGGCGCGCGCTGGTGGAGCAGTACAAGCTCCGCTACGAGCACCCCGGTGACGGGATCGAGCCGATTCAACAGACTGCCGTGTCGCCCACTCACCGCGCGCGTGCCCGCGCCGGCGGGGCGGGCACGACACGTCGCGGCCCGGCGCGCGGGGGGATCCCACAGCCCCGCACGGGCCCCTCGCGCGCGTACATGGCGGCGGTGGGCGCCGTGGGCATCGTGATTGTGCTGCTGGTGTACGCGCTGCTGTCGGGCGGGGGCGGGTCGGCCAACAAAACGCCGAGCGCCCCGGCGCGCAGCGCAGGCGGGGCGCACGTCAAACGCCACCACGCGGCGCGCGCCGGCAACAGCGGCGGCGCGGCGAGCGCGACAGCGGCGCTGGCTTCGCTGAAGCTGCAGCCCAGCGCGGAAGTGTACGTCTGCCTGATCGGCGACGGTGGGCGCAAACGGATCCCGGGGGTGATTCTGACCCCAGAAAGCCCCGAGCCCGTCTACCACGCGCGGCGCTTCGAACTGACGCTCGGCAACAATGCGGTGACGCTGATCGTCAACGGCAGGCCGGTCACCGTGCCGGCCTCCTCGGGCGCGATCGGTTACGCGATCACCCGTACGGGCATGCGCTCACTGGTGGAAAGGGAAGCGCCGACATGCAAGTGAGCGGGTGAAACGGTGAGCGCGCGAGCGGGGATCGTCATCACCGGCACCGAGGTGCTGACCGGCCGCGTGGCCGACCGCAACGGCCCGTGGCTGGCCGACCGCCTGGAGGAGCTGGGCGTGGACCTGGCGCAGATCGCGATCGTCGGCGACCGCCGCGAGGACCTACTGGCGGCGCTGCGCTTCATGGCGGCACAGAGCTACGACCTGGTGCTGACCAGCGGCGGCCTCGGCCCAACGGCCGACGACCTGACGGCCGAGGTGGTGGCGGAGTTTCAGGGCCGCCAGCTGGTGTGGGACGAGCCGCTGCAGGAGCGAATCGAAGCGATCGTCGCGCGCCTGGGCGCACGCTGGCGCAACGTGAGCGTGGAGGCGATGCGCGAGGGCGCGCGCAAGCAGGCGACGATCCCCGAGGGCGCGACGGTGCTTGAGCCGGTCGGCACCGCCCCGGGGCTGGTGGTGAGCCCAGCCGAGGGCAATACAGGCCCCACAGTGGTGGTGCTGCCCGGCCCGCCGCGCGAGCTGCAGCCGATGTGGGAGGCGGCCGCGCGCGAGGACTTCCACGCGGCGGGCCCGCTGCGCGAGGCGCTGGCGGGCGCCACCGTCTACCGCCGCCGCACGCTGCGGCTGTTCGGGATCCCCGAGTCGGAGATCGCCGAGACGCTGCGGGCCGCCGGGCGCGAGGGCGTGGAGCTCGATCGCCTGGAGGTGACCACGTGTTTGAAACGGGGCGAGGTGGAGGTGGTCACGCGCTACGAGCCCGACGCGCAGCCGGCCTACGACGAGCTGGTGGCGGCGGTGCGAGAGCGCCACGTCGAGCAGCTGTTCTCCGAGGACGGCAGCACCGTGGACGAGCTGGTGGCGGCGCTGCTGCGTGGAGAGGCCGGTCCGCCCGCGCGCACGATCGCCACGGCGGAGTCGTGCACGGGTGGTTTGCTGGCGGCGCGCCTGACCGACATCCCGGGCTCCTCGCGGTACATGCGTGGTGCCATCGTGGCGTACGCCAACGAGGCCAAGGTCGCCGTGGCGGGAGTGCCGGCCGAGCTGATCGAGCGCCACGGAGCGGTCTCCCCCGAGGTGGCCCACGCGCTCGCCGAAGGCGCCCGCGAGCGCCTGCAAGCGGACGTGGGGGTGGGTATCACCGGCGTCGCGGGACCGGACGGCGGCACCGAGGAGAAGCCGGTGGGCACGGTGTACATGAGCGTGATTGCCCCCCACGCCTCGCGCGCGCGCGCGGTGGCGCTGCCGGGGGGGAGGCTGGACATCCGCGAGCGCGCCACCACGGTGGCGCTGCACCTCGTGCGGCAGGTGCTGGCCCCGAAAGCCGCTGTTTGAGCCATTTGCGCGCGAAGCGGCGCGCTGCGGGAGATCGCACGAAGGGCAGCAAAACATATCTACATACCTGTCCCGACATGTGGTATAGTACTCGCGCGGTTTCGAAATCTGACCTCGTCAAGAGATGCGCTTGATGGTTCGATGACTAGGCACTGCATTACATAGTGCCGGCACCACGGCGTTGCCGTAAAAAGACGGCGTCCGGGTACTGGATTACCCACCCTTCAACCGCAGCGCAAGGACGTTCTATGAAGCCCGAGCTGGAAGCCCGCCGTGGTAGGCGGGTGTCACGGCGCGGATGCTTTTAAGACAAGGCGCACAGGGAAGTCGATAACGCAACACGCCCGCTTGCGTTTCGCTGTGAAAAGCGAGCGTCGGGCACTAAACAGCTTTACCCAAAAACGGCAGTGAAAAGAAGTCGAAGACGCCGTAACTCGGGCATTTCGCCAAGCAGACGAGCGCCCGGGACGGTGGCCTTTACCCGAGAAGGTAGTACATGAAGTCGATGGTTGCCGGTTGCCTTGGCGGCTCGCTGGGAACAGCGGGCGCTGGGGCGCCGGTTTTGTCTACCCGAAATGGAGTATTTGAAATGCAGTATTCAATGCGATCGATAATGATGAGCGCACTCAAAATCAAATCCAAGGAGCACTTAAAATGAGGAGTATCAAGATCGCAGGGCTCTGCCTCGCGGCCGTGTTCGTCGTGAGCGCGGTGGTGGCGGCCACGGCCTTTGCCGAAGCACCGGAATTCAAACTGGCAGCTGGTAGTACGGCATTTTCGTCAAAAGGCGGAACGGGTAAACTGGAAACTTCAAAAGGCGAAACGGTAGAATGTAAAAAAGAGACAAATACTGGCGAAGTTGAAGGTAGCAGCGGGAAAAGAGCTAAGAATATCCTAATTTCGTACAAAGAATGCACAGCCACGATCGGCCTGAATAAATATAAATGTAAATCCGAAGGCGTTGGGGCAAACGAAGAAGAAATCAGAACTTTTGGTCTCTTAGCAAGACTCGGTTGGATTAACAAAGCTAAATTAGAAATCGGGATTTTATTCAACCCGGAAACAGGTAATGCAAATAATCCTAACAATTTATTCGCTGAATTCTCGTGCTCTCGTACTGGGGAATTAATTGACATACGAGTTAGAGGTACGATAATAGCCCGCCTTGCCCCTGGGCAGGATGAAAAATTAATCGAACCAGGAGGACACTTTACACTCGAATTTAAAAAAGGTGAAGGTAAAGGCACCACTGAATGGCCTAATCTGGAAGGCGAATCGGCTAAAAAACTCGAAACCGAAACTACTATCACGGAAAAAGAAGGAAAAGGCTTTATTGAATCGGGCGCCGTGGGATCCGTTGAAATTTTCCCCTTAGTAAGTACCTTGATCACTGGGTGAAAATCTCTTTGAAGTAGATTAGCTTTAAGGTGTGTGGAGCAGCCATTTTTGCTCCACACACCTCAAAATCGGATAATTGGTGGTGTAAAAGGTCAGTGGGAATGTTGAAAGTCATTGGGTGTGAGGAGAACTACGCGTGTTAAGAAAAAAGGGGGCAATCATGGGTCGGCTGCCATCGTGCTATGGACCAGTATCGATCATGACGGTGGCTCTGGTTTTGCTCAGTGCACCGACGCTGGCGGCAGCATCAGGTCCAGTTGTGGAAAAAGGAGGAAGTGGCGAGTGGGCGACGGAGGTCTCAGCCACTAGCGCCACGCTTCATGCCGAAATCAACCCGGCTGGTAATGCCACGATATACAAGTTTGAATACGGTGTGAACGGAAGTAACAATATCACTTCACAGGAAGATGAAGTCGGTGCTGGAGCAGAAGCCGTAAGTGTTTATCTTGCCCTGCAGGACTTGAGCCCCAGCTCTATTTATCATTTTCGAGTGATCGCCAAGAATAACGAAGGCGAAGATATGGGAAATGAGGAGTCATTTACGACGCAGTCGACGGACAGCGGAGACACGCTTCTTGACGGCCGTATATGGGAACTCGTATCTCCTGCGAGTAAGGACGGAGCCCTGATCGTTCCACCGGTAGCTCATGGAGGGGTTGTTCAAGCAGCTGAAGGCGGGGGTGCGATCACATATCTATCGGTGGGTCCAGTAGAAACACCCATTGGGAATTCGAACATCGCACAGGTGTTTTCCACGCGGAAAACGAGTGGGGGCTGGGCCTCTCAGGATATGGCCACTCCTCATCAGGTTACCACGGGCCTCGCACAGGACACAGGCCAGGAGTATAAGTACTTTTCGCCAGAATTGTCAACTGGACTTGTCGAACCACTTGGATCTGGTTCTACCGGAACGGAACCAGTGGGAGCTTTGCCCTTGGCACCGGGAGCATCGGAACTCACGATTTACGTACACGCCAACGTGCTTATGTCACCAGAATCGTCTGAGCGGGGTGAGTACGATGAAGCAGCAGGTGAAGGCGGCTACCTACCGCTTGTAACGGACTGCCCAGCCGCAGGCACATGCAAGCCGAGTGTGGAAAAGCGTGCAAATGTTTCCCCACTAGGAGTGGAATTCGGCGGTAAGCTTGAATTTGAAGGTGCTAACACGGATATGACCCATGTTGTCATTCATTCAGCTGTTCCACTAGCAGAAAAGACGCCGGAAGAAGAAGAAATAAGACGAGGAGGACTATACGAGTGGGCTGGCGGACAGCTGCAAATTGTCAGCATCTTGCCAAATCACGAATTGGGAAAAAATGCACGCCTTGGAGGAACTGAAGGATATGATGCCCGTGGCGCGGTTTCACAAGATGGTTCCCGCATTACTTTTTTTGCTAATGGTTCCGAAGGCGAACATCTTTATATGCGCGATGTGTCCGGTGAGCGGACCGTATGGCTGGATGCGCCAGAAGAAGGAGCGCCCGGCGGTAACGGTCTACCGTATTTTCAGTTTGCAAGCAACGATGGCTCAAAAATATTCTTTACCGATGAAGCACGATTGACCCAACGGTCTACGGCGGAAGAAGGAAATCCCGATCTGTATGAGTGCGAAATAGTAGAAGCAGCCAGTGAGCCGTCTTGTGCCTTGAGCGACTTGACGGTTGATAACGGCGGGCACGCCGATGTACAGGGGGTGGTGCTTTCTGGTAGTAGCAGTACTGAATACCTTTACTTTGTCGCGGAGGGAGTTTTGACAAATGAAGAAAATGGTAACGAAAAAGCCTCGCTTGGAAAAGACAACCTCTACATGCTGCATTACGACAAAGAAGAAAAAGAATGGGAATCCCCCACGTTCATCGCTGCGTTGTCAGAAGGGGATTACAATGACTGGGGCGGAGTAAACACTTTTGGCGAAGGATCTGACTTGCCTGGTAACCTCGAGCGGGTGACGTCGAGGGTTTCATCGGATGGTGACTACCTGGTCTTTATGTCGGAGGGACGCCCAACTGGGTATGACAATTCTGATGCAAACAGCGGGGAACCCGACGAGGAGGTCTACTTGTACGACTCACTATCAAAACATTTGGTATGTGTTTCGTGTAATCCAACAGGGGAGCGACCGACCGGGGTATTGGATTCGTCTACCGCAAGGGAAGGGGAAGGCCTTTTGGTCGATGCGCAGAACAACTGGAACGTCCATAGTTGGCTAGCAGGGGTTGTACCAGGATGGACCGCGATGAAGGAAGCCTTTGCTCGTTACCAGTCGCGATATCTGTCAAATAATGGAAGGGTCTTCTTTGAGAGCTCAGATGCCCTGGTGCCGCAGGATACCAATGGGCTGATGGATGTCTATGAGTACGAGCCAGAAGGCATACCAGCGGATAGTCCTTATGCGTGTAGGCAGGACAGTCCGGCCTTTAGTGCCAGCGCAAAAGGTTGTATAGGGTTGATCTCTGCGGGGTCGTCTGGAGAAGAATCGGTGTTTTTGGATGCGAGTGGCCGGAGCCCCAGTGAGGAAGAAGCCGAAGATGTATTCTTCTTGACGTCTGCGCCGCTGGTTGCAGCCGACAGGGATACGGCGTTTGATGTGTATGACGCGCATGTTTGCAGCGAATTGGCGCCGTGTCCAAGGGAAGCGGTCTCGCCGCCCCCATGTGTGACGGAATCGTCGTGTAAAGCCGGTCCGTTGTCGCAACCTTCGTTCTTTGGTGCGTCTGGGAGTGCTACATTCTCGGGTGCAGGCAATGTCTTGCCAACTCCCGCAGTGATAGTCAGATGCTCTAAGGGGAAAAAGCTAGGCTTGGGAAAGTGTGTCAAGATAAAGGGGAAAGGTAGGAAGCAGGGTAAAGCTAGGAAGGTTAGGAAAGCTGGCCACAAAGGGAGGGGCAAGTGATGTGTGGGCTACCTCGATGGGCGGCGTTTGTCTTTGGTGCGATGTGCATGTCGTCGTTTGTGGCGGGTGGCGGCGGGTCCGCGTTCGCGGCAGGACCATGGTGGCACGTTAATCTGGGGTCGAGGCCGACGGTGTTGACGAAGGGAGAGGAAGGCACGATTGTGGCTTCGGCGACCAATTTGGGGGATGGAGCCGTGGTGGGGGAAGGTGATCCAGTGGTATTCATGGTCACGTTGCCGGAAGGTATCGAAGTCACCGAAGCATTTTATGAAGCGGGCCACGACAATGAATATGGTACTGGTGGGGGGCCGTGTGTGCTGGTCTCCGGTGTAGAAGTTATATGTAGCTTTAATGGAACTTTGCCTTCTTATCAGCTTTTGGAAATCAAACTTCGCGTTACAGTAAGCAGTGACGTGGCTGCTGGACGACTGTCCGACGGTTTGCGAGTGTCGGGGGGCGGTGCCCCATCCACTGCCGCCACCGGTTTGGTGACCGTTGACGCCGGGTCTCAGCCACAGACACATTTTGGTATAGAAGCGTTTGAACTCGTACCTGAAGAAGCTACCGGTTCGCCTGCGACGCAGGCTGGTTCGCACCCGTTTCAGCTAACGACGTCAGTAACGCTCAACGCAGGCACGGAACAGATCTTCGGCCTTTTGGACAGCGTCGTGCAGCCCGCGCTTCCAAAGGATCTGCGGTTCGATCTACCGCCCGGCATGGTTGGGAATCCTTCCGCATTTGAACAATGCAGCGAAGGTCAATTCCAGGTGGAAAAATGTCCCGTCGGCGCTCAGTTGGGGGTCGCGGTAGTGACGCTTGGCAATCCTCGGGGTACTACTATCGTGAGGCCCGTGTTCAATATGGTGCCAGCGGTCGGCGAGCCGGGGCGCCTCGGGTTCAACGCGGATGGTATTCCTGCGTTTCTGGATACTTCAATTCGAACAGGTGAGAACTACGGTGTAACGGTCAGCGCTAACAATATTACCCAGACGGGTGCGTTGCTTGCTGCGAATGTCACGATCTGGGGCTGGCCAGGGGATCCACGTCATGACAGTTCGCGGGGCTACGATTGCGCTGAGCATCTTGCTGGTTTCATCGGAACCTGTCCGAAAGATACGACTCGCGCTCCGTTCCTGACGTTGCCGACTTCGTGCGGTCATCCTACATCAGGCGAATCAGTGGAATCTTTTGTAGAAGGAGACTCGTGGCCAACTCCAGGGATCGACCCTGAGCAGGAAAAGCAGGGCTTGTTTCCATATAGGCTGCGTGACATAGGCGGTAACCCACTGGCGCTCGTCGGCTGCAACAAACTAAAGTTTGACCCGTCAATTAGCGTCGTCCCCGACGGAAGCATGGCGAGTAGCCCGGCGGGATTGAAGGTAGACGAGCACTTCCCGCAGGCATTGCTGATGGAGCCCGAAGGACTGGCGCCATCCGATGCGAAGGGGTTGTCGGTGACGCTGCCTCCCGGAGTAACGCTGAACCCGGCAGCGGCGGACGGACTCGAAGCGTGCTCGCTGAGCGAGATCGCGTTGCAGACCGCCGAAGCGCCGACGTGCCCGGATGCCTCGAAGGTCGCCACCGTGAAGATTAAGACCCCGCTGTTGCCCGATCCGCTCGAAGGTGCCGCGTACCTCGCGACCCAGGAAGCGAACCCATTTGGGAGCCTGGTGGCGATGTACATCTACGCGGAGGACCCGAAGGCCGGCGTGCGCGCGAAGGTCGCCGGCGAAGTCCTCCAGAACCCGGAAACCGGCCAGTTGACGGCGCACTTCGAACGCGACCCGACCTTCGAAGGCGGATCGGCCGCGGAACAGTTCCTGCCGCAACTGCCCTATGAAGACGTCGAACTGGAATTCTTCGGCGGAGAGCGAGCGCCGCTGGCAACGCCGACGCAGTGCGGCACCTATACGACGACCGGGACGTTCACGCCGTGGTCGGGGAACGCCACGACGGAATCCTCGTCGCAGTTCAACATCACCACCGGCCCCAACGGCAGCCCCTGCCTAGACCCGATCCCCTTCGCCCCGACCCTGACGGCGCAGACGACGAGTATCCAGGCCGGCGGGTTTAGCCCCTTCACGACGACGATGAGCCGCGAAGACGGCAACCAGCAGCTACAGGGGATTCAGCTGCACATGCCACCTGGGCTGCTGGGGATGCTCTCCAGCGTGAAGCTGTGCGAAGAACCGCGGGCCAACGAAGGGACCTGCGGCGAAGAAAGCAAAATCGGCGAAACGACCGTGAGCGTAGGCCTGGGCGGCGACCCCTACAGCGTGACCGGCGGCAAGGTGTTCATCACCGGCCCCTACCACGGGGCGCCGTACGGGCTGTCGATCGAGGAGCCGGCGAAGGCAGGGCCGTTTGACCTGGAGCACACGAAGCACAGCAGCCCGGCGTGCGACTGCGTGGTGGTGCGCGCCCGGATCGAAGTCGACCCGGTCACGACGGCGCTAACGGTCACGACCAACTCGCCGGGTGAAGGCGACGCGATCCCGACGATCCTCGAAGGTATCCCGCTGCAGATCAAGCACGTGTACGTCGCGGTGAACCGCAATGGCTTCACGTTCAACCCGACAGACTGCAACCCGCTCAAGATCAAGGGGAGCCTTACGAGCGCCGAAGGCGCCACCTCCTCGCTCGAAGTGCCCTTCCAGATCACCGACTGCGCGGCGCTGGCGTTCAAGCCGACGTTCGCGGTGTCGACGTCGGCGCACAGCTCGCGGGTGGACGGCGCGAGCCTCGACACCACGGTGACCTATCCGAGCACCCCGCAGGGGACCGAGGCGGACATCGCCAAGGTCAAGGTCAGCCTGCCCGCGAAGCTACCGGCGCGGCTGACCACGCTGCAGAAGGCGTGCCCGGAACAGACGTTCGCGGCGCATCCCGCGAGCTGCCCCGCCGCCTCCGTGGTTGGCGAGGCGACAGCGAAGACGCCGGTGCTGCCCACTCCGTTGGGCGGGCCGGCGTACTTCGTCTCCCACGGTGGAGCGAAGTACCCCGAACTGGTGATCGTGCTGCGGGGCGACAACGTCACGATCGAGCTGCACGGGGAAACGGCGATCTCCAAAAAGGGCGTGCTGACCTCGACCTTCAACTCGGTGCCCGACGCGCCCTTCTTGAGCTTCGATCTGAAGCTCCCGGAGGGACCGTACTCGGCGCTGACGGCGAACGGCAAGAACCTCTGCAAGGCCGGCAAGCTGGTGATGCCGACCGAACTGGTCGCCCAGGACGGGGCTGTGATCCGCCAGAGCACCAAGCTGAAGGTCGCCGGCTGCCCAAAGAAGCCCACACACGGCCCCAAGAAGAAGGGCGGCAAGCACAAGAAGTAGATGGGCATGGAAAGACACATCTTGCAAGAGCTTCTCGGGCGCCCTCCCTCTCTAGGCGCCCGTGGAGATCCGGATCCGTGACCCCCTCTCCACGCGCATTCGGACAAGCCGACTGGGGGCGCCGGAAAACGCATCCCGGCGCCCCCGTCGGGGGCGGGAACGGGGAGCGGCACGCCTGGGCCAAGTCGGAGACATGCGCGTGCCTAGCCCAACCTCAGTATCTGAGCCAATCTCTGGATGAGGGCGACCCTGCGGGGACCGTCGATTAGCGACAAATGCGAGGGGCAAACAAATCCGTCCCGACATGTGGTACAGTAGGCCTTACGGCATCGGAGGCGGCCCCGGTCGTGCTCTGTGCCGCAAGAGCTTGGTTGTGCCGGCACCACGGCGTTAGCCGCTAGTGGGGTCGGGGAACCGGTATTCATACCAACCCTCGACCGCAGTACGACAACATACGTCGATAGAGCTGGGCGCTGACCTTTCGCCATTGCATGGAGAGGGGTCGGGCCACAGTTCCCTGTATTCGAAGAACGAGCACAGGCTGTCGATAAAGCCGGGCACTGGGCGCCGCCGCACGAAGGCTGGCACCGGGCCGCGGAAAGGAGCATGTAGACGACGACCGATGTCGGGCACGGTGCGTCCATCGTTCAGCGGTGGCGGCTAGGGCTCGGATCAACTTGACACAAATGGCAGTACGACAGGTGAATGTGTCGATGTCCGACGTCTCGCCAAAGCAGAGCGAGGCGTCGGAGATAGTCACCTTTACCCTAAAACAAAGGCGAGAGTACCCGGCGTCATGGCGCCCCGCCGTCATCGGCGAGCGTCATGGCACCGTTTTGGCTACTCAGGTGGCGATCCATCAGTAGCGACTATAAATCGAGTCAGACACAGTTAAGACCAGATTGGAGGCAACGTAAAATGCGACGCCACACCGGGAATTCTCAGGATTGGTCTACCGATCGAGGGTTCGCCTGGTGTGACGACCGCCGAAGTTCCGCGTGTCATCCCTTGACAAGGGCTAAGGCAGATGGGACAATAACCTTACGCCACTACCTCAAGGCCGTACGGTGAGAAGAACGTTCACAAGACCGCGCGGTACCGGCAGTGGCCACCTTGGATCGAGCGGGTGCAGAGACGTGAGCCTCGCGAGAACGAGGCGTGCAAAGTCAATCGGGGAGAAAGTCAGGACAGAGATCACAAAGAGCTTCTCCGGCAGGTCCATCGAAGCAGTATCGGGTGGATCCCCAGGTCATGCGAGGCGATCGCCGCGTTACTGCGGTGGAAGAACCTCGGCGGCCATGCAACCTCTGCGTGCCGGAGTACGGGAGCAGAGACAAACCGGCCCCGGAGCGCCACAACTTGATGGGAAGGGCGCCCCAGGGCCATGCACAACAAAAGGAGTGTATCAAATGAAGTTGAACAGGCTAGGAATCATGCTGGCCGCGAGCATGGCTATGGTCGTGCTTAGCGCGCTGGCGGCTACAGTTGCGCAGGCGGAAGAAAACAAAGGGCCGTTATGGATTGTTGGGAGCCCTGCCAAATCGTTGGCATCAGGCGAAACAAGAGAAATTAGATCGAAAACGGAGGGCACGGCGCCCATCCTCAAGGGGACGGCTGCCAGTGTTGAATGCGAAAAAGCAACGAATGTAGGATTCCTCTTAGGGGGCAATCCTGGTACCGACTACGCGAAGATAACATTCGAAAAATGCAACCTCGTAGGCGCCAAGAATTGTATAGCGACAGGCCTAAAACCATTACCAGCTGCCAATGCCGGCGAAATAATAGTTGACGTATTAACTATTCTCGCATTTGCAAAGGGTAGTAGAACGTCGGCGGTCGACATCTTTGCTCCCGAGGGCGAAACCGGCAATGAAAATCTATTCTCGGAATTTGAACTCCTCAATAAAGCGGGTGCTTCCACGGAACTATGTGGTGCGATTCTCAATAAAGCCAAGATCAAAGTCACAGCAAGCGGCACTGCGATAAAAATTAAAAATGCGACAAGAAATGCCGGAGCGATCGCCAAGGTTGGGTACTCGAATGGTACGTCCTTTGTGTTATCGTTGTCTGGAGAAACGTCGGAAGTAGGGTTACTCATACTCCCCAAAACAACACCCATTAAAGAAGCGGAACTATATAATAGTGCGACAGAAAAATACGAAGTAATCGAAGCTAAGCTTACTGCAGGAGCGCTGGGCGAAGTCTTTGAGGAAGCCGAAACACAGATTGAAACGAACCCGAAAGAACCATTTGGTTGGGACAATTAAGCAGTAGTTGAGACGTAAGCAGCAAACGAATAGTGGTGGGGCCGTCCTGGGCGGCTCCACCACTTAATGTCCACGGGCGGTGCAGACGACCGAGGGAGTTGAGAAGGCAGCGATGGAAAAAGTGCATTTGATCAGGTGTTGGAGCTTGGCGCTCAGTACTGTGCTCATCATTTTGATGGCGCCGAACTTGGCGCTTGCTGCCGGTGATGCGAACGAGGCGCGGTGCGCCGCAAAAACCGAAGCATCGCCTGGATATCGCGAGTACCTTCCCGATTGCCGAGCATATGAGCTTGCCACACCGCCATATAAAGAGGGTGGAGTAGTGCTGGATGAACCCGGAGCCATCTCCGCGAGCGGCTCGAGTGTGATCGTGGGGGCGGGGGGGGCGTTCTCCGGCGGTGGCAACTACTGGTACGACCCCGGTCGCAATCGCAACGCGGCGACCTACGAACTCGTACGCGGCCGCGACGGCTGGGGGTCGTCGCCATTGATGCCGCCTGCGGGTGAATATTCGTACAGCGTATTGATGGCCGCGAGCGCGGGCAACTTCGAAGCTACGCTTTGGGGCGCCGAGCAGACAGGTCTACCGTACCATGAAGATATCTATCTCCGTACTGGACCCAATCCGTCGGAATTCAATTTGATTGGCCCAGGAACGCCTTATAATGAAAAAGATGAAGAGATCCTGGCAAACGAAAGGCTTACGCCCACCGAAGAGCTAACCCTGGTTGGTGCCTCTCGAAATCTGAGCCATTCGTTGTTTGCAATCAAGTCGTCCAACCTTGGGGGTCACAGCGACCTTTGGGTTGGCGATACCACCGAGCTGGGTAAGGCATCGCTATATGAGTACGTCTATGTGGGAACCAAGAATAGCGAACCGGTCTTGGTGGGCGTCAAGAATGACGAAGCACTCCATGGAGGTGCTCAAATCAACGAAAAAGCTGAATTGATCAGCGAATGCGGTACAGAATTGGGATCGGGCGGAGGTGGTTCTGTCTTTAACGCTGTGTCGTCAAGCGGTGAAGTCGTTTTCTTTACCGCAAAGGCATGCTCCGGAAGCACTCCACCGCTAGTAAATGAACTTTACGCGCGGATCGGCGGCGAACGTACAGTTGCGATCTCCGAGCCGACGCTTCCCGGTGGCGCTGCAGGTGAATGTACGAATCCCGAACCGTGTCATAGCGCCAAGGCGGCGCCGGCTATGTTCCAGGGAGCGTCCGAAGACGGTCGGCGTGTATTTTTCATGAGCGAACAGCCGCTGGTCGATGGTGCGTCGGCGGAAGGTATGAAGTTGTACGAGGTGAGTCTGGAAGGCGCACGCGTCGCCCAGGTCATCGACATCTCGAATAAAGGAATAGCGGCCGGTGTCAATCCCGAAGTCCAGGGGGTTGTCCGCGTCTCGGAGAACGGCGAACGGGTCTATTTTGTGGCCACAGCGAAGCTGACGAGTCGCGATAACGTTGCCGGTCGAGAACCTGAAGAAGCAGAACCGGTGCAAGGAGCGGATAACCTCTACGTGTACGAGCCCGAACCCGGTCATTCTGGGGAGTATCGCACCGTATTCGTGGCTACGCTCCTCACACCTGGCGAACAAGCGGCGTTGGCTACCGAAGAAATTGAAGAACGGGCTGAAATTACAGCGCGAGGCGAAAAGACCTTTACGTACGAAGTCGAACCCACAAAGCACGAAGTCGAACGTGCCGAAGCTGAAATCATCCAGAAATTCTTTAATGAAGAAATCGAACTTGAACGCGCGCTTGAACTTTTGGCGGAAGCCGCGGAACCTCTCGTGGAAGCTGAAGAAGCAGCTAGGGAAAGGGAAAGGGCCTTTATTGAACGCACCGTGGGCACGCTCGGACCGTCCGGAACCGTAGCCGAGGACCGAAGGGCGTGGCAGATCGAAGACGGACGGCCGACTCAGACGACTTTCGATGGTGCGATCCTGGTGTTTCTCAGCTCTGCCAAGCTCACGCGAGGTGATACGAGCGGTGTCCCCCAGGTCTTTGCGTACGACGCCCAAGGCGAATCGCTGGCTCGGATCTCGATTGGCCAAACAGGATCGGAAAGCGGCAATGTCGACACGTTCGACCAGGCGCCGCAGATACCGATACAGCCATTCGTTGGAGTGGATCTACCCACCGCTGCGGACACCGGGCTCACGCTCTCGGCCGACGCCTCCCGGATCTTCTTTACGAGTGCGGCAGACCTCGCTCCGCAGGCGGAACACGACGCCGTTAACGTGTACGAATATAGCGGTGGAGGTGTGTATCTAATAAGTAGTGGTGGGGATACTTCGCGAGTCAACGGTGCCCCGACCGTAAGCGTGCTGGGCACCGACGCGTCTGGGCAGGATGCATTTTTTGTGAGTGAGGACAAGCTTGTGCCCCAATATGGTGACACGCAGATGGCGCTTTACGATGCCCGGGAGGAAGGCGGATTTCCAACCCCGGCGCTTGAACCCGGGTGTCTCGGGGAAACGTGCCGCGGGTTGTCGAGCGCGACTCTTTCGTATCAGTCGCCAGCCAGCGCCGGCCAGCAGGGTAATGGCAATGTGTCGCGCCCGCCGCGCGTCTCTGAAGCGAGTGGGCCGCAAGTAACGCGTGCTCAACTGCTGGCCAAAGCGCTAAGGTCGTGCAGAGCGATGCGCCCACGGAAACGGCGAGCGGCGTGCGAGACGCGAGCACGAAGAAGGTTTGGCGGGGGGTCGTCGGTAAGCAGGGCGCGAGCGACGAAGAGGAAGGCTAGGCGATGAAGGACCGATCGATATTCGCTGTGTCGGCAACGGTTGTCGCGATGTTGTGCCTGGCCTTCGCCCCAATGGCGTCAGGGCTGCGTCAAACACCAGGCACCGGATGGTCGATCCGCTCGGTAGCAGAACCGACGAGCTTCAACGTGGCCGACACGCAGGACACCGTTAACGAACTGGTCGTAAAGGCGACCGAAGGGCATTATAAGCTGCGTCCTGGTATCGCGGCTGAGCCGACGAGCTCAATCGAATGGGACGCGCCGGCGAGCAGGGCCGATGAAGTAGCTGGAGGTCCCGAAAGCGTCGAAAAGGCGCTGGAAGCACTGCCGGAGGTCGGAGCGGGCAATGTGGCGGTGGTCGGCGGACCGGGCGACACGGGCGGGAGCAAACCGTACAGGATCGCGTGGACTGGTGCTTTGAGCGGCACGTACCCGGGCTTTCTGAACATAGAAGAATCAGAACTCAAAGACGGTGGCGGCAGCGGCTCGGCGGCATCCAATCTGGTCACCGAAGCAAGCACACACGACCGCCTCGCGGTCGCGGTGGTCAACGTCGGCAGTCGTCCGTCGGAAGGCACCATCGAGATTGCCGATGAACTTCCGTCGGGGCTTCATCTTATTGGAGAACCAAAGTTGATTGAACCCGTACTCCCCGAAAGCCATAGAGGCACGTGCATTGCGGCGCAATTGAAGTGCACATATACCAAACCAGTCCTGCCAGGCCGAGAGCTAGTGATGTACATCAACGTGGCAGTCACCTCGTCAACGCTCAAAGGTTTGCTGGACAACAAGGCAAACGTTTCGGGCGGCGGGGGAGGCGAAGCGTCGACGAGCGCATCGAGTCCCGTGAACCTGCGCAACCTGCCGTTCGGCATTGTCGGTTTCGACTTCGAAACTGACGGAATGGGCGGCACGGCCGATCTGCAGGCTGGAGATCACCCTTACGGGGTGACAACTACGATCGAGTTCGACACGATCCTGGAAATGGCTGGGCATCCTCACGTAGTACAGGACGTCAAGAATGTCACGGTCGAGCTGCCACTTGGTTTCGCGGGCGATCCGTTGACGGGGGAACGATGCCCTGAGATCGACCTCACCGACTCAGAAGGTAACATAAACACGCCCGGCTATCACGCTGCGTGTCCCCCGGGAAGCCAGGTGGGAACCATCAGCATAGTGTGGGCGGGCGGGGAACACACGATTCCATATCCTGTCTACAACGTGGTGCCTGAGCACGGCTACCCAGCTGAGCTAGGGTTCAACGCCGGTGCTGGGCAGCCGATCTTTCTCTATGCCAACATTGTGCGTGACCCGTCTGGGTATCGGCTGCGGATCGTTACGCCGAGTGCCCTGCGCGCCACCAACTTGGAACCCGAAGCAGTCCGAGTGGATATATTCGGCGATCCCGGAAGCGTTGACGGTACCGGGAGCAAAGCGGCGTTCCTCACGAACCCAACTAACTGCGTGCCCACACCTCTAAACGTCGTGACGTACGTGACATCCTGGGCAGGCAGTTCCGCCACCGCGGAAACCACCGCCTATCCCGAACTCACCGGCTGCAACCTCCTTCAGGGGGTGTCGGCGTTCGACCCAAACCTTTCTTTGGAACCGGAAACCACCCAGGCCGACACCCCGTCGGGCTATATGATCGACTTGAAGATCCCGCAGGCCCCAAACAGCTTCGGCGCCTTCGCCACGCCCGAGCTTAAGGACGCGACCATCACCCTTCCGCCGGGCGTGTCGGTTTCACCGGCGGCCGCCAACGGCCCCGCCGCTCTGACCGGCTGTGAATCCATTGGCAAACACGGCATCAACCTTGGCAGCAGCGAAATCGCCCCCGACGGCCAGGACCTCGGCGATCCGGAAGCGACGGAAGTCGGGGAAGGCCACCCCGGCGGCGACAACAGTCCGTATGACGACGGCCTGTGGCACGCCTCTCCTGGCCATTGTCCGGAAAACTCTCGGCTCGGCGAGGTGGAAGCAAAGACGCCCGATCTCGCTGAACCGTTGCAGGGCCACATGTATCTGGCTGAGCCGCAGTGCGGTGGGTTGGGGCAGCCGGCGTGTACTGAAGCGGCGGCTGAAAAGGGCGAAGTGTTCGGTGTGTACCTTGAAGTCTCCGGCTCGGGTGTGATCGTCAAGCAGCCCGGCACGGTGGAAGTCGGTGGGTACGGTGCGCACAGTCGCGAAACGGGCCTGTCGCCCGGCCAGGTGCGGGTGCGCTTCGACGAAGCCCCGCAGTTCCCGTTGGAAGAGGTGAAGGTTACGTTCCCCGGTGGGCAGCGCACGCCGCTGGCCAACCCGCAGACGTGTGGCACGGCGACGACGACGAGCGAACTGGAACCGTGGAGCGCGCCGGAATCGGGCCCGAACGCCACTCCTTCCTCCTCGTTCGTGGTGACGGGCTGTAGCACGCCGATGCCGTTCAAACCCGGCTTCACGGCCGGTACCGTGACCTCGAACGCCGGGGGTTTCAGCCCGTTCGTGCTGCAGCTCTCGCGAAACGACGGAGAACAGGACCTGTCGGGGCTTGAAACGACACTGCCGAACGGCCTGCTCGCCAAGCTCGCCGGGGTGCCGGAGTGCGGCAGCGCGGAAGCCGGCGCCGGCTCGTGCCCGTCTGGCTCGCAGATCGGGACGGTCAGGGTCACCCTGGGCTCCGGCTCGGAGCCGCTGACGCAGACCGGCAGGGTGTACCTAACAGGCCCCTACAACGGCGGCCCATTTGGCGAGGTCGTGGTAGTGCCCGCGATCGCCGGACCGTTCAACCTCGGCAACGTGGTGGTGCGCGGCTCGATCCGCATCAACCCCAACACGGCGCAGGCGAGCATCGTCTCCGACCCGTTCCCGACGTTTGTGGACGGGGTGCCGGTGAGGCTGCGCACCGTCGACGTGGAAGTCAACCGGCCCGGGTTCACGTTCAACCCGACCGACTGCGACGCCAAAGCGGTGACCGGGAAGCTCACCGCTGTGCAGGGCGCGAGCGAGGCCGTGTCGAGCCCATTCGCGGTCACCGGCTGCGCCAACCTGCCGTTCAAACCGTCGTTCAAGGCCTACACCCGGGGCAAGACCAGCCGGATCAATGGGGCCAGCCTGGTCGTGAAGGTCGCCCAGAAGCCTGGCGAAGCGAACATCCATCGGGTGCATCTGGCGTTCCCGAAGGCGCTGTCGGCGAGGCTCTCGACGCTGCGGGGCGCATGCACCGAAGTCCAGTTCGCCGCCAACCCATCGGGTTGCCCGGCGGGGTCGGTGATCGGGACCGGGACAGCCGTCACCCCGGTGCTCAGCGCACCGTTGAGCGGCCCGGCCTATCTGGTGTCCCACGGGGGCGCGGCCTACCCGGATGTGGTGTTCGTGCTCCAGGGCGACGGCGTCACGATCGACCTCACCGGGGCAACCGACATCAAGAAGGGGATCGCCTACTCCACCTTCGAAACGGTTCCCGACGCCCCGGTGACCTCGTTTGAAACCGTGCTGCCGGAGGGCCCGCACGCGATCTTCGCCGCTAACCTCCCCGCGAAGGCGAAGGGCAGCTTCTGCGGACGCTCCCCGGCGATTGCGACCACACTGGAAGGCCAGAACGGCCTGGTGATCCACCAGAGCACGAAGATCAAGGTCACCGGCTGCCCGAAGAAGCCCAAACACGGCCACAAGAAGACAAAGGGCGGTGGGCATAGGAAGAAGTAGCTCAACCTCGCGCAGGCTCTCGGGCGCGCATCTCGCGGCGTCCGCGGACGATCCGAAGCGTGTGACTCTCCTCTCGCACGCAATCGGACCGGCCAGACGGGGGCCCCGGCCCGCACATATCGTCGGCGCCCCCAGCTGGTCCTTCAGCTGGCCTCGCCCACGGCCAGGCGGCCAAAGAAGGCGAAAGGGCTTCCAAATCCGTCCTGACATGTGGTATAGTAATCATTGCGGTACCAAGATTGACCTTCTACGAGGTCGATGGGTGCCGCAAGAGGCAGCACGTAGGTCCTCTCAACGCGTCACCGAGAGGCGACGCAAGGAAGTTCAGACCAACCAGTTCCACCGCAGCACAGTTGAAGTCGATCGAGCCGGGCACTGGGCGTATGCCGCATGAAGGCAAGCGCCGGGCCACGGTACCTGTAACAAAGGGAGCACAGGAAAATCGATAGTGCCGGGCACTGGGCGCCTGCCGCATGAAGGCAAGCGCCGGGCGACGGCACCTTCAAAAGGGAGTAAAAGCAAATTGGAAGTGCCGGGCGCCATGGCGCTTCGCCGACGCAGGCGGAGCGCCACGGCACCGGCTGTTCCACGCCCTGATTGGGCATTGCACAGCGAGTCCACAGCAATGGAAACACGCAACATCAAATCAAACAATCTTCTCCGGCAGGCCCACCTGGGTGGGTCCCCACGGCCCCACCGGACCGGTCGTCGCGGCGACGCGTCGTCTGAGCCAAGAGGCCGAAAGCATGACTCTGCGTGCCGGAGTTCGGGAGCAGGGTCAGAGACAATGCGGCCCCGGAACGCCACACATCATCTCAATCGGCGCCCCGAGGCCTAGAACGACACGAAGGAGTGTATCAAATGCAGTCAAGTCGATTAGGATTCGTGGGCCGGTTTGTACTGGGCCTCGTAGCGATGTGTGTCGCCAGCGGCATGTTTGTATCCATGGCGCAGGCGGTAGGAGGGCCGCAATGGACGGTTGAAATAGGGGGCGTGAAAAAAACGCTGGCGAAAGCGGAAACAAGAAAAATCGCGTCCATCACAAATCTATCTGCAAACTTCAAACTCAAAACAGCCTCTGCCACGATTGTCTGTACCAACGTTAGACTGGGACCCACAGGCGGTACTTTGGCGGGGGGCAATCCTGGTACCGACAAAGCTGAAATTGTCTTCAGCGAATGTACAGTTGAAGGACATCCAAACTGCAAAGCCGAAGAAGTTATAGCCGGGGAAGGCAACGGAAAAATTGTTTCAAAAGTAATCACTATGCTGGGATACGAAAAACCGAAAAACGAAAAAATGGCATTAGACGCATTCTTTCCCGAAAAAAGCAACGAAGTATTTGCCGAATTTACCCTAGTCGGCCCAGAAGGAGAATGTCCAAAAATTACGGGAAATATTGTGGTAAAGCCAACCTCTACGAGCACAGGAGTGAGCATCCCCGAATTAGGCACACGCAAGTGTGGTGTGCTGGCGCAGGTTGGTAAATCAAGCGGGACTAAATTCGAATTAACCAATAACAAAGAATTATTTGCAAAAGGGGGTTTGAATTTCCCAGCAACGGCCATCGCCGAAGGGGAACATTGGTTAGGAACCGAATTCTCGGAATTAAAATGCGGGCTGAACGCTGGCGTCCTTGGCGGAGCGACAGAGATCGGAGAATCTGAAATAACACTGGAACCTGGTATTACTGCATTTGGCTGGGAATAGGCTTTAAGGGCTTTACCGTAACAAGGAATATTTAGGAGTTCGTGCGGGCTTAGGCTCGCACGAACTCTGCTCAGAAAGAGGGAGTGTGCGAATAGAGATGTGTGGATCTTGGTTGGCGAAAATATCCATCTTTTGCTTTGGGCTTGTTCCCGTGGGATTGGCAATATTTATAGTTTCTCCTCCTGTCGCGTATGCTGGCGGGGATGCCAACCGATCCTATTGTGGATCGGTGGAAACGTCGGCCGGGTTTCGCACGTCTCTGCCGGATTGTCGCGCATACGAGTTGGTGACGCCGCCATACAAAGAGGGTAGCTACCTCGTTGGGGCCCCGGCAGCAATAGCGTCAGATGGATCGCATGTGATCGTTGGCGCAACTGGTGCGTTCGCTGGAGCGGAAAACCTCTGGTACAACCCAAATAGGAATCCAGATACAACGGCGTACGAGCTGGTTCGAACACCGTCGGGGTGGAATCCAATTTCGCTGACGCCACCGGCCACGCGATATCCTACCGGTACGCTCATGGCGGTAGACGCGGAAGACTTCAGTAGGACGCTGTGGGGGCTGGCCACTACCAATTTGATCTTTAACGAAAGCATTTACATGCGTACTGATGGCGCTGGCATCGCCGCGGTAGGTCCGGGAGTGGCGCCTGAAGTCGCTAATGAAGCCGAGAACGTGTCATCCGAAGAGCTCGTATTTGCCGGCGCGTCGACCGATCTCTCAAATGCGCTCTTTCAAATCGAAAGCTCAGGGCTTAACACGCTTGCTGGTCACCATGGACATAGCAATTTGTGGCCGGGGGATACGACAAACTCAGAACGTCTTTCCCTTTACGAGTATACTGAAACCAATACTCAGAGTGGCGAACCAATGCTTGTTGGCGTCAACAACGACGCGCCTCTAAAGAGCAATAGAGAAGCCAAGTTGATCAGCAAGTGTGGCACCGTGTTGGGCTCGCGAACGTCTGGGTCAACATACAATGCGGTGTCACAAAATGGGAGCACAGTGTTTTTTACGGCCGATGCATGCGAAGACGGACCTGCAGTGAATGAACTGTACGCGCGCACCAGCACGGGTGTCACTATTCCGATATCAGAGCCGCTGCCTGAAGATTGTCCCGGGTGCAACATCTCGACGGAACTGCAGAACGCAACGTTTGAGGGCGCCTCGCAGGACGGCCGGCGAGCGTTTTTCTTGACAAGCCAGGCGTTGTTTCCTGGCCAGGAAGGGACCAATTTGTACGAATATGAACTCGAAACCCCGACCGGCGGGGGACATCTGGAAGGAAAGATGTCCCTTCTATCGCAGGGTTCATCCAATCCTGAAGTCCAGGGAGTGGTTCGGGTATCCGAGGACGGCTCACATGTCTACTTCGTCGCAAAGGGAGTGCTCACCGGCAAGAACACCGAAGGGCTGGCGCCTGAACAGGGGGCTGACAACCTCTACGTCTATGAGTCGGATACTAGCAACCCTGGTCTCCCTCGTATCGCATTTGTCGGCACGCTGCTCAACTCAAGCCAAGAATCGGCGTTGAAACTTGAAGAACATGAAGAACGGCAAACGATCATCACAGCCGTGGAAAAGGTGTACATGGCTACTTTCGAAGAAGCTATCGCCATGGGGGACAACGAAACGGAAGCCGAACAACTTGCGAAAGCCGCTGAAAACGAACGGGGCAGGGCGCTGCGCGGCACGCTTGGGCCAGCTGGCACGCTGGCCATGGATCGAAGCGTTTGGCAGATCCGCGACAGTCGGCCGGCACAGGCGACGCCGGGCGGACGGTTCTTGGTCTTCATCAGCTCCGCCCACCTGGTGCAAGGAGATGAGAGCAAGGTGCCGCAGTTGTTTGAGTACGATGCAAACGAAGAAACCATCGCGCGGCTATCGATCGGTAAGGGTGGCACGTTCCGCAATAACGGCAACGTCAACGTATTGTCGCAAGCACCACAACTACCAGTTCAGCAATATGCGGGTACGGACCTGCCGACCGCTGCCAGCACTGGCCGAGCCGTATCCGAAGACGGCTCGCGGGTGTTCTTTACAAGCGCCGCCGGACTTACGCCCTCAGCTGAACCGGGACTCGTCAGTGTGTATGAGTACAGCGACGGTGAAGTCAACCTGATCTCGGACGGGCACGACGCTTTCGTGACCGCGCCCGAACCGGTCGTGCAGTTGTACGGCGCCAGCCGATCCGGAGGCGATGTCTTTTTCAGCAGTGCCGACTCGCTGGTGCCCGGCCGCGGTGGTGGCGGCATTGCTCTGTATGACGCGCGAGAAGAAGGAGGCTTTTCGGCTGCGCCAACAGTTGCGGAATGCAGTGGCGAAACCTGTCGCGGAGCATCAGGCCCAACCCCGGTGGCTTTGGCGCCTTCCACCATGCAGGGTGCCGTAGGCGAACAGATATTCTTGCCGCAGGGTAAGCAGGTGGCGGCACAGGGTAATGCGACGAATCGCAGGAAAGGCACAGCGTGTAAGGCACGACCTGGTACGCACAGGAAACGCCATGTATGCCGTGGCCCTGGCAAGAAAACTTACAATCCGCGCAATCTTGCACGAATGAGGGCAGGACGATGAAAAAGCTCGTAATCGCAACTGTGTTCTTGGTAACGATTGGCGCGCCCAACGCGGAGTCAGTGCCGGTGGCAGCTGCTCAGGCTCCGGCGTGGTCGATCAATACTGTGGCGGAGCCGACGACGTTCAATGGCAGCGATACAACAGATGCCACCGATGAAGTTACAGTCACCGCGACCGCGGGAACGTATGAGCTGCACCCAAGCTCGTTGGCGGCAGTGACCGAGCCGATCGCGTGGAACGCCAGCGCACAGGAAGTCGAAGAGGCGCTGGGCGCGCTCCCTGGCGTGGGCCAAGGTAACGTGTCAGTTACGGGCGGACCGGGCGACGCCAGCGGGAGTAAACCCTACACGGTCACCTGGGACGGGCGACTGAGCGGAGCCTCGCCGGGCGAACTGCAGGAGAGTGAAGCGCAACTTATCAACGGCCTCGCCGAAGGAGCGGTCACGATTAGGCGCACACGCTCGGAACGGGTGCGCGATCGCTATCTGGTGACTGTGACAAATGTAGGCGACGCGCCGTCGAGCGGCGAAATCACCCTACGAGGCGACGTGGCCAAAGAGCTGGTACCGCATAGTGTTCAAGCAGAAGAAGTTCTGACGGGCGTGGCAGGCGAATGCTTCCTGGCGGAATTGCAATGTATCTATCGCGAACCGGTGCGGCCAGGTCGTCAGCTCCGGTTCGAAATCGCTGTTGCGGTGCCCAATGACACGGCGCCCGGTACGTTGACGGCTGAAGCCACTGTGTCAGGGGGAGGTGCCCTGCCGGCGACGTCACATACGACGACGCCGATCAATGCCGGAGCTCCACGGTTTGGCATCTCCGGTTTTTCCGTTCAGGCTGCAGGTGTCGGTGGCTCAGGCGACGAGCAGGCGGGCGGTCACCCCTCTAGTCTGATCACCACCCTGGACCTGAATACGAGGTTGGCCAACGAAGCCGAAGAATCGACAAAACCCTACAGTGTGGTTGAAGAAGCGAAGGACGTTTCAGTCGAACTCCCGCTTGGCGTGGTCGGAGACCCGCTGGCCGCCGAACGATGTCCAGTGATGAACCTGGCGAACAGGATCGGCAGCGAAGGGCACTTTGCCGCCCCCTGCCCCAAGGCCAGCCAGGTAGGCATCATTTGGCTGACCTGGGATGGCGGCGTAACCGCCGGGCCGTTTCCGCTCTACAACGTGGTTCCCGAGCATGGCTATCCCGCTGAGCTCGGCTTCAACGCGGTGGCAGTGGGCGTCTATCTCTACACAACGATAGTTCCCAGCAAATCTGGCTACAGGCTGCGAATCGCGACACCGGGCGCACTGCGTGCGCAGGCGGTCGAAGACGTATCGGTCATCGTCTTCGGTTCACCGGGTGAACACGACGGGGCTGGCGGCACGCAGGCGTTCATCACGAATCCCACCAGCTGCTCGCAGCCGCTGAGCGCCGCGGTAGAAGTGAGCGCGTGGGAAGGCGGCCCCACCGGTAGCGCTGAAGCCGTCGCCTATCCCCAGGTGACAGGCTGCAATCTACTGCAGAGCGCCGCCGCGTTCGACCCGAGCGTCGCGGTCGAACCGGAAACGACGCAGGCCGACACGCCTTCCGGCTACGTGGTGGACTTGAGGATCCCGCAGGGACCAAACGCTTTCGGTGCGCTCGCGACGCCCTACCTGAAGAATGCGGCGATCACGCTTCCGGCCGGGGTATCGATCTCGCCCTCGGCGGCAAACGGCCCCGACGCCCTTTCGGGCTGCACGGCGGCGCAGATAGACCTGCTCGGCACGGAAGTCGGGGAAGGTCACCCGGGCGGCAAAAACGAACAAAGCCCGTACGACGACGGGCTGATCCATGCCGCGCCCGGTCACTGCCCAGAAAACTCCCGTCTCGGCGAGGTGGAAGCAAAGACGCCCGATCTCGCTGAACCGTTGCACGGCCACATGTACCTGGCTGAGCCGCAGTGCGGGGGGTCGGGGCAGCCAGCGTGCACTGAAGCGGCGGCTGAAAAAGGCGAAGTGTTCGGTGTCTACCTGGAAGTCTCCGGCTCGGGTGTGATCGTCAAGCAGCCCGGCACGGTGGAAGTGGGCGGGTACGGTGCGCACAGCCGCGAAACCGGCCTCACGCCCGGTCAGGTCCGAGTGCGCTTCGACGAAGCCCCGCAGTTCCCGCTGGAAGAGGTGAAGGTAACATTCCCCGGTGGCCAGCGCACGCCGCTGGCCAACCCGCAGACGTGCGGTACGGCGACCACGACAAGCGAACTGGAACCGTGGAGCGCGCCGGAATCGGGCCCGAACGCCACCCCTTCCTCCTCGTTCGCGGTGACGGGCTGTAGCACGCCGATGTCGTTCAAACCCGGCTTCACGGCCGGTACCGTGACCTCGAACGCCGGTGGGTATAGCCCGTTTGTGCTGCAGCTTTCGCGTAACGACGGCGAACAGGACCTGTCGGGGCTTGAAACCACGCTGCCTGGCGGTCTGCTTGCCAAGCTCGCCGGTGTGCCGGAGTGCGGCGACGCGGAAGCCAAAGCTGGCTCCTGTCCCTCGGATGCGCAGATCGGGACGGTCACAACGACGCTGGGACCCGGCTCGGAGCCACTCACGCAGACCGGGAAGGTGTATCTCACCGGTCCCTACAACGGCGGCCCGTTCGGCGAGGTCGTGGTCGTACCAGCGATCGCCGGCCCGTTCAACCTCGGCAACGTCGTGGTACGCGGCTCGATCCGGATCGACCCCAACACGGCGAAGGCGAGCATTGTCTCGGACCCGCTCCCGCAGTTTGTAGATGGGGTGCCGGTGAGGCTGCGCACCGTCGATGTGGAAGTCAACCGGCCCGGGTTCACGTTCAACCCGACCGCCTGCGACGCCAAAGCGGTCATCGGAACGCTCACCGCGGTACAGGGCGCGAGCGAGACGGTGTCGAGCCCATTCGCGGTCGTTGGCTGCGCCAACCTGCCATTCAAACCCGTGTTCAAGGCGTCCACACAGGCCCAAACCAGCCGTGTCAACGGAGCCAGCCTGGTCGTGAAGGTCGCCCCGAAACCCGGCGAAGCGAACATCCACAAGGTGCACCTGGCGTTCCCGAAGGCGCTGCCCGCACGCTTGGCGACGTTGCGTCTGGCCTGCACCGAAGCGCAGTTTGCCGCCAACCCGGCCGGTTGCCCGGCGGGCTCGGCGATTGGTACCGGCACCGCCATCACACCGGTGCTCGGCGTGCCGTTGAGCGGCCCCGCCTACCTTGTCTCCCACGGCGGCGCCGCCTACCCGGACGTGGTGTTCGTGTTGCAGGGCGACGGCGTCAAGATCGACCTCACCGGGCACACCAACATCAAGAAGGGGGTCACCTACTCCACCTTCGAAACCGTTCCCGACGCGCCCGTCACGTCCTTTGAAACCGTCCTCCCGGAGGGTCCGCACGCGATCTTCGGCGCCAACCTGCCGCCGAAGGCGAAGGGCAGCTTCTGTGGACGCTCACCCGTGATCGCCACCACCCTGGAAGGCCAGAACGGCGCGGTCATCAACCAGAACACCAAGCTAAAGATCACCGGCTGCCCGAAGAAACCCAAGCACCACCCCAGGCGAAAGGGCCCCAAACACAGGAAGAAGTAGCGATCCCACCAAATGTCCCACGGGTCAGAAACACTCCCTTGTGTCGTCCTTGCCCGCGTGGTACATCTATGCCTACGGTTTTCAACGGATCATGGAGCGTTTGAGAACAGTTCGGACAGAACACACAAAAGTGGCGATCAGCCACTGTACGCTTACAAAAGCTCACGGGAGCCCCTACCGACTTGCCAGGCGCCCGTAGAGACTCCGGATCGTGACCTCCTCTCCACGAATTCGGACCCCGCCGAGCGGGGGCGCCGGTCTGACATAGCCGGCGCCCCCGTCGGCCGCGTTGGGAACGAAGCGCGACGCCGACCCATTCTGGGGGCCCTATCGGGCTTCGGCCTCCCGCCGCAGTTGCGATCATCACCGCCATGACCCGCGGCGCCGAAGCCAGGCTGTTCGTCGCGCTCGACCTGCCCGCCGAGCTGCGCGCGCAGTTGCTTGGCTGGGCGCGCCTCGCCGCCGCCAGCGTCCGCGTCGGCGCCCCCGCCGCCACCAGCGCTCCCCCCGCCGTCGCCTTCCACGGCGGGCGCTTCCCCAACCGGCGCCGGGAAGTCAGGCCGCTCCCGTCCCGCCAGCTGCGGCTGCTCGCGCCCGACACGCTGCACCTCACGCTCTGCTTCCTCGGCAGCCGCCCGGTGGGGGAGATCGAGTGGATCGGCGACGCCCTCGCCGCCGCCTGCGCGGAGGCGCCGCCGGTCGGAGAGCTCTCCTTCGGAGCGCCCCTGTGGCTGCCGCCGCGCCACCCGCGCGCGCTCGCGGTGGAGCTGCACGACACCCCCGACCGCGCTCTGGAGGCGCTGCACACGGCGCTCGCCGCGGCGTGCGCACCGCAGCCGGTCGCCGCTGCCAGCCACGACCGGGGCGCCGAGGCCCGCCGGCGCTTTCGCCCGCACGTCACCGTCGCGCGCATGCGCCCCTCCGAGGCCCCGCGTGAGCGCCTGCTGCCGCCCACGCCGGCGCTCACGTTCATCCCGCGCTCCGTCACGCTGCAACGCTCCTGGCTGACGCCCACGGAGGCCGTGTACGAAGGGCTTTCAACCCACGCTCTTGGGGCCAGGCGGATCTGACGCCAGACCACGCCGTCCCCCACCCGGCGAAGCCCATCCCAACCCATCCCCAATCGAACAAGTGTTCCGTCCGCAGCCACCTCTACCGTTTGCGCTCGATCCATTTCCCGATCCCCGGAGGAGCTTCCGATGCCGACGACCGAACAGGAGAAGGCCGCCAAGGCCCGCGACGCCGCGCTGAAGGGCGCGCTCACGCAGATCGAGCGCGAGTTCGGCAAGGGCACCGTCATGCGCATGGGCGACGAGGGCGCGCAGGTGCGCGTGGCGGCGATTCCCACCGGCGCGCTGTCGCTCGACCTCGCGCTCGGGATCGGCGGCGTCCCGCGCGGGCGCATCGTCGAGGTCTTCGGCCCCGAGTCCTCCGGTAAGACCACGCTGATCTACCACGTCCTCGCCGAGGCCCAGCGGCTCGGGGGAGTGTGCGCCTTCATCGACGCCGAGCACGCGATGGACCCGCTGTACGCCAAGGAGATCGGCGTGGACATCGACGAGCTGCTCGTCTCCCAGCCCGACTACGGCGAGCAGGCGCTGGAGATCGCCGACATGCTGGTGCGCTCCGGGGCGATCGACGTCGTCGCGATCGACTCCGTCGCCGCGCTCACCCCGCGCGTGGAGCTCGAGGGGCAGATGGGCGACCAGACGGTCGGCGCGCAGGCGCGGATGATGTCCCAGGCGATGCGCAAGATCGCCGGCAACCTGAACCGCACGCAGACGCTCTGCATCCTCACCAACCAGATCCGCGAAAAGGTCGGCGTCATGTTCGGCTCGCCCGAGACCCAGCCCGGTGGGCGCGCGCTGAAGTTCTACGCCTCCCAGCGCCTGGACATCCGGCGCATCGAGACGCTCAAGGACGGCACCGAGGCGGTCGGCAACCGCGTGCGCGTGAAGGTCGTCAAGAACAAGCTCGCCGCCCCCTTCCGCCAGGCCGAGTTCGACATCGAGTTCGGCAAAGGCATCTCCTCCACCGGCTGCCTGATCGACCTTGGCATCGAGGACTCCGTTGTCACCAAGTCCGGCTCCTTCTTCTCCTACGGCAACGAACGCCTCGGCCAGGGCCGCGGCAACGCCAAGGCCTATTTGGACGAGCACCCGGCGATCGCCAAGGAGATCCGCGCGAAGATCTTCGCCGCGCGCGGCATCTCGCCCGGGGGGCCCTCCGTCCCGTTGGAGCCCGTCGCCGAGGTGTCCGTCAAGGCGGGGCCGGAGGCGCCGCCCGAGGTCGCGCCGGTCCCGACGCCGCGGCGGGAGCCCGTCGCGGCGTAAGCGGCGCCGTTCATCGGCAGCTGGCGGCGCCAAACGGAGCGGGGCGGAGGGTACCCTGTGTATCCCATGCCGCTCTACCACCTCACCACCTTCGGCTGCCAGATGAACGAGCACGACTCCGAGCGGATGAAGGGGATGCTCGAGTCGCTCGGTTACCGCGAGGCGCAGGCGCGCGCCGAGGCCGACCTGATCCTCTTCAACACCTGCTCCATCCGCGAGTCGGCCGACTCCCGCTTCATCGCCCACCTCGGCGAGGCCAAGCGGCTCAAGCACGAACGGCCCGAGCGGATCGTCGGCGTGGGAGGATGCTGGGCACAGTCGGTCAAGGAGGAGGTGTTCGAGCGCTTCCCGTTCGTCGACGTCGCCTTCGGCCCCGGCCAGGTCCACCGCCTCGCCGAGTTCCTCACCTCCGAGTCGCTCACCGCGCAGGGCTACTTCGAGTTCGAGGGCTTCACCGGGCGCCTCCCCGCCCACCGCGAGCGGCCCTTCCAAGGATGGGTGCAGATCAGCGTCGGCTGCAACTGCCGCTGCAGCTACTGCATTGTCCCCTCCACGCGCGGGCGCGAGGTCAGCCGGCCCTTCGAGGAGCTCGTCGCCGAGGTCCGCGCGATGGCCGCCGAGGGAGTCCGCGAGATCACGCTGCTCGGGCAGAACGTCAACTCCTACGGGCGCGACCTGCGCGAAACCGTTGCGCAGAGCCAGTTGCGCGGCCAGACGTCCCGGTCCGGGCAGGCGCGCGCGCAGGCACAGGGAGAGGGGAGGGAGGGGGGGCGGAGATCGCGCACATTCGCCGAGCTGCTACACGCGCTCGACGCCGTCGACGGCATCGAGCGCATCCGCTACACCTCACCCCACCCAAAGGATATGCGCGAAGATGTGATCCAATCGCACGCCTCGCTACGAACAGTATGTGAGCACATTCACCTGCCGCTGCAGTCAGGCTCCACCCGCATCCTCAAGGCGATGCGCCGCACCTACGACCGCGAGCGCTACCTCGACCGTGTCGCATTGATCCGCGAGCACGTCCCCGACGTATCACTTACAACCGACATCATCGTCGGCTTCCCCGGCGAGACCGAGGCAGACTTCGAGCAGACGCTCTCCCTCGTCGAGCAGGTCCGCTACGACAGCGCCTTCACCTTCCTCTTCTCCCCCCGTCGCGGCACCGAGGCCGCCGCCATCACCGACGGGCTCGTTCCACACCCCGTCAAGGTGCAGCGCATGGAGCGGCTCGTCGAGGCCGTCCAGCGCCACGCCCGCGAGCGCGCCCAGCGCTTCATCGGCCGCGACCTGGAGGTGCTCGTCGAAGGCCCCTCGCGCACCGACCCCGCGCGGCTACGCGGACGCACCCGCCACAACAAGGTCGTCAACTTCGCCGGTCTCTCCGCCCCCGGCGATCTCACACAGGTGCGGATCGACTCCGCCACCTCACAGACGCTCGCCGGCGAGGAGCTGTTGCTGGCGCGCGCCGCTGGGTAGAGGCGTCCGGCGGCGGCGAACGCGCGGACGCGTCGAGCCCCAAGCGCCGGTGGCCTGCCGGCCTCAGCCCTTGGCGCGGTGACCCGCCGCCATCTCCTCCGCCAGCTTGTCGCTGCCCGTTCTGCGCGTGACGCTCGCGGCGATCCCCGGGGCGGCCCCCGCGAAAATCGAGCCCAGCCGCAACGTCAACGGCGCCACATCCACCTCGGCGCGGTTGCGCTCGATCGCCTCCGCCACCGCGCGCCCCACATCCCGGGGGCTGCGCGTGCCCACCCCCGCCGGGAGCTTCGCGCCCGAAGCCGCAAACATCCCCGCTTCGCGGATGAAACCCGGGCAGACCACGGAAACGCCGACGCCCCGCTCGCGCAGCTCCGGGCGCAGCCCCAGCGCGAAGCCGCGCAACCCGAACTTGGTGGCGTTATACAACGAGGTCATCGCGGTCGGCGCCTTCCCCGACAGCGAGGACACAAACAACAGATGGCCGCCCCCCCGCGCCGCCATCGCCGGCGCCAGCCTGTGCGCCATCGCGATCGGGGCGCGCAGATTCACCTCCAGCGTGCGATCCACCTCATCCAGCTCGAATTCATCCAGGCGCCCCGAGCCCGGCAGCGCCGCGTTGGCCACCAGGATGTCCACGTCGCCCACTTCGCTCAACAGGCGATCCACGGCAGTACGGTCGGCCAGGTCCGCGGCCAGCGCGCGCGCGCCGAGCTCGCCCGCCAACCCCTCCAGCACATCCGTGCGCCTGCCCGTCAGGATCAGCTTCGCGCCGCGACCGCTCAGCTCGCGGGCGATTGCTTCGCCGAGGCCGCCGGTGGCGCCGGTGAGCAGGACGGTGGAGCCGGCGATCCTCATCTGCTGTCAGCCTACGCGAATGCAAGTCATTGCGCTGTTCGGCCCCACCGGCGTCGGCAAGACGGCCCTCGCCGTCGCGCTCGCCGCGCGGCTGCGGGCAGCCGGCGAGGACCCCGTGGCCGTCTCCGCCGACGCGCTACAGGTGTACACCGGCCTTGAGACCCTCACCGGCGTCGCCTCGCCCGCCGAGCGGGCCGCGCTGGAGCACCGGCTCGTCTCCTTCCTGCCGCTCGACGCCTCCTTCAGCGCCGGCCAGTACGCCGAGCTGGCACACGCCGAGATCGACGCGCTGCTCGCTGCCCGCCGCCGCCCGATCGTGGTCGGGGGCACCGGCCTCTACCTGCGCGCCGCGCTCACCGAGCTCAACCTGCGCCCGCCCCCGCCCGAGGGGCTGCGCGAGCGGCTCACCGCCGAGCTCCAACAGGACGGGCCGGCCGCGCTGCACGCCCGCCTCGCGCTCGCCGCGCCATGGGCCGCGGAGCGGATCGACCCCGCCGACCGCCAGCGCATCGTGCGCGCGCTGGAGCTGCTGCAAGCCGGCGAGCTGGAGCCGCCCGAGGGGCCCTCGCAACTGTGGACCGACGAGGTGCGCCGCCCCACGCTGCTCATCGGTCTCACGCTGGATCGCGAGCAGCTGTACGCGCGGATCGACGCCCGCGTGCAGCGGATGCTGGCGGCGGGTGTGCGCGAGGAGGTGCTGCGTGCCCACGCCGCCGGCGCCTCCGCCACCGCGCGCAAGGCGCTCGGCTTCGAGGAGCTGCTGGCCGGCGATATCGAGGCGATGCAGCGGCGCACCCGCAACTACGCGCGCCGCCAGCTCTCCTGGATGCGCAAGCTCGCGGGCGTGCGCCTGATCGACGTGACCGGCCGCGCACCCGAGGAGATCGCGGCGGAGATCGTAGACTCCAGCCGCGAATGACCCCCACGCAGACAGGCGGGAGCGCGGCAGGCCCCCCTCCCGACCGCCATCAATTGAAATTCGAGAAGTGGCAGGCGCTTGGCAACGACTACCTGATCGTGGAGCGCTCGCGGCTGCCGTTCGAGCTCACCCCACCCCGGATTCGCGCACTCTGCGCCTCGCACGTCGGGATCGGCTCAGATGGGGTGCTGCTGCTCGCCCGGCACGACGACCCACAGTTTGTGGCGCGCCTATGGATCTACAACCCCGACGGGTCGGAAGCCGAGCTCTCCGGCAACGGCGTCCGCGAGGCGGTGCTGTACCTGCGCCGCCACGGCTGGATCGAGCAGGACAGCTTCTCCATCCAGACCGCCGTGGGAGCGATCACCCCGACGATCACCGGCCCCGACACCTGCCGGGTGGACATGGGCCGCGCGTCCCTGACCTCGCTGAGCTTCCCCAGCGGCCCGGACGACGGCCGGGGCGAGCTGAGCGCGGGCGGGAGGACATGGCGCTTCCAGCACGTCTCGATCGGCAACCCGCAGTGCGCGATCCACGTTGAGGACCTGAACGCGCTGCACGCGCTCGACCTGCCCGCGATCGGCCCCGCGATCGAACACCACGCGCTCTTCCCCAACCGCACCAACGTCTCCTGGTACACCGCCACCGAACCCTCCCGCATCCGTGCGCGGATCTTCGAGCGCGGGGTGGGGGAGACGCTCTCCTCCGGGACCGGCGCCACGGGCGCGGCGATCGCCCACCATCTGGGCGGCGGCGCGGTTGCCGGCCCGCCGGTCACGGTCGCGCTCGACGGCGGCGAACTGCAGGTGGAGGTGGGGGAGGAGTTGCAGGTACATCTGACAGGCTGGGCGCGGCCCGTGTATGAGGGGCACCTCAGCGAGGACTTCCTAAAGGAGCTACATGAAACCGAGTGAGCGCCTGAACCGCATCAGCCAGCTGGGGAAGGGCAGGCCCTCCCCCAGAACCCCCTCTCTGAAAAGCGTATGGCATGAAACCGAGTAATCGCCTGAACCGCATCCCGCCGTACCTGTTTGCCGAACTGGAGCGCAAGATCGCCGCCAAGCAGGCCACCGGGGCGGACGTGATCAGCCTCGGCATCGGCGACCCCGACCGCCCCACGCCGGCGCTGATCGTCGAGGCGATGCAGGAGGCCGTCACCGAGCCCGACACCCACCGCTACCCCTCCAACCGCGGTCGCGCCGACTTCCGCGAAGCGGTGAGCGACTTCTACGCGCGGCGCTTTGACGTGGAGCTCGATCCCGCCGGTGAGATCATCCCCGCGATCGGCGCCAAGGAGGCGATCTTCAACCTCAACCTCGCCTTCCTGGACCCCGGCGACGCCGCGCTGGCCTCCGACCCCGGCTATCCCGTGTACACCGGCGGGCCGCTGCTGGCCGGCGCCGACCCAGTGCCGCTGGCGCTCCTGCCGGAGCTCGGTTTCGTCCCCGACCTGGACGCGATCGCCCCCGCCGACCTGCGCCGCGCGAAGCTGATGTACCTCAACTACCCCAACAACCCCACCGGCGCGCTGGCGCCCGCTGGCTTCTTCGAGCGCGTGGTGCAGTTCGCCCGCGAGCACCACATCCTCGTAGTGCACGACCTCTCCTACTCGGAGATCGCTTTCGACGGGCACCGTCCCGGCTCGTTCCTCGCCACCCCCGGCGCCAGGGATGTCGGGATCGAGGTGTTCTCGCTCTCCAAGGGCTACAACATGACCGGCTGGCGCTGCGCGGCGGTAGTCGGAAACAGCGAGGCGGTGGAGACCTACTGGCGGTTGAAGACCAATATCGACTCCGGCCTGTTCGACGCGGTGCAGCTCGCCGGGATCGCCGCGCTCTCGCCCGCGGCCGACGCCGAGGTGGCCTCGATGAACGAGCTCTACCGCATCCGCCGCGACCTGGTCTGCGACGCGCTCGCCAAGGCCGGCGTGCACGTCACGCCGCCGAAGGGCACAATCTACGTGTGGGCGCCCATCCCGGCGGGCTTCGACAGCTCGGTGGCCTACTGCGAGCACGTGCTGGAGCGCACCGCGGTGGTGATCTCGCCCGGCAGCGCCTACGGCCCCAGCGGCGAGGGCTGGTTCCGGATCTCGCTCACCACGCCCGACGAGCGCCTCGCGGAGGCCGTCGAGCGGTTGGCGTCGCTCGCCTGAAGTCTCGCCAGCCGTCTCTAGACTTTGAGGGGAATGGATGTGACAGCGCCTCGCGCGCGCCAGCGAGCCCTCTGCATCGCCGCCCTCCCCGACGCGGACGACAGCAGCGTGCGCGAGCTGGGCGAGCTGCTGCGCACCGCCGGCGTGGCGGTGGTGGGGGAGTTGGTGCAGCGTCGCGAGCAGCCCCACCCCAACACCTACCTGGGGCCGGGCAAGGTGGCCGAGGCCAAGCAGGCCGCGCAGGCGTGCGATGCCAACGTGATCGCCTGCGACGACGAGCTGAGCCCGCGCCAGGAGCGCAACCTCGAGTCCGAGCTGGGCCTGCCGGTGGTGGATCGCACCACGGTGATCCTCGACATCTTCGCCGCCCACGCCGCCAGCGCCGAGGGCAAGCTGCAGGTGGAGCTGGCCCAGCTGGAGTACAACCTGGCGCGCATGCGCGGCCTCTGGAGCCACCTCGAGCGCCTCGGCGGCGGGATCGGCACGAGGGGACCGGGGGAGAGCCAGATCGAGACCGACCGACGCCTCGCGCGCGACCGCATCGCCGCCCTGCGCCGGCGCCTTGAGCAAGTGCGCGGCACCCGCGCGGTGATGCGCGCCGAGCGCGAGCGCGCCGCCCTGCCCACGGTCGCGCTCGCCGGCTACACCAACGCCGGCAAGTCCACGCTGCTGAACGCCCTCACCTCCGCCTACAGCCGCGGCGGTCGGGCTGGGCCCGAGCATCAGGCCGAGCGCGACCGGCGCGTGCGCGACCGCCTCTTTCACACGCTGGACCCCACCACGCGCACGGTGCACATTGGCGGGCGCCCCCACCTCATCACCGACACCGTCGGTTTCATCCGCAAGCTGCCCCACCAGCTGGTGGATGCCTTCGGCGCCACCCTGGAGGAGACGATCCGCGCCGATGTGCTGCTGCACGTGCTCGACGCCTCGGCAGCGGAGGGCGAGATGGAGGCGATGCGCCGCGCGGTCGAGGAGGTCCTGGAGGAGATCGGCGCTGACGTCTCCCCGCGCGTGCTGGTCCTCAACAAGGCCGACCTGCTCGACGAACCCGCACGCCAGGAGCTGCGCCTGCACCACCCCGAGGCGGTGCTGCTCAGCGGCGTCACCGGCGAGGGCCTCGACGAGCTGGCGGCCCGGATCGAGTCCGAGCTGCGCCACACGCTCTGCTCGCTCGACCTGCTCGTCCCCTACGCCAGTGGCGCCAGCCTCGCCGAGCTGCACGAGGTGGCGGGCGAGCTGGCGCGCCGCGACACCCCCGAGGGAGTCCGCGTCCGCGCGCTCGTCCCCGTGCGCCTCGCCCCGCGCTTCGCGCGGTTTGCGGTGGCTTAAACGACTCGACCCGCCGGAGGCGGGTCGGGTGGGTGCTGGAGGAGCTACCTCCGAACGATTGTCAACCCCAGTTAGAGTAGCGTACTCTCGTCAGACCCCCGCGACACGGCGCGCACCGCGGTGCGCCTGCTCCTCCAGCGCGTCGGTGAGCGGCGCGAGCTCGACAGCGTCGATTCCCAGCGCGGTTGCGATCAGCCAGTCGGCGAACCAGACGTTCTTGGGCAGCAACGGGCCGTGCAGGTAGGTGCCGATCACGTTGCCGCTGCGCGCACCCTCGCAGCCGCTGCGACCGTCATTGCCATAACCCCTCATGACGCGACCAAGCGGCGCCTGGTCCGCACCGAGGCGGGTGCGTCCGCCGTGGTTCTCGAAGCCTGCCAGCACGCGCTCGCCAACTCCGTCGAGCAAGACCTCGATCGCGACGTTGCCAATCAGGCGCGGGCCGTCCTCGCGCACGGTGCGCACGTCGAGTAGCTCCACCCCCGGCAGCTGCTCACCGGGACCGAGCTGGTAGGAACGCCCCAGCAACTGGTAGCCGCCGCAGATGCCGAGCACGACCGCGCCACGCGCGGCAGCGGCGTGCAGTGCTTCGCGCTTGGTGGCGATCAGGTCCTCGGCGCAGAGGCGCTGATCGCGGTCCTGGCCGCCGCCGAGGTAGAACAGGTCGTGGGCATTGCCATCCAATGGCTCGCCCAGCCCGCAGGGGGTCAGCTGAAATCCGATCCCGCGCCAAGCGCAGCGCCGTTCGAGCACAAGCAGGTTGCCGCGGTCGGCGTAGATGTTCAGCAGATCGGGGTAGAGCGCGCAGACGCGCAGGGTGTTCACGACAGTGCGCTCCGCGTCTGGCCGCCGGCGCTCAACAGCTCACGCAGGGAGAGCATCGCGGTGTAGGTGGGCAGCGCGTACAACGCCGCGCCGGACGGGGTCTCGGCCAGGGCTGAGGAGAGGGCTGCCGCGATGTCTGGCAGCACGCGGATCCGCTCGGGCTGGACGCCCGCGTACTTGAGCCTCAGCGCAAGCTCGGGCGCACGGGTGCCGCCGCATGTCGCCACCCGAACCCGCCCCGCGAGCAGCTCGAAGTCGGCGTCCCAGATCCAGGAGACGTCGCGGCCGTCGGCGATGTTGTCGTTGAGCACGCCAAGCAGGTCGTGTTCTCCCGGCTCCAGGGCAAGTGTGCGCAGCACCTCGTTGGCGCCCGCGGGGTTCTTGACAAGCAGGATGCGCAGCTCGCGCCCATCGATTGTGACGCTCTCCGCGCGGCCGAACGCGGCGCGGGTGCTTTCAAGGCCGGCGACGATCCCCTCCAGCGGTACCTCCAAGGCATACGCCAGCGCGGCGGCAGCGAGCGCGTTGTAGACGTTGTAGAGGCCTGGCAGGGGGAGCGTGACTTCGGCGTTGCTCGCGGGAGTGTGCAGTATGAAGCGTGCGGAACGCACTCCCTCAAGCCGCACGTCGGTGGCGCTCACCAAAGGCAGCGGCCGCGCCTGGCCGCAGGAGGGGCAGCGGTAGTGGCCGAGGTGGCCGAGGTAGACGGCCTCGAAGAGATAGGGGGCCCCGCAGTTGCGGCAGTGCTTGGCGTCGGCGGCGTGGGCCATATGGGACAGTGCGAGCGAGTCGTCGTCGACGCCGAAGTACACGACCCCCGCGCGCTCGCGGCCGAGGTCGGCGACCGCCGGGTCGTCGGCATTGAGCACCAGCCGCGCATCGGCTCCGAGCACATCGTGCACGGTGTGCGCCCAGCTGTCGGCGATCGTCTCAAGCTCGCCATAGCGATCGAGCTGGTCGCGGAAGAGGTTGCCCAGCAGGAGCGCGCGGGGAAGCAGCTGGTCGGTGAGCCGCGCCAGCCACAGCTCATCCACCTCGAACAGGCCGAGTTCGCCATCCAGCCCGTCGCGTCCGTGCGCGGCGGCGAGCAGCGTCGATGCGATCCCCCCAGCCATGTTGGCGCCCGCCCGGTTGTGCACCAGCCGCACGCCCTCCCGTTCGAGGATCGCGGCCGCCATCGCGGCCGTCGTGGTCTTGCCGTTGGTGGCGGAGATCAGCACGCTGCCACGTGTCAGGCGGGAGCCGAGCATGGCGATCGCGTTGGGCTCAAGGCGCATCAGCACCTTCCCGGGCACGCTCGTGGCGCCGCCGCCGCGCAGCCGCGAGAGTGAACCGGCGGCGCGGGCAAGGGCAAGCTTCGGGGCCAGCGGGCCGCTCAGGACTGGCCCCCCAGCGGGCTGTCGGCGGGGACCAGCACCCGCACCGCGGCGGGCAGCACGCTCACGCGCAGCGGCAGCTCGCCGATCGGGTCGCCGTCGGCGTACAGCGTGAAGGGGCGGTCGGCGGCGATCTGCAGCTCGCGGCCGCGCAGCACATGCACGGATGGCTCGCGCACGTGGGTGCCTTTGAAGACCTTCGGCAGGATCTTGGTGAGGAAGCGCAGCTTGGGGACCTGCTCCAGGTAGGGGACGTCGAGCAGCCCGTCGTCGAGCAGGGCGTCGGGCGCCGCATACATGCCCCCGCCGTAGGCCTTGGAGTTGGCGGCGCCCACGCTGTAGCCGGTGAAGGTGTGGCGTTGGCCGTCCAGCACCAGCTCGAACCTCGCCGGCCGCCACGCGAGCAGCGCGCGAATCGCTCCGTAGGCGTAGACCAGGTTGCCCAGCCACGATGGCGCCTCGTTGGCGATCCGGTTGGCGTCGGAGTCAAACCCGCAGCTGGCGATACCCACGAAGGTGTGCTCGCCCACGAGGCCGAGGTCGAGCGCGCGGGCGACGCCGCCGGCGATCGTGGCGCACGCCGCGACGGGGTCCTGCCCGATGCCAAGCACGCGCGCCAGGTCGTTGCCGCGCCCGCCCGGGAGCACTCCCAGGATCGCGTCGGGCACGGCGCGCAGCGCGTCGGCCGCGGCCCCCGCCAGCCCGTCGCCCCCGAGCGTCACCGCGAGCTCGCCGCCGCGTGCCGCCGCCAGCGCGAGCTCGCGCGCGTGGTCGAGGTCGCGGGTGTCCTCGCGACGGACAGTGAGGCCGTGCGCGCGCAGCGCCCGCACCACGTCCGGCGCGGCACGGCTGGCGCGGCCGCCGCCGGCGGCGGGGTTCACGATCAGGCACACGGGCGGGGGCACCGCGATAGGGTAGAGCCATGCGCGTGGTAGGCCCCCTTGCGGCGGTCCCGTTGATGGCGTTCGGGCTGGTGGCATGCGGCACGAGCTCCAACCATATGAAGGCCTCAGCGAGTTCGCGAGTCGCCGATGCCAGCGCCGCGGGCGCTTCGCATGGAGCCTGCCGGCGCGTGAGCGAGCCCGCGCCGAAGGGCCCGCAGCACGTGCCGAGGCCCGCCGGCGGGCTGGATCCGGCGAAGCGGTATGTGGTGACGCTCGCGACCAACTGCGGGGCGATCGCGATCGCGCTGGACGTGCGCCACGCGCCGCGGACGACGGCCTCGTTTGCCTATCTGGTGCGGCGCGGCTTCTACGACGATCTCACCTTCCACCGGGTGGCGGCCAACTTCGTGATCCAGGGAGGCGACCCCGACGGCGACGGCTCGGGCGGACCCGGCTACACGATCGTGGAGCGCCCGCCCGCCAACCTCCAGTACACGCGCGGCACGGTGGCGATGGCGAAGACCGCGACCGACCCGGCGGGCGAGTCGGGCAGCCAGTTCTTCATCGTGACGGGCAGCGAAACCGAGCTGCCGCCGCAGTATGCGCTGGTGGGGAGAGTGGTGGGGAGCATGGCGGGCGTGAACGCGATCGCCAAGCTCGCGACGATCCCGCCGCAGGATGGGCAGCCGGTGCAGCCCGTGGTGATCAGCCGGGCCGCGCTGTCGCAGAGCTGAAATCAGCTCTTGGGACCACGGGCAGCCGCGAGCGCCCGCGCGCGTCGGCGGCGGCCGATCAGCGCGGCGATCGCGATCGCCGCGATCGCGACGAACAATCCGAGCAGGATGCCGGGAGCGAGGCCGAGGCCGCCGAAGGGAAGCGCCACCAGCTCGACGATGCCGAGCCCCACCGCGAGCAGCGCGATCACCAACAGCAGAATCAGCAGGATGCCGCGCACGCGCGCGAGGATCCCCGCGGAGGCGGGGGGAAGCAGCAGTCCCATCGCTCGCAGCGCGAACATCTGCCGGCCGCTGGGCGGGGCCTGCCCGAGGCGCTGCACGGCGTCGCGCAGATCGTCGGGGCGGCGCTCGGCCAGCGCCAGCGAGGCGTCAGCCATGCGCCGCAGCTGCATCCGCTCCTGCGGGCGCGCGGCGGCGATCGCACGCTGGAAGTAGGAGCGCGCCTGGTCGGCGTCGAAGCGCTCGGCGGCGCGCGCACCGAGGATCGCCAGCGCCGCGGACTTGAACTTCGTCTCGGCCTCCAACTCCTCGTCGCTGCGCTGCTCGAGCGCCTGGATCGCGTCGGCGGCGCCGCGCTGCTCGATCCGGACCTGTCGCTGTTTGGGAGCCATCGGCTGGGCATTGTACGGGCTCGAAGGCGCTATGCTCGGCGCTCGGAGTCGATTCGATGCATCCTGCCCTTCCGCTCAAGCCAACTGGGGTCGCGGCGTGCGTGTGCGCGGCGCTGATGCTGTTGCTGCTCGGATCCGCGGGCGCCGGCGCGGCGCCCAGCCTGTTCGGCGGCACCACGACTGCCGCGACCGGGGCCGCGAAGCCGGCGACGGGCGCGAAAGTGGCGCCCGCGGTCACCAACGTGAAAACCACACCGGCGGTGAAAGTGAAAACCGCTCCGGCGGGGAAGGCCGCGGCGCCGGCCGCCACGCCGACGGGGACCCCCACCACCGCGACGACCGCCACCACGGAAACGAGCTCGAAGACGAGCACCCCGATGATGATCGCTCTGGCGATGGGGGTTCTGCTGCTGGGAGGGATCGCGTTCGTGATCGTGCGCGACGCCCGCTCGGTGGCGCCGGTGGTCGAAGGCGTGGCGACGGGCGGCACACGCAACCCCGAGGGGCGGCTGCGCAAGCGCCGGGCACAGGCGAAGGCGGCCAGGCTCCAGCGTAAGCGCCACCGCAAGCGGTAGAAGGGAAACATTTTTTGGAGGGGACGGCCCAAGGGGGCCGTCTGGGGTGGGTGCCGCGCTTAGCGGCGCGCTCTGGATTACTGGCGCGCTCTGACGCGCGTGGCGCCCGTGGTCGCGGCGCGGATCCGCGCTGGGGAGGGCGGCGCGGCGCCGCCATGTGGCCCGCGCCGGGGGCCGCGGCCGTGGACGGGCCAGCGGGGACGCCGGCCGTGGCGGAAGTCGCCGGGGAGCGTCTTGCTGCCGCCCTCGTCCTCGCCGGGGGAGTCGGGCTCGCTCGCTGCGTGCGACTCCAGCGTGGCGTCGGAGCGGAAGGGGATCCACAGCAGCAGCGCGGCGATCGGCAGCTTGATCAGCACCACCGCGAGAAACACCCACCAGATCCACGTGTGCACGCCTTCGATGCTACTACGGGCCCAGCGGGGCGGGGAGGAGGGGCGAGGGGTCCCGGCATGGTCGCTCAGAACCGGCATACTCCCCCTGCAATCTTCAACCAACACCGGGAGCAGCCAAGCGATGAGCAATAGGACGTTCGTGATCGGCGTGGGCATGACGAAGTTCGACAAGCCGGGCACCAAGGAGGGCGACTACCCGGAGTGGGCGCTGGAGGCCGGCTCCAAGGCGCTGGCCGATGCTGGCATTGCATATGACCTGGTCGAGCAGGCGTTCGCCGGCTACTGCTACGGCGATTCCACCTACGGGCAGCGCGCGGTGTACGGGCTGGGGCTGACCGGGATCCCCGTGGTCAACGTCAACAACAACTGCTCCACCGGCTCCAGCGCCCTGTGGCTGGCGCGCCAGGCGGTCAAGGGCGGCCTGATCGAGTGCGGTCTGGCGATCGGCTTCGAGAAGATGGAGAAGGGCTCGCTGGGGATGAAGTACACCGACCGCACGCCCGCCCTGGACAAGCACATGGGTCGCATGATCGAGCTGCGCCCGCTGGAGGAATCGCCGTTTGCGCCACAGATGTTCGGCAACGCCGGGCGCGACCACATGCAGAAATACGGCTCGCGGCCCGAGCACTACGCGTGGATCGGCTGGAAGAACCACAAGCACTCGGTCAACAACCCCTACGCGCAGTTCCAGGACGAGTACACCCTGCAGGAGATCAAGGACGCGCGCATGATCCACGAGCCCCTCACCAAGCTGCAGTGCTCGCCGACATCCGACGGTGCAGCGGCGGCGCTGGTGGCCAGCGAGCGCTTTGTGGAGGAGCACGGACTGTGGGAGCAGGCGATCGAGATCGCCGGGCAGTCGATGGTGACCGATCTGTCATCCACCTTCGACGACACCACCGACTGCATCAAGATCGTCGGCGCCGACATGACCCGCAAGGCCGCCCAGCAGGCCTACGAGGAGGCGCAGCTGGGGCCCGAGGACATCCAGGTGATCGAGCTGCACGACTGCTTCAGCGCCAACGAGCTGATCACCTACGAGGCGCTCGGCCTGTGCGGCGAGGGCGAAGGCCACAAGCTGGTCGAAGGCGAGCAGACCACCTACGGTGGGCGCTGGGTGGTCAACCCCTCCGGCGGGCTGATCTCCAAGGGCCACCCGCTCGGAGCGACCGGCCTCGCGCAGTGCTCGGAGCTGACGTGGCAGCTGCGCGGCAAGTCCGAGAAGCGCCAGGTGGCGGGCGCCAAGGCAGCGCTGCAGCACAACATCGGGCTGGGCGGCGCCGCGGTCGTTACGGTGTACCGCCCGCCAGCCACCTGAGCGCGACGCGTCGTCCACGCCGCTGCTCGCCAGACGCGAGACTGGCAGCGCCATACACGCTCGCCTACGCGGAGCGCCATGCCGCCCACCCGAGGCCGGCCCCCCGGGCCAGGCCTCCCATCCCCATCCCTAAACTGATCCTTACGTCACCGTAAGGTTGCTAGGTTGGAGGGGTGGCCGCCGCCTCCCTTCCGCGCGTGTCCTCCGATACGCACGACCGCTATAAGTGGATCGCCCTCTCCAACGTGACCCTGGGGGTGCTGCTGGCGACGCTCGACGGGTCGATCACGCTGATCGCGATGCCCGAGATCTTCCGCGGCATCAAACTCGATCCGCTGGTGGCCGCCAACAGCTTCTACCTGCTGTGGATGATCCTCGGCTTCCTGGTGGTGACGAGCGTGCTGATCGTGAGCCTGGGGCGGCTGGGGGACATGTATGGGCGGGTGCGGATGTACAACCTCGGCTTCGTCATCTACACGGCCGCCTCGCTGGTGCTGACCGTGGACTGGCTGACCGGCAGAGCCGGCGCCACCTACCTGATCGTGTTCCGCATCGTGCAGGGCGTCGGCGCCGCGTTTCTGCTGGCCAACTCGGCCGCCATCATCACCGACGCGTTCCCGGTCAACCAGCGGGGCATGGCGCTGGGCATCAACAACATCGTGGCCGTCAGCGGGATGTTCGTCGGGCTGGTGCTGGGCGGCCTCCTGGCGCCGATCGACTGGCGGCTGGTGTTCCTGATCTCGGTGCCCGTGGGCCTGTTCGGCACGGTGTGGGCCTACCTGAAGCTGCAGGAGCGCAGCACACCCAAACGCGCGCATGTGGATTGGGGGGGCAACATCTCCTTCGCGCTCGGGCTGATCCTGATCATGGTGGCCGTCACCTACGGCATCCGGCCCTACGGCGAACACCCCACCGGCTGGAGCAGCCCCAAAGTGCTCGGCCTGATGGGCGCCGGCATCGCCTGCCTGCTGGCGTTCGCGGTGATCGAGCAGCGGGCCGCCGAGCCGATGTTCCGCCTGCCCCTGTTTCGCATCCGCGCGTTCTCCTTCGGGACGCTCTCGACGTTCCTCTCGGCGGTGGCACGCGGCGGGTTGATGTTCATGCTGATCATCTGGCTGCAGGGAATCTGGCTGCCGCTGCACGGCGTGGACTACACCGACACGCCGCTGCGCGCCGGCATCTACATGCTGCCCCTCACCGTCGGCATGCTGATCGCCGGGCCCACCTCGGGGTACCTCTCCGATCGCTTCGGGGCGCGGCTGTTTGCGACTGGGGGCATGCTGGCCGCCGCGTTTGCCTTCGTGCTGCTGAGCCTGCTGCCGATCGACTTCGCGTTCCCGGCGTTCGCGGCCATTCTGTTCCTGATGGGCATCTCGATGGGGATGTTCGCCTCGCCCAACCGCGCGGCGGTGATGAACTCCCTGCCGCCCCAGCACCGGGGGGCCGGCGGGGGCATGAACCAGACCTTCCAGAACTCCGCGCAGGTGCTGTCGGTGGGGATCTTCTTCACCCTGATGATCCTCGGCCTGGCATCCAGCCTGCCCGACACGCTGAGCGCCGGCCTGCAGGCCCACGGCATCTCGCCCGCCACCGCGGGCAGCGTCGCGCACCTGCCGCCCGTGTCGGTGCTGTTCGCCGCGTTCCTGGGCTACAACCCGGTGGAAAGCCTCCTCGGAGCGCACGCGCTGGCGGCGCTCTCGCCGGCCAACCACGCCGCGCTCACCGGTCGCACCTTCTTTCCGCGGCTGATTTCCGCGCCGTTCAGCACCGGCCTGCACGAGGCGTTTGCGTTCGCGATCGTCGCCTGTCTGGTCGCCGCCGGCGCGTCGCTGCTGCGGGGGGGCCGCTACCATTACGGAGAGCCACTCAAGGAGACCCATGAGGATTCCGGTCGTCATCGCAGGCATGGCAGCAGCAGGGTTGTTGGCCGGGGGCGTGTTGGTGCTCGCGGCTGAGGCCGAAACGACCTCCAGCTCCACGCCGCAGACGACAGCGCCGCTGCGCACGGTGAGCGTGGAAGGCGTCGCGAACGCACCCGTCAACATCGCGGCGAGCAGCGAAGCGGCAATCGCCGCCTACCGCCAGGCGATGGCCGCGGCGATCGCCGACGGCCAGGCCAAGGCACAGTTCCTCGCCGAAAAGGCCGGCGCGACGCTCGGGCAGGTGCAGAGCATCGGCGAAGGCGGCGGCTACATCGAATGTCCGGCAGCCCAGGGATACGAAGGCGCCCATCCCGACTTCGGGTCCAGCAGAGGACCGGTGTTTGCGGCGGCTGCGCCGGCGGCGAAGGGCAGGGCGACTCCGACAGTCCATAACCCGCCCGCTAAGCACCGTCGGCGGCGCTCGGCCAGGAAGTCTGCGTTTCCCGCGGTGGAAACGTGCACCCTCTCCACGCAGGTCGCACTGGTTTACCAGCTGGGTTGAGCCCTCCCGGCGCCCCTATGTGGGGTGTGGTGGCCTACCCCGCACGCTCAGCCGCCCGCAACCCGCGCAGCGTCCACAGCGTGAACAGGCCGATCAGCGCCACGGCACATATGTATGCCAGCGCCGTGTGGTTGTGCACGCCCGCGATCAGCCCGCGCCCGGCATCCAGGAAGGCTGTGGCGGGATTGACGGAGGCGACCGCGTGGATCCAGCCGCGGAGCAGGGGCAGCGGCACGAAGACGGGCGCGAGGAACAGAATCAGGAAGACCGGGGTCTGCATCAGCGGGCCGGCCTGAATTGTGCGGAAGCGGAACGCCACGCCGGCCGCCCAGCCGAAGCCGACCAGCACCAGCAGCGCCGCCAGGGCGTAGAGGCCGAACATGTCGACGCCGTCGCCGGTGATCCGCATACCCGCCAGCAGCGCCACGCCGGTCACCACGGTGAGCGTGATCGTGGCGCGCGTGAGCGCCACCAGCGCATAGCCAAGCGCCACGCCGCGGCGGTTGCCGGCGGCGAGCATCAACCGCCGCGCGAAACCGCTCTCGAAGTCGAAAGCGATCGTGAAGCCGGTAAACAGGCCGCTGAACATCGAGGCCTGCAGCAGCACGAACACAAACTGAAACGCGGTGTAGCCGGGGGGGAAGTCAAACCCAGGCACCGATCCCAGCGCGGAGAGGCCGCCCGCGAAGCTGGCGAGGAAGATCAGCGGGAACACCAGCGAGGGGATCGCGAGCTCTGGCCGGCGCACGTAGGTGTGGACCCCGCGCCACGCGATCGCGAAGGCCACGCCCCACATGGTGCTGCGCGACTGCTCGTGCGGGGTGGCCGGCGATGACGGGGGAGACCCCTCCACATCTTGAGACCTCCCGGCATCGGAGGCGCGGTGTGTGGCGGCGTTCATGTTCTCTGCAGCCTCGTTTTCAAGGCCCCCTGCACCGCGAACAGGCCGAGGACGAGCAGCCCGATCGCGACGCCGAAGCCCCGCAGCAGCGCGGTCTCATCCCAGCCGAAGATGTACAGGCTGCGGAAGCCCTCGATCAGGTAGGAGATCGGGTTCCAGGTGGCCACGGTGTGAAACCACGGGGTGGTCAACAGCGAGCGGGGAAGGTTGGAGGAGGAGAGGAAGATGAACACAAAGAACAGGGGAAACAGGCCCTGCACCGCTTCGCTTGAGCCGGTGCGCAGCGCCGCCACGCAGCCGAACGAGGAGAACGCCAGCGCGGTGAGCGAGCCGAGCACGATCACCACCAGCGCGCCGCCGAGGCCGGCGTGGAGGTGGGCGCCGACGGCGACGCCGAGCAGGATGTACACCGCCGACTGCAGCGCCCCCAACGCGGCGACCCCGACCAGCAGCCCCGCGATCAACGAGACGCGTCGCAGGGGGGTGAGCGCGAGGCGGTTGAAGAAGCCGGTCTCGATGTCCTCGGCGAGGTTGGTGCCGGTGTTGATCAGCGAGAACATCGCTCCCTGGATGAACGCCACGGCGATCGCGAACGACACGTAGGAGTGCGTGGGAAAGCCCGGCAGCAACGTGGCGGCGTGCAGCCCGCTGGCGTTGATGATCAGCAGAATGGCGGGGAAGAAGACGATCGGGAACATCTGGAAGGGCTGGCGCAGCGTCTTCAGCACCGAGCGCTGGGCGAGCGCGCCCACCTGGGTGATCAACGAGGCGCTCACGCGGAGATCGGCTCGGGGGCCGGCTGCTCGGTGTCATCGTCCTCTGCGGCGCCCTCCAGCGAGCGGCCGGTCTTGGCGAGAAAGACGTCGTCGAGCGTGGGGGAGTGCAATCGCAGATCGGCCACCCGCAACTGCTCGGCGTCGATCGCGCGGACGATCTCCGCGAGGTCCCCGGCGCCCCTGGGCAGCCGCACGGCGACGCCGTTGCGCGCCGCCGCGGCGGCCTCGCCAAAGCGGTGCAGCACCGCGGCCAGCCGCTCGCGTTCGCCGGGCTCGTGGGGGACGGCTTCGACCGAGGGGCGCCCGATCGCGGCCTTCAGCTCGGCGGGGGTACCCTCGGCGACGATCCGCCCGTGGTCGATGATTCCGACGCGGTCGGCCAGCGCATCGGCCTCCTCGAGGTACTGGGTGGTGAGGAACACCGTCACCCCGTCGCCGGCCAGCCGCCGCACCTCCTGCCACAGCGCGGCGCGGCTCTGCGGGTCAAGGCCGGTGGTGGGCTCGTCCAGGAACAGCAGTCGCGGCCGGTGCACCAGCGCCAGCGCAAGGTCCAACCGGCGCTTCATGCCGCCGGAATAGCCGCCCACCTTGCGCTCGGCCGCCTCGGTGAGCCCCACCTGCGCGAGCAACTCGCGCCCGCGCGCCTCGCGCAACTCCTTGGGCAGTCCATGCAGGGAGCTCTGCAAACGCATGTGCTCGCTGCCGGTGAGGAACGGGTCGAGCGCCGAGTCCTGCAGCGAAGCGCCGATCACGCGGCGCACCTCCGGGCCGTGGTGCACGACGTCCAAGCCGGCCACGCGCGCGGAGCCGGCGGTGGGCGGCAGTAGCGTGGTCAGCACCAGCGACGTGGTCGACTTGCCCGCGCCGTTGGGGCCGAGGAAGCCGTAGATCTCGCCGGGCGCGACATTCAGATCGATTCCATCGACGGCCCGCACACCGCCCTTGAAGTCGCGGACGAGGCCTTCGACCTCGATGCCGTTGTTGGCGTTCTTGCTCACAAGCCCCTGACCTTATCGAGCAGCTTTGACAGCGCGAGTGGAGAGTTATCGTCGCCGCATCGTCCCAATCCCCTGCTAAGCTGGACTAAGCGATGGCGGAGACCTACAACATGCACGAGGCCAAGACGCACCTGTCGCGGCTTGCCGAGCGGGCCTCGCACGGCGAGGAGATTGTGATCGCGCGCAACGGCCGTCCGCTCGCGAAGCTCGTGCCGCCTGACAAGCGCAAAGCGCTGAAGTTTGGGCTTGCCAAGGGCGAGATCTGGATGAGCGACGATTTCGACGATCCGCTGCCGTGGGAGATACAGAAGTATTTCGAGGGTGAGGGCGGCTGAGACTGCTGCTGGACACCCACACGTTCATCTGGGCAATCGATGAGCGTCTGGGCGCAGAGACCAGGGCGGCGATCGAAGCGGCCGACGCCGCTCTCGTGAGCGCCGCCACGATCTGGGAGATCGAGATCAAGCGGGCGCTGGGCAAGATACAGGCCCCCGAGCGCCTGGCTGAGCTTGCCGACGAATCGGGGTTCGAGCGCATCGCCATCGACTTTGACCACGCCCGCGAGGCGGGTAGGCTGCCGCCGCTGCACGGCGACCCGTTCGACCGGATGCTGGTCGCGCAGGCGCGTGTGGAGAGGCTGACGCTGGCCAGCGCCGACGCCGCGATTAGACAGTACGACGTGCCGGTGCTGGATGTCGCTCGCTCCTAGCCCTTGGCGGTCTGCAACCCGTCGTAAGTTTACATAACATTCATTATCGAGCGTGCTGAGCTCATAGGTCCGGACAGCCGACTCGTGCGGCGTCCCGCTCATGTGAGACAGCTTCGTCTCGCTCATGTGAGACTGAGCCTGGAAACGCTGACGCGACTTAGCTTCGTCTCGCTCATGTGAGACTGAGCCTGGAAACGCTGACGCGACTTAGTCAGCATGGACGTTGTGGGGCTGGCCCTCGGCGTTCGCAGGTTCGCGGGTTAGCCTCGCGGTTGTTACCGACCGCTGCGGCCAGTGCCGCATACGAATGGAGGACCAGCCATGCCTGACGTTACTGCCTTGATTGCGCCTGCTGATGTGCGTTTGTGGGTCAGCCTTGATGTTCATAAGCTCTCGATCGTCGCTTCGACGTTGCCACCGGTGGGCGGGCAGCCCGATGTGCAGAGGATCGAGACGACCGAGAGGGCGATCCGTCGGTTCATCGACCGTCTTGGTGGCCCTGAGGGCCTGGCGGTCTGTTACGAGGCTGGGCCAGGCGGGTTTGACTTGCTGCGGCTGTTGCGTGGTATCGGCGTGGCGTGCGAGGTGATCGCGCCGTCGTTGGTGCCGGTTCGTTCTGGCGACCGGGTCAAGACCGACCGCCGCGACGCGAAGAAGCTCGTGCGGCTCTTCCGCGCCGGCGAGCTGACCTACGTCCAGGCGCCGACACCGGAGACTGAGGGATTGCGCGATCTGTTGCGCTGCCGGGACGATCTGCGCTGCGCGAGGACCGCGGCCCGCCACCGTGTCCTGAAGCAACTGCTGCGGCACGGGCGGGTCTTCCGCGAGGGCAAGAAGGCCTGGACGAAGATCCACCGCGCGTGGGTCGCTCGCCAGCGTCTGGATGACCCGCTCGCGCAACTCGCGCTGGAGCAGATGCTGATCCACCTCGATGGCATCGAGCGTCAACTTGACGCGCTGGATACCCAGCTCGACCGGGTCGCTCGCAGCGAGCAGTGGGCCAGCCAGGTCGATGTCCTCTCTCGCTTCCGCGGGATCTCCACGCTCACAGCGCTCGGGTTGATCGCCGAGATCGGCGACTTCGCTCGGTTCTCTCATCCACGGGAGCTGGCGTCGTGGCTGGGGATCACTCCGAGCGAGTACTCCTCCGGCGAGCAGCAGCACCGTGGCCACATCACCAAGGCCGGCAACCGTCACGCCCGCCGCCTCCTGGTCGAGACAGCCTGGCACTACCGTCACGCTCCCCGCAGGCCCGCATCTGGCCCGCAGCCCGACGAGCGTGCCTGGCAAGCCCAGATCCGCCTGCACCACCGCTACCGCCACCTCACCGAGCACGGCAAGCGCCCGACCGTCGTCAACATCGCGATCGCCCGCGAGCTCACCGGGTTCCTATGGGCAGCAATGACCAACCAGCCCGAGCGCAAGGAGGAACTCGCCGCCTGACCAACCCCCGGGTGCTGGCGCCGGGCGACCGGTGCGACCGCCGGAGGACCCTCGAAGGCCCTATGCGATCCCGACTCGCGATCTTAGTTCGAGGCAGCTCACGACCGGACACTGTCCTGCGGTCCCGACCCGCGAATCTCAGAGTGACAGTCGTCGTTGCCCTCGCACCGGTCGCCCGGCCCCAGCAACCACACCCACCATGACCACCAAAACAACAAACCCCAACCCCGCCCTTGACAACCACGTCCATCTCAGGGCCTATCCCGGTAGAGGACGTGCGTCCGGGGCGTTCGATGGCCAAGCAGGGCAAGGACGCAGGGGCGAAGGCGTGGCAGCGCCACGTCGAGTCCCGAGGACGCAGCCATGCGCCGGCCAGCGGGCGCATCCGGCGTGCGGACCTACCGGGATAGGCCCTTAGTGCTCTGGTTCGGAAGTTCGGCGACGTATTCGGCAGACGGACACGCTCGCTCTTGACGGTGGGTGTCGCGCAAACCGGGGTCTGTCCGAGGCGTTTAAGACGATGCTGGGTATGCCCCAGAACTTTCTTGAGTGTGATCGTGAGCAGGTGTTCTTGTTTCTGCCGGACCCGCGGGATTGGCTGCCGGAGGGTCATTTGGCGTGGTTCGTGCTGGCGTCGGTTCAGGAGATGGACCTGGACCCGTTCTATGGCTCCTACCGCGAGGATGGCTGGGGTCGGGCGGCGTTCGAGCCGTCGATGATGGTCTCGCTGTTGCTCTACGCGTATGCGCGGGGTGAGCGCTCATCGCGTGGGATCGAGCGCAAGTGCGTTGAGGATGTTGCCTACCGGGTGATCGCCGCTCAGCAGAAGCCTGATCACGCGACGATCGCGAGGTTCCGTGCCCGCCACGAGGACGCGCTGGCTGAGCTGTTTAGCAGTGTGCTCGGGTTGTGCAGGCGGGCAGGCCTCGTGAAGGTCGGGGTGATCGCGATCGACGGCACGAAGATGCACGCGAATGCCTCGCATCACTCAAACCTCGACTACGAGCAGCTCGCACGGGAGATCCTCAAGGAGGCCGGGGACCTCGACGCGGCCGAGGACGGGCTCTACGGGGATGCTCGTGGGGATGAGCTGCCCGAGCATCTTCGGACAAGCGAGGGGCGTCGTGCCGCCCTGGCGGAGGCCAAGAAACAGCTTGAGCGCGAGCGCGAGGAGAGCGGGCGCGCGGCCGGCGAGGCCGAGGCTTCCGGGGTGAAGATCGAGCTCGAGGCCGAGGTCATTGTCCCGCGGGTTCAGGGCCGCGACGGGTGGCTGCTCGAGGCTCGCCGTCAGCTCGATGAGCACCGCCGGCGTGAGGCCATGCCGATCCCACGCTCGCGTGCCGGGCGACTGTTGGAGGCCGAGCGACGGTTGCAGCAGAACCTCGCGGTTGAGCGCGAAGCGAACGAGGCATATGAGCACTACCGGGCGCATGGGCGCGACACGCAAGGCCGACGACTCAGTCGCCCACCAAAGCCATATGAGCCGCCCGAGACCCCGGCGGGAAAGATCAACACGACTGATCTTGATTCACGGAACGTGAAGACCCCGCGCAGTTACACGCAGGGCTACAACACGCAAGCCGCGGTGAACGAGCATCAGATCGTGCTCGCCGCGGAGGTGACCGCCAGCTCCCCGGACTTCGGTCACCTACAGCCGATGGTCGAAGCCACCAAGCAAGAGCTGGAAAAGGTGGGTATCACCGAGACGCCCGGGGTCGCGGTAGCTGACAGCGGCTATTGGAACGAGGAGCACCTCGATAACGTCGTGAGCGACGGCATCGAGGTGCTGATCCCACCCGATGCGGGTTCTGAGCCAGAGCACTTAGCCGGACCTTCGGACCCGAACTACACTGCGAGCGGTTTCAGCTCAGGCAGGAGCTTGTGGCGGTATTCGGAGAGCCTGTGCGGTTTGAGTCGTAGCTGTTCGCAGAGTTCTTGTTCTTCGCGTCGCTGAGTGCCCTTGAGGGCGGCGCCGAGGTCTGGTGTCTGAAGATCGGCTCGCTTGGGCGGCTCTGCCCGGCGCCGCTGCGGGCGGCGATCTACAGGCTTTCGGCATATCGTTGGAGCGTGCGCGAACCGATCGCAGCCGCTGAACTGACGCCCCCGCCCGAGCATCGCGCATCGCCGGGCGATGACGTCTTGTGCATCGGTCTCCTTGGGGCGTTCTCCGTCAGCGCTGGCAGCAACGTCATCGGAGACGACGCCTGGCGGCTGCGCAAGGCGAGGACGCTGATCAAGCTGCTCGCTCTCGCTCCCGAGCACCGCCTCCATGTCGACCAGGCCGCCGAGTTGCTCTGGGCAGGGCGCGATCCAGACTCCGCCCGCAACAACCTCCATCAGGTGATCTTCGCGGTCCGCCGCGCGCTCGACTCGATCGGGCTGGACGGCGGCCGCTACCTGGAGCTGCGCGAAGAATTGATCCTGCTCAGCCCCAAGGACCCGGTCCGAATCGACGCGGTCGTCTTCGAAGAGCTCGCCACCACGGCGCGCGAGCAGCGCGTGCCAGGCGCCTACCGCTCGGTACTCGAGGGCTTCGACGCCGAGCTTCTGCCGGCGGACCGCTATGAGGACTGGAGCCAGGAGCGGCGCGATTCCCATGCCCAGCTCCGTCTCGTCCTGGAGGCGGAGCTCGCCGAACTAATGGAGAGCTCCGAGCTACAACGGGCGGGCACGGGCGCGCTCGGGCTGCCTTCACAGCTGACTGGCTTCGTCGGGCGCGAGCGTGAGCTGGCCGAGGCCGCAGTGCTGCTCCGCGACGCGAGGCTCCTCACCCTGACCGGGGCCGGCGGTTGCGGCAAGACCCGGTTGGCGCTGCAGCTCACGGGGCAGCTCACGGGGAATTTCGCAGATGGGGTCTGGCCGGTCGAGCTGGCAGCGCTCGGCGAGCCCGACTTGGTCGGCCCGGCGATCGCTCAGGCGTTGGACATCAGGCTCGCCTCCGACCGCGCGCCGGAGATCGCCCTCGCCGGGCACATCGGCGATCGCCGGCAGTTGCTCCTGCTCGACAACTGCGAGCACCTGGTCGAGCCGGTCGCACGCCTCGTCGAGGCTCTGCTCAGCCGCTGTCCGAACCTGACCGTGCTGGCGACCAGCCGCGAGCCGCTGCGCATCCCCGGGGAGGTGACCTGGCGCGTCCCGTCGCTCTCTCTCCCTCGGCTGGTTTCCGGGGCGTCTGTGGAGGAGTTGCTGGCGGCGGAGTCGGTGCGGCTGTTCGCCACGCGAGCTGCGCAGGCCGCGCCCGGATTCGGGCTCGACGCCAATAACGCGGACGCCGTCGCGTCTCTCTGCCACCGCCTCGACGGGATGCCCCTGGCGATCGAGCTGGCCGCGGCGCGAGTGAGCGTGCTCACTCCGGCTCAGATCGTCGAGCGCCTGGACGACTCGCTCGACCTGCTCTCAGCCGGAGCTCGGACCGCGATGACCCGGCAGCAGACTCTGCGCGCGACGCTCGACTGGAGCTTCGAGCTGCTTCAGGCTGACGAGCAGGTGCTCCTGCGCCGACTCGCCGTCTTCGCCGGCGGCTTCGGCCTCAGAGCGGTCGAGGATGTCGGCGCCGAGGATCCGCTCGGGCGCAGCGAGGCCGTCGCGGTGCTCGGCCGGCTGATCGACAAGTCGCTCGTGCACGTTGAGGAGGGATCCGAGGACCATCGCTACCGGTTGCTCGAGACCGTGCGCCAGTACGCCATCGAGCGTCTCGAGGACGCGGGAGAGCGCCGCGAGTTCGAGCAGCGCCATCGCGACTGGTACATCGCACTGGCCGAGAGCGACCCTACGCCAGCTGGCGAGCTGCCGGTCCGAGCGACGCTGCGGGACCTCGATAAGGAACGCGACAACCTCCGTGCCGCCCTGGGATCGGCGCTGGTCGCCGACCCGCGAGCGGCGCTGCGTCTTGCTGTCGCCCTGTGGCGCTTCTGGCTGATGCTTGGCTACCTCGCTGAGGGATATCGATGGCTCACCGCTGCCTTGGCCGCGGCGCCCGAGCCGACAGCGGTACGCGCCCGCGCCCTGCTCGCTAACTGTGTGATCGCGCTGCGTCGCGGCGTGCGGGGGCAGGTCCACGAGTTCGCGGCCGAGAGCGTGACGATTTTCCGCGAACTCGAGGACCGAGCTGGGATGTTCGACGCGGTCGAGATCTCCGCCGCCTACCGAGCGATCTTCAGCCCCGCGCAGGACATCGAGCTGATCGTGCGCGAACATGAGGCGCTGGCCGCCGAGGACCTGCCAGCTGAGCGACCGCCGATGTGGGCGGCGCACACGCGTGGCATCGCCGCCTGGCTCCGACGCGAATACAGCCCCGCGCGGGAGCAGCTCGAACTAGCGCTGGAGCACGCCCGCGCTCTCAGCGCCGCGCCATGCCCAGCGCTCTGGCCGCTCAGCTACGCGATGATCTCGGTCGAACCGGAGGTCGCCTACCCGCTCTGCCTGCATGAGGACACCGCGATCGTCGCCCGCCGCGTGGGTGGTGCTGCAGCGGTCGCCCACATTCTCGTCAACCTCGCCGCGGTGGATCGCGCGGAGGCCGATTTCACCCATGCGGAGGAGCTACTCGAAGAGAGCCTCGCCCGCTTCGATCAGCTCGGCGACCAGCAGGGCGAGGCGTTCGCGCTCAACGCCTTCGGCAACCTGGCCCGCTCCAGCGGCGACTTCGAACGAGGCCAGTCGCTGCTTCAGCGCAGCCTCACCCTGCGACAGGAGATCGGCGACCGCCGGGGCGCCGGGATCACCCGCAGCTGCTTGGCGATGCTTCTGGCCTGTTCAGGCGACACTGACGGCGCCCGCATGTCGGGCGGGCAGAGCCGCACCTGGTTTGCCGAAAACGACGACCTGGTCGGCCTCGGCGCCGCCGAGCTGAGCCTGGCGAACGTGGCGCTCTGCGCCGGCGACCGCGCCGATGCCAGGGCTCATCTCGAGGCCGCCGCCTCGGTCTATGGAGGAATGGATACGACCCACCAGCAGGGGTGGGCACTGGCGGTGCTGGCGGCGATCTGTGCGGAGGACGGTGAGGCGGCGATGGGGCGCCGCTGGCTGGAGCGGGCGAGCCGGCACTTCGAGCTGCTCAGCGCCGACGCCGGTATCGCCTACTGCAGAGAACTGGAGGGCAAAGACGCTGCAAAGTGAACGCTAAGAGGTCCCCCCTAGCCTCGCTATGCGTCGTCATGTGAGACGCGGAATCCCAACTAGGAGGAGCGATCAATGGCAACGCACGGAGTGCTTGGAGCGGCAACGCTGACGGAGTTCGAGGACGGTCTGACGGGCTCCGTCGTACGACCCAGCGACGCGGTCTACGACGAGGCACGGGCGATTTGGAACGGTGCCCACGACGCCCACCCCGCCGTGATCGCCCGCTGCGCCAACACCGCCGACGTGCGCCACGCGATCAGCTTCGCGCGCAGCGAGGGACTGGACGTCGCCGTCCGCGGCGGCGGCCACAGCATCCCCGGCTTCTCAAGCTGCAACGACGGCATCGTCATCGACCTCTCACCGATGAAGGGCATCGAGGTGAATCCGGACGCGTGCACCGCTCGCGCGGAGGGCGGCGTCACCTGGGGCGAGCTCGACGCCGCCACCCAGCAGCATGGTCTCGCGACCACCGGTGGCCTGATCTCCACCACCGGCATCGCCGGGTTCACTCTCGGCGGCGGCATCGGCTGGCTGATGCGCAAGCACGGCCTGGCCTGCGACAACTTGCGCGCGGCCGAGGTGGTCACCGCCGACGGCCAGGTGCTCAACGCCACCGCCGAGGAGAACCCAGACCTCCTCTGGGGCCTGCGCGGTGGCGGCGGCAATTTCGGTGTCGTCACCGCGTTTGAACTCGACCTGCACCCGGTCGGCCCAACCGTGGCTGCCGGCCCGATCTTCTACCCGGGCAACCGCGCCGAGGAGGTCATGCGCTTCTACCGCGACTTCGCCCGCGACCTGCCGGACGAGCTGAGCACCCTGGTCAATCTGATCACAGCGCCGCCCGCGCCGTTCCTCCCCACGGATTGGCACGGCAAGAAGCTCATCGCCCTGGTCGGCTGCTACTCCGGCGACGCCAACGAGGGGATGAAAGTGATGCAGCCGATGCGCGACCTCGGCGATCCCGTCGCGGATCTGATCGGCCCGATGCCCTACGTGCAGATGCAGAGCCTGCTCGACGGGCTCTGGCCGAAAGGCACCCAGGCCTACATGAAGGCCGGCTACTTCCGCGAGCTCGACGACCACGCGATCGAGACCATGGCCAGATACCACCAGGACGCGACGTCGCCGTCCTCGGAGATCCACATCCAGCACTTCGGCGGCGCCATCGCCAGGGTCGGCGAGGACGAGACCGCCTACGCCGAGCGCCAGGCACCATTTGTGCTCAACGCGATCGCCACCAGCCACGAGCCGACAGCTAGCTTCGACCCTCACATCGCCTGGGCGCAGCGCCTCTACGCCGAGATCGAGCCCTCATTGACCGGCGGCGCCTACATCAACTTCCTCTCCGCCGAGGGGCAGGACCGGGTCCGGGCAGCCTACGGAGCGAAGTTCGACCGGCTGCGCGCACTCAAGGACCGCTACGACCAAACCAACCTGTTCCACCTCAACCAGAACATCCCGCCGCAGGCGTAAGGGTAAGGGCGACCAATGGAGCAATTTGACGTGATCGTGGTCGGGGCCCGCTGCGCAGGCTCGCCGCTGGCGGCATTGCTTGCTCGGCGCGGCGTACGAGTTGCAGTCGTGGAGCAGGCCACATTCCCACGCGACACCCTCTCGACACACAGCTTCCAGGCGCAGGCGCTGGCCTTCCTCGACCGCCTCGGGGTCATGAACCAGATCCGCGCCACCCGCGCGCCACTCGTCGGCCACTTCGACGTGCGCCAAGAGGACCTGAAATACATCACTCCGATTCCCCAACGGCCGGGCGACGTCGGCGGTTCCGCGTCGGTGCGGCGCACATTGCTCGACCCGATCCTCGTGCAAGGCGCCGCGGAGGCAGGCGCCGATGTGCGGATGGCGAGCAAGGTGACAGGGCTGGTGCACGACGGCGGCCGGGTCGCTGGCGTGCAGGTCACACAGAGCGGCTCACAGACCACGCTGAAGGCGCGCCTGGTGGTCGGCGCCGACGGTCGCAACTCCACGATCGCGAGCCTCGTAGGAGCGCGGAAGTACAACCTCACCCCGAATGAGCGCTTCTCCTACTGGTCATTCTTCGAGGGCGCCGATCCCGGGTCCGAGCCCGCGTTCGTTCAGCATCGCTGGGGGGAGCGACTCGTCTTCGCGACGCCCGCCGACAGCGGGCTCTATCAGGCCGGTGTCGTTGCCGGCCTGCGTGAGCTCCCTCGTTTCCGGGCGGACCTGGAGGGCAGCTTCATGGAGTACATCCTCAGTTGTGATCCGGTGGCGCAGGCGCTGCGAAACGCGCGTCGGGTGGGAAAGATCTTTGGGATGCTGCGCTGGGAGGGGTTCTTCCGGGAGGCGACTGGCCCTGGCTGGGTGCTGGTAGGCGACGCCGGCCACTTCAAGGATCCGACGCCTGGCCAGGGGATCCAGGACGCGTTCCGGCAGGTCGATGCGCTAGCGCCGGCGATCGCCGGCGCTCTGGATGGTTCTGGAGTGGAGCTTGACCGTGCACTGGCGGATTGGGCCCGCTGGCGAGACCGGGATGCAGCGGGGCACTACTGGCTGGCAACCGACCTCGGCAAGGCGGGCACCCTGCCCACCGTGTTTCCCGAGATGCAGAGAAGACTGCTCGAGCAGGGCAAGATCGGCGCGGTCATCGATCTGTTCACCCACCGCTCGTATCCCTCGCAAGTCGTCACGCCACCGCGCCTGCTGGGCGCCACTGGCCGGCTGCTCCTGCAGCCGGGATGCGACCGACGGAAGCTGCTGCGCGACATCGGCGCTCTCATCAGCGCGGATGTGCGCAGAAAGCGCCTCAACCGGCGCCCCGCATACGCGGCGGCCGCCGCCTGCACGGACGCGGGACCAACAGAGGTGCAAGAGACAGCGCAGTGCGCTGAGGTCGGGGGGGCGGCTTGACTACGACTCGCTGTACGCGAGCTGCCGTACGCCAGAGCCACTGACGTCGCCGAGAGCTCCGGAACCGAGCAACATCCACAGAACGAGGAGGGCAGACCATGAAGGCAATCACGCTCGAAGACCTACCGATCATCATCGACGATGGCGTGCAACTCCGTCTCCGCGACGAGGACGGCTTGTCGGTCGGCTTCGTCCGCCTGCCCGCCGGCGCGGATCTGCGCCCGGCTACGACGGGCCTCCCCGACGACCTCTGCCCCTGCCCGCACTGGGGCTACATGATCAAGGGTCGCGTGCGAATGCACACGACCGACGGGCATCAGGACTTCGCGGCCGGCGACGCGTTCTACTGGGCTCCCGGCCACGCGCCAGAGGCGCTCGAGGACTCCGAGTACGTCGACTTCTCCCCCACCGAGGAGTTCCGCCGAGTGATCAACCACATCACCGGAGGCTTACCGCCGCAGGCATAGAGTCTACCCGCAGGCATTCAATCAGGTTGCGCTTGCGATGGATGCGGGCTGCTCGCGTGTGCGTCGCGGGCTTTCGTCGCCCGGCTCCGCAGTGAACCGGTTCGACCATCAGGTGTACCCTGACGTTTCCCGGTCGCGTCTCATTTCCCGGGTGAATTTGTTCGGGGTAGCTCCGCTTGAGGGGGATGTTATGCGGCGATCACCTCCTCGGTGTTCGTCGTGGCTGGTGGGGGGACTGCGGTGTCGCGGGGTTGGCGGCGTAGCCGCTCGATCTCGGCGACGGTTTTGGGGTTCATCTTCACGCCGCGCCAGCCGCGGCTGGAGAGCTCCAGCACCGCCCAGATCAGCGAGAGGGCGGATGTCTCGCCGGGGAATCGGCCGATCACCTTGGTGCGCCGTCGGACCTCCACGAACGTCCTCTCCAGGAGATTCGTTGTCCTGATCCGCTTGCGGTGAGCGGACGGGAATTGCAGGTGGGTGACGAGCGCTGGCAGGTCCGTTTCGATGACGGCCATCGCTGAGGGGTAAGCCGTCTTGTAGTCGGCGATGATGCTCTGCGGCTCGCGGCTGGCCTCGCCCGGGGAGCGGGCGTCGTCGAATGCTTTCCACCAGCGCGCCTTGACCTCCTCATGGTGGCGCTGGGGGAGCTTTCCGGTGACGTTCCGAAGCGCGTGGACGGTGCAGCGCTGCTCCAACGCCGTGGGCCAGAGCTCCCGCGTTGCCTTCCAGATCCCGGGTGCCCCGTCGGCGATCACGAGCGCCGGCGCCCGTAGGCCGCGGGCGATCATGTCCCGGCCGAACGCGAGCCAGCTGTCGTAGCTCTCACGGCTTCCCAGAGCCAGTCCGAGGAGGACCTTGCGGCCCTCCAGCGTGACGCCCCAGCACACCAGGACGCCCTCCGCCGGCGTGTCGTCGGGGTGCAGCTTCAGGTAGATCGCATCTAAGAAGCAGTAGACGATGTCGTGCTGCTCAAGACGCCGCCGGCACCACTGGCGGTATCGCTCCCGGGTGTCCTCACAGATCCGGGAAACCGTCGCCTTCGACGCGATCGGCTCCTCGAAGACTTCCTCCAAAGCAGCCTCCACATCACGGGTCGATAGTCCCCGCAAGAAGCCGCTGATCACGAGCGACTCCAGCGCGTGCGTTCGCGTGACGCCCTTGTCGAGGACCCGGCTCTCAAACCCCAGCTTGCTCGCGTTGCGAACCCGCGGACGCTCCAGATTCATCGAGCCGCTCGTCGTCTTCACCGTCCTCGGTTCGTGGCCATTGCGGTAACTGACCGCCTCGACAGCACGCTCATACCGCCGTCGGCCGAGGAACTCCGTGACCTCGTCCTCCAACGCCTGCTGCAAGATCAGCCGCGCTCCCAGCCGCCCGACCACCTCGATCGGATCATCCTCGCCAGCCACACCGGCCAACACCTCATCCAGTTCGCAGCGAAACCTCTCGCTCGGGGCTACCTTCTCCATGCGGGCGTACCTCCATCGCTTGGTCTTCTCAGGACAAAGCGGAGGCTACGCCCGCAACATCAAACCCCCCGGCTCATGAGACGCGACCCGGCGATGCTCCCTACACTTCAAGAGCCGTGTCGACACATCCTGCGAGCCAGAGCCAACCCGAGCACTTGGAGCTCCCGGTCGAGGAGTTGTTCCGCCGAGCGCGTCCGCTGCCTGACCACGATGAGATGGTGATCGAGGATCTCAGCGAAGAGGAGGGCGAGGCCTTCCTCGCAGCCATCCAGTCGTGACCGCATCGGGACCGCGCGGCGCGATCGTGATTGACACTGATGTCTTCAGCGCCGACCTGGTCCCGACCTCACGGCTGGCTGAGCGCTACGCGCCGATCATTACGGGTCGCCCGGCGTTCATTTCCTTCCAGACGGCCGCAGAGCTGCGCTACGGGGCAATCCGCCGCGGCTGGGGCGAGGCGCGGATGCTGAAGCTCGACAGCAAGATCCAGCGCGCGGAGGTCGTCCACACCGGCCCCGAACTCGTGGCTATATGCGCCCGGCTACGCGCCAACTGCGCCGCGATCGGGCACGCTCTCGCGCAGCGCGAGCACAACGCCGACCGCTGGATCGCCGCGAGCGCAATCCGACTCGGGATCCCGCTCGTCTCCAACGACACCATCTTCAAGTCCGTACCCGGCCTCACGCTCGAATCGCTCGCGTAAAGCCGGACGCTGCTGACCGGGAACGCAGCGAGCGCCCACACGCAGCTAGTCGCGGACTACACCATTGAGGGCGTCGCGTCGGATGGAAGAATGGGTTGTCTCAGATCGGTGAGACGCCGCACTCGACGAAGGAGCGTCGCTGCGGGATGTGCAGGACGCCGCGCGGCACGCCGATCCCCGCACGACACGGTGTTATGACAACAACCGAAACAGTCTTAACCGCCACCCCACGCACCGGCTGCCCGGCACGCTCGAGCCGTAGAACCCCAATATCACGGCACAGTCGCCGCGTCGACGACGGGTAGGCCGAGCGCTCCAAGCTCCCACGCGCCGGCCGATGTTCTCGTGAAGCTAGGGTGCGTGCGGAGAAACCGCTCGAACTGCGGCAGCACCAGCTTGTGCCCGCCGCTGCTGCAGGCGTCGAGCAGCGCCTCGGTTGTCACCGGATGGCGCTGCGTCGACATCTGCCGGGCGCAGATCGACTCCACACTCCGCGGCAGGCTAGGCCTCTCAAGCCGCGAAGTCAGGTGCCCCTCGGCGTCCTGCCTGCGCTCGAGCACAGGAGCTGCCACGTCAAGGACGCGTGTTCCCGAAGTCTGGATGGCCGAGCCAAAGGCCCGGGCGCGTCGGATCACGTCGTTCTTGTTCTCGATGAGCAGGAGCAACCCAAGGCCCGCGGCGGCCAGTGACAGTTGTGGCTCCGAAGCCAACGCCCGCCAGATCCCTCGAACGAGCTGTCCAGCGAGCCACGCGAGCAGCACGACCGTGTGCGCACTGCCGTAGAGAGCGGCATCGAGCTCGACGAGATCACCAAGGATCGTCAGCGCGTCGGCCCACTGCTCGGTACCGAGCCCGACGTCGCTGAAGTGATGATCGCGAGTCAGCAGAAGCCCCGGCGCGACAGCTATCGCAAGCCGCCCGAACGGGCGATCCTCGGGATCGACGATCGCCTCGATCTGCGGGTGCCCCGAGCACATCGCTTCGGGCACGCGCACGAAGCGCACAAGCGGCAGATAGACCTCCTCCCACACGTGCTGCTGCGCGCTGGGATTGCGGCCGCGTTCGGCAATGATCTCAGGCAACCGGTCGCGAACGTGCTCGCAGGTCAATAGCGCGATGACGTCTTGCTTCGCCAACAGGGTCAAGACGGTGAAGCCCGTCCTCGCATAGCGCTCGGTGTCCTGGAACAGGACGTTGGCGTCGGCGATAACCGGATGGCGCGCGTAGAACGGAAGCAGGCGCACCAGCTCGATCGGTGAGGCAACGCGGGTTACGTCATGGCTCTCCATCACGTTGACTTTACGGACTCAGCCAGCACTCTCCGGGGCCCACTGAGCCCTCAGACGCGCCCCCCCAGCCGCCCGATCCGAAGCGGAGCGCGCTACTCCACCGGCCGAGTCTCACATGGACGGGACGTCACGGTCTCAGATGAACGGGACTGGGCTGTCTCAGATCGGCGGGACGCCGCACGGGACGCCGCACGTCGATCTGAGACGACGTAATCCCGCCGATGTGAGACAGTAGGGCCTGCGGCTGGCTCTCGCGGATCACGGGACTATCACCACGCGCCCTCCGCCACCGACGACCCCTCCGTATTCGCTGGAGGCGGCTTCGCCTGCGCCTTCCACGCCGCCAGCTGTGGATCCGCCCGCTTCTTCGAGACCTCCGGGGCCCTGCGTTTCGGCTTCGCCGTAGGGGCTCTGGGTTCCGTAAGGCGACGACTGCGTCCCGTGGCCGCGTTCGGCCTGACTCTGCCCGGTCGCGGAGGCGTAGCTGACGCCGTTGCCGGCTTCGATCGCGCGCACCGCCGAAACGACCGTGTCGGTGGCGATGGCGAAGCCCACGCCGGTGCTCCCCGGCTGCGAGCCCTCGACGCTCGCCGCATCGCTGGCGATCTGCGAGTCCACGCCGATCACTTCGCCAGCTTCGTTGAGCAGCGGCCCGCCGGAGTTGCCGGGGTTCAGCGCGGCGTCGGTCTGGATCGCGCCCACGATCTTGGCGCCGTCGGGAGCTGAGATTTCGCGGTGGCGCGCCGACACGATGCCTTTGGTGAAGGTCTCTTCCAGGCCGTAGGGAGTGCCGATCGCGTACACGGTGTCGCCGACCCGCACCGAACTGGAGCTCGCGAGCGGTAGCGCTTTCAGGTTGAGCCCTGAAGGGTCGACGCGGATGAGCGCCAGATCCTGGTTGGCTTCTTCGCCGACCAGCATCGCGCCACGGGTCGTGTGGGAGGATCCGCTGGCGTCGATCGAGATGCTGGTCGCACCCTTCACCACGTGGTCGTTGGTGAGGATCAGGCCCTTTTCGTTGAGGACGATGCCGGTGCCCTCATCCTCGCCTTCTGGGGTACTCACCTTGATCGAGACGACTCCCTTCGAGTCTCGTTCATAGATCTGGGTCGCCGAGAGCGCCGTCGAGGCGACATCGCGACGGGCGCCGGCTGCCGAGGATGAGGCGACCCGAATCGATGACTTGGGCGTGCGCGCCTGCGGCGCCGCGCTCGACGCCTCGCCACCAAGCAGGAGCGCCGCGGTGCCCGCGGCAACGGCTCCGGTGAGTCCTGCCAACAGCATGGGTAGAAATAGTCGCCTCATGGTCACCTCCGGGTTTGTGGGAATGAGTCGATGATCGGAGGGGCCGCTGTGTGGCCGCTAACAATGCGCGAAAGCGCGGCTAACGGCGGGGGAAGGACTTCATAACGCCCCACCAACGGCCCGCTAAGCGCCTCGCCGCCCACAACGGGAGGACGCGCGGCGATCCCGATGACCTCAGCCCCGCTCGGCGCTCGCTCCACCCGATAGGCTGGTGGGGCAAATCCGGCGACGTGGCGGAGTGGCTACGCAGCGGCCTGCAAAGCCGTCTACACCGGTTCGATTCCGGTCGTCGCCTTCATGCAAAGAGCCTGCAAATGCGCAGATTCTAGTAAGCGTTCAGTTGTGGGTAGTCCTGTAGCGAGGATTGGCTGGTGGTGCAGCGAATCTTGTGGGTATGGACCGCTCGGAGGCGGAGGCGATCTATGGTGCGGGGCGGGAGCGGTGCGTCGATGCGATCGTTGAGCTGGCGGGCGAGCGCGAGCAGTTCGCGGCGCGTTGTGAGCGTCTGGAGCAACGGGTCGCTCGGCTTGAGGAGCAGGCGCGCGGCGATTCGCGTAACTCGTCGAGCCCACCGTCGCAGGATCCGCCGAAGACGCGGGCGGAGCGTCGCGCGGAGGCGCGGGCGAAGGCGAAGCTGTGGAGCAAGCGGGAGGGCGAGAAGCGAAAGGTGGGCGCCCAGTCCGGGCACAAGGGCTCCGGTCGCAAGCTGCTACCGGAGGACCAGGTGGATGAGATCGTTGATCACTACCCGGAGGCGTGCGGCGGATGCGGACGTGTGTTCAGCGAGCAGGAGCATCAGCCTGGCAGGCGGTTCGGGCGCCATCAGGTAGCTGAGCTGCCGCCGATCGTGGTGCTCTGCTTGGAGCACCGTACTCACCATCTGCGCTGCCCAGGGTGTGGCAAGAAGACCGTGGCGCGACTGCCCGACGGGGTAGGTGACTCGCCGTTCGGCACCGACTTGCAGGCCGCGGTCGTGACGATGACTGCGCGTAACCGGGTTTCGCGTCGCGACATGTCCGAGCTTGCGCGGGACCTGTTCGGACTCGCGTTGTCGGTCGGGGCGGTCGATGCGATCTGTCAGCGTGCGGCCACAGCGTTGCGGGGTCCGCACGAGCTATTGGTCGAGAATGTGCTGGCATCCCCGGTCCTCAACGTCGATGAGACCGGCTGGTTCACCGCGCATCAGGGCCGCACGATGTGGACCGCGACCACGCCCGAGGCGGCCATCTTCCGGATCGCAGAGGATCGTCATCGCGATCGCCTCAAGGAGCTGCTCGGTGCGGACTTCAAGGGGATCGTGGGCTCGGATCGCTGGTGGGCGTATGAGCTGATCGACCCCGCCTCACGCCAAGCCTGCTGGGAGCATCTCAAGCGAGACTTCGCCTTCCACGCGGGAGGAGCCCTGGCCGAGCAGAAACAGTTCGGAGAGGCCGGCAGCGAGCTGACCAAGCGACTGTTCGAGACCTGGCACGCCTTTGGCGAGCACTCAGATCGCCAACGCCTCGCGAGCGAGATAGCTCCGGTCCAGGCCGAACTTCGGGAGCTGCTCAAACGCGCCGCACGCAAGAGCACCTACACGCGCTTTCATCGCCGCTTCGCCAAGAACCTGCTGAAGATCTGGCCGGCGCTCTGGACGTTCGTGATCGTCAATAGCGTCGAGCCGACGAACAACGCAGCCGAGAGAGCGCTCCGCGGGCCGGTCATCTACCGCAAGCTCTCGCACGGCACCCAATCCGAGGACGGCGAGCGATTCATCGAGCGGGCGCTGTCCGCCTCCGTCACCTGCCGCCTCCAAACCCGCTCGATGTTCGCCTATATGCGCGAGCTGCTCACCGCCTACGCCCGCGGCGACCCACTCCCAACACTGGTCTGAGCCCTCCTACCAGTCGACCAGCGCCCGCCCCACCAAGACCCACAACTGAACGCATACAGATTCTTGGTTGCTCGGCAACTCGGATCGGGCCCCAAAATCGCCCAAGTCTGCCCAAAGTCTGCCCAACTTGGCCGTGGAGGGGGACCAAAAAGAGGGGCGGAGCCATGCGGCTCGCCCCTCTCTCTGGCCCATAAGCGCGGCGTCAGGCGGCGCGCAGCAGCGGGATCACATTCGACCGATCGGCGTCGACCGCACGCTCGTCATCGCCCACCGGCGTTCCCGGCGCGGCGGTCGGCCCTGGGTCTCCGCCTCCGCCGCCGTCCTCCCAGAGCGAGGAGAGCCTCGCCGCGGCGTTCTCATCGGGCGCGTAGTGCAGATAGATTTCGGTCGTCGTGATATGCCGGTGGCCCATGAGGCGCTGAACCTCGGGGACCCTGAACTCGCGGATCGCCTGCGTGCCGAAGGTGTGCCTGAGATCGTGCAGGCGCAGCCTGGGAAGCCCGGCGCGTTCGCTCGCGCTGATGAACCGCCGGTACAGCGAGGAGCCACAGATCGGCTCGCCGGGCTTGGCGTCGTGCTCGAATACCAGCCTCTCCCCCGCCTTGCCCTCGCAGAACGGAGCGAGCGCCGCCCGCACGTGGGCGGTCATCGGGACCGAGCGCACCCGCCGGCCCTTGTTGCCGGCGTGCCCACCCTTCGTCGTGAAGCCGTCCTCGAAGCGCAGGATGCCCACCTGGAAGTCCACGTTGGCGACCTTCAGCCCACGGATCTCGCTCAGCCTCGGCCCGGCCTCGGTGGCGAGCGTGTAGATCGCCTTGTCCATCTTCGACCACGCGTGTGCGAGCAGCTTATGGACCTGAGCTGGGGTGTAGAACTGCAGCTTGCCCTCGCTCTCGACCTTCTGAGCCATCCAGGGCCACGCGAGCGCCGGACTCGACGGATCAGTTCCAAAGACGCCGCGGAGGATCCGGCGGTGGTGATTCACAGTGTGGGCGCTACGACCGGCGTCGATCAACTCACGTCGAACGGCGATCAGCTCGGCAGCCGTGAATGTGTCGAGCACGCGATCCGCCCACGTCCGATCACATTGCCACGGACGGGCAGCGAGACATTCCCCATCAGCCGGTAGTCATGCATCGTCGAGCCCCGAAGCCCCTTCTCCTCGCGGCAATAGCGCAGGAAAGCGTCCAGCCCGGCCTGGAACGTCCGTCGTGTGCTTGGCGTGTCCGCCGAGTGCTCTGCGGCGAACGCGTTGGCCTTCGCCAACGCGTCGCCTTCCGTCAGGTATCCACTCGGGGGACGGCCCTTTTTCGTCCACGCGGAGCCAAGCACCTTGCGAGAGTTCTTCCCCGACGGAAGGCGGTAGCGCATGATCCAAACGGGCTTGGAACGCGGTTTCCCCCGGAGGGTCGTGGACAGTTCGACACTGACCTGGGCATGCGTTCTATGAGCTTGCATCGGGATCCTATCTCCTGATGTAGGAGGCCGAGGGGCGGTTCAAAGCGCCTCTCGACCGACGTTCCGAGTGTCCCCGGGGTTCCAGCCCGGGGACACTCCCTATCTCTGCGCGACATCTTACGCGAGGGCATCGACGGCGAGGTCATGAGCCCAGCCGCTGCTCCTCCAGCCACGCTTCGATATCCGGCCAGCGAAACCGCCGGTAGCGGCCGATGCGGACGTGCGGGATGTGATTCGCACGCGCTGCCTTGTTGACCCATGAGGGCTGTACGCCCAAGCGCGAGGCAAGCTCGTCTGCCGTCAGCAGGCGAGCCGTCTCGGTACTGGCGTCCGATCCGGGCGCTGTCGTCGTGCCGGCCATTGCCCTCTTGTCGAACGGATCGGCCCTTTCCCCCCACACCAATCGCTCGCCGTCCCCCGATCGCCCTGGCCGTTTGGACGACCAAAACCGCCACCGTCGGACGCGAAACCTCCACGTTGCGGTTTTGGTCACCGCAAGTTTTGGCTCCGGCTGCCGCTAGGGTGTTTTTGTAGTGATTTGCGAGTTCGTTGACCGAAGCAGACGCTTGCATGGGACCATACGAAGGTCTGGCGCGGCCCCGAGACGCGTGCTTCCGGCGTGTGCTGGCTCTCGGTGGCGTCCTCACGGTCGCCCAACACGAGTCCCTCGCTCGCTACCCTTCCCCAGATGCTGCGGGTTCTCACCACGGCGAGCAGCCCAGTCGAGCAGAGCCTTCTTCTCGCTCGCCTAGCGGACGCAGGTATTCCTTGTATGCGCGGCGCCGGAGGCGCCCGAGCTGCCCCGGAAGATCAGCCCGATCCACCGACGCCTGTCGCAGCTCAAGCGCCAGCAAAGACGCACGGCCTCCTGAAAGCATTTGAGGGGCTCACTCGGAACAAGGACAAAGCAAATAGCCCCTTCGGGCGCTGAGAACACCAGCGCTCCACAAGCGCTACGACAAACGGGAGTACCCGACTGCGGGCCTGATCCCCACGAGACCCGTGATCCTCCCGATTACCCCTGCGCAGGCGAGGCACAGGCCACCCTCGGCGGCCAGCGTCAGAGACTCAACGAGCGGCGGGCCTTGTCGGCGAGAGCGGGAGCGCCAGCGCGTTCGATCGCGGCGAGCAACTCCTCAATGGGTCGTCCTCCCGCCCAGGTGCTCGCCTGCAGCTCCAAGATGCTGAGCATTCCCCGAGCATGGGTATCGAACGCGGTGGCGAGAAACTCGTCGGGAGCGAGAACCTCGACGCCGTAACGCTGCAGGCCGTCGCGCAGATAGCCGCGGTCATGCGAGAACAGGTAGTCGGCGTTCGAGACCACCGCCAGAGCGCACACATGATGGTCTGCGGGATCGGTGGTGAGGCCGCTGAGGTCCGTGGCGGAAGGCACCTCAGAGAGGTCGGTGCGTCCAGCGGGGAAGTTCCGCGGGAGGTGCTCGACCCATCGTCGCGCGACCTCGCCTGCCAGGCCCTTCTTCTCGATGAGCGCGTCTGTAGCCTCGGCCAACAGCTCCTCGCTCCAGAAGATGTCAAACAGGCGCAACTCGTCCGCGACGCGTCCCAGCAGCTCGTGCAGAACGCGCGAGTAGATGATGTCGGTATCGAGGACCGCACGCGGCGGGTGTGCATCCGTCACTCGGACGGTGCACCCATCGCGTCGAGGTCGCGTGACCACTCATCGGTGAGCTCACGGGCGCGTTCACGGCGATCCTCGAAGGCGAGCACCGATGCAAGCGGAATCTTCCAGTAGCTCGACCCGGGCAACTTCTGGGCCTGGAGCTCGCCGTAGCCGATCAGCCGCACGACGTGCTGGCGAGAGAACCCAAGCCGATCCGCCGCCTGCTGGGGAGAAAGCAACTCCTGCTCCTCGGCCACGGTCACCGCAAGCCGCTTGCCCTCCCCGAGCAGCCGGTCAATCTCTTCGGTCACCAGGGCAGCCCGCTCACGAGCAGCCGGATCCAGATGCAGAGTCTTCATCGCCACCCCAGGGTAGCACAAACCTGTCCTACCTGCTCATACATGCGATACCTGTACGCTGGTCAAAGAAGCCCCGGCACGGCCGCGAAAGCGCGCCAGATTCCGTCAACACTCCCCAACCCACGGCATCGCAAAGTCTGCCCACCCGAGCGTTTTTTGAGGGTGCCTGAGAGCACCCAGCGTCACCGAAGAACCGCATAAACAAGCGGAAAGCGCCCGTCTGGGCTCTCTGCAAAGCCGTCTACGCCGGTTCGATTCCGGTCGTCGCCTTAAGACGAATCACAAGCAACAAAGTCAATTGTAGCCAGACACAAAGCGCAATCTGGCGGTCAGCGCCATTCGGCTCCCCAAAGGCTCCCCAGGTCGAGGAGTCAATAGAACGCTAGCCGCAAGGCTCTTGGGGCGCCCCTGCGGCACGTAGATCGCCTGGGGGCAGCCCAGGTCTCTGCGCAGACATCACCCAGATCAGGCGAACCGCGGATCTGGACTGACGCCTAGCGCACGCCACACGTGACGCCCTCGGGCGCCGGCTGGCAGGCAGTCTTGGCAGCCTCGTCGGCCTCGATCGCCTCCATCACCGCCATCAGCTCCGACGCTTCCACGCCCAGGCCCCGGGCAAGCCGGCGGAAGTGGCGGATGCTTGGCTCGACCTGGCCGCATACATAGCGATTGACCTGCTTGACTTCCAGGCCCGCTCGATCGGCGACCGCCTTCTGGGTCGTGTGGGGACGACGGGCCATCACCGCTTCGATCGCAGCGCCGATCGTCGCCAGCTCGGGATTGCGGGGCGTCGATGTTCTCGGGCGCGGCATCTCGAACGGCAGCCTCGCGCATCCTGGTCGCAGGGAAAAGGGCAGCGATGGGGAATATCTGGTTGCAGACAGTCGTCTTCACGCAATTTGGGAGTTTTTCTTGTCTGGCTCCACCTCCGACGAGCACTACCTGCGCGTCCTCGGCCGCGCAATCCGCGAGCTGCGTGAACAGCGGCGCCTCGGCCTCGCCGCGCTCGGCGCTCTTGCCGGCGGCATCCCGGAGGCCGACCTCACCGCGATCGAGGCCGGGCGCCTGGACCCCGGCTATCGCCGCCTGCGACGCCTTGCCGCGGCGCTCGGCGTCACCTCGACCGCACTGCTGCTGCGTGTCGAGGAGCTCGAGGCCTGCGACTACTCCTAAACCTCCCCGAACCCTGGACCACCGCTCAGGCTATACGGCATGTGGCAACTCGACCCAGGTCGTCAAGCCCCCGCTTCCGCGGCGAGGTAGCGCGCGCGCAAGATCATCGCGGCCTGTCCAACCAGCGCAGCCACCGTCGCGAATAGGAAGGCCACGGCGACGCCGGATGCGTCGAGCGAGAGCGTGAGCGTGAAGCAGAACAGCGCGAACCCGACGAAACCGGTGAGCATGCCGCGCAGCAGTCGTACCGCTTCGTCGGCTCCGCGCTGGGTGTGTGTGAAGGTGGCAAGCACCGTGGTGATCACCGGGAATGGCGCGAGCAGGCCGCTGAGCTGCGGGCCTAGCCATCCTGAGGCCGTCGTGAGGGCGAGCACCAGCGCCAGGGCGCAAGCGGCGCGCACCGGCAGGTCCCAGGACGGCGCAGACGCGATCACCACACGGTCACCGGCTGGAGCGGGCAGCAACAGCAAGCCGGCGGCGAAGCCGGCACATGTGAGGACGAGCGCGACCGCGACCGGCACCGCCACACCGTCGAGCGCGAGCGTGCCGATCGCAAACGCAAGCCACCCACAGAGCATGCACACCCACCACCGGGCGCGGAGGGCAAGGCGGCCGTAGACCACCACGAACGCCGTTAGCGACAGCAGCCCGAGCAGCGTTCCAGCGGCCGCATGCTGAGCAAACACCCGGCCGTGCACGAGCGCGTAGGCCAGCAGGATCGGGCCGGCCACCACCGGCAGCCCGCCGACGACCCCACCGACCCACGGGCCGAAACGCCGTGCGGCAATCGACGCTCCCACGACGAACGACGGCGCCAGCAACGCCTTGACGACAAGAACGCTCACCCGGGAATAATGACCGATGGCGGCAGGGCAGGCAGTTGCTCGCACGGAAGGGGCGCGGCCAAACACGCCGCGCGCCGGACCATCTCTCTCTCTCTCTCTCTCTCTCTCTCCCCCCCCCCCCCCTACCATCGGTCGATGGGATTCTTCGACCGATCTCAGTCGATGTTCTGGAGATACACGATGCGGTCCTCGAAGCTCTGATCGGCAACGGCGTGTACCGCGGCCACGATCGCGCCGATGCCCGCTCGTCGGCGAGAGAACCGGGAGGGGAGGCATTGCGCCGATGGTTGCGCCAACCGGGCGCAAGCCCCGCGCAGCTCATCGAGACCACCAAGCACTTCGCTGGCGCGGAGCAGGCAATCCGCAAAGCACTGGAAGTCCTGCTGTGAGCGCTCCGACTCGCGCCAGCGTCGCGGGTCGCGCCTATCTCGACCTGCGCAAGCTCGCACGCGAGAACCATCGCCCCGTCGATGAGCTGCTGCAGCTCTACGTCCTGGAGGCGTTCCTGGACCGGCTGACGAGCTCGCGGTTCACCGAGCAGCTCGTGTTGAAGGGCGGAGTCCTGCTGGCTGCCTTCGACGAGCGCCGGCCGACACGCGACATCGACCTGCAAGCACAAGCCCTCGAGAACGACACGGAGACGATCCTCACGGCGACATGCGAGATTGCCGCGATCACACTCGACGACGGGGTCACCTTCGACATCGAGACCGCGACCGCCGAATCGATACGAGACGAGGCGATCTACAGCGGCGTTCGAGTAACGATGACGGCACAGCTGGCCACGGCGCGCCCTCACATCCACGTCGATACGAACGTGGGCGACCCGATCAGCACCGCACCGAAGAATGTGCGCCTGCCGCGGCTGCTCGGCGGAGAGATCATTCTGCGCGGGTATCCCTTGGTGATGGTGCACGCGGAGAAGATCGTGACCGCGATCGCGCGGGGCACAGTCAACACGAGATGGCGCGACTTCGGCGATATCCATATGCTCGCCCGACATCACGCGATCAACGGGTCCGAGCTTGCCCATGCCATCCGCCAAGTCGCCATCACCGCAAGTGAGGCTCCGCCCGCTCGCGCAGGCCCTCGACGACTACGGGCAGATCGGTCAGCAGCGATGGACGGCATGGCGCCACCGGCAACGGCTGGAGGACCGACTTCCGGAGCGGTTCGGCGACGTCGTCGCGGCCGTCATCGACTTCGCCGACCCAGCGATCCTCGGTTCAGCGAAAAGTCGCTCATGGGACCCAACCAGACGCACCTGGTCGTGAAGCGCGGCGCACTGCCGCCATCAGCCACGCTCCCAAAACTCTCCCAGCACGAGCGTTTTTGATGGCGCCTGAGAGCCCGGCCACCTCGAGCTCGCAATACTGGCGCGATGGTCTTCGCTCTCCCCGCCCGCCACCTGTTGCGCGCAAGGGACCTCGCGGACGCTCGCTATGCCGAGCCGTTGGGGGTCGAGGAGATGGCCGCCGCGGCGGGGCTCTCAAAGGCGCACTTCAGCCGCGAATTCCGGCGGGAGTTCGGGGAATCGCCCTACGCCTACCTGCTGACCCGGCGCCTAGAGCGAGCCGCCGCGCTACTGCGGAGCACGGACCGCTCGATCTCCGACATCTGCCTGTCCGTCGGCCTGACGAGTCTCGGCTCGTTCACCACCAGCTTCACGCGCACGTTTGGGCTGTCTCCGGCGGCCTACCGCCAGCGCTTCCCGGCGGCCGCCGATATGGCGCTGGTTCCAGGCTGCATCGTGCGGGTCTACGGCCGCCCACAGAAGCGCAGTTTTCGAGAAGACAGGAGTAAGCGGCAGGTCTAGCTTGGTGGCATCGTCCCCTGTTGAAAGGAGAACCCGATGTTCAAAATCACAAACGCCCAACTGTGGGTCCAGGATCAGGAGGAGGCGTTGGCCTTCTACACAGAGAAGGTAGGCATGGAAATAGCCGCCGACGTCACGCTGCCCGAGCTGGGGAACTTCCGCTGGCTGGCGGTCTCACCCCCTGGCCAGCCGGATGTGTCGATCGTGCTGATGGCGATCCCCGGTCCGCCGATCATGGACCAGGAGACCACCGAGCAAGTCGAGAGCCTGATGGCCAAGGGCTTCGCGGGAACGGTGTTCCTCACGACCGACGACTGCCAGAAGACCTACGAAGAGCTGAAGGCCCGCGGGGTCGAGTTCCACGAACCTCCGGAGGAGCGTCCGTACGGGATCGACTCCGGCTTCCGCGACCCCTCCGGCAACAGCATCCGGCTGGGGCAAATCCGCGACCTCGCCGAACTGGAAGCGGTCGCCTCGAGCGGCTGAGAAGGGGCATCGTTGAGATGGGACCAGGCGTATGAGGCCGAACCGAAGGAAGTCGGCGACGGCCTCTACGCCTATCTTAAGCAAGACGGGGTCTGCAGGTGGAGCAACGCTGGTCTGGGCATCAACTTCGCCGACTCCTCGCGGCCCTGGAACACGGGCGTCGTTTGCGCCGGCTAGGTGGCGCCCGTGACGGGCGTCTGGTCATTGTCGACCCGTTGCTTGAGCGCTGGTTGCAGCGCTGCGCGGGGAGCCTGGTTAGATCCAGCCAGCCGGCCCCGCGAACCCCTTGCCCTCACGCCAGACGAGCTCGACTCCGGCAACTCGCAGCAGCTCCTGTAAATCGCCCCGCGGCGAGGAGGGCAACAGCACCGCCAGGCGTGGGGTTGGCTGCACGAACCGCGAGTAGTCAAGTAGCTGTCCGATCGCCATACGAATCGCTCCACGCTCGACTGTCCCCTTCCCCTCGTAGAGCGTGTTGGTGCTGTTGTCGATGAGATCGCAGAAGATCGGCTTGGCCTCATCTGGCGGCACGATCTTCAGCCGGTCAACGTCGTGACCTTGCTTCGCGAGATAGCCCTGGAATGCCAGCACAAGCGCCTGCTCGCGGCGTTCGGCCTCGTACTCCTGAGCGCTTGGTGCCACAAAAGCCTTCTCGGTCCATTGCTGCTCACCGCCACGTGCTCAACCCCAGGGCGATTGACGAGGTCCAGCGGCGAGCTGCCCGGCTGGGGATGAGTGTCGAGGGGTCGCAGACGGAACACGATGACGCTACGCGTGCGGGAGGTTTCGATTCCGGCGCGTCGGTGGTGTAGAACGGCCGCTCTGCATCAAGCTCGAATTGACCTTTGTAGGTCACATAACCGCGGGCGCCCTCGAACAGCCGGAGCGCGCGAGCAGCCGCGGCGTGTCGCAAGATCGCCGCGTTGCCGCCTTTCATTTGCTGATCGCCTCGTTGACCTTCGCCGGTGTAGTGAAAGCAATCGTCGTCACGCCAGCCATCGAAGTAGCCGTGGGGCTCTCCCGAGGCGGCATCCGAGAAGATCATCACGTTTGGCGAACTTCGCGATGGCGCGATACCGCCTTGACCGCTACCGCCGTAGCGTTTGTGTAGCGCAGTTCGCTCAATCACATCACCCGGTTGGAGCGCCCACAGCAGTGGATCTCCATACCCACCAGTCTGCATATCTAAATTCCCCTACGCCGCCGCCTCGCCAACGCGTCTGGGGGGCGAGCGCCGGGAGAGCACCGCACCCCAGTCGGCGTCGTCGATCCCACCCGGCTGGGTGCTGCGCATGAACTCGCGCAGCACCTCGGCGAGCCCTTCCGGGTCTTCGAGATGCGGAAAGTGCGCGGCGGCGGGCAGCGTCCGGAAGTGGCTGTTGGGGATCGCCTCGTGTGCCTCGCGTCCGTGCTGGAGGGGAATCGTGTTGTCGCGCTCGCCCCACACGATCAGCGTGGGCATCAACTCCAGTAAATACAGACGGTCGGTGGCGCTCACGCGCTGCCCGTGCACGTCGATCACCGCGCGTAGCGTCTGCAGGAACGCGTGGCGCGCTTCGGCGTTCTCCAGCGGGCGCAGCGCCCGCGCCAGCGCCTGCATGTACACGCCCGCACGCACGTCGCGCTCGCGCAGGCGACGCCCGGTGTCCGCCAGCGCGCCGAGCGGACGCCGGTGGATGGTGGCCGCCAGCAGCGCCGACACGCCGGGCAGCGCGGCGGTGCGCAGCACCGGGCTGACCTCGTGGCCGAGACCGCCGGAGGAGACCAGCACGAGCCGTTCGGTGCGCTGGGGGAACTGGTAGAAGAACTGCATCGCCACGCCCCCTCCCAGCGAGTGCCCGACGATGCTGGCGCGGTCGATCCCGATCGCCGCCAGCAGGTCGCGGATGCTGGCGGCGTGCGCCCCCAGCGAGTAGTCGCCCCGCGGCGCCGCGGAGTCCCCGTGCCCGATCAGATCCGGCGCGATCACCGTGTATTGGTCGGCCAGGCTCAACGCCACCGAGCGCCAGTGGCTGGATGAGTTGAGCATCCCGTGAATCAGCACCAGCGGCGGTCCACTGCCCGCCACCCTGTAAACCACGCGGCGCCCGTGGAGCTCGATCTGCCACTCGTCAAACCGCGGTGGGATCGTGGCCACAGCCGCCGGCCGCGGGTGCTCCCGCGCATGGCTCGTGCGATCTGCTCTGGTCGGGTCGGCTGTCACGGCAGACTCGCACGCCACACTAAACGATCTGCCACACCGCACCCCCGGCGCCGCATCCCTTTACGGGTAGAGCTGCTCGCCGGTGTCCTCGTCGATCACGCTGATCGCCCCAGCGGGGCAGGCCTCGGCGATCGGGATCAGCCGCCCGGCGGTGGCGGTCCCAATCACTACAGCGGTGTCATCCACGCGGAACACGTCGGGGGCCAGCTCCTCGCAGTCGCCGTGCGCGAGGCAGGCCGACTCGTCGATTACAGCAAGCAATGTCATCTCGTACCTCTCGTTGGGGTGGCTGAATTCATGGTGGTAATGGCTGGGTTCACGATGGTGGTTGGGTTCACGATGGTGGCTGGGGGTTCACGATGGTGGCTGGGGTTACGCGGCACGCGACAGCTCCCCGCTCGCGGAATGGGGTTGGGAGTCGGCGATCCACCGGCGCGCGCGCGCCAGCACGTCGGGGCGATCCACCAGCAGCGCCCCCGTCGGGCGCCCCGCGTGCGTGATCCACGCGGCGAACGGCCCGCCCTCGGCGGGGTCGCCGTCGAGGGCGATCTCGCAGTCGGGCGGCGCGTGCCCGACGAGCTGGATGCGGTGCCCGTGCTGGTCGCTCCAGAACATCGCCGGGGCGGGCGGTGGCCCCACGAGCCCGCACACCGCGTGGGCCACCGCCGCGCCCTGCCGAGCGGCGGCCTCCCAGTGCTGGGTGGGGATCCGCTGACGCAGGTAGGGGTCGGGGAAGCAGGCCGCGTCGCCGGCCGCATACACCCCGGGGAGCTTGGTGTGCCCGGTGGCGTCGGTGAAGATCGAACCGGGCCCGATGCCGCTGCCGGCAAGCCACTCCGTGGCGGGTAGGGTGCCGGCGGCAACCAGCAGCGCGTCGGCGGTGACGGTCGTTGCGTCGGCCAGCCGCAGGCGCGCGCGGCGCCCTCGCGGCGAGACCCGCTCGACGGTGCTGGCCAGCAGTACCTCGACACCATGCCGGCGGTGCAGCCCGACGATCCAATTACCGAGCAGCGGCGGCAGCGCGCGTGCCAGCGGCGTGGTGGCGGCCTCGATCAGCGTTACGTCCCAGCCGAGCGCGCGCGCGGCGGCGGCCACCTCCATGCCCACAAGACCCGCGCCGAGCACCGCCAGCCGGCCCTGTCCTTCCCGTAGCGCCGAGCGCAACGCGAGCGCGTCGGCGCGGGTGCGCAGCTCGTGCACCGCCCCTCCAACCTCCAGCCCCGGCAGTCTGCGGGGCCGGCTGCCGGTGGCGATCACCAGCTGGCGGTAGCGCAGCGTGCGATCTCCCCCCGCTCCAGGCGAGTCCCGGAGCACGATCGTCCGCTGCGCCGGGTCGAGCTCGCGCGCGCTCGCGCCGAGCAGCAGCTCCACGCCGTGATCCTCATACCACGGGGCCGGCTTGAACTCGAGTTGCCGCGGTGGACGCTCGCCGGTGAGCATCGCCTTGGAGAGCGGCGGCCGGTCATAGGGGGCGCTGGGCTCCTCGCAGAGCACCACGATGCGCCCCTCGTAGCCAAGACGGCGCACGGTCTCACAGCAGCGCTGCGCGGCGAGACCGCCGCCGGCAATCAGCAGATCGGTGTCGGGCGGCCTCACGACGTGCCCTCCTCCGCCAGCGCCGCGCGCGCGCCCCGCGCCGCCGCCACCTGCGGGCGCCGTGTGGCCGCCGCTGCCCGGCGGGGTGCCTGCGCCGCCGCCACCACCCCGCCGCCCCGCCCGGGCGTACGGCGGGGCAGGATGCGGAGCACCAACAGGTAGACGATCGGGATCGCCGGGAGCAGCACGAATGCGCGCAGCCACTGCGTGGCGGCGTCGCTGCCGGCGCCGAGCGTGTGCACCACGCCCAGCACCCACACCAGCACGGTGGCGCGATGCAGCTTGCGCCACAACTTCACCCCGATGCGACGCCGCGCGTAGAAGCTCAAACCGAGCAGCGCCGCGAGGTAACCGGCGACGATGCCCAGGCCGGTGAACAGCGGCCGGTAACTCATCGTGAAGGGGATCGTCAGGCCGCCCACGCCGGGCCGCAACCAGGGGTCGCCCAGCAGCGCGAGGCCGTGCACCGCGATCGCCCCCATGGACACAAGCGCGACGTGCTCGTGCAGACGCACAAGGGTGCGCCCGACGCCGGGCCGGCGCAGCAGCTTGGTGGACATCGTCAAGCCCAGCAGCACGGCGAAGGCGACGAGCCCGAGCGCGACGATGCCGGAGGCGCGGCCCACCAGCCACCAGAGGTAGGGCGTGGGGTCCTTGGCCGTCATCACGCCGCCCTCCCCGCGAGCGCGAGCGCCCCGCGCGGCCGGTCGAGCGGGCCGATCTCCTCGACGTCGCCGTCGTCGTGGACGATCAACCCACCGTGCTCGCCGAGCACCGGCCTGGCGCCCTCTGGCCCCAGCAGCAGCGCCAGCTTGGAGAGCGTCTCGGCCTCCAGCGCCGTGGGCGCCAGCGCGGTGACGCCGATCAACCCGGTCCACGCCGGCCGGCCGCTGGCGGGATCGAGCAGGTGGTGGGCGAAGTTGCCCCCCGCGTCGCGCCACACGCGAACGTTGAGCCCGGAGGTCGCCACGCCGCCCGCGCCAACCGTCACGGTGCGGATCGCCTCGCCGGTGAGCGGGTGCTCGATCTCGACCCGATAGGGCTCCAGCTGCGCGCCGACGCCCCCGATCGCGAGATCCCCGCCGCAGTCCACCACGAAGCGGGTGTGGTGGCGCAGGCGATGGGCGACGGCGTCGGCGCACAGGCCCTTGCCGGTGCCGCCGGTGTCGAGCCTCACACCCACCGGGCGGCGCACAGTGCCGTTGTTGTCGTCCACGCTCACCTGCAGCCACATGCGCGCGGGGTGCGCGCGAGCGGGCCGGCGCGGGGGCGCGGCGGCGAGCGCCTCCCACAGCGACGCGGAGGGGTGGCCGTCGAGTGAGGTGCTGTAGCCGGCGTCCTCCAGCGCCCCGGTGAGCGTGGGGTCCACGAGGCCGTCGCTGCGCTGTGCGGCCCATACCCCGGCGCGCACCGCGGAGCGCAGCAGCGGCGAGGCCGGCACCTCCGTGCGGGGGTCGCGGTTGAGCGCGCACAGCTCGCTGTCGGGGCGAAAGCGCGAGAGGCGCGCGGCGAAATCCTCGATGTATGCGCGCTCATGCCAGCCGGCCGCGGCCGGCGAGCGCCCCTCGCGCGAGAGCGGTGGGCCGATCAGCAGGCGCACGTCGCTGCCCATCGCGTGAAAGCAGATGTCGTGTTCGTGGCTCATGAGGTACGTGTTACGGGGGTCGCGGGAAGCGCCGGTTCGGCGCCCGAGCCGGAGACCGACTGGGTCACCGAGGTGCCGCCCGCGGGAGCGCGCGCGCCGGCCGGCAGCACCCGTTCGATCACGGTTGTGCGGTAGATCCGGCGCACCAGCAGCGCCCGCGACGGGGCATCCTTGGAGCCGGCAACGCTCAGCTGCGTGCCGAGCAGCGCCAGCACGATCAGGAATGCCGACAGCGAAAGCAGCGCGACCGTGACCCGATCGGGTCCGCGGCGCGGCCGGCGGGCGGTGGTTGGTGCGCTGTCACTCCTCGGGCGCTCCCGCACCGAGGAGGCTGCCAGATCACTCATCGCGCGCTCCCGTGCCGGCAAGGCCACCGCTGGTGCGGGTGACGATCGCGGCGTGATGCGCACCGCTGGGCGCCCCGCCCGCCCCACTCGCCCCACTCGTTTCCGCCGCGGACCCCAGAACCCGGCCGCTGGCGGTGGTGCGGAGCACCGCATGCCCACCATGCGTGACGAGCACGGTGCGCGACGCGCTGGCGTGCAGAGCTGGATCGGTGCCGGTGATGACGCGCGCGGTCAGCAGCGTGAGCACCACCAGGAAGCTGGCCAGGGTGGCGGCGCCGACTGCCAGCAGGCTGCGCAGCCGGCCACGGGATGCGTGCAATCGCTCAGTCATCGTGCCCTCCCCCACCGTCGCCGCCGCCGCTGGTGCGGGTCCGCACGGCGCCTCCCGTGGAGCCCCCGCCAGCTGCCGAGCCGCCGCTGGTGCGGGTCCGCACGGGCGCACTGCCAGCCCCGGTCGAGGGGGTTCTGGTGGCGGCGGTGCGGCTAGTGCGGGTACGCACTGGAGCCGGAGCGCCGGTGGCGCCCGGGGAGGGCGCCGCGACGGCGCCGGTCCCGCTGGTGCGGGTACGGGGCGCACTCACACCGGAGACGGCGTTTGGAGCCGCGACGTGGGCGCCGCTGGCGGCGGTACGGGGCACCGCGCCCACACGCGCCACAGCGGTCGCGCCCGCGCCCCGGCCCGCGACAGCACCCGCGGCAGCCGCCCCGCGCGTGGCGTGGCCGCGGGGGGGCCGTTCGTGGCGGACGATGTGAACCGTGCGCCTGATCACCTGCGTGCGCACCTCCGCCGCCGGCGGCTGAATGTGCGCCACGGACTTCGTGGAGGCGGTGCCCGGGTGCAGCGTGTAGGAGGCAAGCGCCCCCGCTACCAGGGCGGCGACGAGAGCGGCGATCCGGGTGTTGGCGATGCGGCGCATGGGCGGGCTCCTTGGAAAGGGGTTGCACACGCACTGTGGCTCACACCGATGAAGCGGTTGCCCAAGCGCGGGCAAAGCTTTGGCAAAGCATTCGGCGCCCGGGGCCTGCCCTCAGTCGTCGCGACCGCGCGCGGAGCCGCCTTCTCCACCACGGCCTTGACCACCGCCGTCGTCACCGGAGGAGCTGTGTGTGCGCGGGGCTGGCGTCTGTTCGGCCGGGACGGGGGGTGCGGCCGCGACGGGAGGGGTTGCTTCGACCGGGGCGACAGGAGTGGTCGCGGGACTCTGGGAGGGAGCGACCGGGGTGCTGTGCGTCAATCTTGGGGCGCTTTGCGCTGGAGTGGAGGAGCGCGGCGCGGTGGAGGTGCTCCCCGTGGAGGTGCGCCCCGTGAGCGCGCGGCGGGATTGGCGGTGGCTGGGCGCCGAGCGTTCGGTGACGATAGGCGCGAGGCTGTGCCCGGCGGAGATCGGTTCGGAGGAGATCCCAATGTGCTGGCTGGTGAGCTGGCTGGTGGCCCACGTGATCCCAGCGGTGAGCACGATGCCAAGCAGTGCCGCAACCCCCCACAGTGCGGTTTGACGACGCATGCCGCTCACGGTAGTGCTCGCGTGGTTAACGGCTGGCAAAGCCGCCGCGCCGGCAGCAGCGAAGTCGGCGGTGAGTGCGCTCATGTCGAGCGCTCCGGCAGGGCGAGCGTGGCGATGGCGCCGCCGCCGTCGCGGTTGCGCAGCGTCACCTCTCCACCCCACTCGCGCGCGAGCTCGCGGGCGATCGCCAGGCCGAGACCGCTGCCGGGGGGGCCGCCCAGGCCGGCGCTGCCGCGGTGGAAGCGCTCGAAGACCGACTCGCCCTCCTGCTCGCTGAGGCCGGGTCCGCGGTCGCGGACCTCGATGCGCCCGGGCGCGCTGGCGAGCGTCACGCGCGATCCGCGGGGGGCGTAGCGCAGCGCGTTCTCGAGCAGCACGTCGAGCGCGCGGTCGGCGTCGACCGCGGCGCACCACACCGCGCCACCGCGCGGCTCAGCTTGCTCCAACGCGATTTCCCGCTCGGCCGCCGCCGCCCGCCAGCGCGTGAGCGCGCGCCGCACGACGGCATCGAGGTTGAGCAGCTCGCCGGGCAGCTCGCGCTCGCCGGCGCGGCTGAGCACGAGCAGCTCCTCGACGATCTGCGCGAGCCTGTCGACCTCGGCCACGCCGGCATCGAGCTCGCTGGCCGCGGCCGGGGTGACGCCCGCGGCGCGGGCCTCCTCGATCCGCAGCCGCAGGCCGGTGAGCGGCGTGCGCAGTTGGTGGGAGGCGTCGGCGACGAAGTCCCGCTGGGAGTCGAGTAGACGCTGCACGCGGTTGGTCATCTCGTTGAAGGAGATCCCTAGCGAGCGCTGCTCGCGGCTGCCCTCGATCCCCGCGCGCGCGCTCAGGTCGCCGTCGGCCACCTGCCGCGCGACGCGCTCCAGGCGCCCCAGCGGGCGCGCGATCTGGCGCGCGATCACGACCCCCGCGGCGAGCCCGAGCGCGAGCACGATCGCCCCGACGAGCGCCAGCCCGAGCTCGACGCGCCGAACGGCCGCGTGAACAGCGGCGATGCTCTGGGTCACCCGCACCGCACCCACCGTGGCGCGGTTGTGGATCACGGGCACCGCGGTGGCCAGGATTTCCTCGCCGAGCGTGCGACTGGGGCGTTGCAGCTGCACGCGACGGCCCCGCAGCGCGCTGGCGATCTCCGGGCGCTTGGCGTAGCTTGAGCCGAGCTCGGGCGGTGTGGCGCTGTCGGCGAGCACGATGCCGGAGCGATTCACGATCAGCACCCGTCCCCGCACGGCCGCGGCGGAGGTGCGGGCCAGCACCGCTAGCCCGGCGCGCCGCGCGGGCGTGAGCAGGTCGGCGGCGGTGGCCGCCACCAGGTCGGCTTGCCCCTGCGCCTGCGAGCGTACCTCGTCGTTGACGCGCGCGCTGAGGCTGAGCGCGAGCGGCACGCCGAGCGCGACGATCGCCAGCAGCAGCACGTAGGTGAGCGCCGCCAGCAGGCCCGTCCGCAGACGCGGCGCTCGTTTTACGGCGCCGGCTCCTCGGCCGGCTCCAGCTCGGCCGCACAGCGGAACCCGACGCCGCGCACGGTCTCGATGTAGCGGGGGTCTCCCAGCTTGCGTCGCAGCCCGGCGATGTGCACGTCGAGCGTCTTGGTGGAGCCGAACCAGTTCTCGTCCCATACCTCCGCCATCAGCGTCTCGCGCGAGACCACCCGCCCCGGCTCGCGTGCCAGCCGTGTCAGCAGGTCGAGCTCTTTGCGTGTGAGCTCCAGCTCGACGTCGCCGAGCCAGGCGCGCCGCGCCGCGAGGTCGAGCCGCAGATCGCCCACCGTCAGAACACCGGAGGCGGGCGCGCAGACGGAGGTGTCTTCGGGATGGCGCACGCGGCGCAGCACCGCGCGAATTCGCGAGAGCACCTCGTCGATGGCGAACGGCTTGACGACGTAGTCGTCGGCGCCAAGCTCCAAACCCACCACCCGGTCGGTGACGGTGCCGCGCGCGGTGAGCATGATGATCGGCACGTCCGAGGTGCGGCGCAGCTCGCGACAGACGTCGCGGCCGTCGCCGTCGGGCAGCGTGAGATCGAGCAACACCACGTCGGGGGATGTCTCGCGCGCGAGCCGCAGCGCGTCGCCGGCGGTGCGCGCGATCGTCGGCTGGAAGCCGCTGCGCGCCAGTGCCCGCGCGAAGGGATCGGCGATCGACGCCTCGTCCTCGACCAGCAGCACTCTGCCGGCGCCACCGGCGCTCTCAGACATCGCACTCCACGCGTTGCGCGGAGCGCGCGCGGCGCTGCAGCACCCACACGGTTCCCAGCGAGGCGAGCAGCACGCACGGCAGGATCGCCAGCAGGGCGGCGTCGCCGCTGGGCCAATGCGCGCCGAGCCCCTCCCCCACCCAGAACAGCCCGAAGGAGCTGAGCATCACGCCGACGGCGAACTTCATCGTGTTCTCGGGAACTCGCGCGAGCGGGGCGCGCACCGCGAAGCCGGCGGCGATCACGACGAGCACGGCGGCCGCGGCGGCCGCCGCGGCGAGACCCACGTTGTGCTGGTTGGCGCCGAAGGTGAGCACGATGAACACGACCTCCAGCCCCTCCAGTAGCACGCCCTTGAAGGCGACCGTGAACGAGTACCCGTCGAAGCCGCCGGCCGCCCGTCCCGCCGCGCGCGCCGCCTCGGTTTCCTCGTTGAAGGTTGCAAGCTCATCGTGCTTGGCCTTCAGCCCGGCGCCGCGGAGCACCGCCTTGCGCAGCCACTGCAGCCCGAGGATCAACAGCAGCCCGCCGATCAGCACGCGCAGCGCGTCGATCGGCAAGGCGGTGAGCGCCGGGCCGAGCGCCAGCACGATCACGGCAAGCGCGAGCGTTGCCGCGCCGGCGCCGCTGAAGGCCGAGGACCAGCTGCGGGTGGCGCCCACGGCCAGCACGATCGTCAGCGCCTCGACCGCCTCCACCGCGCAGGCGAGGAACACCGACAGGGCAAGCCCAAGCTCGGCGCCGCTCATGCTGGCGGCTCGCTCGAATGAGAACGCAAGGTGCCTGCTGGGAACGTGGCTGCTGGCAACGGCCGATCGCGCACGCGCCCCATGTTGACGGGGCGACGCCCCCGGCGCAATGCCCACGAGCGTGCGCGCGGTGGGCGGCGGCCGCAACCAACATCCGTGCAGCGCGCCCGCCTCAGTTCACGTGGGCGCAAATTGGCCCGATGTATAGAACAGATGGGACACTCACCCGAGACCACGAACGCGTCCCTCCGCGACAGCGGCGCGGTGGAAGAGGCGCTGCGCGATATCTGGAGTCGCCACCGGGGGCTGGTGGAGGAGCGCATCGCGCTGATCGAGCGTGCAGTGGCGGCATTGGCCACCGAGGAACTCCAGGCGCGGCTGCGCGAGGACGCGCTGCGGGCCGCGCACATGCTGAGCGGTTCGCTGGGGACCTTTGGCTTCGCGGGAGCTTCCGAAGCGGCGGGCGCGCTGGAACAGGAGCTCGCCGAGCCGCGCCCGGAGCAGGCCCCGAACATGCGGGCGCTGCTGGGGAACGTGCGCGACGGTTTGAGCTCCACCACGCCAACCGCTTGAGCTCCGCCCGACCCGCCTGAGCCCCGCCGCGCCGACCGCTTGACTTGCGCCGCGCGCTAGCCGGCCACGGCGCGAACGCGCGGCCCCTTGGCGGCGTACATGGCGCGGTCGGCCTCCATCAGCACCGCTTCGCCGCCGGGCGTGTCGGCGTCGAGCGCGGCGACGCCGACGGAGGCGGTGACCGAGATGGGCATGGCGCCGTCGGCGGTGACCCCGCAGGAGGCGATGGCGTCGTTCAGTGTGGAGGCGACTTTGCGCGCGTCCTCGGCGGTGGTGCCGGGCAGCAGCACGGCGAACTCGTCGCCGCCGAGACGCGAAACCATGTCGGTGCCGCGCAGGCGATGCTGGAGCTCGGTGGCGATCGACACCAGCAGTTCGTCGCCGACCTTGTGGCCGTAGGTGTCGTTGACCTGCTTGAAGTTGTCGAGGTCGATCACCAGCAGCGCGCCCTGCTCGCCGTAGCGGCGGCAGCGGGCGACCTGCATCGCCAGCTGGCGCTCCAGCAGGCGGCGGTTGAAGAGGCCGGTGAGCGAGTCGTGTTCGGCGAGGTGGCGCAGCCGCGCCTCCATCAGCTTGCGCTCGGTGATGTCTTGGATCTGGGCGATGAAGTGCTGCGGGCGGCCCTCGTGGTCGCGCATCAGCGAAACGGAGTGGGTGGTGGAGATCACGTGGCCGCGGGCGTGGAAGTAGCGGCGCTCCATCTGGTAGTGGCGGATCTCCCCGGCGAGCAGGCGCCGGACGTGCTCGAGGTCGGTGGAGAGGTCGTCGGGGTGGGTCATCTCCTCGAGCGTCTTGGCCAGAAGCTCCTCTCTGGTGTAGCCGGTGATCGAGAGCAACGCCTGGTTGACGCGCACCCAGCGGCCCTCGGGGGTGAGCAGCGCCATCCCGATCGGCGCCTGCTCGAACACCAGCTCGAAGCGCTCCTGGGCGTAGCGGCGGGCCTCCAGCACCGAGAGCGCGATCTCTCCCTCGGAGAGCCCGTGCGGCGAGTCGCTCGACGAGGCGGACATAACCGAATCATCGGCATGAGTAGCGGTGTGCTTGACGGTCGATCAGCCCGAGTGGGCAGGTGCGCACTCGCCCCGCGATGCGGCGCCGGTGAAGACCTGGACGCGGTTGTTGGCGGTGTCGGCGACCAGCACCTCGCCGCGGCAGTTCACCGCGAGGCCGCGGGGAGAGCTGAGTTGACCGGGGCCGCCGCCGGAGAGGCCCCACACGGCGAGCGGATGCCCGTCGGAGGAGAACTTCTGCACGCGGTTGGCGAGGCGGTCGGCGACGAATACATCCCCCGCGGTATCGACGGCGATTCCGGACGGTTCGGCGAAGCGGCCGGGACGGCGTCCGGGCCCGCCCCACGAGGTAAGCAAAGCGCCAGAGGGGCTGAGCTCCAGCACCCGGCGAAGGCTGGCGTCGGCAACGTAGAGCGATCCGTCCGGCGCCACCGCGACCGCAACCGGCATACGGAGCGCAACCGAGCCAAGCCGCCCCAGCGGGTGGCCGGAGGAGCTGAAGCGCATGACGGCGCCGGTGTCGGTGTCGGTGTCGGTGACATAGACAACGCTGCCGGACGGGGAGAGGGCAACCCCTTCGGGAGTGGACAAACCGCTGAGCGCGCCGAGGTAGCCCCCCGCGGAGCTGAGGTGGCGGACGATCCCGTTGCGGGGGTCGGTGACCCACAGTGAGCCGTCGGGCGCAACGGCGGCGGCGGTGGGACCAAACCAGTGGCTGCCGATGATCGCCCCCCCACCCCGCTGCCACTCGCCGCGGTAGCGCAGAGAGGCGCCGAACTGGTAGATGGGGCTGCGCGAACCGTAGGTCTCGACCACGAAGGCGTTGCCGGCGCGGTCGGCGGCGACCCCCAGCGGCGCGATCAGCTGCCCGGGCGTGATGCCGGGCGTGCCGAACGAGAGCAGACCCTGGCCGGTGGGGGTGAAGGCGAGCACCCGTTCGTTGCCGGTGTCGGCGACGTAGACGTGCCCCAACGGGGAGACGGCGGCGGCGCGGATGTAGCTGAGCTGAAACGAGCCCTCCCCGCTCCACTCTTCGAGGTAGCGCAGCGCGCGCGAGAGCACGACGATGCGGTTGTTGTTGTCGTCGACCGCGTACACCCGCCCCCCGTGGACGGTGACGCCGAATGGGTTGACGAACTCACCCGGTTCTTTGCCGAAGGTGCCCTCCGTGTACAGCGGGCGCCCCTGAAGGGAGAGCGCCTGGATGCGGTGGTTGCCCTCGTCGGCGACGTACACCACACCGCCCGCGACGGCGAGCCCGCGCGGGAAGGAGAACTCCCCGGGCGCGCTGCCCGGGCGCCCCCACAGCAGCGGGTGGGAGCCGTCGAGGCCGAAGCGGACGATCCGGTTGGAGGCGGAGTCGGAGACGTATACATGGCCGCCGCCCACGGCGATTCCGCCCCCTGGTGGCTTGTCGGGGCCGAAGCCGGGACCGAAGTCGAACTCGCCCAGCGCTCCTCCGGGGCGGCCCCATTCGCCGAGCAGGCGCCCGGAGGGGCTGAAGCGCTCGACCCGCGCGTGCGTGGAGTCGAGCACGTACACCTCGCCGCCGGGCGCAACCGCCAGCCCATCGACGGCGCCGAACTGCCCGGGGCCCGAGCCGTAGGAGCCCCATTGCCCCAGAAAACGCCCGGCGGGCGAAAAGCGCTGCACCACGTGGCTGAACTGATCGGCGACGTACAGGTCGCCGTCGGGAGCGAACGCGAGGGCCTCGGGACAGCGCAGCACCCCCGCCCCACGCCGGCCGATGGAGGCGACGCGCGTGTATGGGCAGACGGCGGGGTGGGCCGACTCGGACCCCCCGGGGCAGCCGGGCACCCGCACGCTGCGCGGGGCCGCGCCGAGCGGCTGCGCGGCGCCGCCACATCCCGTGAGCGCGAGGATCACGCCCAGCAGCAATACGAGCGCGACGACTTGACGAACTCTCGAGGTGTGGCACAGTCCCATGGTCGTGGATTGCGCCGACCCGCGTCGCCACAACGCCGGAGGAATGCCCCAATGCACCTGCCAGCCACCCTGAGGCACAGGCTGCCGCTCGCCCTGGCGGCCGCGGTGGCGCTCGCGCTTGTGGTGGTCGTGGTGAGCACCAGTGGGAGTGCCCGGCGGACAGGTACACACACCGATCCCCCCTCCACCCAGCACCCCGCGGCGGCGCCTACGCTGCTGGCGACGCCGCCGCCGCGCGGTAAGGCGGTGAGTGTGAGCGTCACCCCCCGCCCCGTGGGGCCGGCGACGCCGGCGGACTTCATGGGACTGTCGTTCGAGGTGGGGAGCCTGCCGACGCTGGCGACATATGCGAGCAGGGGCAACCTTGTCGGGCTGCTGCGCTCACTGGGGCCGGGCGTGATGCGCTTTGGGGGAATCACCGCCGACGAACGGGCCGCATGGGTCCCGGCGGGGGCAGGCAAACCGGCGTGGGCGACCACGGCGATCGACGAAGCCGACCTGGCGGGGCTGGCGGCGCTCGCCAGGGAGACGGGGTGGAAGGTGCTGCTGGCTGTCAACCTCGGCCACTACGAACCGAAGGCCGCCGCCCAGGAGGCGGCCGCGGCGAAGACGCGGCTGGGCTCATCTCTCGCCGGAGTGGAGATCGGCAACGAGCCGGATCTGTTCCCGCGCAAGCACTTACGCCCCCCGGGCACCGGCGTGCGGGCGTACCTTCCGCAAGCCGTGGCGTACCGCACGGCGATCGAGGCGGCCGCGCCGGGCGTGCCGATCGCCGGACCCGACCCTTCGACCGGCGCGCAGGCCCTCACCTGGGTGCGCGACGCGGCGGCGACGCTGCACCCGCAACTGCTGACCGCCCACTACTACCCGCTCAGCAGCTGCGGCGAACATCCCACGATCGCCGAACTGCTGAGCGCGAACGTGCGCCGCAAAGAGAGTGAAATGCTGGTCAAAATGCTGGCGATCGCCCACACGTATGCGACGCCGCTGCGGATGGACGAGACCAACGACATCTCCTGCGAAGGCGAGCCCGGTGTCAGCGACTCGTTGGCCTCGGCGTTGTGGGCGCTGGACTACACGGCGCGCGCGATGAGCGCGGGCTTGGCGGGCGTGAACTTCCACGACCTGATCGGCCAGCCCGACACCTACAGCGCGCTGGCAGCCCATAGCGAAAGCGCGCTGGCCGCCGGGGACATGCAGCCCGCACCGGAGTGGTATGCGCTGCTGGCCGCGCGTGTTTTCATGGGGGCTGGGTCTCCCGCGCGTCCGCTCCCCACGAGCATCGCGGGGACGACGCCGGGCGAGCTGAGCGCGAGCGCTGTACAGGCTCCCGACGGGAGGATGAGCCTCGTGCTGGTGAACTACGACGCGCCCGGCTCCGCGCCGCTGGCGGTGCGCCTGCGCGTGCCGAAGGCGCTGGCCGGCGGCAGCATCCTGCGCCTGACCGGCCCCTCCCCCGCCGCCACCACGGGCGTGCGCCTCGGCGGGCTCGCGGTGGCCGCCAATGGCACGTGGAGCGCCCCCAAAGCGCTACCTGCGGTGTACGGCCGCGCGGGCGCATTGTCGGTACAGATTGCTCCAAGCAGCGCCGCGGTGGTGACACTCGCCCCGCGTAAGTGACCGACGAGCGGCCGTCGGCAACATCGCTTGCAACCCTTCCCATGTGATGCAAATTGCATTGAGACCTGATACGGTGCCCCCCGTTCGTGCCGAATCCCCCTTCCCACGGGAAGGGTGAGCGGGGGAACCAGTGCGGTCCGCGAGGACCGCGGGGGCGAATCGCCGCGTTTGCGGCGTAGCGTATTGCGCGAGCCCGACAGCTAACCCCGTAGGCGCCACCGCAACGTCGAAAGGATGTGCTGCGCCCATGTCGGGATACGCCCGTGACCTCGCCACCCTGGAGCCGTGGGATGCGTCGCTCGCCCGCTCACGTGCGCGCCGCCGCCGGGCCGCTGGCCGGTCTGCGGCCGGCCGCACCACCAAGCGCAGCGCAAACGGGAAGCTGGCGCTGCTGTCGCCGGTGTCGCTCGCCGCGTTGATCGACGCCCGCCGTGAAGCGGCGCGCGATCTGGCCGAGCGTGAGCCGTGGGATCTCTCGCTGGGGCGCTCCCGTGCCCGCCGGCGCGCCGCGCAGCTGCGCTTCGTGCCGGCATCATCGCGCGCCAAGCGGCTCTCGCTGGGCGCGCTGGTGGCGCTCAGCGCCGGGCCGGCCGCGGCGCTGCTGGACTCCGGCGGCGGCGTGGCCTCCGCGGGCGCGGCGCCCGCGGAGCTTGACCCGATCACGACCACCACTCATCACATCGTCCTGCGCTCAGGCAGTGAAGGCCGCCAGGTGCGCCTGCTGCAGCGGGCGCTCGGGATCGCGGTCGACGGCGTCTACGGCTCGGACACCGAAGCGGCGGTGCGTCGCTTCCAGTCCACGCGCGGGCTCACCATCGATGGGATTGTGGGCGCCCGCACCTCGCATGCGCTCGCCGTGCAGGCGCCGCCGGTGCTGTCCGGCGCCGCCGTGCTGCGCGACCTGGCGGGCGAAGCGAGCGAACCGGTGCCTGGGGAAGTGCGCGAAGCGATCTCCTCCCCCGGCGCGGATGGCACACTCGCGGTCACCGACACGACGCCGGAAGGCGCCGGTTCCGCAGCCGGCGCGACGGCGGGCGGCGGGGCGGCAACCGGCGCCGGGGTTGCCACGGGCGCAGGCGTCGCCACAGGCGCGGGAGCGGACACGGGCGCAGGGACTGCCGCGGGCGCAGGGGTTGCCACGGGCGCAGGCGAAGCCGCGAGCGGCGGAGCTGCCGCGGGCAGCGGCGGGACCGTGGCGCTCGAAGGCGCGAGCTCAGCCGACGGGTCCGCCGCGGAAGCACCCGCTCCCGCTGAAGGCGCGGGCGGCGAGGAAACCGGCGGCACCGCGATACCGGCCGGCGCCGGGCCCACCGGCAACTACCAGACCCCCGCGATCCTCGAAGGCTCCGGCGGCGCCACCCCCGCTGAAGCGGGCGAAGCGCTCGCCGGCGAAGAAGTCACGACCGGCACTGGCGCCGGCGGCACGGGCAGGGAGCGCGCCAACGCCGCGGCCTCCGCGCGCGCCACCACGGATGCGGTGCGCCATCTGCAGGCCTCGCTGCATGTCGCCGTGGACGGCGAATTCGGCCCCGCCACCGAGCATGCGCTGCGCAGCTTCCAGGCGGCCCACGGGCTCACCGTCGACGGGGTCGCCGGACCGGCGACCTGGCAGGCGCTCGGCGCGCACCGCCAGCCCGAGCTGACTCCCCCGCCCTCCGCGCTGCCGGCGCCCCACGCGCACGGCGATCGCGGACAGACCGGCGGCGCGCTGGGCGGCGCCGCCGTGGCCACCGACCGGGATATCGCCGGCTCCCCGCACGCCGGCGCGCATGTCGGCCGCGGCGCGAGCGTGCGGCGCCTGCAGGAAGCTCTGCACGTCCCCGTGGACGGGGAATTCGGCCCCGAAACCGAGGCTGCCATCCGCCACTTCCAGGCCGAGCACGGCCTCGCGGTCGACGGAGTGGTCGGCCCCGCCACGTGGAGCGCGCTGGGCGACTCCGGCCTGCCCGAACTGCACCCCCCGCACTGGGCGCAGGCCGGGACCGGCAGCGGCGGCAGCTCCTCCACGGCCGGCGGTGGCGGCGCGGGCGCCAGCTCCTCAAGCGCCGAAGGCGTGGTCGCGCGCGTGATTGCCGCCGCGGATGAAATCGCCACCCGCCCCTACGTGTACGGCGGCGGCCACGGCTCGTTCATCTCCGACGGCTATGACTGTTCGGGCTCGGTCTCCTACGCGCTGCACGGCGGCGGCCTGCTGGCCGCACCGGAGGACTCGACCGGCCTGGAGTCATACGGCGAAGCGGGCCCCGGGCGCTACATCACGATCTACGCCAACGCCGAACACGCGTGGATGACGATCGACGGGCGCCGTTACGACACGGTGGCCTTGGCCGAAGACGGCTCACGCTGGGGCGGACCCTCCGATGACGGCGGCGGCTTCGTGGTGCGCCACCCGGACGGCCTGTAGGGGCTGGCTCACACCCGTCTTCCGCGGGCGCCCGGCGACGGGATGAATCGCCGGGTTGCGAGTCGGCGTGGCGGGGTGCGTATGTAATTTTCCGCCCCCAACCCTTCATTTTGTGAAGTGGCTGGGCGGGTTTGAACGGTGCCTCATTTTGAGACCCCAACCCTTCATTTAGTGAAGTAGCCAGGCGGGGAGAAATGCTTCGATTTGGGCCCTAACCCTTCATTATGTGAAGTGGTCGAGTTGGTTTGAACGCTTCATTTTGGGACTCCAACCCTTCATTTAGTGAAGTGGCTGGGCAGGGAGAAAATGCTTCGATTGAGACCCCAACCCTTCATTTTGTGAAGTGGCTGGGAGCAAATTTAAAGCTTCTCCCCCAGGCACGTTGGAATCTATTTCGGGCCTCCAACCCTTCACTTTGTGAAGTGGTGGGCCGGTTGAAAGGCATCTGAACCCCCGTTTTCGGAGCGGGAGCGACGACGACCAACCGTGAGTCGTCGAACCCCAAAAGCGCCGACGCCGAGCGCCTGGCCGATCCCGGCCGAGCGTACCGTCCCAAGCGCGGCCTAACTTGCGGACAGTCGTCTTATCGGGCGACCACAACAGGTCCGAGCAAAAGGAGGCAATCATGCTGGCGCGAGCGCTCACGTTCACGATTGAGGGTTTGCAGACGCGCGCGGTGACGGTGGAGGTGGACATTCGCGCCGGCCTGCCGGCGTTTACGATCGTCGGCCTCGCCGACGCCGCGGTGCGCGAGGCGCGCGACCGCGTGCGCGCCGCGATCCTCAACTCCGGGTATGAGTTTCCCGAACGGCGGATCACCGCCAACCTCGCGCCCGGCGACGTCCCCAAGATCGGCCCCGGCCTCGATCTCGCGCTCGCCTGCGCGGTGCTGGCGGCCTCCGGCCAGCTCCCCGCGAAGCCGCTGGAGAGTTATGCGCTGTTCGGGGAGCTGTCGCTCGACGGGGAGGTGCGCCCATGCCACGGCACGTTGGCGATCGCGCAGGCCGCACAGGAGCACGGCCTGCGCGCGCTGATACTCGCGGGCGCGCGTGCACGCGAGGCCGCGCTGGTGGAGGATCTGCGGGTGGTGGTCGCGGAGCGCCTTGCCAGCGCCGCTCGCGTGTTGAACGGCGGGACCGGCGATCCCCTGCCGATACCCCGCCCCCGAGATGAGGAATCCGAGCGCCTCGGCGAGGCGGCTGGCTGGATGGATGGCGGGGCGGGGCACCTCGACCTCGGCGACGTGCGCGGCCAGTCAGAGGCTGTCGAGGCGTTGATCCTGGCCGCCGCGGGGGAGCACAACCTGCTGCTAAGCGGGCCGCCGGGCACCGGCAAGACGATGCTGGCGCAGCGACTGCCGACGATCCTGCCGCCGCTCACCCGAGCGGAGGCGATCGAGGTGACGCGCATCCAGAGCATCACCGGTCGTCTGGAAGACGGGGAGCTGGTCAGCCGTCGCCCGTTCCGCGCCCCCCACCACTCGATCACGACCGCCGGCCTGGTCGGCGGCGCCCGGCGGGGGTGGGTGGGCGAGGTGGTGCTGGCACACCGGGGGGTGCTGTTCATGGACGAGCTCTCCGAGTTTGCGCGACCCACGCTGGAGGCGCTGCGCCAACCGCTTGAGGACGGGCGCGTGGCGATCGTGCGCGCCCGCCATTGCGCGGTGTACCCCACACGGTTTGCGCTCGTCGCCGCCACCAACCCCTGCCCCTGTGGCTACCACGGAGACGGGGATCGGTGCGATTGCAGCGAAGCCGATCTCGCCCGCCACAGGCGGCGCCTCAGCGGGCCACTGCTGGATCGCATCGACCTGATCGCCCACCTGCAGCGGCCCCGCCGGGCGGGTGCGACTCAGCTTCCCAGGCGACCGAATGGGCGCGCGCAGGCCGATGCCCCGGCGATCTCCTCAGCCGAGGCCCGCGAGCGGGTGTTGGGCGCCCGCGAGCGCCAGGCCGCCCGCCTGCGCGAGGAGGGGGTGAGCGCCAACGCGCACATGGACGCCCCCATGCTGCGCCGCCACGTAGCGCTGAGCGAGGGTGCCGAGCGGCTGCTGCGCGGCGCGCAGGAACGGGGCACGATGAGCGCCCGCGGTATCGCCCGCGTGCTGCGCGTCGCCCGCACCGCCGCCGACCTCGACGCCAGCGCGCGCACACGCGAGCAGGACGTCGCGCTGGTGCTGTCGCTGCGCGCACTGGAGGCCGGCACGGGAAGGCGGGCCGCGTGATGAGCGCGCATTCAGACGCCTGCCTGGCATGCCTGCGCCGCGCGTGGCTGCTGGAGACGCTGAGCGCGCGGCTGGCCTACCGTGCGCGCGACCCCGAGCGTCTCCTGCTGGCGCTGGCGCTCAACGACGAAGATTTGATCAAGGCGATCGCCGGTAGGCGCAAAGCGGAACTGCACGAGCGCCATGCGCGGTTTGCACGCTCCGAGCTGCCGCCGACCAACGGCGTGGAGCGGATCTGCCGCCACGATTCCCGTTATCCCGTCGCGCTGCGGGGCGCCGCCGCACCACGAATGCTGCACGTGGCGGGAGGCGTGGAGCGGCTGCGCCAATTGCTGGCGCAGCCCACAGTGGCGATCGTGGGGACACGCCGCGCAAGCGACTACGGCATGGAGGTCGCCTACGGCCTCGCGCGCGGCTTGTCAGCGAGTGGGATCACCGTGGTGAGCGGCCTGGTCGAGGGCATCGCGGCGGCGGCCCACCAGGGCGCGCTATGTGCCGGTGCCCGCACGGTGACGGTGATGGCGGGCGGCGTGGATGTCGCCAGTCCCGCCAGCTGGCGCGGCCTGCACCGGCGCATCGCCGCCGAGGGCTGCTCGCTGGCGGAGCTTCCGTGCGGCGCCACCACACGCGGCTGGTGCCACGTCGCGCGTACGCGGATCGTGGCGGCGCTGGCGCGCATGGTGATCGTGGTGGAGGCGCGCGAGCACCCCACCGAACTGCTGCACGCGCGCCTGGCGCACGCCGCCGGGGCGAAAATCGCGGCAGTCCCGGGTCGCGTGAGCGCCCCCGCCGCGCGCGGCCCTCACCTGCTGCTGCGCGGGGGCGCGCTGCTGGTGAGCGGCCCGCAGGACGTGTTGGATGCGCTGCATGGGGTTGGGGTACACCCAGTCGCGGAGTCGCGTCCAGCCCCAAGGGGTCGCCTGGGCGCAGTGTTGGAGCAGGTGGGCGCGGGCAACGACACGGTGGCGAAGCTCACCGCCGGGGACGCCCTGGACGGCACTCCCAAAAGCGAGGTGCTGGTGGCGCTGGCCGAGCTCGAGCTGGGCGGGGCCGTCGCGCGCGGGGACGGGGGGCGTTATGTGGCGTGCCTGTGATGTCATTTGAACGGCCACCGGTTATCTGACAAGCCTGTGAGGTGGCTTGACCGGCCACCGGGGTTATCTGGCACGCCTGCGAGGTGACTTGAACGACCGCCGGTATCTGACACGCCTGTGAGAATGCCCGGGTGCCCAAACCAGACAGACGCGAGCTGTCGGCGATCTTCATCGGAGGAGCCGCCGGAGGCCTGCTGCGGGTATGGCTGGGTGAGACCTTCACCAGCACGGCCACGCAGTGGCCGTGGGCGACGTTCGCGATCAACGTCAGCGGCTCGTTCGCACTCGGCTATCTCGCCACCCGTCTGCAGGAGCGCCTGCCGCTCTCGACCTACCGGCGCCCGCTGCTGGGCACTGGTTTCTGCGGCGCGTACACCACCTTCTCGACGATGCAGGTGGAGATTTTGGCAATGGTCGAACACCACCGCTACGGACTCGCCGCGAGCTACGCCGGCGCGAGCATCGCCGCCGGCTACCTGGCGATCTGGGTGGCCACCGCAAGCGTGCGGCGGGTGCGGGTGATCGTGTGAGCGTGGATCGGCGTGGCGCGGATCGTATGAGCGCGTGGGTGTGGATCGGCGTGGCGCGGATCGTATGAGCGCATGGGTGTGGATCGGCGTGGGGCTGCTCGGCGGCGGCGGAGCGATCGCGCGCTTCATGCTCGACGGCACGATCGGCTCGCGGGTGGCGAGAGGCGGCTTTCCGCTCGGCACCTTCGCGGTGAACGCGAGCGGCGCGCTACTGCTGGGTCTGCTCAGCGGAGCGGCGCTCACCGGCGACGCGCTGGTGCTGGCGGGCACCGCCACGCTTGGCTCCTACACCACGTTCTCCACCTGGATGCTCGAGTCCCAGCGCCTGGCCGAGGACGCGGAGCTCACAGGCGCGGCGCTCAACCTCCTGCTCAGTCTCGCTGTGGGTGTCGGCGCGGCCGCGCTGGGGCACGCAATCGGAGCACAGCTGTGAACGAGGATTGTCTCACCCTCACCACCTACTTCGGCGAGCGTGACCGCACGCCCGACGGGCTGCTGGCGGACGAGCTGCTCGAAATCTACGGCAGACACCGCCTGGCCGCCAGCGTGCTGCTGCGCGGAACCGAGGGCTTCGGGCGCCTACACCACCTGCGCACCGACAGGCTGCTGAGCCTCTCCGAAGACCTGCCGGTCGTCTCGATCGCGGTCGACCGGCGGGAGCAGATCGAAGCGATGCTGGAGAACGTGCTGCAGATCAAGCGCCGTGGGTTGGTGACACTGGAGCGCACCCGCCTGCTGACCGGCGAGATCGGGCGGCTGGCAGCTCCCCGAGCAGCTGCAGGAGGCGACCAAGCTGACGGTATATGTGGGTCGACGCGAGCGCATCAACGGTGCGCCCGCGTTCGCCGCGATCTGCGAGCTGCTGCACCGCCAAGGGATCGCCGGCGCGACCGTGCTGCTGGGCGTGGACGGCACCCGTGGCGGCCGGCGCTACCGCGCGGGCTTCTTCAGCCGCAACGCGGACGTCCCGACGGTGATCGTGGCGGTGGGCTCTGGCGAGCGCATCAGCGCGGCGCTGCCAGAGCTGGGGAGCCTGCTGAGCGAGCCGCTGCTGGCGCTGGAGCGCGTGCGCGTGTGCAAGCGCGACGGGCAGCTGCTGGCCACCCCCCACGAGCTGCCCGCCAGCGACGAGCGGGGGCTGGAGCTGTGGCAGAAGCTGACGGTGTACTGCTCCCAAAGCGCCACCCACGACGGCCACCCGCTGAACCTCCAGCTAATCCGCCGCCTGCGCGAAGCCGACGCCGCAGGCGCCACCAGCCTGCGCGGCATCTGGGGCTTCCACGGAGACCACGCCCCGCATGGCGACCGCCTCCTGCGCATTCGCCGCCATGTGCCGGTGGTAACGATCGCGATCGACACCCCCGAGCGGATCTCCCGTGCCTTCGAGATCGTCGACGAGCTCACCACGGAGCACGGCCTGGTCACCAGCGAGATGGTTCCCGCCCTGAGCGCAATGAGCACCACCGAGACACGAGGCGGGCTGCGGCTGGCACGGCACGATTTCTGAGAGCCGCGGCCGCCTCCTACGCAGGGTCATCGCCGGGAGAGCGAGAAGGAGATCGTGCCTCGTTGGGGCTCGGGGCGGGTATAGTTCTGGCCTACGCGGATGTAGCTCAGTTGGCTTAGAGCGTCTGCTTGCCATGCAGAAGGAATAGGTAGCTTTTTCCCTGCAAATTGGCACTTTTTTGGAAGTTTCTCCCGAAAGTTTCTCCCAGAATTAGTCTGTTCGGGCCGTGTAGCTGATGGCCCGACGGTTATTGGGGCGGCGTTGGGGGTCGGCCTCGGACGCTGCGCATCTGGGGCAGGCGCCGGCTGGTGGTATGTATACGCGCTGCTGATGGGGGCAGGGCGGCGAAGCCCTGGTCAAGCGTGGCGATGTTGGGTATGCCCTCCTTGAGTGCCGTGGCGGCGTGCACGGCGTCGTAGGAGCCGAGGCCGTAGCGGCGAATCAGCTCGCACACGTCGTTGCTGACCTCGTAGTGTCCGACCCGTGAGGAGTTCACGCTGTCGAGGATGTCCTGCCATGCGCCGAGGCCGGCGGACAGCAGGCGTCCCGCGCGGCGGCGGGCGCGGCCGTCATAGCGGGCTTTGCGCCACTGCTTGCGGCCCCAGCGGTCGAGCAGCGCCAACCGGAACAGGGTCTCGGCCAGCTCCGTAGTGAGTAGGCCGTTGTAGACGATCGTCGTGCCTGCGTCGCTGAGCGCCTGAAACAGCTCCGCGCACGCGTCGTGCGTCGGGGTGTTCGGCACGATCGCCTCCACGACGACGCTCGTATCGACGACCACGCGCGTAGGGGCGGTCCATCCGGGGTGATCGAAGGCAAGCACGCCCCGCAGCGCGGCGAGGGAGCCTCGCTTGGCTGCCACTGCGGGGTCAGCGGCCGCGCACGTCGCGCAGGAAGTCGATGCTGGCCTTCGTGCGCACGCGAGTGGTGGCGCGGCGGATCAGCTCCCGCCGCTCGCCCGGATCAGAGGTCTTGGCGTGGCGCACTGGCCGCTCGGTGGGTATCGGGCGGTGCTGCTGGGGGGAAGTGTGCGGGTTGGCTGCCATGACGAGCTTGCTCTCGGAGCCATTGTACGGGGTGGGGGAGGCGTCTGTTTGCAGTTTTGCGCGGCAGCGATAGTGTCGAAGCCGTGTGGCGGCGGTACCGGCGGAAGCGTCTCAGGCGTGCGTATGTGGCGAGGTAAGGGACGGAGCAAGGCTAGGCTGACCTGGGCTGATCTGGCTTCGGAGACATGTCGTTGGCGAGGCGGATGCGGGACCTTGTGAGGCGTCGGTGGTGGTCGGCGGCTACGGAGTCGTGACCTTCCGACTTGCGCTGTCTGTGGTGCCTCGACCCCTTTCGCTGGCCGCCGCGCTCCACCTCGGCCACAGACTCTTCCTTTGGGTTTGCCGGCCCCCTCATCCCGATGAACGAAACATCGCGGGGGACGTAAACAGGCGCTGTTGAGATTGCCAGTGCCCATCTCCATTGACGGTTTGACTATGTTGTATGGTTGCGTCGTTTCCTGGTTCTGGACCTATCTGCGGCGATGATCGACCTTGGGCTACAGGTGCCGTTTGGCGCCCTTCATGATTTGAGGGGGCTCTCGTGGATTCGTTGATCGACCACGCCGTGTTGTCGCTTCTGATTGAGCGTCCGAGCTACGGCTATGAGCTTTATGAGCGGTTTGAGCGCCGGTTCGGGGAGTTCCTGCCGACCAGCCAGAGCAACGTGTATGAGGCGTTGAGTCGCCTGGAACGTGAGGGGTGCGTCGAGCGGGGTGATCCGGGGGGTTCGGGCGGGCGCCCGCGGATCAATCGCCGTCCGACCGAGGAGGGTTTGGAGGTGTCCCGGTCGTGGCAGGTGGAGTCGTTGCGGGAGGATCCTCGCCGCCTTGAGCTTTTCAGTCGGCTTGCGTCGGTGGGCGTGCGCAACCTCGCGGACATGCAGAGGGTGCTGGACCGCTTTGAGGAGGAGTCCACGCGGGAGGCGCGTGAGGTCACGATGCCGAACCCCGACCCGGCGTCCACCGATCCGCTTAGCGAGCTTCTGTGGGAGCTTTTGATCGAGTGGCAGCGTCGTACTGTCGCGGCGCAGCTGGAGTGGGTTCCGTATGCGCGCGGCAGGGTCCGCGCGTGGGCGAAAGGCAGGCCTGAGGGGGAGGACTCGGGTTGAGCCTGCTCGAATTGAAGGGCGTCAGCAAGGACCACCACCGCGGGCGTGTCGAGCGTGTAGTGCTCAGCGACGTGTCGTTGGAGTTGGAGGCGGGTGAGCTGGTCGCGGTGTTGGGTCTGCGTCGCTCAGGGCGCTCGACGCTGTTGCGGATAGCCGCCGGGATGGAGTGTCCCGACGCGGGCAGTGTCCATTTCGACGGACGTGATCTCGCCCGTGATCGAGACAGGATCCTGGGCCGAGAGATCGGGTTTGTCCAGCCGCACTTTTCCGCTGGGCAGGGCGGGTCGGTGCTGGAGCAGGTCGCGGATGGGCTGCTCTGTGAGCCGATCACATTCGCGGCTGCGCGCCGTCGCGCGCTGGAGGCGCTCGCGGATGTGGGAGCCGAGTCCTGCCAGGGGCTCTACCCGAGGGATCTCGATGCCGGAGAGACGGTACGGGTGGCTGTCGCTCGCGCGCTTGTCTCATCCCCCCGGCTGTTGGTGATCGATGAGCCGACCAACGGTGTGGATATCGCCGACCGCGACCCGATCTTGAGGCTGCTGCACAGCATCGCGAACAGGGGGATCGCGGTGTTGATGAGCACGGGCGATGGTGCTGCGCTCGCGGGTATGAATCGTGTCTTCACGATCGACCAGGGGCAGCTGCGCGGCGGAATCCCCGATCCGCTGGCGCCGGTCCTCCCGCTTCGGCGCCCTGCGCGTCCCGCGGCGGGAGAGTCTGGGCGCGCGGGATGAGATCGGTGTGAGCGCGCTGGAGCTGCATCGGGTCGTCAAGCACTACCGAGGCCCGGGCGAGGTGGTTCGCGCTGTCGATGGTGTAACGCTCACCGTCGAGCCGGGGCAGATCGTTGTGCTGTTTGGTCCGTCGGGGTCGGGGAAGAGCACGTTGCTGATGCTCGCCTCGGGGCTGTTGGCGCCTGACGCGGGCATGGTGAGCTTCGACGGACGGGATCTATCGGGCTGCTCGACGGCCGAGCTTGCTGACTATCAGCGGCGTGAGGTTGGGTTCATCTACCAGTCGGCGCACCTGATGAGCGGGGTTCCCGCCGCGGAGAACGCGGCGATCAAGTTGCTCGCGGATCGTGTGCCATTGCGGCGGGCTTGCCGGGAGACCGTGCCGTGGCTTGAGCGGGTAGGGCTCGGCCGGCGGCTTGAGCACACCCCGGAGCAGCTCTCCGGTGGTGAGCGCCAGCGTGTCGCGATCGCGCGCGCCCTCGTGAACAGCCCGCGATTGATCCTCGCGGATGAGCCGACCGGCAGCCTCGATAGCAGACGCGGCAAGGAGATCCTCCTGCTGCTCGCGGAGCTGTGCCATGAACAGCGGGCCGCAGTCCTGATCGCGACCCACGACCTGCAGGCGGCGGAGATCACCGACCGTCTCTACACGCTCAGGGACGGCAGGCTCATGGAAGGGAACGCGGCGCACGGTTCGCTGGAAGTGGCTTTGCCCCAGTCCGGGATCGTCCGGGGGTGAGGGTTGCGTGCGTCTTTCCGCGCTGATCTACCTCTACGTGCGACGGGTTCGTACGCGTCCCGCTCAGGAGTTGCTCGCGGGTGCCGGGATCGCGCTCGGCGTTGCGCTGATGTTCGCGGTGCAGGTCGCCAACGGCAGCATCACGGGCTCCTCCCGGGAAATCTCGAGCAGCATCACCGGCCTGGCGACGTTGCAGCTGCGCTCGCGTGACGCTGACGGCGTAAGCGAAGCTCTCCTCGAACGGGTGCAGAAGCTGCCCGGCGTCACACGCGCGGCGTCGGTGCTCGACCTTCCCGCCACGCTTCGTGGCCCGCATTCGAGCAGCGTCGCGGTGCAGCTTGCCAGCGCCGACCCGGGGCTCGCGCTGCTCGATGGTCTCTCCACGAAGGTGCCACTGAGTGCCGCCATTGTCCCCGGGGTGATGCTTCCGAGCGCGACCGCGCACACGCTGGGGATCTCCACGACGGTCGGCCATGCGATCGAAGGGCCGCCGTCAACTGTCACGCTTGATCTCCGTGGCCGCGCTACACCTGTGAAGGTCACGGCGATCCTGGGACATGAAACGATCGGGGCGCTCTCCGGGGCGATGGCCGCGTTCGCTCCGCTGTGGCTGGTTCAGCGCGTTGCGGCATTGCCCGGTCGGGTGACCCGCATCCTTGTTCAGAGCGCTCCCGGACATGAAGCGCTCGTCCGCCGCGAGCTGAGAAGCCTCGCACGGGGACGCCTGACAGTCGCTCCCGCCGACCAGGAAGTCGCGCTTCTGGCACAGGCGCTGCACCCCAACGCGCAGGCGACGGGATTCTTTGCGCTGGTCAGCGGGCTCGTGGGGTTGATGCTCGCGTTCAACGCGATGCTGCTGACGGCGCCGGAGCGCAGGCGGATGATCGCGGATCTACGCATCCAGGGCGTCCGGCGCTGGCAGCTCGTGCAGATGCTGATCTTTCAGGCCCTGTGCCTCGGCGTGCTTGCCTCCTTCGCCGGGCTGCTCGGGGGCTATCTGCTTGCTCGCGAGGTGTTCCATCAGACGCCGAGCTATCTCGCGAGCGCGTTTCCGCTCGGTTCTCAGACGGTGATCGGTCTGCGGCCATTGGTGATCTCCTTCGCCGGCGGCGTCGTAGCAACGTGTCTTGCGGCGGCGCCGCCCTTGCTCGATCTGCGTCGAGGTCGAGCTGTGGACGCCGTCTACTTCGACGAAGGGGAGCCCGGCCACGCTTTGAACACACGCACGCGCCTGTTGCTCCTGGCAGCGGGCATCACGCTGATGGTGGGCACGAGCGGCCTGCTGCTCATCGAGCCCGGGGCGGCGATCGTGGCGACGGTCGGGCTCGCGGTTGCGCTGCTGTTGGCAATCCCGGCAACTTTCTACGCGGTCGTTTGGGCGGCAGAGCACGTGGCTGCACGTACCTACAGGCTCAACATGCTGCTCGTCGCTGCCCGCGCGCTTCGCGCAACCACGGTGCGGTCGCTTGCGCTCGCCGCGACCGGCGCGATCGCGGTGTTCGGCAGCGTTGTCGCCGAGGGCAGCCACCAAGATCTACTGAACGGGCTGTACCGCGACTACGCCGGCTATGTCGCCTCGGCGGACCTGTGGGTAACGAACAACAACGACGACCTGGCCACGACGGACTTCCCCGCAGGAAGTCTGCCGGCGCGAATCGCATCACTGCCGGGCGTCGCGGACGTCCGCTCCTACCAGGGCGGCTACATGGACATCGACGGTCGCCGGGTGTGGGTCATTGCGCGCCCTTCCGGGGCCAAACGCGTGATCCCCGCCGGCCAGGTCCTCGAAGGTAACCCAACCACGGCGGCTGAACGACTGCGAACCGGCGGGTGGATCACCGTCTCCACCCAACTCGCCGCCGCTTACCACGTCAAACCGGGAGGCTCGATCACGCTTCCCACCCCGACTGGGCCTGTCGCGTTTCATGTTGCGGCAACCACGACGAACCTCGGATGGAGCGCGGGCGCGATCGTCATGAACGACTCCGACTACCGTCGTGCGTGGGCCAGCACCAACCCGAGCGCGCTCGAAGTCGACGTCCGTAAAGGCGCCAACCCGTTGACCGTCAGAGGCGAGGTCCAGCAGGCACTCGGCCCAGGGACAGGACTGCAAGTGCAGACCAGCGCTCAGCGCGCCGCGACAGCAGACGCGCTCGCCAGACAGGGCCTGGAACGGCTCACTCAGATATCTCTGCTGTTGATCGTCGTCGCGGCACTCGCGATGGCCGCGGCAATGGGCGCAGCAATCTGGCAGCGCCGCCCCTCGCTCGCATCGCTGCGAATCCAGAGCTTCCAACCTCGACAGCTACGCAGCGTGCTGATCTACGAGTCTGGGCTGGTGCTCGGCGTGGGGTGCCTCGCGGGCGCTCTCGCCGGCCTCTACGGGCACGTGCTCGGCGACCGCTATCTGAGAGTCGCGACCGGATTCCCAACCTCCCTCTCAACCCAGGGACTCCAGACGATCGAGGTCGTCGTGCTCGTTCTGTCCGCCGCGCTGATTACGCTCGCCGGCCCAGGCTACATCGCCTCGCGCACCCCTCCCGCGCTCGCGCTGGAAACGCAGTAGCAGCACTGCCGAGACACACGCGACTCATGCAGGGAGTAGTAGTGATCCACATATCCGGCCAGCATTGCCGGCATGAAATCTCTACGCCTCTCCCCTACTCGCGATACCCTCGCGCTCGTTGCAACGGGTGCGACCCACTGGTTGAAGATCGCTCCCGAAGCACGCCGCGAGCTGCGCCACTGGAAGCGCAATGCACGATCCACCCCCAACCCGGTACTCCGCGTACACGCACTGCAGAAGCTCACAAACGAGGCGCTGAACCCCGAAGCAGCAGCGTTCTTCGCAATCCTAGCGCCCCGCTCAAACCACCGCGAGCTGGTCCGCCTGATCGTCGCCTACCAAGTGCTGTACGACTACCTCGACGCCGTAAACGAGCCACGCAACGCCGCCCCACTACGAAACGGGCTACAGCTGCACCACGCCCTCACACACGCGATCCGCCCACCGGCCACCCCCACCGACCACTACGCCGACAACCCCCAACACGACGACGGCGGCTACCTGGACACACTCAAACGCACCTCCCACAACACACTAACGAGCCTTCCCTCAACCCTCAAGCTCAACCCAATGCTGGACACCGCAGCAAAACGATGCGGCGAGGCCCAGGCCCGCAACCATGCGATCATCCTCGACGGCCACGGGCAGCTAGCCCGATGGTCGCAGAAACAGGCCCCACACAGCGGGTACCTCTGGTGGGAGCTGGCCGCAGCGGGGATCTCGTGCCTGGCGATCCACGCACTGTTCGCCGCCGCCGCGACGCCCTCGATCACCGCCAATGAGGCACAGCGCATCCTAGACGCCTACTTCCCGCCCGTATGCGCAATCAGCGCACTGCTGGACAGCCTCATCGACCTCCCCCACGACACCGGCACAGCCAACCACAGCTTCGCTGCGCACTACTCATCAAGCGAGCTCGCCGCCGGACGCTACGCCGCGATCATCACCGACGCCGAGCAGAAACTTCGCAAGCTGCACGGCGCTCGACGCCACAGAATCATCCTCGCAGGGATCACCGGCTACTACCTCTCCGCACCCGAGGCCACCGCCAGCTTCGCCCAACTCACAACTGTCCGCGCGATCGACGCCTCGGGATCGATGATCCAGCCAATCCTCATGCTCATGCGGATCCGCAGGCGCGGACACAGCGCCGCGCTGTCCAGACACACCTCCTACCAGCGCGCCGCACCTCAATAAATCGAATCAAGTGCTGGACTTTTTCCAGCCACCGAATATTCGGCGGCCGTCTTATCACACGCGTTCCACAGGTGTATAGATGCCGGGATGAGACAAGGACATCGCGTCCCGCGGGCAGACCGCGACACCCGCGAGTACCGGCTGGCGAGATAGAGACCATGCCGCGACAGCGAACCATCACCCACCCGATCAACGGCGACCGTGAACCAACGCGCATCGTCCCAACCTTGACCGAGCCGCGCTTCTCGCAGTCGCTGGAGCGCGGTCTTGCCATCCTCGAATGCTTCACCCCAGAGCGCCCCATCTGGGGGATAGCCGAACTCGCCAACGAGCTGGGAATGAGCAACAGCACCACCCACCGCTACGTGCTGACACTCACGGCACTGGGCTACCTGACGCAAAACACGAAGAAAAAGTACCGGCTCACCCTGAAAGTCACCGACCTGGGGATGTCCGCGCTGAACAGCACAAGCCTGCGAGAGCACGCACGCCCCCACCTTGAGGATCTACGCAGACGAACCAGGTTCACGGTCGCCCTAGCGGTCCTTGACGGACCCCAGGTTCTGCTTATCGATCGCCTCCGCGGCAACAGGCTCGGACAGCAACTGATCGAGCTTGACCAAGCGGACGGCTCGACGCTACCCGTTCACAGCACCGCGCTCGGCAAGCTGTTGCTCGCCTATCTACCCGAACAGGAGCAGCGCTGCGTGATAGCAGAAATGACGCTCACCCGGCACACGTCACGCACCATCACTCGTAAGAACGCGCTGCGAGCGGAGCTCCGGAGCGTCCGTGAGCCGACCCTTGTGGCCGCCGAGGAGGAGTTCGCACCGGGTCTGTACTCGATCGCAACGCCACTCCGCTCGGATTCCCGTGAGACAGTCGCAGCCATCAGCATGGACGCCCACAGCTCGATGATCCCACTCGCGGACATGGTAAACGCACTCGGCCCGCACCTGATCTCCACCGCCGACAGCATTTCCGCCCGGCTGGGCTACCGCCGCGACGACGAGCTCCCCACCCGCCCGCCACATGCCTGGACTCGATAAGGCACTAATAACGACTACCCCATCGCTGACCTACGAGGTGCTACTCGTCCCGAAGGGCCATCTGGTGATCGCCCACCTCGATGAGCTGGACATCACCGTGTCCGGCACCGACATCCCCGACGCGCTCGACGCAGTGTATGCAAAGGCCACCAAACGGCTCAAGGCATACACAAGAGATGGCTTCCCAATCCCCGGCAAAGCCCACAAGCAACTCACGACTATCGAGCTGCCCCACCCAAGGGCACAGGCACACCGCTTCCGTCGTCGTGGCCGCCGGCATTTGCACGTCGTGAGGGACACGACAGCGGGACACAGGTAGCGATGCACGGAGCGGCAGGGTGAGCGACAGCGGCGTATCGATCGAACTCTCCACTGAGCAGGTAGGCGCCGTTCTACGAGCCTCCACATCAGACGACGATCATCGGTGGGCAGGCAGCCCAGAGCGCAAGGCGCTGCTTCGCACCGCAGGCAACGCGCCTGGAGACAACGCGACCGGCAGCGACCTGTCGCGCTCGCTGCACCGGGGGCTGAAGGTGTGGATAGCGTTTCCAGTGGACGGGGCCGCTAGAGGAGTCGGCGAGGTCGCTCGGGAGCTCGGAATGTCGAGGACCACCGTACACCGCTACGTGGCGGCACTAGTAGAGGTAGGGCTGTTGGAGCCCGATCGCGTGACCCGTCAATATAGAATTTCTCGCAATTTGCGGGATTAGTGTTCCGTATTCCGGACAGCCGTTCCGTATGACGGATTTTTTCTTGACATCTCATAGTTCGATTGGCTAGGGTAATCCCAGAGCCGCTACGTGAGGTGCACGGGCGGGTATTTCAACCTCGTTCGGGGGCAGATTCCTATGCGTGCAAGGGTGGGTGTACGACTACTGACATGTTTGTTCATTGGCCTTGTGGGGCTGGCCTGTTGGTCCTCTGCGGCGTCCGCTGAGGAATCCTCTGCGTTAGGCGGTACTGGTGGCTCGCCGCTTGAAAACCCACTGGTCGTTCCCGAAGCGGAATCGTTGCTGGGTGGGGAAGCTGTGAGCAACGCGGAAGAAGCACGGCGGGTGAGCCCCGAAGCGACCGTCGAGCGTCGGGAATCTCAGACCATATATGAGGGCTTGAGCACCGAAGAATCGGCGAGGCTCGACGGACAGGTGTTCCCCGGCGTGATAGACCAGCCCGATGGGGGTTTGCCGCATTTGCCGAAAGGGGAGAGTGTGACTGGGTATCCGACAGATAACGCTGCGCAGGTCGATCTTCCCGAAGGTAAGCGTGGGGTGATCGATTCGTTGAATCCCATCGCGGTGGAAGCCTCGTCGGGTGTTCGGGTGCCCGTGGACCTGGGCCTCGTGGAAGCTGGGGGAGCGTTTGAATCGCTGATGCCGGTGGTGGGAGTGAGGATCCCAAGGCAGGTGCAGGGAGGGGTGGATATCGGTGGAATTGGTGTATCGCTTACGCCGGTGGATGCTTCGGGGGAGCCTGCGGGGGGTTCGGAAGGACGAATGGATGGGTCGGCGGTGTTCTATGGCGGGCTGACGGTGGGGAGCGATGTAGATATGGCGGTAAAGCCGACCACCCTTGGCTTCAGCACAACGACTTTCCTGCGTAGCCAACGGTCTCCGGAAAAGTTGTTCTTTCGGGTGCAGATGCCGCAGGGTGCAAGTCTTGTCCAGGCTCAGGATGGTTCGGGCGCGGTCCAGGTGGTCGAGCAGGGTAAGGCGATTGCCTCTGTGCTTCCCCCGAGTGCGCAGGATGCCGTGGGGGAGTCGGTGCCGGTCGCGATGGATGTCTCGGGAGACATCTTGACGCTTATGGTCGATTATCGCTCGAAGGAATACGAGTATCCGATTCAGGTCGATCCAACGGTGGTGGATTGGAAGAAAGGCCCAGGAAACTGGGCCTTTACGACGGATAATAAAACCGAACGTGGTGGCCTCTGCTGGGAGCATTGGGAAGGGACCGAAAAAAATGATATTGGATATCTGGGTATTGTTGTATGTCCGGGTGGAGGAGGCAAAGTCGAACGCGGTCAGTACTGGGATTTGTTTTACACAACAAAGGGAGAATCAAAGATTGATAGTTTGTGGGCCGAAACTCTTCAGAGTGAAGGAGCAGCCAAAAGCTCACTCAGCTACATGGCGATAGCTCACACCGGCTACGAAGCTGGTCCAGTTGAACTCCCACACACGAGGGGACCGCACGAAGTGTCCGTTGCGAGCCCCTCGAATGGTAACACCGCGCTATACGAAGTGGTAGACACCTCAACAGTGACCCAAGAATTCGGCGAAGGCTTCGAAAGCCTAATGTATGAACCCAAGGTGACGATCACGCAGGCAAAAGGTCCGTCTGTCAGTCTTGATACTACGGAAGAAGTCGTAAATGGAGAACAAAATGCTCTCTACGGCAACCGGTGGGCGAGCGCGACGTCAGGGAAATGGGGTCTGAAGGCGATAGCTACCGACCCGGGATTAGGGATCAGCAACGAAATCTGGAGTTCTCCTAACGCTGCGAAATGGGGGTTTAGCGGCCAGCCCGCGGGATGCAAGGGTGTGCAGTGTGAAGAGTCCATGACGCCCCTCTACTCAGTGAAGGGCACAGGTACCGAACAGCTTCCTGAAGGTGAAGATACGGTCGAAATAAAGGTCGAAGACCCGGTTGGTCTGACGGCCACGACATCCGCCAAAGTCAAAGTAGACAACACGCCCCCCACGATTACCCGTTTTGAAGGGCTACCAAGCAATCACGAAATCATCGACGGGCAGCCCGTGACATTGGAAGCTAGCGCCAAAAGTGGTCTAGCCGGTATGGCATCGATCGTTCTCGATGTCGATGGCCAGCAGCTAGGCGGAGGGCAGGGAAGTTGCTCCGGGTCATGCACCGGTAATGCCGTATGGGCGTTGAGTGGCGCAAATTACGCGGCGGGTGAACACACGCTGACCGTTGTGGCTACCGATACCGCCGGCAATGTCACGAAAGCCGAATACCACATGGTCATTCATCACGCTGCCGGCATCGCGGTTGGCCCAGGATCCGTGAATCCTGTGACGGGTGAGCTGAGTCTGAGCACAACGGATGTCTCGATCGGGGTCCCGGAGGGGGCGCTGGCTGTTAGCCGTAGTTACCGTTCGCGGCATTGGGCGCAGGGCACTGAAGGGCCGCTTGGCCTGCAGTGGAACCTGAGCTTGGGCTCCCAGCAGAGCCTTACGCGGGTTTCGGGCGGGATGATCCTGACAGGCGGCAGCGGCGAACAGATCGTATTTGAGGGCAAAGTGGGAGGCGAATTTACCTCCCCTACGGGCGATGCCGACTTGACGCTGCTCGAAAAGACCGTGGAAGGCAAAACCGTGTTCACGCTGAGTAACAATGGGTCAGTGACAACATTTGAACTCCCCGGAGGCGGTAGCAGTGTGTGGATGCCATCCAGCACCGAAGGACCAAACGGCACCAGCACGACACTATATAAATTCAAGCTAGAAAACGGAGTGATCGAGCCGACGGAGGAGCTCGCGCCCGTTCCAGCAGGCGTCTCGTGCGGGAAAGCGATCAGCGAACTAAAAGAAGGCTGCCGGGCGCTGAAGTTCGAATACGCCACAGAAACTAAAGCCAAAGGTGAAAAGGCCAGCCAATGGAATTCGTTCAAAGGACACCTATCGGAAGTCAAATACATCGCCTGGAACGCCAGCAAAACAAAGACCGAAACGACCGTTGCGGAATACGCATACGACCAACAAGGCCGGCTGCGCGCCGAGTGGAACCCACAGATCACGCCCTCGCCGTTGAAGACGACCTATGGGTATGACTCTGAAGGTCACGTCACGGCGGTCAGTACAGCGGGCCACGAGCCAGTGCTGCTAGAGCAAGGGACCGTCCCAAGTGACGCCGGCTCCGGCCGCCTGCTGGCTGTAGCCGTACCGTCAGCGGGAACGGCGCTCGGCAATGGCGAAGCACCAGGCGTCAAAGAAGTCCCCACGCTGTCGAGCACCAAACCCGTCGTCGGTACGAAGATCAACGTCAACCTGACCAGCGAAAACACACCGGGGGCATGGACCGCGAGTCCGCTGGCTTTCATCTACCAGTGGGATGACTGCAACATCTCGGGCAAAGAATGTTCTCCAATCCCCGGTGCGGTCAACCAAGCGTACTACCCGGTCTCACGAGACGAAGGCCACACGCTGGTCGCCAAGGCAACCGCGCTGAACGCGACAGGCGCAGTGACCGCCGAAACGCTGGCGACGTCAACCGTTGCGTCGGGCTCCCCCAACACGCCGCTGCCCGAACCACCGAAGGTCGGCTCGAACGCCGTCACGACACTTGAGTACCAGGTACCAGTGTCCGGCAGCGGTGCGCCCTATGAAATGAGCTCCACAGAACTAGCGAAATGGGGCCAGGCAGATGATCCAAGCGAAGCGATGGCGATCTTTCCGCCAGAGAAGGTGATGGGCTGGCCAGCAAAGGAATACAAAGACGAGACCGTCGACTACTTGGACGGCAAGGACCGCGCGGTGAACACGGCACTACCGACAGGCGGGATCTCGGTGACCGAATACAACCTTTACAACGACATCATACGCACCATCACACCCAACAACCGCCTGAGCGCCATCACTGAAGGGTGCAAAGCAAAAGAAGAATGCAAGTCGGCGACCGAAAACACGTACGAAGAAACCGGCTCAGAGCCTGGCACGCGCCTGCTCTCAACACTTGGACCGCAGCACACCGTCAAGCTCGCCCAGGGGAAGGAAAAAGCAGACGAAGAAGTGCTGGCACGCGAGCACGCGAAATACTACTACAACGAAGGAGCCCCATCCGAAGGCGGTCCGTACAATCTCGTGACAAAAATGACTGACGGCGCCCAGACGGCGAGCAAAGAAGAATTTGATATACGCGAAACTACAACGTCCTATTCCGGCCAGGAAAACCTCGGATGGAAGCTGCGTAAGCCTACGGCGGTGACGATAAACCCAGGCGGGTTGAGCCTGGCGCACGCCATTGAATACGAACCGAGCACAGGGAACGTGATCAAGACGAAGATGCCCGCGGCGGAAGCGGTGACCTACGCTTCGCAGTTCGGAACATCCGGCAAAGAAAACGGGCAGCTGAATAGACCAACCGGCATAGCCATTGACTCCAAAGGCGACATCTGGGTGGTTGAAACAGGGAATGACAGGGTGCAGGAGTTCAGCTCTGAAGGCAAATACCTCAGCAAGTTCGGGGCAAAAGGCAAAGAAGGCGGGCAGTTCGAACTACCCAAGGGTATAGCCGTCGACGCCAAAGGCGACGTCTGGGTGACCGACACCGGGAACAACAGGGTGCAGGAGTTCAACTCGGAAGGCAAACACCTCATCAGCTTTGGGACAAAAGGCAAAGAAAACGGGCAATTCGAAGAACCCGTTGGTATCGCGATTGACTCCAAAGGCAACGTATGGGTAACCGACAAGTTTAACTATAGGGTGCAGGAGTTCAGCTCGGAAGGCAAATACCTCAGCAAGTTCGGCACAAAAGGCAAAGAAAACGGGCAATTCGAAGGACCCAGCGGTATTACGATTGACTCCAAAGGTAACGTCTGGGTAACCGACAAGTATAACGATAGGGTGCAGGAGTTCAGCTCGGAAGGCAAATACCTCAGCAAGTTCGGCACAAAAGGCAAAGAAAACGGGCAGTTCGAAGGACCGTCGCGTATTGCGATTGACTCTAATGGGAATCTCTGGGTGACCGATGAAGAAAACAACAGGGTGCAGGAGTTCAATTCGGAAGGCAAATTCCTCAGCAAGTTTGGGGCAGAAGGCAAAGAAAACGGGCAGTTCTATGAACCGGTCGGTATTGCGATCGACTCAAAAAATGATATTTGGGTAAGCGCCGATGGTGAACCCAAGGTGCAGGAGTTCATACCAGGTACCCCGCACGAAACCAAGACTATCTACTACTCCAAGTCAACTAACTCAGAATACCCGGGATGCGGGGGACACGCCGAATGGGCAGGCCTACCGTGCGAGACCAAGCCGGTGGTGCAACCAGATACAAGCGGGTTGCCAGAACTGCCGGTCACGACCTACACCTACAACATATGGGACGAGCCTGAAACGACGACCGAAACCGTGGGTGCTACGACTCGTACCAAGACCGAGACCTACGACTCGGCCGGGCGCCCAAAAACGAGCGCCGTCAAATGCGTGGAAACGGGGGAAAAAGCCTGTCCAGCGTCCGACGGAAAAGCACTGCCGACAGTCACCGACGAATACAACACAAGCACTGGGACGCTCGAAAAGCAGAGCACCACAACAGAAGGCAAAACCAGCTCGATCACGAGCCTATACAACAAGCTCGGCCAGCTCGAACGCTACACCGACGCCAACGAAAACACGACCACCTACGAATACGAAACCGAAAAGGAAGACCGCCTCAAGAAAATCAACGACAACGAGGGTACCGAAAGCTTTGAATACAACGCGACCACCGGGCTCCTCGACGAACTGACCTACACAAACGGCACCACCAAAATGATCTTCAACGCGACCTACGACGCCGAAGGAAACATGCTCACCGAGAGCTACCCCAACGGCATGACCGCCACCTACACCTACAACCAGGTCAACAAGCCCACAGCCCTCGTATACAAAAAGACCACGAACTGCACCGAAGAAGAAAAAGAAAAATGCAAGTGGTTCAAAGACACAGTCATCCCATCGATCCACGGTCAATGGCTTGAACAAACAAGCAGCCTCTCCCACCAAGCGTACACCTACGACAACGCCGGTCGTCTAACCCAGGTTCAGAACACACCCACCGAAAAAGGCTGCACCACACGCATCTACGCCTACGACGAAGACACCAACCGCACAAGCCTCACAACCCGAGAACCCGCAGCCGAAGGCAAATGCGCCACCGGAGGCGGCACCATCGAAAAACACACCTACGACACCTCCGACCGGCTGACCGACACCGGGATCAAATACAACGAATTCGGAGATATCACCGCGCTGTCCCCCAAAGACGCGGGCGGCAAAGAACCCTCCGAAGAACTCACGAACAGCTACTACGTCAACAACCAGATCGCAAGTCAGAAACAAAAGCAACAGACCATCGGCTATAACCTAGACCCCACCCGACGCACCCAGGAAACCATCTCCACAGGCGAACCAAACAACTCAACCATCATCTCCCACTACGCAGGACCCAGCAACGCCCCCGCATGGACCACCAACCCAATCTCCGGCGAATGGCGACGCAACATCACCGGCATCAATGGTAGCCTGGTAGCCATCCAAAACAACGGCGAAACCCCAGAACTCCAGCTCACCAACCTTCACGACGACATCGTCGCCAAAGCCTACCTGTCCGAAACCGCCACTGAACTCGCTGCCAAGGCCGACACCAGCGAGTTCGGCGTACCAACCGTCACCGCTCCCGCCAAATACTCCTGGCTCGGCGCCATCGAGCTCCCCACCGAACTCCCCTCAGGCATCACCTCGATGGGCGCCCGCTCCTACGTACCCGAGATCGGACGGTTCCTGCAACCCGACCCGATACCCGGCGGCTCCGCCAACGCCTACTCCTACACCTTCGGCGACCCCGTCAACACCTCCGACCCCAGCGGCGCTGCCACGATCCAAGAGCTCGTAGCCGGTCACGCGGCAGGCGTGGTAGGAGGAATCGAGGCCAAGGAAGAAGCTGAAATGGCCGTCCTTCTCGCCGCCCAAGAAGCAGCAGCCAGACGAGCGGCAGAAGGAGCGGCGCTAGAGGCACAGTGGGCAGCTGAATGGGCTGCCGGCCCCCAATACGCCGAAGAAGAAGAATGGGAAGAATGGGAAGAATGGGGGGAAGAAGAAGGCGGATACGAAGAAGCCGCCTACCACCCAGGCTCGAAGCCTGCCGGCGAAGAAGCACACCTGGAAGAAGGGCTGCTCGTTCAACCGCTAGAAGCAGGAGCGGGCGCAGCCGAAGGGAAGTCGGGCGGTGGCGGTGTGGTGCGGCTGTGTAGTGCCGAGCCGAAGGGGACGAATGTACCTTGCGCGCAGTATGCGAGCATCTTTGGAGACGCCTGGCATTGGGTTACGCACCACATACACAAATTGGTTGCCGCTGGCGTGGGAGCAGTTCTGACAGTGGTGGCTGGGGGCGCTACGGCGCTAGCTACGACTGGATGTGCGGCCAGCGCTGCTGTCACAGCTGATCCGTTCGAGGCTTTTGACTGCTACAAGATTGGTATCTTCGGGACTACACTTACCGTTGCGGTAGCGGCTTCAACGTTCAAAGCTTGGAACGACACAAAAAACTGACGCATGGACAGGGATCTAATGGGTCAAAACGACGAGCAAAGCAGTCTCGCTAGACAGCGTGCAGACAGCACATTTCGCGGCATCATGCTTGTCTTTGCGATCATCTTCCTTGCGTTTGCGATTGTTGGCTACATCGTCACCAAGGAAGTGGGCATTGTCGTGCTGTTCGTGTGTATCTACGGCTCGATCGTCGCGGTTGGTCTGTGGGGCAAGCGTTGGATAATACGCAATATCGACCACAATTGAGTCGCGAGCACACGGTCTGACCAATGCCCCTGGGAATCATGCTCATTGCTGTGGGTGCCCTGACGATAGTGTGGGGAAGGTGGCTGGTCCCTCGGTGGCTAGGCAACGTGCAGAGGAGGATGCCTCGCGATCGACAGGAATACTCTGACGAAGTAATGCAACGCCGCGGAGTGCGCACGTTTTTTGCGATGCCGGTTGCATCTGGGGCCCTTCTTGTCGTTACTGGAGTCGTGCTCTTGCTATGGAGATAAGCAGGAATGGGATGAGCCAGGCCGGTTTTGACGGAGGCCCTGTTCCGTGGATACGTCCGCGGGAGAGGAGAGCCTTCTGGTATGACAAGAACGAGGAAGTATCCACCGGAGTTGATCGAGCGGGGCGTTAGGCTTGCGCTTGAGAGCGAATGCCCGATCGCGCATGTCGCTGCTGATCTTGGGATCGAGCGCGAGACGTTGCGTAAAGCGGTCAGGCAGGCCGAGGTCGATAGCGGCGGGCGTGGCGAGCTGTTGAGACCAAGGGAGCGCGAGGAGATCCGCTCGTTGCGCCGCGAGGTCAGGGAGTTGCGCCGCGCGAATGAGATCTTGAAGTCGGCGAGCGTGTTTTTCGCCAGGGCTCGACCCAGGCCGAACGAAGTGAGCGCGTTCATCGATGAGCACCGCGAGCGCTTCGGGGTCGAGCCCGTATGAAGACCATGGGCGTGTCGGCGTCCGCGTACTATCAGCGAGCGACCGGGAAGCGCTCAGCCCGCCGCGTCGAGGACGAGCGGCTGCTCGGACGCATCCGCGAGGTCCATGCAGCGAACTACCATGCCTACGGGTACCGGCGGACGTGGAAGGCGCTTACGCGCGCCGGGGAGCGGGTCAGCCGCTGCCGGGTGCAGCGCTTGATGCGTGCCAACGGCCTTCAGGGCGCCAAGCGTCGTGGTAAGCCGTGGCGGACTACCACTCCGGACCCGCAGGCTCGTCGGCGGCCCGATCTCGTCAACCGGGATTTCACCGCCGAGCACCCGAATGAGCTGTGGGTCGCTGACTTTTCGTATCTGCGTTGCTGGGAGGGCCTAGTGTTCTTCAGCTTCGTGATCGATGTCTACAGCCGCAAGATCGTCGGCTGGCAGTTCGCTAGCCACATGCGCACCACGCTCGTCCTCGACGCGCTGAGGATGGCACTCAGCACCCGGCCGCGCGTGCGAGAGGTCCGTCTCATTCACCATTCGGATAGGGGGAGCCAATACGTCTCAGGTGACTACACCCAGACCCTCGATGATCACGATGTGCTCGCTTCGGTCGGGAGTACCGGCGATGCGTATGACAATTCCATGGCCGAGAGCTTCGTCGACAGCTTCAAGACCGAGCTGATCGCCGACCGCGTGTGGCGCACCCGCAGTCAGCTGGAGCTCGCGATCGTCGAGTACATCGCCTGGTTCAACGACAGCCGCCTACACGAAAGCCTCGACGACCGGACGCCACGAGAGATCGAAGAACTCTACGCTGCGAAAAGCCGAGCACACACAGGTCGCGTCTCATGAGCCGGGGGATTTGAAGTTGCGGGCGTAGCCTCCGCTTTGTCCCGCCCCAGCACGTTCCGACGGGAGATGGGTGGCTGGAAGTTGTCCTTTCTTACCCCACCCAGGAGAATCCAAACTCGTGCCCGGGCGGAATCGCCGTCGAGAGCGAAGCCGGGATGGTTGTGGCGTCCGCTGGTTATAGTGCGGCGGCGCATCACGATCCGACAAACTATGGCGGACCTGGGGTGATCTCCGGCTCAATAACAACGTTTGTCTTGGCGCCCGGAACGTGGAAAGTCGTTGGGGACAACCAGCGCAACGGCACAGTCACCGAGGCCGTGAGCGTCGTCGCCGGACAAGGCACTAAGGTCACGATCAATCTGCCGTAGACCTATCGAGGCCAACGCCGTGGCAGGTCGCGCAGATTCGCTCGTTTGATACCTCGCGGCGACGGCGAAAAGCGGATGATGGGATTCGAACCCACGACCTTCGCCATGGCAAGGCGACGCTCTAGCCAGCTGAGCTACATCCGCGTGACCCGGCCATTCTAGCCGGCCAAGCGGCTGCGTGCGATCCGATCAAGTGACCTCCTCGAGTTCGTCCTTCGCCCGGAAGGCGCCCGAGAGCAACTCGGCATCGTCGGCCCGGCTCTTGTGGTGGAGGTAGCGCATCGTCGTCTTGATGTCGGCGTGCCCCATCCACGCCTGAACCTGGACGATCGAGACCGTGTTGATCGCCAGCGAGCCAAAAGTGTGGCGCAGGTCATGGAACCGCAGGAAGCGTAGTCGGGCGCAGTCGAGGTCGGCGATATAGCGCCGACGTAGGGCTGAGCCGTCGATCGGCTCCCCGCTCTCGCCGACGAACACAGGATCCTTGGACTGGGTGTGGTGCTCCCGTTTCTTCAGGACCTTGAGCGCGCCAGCCACGTCCTCGACCATCGGGACCGTGCGCGACTTACGCGACTTCGGCCGCCCTCGCTCGCCACCCGAGACGGATTCCCAGACGCGGATCGAGTGGTTCTCGAAGTCCACGTCTTCCCAGAGCAGCGCAACCAGTTCGCCGCGGCGAAGGCCGCTAAATGCGGCGGTGAGGTACAGGACGCCGTCCTGGGCGTCGCTTGCCTTGGCGACGAGTTGACGGATCTCCTCTGGCGAGTAGAAGTCGAATCGGGCGGCGTCGTAGGATTCGCGCAGCTTCTCCACGTCTCGGGCGGGGTTGCTGAGCAGACCATGCCTGCGCACCGCGTGCTCGAAGATGCCGTGCAGGATCGCCAGCAGCTTGTTCGCGTTGCGGCGGCTCATCCCGTGGTCCCTGACCTGCTCGTCGCGCCACCGCTCGATGCGCGCGGCACCGATCGACTCGATCCGCAGGGCGCCGAACGTCTCGATCAGGTGGTGGTCGAGCACGGAGCGGTAGTCGCGCTTGGTGCTCGACGACCAATCGCGCTTGAGCCTGCCCGAGGCATACCAATCCTCGGCGACGTCCTTGAACGTAACCCCGGTGCGTCCCTGCGCGGCGGCCCCGCGGCGCGCGTCGACGAGGATCCCGTCGAGCGCAGCCTGCGCGTCCTTCTCTCGCAGGAAGCCCGGCGCCGGCGGACCGGACGTGTTCCAGTCCCTGCCGAGCCGCTTCTCGTGCTGGCCGGTCGCGTCGCGCCACTTGGCGTACCAGACGCCGCCGCGCTTGCCGGCCCGCAGCCGGATATGACCCGAGACGGGGCCGAGGGCAGGCACGTCAGGCTCCTTCCGATCGAATGGCCGTCCGAGCCCTCTGCATCACTACTGGAGTGCCCATCGGTCGATTGGACGGTCTGCTCATCTCTCCATGATACATGCAGGATCGGCGGATCTTCTCCCGAACTTTCTCCCGGAACTACCCGGAACAGCCTATGATTACTCAGCTATTTTTGGCTCTAATACAAGTGTTTAGACCCTTGACTCTTCTCCCGTGGCTAATTGCCATGCAGAAGGTCGTGGGTTCGAGTCCCATCATCCGCTCTCGGGAAAGTCCTGCTAATCGCGGGGTTTTCTGTTTCTCGGGGCAGCGCAAGGTTCGCGCGGAGGGTCGCGGGTACCACCCGCGGGTACCAAATCGGTGTCGTTCGTGCACGCGTTGGAGGGGTCCGCGAGCGGTGGGGATCGCTCAGGTTGCGTCCGGTTGGGGAGCGATGCTGACCGCCGTGGAGAACGAGCTGCCTGACGAGACCGTCGACCCGAACGGCGCGCGGGTCCTTCTGAGCGACACCCTCTGGCGCGAGAAGATCGTCCGGGACCACACGGAGATCGCCGCGTATAGGGCCGAGGTTCTGCAGGCGGTGTCCGCGCCCGATCATGTCGCCCGCGACCCGCACTTCGAGCGCCGCACGCGGTACTACAAGCGCGGCTTGGGCCCGAGCCGCTGGCTGCTGGTCGTCGTAAGCTATGAGCAGGCGCCGGCACGCATCGTGTCGGCGTTCGCCAACCGGAAGGACCCAAAGTCATGGAGCGCGTGAACATCACGATCGGGTCGCTGCACTTCGACCACGCCGACTACGACGCCGAGAACGACGTCCTCTATCTGCACGTCGGCGAGCCCGCGGCAGGCGAGGGCGAGGAGACGCCTGAGGGTCACGTTGTCCGCTACGCGCCCGGAACCAGTCGCGTGGTCGGTCTGACGGTGCTGGGCGCCCGGCGCGTTTTGGAGCGCGACGGACGCCTCGTGGTCACGATCCCTGAGACGATCGAGACCGACGCGGACGATTTGGCTCCTGCGCTGGCGGCGGTCTGAGGGTCAGAAAACGACCGAAGCACTTATCAGAGCAGCTCTTCGACGCGGCTGATTCGAGGTCGCCATTGACCGCGAGTGAGAGACAGATCGAAGGCGATTTCGTCGGTCGGCGATCCGTCGAAAGGACGCCTCAGCCTCAAGGTCCGCGCCCAGGTGTCGATTACGGACTCGACGGCCGGGTACTCCCGGTGTTAGTCTCTTGATCAGTTGCCCAGCACGCATTCGTGCCGCCCCAGCCTGAGAGGATCGATAGCGAATGTTCAGCGAGCACCAGCAGACCGTGGAGCAAAACCCGACCACCGCCGGGACCAGCAGCATGACCGCGACGGTGTTGCCCACCCGCTTCGCTCAGACGTCCGGCGAGATCGTGCCCACCGTCACCGAGCAGTCGACGGTCCACCAGATGATCTACACGCCTGCTCAGATGTTTGTGAGCACCGGCAGCTGCGACGTCGTCACGGACTAGCCACCCATTCCGTTCGCATTGCGACGACATTCCCGTGGTACATGCCCATCGGGCCTCGTGCGAGGCTGATCTGTAGGTCCTGCTCGTAGGCGTCACAGCGCTGCTCGGACTCGACGATCACCATCGGAGCAGTGACGAGTTCGTGGAACGGGGCGTAGATCAGCTGCTGCGGCCCAGGCGAGATGGGCGGTTCAAGACCACCAGCAAGCGCCACTGCAACCGGATCGAACGGCGCCGTCATGTTCATCTCCTCCTCGTATGCGAGGTACAAATCCCACAGGGCGCTCTCGACAGGCGCGTTCGGTTTCGCGATCGGCAGGCCGAGCTCTTTCGCCTCGATTCGGTTGATCGGATGGCCGTGGTAGTAGAGCTTCGTCGTTAGCTGCTCCAGCAGATCCCGGTGCTCCTGCTCAACGACTTTCGACCTGAGAGCGATCAGCTTCTCGCCCAGCATCCGAGACTGGGCGCTCCCGCGCTTTACGTTCCCCAGAACGAGGGGATGGACTTTCTCGGCGAGTACCTGAAAGGCTTGGACGAGCTGCTCCTCTTGCTTGATCCCGAGGTCGTCGCGGACGAGCGCATAAAACGCGGCCACGTCCTCTCCGCTGACTGGCACGGGCTGGCCGACCGGGTTGATCGGGCCAAGCGGGTTGTTGACGCTGGCGTCGATTGGTCCGAGCATCCCCATTGGGTGCATTGTGATCTCGTGAGCGCCTAGAGCTGCGAGCGTCGCGGCACTGAAGGCCCTATGAGGCACCAGCACGTCGACTTTCTTGGCGTACTCATGGAGCAGCGTCATCAGTCGCCAGGGAACCACGCCATCGCCGCCATTGCTATGCACGACGAGGTCAAGTCGATCGACGCGCTCGGCGGGGAGGTGATCGTGGAAGCAACGCACGGCATCGAGTGCCATCGCGGCCTCGAGTGCCGGTCGGGTGCTCGTGATGTAGGCCAGCACGAGGTCGCTTCCACGCACCTCGCGCAGCCGGGTGAGGAGTCCCCGCCGGTTGTCGCGAAGTGTCGCTGGGGGTGCCAGCTCAGGGGAGTCCTGCGGGTTTGCGTTCACAGTTTGCCCTTTCTTGGTGCTCGCCAAGGGGGAAATGCGAGCAGTGATAACGGACCGATGAAGGAAACCAGATGGACCGGCGGAAGACTGCTGGCGGGCTCCCCGGTCCCCACCGGAGAGCCCGCCGCCTCACCGTTATCGAGGCAGTGGAACGCGACACCAAGGTGCCAGACCCTCCGGACGCTCTTATTGCTCAGGCGGGCATCAAGGCGGGTCCTGACGGTGCGGCGGGGTCGTCGCTCGTTTCAGACGACGTCCGCTATTTGGACATAGCAATGCACAGCAATTGCTGGGGTGAGCATCTAGTCTGTGCGCGACCCTGGAGCGGTGGTTGAGCCGTCAACGATGCTCCGCCCAGCCAGCTCGCCGTGGGGACATTTGTCCGCCGCGCCGCAGCGAGAGGTTCTTTTGGCTGGTCGCGTAGCGGCACCAGGGCCAGGATCGAGAGTCGGGATCTCGAAGGGACGGCGCGATGGCTATTCGCTGGCCGGCCAAGACCACTCGTGGTCTACAACCACATGAGGCAAAGCTCTGCTCAGACATCCCTCCCCTTCCCCACGCCCGTCCCGATGCCCGACCGCGGCCCTCGGAGCACCCCCGAGCCCCGCGGGGCGACCCTCGACGAACTCATGACCGCCGATCAGGTCGCCGCGCTGCTCCTGCTCCCGGCCTCGACCGTCAAGGACTACGCCCGCCGAGGTGTGCTTCCGTCGATCAAGCTCGGCAAGCATCGCCGCTTCGTGCGGTCGGCCGTCCAGGCGGCCGTCGATGACCTGGCGCGCCAGCGTTAGGCGACGAGCTGTCAGCGCTTGAGGTCGAGTGCGGCGACGGGCACTTGGAGGAAGTCCTGGGCCGCGCCCGCGTCGTCCGAGATCTCGACGAGGACGGTGTCGCCGTAATCGCTGACGACCGTTCCGACGGTGCCGGTGGGCCAGCCGCGGACCGTCTTGCGGAGCTTCACGACCGCGTGTTCTGCGATGGCGTCCACGACTGCTGGCGGGTTCGCCTTCTAGTGCGGCGCCAGCTCGGGCAGCAGCGTGCGCGTGCTGCCGTCCGCGGATACGAGCACAACAGCCCGCCCTTCATCGGCAGCCCGCCGGATCTCAGCGCCGACGTAGGGCTCATCGGCGTCCACGAACGCCGCCTTCTCGGGGTAAGGCGAGCGTTCTTCGATCGCCAGCTCGATTGCTTCGTCCATGACCCGCCCAGCGGGCGACTGTTTGGCGTCTGCACTCATTGTTTGCTCCAAGACTCGATCATCGCCTCGTGGCCACGCTTAGTCTCATCGATCGCGGCTCTCATGCCTTCTCCAAGGGTACCGCGACGGAAGATCTCGGCCGGCTCCTTGCCGGCCTGTCTGCCATATCGGTGCAGCTCGTTCTCGCCGTGAGCGCCGTCGTATACCCGCACCGTCTCCAGCCAGCCATCGACTTCGATGAGCAGCACGATCGCGTAGTCGATGACGGTGCGGCGCTCGGTCGTGAACTCCACGTGCAGGAAGACGCGGCGCGCGCGGTCGAGCAGTTGGGTGTAGTCGGCGCTCACGCCACGTCCACCGGCTCATCGACGATCGCGCTCGGCATGTCCTTGGCGAAGATCCGGGTCAGCTTCGCCGCGTCCTCCGCTGCGGGCCGCGCATGCAGGTAGCGGGCGGTGGTCCGCGAGTCCGCGTGGCCCATCATCGCCTGCACGTTGACGAGGTCAAAGCCCTGGGCCGCGAGCGTCCCGAATGTGTGCCGCAGAGCGTGGAAGCGCAGTGTCTGCATGTCGGGGTTCTGCTCGATCGCTGCGTCGCGCGCAGCCTTGTAGCGACGGCGCAGCGCCGAGGCGTCGAGGTGCTCCCCTGTGCGTGAGCAGAAGATGAGATCGCCGGGCCGCGTCAACATCGGCCGCTGTGAGAGCTGCGCGAGGGCCTGCGCGGGCTGGTCTGCCAGCGGCACGCTGCGTCCGCGCCGACCCTTGGGGCTGTCCTCCTCGCCGAGCACGTAGTTGCGCTGGACGTGCAGGCGCTGCGCATCCCACATCAGGTGCCGCCAGCGCAACGCCAAGCACTCACCCATCCGCAGGCCGCAGAACGCCGCCACGAGGATCAGACAAGCATCCTGCTCGTCCTCCTGGCCGCGGGTCTCGATCTCCCCCGGCGTCAGCCTCAGGCGGTTCTCCCGGTGCGCTCCAGCGTGCGCGGCGCGCGCGATGGCTTCGACCTCCGCGGGCGTGTAGGTCACGATCTCCGCCGGGTCCGCCTCGCGGCGCTTCTCGGTCTTTGCGGCGGGGTTCTCGGTGAGCCCGAACGTGTCATTGCGGCAGGCGTAGCGGTAGATGCTGTAGAGCACCTGCCGGTGCTGGTTGACCGAGCGCGCCGAGAGCAGCGGGTCGCCGTCGAGCTCGTGCAGCCACCGCGCGACATCGCGCGTCGTGATCGCCGCGGCCGGACGGCCGCCGAAGCGCGACATGATCCGCGCCCGTGGCGCCCGACCGCGCTTCTTCGGCGTCTCCTCGGGGCGCAGCAGCATCGTCCGGTAGTGGTTCAGTGTCGAGCGCTTGATTCCCACGACGCTCACGCGGTGCGCCAGCCACGCTGCGGCAATCTCGTCGAAGCTCACCTCGCGCTCCTGGGCACGGTCCCGCCGCTCGCGCTCACGCGCCTGCTCGGCGGTACGCTCAGCGATCACTGTGGGAATCAGCGCGAGCGCAGCGTCTTCGCTCAGGTGCCCATCGGCTGGCCGCCCACGGCGCTTGACCCATCCGGCGTGGCGTGTCCGCCGACGCTCGCCCGCACGGGCCGCATCGCCGCGTTCGATCCACGCCGGCGCGAGCCGTCGCTTGACCTGCCAGCCCTCCTCGCGCCACTTCGCGTAGTAGACCGGCCCCTCTTCGCGCTCGACCACGAGCAGCGTCGCGGTGGGTTGTGTTGGCATCTGCGGACCTCTCGATGACCGTCTCCAGGTCCCCAGAGACTACCTCGCGCCGTGGATCCCAAGCACCCTATATCGACAGCCTTTGTTCGCGGGTACCACCACGGGTACCAAACCAACCTCACGGAACCCTACATAAACACCCTGCAATCAAGCCATTTTTCCCGCACCTTGCGGAAAATTGGGGTGCTTTGACGATTTGCCATGCAGAAGGTCGTGGGTTCGAGTCCCATCATCCGCTTTAGAAAAGCCCCGCAAAATCGCGGGCTTTTTGTTTGCCGGGGCACTCATTCTGGCTTTGTCCCAAGACTTTGTCCCAAAATGTGCCGGTGGGTTGCGCGGGCCGGGTCGGGTGTACATGGTGGTTTGGCTGCGTTGGGCTAGTGTCCCGCGCCGTTAATTCTTTGCTTAAGTGTGGTATGCTGTGGCATGCCCAGAACTGGACGACCCAAGCAGGTGCTGGAATTGAGTGACGCTGAGCGCGATCAGTTGGTGCGGTGGGAGCGGCGCAGAAAGTCTTCCCAAGCATTGGCGTTGCGTTCGCGGATCGTCTTGAGGTGCGCCGAGGGGCGCTCCAATAAGGATGTGGCGGTGGCGTGTGGCGTGTCAACGCCGACGGTCGGGAAGTGGCGCCGACGGTTTTGTGAGCTGCGGTTGGACGGCCTCTCGGACGATCCGCGTCCGGGTCGCCCGGCGAGTATCACTGCAGAGCAGGTCGAGGACGTAGTCGTGGCAACGTTGGAGTCCACGCCGGAGAACGCGACGCATTGGTCGCGCGCGAAGATGGCCGAGCGCTCGGGATTGTCAAAGTCGACGATCGGGCGGATCTGGCGGGCGTTTGATCTCAAGCCCCACCGCGCGGACACCTTCAAGCTCTCCAACGACCCGTTGTTTGTAGAGAAGGTCTATGACATCTGCGGCCTGTATCTAAATCCGCCGGAGGCCGCGGTGGTGTTGTCGGTGGATGAGAAGAGCCAGGTGCAAGCGCTCGCGCGCTCCCAGCCAGCGTTTCCAATGATGCCCGGCATGCCAGAGAAGCGCACTCACGACTACCTGCGTCACGGCACCACGAGCTTGTTTGCCGCGTTTAACGCTCAAGACGGGACCGTGATCAGCTCGACTCATCGCCGTCACCGCACGATCGAGTTCAAGAAGTTTTTGACCAAGATCGACAGCCAGGTACCCGAGCACCTCGACGTGCACCTCATCTGCGACAACTACGGCACCCACAAGAGCCCAGCCATCCAACGCTGGCTCGACGCGCATCCCCGCTTTCACATGCACTACACCCCGACGTACTCCAGTTGGATCAACCAGGTGGAGCGATGGTTCGCCTACCTCACCGACGATCTACTCAGGCGCTCCGATCACCGCTCGGTCCACGCGCTGGAGAAAGACATCCGCAACTGGGTCGCAGCATGGAACGAGAACCCCAAACCATTCATCTGGGTCAAGACCGCCGAGCAGATCCTCAACTCCATTTCACGACTTCTAAAACGAATTAACGGCGCGGGCCACTAGATCTGGCCTTGCAGCCACTCGCGCTCGGCATGTCCTTCGCGAAGATCCGCGTCAGCTTGGCCGCGTCCTCCCCGGACGGCCGTGCGTGCAGGTAGCGCGCGGTGGTCCGCGAGTCGGCGTGGCCCATCATCGCCTGCACGTTGACCAGAACGAAGGCCTGGGCCGCGAGGTGCCGAACGTGTGCCGCAAGGCATGGAAGCGCAGCGTCTGCATGTCGGGGTTCTCCTCGATTGGAGCAGGAGGACTGCGCTCCGCCGTGGCCGGGGACGCGAGGGGAAACAGAGACGGTCCTTGCTCACCCGCAAGCGCGCTCGTAGGATGCACCACAGATGAGGCGGATTCACAAGGTTGCACCGAGGCGGTGCGTGTGGGTTACGTTGCTGGCCGCGCTGCTGGTCTGGCTGGGAAGTACGACGGCGTCGGCGGCGCCGTCTGACACGGACCCTTCCTTCGGCGAAGACGGCTACACCGCCGTTCAGACCAACGAGAACTGCTTGCGGGTCTGTGTCGAGTTCGGGGGCTCCTATGCGGATGCCCTTGTGCTGCAGCCTGACGGCGGGATCGTGCTGGGCGGCTACAACGATTACATCGGTGCGCCCGATTTTTCGGACGCGACTTTCGCGCCGGGCGCGATCGTTCGCCTGCTCCCCGATGGGATGCTCGATACCTCCTTCGGCAGCGAAGGCATCGATGAGCTGCCGTTCGGGGTGGGCGCGCTCCAGACCGACGCGATCGGCGGGCTGCTGGTGCTCGGGGAAACGGAAGGGGGGCGACGCGGCGCCGAGCGCTTCACCGCCAGCGGAGTGCTTGACGGCCAGTATGGGCCTGGCGGCGTGCGCTGGCTGCCATCGTTTGAGGACCAGCGAGACCGAGCCGGACGGTTCGTCGGACTCGTGAGTGTTCATGTCCCGGCGAGCGACTACAAAGGGGCGACTACTCATCTTGACCTTACGCGTCGGCTCCCCTCAGGGGTGCTTGATACGCACTTCGGCCACCGGGGGTACGCTCCGCTGCCAGGCTCAGAAGAAGTCGAATCGGCGACGCTCATGCTCGCAGGCGACGGCAGCGCGATCGTCGCTTTCCAGCCGTACAGCCGAACGGAGAAGCCGCGGCCCTCACGTATGCTGCTTGAGCGCTTCACCCCGAACGGCAAGCAGCTTGACCCGGCCTTTGGTCGCGACGGCCTCGCGCGCTCGCCAATTCCGACGCTCTATGGCGGCGGCACACTCGCGATGGCACCCGACGGGAACATCCTGCTCCTGCTCACCCCCCGTGCGCAGCGCGCCAACTGGAGCGCTGGGGAACTGGCACTCACCGAGTACACCCCCACAGGGCACCTGGACCGCCGCTTCGGAGCGGGCGGGATCGCCCGCTCGCAGCTCCCCGGCGAACGCGTCCGCCGCTTCACCGACGTGGACCCGAGGGCGATCACTTTCGACGGTGCAGGCAACGCGATCGTCGTCGGCACGCACCGCATTCAGACGGTGGACACGCCGCGCGGCAATGGTTTCATCGCGCGCTACACCCCAAACGGACGCGACTGCTCCTTCGGCGATGACGGCGTCCTCGTCGATGAACACTTCGGCGGGATAAGCGCGGTCGCAGTGCAGCCCAATGGGGGCATCCTCGTCGCGGGCTGGGGGAGCGGCACGCGCTTCCTCGCGGCGCGTTACCTAGGAGGATCCGCGCGCACATGCCCGACGGAAGCGAAGCGCTGACAGACCCGTTGGGGTAGCGTCTCGGGCGGCTCTGTTGCGACATGCAGGAGGGGACGCTCGGCACGATTGCGTTCTTCGTCATCTGCCGCCTCTGCGGCGCCGTGCTCGCGCTCACTCCCGCCGATCCTGCACGGTGAGATAGACGTAGATCCCGACGAGCGCCGTCGGCGAAACAAGCGACGGCGATGATTATCGGCAGCAGCATTTGTGTCAATGGTTCGCGCAACGCTGAACAAAGCGGGAGACTCGAAACCATCTACCCCCATAGCGAGTCTGCTCGCGGCGATGCGCCTACTGTGCAAACTGAGCCGGAACCACCTGTGAACCGGAGCGGCAGCGCAGCTGCTGAGCGTCGGTGAAGGCACGCTCAAGCTGGGCGGCTGGGGTCCTCGCCGGGCTGCCAGCTGGAATCGACGGGGACCCTGGCGGCAATTTGCCGCCAGCGCTGGATCGCGTGTCGATCGACCCACACGGCGAGGAGTACGAAGATCACGTCGACGATCACCTCGCCGGGGAGGTTGTAGCGCCCCGGGTGAGCCACAGCGAGCACCGTGCCGCCGGTGATGAGCAGCGCGAGCGTGGAGACCAATACAGCCTTGGCGATCAAGAGAGTCGTGCTCGCGGTGCTCGCCGGCACGGAGCGGCGCGGCGGAGCTGTTCGCAGGCCACGGTAGCGCAGTGGGCGGCGCCGGGGGTGACTCATCGCCGACGACGCAGGCGCGGCGGGTGGTAGCTGGTGGCACATTCGTAGCCATAGTGTTCGTACTGGCGCTCGTAGCGGGTCGCGCAATACTCGCCGGCCTGTAGACACTTTTCCGCCCCACCGATACGAGCCGGGGTGCCGCTGTGGCAGACCTTCGCCGCGGCTGCGACGCGCGGCGTGCCGGTGGCGCTCGGCGGGAGCGCGGCGACGACGCTCACGAAGAGGACCGCCGCGATCGATCTGCTGCGAGTGTGCATACACGAGCACTCTACAGATCCTTACGCCCTGAGATCTGGATTGTCTGAGCGGCGGGGGCGCATCATCAGCTCCTTGGGGTGGTTGGGGTGGGTGGCGGAGACTTTCCCGCCGCCGGTGCCGTGCTATGGCGGGTTACCTGCGGTGAGCCAGGGGACTCACCGCGCCGTATGCCTCGGCTTCGGCGGCGTGTAGGAGTTGGTGCAGTGTGATGTCGAGAGCCTGCGCGAGGTTGCACACCTTCGTCCAGGTTGGGTTGTGCGGGGCCCGCTCGTCGATCCGATCGACACACATGTATCGTTCCAGAAACCAGGAGTCGCCGAGGGTTCCGTTTTACGTGTTTCCGTGTCGAACAACTCATGAAGGGAAGGACCAGATGAGCCCAGACATACCGCCCACGAGAGTTACCAAACTGCGACGGCGTGCCGCTCTCATAGCCCTTTGCAGCGTCGTGATCTCGGGCGTGATCGCGGTCGTTGCCTTGGCCAGCACAATCTATCCCGCAGGCCACCACTTCCAAGGCAGGAGCGAAGTCGTATCCATCGTGACGGGAACGACGACCCTCCTGACCTGCGCGCTCACAGCCACTGGCGAAAGCGACACGCTTCTCCACACAAAAAGCGTCTCCTTCACATCCTGCAAAGATCCACGGGAAGGATCAGCAACCGTAGAAACAACTGGTGAACACTGGTGGTTTGCCGCAATACCGACGTTCGGAGTCCCGACCAAGATTCATCTCGAAATGGGCCCCGGTGCGCTCGTGCTCAAACTGGAAGATACCTCATTCCATTGCACAATCACCTCCAAAGGCTACATCAACAAATCGGGGGACACCTGGGAGAACGGCCTAGACTCACCGCTGGTCAACTCGGAGTCCGAACTCAACGACTCAAACATCGGCGCCATCTGGGAAGACTACAACGGTACTTGCTCGCAAGCCGGCACCAACCCCTCGGTCGCCCTAGTTACCGGCACATCCAGTCCTATGGTATGGACCGATACAAGCGAACCTACGGATACCATCCTTATCGGATAACAGAAAGACTGGCGGCAGCCCCGTCGATGCAGACGTGGGCTGCCGCCACCTTGAACGCTCGGCGGCAGGGTTGACCCGCAACAGCGCGACCCGCCCACGGCGAGCGCTGGATCGAGTGGCGTTGCACAACCGAGGGACCGGTCGCAAACCGTAGCGGGTGGTCCCAGCGCGCGTCGGCTCACCCGAGGCACAGGCCCCAGCCCGCCCGCCTCGTTCGGAGTCAGAAACCTGTTCCGCGCGGAACCCGCATGCCACGATCACGGTCCAGGGTTCTCTGGGCATGAGTGGCAGATTCCAGAGGCTCTACCGGCTCTGCGCAAATGGAGCCAGATCAGAACCGTAACGACAGCCATGCGGTAGCACAACAGCGGCGGTGTCGTGCCCAGCGAGTCGCGGCACCGCCAACCTTTATCAGCCTAACGCCGCCTCCACCCTCCGACGGAACTCGGGCGGGTCGATCGCCGGGTAGCGATACAACTCGGGCTCGATCGCCTCATACAGCACCAGCAACCGCGCCGGTTCCACCAGTCCACGCTCAATCATCTGGCGCACGTCTTCCAGGTCCTGGTCGAACCCACGCTCTATCTTCGCCAACGCCTGGGAATAGAGATCGAAGTGGTGGACGTAGACGTTGCCCTCTCGGAAAACCAGGGGGCTGCGCTCGCGCCAGCCGGGTAGCTCCGGGATGAAGTCAGGCGGAGATGCCAGCTCGATGTTCATCCCGAGCCGCTCCTTCAAGGCAGGCAGTTGGCGCAACATCTTGTCCATGTCAGGCTCAAACCGCAGGTCGACATCCACTGTGGAATCTCGCCAACCCTCCAGCACGGCCGTCGCACCCCCCGTCAAGTAGATCCGCGTCGGCGCGAGCGCCACCCGCCCAAGACCGCGAGCGAGCTTGCGCAAGCCATCCTCGTCAACCGGAGGCCGCATGCTCGGCCGCCCGCGCAAAGCTCACCATTCGGGCCACCAGCGCGTTGTATCGACTGTGGGCGCCCTTGTGGGTGTCCGCGGAGATCAGTTCATAGAGGCGATGCGACGGCCGCTCGCCGCCGTATACGGGAACATCGAAACCAATGCTCCGCAGGCGCGGGGCCGCCATCGCGACCAGTAGCGCCGACTCGCTCTCGCGCCCCGCCTGAAGATCGGCGAGACCCTCGCTCACGAGCTCGTGGCCCGGAAGATCGGTGGGTACAGCCAACACGCGCTCATGGTAGACGGCTTGGCCCGTGGAGAGATGACTTCCAAGCACACCAAGGTATCTGCCCCACCCGTCATGGACACCAAGAGCACACACCAAGGTATCTGCCCCACCCGTGCTGGACACCAAGAGCACACACCAAGGTATCTGCCCCACCCGTGCTGGACACCAAGAGCACACACCAAGGTATCTGCCCCACCCGTGCTGGACACCAAGAGCACACACCAAGGTATCTGCCCCACCCGTGCTGGACACCAAGAGCACACACCTAGGTATCTGGTCCCTCCCCGTGCTTGTACACCAAGGCAAGCGCCGCCTCCCCCCGATGCCTTGTCGGGGCCTTGCGCCCGCTGGGCGCCCACGGTCACCAGCAAGACCCGTCGGCGGCACATTTTGGACCCCAGTCCAAAGGCGCGAAGGGCGCGATGGGCCAATATCGCTCCCATGACCCGCTCCCTCTCCAACTCGATGCCCAGCACTCCACGACGGTTCCTGCTGCTGCCCGAGGAATCGCTCGCCGCTCCCGGGCGGGGGCCGCGGATACGACGCTACAGACTGGCCAGCGTCGCGCGGCGTTCCGGACCGGGCTCGGGCGATCGCTCTCCCCGTCGGCCCGCCGCCGACGGGGAGGGGCAGTAGCGACTCCAAGGCTTTCCGGCCAGCATGTGTAGGTGCCTCCCTGCCTCAACCTCTCCCTCCCCTTCCCCCTTCCTCCTTCTCACCTGCTCCCCGGTAGGCTCCCGCGCAACGCCGCGGCACTCGCCGCCGCCCAACCCCGGGAGCGACCCATGGACGTGCCGATTCACCTGCTGCACGACGCCGCGCAGCCGCCGCGTTACGCCACGCCCGGCTCCCACGGCTTCGACCTGTGCACCGCCGAAGCGGCGGAGATCGCGCCCGGGGAGATCGCGCTGGTGGGCACCGGGCTGGTGTTCGCCACGCCGCCCGGCTGGTGTTTGCTGGTGTGTCTGCGCTCCTCCACACCACGGAAGTTCGGCGTCATCCAGCCCCACGCGGTGGGGGTCATCGACGAGGACTACCGCGGCCCCGCCGACGAGTTGCGGCTGCAGCTGTTGAACTTCACCGCCTCCCCCACCACCATCCCCGCGGGCAGCCGGATCGCGCAGGGGGTGTTCGTGCGCGCCGGTCGCGCGCAGTGGAGCGTGCACGATCCCGAGGCGCGCAGCCGCGGCGGCTTTGGCAGCACCGGCGGGTAGCGCGGTCAGCCCGGCAAGCCCGGCGCCGACCGGACCGATCGGGCCGCTAGAACACTTGCGGGCACCCGGCCCTGGGCTCAAGCTTGCATTTCAATCATCCGATGCCTGCGAAGATTCATTCTGCCCGCACCAATAACGATGGATGGAACAGGGCCGCAAGCTCCAGAAAGCAAAAGCTCGCCGCCCTTTGGAAGAATTACGACGATGACCGAGACCTACCGACACCTCCCGGCCGACATTCCGGTGCCAATCGACGACGGCGCGGCCGACCATTTGCGCGGAATGGAGGTGCCCAGCGTGGCGCTGGACTCCACGCTGGGCCAGCAGCTCGACCTGGCCACGGCCACCGAGCGCCTCGCCGTGGTGTACGTCTACCCCCGCACGGGAGTGCCTGGCCAGCCGCTGCCGCAAGGGTGGGACGAGATCCCCGGCGCCCGCGGCTGCACGCCGCAGAGCTGCGCCTTCCGCGATCACGTACTGGAGCTCGCCGCCTACAGCGCCGCGGTGGTGGGGCTGAGCACCCAGCCCCACGAGGAGCAGCGGGCGTTTGCCGAGCGCGAGCACATCCCCTACCCCCTGCTGAGCGACCCCGATCTGCGGCTGGCCCAGATTCTCGGGCTGCCCACGTTTGAGGCCGCCGGGCAGAGCTTCTATCGGCGCCTCACCATCATCGCCCATCAACGGCGCATCGCCAAGGTCTTCTACCCGGTGTTCCCTCCGCACCGCAATCCAGCCGACGTGCTCGACTGGCTGGCGGATCAGCCGATATAGGACCCGCCGCCTACGCCAGTTGGTCTACGCCGCCGGCATTGGGGGTGGCGCCTCAGGCGCCTGGTCCACCCTCAGCCGATATGGACCCCTTCGGCAGCGCAGCGGCAAGGCCGCTCGGCTCGAGGGCCCGGGAGGGCTGCCCCTCAACCCCCTCCCCTGACTCCTCCTCAGAGGACGCGTCATCCTCCAGCCCGCGCAGCGTCACCATCCGCGCCGCCAGCGGGGCGGCCAGCAAAACCACCACCGCCATCGCCACGAAAGCCACCAATGGGTGGTGGACGAGTGCCTGCACCAGCAGCGCCACCACCAGCCCACCGAGGTTGCCCGCCATCCACACGATCGCCCCCGCCGTGCCCGCCGCGGGGCCGGCCAGGCGCTCGGCGACGGTCATCAGCACCGGCAGCGCGGGGAGCAGCAGCGCGCCCATCGCCACCATCACCACCGCCCTGCCCGCGATGCCCGGCAGCACCCCCAACGCCACGCTGCCGAGGCAGCCGGCCAACACCACCGCCCCCATGAAGCGGCGCTCCGCGCCGCGCGCAGCCACCGCCGCCGGCAGCACCGCGCAGCCGACGACCCCCGCCAGGATCATCCCCACCAGCAGCGCGCCCGCGGCGGTTTCGGAGATGCCGGAGGGCGCCAGCAGCGTCTGCAGCCAGGTGGACAGCGCCACAAACACCCCGAAGCCCAGGAACGCCAGACCCGAGATCACACGGATCTCCGGGCGCGCCCACAGCGCGCGCGCCACGCCGCCCGCGATCGCGGTGTGCTCCCCCTCGCCGCTGCCGCGCCGGCGCAGCGCCAGCACCAGCGCCACCGCCGCCAGCACGGCGATGGCGGCCTGAATCTCCAGCAACTCCTCCAGCCGCGAGGCGCCCAGCAGCGGGCCCAGCAGCAGCGCTGCCAGCATCCCCACGAAGCCGGCGGCGGAGGCCAGCGAGATCCCGAGCGCCCGCGAGCGCGCGGGCAGGTATTCGCCGGGAAGCTTCGCCACCGCGCTCATCACCACCGGCTGGGCCAGCGCCACCAACGACTGCCCCACCAAAGCCCAGGCGAACGTCAGCCCACCCAGGCGCACCAGCCCGCCGGCGGCCACCAGCGCGCCCCCAAGCACCAGCGAGGGCCGAAACCAGCGATCCAACAGCGCCCCCGCCGGGATCGCCAGCACCACGTACAGCAGCGGAAAGATCTCCGCCAACCACCCCACCGCGCCCACCGACACGCCGTAGCGGTGAGCCGTTTCGGTGGTGATCGCCGCGTAGGTCAGCCACAGCATCTGGGTGGCGGCCGCCACCGCGCCGTACGCCGCCACCACGCGCCACCCGCCACCATTCGAGCGCGCGTGCGGTCCCGCGAGGGAAAGCGAGGGTGCCCCGTCAGCCGGCATCAGCCGATTTCCTAGCAGAACACGCCACCACTTACACCGCCCACGTCGCCCGACCCCGGGTGCGATTCGGTTGACCGGCGACGGCCTCCAGCCACACGCGGAGGACCGGCAATTTTCGATATTCAGGTCCCTCCCGCATGCGCCGATACGTAAACGTGTCTCGGGGAGAGCGTCTCGTACGGTGGCTGCCCGCCTTGCTTACGGTGTGCGTGGCCCTGCTCGCTGCGGCGGGGGCGTTCCTCACCGACCGCCAGGCTCAGCGCGACGCGCAGGCGCGGCGGGCCACGCTCGCCACCAACATCCGCACACAGACGCTCTACACGGTGGACGCGGCGATTCAGCGCACCGCCGAGCTGGCCGCCAGCGTGGGCGCCGACTGGAGAGCGCACGACGCCATCTTCGCGGCGGCGGCCCGCGACCTGGAGCGCGAACCGGGCATCAACGGCGTGGGTTTGATGGAAGCGGTGCCGGCGCCGCAGCGCCAGCGCTTCGAACGCGCTCACGGCCCGATCGAGCTCCCCCCCACGCACAGGGGCGCGCAGCGCGCGGCACCGTCGATGCGCGAGTACTACGTGGTGCTCGACAGCGCCCGCCGTGGCGGCGGCCCCTCCAGCCTGGGTTGGGACATCGGCGCCGGAGGCACGCGCCGCGCCGCGCTGCAGGCGGCGGCCCGCGCCGGGCAGCCGCGCGCCACGCCCACCGTGCGCCTGATGAACGGTGCCGGCGCCGGCACCGTGCTGTACGTGCCGATCTACGACACCCCACCCTCCCCCCCTCCTCCTCCCCCTTCCCTCCCGCAACCGCGCGCATTCCCGCCGCCCAACGCGCCGTCCGCCGCACCGGGGCAGGGCGCCCACGGCCCGTTGCGCGGCTTCGCGTCGATCGGCTACAGCTACACGCTGCTGCGACCCGCGCTGATACGCGCGATCCCACCGGGTACCGCGTTTGCGCTGCGCGAAGGCGACGTCACGCTGCTCGCCACCGGCTCGCTTCATCACCCCACCAGCTCGCGCATCGCGGTGGCGGGACGCACCTGGACGCTGGCCGTCGGCCAACCCTCTGCCGACCGCTCGCTGCCGCTGGCGATCGCGCTGGTGGGAGCGATGCTGACGCTGATGGTGGGCACGCTCAGCGTGCAGGGGCGCCGCCGCGAGCGCTACGCACAGGCACTCGTGCAGCGGCGCCTGGCCGAGCGTGAAGCGGCCGAGCAGGCGCTCGAGCAGGTGCGCCTGGAGGAAGCGGCGGCACGCGCCCGCTACGAGGCCGAACTGAAGCACATGGCCGACCACGACCCGCTCACCGGCCTGCTCAACCGCCGCGCGTATGAGCGCAGCCTGGAGGAGCATCTCGCGCGCGGCGAGCGCTACGGACACGCGGGCGCCGTGATGGTGCTGGACCTCGACTCCTTCAAGGAGGTCAACGACACGCTCGGCCACAGCGCCGGCGACGAGCTGATCATCCGCGTGGCGGGGGCGCTGGCCGGCCGCCTGCGCGAAAGCGACACGCTGGCGCGCCTAGGCGGCGATGAGTTCGCGATCCTCACCCCCACCGGGGAGCGCGAGGAGGCGGAGAGCCTGGCGGACTCGCTGCTTGAGGTGGTGCGCCACGAGCGCGCCCCGCGCGGGCCGGGCGGGCGCGAGCGGCCGATCACCGCCTCGATCGGCGTGGCGCCGCTGCAGGGCGCCGAGGAGTTGAGCGCCGAGGAGGCGCTGATCAACGCCGACCTGGCGATGTACGACGCCAAGGAGGCCGGCCGCGATCGCAGCGTCACCTACGGCGGCGCCGGTCGCGGGCAGGCGCACATCGAGGCCCGGCTGGAATGGGCCGAGCGCATCAGAGCGGCGCTCGACGAGGACCGCCTGGTGCTGCACGCCCAGCCTGTGGTGGAGACCGCCACCGGGCTCACCACCCAACACGAGCTGCTGGTGCGAATGATCGACGCCCACGGCGATCTGATCCCGCCCAGCAGCTTCCTGCCGGTCGCCGAGCGCTTCGGGCTGATCCGCGAGATCGACCGCTGGGTGGTGACACGCGCGATCCGGATGCTGGGCGAGCACGGCGAGGAGGGCAGGCGTCCGACGGTGGAGATCAACCTCTCCGCGCACTCGCTCGGCGACGCGCAACTGGCGCTGCACATCGGCCGCGAGCTGCGCGCCGCCGGGGTGGCGGCGACGCAGCTGATCTTCGAGGTGACCGAGACCACCGCGATCGGCAACATCGCCGCCGCGCGCACCTTCGCCGAGCGCCTGGGCCAGCTGGGGTGCCGCTTCGCGCTGGATGACTTCGGCGCCGGCTTCGGCTCGTTCTACTACCTCAAGCACCTCCCCTTCGACTTCATCAAGATCGACGGGGAGTTCGTGCGCAACTGCACCTCCGACCGCACCGACCGCCTCGTGATCGCCGCCGTGGTGGAGCTGGCGCGCGGGCTGGGCAAGCGCACGATCGCCGAGTTTGTAGGCGACGAGCAGACCTTCACGATCCTCGCCGAGCTGGGCGTGGACTACGCGCAGGGCTTCCACCTCGGGCCACCCGCGCCGCTGGAGAACTGGCTCGGTTTGCCAGCCCGCCGGCCGCGGTAGCGCTCCCGAGACCGCTTAACGCGATCGGCCCGCCGGGGGCAGCGGGCCGATCAGGGAGGGAATGAGGGAGGGATGCTCCTCGTTGCGTATATTGCCCGGATGGCTCAATGCCAAACATGGATTTGTCCATTTTGGATTTATCGGAATACACCCCAGCATCGGGGCGGTGGCGACGGGACACCGTAACCTTGGCGATGTCCCTACATCGAGGGCAGCAGCACGAGCGCGACACGACCCTCGACGACGCCCCTACATCGAGGACAGCAGCGAGGGCGCGACACGACCCTCGACGACGCCCCTACATCGAGGACAGCAGCGAGGGCGCGACACGACCCTCGACGACGCCCCTACATCGAGGGCAGCAGCGAGGGCGAGAAACGGCCCTCGGCAGACACACCGTCGGGGGCCGGGGGCAGCCGGGACTGCTTGACGTTGTAGAGGCTGCGGTCGGCGCGCGCGAGACAGACGTCAAGCGCCTCCCCCGGCAGCCAGCCACTGATCCCGACCGACCAATCGACGGGCAGATCCTCCCAGCGCAGACGCTCCAGCACCCCACCGGCCTCCGCCGGCGAGGTGGCGGGCAGCAGCAGCACAAACTCATCGCCACCATGGCGCGCCAGGATGTCGCCGGCGCGCAGCCGCACCTGCCACTCGCTGCCCAGCTCGGCTAGCACCCGGTCGCCCGCGGCGTGGCCCAGGCGGTCGTTGATCTGCTTGAAGCCGTTGAGGTCCAGCACCGCAATCGTGAGCGGCGTGCGCGTGCGGTCGGCGATCGCCCGCTCGCGGGCGGCCAGCGCGATGAAGCCGTTGCGGTTGAGCAGCCCGGTGAGCGGGTCGGTGTCGGCACGCTGGCGCAGGCTTTCGCTGAGGTTGCCCAACACCAGGCCGGTGGACCACGCGGTGCCGGTAACCACCGCCCACACGATCCCCATGTGGGGCAGACCGCTCGCGATCAAACCCACCGCGAAGCCCACCGAGATCAGCAGCGCCTGCGCGACCAGCGCGCGGCGGGAGAAGAAATGGGCCACATACATCGCCGTCCACGGGTAGGCAAACGCCGCCAACATCACCCCCCCGGTGGTACGCGCATTGGCCACCATCACGCTCAACGTCACCGCGCTCAGCGCCATCAGCAACTGCATGAACAGCATCGAGGGGTTGCGCGCGAACAGCCACAGCCCGGCGCCCACCAGCAGGGCGAGCACCCCCACGGACAGCTCCAGACGCACTGGCTGTAGGGCGTTGAGCGGGAAAGCCACCGCCAGGAAGCACTCCGCGCTACGGCACACATACAGCAGCGCAGCCGCCCACACCATCGGCGGGCGCCTGACGAGCAGCGACCCGAGTCCACCGCGCGCGGCTCTCGGGGAATACAGACGGGACATCTGCTCGTCTCTTCGGATATCCCCGCCACCGGCTTGAGTACAGGAAGACGAAAAAACTCGCTCCTACCTGACAAAACGGCGAAGGCGACCCGCGCCCAAGACGCTCTAACCTGGTGTGAATGCTTTTCGGTCGCCGCACCCCAACCATGATCGACCCCGCGTCGGCGCTGCCGGGGCGCAGTGAGGCGCTCAAGGTGCCCGAGCGCCACGAGGTCCTCGGCACCCGCCGCTGGTGGACGGCGACCAGTTCCCGGAGGGCCTCGAGCAGGCGGTGTTCGGGATGGGCTGCTTCTGGGGCGCCGAGCGGATCTTCTGGCAGGCGCCAGGGGTGTACACCACGGCGGTCGGCTACGCGGGCGGCTTCACCCCCAACCCCACCTACGAGGAGGTGTGCTCGGGGCGCACCGGCCACACGGAGGCCGTGCTCGTCGTGTTCGATCCTGCCGCCACCAGCTACGAGGAGCTGCTGAAGCTCTTCTGGGAGGGCCATGACCCGACGCAGGAGATGCGCCAGGGAGCGGATGTGGGCACGCAGTACCGCTCGGCGATCCTGTGGCAGAGCGAGACCCAGCGCGCGCAGGCGGAGGCCACGCGGGATGCCTACCAGCGGATGTTGAGCGCCGCGGGGCACGGGGAGATCACCACCGAGTGATCGGCCGCGCCCCACCGCCGGCGCACCCGTTCTACTACGCCGAGGCCTACCACCAGCAGTACCTCGCCAAGAACCCCGGCGGCTACTGCGGGCTGGGCGGGACCGGGGTCAGCTGCCCGGTCGGGGTTGGCGGCAAGCAGTTGATCGCCTCACCCTGAAAGCGACGCGGCCCGCCGAAGCGGGCCGAGCAGCAGGCGCTTGATAACCAGCCGCAGTGTATGCCACGGCACAACAACTGTGGCCCCGCCGAAGCGAGGCCACAGTTCCTCAGTTGCGTCATGGCTGGAGTCGCGCCCAGAGGATGGCGCGCTCCAGCCGCAGGCATCCCTGCCTACGTCTACGTCGCTCCGCCCACCGCTGCCGGCGTGGGCTGCCACGTCGGCGGATGCGGACCCCCGAGGGTGGGCACATCCGAGGGGTACACCTCGTTGCCGTGGATCGCGTGATCGCCGATCTCCAGCTCTTCGTCGGTGAGACGCAAGGGCAGGAAGATGCCCACCAGCTTCAGCAGGATGAACGTCACGACACCGCTGAACACGATCACCCACAGAGCGGTCTCGGCCTGCCAGCGCAACAGCGTCCAACTGCCGCCGTTGAAGACGCTTCCTTTGCCGGGCAGGTTGGAGGCCCCGTGCACGCCGATGTACTCCACCAGGCTCGGGTCGGCAAACAAGCCAGACCATCAAACCGCCGCATAGGCCGGCGATCCCATGCGTGTAGATCACGCCGAGGGTGTCGTCCACGTGCGGAACACTGGCGCGCGGCTGAGGAAGCGGATCGACATCCACACGATCGTCGAGGCGATCACACCGATCGCAATCGCCCCGTAGCCGTTGACGAAGCCGGCCGCGGGCGTGATCGCCACGAGGCCGGTGATCATGCCGTTGACCGAGCCGATCAGCGACGGCTTATCGCGGAAGATGTAATCCCAGGCGATCCACACGAGCATCGCCACCGCCGTGCAGAGGTTGGTGTTGAGCACGGCCGCTGAGGCGTTGGCGCCCGCGTAGTAGGAGTCCCCGCCGTTGAAGCCGTTCCAGCCGAGCCACAGCAGACCGGCGCCCGCGGCGACCATCAGCAGGTTGTTGGGAGCGTCGATCTCTCGATCTCGCTGCAGTCGCGGTCCGATCACCGCTGCCGCCACGAAGCCCGAGATGCCGGCCGCGAGGTGGATGACGTAGCCGCCGGAGTAGTCCAGCGCGCCGTGCGCCGCAAAGTAGCCGCCACCCCAGATCAGGAACGCGTTGATCGTGTAGACGAACGTGATCCACAGGAGCACGAACGGGATCCACGCCTTGAAGTTGATCCGCCCGAGCACCGAACCAAGCATCAGGATCGGCGTGATCGCAGCGAACACGAACTGGAAGTAGACCAGCGAGGACTCCGGGAAGTGGAACGGCGGCCCTTCGGTGATCGACGGGATGACCGCCTGGCCCTCCTCGGCGCCGGTCGACAGGACGGTCCCCGACTTGCCCCAGAAGGTGTCGAAGAAGCCTTTGCCGGTGCCGTATGGGGCTGCCGAAGCCCATCTTGAAGGCCCACAAACACCAGGCCACCAGCACGAGGCAGAAAGCCACGAACGTCAGCATCATGCTGTTGACCGACCAGCGCTTCTGCATCACGCCGCCGTACAGAATCGCCAGGCCGGGCAGGCTCATCAGCCCGACGAACGTCGCTGCGGTCATCTGCCAGGCGTTGTCACCTGCGTTCAGCCAACTTGGGTATGACAGCCAGGTCATGTGCCTCCATTCCCTGTCGTTGTGGATCGGTTGACAGCGCCTCCCCGCCCCCGGGCGAAGTGCGCCAATTGCGATTTCTTATGAAATCCGTCTTGCAGGGCGCTCGCCAGGGACACTGTGGCCAACACTTTGAGGAGGTCTTTCGACATTTGTATAGACGGCGCCATGGGAGCCCACGACGGCGCACGTCGATTCGCGGCCCAGCCGCCACCAGGCCCTCGGACTCGTCAGGGGGAGCCCTCAGCGTCGCGGAGCGAACGGGAAGCCGGCCCGCACACAGGCCGTGCGCAACTCTTCGGCGACACTCTTGAACGCGCCCGGCGTGGCGCACACCCTGCGGGCCTGCGCCCCGCAGGCGTGCTCGGTGGCGCCGCCCAGCGTGGAGGCAAACGTCACTTCGATGCAGTCCTTACGCGCGGGCGCGCCGCTGGTCAGGGCAAACGCGCCGAGGCCCGCCACCGCCAACGCCACGCAGGCGAGCAGCGCGGCGACGACGATGCGCTCGCGCCGCCCCCACCGCAGTGGCTCGGAGAGCCGCCGGGACTGGTCCATCATGATCATCGGATCGGGAAGGCTACTCGCCCGCTTTGAAGGCCAGCGCCGCGGAGTTGATGCAGTAGCGCTGGCCGGTGGGGCCGGGGCCGTCGTCGAAGACGTGCCCGAGGTGCCCCCCGCAGCGGCGGCAGCGCACCTCGGTGCGGCGCATGAAGAGGCTGTTGTCCGGCCGCAGCTCGACCGCCTCCGCGACCGCCGGCTCGGTGAAGGACGGCCAGCCGGTGCCGGAGTCGAACTTGGTGTCGGACCCAAACAGCTCGGTGCCGCAGCCGGCGCAGGTGTAGGAGCCGGTCTGCTTGTTGTGCAGCAGCGCCCCCGTGAACGGCGCCTCGGTGCCGGCGCGGCGCAGCACCTCGTACTGCTCGGGCGTCAGCTGCTCGCGCCACTGCTGCTCTGACTTCTGCGCTGGCTCGGCCCGCGATGCATCGGCCTGCGACGTGTCGCTCATATCCTCTTTCTAGCACCACCACACGCATTCACCCCGCCATCCACGGGTAGATTGTTGGGGAGGCCACCGCCCGCGGGCCGCTTGCGGGCGGGCAACGGACGCCGGGCGCGTTGCGTGCGCCAATCGCGAAACAAGGGAGTCGAGATGGAGACCATCAAGCTGGGGCGCACCGACCTTGAGGTCTCGCGCATCTGCCTGGGAACGTGGCAGTTCGGCGGGGAATGGGGCCAGATCGACCGCGCTGACGCGGCGGCCACCGTTTCTCGAGCGCGCGAGCTGGGGATCGACTTCTTCGACACCGCCCAGGCGTACGGCTGGGGCGCCTCCGAGAAACTGCTCGCGCAGGCGCTTGCGGGAGTGCCGCGCGAACAGGTGGTGATCGCCACCAAGGGCGGGCTGCGACAGGAGGGCGCGGAGCTGTTGCGCGACTCAAGCCCCGCGTGGCTGCGCAAAGGCGTCGAGGACAGCCTGCGCCACCTCGGCACCGACTACATCGACATCTACCAGGTGCACTGGCCCGATCCACACACCCCGTTCGCCGAGACGGCGGCGGCGCTCCAGGAACTGGTGGACGAGGGCAAGGTGCGCCACGTGGGGGCCTCCAACTACGACGCACTGCGGATCGCCGAGTTCGAAGTCACCCGCAAGTTGGAGACGCTGCAGCCGGCCTACCACATGCTGCGCCGCGAGATCGAGCAGACCGTGCTGCCCTACTGCCACGAACACGACATCGGCGTGCTGGCCTACGGCCCGCTCGCACACGGTTTGCTGAGCGGGCGCTTCACGCGCCAGACCCACCTGGCAGAGGACGACTGGCGTGCCGGCAGCGAGCTGTTCAGCGGCGGGTCCTATCAGCGCAACCTGGGGATCGTCGAGCGTCTGGGGGCGCTGGCGCGGGAGCTCGGAATCACCGTGGCGCAGCTGGCGATCGCCTGGACCCTCGCCAACCCCGCGGTGCACGCGGCGATCGTGGGCGCCCGGCGCCCCGCGCATATCGAGGGCGCGGCGCCCGCCGCGGAGGTGCACCTCGACGAGCAGGCGATGGCGCGTGTGGAGGAGATCCTGAGCGAGGCGGCGATGGTCGGCGGCCCCACGCCGGAGGGCGTGTAGGCGCCACCCAGCAGATCGATCCCGTGGGGAGCACAGCGCCCTTGCTATCCTGATCCTTACGTTCACGTCAGCTTCAACAAAACCGCGCCTCGGAGTGGCGGAAGGACACGCCCACTACAAGTGGTGGGCGCTCTCCTGCACCAGCCTGGGGATGCTGCTGGCGGCGACCAACTCGGGGACGTTGATCATCGCGCTTCCCGACCTGGAGCGCTCGCTGCACGCCTCGCTGCTGGCGCTGGTGTGGGTGATCCTCGCCTACCTGATCGCCGCCACCGTGCTGGTGCTGATGGCGGGGAGGCTGTCGGATCTGTTCGGGCGCAAGCGCGCCTACATCGGCGGCTTCATCGTGTTCGCGCTCGCTTCGCTGGGGGCCGGCTTCTCGCCCAACGCCGAAGTGCTGATCGTGTGGCGCGTGCTGCAGGGGATCGGCTCGGCCTTCCTGTTCGCCAACGCCGCCGCGCTGGTCACCGACGCCTTCCCCCACGACGAGCTGGGCCTCGCGATGGGCACCAACACGATGGTGGCCGCGATCGGCCTGGCGATCGGGCCGGTGCTCGGCGGCGTGCTGGTGGGCATCTCCTGGCACTGGGTCTTCTGGTTCAACGTGCCGCTCGGCCTCGCTGGCGCCGCGTGGGGCGCGCTGATCCTGCGCGAGCTCTCAAAGCCCGATGAGATCCGCGGGTATGACGTGCTCGGCAACGTCACCTTCATCCTCGGCCTCACCGGCCTCGTGCTGGGCGTCTCCCGCGGCGGGCTGAGCGGCTGGAACGACCCGATCGTGATTACCGGGTTGCTCGCGGCGCTCGTGCTGCTGCCGCTGTGGGTGGCGATCGAGAGCCGCTCGCGCGCGCCGATGCTGGACCTCACGCTGTTCAAGAACCGCCTGTTCGCGGCCGCCACCGCGGCGGCCTTCATCAACGGGCTGGCGCGCTTCGCGCTGATGTTCCTGTTCGTCTTCTACTTCCAGGGCGCCCAGGGCGACACCCCGATCACGGCCGGGGTGAAGCTGATCCCGCTGGCCCTGGGGATGCTGGTGTCCTCGCCGCTGGCCGGCATCTACGCCGACCGCCACGGCTCCCGCGGCCTGGCCGCGCTGGGGATGCTCCTCAGCGCCGCCGGCCTGGCCGCGATGACCACGCTGCAGGTGGACACCCCCTACTGGCAGAGCACGCTGTGGCTGCTGGTGGTGGGCGCGGGCTCGGGGATGTTCAACAGCCCCAACACCGCCGCCATGATGGGCGCCGTCCCCGCCAAGCGGCGCGGCATCGCCGCGGGCGCGCGCACCCTGCTGCAGAACACCGGCGCGGTGCTGTCGATCGCGTTCGTGATGGCGATCGTCACCGCCGCCGTCCCCCGCCCCACGCTGTTCGCGGTCTTCTCCGGCCTCGCCAAAGGGCTCTCCTCGCAAAAGCTGGCGCCGTTCATCGACAACATGCACACCGCCCTGTGGGTGCTCGCCGCCACCTCGCTCCTCGGCGCGGGCGTCTGTTTGATGCGCCCCCGCCACGTCGAGGCGCGCGCCGAGGAGCGCCAGATCGCCGATCGCCCGGCCACGGTTGGAGCGCGCTCGTGAGCGCTGCGCCGCACACCCACGAGTTCGCCGCGCAGCGGGCGATTACATCCGGAGCGCGCTCGTGAGCGCCCCATTGCGCATCGGCGACGTCGCCCGCCTGGTGGGCACCACGCCGCGCACGATCCGCTACTACGAGGAGATCGGGCTGCTCGCCGAGGCACCCGCGCGGCCCTCCGGCCAGCACCGCACCTATACCGAGGCCGAGGTGGAGCGCCTGCGCGAGGTGATGCGCCTGAAGAGTCTGCTCGGGGTGACGCTGGAGGAGCTCAAGACACTGCTCTCCGCCGAGGAGGCACGTGCGGAGGTGCGCGCGCAGCTGCGCCGCGACGACGTCCACCCCGAGCGCCGCCACGAGCTGCTGGAGGAGGCGCTTGGCCACATCGAGCGTCAGCTGGAGCTGGTCGAGCATCGCTCCGCCGAGCTTGCCAAGCTCAGGGACGAGCTAACCCAGACGCGCGCGCGTGTGCGCCGTAAGCTGCGCGAGCTCGACCACACCCCGGCCACGGCGCTTCCAGCCTGACCACCCATGCGCCCCAGCCGACGATTCGCGATCGACCCGTCGGCGGCAACTCGGCCGCGAGAGTCGTTCGCACAGGTCTCCTACATTGAGTGAGACCGGCAGTCCGACGCGCGAGTAAGGAGGCCCGAACCGATGGAGCGCAAGTGGTGGACGCTGATCGCCGTATCGATCGCAATCTTCATGCTGCTGCTCGACATCACCGTCGTGAACGTCGCGCTGCCATCGATCCAGCGTGAACTGCACGCCTCCTTCGCCGACCTGCAGTGGGTGGTCAACGCCTACGCGCTGACGCTCGCCGCCTTCCTGCTGACGGCGGGCTCGCTCGCCGATCTGTTCGGCCGCCGGCTCGTGTTCACCGCCGGCCTCGTGGTGTTCACCTGCTCCTCCGCCGTCTGCGGGCTGGCCGACTCGCCGCTGACGCTCAACCTCGCGCGCGCCGTGCAGGGGGTGGGCGGGGCGATGATGTTCGCCACCTCGCTCGCGTTGATCGCCCAGGCCTTCCAGGGCCGCGACCGGGGGATCGCCTTCGGGGTGTTCGGCGCCGTCACCGGCGCCGCCGTGGCGGTCGGGCCGGTGGTCGGCGGGGTCATCACGACCGGCATCGGCTGGCAGTGGATCTTCTTCGTCAACGTCCCGATCGGCGTGGCCGCGGTCGTGCTCACCCTCATGCGCGTGAGCGAGTCGCGCGACCCCAACGCGACGGGCGTGGATTGGCTCGGCCTCGTGACCTTCTCCGGGTCGCTGTTCCTGCTGGTCTACGCCTTGGAGCAGGGCAACGAAGCCGGCTGGGGCTCCACCAAGATCCTCGCGCTGCTGATCGCCTCCGCGCTGCTGCTGGCGGCGTTCCTGATCGCCGAGCTGCGTCAGCGGCGGCCGATGCTCGACCTCACCCTCTTCCGCCGCCCCGCCTTCACGGGGGCCAACATCGTGGCGTTCACACTCTCCAGCTCGATTTTCGCGATGTTCCTCTACCTCACCCTGTACATCCAGGACGTGCTCGGCTACGGCGCATTGCAGGCCGGACTGCGCTTCCTGCCGATCACCATGCTCTCCTTCATCGTCGCCCCGATCGCGGGGCGGCTGACCGTGCGCGTGCCGGTGCGCCTGCTGCTCGGCGGGGGTTTGGTGCTGGTGAGCGCAGGGCTGCTGGCGATGACGGCGGTGGAACCTGACTCCGGGTGGACCGTGCTGATCCCCGGCTTCGTGCTGGCGGGCGCAGGCATCGGCATGATCAACCCGCCGCTGGCCTCCACGGCGATCGGCGTGGTGCACTACTCGCGCAGCGGCATGGCATCCGGCATCAACAGCACCTTCCGTCAGGTGGGCATCGTCACCGGGATCGCCGGCCTCGGCGCGATCTTCGCGCACGAGGTCAGCCACACCGTCAACTCCCGCCTCGCCGCGAGCGGGCAGAACCAGGCCGTTCAGAGCGCCGCCCACGGGCATCTCCCGAAGCTGCTGCAGTCCGGCGAAGTCGGCCGGGTGCTGCACGCCCTCCCCCCCGCCCCTCAGGCAGCGCTGGAGCAGGCCTACCGCGTCGGCTTCACCGAAGCTTTCACCACGATTCTCGCGATCGCCGCCGCCGTTGCCTTCGCCGGCGCGGTGTGCGCGTTCGTGCTGGTGCGCAGTCGCGACTTCGTCAGCTCCGCCGAGCCGGCCGCCGAGACGGCCGAGGCTCCCGCACGCGAGCCCGTCGGGGCCGGGGCCGGGTAGCGTCACGCGTGCGCTCACGCATCGCGCCGCTCATACCCCGGGCACTCGAGCACCGGCAGGCGGGGATAGCGCGGATACGTGGGGTCCTCGCGCGAGCGATTGCACAGCGAGAAGACCGAGCCCCGCGTGTTGGGCACCGTGCGCTGGAAGGCGCAGCTGTCGCACAGCCCGGCGCGCGGCCGCTCGCGAGCCGCGGTGGAGGCTGTCGCGCAGGACATGAGCGCAGCGTAGTCGAGCGGCGCGGGGGCGGCGAGGATCGATCAGCCCACCGGATTGTTCACCTCGCTGCCCCGTATGAAGCACTCTGCAATAATTCGTTGACTAAGCAACTATGGCGACCTTTTACCGACTCCTAGGCTTCCTGCGCCCCTACAAGCGCGGGGTGATCGTTTCCGGCGTGCTGGCCAGCCTGGCGATGGTGATGACCGTGCTGATGCCCCTGCTCATGGGGCAGGCCGTGGAAACGATCAACAAGGCCTCCGAAGACCTCCACCACCCCCACTCCGCCACCGCCGCGCACGATCGCCACACGCTCCTGCTGCTCGCCGGCGGGATCGTGGCCGTGGTACTCGCCCGCTGGGTGCTCACCTACTGGCGGCGGATGGTCGCCGGGCACGTCTCGCTGGGCATCGAGTACGACCTGCGCGAGCGCCTTTACGGCCACCTCCAGCGCCTGGAGCTCGGCTTCTTCGACCACCACCAGACGGGGCAGCTGATGTCCCGGGCCACCGTGGACCTCGCCGCCGTGCGCTTCTTCCTCGGCTACGGACTGGTGTTCATCCTGCAGTCCCTGCTCACGATCCTGCTCGCCGGGATCGCGATGGTGGCGCTCAACCCCGAGCTGGGCCTGATCTCACTCGCGCCCGTTCCCTTCGTTGTGGTCATCTCCTACCGCTACGGCCACCGCGCGCGCCCCGCCATCCAGGAGGTGCAGCAGCGCATCGCCGAGCTCACCGCGGACGCCGAGGAGAACATCTCCGGGGTGCGCGTCGTGAAGTCCTTCGCCCGCGAGCCGCTGCAGCTTCAGCGTTTCCGCGCCACCGTCGGGCGCGTGTTCGACCAGGCGATGGTGGCGACCCGCCTGGAGGCCACCTACAACCCGATGATCGGATTCCTGCCCCAGCTCGGGCTCTCCGCGGTGCTGATGGTGGGCGGGCTCTCGGTGATTCACGGCCACCTCTCACTCGGCCAGTTCACCACCTTCTACTTCTACCTCAACATGCTGATCGGCCCGATGCGCTCGCTCGGGGTCACGCTCGGCCTCGCCCAGCGCGCCACCGCCTCGGGCGCCCGCGTCTTTCAGCTGCTCGACCGCGAGCCCCGCCTGAGCGCGCCCCCACAGGCGCCCGCGCTGCCTCCCGGCAACGGGCACGTGCAGCTTCGCGGCGTCACGCTGCGCTACGAGGCCGCACCGGAGCTGGGGGCCGAACCGGACACCGTCGCGGACCCCGAACGCGCGGTGCTCCGCGAGATCGACCTCGACGTCGCGCCCGGGCGCACCGTCGCGCTGGTGGGCGCCACCGGGTCGGGCAAGACCAGCCTGGTGTCGCTGATCCCCCGGCTGTACGACCCCACCGCCGGGCAGGTGCTGCTCGACGGGGCCGACGTCAGCCAGGTGAGCCTCTCCTCTTTGCGGCACGCGATCGCGGTCGTCAGCGACGACCCCTTCCTGTTCTCCGCCACCGTCGCCGAGAACATCGCCTACGCCCGCCCCGACGCCCCGCTGGCCGAGATCGAAGCGGCCGCGCGCGCCGCCCAGGCGTACGAGTTCATCGCCCGCCTGCCCCAGGGCTTCGAGACGCGCGTGGGCGAGCGCGGGCTGACGCTCTCCGGCGGCCAGCGCCAGCGTCTGGCGATCGCCCGCGCGCTGCTGGCCAACCCCCGCGTGCTGATCCTCGACGACGCCACCTCCTCGGTGGACTCCTCCACCGAGCGTTCGATCAAGCTGGCGCTCGCCGAGGCGATGGCCGGGCGCACCACACTGGTGATTGCCCACCGTCTCTCCACGATCGCACTGGCCGACGAAATCGTGGTGCTCGACCACGGGAAGATCGTCGCCCAGGGTGACCACCACGAGCTGCTGGAAGCCTCCGAGCTGTACCGCGAAATCGTCGAGAAGGGCCTGCCCGAGCACGTCTTCCTCACCCGCGAGACCCGCGAGCGGGAGCTGAGCGAGCTATGAGCACCCACGCTGCACGCGGCGGCCCGCTCGGCCGCGGCACCCAGTGGGACGGTGAGCGCGCCAGCCGCGGAACCCGCGGGCGCAACCTGCGTGGGCTGCTGGCGCTCCTGCGCCCCTACCGCGTACGCACCGCGCTGACGCTCGGCGCACTGCTGCTCGGCACCGCCGCCTCGTTGATGCCGCCGCTGCTGGCCAAGACCGCGATCGACAGCGGGATCAAGGGCCACGACACCACCACGCTCGCGCTGACCGTGGCCGCGTTCCTGGTGGCGGCGCTGGTGGTGTGGAGCATGACCTACGCGCAGACCTACCTCGTCGGGTGGGTCGGCCAGCGCGCGCTGGCCGACCTGCGGATCCGCATCTTCACCCACCTGCAGTCGCTGCCGATCGGCTTCTACGAGAGCCGCCCCGCGGGGGTGCTGATCTCGCGCATGACCAACGACGTGGAGGCGCTCGACAGTCTCGTCACCGACTCAGTGGTGACGCTCTTCCAGGCCGGCCTCACGCTGCTGGGCACCGTGGTGATCCTGCTCGTGCTCGACGTCAAGCTGGCGCTGCTGACGTTCTGCGTCTTTCCGCTGCTCGCCGGGGGCAGCCTCTGGTTTCGGATCGTCTCCGCCGGCGCCTTCCGGCGCACCCGCGAGACGATCGGCTCGATCACCGCCTACCTACAGGAGACCCTCTCGGGCATCCGCGTGGTGCGCAGCTTCGGCCAGGAGCCCCACCACCAGGCGCGCTTCGCCGAGCTCAACGAGGACAACCGCGACGCCAACATGGTCACGGTCAAGCTCAACGCCGCCTACTTCCCCGCGATCGAAATGCTCTCGGGTGTGGCCGTTGCGGCGATCGTGCTGTACGGCGGCTACCAGGCGATCGAAGGTCACATCACGGTCGGCACCGTGGTCGCGTTCATCGCCGCTCTCTCCTACCTCTTCGAACCGATCCAGCAGCTCTCCCAGCTGTACACCACCTACCAGTCGGGGATGGCCGCGCTGGAGAAGATCTTCCAGCTGCTCGACGTGCAGCCCGACCTGACCGACAGCGCTCACGCGGTCGAGCTCGGCCGGATCCAGGGCGAGCTGCGCTTCGAGGAAGTCTCCTTCGGCTACCCCCGCCGGCGGCAGGGGTCGCGGGGCGGGGACGCGAAACTGAACGGCAGACCCGCGAGCGCCGCGGACGGCGAGGAGGCCGCCGGCTCGGAGGAGCAGGAGATGGTGATGGCGCTCAAGCACATCGATCTGGTGGTGCCCCCCGGGCAGACCGTCGCGCTGGTGGGCGCCACCGGGGCGGGCAAGTCCACGATGGCGAAGCTCGTCGCCCGCTTCTACGACCCCACCGCGGGACGGGTGCTGGTGGACAACCACGACCTGCGCGAGGTCACCGCGCGGTCGCTGCGCTCACAGATGGGGATTGTGCCCCAGGAGGCGTTTCTCTTCTCCGGGACGATCGCGCAGAACATCGCCTTCGGCAAACCCGACACCGACGAGCGCCAGATCGAGCAGGCCGCGGCGGCGGTCGGCGCGGAGCAGTTCATCGCGGAGCTCCCCAAGGGCTACGACACCGAGGTGGGCGAGCGCGGCGCACAGCTCTCCGCCGGCCAGCGCCAGCTGATCGCGTTCGCGCGCGCGCTGATCGCCGACCCCCGCATCCTGATCCTCGACGAGGCCACCTCCAACGTGGACCTCCACACCGAGGGCCGCATCGAGGCGGGGCTGCGCCGCCTGCTGGCGGGCCGCACCGCGATCGTGATCGCCCACCGCCTCTCCACGATCCGCCGCGCCGGGCAGATCATCGTGCTCGAACACGGCCGCATCGTCGAGCAGGGCACCCACGACGAGCTGATCGCCGCCGAGGGCCGCTACCACGCCCTGTATCGCGACTGGTCGGAGCAGGCCGCGGCGTAGTCACTCCGGGACAGGGACTCGAACCCCAAATTCGTGCTCCAGAGGCACGCGTGTTACCGATTACACCATCCCGGACCGGACGGTCAAGGATAGTGGACGGCCACGTCAGAGCGTGGGCACAGGACCGCGTGAGCCTTCGAGCGCTGGGCTTCTCGAATTGTGGTAGCATGCGTACACAATGTCCGAGCAAATTGGCATACGCGAGCTTCGCGACAACCTGACCGCGACGATTCGCCGCGTCCGCGCCGGTGAGACGGTGGAGATCACCCACCACCGAGAGCGTGTGGCGGTGCTTGCGCCGGCGCCAGTCGATCGGATCGACCGCTTGCACGAGGCCAGCGACATTACCCCTGGCACACCCCTCGGCGAGCCGCTGCGGCGCTACCCCGTGACAGGCGCACTCACCGCGAGCGACGCGCTCCAGGAAGATCGCGCTGAGCGCTGAGCGGCGCCTGCGCTACGCCGACTCCTCGGCGTTGGTGAAGCTCGTCATCCGCGAGCCGGAGAGCTCCGCGCTCGAACGCCACTTGGCAGATCATCCAGCCGTTATGGTCACCAGCCGACTTGCACTCGTCGAGGTCGCGCGGGCCACGAAATTGGCGAATCCCAGCGGGGAGGTGCAGGTGCAGGTCGACCGACTGTTGTCCTCCTGCATGCTCGTGGCGGTGAGCACCTCATTGCTGCGTGCCAGCCGTAAGCTCGCCTCCGCGACCGTCCGCACCCTCGATGCGATTCATCTCGCCAGTGCGCTGCGCGTCGAAGCCGACGAGTTGCTCGCCTACGACCAGCGCCTGCTGAGTGCCGCATGCGCACAGGGACTTCCGGTCCTGACCCCAAGCCCACGCTGAAGCTGACCAGGCACAAGGCCCCGAGGCCCCTGCTCAGCACCTCCGAGACGAAGAACCCGCCCCTACCCCCCTGGCCCGCCCCCATTGGGCGCGAAGAACCCGGTGATCGCCCCCTCCAAACCGGGATCCAGCACCAGCAGGACCTCGTCGCCGGCCTCGATCATCGTGTCGGCCTTGGGGACGAAGCCCGAGCCGCCGCGCAGCACGGAGATGATCAGGGCGCCTTCGGGGAGCTCGATGTCGGCGACCCGGCGGCCCACGGCGGGGGCGCCCGGGATCACCTCCAGCTCGATGATCTCCAGACGCTCCTCTTCCAGAGCCAGCAGGTGGACGAGGCCGTAGCGGGGCACCTCGTGCTCGATCAAGCGCAAAATCAGGTCGGTGGCGGACACCGCCGGCTGGATGCCCAGCAGCTTGAAGTGCTCGTGGTTGCGGGGGTTGTTGACGCGCGCGATGATGCGGTCGCAGAGGTACTTCTCCTTGGCCACCTGGCACACCAGCATGTTGTCCTCGTCGTCGCCGGTGACGGCGATCACCAGGTCGGCGCGCTGGATGCCGGCCCGCTCCAGCACCCACAGCTCGGTGGCGTCGCCGTACTGGGCGGCGTGCTCAAACTCCTCCTCGATCGACAGGTAGCGGGGGCGGGATGACTCGATCAGCGTCACCTCCTGCCCCTTGGCGATCAGCTCGCGGGCGAGGTTGCGCCCGACCTTCCCTGCCCCGACGATGATCGCGTACATGGCTAGGCGGCGTGCTCAACGGTCAGCGCGCGCTCGAACATCTCGATCGCGTGCCGCGTCGGGGAGATTGTGTGCAGGCCCAGTTCGCCATACCAGCCGGCGCGCGCGGGATCCATTACGCGCGCGATGACCTTCGGCACCTCAAAGCGCTTTTGGGCGATCTGGGCGATGATCAGGTTGGTGTTGTCGCCGTTGGTGGAGGCGATGAACACGTCGGCGCGCTCCACGCCGGCCTGCACCAGCGCTTCCACCTCCAGCGCGGTGCCGACGGTGAACAGCCCCCCGGCCTCCTCCCAGCTGGTCGCCTGCCCGGCGTTGAGGCGCTCATGGGAGAGCAGATCCTCGTCCAGCACCGAAACTTCGTGGCCGGCGGCCAGCGCCGAGCGGGCAACGGCAGCGCCGACCCGGCCGGCGCCAACGATCAAGACGAACATGAGCCGCAGCTTAGAGGGTGGCGCAGCCGGCCGTAAGGCCGGCGAGCCGGGCCCCTCTTCAATTAGACGATGCCGGCTCCGGCGGCACGCCTGCCGCCATCCGGGAGATCGGGAGCGCCACCATCCCGCGCCGAGCCGTGGCGCTCGGGCGGCGCGGTGACGATCACGCGGCAGGGGGCGCGGGTGACGACGTAGCGCACCACGTCCCCGACGTAGCTCTCCAGGCGCCGGCGACCCCCGAAGTGAGCGCCGCCGAGGATCCGCGAAGGCTCCTCGGCGCCGAGCACGATCGCCTCGACGCCGCGGCGGCGGGCCTCCTCGACGATCGCCTGCCCGACGCTGCGCGCGCGGACGGTGGCGGTCGCCACGTGCACGCCGGCGTGCTCCTCGCCGAGCTCCTTGGCGCGCGCCAGCGCCGCGCGCGCGCCCCGGAAGCGGTCCTCGGGCAGGCGCGCATCCAGCGTGAGCGCCATCGGCATCTGGAAGATCCACACCGCCTCGATCGTCACGGCGTCGACCGCGGCCGCGTCGGTCGGCTCGCCCGCGACCAGCAGCGCCGCGGTGCGCACGATCTCATCGTCCAGCGCTCCCCCATGCAGGGGCACGAGGATCGAGCCGTAGTCGCGCGCGCGGGGCTGCTCGGGACGCAGCACCTCGGGCGCCACGGTGACGCGCCGCAACGGCGAGCTCTCATCCAGACGGCGGTAAACGAGGTACAGCACCAGACCAGCGGCCATCCAGCCGAGCCCGACGTAGCGCGCCGCGTGGTGGACCAGGAGCAGCGCCACCCACCCCGCGCCGGACAGCAGCGCGCCGAGCACCGCCAGCAGCGGCAGCCTGCCGCCGCCCACACGCACCGACAGCGGCGTGCGGAAGGGGCGACGGCGGTGGGGCTCGCGGTAGCGCAGGCGGATCACCGAGAGGTGGGCGATCGTGAAGGAGAGCACCGCCCCGAAGGCGTAGATGCCCACCAGAAAGTCGATGTTCTCGGGGATCACCAGCACGGAGGCCAGCAGGCCGGCGAGCAGAATCAGCACGTACGGCGTCGAGCGCCGCTGATGCAGGCGCCCCAGGCCGGAGGGGATCTGGCGGTTGGTGGAGAGCGAGTAGGCCAGGCGCGAGAGCCCCAACATCGCCGAGTTGGCGGCGGCGATCAGCGTGACCGCGATGACGGCGCCCATCGCGTAGCGCAGCAGCTGCGAGAGCGCGTGGGGGCGCAGACGATCGACCAGCCCGATCACCGGGTCGTTGAGGTAGTGGTGGGCCAGCGCCGAGTAGGAGCCATGGATCGGGAAGGCGGTGACGGCCAGCAGCGCCACGCCGAGGTAGGCCAGTACGAGCACGGCGATGCCGCTTGCCAACAGGCGCTGCAGCGCGCGGCGGCTGGCGATCACCTCGCCCGCCAGCCCGGAGGCGTACTCGACCGAGGTGAACGCCATCGTGGTGATCGTCAGCGCGAACACCAGCCCCGACCACGACGGGGCGCTGCCGAGGTGGATCGAGGCGAACATCGTGTGGGGGTCGAAGTAGAGGATCAAGCCGAGCGCGATCACAAACAGCTCCAGCGCCAGCGCGCCGACCACGAGCACGCCGATGCGCAGCCCGCGGCGGGAGGAGAGGCCGCGGATGTTGGAGAGCACCACGAAGGCGATAATCGCCAGCGCCAGCACGAGCGCCTCGGTGTGGTGGCCGAGCGGCGCCCAGAACACCTTCAGATATTGCGTGGCGGCGTACGCACATACCGCGATCAGGATGATGTAGTCGAGCAGGATCGCCCAGCCGGCGATGAACGACACCAGCTCGTTGAAGGCGTAGCGCGCGAACACCGTCGAGCCGCCGGGCTCCTGGTGAAGGGAGGCCCCCTCCACGTAGGTGAGCGCGGTCAGCCCAAACATCAGCGCCGCGATGAGGAACACCAGCGGGGTCAGCCCCAGCGCGTGGTCCACCACCACGCCGAGCGAGAAGAACACGGCGCTCGCCAGCGAGGTGTAGACGATCCCGAACAGGATCGGACTGCCGATCGTCCGGTCGAGCGCGGCTGACGACCACGCGGTGAGGCGCTCGCGCACCGGCTCCTTCGAGCCCTCCGGCTCCAGCCACTCCCAATCGTTCATCTGTACTTGAGGTTATGACCTGAAGGCCGCCCACCCCGCCGCCACCCACCCGCGAGCGGACGGCGACGGACAGGCAGGGCCGGGCGGCCCCAGTCGGCCAGCTCAGGTGATCAGCGGAATGATCAGGATCGCGACGATCGTGGAGACCTTGATCATCGGATTGATCGCGGGACCGGCGGTGTCCTTGAAGGGGTCGCCGACGGTATCGCCGGTGACCGACGCGGCGTGCGCGTCGGAGCCCTTGCCCCCAAAGGCGCCGTCCTCGATCAGCTTCTTGGCGTTGTCCCACGCGCCGCCGCCGGCGGTCATCATCACGGCGAAGAAGAAGCCGACGACGATCACTCCAATCAGCAGGCCGCCGAGCGCCTGGGTGTCGATCAGCCCGACGATCAGAGTCATCCCGATCGGCAGCAGCGACGGCAGGATCATCTCGCGCTGGGCGGTGCGAGTGACGATGTCCACGCAGGTTGCGTATTCGGGCTCTTCGGTGCCCTCCATGATCCCGGGGTGCTCGCGGAACTGGCGGCGCACCTCCTCGACGACCGCGCCCCCAGCGCGCCCGACCGCTTCGATCGAGAGCGAGGCGAACAGGCACACCATCAGCCCGCCGAGCAGCAGGCCGATCAGCACGGGCGGTTCGTTGATGCCGAAGCTCAGAGTCGTGCCGTGCGCTTCAAGTTCCAGGCGGAAGCCCGCGAACAGCACCACGGCGGCGAGGGCGGCGGAGCCGATCGCGTACCCCTTGGTGACGGCCTTGGTGGTGTTGCCCACGGCGTCGAGTGGGTCGGTGACGTTGCGCACCTCCTCGGGCAGGTCGGCCATCTCGGCGATCCCACCGGCGTTGTCGGTGATCGGCCCGAACGCGTCGAGCGCGACGATCAGCCCGGTCAGCGACAGCTGGCCCATTACGGCGACGCCGATCCCGTAGATCCCGGTGCTGCCACCACCCGCAAGCTTCCACGCGCCGAAGATGCCGAGCACGATCACCACGGCCGGCAGCGAGGTGGCCTGCAGGCCCGAGCCGAAGCCCTGGATGATGTTGGTGGCATGGCCGGTGAGCGACGCTTTGGCTGTTTTCTTCACCGGCGAGAAGCGGGTGGAGGTGTAGTAGTCGGTGATCAAAAACAGGCAGGCGGTGACGCCGATGCCGATCAGCGCGCAGAGATAGAGTTTCCACCAGCTGATCGCCTCGGAGGTGCTCTTCAGCGCGACGCCGTGCATCAGCCAGTAGGTGACCGGCGCGAACGCGGCAGCGGCGAGTATGCCGGAGAGGACCAGCCCCTGATAGAGCGCGCGCTCCACGTTGCCGGTGGTGGTGCGCACCGCGAAGGTGCCGATGATCGAGGCGATGATCGCCACGCCGCCCAGCACCAGCGGGAAGATCACGACGCGAGTGGACTGTTCGAAGGTCAGCACCCCCAGCAGCATCACCGCGACGGCGGTGACGGCGTAGGTCTCGAACAGGTCGGCCGCCATCCCGGCGCAGTCGCCGACGTTGTCGCCGACGTTGTCGGCGATCGTCGCGGGGTTGCGGGGGTCGTCCTCGGGGATCCCGGCCTCGACCTTGCCGACGAGGTCGGCGCCGACGTCGGCCGCCTTCGTGAAGATACCGCCGCCCAGACGGGCGAAGATCGAGATCAGCGAGCCCCCGAAGCCGAGACCGATCAGCGCGTCAACGGCCGTCTTCTGGGAGTCGTTGAAGACCGCGGTGAGCAGGCCGTAGTAGCCAGCGACCCCGATCAGGGCGAGGCCGACCACCAGCAGGCCGGTGATCGCACCGCCGCGGAAGGCCACGCTCAGCGCGGGCGACACGCCCCCGCGGGCGGCCTCGGCGACGCGCGCGTTGGCGCGCACGGAGACGTTCATGCCGATGTAGCCAGCCGCGCCGGAGAGGATGCCGCCGATCGCGAAGCCGCAGGCGACGGCGATGTTCTGGACGAAGATCAGCGCGACAAACACGACCACGCCGACTACGGCGATCGTCATGTACTGGCGGTTCAGGTAGGCGCGCGCGCCCTGCTGGACGGCGAGCGAGATGCTCTGCATGCGATCGTTGCCGGGCGAGAGCGCCAGCAGCGCACGCGTCGTCAGGAGTCCGTACACAACGGCACAGGCGGCGCAAACGAGGGCGACGACGACCCCATGGTTTGTCAGGAAGCTGCTCAACAGAAATCCTCCGGTCGGTTGGCGTGCCGCGCGACGTTTCGCGCGCACATATGTCCACCATCCGCCCGGATCGCTCGGATGAGCGCCTACCCGGCGGAAAAGCGCGCGCAGTCTATCGTGCCGCGCGGCGGATGGCGTTTAGGTTGATCGACAACGCCCGTTTGCGGGGCACGGAAGCCCCGCCCCCACGCGCCTGGTCTGGGCGTCCACGCGCGCGGACGCGCCCCACTTGATCGCCCCGATGCGGGCTCAGCGTCCCGGCACCCACAGCCGGCCGCTCGACTCCGCCGGTCCCGGACCCGGCTTGGCGGCCCCCGGCTGCGGCTGTGACCGCGGCGGGGTGCCCGCCGGAGCGCCCTGCGATGGGGCCTGCGCCGGCGGCGCCTGTGCGGGCGGGGCCTGTGCCGGTGCGGCCGCGGATGCGCCCTGCGATTCACGCGCGTACGCCATCTGCAGCTGCGACAGCGCGTCGCGCAGCGGGCGCGCTTCCTGGGGCACGCGGCGCTCGATCACGGGCATCAGGCCGCGCACGGCGTCGATCGCGTCGCGCACCTGCTCAAGGTCGCGCTCAGCACCGCTCTGCTGGGGTGGTGTGCCCTCCCCCCCATCCGGCCCGCCCACCAGACCGAGGCGGCGCGCGCCGATGTTCAGCAGCGACACGGTCGCCTGCATCACCATGTCGGCACTGGTGATGCGGCTCAATTCGGCCTCATACGCCGCGCGAAGCTCGGCTTCGGTTGGCTGCCCCTGCTCGCCCGTGCCCCCGGTCTCGCCCTGTTGGGCCTCCTGTGTGCTCACACCGCCACCTCCGCTGAGTAGGTTTGCCTGGTCTCCGCCACCGCCGCCGCGAATACCTCCTCGCGCGTGGCGCCCTGCTCGATCATCGCGCGCTGGCGCTGGGCGCCGTTGCGCTCGGGAAAGCACAGCTCGATGCCCAGCTCCCCGCGCACCGGGGCGCTCCAGCTTGCCAGCCGCTCGATCGCCTCGCGCGCCGGATACTCCTCGACGCGCTCGAGGTCGATCAGCTTGCCGTCAAGTCCGAAGCGGATCGCCCGCCACATGTTCTCCTCCACCATCCGCGGCGTGGGGTCCGCGAACGGGACGCCCTCGTCGACGTCGCGCGCCGCCTGCGCCACACACGCCACCAGCAGCCCCGCCAGCGCCTCCGACTCCCCGGCGGTGCTCTGCGCGTCGCAGATGCGCACCTCCACCGTGCCAAACGCGAAGTGGGGGCGCACCGACCACCACACCTGCGTGTACTCCACGATCGAGTTGGTGCGCACCAGCATCTCGATGTACTCGCGGTACTCCCTCCACCCGCCGAACGCGTCGGGCACCCCGCAGCGGGGGAAGCTGCGCGTGAAGCTCTGCGTGCGCGCCGAGTGCAAACCCGAGTCGCGGCCGTCCAGGTAGGGGGAGTTGCAGGAGATCGCCAGCAGTTGCGCCAGCACCCCGCGCAGGCGGTCGCACACGCGCACCGCGCGATCGGCGTCGCGCACCCCCACGTGCGCGTGCATGCTGAAGGTGTTGTTGCGCCACGCCACGTATTTGAGGCCCTCCTGCACGCGGCGGTAGTGCTCGGTGTCGATGATCCGCTGCTCGCGGTAGTCCGCCCAGGGATGCGTTCCCGTTGCGCCCAGCGCCAGCCCTTCCTCATCGGCCAGCGCAAACAGCCGCCTGCGGCGCTCGCGCTGGCGGGCCACCGCGTCGTGGAAGTCGGCGCCGGGGCCCGACACGATCTCGATCTCCGAGGAGATCAGCTCGCCGGTGATGTGCTCATACAGCAGCGGATCGCGCACGCGGGCCGCCTCGCGCAGCGCTTCGAAGCGAGGGACCATCTCCAGGGTGCCGGGGTGCAGCAGCGAAAACTCCTCCTCGAGGCCCACAGTGCCGTCCACCGCCTGCGCGAAGGTCTCCGCCGCCCGGTCAAGGTCCAAGCCACTCATTGGGTTCAGGTCAGGTAGAAGTACAGCGCGTACAGCAGATCCACGGCGGGGCTGGACGTGTGGACGGTGACCTCCGGGGGCACCATCAAAAGCGACTCCGAGTAGTTGAAGATGATCTTCACGCCCGCCTGCACCAGCTCGTCGGCCAGCTCCTGCGCGACCGCGCCGGGGATCGCCAGCACACCCACCACGATGTCCTCGTCTTCCACCATCTGGCGCAGCTCGCGGGTGTGGCGCACCACCTTGCTGCCGACGGTTGTGCCCACCTTGTCGGGGTCCACGTCGAAGATCGCCACCACCCTGAAGCCGTGGTCGGCGAAGATATCCGAGGAGGCGATCGCCTTGCCGAGGTGCCCCGCCCCGAACAGCGCGATGTTGTGCTGCCCGGCGGTACGCAGAATCTTGCGGATCTGCGACACCAGCGACTCGACGTTGTAGCCAACGCCGCGCTTGCCGAACTTGCCGAAGCCGGACAGGTCGCGACGGATCTGCGTCGAGTTGACATGGGTGTAGTCGGAGAGCTCCTGCGAGGAGATCGTCTCCTTGCCCATCTTGCGCGCCTGCGTCAGCACCTGCAGGTAGCGCGACAGCCGCGCGGCCACCCCCAGCGACAGCCGCTCGCCCGGCTGGGCTGGCATCCCATCCCCGGGATCTCCGTTTCCGTTGCGCTCAGCCTCCGCCGTGGCGCTGCTCAGCTCCCCAAATGCCATCGCCCGTGACTATAGAGATGGTTCCCGCTGCCTCTCGGGTAGATCACCCTGGCTCTCCCGAGAACCCCCCACCACCGATCCCGCCCGCCCGTTCCCCGGTCGCATACACGTCGAGCGGGAGATAGTCGGGGTAGGGCAGCCGCTCGGCGAAGCGCGCGGCGCTGGCGATCATCGCGGCGTTGTCGGTGCACAACACCCGCTCGGGCACGTGCACGCTTGCGCCCAGCTCACCCAGCCGCCGGCGCAACTCGCCGTTGGCGGCCACACCCCCGCCGACCGCCAGGCGCTCCAGGCCGGTCTGCTCCAGCGCCCGCTCGGCTCGTTCGATGAGGCGCGCGACGATCGCCGCCTGATAGGAGGCCGCCAGGTCGGCCGCCCGCGCGGTGAGCTCCTGCGCGGAGAGCTCGCGCACCCTGTACAGCAGCGCGGTCTTCAAACCGGCGAAGGAGAAGTCCAGGCTGTGCGCAAACGCCTGACGGCCCACACCCAGGCCCGGCCGGGGCCCCCCGGCGGAGAATGGGAAGGCCGCCGGATCGCCCTGCTTGGCGAGTGCTTCCAGCGCCACCCCGCCGGGGTAGCCGAGGCCGAGCATCCGCGCGCCCTTGTCGAACGCCTCCCCGGCGGCGTCGTCGAGCGTGCTGCCCAGCACCTCGAAGCCCTCGTGCTCGCGCACGTGCGCCAGCAGCGTGTGGCCGCCGCTCGCGATCAGGCACACGAACGGCGGCTCGAACGGGCCGTCCCCGCCGGCAATGAAGTTGGCCGCCACATGGCCCTGGAGATGATCCACCGCCGCGAACGGCAGCCCCCGCGCAGCGGCCAGCGCCTTGGCGGTGGCGAAGCCCACCAGCAGCGCCCCCACCAGGCCGGGACCGCGCGTGGCGGCCACCAGATCGATCTCATTGAGAGTCGTTCCCGCCCGCTCCAGCGCGCCCGCCACGACGAGGTTGACGATCTCCAGGTGCCCGCGGGAGGCGATCTCCGGCACGACCCCGCCGAAGCGATCGTGCACCTCCTGGGAAGAGATCACGTTGGAGCGGATCCTCCCCTGCTCATCCAGTACCGCCGCGCACGTGTCGTCGCAGCTGGTCTCCAGCGCGAGGATCATGCTCTCCCCCAATCCGCCGGCGGCCGGCGGCGGGCCTCGACGACGCCGCTCACAGGAAGCCGGGGTTGGGCACGTCCTCCAGCGACCCCACCAGCGTCGCCGGGGTGCGCCACATCACCAGCGCGTCCTCGCCGTTGTCCTGGTAGTAGCGCCTGCGCATCCCCGCCGCGCGGAAGCCCTCCCGTTCGTAGAGGCGGATCGCCACGTCGTTGGAGCGGCGCACCTCAAGCGTATAGCGCGCCTGCTGGTCATCGACGCGCTCATACAGCTCGCCCAGCAGCGCCGAGGCGACCCCTTCGCGGCGGTGCTCGGGGGCCACCGCCACGTTCATCACGTGCCACACGGTCTCATAGCGCGAGCAGATCAAGTACCCAACCAGCCGCCTGCTCGCCCCCGTGTCCAGGACCGCCGCCAGGCACACCCCCGATGGCTTGGACAACTCCAGCACGAACATCGCCAGCGACCACGGCGTGGGGAACGCGCGGCGCTCGATCCCAATCACCTGCGGCAGGTCGGGGTACGCCAGACGCCGGATCTCCAGGTGTGGCTGTTGGGAGGCTACGTCGGCGACTAGCGGTGTGCTCACTGCTGGCTTTCCATGTTTTTTGATTGAAGACGAGGGGCCCGGTTGGCCGGCCTTTGGCCGCCTGCGCCACCCTCCAGGGCGATCTCCGCATCCGGCCGGCGGCGGTAGTCGGGCAGCACCGCCTCGAGGTCGCCCGCCGAGGCGCTCAGGGCCAGCTCGCACAGCACCCCGGCGTCGACTCGGTGGAGCGGCGAGGTGTCCACTGGGACCGCCACCGCGATCGCCTCCAGATATCCCCGAAAGCGTAGCGCCCCGTCGCCGACCGCCAACCAATCGCGATCCCCGTCCAGCTCCCCCGGGATCGCGGCCAGTCCCTCCGGCGGGAGCGCTCTGGGCGGGCTCAACTCGCCCTGCACGTCGTAGGCCGCGGCAAACGCCTCCCCGCGGCGTGCGTCGATCGCGGCCAGGACGCCGCGTTGCGCCTGCGACCCGGGCGTGTGCAGGGCGGCATGCGCGAGCACGTTCAAACTGCCGACCCCCACCACCTCCACCCCCAGCGACTGCGCCAGGCCACGCGCCATGGCGACCCCGACGCGCAGCCCGGTGAATGTGCCCGGCCCCACGCCCACAGCGATCCGCTCCAATGCCCCCCAGCCGATCCCCGCCCGCGCCAGCAGCTCGTTGGCGAGGGTCAGCAGTTGCGCGGTATGCCCGGGCCGCTCGCCGGCGCCCGGCTCCTCGTACGCACGCAGGGTGCTCCCGTCAGCGAGCCGCAACCCCACCGCGGTCGCCGGAGTGGAAGTGTCGAAGCCCAACACGATCATCGCAGTAGAGCTATCTCGATCCCTCGGCGGTCGCCGCCGCCGTGCGTGATCGTCACCTGCGCTCGCGCTCCCTCCAGCTCCGGGCTCCCCTCCTGCGGCCACTCCACAAACGCGATGGTGTCAGCCGCCAGGTAGTCCTCCAGCAGCCCGGGCGCCTCGTGCTCCAGCCCCGCCAGCCGGTAGAGATCGAGATGAGCGACGGTCACCCCCGCACCCCGGTAGCGGTGCCCGATCCCGAAGGTGGGGCTGGTGACCGGGTCGCTCACCCCCAGCGCCCGTGCGGCGCCTCGCACCAGCGTGGTCTTGCCGGCGCCCAGCTCGCCGCGCACCAGCACCACGTCCCCCGCCAGCAACTTCACCGCCAGCTCGGCGCCCAGCGCCTCGGTCTCAGCGGGGGCCGACGTTTCGTGGGTGGGCACCGGGAGAACTCTACGCGGCCAGCGCCTCCGCGCGTTGGCTCAGGGGCTCGCTGGGCGTGGGGTCGGGCGCCGCGGCAAACCACACCAGCCGTGACGGGCGGCTCACGACGCCGCTCCCGCGTGCGCCGAGCGCACCGCCCGAATCTCGCGCACCGCACGCACCGCGCCGGTGCGCTCCAGCAGCTGGGTGCCGTTCGCCGCCAGCAGCGCCTCGCGGCCAGTGGGCGTGGGCTCGACGACGGGGCGGTCGGAGCCGTACACCAGCTGCTCCCCGCCCACCCTGCGCGCCATCGCCTCGACCGCCGCCGGGCCGTAGCTGGAGGTGTCGTAGAAAACCAGCGGATCGTGCAGGTCGCAGCGCGGCCCGCCCCGTGACGCGAGGCGCTCGCTGAGCAGCGGCGCGCCGCCCGCCAGCATCGCGAACACGACCCGCAGCCGCGGGTGCTCGCGCCGGCCCAACGTCGCGAACGTCAGCCACGCCGCCTGCATCTGGGCGACATAATCGGTCAGCGAGCGCCACCACAGCGGCTCGCTCAGCGTGGCCTCCGCCGCGCGCACGCCCGGCGCCGGGCCCGGATGCACGAACAGCGGCGCCCCGCGCGCTTCGATGCGCTCCAGCAGCGGCGCGCTCAGCGCCAGCGCACCGGGGCCCGCCAGCGCCCCCGCGGGCATGCAGACGCCGATGCAGCCGCGCGCCAGCAGCCGGTCCACATCGTCAGGGTCCTGCTCGTCCAGCGCGACCGGCCCCCACGCGGCAAACCAGCTGGGCAGCGCCAGCACGCCCTCCAGGTGGGCCTCGATCAACACGTCCGCCTCCTCGCGCGCCAGCGCCTCGACGCCGATCGCGCTCGACAGCGCCACCGCCGCGAGGTCGCAGCCGTCGCCGTCCACCAGCCTCACGCGGCGCTCGGGCGCTTCGGCCTCGCGGTCGATCACGTAGGGCTGCTCGCCCGCGCTGTGCAGCACCGTCAGGCGATGCGAGCGCCGGACGAACGGCAGCGTTCGGCGAGCGGCCAGCGCGTCGAGCAGCGGGTCCGTCCAGATGTGCTGATGAATGTCGATCTGCATGGTTTTCGTGGGGGTCTCCGTTGTTTCGGGTCGGTGGTCGTGCCGCCAAGACCCCTATACCTCATAAACTAGATCGAGAATATCATGTTTCGCGGGGAACACAACCCCGAAGTCGTGAAACACCTTCTCTGGGCGCCCGCGAAGATTGGCCTCAAGCCCGACGGGGCTGCTGCCGATACTGGACAAACCTCCTCCTCCCTAGCAGTACGACCGGCCCACGATCCCCTCTCCCCGTGGGCCGGTCGTCTTTAAGGGTGGGCTTCGAGGGGTGGGCTGCGCCTCAGAACAGGCCGAGTTGATCGACCTCGGCCACCGGCTCCGTGCCGGCGCCGGCGCCAGCGCCGCCGGAGGCTGGAGGTTCTTCGCGCCGCTCGGGCTCCTCGGCCGCCTCGGGCATCTCCAGCCACTGCGATTGCTCGGGCGCGGGTTGCGCCAGCAGCTCGGGCAGGCGCTGGAAGTCCTCGCGCAGCGTCTGCAGCATCCGCGGCGTGTAGAGCGCCGCCGCGGGGTGGAAGATCGGGTAGAGCCGCACCGCGCGGCGGCCCACCTCGCGCACCTCCGGCTGCCCGTGCAGGCGCGTGATCCCGGTCGGATCCTCGCGCAGCAGCTTGGTGGCGAAGTTCCCCAGCGTGCAGATCACTCGCGGCTGGATCAGCTCCACCTGGCGGTAGAGGTACTCCCGGCAGTTCTCGATCTCCACCTGCTGGGGGTCGCGGTTGCCGGGGGGATGACACTTGAGAACATTGCATATAAAGACATCTGCGCGTTGCAGCCCGATCTCTTCGAGCAGCTTGTTCAGCAGTTTGCCGGCCGCCCCAACAAACGGCAGGCCCTGCTCGTCCTCGCTCGCGCCGGGGGCCTCCCCCACGAACATCAGGTCGGCGTCGGCGCTGCCCGCCCCGAACACCACCGTCTTGCGGGTCGCCGCCAGCTCGGCGCAGCGCGTGCAGCCTCGCGCCTGCGCGAACACCTCCTTGAGGGCCTCGCGCCGCTGCTCAGCCGAGAGCTGGCTCTCCTCGCCCGACATCACGCGGATGCTAACTCTCCCGCCCCCACGAGCGCCTGCCGCCCGGCGACCCGACCCGTCTGCGGCTCCCCAGAGAGACCGTCAGACCCCGGAGGCCGCGCGTACATCGAAACTTGGAGCTGGCATTGATCCTTCAGAGCCATTCTGTTCAGCCTGCTAGAATCCATACATCATACTTGAGTCGGAAACATCACTATCAAATGATCCTGCTAGCTGAAAACATGGCTACTCGTTCATCTGTGTGGCTCGACCCCCGACCAAAGCCCGCGGTCACACGCCGGCAACCCACCCTAAGCGCCTCGAAAACCGAGACGCGAAGCGGCCGAAACAAACCGACCGCGACATGGATCGACTCGTCGGAATGGCATGGGAGCAGGGTTGGTGGTGTGTCCGCGGCAAGAATAACCACGTAAAGTGCTTCCCACCGGACGAGAGCCGAATGATTCCAATTCCCAATACGCCGAGTTCATCGAAGACCTATGCAAATAAGCTCTCAGCACTCAAGCGAGGCGGCTTGCGGACCTGATGAGGAGGATAGAATGCAGGTGACTGAGCTAGGAGGTACCATGCCAACGATCGAAGCTGAGGTCGTCATCATGCTCGCTCCAGGCGCAGGTCCTGTGCCGCGCGAGACGCTCGAAGACACAACGCTTCACGTCGAGGATGTGCTTACGAGGCACGGAGCTGACATCGCTCCAGGCGCATCCGCAAGCACGAACCTCGTCGCAGGCACGATCGAGATCGACGCTGTCATCGAGGCTACGACGCCGGCCGAGTTGCATCAGAAGATCAGCGAGCTCATGGAAGTGCTTGCCTCGCACAGCGCGTTGACGATCTGCGACGACGATGGGGACGAGCAGCTTGTGGTGCGCTCCAGCGCCGCCCAAGTCGCACCGCCGCTGGTTCCCGCCTGATCGGCGCGTGCCCCCTGGCGCGGGGCCTCCTGTGTGAGATTGCACACACAGCCCTCCTGACCCATCACAGCCCGCCTAGCGCTGTATCATTTCTTGCAGGCCATCAACCGGGCACGCTCGGAATGGACCCGAAGCACAGGGCTTTTTCTTTCTCGCGCCGGTATCCGCAGGAACTGGACCGAAGGCCATGAGCCGCCGACATCACCACCGACAGAAGCCGGAAGACGCTCGCCTCCGGACGAGCATCCCCGTTTCGGCCAGCGTCACGCGCATGAGGAGTCTGCGCGACGGAGGACACGCCGGCATGAGCAGGCCGCCCGCCTTGTGGGCCTGTACCGAGAGGCGGGCGGCGCGATGAGAACGCTGCGCACCGTCGGGGAGCTGCGGGCCGCGCTGGCGCCGACCCGGGAGGGCCGCTCGACGATCGGGCTGGTGCCGACGATGGGGGCACTGCACGACGGCCATCTGGCGCTGATCCGCCGCGCTCGCGAGCAGTGCGATGTGGTGGTGGTGTCGCTGTTCGTCAACCCCGCGCAGTTCAACGAGCACGCCGACCTGGAGCGCTACCCGCGCTCGGAGCGCCACGACGCGGGGCTGGCCGCGGAAGCGGGCGCCGACCTGCTGTTTGCGCCCTCCGTCGAAGAGGTGTACCCGCCGGGGTTTGCCACCGCCGTGGAAGTGCTCGGGCTGACCGATCGCCTGGAGGGCGCGGCGCGCGGGGCCTCGCACTTCCGTGGGGTGACCACGGTGGTGACGAAGCTGCTGTGCATGACGATGCCCGACACGCTGTATCTCGGCCAGAAGGACGCCCAGCAGGTGGTGGTGATCCGCCGCCTGGTGGTCGATCTCAACCTGCCGGTGCAGATCGAGGCGCTGCCGACCGTGCGCGAGAGCGACGGGCTGGCGCTGTCCAGCCGCAACGCGCTGCTCGACCCCGCCGCGCGCGAGCGGGCGCTCGCGCTGCACGCCGCGTTGTGCGCCGCCGGCGAGCTGGCCGCCGCGGGGGAGCGCTCGTGCGCCGCGCTGCTGGACGCCGCCCACGCCGCGCTGGCGGCAGCCGGGGTGCGCTCCGACTATGTGGCGCTGGTGGACCCCGCCACGCTCGAACCCCTCCCCCAGCTGGATCGGCCGGCGCTGCTGGCGATCGCCGCTCACGTGGGCGGGGTGCGGCTGATCGACAACGTCACGCTTGCGCCCGTACCTGGCGGAAGGGATGAGCAGCGCGCCACCAGCAATGCCAATCACGCCGCCAAGAGCAAGCGGCGTGGCGCGAGCAACGTAAGTGGAGCGAGCACGGCGACAGCCACCATCGGCGAGAGGAGAGACGAGACCCCATGCAGCGCGTGATGCTCAAGTCCAAGATCCACCGCGCCACGGTTACCGACTGCGACCTGCACTACGTGGGCTCGATCACGATCGACGCCGACCTGCTGGAGGCCGCCGACATCCTCGAGCATGAGCAGGTGCACGTCGTGGACGTCGACAACGGCGCCCGCTTTGAGACCTACACGATCGCCGGCGAGCGCGGCTCGGGGGCGATGAAGGTCAACGGCGCCGCCGCGCGTCTTGTGCACCGCGGCGACACCATCATCGTGATCTCCTACGGCCAGTACGACCGGGCCGAGATGGAGCGCTACGAGCCCCGCGTGGTGCACGTGGAGGCCAACACCAACCGCATCATCACCGTCGACGACGCGGTGGCGACCCTGCTCAGTGGAGACCCGTCCGCTGAGCCTGCCTCGAAGGGCGCGTACGAGGTGCGCGCCTGACGCGGCCGCCCGAGGGCGCCAACCCCTTCAGAGAGGAACAACCACACATGTCCAGCCACCCCTCCGCCCGCCCCTCCAACTCCTCGAGCGTCCAGATCCCCCACGATCCCGGCCGCCTGCCGATGACCCTGCCGCTGCTGGCGGAGAAGAAGCGGCTGGGCGATCCGATCGTGATGGTCACCGCCTATGACTACCCCAGCGCCCGCGCCGCCGAGGCGGCAGGGGTCGATCTGGTGCTGGTGGGCGACTCCGCCGCCACCACCGTGCTGGGCTACAGCGCCACCACGCCGGTGCGCCTGGAGGACATGCTGGTGCTGACCGCCGCCGCCCGCCGCGGCCTGCGCACGCCGCTGTTGATCGGCGACCTGCCGTTCGGGTCGTATGAGATCAGCGACCAGCAGGCGATCGCGACCGCCGTGCGGATGGTGCAGGAGGCGGGCTGTGACGCGGTCAAGCTGGAGGGCGGCGGCCCCGCCTCCGCCAGCCGCGCGCGCGCGATCGTCGGCGCCGGCATCCCCGCGATGGGCCACGTCGGGCTGACCCCGCAGACATCCACCGCGCTGGGCGGCTGGAAGGCGCAGGGGCGCAGCGCGCAGGCGGCGGCCAGGATCAGCGAGCAGGCGCTGGCGCTGCAGGAGGCGGGCTGCTTTGCGATCGTGTTCGAGGCGATCCCCGCCGCGGTCACCGAGGAGCTGATGGGCCGTATGGAGATCCCCGTGATCGGGATCGGCGCCGGCCCCGCCACCGACGGGCAGGTGCTGGTGTTCCACGACCTGCTCGGCATCCGCGACGGGCTGGGCCCGCGCTTCGTCAAGCGCTACGCGAACCTCCAGGAGGAGATGAACGCCGGTGTGGCCGCCTACGCGCAGGACGTCCGCGCCCGCCGCTACCCCGGCCCGGAGCACACCTACAAGATCGACCCCGCCGAGCTGGCCGAGCTGCGCGAGCTGCTGGGCTGAGCGGGCCCCGCGCCTGACTGCGCCTATCTCCTCTGCGTCCCGCCCTTGGCCTCGTGCATGGGCTACTTTCGGCCCTTGGCCCCGCGCGTGGGCCGCTTCCCGCCCGTCGCCCTGTGCTTGGGCTTCTTTTTCGGGCAACCATTGACCTTGATCTTGGTGCTCTGCTTGACAACAGCCCCGTTCTGCCCATCGATCGTGGTGGGGACCGTGAGGGTCCGTCCACAGAAGCTGCCTTTCGCCTTCGCGGGCAGGTTGGTCCCAAAGATCGCGTGCGGGCCCTCCGGCAGGCGCGCTTCGAACGAGGTAACCGGGGCATCCGGGACCGTTTCGAAGGTCGAGTAGGCGATCCCTTTCTTGATGTCGGTCGCCCCGGTGAGGTCGATCGTGACGCCGTCGCCCTGGAGCACGAACACCACGTCCGGGTAGGCCGCCCCCCCGTGCGAGACCAGGTAGGCGGGGCCGCTCAGCGGCGCGCTTAGCACCGGCGTGACGGCCGTGCCCGTCCCGATCACCGACCCGGCCGGGCAGCCCGAGGGATTGGCGGCGAACTGCGCTTCGGTGCACGCGCCCCGCAGGGTCGAGAGCCGTGCCGGCAAGGACTTCGGGAACGCCAGATGCACCAGATGGATGTTGGCTTCCCCCGGTTTCTGGGTGACCTTCACGACCAGGCTGGCCCCATCGATCCGGCTCGTCCTGCCCCGCGTGGAGACCGTGAACGAGGGCTTGAACGGCAGGTTGGCGCAGCCGGTGACGGCAAACGGGCTGGCGACCGCCGCGCTGCCCCCCTGGGCCGCGGTCACCGTAGCGGTCACGGCCTGCGAGTCGCAGTCGGTCGGGTTGAACGTGAAGGCGGGCCGGTTGACTTCGACATCGACCGTCCGCACCCGCACCGGCACCCCGTCGACGACCGTCGGGAACGGGTTGGAGACGACGCTAGCCTGCGCGGTGTTGGGGTCGATGCGGATCGACCCGCGGACCACCACCTCGCCGAGGTTGAACGGTCCCGCCACGGCCGGGATCACGACAGACTCGCCGAACGGGCCACCGTTGTAGGGCCCGGTCAGGTAGATCCTGCCACTCTCCGGCAACGGCTCGGAGCCGGCGCCGGCTGTGACGGTTACGGTCCCGATCTGCGAGGCGCCGGAGCACGTCCCGGCGTTCGCCTGCGCTTCCCCGCACTCCGGGACGCCCGCGAGCTTCGCGAGCAGGCCCTTGGGGAGCGTCGCCGCCAGGCCCGCGATGTCCTGTTCGCGGTCCTGGCGGGACAGTGTCAGCACGAACGGGCTGTAAGCGCCCGCAACTGGATTGACGGTGCCCGCGCTAAAGGCGGGGCTGAACGGCAGGGTCGGTGGACAAGCACCGCCGTGGCCGTCCCAGTCGGTGCCAAACGGTTCCGAGGCTTGGAAGATTTCCTGACCGGCCCACGAGGTCAACGTCGACTCGGTTGCAAAGGAGCCGCACGTTTGCGGGTTGGCGAGCGGCGCCCTCGGACCGCCGTGGAAGTGGAGCTTCAATTCTTCGAACGGCAGCTGGGGGTTTTCCTTGAACGACGCCGTCAACTGGCCCGTCTGCGGGTTCGCCTCGACGACTCCGGGGAGCTTGACGATCACGCCTGAACCCGACAGTTCCAGGTACAGCCCGTACAGTTCGCCGTTGGTGGCGCTCGCTTCCGTGCACGCCGGCTGACCTGCGCCACCGCACTTCGGCTGGGTGAGATAGACGTGGCCCTGCAGCGGCGCCGGGGATTCTCCTGGCCTACACGCTGCCTGGCCCGTTTCGCCGCACCGGTCCGCCAGCAGCGGCGTGAAGACTTCGGCGGTACCGAGCGTGGAGGCTTCGGGGCAGTGCCCGGGGGCGGTGTGGTAGAAGCCGTCGTCGTAGGAGCTGTTGTCGCCGCCGGGGTGGCCGGCTCCGAGTTCGGTCGCTTCGGGGTCCCCCAGGTCGCCGCCGCCCGGGCCGATTTCATCGCTGCCAAGGTTGATTCCTTCGGGCCCGATCGCCGGGCAGCCGGCGAGACCCTCACCGGCCGGCGGAGAGATCGATACGCCCGCCGGCAAGCTCACCGTCGCATTCCGCAACGGCGGGGTTGCGGCTTCGGAGAACTTGGTGGTCTGCGGGATTTTCAGATCGACTGAGAACGCCGACGGCTCGTCAGCCTGGGTGGTGCCATTTTCCGCAGCCGCACTCGGAGCCAGTTTGAGCGTCGGATTGAAGATCAGTGCGCCGCAGCCGGCGAGCCCGGCGTATACCAGCTTTTCTTCCGACACCGGATGACCTAGTTTTCCGTACGATTCCAGTTCGATCCGGCTCGACGATTCCGCCGCTCCGGCCACGCAGTCCGCCGGGTTGCTCAGAAACGCCGCTTCCGACCCAGTGCCATTATGGGCCCCCGGCTCGCCGAAGATCGTGACTACCGCATTCATCGTTTCGAGCACGCTGGGTACGCTTGGCACCGTTATAAGCGTACGGTAGCCGGCGCCGGTATGTATGACATTCGCATACATCTCAACCTGATCATGCAAGAACGTAAACCCAAACTCCGCCGGATAACCCTGCTCCGGAACCATGTTGTACACCGCCGAGCAGCATTCGGAGGCGCTTGCGTCTCCGGAGAACGCAAATATCCCATTTCCGAAGATACCTCCGATGACCGCAAACAGACCGACCTGGCTGCCGGCCGGACACGCTTCTTTTTCCAGCGCAACCAGCGTGCACTTCTCGGTGGCCAGCGGGTTGCCGACGAAGCCCGCGGGGAGTTCGACGGCGGCGCTCTTCAGATTTTCCACCGGCGTATAGGGACCTCCAACAACCACATTTCCGTTATTACCCCTTGGACTCAAAGTCGTCGGGATCCCAAAGCTCGTCGCAAGCTCCCACGGATGCCCTCCCGCCGCGAGCGCGGGCGTGTGGCCTTCTCCGTACGGTTCAAGCGCGAATTCGGTCAGGCCAAACGCGGGAGCGAGCCCGTTGACAGTGGTCTCCTCGCTTGTCGAGGACACCGCCGCCGCTCCACCACCTTCCACCTCCACTTCGTTCCTCCAAACGCCCGACATCTTTGCCGATGGCGCCGACACTGCAATGCTGAGGATAGGCGCGTACTGACCCGCTGGCACCGACGCAGGCACCAGTTCTTCTTCTGTGTTTTCCCACTTCAATTCACATGTAACTGTCGTCCGTCCTCCATTTTCTTCGGAGCTGCAGCTACGCCACCTTTCTTCTTCACCGTTGGGACCATGCCCACTTTCCCGGCTGAGCATTGTGACTCCCTCCGGCAAGGTGTCCCTGATCTTGACTGTTTCAGTCGCGCTCGACGCTTCATCGCTCACGTTCATCACGAGCAGCTGGTAGCGATCGCACTTTTCTTCCAGTTCACACGCCAGCGCGTCACCCGCCGCGAAGGCACTGGGCGTGGCAACACCATGAACAGTCCAGCCGACTGCCGCCCCCGCAGGAGCCGGCGCGAGCGAGACCGCCAGAAGCATGCAGCCGGCGAGAAGCGAGCAGGTCGCGAGACACGCCACCGCCCGGCTCTGCCTGACTGATCGCATTCCGGGCCGCATCATTTGCTCCTCCTGGTCGTCGCCTTCGTACCCGAGCCGTAGCGCCTCCTGGCCCTCGATTCGCACGCCAATCTCCTCTTCCTTGCCTTCCGCCCGCATGCCTTCAAGGCCCTGGCGAGCTTCGTGGCCCTGATCTGAGAAGCGATCTCACGTTTTCTCGGCGTCGGCGCGGAACTCGGCGATGAGGAGAGCGACGCCGGAGGCACATTCCCTCCTGCGGACTCCGTGACACTACCGGCCACGAGGAACGAGGGCTGCGCGAGTGGCGATCCCTGACACGCTTCGCCTTCACAGCCCAGGGGCGAAACGGGGGCGGGAGAGCCACCATCCACCCGGGCATCGTAGATGTCGAACTGCGTGTCGGTGTCTTGCGGGACCAGCGGGTCGGCCGTTTCGAAGAACACGTCCTGACCCGACGGGTCCAGTCCGACCGCGTGAGCGCCCAGGGCGTTGGCGCCATCGGATACCAGATAAACGTTGCCGTCGCCGATTGAGCCGGCGCTGCGATACTCATAGACGCTTTCAGAGTGCGCTTCAGCCGCGTCTTCGGCTTCCTGGGTCAGCGCTCCGGCACTGTTGAACACCACTGTGGAGCCATTGCCCGACACCGCCAGCGAGGTCGCCGCTGTGGCGGGAGAACCACTTTCGACATAAAACTGAGTGGGAATCGAGGACGCGTGTGTGCTTGCTTCTTCTTCGTATCCCGGCCGGCCGGCGGAGACGCGCACGAGTTCTTCCGTCGCCGCGTCGTACTCGAAGATCTGTGGCTCTTCGCCCTTGTCGCCCGGCGTAAGATCGGCCATGCTCTGGAACACCAGAAAACGGCCTTCCGGTGTCGTCTGCACCGGCCGCGCATCACCCAACCCCATGGACCAGTCCCGACTGTCGCCTTCCGAGGGACCAGCGGCAGGGCACTGGTTGACGCCGGAGATCGACCCAGACTTTTCCTCACCCGAGCAAAGGGTGGCGATGAACGCGACGTGTCCTGCCGGATGGGTGGCGTCGCGCTCGAACACATACAGATTGTCCTCGCCCTCGATCGGTTCGCGTCCCCCTGCGTTGGGGCCTTCCGTCAACACACCTTCGGCGACGAAATACACGTGTGAGCCATCCTCGGACACACGCGCCACGCCCTGCATCTCCGGTTCCGTGGATCCCGCCGAGACACGCACGATCCGACCAGTGCCCTGATTGCTTCGGGGGTTGTCAAAGTCGTACTCGTAGAGATTCATCCCCGTTGCTTCGGGGAGCAGTTCCTGTTCGGTGAGGAAGAACACCTTCGAACCGTCTTCGGACGCACCGGTGAATTCGGCCGGCCTGCGGCCCAAGGCTTCCGACGCAGGCGTCTCGCAAGCCGCGCATTCTTGCGCCGACGGCTCTGAAATCGGCACGGATTCGACCCGGTCGAGTCGCGCATACAATTCGCTGACTTCCGGAGCTTCAGCTGACGTGGGACAGATGCCTGTACCAGCGCTGTGGCCCACCGCCGTGAAGAACACCGTCGCGCCACCCGTAGACATGGCATTATAGATGTCGCGGCCTCCCTGCGATCCAAGACTCGTTTCGCAGTCGCTGAGGAGACGCCCTTCGGCGTCGACCCCCACAAGTTCCGGTGCGTGCTGGTTGACGTCGGTGTACTCGTAGAGCGACCAGGTGTCTTTTTCGGTGTCTGTCGTATCTCCAGGCCACAACGGGCCACCAGCTTTGATCTTGAAAAGCACGTGCGACAGGTCAGCAGAGGCGTCGGCATAGTCGACCCTCCCCCTAAAGGCAAACTGTCCAAATTCCCCGGCGGGGTCGCCAGCGGCCGCCGCGGGCGGTATTAGCGGTCCGACCATCCCCAGCGAGCCGTCCCCTTCGCGGACATAGAGGTCCTCGGTGAAGAAGGACTGTGCCGGAGTGCGCAGTAGCCACAGCGTCTGGCCGAGATTGGGGCTGGCCGCTAGAAATTCCTGCGTGGGAAACAGCGAAGCCGGAGGAGTGATCGCCAACGCGGCCCACTCCGGCCCCGAGCGCGAAAGCTGATAGAACACGCCTTGGTTTCCGCCGCCATTCTGAGACCCACCGATGGAAACGCCGTTCGAACTCCCCAGAAGACCCATACCACTGGCCGATATCAACGCTGCGGAGAGCTTGGAGCCGTCCTTGAATACCGGCGAGACCATCTCGTATGCACGGCAGTCGGGAAGATACTCCCGGAAGCCTGAAAGCGCTTCATTGGGACAGCCCTCTACGTTCGCGTCCCCCGCGGCCAGCACGGACGGCGCCAACAGGAGCATAGACAGGAGGGCACCAACCACAGTCGCCGAACCTCCCAGCCAACGCCTAGACTTCACCTTGAAACCTCTTTCTCTGGTAGATAAATTGTATATTACACCCGATGCGCCCCACAACCATCTGGCCGCCAGGACACGTAATAGGTGTGAGGCCCAAGCAGTGCTTGTGGCCCCACACTTACATCTGCTTCAGATCTCGTTATTTAAGGTAACGCGCTAAATAGTTCTCCCGTTAGTTCGCCTTTTGCATTTGCTAGTGACACCGTAGCTTCACCTTCTAATGTTGCCGCAACTGTGGCCACTTTCAGCCCAACTGACACTTCTTCTCCGGTCCCCGCTTTGATTAACCAAACTTTTTTTATTGCGGTCGGCGGGAACTTGATCAGTCCGCTTGCTTCTTCCGCGGGGTGATTCGGTAATTCGACTTTTTCTCCTTTCGAGGTAAGTACTTCGCCTGCGACGGAGCCTTCGACGGCGATTTTGCCTTTAGCCGTTGTGCAAGTAGTTTCGTTGAAGACCAGCGTTGCAAGCCTGCCCCCGCTGGCTGATTTAAACTCATCAAGCACCTGTTTTTTATTTGGTGCGTATACCAACTCCGACTTGAGATTTTCCGTCACAATCGGTTCTGCGATTGTGCATCCTGTTCCGTCTCCCGCAACCGTGCATTCTTTGAAGAATTCCACGGTCTCATCGTTGGTACCCGGTTCACCCGGTGCCGAGCCTAAGAGCACTCCTTCCTTGAGTCTTATGCCATGGCATGTAATTGTCGGTCCAGCAGAGCTTTTCAATACAAAGCTAGTAGAGGGGACTATTGTTGAGCTTATGTCTCTTGTTTCGCCTTTGCCGAGCCTTGCGCCCGATCCTCCTCGAGACCAGAACGGCGCTTCTTCTGCCTGGGCCGCTGTCGCTACAACCGCGCTCATAACGAACACGGCCGCGAGACATAGGCCAATGATCTTGAACCTCATTTTAAGTGCTCCTTGGATTTGATCGTGAATGAACCCATCGTGATCGACTTCCTTGTGAACTGCATAGCGATAACTCCATTTTGGGTAGGCTAAACCGGTTCCCTGACGCTCGCTTTTACGCGAGCCGCCACGGCGACCGGCAACTATCGACTTCTATGCTGCGATTTTGGGTAAAAAGGAACCGTGCCCCAGCGCTCGCCCACATGGCGAGACGCCCGGAATCGGCTTCATAGAGTTCCCTGTACTGCGGTTGAGGGTGGGTAATCCAGTACCCAGACGCCGTCTCCTCTACGGCAACGCCGTGGTGCCGGCACTAGCTGACTGCACAGTGCCTAGTCGTCGAACCATCAAGCGTATCCTCTTGACGAGGTCAGATTTAGAAACCGCGCCACCACCATACCACATGTCGGGACAGATGTGCGTGTGGTACGTTGACGCGCTTCGACGGATTTGCCGGCGCAGTCACCCCAGTGACTGAAATGGCTCAGATACTTGGCAACGGGCACGACGTCCACCGAGGCGCCACCCGAACCGGCCCCTACTGGTTCAGTTCCAGCGTGTTCATGATGCGCTTGTACGCAAACACGGCGTGGGCTTCCGTTTCGGCCAGTTCCGATTCGAAGGTTTCGATGCTGTGGAAGAGCGAGATGTCCCCGGCGGTCGCATAGGGCCGGGCCAGCCGCATGATCAGCGGGCCTTCTTCGGCTTCGGGATCGACCGCGTTGTACTGCTTGAGGAACTGGGTGGTGGTGGCGGTGAGCGTGCTGTAGCCGCTGGCGACCCATTCTTTGATGTCGCCGCACAGGCTGGGGACGGTGAGACCGACCAGCTTGTCGAGCTTGGTGGCGAAGGTTTTCACCGCGCGCGTCAGCTTGGGGTTGCTCCAGTGCAGCCCCTTCACCGCACCGTAGAAGGCCTTGATCGGCCCGGCGCCGGTGCGGTAGCCGACGACCGTCATCGTGGCAACGACCTCGTTGTCCAGCTGTTCGGAGCCGTGGTCCTGCGGCGATTTGGCCGCCACTTTGGGGCACTGGGTGGCGACTTCGCCGGCGTAGCGGTTGACCGCCGCCAGGCCCCTGGGCAGGTCGGGGCGCGCGGCGTGCAGCAACGTCTTGGTGGCGCTCGCGAGCACCCGCGTCGCCGCCATGTCCGCGGCTGACCTGGCAGACGCGGCCTGCGGCGCCGTCGCCAGCGCGAAGCTGACGAGGACGAGCACGACCGAACTCGACACCACCCTCCTACCCATACCTACCAGAGTAGCATCTGCGCGAGGGGGCGCCACCCCTCGCGCGCGGCGTATCTTCAGCTGTCGGTGGCGGTCACTTCTTGTGCTTGGGCTTGTGGCCTTTGACGGTCACGTGGTAGGTGTTCACGGTGGCGGTCCCGCCGAGCGACGATTTGTAGGTCAGGGTCGCGAGCAGATGCACCGTCTTGCCTTTCTTCAGCAGCGCCTTGATCGTGCTGGACAGGTTGACCGTCAGCTTCAGAGGAACGCCCCCCGTACCGGCGGCGGAGGTTTTGCCGGCCACGGTCGTGGAGGGACGGCACTTGCCTTTGATCTTGACCTGACCGTGCTTGCACTTCTTGGACTTCGCGGCCACGGCCGAGGTGCTGGCGATCGACGCCGTGGGTACGGTCAGCACCAGGGTCGCCTCGCCAGACTGGGTCGGGACGAACGTGATCGTGACCGTGCCGTTCGAGTTCGAGACGATGCTCTCGATCGTGTAGCTGCCGCTGGGAGTCGGCGGGGGGGGCGTCGTCGTTTTGGCCGGTGGCGGTGGCGGTGCGGGGGGTGGGATCGCGTCGGCCGCCACGAACGGCTGCGCGTACACTGATTCTTCGTTGTCCCAGACAAGCCAGCCCTGACCGCTTACGCTGGTCGAGCTGATGGGGTTGTTATACAGCCCTATCCCTGTAGTCAGGTAAGACGGGCCGGTCCAGGCAGATCCCCCATCCGAACTGAAGGCAAACTTGACGCCTTCGAAGCTCGAATAAGTCAGGTAGAGACCGCCACTCCCGTCCTGGGAAAGGGATGGGTTGCTCTCCTGTTCAGTTGAGATCGTCGTCATGGGTGTGTCGAAGTCTTGATGCGCTTGGTCAAACGGGTGATAGACGGTGTAGCCCCTCGTGGTGTCGTTCTCGACCACGCCGAAGCCGCTGGGGCCACCGGCCACCGCGGGGTAGCTGATTTCGCAGTCAGCGTGCGTGAGTTCTGTCCGCCAAGCGCTTTTCCCTTTTTTCGGGGAGATCGCGTAGCTGTTTTCTGTGCTCTGGAGTCCTTCGCCAAAGACAAAGGCCAACTGGTTCTCGAAGCCTTCGCCTTTGCATTCCGTCTGCGACGAGGACACAATGTAGATCCCGAGGATGCCAGGGTTCGCGCCACCCGTGATCGACGCGTAGAAATCTCCGGCCTGGCCGTCTTTTTCAAGTTCCCTAGCAAGCTGCGTCTGTAGTGGGATGCTCTTCTCTTCAGCTGGGCAGGAGGTATTCGAGCACGCCTGAGCAGGGTTCAGCGGGAACAGATCGAAAGCGGCCTGACCGACCAACGGAGCTCCCCCGCCGAGGTTCTGACTGCCGAAGCCGAGCTCGTTGGTGCCCGGAACCACGACCGCCTGTTCGTCGTCTGCTGGCTTGGCAACGGACTTGCCACCGAGCAGCGCCGTCCACGTTGCGCCACCGTCGGTCGACTGCCACTCCTGCGTGGGCTCGTATTCTTCGCCTTTGACGGCAAGGTCGCCGGCGAACAGCAGCACTGTGGAGCCGTCGACGAGCACCTTGACATGCCCAAAAATGTAACCGGGACCGCTTTCGAGTTTCAGCTGCCCGGTGTGTGAGCAAGCGCTCGCGCCGACCGGGAGCACGCAGTATTCGACCACTTCCTGGGCTCCGGCGAGATTCCTCTCGTTATCCCATGCAATGTAAGCGGTGCCACTGCCGTCAACCGCAACCGAAGGAGGGCCGTACCGCTGCGGCTGAGCGAGTTTGATTGGCGTGCCGCTGACCGCGAGCGCGCTTGCCGCGAACGCAAGCGATGCGATGGCCGCGAGTGCACCGAGTAGCGCAACACGACCCAGCGCAGGGCGCATCGTTGCCTTCCTTGACGCGAGCGTTTGCAATGGTATACGCAACATCACAGCCAACATGCTTCCCCGATCTGTCGTTGACACCTGCCGCCGAGCCTCGCCTCCGAGCGGGCTTGGCATCGAACAGTAGCGCGCTCGCAGGACGCCGTCAGCAGTACTCGACGCTTTTCAACACCTTTGCCGGGGCGCCCGCCGCGATCGAGAATGCGGGGATGTCGTGGGTCACCACGCTGCCGGCACCGATCACGCAGCGCTCACCGATGGACACGCCGCTGGTGACCACCACGTGCGCGCCCAGCCAGCAGTTGGCGCCGATGCACGTGGGGCCCTTGGAGGTGAAGCCCTGCCAGGGGACCGGCTGGTCGGGGTCGTCGAAGCGGTGGGCGGCGTCGGAGACGAAGCAGCCGTTGGCGAGCATGCAGTGCTCGCCGATCTCCACCAGCTCCTGGGCGGCGACCATCACGCCCTGGTTGAGGAACGTGCCCGCGCCGATCCTTACGCGCGCGCGGTCGGGGGCGACGATCCATACGTTGGGCTCGAACAGCGCCCCCTCCCCCACCTCCAACCGACCCTGGCGCATGGCCTCCAACACGTTGCCCTGCAGCGGCCAGCGCGCGAACGCGCCACGGCGCATCAGCTCCCAGTGGATCTGCGCGCGGTTCCAGGGCAGCGTGTTGCGCTCGTACCACCGCCACCTCTGTATCCACAAGCGCGCCTCGCGCACCAACTCCCCCGCCGCAAGCGGCGGGGGAGTTGGGATGGAGAGGGAAGGAGGGGGCATGGCGGGCGAGGTGTCGATCCCTGCGCGCGGCAGGGGGTCGGGGGAGGCGCTCAAGCCGTGGCCTTCGCGCGCGGTTTGCGTTTGACGGCCGCCGACGAGCGAGGTTTCTTGACGGCTGCGCGCGGCTTGCCGTTGGAGGAGGCCGCCGCCCCCGCGGCGAGCAACGGCGCGAGGAACTGGCCGGTGTGGGAGGCCGGCTCGGCCGCCACCTCCTCGGGCGTGCCGGCGGCGATCACGAGGCCACCCTCCTCGCCGCCCTCCGGGCCCATGTCGATCAGGCGGTCGGCGCACTTGATGACGTCGAGGTTGTGCTCGATCACCACCACGGAGTTGCCGGCGTCCACCAGGCGCTGGAGCACCTCCAACAACCGCTGCACGTCGGCGAAGTGCAGGCCGGTGGTGGGCTCGTCGAGGATGTAGAGGGTGCGGCCGGTCGCCACCTTGGAGAGCTCGGTCGCCAGCTTCACGCGCTGGGCCTCCCCCCCGGAGAGCGTGGTGGCCGGCTGGCCGAGACGCACGTAGCCGAGACCCACCGCGTCGAGGGTCTCCAGGCGCCGGCGCACCTTGGGGATGTGCTCGAAGAACTTGACGGCCTCCTCGATCGGCATGTCGAGCACGTCGGCGATCGACTTGCCCTTGAAGCGCACCTCCAGCGTCTCGCGGTTGTAGCGCTTGCCGCCGCACTGCTCGCAGGGGACGTACACGTCGGGGAGGAAGTGCATCTCGATCTTGATCTGCCCGTCGCCCTTGCACACCTCGCAGCGCCCGCCCTTGACGTTGAAGGAGAAGCGGCCGGGCTTGTAGCCGCGCGCGCGGGCCTCCTGGGTTTTGGAGAACATGTCGCGGATCACGTCGAACAGGCCGGTGTACGTCGCCGGGTTGGAGCGCGGGGTGCGCCCGATCGGGGACTGGTCGACGGCGATGATCTTGTCGAGCTGCTCCAGGCCCTTGATCGCGCGGTGGGCGCCGGCGCGGGCGCGCGCGCGGTGCAGGCGGGCGGAGAGCGCCTTGTAAAGGATCTCGTTGACCAGCGTGGACTTGCCCGAGCCCGACACGCCGGTGACGCAGGTGAGCGTGCCCAGCGGGAAGGAGGCGTCGATGTCCCTGAGGTTGTGCTGGGAGGCGCCTTCCACCTTCACATAACCGGTGGGGGTGCGGCGCTTGGCGGGCACCGCCACCACGCGCGTGCCGGCGAGGTACTGCCCGGTGGCCGACTCGCGCACGCGCTGCACCTGCGCGGCGGTGCCCTGCGCGACGATCCGCCCCCCGTGTTCGCCCGCGCCGGGGCCGAGATCGACGAGGTGGTCGGCGGCGCGCATGGTCTGCTCGTCGTGCTCCACCACGATCACGGTGTTGCCGAGGTCGCGCAGCCGCTCCAAAGTGGCGATCAGCTTGGAGTTGTCGCGCTGGTGCAGCCCGATGGAGGGCTCGTCGAGGATGTACAGCACGCCCACCAGCGAGCTGCCGATCTGCGTGGCCAACCTGATCCGCTGGGCCTCCCCGCCGGAGAGCGTGGCGGAGGAGCGGTCCATCGAGAGGTAGCCGATGCCCACGTTCTCCAGGAACATCAGCCGCTCGGAGATCTCGCGCAGGATCAAACGCGCCACGTGGCGGTCGGTGTCGGAGAGCTCCACCTCATCCAGCCACTCGATCGCGCGCCGCGCGGAGAGCGCGCAGAAGTCCTCGATCCGCGTGCCCCCCACCAACACCGCGCGCGACTCCGGGCGCAGCCGCGCGCCCCCGCACGCGGGGCAGGGCCGCAGCGACATGTACTCCTCCAGTTTCTCCTTCACACCGTCTGACTCGGTTTCGCGGTAGCGCTTTTCGAGGTTGGCGATCAGCCCCGCGAAGCGCGTCGAATAGGAGCGCCGCCGGCCGAAGCGGTTGCGGTAGGTGATCGCCAGCGGCTCCTTGGTGCCGAGCAGGAACAGGTCGCGGTGCGCTTGCGGTAGGTCCTCCCACGGCTCCTCGAGATCGACGCCGTAGTGGGTGGCGAGCGCCTCGGCGACCTGCTCGTAGTAGTTGGAGAACGCGGCCGCCCTACTCCACGGCGCGATCGCCCCCTCGCTCAGCGACAGCGTGGGGTCGGGGACCAGCAGCTCGGGGTCGATTTCCATCTGCGCCCCCAGCCCGTGGCAGCGCTCGCAAGCGCCGTGGGGGGAGTTGAACGAGAAGATCCTCGGCTCCAGCTCCACCAGCGACGGGCCGTGCTCGGGGCAGGCGAAGCGCTCGGAGAAGGTGAACACCGTGCCCTCCGCGGGCAGCTCGCCCGGGACGATCTGGGCGTTGGCCGCGCGCGCGCCGAGCGCCCCGGTCGCGTGCCTGCCCGCCCCCTGCTTACCATCCCCGGCCACAGCCGCATCGACCGCGCCGCTGTCCGAGTCACGTACCCCTCCCCCTCCTCCCCCTTTCCCAAGGATCTCCACCTCCACCAGGCCGTCCGCCAGACGCACCGCGGTCTCGATCGAGTCGGCGAGGCGCTTGCGCACGTCGTGGCGCATGATCAGGCGGTCGATCACGACCGAGATGTCGTGCTTGTAGCGCTTGTCCAGCACGATCGATTCCTCCAGCAGGCGGATGCGATCGTCGATCCGCACACGCGCGAAGCCGTCGGCGCGCAGCTCCTCCAAAAGCTTGCCGTACTCCCCCTTGCGCCCGCGCACGACCGGCGCCATCACCATGAAGCGCGCGCCCTCCGGCAGCTCCATCACCTGGTCGATGATCTGCTCGGCCGACTGGCCGGTGATGGGGCGCCCGCAGATCGGGCAGTGCGGCTTGCCCACGCGCGACCACAAAAGGCGCAGGTAGTCGTAGATCTCGGTCACCGTCCCCACCGTCGAGCGGGGGTTGCGCGAGGTGGTCTTCTGGTCGATCGAGATCGCCGGCGAGAGCCCCTCGATGGAGTCCACGTCGGGCTTGTCCATCTGCCCGAGGAACTGCCGCGCGTAGGCCGACAGCGACTCCACGTAGCGGCGCTGACCCTCGGCGTAGATGGTGTCGAACGCGAGGCTGGACTTGCCCGACCCCGACAGCCCCGTGATCACGACCAGCGCGTCGCGCGGCAGCGTCAGGGAGATGTCTTTCAGGTTGTGCTCGCGCGCGCCCGAGACGACGATCTGATTGCTGGATGGCATGCTCGACACATCATACGATGGCGAACAGACGTTCGTGTGGGAGAGGATTTTTAATGGGTTGGGATGGGGCTCGCACCGAGCCGACCACCGCGTGGCGCGGCCTCGGGGGCGTGGTGCGGCTGGCCGAGGCCTTCGCGCCGGCGCGTTTCAGTCACCCAGTCCCTCGAACAGCGATGCGACGTCGAGGTCGGGCACGCCCTCGGCGGGCGAGGGGACCGTGGCACCGACACCGTAGATCTCGCAGTGGTCATAGCCCTTGAGCCTGGGGTCGGTGCGGACCTCGACCGTGCGGCCGGGGATATCCACGAGCCAGTAGGTGGGTATCGGGGCTCCCGCGTACAGGTCGGCCTTCTCACCGCGGTCCTCTCTGTGCGAACTCACCGCGACCTCGACGGCGAGCAGCGCCGTTCGGGGATGCCGGCCGCGAGGAGGCGGCCTCTCGATAAGAGCAAGGTCTGGCTCGGGCAGCGCGCCCCACCTGGCTTCCAGTGGCAATTGCACGTCCAGCCACGCCCGGGCTGTCCCCAGGTGACGCGTCAGGCGCCTGATCACTTCCGCGTGCTCCTCACCTTGTGGGCTCACCTCAACCAACAGCCCTTCCAGCAATTCGATCGGCAATCCCTCCAGCAGGCCCGTGGCAACCATCCGTTCGTAGGTCCCCACGTCGAGTCGATGGACCGCATCCTCGCGGTGGGAGTACTTGTTGATGAGCAGCCCGTCGAGCAGCTCGACCTCCACGCCTTCCAACGCCCCGGCCTCGACCAGGCGATTGTAGGTCCCGACATCCATCCGGTAGAGCGGGAGCGAGCAGTCGGCGGGGGCGATACGCGCAGCCTCTGTTGCCATCGGTTCATTGTGGCAGGCGAGGATACGGACCGATGGCGAGGTTTCGGTGGCGCCGAACCGCGCCGAGCCACAAGCGCTCGACCCCGCGGGGGCTCCGACCGCGACAGCCCATAGGCTCTACGCTCGCGCCGGCCGGCCGTGGCGGCGGCGCATCCTCGACAAGCTGCCCGACGAGCACACGATGCGCGCAATCGAGCTGCAGTAGCGGCGGGCGGCCGTGGGCCCCTCCCCCGGGCCTACACGATCTTCCGCCTCGCCAGGTCGACCGTGACCGTGTCGCCCACCAGCGGTTCGCTGTCCTTGGCTGATTTGCCTCGGGTCGGCTTGAACGCCACCGCGAGCGTCGGGGAGGAGCCCGACATGTCCACGGTGAGCGTCAGGTAGCCGTAATCGAGGATCGGTTCGACGGCCACCGCGTACCCTTCCGGGAGCGTTGATTCCGCGGCGTTGGACTTGGGCTTGGTCACGTTGTGCCCGCCGCTGCCCGACACGATGTAGGGGATTTCGGCCCCTTCCACGGTGCGCGTGTAGCGCTGGTAGAGGTGGGCGTGCCCGGAGAGCACCGCGTCCGGGCGCAACCCCGCGGCCGCGCACGCCTTGTCGATGTCTTCGGCGAGCCCCCGGGTGCCGCCGTGCTTCTCGTCCACCGACAGCGGCGGGTGGTGGCAGGCGAGGATCACCGCGCGTTCGCCGGCTTCGCGCTGGGGCTTCAGGCGCGTGAGCTCGGCGATCAGGAATTCCAGCTGCTGGTCGCCGATTTTTTCGTACCTGCCGCCCTCCGAGGAGATCACACCGGGGCCCTCCAGCACGTTGGAGTACAGGCCGACGATCGACACGAACGGCGCGTCCAGCGTGAAGTACACGCCGGGCTGGTTCATCGTGCTGCGCACCAGCCCGCCCGAGTCGGGCGAGGGACCGGGGGTGGCGGCGCAGAAGTTGCGCAGGAAGGCAAACAGCGATTCGGTGTTTTCGCTCTCTTCGGAGGGAAACCCGTCGTGGTTGCCGGGGATCGCGAAGATCGGCGCGTCGTAGGCGCGGAAGGGCTCGTAGAACTGGTCGTAGTAGTACTGGTGCTCGCCGAAGCTGTACACCACGTCGCCGAGGTGAAATAGGAACATCGGCCCCTCCCCCGGCGCGGCCGCCTGTAGCTCCGCGGTCATGGCGTCGGCCACGCCGGCCATCGTGGTGACGTGTGACGCTTCCGATGGCCCGGTGTCGCCCGCCGCGTGGAAGCTGATCCGCCTGGCCGCCACGCACGGCGCCAGCGGTCCCGCGCCGATCACCTGCGCGAGCTGCATGTGCGGCGGGCTCACCCGCGGCGGCGGGACCGGCTCAGCTGGTTTTCGTGGGCTTTGTAGTAGGGCGACTTGTAGTAGGCGTCGCTGGTGTTGTCCACCTGGAAGGCGCTCTCGTCTTCGCCGGGGTGGGGGTCGGCGAACAGCTGCCCTTCCGGCCCCACGAGATTGGAGCTGAGCCCCGGTATCGGGGGCGTGGTCGACGGGGGTGGCTTCGGCGCGGCGGGGGTGGGTGTGGGAGTTTCAGCGACGGGCGCGGCAACCTTTAGCGCCTGCCAGCGACCGTGTGCCGTCGGGCCGGCCCCAGCCCGTGCAGGCGTCCCAGCCCGCGCCCGCCTTGTAGCTGCCGTTGTTGCCGCTGAGGATGTCCACGAGACTGTCCTTCAGGTGCGCATACAGCTGCGGGTTGCAGAACCCGAGGGGAGTCCCGGTGAGCTGATTGAGCAGCGTGATCAGCGCCGACCACAGCGGCGCGGAGGCGCTGGTGCCCCCCACCCCGCCCAGTTCACCGTTCGGGCCGAGCACCCACATCGGCGTTTCGGGATCGGCGAGGCTTGCGACATCGGGTACGCCGCGGCCGGTTTTGCCGCTTTTGTCGGCGTTGGCGGGGACGTCGGCGGCGGCCTGCCACTCCGGGAGCGCAAACAGCCGGCTCACGCCGCCGCCGGTGGCGCCCTCCTGCTGGGCGAGGTCGTTCCACACCTTTTCCGAGGAGATCGTCCCGGTCGCCGCGTCCGCTTCCAGGCGGATGCCGCCACAGCCCAGCACCCACGGGCTGGAGGCGGGGAAGTCGACGTGCGGTGTTTTCGTGCCGGGCTCGTCGGCCGAGCCTTCGTCGCCGGAGGCGCAGCAGATCGTGATGCCCTGGGCGGCGGCCTGTTCGAAGGCGCCGTTGACCAGCTTCACCGCCTGCTCGGTCCACGCGCCCTTCACTTCGTCATCCTCGGGGTTGCCGTAGGAGCAGGAGATCACCTTCGGCTTGTTGGTGGTGTCGGCGACCGCCGCCTTGATCGCGTTGACCCATCCCTCTTCGGTGAATTCGGTGAAATACACCGCCACGTTGGCGCCGGGCAGCACCCCGCCGACCGTGCAGAGGTCGAGCAGCACCTCCCCGGTGGCGTCGTTGCCTTCGCCGCTGCCGGGCCGGTTGCCGGGGCCCTGCACCACCACGTCGGTGATGCTCGGCGCCGCCTGTTTGAGGGTGTCGGTGAAGTCGCGTTCGAGCGCGCTCGGTTCGTAGCCGCCCTTGGTGGAAACATCGTTGAACGCCAGCACCGCCACGCACTGGCCGGCGCCGTCGCCGGCGGGGAAGTCGAACAGTTTCGCGAGCATCGGCGGCGTGTAGGCGTTGGCGGGCGGCTCCGAGGAGCCCGCTTCGGCTTCGGCGGCACGCCTGGAGAGGCGCGGGCGGGTGCGCACCATCTTGCGGTTGTCCAACCCGAGCACGCCCTCCACCACGCCCGCCAGCTCGGCGGGGAGCAGCAGCTCGCCCTTGTAGGAGCGGTAGGTGCCGCCCTCGGGGTGTTTGTAGTGGCGCAGCTCCACCCCGAACGCTTCGCCCAGCTGCTTGGCGGTGCCCGACACTCGCACCAGGCGCTTGGCGATGCTCTGCTCCTCCACCTTCAGCTTGTGCGCCTGCGCGAACGCGACGACCGCCTCTAGGTCGGACGGGGCGGCGCTGAATGCCGCGACCGCTTCCTCGGGGCGCAGGTAGGAGCGCGCGCGGGGAGCGAGGCGACCCAGCTCGTGCGCCGTCGGGGCGGGCGTGCCCTGGGGATCGCGCTGCACGTAGATCGTGACGGTCAGCCGCGCGCCCGGCTTCAGCTGCTGGTCGGGCTTGGCGGGGGTGGGCGCCTTGGTGGCTGGGCGGCTGCTGCCACGGAGACGGAAGTGCTTGCTCATGCGGACCTCCAGTTGTCGCGAAACGCTGGAACGAGGCCGCCCATCAGAAGCTTGGGCTTCCCCCACGATGGCTTGCGCCGATGGTACAGAAAACCGTCAGCTAAATGGATTCTTTTGGTGAAGATTTAGGAGAGGGGCGGATCAGTCGCCGAAACCCGCGAACAACGACCCCATGTCGAGATCCTGCACGCCCTCGGCCGGCGAGGGAACCAACGCGCCGACCCCATAGATCTCGCAACGGCCGTAGCCCCCGGGCGCGGGGTCGGTGCGGACCTCGACCGAGCGGCCGGGGACGTCCAGGAGCCAGTATCTCGGCACGCCGGCCTGCGCGTACAGCCCCGCCTTGACCTCGCGGTCTCTCGCGTGCGAGCTCACCGCGACCTCAACCGCCAGCAACAGCGTCTGTGGATGATGGTGAGGGGGCGGGGCCTGCTCAATCAGCGCCAGGTCGGGTTCCGGCTCTGAGCCCAGCCTGACTTCCAACGGCAGCTGAACACGCAACGATGCGCGAGCGTTCGCCAGGTGAGCGGTGAGCCGTTCGATCATGGTCGCGTGCTCGGGACTGTGCGGACTCACCTCGACCAGCAGCCCTTCCAACAGTTCCACCCGCTCACCCTCCAAGGCGCCCGTCGCGACCATCCGGTTGTACGTATCTGTGTCGAGTCGATGGACCGAATGGCCGTGGCGATGCTCGCAATCGACGAGCAACCCGTCGCGCAGTTCCACCTCAAGTCCCTCAAGCGCCCCAGCTTCGACCAGCCGATGATAGGTATCGACGTCCATCCGGTACCGCGGGAGCAGCGAATCGCTCGGCGCAACCCGGGCAGCCTGTGTTGCCATCGGCTCATTGTGGCAGGCGAGGATACGGACCGATGGCGAGATTTCAGGGCGGCGGGCGCAGGCCAAGCCCTCGAGGTCCCGACCGCCGCAACCTACCGCTCTACCCTGACCCAACCAGGGCTCGCCCCAAGCGCGCCCTCCGCAGACAGCCTTCCGCGATCGGCCGCTACGGCTCGAGCTCGCCGTCGTAGAGCGCGAACACCGCGCCCTGCGGGTCGGCGACGACCGCGATTTTCGCGATCGAGATGTCGATCGGGCCGGCGTGCTTGACCCCGCCGAGCTCCTGCACCTTGGCGAGCGCGGCGTCGAGATCCTCCACGCCGAAGTACACCAGCCAGTACGGCGGCGCGCCCGGGGTTGTCGGTCGGATGCCGCCGGCGTTGGCGTCGCCGTTCTTGATCGACAGATACGGTTCGGGGCTGCCCTCGAAGGGCGCCACGGTCCAACCGAAGAGGCCGCCGTAGAAGGCGCTGGAGGCGTCGAGGTCGGGAGAGCCGAGCTCGTTCCACACCTGGGCGCCCGGAGCGTTCACCAGCGCCGCCCCGAAGTGCGCTTTGGGCTGCCACAGCTCGAAGAAGGCGCCCTGCGGATCCTGGATCACCGCCATGCGCCCCACATCCATCACGTCAAACGGCGGCGCGTGCACGGTCGCGCCAAGCTCCTTCGCGCGCTCCGCGGTGGCGTCGGCGTTCTCCACCGAGATGTAGGAGTTCCACATCGGCGGCACGCCCGACTCGCGCTGTTGGTCGGGCTGTTTCGCGATTGCCGCGACCGGCTTGCCGTCGCGCTGCATCGTCGAGTAGACGTAGCCGCTGTCGCCGACCGGGCGATCGTCTGCCTCCCAGCCGAGCAGGTCGCCGTAGAACGCCTTTGCCCCCGCCTGGTCGGTTGTGGTGAGTTCCGTCCAGCAGAAGGTGCCGGGGGTGTAGCCGCTGCGCTCGCCCATCGCCGCGCAGAGTACCACGCGGCTCCCCTGGCCCAGATCGTGCAGACTGCACCTGTGCGCTCAGCCATTCACGCCGCTTCGGCCGTGCTCCCGCTGCCGGGCGGGCAGGACGGAGCGACGGTGACGCTACAGCCGCTGCTGTGCGCCGAGATGAGCGGGCCGGCGGGCTGGTTTGAGGCAGAGCCTGGGTTTGGGGGCACGCTGCGCGCGCTTGGCGTGCGGGTGCCGGAGGAGCAGCGGATCCGCGTCCCGATCGTGGCCTTCCTGATCGAGCACCCCACCGCCGGGGCGATCCTGATCGACACGGGCTTTCACCGTGCGATCGCGGACGGTACGTCGGCGCAACGAAACCACAACCTCGGCCCGATCGGGAGGTTGATGGTCCGCGACGTCGGGATGCGCGCGGAGCAGACCGCGGCAGCGCAGCTGCGTGCGCGGGGGATCGATCCTGAGACGCTCAGCCTGATCGTGATGACACACCTGCACTTCGACCACGCGAGCGCGCTGGCGGACTTCCCCGCCGCCACGGTGCTCCTTTCCGCGCCCGAGTGGCGCGCGGCGAACGCCCGGGGAGCGTCGCTGCAGGGCTACTCCGCCGCGCAGTTGGACCCGCGCCTGAACTATCGCACGGTGGACTTCCACGGGCCCGCCGCACACGCGCGGGGCCCGTTCGAGCGCGCGCTGGACCTGTTTGGCGACGGCTCGCTCACGCTGCTCGACACGCCCGGCCACAGCGCGGGGCACCTCGCGGTCCTGGCGCGCCTGCGCGAGCGCGAGGCGCTGATCGCGGGGGACGCGATCTACACGATGGCCACCTTGCGCGAGGGCCGGCGGCCGTGGCACTCGCAGAACCGCAAGTCCTTCGAGCGTAGCCTGCGGGCGCTCCAGGCCTACGACCGCGAGCACCCCGACGCGCTGATCGTCCCCGGCCACGACATGGCCCACTGGGAGACGCTCGCCGAGCGCTACGAGTGAGGGAGCGACCTTGCGCAACCGCGCCGATCGCCACCGCTTGCAACGAGCTCGGTGATCGGGAGACGCCTTTCAATCCACACGCAGGACGGCCTTGCCGGCGATCCGGCGCTCCAGCAGCGCGGTGATCGCGTCCGCGGCGTCATGCCAGGAGGCCTCGTGGTCCACCGAACAGTCCAGCGCACCGTCGGCCACAAGCCCAACCAGCCGGCCGAGGTCCCGCGCGCCGGAGCGACTGTGGGCAAGCTCGACGAACAGGAGTAGGCCGTACAACCGCGCCCCTGGCGCACGACCAAAGAGCCCGCGCGTGGGAAAGGTGGTTGGCTCGGCGGGGTTGGAGGCGGCAAAGGAAACCACGGTGCCCCCGGCCGCGACCCGCTGCAGCGCCGCCCCGAGCGTTGCGCCGCCGACGGCCTCGACGATCGCGTCGAACTCCTCGCCGGTGGGCTGCAGCTCGGGGAGGATCCGATCGGCACCGAGCTTGCTCAGACCCCGTGCCCGCTCGGCGCTGGCGGACACCGCGGTGACATGAGCGCCGGCGCGCTTGGCCAGCTGCACAGCAAATCGTCCCACGCCGCCGCTGGCACCGGTGACGAGCACGCGCCGCCCCAGCACCGAGCCGGCGATGTCGAGGGCCTTCAGCGCCGTGAGCCCCGCCACCGGCAGCGCCGCGGCCTGTGTGTCGGAGACCGCGTCGGGTAGCTCGCACAGCGTCTCGGTGGGCACGGCGACCAGCTGCGCCCACGCGCCGGCGGCCACCAGGCCGACCACCCGGACGCCGGCCGCGGGGCCTGAGCCGTCAGCGGCAGGGGTGTCGATCGTCCCGGCGACATCCCATCCCGTGAGCTGCCCATCGCCCATATCGGCCAGCCGCCGCGACTCGCCGCGATTGAGCGAGAAGGCGCGCACGCGCACGAGCGCCTCGTTGGGGAGCGGCACGGGGTCCGGCACCTCGCGCAGCCGCACGTTGGCGAGCGCACCGGGAGCTGCCGTGAGCGCGATCACGGCACCGATCCTAGCGACGAGCCCCGGTCCCTACAGAACGGCCGCTGAGGAGGCGCAGCCGGGGGCGGGGTACTGCTCCATCAGATCCTGCACCTCGGCCTTGACGCGCGCGAGCAGCTCGCTCTCGCCGTCGCGCACCGCGCCGATGACCTCGTCGAACCAGCGCGCGATCTCCCCCATGTGCTCGGCGCCCAAACCGCGGGTGGTTGCCGCGGGCGTGCCGATCCGCACCCCGGAGGGGTCGAACGGCTTGCGCGGGTCGAACGGGATCGCGTTGGCGTTGGTGACTATCCCGGCCTGACTCAAGGCGCTCGAGGCCTCCTTGCCGCTGACTCCCTTGGAGGCCATGTCGATCAGGATCAGATGGTTGTCGGTGCCGCCGGAGATCAGCGTGAAGCCGCGCTCGGCGAGCGCCTCGGCGAGCACTTTGGCGTTGGCGACGACGGCATGCGCGTACTCGCCGAAGGCCGGCGTCGCGGCTTCGCCGAGCGCGACGGCAATCGCGGCCGTCTGCTGCTGGTGAGGCCCGCCCTGCAGTCCCGGGAAGACGGCTTTGTCGAGCGCTTTGGCGTGCTGCTCGCGGCACATCAGGATCGCTCCGCGCGGCCCGCGCAGCGTCTTATGCGTGGTTGTCATCACCACGTCGGCATGCGGCACCGGCGAGGGGTGCGCGCCCCCAGCGATCAGGCCGGCGAGGTGCGAGACGTCGGCGACCATCAGCGCGTCGATCTCCCTGGCGATCGCCGCGAACGCCTCGAAGTCGATCGTGCGCGGCACCGCCGTGCCGCCGCAGAACAGCAGCTTGGGCCGGTGCTCCAGCGCGAGCTCCCGCACCTCGTCCATGTCCACGCGGCCGGTGTCGCGGCGCACGCCGTAATGCACGGCGTTGAACCAGATGCCCGTCGCCGACACCCCCCAGCCGTGGGTGAGGTGCCCGCCCGCGGGCAGCGAGAGCCCCATCACCGTCTCCCCCGGCTTCACAAACGCCAGGTAGATCGCTAGGTTGGCAGGCGACCCGGAGTAGGGCTGCACGTTGACGTGTTCGGCGCCGAACAACTCCAGCGCGCGCGCCTGCGCCAACCGCTCGACTTCGTCGATGATCTCGTTGCCCTCGTAGTAGCGCTTGCCCGGGTACCCCTCGGCGTACTTGTTCACGAGCACCGTGCCGTTGGCCTCGAGCACGGCCGGCGAGCAGTAGTTCTCGGAGGGGATCAGGCACAGCGACTCGGCCTGGCGGCGCTCCTCGCGGACCAGCAGGCGGGCGAGGTCGGGGTCGGACTCTTCGAGGACGGAAAGCATTGGGCCATTCTACTGCGGCTCGGGACGGCGCCGCCCGCGCGCCCGCCCCGCCCGGAGTTGAGCCGTCGCGCGGACAATCGCCATCGTGGTTAGCAGGCGACTGCTCACGCCGTCTAGCCTAGCCACGCTATTCCGCTTGCGGCGAAAGCCGCGTGAAGCCTTGATTTCCCCATCCAGCGCTTCTGTAGGCGACTCCATCCGCATCTCCCCATCCTTCCGTCCGCAACTTCTGATTTCGTTTGTTTGGTCGTGGGCACTCGACCCCCACGATGCCGTCACTTTTCCCAACTATCAGCATAAGAGGACGGTCGGACGTCATGTCCGTGTTAGCGTGCCCGCCCTCCTACAATCGACTCGTGACCACCAAGGTGCCCACATGAAGGTCGTGACCGTGCGCGACTTCCGCGACCACGCGACGGAGATGTTCCGCTCCGACGACGTGATCCTCGTGACGCGCGAAGGCACCCCCGCGGGGTTCTTCCTCCCGTGGGATACGCCCGAGCTGCCGGTCGAGGTTCGCCGCGAGGTCTTCTTGCGCCTATCAGAGCAGATCGGCGCCGAGCTCGACGCGCTGCGCGACGCCGGACACGGCGTTTAGGGCTCCGGCATCCCCCAGCGCGCGGCATGTTTGCACTTCCGTTTGCACCCCGCACTTTGGCAACCTCACCCGCAGCCCTCCGGCCACAAAAAAGCCCAGCGTTTGCAGGGCTCCTTTGCAGTGCGCCTGGGGGGAATCGAACCCCCGACCTGCGGCTTGAAAGGCCGCTGCTCTTTGGCACCCCGTAGGTTGCCGTTGACCACTGAGCTACAGGCGCATGAGTTGCTGGACCGGGATTGTAGTTGGATGCGCGGCCAGCGTGTGGCCGGGATGTTGGCGGCGCTTCCCTGAACGGCGTGCGCCGTGTCAGCCCTCGACCGCGGCGTACACCTCGTCGAGCAGCTTGGCGCGGTCGGAGAGCTGGAAGCTGTCGGCAAGGTAGCGGTCGGTCTGCTCGCGGGGCTCCCCGCTGAGCGCCATGTTCAGCGCCACCAGCCGCGCCCCGTCGAGATCCTCGTCCTTCCGCGGCACAGCCTCGGGCAAGTCCTGAGCCACGAGAGCCGGCCTGGGCGTTGGAGGCGGGGGTTGCTGCTCGAAACGGGGATGCGCACTGCGCGTCTCCCGCTTTTGGTCGGCCCGCGCGACGGGCGACTCCTCAGCCACGGCACGCAGGCTCGCGGCGAGTACCCGCAGCTCCCCCCCGAGCGTCCGCACGCGCTCGTAAAGCTCGCCGCTGACTTGCGTGAGCGCCTCCACCTCGGTGGCAAGGGCACCCAGATAGGCGTCCACCGCAGCCCGGTCGTATCCCTCGCTCACCGGCGGGAAGTGACGCCGCTCGAGACTCTGGCGGTCGTGCTCCACAATGTGGCCAGCCTAGCGGACGAGCGATAGCCAGCGCTACGCCAACTCCCCGGCGGGCGCCTCCAGCTCCTGGGCCTCGCGAAGGTCGCGGCGCAGCTCGCGGATCTCATCGCGCAGCTGCGCGGCGTACTCGAAGCGCAGGTCCTCCGCGGCGGCGAGCATCTCCTCCTCGAGCTCCACCGCGAGGCGCTCCAGCTCGTGGGTGGGCATCTCCTTCGCCTTGCCCTTCCCCCGTGCGCCGCTGCGCCGCTGACGGCGCCCCCGCGGGACCTTCGACTCGCCCTGCAGGAACTCGGCGATGTCCGATACGCCCTTGACGATCGAGGCGGCGGTGATCCCGTGCTCCTCGTTGTACGCCACCTGGATTTCGCGGCGGCGGTCGGTCTCCTCGATCGCCGCTTTCATCGCGCGGGTCTCCTTGTCGGCGTACATCAGCACCACGCCGTTGACGTTGCGCGCCGCGCGGCCGATCGTCTGGATCAGCGAGGTCTCCCCGCGCAGGAAGCCCTCCTTGTCGGCGTCGAGGATCGCCACCAGCGACACCTCGGGGAGGTCGAGACCCTCGCGCAGCAGATTGACCCCCACCAGCACGTCGTACTCGCCGAGACGCAGGTCGCGGATGATCTGGATGCGCTCCAAAGTGTCGATCTCTGAGTGCAGGTAGCGCACGCGGAAGCCCATCTCCAGCAGGTACTGCGTGAGGTCCTCGCTCATCTTCTTGGTGAGCGTCGTCACCAGCACGCGCTCCTGGATCTCCACGCGCGCGCGGATCTCGTTCATCAGGTCGTCGATCTGGTTGCGTGTCGCGCGCACCTGCACGTCCGGGTCGACGATCCCCGTGGGCCTGACGATCTGCTCCACGATCCTGCCCGAGCGCGTGCGCTCGAATTCGCCCGGGGTGGCGGAGACGAACAGCAGCTGCGGGGTGATCGAGAGGTACTCCTCGAAGCGCTGCGGGCGGTTGTCCATCGCGCTGGGCAGCCGGAAGCCGTAGTCCACCAGCGTCTGCTTGCGCGAGCGATCCCCCTCGTACATGCCCCCCAGCTGCGGAACGGTCTGGTGGGACTCATCGATGAAGCACACGAAATCCTTCGGGAAGTAGTCGATCAGGCAGTACGGCCTGTCGCCCGGGCCGCGCCCGTCGAGGATCCGCGAATAGTTCTCGATCCCCGAGCAGAAGCCCATCTCGCGCAGCATCTCCATGTCGTACTGGGTGCGCTGGCGCAGACGGTGGCTCTCAAGCAGCTTGCCTTCGCCCTCAAGCTGCGTGCAGCGTTCGTTCAGCTCGGCGCCGATGTCCGCGACCGCCTTCTCGATCGAGCCCTCCCTGACGTTGTAGTGCGTGGCCGGCCAGATCGCCACGTGCTCGAGGTCGTCCTCGATCAGCTCCCCGGTGAGTGGGTCGAAGTGCTGCAGGCGCTCCACCTCGTCGCCGAACAGCGTCGCGCGGTAGGCGGTCTCGGCGTACGCGGGGAAGATCTCCAGCGTCTCCCCTCTGACCCGGAACGTGCCGCGCGCCAGCACCGCGTCGTTGCGCGTGTACTGGATCGACACCAGTTTGCGCAGCAGCGCGTCGCGGTCGATCTCCGCGCCGCGGCTGAGGATCTGCATGTTCATCTCGTACACCTCGGGCGAGCCGAGACCGTAGATGCAGGAGACCGACGCCACCACGATCACGTCGCGGCGCGCGAACACCGCCGCCGTGGCCGCGTGGCGCAGGCGGTCCACCTCCTGGTTGATCGCCGAGTCCTTCTCGATGTACAGGTCGCGGCTGGGGACGTACGCCTCGGGCTGGTAGTAGTCGTAGTAGGAGACGAAGTACTCCACCGCGTTGTCGGGGAAGAAGGTGCGGAACTCGTTGCACAGCTGCGCCGCCAGCGTCTTGTTGTGCGCGATCACCAGGGTGGGGCGCTGCACCGCCTCGATCACGCCCGCCATCGTCATCGTCTTGCCGGTGCCCGTCGCCCCCAGCAGCGTCTGGAAGCGCTCGCCGGCCTCGACGCCTTCGGCCAGCGCCGCGATCGCCTTCGGCTGATCGGCGGTGGGTGTGAAGACCGAGTCGAGGCGGAACGGGGGCATTGGACCTACGCTAGCGAAGCCCCAGCTGCTGAGCGTACGTAGCTCGATAGGCCCGCTGTGCGTTCAGAACCCGGCGTACGTATTCGCGCGTCTGCGTAAACGGGATCGCTTCGACGGTCAGTTCCCTGCCTTGCGCGCGCGCCTGGGCAACCCATTCGTCGACGTTGGTGAGACCCGCGTTGTAGGCGGCGACCGCCAGCATCTCAGAGCCCCCGTAGTGGTTGAGCAGGTAGCGCAGGTAGTAGCTCCCGTACGCGATGTTGATCGAGGGCGTCGCCAGATCGCCCGTCTGGAAGCGCACGCCGCCGGAGAGGTGGGCGAGGAACAGCGCGGTGCTGGGGAGGATCTGCATCAGGCCCTGCGCGCCGGCGGAGGAGGGGCGCGGGTCGAACTTGGTCTCGGCGTAGATGACCGCGGCGATCAGCGCGGGGTCGAGGTGCTTTGCGGAGGCCTGCTGGCGGATCACGCCGGCGTCCTGCAGTGGCAGCGCCAGTTCGCGCACCGCGTGCTCCAGGCGCGGGGCCAGCACCACGATCAGCCCGATCGCCGCGGCGATCACCGCGAGCGTGGTGAGCAGCCGCCGCTCTCTGGACCCCCGCCCGCCCGAGCCATGCTGAGGCCGGCCGATCTTTGATCGGCCGCTTTGCGCGGGCTGAGGCCGCACGTAGAGCTCGTGGGTTTGGGTGTTCACCCCTTCAGCTTGTCAAGTATCTCCGACAGCTTCGCCGCCAACTGCGCTTCGCTGCCATCGTTGCAGACCACGAAGCTGGCGCGCGCCGCCTTCTGCTCCTGGGAGAGCTGACGCGCGGCGCGCTCATCGAGCAGCTCGTGGCCCCGCCCGGCGGCGCGCTCGCGGCGCAGCTGCTCGGGCGCGACGACGGCGATCGTGGCGTCGTAGAGCCCCTGCATCCCCGCCTCGAACAGCAGCGGAACCTCCACCACCGCCACGGGCGGCGCTGGGGAGAGCGCGCGCGCCTGCGTCAGCCACTCCCCCACCCGCTCGCCCACCAGCGGCCACAGCAGCCCCTCCAGCCAGCTGCGCTCCTGGTCGCCGGCAAACGCGCGGCGCGCGATCGCCGCGCGATCGACCATACCGGCGGGTGCCACCTCGGGGCCCCAGCGCTCCACCACGGCGTCCCGCACGCGCGGATCGCTTGTGTACAGCTCGTGTACGAGCGCGTCGGTCGAGAGCACCACCGCCCCCAGCCCCTCCAGCGCGCCCAGCGCGGTGGACTTGCCCGCGCCGATGCCGCCCGTCAGCCCTACCAGTGGGACCGGCCTCTCGGCTTCCGGCACGAGGGGCTGGTCAGTCCTGGGCGGCGTCGCTCGCGGCGGGCGTCAGGTCGGGATCCGCCGCCGGCTCGCCTTCCGAGGCCTCGGCGGAGGCTTCCGGCTCCACCGCGGCGACGGGCTCCTCCGCGACCGCGACGCCCGACGGCTCTGCCGCTTCGGCCGAGGGCTCACCCTCCGCGACGGGTTCGGTGACCGTCGCCTCGGGCTCAACCTCGGCAACTGGCTCGTCCGCCACGGGCTCCGCAACTACCGCTTCGGGCTGGCTCGCGACCGCAGCCTCGGGCTCGCCGGCACCCTGGGTCTGCGGCTGATCCTCCACCACGGGCTCTGCAACCGCAGCCTCGAGCTCGCCGGCACCCTGGGTCTGCGGTTGATCCTCCGCTACGGGCTCCGCGACCACCGCCTCGGGCGTGACCACCGCTTCGGGCTGGCCTTCCTGCGCCTCGGCGCCGGTGGCGGGCTCGGACGCGGGCGGCTCTTTACGCGGCAGCGGCAGGATCTGATCCTCGACCCGCTTGGCCGACAGCGACAGGCGCCGGCGCTCGGAGTCGATCTCGAGGATCTTCACGCGGATTTCATCGCCTGGGTGGACGATCTCGCGCGGGCTTTCCACGTGGTGGGCGGCGAGCTCTGATATGTGCACGAGGCCCTCGACGCCGTCGAGGATCTCCACGAACGCGCCAAACGTCACGACCTTCGTGACGGTGCCTTCCAGCTCGTCGCCGATGTTGTAGGTGTCGATGATCCGCTGCCACGGGTCTTCTTGGGTCTGCTTGAGGCCGAGCGAGATGCGCTGGCGGTCGCGGTCGATGTCGAGCACCTTCACCTGCACGGTGTCGCCGATGTTGAGCAGCTCGGAGGGGTGGTTGACGTGCGACCATGAGAGCTCGGAGATGTGGATCAGACCATCGATCCCGTCGAGGTCCACGAACGCGCCGAAGTCGACGATGTTGGAGATCTGGCCCTCCACCACGAGACCGGGCTGCAGGCGGTCGAGGATCTGCTGGCGCACCTCCTTGCGCTCCTCCTCCAGCACCGCGCGGCGCGAGAGCACGACGTTGTTGCGCGAGCGGTTGAGCTCGATCACCTTCGTCTCGATCTTCGTGCCCATGTATTCGTCGAGGTTGGGCACCCGGCGGATGTCCACCAGCGACGCGGGCAGGAAGCCGCGCACGCCGAGGTCGATGATCAGACCGCCCTTGACGACCTCGATCACGTTGCCCTCAACGGGCTGCCCCGACTCCGCCGCGGCCTCGATGCGCCGCCACGCCTTCTCGAAGCGGGCGCGCTTCTTGGACATGATCAGGCGGCCGTCCTGGTCCTCCTTGGTGAGGACGATCGCATCGACCTCCTCGCCGAGCTCCACCTCCTCGCGGGGGTCCACCGACTTGCGGATTGACAGCTCGCCGGAGGGGATGACCCCCTCGGACTTGTAGCCGATGTCGACCAGCACCTCGTCCTTGTCGATCCGCACCACGCGACCGGTCACGACCTCGCCCTCCTCGAAGGGCTGCATGGTGGCGTCGTAGTTGGGGACGATCTGCCCGTCGATTTCGAGCAGGAGGCCGTTGGATCCCTCGACCACGTGGGCCTCGGGTTTCTCGATCAGAGCTTGCACCGCTCGAAGCCTAGCGCAGCGCGATCGGCGGGGCACCCCACCCGCCCCGGCCCGGCCCCTCGCCCACCCGGCAGATCCGGTCGCCGAGCGCCGCGCTCATATGATTGAGGGCCAATGCCCGTACGCGCGACCAAGCGGGGAATCGAGCGCACCCGCCTGCAGGGCGACTGCGACGTGCTGGTGTGCGGCGCAAGCTTCGCGGGCCTCGCGGTTGCCCGCGAGCTCGCGGGCTCGGGCGCACGAGTACTGGTGATCGACCGCTACGAGATCGGCGAGCGCCAGACCTCCGCCTGCGGCGTTCCCACCACCTGGCTCGACGCGCTGCAGCTGCGCGGCGCGCTGCGCCAGACCTTCGGGGAGCTCACGGTGCACACCCCCTGGAGGAGCTCGCGGTGGAGGCTGCCGTGGACGTTTTCGACTTTTGACTACCCCGAGCTGTGCGCGCTGCTGTGGGAGCAGGCACGCACCGAGGAGACCCTCTTCGAGACCGCCACCGTGCAGAGCAGGGAGGGCAACACGGTGCACACCGACCGCGGCGAGCTGCACGCGCCGCTGGTCGTCGACGCGCTCGGCTGGCGCCGCACGCTCTCGCGCGCCACCCCGATCCAACCACCCAACGCCAGGCTCTCGCGGGGCCTGGAGGTGCACCCGCACGGCAGCGGCGAGGAGATGGAGCTGTGGATCGACCCCCGCTACATCCGCTCGGGCTACGGGTGGAGCTTTCCCGCGCGCGATGAGGTGCGCGTCGGCGTGGGGTCGTTCTGGCCATCACACCACGTCAAGGAGCCGACCGTGCGTCTCGCCCACGACCTCGAGCTCCCTCCCGACGGGTACCAGGGCAACTGGATCCCCCACCAGCTGCGCCCAGCGGTGGAGGATGGCGTGTTCTTCGTGGGCGACTCGGCAGGCCACTGCCTGCCGCTCACCGCGGAGGGCATCCGCACCGCCTTCTACTTCGGGATCGCCTGCGGGCGCGAGCTGCGCACGGTGCTCGCCGGCCACAGCACCCGCGAGCAGGCACTGCACCGCTACAGCACATTCTCCGACACACACAAATGGAAGTTCAGCTCGCTGCTGTTCACCCAGCGCGCGGTGGGGCGCCTCACCCCCACCCCCGCGGTCACGGCACTCGCGCGCGCCCTCGAAAGCCCGCGGGTGTGCGAGTGGGCATTTGAGCACTACATGCGGATCGCCCCGGCGTCGTTCGTGGGGCCTCGTACGGGGCGACCCACCCCGAGCCGGCGACCGATCGAAGATCGGCCGGCGGCCGCCGCGGCCGGGTGAGCGATCGCCGGAGGGGTTGGGGATGAGGGACCCCCAGAGGTGAGCAGGGCAGGCCCGCAGGCTCGATTACCGCGCCGGGTGGCCAGGAGGAGGAGGCGCTACCACAGAACGGGCACGTCGTAGGCCCGCAGCAGCTCGTCGGCGCTCAGGATCGTCAGGCTCTCGACCTGTGCCTGCGCTACGAGCAGGCGGTCGAAGGGATCGCGATGGTGCAGCGGCAGGTCGGCAACCGCGGCCGCATGCCTGTCGTAGATCGGCAGGCTCGGTACGCCGCGACGCGCCATCTGGTGATGAAACTCAGCCGGAAAGTCAGCCGGTGCGGCGAGCTTGTCGATGCTGCGCTTGATCGCAATCTCCCATACGCATGCCACGCTCAAGAAGCACGGGTGGCTCTCGTCCTCGATCAGGCGATGAGCAACCGCGGACAGACGGCGATCGTCCGTCAGCATCCAGATCACGACGTGAGTGTCGAGCAACAGCTTCAATCGATCATGCCGAACGCCCGCGCGACATCCTCCGGCAACTCGTCGAAGTCCTCCGCCATCTCGATCTGTCCTCTGTACAGGCCGAACAAGCTCTTGCGCGGCAACGGGCCAACCGGCTGGAGCTTGACGACGGGCTTGCCACGCCTCGTGATCACCACCTCCTCGCCGGACTCGGCCGCCTCGAGCAGGCGCGACAAGGTGGTCTTGGCCTCGTGAACTCCGACGCTTATCGACATCGGCCGATCATAGCGGGTCTAGCTAGACGAGATAGCTAGGACTGAGAACGCCCGGGTCCCGTCGAAGAACCCTGTCGCCCGGGTCCCTCGACAAACACACTGGCGCCACGCGGCACGCCTGGCCATCAACCAGGCGCCAGGCTACAGCCGCAATACAGGCGAACGCTGCGCCCGTCGTCAGGCAACCCGTCGCAACTGAGGACGCCCAATCTCCACCGCCGCCAGCGCCAGCCGGCTGGCCTCCAGGCCGCTGGCCCAGGAGACCTCGGCGAGCAGCCCCGGGGCGGCCACCATGTCGCCCGCGAGGTACACGCCGTCGCCGCGATCCACGGCCGGGCGCTCCCGCCAGGTGCTGCCGGGCAGGTCGAGCGCGCCCGAGCGGGCGTCCATCACCTGGCGGCGGCGCCAGGTCTCGCGCTCGCGCCAGCTGGGCACCGACTGGTCGATCATCCGCTCCAGGCGCGCGCCCGCCTGGTCGGTGCTTTCGCCGGGGCGGATTGGCATCTGCGCCTGGATCAGCTCGTGGCCTTCAGGGGCGATGGTGCGATCGGAGGAGGAGTAGCGCCCGATCCAGCCCGCTTCGTCGAGGTCGGAGACGATCCACGGGTCGCCGCGCCGGCGGGTGAGGCCGAGATCCAGGCACACCGTCTTCCCGCTCGGCCAGCTCAGCGGTTTGCCTCCCAACAGCTCGCTCGCCTGGTGGAGCTCGGTGGCGAGAATCACCGGCGCCTCTGGCAGCGCGTCCACGCGGTGGCCGAGGCACACCTCGACGCCCAGCTCACGCAGGCGGCGCTCCAGCGGCACGACCATCCCGCTCCAGCCGCCGCTGGCGTAGCGCACCACCGTGGAGGGCGGCGGCGTGGAGAGGAACAGGCGCACGGTGCGCTCCCACACGAACGCCGCGGAGAGCTCGCCGGGGTCGTGGTGGAAGGTGTAGACGCCGGCGATCGAGGAGAGCATCGCGGCGATGCGCTCGTCGGTATGCGCGGCAACCCAGCTGCGGAAGTCGGTATCGACCGGCGCCTGGCGGCCGCGCAGGCGCAGCACCGCGGGGATCGTGCCCAGCGGCGGGGTGCGCTGCACCGACCCATCCCAGCGAAAGCGCGCGCCGCCGAGCGGCGGGCGGACGTGCCTGGGCAGCAGACCGCGTTCGTTCAGCCAACCCCACATCGCGCCGTCGCTGTATAGCGCGTGCGGCCCGAGATTGGCTTTGTAGGGACCGTCGGCGCTGCGCGCTCGCCCGCCGAGTTGCTCGTGCGCCTCCAGCAGCCGCACCTGAGCGCCTCCCTCCGCGCACGCGATCGCCGCCGTCAGCCCTGCAAGCCCCCCTCCGACAACTGTTATCTGGCTCATGGTCGCCTCCAAGATCGAGAGTGTGCGATCACCGTAGCCCGCAACTGGCTCACAGTACAGTGCCAGTTATGACGCCTATAACGGGACCAGTGGAGCTGCTGGTGGAGCTCGACCGCGGCGGCGAGCTGTCGCTGGGGGAGCAGCTTGTGGGTGGCATTCGCGAGGCGATTCGCGCCGGACGCCTGCCGCCCGGCGCGGCGCTGCCCTCGACGCGCCTGCTGGCAGCCGAGCTGAGCGTTTCGCGCGGCCTGGTGAGCGAGGCGTACAGCCAGCTGGCCGCCGAGGGCTATCTCAGCACCCGCCAGGGGGCGCCGGTGAGGGTGAGCGCCGCGGTGCGAGCCGCGACCCAGCGCGCCCCCGCCCGTTCGCTGCAGGAGCGCTTCCCCTACCACTTCCATCCCGGCCTGCCCGACCTTGCGAGCTTCCCCCACGAGCGCTGGGTGCGCTCGCTGAGGGCGGCGCTGCGCGAGTCGCCGCTGGACGCGCTCGGGTACGGCGACCCGCGCGGGCTGCCGGAGCTGCGCGACGCGCTCACCGACTATCTCGGGCGGGTGCGCGGCGCCGCGGCCGACACCGAGCAGATGACGATCTGCACCGGCTTCATGCAGGGCTTCTCGCTCGCCTGCGGAGTGCTGCGCGGCCACGGCGTGGAGTCGATCGCGCTCGAGGATCCCGGGTGGCACGTCCACCGCTTGATCGCCGAGGAGTCGGGCCTGCGGATCGTGCCGATCCCCGTCGACGCTGAAGGGCTGCGAGTGGATGATCTGATCGCAAGCGACGCCGCCGCGGTGGTGGTAACCCCCGCGCACCAGTTCCCCACCGGGGCGATCCTCAGCCCCTCCCGGCGTGCCGCGCTGGTCGAGTGGGCCGAGCGCGAGGAGCGACTGATCGTCGAGGACGACTATGACGCCGAGTACCGCTATGACCGCGTCGCGGTCGGTGCGCTGCAGGGGTTGGCGCCCGAGCGCGTGCTCTACATCGGCTCAGCCAGCAAGCGCCTGACGCCGGGCATGCGCCTTGGCTGGATGCTGACGCCCTCGTGGCTGACGTGGCAGATCACCGCCGCCAAGGCCGTGCACGACGGCGGCTCGGAGGTGGTGGGGCAACTGGCGCTGCGCGACTTCATCGTGCGCGGCGAGCTCGACCGGCACGTGCGCCGCATGCGCACCGGCTACCAGCGCCGGCGCGAAGCGCTGCTGGAGGCGCTCGCCCGCCACCTGTCCGACGCGCGCTCCAGCAGCGCGGCCGCCGGCCTGTTCGTGCTTGTGGGGCTGCCCGACGGCGTCGATGAACCCGAGCTGATCAGAGCTGCCGCGGCGCGCGGAGTGGGCATGGAGGGCCTCTCCCTGCACCGCTTCACACCCGGCGGCTCCCCAGCTGTGCTGCTCGGCTTCGGCAACCTCTCCGAGCCGGCGATCGAGCGGGGAGTGCAGCTGCTGGGCGAGGCGTATGGGGAGACCGGCGGCTGAAGAGCTACCGCCGCACGACCAGCGCGACCCCGATCACGAGCAGCACCAGCCCGACGATGCGGTGCACCGCGATCGGCTGCCGGGCGATCCCCAGCAGGCCGAAGCGATCGATCGCGACAGAGACCGCGAGCTGGCCGGTGATCACCGCCGCGGTGAGACCGCTGGCGCCTAGCGTGCGCACGGTGAGGATCGCGATGGTCACGTAGGTCGCTCCCAGCAGGCCCCCGATCAAGGCCCACCAGGGCACGTGCGCGACGTTGCCGAGGGTACCGAGTCCCTGGCGCGAGAAGGCGGCGATCGTTACGAGCGCGACCGTGCCGACGATGAAGGAGAAGCTCGCTGCCTGCAGGCTACCCACGGAGCGTCCCAGGCGAGCGTTGATCGGAGCCTGCATCCCCACCAGCACGCCGGCGCCGGCGGTCAGCGCCACCGCCAGCCCGCGACTCACTTCGCCTCCAGCCAGTTGCGCCCCACGCCGATCTCGACCGCCATCGGCGGCTGCAGCTCCCACACACCCACCATCTCGCGCTCGATCAGCTCGCGCGCCGCGGGGACGTGCTCGGGGGCGGCTTCGAACAGCAGCTCGTCGTGGATGGTGAGGATCAGGCAGGCATCGATGCCTGAAACCTCCAGCGCCCGGTGGCAGCGCACCATCGCCAGCTTGATGATGTCGGCGGCGGTGCCCTGCACGACGGTGTTGACGGCGAGGCGTTCGCCGAGCGAGCGCACCTGGTAGTTGCGCGCACGCAGCTCCGGGATCTGGCGGCGGCGACCCCACAGCGTGGTGACGTGCCCCTCCTCCTTGGCGCGCTCGATCGTCTGGCGCATGAACCGCGCCACGCACGGGAAGCGCGCCAGGTAGGCGTCGATGAACTGCTTGGCCTCGTCGCGGGGAATGTTGAGACGGTCGGCGAGGCCAAAGTCGGAGAGCCCGTAGACGATCCCGTAGTTGATCATCTTCGACTTGGCGCGCATCCCCTGATCGATCTGCTCGGGAGCCACTTGAAAGACCTGCGACGCGGTGGCGGTGTGCACGTCTTCACCGCGCGCGAAGATCTTCTTCAGCACCGGCTCATCGGCGGCGTTGGCGAGCACGCGCAGCTCGATCTGCGAGTAGTCGGCGGAGATCAGCACGCGCCCCTCCTCAGCCTCGAAGCAGCCGCGGATCTCGCGGCCCAAGGCGGTGCGGATCGGGACGTTTTGCATGTTGGGGTTGGTGCTCGACAGGCGCCCCGTCTGGGCGACGGTCTGCAGGAAGGTGGTGTGGATCCGCGAGCGCTGGTCGGCCTGCGCGGGGAGCACGTCGAAGTAGGTCTTGATCAGCGTCGAGAGCTCCCGCCAGCGCTCGATCTTGGGCACGATCGCGTGCTCGGAGCGGATCGCCTGCAGCACGCGCGCGTCGGTGGAGTAGCCGATCTTGCCCCGCCGCTTGCGCGAGAGGCCGAGCTTCTCGAACAGGATCTCCCCCAGCTGCTGCGGGGAGGCGATCAGGAACTCCTCGTCGGCGAGCGCGAAGATTTCCCCTTCGAGCTCGGCGATCTCCTCGCGCACGCGCGCGGCCACCTCCTGCAGGCGCGGCACGTTGAGGCGCACCCCGATCAGCTCCACGGCGCGCAGCACACCCACCAGGGGCAGCTCGATGTCGCGCATCAGCCCCTCCAGCCCGCGCTCGGCGATCTGCTCGCGCTGCCACGCCGCCAACGCCCCCAGCAGCAGCGCCTCGCCGGCCACCTCCTCCTCCGCCTCGGTGGCGAGGCCGCGCTCCTCGCAGAGCTCCGCGAACGGGTAACCGCGCCGCGCGGGCTCCAGCAGGTAGGCGCCCAGCAGGGTGTCGTGGACGAGGCCAGGCGGCACCAGGCCCAGCGCCTTGGCGTCGTGCACGACCACCGGACGCTCCCCACAGGCGATGACCACCTCCTCCGGGCTCTCACACTCGCCATAGAGCACCTCCGGCCCGGCACCGCGCCGCCCGCGAGCATGCCCGCCGCCCGTCTTGGCAGCGGCGCCGTCCGCGCCGGGGGCGAGCGCAACGGCGAAACGCCAACCACCGTCCTGTGCGAACAACGCGCCCTCGGGCGCCTCGGCCTGGCGCACAGCGACACACAGCTCCCCATCGCCGACCCGGCCGATGTCCACCACAGTGCCGGCGCGCACGCGCCCCGCGAGCTTGACCTCGCTGGGACCGGGCGCGGCCGCAAGCTCGGCCTCGCCGAGCGCCTCCTCCAGGCGGCGCAGCGGGTCGCGCAACTCGTACTCGCGGAACACCTGGCGCAGACGCGAGCGGTCGGGCTCGCGCGCGGCCTCGGCGGCGGGGTCGAAGTCGAGCGGTACGCGGCGATCGACGGTGGCCAGCCGCTTGGAGATGCGGGCGTCCTCAGCGTGCGTGGTCAGGTTCTGTTTGCGCTTGGCGCCGCTGATGTCGGGGATGTGCGCCAGCACCTCCTCCAGCGGCCCGTAGCGCTGGATCAGATCGGAGGCGGTCTTGTCGCCGATCCCGGGCACCCCCGGGATGTTGTCGGAGGTGTCGCCCTTCAGCCCGTAGAAGTCGGGGATCAGCTCGGGGGGAATGCCGTAGCGGTCGATCACCGCCTGGCGGTCGTACACCTTGGTGTCGGTGATCCCGCGCGCGGTCGCCATCACCTCGACCAGACCGCGCTCGTCGATCAACTGGAAGACGTCGCGGTCGCCGGTGACGATCGTCACGGGGACGGGCGGGTCGGCGTTGGCGGCGCGCGCGGTGAGCGTGGCGATCACGTCATCGGCCTCATAGCCGTCTACCCGCACGTTGCTGTAGCCGAACGCCTCCACCAGCGGTTCCATCGCCGGCCACTGCTGCTTGAGCAGGTCCGGGCGCGAGCGCCGCTGCGCCTTGTATTCGGGGAACAGCTCGGTGCGCCCGGAGGTGCCGGCATCCCACGCCACCACGGTGGGACAGACGCCGTGCTCGGTGACGATCTTCACCAGCATCGAGGCGAACCCGAAGATCGCGTTGGTGGGCACCCCGGTGGAGGTGGCGATCGACTCGGGCAGCGCGAAGAAGGCGCGGTAGACGAGCGAGGGACCGTCGATCAGAAAGAGGCGACGGTCGGTCTGGTCGCCGTTGGCCGCTGCGCTCATGGCCGAGCACTTTACGCATAACATGGCAGCGTCCCTCGATCCAGGAGCCAGCTTTCCGTGAGCATCACCCCCAGCGCGCAGTACCGACTGACGATCCGCGTCCGGCTGGACGACAGCGCCCCCGGTGCGGTCGGCCAGGTGACCGGCGCGGTCGGCGAGGCAGGCGGCGTGGTGGTGGCGGTCGATCTGGTGGAGGCCGACGCCAGCGCCAGCATCAGAGACATCGTGGTGGACGCGGCCAACCGCGAACACTGGGGCAGAATCCTGGAGGCGATCGAGGCGCTGGCGGGCGTGGAGGTGGTGGATACGACCGACCGCACCTTCCTGCTGCATGTGGGCGGCAAGATCGAACAGCGCAACAAGCACTCGCTGAAGACGCGCGACGATCTCTCGATGGTGTACACGCCGGGCGTGGCGCGCGTGTGCATCGCGATCCGCGACGACCCCGACAAGGCGGCGCAGTACACGATCAAGCGCAACACGGTGGCGGTGGTTTCCGACGGTACCGCGGTGCTCGGCCTCGGCGACATCGGCCCAGCGGCGGCGATGCCGGTGATGGAGGGCAAGGCGTGCCTGTTCAAGGAGTTTGCGGGCGTGGACGCGTTCCCGATCTGCCTGGACACCAAGGACCCCGACGAGATCGTGCACACCGTCAAGCTGATGGCGACCGGATTTGGGGGGATCAACCTCGAGGACATCTCCGCGCCGCGCTGCTTTGAGATCGAGGAGCGCCTCAAGCAGGAGCTGGACATCCCCGTCTTCCACGACGACCAGCACGGCACGGCGGTGGTGGTGATGGCGGCGTTGCTGAACGCCGTGAAGCTGACCGGCAGGCGGATGGAGGAGCTGCGCGTGCTGGTGATCGGCCTCGGCGCGGCGGGGATCGCGGTCACCAAGATCATGCGCGAGGCGGGCGTGCGCAACATCATTGGCGCCGACTCCAAAGGGGCGCTGCACGTGCGCCGCGAGGATTACCTCGACGGCACCATGAACCCGGTGAAGCGCTGGTATGCGGAGGTGACCAACCCCGAGTGTCGCGAGGGAGCCCCGGCGGATGTGATTGACGGCGCCGATCTGTTGATCGGGGTCTCCGGCGCGCGCGCGCTGCCAGCGGAGGCATTGGCGCGGATGAACGGGAACGCGATGGTGTTCGCGATGGCCAACCCCAACCCCGAGGTGATCCCGGAGGAGGCGGCGCCGTACGTGCGGATCATGGCGACCGGCCGCTCGGACTACCCCAACCAGATCAACAACGTGCTGTGCTTCCCCGGGATCTTCCGCGGCGCGCTGGATGTGCGCGCGCAGGCGATCACCGAGGAGATGAAGATGGCGGCAGCGCGCGCGATCGCGGCGATCGTCCCCGAGGAGGAGCTGCGCGAGGACTACATCATCCCCTCCGTGTTCAACCGCGACGTGGCGCCCGCGGTGGCGGCGGCGGTCGCCGAGCAAGCGCGCTCGAGCGGCATGGCGCTGGCCGGCCAGGAGGTGGGCTTCGCCCAGGCCGACACCGCCACGGGGGCCCCCGCCCCGGCGTGAGGCGATGCGGGTCACGCTCACCGGCGCGACGGGCCTGATCGGGACCACCCTCGCCGCACGGCTGGTGGCGGACGGCGCCGAGGTAACAGTCCTCTCACGCGACCCCGAGCGGGCCAGCGCACGGCTGGGCGTGCCGGCGGTCGGCTGGGATCCGTTGAGCGAACCGGCGCCCGCGCACGCACTGGCAGGTCGCGACGCGGTGGTGCATTTGGCGGGCGAGAACGTGGCGCAGCGCTGGAGCGCAAACGCCAAGCGAGCGATTCGCGAGAGCCGCACGATCGGCACGCGCCATTTGGTGGAGGGGTTGAGCGCGTGCGGGTCCTCTGGCGGAGAGGGGGAAGGAGGAGGAGGAGGAGGAGGGGCTGCGGGTGGAGGTGGACAGCCTGGCCGCGAGGGAGCCGGCGCCCGACCGGCGGTACTGGTGAGCTCCTCGGCGATCGGCTACTACGGGCCCCACGGCGAGGAGCCGCTCGACGAGGAGGCGCCGCCCGCGAGCGACTTCCTCGCGCAGGTGTGCGTCGCCTGGGAGATACAGGCGCGCGCGGCGCTGCAGCTGGGGATGCGCGCGGTGCAGGTGCGCACCGGAGTGGTGCTGGACCCTCGCGGCGGCGCGCTAGCGAAGATGCTGCCCCCCTTCCGGCTTGGCCTCGGCGGCCCCGTGGCGGGGGGCGCCCAGTATGTGTCGTGGATCCACGTGGACGACCTGGTGGGGATGATGTGCGCGGCGCTCGACGACGAGCGCTGGTCGGGCCCGGTCAACGGAACGGCCCCAGAACCGGTCACCAACCGGGAACTCTCACACGCGCTGGGGCGCGCGCTTCACCGCCCAGCGCTGCTGCCGGTGCCGGCGGCAGCGCTGGGTCTGCTGTATGGCGAAATGGCACAGATCGTCACCACAGGGGCGCGGGTTTTGCCGGCGAAGGCGCTGGTGCTGGGGTATGAGTTTCGGTATGCGCGGCTGGGTGAGGCGCTGGGGGCGGCGGTGGGGCGGTGACGAGACTCGCGCCCCGGACCAGCCGCGACGCGAGCCTCCACCGATTTCCTGATCGACGCCCTTCCCGTAAGCTCAATCAGTTAGAGCTGAGTGTCTGGCCTTTTGCTGCATAGAGACCCGTCGTCAAGTAGAGTTTGGCCGGTTCGGTTCCCTCTTTGAGCCCAGTGCTGCCGGTAGGCGTGCACACCAGCAGGGCAAGGTTGCCGGTCACTGAATAGTCAGGTATAGAACAAAGCACCGTGCCTTCCTCTTTAAATTCCCCTTTGAGGGTACACGCACCGCCGTTTTCTTCAATTTTTAAAGTAGCAAATGGCGACCCTTTGATACTAACAACCCCGGCTTCAGTAAGTTCGCCTGAGCCTTCTATATTAAAACTAGCGAGCTTGCATTTGGGCAAATTTTCCACCACGCCAGCATTGACTGTACTGATCGTGCAGGCTTTGTATTCGATCTTGATTTTGACTTTGCCTTTTTCTTCGAGCAGGTTGCTTGCAGCCGGAACAACCCCCTCCTGGCACGTGGTATGTATGCTCGCTCCTGCCAATATACCTTCAGTCTGTACTGCGATCACGTTACCCTGGACTTCGATTTTTTCTGCGGGCGCGATCGCTGTTCCGTTGACGAGAAATTCGTGCGCCGAGGCGCCCGCGGCACCCGCTCCAAGCGCTGCGGTCACCAGACAAAGAGCGGCGAGTCGTATTTTATACATTAATGACTTCTCCTTTTTATTATCTCACCCTACGCAAGACGATGAAGTTGGGCAGTAGTACTACTGATAACGCCCCACGGTAAGCGAGCTACCGAGAATAGCGACCGACACCCGTAACGCCGACAGCCTTCGTGATGCGTTCCGCTTCCTGATAAAACGCTTCGCCATTGAAGCCCGATCGAACCGGGATACTGCGTGGCAAGGCGACCAGCCTGGCAATGTACGTTTCACCCGTGCCACTCGGCGGGCAGATCGAGTAAGCGGCCTTACCGAAGCCGTTGGTGCCCACGATTGCGCCTGACGGCAGCGATCCAGATGCGATGCCGTGCGAGCGAGGATCGATGCCAGCCACAGCCCAGTCGACGAATGCCTTTTCGCGAACCGGAACCACGTTCAGAACAAAGAGCGCCAACTCTGCTGTGCCGTGCGGCACTTCTTTCCATTCAAAGGACACCGGCGTGTTTGCTCCGTCGCAGGTGTTCTTGGTGGGGATCGTCCGTTCCTGTCCCGAGCCAACGCCAAGGGCCACAAGTTTGATTGATACCGGCGGAATCCGCGAGGTCCCCTGCGTGGACGATGGCGCCTGTTCCGAGGCCGGTGTTGGGGAGGAAGCCGTGGGAGATGGGCCAGTTTCAGGCGATCCGCTCGGCGCTGGCCCACTCGCCGTACTGGTCGAGATCTGGGAGGATGTCGTAGACGTGGGCGAGGATCCGCCACATCCTGTAACAGCGAGCACCACGAGAAGAACCACGCCCCCAAGTCCGATCCTGATTATCGTATTGCCTTTTATTTGGACTATATTCATATTTTGTATCGTAGCAGACCAAAACGATACTCGCCGGTTTTAGGTGGTGTCTAATTTCACCCCTTGCCATACAGCTTACGTGCCCTCCTTTCACATGCGGTCTTCTTCCGCGAATGTTTCTTTCTGCATGTCCGCAGCGCGCGGTGAAGCATCTGCACCCGGGTCGGTGGTCCCTGCGGGTGCGCTTCTGTTGGGAACGCGATCTCGGGAGTGGCGATCTGCACCGGCGCAATCGGTTCGGCGATCGGCGAGGAGACTCCAAGTGTCGTAAACGTCTGGTCGGGACCGTATGAGATACCATCTTCGTCTGTTGCAAGCGCTCGCAGATGGTAGGTGGTGCCAGACGCGAGGTGTTCGAGCACGATCGCAACTTCTTCCCCACCCGGCGGGACCGTGCCGTAAAGATCGCCACCGTCATACACCGCTTCGGCACCCGTGCAACTCGTTGTCGCGCCGCTGCAGGTCACTGTTGTCGCGAGCTGGAACTGATAGGCGGTCGGCAGTTCCCGGGCGTCGATCGCGACCGCGACGGTCGCGCCGGTCTGCGTGATCGCACTCACCTGCGGCGAGCCGACGCGCGGCGGCGTTGCCGGCGCGGTCGTGAACATCTCTTCTTCCCCGGCCGCTTTTTCGCCAGCCGCGTTGACTGCAATCAGCCTATATACGTAGGTTGTACCCGCGCGCAGGCCGGTGATCTGCACCGGTCCGACCGGCACCGGTGCACCGCCGGCGCCGGCGCTGAGCGTCGGGGTCACGGTGGGAGCATCGTGATCAGACTTGTCGACGTAGGCGAAGTAATAGCTCGTGGCACTATTTTCCGGATCGACCGAGCCCGAGAGTAGCTCGGCCGTACGCGGCGTCCAGCCCGGAGCGGCATCGACCGCTTCCACCTTCGGGGGAGCCGGGCCGGTCGCGAAGGTGTTGTCTTCGCCGGGAACTTCGAACCCTTCGGAGAGCCCCACCAGCCGGCAGTGATAGGTGGTGTTCGGCGTCAGCGGCATTTCGCCGGCACCCGGCAGCACCGCTTGCACCGCCCCGATTTCAGCGACCGTCGTCATCCGCTGACTCGCGGTCTGATGTTCGTACGGTTCGCTCGGTCTCGACGGAGCGTGCGCGCCGTATTCGAAGCGGTATTCGACCGGCAGTTCGCCTTCGAGCGGTTCGAGCGGAGCATCGAGCGTGGCGCCGTGGGGCTCGATCCCGCTCGGCGGCGCCGTGCACACACCGACGCCGTGCACAGCCGGAGCCGTTTCGAAGATCGCTTCGGGGCTTCTCAACCTCGGGGCGCCGTCCTTGGCGGCGATCGCGACTAGGCGGAAGTGATAGAGGGTGTGCGGCTTCAACGTGGAGACGGTCGCGTTGACCGCGAGCGCCTGCCCCACACCGCCCGGGCCGATCTTTTCCACGATGGTTTCCAGCGGATATTCGGCTTCTTCACAGCTGCCGGCGCCTCCGGGACAGCGGCCGTATTCGAAGTGGTATTCGGTTTCTTCTTCTTCGGTGATAACCGTGCCGTTAAGCGTCGCGGTCGCCTTCCCGATCGCCGAGGCGGGCACGATGACGGGTTCCGGCTGCGCAACAGACTGCCCGTACACCAGGTTGGCGACCGCGACCTGTCCGGTTTCATCGTCAAAGGCCAGTCCTCCTCCGCCAAGAATCTGTTTTTCGGTATTGAATTCGAAGCTTCCCGTAAGGTTGCCCGAGTGATCGTATGTTTCGACGTGGTTTTCGACGTCGATCAGGGCGCTGCCGTTCGCCTCGAGCGCGATTGGGCCACCAGAGACAACTTCCACTCCGCCCAGCGACTGCGGCGTACCTTCGTTGCTGCCGTTGACCGTGAGCTTGACGACGCCCTGACCCGAATAGCCTTCTTCTCCTTTCCCACCCAGGTACACAGTGCCGGGAGCGCCAACCGCGATATAGGCCGGTTTCCTGATGACGCCCTGGGTTATCTTCACTTCCCCGCCTTCGCGAGTGAACTCCGTGATCGCTTGTTCACCGGAGTCGGCCACGTAGACATTGCCCTGCGTATCGACCGCCACGCCGTGCAACGCGGCGAACGGGAAGCTCTGGACAGCTTCGTATTCATGGGTTAGCTTGTTCAGCCGGAACTTCTCGAGCAGTTCCGCGCCGGTCTCCGCGATGTACACGTCCCCGTTGGAGGGGTCGAATTTCTTGCATTCTTCGCTTTCGCTGCTCAGCCGCGGCACATGGAAGTAGCAGGCGTCGTCGACCGCGACCCCCGCTGGAGCCGTGAGTTCTCGTTTGAAGCTCAACCCGGAGATGACCGCAGACGCGCCGCCCGCTGGTGCGCCGCCTTCCTTGCCAAAGATATATACCGAGTCGGCGAATTCGTCGACGACGAAGATATTGCCGGTTTCCTGGTCGATTGCGACCCCGCCTGGAACCTGGAAGCCCGGCCCAGGCTTCAGTTCGAATTCCGCGACGCGGGCCGTTCGCGCCTGGACGCTCGAAACGACGGCCGTGAGGGTCGCGCCGAGCACGAAGAGGATGGCGACGGGCAGCAGCTTGGAAGCGCGCATCCACATTAGCTGCTCCCGCCGGTGCGACCAAACTGGTTGACGATTGCGCTCTCGGAGGCTCGCCTGTGACGCGCCACGGAGGCGTGCTTGGCCCTCCTCCGGCGATTGGTGGTATTCGCCTTCCTGCCCCGTCGGTGGCGAGCGGCGCTTGCCTTCGTAGACTTCGCGCAGCCGGTAACCGCGACCGGCGTGGCCTGGTTGATCTCAAGGCCGTTCTGGGCAACAAGCGTGGTGGGCATCGTGAGTTTGGACCTACACAGGTTCCCGTTGGCGGCGAGCGCGGAATAGGGGCCCTCTGGCAGATACAGCTCGAAGCTCTTGAAGGGCACATCGGGGACCGTCTTGAACGTGGAGCTCGTGACCTGCGCTTTGCTGATGAAGGTTGTGCCGGTAAGGTCGACCCTGATCCCATCGCCCTGCAGCACGATCACGAGGTTGGGCCATGCTTCGCCACCGTGGGAGACGAAGTAGACCGGGCCGCTCAGTTCGCTCGGCAACACCGGCGTCGATACCCGGGCGACGCCGATCGCCGACGCCGGCGGGCACGCGGCGGGATTCGTTTCGAAGGTGGCGGCGGGACAAGCTTTACGCAGCGTCGTCAGCCGCGCCGGCAGCTGCTTTGGCAGTTCGACTTTGACCGCGCCGATGTCAGCCTCGCTGCCCTGCGATCCCGATGGGTAGCTGAGCTTTGTGTCCAGGCTCGCCCCGCCCACGCGCGAGGTGTGGCCGGAGGTGCTGACCGTGAACTTCGGCTGGAACGCGAGCGCCTCGCAGCCGTTCGCCTGGAAGCGCGAGGAGAGCGGGGCGTGCTGGCCGAGCGTGCCGGCCGCTTCGCCTTCGACCGCCATCGGCGCGCAGCTGGTGGGGTTGAACGTGAACCCGGGCCGGTCGATCGTGACGTTGACGGTGCGGATCTGCAGCGGAACTCCCTGGATGATCTGTGGCAGCGGGCTGGTGGTGACCGTCGCCGCGGCGGTGTGCTGATCGATGCTGAGCGCAGCCCGCACGACCACCGGGCGGCCTTCGCGGTCGAGGTTGAACGGGCCCGCAATCGCCGGCACCTCGATCGTCAGGCCGTACGGTGAGCCATTGTATTTGCCGGTGAGGAACACTTCGCCCGATACATACAGCGGATTTGGACCCGGACCGACGCCCGCGGTCACCTCGCCGACCTCGCTCGCCCGCGGGCATTCGCCCAGTTCGGCCTGCGGTTCGCCGCACAACGGCACCGAGGCGACACTCGCCAGCAGACCCGGCGGCAGCTTCAGCTGTATGCGGTCGAGCTCCCCTTCACCGTCTTCCCTGCGGAGCACCGTCGAGAAGGGGCTGAACGCGCCGGCCAGGTTGTTCTCCGTGCCTGCGACCAGCGCGGGCCCGAACTCGGGTCCGTGACACCCTTCGTCGATCGCGAAGCTCGCGCTCGGCGTCGCCGGGGGGCCCGATTCCGGCGCTGACCACGGCTCCAGGCTGCTGGTGGCTGTATAGGTGCCACACTGTTCGGGCGTCGACAGCGCCGCCTGGGGCCCGCCGAAGAGGTGAACGCGCAAGTGGGTGAAGGGGAACTGCGGCAGATAATCTTTGTTGATCGGGTCTTTGCCGAAGCGCGTGGTGAGCTGGCCCGTGCTCGGGTCGAGGGTCACTTCGCCAGGGATCTTCAGCACGACGTTGGCGACTTCGGCGACGAGATACAGCGCGAGCAGGCTGTGGAATGGGTTTTCGCCCTGGGCCGGTCCGGCGTTGCCCTGCTGCGCGAGGTAGATCGCGCCATGCAGCGGCCGTTCGGGTCCGAGCAGCGGGCTGACGATTTCCACCGAGCCGAGCTTCGACGACGGCGGGCATTCCGGTTTTTCGGTGTTGCTCAGCCCCACCTGCGCAGGCGTACAGGCGCCGAGTCCCGCGGCGGCGGCCGGAGAAACCCTGAACCCAGCAGGCAGCGTGATCGACGCTTCCTTCAACTCGGCCTGGGCGAGGCCGCCGGCGTTTTCTTCCTGGGGCATGCTGAGTTCCACGTCGAGGCCGCTAGGGGAGTCCGTCTGGCGCGTGGTGGGCCGCACGCGCAATTCCGGGTTGAAGTTGAGCCGCTCGCAGCCAGTGACAGTGAGTGGTTTGCCTTCCCCATCGAGCGGTGTGAACGATTGCGGTGATTGTTCGCCCTGCCATGATTCGCTCTCGGCGGCGAAGGTCAGTGGATCACCGCACGACGTGGGCATCGTCAACAGCGGCTTGCCGGCCGGGCCATTGGGAAAGCCATTCAGCTTGACGATCGATCCATAGAAGCCGTCGCGCTGCACAATTTCATTGGCGTAGGCGGAGATGTGGTAGCCACCAGTCGGATCCACCTTGCCGACGATGTGCACGATGACCTGCCCAACCACGTTGAAAGCGAAGTCGGCGGCCACCCCAGGGGGCGGAACCATGTTGTAGATCGGCTCTTTGGCCTTTCCGATTTCCAGGAACGCCAATACTTCTCCGACTGCCGCACCCGGCGGGCATTCGGGCCGGCCGAAGTACCGTTCGTTCTGCAGCAGCTCTTCTTCAGTGCATCGTTCCGCCGTGGCCGTCGGGTTGACGAGGAGACCCGGAGGAAAGTTTACCACGAGCGTCCTGGGATCGCCGTCGGACGCAGCGAGCAATTCTTTCGCCGGGGCCGGTCCTATGCGTCCATTCAGGTGGTGGTTGAACATAACCGTGGTTGTCATGCTTTCCGGATGGGATCCCGCCTGCCGAACGGTGGCGCCCGCGGATTCCAGCGAGGCTGTAAACGATTCGATGCCGAACCCTTCATCAGCTGCCGCCGACGCCGCGAGCACGAACACCACCGCCAGCAGCACCGGGAGGACGATGGCCGCCCTGAGCGCACGCGGCGTCATCGTTTCTGCCTCGACGCTCTGATCCGCGCGCATTTACCACCGCTGTGGCGCCTGTAGCCCCGCTTGCACTTCGGCTTCGAATGGGATTTGGCCCTGGGCTTGGCCACCGGCCCGACCAGCGTCCGCGAAGCGACATCGCTCGACCCGACAAAAGTGTAACTGGCGGGCACCCCGAACGACGGGGGCGCAGACCCCGCCCCGTGGCACTGTTCGCCGCAGTCCGGCCGAGGCCCTTCATTCTGAGCGGCGATGCCCCCGTTTTCGTGGGCATCGTACAGATCGATGTTTTCGTCCTGATCCTGCATGACGAGCGACTGCCCGGTGAAGAAGAAGACATCGCTCCCGTTGGCGGAGGCGTCGCCCAGGTAGGCGGGACCGGCCCCCTGGCCGCTGGAGATCAGATAGATCTGGCCGTTCTCCCACTCATACACGTTGGCGAGACCATTTTCCGCTCGGGGCGTGAGCGCTTCGGCGCTCTGAAAGAAGACGCGCTGCCCGTCTTCGGATAGGTTGTGAAGCGCAAAGGGTCGATTGCGCCCGGCCGGCTGGGCAGCGTACTTGATGGGCTGATGCAAGAGATAGGCGTCTATGCTAGCCGGCGCACCGCTTGGGTTGCACGATACACAGGTCAGCGACGCGCCCATCGCGTCGTATAGGAAGATCTCATTATGCTTCTGGTTTTCGTAGTGGGTGAGCGGTAGGATCGACGTGAACAGGAGCGTCGTGCCTTCGGGCGTGACCTGCGAACTCTTGAGCCCTTCCGCGGGACCGTTAGGTTCAGGATAGAAGTAGCTGTGCCAGTTTTCCGTATCGACCGAGGAGGTCGTTGTGGCAATAAATGCAACAACTTGTGCCCCCCCCTCCTCGTGCCACACATAAAGATTCGGCTCCCCTTCAACTGCTTCTTCGCCCTGAGCGTTCTTACCGCCGAGCTTGCCTTCTGCGACGAAGTACACATAGGAGCCGTCGTTGGAGACACCCAGCGTTCCAAGAACATTGGTCGAGGGTTCGGCAATCTGGACGGTGTGGGGCCCGGCTTCGCCGGGCCGCCACGTCCACCGGTAGAGCCCGCCGATAACGCCTTCGCCACGTCGCACTCCGCCGCCTTCGGTGTAGAACACGCTTGAGCCGTCCGGTGTGGCGGCACGCCATTCCGCAACGCCAGCGGAGATCGGTACGGGTTCGCCCAGATTTTCGCGCATATAGATGCGCCCTTCGCCTGCGGCGGCTGCGGGACTCGAGTAGAACACTCGTGTCCCGTCCATCGAAATAACGTGTTCAGTGTAAGCCCTGATTCGATGTTCTGGTTCAAGATCGGGGCCAGCCGCGGCGTCTGCCGCCACGAGGCGCAAAGCCCCTTCGTGCCACTCGTAGAGATTGGGCTCGCCTCCGATACCAGTCGGTGAACCTTGGGCCACGTGGAGCGACTGATTGCTTGCAACGAGAATTGTTGAGTCGTTAGTCGAGGCATCGACGAATTCTTCGTCGGCAAACGGAAATTCCAGTAGACGGCCTGCACTGACGTCGTAGAGCGCGCCAGTGGATGCCTGGGAGTTCTCCAACACGGCATAGGAGAGATCGGCGGTCAAGCCGGACACGAGGAAGCTGGCGGCTGGTTCTTGGCCCTTTGGGCCGGGACTCGCCGGCAGAAGCCCCAGCGTGGACCAGCCTGAGCCGTCGGACGCACGGGTGGCCAGGTATGTTGGGTATTCTGAGGAGCCGGGGGTGCCTGGGAAAGGAACGAACGCCCCATACGACACACGCGTAGGGCCTTCGTTGTTCGGCGAGACGGAAACCTGTACGAGGCCAGCGTGGCCGATCGCGCTGCTGAGGTTCTTTTCGACCGGTGAGACCTGCTCATAGGCACGGCAGTCCGGCAGCTGCGAGTTGTATGCCTGCTCGAGGCGAATGCCTTCGTTCGCACATACCGCCGCCTGAGCGGACGACGCCCATATCAATGCACTGATAGATATGAGCATAGCCGCCAGAACCCAGTAGACATCCCTTATGGATCGGTATGTGGGCTTGCACAATTCGATGGCCCATTGTGCCGGTTCATCTGGAGCTAGGCTATAGATGTTTCTCACTTTACGTAATTATCCGTGGTAGGTGATGTAAGTGGAGGCGACAACCTGCGCCTCAGCATGGCTGAGGCGCAGGTTTAATCGTCAGCGAGATACCTTCTCGCTTGTAGATAGATTCAGTCTAGTTGGAACTCAATGTCTGGCCTTTGGTTCCCGCGACTCCGATGTCCGCGTAGAGTTTTGCCGGTTCGACACCCAGTTTGAGGAGTTTGCTTCCGGTCGGGTTGCATAAAATTACAGCAACTAACGATGCGACCGCAAAGTGCGGCAAGCTGCATTCCTGTGTTGTTTCGACTTTATATTCCCCTTTGAGGGTGCAGGCGCCACCATTTTCTTCGATTTTAATTATGGCGAATGGTTCTCCTTTGACTTTGATGATCCCTGCTTCGCTCAATTCGCCAGCGCCTTCCGCGTTGAAGTTCGCGATCTTGCATTTGGGGGAGTTTTCCACTACGCCTTCGCCATTGACGGTGCTCAGCGTGCATGCTTTGTATTCCTGCTTGGTTTTCAATTTGCCTTTTTCTTCAAGAAGATTACTGGCAGCTGGAAGAACCACCTGTTGACATGAGATGTGCACACTGGCACCGAGAATCACGCCTTCGAGTTGGTTCTCGCCAGGTAGCTGGTTCCCGCTGATTTCGACTTTTTCGGCAGCCGCGATTGCTTTCCCGTTGACGAACCATTCATGCGCCGAAGCGGTGGACGACGCCACCGCTGCAAACGCGAACACCACGAGGGCGCTCAGCATTACTACCTTCAATTTAGGCATGTACGTAATTTCCTCCTATCCCTATCAAGGGACACTCGTATTTATATTCTCCGCGCGCGACCCAGAGAGGGGGGCCGCGCGCGGAGCGATCGGTATTTGCCTTCAGACGAGATCCCTACCCATGGTCAAACCCGTCTGCAGGTACTCGCCTAGAATCGCTCAAACAACAGGGCGCTGTCAATGGATGTGAGGCGTTTCAGTGTTCACTACTGTGGTAGAAACTGCGATTGACCGCGCGGATCCCCTTTATCTGTGCCATTTTCTAGCCGGAGCATCTGGAAACATCGCGGCGAAACTGAGCGCACCCGGCGGTATCCATCGCTCCGACGAATTCTCCAGCCGACACCGCCTCGTGGGTATCGCCTCCCATTGGAGGGCCGCCGCCCACCCGACTGGCCTCACCCCACGGGCGGCAGGTCAAGCGCGCGGTAGAACACCAACCGCCCGGAGCGCACGCGGTCCACGGCGTAGCGGGAGAGGGTGGTGTCGCCGTCGGGGAGCATCGAGTAGCGCCCTAGTACGGAGTCGCGGTGTTTGATCGCGAAGAACTTGTGGATCACCGTCTGGCGGTCGTTGCCGTGGCGCCCGGCGCGGTGGATCGCGAGCAGAACGGCGCTCATCGTCTCATACCCGTACAGCGCGTAGGGCCCGGGGGCGTGGTGGAAGCGCCTGGCGTATTCGGCCAGCACCCGCTGCGCGGGCGGCGGGTAGAGCGAGAGCGCCAGCAGCGGCGTGGTGAGGTAGGTGTGCGCCGCCGCGGCGCCGATCCGCGCCGCGAACGCGGGTTCGGCGAGGCTGCTGGGCCCCAGCAGCCGCAGGTGGGGGTCGGCGGCGTGCAACTGCTGCCACAGCGCCACCGCGCCGGCGTTGGGGACGCCGCTGAAGAACACCGCGCGGGCGCCGCTTTCCAGCACCTTGTGTACCTCCCCGGCGTATTCCGTGCCGGCGGTGGTTTCGATCTGGTCTTCGCCCAGCACCGCGATGCCGGCCCGCTTGGCATCTTCGGCGACGATCGAGGCCAGCGGCGCGTTGAAGGGGTCGAGGTCGTCGATCACGTACACGCTGGGTAGATGCAGCGCGCGCATCAGCCTCACCTGGGCGGCGGCCTGCACCTGGTCGCCGGGCATCAGCCGCACGAAGGTGTGCTGGCCGCTCGGGTAGAAGCGTTCCGGTTCGTCCTGGCCGGCGTCCAGTGAGGAGGTCAGCCCAACGTAGGGGCTGGCGGGGCTCACCTGGAGGATGCCGGCGCCGTTGACGAACGACAGCGACACGGCGGTGGCGGCGGAGTCGAGCTCGCCGAGATAGGCGATCGTGGAGGTGTCCTGGGTGGCCACGCGGGCGTTGCTGGCGATGATCCCAGGGTCGGCTTCCCCGGTCTTGGGGTTGGCGTCATCGAGCGAGGCGTAGTCGATCTTGAAGCGCCCCACGCGCCCCCCCACCTGGGCGAGAGCCAGCTTCTCGCCGTTTTCGATCTGCAGCGAGTCGGCCGCTAGCGGCCCCTGGAGGGGGAGGCTGGAGTAGACGGTGAGCTGGCCGGGGAGGGTGCCGGCGGTGGATACCCCCACCCCGCCGCAGCCGGACAGCAGCGCGAGCAGCGCGGGTAACATGGCCAGGACAAACCCGGCGAGCACAAACCGGAGCGTGATTCCCGAAGTGGGGCGGCGCCGCACGAGCCGTAGGAGCCCAGCCGGCACAGGTCGGGGCGTGGGACGCGGAGGCCGGCCGAGCCGCACGAGCCGTAGGAGCCCAGCCGGCACAAGTCGGGGCGTGGGACGCGGAGGCCGGCCGAGCCGCACGAGCCGTAGGAGCACAGCCGGCACAAGTCGGGGCGTGGGACGCGGAGGCCGGCCGAGCCGCACGAGCCGTAGGAGCACAGCCGGCACAAGTCGGGGCGTGGGACGCGGAGGCCGGCCGAGCCGCACGGGCCGCTCAGACGCCGCTGCGACGGCGGCCGGGCAGGTAGCCGGCGAGGATCCGCACACAGGCGCCGACCAGCATGATGAGGGCGGCGAGCATGAATGCGTCGAACCCCTTGGCGCCCAGCGCCCAGAGCACGATCCACACGACCAGACCGGCGGTGATGGCTGTGATCAATCCCATCGTGCGCATCCTACCTGTCGGGCGGGCGGCGTGTGTCGCCGATGGGAAGGAGGAAGTGGAGATGTATTTTGCGCGCCCCTACCACTTCACAAAATGAAGGGTTGGGGTCCGAAAAGAACATATACAACCCGGCCCCACCCCACGACACGACACGACAACCCGGCCCCCCCACGACACCACAACCCGGCCAACTACGACACGACGACCCGGCCGCCCGCGTGGTGCCGGCACGCGGCCTCGAAAGCTATCCCCGCAACCCCGCGGCCAGCTCGGCGACGAGCTCACCGACCGCACCGGCCGGGTCTGTGGACTCCCCGGCGGCGCGCACCAGCCGCGAGCCTACGATCACCCCGTCGGCTCCGGCGTCGGCCGCCTGGCGGGCCTGGGCGGGGGTGCTGATCCCGAAGCCCAGCGCCACCGGCACCTCGGTGGCCGTCTTGGCGCGGGCCACCACCTCGGCGAAGCGCTCCGCCAGCGCCGCGCGCTCGCCCGTGGTGCCGACCACCGACACGGTGTACAGAAACCCCCGCGCGCGGGCGCCGATCTCCGCGAGGCGCGCCGGCGGCGTGGTGGGGGCCACCAGCGGCACCAACGCCAGCCCGTGCGCGTCGCAGGCGCCCAACACCTCGGCGGCCTCCTCGAAAGGAAGGTCGGGCACGATCAGCCCGCTCGCGCCGGTCAGCGCCAGCCGCTCCACAAACGCCTGGATTGAGCCCCCGCTGGCCCCGCCCGCCCCGGCGAGCACCATGTTGGCGTAACACATCAACACCACCGGCACGCTCGGGGCGAGCGCGCGCGCCACCTCCAGCACACCCGTGAGACTGGCGCCGGCGGCGAGCGCGCGGGTGGCGGCGTCGTGGATCACCGGCCCATCCGCCAGCGGGTCGGAGTAGGGGACGCCCAGCTCGAGGATGTCGGCGCCCCCCTGCACGCATGCCTCGCCGATGCGGATGGACTCGGCGAGCGTGGGAAAGCCGCCCATCAAGTAGGGCATCAGCGCGGCGCGCTGCTCGCGCTCGGCGCCGGTAAACGCCGCCGCGATCCGCTCGGCGCCCCCGGCGCTCATGAGAGGGCGAGAACCTCCGCCAGATCCTTATCCCCGCGCCCGGAGAGGCACACCAGGTCGAGCTCGCCGTCGGGCTGCGCCAGCGTCCAGGCCAGCGCGTGCGCGGTCTCCAGGGCCGGAATGATGCCCTCCAGGCGCGCCAGCTCGCGGAAAGCGGCCAGCGCGTCGCGGTCGGGCACGGCGACGTAGCGGGCGCGGCCGCAGTCGCGCAGGTGGGCGTGCTGGGGGCCGGTGCCGGGGTAGTCCAGACCGGCGGACACCGAGTGCGCTTCGATGATCTGGCCCTCCTCGTCCTGCATCACCGCCGAGAGCGCGCCGTGCAGCACACCCGCGCGGCCGCCCACCGTGAGCGGGGCGCCGTGGCGCGGCGTGTCGATCCCCTCCCCCCCGGCCTCCACGCCGACCAGCTCGACCGCGGGATCGTCGAGGAACGCGGTGAAGATCCCCAGCGCGTTGGATCCCCCGCCGACGCAGGCGATCACGCGCGCCGGCAGGCGCCTCTCGCGCTCCCGCAGCTGCGCGCGCGCCTCGTCGCCGATCACCCGCTGCAGGTCGCGCACCAGCGCCGGGTAGGGCGCGGGGCCGACGACCGAGCCGATCACGTAGTGGGTGCCCGCCACGTTGCTCACCCAGTCGCGGATCGCCGCGGAGGTGGCCTCCTTGAGCGTGCGCGCGCCCGCGTCCACCTCATGTACGGTGGCGCCCAGCAGCTCCATGCGCTGGACGTTGGGCCGCTGGCGGCGGGTGTCCTCGGCGCCCATGTAGATCTCGCACTCCATATCCAGCAGCGCGCACACGGTGGCGGTCGCCACCCCGTGCTGGCCGGCGCCGGTCTCGGCGATGATCCGCCGCTTGCCCATCCGCCGCGCCAGCAGCGCCTGCCCCAGCGCGTTGTTGAGCTTGTGCGAGCCGGTGTGGTTGAGGTCCTCGCGCTTCAAATACACCTTCCTCCCGCAGCGCTCCGACAGCCGCCGCGCGAGGTACAGCGGCGTGGGGCGCCCGCCGAAGTCGCGCAGCAGCCCATCCAGCTCGGCGCGGTAGCCGGCGTCCTCGCGGGCCTGCACCCAGGCCTGCTCCAGCTCCGCCAGCGCGGGCATCAGCGTCTCGGGGACATACTGCCCCCCGTACCGTCCAAAGCGATGCTCGATGGTGCTCACGTGGGCGAGGTTATCTACACCGAGGCGCTCAGCGGCTCAATGTTCTCCGGCGCGCCGTCGCGCACCGCCGCGAAGAACGCGCCCAGCCGCTCTGGGTCCTTGCGTCCCGGGGCGGCCTCCGTGCCGCTGGCGGTGTCCAGCGCGAACGGCCGCGCGCGGTGCCCGTGCGCGCAGGCCGCGAGGATCGCCTGCGCCACGTTCTCCGGCCCAAGACCCCCGCTGAGAATCAGCGGCGCCTTGGAGCGCCGCGCGGCCAGCAGACCCCAATCGAACGCCTCCCCGGTGCCTCCGCGCAGATCCTGACGGCCCGGCGTCGTGGCGCGCGCGTCGAGCAGGTGGAAGTCGGTGTGGAAGCGCTCCACGTCGCGCACCTCTCCGATCGACGCCACCTGCACCGCCTTGATCACCTGCGCCCCCGTGCGGTGCCCAGCCTCCGCGCAGTAGGCCGGCCCCTCGTCGCCGTGCAGCTGCAACATCGTCAGCCCCAGCTCGTCGCTGACCTGCACCACCTCATCCAGGGGCGCGTTGACGAACACCCCGCACAGCTCCACCTTGCGGCGCAGCGCCGACACGATCCCCAGCGCCTCCTCCATCGCACAGGCCCGTGGCGAGGGCTCGTAGAAGATCATGCCCACCGCCCACGCGCCCAGCTCGACCGCCAGCTCGGCGTCGTGGCGGCTAGTTATGCCGCACACCTTCACCTGGGGGCTCGCTTCAGTCATACGCCAACGGTAGCGACTGGCCGGCGCCCGACATGCCGAGGGTGAGTCCCGTGGGATCGAGGCCCGCCTTAGGCGGGCCTCGATGAGCCGTCAATGCCCCACTCGCATTCCAGGTCGGGTCGTCAGCCTTCCGGATTGGCGGTGGGAGCCGAATTGGGGCGCTGTGTGAGGGTGACGTTGAAGGTCTTCTTGGAGTAGCCGCCGCCACCACTGGCACGCAGCAGTTCGATCGAGATTGTGTCGCCGGGCTTCTTGGATTCGATCTCGGCGGTGAGCGCTTCGGCGCTCTTGATCCGCTTCCCGTCGATCCCGACGATGATGTCTCCGCCAACGTTGACTTCCCCGCCGCCGATCTTGGCTTCGACGTTACCGCCGCGTATCCCAGCCTTGGCCGCGGGCGTGCCCGCCTGCACGTTCTCCACCAGCACCCCTTCCTTGACAGGAAGATTCAGGCTGGAAAGCGAGCCGTTGATCGTGAGCGCCACCACGCCGAGGTACGCCTTGCGCAGCGTGCCGCCCCCTTCGAGTTCGGGCAGCTCCTTCTTGGCGGTGTTGATCGGCACCGCAAACCCGATGCCCACGTTGCCCGAGCTGCCACCGCCGCCCGTCTCGATCTGGGAGTTGATGCCGATCACTTCGCCCTGCGAGTTGAGCAGCGGACCGCCGGAGTTGCCCGGGTTGATCGGCGCATCGGTCTGCAGCACGTTGTCGATCGCAAAGCCGTTGGGGGATTCGATCTGACGCTGCAGGGCGGAGATCACCCCCGTGGTGAGAGTGTCGCGCTGGTTAAAGGGATTACCGATCGCAAACACCGGTTCGCCCACCTCAACAGCATCGGAATTCCCCAGCTTGAGCGGATGGAGCGTCAAGCCTTCGGTGGGGATCTTCAGCACCGCGAGGTCCTGCGAGGGGTCCTTGCCGATCACGTGCGCTTCGACGGTTTTGGTGTGTTCGAAACTGACGGTGACCTTGACCGCGTTCTCCACCACATGCCAGTTGGTGAGCAGCGTGCCGTTGGCGTCGATCACAAAGCCGGATCCCGTGGCGATCCCCTGCTGTGAGCTTTCGCCGAAGCCAAAGGGCGATTCGCTCTTGCGCACGATCGTCGAGGTCACATACGCCACGCTTGGGGCCGCGTGCTCGTAGATTTCGTGCGCGGTGAAGCCGCCCCCGTTCTTCGCGGGGATCGTGGCTGACGACGAGGCGGTGCCGGTACTCGCCGACGGGGCCGCCGCCTGCACCTCGGTGACGGTCTTGCTGGAGGAGCTGAGGCTGCCGCTGGCGGCCAGCACCGCCACCACGACGCCGCCGCCGACGAGGGCGGATAGGAAGGGGATTGCGAAGAGGCGCTTCATCGCGGCGAGATGGCCGCGGGGGGCCGGTTGACGGCGGGCATGGAATACAAGCTCATTGGGGTCATGTCGAACAGGATGATCGGCGGCGATGAAGGCGATCTAAAGGTCTGCCGCGATGTCTCTAAAACTTTGCCGACCCCTCCGGCGCCCGATCGGCGGCGCCCGTGCGAGCGTGGGGCGGCGATGCATCCGAGCGCGACAGCAGCTCCAACAGCGCGGCCCGCGGGTCGGGCGAGCGCATCAGCGTCTCCCCCACCAGCACCGCCTGCACGCCCCGCTCCTCCAGGCGCCGCAGCTGCTCGGCGGTGGCGATCCCCGACTCCGACACCACCACCACGCCGTCGGGGATCTGCTCCAGCAGGGCGAAGGTGCGCTCGACATCCACGCTGAAGTCGCGCAGATCGCGGTTGTTGATCCCGACCAGCCGCCCCCCCACATCGAGTGCGCGCGCCAGCTCGGCGCGGTCGTGCACCTCGACCAGCGCGTCGAGACCCAGCTCGCTCGCCTCCTCGTGCAGAGCGCGCAGCGTCGGTTGATCGAGCGCGGCCACGATCAGCAGCACCGCGTCGGCCCCCGCGGCGCATGCCTCGTGCAGCTGGTAGGGGTCGACGATGAAGTCCTTGCGCAGCACCGGCAGCGCGCAGGCGGCCCGCGCCGCGCGCAGATCGTGCAGCGAGCCGTCGAAGTGCGGGCCCTCGGTGAGGATCGAGACGGCGGCGGCGCCACCGCGCTCGTACGCGCCCACCAGCTCGGCCACGTCGGGGCGCTCGCGCAGCGTTCCGGCGGAGGGAGAGCGGCGCTTGAACTCGGCGATCACGGAGATGCCCGGCTCGCTCAGAGCCGCACGGAGGGACCGGTGGGCGGCCGGGGCCTCGCCGCCGCCCGCGAGCCGGTCGAGCGGCAGCTCGCGCTTGCGCCGTGCCACCTCCTCGCGCGTGGTGCGCAGGATGCGCTCAAGCACGGTGGGGATCTCCCCGCTGGCGCCGGTCACGTCGCGGCCTCGGCGGGCGCATACCTGAGCGTGGCCTCCACATAGCCCCGCAGGACATGGGCGGCGCTGCCGTCGGCGAGCGCCACGCGGGCCGCCTCCACGCCGTCGGCGATCGAGGCGGCCGCTCCGGCCGCGTAGATCGCGGCGCCGGCGTTGACCAGGGCGAGGTCGGCGCGCGGACCGGATTCGCCGTCAACGATCGCGCGAGTGACCGCCGCGTTCTCCTCCGGCGTGCCACCAGCCAGCTCGGGATGGCCGGGGGCGCTCGGCTCGGAGGCGGCAGTGACACGGTCGGGCGAGACCCGGGCGCTCGCCACCCCGAGCTCCTCCGGGGTGATCGTGTAGCGGCGGATCTCCTCGCCGTCCAGCTCCACCACCGTCGTGGGGGCCGAGATCGAGATCTCGTCCAGCCCATCCTCGCCGCGCACCACCAGCGCGCGGCGGGAGCCCAGCAGGGCGAGCGCGCCGGCGATCGTCTCCAGGAAGTGGGCGTCGGAGACCCCGATCAGCTGCCGCGTGGCGCCCGCCGGGTTGGTGAGTGGCCCGAGCAGGTTGAAGATCGTGCGCACCCCCAGATCGCGGCGCACCGGGACGACGAAGCGGGTCGCGCGGTGGTGGGCGGGGGCAAACATGAAGCCAAACCCAACCTCCTCGATACAGCGCGCCACCCCCTCGGGATCCAGGTCGATGCGCGCGCCCAGCGCCTCCAGCAGGTCGGCCGACCCGGAGGGGCCGGTGGCCGAGCGGTTGCCGTGCTTGGCCACCGCGCACCCCGCGCCCGCGGCGATCAGCGCGGCGGTGGTGGAGACGTTGAAGGTGCGCCGTCCCCCGCCGGTGCCCGCCGTGTCCAGCAGGTTCTCGTGGGTGCTCGGCACGTGCGCCGCCAGCTCGCGCATCGTGCGCGCCATGCCAGCCAGCTCCGCCACCGTCTCGCCCTTGGTGCGCAACGCGATCAGAAAGCCCGCGATCTGCGTCTCGGAGACCTCGCCGTGCATGATCTGCGCGAGCACCTCCGCGGCCTGCGCTTCGCTCAGGTCCCTGCGCGAAGCCAACGTGTCGATCGCGGCGGTGAGGATCGGGTTGGGCATCAGTGGAGGAAGTTGCTCAACAGCTGCTTGCCCTCTTCGGTGAGCACCGACTCGGGGTGAAACTGCACGCCCTCCGCTGGCAGCTCGCGGTGGCGCAGCGCCATCAGCACACCGTCGCCCTCGGCCGAGGCCTCCAGACAGGCGGGCAGCTCGCGATCGACGATCAGCGAGTGGTAGCGGCCCACCGTCAGCGGCGAAGAGAGGCCCGTGAAGATCGTGCGGCCGTCGTGCTCGATCGTGGTCGCTTTGCCGTGCACCGGCGGGTGCAGCACCACACGGCCCCCGAACGCCTGCGCGAGCGCCTGGTGGCCGAGACACACGCCGAGCGTGGGGATCCCCGCCTCGGGCAGCCGGCGCACCGCCTCCAGCGTGATCCCCGCGTCATCGGGGGTGCACGGCCCGGGCGACACCACGCAGCGCTCGTACTCATCGGCCAGCAGCTGATCGACGGTGGCGCGGTCGTTGCGCACCGTGTGCACCTCCGCGCCCAGCTCGCCGAGGTACTGCACGAGGTTGTAGGTGAACGAGTCGTAGTTGTCGATGACCAATACCTTCATCGGACTCCCTTTTAAGCCCAATCGGCCTGTTCGCATGCCAGCGCGATCGCGCGCATCGCCGCGGTGGACTTCGCCACCGACTCCTCGTACTCATACGCCGGCTTGGCGTCGGCCACGGTGCCGCCGCCGGCCTGGATGTGGGCCACGCCATCCTTGACCACCACCGTGCGAATGTGGATCGCGGTGTCGAGGTCCCCGCCGTAGCTGAGATAGCCGATCGCACCGCCATACCCGCCCCGCTTCACCGGCTCCAGCTCGTCGATGATCTGCATCGCGCGCACCTTCGGCGCCCCCGAAAGCGTCCCAGCGGGGAGCACCGAGCGCAGCGCATCCATCGCACCGACATCGGGGCGCAGGGTGCCGGACACCGAGGAGACGATGTGCATCACGTGGCTGTAGAGCTCGATCTCCATCAGCTCATCCACGGTGACGCTGCCGTACTCGCACACCCTCCCCAGGTCGTTGCGCCCGAGATCGACCAGCATCACGTGCTCGGAGCGCTCCTTCTCGTCCGCCAGCAGTTCGGCGGCGATGCGGCGATCCTCCTCGGGTGAGACGCCCCGCGGGCGGGTGCCCGCGATCGGGCGCGTCGAGACATGGCGGGCGCTGACGGTCAGCAGCGGCTCGGGACTGGCGCCCGCCACCTGAAAGTCGCCGAAATCGAGGTAGTACATGTACGGCGAGGGGTTGACCGTGCGCAGGCCGCGGTAAATGGAGAACGCCTCCACCGGCACCGGCGCCGACCAGCGCTGGGATGGCACGACCTGGAAGGCGTCGCCGGCGTGGATATAGCGCACGATCCGCTCCACCATGCCTTCGAACTGGGCGCGCGGCATGTTCGACTCAAACCGCGGTGTCTGGCGCGGCGATTGGAACCCGCCCACCCGCTCGACATGCGGAACGGGGCCGTCGAGCACGCGGCGGATCGCGGCGATGCTCGCCGCGGCATCGGCATATCGACGCTCCAGCTCGGCGTCCCCCGGTTGCATCCCGGCCTCCACCTCGATGTTCACGAGGATCGTGACGGTGTGCTTGAGGTGGTCAAAGGTCACCAGCGCGTCGGAGAGCATCAGCGCCATGTCCGGCAGCCCCACGGGATCCGAGCCCGGACCCCCCGCAGGCGCGCCCAGCGGCTCGACGGTGCGCACCAGGTCATATCCGAAGAAGCCCACCGCGCCGCCGGTGAACGGAGCCCGATCGCCAGGGTCGCTCACTGGCGCCTGACGGAAGCGGGCCACGTGCTCGGCCGCCAGCGCGTAGGGGTCGCCGGGGTCGCCCAGCGACCAGCGCAGCACCGAGCGCGGACGCACGCCGATGAACGACCAGCGCCCCACGCGCTGGCCCTGATCGGCTGACTCCAGCAGGAAAGCCGGTTCGGAGGGCGCCAGCGCGCGCAGCTTCAAAAACGCCGACACCGGTGTCTCGCAGTCCGCGATGAAGCTTTCGCAGACGGGGATCAGGTTGTACGCGCCGTCGAGCGGCAGGGCGGGCGGGCGCGTCCCGAGCGGGCGGGCTCCGCTTCGATCCCTAGCGGCGGCGGGCATCGAGCACCCGCTCGGCGTCGGCGAGGGCGCGGCCGCGGCTGTGCAGCAGCACCAGCAGGTGGTAGAGCACGTCGGCGGCCTCTTCCTCGACGCGCTCGTCGGACTCCTCGCGGGCGGCGCGCGCCACCTCCTCGGCCTCCTCCATCACCTTGGCGCCGATCAGCGGCGGATCGTCCAGCAGCGCCACCGTGTAGGAGCCGGCGGGGCGCTCGCGCGCGCGTGTGAGGAGCGTGCGCTCGAGCGCCGGCAGCGTCTCGTGAGGCGCCGCCGGCGACAGCGCGCCACGGTGAAAACAGGTGCGCTCTCCCGTGTGGCAGGCGGGGCCGGCCGGCTCCACCAGCGCGAGCAGCGTGTCGCCGTCGCAATCCACGCGCAGTGCCCGCACCGCCTGGGTGTTGCCGCTGGTGGCCCCCTTGTGCCACTGCTCCCCGCGTGAGCGGCTCCAGAGGTGCAGCTCACCGGTGGCGCGCGTGCGCCGCAGCGCCTCCTCGTTCATGTAGGCGAGCATCAGCACCTCGCCGCTGACCCAATCCTGCACCACGCATGGCAACAGACCGCGCTCGTCGTAGGCGACGTCGATCGGCTCCTCGGTGGGTGCGCTCATCCCGGAGATTGTAGGCCGCGCATGGGTCCGTCATCATGTTGGCGATGCCATCGGTGCTGGAGCGCAGGCTGATCGTGGTGACCGGCAAGGGTGGGGTTGGCAAGACGACCGTGTCGGCCGCGCTCGGCCTGCTCGGGGCGCGCCGCGGGCTGCGCACGATCGTGGTCGAGGTGACGGGCGGCGAGGCGGGCGGTGAGACCGCGGGGACGGGCCGGCTGTCGGCCCTCTTCGGTCACGCCCAGCCGCCTGCCCATGGCGTGGAGACGCAACTGCGGGAGGGGCTGTGGAGTCTTGCGATCGACCGCGATCGGGTGCTCGCCGAATGGCTGCGAGCGACCGGGGGGCGGGTGCCGGCGCGGGTCCTCACCGCCAGTTCGAGTTTCCACTACCTGATCGCGGCGGCGCCCGGCGCGCGCGAGATGATCACGATGGTGAAGCTGTGGGAGCTCGCCCAGAGCCGGCGACCCACGGCGGATCGGCCAGCCAACCGGGCAGCGCCGGCCGAGCGTCGATCGGCGGGGGGCACCACCGCCAACGAACAGGGCGGGAGCGCGGCGGCGGATGAGCGCGACTACGACCTGGTGGTGTTCGACGCGCCCGCCACCGGTCACGCGCTGGCGATGCTGCGCTCGCCGCACACCTTCGGGGCGATTGCGCGTGTGGGGCCAATCGCACGCCAGTCCGGCCATGTGCGCGAGCTGCTGGAGGACCCCGCCCGCACCGCCTACCTGGCGGTGGCGCAGGCCACCGAGATGGGGGTCACCGAGACGCTCGAGCTGCGCGCCGGGCTGCGCCGCGATCTGGGCCGCGAGCTGGACGCCGTGATCGTCAACGGCACCCTGCCTAGGCGCTTCGCGGGGGAGGAGCTGCGGCGCATCGCGGCGGTTGGGAAGGACCCCGGCGGGGGGAGTACCGTGACCATCTCCGCCGCGCGCACCGCGCACGCCGTCCATCAACGGGTCCTCGCACAGCAGCGCCAGATCGCACGTCTACTGGCCGATCTTCGATCGGTGGGCCAAGGGTCGCACGACACCCCACAGGTGGTCAGAGTGCCCTTCCTGTTCCGCTCGCAGCTCGACCTGGAGTCGATTCGGCGCATCGCCGACCGGTTGGAGCGCGGCCTCTGACCGACGCTCTCAGTCTGGACCGGTGAACCCAGGCTCAGGGCCTATCGGGAGGCCCCAAGCTCTCAGCCTGGATCGGTGAACCCCAGGCTCAGGGCTCCGAGGCCCTGAGATGGACGTGGTTGTCAAGGGCGGGGTTGGGGTTTGTTGTTTTGGTGGTCATGGTGGGTGTGGTTGCTGGGGCCGGGCGACCGGTGCGAGGGCAACGACGACTGTCACTCTGAGATTCGCGGGTCGGGACCGCAGGACAGTGTCCGGTCGTGAGCTGCCTCGAACTAAGATCGCGAGTCGGGATCGCATAGGGCCTTCGAGGGTCCTCCGGCGGTCGCACCGGTCGCCCGGCGCCAGCACCCGGGGGTTGGTCAGGCGGCGAGTTCCTCCTTGCGCTCGGGCTGGTTGGTCATTGCTGCCCATAGGAACCCGGTGAGCTCGCGGGCGATCGCGATGTTGACGACGGTCGGGCGCTTGCCGTGCTCGGTGAGGTGGCGGTAGCGGTGGTGCAGGCGGATCTGGGCTTGCCAGGCACGCTCGTCGGGCTGCGGGCCAGATGCGGGCCTGCGGGGAGCGTGACGGTAGTGCCAGGCTGTCTCGACCAGGAGGCGGCGGGCGTGACGGTTGCCGGCCTTGGTGATGTGGCCACGGTGCTGCTGCTCGCCGGAGGAGTACTCGCTCGGAGTGATCCCCAGCCACGACGCCAGCTCCCGTGGATGAGAGAACCGAGCGAAGTCGCCGATCTCGGCGATCAACCCGAGCGCTGTGAGCGTGGAGATCCCGCGGAAGCGAGAGAGGACATCGACCTGGCTGGCCCACTGCTCGCTGCGAGCGACCCGGTCGAGCTGGGTATCCAGCGCGTCAAGTTGACGCTCGATGCCATCGAGGTGGATCAGCATCTGCTCCAGCGCGAGTTGCGCGAGCGGGTCATCCAGACGCTGGCGAGCGACCCACGCGCGGTGGATCTTCGTCCAGGCCTTCTTGCCCTCGCGGAAGACCCGCCCGTGCCGCAGCAGTTGCTTCAGGACACGGTGGCGGGCCGCGGTCCTCGCGCAGCGCAGATCGTCCCAGCAGCGCAACAGATCGCGCAATCCCTCAGTCTCCGGTGTCGGCGCCTGGACGTAGGTCAGCTCGCCGGCGCGGAAGAGCCGCACGAGCTTCTTCGCGTCGCGGCGGTCGGTCTTGACCCGGTCGCCAGAACGAACCGGCACCAACGACGGCGCGATCACCTCGCACGCCACGCCGATACCACGCAACAGCCGCAGCAAGTCAAACCCGCCTGGCCCAGCCTCGTAACAGACCGCCAGGCCCTCAGGGCCACCAAGACGGTCGATGAACCGACGGATCGCCCTCTCGGTCGTCTCGATCCTCTGCACATCGGGCTGCCCGCCCACCGGTGGCAACGTCGAAGCGACGATCGAGAGCTTATGAACATCAAGGCTGACCCACAAACGCACATCAGCAGGCGCAATCAAGGCAGTAACGTCAGGCATGGCTGGTCCTCCATTCGTATGCGGCACTGGCCGCAGCGGTCGGTAACAACCGCGAGGCTAACCCGCGAACCTGCGAACGCCGAGGGCCAGCCCCACAACGTCCATGCTGACTAAGCTCGCAGCGCGGCGGAGATGCGCTTGGCGGCGGCGAGCACCGTGGGCCCAACGGTGTTGCGCAGATCATCCAGCGTGTAGTCGTCAGCCGGAACCGGGACGCCGACCGCCGCGACCACCTCGCCGTCGGGGCCGTGCACCGGAGCGGCGATCGTCCGCACACCGGGGCCAAGCTCTTCGTCGCCCAGCGCGATGCCCTGATCGCGCACCTGCTGCAGCTCGGAGCGCAGCGCCTTCTTGCTGGAGATGCTCTTGGGTCCGCGCTTGGTCAGCTCCAGTTCGCCGATCAGCCGTTCGCGCTCGCGGTCGGGCAGGTTGGCGAGCAGCACCTTGCCCATCGCGGTGCACTGAGCCGGCAGGTGCGCCCCCGCCCCGAGATCGAGGTCGACGGCGTGCTGCCCGCGGCGCCAGCCGCGGCGCCGGTCGACGTAGCGGATCTGGGTACCGTCCAACACCGCCAGCGAGGCGGTGCGGCCGGTCTGCTCGCGCAGTTCGCGCAGTGGCTCGCGGGCCTTGCCGCGCAGCGCCATCGAGTCCAGTACCGACATCCCCATGTCGGCAACCCTCGGCGCCAGGCGATAGCGACGCGCATGGTCCTGCTCCAGGTAGCCCAGCGCCACCAGCGTGGAGGCGTAGCGGTGGGTAGTGGAGCGGCTCATGTTGAGCTCGTCGGCCAACTTGGCGATGCCCAGCACGGGTTTTTGCGCGCTAAAGCAGTTGAGGATCGCCAGACCCGCCTGCAGCGAGGATGAGAACCGACCGCGTCGCTCCTCCTCCAGCAGCTCGATGCCCGTGCGGCTCGTCGCCTCCTCGCCGGTGGATGTCGCTCGCTTGCTCATGCTCCCAACCCGCCATGCGCGCGGACTCCGCGATGCGCGCGGGCACCGCGGCAGGAGCTGCGAGCCGGACGCCGCATCCAGCGCCCGGCTCGCGGTCGAGCGGTTCGAGAGCGGAGCGCGCCACCCTTGGCGCCCGCGGCTGGGCGTCGCGTAGGACGCCACCTCACTTCCAACCGAGGAGCCATGACCCGTAGGCTGACGTTTCCGTCCCGCATTGCACAAGCGATCATCCCCGACCACCGTGAGCGGCTCAATGCACAGGTGAAAATCTTCAAGTCGATCGTTCCTCTCGGAATCTGGGCAGTCATTGTGGCTTGTACACGACTGGACACTATGTATATCAGTGTACAGGTTTGTGTGAAGGCTTGGCGTCACTGTACAGCCATTGCGTAATGCGCAGGTTGTGGCGCCGGTCCAACATCGAGTTGCCACAGCGGCAACGTCCGCAAAGCGAACGCATCAATCCTGCAGGGCGATCGCCGCGCGCACGCGCGCCGCCAGGTAGCCGGGCAGGGCCACGATTGCCACCGCCACGCTCGTCACCGCGAGCAGGCTGCCGATCGCCACCAGAGCCCCGACCGAGAAGACCACCGGGAAGCCCGTCACCACCGCGAGCGCATGGCTCAACAGCAGTTGGCCGCAGAGCCCGAACAGGGCGCCGATCGAGCACCCCACGCCCAGCAGCAGCCCACTCTCCACGAGCAGCGAGCGCCATAACACCCCCTGGGCGAAGCCATCGACCTTCATGTCCGCCAGCAGCGGCCGCCGCTGCCAGATCATCGAGCCCATCGCGGTCGCCATCGCGAGGATCGCGGCGATCAGCACGAGGCTGGTGATCTGCGTCAAACGCGAGAGTCCCTGCCGGCTGGTCGCGCGCAGGCGCTGTTCGCGTTCGGAGCGGGTTTCCACCGTAAGACCGGCTCCGCTCACGGCGAGCGCGCGCTGAATCTGGCGGCGGCCTGCCCGCGGTGAGACGCCCGCCCGCAACGCGATCCCGTAGGCGCTCACTCCTTCACCCGGCCAGGCGCGGGTGTAGTCGCTGGCGCTCATCACGATCGCACCGGGCGGCCAGCCGACGTTGGTGCTCAAACCCGCCACGCGCAGCACGATCGGCCGCGCCGACGGCAGCCTGAAGGCCTGGCCGAGGCGCAGGTGCTGTTCGCCGGCAAGCCCCTGCGAGACGACCGCCCAGCCCCCGTGACGCAGCCGCGCCGTCGCCCGCGCCAGATCGCCGCTCAGCAGCTGGCCGGGAGGGATCGGGTCGGCGGCCGAAGGTGGAAACGCCATCACCCAAACCCGGCGCACGCCATCGTCCACGAAGCCCGCGTGAAAGAGGCCCACGCCGCGCACGTCCGACAGGTGCTCGAGCAGCGTCGCCTGCACTGGGTTGAAGGCGGTGGTGCCCAGCACGTTCTGCGCGCCCGCCGCGGTCACCCACACCGTGGCGGGGGCGGCGAGACCATGGGCGGTGCGGTCGAGTCCGCGCTGTAGGTTGCTCTGCGCGCCCTCGACCGCCACGCTGGCGAACACCGCGGTGGCGCCGGTGGCGGCGATCGCGAACGTGCGCAACCAGTTGGCGGTCGATCTGAGCTCGATCAGCGCGAGGTGAGCGGCGGTGCCGCCCAGCGAGCGCTGCAGCCGATCGGCCAGCCCGATGCAGATGCGCAGCAGCCACGGCAGCGCCAGCAACAGCGCGATGACGAGACTGACGATCCCCACGATCGCGGCGCCCGGGGCGACCAGCAGGGTGACGGCAGTGATCGTCCAGCACACCAGCTCCCCCAGCAGCACTCTCAGGCCCGAGCTCGACCTGACGCGTGCGGGCGCCTCCCCGAGCAGGCGGCGGGTGAGGATCGCTCGCCGCAGCGAGATCAACACCCCGGCAAACGCGGCCAGCAGCCCGCCGCACACGGCAAACACGATGCTCTGCCAGGTGATGATGCGGTGCGCGTCGATCGGGAAGGCAAACGAGAGGTAGCCGGGATTTGAGTTGAACAGCGCCGCGGACAGCAGATCGCCGAGCAGGAGTCCCAGCAGCGAGGCGAGCACCCCGAGCACCAGCGCGTCGAACAGCAGCACCTCGACGATCATCCGGCGCGAGTAGCCGTCCAGGCGCAGGTCTTCGACAAGGTTGCGGCGCTGGGAGGCAGTGAGCATCAGCGCGTTGAGGGCAAGCAGGAACCCCACCAGCGCGCCGATCACCGAGAACAGCTCCGCTGACTGGTTGCTCGGCGCCGACGCCTGGTTGAACAGCGTGGTGTCGAAGTTGGCGGGCTCGACGTTCAGCCGCCCCCCGGCAAGGCGCTCGAGCTCTGCGTGCACCTCCTGTTCGTGCCCCGCGCGCGGGCGTACGAGGACGGCCGTGATGCGCCCCCGCAATCCCGCCAGTTGCTGGGCGTAGCGCAGCGGCGCAAACACAAAGCGGCTGTGCGCGAGCACACCGAGGCCGCCTTCGAACAGCACGGCGCCGACAAACACTCGCAGAGCGCGACCGCCGACCTGCAGCTCGGCCGCCTGCAGCGAAGAGAGCCCCACGGCGTCGGCGAGTTCGATCGGCACCGCCAACGCCCGCTGGTTGTTGAGCTGGGCGACGCTGAAGCGGCGCAGCAGCGGCCCGCCGAGATGCGCGAAGCGCGCGTCGGTGGTGAGCAGTTCGATCGGCTGCTGGCCAGCGGGGCCGATCAGATTGGCGCGCTCCTGGAACACCGGGATCGTGGCCAGTACCCCGGGCAGGCGTTGCACCCTCCCACGCATGCCCTGCGGGAAGCCACGCGGATCGCGGGCGGCCAGCTGCAGGCGCATCGTCCCGGCGACCCCGCTGACCAGCTGGCGCATCGAGGTGTTGGGGCTGGCGCCGACGATCTGTGAGGCGAACAACAGCGCCACTCCAACCGCGATCCCGAGGATCGCGAACAGCTCGTGTGCAAGCCTTGCCCGCAGGCGCACCCGGTAGAGGAGGATAATGTTGCGCAGTCGCATCGCGGCGACGGTCAGGGGCCGGCGGCATCGAGCGATGCGAGCACCAATTCGGGCGCGTAAGCGCACAGACTGCCATCGCGCAGGGAGTGCACGCGATCGGCATACGCGGCCGCCTGCGGGTCGTGCGTGACCAGCACAGTGGCCACCTGGCGCTCTCGGCAGAGACCAGCCAGCAGCGCCAGCACCTCGCGGCTGCGTCGCGAGTCGAGGCTGCCGGTTGGCTCATCGGCGATCACCAGCTTGGGCTCCGTCGAAAGCGCGCGCGCGATCATCACCCGTTGGCGCTCGCCCATCGAGAGCTGGTCGGGACGGTGGCGCAATCGATCTCCCAGGCCCAGCCGCTCCAGCAGCGGGCTCACGCGACGGCGCGCTTCGCGCGGGGTGAGATCTGTCCCCAACAGCTTCAGCGCCGCGTTGTCGAGCGCGCTCACACCCGGCATCAGATTGAGGCTCTGTCGCACAAACCCGAGCTCCCGCAGCCGGTACGCGGCGCCCTCCCGATCTGAGAGCGCCGATACCTCGCGTCCGCCCACGCACACCGTCCCGCTGTCGGGGTACAGCAGCGCGGCGATCAGCATCAGCAGCGTCGTCTTGCCCGACCCGCTGGGTCCGTACAGCGCCACCAGCTCGCCCGCCGCCACCGACATCGACACCCCGTCCACGGCGCGCACGGGCTCGTCTTCGCCGACCCGGTAGTGCTTGACCAGATCGCGCAACTCGAGCATCACGCCAGCCGTCCCCCGCTCAAGCCGGTGGGCTCGCGCGCTGAAAGCATTACGCCAGCTGCTGCCTGCCGCGCAGCTGGATCACGTTGGCCTGAGCCGCCCGCGCCGGCGGCGGCGGCGAGGAGACGCAGCTCAGACGGCCCCCACCAAGTGAGAGGATCTGATCGGCACGCATCGCCGCGGGCATGTCGGGGACCGCCATCAGCACGGCGACCGCCTGCTCGTCCACGAGCGAATGTAAGAGCTCGGTCACCCGCTCGCGTTCGAGTATGTCGAGGTTGGCGGTGGGATCGTCCACCAGCAGCAGCCGCGGCGCGCGCGCGATCCCGTGGGCGATCCCGATCAGGGCCCGCTCCCCGTCGCACAGACTGCCCCACCGCTGGCGCGTCTGCGCCGAGAGCCCAACCCGCTCGACCGCGGCCTCGGCCAGCGCGTAGGCGTGGCGGCGGCCGTGCGCGGCCAGCAGTGGCAGCGCCACGTAGTCGAGCATTCGCAGGTCGCTGCGCGGCCCCGTGCGTCGCACCCAGCCAATCCACTCCAGCATCATCCGCGCGTGCTGGCGCTCGGAAAGACCGGCGAGATCGACGCCGTTGAAGCACACGCTGCCGCCGTCGGGAATCTCCAGGCGAGCAGCGAGCTTCAGCAAAGTCGACTTGCCAGACCCGCGGGTGCCCCACACCGCCACAAACTCCCCCGCCCGTATCTCAAGCGTCACCTCGTGGAGCACTCTCACCTCTGTGTCGCCCCGCCAGTAGCTCTTGCTGACGCCCTTGAGCGACAGCAAAGCGCCCACTCTCACCTCTCCGAATGGCGCTCGCTCGCGGACCGATGGTCTGCGCTTTACCAGCACTTCGTGTACAACATACTCAACCCGACAGAATTGTGCGGCCTCAAACGGCGGGCAGCTCCGCGGCGCTCACGGCTCTGTCAACCCGCCGGAGGTTGTGCGCCCGTGCGCCCTTACGCCGTGAGTCGCGCCGACGGCGGCAGGAGCGCCGCGGAAGCCGGAGCCGGTGCACGACGCTGCGCTGGCGGCCCAACCGTGCCGGTAGCGCGCTCGTATGCGGCGCGCATTCCTTCCAGGGACTCACGCACGCCCTGCAGCCATGTCAGCCGCGCCTCCCAGAAGGAGAGCTCGGCATCGCGGATGTGCACCAGCACCAGGCCCGACCACCGATTGGGCGCCGGCGGACGCATCCGCTCGAAGGTGTGCTTGAGCTCCTGCACGCGCGCCAGACAGATCAGCTCTTGGCCGTAGACCAGCTCGACCAGCCGCGGCAGGTTGTGCGGTTGGCAGAGGGCGACCTTCATGTGCAGCTCGTCGCGCAGAGGAGGCGCTGTGGAGGATCTGAGCAGCCACTCCTCAAAGTGCCGTACGCCGGCCGGCGTCGCTTCGAAGGAGCGCGAGTCCGCGCGCGCGCCCGGCGCCCGCCCCGGGGCGGGTCGGCGCCGTCCCGCGACGGCTTGCTGGCGCCTCATGCCCGCCTGCTCGACCATGGCCGCGGCGCCGGCGGGACTGCCCACCGCCGCCAGCGGCGGGCTCGAAACGCTCCTTCTGGACGCGGAAAATGGCGTCCCGGCCTGAGCGACGCCGCGTGTCCGCTCCGACCCCTGTTCCCCACCGATGGCGCGCACCAGGCCGTCGCGCTCCAGGCGAGTGAGGGCCGAGTACACGTTGGAATCGACAAACCCCGCCGATGAGAGTCGTTGGCGCAACTTCGCCGTCAGACGGTGAGCGGGACCGGGCTCCTCGATCACCAACCCCAGTACTGCGATCTTCGCTGACATCTCCCCGCCGGCCCCCTTTTGACAACTAGCTCTGTGGGTCCCTGCTGCCGTAAGATAACGTTTCCTGCGTTCCGAACAACCCGTTACATAAACCGTACACCAAACCGCGCCGCCGTGCAGCCTTTGGGCGAACGGTTCCGATATCTTGAGAATAAGGTCCCGCGAATGGACCGTACCATCAATGTGGTGCCCCAGCCCCTCGCAGACGGGGTTCATTCGATCCCCAAACGATCGAGCAAGCCATCGTCGCGGCGCCAGTCTCGGCGCACTCGCACCGACAGGTCGAGGTGCACCCTGCCCCCGAGCTCCCGTTCGAGCTCTCCGCGCGCGGCGCTGCCGATCGCCTTGATCATCCGCCCCTTCGCGCCCACCACGATCGCCCGTTGGGAGTCGCTCTCCACCCAGATCAGCGCCCGCACCCGCGTCATCCCCTCGCGTACCCACTCGATCTCTTCCACCACCACCTCCACCGCGTGCGGCAGCTCATGAAAGGTGCGTCTGATCGCCGCCTCCCTGATCAGCTCGGCCGCCAGCAACCGCGGCGACTGGTCGGAGCGCGTATCGGCATCAAACAGAAAGGGGCCTGCGGGCAATAGCTGGCGCAGATGCTCCACCAACTGGGACACGCCCTCCCCCGTGCGGGCCGACACCGGGAACACCTCTGCGTCGAGGCCGAGATCCGCGGCGCCCCGCAACGCCGCGAGCGTGCCGGCGCGGCTCAGTCGATCCACCTTGTTGACCGCGATCGCCACCGGGGGCGCGCCCTGGAGCGCTCGTGCGATGAAGCGATCTCCCGGACCCACTCCCTGCTCGCCGTTCAGCATCAGCAACGCCGCGTCGGCGCCCTGCAGCTCCTGTTGCACCCGCTGGGACATGCGAGCGGTGAGCGCGTCGCGCGGGCGCTGCACCCCCGGCAGGTCCACCAGCACGATCTGGCAGTCGCCCTCGGTGCGCACGCCCCGAATCGCGCGGCGCGTGGTCTGTGCGCGGTCGGAGACGATCGCCACCTTGCCGCCCACCACCGCGTTGACGAGCGTGGACTTGCCCACGTTGGGGCGCCCCAGCAGCGCCACGAAGCCGGCACGGGTCACGATCGCGCCCCCCTCACAACGACGCCCCGATCACGAAACCGCTCCGGCCACAACGCCACCCAGTCGCATGGCCGGCCCAGTCACAGTGCCGACCGGGGCGATCCGATGCTCGCGGGGAGCCCCTCCCAACGCAACAGCTCGGCCTGCACCGCCAACATCTCACCGCCATCGATCTCGTGATCCATCCCCACAAGATGCAGCACCCCGTGGATGATCGCCTCGCGCAGATCCTCCGTGTGCTCCGCACAGATCACCACGTCGCCCAGCTCGCGCGTCGCCCCCACCACGGGAGTGGCGCCGTCGATCGGGAACGAGAGCACGTCGGTCGGGCTGGGCTTGCCGCGATGGCGCGCATTCAGCTGGGCGATGCGCTCGGCATCGACGAACTCGATCGCCAGGTGACCATCCTCGACCCCGGCACAGGCCGCGGCCAGCAGGCACAGCCGCCGCAGCTGGCGCGCCGAAGGAGCCCGCTCTCCGAGCGCGTCCGCGCCCAGCACCTCGATCTCCACCCGCTCGCTACCCCTGCCGCCGGCGATCCACTGGACGGAGCTCGCGGGTGTCACACCGGGAGTGCTCGTCGTATGCCTCCACGATCCGCTGCACCAGCTTGTGGCGCACGACGTCCTCGCCGCCGAAGCGCACGAACTCGATCCCCTCCACCGTTCCCAGCACCTCCCCCACCGCGATCAGGCCGGACTGCTGCTCGGGCGGCAAATCCACCTGGGTGACGTCGCCGGTGACGACCATCCGCGAGCCGAAGCCCAGACGCGTGAGAAACATCTTCATCTGCTCCGGTGTGGTGTTCTGCGCCTCATCGAGGATCACAAACGAGTCGTTGAGCGTTCTCCCGCGCATGAACGCCAGCGGCGCGATCTCGATCACACCCCGCTCCAGGTGCTGGGTCACCTTCTCGGGGTCCAGCATGTCGTGCAGCGCGTCAAACAGCGGGCGCAGGTAGGGATCCACCTTCGCCATCAGGTCTCCGGGGAGGAAACCCAGCCGCTCGCCCGCCTCCACCGCGGGGCGCGTGAGGATGATCCGGTTGACCTCGTTGCGCGAGAGCGCCGCCGCCGCCATCGCCACCGCCAGGAAGGTCTTGCCCGTGCCCGCCGGGCCCACCCCGAAGGTGATGGTGCGCTCGCGGATGCAGTCCACATAGCGCTTCTGGTTGACGGTCTTCGGCGCCACCCGCAGCGAGCGGTGGCGCCACACCACGTCCTCCAGCACCTTCGCCGGGGACTCGTGCGCATCCAAAGCCCCGGTCACCGCCGCGATCGTCCCCGGGCCGATCTCGTGCCCACGGGCGATCAGCTCCGAGAGCTCCTTCACCACCCGCTCACCGGCACGCATCTCCCCCTCCGATCCGTCCAGCGTCAACAGGTTGCCGCGCAGGAACACCCTGCACTCCAGGTGCCCCTCCAGCGCCCTCAACACGGCGTCCTGGCTGCCCGCCAGCTCGGCGGCCACTTCGCCAGGCAGCTCGATCTGGGTCCTCATCCGTTGAGCGCGGCCCGCACCAATCCGGAGACGCGCTTGCCGTCGGCGCGGCCATCGACCGCGGCCATCGCCACCCCCATCGCGCGTCCCATGTCTCTGACCGACTCGGCTCCGCTGTCGCGCACCGCGCGCTCGACGATCTCCCGCAGCTCAGCTTCCGGCAGCTCCGCCGGCAGGTAGGCGGCGATCAGCTGCGCCTCACCCTGCTCGCCGGCCGCCAGCTCCTCGCGACCGGCCTCGCGATAGGCCTCCGCCGCCTCCAGGCGCCGCTTGCGCTCGCGGCGCAGAACCGCCTGTTCGTCCCCTCCCCCAAGCTTCGCGTCCTTCTGCAGCTCCGAGAGCACCATCCTCAGCGCGCCCACGCGCGCTTTCTCCCCCGCCTTCATGGCGGTGGCCAGATCGCTCTAGCTGCTCTTGGATGCTCGCCGGTATGCCAGGAAGGATAGCCGCGCCGCGGGGGCGTGGAACCGGCGTTGTTCACAGCGGCGTCACACGCAGACCATCTGCATGCAGCTCCTGCACCCTCACCTCCACCAGCTCCCCCGCGCTCGCCGCGCCCGCCGGCAGGTAGCAGCGCGTGTAGTCGGCGGTGTACCCGGAGCACTGCGTCTGCGCCACCTTGTCCACCAGCACCCGTTCGGTGGCGCCCAACTTCGCCGTACGATGGTGGCGCGAGCGCACCTCCGAGAGGCCCCTCAGCTCCCGCGAGCGGCGCTTCTTCTCCTCCGGCGCCACCCGGTCGCCGAGCTCCTGCGCGGCGGTGCCCGGGCGCGGGGAGTAGGAGAAGGCGTGCACCCGGCTGATTCCCGCCGCCCGCACCAGCCCGAGCGTCCGCTCGAACGCCGCCTCATCCTCGTTGGGAAAGCCGACGATGATGTCGGTGGTCACGTTGACCTGGGGCACCGCCCCCCGCAGCGATTCGATCGCCTCCAGGTACTCGCCCGCCGTGTAGTGGCGCCCCATCGCCCGCAGCACGCGGTCGTCGCCCGACTGCATCGGCACGTGCAGGTGGGGGCATACCTTCGGCTCCTCCCGCAGCGCCTCGATCAGCGAGTCGCGCACGTGGATCACCTCCACCGAGGACAGCCTCACGCGCTCCACGCCCTCCAGCCGCGCGGCCCTCGCCATCAGCTGGCCCAGCTCCAGGCCCTCCCGCGGATCGCGGTAGTCGCCCACGCTGATCCCGGTCATCACCACCTCCGGCTGGCCCTGCGCCACACGCGCCCTCACCTCATCGAGCACAGCGGTGGCCGGGCGCGAACGGGCGGCTCCGCGCACGGTCGGGATGATGCAGTAGGCGCAGTGGCAGTCGCAGCCGTCCTGCACCTTCACGAAGCCGCGAGTTCGCACGGCCGCTGGTCGATTCGGAGATGCGAGCGCAGTGAGTGTCTCCCTCATCGGTCGATTCGGGGATGCTGGCCGAAACGGGGACGCGAGCGCCAGCGAGTGTCTCCCGGCTTTGGCAGCGAGTGTCTCCCCAATCGGTCGGCCCTCCAGGTGCCGCCCGCGCGCGCGGCCCACCAGCGGCTGGTGCTCCAGATCCGCGCACCCACCGAGCGCGCCCGCCATCGCCTGCGCCACATCCTCGGCCGTACCCGTGAATGGGCGCACCGCCGCGTCGATCTCCGCGAACTGGGCTGCTCGCAGGTTGACCGCACAACCCCCCACATACACCGTTCGCGCGGTTTTCAACGAGCGGCGCACCGACTGGCGCGACTTCGCCTCCGCCTCGCCGGTGATGCAGCACGTGTTGATCACGTGCAGCTCCGCCTCCTCCTCGGGCGCCTCCTCGTGCCCCGCCTCCAGCAGCTGCCGGCGCGCCAGCATGGCGTCGGCGTGGGACACCTTGCAGCCCAGAAACTTCACCGCGAAGCGCATCGCCTGCGCAGGGTAGCGCGACGGCGGGGCCGCTGTCTGTCGTGTCCCGGGCTGATCACACCGTTCGCAGCGCTTCGGTGGGTGAGAGGCGCGCGGCGCGCAGCGCGGGCACCAGCCCGGCGAGCGCGCCGATCAGGAGCGCCGCGCCGAATCCCCCCGCCCAGGCGAGGGTGGGGATCACGATCGCCCAGCCCTTGGTGGAGGCGTAGATCGCGGTGGCAAGCGCCCCGGCGGCGACGCCGACCGCGCCGCCGCCCAGCGCGAGTAGGATCGCCTCGCAGAGGAACTGCATGCGGATCTGCCCGCGGGTCGCGCCGAGCGCTCGGCGCAGCCCGATCTCCGAGCGGCGTTCCAGCACGGAGATGACCATGATGTTGGCCACGCCGACGGCGCCCACCAGCAGCGCCACGGCGCCCAGCCCGAGGAACAGCCCGTTGAAGGCGCCCTGGGCGTCGGCGCGCGCAGTGAGCGTGGCCGAGGGCTGGCTGACGTTGACTTCGTTGGGCGCTTCGGGGTCGGCGGTGGCGGCGAGCACCGACTGGACGGCCGCCACCTGGCTGTTGTGGGCGCGCAGGTAGACGGTGTTGGGGTGCCCGTTGAAGCGCATGTAGCGTTCCGCGGCCTTGAAGCCGACGAGCACCGCACTTTCGATTTCGGGCGCCAGCAACGACGGGCCGAGAATCCCCACGAGGTAGAGCCACTGGTTGGCGGCCCAGATCCGCTCGCCGGCGTAGAGGTGGTCGATCCCGAGTCGCTGCGCGGCGGCGAAGCCGAGTACCGCCACGGGCTCCCGGGCGGTGGCGGCGTTCAGATAGCGGCCCTGCACGACATCGATGCCCAGCGTGTGCGCCAGGCCGAGGCTCGCCGCCTGGACGCTCAGGGCGTTGGTTTCGACGGTGGGTATCAGTGGCGAGCGGTACACACTGCCTTTGACGTTCCCCGTCTCGGCGACGTTTTCCACGGGGGCGATACGGGCGATCATCGGGGGGGCGATGAGGGGCAGCTGTGCCGTCTTACCGGCGAAGCTCTGGCCGTTGGTGACGGTCAGGAGGTTGGTCCCGAGGCGTTCGATCTCTGACAGCAGCCCGGCTTGGCTGGAAGCGGACAGGCCGAGCACGGCGACGATCGCGGCGACGCCGATCGCGATCCCCAGCGCGGAGAGCGCGGCACGCGTTCGACGCGTGCGAAGCCCGACGCTCGCCACGCGCGCGAGATCGGCGGGGCGCAGCCTCCGCGGAAGGAGGTTCGTGGCGCCGGCAAGCTCTCGGGTGGGATCGGCGACGGCACTCACCGCGCCCTCACTGGGATTGCCCGGGTGCTTGGTTGACGAGCGCGAACGCTGTCGGCCTGGCGTGCTCGACGGTCGCCTCGACGATGTAGCCACCTGGCGTGTCGTTGGCGGTGAAGGCCGGTGCCACGGCGATCCCGCGCGCGTCGGTCTTGACCCTGACTGTGTATGGGTGAGAGACGTGGGCGCGATGGTGGGGGCCGCGAGCATGAACAGTGAAGCGTCCGCTGGCACCGGCGAAGGGCGCTGAAAACGTGACGAGTACGCCCGGGATGGGCTTCTCCCGCGCGTCGGTGACGGTGACGGCGAGCGGGACCGGGAAGGGTGTTCCCGTGACGGTGGATTGCATGGCGCCGACCCCGGGGGTGACCTGCAGCGACTGGACAAAGGCGAGAGCCCCCACCGGCGTGCCACCGAGAGCGGCGCCCAAAACGGCCACGATCAGCCCGCACCCCACCCGGCGAACACGGCGGCGCAACCCCGTCATCCGCGCCATCACTGCTCTGCTCCCGGGTCGGTGGTGTCGTGCACGATGCGCCCGTCGAGCACCTGCACCTGTCGTGGCAGGCGGCCGGCGAGGTCGTGGTCGTGAGTGATCACGAGGATCGTGGCGCCGTCGGCGTTCAGCTCTTGCAGGAGCGCGAGGATCGCTTCGCCGGAGGCGCTGTCGAGGTTCCCGGTGGGCTCATCGGCCAGCACGATCGCGGGGCGGCCGACCAGCGCGCGCGCGATCGCGACGCGTTGGCGCTCGCCACCGGAGAGCTTGCTCGGACGGAAGTGGGCGCGCTCGGTGAGCCCCACCCTGGCGAGCGTGTGGGCCGCCCGCTGGCGTCGCTCGCAGACGGCAACCCGGGCGTACAGCAGCCCTTCGGCGACGTTCTCCAGGGCAGTGGAGTGCTCTGCCAGGAAGAACTGCTGAAAGACGAACCCGATACGCGTGGCACGCAACGTGGCCAACTCGCGATCGGTGAGCCGCGCCGCGTCGAGGCCCGTGATCGACACCACCCCCGAGCTGGGGCGCTCCAGCGTGCCCATGACGTGCAGCAGCGTCGTCTTACCCGAACCCGAGGGGCCCACGATCGCCACGAGCTCGCCCTCGCGCACCGCGAAGCTCACCTCCCGCAGCGCGTACACCGGCGGTTCGGCGCCGTAGACCTTGCTCACGGCGCGCAGCTCCAGCACCGGTGGCGTCTGCTCGATGCGCCTGGCCGCCCGTCCAGATCCCGCATCGGCGAGGCTGGCGGCAGCGAGCGCGATTGGGGCGCCGCTCATGTCTGTGGCACCGCTCATGTCTGTGGCACCGCTCATGTCTGTGGCACTGCTCATGTCTGTGGCACCACCACGCGCTGGCCGGCGGACACACTTTGACCGCTGACCTGCACGAGGCCGTCGGCGTCGTCGAACAGGCCGAGATTGACCGCCTCCAGACGGTGCACGCGGCCTTCGGCGACCTCCACCGCGTAGCCGCCACCGGCGAGCGCCAGCAGCGCGTCGATCGGCACGGTGAGCGCGTGCTGGACACTTTCGGTGGTTATCGACACGTTCACGGGCGCCTGGTCAAGGCGACCCGTCGCCGCGGGGTCTGTCGGCGCGGCGTCGACTTCGATTGTGGGCGCGCTTTCTTCTTCACCGGCTTTGCTCGACGGCGATGTGGCGACACTTGAGACGTAGGTGATCCGCCCCGGCGTGCTCTGGTTGTCGGGCAGCGTGATCGTGACCGGATCGCCCTGCTTGACATTTGCCTGCTGGGCGGCGTCGAGCGCGAGCTTGACCTGGCGGGCGGTCGAGGTGATACCGAGCACCGGCCCGGGCATAACCGTTTGGCCGACCGTCGGCGTGACGCTCGTGACACGCACCGAGCCGGGCTCGAACACCACCGAGCCGAGCAGCAGCTCGCCGGTCACAGCCGACCCGCGCGCTGCTTGAAACGCGCGTATCGCCGCGGCGGTGGCGGCGCTGAGGGTGTCGCCCGTGAGACCCCGGCCGTAACCGAGCGCGTCGAGGTTGGCGTTCAGCTGGCCCACGTCCGATCCCGCTGACATCCCCGCGATGAACGCTCGCATGGGCAGCGCCGAGCCATACAGCAGCACCACCGGCTGGCCGCCGATCTCATAGAGGGTCTGCCCACGCGTGATCACCCGGCCCACCGACGGCAGCTCCGTAAACGTGGAGCTTTGACCGTAGAGCGCGGCCGCCGAGCGCGCCGTGGACAGATTCGATTCGGCACTGGTGAGCGCCTTTTCGGCTGAGGCCACCTGTGCGCGATCGCCTCTGACCTTCGTCGCGGCGGCCGTGGAGGCCTGCTGGGCGGTGGAGACTGCCTGCACGTCGCCCGCGCACAGACCCGAGCCCCCGCCGCCCGATGAGGGGGAGCCGCTGGACGCGCTTTCCGCGGCGCCATCGCCGGCGCAGTCGACCGACTCCTTGGCGCGGGCAGCCGACATGGTGGCCTCCTGGCCGGCGAGCGCTTGGTTGTCGCCCGCCAGCGATACCCTCGCCGTGCTCAGCATTGCTTGCGCGCTTGAGAGCGACTGCTGCGCCTGTGAGACCGCGGACGGAGCCGTCCCCGACGGCACGCGGATGCTCGAGGAGCCCGCGTAGCCAAGTGTCCCGCTCACCTGCGTCTGTGAAGAGAGCGACTGGGGGGTTACCGTCGCCAGCGAGGTCGCCGTCGCGTTATCGCCAACGCCACCGCCGGCCTCGGTGGAGCCGCCAAAGGGGTTGGTGGCGATCACGGCCACGACGGTCGCAACGAGCACCAGACCCACGCCGGCCAGCGCTCTCCGGCGGGCGCGCCCGGCTGGCGTGGCGATCCTCGATCGCTCGCCGGAGGACCCGGCCAGGTCCCCCGCCGGGGGCACCGATGCGGCTTCACCGGATATGGAATCGCTCACCGGTGATGCTTGTACGACATCGAAGGTTTCGGGAACGTTTCGCCGACCTCGCCAAAGGACCCGACGCTCATGGGACCGCCACGACCTGACCCCCTGATTCCCCTCCGGGGCCGCCGCCAGGCCCCCCGCTGGAGGCGACTTCGCCACCTCCCGGCCCGCCCTTGGCGCCGGGCGGCCTGGGCAGGTCCGACTGGCACGTTTTCTGCGCTGCCTTGAACTGCGGCGAGTTGGGGTCGATCCCGTTGGCGCCGCCTGCCTTCAGCGTCAATCTGGCGCCGCCGCCGCCCGAGAAGGTCGGATCGGGGAAGTTGGGAACTCCGTGGGTGCGCATGCACCGCGAGAACTTCAGGGCATGTGCCTGCATCTTGGCTCGCAGCGCGGGGCTGGGCGCCAGCTTCGGCGGCGCGAGCGATCGACACGCCTTTTGGGCCGCCTGGAACTGGGAGGACCGCGGGTTGACTCCGGTGACGCGCCCGTTGCGCTCGCTGCTGTGGACGAGCAGGCGGCCTTCGCTGGGTTCGGGGAATTCCGCCACCCCGTGGGAGCGCATGCACTGCGCGTAGGCGACCATCTTCCGCTGGGTGCTCGCGCTGCTTTCAGGCGCCGAGGACCCGCCATCCGCGCCCGCGGCCGTGCCACCGAACGTGCTGGACGACAGGCGCGCGACCCCCGGGCTCGATGCGCCGCCACCGCACCCGGCGAGCAGCAGGGCGCCGCTCGCGAGCATTACCACGCTGAGGTTGATTCTCATGATGTTTGTCTCCTTCGCCTTCAGGTGGTGGGTGTCGGCAGCCCGGGGAGGTGACGGAATACGCCGTGAGCTCGACGCATCGGCGAGCACCGAGACATCATGCGAGGTGAACCTGAGAACTGGCTGAGAGCAGGCGAGGAAGTTCCTAAACGACGCCGGCGGCGGGGGCGTGACGCTGGCAGGCGGCGAGCTCCGCGTCGGTCATCTTCAGCGCCGGCAGTTCGAGCGTCAGGCGGGCGCCGCCGTGTGGATCGTTGGCCGCGTGCACGGCTCCACCGTGGCCCTCGGCCATCTGCCTGACGATCGCCAGCCCCAGCCCCGACCCGGGTCGCGCGCGAGCGCCTGACGCGCGATAGAAGCGGTCGAAAACCCGGGGCAGGTCCTCCGCGGCGATCCCCGGACCGTGGTCGCGGACCTCCAGAACACCGCCGCGGACACGCACCTCGATTGGATCGCCGGCCCGCCCGCAAGCGGAAGTGGGCAGGTTCCATTTGCAGGCGTTGTCGAGCAGGTTGGCGATCGCGCGATCCAGGCGCGCGGGCGCGGCGCGCACCAGACAGGGCTCGGCGTCGAGGACGAAGCGGCACCGCCGGCGCATGCAGTCAGGCGCGCTCGATCGCCCCGGCGGCGGCCAGGTCCAGGCGCACGTCCTCCACCTCGATCTCCTCGACCTCGGTCTTGGACAGGTCGACCAGATCGCCGACGAGCACCGTCAGCTCCCGCAGCTGCGCCTGTGCGGTACGCCAGATCACGCGAGCGCGCTCGCGCGGGGGCAGTCGCTCGCCGATCGCCAGCGCGTCGAGGTTGGCCTGCACGCTGGTCAGCGGCGTGCGCAGCTCATGCGAGGCGTCGGAGACGAGCTGGCGCTGGGCCAGGCGCGAGCGCTCGAGCGCAGCCAGCATCGTGTTGAAGCTCCCAGCCAGCCGCCCGAGCTCGTCCTCCTCAATCGGCCTCGATGCGGTGGCCGAGATCCTGCGTGCGCGCCACACGCTCGGCGGCGCCGGTCAGGCGGCGCACGGGCACGAGCGCCGCTCGCGAGACGAGCAGCCCGAGCGCGGCCGCAAGCGCGATCCCGCCCAAGCACACGAGCGCCAGCACCAGCTTCAGGTGCGCGAGCGTGCTGTCCACGTCGGTCAGCGGCAGCGCCACCTGCCACACCCCGCCGTCGGGCGCGCGCTCGGTCAGGATCCGCACGGGCGTGCCGCCAACGGTCGCGTCGCTGAAGAAAGCACTGCGCCGGCCCGCGGCCACGGCGCGGGTGGCGGCCGTGACGGGAAGCAGCGATCCCCGGGCTTTCGGAGCGCAGAAGCTGCCCGTCGGATCGGAACAGCTGGACGTAACCGGCGGCGCCGCCGAGCGTCGGAGCGGGCAGCACGAGCTGTTGCAAGCGATTCACCCGCACGTGCACGCCCGAGCGTGGCGCTTGCGCGGCGCGGACCGCCAGGCACGAGCGCGGCGTTGCCTTCGATCGAGACCGTTTCCCCGCGGTGGATCTTCCCAGCGCTTTCCCGGGGAAGCCTTCGCCGCCGTGCGCCGATCCGCAGCCCACCGGAATGGCATGCTGCCCACCGCGGCCCCGCCGAACCCGAACCGCGGCAACCGCCCGGGCGGCAGCCTGCCTTCCCGCCTCAGCTTGGCGAGCTCTGGCGCGCTGAGATTCACACTCTTGATCTGAACGGCCTGCGGTAGGCCGGGAGTGAGCTTCTGGCGCAGGCTGGCGTCGATCTGCCCACGCAGCTCGTTGCGCGGTCACGACATACACCACGACCGACGCGATCACGATCGCCGCCGCCACGGCGCCGGCCGCCAGCAGCACCATGCGCCGGCGAAAGCTCATCGTCAGGCTGGCCCTCAACACGTAGCCGACGCCGCGCACCGTGTGCACCAGGCGCGGCTCCCCGGCGGCCTCGGTCTTGCGCCGCAGATAGCCGACATACACCTCCAGCGAGTTGGACGCCGGACCGAAGTCATAGCCCCACACGCGATCGAAGATCGTGCGCGCGCGACGAGCACCTGGTGGGGATGGCGCATGAGCAGTTCCAGCAGCAGGAACTCGGTGCGCGTGAGCTCCAGCGGACGCCCGCCGCGGCGCGCCTCGTGCGCGAGCGGATCGAGCTCCAGATCCTCGAAGCGCATGATCTCCCCGTCGCCCTCCCAGCCCGTGCGTCGCAGCAGCGCGCGCAGTCGGCGCGACCAGCTCCTCGCGCGCGAACGGCTTGGCCAGATAGTCGTCGGCGCCGGCCTCCAGGCCCGCCACCCGCTCGCTGACCTCGGCCCGCGCGGTCAGCATCAGCACGGGCGTGCGATCGCCAGTGGCGCGCATCCGCCGGCACACCTCCAGGCCGTCGAGCCCGGGCATCAGCACGTCGAGGATCACCGCGTCGGGCCGGTCGCAACGCGAGCGTGCGGATCGCCTCGCGCGCCGTCCGTCGCCGTGGACACCTCGAACCCGTTGAGGTCCAGCACGAGCTCGAGCGCCTCGCGCACGGAGGGATCGTCGTCGACGACCAACAGGCGCATCGCAGGATGCTGACAGGCCAACCTGAAAGGAAACTGAGGACGGAGGCCCTCGGCGGCGAGCGCATCGCCCGAGGCGAGCAAACTATGCGCCACCATGCCGGCATGGCACAACAGCGTGGCAAGGACACCCGCGAGCAGGCGATCCTCGCGCGCGTACGCGCGATCCCGTGTGGCTGGGTGCGCACCTACGGCGACATCTCGCCCGGCGCGCCGCGCGTGGCGGGCCTGGTGTTGAGCCATACCGACGCGCGCGAGGTGCCGTGGCACCGCGTGGTGCGCGCGGATGGTTCGCTCGCCAAGGGTGAGCGCCAGCGGCGCCTGCTGGAGGCCGAGGGCGTGCCGTTCAGCGGCGCGCGGGTGATGATGTCGAAGGCGCGTCTGCACGACCTTGACGCGGGATGATGCTGTTGTTCGACCCCGCACATGTGCGGACCGAAGCCGGGAGACACCCGCCTGCGGCGGGAATCCCCGTTTCGGCCAGCCGGGTGGCGCATGCGCCGCCGTGAACACACATCGGCGACATTGATAGCTGTTGGGTGGCCAGCGCCGACTCTTGGCTCCGAGCGGATTCCGCTGATCCGTGATGCGTTCCCACCAGAGCGGCAGGGTCAGAATCCCTGCGGATGCCCCCCGTGGAAAACGGCCTCGACGTTGTTGCCGTCGGGGTCCAGTACGTACGCGGCGTAGTAGGCGGGGTGGTATCGCTGGCGAAGGCCCGGAGCGCCATTGTCGCGTCCACCCGCGATTAGCGCCGCGGCATGAAACGCGTCGACGGTCGATTGGTTGGGGGCCGCCAGCGCGATATGTACCGGCGGGCCGGGCTTGCCCTGCGCGATCCACAGATCCTCGCTGCCCTCGGGCCCGTAGCCGAAGGCGCCGCCGGCCGTGACCTCGCGCATGCCCCAAGGAGCAAGCGCGGCCCTGTAGAAGCACCGGCTGACCGCGATGTCAGCGACGTCGAATGCCAGGTGATCGAGGAAGCGCAGTGGGGTTTCCTCGCGACCCGCTCGCAACGGCCACTCTTCGAACGCGGCACAACGCCCCGTTTCATCGAATCGGATGATCCACAAGTCGCGGTACTCGTCCTCGACCGGAACGCCATACCTCACTTGCACCCGGACAACGCCTGTGTCACCCTCGACGGCAACGATCTCGCTCTGCATCGTGAAGACCTCATCGTGGCCCTCGCGCTCGGTCTCCCACAGGCCCGAGATTTGCGTCCAGCCGTGGCACGGCCGATCATACGGAGCGGTCTTGTAGGTCGCGTCGGGCGCGAAAAGCTCAACCAGCACTTCCGTCCCAGGCGTGCGCCACGCTCGCTCGTATGCCACCAGCCAGTCGCCAAGCTCGTCACGGTTCACGCAAGCCACGCTAACAACGCTGCCGGCTGTTCCCGGGCGCCCGCGCCGAGCGGTTCCATTGGAGATAGCGAACCTAACGTGCCGCCCCGTCCGGGGGTCATCAATGCTTATCCAGTCAAGAACCTGGCGACTGCACATATAGAAAAACCCCGCCGGAGCGGGGCTTTTCCTTAGCAGGTCGGTAAGCCGGAGAGTGGACAGGGTAAGAAGGAGCCTTTACAGGGGCCTGCCCAAACGGAGCCCCCGATGTTCAACGCCCTGTCCGACTTCATCATCTTCTGCCGCGTGGAGCGCCGCCTCGCGGACCTAACGTGCAAGGCGTACGAGCGCGATGTGCGCACCTGCCTTGAGTTCCTGCAATCGCAGGGTCTCGCGGCACTGGCCGAGATCCGCACGCCCGACCTGCGGCGCTTCCTCGCGCAGGAGGCCACGCATCGCCCGGCGCCGCCGAGCCAGGCCCGTACCGTCGCAGCGTTGCGGTGCTTCTTTCGCTTCTGCGTCGAGAACGACTATTTGGAGCGCGACCCGGCGCATGTCCTGCGCACCCCGAAGAAGCGCGAGGCGCTACCAGACGTCCTCGACCGCGCCGAGCTTTCACGCCTCTTGGATGTGCCGGGCCAAGAGGGCGTGTGGACGCGCACGCACGCCGGCAAGCGCGAGCGTGATCGCCTGCTGCTCGCATTGTTCGCCTACGGCGGTCTGCGCCGCTCGGAGTTGCTCGGCCTGGACTGCGACGATGTGGACCTCGACCGGCACCTGGTCCGTGTGCGCAACGCCAAGGGCGGCCGGCAGCGCGTCGTGCCGATCCACCCAGGGCTCGTGCCGCTGTTCGTAGGCTACGCTGGGACACGCCCGGCGACGAGCGACCCGGCGCTGTTCCTGGGCATCCAGGGCCGTCGCCTGACGCCAAGCATCATGGCGGTGACGTTCCGCCGCTACGCCACCGCGGCCGGCGTGAACAAGCGCAAGCGGATCACGCCCCACACGTTGCGCCACGTCTTCGCCACCGAGCTGCTCGGCGCGGGCGCCAACCTACGCCAGATCCAGGAGCTGCTTGGGCACAAGCATCTTGACTCCACGCAGCGCTACACACGCGTGAACGCCCACCAGCTGCGCGGCGCCGTCAAGCGCCTGCCGTGGACGAGCCACGCAAGCTGAGGTGTGGGTTCTATCTCCCACGTCTCTGTCCAACCGGGCCCGCCCGGACTCAAGCGAGAGGCCCGCCGGGCGCTACCCCATGATCGTGAAATTGAGCGACTTCGAACTCGAGTGCTGCCCTGCGGTGTTTGTCGCTGTGATTATGAGCGTGTAGCGACCTGGCCTCAGCTTCGAGTGCGATACGAGACCTTGGAAGCCAACCTTGTTCATGCCCCTGTGGCCCGCGAACGAAAGAGTGCCAGTGAGGACCGTGCGGCTGCAGACCTGACGTCCCGCATGCCCGGGAGTCGTGGCGAGGCACCTGCTGCCGACCATTCGCCCGTTGACATGCCGCAGGAAGCTGAAGACCACGGTGGCCTGCTCGTTCAGCAAGAGAGCGAACGTCGTCCCAGCACGTGACTTGCCGCGCTCGTGCCAGACCGACGCCGACTGGCTGACCGTGCTGATCGCTGGCGGTTCAGACGTGGGCGATTCAGACGTGGGTGAACCGGACGTAGGTTCCGAGCCAGACGGCGCAGTCGTCGACGCGGGCGCGATCGTGACCTTGCCTGAGGTGCTCGTTACGTTCCCGAGCGTGTCGACGCTGTGGAGCGTCACTTCGTAGGTGCCCGCAGCGGTGTAGGTGTGGGTGACGCTCGTGCCGCTCGCGGAGGCGCCGTCGCCGAAGCTCCAGCTGGTTTCGCCAAGGACCGACCACACGTCAAACGGGGAGACCGAGAACGCGAGCGGTTGACCGACTGACCCTTCGGAAGGGATTGAGACGTTGTTCAGAGCAGGTCCGGTAGCCGCATAACCCGCGACTTCGACGCCGTGCTCGCCAACCCATGCGGCTAGCGCATCGCCCTGTTCGTCGAACGCCACCTGCGGCGCGGCGCCGTGACCAAGGTCGACGGGCGCCTGCCACGCGCCTCCAGCTGGCTTGAACGCGGCTTCGATGCCATTCGTGCCGCTCCACGCCGCGATCACGTCTCCCCGACCGTCGAAGGCGACATCCGGGCTCACCGCAGACCCTTCCTTCGACGTGAGATCGACCGGCTGTTGCCAAGAGCCGCCTGCGGGCATGAACGCAGACATCACACCGTTTTGTCCATCCCTGCGGGACCACACCACCTCTGCATCACCCTGTTCATCGATCGCGACCCGCGGTTCATACGGTTCCCACCGCCAGTCTTCCCTATCAACTCCTTCAGAGAGATCGACCGGTGTCTGCCATTCGCCACCAGCCGGCCTGAGCGCCGCCTGCACAACGCGATGCGACAGAAACCCTTCCGTCCAGCTATCCCACACGGCGACCGCGTCGCCCCGTCCATCGACGGCGAAATCCGACCCTGCTACAAGCTCAGAGCCAACGATCGAAGGTGGCTGCCACGTTCCATCTACCGGCATGAACGCCGACTGCAAGCCGTCGCCTTGCCACGTCGCCATCGCATCCCCGTGCTCGTCGAACGCAACCTGCGAAAAATCTCCCTCTGCGTTCCCTTGAGTCAGGTTGATCGGAGCCTGCCACGCGCCGCCGGCCGGCTTGAACGCCTCCTGCACGGGACCCGCCCCTCGGTTCCAGGTCACCATCGCACTGCCTTGCGCATCGACAGCGAGTGATGGATGTTCCCCTCCTGGAGCTTCGACCGGGGAGAGGTCGACCGGAGTCTGCCACGCACCCCCAGCTGGCCTGAATGTGACCTGCACGCTGAAATGCGCGTCGCCTTCGGGAACATCGCTGCTGTAGGCGTCCCACACCGCGAATGCATCTCCTTGTGCATCGAACGCGACATTCGCCTCTCCCGCGCTCTGACCATACGGAGAGAGCCTTTCGGGGACCTGCCAGGCCCCGCCCGCTGGCCTAAAGGCAGTCTGCACCTCATAGCTCGAGACGCCACCTTCTAGCTTGCCGTCTTCGCTATGCCACACCGCTATCGCATCGCCCTGCCCATCAACCGCGATCCGCGGTTCGCCCACCTCATGGCCTTCTTCAGAGACACTGACCGTGACCGGTGAAAGCCACCCAGGCGCAGCACCAGCAGAAGGAGCCGCCAGCAACGCGAGCAGGCACATCACGCCCAAGATCAGTCCCGACCTGAGACTCATGTCTGCAATCATAGCAGTCGATCGCATCTCGTGGGCTGTGCGTGTGGTCATGAGCGAGCGCAACGATTCGTCTCCTATCGAGAAGCAGCGGACAGTGATTTGCTCCGGCACCTGCCAATGGCTACCTTGACCCGCCGACTACGCGTTTTGATACCGCTGGTGTTGGACAACAAGGCAGAGTCGGAGCGGGGTATTTCAACCCCTGCCTTGTACAGACATGCCGTGACCTTCGCGATTGCGAGGCTGCGGAATGATTGGCGTTTCGACTGGGGCATTTTCGTCGCATAAGGTCGTCTTTGAACGTGATCGGTTGCCACGCCCACGATCCAAGCCGTTGGCACAGGTCCCCAAAAGCGACTGTCGTCGGATTCTCCACGGTTGTCACCCATCAAAAACCAGTGCCCGGCTAGAATCTTGATCGGGACCGGGAAATCGCACTCCGGTTTGTTGCCGCACGCACGTATGTATGAGTCGCTCTCGCGGAGGAACTTGCGCAAACCGATGGCCTTCCGATAGACGTGGCCCCCACGAACATAGATTTCGTCGCCAGGTCCGGCGACAATCCGCTTGATCAGCTTGATTTTGGACGCCTTAGGAATGGGCGCTTCGCAAGCCGCCCCTCCGGGGTTGACGATGTGAGGCTTGGGCCCGCACTGCTCCGCAGCAAAACCTTCCGGCGGGTGATAGACCACAATAGCCCCGACTGTGGGCCGACCTTCCTTCACGACGATCTTTGCCCCGAGCGGTAGCGTCGGTTCCATCGACCCTGACCGAACGCGATAAGCATACGACGAAACCGAGCCGCCAGCAACGGCGCTAGTTGCCTTTGCATCGCTGGCAGTCTCAACGCTGCTCGTCCCGCATCCGCTCGCCAGCAGAGCACCTACGAGACAGAGAAGCGACCAAATTGGAACAGAGCGGCCCACGGCTAGGGACTCTATGAACTGCCAGCGCGATCGGTCAAAGATTGCTCGTTTCGGCGTGGCATGATGAGAACTACTAGGAGTATTACCGGCCAAGGAACGACAAGCGCGACGGACAAGAATGGCGACCTCCTGTCCGAGTAACTGCAAGCGCCTCGTCTGCGATTGAGATCGCCTCACCAGGAGACGAATCCTGGGCGAGGCTTCCGTCCTACGCTGCGTTAACAATGTCCTCACAACATTCTCCAGAGCGAGTCGCGCTATTTGCGCCGCAACCAGCGAACGCATAGCCAGTCGAGGAAAAAGATCGAACCAGCTACCGCTACAGCCGCGCCAATACCCGCCAGATTCTGCCAAGCCGAATGTTCCGTGGCTACCGACACCTTGTCAACAACAAGGCCAACCAGTGGGAACGTGATAATCACCTCAAGGCACCCTGCGACCCGCCGCCGAAAAGATACCTCTTTGCGAATTGGCATCACCACATCTCCTTCCATACTAGGACACACATCCACTACCTCCGTCAGCTGCGAATCCCGTGGCGACCGGCGGGAGATTGGGAATACCGATGTACCGAAGGGAAAGGCATCCGCCGTACTCGTGAATGTGTTCTATTGCATGGACAAAAGGAAACCAATAATAACCAAACACGGCCGCGCACGCAAGTCCGGCCAAAGGTGTACCGGCGCCGCCTACATACCCGCAAACAGCCCCGATCACGTACACCTCTTCTTCCCTGTGGGGATAAGCAACATTTACGATGTCTTTCGTTATACCCTTAGTGAAGTCGATGTGACAGGCCGTCCACGGGAAATGGCAGCTATCTGGTCCGAAGATGTGTACGCCAGCAGTGCACGCGCCGCCCTGACTACATGGCGGTGGCCATCCGCCGGGGCCAAGCGAGGGTGGTCCGGAGGGCGCTGCAGGCGCTTCAGGTGCACCCTGTGGCTGTGGCGCAACGTAGTTCGGACACCCAGGCGTCGGACTCTGGAGACATGCGGCTTCCCATGCTTCTTTTTCCCGCTGCGCTTCCTGCCCCGGCGCTTCCGCCCCCACTCGTTCGGCCCCCTGCAGGTTCCACGGCGACGCTGTGAAGCTGGCGGCTTGGCCACCAGAGCCGTCCGGCAACCCGGGGGGCGCCACCTCTTCGCTTTGCAGCGACATGCCCGTCTGCGGCACGTAGGACGTCGCGCCCTCGGTGACCACACCGGAGGCAAGTGACTTTTCGACGCCGCCGGCTCCCAGCCAGGCGAACTTGGGGGGTTCAGCCGGTCCCCCCCAACGCGGCGGTGGATTCCTCCGCCGATGCCGACCCGGCGCCTAACGCGAGACCCACCAGGGTGCACACGAGGCACTTCCAGCCCAAGCCCCACACGCCGTTCATTCCCGCCTCCTTGGTTGGTTGCTCGCTCCCCCGCCGCGACGCACGCACGGTTAAGAAACACCGCACTACGAACGGTTGACGCAGCCTAATCGCTGTCGATCCCGGGAGGCAATACATGTTTCTCACTACCCGAATCCCCTTGAACATTCGGCGGCAGCCCAAATAACCGGACGCGACGCACGCATCATTTCGCGCTCGCTTGATCCCGACCGATGTTTCGAGCCGCAGCGATGACTTTGGGGCCGAGCTCCTCCAACAGTTCCTTGCGGGTGTATGCCTCCACCGGAACCGCCAGCTCAACCGCCGCTACCCCCCGGCCCTCCACGTCCGTCACCACGGCGGCGAGAGCCCCCCTGCCAGCTGACAGCTCTCCGTCCTCGACCGCCACACCGCCCTCCGCGAGGATCCGCTCAAGCTCGGCACGCAACGCCGTCTTGGTCCTGATCGTCGTGGGGGTACGCCGCGTAAGACGCAGCTTCGAGATCGCCTCCTGCTGCTCCCCCACGGGCAGCTGCGCCAGAAGCGCCTTACCCGCGGCGGTGCAGTGCACGGGCAGGCGAGTGCCCAACCCGATTCCCAGGTCTATCGCGTACTGCCCTTGACAAGACCCCTGCCAGCGATGGATGTAGGCAACCTCGGTGCCCCAGAGCACCACCAAGCTCGCGGTGCGCCCGATGCCAGCCCCCAACTCCTGCAGAGGCTCGCGGGCAACCCGCCGGATCGCCAACGAATCCAGCAATGCAAGCCCGACATCCGAGACCCTCGACGACAATCTGTACTTGCGCGAAGGTCCCTGCTCAAGATACCCGAGCGTCATCAGCGTGCTCGCGTAGCGGTGGGTGGTGGAGCGGCCAAAACCGAGTTCCTCAGCCATGTCGGCGATTCCGCGCACCGGGTGTTCGGCGGTGAAGCAAGTAAGCATCGCGAGGCCGGCGACCAGTGACGAGGAGAACTTGCCGGGATGCTCAGGATCAAGTGGTTTGGACATCGCTCGAGTTGCCTATGAGGCCAGCCTGTACTTGCGTGACTTGGGGTCCTGCTCAACAAGCTCCAGGAGCTGCAGCGTGGCCAAGTAGCGATGGATCGCACTTGCTCCCATCTGTAGTCGCTCGGCGAGGTCGATGATGCCCAGGTGCTCGCCGTCGACCAGGTGGGCGAGCACCAGCATGGCCTTGAGGGTCGAGAGCGAGAACTGGCCTCCTTTGACATCCTCCCGGTAGCGTTTCTCCCAGTAGGGGAACGGCGGGATCTCGTCCCGCGCAACCAGCCCGGTGAGCAGTTGGGGCATCTTGATCGCGTCGCTCTCGCGCGCTTCGCGCAGCACCTCGCCGACCTGTTGGGAGGTCAGTCGTATGCAGACCGCGCGGGCATCATCGCTCTCATACGAGGAGTTGCGAGCCGGGCGCCCTGCACGCCCGACTCGCGATGGCGCGCTTGATGTTGGGCCGTCGCGGGCATCCGCCCTTGGACTACGCCGCGTGCGCTTTCCTGCCCCTCCACGTCGAGTCGCTTGGCCTTTGGTCTTGCGTGCCATATTGCGGATCGTTTCGTCTTTGGCACGGCTCGTCCAGTGATACGAAAAGGGCGCTTTATATAAAAAGGGGGCTCGTGCCAACCGTCACGAGCGTGTCCGGCCGTATCTGCGACCACCTCCCTCACACCCGTGAAGGACGCTGGCGCAGTATCACGCGGGATCCTGCGTGTGGCGTGACGATCACGCTTCGCCATCGAGCGGACTCGATCTTGCGGCTCGCCGGTAGCACGTCCAGTTTGGACAGAGCGGCACGTAGCACCGTTTGCATCTCGAGGATGGCGAGGTGACGGCCGGGGCATCGCTTGCGTCCGCCACCCCAGGGCAGCCAGAGATGGGTTCGCGGAGCTTGCTCCAAGAAGCGGCCGGGTCGAAACTCGTGTGGATCTGGATAGGAGCGTGGATCGTGGTGGGCGAGGTAGATGCAGACCAGCAGGTGGGTCGGGGGACGATAGATCCGGTTGCCTATTTCAACGGGCTGCTGGACTACTCGCGGGATCGCGAATGGGAACACGGGTCGATGGCGCAGCACCTCATGCACCGTCGCCGACAGATAGGCGCCGATGGCTCGGTCGATCTCGCCCGTGAGCTCTCGGCGCACGTCGGGGTGGTGGGCGAGTAGCTGGAACGCCCACGCCAGCTCTGACGCGGTCGTCTCGTGGCCGGAGATGATGGTTGTCATGATGTTGTCGCACACCTGCTTGCTCGACATCGGCGTGCCGTCTGGGTTGCGTGCGGCAAGCAAACGGGTGAGCAGGTCACTGGGCTCGGTTCCGCTGCGACATCGCCTTTCCACGGCGGCATACAGCCGCCTCTCCACCTCCGCGCGCAGTTCTATGAAATTTTTCCATGTGCTACGCCATCCCGGGAAGCGCCGCAGCACAGGCTCCTGCAGGGCTAGCGTAGGAGTCGCTCTTTGCATTGCGAATACTCGTGCGTACAGCTCTAGCAGGGGATCGTCCAACTCGCCGAAGATCGTCGTCAAAATGACCCTGAGGGTCAAGGCACATAGGTAAGGGTGAAGTGGAAAGGGGGTGTCCACCGGCCATCGTGCAATCTCACGGTCCACGATACTGCCCACCAGCTCTGCGTGAGCATCGACGGCGTCCCGGCCGAACGCGGGTAGAATCGCCTTGCGAGTGTCCATGTGCTGGCTTCCCTCTTGGAGCATGAATGAATCCACGCCCACTAGTGGTGTGATGACAAGAGCGCCGGCCCCCGGGTGAAGTACATCTGCCGGCGCCGTGATGATCGATTTGATGTCCGCCGGATTGGAGAAGAACACAAACGGCGGCTGGCCGACTAGATGGACGGCAAAGCAATCCCCGTAACGGGCGTGGCAAAGGTTGAGGGATCCCAGTGGATGTCGCCAGAAGATAGCCGTCTGAAAGGTTGCTGGCAAAGGCAGACTTGGCGCGAGTACGTCACATCGCTGGTCGGGGACATGACCAGGTATCACGGTTCCCGGAAGAGATGCAGCCGAGCGGTAGCTGCCCGTGTCAGGCCGTGCGCTGGCCATATGTAGTGCGCCATGCCCGCAAGACCGGCAAGAGCAGTCTCGCGAGCGGGCCTCCAGCATCGAGGAGCGTACGGGCCGTCGCGCGGGTCGAAGGTGTGCGCACGCTGTCCTTTGAGAGGTAGAGAGCGACCATACTCGCGGTGATGACCGCGTGCTTGGCGCCGCTCGGCAGATCGTTGGTCGCTTGGGTGGCTCGTCGAATCAGGTGACAGATACGGCGGACTGCGATATCAGGGCCTTGATAATGGGCAACGTAACTGTGGTCCACATTCGCGGCGTCCTCGGCGATATCGACGTAGCTGTCAAGCATCGTGCCACAGGGTGCGATCCAATAGAGATAAGTGGCATGAGTTGCAACAATGTCGCGAAGGTCGCAACTGGGCTCCGCACCAAGAGTGAGCAGGGCTAGCATGGTAACCCAGGCGCTCGCGCCAGCGGCCAACTCAAACCAATGCAGTTCCAAGTCCAGGGGAAACTCCGCCTCGACCCACCGCATGAGCGTTTCGTCCCGTAGTTTTGGGTCTAGCTCGTGGTTAATCCCCAAGACCTTGGTCAAGCTTGCGGCGTGAGCCAGAAATGGGCGGACGCTTGTGAATGACGGCAATGTCAAGCACTGAGCGCGACAGCTGACAACCAACGCTTTGAGATACGCGCCGTCGTCTTTGCAGGGGTGATACCGGTAGTAATCCGAGATCGACCCTCCAGGGTCGAGCGCCTCGATCAGTGCACGTTGAAACTGACTGCCATTGCGGAGTCCCGCGTAGGCACACTCCTCGCTCGCTGTATCGAGGAAATCGGCCATGACGTCGTACGCCACGAGAAGTCGGAGCAGCCTCCGGTCGCGGCGGCGTGGGAGGACCCAGAACAGCGCCGCCCCATAGATATTGCCGCGCTTGCGCGTGAGTGCTCTGAGCGCAGCTTGGCGCAATGTCGCGTCTGGGATCGCCCAGGCGTGGGCTCGCCAACATCTGGTCTCCCAAGAGACCGCCCTGAGACCCCAGAGCAACTCACGCGTTATCGCGGCGCCGAGTGCCCATGCCTGCCGAAGGGAGAGTCGCATTCCATCGATGATACGTCGGCAGGCGAAACTCTCCTATATACCGGAAGGTAGCAATCACGTAGAGCTGACCATGGTTGGGCGGACCCGCACCGCGAGATAACCCGGTACGGCCAGGATGGCGACTGCGACGGCACTGACGAGCGCGAAGCTTGACACCGCAATTAGAGGGGCTACCCTGATGATAATGGGGAACCCTGTCACCGTGGCCAGGGCGTGACTTTGTATCAGCTGACCGTAGAGACCGAAGACAGCGCCGATTGAGCATCCTGTACCCAACAGCAATGCACTCTCACACAGAAGGGCACGCCACAGGATACCCCTCTTGTAGCCTTGGCGCTTGATATAGGCCAGTTGCGGACGACGCTGCCAGATCATCGAACCCATCGCGCCCGCAATCGCCAACACCGCCGCGATGAGCATTAGCAGCTTGATCTGGCCCAACTGGGCAAGGCCTTGGCGAGTAAGACTATCCCATCGCTGGGCACGCTGTTCAGCTGTTTGAACCATTAGCCCCGAATTGCCCCCAAGGGCTCGTACTACCTCACTGCGAACCCGACTCGCCGACGCCCCAGGCGAGAGCATGACGTTATAGGCACTTGCATCATTGTTGCCCCACGCCCGTGCATAATCTTCTGCATTTACGATGATCGCCCCGGGCGGCCACCCAGCGTTTGTGCCCGTTGCGGCAACACGAAAGGTTGTTGGCCGTGGAGAAGGCAGCGTGAACGACTGACCTATGTGCAGGTGGTATTCATTGGCTATCGCCTGCGACACTACGGCCCATCCATGGGTACGTACGCGAGCCGTGGCGGCTTTTAGTTCTCCGCTTACCAAATGGTTCGCGGGTATTGGGTTTGTGGCTGACCGCGGAGGTGCGATCATCAATACGCGACGGTTTCCCATGTTGAGGAAGCTGCCTCGGTATATGCTGACCGCTTGGACACCCGGAAGGTGCGTAAGCCTCGTGATGCCAAACGCCCGAAACGGCGTTGTCGCAAGTGTGCTGGTGATACCGGGCGGAGTGACCCACAGATCGGTGACGTGATTCAGCTGGCCAGCCATGCGGTTGAGACCCTGCTCTAGATTACTGCTCGCTCCCCCGATCGCGACGCTCCCAAACACCGCGATTGCGCCGGTAGCGGCTATCGCCAGTGAGCGAGCGCGATTCGACGGGGCCTTCAGCTCGGCGGCGGAGAGTAGCGTCGATGCCGCAAACAACCGCAGCTGCAAGCGGTCGAAGACGTCAATCGTAACGTCGAACAAACTGGGCAGCAAGAGAAGCAGAGCAGCCACCACGCACGTGATCGCCACGATCGCCGCCAGCACGCTGACATCGTCCTTGAGTAGGATCACCGTAGTTAGCACCAGGCAGCCGAGCCCCCCGCCTACAGCCCCCGGCCGCCAGAGACGACCAGAGCGGGCCGCCGGATCTGATCCTGTCGAGCGACTGAGGAACTCCCTCAGCGGGGCCAACACGCCGACAAGGGAGGCAGCCAATCCAACCGCGACAGCCAGCGCGACGCTTTGCCACGTGACGATCCGTAGAGAGCCCACGGGGAAAGCAAAGGCAAGATATCCGGGACTAGCGTGAAATACCGCGATCGATAGCAGCTCGCCGAGCACCAACCCTAGCACCGACCCCAAAATGCCAAGGACAAGCACGTCGAGCAACAACACCTGGAGCACCATGCATCGCGTGGCTCCCCACCGCCGCAGATTCTCAACCAATGTCCGGCGCAGATGCACGGTGACCAGCATCGCGTTGAATGCAAACAGGAAGCCAACGAGCGCACTGATCGCCGAGAAAAGCTCGGTGCCCTGATTGGTCGGCGCCGCGGCGACCTGGAACAGCTTTGCCACGAAGTCGGCCGGCTCAACGTTCACCTCAGCCCTCGCCGCCAATTTCTCAAGGTCAGACCGTACCCCGAGCTCACGTCCTGGGGCCGACTGAACGAGAATGCGTGTGACTCTACCGCGCATTCCTGTGAGCTCTTGCGCATATGCGACCGGAGCGATCGCGACCGGACTGTGAATCAAGGAGCCGATGTCAGCTTCCTGCAGTGTCGTCCCAACCAGAGCCGTCACGTTTCTCGACCCGGCCTGAATTGTCACCGGCTCAAGCGGACCAGTGCCGATTGAGCTTGCCACTGGCGCAGGCAACGCGATAGCCCGCTGGGTAGCCAACTGGGCGTAGCTGAAACGCCGCAGCAGTGGCCCTCCGGCACGAGCCAGCCGTGGTTCGGTGCCGATCAGATCGACTGCCTCCTGCCCAGTTCGACCGACGATGTTGATCGGCTGTTCAAGCACAGGCACGGCTATGCGAACGCCGGGAATACGCCGCACCGGACCCAGCAGCGACTGCTCAATGCCCTGCGGTCCGCGCGCTTCAAGCTGAAGCTGCATGTGGCCGACGATGTCGCTCGTGAGCCGCTGCACCGAGCCATTCAGGCTCGTGCTCGCGACCTGCGAGGCGAACAGCAGCGCTACCCCCACGGCGATACCGACCACCGCGAACAGCTCCTGCACCAGCACGATCCTCGCCTGCAGACGCGCGTAATACAGCCGGGCGATGTCAGAGAACGCCATCACGGCTCGACCGTCTGCCCTCCTGCGACGCTGTAGGCGGGGTCCGGGACGTAGTCGGCGAGCCGGCCGTCGCGCAGTTCGTGCACGCGATCGGCGAACGCGGCGGCCTGCGGGTCATGGGTGGCGAGCACGACCGTCGTGCCGCGCTCGCGGCAGAGCTCGCTCAGCAACCCGAGCACCTCGCGTCCACGGCGCGTGTCGAGGTAGCCGGTCGGCTCATCGGCAAGCACGAGGCCCGGGTCGGTGGCGAGCGCCTGCGCGATGATGACCCGCTGGCGCTCACCCATCGAGAGCTGCTCGGTGCGGTGCTGCATCCGCTCCCCGAGCCCGAGACGCTTCAGCAACGGTTCGACGCGCCGGCGGGCGTCGCGCGCGTGCGTCACCCACAGCTTCAGCGAAGCGTTCTGGATCGCGCGGGCGCCTGGAAGCAGATCGGAGGGCTGTCCGATGATCCCGACCTCGCGCAACCTGTACTCGCACGCCTCCTTGTAGGGGAGCGCGGCAACGTCGACGCCATTGACGAGCACCGTGCCGTGGTCGGGCTCAAGCAGCGCGGCAATCAGGTTGAGCAGTGTCGACTTGCCCGAGCCCGACGGGCCGTAGAGCGCCACGAACTCCCCTGGAGCCACAGAAAGCGAGACGCCATCCACCGCTCGCACGGGCTCCCCTTCACCGACGTGGTAGTGCTTGACCAGCTCCCGCAGCTCAAGCGCTACAGGCATACGCCGCGCCTGGCGCTCGACCCGCCCCGAGCAGCTGGCAGATCGACCACGTTGTCCGCGCGCGAGCCCTCGCTTGAGATCGTTTTCAGCCGCTCCCGGGAGAGCGAGAACACGCGGTGCGCAGACAACGCCGCCTCCCCATCGGAGACTGCCATCAACACCCCCATCCCCTCCTCCTGCGCCAGCGAACGCAGCAGCCTCGTGACCTGCGCCGTCTCGCGCATCCCAAGCCCATCGGTCACATCATCAACGAGCAGCAGCCCGGGCTCCCCCACGATCCCCTGCGCGATCTCCACCAACGCCCGATCCCACCGCGACAAATCCCCCCAACGCTGCCGCGCACGACTCCCCATACCCACCCGCTCAAGCGCCCCAGTCGCCCGGTCGAACGCCTGCCGGCGATGTCTACGCCGACGGTTGACCAGCAACGGCGCCGCCACATAGTGCGCCATCCGTAGATCCACCCGCGGACCACTCTGCCCCGCCAACCCAATCTCCTCCCGCAACAACCTCGAGTGCTCGCGCTCAGACAACCCCGCCAAATCGTGGCCACCGAAGCGCACCACACCGTCTTCCGGGGCCACCAGCCCAGCCGCGAGCTGCAACAGCGTTGTCTTGCCCTGGCTGCGCGACCCCACCACCGCCACCAGTTCCCCCGTCCCCACATCCAACGACACATCCACCAGCAACCCCTCCACACGACCCGCACCACGCGCGGCGCCGCGGCATACCCCAGCCAGCGACAGCAGTGGCACCGGGTCCATCACCGGCCTCGCCGGGACTCGTTCGCGCGCCGCAAGGACTCCTGACGCAGGCTTTCCATGTACTCCCGCAAGCGTTCGCGCTGCTCCAGCTTCGCGTACCAGATCGCGGCCTCATCGCGAATCAGGCCGACCATCATCAGCGTCGACCACTCCTCGCCGGTCACAAATGCCTCGGCGTCGATCTGCTCCTCGAAGGCAGTGAGACTCTCGTGCAGGGTCCTGTACTTGGCCTGGCACTCGGCTTCCTCGATTTCGATCATTTCGATCAGCCGCGACGCGTCCGCCGGACGAGAGAACGCGATCTTCGTTCTCAACTCATCCCGAATCGCCGGGATCGACGAGCTCCTGCGCAGCCACCTCCAGAAAACGATCAGCCCCTCCGGCGTGGCGTGGTACACATCCCCATCCGCCGCCGGATCCTCCACGCGCTCCGCCGCCGACTCCACGCCGGGCAGGCCGAGCGCCCGCAGGTCAGGACGCAGCGACCGGCGCGTGGAGCTCTCGGACTTCGCGCTCGCGGCACGGGCAGGCGCCGGAACCCCGTCGTACAGGCAGATGTAGCGATTGCCCAGGAGGCTTTTGATGGCGCTGTGCGCAGTCGTCGGAGCGAACTGCGCGGCGACAAGGCGCTCCTGCAAGCGCCGTTCCACGCCCAGCTTGCTATCGGGCTGCTCGATCAGAAGCCCCAGGACCGCCGCCGTGCTCGCCGACAGCTCGCCTTCACCGGTTCGTCCCATAAGGCCGAACCGTACACGAAGAAATCAGCGCACGTCGCGTCTGCTAAATCATGTGGACTATTTGATATTTGAAAGACAGCGGCTGGCGCAACATGCCACCCACCATCATCGCCCGCCGTTAGCGCGCCGCTCCCGTGAGAAGGCGACCACGTTGCCGGGGCGCGGCCCCTGATCGGAGATCGCCTTCAGCCGCCCCCGCGAGAGCGAGAACACCCGGTGCGCCGACAACGCCGCCTCCCCATCCGAGACCGCCATCAACACCCCCATCCCCTCCTCCTCTGCCAGCGAGCGCAGCAGCTTCGTCACCTGCGCCGTCTCGCGCATCCCAAGCCCATCGGTCACATCATCAACGAGCAGCAGCCCGGGCTCCCCCACGATCCCCTGCGCGATCTCCACCAACGCCCGATCCCACCGCGACAAATCCCCCCAACACTGCCGCGCACGACTCCCCATACCCACCCGCTCAAGCGCCCCAGTCGCCCGAGCGAACGCCTGCCGACGATGCTTACGCCGACGGTTGACCAGCAACGGCGCCGCCACATAATGCGCCATCCGTAGATCCACCCGCGGACCACTCTGCCCCGCCAACCCAATCTCCTCCCGCAACAACCTCGCGTGCTCACCCTCGGACAACCCCGCCAAATCCTGGCCACCGAAGCACACAACACCGTCTTCCGGGGCCACCAGCCCAGCCGCGAGCTGCAACAGCGTCGTCTTACCCTGGCTGCGCGACCCGACAACCGCCACCAACTCGCCGGCCACCACATCCAACGACACACCCGTCAGCAACCCCTCCACGCGACCCGCACCACGCGCGGCGCCGCGGGAGACCCCAGCCAGCGACAGTAGCTCAGCCACCCTCCACCTCCGATCGGGAGCGGCCTACAGCGTACCGACACCCTGTGATCGCTGGCCAGCAGCACGAGCGTCTCGGCGAGCTAGCGCACTCGCGAGCAGCGAGACGACGTACAGAACCGCGGCGACCGCGCGCGACCATCCGGGGCTCGCAAACCAGATCAAAACGGCTACGCCGAATGCAAGCACCGCGACCCAGTAGTAGGGGGACCTGATCTGCGCCCAAATCGAAGGGTTCCGGCGGCGTCTCGCGGGATCGTTCGCGGCCTCCCACGACTCACGAGCCAGACGCTCAGTCAGTCTCTGATCCCAAGACACCTTCTTCGAAGTACCAGCCACGACAAAGAATCTACTGCCTCAATCGAGCCACCGCCACACCGGACTAGGATTATGCCGTGCAAGACCCAGCCCTCGGGCATCCGGCATCACGTGTTCGTGCGTGGCGACCGTCGGCGCCACCGCCGATCTCAGTGACCATCGCAGTCGATGCCTGCCTGTTCGCGTGCGCCGGTCTGATGGCGCTGGCCGATGCTCGGCGGGACCCTGCAGGCGAACGTCCTGGCTGATGTGATCCGACGCACCGCCAGAGGCGCGGGGCTCTCAAAGCACGTGACGGCCCACACGCTGCGCCACACCGCCGCGACATGGCTGCGCCAGGCGCAACATAAATCTCCAGCCCCGGCACGGCCACCGACGCGGTTGGTCAGTCGTCGGGGCCGAAGCTGTCGAGGTCGACCTTGACGAGATCGCCACGCTTCATCGCGTGCAGACCGTCTCCGTAGAGGTCGTCAAATTCGCGCCGCCACTGCGGATCCTCCTGCTCAAGGCGACTCAAAGCCTCGACCAACAGCCCGCGTCGGCCTCCGAGTCGCCGCAGCTCCTTGACCTCGCCCGCCAGCCTCAGCAGCGGGCGCGCGGGCACACGATCGCGCTTGTACTGCGGCACATGCACGACCGGCAGCTTGCCTTGCGCAATCCACTTCTCCAGCGTGGTGGTGCTGACATCCAGAAGGTGCGCAGCCTCAACCTTCGAATATGTCGCGCGATCCGCGAGACCGGCCTCCAGCTCGGCGGCGGCGTCCTGCACCGCAGCGCTCAGCGCATCGTGGCTGCTGCTATCCACGCTGCGCAGCGCCACGAACGCGCGCGCCATCGTCTCGGCTGGAGTCTGGACACGACTCATAGAGAAATCCTAGCACCAAGCTGGCGTTTTAGCGGGCCATTTCGCTAACTTCGCTCGGGCGCCCGCGGACACAACCCAACCCGCTGCGCCCACTTGCCCACCGCGAGCGTAAGCCGGCCCACACATGGAAACCCGGCAGGTCTGGGGTTCGACGCTTTCCGCCGGGACGCCCTGGTAGGCTACGTCGGTGCGGCATGGAGCGCTGCCGGGGTTTTCCCGGGCGCCCGCGCCGAGCGATTCCATAGAGATCGCCTCTGTACGGGGTTTCAATCTCTTAGCCTGTCAAGAACCCAGCTTCTGCACATATAGAAAAGCCCCGCCGGGGCGGGGCTTTTCCTTAGCAGGTCGGTAAGCCGGATTCTGTCGTGAGCAGCCATCCATCTGAGCGGCCTACCTGGACCTCGGCGGGCAGCCTGCAAACGGTCCGGTTTGGCCTTGCATCGGGTGGGGTTTGCCCAGCCGCCGCGTCACCGCGACGCTGGTGCGCTCTTACCGCACCATTTCACCCTTGCCCGCCGGCCGTTCACGTGGGACGGCCGGCGTCGGCGGTTTGTTTCTGTGGCACTTTCCCGCGGGTTTCCCCGGGTCGATAGCTCGACCACCTCGCCCTGTGATGTCCGGACTTTCCTCGAAGGCCAGGTGGCCTCCGCGGCTGCTTGACCTGCCTTGTCAACTTAGCGTGTTGGCAGCCCGTTGTGTAGGAGCGCCAACCATCACAGGCTCCTGAGCAGCCCCACCACGCGCCCCAACACCTTGACCTCCTTGCTGCGAATTGGCTCCATTGTCTCGTTCTCGGGCTGCAAGCGGATGTGGTCGGGTTCCCGGAAGAAGCGCTTGACGGTCGCCTCCTCCCCCAGCAGCGCCACGACGATCTCGCCTTCTCGCGCGGTCTCCTGTGGTCGCACCACCACGATGTCGCCTTCAATGATTCCTGCATTCTTCATCGAGTCCCCGCGTATGCGCAGGAGATACTCCCCATCCCCACCCCCAGCGACCTCAGGGACGGAGATGTATTCCTCAATGTTCTCCTCCGCCAGCACCGGCTGGCCGGCGGCGACCGAACCCAGCAGCGGCAAACCTTCGGAGCGCACGATGGAGCGCACGCTGTCCACGGCGCTGCCGACCGCCCGGTCGACCCTGTCGAGCAGCTCGATGGCGCGTGGCTTGGAGGGATCACGGCGCAACAAACCGATCTTCTCCAGGTTGGCGAGGTGCGCGTGGACGGTCGAGGAGGAGGCGAGGCCCACCGCCTTGCCGATGTCGCGCACGGTCGGGGGATAGCCGTACTTGGCCGAGTACTTGCGTATGAAGTCGAAGATCTCCTGCTGGCGCTTGGTCAGATCCATGATCTCTTAATCCCTTGGGTCGCTGGGCTGGAGGGTGCGACGAACATGTGTTCGTACAGTAGCGCCGCTTGCGGACGGATGCAAGCTTTCGCTGTGGCACACGGTTGCCGCATCGGTCGCCTTGCCCATTCGGGGAGCATGCCCACCACTGACCGCCGAGCCCTACCACACGAACCAACCACGGTGGCCCGACCGTCGGTGATCGCACGGGGCTATACTCGCCGCTCCAGCGCCCGTGGCGGAATTGGTAGACGCGCAAGGTTGAGGGCCTTGTCATGTGTAAACGTGGTGGTGGTTCGAGTCCACTCGGGCGCATAGAAATAGCTGCAAATCGACTGCTATATGGGTTGACATCGGGCTCCGCCTGTTCCGAAGGCTAGGCGCGCGACAACGTCCGCTGCGACCCACATCCGTTCGTAAATGCACGAAGGGGCCGCGCCATTGGTCGGCGGTAGCTCTCGACAGCCTCCGATTGAAGCGGCTCGACTCCCAGCTGTATCAGGCGGTGCCCTCGACAGCGCGCAATCGTCGAGGATCAGGGGGAAGACCTCGCCAGATATCGCGGGTCTTCACCGTCGGCCACTGCTCGGTTCTCGGAACCCGGCGAATACGATCGCTGCCAGGCGATCGGAGCCGCGGCCCACCAGCTCGGCCGCCACGGCGTGATCGCCCCCTCGGCCAGCCGACTCGGCGAGACGCTGCTCGTCGACCCGCTTACGATGCTCCTACAGGATCCGGTCGACCCCGACGACCCCTGGGTTCGGCTCCTATCGTTCGGGCGCGCCGAGGCGCTGAGCGCAGAGGAACTCTCCTCCCCGTTCGTCCTCGACGAGATCGTGGCGCAGGTCGTCGAGTTCCAAGTCGAACGCGGCGCGACGACGATCATCCCGCCGTACTTCTACGCCGACGGCCCGGACTCGCCGGCGTTCGCCGCCAGTCTCGCCGCGATCGGGCGCACTGCGCGACGGATGCGTGCCGACGGCGTCTCGCTGCCCCTTATGCCGCTTCTGTGCGCCCAGCTGCGGGGCTTCACCACACGGCCCGGCTGGCAACGAGCATTGGACCGCTTCGCCGCCACGGCGATCGAGGTCGGGCCGCAAGCGATCGCGCTGTACCTCTCCCCGCTCGGGGACGGACGCGAGAGCTACGCCAAGCTGCTCCACGCACACCTCGCCGCGCGCCAGCTGCGCGCCGCCGGCGTCCCCACCATTGCCTGGCGCCAGGGCATCTACGGATCGGCGCTGGTCGCGGCCGGCCTTGACGGCTATGAGTGCGGCATGGGGGTCGGCGAGCGCGGCGACGTGCGCGGGTTCGTCGCCGCGCGCAAACCGCGCAAGCCAAACAGCGAGCCGCAGAGCGGCTTCGCCCCCAGCGGCATCTACATTCCCTCCCTGCGGCGCTCCGTGCCGTCAAAGGTCGCCCGCGTGCTGCTCGACGACGCACGTCTGCGCGGACGGGTCATCTGCGACTCGATCACCTGCTGTCCGCGGGGCGCCGACTCGATGCTCCAGTCCAAGGGGCCGCGCCCACGCCGTGCGCTCACGCGCTCGTGAACTTGCCGAGCTCGCCAAGATGCCAAGCGAGAAGTGGCGGCTGAACCACATTGCCAAGCAAGCCGCCAGCGCCTACGTGACCGCGACCAAGGCCAACGAGGTTCTGGCGCGAGCCGGCCTACCTGAGAGGGTCAAGACCGAGGGCTACGCCGCCCTGGAGCAAAGCGCCGAGCTGCTGCGCACCGGTCAGCCAGAGAACGTGCGGGACACAGCCTGACAAGCGGGGTAGGCGGACGACGACGCGGATCTTTGAGGAGCTCCATCAAAGCGGTCTGGCAAGGCAGACCGAAGATGGCGCATCGATCCCGCTGCACCCACTCGTGCGCAATCTGTTTCTCGTGCTGTTGGCCCAGATCCTGCGCGAGGGCGGGCCTGGCCTTGGGCTCGAGCTTTCTCCCGCGACAGACAGTCCTCGGATACAAGAAGCCCTCGTGCAGCTTCTGCAGATGCCATCCCCAGAGCCAGCCGCGGCCCAAATAATCACCATTGACCTGGACTTCGTGGGACCGAACCTGGAGGCTGTTCCGCTCGATGAGGTGATCCAGTTCCGCGCCGAGCATGGAGCCGAGTTCCGGGCATACGCTCGACGCCTGCGCGCTGTGGTACGTGAGATGACCGACGACGCCACAGACGCTCTTGACGATCGCCTGGAGGAGATCCGCGAAGCGGGCGAGGCCCTGCGGCATGGACCGCTCAGGATGATGGCAGGGACCGCGGGCATCGGACTCGGCATCGCCGGTGGCGTGACGAGCGCGGTGGCGGGCGAACCCATCGGCGCCATCCTTTCCGCGTTGTCGACCGCTAGCGGAGTCGCTGCCCTCCCACGCAAGACGATCACTTCGTACTCGTACCTCTTCTCAATCGACAGCGCCTCGCACAGCTACGGGCTCGCATGAAGCCCGGCAAAGGAGCAGTCCGGATCGTCCAGGAAGGACGTCGGGAACTCGAACAGCGCAACCAGCGCGATGCAGGATGATCGGGCAAGCCGGCCGCACAAGGCCATCATCTGTGACCCATCTCTGGCCCAAGTCATTTTGTCCGATGTGTCCGATGCGTCAAACAGCACCAAGCTTCCCCTTCTCCGTAAGGGGCGAGCAGCTGCCCTTCGCAAGACGTACGAAAAGATAGCGCTTGAGCTCAAACTCGAGACATCGGTTTAGATATCAAGCTAGCGTGTCACCCAATATCGCTTGCGGCAATCAAATGGCAGTCGCGTAGGATCTTTAGTTACACGCTCGGCGGCTGATATACTCTAGGCATGCACGGGTAGCTCAGTGTGGTAGAGCGTGGGGTTTGATAGCTCCAGCGTCGCCGGTTCAAATCCGGCCCCGTCTTCGGAAGGCCCCTTGGCTGCGTGAGCGCCGGGGCCTTCTTTTGTTGTTCGCTGCGTGTTCGATTCAGGTTGAGGTAGCGTCATGCTACGGCCGCAAACTCGCGCTCTACCTTGCCGACCACTGTACGCTGAAAGTACACCAGTAGTTCCTCGTCTAGCACGACTGCGATATGCTGCACGTGGGCGACTGTGAGATATGCGTCCCCTTCTCAAGTCGAGAGACGGCGCAAGGACTCGAATTAAGGCTCGGGATCAAGTCGCCCATGACCGTTTCCGGGGTCGCCGCAACCACTCCTGGCGCGCCAGTGCCCAAGAACCTCCGATGGTCTCCATAGGATTAGCACGTGCGGCACGACTCACTTCTGGAGCGCCTGCGTTTTTCAGCGACGGCAAGCATTCAAGCTGCCGTAGTGATCAGCAAGACTGACACAGCCTACGGCGAGCGGACTGTCGTGCATATCGACCATCGCCTACCCGAGCCGGGCCGGAGCCGGCACGCAGCCTTCCGCATCACGACCCGAGAGCAGTTTCTCCCCCGTGCACACTTCGACCGTTCCGTGCGGGAGATCGTCAACCGAGCTGCCGTTGAGCGCGGACGGCGCATCTACGCCATCGAGTTGCGCAGCCAGGAGATCATGGCCGTGCTCAGCTATCACCTACACGACAGCCCGGCCCGGCCGTTGTTGATCACCGCCCTCGGGACACGCGCCGACGCCGACGCCACGCCCGACCTATACGCGAGGAGCCTCGCGCTCGTCTGGCTGCTCAAGCAGTACGCGCACGCGATCAGCGATCGCACCAAACGCGGTGGCTACGTCGACATGGACGCAGCGAACCGCCCAAAAGTGATCGCCGTCCTTCGCCAGCTCGGCTTCCGTGACGCTCCGCGCGTGAGCGGGTTCAGCCCCTCGGGGCGACACCTGCGCCAGGACGCTACCGACTGGCGCTGACCAGCGCGGACGAGCTGCCCTCGGACGCCCCGTAGACCCGCCGCACCTGCTCGTACAGCTCGGCAGGCAACACTCGCTTGGCCTCGGTCAAGAACGCACCCACTGGGAGCGCCGGAGACTCGCTCTGCTCGAAGAAGCGCTCGATCTCCTCCTGCACATGCTCCGCGTCGTGAGGAGAGCTCTCCCGAGCACGACCGATAAGGTCGGCGGCCACCTCGCCCAGCGAGCGCTTGCGGTAGACGACGGCCAAGCGCATGACCTCCCCAGCGGGAATCCGCTTGTCGCGCTCGCCCATCCGCTCGCATACGAGATCGTCCCGCCGCGAGAGCGTCGACGCGCTTACGCCGAGCAGACGAGCCGCCTCCGTCAGCGTCGGATAGGCAAGCAGCGAGATGTCGAGCGTTAGGTTCATAGGAGAGCCTCAAAGCACACTCTACCTCATCGACGCACGAAACGCAATGGACGCAACGGACGGAAGCAAGTTCGGCAACGAAGGAGCTACGCCACGCGGCCCGTGAGAACACTTTGAGAACATCCACCCCTCCAGACCCGTCCGATCCGTCCGCGAAACCCCGCAAACTGGACGATCTGGACGCCCTCGGACCCATTAACACCCACCCGTATCCGGTTGAGGGTCTTGTCATGTGTAAACATGGTGGTGGTTCGAGTCCACTCGGGCGCATGAAAATAGCTGCAAATGGTGGGTCTTGGCTACTTGTGATCTGTTTGTGATCGCGTACACACCGCGTCGAACAAGAGCTTGGCTCGGTCCTTGAAGACCGACTGGAGCGTGCTCGGCATGTTCTCGAAGCCGCGCTGCATCATCGGCAAAGTCACGCGCCGGTCCAGAAGCTTTGCGAAGCCACGTCCGGGGCCCCAGGCCTTGCCGAACTGACTCATCGACTGTGGTCCGTACCCGAGCAGCGTTTCGAGCTTGTCGAGCAAGTCGAATGTGGCGCCGAGGCGGGTAAGTGCCGGTGCCTGCGGCGATGCGTTGATGATCCGCAGGTCTGCGAGCACGCGTTCGACGGTCAGACGGAAGGCGAGGTGGTCCGAGCTGTCGTACTCACCACGCTTGATACCACTCCGCCGTCGCTGTGGTCACAGTGTCGGCGAGGTAGAGAGCGCGTACGACATCGCCGCGCTGCCAGCGCCCATCCGACGGGATGTCCGCTCGGCCGAGGAAGTCAGCTCCGTGCGGTACGTGCCTGATCCAAGTGCCCTCGACGGTGCGAGGACGAACGGGCAACTGCTCCACGGTCAGGAGACGCTGGGGTACTCGATCTCGGCGATCAGCTTGGCGACCTCGCGGCTCGTCGAGGAGGCCGGTCGCCGAAACGAGACCGTCGATGACACGGCCGCCGCATCCTGCGCGAGCACTTGCCTGTAATTTACGACGCGCGTAGCACGCTGGCGACCCTGTGCCGCCCGATCGGAGAGGGCTCGATATTGTCCGGGTTGAACAGCGGGGCGAAGTGACGAGGAACGCTTCGATCAGCTCCATGTCGTAGCTGACACCGCCCAGCCCGTCGAGGGCGTTGCGGACAAACTCCATCCCGGCGATATCGGTCGTGAAGCCTTGGAGGAGTGTGCCATCCGCAGCGAGTTCGAGCAGCTTGAAGTTGTAGCCCGTCGGCTTTCTCAGGGCGCCGCAGAGCATTGTGGCGTCGAAGACTACGAGCACTCAGGGCGGCGTCGAGCGACGATCTCGGCCGCCAGTTCCTCATCAGAGGGGCCGGGTGCGCTCCCTGCGCGTTCGACCAGCTTTGTCTTGAGCGCTGTCGCGGCGTCCTGCCTGGCGCCGTGACGCTCGAACTGGTCGGCCGCCAGGCGCCAGGAGCCGCCCGGGGTTCGCTCCCCGCGTACGCGTCCGGCATCGATCCATTTGTAGACGGCCTGTGGTGTGACGCCATACCGTGCAGCGACCTGGGCCGCGGACAGCCACTCGGGTGCCTCGCGTGCTCGATCGCTGACGTGTCCCCGCCAGACACCGGCAAGACGAAGTGCCCTCAAGCGGACGTCAACGCCGAGTCGCTCGACCTCCGCCGCGCCATCTAGATGGCTGGCCAAGAGCGCAGCGAAGGTCTGCGCTCGATCGTCGTCCTCGTCGGCGTCCTCAAACGCCTCGCGAAGATCATCGCGGCCGAGGAGGCCGGAGGCGTCGAGGATCTCGACGGTCTCGATGACCTCGTCGTCGTGGTCGCTATAGAGCACGGAGCGCTGCTGCAACACTGCGAAGCCAAGCCGAGTGCCAACCCGTTCAAATTCACCGGACGTGGCCGCAAACTCGCGGTCTCGCTGTACCGCGGCGGGCACCTGTACGTGAAGGGCTTCGCGCTGTCGGCCGCCGACGGCAAGACGCAACTGCTGCTCGGACCGCTGCGCACGCTTCCCCGTGGTCGCTACACCCTGACGATCGAGAACAGGCACAAGCAACAGCGCGAGACCATCACCGTCTCGTAGCTTGCGGTTGGGGCAGGGTCGCATGCGACCCTGCCAGGTGGGCCGCATGCGGCCCACCTACGGCCGGCGCATGCGCCGGCCGCGGGGTCGTGCATGCACGACCCCGACCGAGAGAGACGGCGAGCAGTGGTGCGCGTTGCGTGCGTGTCGAGTTGCTCACGCCGACGCGGCTGCGGTGTGGCGAAGACGGTCGAGGCCGTCGAGGATGAGATCGAGCCCCCACGCAAACTCGACGGCGTTGTCGTACCCGGACTCGGGGAGCTTCGTAGCGACCTCCACGAGATACGGGTAATCCTCAAACGCACCGATCGCCTCTGCCCTCCTCTGCGCGGATTCCCCAGCACTGTCGGGAGTCTCAAACGCTGTATCCCGTTCCTGCAGGGCGAAGCCGTAGATGTAGGCGTCCTGGACCGAATAGGCATGAATCGCCATCCTGAACGAGAAGCCCGCCTTGCGCAGGCAGCCCATCACCGCGTTGTGGTTTCGCAGGTTGGCCGGCCCCGGATGGCGCGACTCCATCATCCCGATCGCCCAACTGTGGCGCTGCAGCGCCTCGCGCGTGGAGAGCGCCCGGCGCCGCATGGCGGAGCGCCAGTCCAGGTCCTCAGGGGGGAGCTCGATCTCACTGAAGACGATGTCAACCATGCCGTCGAGGAGATCCTCCCTGTTGGCGACGTGCTTGTAGAGCGCCATCGGCACGACGCCGAGCTCCTGTGCGAGCCCGCGCATGCTGAACGCTTCGAGCCCGGCCTCGTCGGCGAGGGCGACGGCGGCGTGCAGCACGCGAGCGCTGCTCAGCGGTTTCCGGGTGGCGAGCTTCCGTTTTGTCATCGGCCTTGACAAGTGTACACCGTACACCTATAGTTCCAGAGACGAGTGTACGCCGTACACCTCACAGAAAGGCATCTCATGGACCCCGACGCTCCGTATCCCGTCCAGTACTCGGTCGACTACCCGGACCGGCCGCTCAACCGCCTGAGCACTTTCTTCCGCCTGTTCATGGTCATCCCGATCGCGATCGTGCTCGCTCTCATCGAGGGCAGCGGCTACGCCTACGGCGGCGGGAGAACCACCGGGGCGCTCGGCGCCGCCGGCCTGGTGGTGCTGCCCACGCTGCTGTTGATCCTGTTCCGCCAGAAGTACCCGCGCTGGTGGTTTGACTGGAACCTCGAGCTGATGCGCTTCTCCGCCAGGGTCGGCGTCTACCTGGCACTGATGGATGACCGCTACCCCTCCACCGACGAGCATCAGGCGGTGCATCTCGAGTTTCCCTATCCAGACGCGCGCAACGACCTCAACCGCTGGCTGCCGCTGGTCAAGTGGCTGCTGGCAATCCCCCACTACGTGGTGCTGTTGTTCCTCTACATCGCCGCGTTCTTCGTCGTGATCGCCGCCTGGTTTGCGATCCTCCTCACCGGTCGCTTCCCGCGCGGGATGTTCGACTTCCTCGTCGGCGTCGGGCGCTGGACCAACCGCGTGGTGGCGTACGCACACGTGCTGGTGACCGATCGCTACCCGCCGTTCCGCCTAGCCCCGTAGGCGCCGGGAGCGGATGCGGGAGGCGACGTGCCGTGATCGGTCCACACGGGATCTGATCACGGCTCTCGCCATACGCAAACAACCCATGACCCGCCGCCATTACTCTCGGAGCGGCTCGCGCATCACGACGGTGAGCGTCGCGGTTTGCCGGATGCCGAAGCCGAGCTCCTCATAGAGCCGGATCGCGCCGGTGTTGGTGCTCATGACGTGCAGGAATACTCGTTCGGAGCGCCGCTGGATGCCCGCGATCAACGCCCCCATGAGCTGAGAGGCCAGGCCCTGGCCACGATGGTTGGGCTTGGTGCAGACGGCGCTGATCTCGGTCCAGCCGTCCAGATGAAACCGCTCGCCGGCCATCGCGACGAGCTCCCCGTCGCGCCTGATGCCCAGGTAATCGCCAAGCTCGATGGTTCTGGTGAGAAACGGCCCCGGCTCGGTCTCGGCCACGAGCTCGAGCATCTCGGGGACATCCGCCACGCCGAGCGGGATCGCCTCGGCGCAGTCGGCCCCGGTGACCCGCTCCTCGATCATCTGCACCAGATCGAACGCCTGCACCGCCCGCCAGCCGTCTGGCGGCTCGGCTCCGTCGTACCGCCCGGCCACGTAGGCTCCCGGCGCCACGAGCTCGGCGGCGTCCCGCCAGTCCTGTGCCGTGGGCGGCGAGGGCAGTGCGAGGAACGGGGCCACGTCCTCCGGATATCGGCGCGCGCGCCCCCGCACCTGCGCAAGCCGCGCATGCGCGCCGCACAGCGATGCGTACGCGGGATTGTCGAATTGGGCTTCCTCGGTCGGCAGCATGCCTCAGCCGACGACCATCAGGGAGTTGCCCTCGGGATCGCGCAGCCAGAACAGCGGCGGCACCGGATCTCCCATGCGGCTGATCTCGGCGTCCACGTCCACACCGGCGGCTTTCAGCTCGGCGTGGTAGGCGTCGATGTCGTCGGTCTGCAGGCTGATGCCGGTCTCGCGATCGCCGGTCGGCTTGCCCTGCGGCGGCGGGGCCAGCGCGAGCGTCGTTTCCGCGTCCTCCGGCGCAACCTCGACCCAGCGGTAGCGGTTGCCGAAGGGTATGTCGGTGCGCTTCCGCAAGCCCAGCTTCTCGACATAGAACGCGATCATCCCCTCCTGATCAGACACCGGGATGACCACCGTGTTGATCCTTTTGACACGAGTCTTGGTGCTTGGCATGACATCCTCCTTTGGGTTCGGTTAGGAGTGCTGAGACTTGGGGTCGTCGGTGTGGTTGATGACACCACGGTATGACGAATTGCGGTCAGGTAGTCCGCATGTGTGCGCCGAAGGCATTGAATCAGGGAAGGTTCTGGTAGACCAGACTGGGAGGGGTGGTACGTTCGAGCGCCTCCCAACCACGGTCATGTTCGCTTTCGGCCTCGTTGGCGTCAGTGCCGGCGAGCTCGTGGCCACGCAGGCCGCAGACCAGCAGCTCCCAGTGCAGAGGCAAGCGCACTCAGTGCGGCTGGGGCACGATCCGAATGTAGGGCTTGGGCGTCTTCCAGCCGTCGGGGTAGGTGGCTTTGGCCTCCTCGTCGGATACCGACCCGGCGATGATCACGTCCTCTCCCGGCTGCCAGTTGACCGGCGTGGCCACCTTGTGGTTGGCGGTGAGCTGCAGCGAGTCCACCACCCTCAGCACCTCGTCGAAGTTTCTGCCGGTGGTCATCGGATAGATGAGGATCAGCTTGATCTTCTTGTCGGGGCCGATCACGAAGACATTGCGCACCGTCTGGTTGTCGGCTGGCGTGCGCGCGTCGGAATCGCCCGAGGTCGCCGCGGGGAGCATCCCGTAGAGCTTGGACACCGCGAAGTCGCCGTCGCCGATGATCGGGTAGTTGGGGGCGGTGCCCTGGGTCTCCTCGATGTCGCTCGCCCACTGCGCGTGCTTACCCGTCTGGTCCACCGACAGCCCGATGATCTTCACGTCCCGGCGATCAAACTCGGGCTTGATCTTCGCCATGTAGCCGAGCTCCGTGGTGCACACCGGCGTGAAGTCCTTCGGGTGGGAGAACAGCACCGCCCACGAGTCGCCGATCCAGTCATGGAATTTGATCCGGCCCTCAGTGGTGTCTGCTTCGAAATCGGGGGCTGTATCGTCGAGCTGCAATCCCATTGTTTGCTTTCCTTTCATTCCACTCTGGTTGGTCGATTCGCGCCGATCCGCTGTGCCCTGGGGCGAGCCCGCGGCGCCGCAAGATGCCAGTCGCAACTCTACGAACGCTCCGCCAGCGTAGCCTGGCCGGCGCCTGACGTGCAGACCGCCACCGGAATCTCACCGATCTTATCGAGATCATGCATTTTACCGTGGCCGGGCGCCAAGCCCAGCGCACGCACGCCGCGCGGCCTCAGGCAACCCTCCAGAGCATCGACGGCCGCGACCCCCTGGCGAGCAGGTCAGACCTTCTCGGGCTCCCCGAGGACCGCGAGGCCGTGGACGCACACCAGGCAGATGGCGAAGATCCCGAGCGACCACCACGGGTGCGCACCACCGACGTCCAGTAGCGCGCCGATTGCCCCCAGCGAGGCCGCGATGATCCCCACCACGCGCCCGTAAGCATTCCCAGCGAAGAGCGAGAACGCGGCGGTGAACTGGATGACGCCCAAAATGATCGTGATCCAACCCCACGTGTGGAGGTTTGAGAAAACGTACTGCGTGTCGTTGACGAAGAAATTTGCGTCTCCCACGGCCGCAATCCCGTAGATGACGTTGAGAGTTCCCGCGATCAACAGCAGGATCCCAACGAAGAACGCGCTACCCACACCTCGCATTTGTGTCCCCCAGTCTTGGATGGCAGATCTCGAATCTCAGGAACGCTAGGCCGCCGCGTACTCCTTCTCTGCCTCGTCCAGTTCCTTCTTGAACTCCTTGCGGTCGACGTCGATTTCCTTCTCGATCGACTTTTCCGCGCGCGTGAGCACCTTGTCGAGCTGCTCCTCAACGCGCGACTCCCCGATCACCAGCAGCGTCGCCTGGCCCGCCTCGATGAGGTCGCCCAGCTCCTTGGCGTCGTCTCTTGAGATGCCCCGTTTGAAGTGTCCGCCGAGACCGCCGATGACACCGCCCACCAATGCCGCCGGGATGATCGCCGGCGCCGCGAGAACCCCAACCGCCGCTCCGACCGCGATCCCTCCCCAGGCACCATGCTGTGTGGGCTTCTCGTGCTTTTTGACGTGCACCTTGCCATCGGCGTCCTTGGTGACCAAGGCCACGTCATAGGTGCCCACGAGCTTCGCCGCGTGCAGCTCCAGGAGGCTGTCGTAGTCCACTTCCGCGCCGGCGGGGTCGGCATAGGTTGCGGCATAGATGAAAACCGGTCGGTCGCTCATATTTGATCTCCAGTTCGACGCTTGTACGAGCCTTGAAGTCCGCCGCTGGGCGGGCCCGTGCAGGTCTTCTACCCACACACGCACAGCTTCCCTCGCGCTCAAGCGCCCCGCATCAGCCAAAGCCCGCGAGCGCAATCCGGGCTTTCCCGCAATTGGGCCCTGTCCGGCCTGGCGTCGTGCGCACACCCAAGAGTTCAGGATGTCCGACACGGACGGAGCACCGGTACCCCGCTGGCCGGGCAAGGGCGTCACGGCGAGCCGCCAGATGTCCGCCCCGTGCAACTGCTCCACGTTCGCCTCGATTCGCGCCCGCCGGTCGCCCTGCTTGACCAGCTCGAACTTCGCGCGCGCGAGCTGACGAACGTGGGCGCGGTCCAGTTGATCGTCGTGCTGGCCGAGGATCAACGCGAGGTCGGAGAGGTCGGTCGGCCGCTGCCGCTGGAGCAACGTCCGCAGCTTCTCGGCCACGGTCTCGGCAAGGGTCAGAACGGGGATATGGAACGGCGCGTAGTAGGGCGGTCCGATGGCCGTCCATTCGGGCTCGTCGGCCACGGCCTCCCGGTAGCTGATCTCGACAGCGATCTGTCCGTTGTGATGCGGCGTGTGAAAGGCAATCTGGTCGAAGTCGAGACTGTGCTGGGAGTCGGTGGCGGGCACGCCCGGCTCGATGCGCAGCATGGCTCGTCGGTGGCGCGCCTCATCGTCTCGGCTATCTCGGCGGCGGCGATCTTGTGCTTCGGAGGGTTGGTGCGGGTGGCGTCGAGGTCGGCTGAGAAGCGGCTGGACCCGCGGACGTGGCGCAGCACGAAACCGCCCTTGAAGCAGAGCTGGCCGGGGAATTGATCGGCGAGATGCGCAGCTACGGTCACCAGCGCGAAGTCGCGCTCGATCAGCTCGATCGGCCTGTCCAGTAGTTCGGCGAGCTCCTGCAGGTCGTACTCGTTGTGGATGAGGCGGCGAGGAAGAGTCATCCGACCAACCGGTGGGCGAGCAAGGCGTCGGGATCCACGTTGATCCGCAAGCCCCATCGCGGACTGCTCGGCCCACGATCCGGCGCGGAGGACGAGAGCAGAATGTGGGCATGGCTGCGCCCTCGCAATGCCAGCAGCGGCTCGGCGGCAGCCGGGCCATGTAGAAGCTCGAGCAGATAGCCGAGTCGCCGCACCACCGCGGCGCTCCCATAACGTTCCGCCGCCCGAGCGAGGCGCTCGGGGCTCGTGCAGCCGGGCACGGCGCGATCGACCGCCTCTGCCGTCTGCACCACGCTCACTCCCCAGCGTGGGTTTGCCAGGCAGTCGAGGATCGCCCTCTCGGGCAACGCGATCGAGGGGCCGTCCGGTGAATACAGCCCCCATATCCGCTCCGGGGCCAGTACCGCGTAGCGGACCTGATCGCCCTGCCATCTCCAGTCGTTCAGGCGGTGGGAGGTCAAGACAATCACCCGAAAGAAGTGCTGGTCGCTGAGGTTGAACTCCGTCAGCGCTCGACCCGCAGTAATGAGATATGGCTTCGGCGTAACCGCGTCGATGAGATCCAGCAGACGAACGTCGGTCGATCCCGTCGGCGCCACCAGGAGGTAGACGCCTCGCCGTACACGCCGCAAGCGGCCGTCATGGTTGAGCTGACGCAGCGCATCCTGGCTGCGTCGCCGAGAGCCCGCGGTTGCGTCCAGCGCCTCGATGTCCTCATCCAGGCGAACGACCGGATGGCGCCGGGCGTCCATTGCTCTACGACTCAGCGCGACGAACGCCCGCTCGCTGAGCGGCCGCTCGGACAGGGGGATAGCGGGAGAAGCCATGTTGATCCTTGTTGCATGAGTGATCTTACAACATTCTTGTTGTTTAGCTCAAGCAAACGGGAAGGCACGATCGACGCGCCGATACCGCGCCTCCGACTCGATCTGCGGGGCTGCCTTTGCGGCCCCCACGCCCCCAGCGCGGCCCTCCAGGGAAATCACAGGGAAATCCACACCCAGCCGCCGCACTCGCGAAAATGGCTTGAACACGGGCTTTTCGCCATGCCGGAGGAGGGACTCGAACCCCCGACACGCGGATTATGATTCCGCTGCTCTAACCAACTGAGCTACTCCGGCCGGATCGGCCAGCAAGTCTAGCCGCCGACCGACAGGCGCTGCGCGCCGGTGCCGACGTAGGCCGCGAGGTGCTGGCCGGTGAGCGTGCGGCGTGCGGCGATGAGGTCGGCGGGTGTGCCCTCGTAGACGATCCGGCCGCCGTCGTGGCCGGCGCCGGGACCGAGGTCGATGATCCAGTCGGCGTGCGCCATCACCGCCTGGTGGTGCTCGATGACGATGACCGACCTGCCGGAGTCCACCAGCCGGTCGAGCAGGCCGAGCAACTGCTCGACGTCGGCCAGGTGCAGACCGGTGGTGGGCTCGTCGAGGACGTAGATGATCGTCCCGCCCGCCCGGCGCGACCCTTTTTCAGCCATCTTGGTGGCCAGCTTCAGCCGCTGGCGCTCGCCGCCGGAGAGCGTGGGGAGCGGCTGGCCGAGGCTGAGGTAGCCGAGCCCTACGTCGGCCAGCCCGGCCAGGATCTGGTGCGCCGCCGAGTTCTCCGCCTCCCCGGAGGCAAAGAACTGGCTGGCCTGCACCACCGGCATCGCGAGTATCTCGCTGATGTCTCTGCCACCCAACTTGTACTCCAGCACCTCCGCCTGGAAGCGCTTGCCCTCGCACACCTCGCACGGGACAGCCACACCAGCCATCATCGCCAGGTCGGTGTAGATCACGCCGGCGCCGTTGCAGTTGGGGCAGGCGCCCTCGGAGTTGGCGCTGAACAGCGCCGGCTTCACACCGTTCTGCTTCGCAAACGCCTTGCGGATGTGGTCCAGAAGTCCGGTGTATGTCGCCGGGTTGCTGCGCCGCGAGCCCCTGATCGCCGCCTGGTCCACGGCGACGACCCCCTCCCGGGGCGGCTGGGATTTGACAATCGATCCCTGAATCAACGAGCTCTTGCCCGAACCCGCCACGCCGGTGATGACCACCAGCACGCCCAATGGGATGTCGACGTCGACGTCGCGCAGGTTGTGGGTGCTGGCGCCGCGCACCTCCAGCAGCCCCTCCGGGGTGCGCACCGTTGGCTTCAGCGCAGCGCGGTCGTCCAGGTGCCGGCCGGTCGGCGTGCCGCTGGCGCGCAGCCCCTCGACGGTGCCCTCGAACACCACCTCGCCACCCTCCGTGCCGGCGCCCGGACCGAGATCGACGACGTGCTCGGCGATCGCGATCGCCTCCGGCTTGTGCTCCACCACCAGCACCGTGTTGCCCTTGTCGCGCAACCGCAGCAGCAGGTCGTTCATCCGCTGGATGTCGTGCGGGTGCAGCCCGATCGTGGGCTCGTCAAACACGTAGGTGACGTCGGTGAGCGAGGAGCCCAGGTGGCGGATCATCTTGACGCGCTGAGCCTCGCCGCCCGACAGCGTTCCCGACGGCCGCTCCAGCGAGAGGTAGCCCAGGCCGATGTCCACGAACGCGTCGAGGGTCATCGCCAGCGCCTCGAGCAGCGGCGCGACCGAGCGCTCTTTGAGTTTGCCCACCCACGCGGCGAGGTCGCTGATCTGCATCGCGCAGGCATCGGCGATGCTGACCCCCTTGATCTTCGACGAGCGCGCCTGTGCGCTGAGCCGGGTCCCGTCGCACTCGGGACAGGTGGTGAAGGTGACCGCCCGCTCCACAAACGCGCGGATGTGCGGCTGCAGCCCGTCGAGGTCCTTGGCGAGCATCGACTTCTGGATCCGCGGGATCAGGCCCTCGTAGGTCAGGTTGATGCCGTCCACCTTGATCTTGGTCGGCTCCCTGTACAGCAGATCGTTGAGCTCCTTCTTGGTGAACTTCCTGATCGGCTTGTCCGGGTCGAAGAAGCCGCAGCCCAAGAAGATCCGCCCGTACCAGCCGTCCATGCTGTAACCGGGGATCGTGAGCGCACCCTCCCGCAGCGACCTGGTCTCGTCATACAGCGCTGACAGGTCGATGTCGTTGACCGAGCCCCGGCCCTCGCAGCGGGGGCACATGCCGCCAAGGATGCTGAAGCTGCGCTTCTCTTTCGTGGTGCGCCCGGCGCGTTCGAAGGTGACCGCCCCGGCGCCCGAGATCGAGGCGACGTTGAAGGAGAAAGCCTGGGGCGAGCCGATGCGCGGCTGGCCGAGCCGGCTGAAGAGGATGCGCAGCATCGCGCCCGCGTCGGTGGCGGTGCCCACCGTTGAGCGGGCGTCGGCGCCCATCCGCTCCTGGTCGACGATGATCGCGGTCGTCAGCCCTTCCAGTACGTCCACCTCCGGCCGCGCCAGCGTCGGCATGAAACCCTGCACGAAGGCGCTGTAGGTCTCGTTGATCAGCCGCTGCGACTCCGCGGCGATGGTGCCGAACACCAGCGAACTCTTGCCCGAGCCGGAAACCCCGGTGAACACCGTCAGCCGGCGCTTGGGGATCTCGACGCTTAGGTCCTTGAGGTTGTTGACGCGCGCGCCGTGCACGCGGATCAGATCGTGGCTGTCCGCCCCGAGCGGCGCCACACTCACTGCGGCAGCTTGAGCGAGTTGAGGATCTCGCTGTAGTCGCTGACGGCGCTGGCTTCGAATTCGGCGAGCGGGGCTTCCAACCGCTGCGTGCGGTGCAGCAGCGAGGCCTCGGTGGCGTTCTCGTAGGGACGGAGCAGCCCCAGCGGGACTTCTTCGGCTTCGATGTCGAAGGTGTAGAAGCCTTTGTCGAACGCGATGGTGCTGGGGGGCAGCGTTGCGTAGCCGCTGGCCACCCACGCTTTGACGTCGGCGCAGATGTTGGGCGCCGCCAACGTCGGGAACCCTTCCAGCTTGGCCGCATACCCGCTGACCGCGCGCGTGAGCTTGCGGTTGCTCCAGCGCAGACCGTGGATAGTGTGGGCGAAGGCCAGCATCGATTCCTTGTCGGGCTGGTAGGCGGCCACCTCCAGCGCCCCCACCACCTCGTTGCTGAGCTGTTCGGCGTCGTGGTTCTGCGGCGCCTCGGCTGCCACCAACGGGCATTCCCCGGCGACCGTGGCGCCCAGGTTGGTGATCGCCGCCTGGGCGGGGGCGAGGTTGGCGCGAGCGGTGCGCACAAGCGTGTAGTTGGCTTTGATGTAGGTTCGCGTGGCAAGCGAGTCCGGCGCGCCACGGTGCGTGGCGGCGGTCTTGTGCGAGCGGGCCAGCGCCGCGGCGGGGGCCAGGGCGAGCACCCCCATGAGCGTCAGCGCAAGGGCGATGAGGGTGGCGAGCGTCGCTGCGAGTCGGGTGGCCATTACACACAGAGTACGCGCCCGCCCGGCCCGCGCGCCTCACAAGCGGACCCCGGCACGGGATCGTCCGCCCATCAGAACATCGAACAGCGCCATCGGGGGGATGCGTTAGCTTGTGGCGCATGCGCGCGCGGCCACTCGCAATCCTCGCGGCGGTGGCAGTGGCGGCGGGTGCGGCCACGACCGCGGGCCACGGCGTCGGCGGCGCGCTGGCCTCCGCCTCCACCTCCCACGCAACGCACAGCGTCGGCGGCGTGCTGGCCTCCGCCTCCACGGACGCCTCCCCAGCGGCGCCGCTGCCCCCCACGCGCCTGACCGCCGTGCCCGCGGGCACGATCGCCGACGGCGCGGCGCCGCTGCGCGTGACGCTCTCCGCCCCGCCGGCGGCGAGCTCGCCGCGCCCCACGCTGCGCCCGGCGGTCCCCGGCAGCTGGAGCACCGTCGGGGACTCGGAGGTATTCACTCCCGCCGCCACGCTGGCGCCATGCGACACCTACTCGCTGACGGTGTGGAAGCACACGTTCGCCAAGGAACACGCCGCGCTCCAGGAGCGCCACGTGCTCACCCTGCACGTGGCCTGCCCCTCCATCGCCGCCCTGCAGCAGGCGCTGGCGCGCCAGGGCTACATCGGGGCGGCGCTGCACCCGCGCTACGCCGTGCATGTCCCCACCGGCAGGGAGACGCTGGCACAAGCGGCCGAGCACGCCTTCCGCCCCTTCCACGGCAGGCTGGCGCCGGCGCCCGCGGATGCTCCACCCGTGGAAACGGGCAAGCTGGATGCGACCACCAGAGGGGCGCTGGAGGTGTTTCAGGCCGACCACAACCTCGCGGCGACCGGCACGCCCAATGCGCAAACGTGGCGGCTGCTGCTGGCGGTGGAGGCGCTCAACCACCGCAACCCGCGCCCCTACACGTGGGTGTCGGTGACCGAGTCGCTGCCGGAGACCGTGCAGGTCCACGAAGGCAACCGGGTGGCGATCTCCAGCCCCGCCAACACAGGCGTGGTGGGCGCGGAAACCGAACAGGGGATCTTCCCGATATACGCCCGTTATGTCACCACGACGATGACCGGCACCGACCCCGACGGCGTCCACTACGTGGCGCCGGACGTGCCGTGGGTCAACTACTTCAACGGCGGCGACGCCGTGCACGGCTACCCGCGCGCCTCCTACGGCTTCCCCCAGTCCAACGGCTGCGTGGAGCTGCCGATCGAAACGGCCGGGGCGATCTACCCGAAACTGCAGATCGGCGACATCGTGTGGGTGACGTAGGCGCCGCGACAACTACCCCTCCCCCTCCCCCTCCTTCCTCCTCAGAGCGACTCGGCGGGAGGCGCCGTGGGAGCCCCCTGTGCGGGCAGCGCATCGGCGCCAGCCTCCGCGGCGGCGCGGTTCTCCTCCTTGACCGCCAGCCAAATCTCCTCGCGGTAGATCGGCAGCCCCTGGGGCGCGGCGATTCCGAGGCGGACCGTTTGCCCACTTACCTCCATGACGGTGACGAGCACATCCTCGCCGATCACGACGCGCTCTCCGGCGCGGCGCGTAAGTATCAGCATGGAGCGGGATTATGCAGCATCCACCGGGCGCCTCCCGGCGCTACGAGCAGAACCGCGCGCCAGCTCAGCCGGCCCGGCCGGTCTCGACCGACCCCGCAGAGCCAAACAGCGCCACCCGCAGCTCGGCGCCGGGCGCGGTGTTGAGCACCTGGTGGCCGCTTCCCTCCCACACCACGATTGGGGCGCGGAGATTGACGAGCGTGTCGAGCGGGTCGGGAGCGGTGCGCACGGTGACATACACCCGCGCGGCGGAGAGATCGGGCGCGCCGATCCGCTCGCGGTCCTCGGCGGACAGCACCAGGGCAAAGTCGGCGAAGAACTCGCGGGGATCCACCACGGGCAGTGCCAGGCCGGGATCCTCCAGCGAATGCAGCCACTGAAAGCCCGAGCCGGGGTTGCGGTCGAGCAGCGCGTAGTGCAACCCGCCGAGGCCGATCAGCCCCAGCGGGAACTCGATCGCATCGGTGTCGGGGATCTCCAAAGCGCCGAAGCGCGAGCTGTCGATAGTAAGGGGCATGGAGTGCGTGGTGGTGAAGGGAGGTTGGGTGTGATGACGGGGGAGAACGGGGGGTCGGGAGGGGGCCTGCCAGGCCTCCTCCCGCTCAGCTAGTGCAGGAATTCCAGCAGGGACTCCTGCACGATCGAGGCGCCGGCTTTCAGCGCCGCTTCGAAGGCGGCGTGCTCGTTGGAATATTCCATCGACACCTTGGCGATGTTGGCATCCTGAACGCCCGACAGCTGCGCGGTGTCGGTGGTCTGTAGCGAGGAGATCCGGCTGAGCGCGAAATTCAGCTGGTCGGTGGTGGCACCGGCTTCGGCCTGCAGGCCGGTGAGCGAGGTGAGGTTGCCGTCGAGGCTCCCCAGGTCGCTCGTGCGCAGCGCTTCGAGGGCGGCGGGGGTGCCTTCGCGCAGGTGCGCGGCGATCGTGCGCAGCGTGTCCAGCAGCTTGCCGTCGGCGGCGCCGGAGCCCGAGCCCAGCGCGGAGGAGAGGTTGACGGCCACGTTGACGGTGCTGCCAGGGCCGAGCGCGCGGGCCAGCGGGGCGGCGTTGCCGTGGTATTCGTCGCTCGGCCCCTGTTCGTAAGGGGGGGTGGAGGTGAGGGTGCCGGAGAACACGTACTGCCCGTCGTACTGGGTGAGGGCGTCCTGCTTGACGCCTTCGGTGAGCTGGGACACCTCCCCGGCGATCGCTTCGAGGTCTGAGGGGCTGTTGGTGCCGTTGGCTGCCTGGAGCACCAGCTCGCGCACGCGCTGCACCTGGGAGTCGATCGAGGCCAGCGCGCCCGAGGCGGCGTTCATCCGCGAGAGCCCATCCTGGGCGCTCCGTTCGTAGGAGGTCAGCCCGTCGAGGGCGCTCTGCAGGTCGATGATCTGGCTGGTGCCGTAGGGGTTGGAGGAGGGTTCGAGGATCGACTTGCCGGAGGCCAGCTCTTCCTCGGTGCGCGCCAGCGCAACCTGGGCGGCGTCGATGTTGGCGAGCGTGGAGCTGGCCACCATGTCGGAGGTTATGCGTGTGCTCATGAGGGTCACAGTCCGGACTGGTTGATCAGGGTGTCGAGCACTTCGTTCATCACGTTGAGCGCGCGCGCGGAGGCCTGGTAGCCGCGCTGGAAGGTGATGAGGTTGGTCATTTCTTCATCCAGCGAAACCCCCGACACCGACTGGCGCTGGTTGGAGACGGCGGACAGCACCGCTTCGGAGTTGGCCTGGTTGGCGGTGGCGTTCTGCACGCCGGCCCCCACCCCCGCGACGAGCGCGGCGTAACGCTGGTCGGCGACGCCGCCGCGCAAACCGGCGATCGCGAGCGCCACGTCATTGCCGCCAGCGGCGGCTTTGGAGGAGGAGGTCTGGACTTCGCCGGCGGTGACCGCGACTTCGATCGTGGCGGCGGTGGTGCCCTTGAAGAAGGGGGTGGCGGTGTGCAGTTCGTTGACGGAGCTCGCCACCGTTTTGGCGACTTCGTTGAGGGCGGCCTGGTAGGAGGCCAGCGCGCCGGCGGGCGAGGAGAGTTCGAGGAGCGCCCCCAGCTTCCCCCCGGCGGCGGCGGTGAGCGCCTGCGGCCAGTTGACGGTGGCGCCTTCCACCAGCGGCAGCGCGGCGTTGCCGAAGGTGACGGTGGCGGTGCCGTCGGGTTCCTTGGTGACGGTGACGGCGGCCAGCGTGGAGAGCTTGTCGATCAACAGGTCGCGGTGGTCTTCCAGCTGGTTGGGCTGCTGGTGGGCCTCCAGCGAGAGCTTGATCTGGTGGTTGAGTTCGGCGATCTGGGTGGCGTCGCCAGCGACTTCGCCGGTGGGAGCGGTGATCGCGGCGTACTGCGCGGAGGCCTGACCTTCAAGGGATTGCAGCTGCGCGGAGAGCTGGTGCAGGGAGTCGGTGAGCTGCGTGGCGGCGCCCACCACGGCGACCTTGGCCGCTTCGGAGGTGGGAGCGTCGGCGAGTTCCCCCCACGAGCTCCAGAAGGCCGACAGCTGGGAGGCCAGCCCGGTCGAGGAGGGTTCGTTGAAGGCGCTCTGGGCCTGCTGCAACTCTTCAGCCTGGGTGCCCGCGGCGCCGGTGGCGGTGCTGTGTTCGCGGTAGGCGGCGTCCAGATAGGTGTTGCGGATGCGGGTGATGGTGGCCACCGTCACGCCGGTGCCGAGCTGGCCGCCCTCGCCGGTGACGGCTGACAGCGCCGCGATGTGCAGCGGTTCTTTGGTTTGCAGAACAGCCCTTTGGCGCGAATAGCCTTCGGTGTTGACGTTGGTGATGTTGTTGCCGGTGACGTCGATCGCGTCCTGCTGGGCCAGCAGGCCGGAGAGGGCGGTTTGGAGTCCCTGGAGGGTGGGGATGGACATGGGAGCCTGCCTGCCGCTATGCCGAAAGGTCGAGTACGCGCAGCGCGTGGACAGGAGCCCGCCCACCCGCGCGCCCGCCCGCGCCCGCGCCGGCGGTGGCGCCGCGGGAGTCGTAGCTGTGCACACCGGCGTCCAGCGCCAGCGACTGCATGAGGTGGTCGAGGAAGGAGAGCTCGATCTGCATCAGCACCCGGTTACAGGAGTGCTCGCGACGGAGCTCCTCGATCAGGCCGCGCAGTTGCGCGGAGCGCTCGGCGGCAAGGTGCGCGCGGGCGGGGTCCAGCAGCACCGACAGCCGCGAGAGCGTCACCGCCTGAGCGGGGATCCCCAGCAGCGCGCCGGCGCGCTCCAGCAGCCGCGAGCGGGTCTCCTCGATCTGCTGGCGGCGGGCGATCTCGCCATGCAACAGGCCGGCCAAGCGCACCACGGTATGCACGTCGCGCGCGCGAATCGCGGCCCCCTGCTCCAGCACGATCTCCAGCAGCCGCTGCACCGAGGCGATCTGGGCGTCGAGATGGGCCAGCACGTCGGCGCCGAGCGGGTCGGCTTCCACGATCGGGGTAATTTGGGTGGCATCCGCGCGGGCCAGCTGAGTAAGTGGGTGTTGGGGGCGGGGCGTCCGGCCCCGCAACTGCGCGTGTGGTGGGGCACTCATGCGGATGCCCCCCCTGTATGCACGGCGGCCCCCGCGGAGGGATCGAGCGAGCCCATCAGCTGCTGGGCGAGGCCGAGGCCGCCCTCGCGCATCACCCCTTCGGTGAGTGTTTGGGGCAGCAGCGATGAGAGCATGCTGTTGCCCGCTTCGCCCCCCGCTTCGGAGGAGCCTTCTTCGCCGGATTCCTCTTCCCCTGAGAGGCCGCTGCTCTGGACGAGCGAGGAGGAGAGCTGCTGCAGGAGCATCTCTTCGAAGCCCTGAGCGGTGGCATACGCCTGTTTGACGGCCGCCGACCCGTTGCGCATTGATTCGAGCCCGCCCACCCCGTGCGCTTCATCCACCACGGGCGAACCCGCTGGGGAATCGGAGCCCACCCGCCCGGCCGTGGGCGGCGCGGCAGAGATCGGGGCAAGGGAGCTCACGGGGTCACGAGCTGGTTGGCGATCGACAGCATCTGGTTTTCGGTTTGGATGGCGCTGCTCTCCAGCTGGTAGCTGCGCTGGGCGCCCATCATCTGCACCATGTCGTGGCCGACGTCCACGTTGGAGCCCTCCAGCGCGCCCTGCTGGAGGGTCGCGCCGGCGCTTGGCCGGGGGCTGCCGCTGGAGGCGCTCGCTGTGAGCAGGTTGCCCCCGGCGGCCAGCAGATGGTCGGGCGAGGCGACGTCGACGAGCGTGATCCGGCCGATCGTTCGGGTGCCGGCTCGTACTGTGCCGTCGGGGCCGATCGCGATTTCGCTGGGTGAGGCCCCTGTGGGCAGCGTGATCGGCGGATCGAGCAAATCGCCTTCGGCGGTGGTGAGCTGTCCGCGCGCGTTTACCTGCAGTGCGCCGTCGCGCGTCAGCGCCACGGTGCCGTCGGCGCGCTTGACGGTGAAGTACCCGGGACCCTCGATCGCGAGATCGAGGGGGTTGCCGGTGCTCTGAATCGACCCCTGCGCCTGGTTGCGCCCGATCGTCTGCGCGGCGGCGCCGGCGCCCACCGTGGCGGTGGTGCCGGCGATGTCGACCTGGTTGTAGAGCAGGTCGCGGAAGCCCACCCGTTCGGCCTTGTAGCCGGTGGTGGAGGCGTTGGCGAGATCGTTGCCGACCGCGTCGAGCTGCTGCTGCTGGGCTTCCATCCCCGATGCGGCGGCGTACAGTCCTTCGAGCATCTCGCGCCTCCCTCAGCCTGACCCGTTGAGCGAGCCGACCTGGGTGGAGGCGGCCTGGAGGGTTTGGTTGATCGCCTGGATGGCCTGCTGGCCGGACTGGAAGGTGCGCATGGAGCCGATCATTTCGACCATCGTGCGCGCGGGATTGACGCCCGATTCCTCAAGCACCCCCGAGCGCACGATCCCCGTGGCGTGCCCGGAGGGCGTGCCGGCGTAGAGGTTTTCGCCCTGCTTCACTGCCCCGGGAACGTTGAACAGGCCCAGCGCGCCGCCCGGCACGGTGCCGTCTGCCCCCACTGTGATCGGGGCGCCGCTCTGGCCGAGAACGGTGTCGCCGGCGCCGTCCACCAGCTGCCCGGAGGCGGAGGCGGTGAACTGGCCGTTGCGGGTGTAGCGCACGCCCTGGGGGGTCTTGACGGCGAAGAAGCCGCTGCCGAGGATCCCGAAGTCGAGCGGCTGGCCTGTGGTTTGCATCCCGGCGGGGGTCATGTCCACAACGCTCTTGCCGAGTTGCACCCCGGTGTTCATCGCGCCGATCGTCTGCCCCGTGGAGGTGTTGGAGAGCAGCAGCTCCCCGAAGCTGTGCTGGGGGGAGCGCTCGGGCTTGTAGCCCGGCGTGGAGGCGTTGGCCAGATCGTTGGATAGCTGCGCCTGGCGGGTCTGATCGGCGACCATTCCCGACGCGGCGATGTAGAGGCCGAGGTCCATCTCAATGCGGGTGATCGCCCGGAGCGGTGGATTCTTTAGCCGCGTCCAGCCCGCGATACCGCGGGCCGAGACCCCGCATCGTGGGGCTCAGACCGCGCTGAACAGTGATTCGTCGCTGGCCAGCCGCTCGCGCAGGCGGCGGCGCAGCTCGGTGTGGATCTGCGAGACGCGGCTCTCGGAGACCCCGAGGCGCGTGCCGATGTCGCGCAGCGTGCGCCCCTCGACATACAGCAGCACCGCCACCTGGCGCTCGCGCGCGGGGAGCTGGGCGAAGGCGGCGCGAAAGCGCTCCTTGGCTTCCCCCCGCTCGGCGCTGAGGGCGGGGTCGGAGCCCTCGTCCTCGGTCTCCAGCGTGTCGATCCGCTCGATCGTGCTGGAGTCCTCCGAGCGGATCGTCTTGTTCAGCGAGCCAACCTCCACCAGCGCGAGCTCGTCGAGTCGGCGAGCCAGTTCGGTGGCGTTCATTCCTGCGGCGAGGGCCAGCTCCTCGCGGCTGGGGTTGCGCTCGTGCTGTGAGGCGAAGCTCTCGCGAGCGCTGTTGATCGCGCGCTCGGCGCGGCGCAGCGAGCGGGGCGCCCAGTCGTGGCGGCGCAGCTCGTCGAGCACGGCGCCATGGATGCGCGTCCACGCAAACTGCTCCAGAGTGGCGCCCTTGGCGGGGTCGTAGCGCTCGATCGAGTGGATCAGCGCCTCCAGGCCGCAGGAGAGGAAGTCCTCCACGTCGCACTGGGCGGGGACCTCGCGCACCTTGCGGTAGACGATGTAGCGCACCATCGGCGTGAAGGTGAAGATCAGCCGATCGCGCACCCGCCGGTCCCCGGTACGCTTGTACTGCTGCCACAGCGACAGCACCTCGGTGGCCGAGATCCTGGCGGTGCGCTGGTCCATAGCATTCATGTGGTGCTCCGACTCTTCGAGGGAAAGTGGTGCGTCTCGTGGACTGCCCCCCGTCCTCCGTTCGAGGATTCCGGAGGAGCCGATTCCACAAAGACCCCGCACTGATCGGCACGTGGGTGGGCAGGCTTGAGCGATAATCGGAAGCTCGCAACGAACCGGCCGCTGGCAACTATTCAAATCAGAGGACCGGCGTTGCGTCACGCGGGAAAAGCGGCTCACGGATGACGGGGAGCGGTCGATGACCGTGATGCGTAGATTGCCGCAGCCGCACGCAGGTCAGCCGATCCGATCTAAAGTTTTTCGAGCACCAGCCGATCAGGATGAAGACACCCAAGAGCAAAGCGGCCCAGGGACGGGACCGTGACCAGTGCTTTCAGGAGGAAAACAGCATGAGCTCGCCGATTACGTCACTCCAGGCAACGACCGCCGCGCAGCCGGCGCTCCCCACCGCCGCGATCAGATCTTCCGAGGCTGCGCGGGGCAGCGGCGCGCCGTTTTCACTTGAGCCCACGGTCTCACATGACGCCGTGCCGTCGAGCCCCCCGCGGGAGGTGCTGGAGGAGATGGCCAGCGCGGCGCACACCTATGAGGCGTTGAGCTCGCAGGGCCGCGAACTGCGCTTCGCGCGCGACGAGCGCAGCGGTCGCACGAGGATCGAGGTGCGCGACCGCGACGGCCATGTGCTGAGGACCCTCTCGCCCGCGCAGGCACTTGAAGTCGCGGCCGGGGCGCCGCTGGACTAGAGGATGCTGCCGTGACCATCGTCAGCTCATCCACCGCCGGCGCGCCGATCAGCTTCAACGGCCTCTCATCGGGGCTGAACACGGGCGAAATCATCTCCGCGCTGCTGGGGGTGGAACGCGCTCCGATCACGCACCTCACCGACGAGCAGGTCACCCTGGAAGGGCAGCGCACGCAGCTGCAATCGATCCAGAGCAGCCTCACGCAGCTCACCTTCGACGCGCAGGAACTGGGCTCGCCGACGCTGTTCAACACCTCCCAGGCGGTGAGCTCAAGCGAACCGACGCGGATCGCCGCCACCGCCACGGCGGGCGCCGCGGTGGGCGGCTATGAGGTGAACGTCACCCAGCTCGCCAACTCGGGGCAGCGCACGTTCACGTTCAAAAGCCCCGCCGCCGCCGAAACCGTGACGATCGACGGCAAGGAAATCGAAGTCGCGGCGGGCGCCACCATCGAAGACGTGGTCAAGGCGATCAACTCGGACTCCACCGCGACGGTGTACGCGGCGGCGATCGGGAAAGAAACGGTGGTGCTGTCCACGCGCGAAACGGGCGCCACGGGAGCGGGCTTCATCGCGCTCGCCGACCCGGGGGGCACGCTCGTCGAACAGGCCGGGTTGGCTAAAGAAGGCCAGAACGCCGAATACACGGTCGACGGCGTCGCGGGCAGCTCCGCCTCGAACAAGCTAACGGGGGCGATCCCGGGGGTGACGCTGGAACTGAAGGCGCTGACCACCACCACGGGGCCGGTGACGGTCGATGTGCAGCCGCCGGGGCCCAGCGTGAGCTCGATCGTCACGCAGGTGCAGGCGTTCGTCACCCTCTACAACTCGACGGTGGCGACGATCAACAAGCAGCTGACCACCAAGCCCCCGACCAGTCCACAGAGCGCCGCCGAACTGCAGACGGGCACGCTGTTTGGGGACTTCGAACTGGGGAATCTGCTCAACGGGATGCGCCAGTCGATCTACGAACCGGGCAAAGAACTGCCGGCGGAAATGTCAAGCCTCGCGAACATCGGCATCAGCACGGGCGCGCCAACGGGCCACACAGCCCCCTCGCAGACGACGCTCGAAGGGCAGCTGACCGTCAACACCGCGCAGCTGGAAAGCGCGATCCAGGCCAACCCGGCGGGCGTGGAGAAGATGCTGCAGAGCTTCTCCAAAGGCTTCGAAGGGCTCCTCAACGCAAACGCCGGCCCGGGAGGCTCCATGGAAGCGCGCCTCACCGGCGACACCGCCCAGACCTCGGAATTGAGCGCCAGGATCACCAACATGAACGAAATGCTCGCGATCCGCCAGAAAACGCTGGAGTCCGAATTCGCCGCGATGGAAAAAGTGATGGCTCAAAGCCAGTCTCAGTCCGCGTGGCTGAACGCTCAGCTCAGCTCGATGCTGGCCAACGGCTCGGGCTCCTCCAGCAGCTCCAAATCCTCCTCCGGCGGCTAGAGGTAAAACTCACTTCAGCCCGCCCACGCGAGCCGGGTGATCGAAGGCAGCGAACAGCCGGCGGACCGACCACGCAGACGAAACAGCCTGTGGGCCGGTCGCGCAGACCACCTCAACTTCGGGCGGGCGCGACCGATCACCAGGACAGCCCACCGTCAAGCTGAGCGAAGGAGCGAATGAGGACCGCATGACCCCGATGACGGCCGCACCGCAGGCATACCGCGAGAACACCGTGCTGTGCGCCACGCCGGCGCAGCGGGTGGTGATGTTGTACGACAGCGCCCGGCGCTTCCTGCGCCAGGGGGCGCAGGCGATGCGCGCCGGCGAGGTGGAGCGCGCCCACAACAAGCTGCGCCAGGCCGAAGAAATCATCGCGCACCTCGACGGGGTGCTCGACTTCGAGCAGGGTGGCGGCCTGGCCGAACAGCTGCACGCGCTGTACAACTTCTGCCTGACCCACCTTAACCGCGCGCGCATGGGTCTGGAGGCCGAGAAGGTCGATCAGGTCACGGAGATCCTGGGCGAGCTGCGCGAGTCGTGGGTGGAGATCGCACACCGGTGAGCCCGACAGACCCCTATACGGCGATCCTCGAGCTGGCCGAGTACGAGCTGCAGCTCGCCCGCGACGGCCGAATCGAGGATCTGCGCTCGCTGGCGCCCCGGTGGGACGCCCTCACCGCGGACCTCCCCGAGCAGCCTCCGATCTCCGCCCGCGGTCCGCTGGAGCGCGCCGCGGCGCTGCACCAGCGCACCAGCGCCACCCTGGAGTGCCTGCGCGAGGGACTGCTGTGCGACCTGCGCGCGACCGCGCGCGCCAGCCGCGCCGCCCACGGCTACGCCACGCAGGCGCCCCGGCGTGTGCACCGCATGGACCGCAGCGCATAGCCGGTTATAACTGCTACCACTCTGCTACCATTATGGGATGAGCAAGCAGATCGCGGTTCGGCTCCCAGACGATCTCGTCGAGTTCGTCGATGGGATCGTTGATTCCGGCGTCGGACGCAGCAGGGCGGCGGTCGTAACCAGAGCCCTCGAGCGCGAGCGTCGGCGTGCGGTTGCTGCTCGCGACGCCCAGATCCTGGCCCGCACCGGCCCAGATCCAAAGCTGGCGGGACTGTCAGAGTACGCCGTGGGGCTGCGCTCCAAGCTGGATTGATGCGGCCGATCCACATCGCCCAGCTCGACAAGGCCCGACCGGTTCTGATCCTCACGCGCGAGCTCGTGCGCCCGTATCTCACAACAGTGACCGTCGCGCCGATCACAACCACCATCCGCGGGCTCTCGACCGAGGTGCCAGTCGATGCAACCAATGGCCTCGCGGGACCGTCGGTGGTGAGCTGCGAGAACATCACCACTATCCCCGTGGATGCCCTCGGAGAGCAGATCGGCATGCTGCTCGACGGTCAGGAGCCGGCTCTCAGCGACGCGATCCGGGCCGCGTTCGATCTCGATTGACCGGGCCCTCCGCCGCGGGAGATCTCAAAGCGGCTCAGCCGGCACCAATCCAGATACACGACGAAGACGCCGGCGCTGCTCAAGCTCTCCCCTGTCCTGCCGATGACCGGAGCGACCGGGCCACCGCCCGGGGGCGGCTCACATGGATGAGAGTCGGGTTTGGCCCATGGAGGGCAGCACCTCTAAGCAGCACGCTCTCCCAAACGCCACCCGATGTCCCTGATCGACACCACCCAGCTCGCATTGGAAAGCGCGGCGCGCGGCGCGTGGGCGCGCCAGACGCTGCTCACCAACAACATCTCCAACGCCAACACCCCCGGCTACCACCGCGAGGACCTCAACTTCCAGGGTGCGCTGCGCGAGGCGCTTGCCGATGGGCAGTCCCCAGCGCAGGTGTCCTTCCAGCCCGAAGTCAGCTCGCAGGTCGTGGGGCCAGAAGGCAACGGGGTGAGCGTCGACCAGGAATCCGCGCTGCTCGCCGAGAACGGACTCGAATATCAGGCGCTCGTGCAGGTGATGGGCACCCGCGACGGAATCATGCGCTCGGCGATGGGGATCGGCTGATGGGTCTCTTTGACGCGATCGAAATCGCCGGCAGCGGGCTCAGCGCCGAACGCGTACGGATGGACGTCACCTCGGAGAACCTCGCCAACGCGCAGACCACCAAAGCGGCGAACGGACAGCCCTACCAGCGCCAGGAGGTGCTGCTCCAGCAGACCGGCACGCCCTCCTCCAACTTCGAAGCCACGCTCTCAGAAGCGCTCGGCACCGGCCCCGCCGCGGGCGACGCCGCGCTCACGCACCCGCCCGCCGGCGGCGTGCAGGTGACCGGGATCGTGGCCGACAAGACGCCCGACCAGGAGGTGTACGACCCCGGCAATCCCGAAGCCAACGCGCAGGGGTACGTGAAGATGCCGAACGTCAACACGGTCACCGAAATGGTGGATCTGATCTCCGAGTCGCGTTCCTACCAGTCCGACGTCACCGCGATGCAGACCGCCAAGTCGATGTTCACCGCCACCCTCGGGATCCTCAAGTGAGCCTGCCCGCGATCGGCGCGATCGGCAGTGTGCTCTCGCAGAGCGTCGCCGGCCTCGGCCCGGGCGTAACGCCGGGGGTCGGTGCCGGCCCAGAACAGACATCTGGTACTGGCCCAAGCTCGGGTGTGGGCGGGGTCGGTGGGATCTCCGGCTCGGAAAGCCCGACCGCCCCGAGCGGCATTGAAGGTACCGGCGGCGGCGAATCCGGCGGCTTCGGCGGAGCGCTCACGCAGGCGATCTCCTCGCTCGATAAGACCCAGCAGAGCGCCGACGGCGCCGCGCAGGCGCTCGCCACCGGCACCGCCGCCAACCCCGAGAGCGCCGTCGTGACCGTCGAGGACGCGCAGCTCGCGATGCAGCTGGCCTCGCAGATTCGCACCAAGGCGGTCGAAGCCACCCAGCAGATCTTCCAGACACAGGTGTAAGCGATGCCCGTAAAACAGCTCGCCACTCGACTGACCCCGCGCGGATGGATCATCCTCGGCGCCGGCGCCATCGCCGGGATCCTGTTCCTCTATCTCTTCGTGCACATGGTCTCCAAGCCCTCCTACTCCACGCTCGCCACGGGCCTTGAACCGGCGCAGACGGGGAAGATGACCAGCGCACTCGACCAGCAGGGGATCGGCTACGAACTGCAGAACAACGGCACGGCGCTGGCGGTGCAGTCCAACGAGACCGCCCGCGCCCGCGTCGCCCTGGCCGGCGCCGGGCTGCTCGGCAACGCCCAGCCCGGCTTCAAGCTGTTTGAAAAATCGAGCCTCGGAGAAAGCCAGTTCCAGCAGCAGGTCACCTACCAGCGCGCGCTGCAGGGCCAGCTGGAACAGACCATCGACAACATCCAGGGTGTCTCCGGCGCGCAGGTCGAGCTGGTGATGCCCTCCACCCAGAATCAACTGTTCGGCGAAAATCAGAACGCCTCCTCCGCCGCCGTGCTGCTGAGCGGGACCAGCTCGCTGAGCTCCACCTCAGTGCGTGGCATCGCCCAGCTCGTCGCCTCCTCCGTGCCCGGGCTGCGGTTGCAGAAGGTGACCATCACCGACGGCACCGGGCAGCTGCTGTGGCCCTCCCAGGACGGCGAAGCCGGCGGCGGCGCCACCGGCAAGCAGGCCGCCGAGGAACGCTACGACGACGGAATGACCGCCAGCCTCGACGCGATGCTCGCCCAGACGCTCGGCCCCGGCAAGGCGGTGGTGCAGGTGTACGCCAACCTAAACACCAACCAGACCACCCAGGAATCGCTCACCTACGGCAAGGCCGGCGTGCCGCTGGCGCAGAGCAAGAACCTCGAAACCCTCACCGGCTCCGGTGGCGGGGCCGGCGCGACGGGCACCGCCAACATCCCCGCCTACGCCCAGACCGGCGCCTCCGGCAAGTCCAACTACAAGCACGAAATCACTGGATCTTCGCTGGGCGTGGACAAGACCGTCACCCACTCCACGGTCGCCCCCGGCGCGGTCGAAACCGAGCACGTCTCGGTGCTGCTCGACCACTCCGTTCCCGCCGCCTCCGTCGGCGCGATCAAGGAAGCCGTCACCAACGCCGCCGGCCTGCAGACCAAGCGCGGGGACACCATCTCGATCGGGCAGATGGCCTTCGCCAAGTCCACCGCCCCCGCCGCCGAAGGCGCCTCCGGCGGGATGCTCGGCTACGCCAAGTACGCCCTGATCGGCATCGCCTCGGCGATCTTCCTGTTCTTCACCACCCGCGCGTTGCGCCGCCGTGAGCAGGAGGGCATCGACAACGATCCCCCGTGGCTGCGCGAGCTGGAGCTGCCCGTGAAGCTCTCCGAGCTCGAACGCGAAATCCCGCCGCGGCCCGCCGCCGACGCGCCGACACTGGTCGCCGCCGGCGCCGGCACCGCCGCGGGCGGGGCCGGCGCACCCATCCGCCGCCAGGTGGAGCAGCTAGCCGAGTCCAACCCCGACCGCGTGGCCCAGCAGCTGCGCAGCTGGATGCAGGAGGATTGATGCACGTCATCCGCGCCCTACTACTTCACAAAATGAAGGGTTGGGGTCCAAAAAATAAACAAACCACCCCCGCGTTGGTAGGGCCGGCCTGATGGCGATTCAGCTACCCCCCGCCTCGGAGGCACCAAGCGTCGCCCTGCCGGAACGCACCGTAACTCGGCTCGGTGGCCGCCGCAAGGCCGCCGTGCTGATGGCCGCCCTTGGCCCCGAGCTCGCCGCCGAAGTAATTCAACACCTGCGCCAGGAGGAGATCGAGAGCCTCTCCCTCGAAATGACCAAGCTCGGCGCGATCGAGGAGCACACCACCGAGGCGATCCTCGGCGAGCTCGCCGCCGCCGCCGGCGCCGAGGGCCTGGGCGACGTGGTCGGCGGAGTCGAGTTCGCCCGCGAAGTGCTCGAGCGCGCGCTCGGCCCCGAGCGCGCCGAGGAGTTGCTCGCGCGACTGGCAAGCGCCAACGAGGCGCGCTCCTTCGAGTTCCTGGCTCGCACACCCCCCGAGCAGATCGTCGGCTTTCTGCGCACCGAGGCCCCGCAGACGATCGCGATGGTCGTCGCCAACCTCCACACCGCGCTCGCCGCCCAGGTGCTCGCCCGCCTGCCCGACCCGATCCAGCCCGACATCGCGCTGCGCATCGCGCGTATGGGTGAGACCAGCCCCGCGGTGATCCAGCAGGTGGAAGAGGTGATCCGCCAGAAGCTCACCACCGTCGTCGAGCAGGAGTACTCCACCGCGGGTGGAGCCAAGGCGCTCGCCGACATCCTCAACCACGCCGACCGCTCCACCGAGCGCGCCGTGCTCGACCACCTCACCGCCACCGACGCCGAGCTCGCCGAAGAGGTGCGGCGGATGCTGTTCGTGTTCGAGGACATCGTCACGCTCGAAGACCGCGCCATCCAGCAGGTGCTGCGCGAGGCCAACCAGAAGGATCTCGTGCTCGCGCTGCGGGGGGTGCCCGACGCCGTCAAAGAGAAGCTTCTGGCCAACATGTCCGAGCGCGGCGCCGCGATGCTGCAGGAGGAAATGGAGGTTCAGCAGCCCCAGCGCCGCCGCGACGTCGAGGCCGCCCAGGGCCGGATCGTCGCCGTCGTGCGCCGCCTCGAGGAGGCCGGCACGATCGTGCTTTCCACCGGCGACGGCGAGGGCGAAGAGGAAGCGGTCGTGTGATGGGTGAGACCCCACGCGGCATCGCCACGCTCTCCGCGGATGAGACCCCACGCGGCGATGCCGCGTTCTCCGGATACCAACTCAAGCAGCTGGAGTCCTCGGCGCCTCCCCCGCTCGGCAGTGCCGCGCGGGTTCTCGCCGACGCCACCCTCGAAGCCGAGCGCGTGCGCGAGCTGGCCCGTGCCGAGGGCCACGCCGAAGGTCTCGCCCAGGGCCGCGAGGATGGCCTGTCGGAGGCCCGCTCCGCCGCGAACGCCCTGCGGCAGGCGCTCGCCGGGGCGCTGGCGCTGCGCGAGCAGCTCGCCGAAGAGACCGAGGCCGACGCGGTCGCGCTCGCGCTCGCGCTCGCCGCCAAGATCCTCGCCGGCACGCTCGCGGTGGAACACGAGCGTGTGCTCGACACGGTCCGCGGTGCGCTGCGACGCGTCACCGACCGCCGCCGCGTCACCGTGCTCGTCGATCCCGCCGACCTCGATACCGTTACCGCCGCCCTCGCCGAACTGGAGACCCAGGTCGGCGGCATCGACCACTGTGACGTCCAAGCCGACCGCCGCGTCGGGCGAGGCGGTGCGATCGTCCGCACGATCGACAGCGAGGTCGACGCATCGATCGATACCCAGCTGGAGCGCGCCCGCGAAGTCATCCAAGCGGAGCTTGGCCGCGAGGAGGCATCGCCGTGAGCGGCGGGCTGTTCAGCCGCGCCACCGAGACGCTCGCCGGCCTGGAGCCCTCATCATGAGTGGTGCACTGCTCAGCCGCGCCGCCGGCGCGCTTGCCGGCGCCGATCTCGCCCGCTGCCACGGGCGCGTGAGCAACCTCATCGGACTGATCATCGAGGCCACCGGACTGCAGGCCGAGGTCGGCGAGGTGTGCCTCGTCGGGGCCGACCGGAATCGCGAGGCGGTGCCCGCCGAGGTCGTCGGCTTCCGCGAGGGCCGCACGCTGCTGATGCCACTCGGGGAGCTCCAGGGCATCGGCCCCGGCACCAAGGTTCTCCCCACGGGCGCCCCCTTCCGTGTGCCTGTCGGTTCTCACCTGCTTGGGCGCGTCATCGACGGGTTGGGCGCCCCCCTCGACGAGCTCGGGGGCGTCACCGGGGAGGCCAGCGCAGGCCGTACCAGCAGCCAGGCGGGCAACACGGCTCGGATCGGAGCCGGCCCGGGCCTGCGCTCCACGATCGCCGCCCCCCCCTCCGCGCTGCGCCGGCCCCGCATCAGCGAGCGCGTCGCGCTCGGCGTGCGCGCCCTCGACAGCCTCGTACCGTGCGGACGCGGGCAGCGCCTTGGAATCTTCGCCGGCTCCGGGGTCGGCAAGTCATCGCTGCTCGGGATGATCGCCCGTTCCACCTCCGCCACCGTCAACGTGATCGCGCTCGTCGGCGAGCGCGGACGGGAGGTGCGCGAGTTCGTCGAGCGCGACCTCGGCGACGCCCTCGCTCGCTCCGTCGTGGTCGTCGCCACCTCCGACGAGCCCGCTTTGGTGCGCATCAAGGCCGCCTTCACAGCCACCACGATCGCCGAGCATTTCCGTGACCACGGCCACCACGTGATGTTGATGATGGACTCCGTCACCCGCTTCGCCACCGCCCAGCGTGAGATCGGGCTGGCGATCGGCGAGCCTCCCGCCACCCGCGGCTACACCCCCTCCGTCTTCGCGCTGCTGCCCCGCCTGCTCGAGCGCGCCGGCACCAGCCCCGAGGGCTCCATAACCGGCCTCTACACCGTGCTGGTCGACGGCGATGACATGAACGAGCCGATCGCCGACGCCGTCCGCTCGATCCTCGACGGGCATATCGTTCTCACCCGCTCGCTCGCTCACGCCGGGCACTACCCCGCGATCGACGTCCTGCAGAGCGTCTCCCGCCTCACCGGCGAGATCACCGCACCGGAGATCGCCTCCGCCGGGCAGCGCCTGCGCGCGGCGCTGGCGGCTCTGCGGGAGAAGGAAGACCTGATCTCGATCGGCGCCTACCACTCCGGGAGCGACCCGCTGCTCGACGCCGCCTTGGAGCACCGCCCGCGGATCGACGCCTTCCTGCGCCAAGCCGTTACCGAGCCCAGCCGCCCCCCCGACTCCGACCGCTCCCTGCTCGAACTGACCGACTCGATCGAGCGCTCCATGTCCCTGCGCTCCGGTGAGATTCTCGACGCCGAGGAGGTGCTCCCGGGCGGGGGCGGCGCGGAGCAGATGGCGCGGACGCCGGGCTCAGGCGGCGCGCACGCGCCGGACCTCGAAGCTGGGACAGAACCCAGCCCCTTCGAGGCCTCCGCCATCCCGGCGCTCGGGCTCTAACGTTACGCCACTGCCACCGGGCGATACTCCCTTGTCTCGGGGTTTTGCTCCAACAGGCCCACCGCCCGCAGCGTCTTCACATAGCGGTGGGTGGTTGAGGGCGACATCCCCAACTGCCCCGCCAGATCGATGATCGCGCGCCATGGCCGATCCGGCCCATAGGAGGCCAAGATCGCCAGCCCGCGCAGCAGCGACTGCGAGAGCTGTGGATCCTCGAGCGCATCTTCCAAGGCGGCTCGCGTCGCCTTTTGCAGCGGCGAGGGTTTCCCTTTGCCGTTCTTCTCAGCGGGCTGGTATGCATGGTCGAGCGCAGCCAGCAACAGGTTCGAGACGGTGCCGTTGCGGTTGCGCCCGGCGTGGCGCATCACTTGCTCCACCTGCAGCGGTGAGAGCGTGATCGCCACTTCATCGGATTTCTTCTTGCTCATGTCTTCATCCCCAGGGCTGTGGGTTGATTGAATGATCCGACTGGCATGGCCAGTGCGGGTTATGCGCATCCGTGCCTTCATGGCATGGGTAGACATGTGTTCCTGCGAATCATTTTGCCGTTTGGATCACATTGCGATGAATAAATCCAACTTTCGGTTGGCCTAATCATCGGAGCTACCGGAGAGCGCTCTCCGCTGTGGTGCATACACAAGAGCTTACATTAATTCGTTCTTCGGGACAGCCGCCGGTCAACCCCCCGCGAGAACCACGCCTCTGCCTCTCAAGAACCGCACCACGCGTCCGATTACGCGGCTGTGAGCAACGCTCCCTCGTTCCGTTTCCGCCTCGAGCGGGTCCGTGCACTGCGCCAGCGCAAGGAGCTCCTCGCACGCGAGGAGCTCGCCCGTGCCATCTCCCAGCGCACCGGCAGCCAGGATCGCCTACAGCGCGTCGAGGAGCATCTCGAGCGGGCGTACGCCCACCAGCGCCTTGCGGTCGGCGTGGGTGGGAATACCACCGCCGTCAGCGCCGCCGAGCTCCTCGCGCGCCAAGCGTTCGTCGAGCACATCGAGGCGCAGCGCACGATGGGCATACGTGAGCTCGAGCGCCACGAGGCCAACGTCGCCGACTGCGACGACCACCTCGGTTGCGCCGCGCGCGAGCACGAGATCCTTGAGCGCCTCAAGGATCGTCAGCGTGTCGAGCACCAGCGCGAGGCCGAGCGCCACGAAACCGAACAGCTCGACGAGATCGCCCTCGAGCGCTTCCGCCGGAGCGCGGCATGAGCGCCTCCGCCCTCAGCGGGCTCGAACCAATCGCCGCCACCGCCGCCGGCGAACGCGTCCAGCAGTTGCATGCCCTCCTCGAACAGGTCGAACAGGGCCCGCGGGTCGTGGCGTCCAAGACCTTCGCCTCGGCTCTCGACGCCGCCCAGGCCGGCGGCACAGGCTCCGCTGCAGCTGGCGCTTGCACGCCCTCCGCGCCTCTCGCCCCAACCGCCCTCCCTGCCGGCGCCTACCCCACCACCATCGCCGCCGCCGATAACTACCCCACCACCTCTACACCCGCTGGTGCGAGCGCCTCCGGCGATGGATCCGCGTATGCGCCGATGATCGAACAGGCCGCCGCCCGCTACGGGATCGACCCCTCGCTCCTCTACGGGTTGATCGAGCAGGAGTCCGGATTCGACCCCTCCGCCAGCAGCAGCGCCGGCGCGCTCGGGCTCACCCAGCTGATGCCCTCCACCGCCGCCTCCCTCGGCGTCACCCAACCGCTCGATGCCGCCCAATCGATCGAAGGCGGCGCCCGCTACCTCTCACAGCTACTCCACCAGTTCGCCGGCAACACCACCGACGCGCTCGCCGCCTACAACGCGGGCCCCGGCGCCGTCGAGCAGTACGGCGGCGTCCCCCCCTACCCTGAAACCCAGCAGTACGTCGCCAAAGTGCTGGGCTATGCCGCCTCCTTCAGCCCGAGCGGGCAGGACACGGGGGCCGCCAGCCTCCCCTCCACCGCGGGTGTCCCCCTCACCACCGCACCCACTACGACCGGCGCCGCCCTCGCCGCCGAGGCGATCGCATGAGCAGTACCGCCCCACAGCCGATCCCAACCGCACCCGCTGGACGGGAACCGATCTCCCGCGGCGCTCCACCCGGCGGCCCACCGGAAGGGCCGCCCTTCCAGAGCGCGCTCGAAACCGAATCGGCCCGGACCGCCATTGCGGAAGGCCAACAGCAGAGTCGCTCGCACAATCGTGGCAGGGACACGAAGGAGCTCGCGACGGGTACCGCCACCGGCCCCACCACCGCGAGCGCTGTCACCCTCCCCGCGGGTACGGACGTCATTCCCAACTCTGATGCCCCCCCAGCACCCGGCGGCTCCTCGCCCCCAAGCGCCGATGGCACTCCCACTCCCGGCACCCCTACCGCACCTGGCGGCTCCTCGCCCGCAGGCGCCGACGGCACTCCCACCCCCGGCACCCCAACCGCACCCGGCAACTCCGCGCCCGCAGGCGCCGACGGCACTCCCACCCCCGGCACCCCACCAACACCCGGCGGCTCGCCCTCGGCGAGCGCAGTGGACGCCCTCACCGCCACCGCCCCCGACGGCGCGCCGCACTCCTCCCATCCCAACCACACAGACGCCGCCCTTGCCTCACCGCGAGACAGCACCCCCGCCGAGGGCATTCTCGCCATCAGGGGAAACGATGCCCCCCCGGCTGGGCCCGGCACGCAGGCGCATTCGGCGCCCCCGACTCCACCCAGCGGCCAGCTCCCCGTCGCGCACGCTTCCTCCGCCCCAGCCACGCACACGGGGCCGGGTACAGGTACGGGCGATCTCGCCAAGACCACGCTCAACTCCCCCACACCCTCAACAGGCGCGAACGCCGGCGGGCAGGGGAGCGGGCTTCCCGAAAATACCGCCTCACCGCTCCTATCGGCCGCCCTGGAAGGCGACCCGGCCGCCCCCCCGGGCGAACCAGGATCGGCCGCCTATGGCGTCGGCCTACAGGAGGCGATCGAGAGCCTCCACGGCACGATCCAGCTCACCGCCCGTCAGGGTCTCTCCCAGGCGCGCATCTCGCTGCATCCCGAGGAGTTGGGCGAGATTCGCATCAACCTCACACAAACCGCCCAGGGCCTGCTCGCTCGCGTCAGCGCCGAATCCCCCGCTGCCGCACAGGCGCTCGCCGCCGCCCGCGCACAGTTGCGTCAGTCGCTGAGCTCGCTTGGCATCAACCTCGCGCGCCTTGATATCGGCCACCACGATCCCTCCACCCAGAGTGGCGGTAGCGACCACAGTTCCGAGCACCACAACGGCGCCACCCACGGTGAGGGCTCCTCCGCCAGCCGACCCGGTCGGCCCGCCGCCGGCGCAGACCCCACCGACCCCGCGATCGATCCTCTCCCGGGTGCGACGCCCGCGCCATCCACGACCGCGGGGTCGCACGGAACCCTTATCGACGTGCTCGCCTGAGCACCCACCAACACCAACCGGAAAAAGCACACCGAACCACCAGGCACGAGAGCGAGGCAACCCCATGACCACCGTCACACCATCCTCCACCACGGCGCTCCCCGCCGCGGCCACCCCCACCAAAGCCGGCTCCGCCACGAGCCCCACCGAAACGGAACCCACAAACCCCAAAGGGGAACTCGGCAAGAACGCCTTCCTGCAGCTGATGGTCGCCCAGCTGCAGGCCCAGAATCCGCTGGAACCGAGCAACGGCACCGAATACATCAGCGAGCTCGCCCAGTTCTCTCAGCTCGAGCAGACCACCAACCTCGCGCAGAGCAGCTCCCAGTCCGTCGCCGCCCAGCGCGTCGCCCAGGCGGTGGCGCTGATCGGGCACACCGTCTCCTACATCGATCCCGCCACCGGGGCCACGCAGAGCGGTGGGGTGCAGAGCGTCGAGATCACCCCCGAAGGGGCCACCCTCACGGTCGCAGGCACCCCGGGGATCGAACTCGCCGGCGTATCGGAGGTCGCGTGAGCGTCGAATTCAATCCCGCGCTGCTTGCGGGTGGGCCGGCCTCGATCCCGGCCTCCACCCCCATTGGCAACCCGCAAACCGGCTCCACGACCGGCAGGCGGGTCACGGGTACCGGGGACACCTCCGGGCCGTCGTTCGCGGAGCTGCTCAAGCAGACCAGTGGGCAGGAACCCCTGCACTTCTCCAAGCACGCACTCGAGCGCGTGCAGCGTCGAGGAATCGCGCTCGACCCGAGCACCCTCGGCAGGCTCCACGAAGGCGTGGGGCGGGCCGCCGGCAAGGGCTCGCGCGATTCGCTCGTGCTCGTCGACGGCACCGCCTTCGTGGTGTCGGTGCCCAACCGCACCGTCATCACCGCGGTCGGCGCCGAACACATGCGCGAGCACATCTTCACCAACATCGACAGCGCCGTCATTGCCTGAGGCGCCAACAGATTTTCACACAAACAACCACGGCCGGACCTCTTCGAGGAGGCCGCGAAAGGAAGTGACGCAAACCATGATGAGTGGAATGTATGCCGCGATCAGCGGCCTCGACGCCAACGAGACGATGCTCAACGTAACCGCCAACAACCTGTCGAACGTCAACACGATCGGCTACAAGTCCCAGCGTGTGACGTTCGCCGACTCGCTGGCGCAGATCGTGCGGGGAGCCTCCGGCCCGACCACCAGCAACGGCGGCACCAACCCCATGCAGGTCGGGCTCGGCGTGGTGGTCTCCTCGACCGACAACGAAATGTCGGAGGGCTCCTTCCAGTCCACCAACAACCCCCTGGACGTCGCCATCCAGGGCGAAGGGTTCCTGCGCGTCGGCAGCGGCACACCGCCGGCCGAACCCCCCTACACGGCCAAACTGCCGGGCGGCTTCCAGTACACCCGCGAGGGCGACCTAACGACCAACACCAAGGGCTTCCTGACCACCCAGGCCGGGAACTACGTGATCGGCCGCGAAGCGGTGGCCACCGAAACGGAAGCCGGCACCACCTACGCGCCGGGCGCCAAAGACAGCTACATCGTGATCCCCCCCGGCTCCGCCAACGTGTCGATCGGCGAGGACGGGGCGGTCAGCTACACCGACGAGAACCCCAAATCGCCGACCTTCGAAAAGCAGGTCACCGCGGGCTACCTCTCGCTGGCGCAGTTCCCCAACCAGAACGGCCTGGAGCGCCTCGGCGGATCGCTGTGGGGCCAGACCACCAACTCGGGCGCGCCGATCGTGGGCACCCCCAACACCGGCGGCTTCGGGCAGACCGTCGCCGGGGAGTTGGAGATGTCGAACGTGGACCTCGCCACCCAGATGACCAGCATGATCACCGCTGAGCGCGGCTACCAGGCCAACTCGAAGGTGATCACCACCGCCAACGAAATGCTGCAGACGGTGGTGTCGATGGTCCAGTAGTCGCAGCGAGGGACGTACAACGAGGCGCCCGGTGGGGCGTGGCCAGCGCAGCGCGCCACGCCCCACCAGAGGCGATATCTCAGGGTTCTCATCTTGATACGTGGACCCCAACAGAGAGAAGGCCCCATGATCACCCTGCACAGGCTCGGACACACCGACGAGCCCTTCCAACTGAATCCAGACCTGATCGTCACCATCGAGTCGACCCCCGACACCGTCGTGACGCTCGCCACAACCGCCAAGGTGGTCGTGGCCGAGAGCCCCGACGAAGTGGCAAACCTGATGCGCGAATGGCGCGTGGAAGTGCTCTCCGAGGCGATGCGCAACCGCCGCGGCGGCCCGGGAATCGGTTCGGGGGGCAACGACTCCCCGCCCACTCCGATCAAGGGTCCCGGGAGGCGTCCGGAGCCCATCGAAGGATCGCGCCCCCCGGCAACTCAGAGCGGGCGTCCAGAGCGAGTTGAAGGATCGCGCCTCCCGGCCGATGAACGAGGGCGATGAAGGCCGCAACAGCTATCGGGATCGGGGTCGCCTTCGGCGCCCTGCTGCTCAGTTCGATGATGGACGGGACCAGCCCAGCCTCGTTCATCAACATCCCCGCGCTGATGATCATTCTCGGCGGCACCGGCGGGGTGACGCTGGCGAGCGTGGGGATGGACTCGATGAAGCGCATCCCCTCCCTCTACAAGCTCACTTTCTCAGCCGAACCCCCGGACCTGCGCGGGCGCATGGACCTGCTGGTGTCACTCGCCGACCAGGCCCGCCGCGAGGGCCTGCTGGCGCTCGACGCGCAGCTCAGCGAGATCGACGATCCCTTCACCCGCAACGCGCTGCAGCTGGTGGTGGACGGCACCGATCCCGAGATGGTGCACGCGATCATCGAGGCCGAGGTCGACGGCATGGCGGCCCGGCACGCGGCCGGCGCGGCCCCGTTTGAGAAGGCGGGCGGCTTCGCCCCCACGATGGGGATCATCGGCACCGTGCTCGGGCTGGTGCATGTGCTCCAAAACCTCGCCGCCCCCTCCACACTGGGGCCCTCGATCTCGGCGGCCTTCCTCGCGACGCTGATGGGAGTCGGGGCGGCCAACGTGATCTTTCTGCCGATCGCCAACCGCCTGAAGGCAATCTCCGCCGAAGAGGTCGAGCTGCGGATGATGACGCTGGAGGGCATCCTCTCGCTCCAGGCCGGCGACAACCCGCGACTGGTGGCTGACAAGCTGATGTCCTACCTGCCCCCCGCCGAGCGCGAGAGCGAGGATGGCGAGGGCGCTTCCGCGCCGCGGGCCGCCAGCCTGCAGGCCGAGGCGGCCTGATGATCCGGCCCGTGCGCCAGCAGACCCGCGGAATGAGCTGACATGGCACGCGGGCACGGCAGCAAACGCCGCGGGCACGGCGCCGAGCACGACAACGACGAGCGCTGGCTGCTCACCTACGCGGACATGATCACCCTGCTGATGGCGCTGTTCATGGTGCTGTTCTCGATCTCCTCGGTGAACATCTCCAAGTACAGGACCCTCCAGATGGCGCTCAAGGCGGCCTTCTCCGGGGACATCCTGCCGGGGGGCAAATCGATCGAGCAGCCGGGCGCCAGCGCCAACTCCAGTCGCGCCCCCACCACGATCGACACGCCGGCGATCGTGCGGCTGGTGCCCAACGTCACCAGCGAACTCGAACACGTGTCCAGCGGGCAGTCGGGCAGCGCCCAGGCGAGCGCGCAGAGCGTGGCTTCAAGCGCGGCCAGCGTGCAGGTATCGGCCGCCCAGCAGGAGCAGGCCAGCTTCCAAGCGCTTCAACGCGAGCTCAACGCATACGCGGCCAAGCACGGGTTCGCGAAGTCCGTCCACGTCGCGATCGAACAGCGCGGCCTGGCGATCCGTGTGCTCACCGACAGCCTCCTCTTCAGCTCCGGCAGCGCCACCCTGGAGAGCCACGGCCAACCGCTGCTCACCGAGATCGCGGCGCTGCTGAACGTCGATCACGTCCACCCGATCGCGGTGGAAGGCAACACCGACAACGTGCCGATCAGTGGCACCTTCCCGAGCAACTGGGAGCTCTCCACCGCCCGCGCCAGCAGCGTGGTGCGCTTCCTGCTCTCCAAGGGCGTCGACCCCCAGCGGCTGAGCGCCATCGGCTACGCCGACCAGCACCCGATCGCCACCAACTCCACGCCCGCCGGGCGCGCACTGAACCGGCGCGTGGAGATCGTCCTGCAACGCCTCTACTGAAACGCCTCTGAAGAACTGAGCCCGGCGCTACGGAAAACCCGGCCTGCTCCCGATACACCACCAGAACCAACCAACCACCTACCCACACCGACCCCACCCCCCGCGACCATGTCCAAAAAGAAGCTCCTAATCCCCCTCGTGCTGCTGCTGGTGCTCGGCGTGGGCTACACCATGAGCAAGCCCAAGAAGACCGTCAAGCAGAAGATCCCGGGCACCATCTACCTGATGCCCCAACCCTTCCTGCTGAACCTCACCGAAGGCCACTACGCCAAGCTCGCGGTCGCGCTCGAGCTTGCGCCGGGACAGAGCGACGGGGCCACCGCCGGAGCCGCATCGAGCTCCGGGGAAGGCGCGGGGACGCTGCCGGAGGAACCGGCTGTCCGCGAAATCGTCACCAACACCGTCACCGGCCAGAACGGGGGCACGCTCACCTCAAGCCAGGGCCGCAGTTCCATCAAGCACCGCATCCTCGCGAGCATCGACCGCCAAACCGACGTCAAGGTCGAAGCCGTGTTGTTCCCCGAATTGACGGTCCAATAGCGCATAGGAGCAGAACGAAATGAGCGATGCAGTGGTATACGAGCAGCTCGACCAGGAGGCCCGACCGTCCGGCTCCGAGCACGCGCCCGACCAGACGGGCGCGAACGGGACCCACTCCGGCGTGGAGTCGCGCAACGACGTGGAGGCGCGCAACGGCGCCGACCTGCGCCGCCTCAGCGACGTCCTCATGGAGCTGAGCGTGGAGATCGGACGCACGCGGATGACCGTTGGGGAGATGTTGCAGCTTCGCGCCGGCTCCATCGTCACGCTCGAGCGCCTCGCCGGCGAACCGGTGGACCTACTCGTCAACGGCACCCCGATCGCCCGCGGTGAGGTGGTGATCGTCGACGAGCAGTTCGGCCTGCGCGTCACCGAGATCGTCGAGGGCGACCCCACCCCGGCGGACCTCGGCGAGCCGGAGGGTGAGCGGGCGGGCGGCGGGGTGGGCGGGGGGGCGGGCGGGGACCCAATCAACACCGACGCCGCCGTGCAGGAGTGACCGGGAGGCAACGATGAGCGACCCCGCGCAGCACCACCAGCTCGAAGAGACCCCGCCCGACCCCGCGCAACACCACCAGCTCGAAGAGACCCCACCCGACCCCGCGCAGCACCACCAACTCGAAGAGACCCCACCCGACCCAGCCCGCGCTGAGACGGGCCTCGACGCCACCGATGCTCCCCCGGCTGACGGGGAGAGCGAGGTTGGCGGGCGGGGCGAGCATCTGATCAGAACGGTGGACTTCTCCCAGCCCACCAAGTTCACCGCCGAGCTGCGCCGCCGGATCATGCGCGCGCTGGGCTCCTTCTGCGAAGCGTTCGCCATGCGGCTCTCCTCCGAGCTGCGCGCCCCGGTGGAGCTCGGCGTGGCCGACTCGCGCCAGCTCACGTGGGCAGCCGCCAAGGCGCCGCTACCGGCCAACACGATTGCGGTGGCGCTCGGCGTGCAGCCAATCAACGCGCACATGCTGCTGTGCATCGAGCCACCCCTGGTGCTGCAGGCGCTGGAGTGCCTGCTCGGCGGCCACCCCGCCAGAGCCGCCTCCGAGCGGCGCTTCAGCGAAGTCGACTGGGCGCTCACGCAGCGCCTGCTGCAATCGATGATCGCCCAGCTCAGTCCCGCGTGGCGCGATCTTGGCGGCTTGGAGCTGAGTCTCGGCGAGGTCGATCTCGAGGGCGACGGCGGAGTTCTGGTTCCGATCGGGGAACCCACCTTTGCGGTCGCGCTGGAGAGCCGGATCGACGATCTGCCCTCCGGCATGTCCCTGTTGATCCCGTGGTCGGCGATCGGGCCCGTCACCGAGGAGATCCTCGGCGGAGGGGAGGGCGGACTTCGATCCCGCGACATCGACTCCCGCGAGGCCCACGCGATGCGCCGCGGGCTTGCCGCCGCCCACGTCTGCCTGCGTGCCGAGGTCGGCGCCCGCGAGATGCCGGTCGAGCGGATGCTGGCGCTCACCCCCGGCACCCTGCTGGGATTGCAGGATCGCGCCGCGGAGGGGGTACGGCTGTTCGCCGAGGGCGTTCCCATTGGCCGCGGCCGGCCCGGTTTGCGCGGGTCCCAGCGCGCGGTAAAGCTGACCGAGGCGATCGCGGGGGCGGGCGGGCTCCCAATCAACCCGATCCAGCCGCTGCTGGCCCAGGCGCTCCCCGGAACGCCGCATCCCAATCTCAACGCGAGCGACGAGCAGGATCTGCCCGCGCGCGAGAGCCTCGCGCGGATGCTGGACGTCTCGGTGCGCGTGTGGGCCGAGCTGGGACGCACAACGCTGCCTCTGGGACAGGCGCTGGAACTGCCGCCCGGCACCGTCGTCGAGCTCGACCAGGGCGCCGAATCTCCGATCGAGCTGTTCGTCAACGGCACCCGCTTCGCCCACGGCACTCTGCTCGACGCCGACGGCGAGTGGGCAGTGCAAATCGACGCGCTGGTTTGAGGCAACCACCATTCCTGTGTTTGTTCTCTTTTGAGCCCCCAACCAATCGAGAATAAGACTTAGTCTTATCTGGTTGGGGCCTAAAACTTTCATCTCGCGCACCCCCCAGGTGATTTGGACGAGGTGTTGACTGAACCGCGGATCAGGCGGCAGACCCCTCCATGTGAGCGCGCCCTGAGCGGCGACCGGCAGCACTCAAGGCATCTGGGGCGCCGCCGATAACCGGAGCGACTATCGAAGAAGAGGGGCCCGGCTCGCCGGCCTCCGGCCGGCTGCGCCACCCTCTCTGCCTCGGAGTCGTCCCTCGATGACCAGGTTTATTACGCCTTCGCGCGCGACATCATGGGTCGCTCTTCCCGCGCTCGGCATGGCCACGATCGGCCTTACCGTGCTTGCTGGCGCATGCCCGGCGCAGGCCTTCACGGCCAGCTCCAAGCACGGTGGAGAAGCGCTCCCGCTCAACCTCTCCACCACCGCCGGCAGCTCGCACACCAGCTCCGGGGGCGCAAGCATCGTGCGCACGATCGTCGGCCTGTTGATCGTGATCGCCGTAATCTGGGGGCTCACCTGGATCCTCAAGCAGGTCAAGACCGGGCGCGAGACTCGCAGTGCGGGCGCCGGGCTGACGAGCCTCGCCACGCTGGCGCTCGGGTCGGGCCGCACCCTGCACCTCGTGCGCGCCGGGCGCGACTACCTGCTGGTGGGCTCCGCCGAGCACGGCGTCGCCCCGATCCACCGCTACACCGAGGAGCAGGCGCGCGCCGCCGGCCTGCTCGACCTGCCCGAGCCCACCACCGAGGAGGGGGATGGGACGGCCGGTTCGGGCGGGGCTGGCCGGCGTCCGCTGCAGATCCCCGGCCAGGCGCGCGCCCCCGCGGTCCCAAGCGTCGTCTCCGACGCGCTTGAGCGTATGCGCGAATGGACGGTGCGCAAGTGAATCCTGGGTCCGCATGGCTGCGCTGCGAACCCGGGAGACGTTGTGAGGTGGCCTGGTGAACGTCAGCTCCTCCAACGCCGTGCAGATCCTGCTGCTGGTCGGCGGGCTGTCGCTGATTCCCGCGGTGCTGTTCACCGTCACCGGCTTCAGCCGCATTTTGATCGTGCTGGGCTTCATCCGCACCGCCGTCGGCACCAACAACGCGCCCCCCAACCAGGTGCTGGTGGGGATCGCCCTGTTTCTCACGATCTTCGTGATGGCCCCCACCATCAGCGCGATCAAGCGCGACGCCGTCGAACCGCTCAGCGCCCACCACATCTCCACCACCACCGCCATCAAGCGGGCGGAGCAGCCGCTGCGCGAATTCATGTTCCACCAGACCAGCGTGCAGGACATCTCCCTGTTCGTCACCCTCGCGCACGCCAAAGACCCCCGCACCCGCGCCGAAGTGCCCACCGAGGTGCTGATCCCCGCGTTCATCGTCTCCGAGCTCAAGAGCGCCTTTCAAATCGGCTTCCTGATCTTCCTGCCGTTCCTGATCATCGACCTGATCGTCTCCTCCACGCTGATGAGCATGGGGATGATCATGCTCCCCCCCACCTTCATCTCCCTGCCTTTCAAGATCCTGCTGTTCGTGCTGGTCGACGGCTGGGATCTGGTTATCAAGGCGCTCGTCCAGAGCTTCCACGTTCACTAACGGCCCGATCTCACCAAAACGCGTTTCGCCCCGCACGTAGCCCCTCCCCCTCCCCCCCCCAAAAAAGCCTATGAACCAAGACACCGTCATCAACCTCGCCTCCCAGGCGATGAGCCTCGCCTTCAAGGTCGCCGGACCGATGCTGCTCGGCGCGATGGTCGTCGGCCTGCTGGTCTCGATCTTCCAGGCGGTCACGCAGATTCAGGAGCAGAGCCTCACGCTGATCCCCAAGATCGCGGTGATCGCGGTGATCGCGGTGCTGCTGGGCCCCTGGATGCTCGATCAGATGGTGGCCTACACCACCAACCTCTACTCCTCGATCCCAACCCTGACCAACTGATGACTTGGGGGCACCCCATGCCGGGCCGGCAGGTTCTGGGAGGACCCCGGGCTGAATACCCACGACCTGGCGGCCCGGCATGACTCAGATCCTCAGTCTCCTCGCGGGCAACGAGCTCGCCGGCTTCATCCTCGTGCTCGCACGGGTGGGTCCGCTGTTCCTGCTCGCCCCCCCCTTCTCCTCCCCGATGGTGCCCCCGCGCGTGCGGGGCATCATCGCCGTGGGGATCTCGATCGGCCTCGCGCCGCTGGCCCTGCACGGACAGCACATCCCCACCGACCCGTTCACCCTCGCCGCGCTGATCCTCGAGGGAGTGCTGGTGGGGCTCGGCTTCGCCTTCTCCTTCGCCGTGCTGTTCGCCGCCGTCGAATCGGCCGGCTCGCTCGCCGACCTCGGCGCCGGCTTCTCCTACGGCAACCTCATCAACCCCGTCAGCGGCGACGAGAGCGGGCCGATCACCCACATGTACTCGCTCGTGGGGATCGGCGTGTTCCTCGCGGTCGGCGGCGAAGCGTGGGTGCTGCGCGGCCTCGCCCGCACCTTCACCCTCGTCCCGCTCACCTCCGCCCCCCGCATCGCCACCCTCTGGTCCGGCGCCGAGCAGGTCTTCTCCACAGTTTTCACCTCCGCCGTGGAGATCGCCGCGCCGGTGCTGATCGCCCTGATGATCACCGACGTCGCCTTCGGCGTGGTCTCGCGCGTGGTGCCCCAGCTCAACGTGTTCGCCGTCGGCTTCCCCGCCAAGGTGGCCGTCGCGCTGCTGCTGGTAGGCGCCTCGCTGCCGTTCGTCGCCGGCTGGATCGCCAACCAGATGTCCACCTCCGTCGGCGCCGCACTCGGTGCCCTGCACGTCGGATGACGGTGACCGAGATGACGAGCACCAACACAATCGCCGGCCGCACGAGCGGGAGCCCGGAGGAGTAGGCCATGGCGCACGAGGACCGCACCGAGAAGCCCACCCCCAAGCACCGCGAGCGCGCGCGCAAGAAGGGGCAGATCGCGCGCTCCGCCGACGTCGGCGGCTCGCTGGTGCTGGCCGGCGGGCTGTTCGCGATCACGCTGCTCGGCCCCTCCGTGGTGGGCGCCGCGCAGGCCGCCTTCCGCGAGATCCTGGCGGAGATCGCCACGCCCGCCAAGGCGACCACCGCCAACGGATTGCACTCCCTGATGGATGTCGGGGTGAGCACACTCGCGCTCACCGTCGGGCCGATCGCCGCGATCTGCCTCGGCGCCGGTCTCTTCGCGGGGGCCGCCCAGGTCGGATTTCGGCCGGCCCCCAAAGCGCTGGCGCTCGACTTCAAGCGGATCAACCCCATCTCCGGCGCGCGCAACCTGTTCGGTCCCAACATCCTCTTCGAGGCGCTCAAGGCCGTCACCAAGGTGGCCGTCGTCGCCGGCGTCGCCGCGCTCGCGATCCTCCCCGGCCTCACCACGCTCGCCGCCGAAGTCGGCATCCCTCCCGGGGATCTCGGCCTCATTCTCGGCCATCGCGGGATGGAAATCGCCCAGCGCGCCACGTTCGCCTACCTCGCGATTGCCGTCGTCGACTACGCCTGGCAGCGCCGGCGCAACGAGCGCAAGCTGCGCATGACCAAGCAGGAGCTCAAGGACGAGCAGCGCCAGTACGGGCTCCCCGCCGAGGTCAAAGCGGCGCTGCGCCGCCGCCAGGCGCAGGCGGCGCGCAAACGGATGATGGCCGCAGTCCCCGAAGCCGACGTGGTGATCGCCAACCCCACCCACTTCGCCGTGGCGCTGCGCTACGACGGCTCGCGCACCGCCCCCGAGGTGGTGGCCAAGGGCAAGGATCTGATCGCGCTGCAAATCCGCCGCATCGCCGAGGAGCATGGTGTGCCGATCGTCAGCGAGCCGCCGCTGGCGCGCGCGCTGCACGCCTCGTGCGAGATCGGCCAGGTGATCCCCGAGGAGCTGTACGCCGCCGTCGCGCGCGTGCTGGCCTTCGTCTACCGCCTCGCCCGCCAAAGGAGATACGCGCTATGAGCATCGAAGCCGCGGTCCAGGCCACCGGTAGGGCGGCCCATACGATCGGCAGCGCCAACCGGCTGGGGGCGCAAGCATGAACCTCGACACCGTACGCCGCCTGCTGCGCCACACCGACCTGCTCGCCGCGATCGCCGTGGTGATGGTCATAACGATGCTCGTCGTGCCGCTGCCCTCCGCGCTGCTGGATCTGCTGATCACGCTCAACATCTCCGCCGCGCTCACGATCGTGGTCGCCACGATGTACCTCGGCAAGGCCCTGGATTTCGCCTCCTTCCCGTCGCTGCTGCTGCTCACCACGATGTTCCGCCTGGCGATCAACGTGTCGGTCACGCGGCTGATCCTCACCACCGGCGACGCCGGCAACGTGGTGAAGGCGTTCGGGGAGTTCGTCGTCGGCGGCAACGTCGTGGTTGGCCTCGTGATCTTCCTGATCCTCGTGGTGATCCAGTTCGTGGTCGTCACCAACGGCGCCGGGCGCGTCGCGGAGGTGGGGGCGCGCTTCACCCTCGATGCGATGCCCGGCAAGCAGATGGCGATCGACGCCGATCTCAACGCGGGGCTGATCACCGACGAGCAGGCCCGCTCCCGCCGCTCGGAGATCGCCCAGGAAGCGGACTTCTACGGCGCCATGGACGGCGCCTCGAAGTTCGTCAAAGGCGACGCCATGGCCGCGGTGATCATCACCGCGATCAACCTCGTCGGCGGCATCGTCGTGGGTGTGGCCCAGCACGGCCTCTCCTTCACCGAAGCCACCCACCAGTTCTCGCTGCTGACGGTCGGCGACGGCCTCGCGGCGCAGATTCCCGCGCTGCTGATTTCGGTGGCCACCGGCATCATCGTCACCCGCGCCACCTCCGACAAAGATCTCGGCAGCGACATCGCCTCGCAGATCCTGCGCCAGCGCAAAGCGCCGCTCGTCGCGGCCACCGCGATCGGGCTGTTCGCGCTCGTCCCCGGCCTACCCAAGCTGCCGTTCCTGTTCATCGCCGCGATCTTCGGCGCGATCGGCTGGTCGGTGCGCCACGGCCTCCCGGGCGATGAGGATTTGGATGGAGGGGGGGGCGTACGCGCCGCGGCGCGGGGCGTGGGCTCCGATGCCCAGCCCGCGCTGACCGACGGGCAGGGCTCGGAGGAGGCGATGGAGCGGCTGTCCGTCGACGCTCTGGAGCTCGCCGTCGGCTTCGGCCTCGTCCCGCTCGTCGATGGCAGCTCCGGCGGCAACCTGCTGCGGCGCGTCTCCGCGATCCGCCGCCAGATCGCCGGGGAGCTCGGGATCGTGATCCCCGCCGTGCGGATCCACGACGAGCTCGGCATGGAGTCCCACGAGTACGTCTTCAAGGTGCGCGGCTCGGAGGTGGCGCGCGCGCGGATCATGCCCGGGCACCTGCTGGCGATGGACCCCGGCGACGCCGCCGGCGGCCTGCAGGGGATCCCCACCACCGAGCCCACCTACGGCCTGCCCGCCGTGTGGGTGCACTCATCCGACCGGGCAGAGGCCGAAGCGCTCGGCTACACCGTGGTGGATGCCGAGTCGATGATCGTCACCCACCTGACCGAGACGATCCGCACGCACGCCTCCGAGCTGCTAACCCGCCAGGATGTCAAGACGCTGCTGGACCGCCTCAAGGAGACCAACGCCGCCGTCGTCGAGGAGATCGTGCCCGAGGCGCTCTCGCTCGGGGAGATCCAGCGCGTGCTGCGCTCGCTGCTCGCCGAAGGCGTCCCGGTGCGCGACCTGGGCACGATCATGGAGGCGATCGGCGACAAGGCGCGAATAACACGTGACACCGGCCTGCTCACCGAGTATGCCCGCCAGGCGCTGGGCCGCGCGATCACGGCCCCCCATCTGGACGAGCGGCTCTGTCTGCAGGCCATCACCCTTGACCCCGCGATCGAGCAGGAGGTCGCGACCTCGATCACGCAGACCACAGACGGCGAGTATCTGGCAATCGACCCCCCGCGCGCGCAGGCGATCGTGGGCGCGTTGCGCGCCCAGGTCGAGCACGCCTCCGCGCGCGGCACGCGCAATCCGGTGCTGCTGTGCTCCGCGCGCGTGCGCCGCCACCTGCGCCGCCTGATCGCCCAGGCACAGCCCCACCTGCCGGTCTGCTCCTACAACGAGATCGCACCCGGCGTCAACGTCGAGACGATTGGAGTAATCCACGCATGAGCACCGCCGCCTACCACACCGCTCTCCCTCACGCCGCACCCCGCGAGGCGGCCTGGCAGGACTCCTGGCAGAACGCGCCCCACCCCGGTCATCTGGACCCCCAGGAAGGCGTCCCCGGGTACTTTGCGCCCCGCATCTACCGCGGACGCAACCTCGATGAGCTGATCCCCGCGATCGTCGCCGAGCTCGGGGAGGACGCGGTCGTGATCCGCCACCACCGCGGGCTCACCGGCGGCTTCGCCGGCTTCTTCCAGAAGTCGTTCGTCGAAATCGAGGCCCGCCGCGGCGACCCGGGGGGCCAGCTGCTCGACCGCTACGACGAGGACGACGCGGCCCCGGCGCTGCCCGGCGACCCGGCGCCGGCGCCTGGCGACACCGCCCCGGCGCTTGGCTACGCAGCTCCGGCGCTGCCCGCCGAAACAGCCCGCGCGCAGCAGCGCGAATTCGATGACTCCCCGGCGCCGATTGCTCCCAAACCCCTCAACTGGGACGGGCCGACGGAGGTGTGGGCCACCAACCCCTTCGCCGCCGCGCTCGCGGAGGCCGAGGCCGCGGTGCGCGCGGCCGAGCCCGCCGTCCCACCGGACCTCGACGCCGCGCTTGCCGAAACGCTCGCCGAAGCCGAAAACGCCGAAGCACCAGAAGAGATCGGCCCTGTGCCTGCGGACCTCTTCGCGGAGTCCCCGGCGCTGCCCGTCGCGATCGACGACGCCAAAGCCGAAGCCCAGGAGCCCGAAGCCGCAACCGAGGACCCCGAAGCCGCAACCGAGGACCCCGAAGCCGCCACAGCCGCAGCCGAGGCCGCTGACGCGCCCAACCCCGCCTCAATCGCGGCACTCGCGCAACTGCTGGCGGAGGTGGCGTCCGACCGCGTGGTACTCGCACTCCCGGCCACCCTTGGCGCCACGCCCGTGGCCCAGCTGCTGCAGGCGCTGCGCCCGCTCGGGGCAAACGCGCTGGCGATCATCCACGCCGACGAGACCGACCAGCTCGGCGTGGCGGTGCAGGCGGCGTGCGCGTTCGAGTCGACCCCCGTGTACGTACTCGCGCGCGCCGATTGCAGCGGAGCCAACGGAGGGCCCCGAGCGTGGGCGCTGAGCTCGATCGACCCCTGCCGGCTGCTCGACGGGCCGCTCCCGCCGCGATGAAGCTGGGGCGCTCCACAAAGGCGTCGCGGGATCGCGGCGAGATCGAGCTCCCCGAGCGCACCGATCCCGTCACGATCGTGCGCCCCAGCGGGGAGCGCGTTCAGGCGCGAGTGGCCGAGCGCGACGGCGGTCGGCTGCTGGTGGCGCTGATGTTCCGCGCCGAGGTGCCCTTCAGCCCCGGATCGCTTGACGAGCTGGTGCTGGAGTTCACCAACCATCGCGGGCGGATCCGGCTGCGGGGGACCGTCACGCTCGAGGACCGCGAGTTGCTGTGCTTCCGCGAGCTGCACTCGCTCGAGCTGATCCAGCAGCGCGAGTACGTGCGCGTGCAATCCACCCGGCCGGTGCTGGTCCTCACCGGCGGCCGCGATGGCACGGTCCAGACCTACTCGGTGGACATCAGCGGTGGCGGGATGCTGCTGGCGGGGCCGAACACGTTGAAGGTCGGCGAGCAGGTCGAGTTCCGGCTGACCACCGCCAAGGGCAGCCCGCCGATTATGGGTGTCGGCACGGTGGTGCGCACCGACCTTCAGGGCCGTCGCGCAATCTGTTTCGATGAGATCGCCGAGGGCGAACACCGGCGCCTTGTGCGGTTCATCTTCGACTGCCAGCGCGCCGAGCGACGCCGGGGCCTGGAGAGTGATGGTCGTGGCCGCTAAGAGCGACAAAGCGGCCAAGGCCGCGAAGCCCAAGGGCAAGCAGCGGGGCGCGGGCGCGGAGGGCGCCAGCGCAAAGGGTTCGGGCCTGATACTCGCCGAGCACCCCCGCGCGGCGCGCGGCGTCGCGCGGGCCAAGGCGTGGGGCGGCCTCGGCGGCTTTCTGATCGGCGGATATCTTTCGCTGCCCACCCAAACGCTGGCGGGGGCCGGCGTGCGTGCGCTGGCGGCAGGCATCGTGTGTTACGTGGCGATGTGGGCTGCCGCCGTGTTCCTGTGGCGGCGCATGTTGGTCGCCGAGCTGCACCAGGCCAAGCACGACCTGCTGGCGGAGGAGCTCGCCAAGTTCGATCGCGCCCGCGCTCCCGGAGCGGGCGGCCCCGTCGGCGGGCGCATGTCGTAGCGGTGGGGCTGGGGTCCACATCGAACCCTCAGGGCCTATCCCGGTAGGTCCGCACGCCGGATGCGCCCGCTGGCCGGCGCATGGCTGCGTCCTCGGGACTCGACGTGGCGCTGCCACGCCTTCGCCCCTGCGTCCTTGCCCTGCTTGGCCATCGAACGCCCCGGACGCACGTCCTCTACCGGGATAGGCCCTTAGGCGCACACGATGGACCCAATCCAACCGATCGGACCCCGCCCCCCGTGGATCGCCGAGCTGGCGGCCGAGCAGACGCGAAGCCTCTCCAAACGCCGCAAGCGCTCCGGCGTGGACGCGAAGCTCCGACCCCGCCGCCAGCCGCCGCTTGAGCCTGACGATCCCGACGATGACACGCCTGAGGGCCGGCACATCGACGTGCGCGCCTGAGTCGGACCCTTAAAGACGGGATGGGCAGCCAAGGCTGCCCATCCCACCACCGTTCCCTCGATGAATCGGCGGTATGTAGCTTCTTGCGGGCCTTCCCAGACCGTCGGAAGCGTTGTAGACCACCCCCGGGCGGGCTCTCACCCGCCCCGGGACGGCTTCGCTGCAGTGGTGGCGCGGTTAGGCGCCACCACTGAGGAAGATCGGGTTAGGGCCCTGATCAGGCTCCGACCAGCTTCAACACGGCCTGGGGCAGCGAGTTGGCCTGGGCGAGGATCGCCACGTCGGCCTGCTGCAGCACCTGGGACTTGGTGAAGTTGCTCATTTCGGCCGCCATGTTGGCGTCCACGAGCGAGCTCTGGGCGGCGGAGAGGTTCTCCCCGTAGATCGCCTGGTTGCTCTGGGTGTACTGGAGACGATCCTGCACCGAACCGAATTCGCCAGCCAGCGTGGCGACTTTTTCGATCGCAGATTCAATCGTTTTAATTTCTTTGATTTTGATGCCTTCGGTGTCTTTCTTGAGTTCGGCGGTTTCGACTTCGATCGTTTCTTTTTCGTTGGCGCCCACCTGGAACTTGATTTTTTCCGCCTTCGCCAGGAGTTCGACGCCGTTGAACTTCGTCGTTTCACCGACTCGCGTGAGCTCTTTTTCGAGCTGTTTCGACTCGTTTTCGATCGCTTCTTCGTCGGATTTCGAGTTGGTGCCGTTGGCCAGCTGCACCGAGAGCTCGCGCATCCGCTGGAGCATCTGCTCCACGTCGTTGAGCGCGCCCTGCGCCGTCTGCACCAGCGCGACCGCTTCCTGGGTGTTCTGAGCCGCCTGGGCGACACCGTTGACCTGACCCTGCAGGCGCTGGTTGGCGGCGTAGCCGGCGACGTCGTCGGCGGCCGAGTTGATCCGCAGACCCGAGGACAGACGTTCCGTCGACTGGGTCAGCATGCCCTGGCTGGTGTTCAGGTTGCGCTGAACGATCAGCGAGTTGATGTTGGTGTTGATGCTGAGGGACATACGTTCATCTCCTTGATGACGATTGTTTGGTCAGTCCCGGGCCGACTCCCTGTCAGCCCTTGTTCCTACACGCCGGTTTATCGTCAGCGGCGGGCGATACTTGAGGGCCAGCCAGACCACTGGACGGCTGCAAGCAGTCATTCACACCAGCCGGGGCTTGCGTGAGCTGCCGCCGTCGCGTCGCGGCGTCCACTCGCCCTGCGTGACGCCGTCGGCGGCGAAGGTGCCGTCCGCCGGTGACACACCGGGTGCCCCGTGCACGCCCGGCGCGCCTCGGATCGAAATCGGCCCGGCGAGCTTGGGCTCGTGGGCATAGGACTCGTGGCTGTAGGACTCATACACGAGGGTCTCACCAGCCAGCGCCTCATCGGCCAATGCATCGTAAGCCAACTCCTCGTCAGTCAGCCCCCCGGCGGGTTCGTCCTGGTGGGCGCCGGCCCACACGCCGACCGCATAGCGGAACTGCCCGCTCTCGTCGGTGACCCAGAAGGCTTCGCCGTCCTCGGCGATCTCGTGCAGGATCGAGCGGTCGTAGCGCTCGGCGATCTGCGCCAGCGCCTCCATGTCCTCGACGTCGATCACCGGCACCCCCGGCAGCTGCCACACCCGCGCAACCGGCACGATCATGCGGCCGTAGCGGGCGCGGATCGAGGCCGACTCGTCGCGCGGCCGCGAGCGACCGAGCGCCAGCCGCAGGCACGCGAGCGCCGCCAGCACGGCGCAGATGACGATCACAAGCGCGTCGCGCGCGAGCGTACGTGCGCTCGCCACGGAGAGCTGCCCCAATCCGAACGAGAGCGATGCCGGCAGCGAGTGCGTGCCAATCGCCGAGCCCGGCGCCGAGGGCGAGAACATGCTCGACGCGGTGTTTTCGCCGGAGGGCGAGGTCGTGGTGAGCGAGCCACCGCCGGCGAGCGCCGGCTGCGCCTCGATCGGTGTCAGCGAGAACTGGACTTTCGGCGCGAACGTGGTGTGCACCGGCACGTCGTCGACCCTCCCCCTCACGCTCACCCGCGGCAGCAGCGTGAGCGTGTAGGTGCCATTCGCCTTCGTCGCGGTTTCGACACTGTGCAGGAGCGCAAGCAGCGAGGTCAAATCGAGCGTCCCCGTGACACCCGCGCGGCTGCCGTGAAAGCGCGTGGGGGGCGCGAGCTGCAGCGTGGTGTGCCAGCCATCGGAGGAGACCACCGTCGCCTCGAGCGAGGCGCGTCCGCTGAGCGAGCGCCGACCGGCGGCGCGCAGGCGGTAGGCAAAGCTGAAGTCCACCGCGTTCAGGACGTGCGCGAAGAGCGGGTCGCCGGTCACCGCCCGTCCACCCGGGTAGGTCGGCCCCGCGGGCGCTTCGGCGGAGTAGGAGAGCCTGCCGCTCTGCTGGTAGGGAACCGTGTAGGGGTGGAGCTTCGTCGGCGAGCGGGTGAACGCGAGCAGCGCGAGCACGAGGAACGGGATCGCCAGCAGGGCGCCGATCGCGAGGACTGCGAACGTGGGCGTCGCGGCGCCCTCGCCTGCGGGCCTCTCACGCCTGTGCCTGCGACCCTGGGTCCGCGCGAACGCTCCACCGGCGAGGAGGAGCATCCCGACGAACAGGAGGATACCCATCACAAGCGGCGAGCGGATCGATTGAAGGCGCAGGCCCACGCCCGGGATATGTATCCACAGGGCGCCGATCAGCTGGCTGGCGACCGGGTGTTCGGGGTCGACGAAGTTGTTGTTGTCCCCCTTGAACAGATACCTGTCGCCTTCGCGCCCGACGATCCGGTGCAGCACGATCGTGTGCAGCTGGTGGTTCTGGTAGGCAACGACTTCACCCACCTGGTAGCCACTCTGGCTGCGCACGATCGCCAGGTCGCCGGTATGAAAGTGCGGCTCCATGCTGGTCCCGTGCGTGACCACATAGCTCGCCGAGCCGCCGAGCTGGGCCGGGGCGAGGTAGAACCACGTCGTCCCCAGGATGATGAGTCCCAGGGCCGAGAGGAGGATTTTTCTAATGCGTCGAGGTCGCATTCCTGTTGTGTGGTTGTGAGAGTGGGCGTGGAGGGCCGGCAGGGCCGGCCCTCCACGTTTGCCACTCGGTCGCTGCGCCTACGATGTGACGATGGTTTCCTGCACGACGTCTTCTTCGATTTCTGTCTTCGTGAGCGGGGTCGCAAATTTGCATATGAATACTGCCGGTGAGCCCGGAGTTTTCAGTTCGCAATGCACCCAGGCTTTCGTTCCGGCCGTCTTCACCACGTTGATTTCGGCTTCTTTGGCGTCTGCCTCTCCCGCTTCTGGTTCCGCCGAGAATTCTGCCGTTTCAGCAGCCCCTTCTTTGAGCGTGAAGTGCAGGTTCGTGGTTTTGTAGCCGGACACAGCTTCCGAGTTGGCACCGGCGCCCGATTTTTCCGCCTGCGTGTTGCTTGCTGTGAACGCGTACGCGCCCACAGCCAGGAGGCCTGCGAGCACGAATGCGCACAGGCCGGCTATCTTTCGCTTGCGGCTAGCGAAGCTTCGCTTGCCAATACGCATAGACACGTCTAGCCCCCTTGGGATTTGAACAGTGATGTGGACACTTGTGTGTCCTTTGCCGTGGGCTATCGACGAACTATTGGAAGCGCTTTAGACCGTATTTCCGGCTGCAAGCATTTATGCGGCAGCGCCGGGTCTGGCCGCTCAATCCCTGGCAGGTGCTGCCGATCACCGGGCGGATGTCGGTCGAATCCGTCCTCGCGCGCGTCGCCACGCTCGAACAGGCGATCGCCAACCCGGCCACCCTGCTCGCCACCAATGCGGCGGGGACCGGCGGCACGGCGTCGCCCACAGCGCCCGAACCGACGCAGACCGGCGGCGGCTCGTTCGCCCAGGCGCTGCGGAGCGCGAGCGAAAGCCAGGCGGGGACGGCGACCCCAGCCGGCACGACACCCACCGGCATCGCCCCGAACGGCTCGGTGGGCCTGGAAACGGGCACGCTGGTGCTCGACAACACAAGCGTCGGGGCACTCGCAAGCACATCCGGGCTCGCAAGCACAACTGGACTCACCGGCCCCAACTCCTCCTCCGGCCAGCAGATCGTGAGGGTCGCCGAAAGCCAGCTCGGCCAGGCCGAGCAGCCGCCCGGCTCGAACGAATCGCCGGCGATCGCGATGTACCGTACCGCCACTGCGGGGGCAGCGCCCGGCGCGCCGTGGTGCGCTTACTTCGCCTCGTGGGCCGCGCGCCAGGCGGGCGAGCCGCTGGGCTCGGGCGGCGAAGGACTCGGTTCGGTCGGCCAGGTTTGGTCGTGGGCACAGAGCACCGGCCGCGCGATCCCCAACGGCCCCGGCGTAACCCCTCAGCCGGGCGATCTGATCGTGTTTGGCAACGAACACGTGGGGATCGTCAGAGACGTCCTGCCCAACGGCGACATCCAGACGATCGAGGGCAACTACGAAAACAAGGTCTCCGCCAACATGCGCACGCCAGGCGAAGCCACTGGTTATGTGAACATGAATTGAGGCGGCTCGCCCTTTCTGGGCCTGCGATTGCGGCCACGAGCAACCGCGTCACATCGATCCGCACCCGCTTGCGAGGCGAGACCCCAAGGGCGCGCATCCGCCCCGCAACCCCCGCGCTCTGATACACCCAAGTGATGGGCGATACCGTCTCGTCCCAACGGAGTACCTCGCGTCCGCGCCCGCGCAGGCGTGTGGTCGTGCCGATCCTGCTGCTGCTCCTCGCCGCGATCCTCGTGTTCGCGCTCTCGCGCCTGGGGCTGCACCGCATCGGCAATGCGCTGACCTCCGCGCAGCCCGGCTGGATCGTGCTTGCGCTCGTGCTGATGGGGCTCTCGCTGCTGCTGCGCGCCGGCTCCTGGCATGAGGTGCTACGCGCCGCGCTGCCCGACACCGAGATCGCGTGGGTGCCAGTGATCCGCGCGACGATGATCGGAGTGATGGGCTCGGCGGTGTTCCCCGGGCGCATCGGCGAGCCCGCCAAGATGCTCGTGCTCACCCGCCGTTTGCCCGGATCTTCGCGCCACCAGCTGCCGGTCGTGGCCGGCACCGTCTTCTCGCAGACGCTGATCAACCTGCTGGCGCTGGCGATCCTCGCGACCGTCACCTTCACCAGCCTCGATCTGCTGCGCCAGCACGTGTCCGGCCTCGTGATCGCGCTCGCCGTACCACTGGCCATCTGCCTACTGGTGTTGATGGGTCCGTGGCTGCTGGCACGCGCGCAGCGCTCCCACTCGCTGCGCATCGCGCTTGCCGCCACCACACTCGCCCGCCTGCTGCGCCTCGGCAGGCAGGGGCTCGCGGCGTTTGCCAACCCCCGCCATGGGATCCCCGCGGTGCTGTTGCAGCTGCTCGCATGGACGCTGCAGTGGCTGGCCTGCTACGCGGTGCTGTGCGCGCTCGGACTGCAATCCGACAATGGCCTCATTGCTGCCGCGGCGGTGCTGCTCGCCGTCAACGTCTCCGCCGTGCTGCCCGCCACCCCGTCGAACGTCGGAGTCTTCCAGGCCGCCTGCCTGGTGGTGCTTGCCGCCTACGGGGTCGGCGCCGGCCCCGCCCTCGCCTACGGAATCATCCTCCAGGCCGTCGAGGTCCTCACCGCACTCGCGCTCGGCGTCCCCGCGCTCCTCGGCGAGGGTATGACCTGGCGCGACATCCGCGGCGCCGCGACGCTGGAGGGTGAAGAGGCCGCCGAGCTGGCTCCCGAGCGAGCGCCGCTCAGCTAAACCGCGCCTGCGCCGCGCCCGCGCGAGCGTCCCGTCCCAAGCGGCCCGTAGCTTCCGTCCGTAGCCACGGCGCTCCACGAGTGGCGTTGGGAGTTCGCAACAGAATGGCGTATCCTTGAGAGCCAAGCTATGAACCACCACACCTTCACTTTGCGATTCATCGCCCCCGGCAAGAGCGTCGAGGAGCTCTCGATCTCGATCTACGAGCGGATCGACGACGCCTCGCTGATGGGGCCCGACGAAGACGGGTCGTTCCTGCTGGAGTTCGATCGACGCTCCAGCAGCCTGCCTCGTGCCCTGGGCAGCGCCGTGGCCGAATTGCTGCAAGACGCTGCCCGACGCGAGCCTTCTGCGCGTCGAGGAGGACGATCTCGCAACGATGGCCGACATCGCCAAGCGCGCCAGCCGTACCCCCGAGAGTGTCCGGCTGCTGGTCAACGGCAAACGCGGCCCGGGAGCCTTTCCGCCAGCGGCCGGACGCCTGGACGCTCGCACCAAGGTGTGGCGCTGGGCGGACGTCGCGCAATGGTTTGAGCAGGCCCTCGGCGAGTCGCTCCCCGACACCGCCGACAGCGCCTTCCTGCAGGCATTCAACGACGCCCTGGAGATCCGCCGGCTCGCGCGCCACCTCGGCAAGTCGCAATGCCGAGCCATCGCCACCGCCCTGCCCGACAAGCTCGCCCCCGCCTGAGCGAATCGGAACCCTCCGCCCGAGCGGATCGAACCGCGTCAGCTGACCAGCGCCCGCAGCGACTGGCGCAGCGAATGCGTGGTCTGCAGCACGGCCGTCGGCTCGTAGCCGCAGTGGGCCATGCAGTTCTCGCAGCGCGGGTCGCGGCCGCGGCCGTACTTGCTCCAGTCGGTGGTTTCGATCAGCTCTTTATACGTCTGTGCGTACCCGTCGGACATCAGGTAGCAGGGGCGCTGCCAGCCGAACAGCGAGTAGCTGGGGATCCCCCAGGCGGTGCAGTCGAACTCGGCGTTGCCTTCGAGGAAGTCGAGGAACAGCGGGCTGTGGTTCAGGCGCCAGCGCTTGCGCCGGCCGCCCGCGAACGCCTCGCGAAACAGCTCGCGCGTCTGGCGCACGCCTAGGAAGTGCTCCTGGTCGGGCGCTTTCTCGTAAGCGTAGGCGGGAGAGATCATCATCTCATCGACCCCGAGCTCGTCGTTGAGGAAGTCGAGCACCTCGCGCACCGTCTTGGGGGAATCGTGGGTGAAGAAGGTGGTGTTGGTGGTCACCCTGAAGCCGCGCGCCTGCGCCGCCCGGATCGCCGATACCGCCTTATCGAACACGCCTGCGCGTTCCACCGAGGCGTCGTGGCGCTCGCGCAGCCCGTCCATGTGGATGGCCCACGCGAAGTAGGGGCTGGGCTTGAAGTTCTCCAGCTTGCGCTCCAGCAACAGCGCGTTGGTGCACAGGTAGACGAACTTCTTGCGCTTGACGAGCTCCGCCGCGATCAGGTGAATCTCGGGGTGGATCAGCGGCTCGCCGCCGGCGATCGACACCATCGGCGTGCCGCTCTCCTCGATCGCGCCCACCGCCTGCTCGACTGACATCCGTCGCCGCAGGACGTGGTCGGGGTGCTGGATCTTGCCGCACCCGGCGCACTCCAGGTTGCACTGGAACAGCGGCTCCAGCTCGACGATCAGCGGGAACTTCTCGCGTTTGGCAAGGCGCTGGCGCATCAGGTACCACCCCATGCGCGTGCTCTGTCTCATGCGCGCCGCCATCTGAAGCTACCTTAGCCCTTCCGGTGTCCACTCATGCAGGGCGCCCGCCGCGCGGCGCAGCACCGCCATCGCCCGCGCCACCCCCGCGACCGTCAGCAGCGGGTTGGTCAGCTCCCGCGCGGGGGTGTCGGTGATCACCCGCACCACGGCGAACGGGCGCTCGCCCGCGCCGGGGGCCAGCCACGCCGACTCCATATCCACCGCGATCGCCCCCGCCTCGCGCAGCTGCACCCGTGTGTCGCCCATCGCCAGGCGCGCCACCGACGCCACCGTCCCGCGACGCACGCGCAGGCCCCGGCGCTCCAGTGCTCCCGCCAGCTCCAGCCCGCCCGCGCACGCGACCGGCCCCATCCCATCCGGTCCCTGCACAGCGTCGGCGACCACCACATCGCCCACGTCGCTGTGCTCGTCGAGGGCGCCGCCAAAGCCCATCACCAGCAGCGCCGCTCCCGGGCGGCCGAGCAGCACCGGAGCCATCGCCTGCGAGCGGCGCGGCCCCATGCCGCTGCGGTGCACCCGCGCTCGGGGTGAGCGCGCGCGGATCCCCGCGGCGATCGCCCACGCCTCCAGGCGCAGCGGCGCGGCGATCAGCAGGTCGCCCATCAAGTCTCGCCCGTACCGCCAGGCATCGACGCACCGGCGTCGGGTCCACCCGCGGCACCCCGATCGCCCGCGAGCGCCGACGCCGATACCAGGCCGACGGTCTCCAGCGCGCACCGCGCCGCGGCGTGGCCGCTCAGCACCGCGCTCTCCAACGTCGCCGGCCAGCCGGTGTCGGTCCAGGCGCCCGCCAACGCCAACCCGGGGACGGCAGTTTTCGGCCCGGGACGCAGCGCGCCGGCGCCCGGCTCGGCGCGCAGCGTGGCGGCGTGCTCGCGCGTGGCCAGGAAGCGCTCGACCCGCGCCGCGCGAGCACGCGGGAAGATCGCGGCAAGGGCGGGTAGATAGCGCTGGCGCAGCTGCTCAAGGCTCATACCCATCTCCTCGTCGGCTCCCGACAGCGACACCGCCAGGTACTGCATCCCCTCGCCGACCCCAGCCGCATCGGTGCGGTCGAAGACGTACTGCGCCGGGGATTGCACCCCACCCACAAACGGAAGCTGGCACACAGTGCGGTCGTATACCACGTGCAGGTTGACGATCGGGGTGTCGCGCAGCTTCAGCGCGCGAGCCGCGACCGCCTGGTCGAGCGGCTCGATCAAGGCCGCGGCGCGTGTCCGCGGCAACGCGAGGATCACGGCATCCGCGCTCACGCTCTCGGCGCCCCGCACCTCGAAGCGGCCGCTGGCCGCCACGGGGACCGGCGGCTCGGGAGACGTTCTCACCAACCGCTCCGCGCGCCACCCCAGTTTCACGTCCACGCCCGCCGCGCGCAGCGCCCGCTCCGCCGGGTCCCCCACGATCTCGCTCTGCGGGCGACGATGAAAGCCGATGTCGCCCGCGTCGGCGCGTTCGAGGAGGCCGCGCTTGAAGACGAACGCCGCCAGCGCCAACGACGCCTGCTCAGCGGGGAGGTTGAGCGCGGGCAGCGCGATCATGTCCCACAGGGCCGCAGTGGCGTGCGGACCCTGGCCGTGCGCGGCCAGCCACACGCCCAGGGTCTGCCGGTCTAGCGCCGGCGCGCGCGGGTCGAGGCGGGCAAGCGCGAGCGCCGCCCACGCCGCGCCGATGCGTTCGCGCACGGTGAGGTTGCCGTAGCGCAGCAGCGTGCCCGCCAGATGCAGCGGCGCCGGCAGCGAGGAGCGGCGCAGCACGCTCACCTCCCCGCCGGGGCGCACCAGCGGGATCTCCAAGCGCGTTTGCACAAACACCTTGCGCTCGCTGCCCAGCCGCGCCAGCAGCGCGCGGTAGGCGTGGAAGCAGCGCAGAAACACGTGCTGGCCGTTGTCGATCCGCAGGCCGTCGCGCTCGAAGGAGTACACCGCCCCACCCAGTCGCGGGCGCACCTCCAGCAGCGTCACCCGCGCGCCGGCGTCGGCGCAGTCGAGCGCCGCGGAGATCCCCGCCAGCCCGCCGCCGATCACCGCCACGTGGGGGCAGGGCGGTTCGGGGGCGTTCAAGAAGTCTCTTCCTCCTGAATCTGTTCCGCGGGGTGACGCTCCGGTATCCCCTTGCCGAGCAGGGCACGCGCCGCCACCCACGCCTTCTCGCGTTTGCGCAGCCGCGTGCGCCGCGCGAGCGCGCGGTCGGGGCGCTCCTCGATGTGACCCAGCAGACGCCAGTAGATGCCGGCCATCGCCAGCACGCACGCGGCGCTGCGGCGGTCGAGCAGCGCCACCAGCTCCATGCCGCGGTGAAAGAAGTCGCGCGAGCGCAGGCAGTAGAAGCGCATCAGCGCGTACAGCTGGCCGACGTCGCCCCCTTCGAAGCCCGCCACCATCGCCGGTTCGGCCATGCTGGCCTCGCGCGTGAGCGCCTGCAACGCGGGCGCGTCGAGCGGACCGTCGTCGTGCAGGTGGTAGCGCACCAGATCGCGCTGCGCCAGGTACACCCGGCCGCGTTCGGCGTCCTCGCGCAGGTCGCGCACGATGTTGGCCAACTGCAGCGCCACACCAAGGTCGTCCGCCATCTCGCTCGCCGGACGCTCGCCGGGCCGCCGGCGGCGCGTCCCGAAGATCGCCAGGCACAGCCGCCCGATCGAGCCGGCCACGCGCCGGCAGTAGGGCTCCAACTCCTGGAAGCTCGTGTAGGAGGTGCCACGCACGTCCATCCGCACCCCCTCGATCAGGTCCTCAAGCGCATCCCCGGGCAACTCGAAGCGCGCGCTGGCGTCCGCCAGCGCCGCCATCACCGGGTCGGCGTCCCGCGGGTCCAAACGCTCCAGCGCCCGCGCGGCAGCGTCCAGCCGGCGCAGCTTGTCCTCCGGCGCCAGCGTCCCATCGGCGATGTCGTCCACGCGGCGCGCAAACGCGTACACCGCGCACATCGCCTGCCGCTTGGGCGCGGGGAGCAGGCGGATGCCGTAGTAGAAGTTGCCCGCCGCCGCCCGCGTCAGCGACTCGCACTGGCGGTAGGCCAGCTGCGTGTGAGTAGCCGCAGCGCTCATCGCCGCCCCCTCGGTGTAACTGCGTCAAAAATCACGGTGGTGGGTCAGTTTGGAGTTGGGGATCGGGGTCGTATCGCCATCGTATGGGGCGGGGTGTTGAACAAAAAATTCAAAGGCCGTGCGCAATTGCTATCGGGTTCTGAATTTTTTATAACAACCACACCCCCTCCCCCTCCCTATACATACTATCGCTATACTCAAGCCGTCGAGCTTTTCATCCGCGGTGCACCCCAGCGGCTGGCATGGCCAGTGCTCGCAAGACACGTTCTCACCGCCGCCACCCCACAAGGGTCCTCACCACCGCCGCCACCCCACAAGGGTCCTCACCACCGCCGCCACCCCACAAGGGTCCTCACCACCGCCGCCACCCCACAAGGGTCCTCACCACCGCCGCCACCCCACAAGGGTCCTCACCACCGCCGCCGCCCGCCGCCCACGGGTCGCCCGGGGTGGGCCGGCCAGCACGTCGTAGCCGGCGCGCTCGATCGCTTCAAGCGCCGCGCGGGCGCCGCTCACAAACGCCGCCACCGCCAGCCGCTCGCGCCCGTGCAGCGTGCCGATCAGCGGCGCCCCCTGCTCCAGCAGCTCGCGCGTGCGGGCCACCTCGAAGGCGATCAACCCCTTTACGCGCCAGCCCGCGGCGGGCTGGGCGAGGTCGCGCTCGGCGCAGCCGAAGCGCGCGAGGTCCTCCGCCGGCAGGTAGATCCGCCCGGCACGCAGATCCTCGGCGACATCCTGCCAGTGCTCGGCCAACTGCAGCGCCGTGCAGATCCGATTCGACAGCGCCACGCGCTCGGGAGTGGCGAGGCCGAACACCCCCAGCACCAGCTCTCCCACGGGGTCCGCCGAGAGGTGGCAGTAGCCCAGCAGCCGCTCCCAGGTGTCATAGCGCGCCACGCGCTGGTCGCACACGTTGGCCTCAATCAGCCGCTGGAAGGGCTCGCGCGGCAGCGCGCATTGGCGCACGGTCCGCTGTAGCGCCACCAGCAGCGGATGGCGTGCCTGGCCGGCGTAGACACGCGCCACTTCCCCCTCCAGCCAGTCGAGTGCCGCCAGGCGCTCGACGGCCGGGCGGACATCGGCGTCGCCCAGCTCGTCCACCAGCCGCGCGAAGCCGTACAACGCCAGCAGATGCTCCCTGACGCGGCGCGCCAGCACGCGGCTGGCAACCGGGAAGTTCTCGCCTCCCGCCCTTGCCATCACCGCCGCCGGGGTGGGCAGGTCGGCGGGCTCTGGGGAGGGAGAGGATGGGGAGGGCGGGGATGCCATCGAGGCGACCGACGCCAACCCGCCCCAGCCGGCGCGGCCCATAGCCGCCACTCTCACGCGGGAACCTCAGCCCCCGCGCAGCGGCCCAACGCCATGATCGGGAAGGTGAGGCGGTAGAGGTGGTAGTTGATGTAGTAGTCCGACGGAAACCCGGTGCCGGTGTATTGCGGCTCATCCCACGTCCCGTCGGGGCGCTGCGTGGAGACCAGCCACGCCACGCCGCGCTCGATCGTCGGGGAGCGCTCGATCCGCTCGCCGGCCGCGTGCAGCGCCAGCAGCGCCCACGCCGTCTGCGAGGCGGTGGAGTCGCCGCGGCCGATCCACGCCGGGTCGTCGTAGGAGCGGGGGTCCTCGCCCCAGCCGCCGTCCTCGTTCTGGTGCTCGCGCAACCACGCCACCGCCCGGCGCACCGGCTGCTCCTCGGGGGCCACGCCCATCGCCGTCAGCGCCGGCAGCGCCGCACCGGTGCCGTAGATGTGGTTGATCCCCCAGCGCCCAAACCACGAGCCGTCGGGCTCCTGCTGTCCCAGCAGCCAGCCCAGCCCCGCACGGGCCTGTTCGCTGTCGGCGCGACCCAGCGCGGCGAGCATCTCCAGCGCGTGCGCGGTGACGTCGGCGCTCGGCTCGTCGATCACCTCGCCGAAGTCCAGAAACGGAAGCGCCCGCACCAGCGCGCGGGTGTTGTCGGCGTCGAAGGCCCCCCAGCCGCCGCCCTCGCTCTGCATCCCCTCCACCCACTCCACCGCGCGGTCGATCGCGTCCTGGGCGCGCTCGCGCACCCCCTGGGCCCCCTCCGCGGGCGCCATCTCACCGATGCGCCGGCGGTGGCGGTTGGCGCGGCGCGTCTGCTCCGGTTCCAGCTCGATCGTGCGCAGCAACGCCAGCGCCACCTCGGCGGTGTCGTCGACGTCGGGGTAGTTGTCGTTCTCAAACTCAAACGCCCACCCGCCCGGTTGCAGTTGCGGTCGCGCGGCCGCCCAATCGCCGCGCACGCGCACCTCCTCATCCAGCAGCCACAGCGCGGCGCGCGCGAGCGCCGGGTGCTCGCGCGCCTTGCCGGCGTCGCTGAGCGCGACGATCGCCAGCGCCGTGTCCCACACCGGCGACTGGCAGGCCTCCAGGCGCCGGCTCGCACCGGGGGGAGCGCCCACGCCGCGACTGTCGTCGCGGTCCTCCACCATGAAACGCTCCAAGCCCTCCAGACCGCGGCGCATCACCGGGTGCTCCAGCGAGTAGCCCCCCAGGTGCAGCGCCATCAGCGAGTACACCCACGGCGGCTGGATTCCCCCCCACGAGCCGTCGGCCTCCTGGCGGCGCACGATCCACGCCTCCGCGCGCGCGATCGCCTGCCGGCGCAGCGGGGGCAGCGGGTGGCGCTCGTATAGACGCAGCCCGCGGTCCAGACGCCCCAGCCACCTGCTGGCGCCCGATGCACCCGCCGCCGGCTCTGCCGGGATCCACGGCCGCTCGCCGTGCAGGTCGCGCAGGTCGAACGGCAGCTCCTTTTCGGGGCGCCGCGCCATCACCAGCGACAGCGCCACGATCGTCTGGCGCGCCCAGCAGCCGAAGTCGTAGATGTTCAGCGGCGCCCAGCGCGGCAGCATCGCGATCTCCGGCGGCAACGCGGGAATCCGCTCCCACGGCCACAGTCCGAACAGGGCCAGCCACACGTGCGTGAACACCCGCGCCCGCTCCACCCCGCCCTGCTCGCGCACCCACTCCGCGCACGTGCGCATATGCGCCTCCCGCTCGGAGTCGCCCGCCAGGCGCAGCGCCCAGTAGGCCTCCACGGTCGTCGAGAGGTCACCGGGGCCGCCGTAGAAGTTCGTCCACGTCCCATCCGCGCGCTGCTGCGAGCGAATCCACGCCGCCGAGCGCTCCGTCTCAGCCGCGGTGCGGATCCCGAGGAACTCGCGCAACAGCATGTCCTCGGCGTCCATCGTCACGTTGGTCTGCAGCTCGCCCCGCCACCAGCCTGCCTCGTCCTGGAGGGCGAGCAGGTGCTCACAGGCGCGCTCCAGCGCGATGCGTGCCTCGCTGCGGGTCGTGGCGGTCGAGGTCGGCATGATCCAGCGAGCTAATCCTTTCGTATCCAACGACTGCGCGGGCGGTGATATCACGTTATGGACTCCACCGGCGCACTCGACACGTCACGCCCACCCGAGCCCGGCGTGAAACGAGTGGGTCCATCTCTATCGCACCAGCACCTCCGGGCGGCCTTCGGCGATCACGTGTTCGCGCAGCTGCGCCTCGGACACCGTGCGCGGGGTTGGGGAGACGAAGCGGTAGAGGATCATGCCGTTGACATTGCGCCGCCCCACCAGCTGAAAGCCCGGCGCCGGCGGTTGGCCGGCCCCCGGGCGAAGCGGCGGGTAGCCGGTCTCATCGATTTCGCTCACCGCCACCACCGCGTCGCGGCGCAGGTTGCGCAGCGGCGGCAGGTAGTACTCAAGGGGCGCCGCCCCCAGCTCCACGGTGGTGAGCACGCGCGGGCGGCGGGTGCGGCCGATCGCCTGCGCAAGGCCCCGCCAGTCGCCGCGCTGCAGGCGCGGGCTGAGATCGACATCGACGGTGAGCGCCGCGGACGTCACCGCGATCAGCCCTACCAGCGCCAGCCCCGTGCGACCGGTGCGCCGGGCCACCGCGATCACGGCGATCCCGCCCATCAGGGGGATCATCGCCGCGACCACGTTGCGTGGCGCCAGGTAGTCGGCGCCGGCCGCCGCCATCGCCACCGGGATCAACACCCCGCACGCCGCCACCCCTAGCGCCAGCAGCGCCGCTTCGCTCTCGCGCGGAGTGAGCATCCGCCACAGGCCGTAGCCCACCGCGGCGAGGATCTCCAGCGCCACCAGCAGCTCCAGGCCATGACCCAGCGGCGAGCCCGAGTAGCCGGTGAGGTAGTACTGGGGAATTGCTTCCAGGCGGCTGGCGAGCGCCCACGCCCCGATCCACTGCGTACCGTGCCCGCCCTGCGTGAGCGCCAGCGGCATAAGCGCCGCGCCCACCAGCACGATCGCCGCCACTGCGGCGAATGCCCCTCTCGGCGGCATCGACCGCGAACCCGCTGGCCGTGCGGTCCCCGGCGGCAGCGACCGCGGGCCTGTGGGGCGCGCACCCGGTCCCGCCGCTCGTCGCCGCGGGCGCAGCAGCCACAGGCACATCGGGGCCAGCAGGAACACCGCGAAGTAGTGCGTCGCCAGCGCCCCCGCGCCGCTCGCCGCGAACGCCGCCAGCCGGCCCGGCGTCGGCTGGACGTCGGCACGCAGCCAGCACCACATCGCCACCGCCGCCATCAACACGAACAGGCCGTATGCGCGCGCCTCCTGCGAGTACCACACCAACAGCGGGCTGGTGGCCACCAGCGCCGCCGTCGCGATCGCCGCCCTGCGACCGAATAGGGAGACACTCGCTGCGCTCGCATCCCCGATTCGACCAGCCAACTCCTGTCCAATCCACCATGCCACCCCCACGGTCGCGATGCCCGCCACCGCCGAGGGCAGCCGCAGCGCGAGCATCCCCGTGCCGAAGATCCGCGACCACGCCCAGATCAGCAGGTACCAAAGCGGTGGGGTGTTTTCACGGTGCTCGACGGAATGCAGCGTCGCCGCGAGGGACGCGTGCAGCGTGTGCACCGGGACGTAGGCCTCGTCGTACCAGAAGCTCTGCTCCTCGAGCGTGCTGAGGCGCAGCACCGCCGCCAACACCAGCAGCGCGACCAGCGGCCACCACTGCCTGCCGTGGGGTCGAAGGAGTGTGTGGATGTCTTTCAAGCGGCCCCTACCACTTCACAAAATGAAGGGTTTGCGTCCCAAAATGAAACGGGCATGGACAGCTAGTGGCCATTCGCCAAAGGTTCGTCCGGCGCGCCCGGCGGGGTGGGCAGGCCGCACAGGTGTTCCCGCACCGCGGTGCCGAAGCAGGCGTAGCGGTTGACATGCTTATCCTGGAAGTAGGGCGGCAGGTAGAAGCCGCCGCTGGCCTTGCGCAGCCCGTGCACCGTCGGGCCGGTGATGATCAGGCACACCTGCGGCTGCGTCCCCGGCGGGCCCGAGGCGATGTTGCCACACAGCACCTCGCGCGTGGAGTAGTGCTTGAGGTCCTGTTCGATCGAGATGTTCTTGAGGTCGTTGCCGGTGACGGTCCGCCACGTGTGCAAATCCACGCTCAGGCGCTGGTTGACGTGTACCTGGCGCACCACGTCGTTGACGGTGGCCACCGCCAGCAGCACAAACGCCAGCACCAGCAGCGTGCTCTCCACGCGACGCAGATCGCCGCGGGCGGGCGGGCTTCCAATCTCCCGCGCGCGGGGGCGCAGCCGCTCGGGCAGGCGCTCCCAGCCTCCTTGCGGCTGTGTGCTTGGAGCGGGTGCGCTCATGACACCCGGGCGACGAACGGCGTGGTGGGAGCGGCGGCGCTCATGACACCCGGGCGACGAACGGCGTGGTGGGAGCGGCGGCGCTCATGACACCGGGGAGAACAGCGGCGCGGTTTGGTGGACGATGAACAGGCCCTGCACCGCGAACGTCGCGATCAACAGGCGCCGGTCGCGCGCGATCACCGCCAACGGCAGCGTCCACAGCGTGTACCACGCCAGCAGCCAGGTGCTGGTGACGGCGATCGCCAGCAGCGTCCACCCCGACGCCGACACCCAGTCGTAGCCGCGCCAGGTGCGCCACAGCAGGTGCGCCACGATCGCCACCAGCGCCGCCTTCAGCAGCGTGTGGTCGGCCGGGAACACCCCCGGCTTGCCCAGCAGGTGGGCGATCTCGGTGGGGAAGCTGTCGGTGGACACCAGCGCCGCGTCGCGGTTGAGCGCTGAGATCACGTCGAGGCCGTGCAGGCCGAACACGGGGAAGGAGACGGCCGCCACGAAGATCAACGCCGCCGCCGCGCCCCACACCGCGGAGAGCTTGCGGCGGGAGAGCAGCATGAACGGCAGCAGCACCGCGCCGGTGGCCTTCACCAGCGCGGCCGCCACCACCGACGCGCCAGCCGGGGCATCTCGTTCGGCGAACACCAGCGCCACCGCGGCCATCATGAAGAAGGTCATGATCAGGTCGTTGTGGGCACCCCCCAACCCGTACAGCACATACAGCGGGTTGGCGCCCACCGCCAGCAGTGCCGTCGGCGGGTTGTACCCGCGCAGGCGCGCGCAGCGCCACGTCAGCGCCAGCGTGCCGGCGCTCGCCGCGAGCGCCATCGCCTTGGCGCCCCACACCGCGCCCTTCAGCCCCGGCAGCGCGAGCGGGTAGGAGAGCAGCGTGTACAGCGGGCCGTACGCGGTCGCCACTTTGCGCCAGTCGTCGCCCACATACTTGTAGATGCCGTCGGTGTTGGCGGCCACGGGGCCGTGCAGATAGGGGTTGATCCCATGCAGCACGCCCATGCGGGCGTAGTCGATGTAGCTGAACACGTCGGTGGAGAAGAGGACGGGGCCAGCGCACACGATCACCCCCAGCGCTCCCACCAGCGCGATCGACCAGCGCGCGGCACGGCGGTCGGCCGCCAGCCGCCGCGCCAGCCCCAGCAGGAGGGCGTAGGCGCCAGTGAAGCAGAGCAGCGCGATCAGGAATACGCGGAAGCCGAGGCGCTCGCCGATGCCCTGCCACCAGCCGGCGATCCCCGGCGAGCCGGGGGTCAGCGGCGAGTGACCCACCGCCGCGTCGAGCACCACCTCCAGCGTGGCCGCCAACAGCACCGCCACGCACAACCCCGCCAGCGCCAGCGTCGTGCGGCTCGGGGTGGCGCCATCGGCGCCCGCGCGGTTACCGATCGAAGATCGCTCGCCAGCCACCGCGCTCGATCCGGCGGGTGACTGGCGCAGCGCTGATGAACTGGACAAGGGCTTCTCGGCCGCTCTCGGTCGGGGCGAGGGTGTGGGGTCTAGCCCTCGGCGCCCTCGAAGCGCAGGATCGCGAGCGCGCCCGTTACCTCGAACACCCTCTGCACCGCCTGCTGGCCGGGGCGCAGCACCAGCTCGCAGCCGCGCTCCTTGGCACGCGCGTCCGCCTGCAGCAGCAGCCGCAGCCCCGTGGAGTCGATGAACTCCAGGCGGCTGAGGTCGATCACCAGGCGGGTGGGGCCGTCCCACTCGGCCGCCGCCAAGCTCGATTCCATCTGGGGAGCCCCAGCCAGATCGAGCTCGCCCTCCAGCAGCAGGCTGATGGTGCCGTCGTCCACCACGCTGGACACCTTCAGGCGCCCGGGGCCCGGCATGGATGAGCTCACAATGCCGTCCACACGCTCTTGGTCTCCAGGTAGGCATCGAGGCCGTCGTGGCCGTGCTCGCGGCCGAAGCCCGAGGCCTTGAAGCCGCCGAACGGCGCGGAGGGATCGACGGCGCCCCACGTGTTGATGTACACCGAGCCGGCGCGCAGCAGCGCGGCGAGGCGGTGGGCTGAGGAGACATCACGCGTCCACACGCCAGCGGCCAGCCCGTAGTCGCTGTTGTTGGCGCGCGCGGCGACCTCCTCGAGTGTGTCGTAGGGGGAGGCGACCAGCACCGGGCCAAAGATCTCCTCGCGCGCGATCCGCAGCCCGTCGGCGCCGGCGCCGGTGGCGCTGAAGAGGGTGGGCGCCACGAAGTAGCCGCCGCCGTCGGTGAGCGCCGCCTCGCCGCCGGCCAGCACCTCCGCGCCTTCGGCGCGGCCGGACTCGATGTAGCCCAGCACGCGCTGCTGCTGCTCGGCGGAGACCAGTGGGCCGAGCTGAGTCCCCGGATCCAAGCCGGGGCCGAGCTGCGCCTTGGCGGCCTGCTCGGCGAGGGCGCCCATCACCTCCTCGTAGCGCTCCTTGGGCACAAACAGCCGCGAGCCGGCGTTGCAGGCCTGGCCGGAGTTGAAGTAGATCGCCTGGTAGGAGCCCTTGACGGCGGCCTCGATGTCGGCGTCGGGGAGGATGATGTTGGGCGACTTGCCGCCCAACTCCAGCGTCACCCGCTTGAGCGCTTTGCCGGCCTTTGCGCCGATCTCGCGCCCCACCGCGGTGGAGCCGGTGAACGCGATCTTGTCGACCCCGGGATGGTCCACCAGCGCCGCGCCGGTGGAGCCGTCGCCGCTGAGCACGTTCAGCACGCCCGGGGGGAAACCGACCTCCAGCGCCAATTCGCCGAGGCGCAGCGCGCTCAGCGGCGTCTGCTCGGCCGGCTTCAGCACCACCGTGCAGCCTGCGGCCAGCGCCGGCCCGAGCTTCCAGGCGGCCATCAAAAGCGGGAAGTTCCACGGCACGATCTGCCCGCACACCCCCACCGGCTCGCGACGGGTGTAGCACAGCATGTTGGGCGCGGTCACCGGCAGCACCGCGCCCTCGATCTTCGTCGGCCAGCCGGCGAAGTAGCGCAGGTGGGCGACCGTCCCGGCCACGTCCACGTACTGGGCGAGACCCACGGGCTTGCCGTTGTCGGCCGACTCGATCTGCGCGAACTCCTGCGCGCGCTCCTCGACCGCGCCCGCCAGCGCCAGCATCAGTCGCTCGCGCCCCGACGCGGGCATCGTCGCCCACGGACCCTCGGCGAACGCGACACGCGCCGCCGCCACCGCGCGATCCACGTCCTCGGCGCCGGCCTGCGGCACGGTCGCGAGCTCCCTACCCGTGGCGGGGTCGAGCGTCGCGAAGGTGCGCCCGTCGGCGGCCTGCGGGCGCTCCTCGCCGATCAGCAACCGGTGCTGGCCGGCGATGAAGGCGCGCGCCTCAGAGCCCAGCGCAGCGGGTAGCTCAAGCGGTGATTGGGAGGGGGAGGAGGAGGGGGGGGCAGTGGTTGAGGAGACGGCGCTTGAGGTGGTGTCGGTGGCGGCGGTCATGCGTGGCTCCTTGGGATGGTCGCGAAGATGGGCGGCGTCTGCGACGGCGCACCAAGTGGCTTCAAGGTGTGAGAACGATCTTCAGCGCCTCGCGGCGGTCATACAAAGCGTACGCCTCCGGCGCCTCGTCGAGGCTCATGTGGTGGGTGACCAGGGGCGCGGGGTCGAGTACGCCCGCGGACATCAGCGCCAGCACGCGGTCGATGTGTCCGATCACGTTGGCGTGGCCGGCGCACATCCGCAGCGACTTGATCCACAACAGGCCCATGTGCAGCTCGGCGCGCTCTGCATACACTCCGATCGCCTGCACCGTGCCGCACTTGCGCGTGAGGCGCAGCGCGAGATCCAGGGCGGAGGGGTGCCCGACGGCGTCGATGCACACGTCCACCCCCCTGCCCTCCGTCGCGGCGCGCGCGGCCGCGCGGGGGTCGCCCTCTTGCAGATGCACCGCCTGTGCGCCGAAGCGCTCGGCCATCGCCAGACGCTCGGGCACCGAGTCCACGGCGATCACGTGCGCCGCGCCGGCCGCCCGTGCGGCCTGCACCGCACACAGGCCCACCGGCCCCAAACCGAGCACTGCCGCGACGTCCCCGGGACGCATGCCGCTGTCGATCACCGCGTGAAAGCCGGTGCCCATCACATCCCCGGCGAACAGCGCCACGTCGTCGCTCATCCCCTCCGGCACCTTGCGCAGCACCAGGTCGGCGCTCGGCACCAGCGCCCGCTCGGCCTGCGTGCCCTGCAGCGACCCCAGCGCCGCCCCGTGGCCGAAGGTGCGCGACTGCTCGCACTTGTGAAAGGCGCCGTTGCGGCAGAACCAGCAGCGCCCGCACGCACTCTGAAAGCAGCCCAGCACGCGGTCGCCGACGGCCACTTCGCGTACTGCATCGCCGACGGCGAGCACCGTGCCGACATACTCGTGGCCGATCGTGAACCCCGGTTCGATCTGCACGCGCCCGTGGTAGATGTGCAGGTCCGATCCGCACACCCCACTCGCCTCGATCCGCACGATCGCGTCCTCCGGGCCGGTCAACTCGGGCTCGGGGACCTCCTCGACCGCCACCTTTCCCGGGGCTTGGAACGTGACCGCGCGCATCGGGCACGCAGCCTAGAGGATCGCGGCATCAGCGGGCCGGTTGGTTTACCCTGGAGCACTTCGATGGCAGCCAGAACAATCGTGACCTCTCACCCCGACGTGGAGTGCGACGTGTGTGGGAGACGCCTATTGCGGGGGGAGCAGCCCGACGTTTTCCTCGGCGGAGGACAGCGGCGGACGGTGTGCGAGCTGTGCACCACGCGCGCCACCCACGAGGGTTGGCGGCGGGAGACCGAGCAGCACCCGGACAGGCAGCGTGCCGATCGCTCGCAACGGGGCCGCTCGCTGCTGCGCAAGCTGCGCCAACTGCGTGAGCCCGTGCGGCCGGTGCGCGCCGGCGGCGTGGAAATCGGTGACCCGGCCGAGAGCGTGGGCGAGGCCGCCGGGGAGGCGGGATGGACGGGAATTGACGCGGAGTGGGCCGCGGTGGACGAGGAATGGGGCCGGCCCGAGGAGGTGGATGGCGCTGTCGAATACGTGGCCGATCCACCCGGCGCCAGCCAGGCGGGCGTCAACGTGGAGCGGGCTCTGGCGGTGTTCAACGCCGGCGAGTATCCCCGCCGGGTGGCGGGAGTGGCGCGTTCGCTCGGCACCCCCACGGTGCGGGCGACCGAGCTGGAGAGCGCCAACGTGGCGATCGTGGTGGCGTGGGAGCTGTGCTGGTATCGCTACGAGATCGACTCCGCGGACGAGACGCGTGGAGCGTGGCTGGCGGCGGAGGGGATGGAGCTCGAGGAACTCGCCGACGAGGACCGCATCGCCAACGCCGTGGCGGACGAGCGCGGCGAGCTCTCGCTGCTGGCGCCCTGACTGACTCTTTGCGAACCTTTCCCCCGGCCGCGGTCAATAGTCGCGAACCTTTTTCCCGGCCGCGGTCAATAGTCGTTTAGAATCAGATGCGAATGATCTACAGCGTGGTGCCCCGACCCCTTGCCGACGAGCTCTACCCGAAGCTGGTCGACTTCTACAAGAACACCGAGAACGTGACCGTGATTGTCGACCGTCGCAAGGCCGACCGGCGCGCTCGCGCTGGCGGCGCAGGCGACATGGACGGAGATCCCGCCCGCCGGCAGCGGATCGTGCGCGATCGCCGTCGCGCACGGGTGCCCGGCGACCTGCCGCGGCTGGCACAGCCCTGAGCCTCCGCGTCCTCGGCCCCGCCCGCTGCTTGTTGCGATCCACCGCGCCCAGCCGACGATCCGCCGCGCCCAGTCGACGATCCGCCGCGCCCAGTCGAACGACCGCCATTCGCTGGCCGGCGCATACCGTCCCCGCCGCGGGATAGGCTCGCCACGATGAAGGTGATCGTTCACGTCGACGGCGGCGCCCGCGGCAACCCCGGCCCGGCGGCGGCCGCATCCGTGGTCAGCGATCCCAGCGGCGAGGTGCTGGACGAGCACGCGCGCCTGCTGGGCGAGGTGACCAACAATGTGGCGGAGTACCGCGCACTGCTGCTCGGCCTGGAGCGCGCCCGCGCGCTGGGGGCCACCGAAGTCGAGGTGGTCAACGACTCCGAGCTGATCGCCAAGCAGGTGCAGGGCCTCTACAAGGTCAAGCACGCCGCGATGCGACCGCTGCACCTCGACGCGATGGCCGCGCTGCGGCAGTTCGCGCAATGGTCGATCCGCTCGGTGCCACGCGCCCAGAACGCTCACGCGGACGCGCTGGTCAACGCCGCGCTCGACGGCACGACGGTGGGCTGACTCAGCGCAACGGCTGCGTGGAGTCGGCGATCGTGAGCATCTGCTGGTTGGTGAGTTCCTCCAGCAGCGTGTTGATGACCCAGTAGAGGGCGTGGTGCTCATGCCAAGCGATCATGTGGATGTGTTCGCCGTCGGCGAACACCATGTAGGCCCGCCGTCCCACGTAGCGGGTTTCCTGGGGGTGCTCGATGATCGGCGGTTCCAGCCAGTCGGTGCCCTCGACGTCGTAGTAGCCGCCGATCGTGTTCTGCTGAAAGACGACGGTGTACGCGTGATGCAGGTGTCCAGAGGGGTCGCGTAGCGCGTAGGGGCGCACCACTTCCTGCGTCGCCGGGCCGGTTTGCAGGCGGGGGTAGAGCATCGGGAAGGGCACCTGCACCGCGGCGCTCACCGCCTGCTGCTGGTCGCTTGAGGGCGTCGGGTAGAGATCCTCGGCGGCGGGATTGGGGGCCCCGCCGCGCGCGCTGTGATGGTGGTGGCCGTGCCCGTGGCCGCGAGCGCTGTGCGAGCGGCCCGCGCTGGCGTGCAGGTTCAGCGGCTGCAGGTGCTGGTGGCCGTGCAGGAAGTCCTCGAGGGTCGCGTGCTCCAGCGCGGGTGAGGATGTCACGTAGGAGCCGCCGTTCAGCATGTAGTCGACGTTTTCGGTCTGAAACTTCACCTGGCGCAGCGGCTTGCCCTGGGAGAAGCCGATCAGCTTCGCCAACTCCAGCAGGATCGCAGCCGACGGCGAGAAGTTGGTGCTGATCGCGTGCCCCACCGCCCTGGCAACCTTGTCGACTTCGCCGAGTTCGGGGGACACCTGCTCGCGCAGGTCGCGTAGGAAGTCCTGCTGGCGGGCGACACGCACGAAGTCGGAGTCGGTGTGGCGGTAGCGCACATAGTCGAGCGCGTTTTCGTAGCACAGCTTCTGGTAGCCGGGCTGCAGGTTGATGCTGGTGTAGTCCGTTTCGGGGGTGCCGATGTTGTCGTTGAAATAGCGGTGGTCCACGTTGACGTACACGCACCCCAGCGCGTCCACCACCCGGATGAAGCCGGCGAACGTGACGTCGATGATCCCGTTGAGTTTCAAACCGGGCAGCGCCGCTTTGACGGTCTCCGCGGCGAGGTTGGCCCCCTCGTCGTGTCCGGGCAGGGCGCTGCCCAGCGTGTAGGCGGCGTTGATCTTCTCCGGGTACAGCGGGCTGCCGTTGGGCATTTTGATAGTCACGAGTAGATCGCGCGGGATCGAAAGCACCGAGGTCTGTTCCTGTTCTGGGTCGAAGCGCACCAGCAGGATCGTGTCGCTGCGCGGGCCGGCTTCGCGTTCTTCGGCGTTCTTGGAGCGATAGCGTCGGTCGGAGCCGAGGATCAGGAAGGTCTTCGGCCCGCCGGTGTAGATCGAGGAGATCAGGCCTTTGGGGGTGTGGATCTGGTTGAGCCTCGGGAAGACCTCGTCGGCGATCCGGTTGGCGGTGTGCACGGTCACCGCGGCGGTGGCCCCGGCGCACAGCAGCACGATCAGCGCTCCCGCGATCGCGAAGCGCCTCCACATGCCGGTCCACAGCCGCGGTGGGCGCTCGTCATCCATTGGGTGTCGCGAGGTTGACGCTCATCGGCTCGGGGAGGCGCAGCCGCGCCTCCCGCGACGTGCCTTCTCAAGGGTATAGGCCGGTCCGGCGCGCTACGCCGGGCCTCGGGATACCCTCAGCGAGTGCTCAGCCCCCGCAACCGCGAGCTGCTCGGCCTGCTCCCGGCCGCCCTGCTGGTGATCGCGGGGTTTACGGCGATCTTCATCCAAGAGCAAGGCGCCGGCGGGGGGGCGGCCGCCGATGTGACGCTCAACCACGCCTCCAGCGTGTCGCTGACCTACGGCGCGATCTTCCTCGGGCTGTGCCTGGCGGGTCACCTGGTGATCCGCTTCGCGCTGCCCAACGCCGACCCCTATCTGTTCCCGCTCGGCGCGGTGCTGGCGAGCGTGGGGATCGTGATGGTGTACCGCATCAACCCCACTTTGGCGCGCCAGCAGGCGCAGTGGATGGTGCTGGGTCTGGTGCTGTTTGCGGCCACGATCCTGGCGCTGCGCCGCACCGGCGTGGGGGTGCTGGAGCGCTACCGCTACACGATCGTGGCTGTGGGGATCGGCATGACGGTGCTGCCGCGACTGCCGGGGATCGGCGAGGAAGTCAACGGGGCCTACCTCAACGTGCACATCGGCAGTATCTCCTTCCAGCCGGCGGAGCTGGCGAAGATCGCGCTGGTGATCTTCCTCTCAAGCTACCTGCGCGACAACCGCCAGATCCTGGTCACCGCCGGGCGGCGCGTGCTGGGCGTGACGCTGCCGCCGATGAAGCAGTTCGGGCCGATGCTGGTGGTGTGGGGCGCGGCGATGGCCACGCTGCTGTTGACCCGCGAGCTCGGCACGTCGCTGATGTTCTTCGGCGCCTTCCTGGCGCTGCTGTACGTCGCCACGGGGCGCCTCTCGTTCCCGCTGATCGGCCTCGTGCTGTTCGCGCTGGGCGCTTGGCTGCTGGCGACCCACGTCAGCCATGTGCACGCGCGCGTGCTCGACTGGGAACACCCATTTAACGAAGCCCTCTACAACCAGAAGCCCGGCGGCAGCTACCAGTTGGCGCAGTCGCTGTTCGCGCAGGCCGACGGCGGCCTGCTGGGGACCGGCTTCGACCGCTCGCTCGTCGGCCTGTTGCCGGTGCCTGAAAGCGACATGATTTACGCGGTGATCGTCAACGAGCTGGGCCTCGCCGGCGCGGCGGCGCTGCTGCTCACCTACCTGCTGTTTGTCGTCAGGGGCCTGAAGATCGCGATGCTGGCGCGCGACTCCTTCTCCAAGCTGCTGGCGACCGGCCTCTCGTTCATCGTGGCGCTGCAGGTGTTCGTGATCGTCGGCGGCGTCACCCGCGTGATCCCGCTCACCGGCGTCACGCTTCCGTTCGTCGCCTACGGCGGCTCCTCGGTGGTGATGAACTTCGTGCTGCTGGCGCTGCTGCTGGTGATCTCCGACAAGGCGCGCCGGCCGGGGTAGCTGTTAGAGCGCGGCAGCTGACGGAGGGCCGAGGCAGGACGCTTTTACGGCCAGCCGGCCGGCAAACAGGCCGCTCGACGGTCAAACCGTCAGAGTCTGTCGGCGGCGACAGCCCGCAGCGTTCTTGAGGCCGTGATCTGAGGAGCCGGATCCGCGGGTACGTCGCCGTCGTCGAGGCCGGCCGTCACGCGCAGGTCATCGACCCGTTCGACCTGCTTGTCGAGCTGGCGCGTGCGCGTGGTCATCAGCTCGGCGTACGCCCGTTGCGAGCTTTCGAGGGTGCGCTCGACCTTGCTCATCTGATCCTTGAACATGCCCCACTGCTTGTTGAAATCTCCAAGCGCTCCCAGGATCTCGTTGGTTTGCCGCGCCAGCTTGAAGTTCTCGCTCGCCTGGCGGATCACCGCGAGGATCGCGAACAGCGTCAGTGGCGAGCAGAGCACCACCTTGCGCCGCAGCGCCTCGTCGAGCAGCTGCGGGTCGTTTTCGTGGATGAACCCGTACACCTGCTCGTTGGGGATGAACACCAGCATGTAGTCGAGCGTGCCGCCCTGGGGATCGATGTATTCGCGCGTCCCCACCTCCTTGATCCGCATGCGCACGTCCCGCTTGAAAGCTTTCGCCGCGTCCTCGCGCTCGCGCTCGCTGGCGCTCTCCAGGTAGCGTTGATACTCGACCATCGGCGTCTTCACGTCCATGTTCAGCCGCTGGTCTTGCACGAAGAACGTGAAGTCCGGCCGCGAGGCGCCGCCGGGTATCTGCTGTTGCTTGCGGTATTGGACGCCCTCGATGAACCCCGCCATCCGCAGCACGTCCTCGGCCATCCGCTCGCCCCACTGACCACGCGTCTGCGAGCCCGAGAGCACCTCGTTGAGACGGCCGGTTTGAGTGCGCAGCAGTTCAGTTTGCTGCTTTGACTCGCGCGTGACCGCCTCCAGCTTGACGATGCTCTCACCGCGCTTGCTGTCCACGTCGCGCACCCACTGGTGCAGCGTGAGCAGCTCTTTACGCACCTCCGCGAGGCCCTTGTCGATCTCGCCCTGACGGGCCTTCAGCTGCTCCTCGCCGCGGCCGGTCTCCTTCTCCAGCTCGGCCTTGTTGTGTGCGACCAGCTGCTCGACACCCGCCCTCTGGATCTCGCCCTGCACGCGCGCGAGGTTGGCGTGCAGCGCCGCGACGATCCGCTCGGTCTCGCCAGGGTCAAGCTGCGCGGGGGCCTCCCGCCCCTGGCGCTGGAGCAGAACCACCACCAGGGCGATCAGGACGAGCAGGAGCAGTGCCAGCAGGTAGAGCATTGCCCACGATTATGCGCGGCCCTCCGGCGGGAAAATTGACGCCGGACGGCGGCAGGCGATCCGCGCGATTCATTGGGGACGTCCGCGTTGAAGGTGTGCCGCGGCAGCGGCAGGCGCTGCGCCCTACGCGTGCGCCGCTACGCGTGTGCGGCCGCCCGCTCGCCCGTGGCCTGCTCGACCACCTTCTGCGCTAGGTGGGCGGGGAGCTCCTCGTAGCGCAGGAACTCCAGCGTGTAGTCGCCCTGGCCGCCCGTTATGGAGCGCAGGTCGGGGGCGTAGCTGAGCATCTCCGCCATCGGCACCTCGGCTTTGATCTCGGTCATCGCGCCGACCGGCTCCATCCCCTGGGGGCGCCCGCGGCGGGAGTTGAGGTCGCCGATAACATCGCCGACGGACGCCTCCGGCACCGACACCGTGACCAGCATGATCGGCTCCAGCAGCACCGGGTTGGCCTGCTCCAGCGCCTGCTTCATCGCGGCCGCCCCCGCCAGCTTGAAGGCAATCTCCGAGGAATCCACCGCGTGGTAGGAGCCGTCGAACAATGTCACCCGCACCCCCTTCACCGGGTAGCCCGCCAGCACCCCCTCGCTCATGGCCTCGCGCACCCCTTTCTCGACGGCGGGGATGAACGAGGAGGGGATCACCCCGCCCTTGATGCGGTCGACGAACTCGAAGTCGGTGTTGGCGGGAGCGGACTGGGCGGGATCGTGGGTGGGATCCGATTCTTCGAGCGGCTCGATCTCGATGTGGCAGTCCCCGAACTGGCCGCGTCCGCCCGACTGCTTCTTGTGGCGCCCGTGCGCCTTGGCGGAGCCACGGATCGTCTCCTGGTAGGGCACCCGCGGGGGCTTCAGCGCGACCTCCACGCCGAAGCGCTGGCGCAAACGGTCGACGATCACCTCCACGTGCACCTGCGAGAGGCCCGCCACGATCTGCTCGCCGGTCTGCGGGTCGCGGTGCAGGTCGATCGTCGGGTCCTCCTCCTGCAGGCGGCGCAGCGATGAGAAGACCTTGTCCTCATCCCCCCTGCTCTCGGCCTCGATCGCGAACGCCATCACCGGCGCCGGCAGCTTCAAAGCCGGCAGCTCGATCGGCTCGTCGCGGGCAGCCAGCCAGTCGCCCGAGCGGGTCTCCTTGAGCTTCGCCACCGCGCCGATGTCGCCCGGGCCGAACTCATCGACGTGTGCCACCTCCTTGCCGGCGAACGTCAGCAGCTGGCCGATCCGCTCCCGCGCGTGCGCGCGGGTGTTGTAAACCTGCGTGTCGTGGCGCATGGTGCCCTGGTAGACGCGCAGCAGGTTGATCCGCCCCGCGAACGGGTCGGCGCGGGTCTTGAAGACGTACGCGAACAGCTCCTGCTCCTCGGCCGGTTCAAGCGTCAGCTCGCCCACTTCCAAACCCCCGTGCTTCACCGGCGAGGGGAGATCCTCGACGATCGCGTCCAGCAGGCGCGTGGTGCCGAGGTTGGCGCTCGCCACACCGCACACCACGGGGAAGATGCGCCCGTGGTTGGTGCCCTCCTTCAGCGCCCCCACGATCTCCTCGTGGGAGATCTCCTCGCCCTCCAGGTAGCGCTCCATCAACGCATCCGACACCTCCGCCACCTCGTCCATCAGCTTCTCGCGGTACTCCTGCGCGCGCGCGGCGTGCTCGTCGGGGATCGGGATCTCCGTCCAGCCCCGACGCTTGACACCACCCGCGGCGGCGGGGTGGGTGCCGTCAATTTGGCGGAACGCGCGCATGTCCACGAGGTCGATCACGCCGGTGAGATCCTGCTCGGCGCCCATCGGGATCTCCGTGGCGACCACGTGGGGGCCGAACGCCGCCTTGAGCTGCTCCAGCGCGCGGAAGAAGTCGGCGCGCTCGCGGTCGAGCATGTTGACGAACAGCATCCGCGCGATATCGAGCTCCGCCGCGCGCGCCCACAGGCGGGCGGTGGAGACCTCGACGCCCATCACGCCGTTGACCACGAACACCGCCGACTCGCACACGCGCAGCGCGCCCAGCGCGTCCGCGACGAAGCTCGGCTCGCCCGGGGTGTCCAGCAGGTTGATCTTGCGCTCCCCCCACTCGAAGAAGCTGAGCGTCGTGGAGATCGACATCTGCCGTGCCTGCTCGTCGGGGTCGGCGTCGGAGACCGTGTTGCCGTCCACCACACTCCCCAGCCGGGTGGTCACCCCTGCCTCAAACAGCAGCGCCTCGTGCAGCGAGGTCTTCCCCGCCCCGCGGTGTCCGACGAGGGCGACGTTGCGAATCCGATCCGCGGCCGTGTGCATTGCTATCTCCTTCCCGGGGGTCGTTCCAACATACAGCGCTGGACGCCCCTTCGCCAGGGGTGTTCCCGGGGCGCGCCGGCGCGGTCGAGGAGTCGAGCGAAGCGCCCCGCACCAGAGTGCTACCCGCCCGCGCGGAGGATCAGTCGAAGGAGTCGCTCTGCATGCGAGAGCGCAGCCGCAGCACCGCCTTGGTGTGCAGCTGAGAGATGCGCGACTCGGTCACGCCCAGCACCTCGCCGATCTCGCGAAGCGTGAGGTTCTCGTAGTAGTACAGCGCGATCACCAGCTTCTCCCGCTCCGGCAGCCGCGCGATGGCGTCGGCGATGCGGTCCTTCATGTCGCCCACGTCCAGCGCCCGCGCCGGGTCGGGCGCGCCGGGGTCCTCCAGCGTGTCCATCAGCGACACCTGGTCGCCGCTTGAGTCCGACACGCTCCACAGCTCGTCGAGCGCCGCGATCGAGGAGTGCGAGATCGCCAGCAGCGACGTTTGCAGTTCGTCCTCGGAGATCCCCAGCTCCGCCGCCAGCTCGGTGTCGGTGGCCGCCCGCTGCAGGCGGTGCTCGAGCTTCGAGTTGGCGCGCTCGATTTCTCTAGCCCGCGCGCGCACGCTGCGCGGCACCCAGTCCATCGAGCGCAGCTCGTCGATGATCGCGCCCTTGATGCGCGTGATGGCGTACGTTTCGAACTTGATCTCGCGCGAGGGGTCGAAGCGCTCGATCGCCGAGATCAGACCCACCAGGCCGTAGGAGATCAGGTCGGCCTCCTCCACGTGCGGGGGCAGTCCCGCGGCGGTGCGCCCGGCGACGTACTTGACCAGCGGCGAGTACGCGACCACGAGGCGCTCGCGCGCCCGCCGATCGCCGTCGGACTTGTAGCGCCGCCACAGATCGCGCAGCTCGACCGTCTTTACGTTGGTCTCCAGGGCTTTACTCCGACTGGTCAGGCTCGAGGGTGGCTGCGTGCATAAGCGCTTTTCAGCCTGGCGGACTCTACCCGAGTGTATACCTGCGTCGTCGAGACGCTGGCGTGGCCGAGCAGCTCCTGGATGCTGCGCAGGTCGGCGCCACCGTCCAACAGGTGCGTGGCGAAGCTGTGGCGCAGGGTGTGCGGAGAGGTTCCGCCGGGGATGCCGGCGCGGGCAGTCCACTTGCGCAGGCGCCGTCGCACGTCGCTGGTGCTCAAGCGTCTACCCGACTTGCTTAGGAACAGCGGCTTGCGCTGCCCGCCATCAACCGCGGAAGGAGGCGATACGCTCTTTTGGGACGGTGTATCACCATCGTTACACGGGCTCTGAATTTTTTGGTTGGAGGAGGAGGAGGAGGAGGAGGTGATGGTGGTAGAGGAGGAGGAAATGGCGGACGGAGTCGCGAGCGCCGATCGCCCCCGTTCCCGGTAGTCGCGCAGCGCCGTCATCGCCATCTCCCCCACCGGCACGTAGCGGGTCTTGCGGCCCTTGCCTTCGACGCGCAGCTGCTCGCCGTCCCAATCGACGTCTTCGATTCCCAGCGACACAAGCTCCTCCGCGCGCAGCCCGCAAGCGTACGCCAGCTCGAACAGCGCCCGGTCGCGCAGCTCCAGCGGCGAGCCGGCGGGGACGCTGTCCAACAGTCGCGCCGCCTCACTCGCCTTCAGCACGCGCGGCAGGCGCGAGGGCTGACGGGGCGTGGCGACCAGGTCCGCGGGGCTACTGGCGAGCAGGCCATGCTCGCGCTGGCTGGAGAACAGGCCTCTGACAGCCGCCAGCTTACGCGCCGTGCTGGCCGGCGCGGCGCCCCCCTCCGAGAGCCGCGCCACGTAGCGGCGCACATCGCGCGCGTCCACCTCCGCGGGCGTTCTACCACGGGCCTGCGCCCAGCACGCGAACTGCTCAAGATCCACGGCGTAGGCTCTGCGCGTGCGCGCGGCGGCGTCGCGCCGGCGCAGATCCTCCTGCAGCAGCGCAAGTGCTGAGGTCCACTCCGGTGGCAGGTCGGCTTCCTCGCTCTCCGGTACCCCGGCCATGTCCAGCTATTCGCCACGCTGGCGCCTATGACCTGCTCGCGACGCGCTGACGCCATGACCTGCTCGCGACGCGCTGACGCCATGACCTGCTCGCGACGCGCTGACGCCATGACCTGCTCGCGCCACGCTGACGCCTATGACCTGCTGGCGCCCACCTGCTCCCGCAAGCCACTGGCGCCCGCCTGCCCGTGCGGGCCGACCGGCGCGCCCACCACCGGCGCCAGCAAACGCGCGAGCTCGTGCCAATCCCGTGCGCAAATCACGTCCTCTTCCTCGCACAGCTCCTCGTTCCAAGGGTGCACGATGGTCGCCGCGACGATGCCATGCTCCAGCGCCCCCGCGATGCACAGAGGACTGTCGTCGACCAGCAGCTGGATGCCCTCTCGCACACACATCTCCACCCGCTCGGTGGGACACTGCAGATCGTCGAACGGCAGCCCGATCGCGTCCAGCCAGGCGGCTGTCGAGCGCCGGCAACACGTGGCGGGATAGCTCAAAAGCTGCACGAAGTGCCCCTGAGCGTGCCACCCCTGGACGGTCTGTACCGCGCCCTCGTAGGGAACAGCCGCCAGGATGCGCTGGTCGCTGTGGCTTTCGCGCACGCACACCTCCAACTGCTCGGGGCGCAGGCGCGTGAGCCCCCACGTCAGCTGCTCCTCATACGGCAGCTTCACGCCGAAGCGCCGCATCGAGACGTCGGAGACGACGTCCCAGTGGTGATGCAAAGTCGAGTCGATGTCCACCGCGATCTTCATTGCCGTACCCCGCTTCCATTGCCTACCCTGGTTCGACCGTCCTGATGCGCCCGTTTCCCGCACCCCGTTTCGAGCGTTCTCCCCGCTACGAGCCTCTTTTCCTTCTAACACAACGCATGGACGATCCGATTCGTACTTTCCCCGCCTTCTCCACGCGATAAGTTGTAACGATGGCCTCCGTCTCATCACCCCCCCAGCCGGACCGGCGCCGCGCCCACGGCCCCCGGGGACGTTCCCCCTGGCTGGACGTCGACTGGCGCGCCCACCAACACTGGACAATTGTAGACGACACACCGATCAATGTGATCGAGCTGGGGGAGGGTCCGCCGCTGGTGTTCGTGCACGGGCTGTCCGGCTCCTGGCCCAACTGGCTGGAGCAGCTGCCGGTGTTTGCCGGCCAATCTCCGATCGGCAACCATCGCGTGATCGCGCTCGACCTCCCCGGCTTCGGGCGCTCGCCAATGCCGCCCGAGCCGATCTCGATCTCCGGCTACGCGCGCATGCTCGACGCGCTGCTTGAGGAGCTCGGTGTCAGCGCCGCCGCGGTGGTGGGCAACTCGATGGGCGGCTTCGTCTCCGCCGAGCTCGCCATCAACTTTCCCCAACGCGTGGAGCGCCTTGTGCTGGTCTCCCCCGCGGGACTCAGCACCTACGGCGACCCTCGGGGTCTGCGGGCGCTGGGACGGATGCGCCGGATGGAGCGCATCATCGCCACCTACGCCGGCTGGGTGGCCGCCCACTCCGACACCGTCGCCCGGCGCCCCGCGTTGCGCAATGCCACCCTTGGGCTCGTCGCCGCCCACCCCAGCCAGCTGCCGGCGCCGCTCGCCGCCGAGCAGGTCCGCGGCGCCGGCAAGCCCGGTTTCATCCAGGGGCTGGCCGCCAACCTCGAATACGACTTCAGCCACCGTCTGGGCGAGATCGTCTGCCCCACGCTGATCGTGTGGGGCGATCGCGACCGCGTCATCACCGTCCGCGACGCCGCGCGCTTCGCGGAGCTGATCCCCGGCTCGCGCAAGGTCATCTTCGAGGACACCGGGCACGTGGCGATGCTGGAGCGGCCCGCTGAGTTCAACGCGCTGCTGGCCGAGTTTCTAGTTGGCGAGAATCGTGAAGAAATCGCGGCGGTAGGAGCCGAGCAGCCGGTTGGGAATTCCCCGCTGGCCCGGCACCACCGCGATGGCGCTCGGTCCGCCGCGGTGATGGACATAGAGGAACCCGGCCACCCAACCGGGGTTGATGTCGAGCTCGACAGCGCGCACCACACCGGCGTCGACCAAGGCGCCAGCGAGGGTTGACGGCGTCAGGTTCTCGCCAGCCGCCCACACGAGCTGCCCGTGGCGGGTGATTCCCAAGGCTGAGCGGGCGGTGGCGGTTCGCCCTTCGACCGTTTTTCCCCAGCACACGATGATGCAGTTGCCGACCGTTGGCGCGAGCCTCCCGCCGTCGACGAGCAGGCGCAGGTTTTGCAGCACTGAGACGACAGCCAGCCCCACCGAGGGTACCTCCCGACGCCATGTGCCAATATCCGTTGTGCCGTTGCGGTAGGTGACGATCGAGCCCAAGCCCGCGGCGAGCGGCACGCCGACGCGGCCGTACTCCTCGAACCCCACGGAGCCGTAGCCGAGTTTGAAACCGCCGTTGAAGGCCGCCACAACCCGGTGGATTTCGCCCGCGCCGATGCGATCCCCATGCCTCCAGCCGCGACCGCGCGGTTCCCCCGAGCCGGCATGCAGAACGACGTGCACCAGTCGTTGATTGAAACGCACGAGCGTCACATCCGACCGCTGTGCGATCCACGCAGCGGTCTGCCCGCCGACGCCGGCGACCGGCTGCCACGCCGGCTTCGTCGAGATACGTGGGTGCACGGAGAGGGCACTGGAAAGGGCCCAGGCGGTCACCGTCGCCGAGACTCCTGCTCTAACCCTGGAGGCGTGGCCGTCGTGCCTCTGCAATGCGCTCGGCAGGTCTCCACAGCCAGCCCCCGTCACCGCCGTCAGCAGCATCGCGATCACGATCGCCAACCGCGGCTTCATGGCTCCGACAATCCGGGTTTGACGTAAGCGGCGTCTAACGCGAGGGTGAGAATCGTCACAGTTGACTCAATCGCGCCGCGGTCGTGAAAACGGCGGTTCACGTATGTCGGCGTGCACGCGGGCTTCGGCTCGTCGGTGGACCGATCCGGCTACGGGTCGGCCCGCAACGATGCCTGTCCGGGCACGTTGCCGGCGCCGCGCAATCGGGCGAGTGCCCCTTGCTTGTGCTCCAGGTAGGCGTCGAGGAACGCCCGGGTGACTTGCTCGACGATTTCCAGTTGCGGGCCCTGCTGGGTGTAGGGCGGCAGGTGTTCTGCGCCGAGCAGGCTCAACAGGTACTTGGGTGAGTGTGAGGCCGCGAAGAAGGTGTTGGTGGCGCTGGGAAGGTTCACCGTGTCGGCAGTGCCCTGCGTCGCCAGCAGCGGCGGGGCGCCGGTTGGAAACGTGAATTCGCCCTCGGCCGGGATCTCGGCTCCGGAGAGGACGATCGCGGCCCCAACGCGCGGGTCGCGATAGCGTGAGTCGTAGGCCACCGCGAGCGCGGTGTCGCCGCCGTCGGAGTGTCCGGCGACCGCGATGCGGGATCGGTTGAGGAGTCCTGAGAGCGGCCCCGAGCCGGCGCTTTCGGCGAGCATCCGCGAAATCACAAAGCGCATGTCGCCGGGCTGGTTGACAAGATCCGCCTCGTTGGGTCCGCCGGGCGCGGCGGGATTCTCGCCCGGGAAGATCGGGGCGGCCACCACGTAGCCGGCGTGCGCCCACGACTGCAGCAGCTGCGCGTACCGCGTGGGCGCCACGTCGAAGCCGTGCCCGAACACCACGAGCGGAAACGGTCCGTCCACGCGTGCTGTCGGGGCGTCGTGCACGTCCGTTGCGCCTGGCGGCCCGAGTGCGGGGTAGCGCACTTCGGTGAGCAGCGTCCGCGGTTCGATTTTGCCTTCGACCACGATCGAGCGACTGGTGTCGAGGAACCGCAGTGTGCGCAGCCCGACCGCATAGAAGTTCGGGTGGGCGTTACTCACATGCTTCGTCGGGTGCGGGCGCGGGTGCGCGCTGGGATGCGCGGGTCCGCCGCCCCCTGCAATGGCGAGCACCAGCGCGATCGCAACTATGCAGAGCCCCAGCGCGCCGAACGCGAGCAGTCGCTGGCGTCCTACCGCGTCGCCGCGCGCCGCCGGCTCACGGGCGGCTGCACGCTTGCGGGATCGGGGCGTTCGCGGGGGCTGAACTGACACGCTAATCGGGTCGAGGCGTTAGAGGACTCTCACGCACGCTTAAGAGAAGACCACGGTCACCGTGGAAATGTAGAGCGTATCTGGCGTCCACCCGACATACGACAATCGTCACCAGCTACCGCAACCATGGGGCACACCGGCGCACGAGTGAGCGTGGCGCCGGCCACAGCGCCACACACGCAGACTGCCCTGACGCCGATCGTGGGTCGCCCGCCGGTATGCGCGCGGCGTGTGCTCTGGCGGCGCTCCAAGAATTGGGACGAGCACGTGGAGAATCTCGAGCAGATGGCGAGTACGACAGGGTTTTTGGCGTTGCGCGATACGATCCTCGACGTGGCGCATTTGCGCCCCCACGACCGCGTGCTCGACGTCGGCGCCGGGACGGGACTGCTCACGCTGGGGGCGGCCCCAAGCGTCGCGCACGTGAGCGCGCTCGACATCTCGGCGGCGATGTGCCAGCGCTTGCAGAGTAAGCTCGCACAGTTGGAGATAGGTAACGTCGAGTTGTACGTGGGAAACGCCACCGGACTGCCGTTCGGCGACGCGTCGCTGGACGTTGTTATCTCCAACTACTGCTTTCACCACCTTGCCGATCCGGACAAGCGCCGTGCGCTGGCGGAGATCGAGCGTGTGCTGCGCCCCGGTGGACGGTTGGTGTTCGCCGACATGATGTTTCAACTCAGCGTCACCGACCGCCGCGACCGCGCGGTGATTGGCAAGCTCGTGAGGCGCCTGCTCAGTCGTGGGCCCGCTGGCCTGCTGCGGATCGCCAGGAACGCCACCCGCATCGCGACTGGCCGTTGGGAGCACCCCGCCCGCGTTCAATGGTGGCAAGAGGCACTGCTCGCCGCGGGCTTCCGCGACGTCACGGTGCGCGCTCTCGATCACGAGGGCGGCATCGCCGCGGCTCGCAAGGCCGGTTGACCGGGGCAGGCGAAGGGCCCGATTTCCGCCTGGCGAGAGGGAGTGCGTTAGGCTGGTAGGCGTGCGCACAGTGGTGTTGGACCCACCCACAGCGGGACTCGGCGAGGTGCTCGAGCGCCGGCGCCGCTCGGGACTTGATCGGATGGATGAGATTTGGGAGGGTGTCCTGCACATGGTTCCCGCGCCGAACTACGGACATGGCGACCTCGAAAGCCAGTTGCACGCGATCCTGAGGCCGCTCGCCCGCCGAGCGGGTCTGACGATGATCGGCCAGTCCAACCTCGGCGAGGGCGAACACGACTTCCGCGTTCCCGACTGCGCCCTGCACCGGCCCGGCGCCTCCGGCACCTGGCACTCGACCGCGGCGCTGGTCATCGAGATCGTCTCCCCCCACGACGAGAGCTGGGAGAAGCTGCCGTTCTATGCCGCCCACGACGTCGAGGAGGTGCTGATCGTGGACCCCGCCAAGCGTTCTGTCGACTGGCTCGGACTCGACGGCGGCGAGTACCGCCCGATCGAGCGCAGCGGCCTGATCGAGCTGGGCGCGAGCGAGCTGGGCGCGCTGATCGACTGGCCGGATCCAGGTTTCAGCCGGTAGATGTTGTACGGATGACGCATGCGTCATCCGTCGGGCCGCACATGTGCTAGCCGAAACGGGGATGCTTGCCCGAAGGGCGAGTGTCCCCCGGCTTCGGTCGTGGACCGGCCACATGTGGCCGGTCCCGCAGGGCCACATGTGGCCCTGCGCCAGGCAGTGCATGCACTGCCTGGCCGCCGGCGCATGCGCCGGCGGATCCTCCCGCTCAGCGCGCGATGGCGCCCTCGGCGGCGCTGCCCACCAACTTGGCGTACTTGGCGATCGCCACCTCTTCGCGGCCGCTGCGTGCGGGCGGGGCGTACGCGCGCAGACGCTCGGTGATCTGCTCGTCGCTGAGCGCTACGTCGATGCGGCGGGCGTCCACGTCGATCGTCAGCTCGTCGCCGTCGCGCAGCGCCCCGATCGGGCCGCCCCTGACCGCCTCGGGGGCAATGTGCGCCGCCATGAACCCATGCGTGGCGCCGGAGAAGCGCCCGTCGGTGATCAGCGCCACCGACTCGCCGAGACCCTCGCCGATGATCGCCGCGGTCACCGCCAGCATCTCGCGCATCCCCGGGCCGCCCGCGGGCCCCTCGCCGCGGATCACCACCACGTCGCCCGCCGCGATCGCTTTCGCCAGCACCGCCGCCATCGCCGCCTCCTCGCCGTCAAACACGCGCGCGGGGCCGGTGTGGTGGCGGCGCTCGTGACCGGACAGCTTCACCACGCAGCCGTCCGGCGCCACGTTGCCGCGCAGGATCGCAAACCCGCCCGTCGGCTTCAGCGGGTTAGACAGGGGGCGCACCACCTGCTGGCCGGGCGTCTCCTGGGCGGCGGCGGCCTCTTCGCCGATCGTGTGACCGGTCACCGTGATCGCCTCCTCGCGCAGCATCCCGGCTTGCGCCATGCGCTTCAGCACCAGCGGGATGCCCCCCGCCGCGTACAGGTCGGTCGCCACATAGCGCCCCCCCGGCTGCAGATCGCACAGCAGCGGCGTGCGCTCGGAGATGCCGTCGAACTCGTCGATCTTCAGCGCCACCCCCATTTCGCTGGCGACCGCCAGCAGGTGCAGCACGCCGTTGGTGGAGCCCCCGCTGGTGGCCACCGCGGCGATCGCGTTCTCCAACGCGGCGCGCGTGATCACTTCGCTGGGGAGCAGCCCGCGTCGCAGCACATCCATCGCCAGTTCGCCGCACTCCCTTGCCACCTCCAGCTTGCGCCCATCCTCCGCCGGCACCATCGCCGAGCCCGCGGGTGAGATGCCGAGCACCTCGAACGCCATCGCCATCGTGTTGGCGGTGAACTGGCCCCCGCACGCTCCCGCGCCGGGCGACGCGGCCTCCTCCAGTTCGTGCAGCTCATCCTCGGTGATCTTCCCGGCGGCAAACTCCCCCACCGCCTCGAACACCTGCTGGATGGTCACGTCCTTACCATGGAAGTGGCCGGGGCGGATCGAGCCGCCGTACAGCATCAGCCCGGGGATGTCCAGCCGCGCCAGCGCCATCACCGTGCCGGGGATCGTCTTGTCGCAGCCGGATATGCACACCAGCGCGTCGAAGTGGTGGGCGCTTGCCACCAGCTCGATCGAGTCGGCGATCAACTCGCGCGACACCAGCGAGGCGCGCATCCCCGCCGTCCCCATCGTGATCCCGTCGGAGATCGCGATTGTGTTCAGCTCCATCGGCGTGCCCCCCGCCGCGCGGATCCCCTCCTTCACCTTCGCCGCCAGCACGCGGTTGTTGAAGTTGCACGGCATGGTCTCGATCCAGGAGTGCGCCACCCCCACGATCGGCTTGGCGAGATCCTCCGCGGAGTAGCCAATCCCGTGCAGGTACGCGCGGGCGGCGGCCCGCTCGGGGCCCTCCGTCAGCGCACGGCTGCGGTGCTTTGGGTCGAAGTCGCTCACGCTGGGCGCACACTACCGCGCGCGGGCCCGGCGGGGAGCGGCCAATCAGCGCACTGGAGGCGCTCCATCCCCTCCCGCTCCCGCTCCCACCGCGCCAGCCGGGCGAGGTCCTCGCGCACCTGCCGCGGATCGATCTGGCGCCCGGGAAGGTGCATGTTGGCGTCGGCGATCAGCCGCCGCTCGTCCGCGCTCAGCGCCATCCACTTCGCCAACACATCGTCGGCGTCGGGCAGCCGCGCGCTCCCGTAGGGACGGGTCTCGTCGGGGAACGCCACGCAGTACTCGTTCAGCAGCGCCCCAGTCTGCGGGACATACGCCACGATCGGCTTGTGTGGGTACAGCAGGTAGGCGTACGGCGCCCGGCTGATAGGAGTCGGCGCCCACACCCGCAGGAAGCCCAAATCGCGGTACATCGCCCACTCTTCCTCGTTGACGCACGAGCGCAGCAGCTCGCGGGCACGCTGCTCGGCGCGCAGTTCGCGTCCGGGATCGTAGACATGCTGTGCGGTTGCGCGACCTGCTCGGCGGCGAGCGGCGAGCTCGCGGAGAAGCCCCGGCAGCGACTCGCGCAAGCGCGGCAGCGCCAACTCCCACAGCAGCACCATCGCCACGATCGCGGCGGCACTCAGCGGGAGCAGCATCCCCTCGCCTACCTGGAAGCCCCGCCGGCGGCGCGCGGGAAGAAGATCACCCGTTCCGCGTCCCGCGGCACCTCGGCGAAGCTCCTCACCATCTCCGCCTCGCGGCGGCCGTCGCGGCGCTCCGTCGGCACCGCCGCCCACATCCCGGCGTCAAGCTCGCGGCGGAAGGCCTCGATCAGCTCCCGCTCCTGCTCGGGCACCTCCACGTCACCCTCCGCGAGCACCACCTCGCCGTGACCGGGCTTCAGACGCAGGAGCTTCATCGAAGACCTGACATCAGTCGTGGGAAAGTCATCGTCCCTCGATTATGGCACTCCGATGGGCCTCCAACCCGACAATGTCGACCGGGCCCGCGCCCGCACCGACGTCGCGCAGGCCCTGCCTCACCGCCTCGCCCGCGAGCCTGCGAGCGGTGCGCGCCGCCTCCAGCGGAGTTTGACCCAAAGCGAGCGCCGCCGCCAGCACCGATGAGTGGGTGCAGCCCGAGCCGTGCGCCGCGCCGTCGGCGTACCGCTCGCCGGGTATCTCCACCGCCACGCCGTCGCTTTCGCCGTCAACGAAGAGATCGACGGCGCGCTCGCGGTGCCCTCCGGTGAGCACCACGATCCGTGGGCCCAGCGCCAGTACGGCGCGAGCCAGCGCCTCAGCTGCGGCGCCGGACCGCCCCTCGACTACAGCGCCAGACCGCGCCTCGACTACAGCGCCGGACCGCCCCTCGGCTACGGCGCCGGACCGCCCCGCGAGTACTTGCGCCTCGGGCAGGTTGGGCGTGAGCACGGTGGCGCGCGGCAGGATCTCCTCTGTGAGCGCCCGCTGGGCATCGGGCTCAAGCAGCCGCGCGCCCGACTCCGCCACCATCACCGGGTCCACCACCACGGGTGTGCCTGACGGCAGCTCGTCGAGCGCTCGCGCCACCGCCAGCGTCATCTCGACGGTTCCCAGCATCCCCACCTTGACGGCATCCACGCCGATGTCTGCGGTCACGGCTCTGATCTGCGCGAGCACGATTTCCGGCGGCACCATGTGCACCGCCTGCACCCCCACCGTGTTCTGCGCTGTGATCGCGGTGATCGCCGTCATCCCGTGCACGCCGCAGCGCGCAAATGCCTTCAGGTCGGCCTGGATGCCGGCGCCGGCGCCCGAGTCCGAGCCGGCGATCGACAGCACTCGGGGGGTGCGTGCCGGTGCGCTCTCAGGCCGCAAATCGCTGCGCCGCGCGGGCCCGCGCCTTGGCCGCCTCGACCTCGCGGTCCTTCGGCGGCGCTGACGTTACGAGTGCGTCGAGCAGCTCAGTCGAGGCTGCCGCCACCGCATGGATCGCGCGCTCGAATGCCTCCGAGTTGGCCTGCGAGGGCTGCGTGAAGCCGCTGATCTTGCGGACATACTGGAGCGCCGCCGCACGCACCTCTTCATCGCTCGCGCGCGGATCGAAGTTGTACAGCGTTCGGATGTTCCTGCACATGCAGCCGATCGTATCGCCATCTCATTCACAGCCCAAGCACCAGATCACTGTGTCACGCGGTCGTGTGCATCGGGTGTCACAGTCCTGCCACATTTTTGGCACACACTGTCGCCTCAGGGCACATTTGCTCCCGTAGCGTGGGCGTCATGGGATTCCCCTCTGACGCCGCCTCCCACCACCCATCGCCCCCAGTCGGCAAGGGCGCCCGCCACTCCGAAGAGGATCCCGGGGTCGGAACGCCTCCCGAGGACCCGCGCCGCGCCCTTGGCCGCCTCGGGGAGCGGTTGGCAGCCGCGCACCTGGAGCGCCTCGGCTTCGCAATCCTCGCCCGCAACGCCCGCACCCGCTACGGCGAGATCGACCTGATCGCGTTTGACGGACACACCCTGGTTTTTGTCGAGGTCAAGACACGCCGCGCCCGCAGGCGCTGGCGGCTGAACGCAGAGGAGCAGCCGCTTGCGTGGCTGCGCACCAGCCAGCGCGCGCGGCTGCGGCGCCTCGCCGCCGCCTGGTTGCACAACGAATCCCGCAATCGCCCCACCGCCCACACGATCCGCTTCGATGGCATCGGCGTGATCGTCGACGAAGCCAACCGACTGGTGTGCCTCGATCACATCGAAGGCGCGTGGTGAGGAGGAGGAACGGATCGTGGTCGTACACGCCCCTCTCCGCTCTCCAAGGCAATTTCCAACCGCCCGAGCAGCCGTCTGTAGCGTAGTTCGCGCTACGCTGCTCTACATGGCGTCAGCCCCTCCACCCCTCTCCATTCGGCTTGGCACCGATGGCCTGATAGCACTCGATGAGATTGCCCGACGACGAGGAATCGGTCGTGCTGAAGCCGCACGACAAGCTATCGCCGAGACAGCTCAGCGCGATCGGCATCGCACGGGATTGGCCGCGGAGGCTCGGCGACTGATGCAAGACCCCGCCTACGTGGACGAGGCACGGCAGGTGGCAAGGCTGATGGAGGAACTGCGTGGTTCGCGGTGACGTTCACGCGATCGCCATGCCACGCCGCAGAGGTCATGTCCAGCACGGTTCTCGCTTCGCCGTCGTGGTCCAAGCCGACGATCTACTCAGTCTGTCGACAGTCGTCGTCTGCCCCACGTCGAATTCCGCCCCTGCGGCAAGCTTTCATCCACAGGTAGCTTTGAACGGCAATCAGACGCTGGTGCTATGCGAGATGGTTGGCGCCGTCGATGGGCGGGCTCTGGGAGCCCATGTCGGCCACCTGACGTTCGACGAGATGCGGGCAGTGGACGACGCGATGCAGATGGTCCTCGACCTGGGTTGAGCGGCTCGTCTCATCGGCAGCCATGTCCTACCACTGGCGTGGATCCGCCCACCGATCGATCTCGCCTTACAACGCCAGCTGCTGATAAGCCAGCGACTGGAACGAGAGCCGGTGCAGCGGCGAGACGCCGAGACGCATGATCGCCTCGCGGTGGGCGGGTGTGGAGTAGCCGACGTGCTCGGCGAAGCTCCAGCCGGGGTGGAGGGTGTCGGCGTGGCACATGTAGCGGTCGCGGGAGACCTTGGCGACGATTGAGGCGGCGGCGATTGCGGCGCTGGTGGCGTCGCCGTCGACGATCGCGCGCTGGGGGCGCCCGAAGTCCGGCACGGAGAAGCCGTCCACCAAACACGCCACCTCGCCCCGCACGCCCTCGGTGACACCTCGCAGCGCGTCGCTCAGGGCGGCGAGGTTGGTGTTGTGCAGACCCCTGGAGTCGATCCCGCGCACGCAGCGCGAAACCACAGTGACCCGCGCCGCGCTGCGTAAAACCAGCGGGTAAAGCTCCTCGCGCCCCTCGGCGGTGTGCTGCTTGGAGTCGTTCAGCGCCGCCAGCGCCCGGATCTGCGGGGCGGAGAGGGTGTCGTAGTCGAACAGCACGCCGGCCGCCACCAGCGGCCCCGCCAGGCAGCCGCGGCCGGCCTCATCCGCACCGGCCACCAGATGCACGCCGAGGCGACGGTCGAACGCGAACAGCCGCCGCCCGCTCGACGCTCGGCGGGCTCTGCGGCGGGTCCGGGAGGTCCCGGGCGCGCTAGAGCGTCCCGATGCGGTCGGGGGGCCAGTAGGTGAAGAACGCTCCCCCGATGATCCACGAGGTGGGGACGGGTCCCCAGAACCTGCTGTCGTCAGATTCGCCACGGTTGTCCCCCATCATGAACCAATGACCGGCGGGAATCTTGATCTGGGTGAGGAAGTTGCACTCCCGCACCCCCCCACACGGTTTGATGTAGGAGTCGGGCTCGCGCTTTCCGTTGACGATCGCGTGGCCTTCCTTGACGTAGATCGTGTCTCCAGGCCCGGCGACTATCCGCTTGATGAAGTTTTCGCCGGACTCTTCGGGGTTGGTCTGGTCGCACGGCGCGCCGCCCGGGCTGACTTCGTAGTGCGTGGGCCCGCAACGCTGTTCCTTGGCGCCGTTGGGCGGGTGGAACACCACGATCTCCCCGACGTGCGGTCCGTTGAGGGTCATCCCGATGCGGTTGACCAGCACGCGCTGGCCGATCGACAGCGTCGGCTCCATCGAGCCGCTCGGGATCTTGTAGGGCTTGACGAGGAACCGCTGGATGCCAAGCGCCAGCAGCACCGCGATCACGATGATCGCCGCCAGCTCGAACAGTGAGCTGGCGGTCGATTTGGAGGTCTTCGCGCCGTTGCCGGTGCTCATCGACGTGACCGGCCCCCCGGGGGTTCCGGGGCGGGCCATGTCCCCTCCCTTCTTGGTGGAACGTACGCTCACGCGAGCCCCTCGGGGATGTCTCTCACGCCTGAGCGTCGCCGGCGGACTGCCCGCCGGCATCGGGGGCATCGGCCTGATGATCCGCCGCCGACGACGACGGCGCGTCAGAGCGCTCCGCCTCGTCGGTGTTGGCGGGTGACACATCAGGCTCCCCCCCGGCGGGCACGTCCATCGCCCCGTTCTTCACCGCATCCCGCGGCTCCGTCGCCGGGCTTGCCGCCTCAGGATCGTGCAACAGCCCCGGCTGCACCGTCTCTTCCGGGCCGGTGTAGCGGCGCTCGCGCACACGCGCGCGCTTGCCCACGCGATCACGCAGGTAGTAGAGCTTCGCGCGGCGCACATCGCCGCGGGCCGCCAGCTCGATGCGCTCGATCTTCGGTGAATGCACCGGGAACATGCGCTCCACGCCAACTCCGAACGACTGCTTGCGCACCGTGAACGTCTCCCGCACGCCGTGGCCCTGGCGCTTGATGACGACGCCCTCGAAGATCTGGATCCGCCGGCGCGTGCCCTCGATCACCTGAAAGTGCACCTTGACGCGATCGCCGGGCGCGAAGTCGGGCACACGGCGCAGCTGTGCGCGTTCGAGGGTGTCGATGACGCTGCTCATAACGTTCAGAGGGGTCTCGCGCCCATTAGCCGACCGGCGGTGGCTGCGGCGCGGTCAGCAATGGTAGCGGACAACCGGCGCAGCCCGCGTCAGCGGAGCGCTCCCCACGCGTTCTGGTCAGCCCCAGCCGGATCAACTGCTCGGCCTGGAGTCCTCCCTGGCCGCCCGTTCGCGGCTGCGCTCCCGCCGCCAGCTTTCGATGCGCTCGTGGTGGCCGGAGAGCAGCACATCGGGCACACGCCACCCGCGGTACTCGGCGGGGCGGGTGTAGTGGGGATACTCGGGGTCACCCCCCAGCGCCTCGCTGAAGGACTCCTCCACGGCCGAGTGGGCGTCTCCCAGGGCGCCCGGAAGCTTGCGCAGCACCGCGTCGCACACCACCATCGCGGCGGGCTCCCCCCCGGATAGCACGTAGCGTCCGATCGACAGCGTCTCGCCGGCGAAATGCTCGACGATCCGCTCATCGAAGCCCTCGTAGCGCCCGCACATAAGCGTCAGTGCCCCCTCGGCCGCGAGCTCGCTGACGTAGCTGTCGTCGAGCAGCCGCCCCGTGGGGGTCAGTGCGATCACGCGGCGATGCTCGCGCAGCCGCAGCGGATCGACCCCGTAGCGAGCGCGCAGCGCCGCGTCCATCACATCCACCCGCAGCACCATCCCCGCGCCGCCCCCAAACGGGGTGTCGTCGACCTGGCCGCCGGTGAGCGGCGTGTGCTCGCGGATGTCCACGCACTCCACGCGACTGCCGCCAGCCAGCGCGTTGCGGACGTGGCGCTGGCTGTGAAACCACCGAAACCACTCGGGGAACAGCGTGAAGATGTCTATCTCCACTTCACGTCTCCCCAGTCATTCTCGGGCGCCAGCACTCCTGCCGTGACGGGTGGCACGGGAGGGGGATGTCGGGAGGGGGGCCTGCCCCCCTCCCGTTAAGAAGTTGTCGATCTCCATTGCTACGCCTCTCCGAGAAAATCGAGGCTCACCTCGATGCGCCCCGCAGCGACGTCCACATAGCGCACGGCGTCTCTGACCATCGGTACCAGCAGCTGGCGGCCGTCATCGCGCCGCACTTCGAGCACCTCGCAGGAGGGCAGCTCCAGCAGGCCGCTAACCGTGCCCAGCAGTCGCTGGCCGTCGCACACCGCGCAGCCCTCCAGTTCGTGCGCCCACCACTCACCCTCCCCGAGCGCGGGCGCCTGTGCCTGCGCCACCGTCAGCGGCTGCCCGCGCAACGCCTCCGCGGCGGCGCGGTCCTCGATGCCGTCCAGACGCACAATCGGGCGCTGCTCGACGCCGGCGCGGCGCCGAATACGGTGGAGGCTGCCGGCAACCGTCACCTCGCTCCCCTCCTGGAGCAGCCGCGGACGGGCGGCGGTCACGTAGAAGCTTCCGTCGAGGCCGTGCGCGCGACCCACGCGGCCGGCCTCCAATGGCTCAGTCGACGATGTCGATGACCACACGGCGCTTGTCCTCCGCCGCCGCGGCCCTCACCACAGTGCGCAGTGCTTGGGCGGTGCGGCCACCGCGGCCGATCACCTTGCCGTAATCCTCCCGCGCCACCGCAAGCTCCAACACGACCGTGCCGTCGTCCTCCTCGAAGCGCTCGACCGACACCTCCTCGGGCTCGTCCACCAAGCCCTGGGCGAGGTAGATCAAGAGCTCCTGCACCCTCTCCGCCGCCATATGTTTGGGCGCTCCAGGCGCTCAGCTGCCGATTCCCTGGGTGCGCAGCAGCTTGCGGACCGTGTCCGACGGCTGCGCGCCGCGGGCCAGCCAGCTGCGGGCGCGCTCCTCGTCGATTTTGATCGTGGAGGGGTTGGTTTGCGCGTTGTAATGGCCGATCGTCTCGATCACGCGCCCGTCGCGGGGGGAGCGCTGGTCGGCGACGACCACTCGCCAGATCGGGTCCTTCTTGGCGCCCACTCGCGTGAGCCTGAGCCTTACCGACACGTGTTGCCTCTCAGTGGTTGAAAAACGACTTTCGATACTGCCAACGCGGAAGCTTAGACGGTTGGGCGCAAGGTCTCAGCGTGCCCGGCGCAGCGGCCCGCAGCGCAAGGTCTCAGCGTGCCCGGCATCAGCCCGCGACACAGGGTCTCAGCGTGCCCGGCATCAGCCCGCGGCATAGGGTCTCAGCGTGCCCGGCATCAGCCCGCGGCATAGGGTCTCAGCGTGCTTGGCGCATCAGCGCGCCGATGTCGGGCATCTTGCCGCGACCGACCTGGCGCATCACCTTGCGCATCTGCCCGAACTGCTTGACGAGTTGGCTGACCTGCTGCACGTTGGTGCCCGACCCCCGCGCGATCCGCAGCCGGCGTGAGCCCTTGATCAGCTCGGGGCGCCGGCGCTCCTCGGGGGTCATCGCGAGGATGATCGCCTGCAGGCGGTCGAGCTCGCGTTCGTCCATTTTCAGGTTGCGCAGCTGGGCGCCGCCGAGGCCGGGGATCATCCCCAGGACGCTGCTGAGCGGCCCCATTTTGCGCACGGCCTTCAGCTGATCGAGGAAGTCGTCGAGGCCGAACTCGTTGCGGCGCAGCTTGCGCTGCAACTCCATGGCGTCGCGCTCGTCGAACTGGCGCTCGGCCTGCTCGATCAGGCTGAGCACGTCGCCCATGCCGAGGATCCGCTGCGCCATGCGATCGGGGTGGAAGCGCTCGAACTGCTCGAGGTGCTCTCCCGTGGAGGCGAACAGGATCGGCTGGCCGGTGACTGCCTTCACCGACAGTGCCGCGCCACCGCGGGCGTCGCCGTCGAGCTTGCTCATCACCACCCCGTCAAACCGCACGGCGGCCGCGAACTGCTCAGCGACGTTGACGGCGTCCTGGCCGGTCATCGCATCGACGACCAGCAGCGTGTCGCGGGGCGCAACGGCGGCGTGGATGCGCACCAGCTCCGCCATCAGCTGCTCGTCAACGTGCAGCCGGCCGGAGGTGTCGACGATCAGCACATCCTTGCCCTCCTCGCGCGCGCGCTGTAGCGCCCACGTCGCGATCTCCACCGGATCTGGCTCGGTGCCTCGCTCGTACACCGTCGCGCCGGCGCGGGCCCCCATCTTCACGAGCTGCTCGACCGCCGCCGGGCGATAGGTGTCGCAGGCGGCGAGCGCCACCGAGGATTTGTGGTGCTCGTGCAGGTAGCGGGCTAGCTTCGCCGCCGCGGTCGTCTTGCCCGAGCCCTGCAGGCCTGCGAGCAGAATCACGGTGGGGGGGCTGGAGGAGAAGCCGAGCTCCTCAGACTCCCCCCCCATCAGCTCGGTGAGCTGCTCGGCGACGATCTTCACCACCTGCTGGCCGGGGTTGAGGCTGCCGACGATCTCCGCCCCCAGACAGCGCTCCTTCACCTCTGCGGTGAACTGGCGGACGACCTTGAAGTTGACGTCCGCCTCCAGCAGCGCGAGGCGGATCTCGCGCAGCGCGCGGTCGATGTCCTGCTCGGTGAGCGTCCCCCGCTGGCGGACCTCGGAGAGCGTGGCCTGGAGCTTCTCGGCGAGCGAATCGAACATCGAGGGGTCAGTCCTTCTCGCCGGAGGAATCCTCCTTGATCCGGCGGGTGAGAGCCTCGCCGATGCCGCCAAACGCCTGCGCGAACTCTGAGGGCACCACGAACACCTTGTTGGCGTCGCCTTCGGCGAGCTGGGGCAGCATCTGCAGGTATTCGTAGCTGAGCAGATCGCGCGTGGGGTTGCCCTCGTGGATCGCTTTGAAAACGGTGTCGATCGCCTTCGCTTCGCCCTCCGCGCGCAGGATCGCCGCCTGGCGGGCGCCCTCCGCGGTGAGCACCGCGGCCTGCTGCTCGCCCTCGGCGGTGAGGATCTGGGCCTGCTTCTCGCCTTCGGCCGTGAGGATCGCCGCGCGGCGGTCGCGCTCGGCGCGCATCTGCTTCTCCATCGCCGAGCGGATATCCGCCGGTGGATCCACCGACTTGATCTCCACGCGGTTGATGCGGATGCCCCACTTGCCGGTGGCCTCGTCCAGCACCGTGCGCAGCTCCGTGTTGACGTTCTCGCGGGCGGTCAGCGTGGCCTCGAGCGTGAGCCCGCCGATCACGTTGCGCAGCGTGGTCACCGTCAGCTGCTCGATCGCCTGCAGCGGATTGGCGACTTCATAGGTGGCCGAGCGGGGGTCGGTGATCGTGAAGTACAGGACGGTCTCGATCGCCACCACCACGTTGTCCTCGGAGATCACCGACTGGGGCGCGAAATTGACCACCTGCTCACGCAGGTCCACCAGTGGCTTTACGCGATCCACGAACGGCGTAACGATCGCCAGGCCCGGCTCCAGCGTGCGGCTGTAGCGGCCGAGGCGCTCGACCACGCCGGCGCGCGCCTGGGGGATCACGCGAACCGTGCGCGCCGCCACGATCAGCGCAAACAGCACGACTACGGCGACAACGATGAGAGCGACCATATGGGGGATTCCCTTGCCTTTCCTGTGCCTGTGTTGGGTTCAATGCCTCACGCGCGTGCTGTGGGCCTAGGACGCAGCGCATCGCGCGCCGCAGCGCCTGCCATGAGTCTCGGTCTCAGTGCATCACCAGCGCGGTGGCCCCGCGGATCTCCACCACCTGCACGCGCTCCCCGGCGGGGATCACCTCGTCCTCGGCGTAGCTGCGCGCCGTCCACACCTCGCCGCCGATCCGCACGCAGCCCACGCCCTCCTGATTGGCGATCCGCTCCAGCACGACCGCGTCGCACCCCACCAGGGCGGCGGCACCGGTGCGAATCCGAGGGGGGTGCTGCAGGTGGCGCCGGGCGAGGGGACGCAGGGTGGCAAGGACCAGCAGCGAGACGAGCAGGAAGGCGATCACGGCGAATGGAAGGCCGGCGCCAACAAGGCTCACAAGCGCCGCCACCAGCGCACCGATCGCGAACGGCGCGAGGAAGAACCCGCCGGTGTGCATCTCTCCCGCGCCCAGCACGCATGCCGCAACGGTCCACACGATCCATGCGTCCATAGTCCGATTATCGCATCTCCTTTGGGCCTCCAACCCTTCATTTTGTGAAGTGGTACTAACCTGACTGGGGAGCCACTACCCGTCATTTGGTCGGCCTGACTGGGAAGCCGCTACCCGTCGTTTGGTCGGCCCCAGGGACCACCCGGCACGATGCTTCGCTTTCGTCCCCCAACCCTTCATTTTGTGAAGTGGCGTGGGCGCTCTCTCATCAAGCCGCGATCAGCGCCCGCGCGAACTCATCTGGGTCGAATGGGCGCAGGTCCTCGAGGGACTCGCCGACACCGATCAGCTTCACCGGGATGCCCAGCTCGCGGGCGATCGCCAGCGCGATACCCCCGCGGGCGGTGCCGTCGAGCTTGGTGAGCACGATGCCCCCTACCTGAGCCGACTCCGCGAACACACGCGCCTGGCGCAACCCGTTCTGGCCGGTGGTGGCATCGACCGTGAGCAGCGTCTCGTGCGGCGCCCCCTCCAGCTGACGCGCGATCACGCGCCGCACCTTGGCAAGCTCGGCCATCAGGTCGTCCTGGGTGTGCAGGCGACCCGCGGTGTCCACGATCACCACGTCCAGCCCCTCGCTCCGCGCACGCGCGACGGCCTCGAACGCTACGGCGCCGGGGTCGGAGCCTTCGGGGCCGGTGACGATCTCGCAGCCGGCGCGCTGCGCCCACCCCTCCAGCTGCTCGGTGGCGGCCGCGCGGAAGGTGTCGGCGGCGGCGAGCAGCACGGTGCGCCCAAGCTCCTTGCGCAGGTGCCAGGCGAGCTTGCCGATCGTGGTGGTCTTGCCGGTGCCGTTGACGCCCACCGCGAGGATCACGGTGGGACGCGAGCGAATGTCGATACGCCCGTCCCCCACGCGGGCGGTGTCGGCGAGCAGCGCGATCAGCCGCTCCGAGAGCGCCTCGCCCCCGGTCAACCCGTCCTCGAGCGCCTCACCTTCGAGCGTCTGCACCACCGCGGCGGTGGCGGCGGCGCCGACGTCGGCCGTGATCAGCGCCTCCTCCAGGCGCTCCCAGGTGTGCTCGTCAAGAGTTTGAAAGAGCGTGGCGTGGATCTCGCCGCCGAGCGCCTGGCGGGTCTTCGCGAGGTTCTCACGCAGACGACGGAAGAAGCCGCGGCGCTCGGGACTCTCACCACCGCGCTCGGCGCCGGCGGCCTGCTCGCCGGTGATGAATAGGTCGCTCCAGTCGCGTGGCACGGCCGCGCGACGATAGCAGCGGGCCGGGGGACCGCTGTTACGCCGGGCCTACGCCACCTCGGCCAGGTCGGCCCCTCCCGATAGCACCTGGGCCGTCTGGGCCGGGGCATCGGCGGGGAGATCACCGATCTCCGCCTGCACGGGCGCCGAGCCATTCTGCTCCGCCGCCGCCACCGAGGAGCCACCGGCCGGCGGCAGCCGCCGCGAGAGCACCTTGGAGACGCCGTTGCCGGCCATCGATACTCCATACAGCCAGTCGGCGGCCTCCATCGTGCGCTTCTGGTGGGTGATCACGATGAACTGCGCACGGTTGGCGTAGCGGCGCAGCAGCGAGAGGAAGCGCTCGAGGTTGAGGTCGTCAAGCGCGGCCTCAACCTCGTCGAGAATGTAGAAGGGGCACGGGCGCGCGAGGAACACGGCGAACAGGAAGGCGAGCGCGGTCATCGACTTCTCTCCGCCGGAGAGCAGCGATAGGCGCTTGGTGGACTTGCCGGCGGGGGTGATCTCGATCTCCACCCCCAACAGCTCCTCGTCGGGATCGGACGCCGAACCGGAGGGAGTGGCATCCCCACCCTCCCCCTCCACGCCCTCCACATCCCCGCCCTCGGCGACGGTGCCCTCCCTCCCCGATCCCCGCTCCTCGTGCTCTGCGGCGGCCTCGCTGTCGCGCTCCTCGCGCCCGCCCGAAGCAGCGCCGTTGGACAGCGGCTGACCGCCAAGCACCGGTCGGGGGACGAGCGCGTCCTTGACGAGCCGCAGCTGACCGCCACCGCCGGGGAAGAGATCGCGTGCGAGCTCCTCGAAGTTGCGAGCGGCCGCGTCGAAAGTGGCGCGGAAGGTCTCGTGGATCTGGCGATCGGTGTCGCGGATCAAGGTGCGCAGCTCGCGCAGCGCCGTCTCCAAATCACTACGGCGGGCCTCAAGCTCCTCGACGTGGGCGAGCGCCTCGGCATACTCCTCTTTGGCGAGCGGGTTAACGGGGCCAAGCTGCTCACGCCGGCGACGCAAACGCTCCAGGCGGGAGGTGAGCGCCTGCACCTGCTCCGCATCGAGCGGCTCGGGGTTCTCGTCGAGCGCCTCAACGACGACACCTTCGTCGCGTTTGTCGGCCGTCTCGTCCTCCTCGCCCGCGGGCGACACTCCCTCCAAATCCGAACCCGGATCCGCATTCCCATCGCCCTCCCCCGGCTCACCTGCCGCGACGGGCAGCTCCAACTGTTCGCGCACCGTGCGCAGCTCCAGGGCCGCCTCCTCGGTGTGGTCGCGCAAGCGCTGCGCCGCAACCTCGGCGGTGGTCACGGCCTCACCCCGCGCGCGCAGGTGCGCCTGGATGTCGGCCTCCTGTGCGGCGCAGGCGCGCAGCTCGCCGGCCATCGCCTCGCCGGCGGCGCGGTAGCTGTCGAGCTCCCGTTGAAGCTCGCCAGCGCGCGCGGCGACCGCTTCCCCGGCGGCATGCAGCGCCACGGCGAGGCGCTCGGCAAGCGGCGCCAGCGCGATGTCGGCGGCATGCTGGGCGCGCAGGCGCCCCAGGCGCTCCAGACGCTCGGCGTGTTCGCGCGCGAGGCGCTCAGCCGCCCGGCGCTCGGCGGAAAGCTCGCCCTCCAGCTGCGCGCGGCGCACCGCCAGCGGCCCCTGTTCGGGGGCAGCGCGGCGCTGCTCGATCAGCCAGGCGGCGTGGCGCTCACCCTCCAGCGCATGGGCGTGAGCGCGCGTCGCCTCGCGTAGCCCGCCGTCGGCCTCTTCGCGCGCGAGATCGGCGCTCGCGGCACTCTCCTGCGCCTGCTCGGCCGCGCCGCGCGCGGCGTGCTCGGCGGTGGCGGCGGCCTCGGAGGCGAGGATCAGCTGCTCGCGCTCGTTGCGGCGAGCGAGCACCCGCTCGGAGCCACCCTCGGCGACCTGGCGCACCTCGCCCAGGGCGGCAAACCACACGCGCCCACGGGAGGTTACGGCGACACCCGCGAAGTCGTCGGGGAGATCCTCCAGGCGCTCCAGCACCCATGTGTCGGCGAGCAGCCGCCCCGCAAGCGCGAGCACCGGCGCGGGCCCGTCCACGAGCTCAATCAGGGGACGAGCGCCAGGGGCGGGGGGCACGGACGGTCCGAGGGGTGCTGCGTCCGAGGAGCGCCGATCCGCCAACAGCGCCGCGGCGCCGTCCGGTCCGGCGCGATCGAGCAGCGCTGCGGCGGCCGCCAGGTCGGGCACAAATGGCGCGTCGAGGCGCCCACCGAGCGCGGCGGCGAGCGCGAGCTCGTAGCCCGGCTGGACACGAAGCGCCTCGCTCAGCGCACGCGGGGCGCCATCGCCGGAGGCACCATCGCTGGCGGCGCCATCACCGCCGGCGCCATCGCTGCGCTTGCCCTCCGCGGCCCCGCCCACCACGGAGGCGGTACGCAGGAACTGGTTGACGGCTGCCAGCTCGGATCCCACGCGAGCAGCGTCGCGGCGGGCGGCCTCGACCGCACGCTCAGCCTCGCGCAGCGCGCCGCGGGCCTCCTCGGCCTGCTCGTCGGCTGCCTCGCGTGCCTCGCGGGCCTCAGCCAGGGTGCCGTCAAGCTCGGCTACCTCGGCGGCGGCGACCTCGCGGGAGCGCTCCAGTTCGGCGAGCTCGCGCTCCAACTGCTGCTCGCGCTCGCGGTCGAGCTCGGCCAGCTCCTGCTCGATCGTGCCGATGCGCTGCTCCCCGTCAGCGTCGAGGACCCCACTCTCGCCCTCCGTGGAGGCCTCCTCGAGCAGCTCGATCTCGCGCGCGGAGCGCTGCACCCGCTCGGCGAGACCGGCGGCCGTGGTGACAGCCTGCTCGTGACGCAGTTGTAGCCGCTCGGCGGCGGCGCCGGCGTGCAGCGCGCGCCGGGACAGCTCGTCGTGGCTGGCCGAGCGCTCGGCCAGCGCGCGCTCAGCGAGGCTGCGCCGCGCGACGACCTCCTGCAGGCCGCCTTCGACCTCGGCGCGGGCTGTGCGCGCCGCCTGCACCAGGGTCTCAGCCTCGGCCAGCTCCAGCCGCCGGACACGCAGCGCCTCGCGCGCCAGCTGCAGACGCGCTTCGAGCATCTGGCCCTCCAGTCGCTGGTGCAGCTCGGCTGCCTCGGCCTGACGCTTGAGCGGGCGCAACCGCGAACGGGCCTCGCGCTCGACGTCCAGGGCGCGATCGAGGTTGTCCTGGGTGCGTTCGAGCTTCAACTGGGCGCGACGGCGGCGCTTGCGGTGCTTGCCGAGCCCGGCCGCCTCCTCGATCAACAGGCGGCGATCGCGCGGCTTGGAGGTGACGATCCCCTCGACGCGGCCCTGGGAGATGACCGAGTGGGTCTCCTTGCCGAGGCCGGTGTCGGAGAGCACCTCGATCACGTCAACCAGCCGGCAGCGAGCGCCGTTCAGCCGGTACTCGCCCTCGCCGGAGCGGTGCAGACGACGCAGGATCGAGATCTCGCTGAGCGGGAGCGCGACGGTGCCGTCGGAGTTGTCGAGCACGATCTCGACCTCGGCGGCGCTGCGTGCCTGCACACCGCGACCGCCACCAAAGATCACGTCCTGCATCGACTGCCCGCGCACCGCCAGCGGCGACTGCTCCCCCATCGCCCACAGCACCGCGTCGGTGATGTTGGACTTGCCCGACCCGTTGGGCCCAACCACGACGGACACGCCCGGGCCAAAATCGAGGCGGGTGCGGTCGGGGAAGGACTTGAAGCCCTTCAGCGTGAGCGATTTCAGATACATGGCCCTGAGCCCGCATGTCGGCGCTGGATCATGTTTGCAATCTCTCCACAGCCTTGCGCGCAGCCTGCTGCTCGGCGTGCTTCTTGCTGCGCCCGGAGCCGCTGCCGAGCGGGCGACCGTCGACCGAGGCCGCCACCTCGAAGGTGCGCTCGTGCGGGGGGCCGTGCTCGGCCGTCACCTCGTAGGTGACCAGCTCTCCGCGCTGCGCCAACAGCTCCTGGAGCGTGGACTTGAAGTCCACTGGGTTCTCCAGCGCCTGCTCGATCTCGAGCCGAAACGCCTCCACCACCGCTTCGGCGGTGCGCTCGTAGCCGAACTGCAGGTAGCACGCCCCAATCACCGCCTCGATCACCGAAGCCAGCACCCGCTCGGTGGCGCCCAGCAGCACCGCGTTCTCCTGGACGCCGGCGGGCGCGGCCGCGCGCAACCGCTCCGGCACCGCGAGGCGCTCGGCGACCGCCCGGCAGGAGGGGCCGGATACCGCCTGCGCGCGGATCTTCGTCAGGCGCCCGGCGCCAAAGCGCTCGGCCTCCAGACGTGGATAGAGATGGGCGGTCACCGCCAGCCCCAGCACGCTGTCGCCGAGAAAGGCGAGGCGCACGTAGGAGTCGCTGCGCCGCTCGCTCCACGAGGCGTGCGTGAAAACCTGGCGGGACAGCTCCTCGGGAAGCTCCTCCAAGAGCGCGTTCAGCAGCTTCATCCGCGCGCATCAAACCTCGGCGCCGTGGGCCTGCGCCAGCACGAAGTCCACCGCCTGCCCCACCGTCTTGATGCCGACGGCCTGCTCGTCGGAGACCTGCACGCCGTAGGTGTCCTCGAGCTCCTGCACCAGCGTGTACAGGTCCAGCGAGTCGGCCTCGAGGTCCTCCTTGAAGCGGCTCTCCTCGCCGATCTCGTCGGGGTCGATCTCCAGCTCATCGACGAGGTGGTCGCGGATCAGCTCGTATACCTGCTCACGGGTCATCTCTCGTGGAGGCTAGCGCCCCGCGCGGATGGCGGCTGACCCACCCGCGTGCGCAGCGCACCCGCCTGCTCCAGCGCGGCATGCGTGCGCCCCACGAGATCGTCCTGCGCGCCCCGCGCGGCGCGCAGGATCGCCCGGGCGAAGCCGTGGCGGGTGAAACTCCCATGGGGCACGACCCCCAGCCGGCGCAGCCCCAACAGGTAGGCGCCTCCCTGTCCCTCGGGGTCGATCTGATCGCGGAAGGAGCGCAGCGCCGGGCGCAGCAGGGCGCCGCCGAGCTTTGCGCGGGGGAGGAGAGGGCGGCGTCGCGGATCGCGCGCAGCATCGTCTGCGAGACGCCCTCCATCACCTTCAGCGCGACGTTGCCGGTGAAGCCGTCGGTGACAATCACATCGGCGGCGCCGCTGGTGAGATCGCCGCCCTCCACGCTGCCGACGAACTCGAAAGGCTGCGCGACACCGCTGCCGGCGATCCCGAAGGGCCGCACGGCACCGCTGCCGGCAATCTCGAAGGGCCGCACGGCACCGGGCTCGACGTCGCCGACCGGCTCGCACGGCGGCGCAGCCCCGCCAGAGCCTTCCGCCGCGGCGGCGAGACGCTCGGCGAGCCGCGCACGCGCGGCCACCACCAGCGGGCTGCCACGCCCCTGCTCCTCGCCGCTGGAGAGCAGCCCCACGCGGGGACGGGGCACGTCGAGCACCACCTGCGCAAGCGCCGCACCCATGAACGCGAACTGCACGAGATGCTCCTCGCGCGCCTGCGCGTTGGCGCCCACGTCGAGCAGCGTCACCGGATGGCCGGGCACCGGCAGCGGCAACGCGAGCGCCGGGCGGTGGATGCCCCGGGCGCGCTTAATGTTGAACAGCCCCGCCGCCAGCGCCGCGCCGGTGCCGCCCGCGCACACCAGCGCCTGCGCGCGATCCTCCGCAACCGCGCGCGCGGCCTGCACGATCGAGGCCTCGGGGTTCGCGCGCGCCGCGCGCGCGGGATCGGGGCTCTTGGCGATCGACAGCGGCGCGTCGACGAGCTCGACCCCGGCGATGGAGGTGGCAATCTCCGCCACGGGTGCGGTGTCATGCTTCGCCAGCGCGGCACCGATCTCCGCGACCGGGCCGAACAGCAGCACACGCGCTCCCTGTTGCGCGGCGAGCGCCGCGCCCGCCGCAACCTCAGCCGGTCCGAGGTCGGCGCCGTTGGCGTCGACCGCGACCACCGACTCAGTGGTCGTGGTCGTGCTCCTCGCTGTGTTCCACCGGGAGGGCAACCTCGCGGCCGGCATACGTGCCGCACCCCGCGCACACCCGGTGCGGACGACGCGGGCTGTGGCAGCGCGGGCAGACGCTCAGCGCGGGCGCGGTGATCTTGTGTTGCGCACGACGCTTGGCGGTGCGGCTGTGCGACTGCTTCTGCTTGGGGACTGCCATCGGTTGGGGAAGGCTAGCAGCCACGGGGCAGGCGGCGCCTACTCCAGCTTCAACTCCCGCAGCTTCGCCCAGCGCGGGTCGGGATCGCGCTCGTGGTGGTGCTCGGGGTCAGCCTCGTTGAGGTCGGCCGCGCACACCGGGCACAGTCCCGCGCAGTCGGCGCGGCACAGCACCTGCGTGGGGGCGCTCAGCGCGAACGCGTCCCGCGCCCACGCCGCGAGGTCGAGCGTGTGATGGTCGATGTATGGGCTCGACAGTTCCTCCCCGCTGGCCGAAACGGGGATTCGCGCCGAAGGCGCATGTCTCCCGGCTTCGGTGGGGCGATCCACCTCGCGCGAGTCCACCTCCACCTCCGGCGCCGCCGCTGCCAGGCAGCGCATGCAAGGCCCCGCCAGCCCCGTCTTGAAGCGCAGCCGCAGCGCATACCCGTGGCCGACCATGCGCGATACGTCCAACGTCACCGCCGGTTGGGGCGGCTCGGCGACATAGCGCTCGCCCGCCAGCGCCAGCGGCTCGATCTCGACCGCCAGCTCCAGGCGCCGCCCCTCACCAGCGCTGAGATGCAGGCTCTCCAGGTCGAGCTTGTCGGTGAGGGCAGCCACCACTCCCAGGCTAGCTTCAATTCGCGGTGGTGGTGAGCTCCCGCTTGAGCACCTTGCCGGTTGCGTTGCGCGGCAGCGTCTGCAGGAACACCACGTCGCGTGGCACCTTGTAGCGGGCGAGGTTCTGCTTGACGTACTCCCTGATCTCCTCCTCGCCCAGGTCGGCCTGCTCGCGCACCACCACGAACGCCTTCAAACGCTGGCCGAACTTCTCGTCCTCCACGCCGACCACGGCGGCCTCTTCGATCTGAGGGTGCTTGGCCAGCAGGTCCTCCACCTCGCGGGGGAACACGTTCTCGCCGCCCGAGACGATCATCTCGTCGTCGCGGCCATCCACGAACAGGCGTCCCCCCGCGTCGATGTGACCCATGTCGCCGGTGCTCATCAAGCCGCGCACGATCTCCTTGCCGCCGCCCCCGGTGTAGCCGTCGAACACCATCTCGTTGGCGGCGAAGATCCGCCCCCGCTGCCCCTGCGCCAGCTCGCGCCCCTCCGCGTCGAGAATCTTGACGACCGTTCCCAGGGGCGGGCGCCCGGCGGTGCCGGGGGCCGCGCGCAGATCCTCTGGGGTGGCGATCGTCGCCCACGCCACCTCGGTGGAGCCGTACAGGTTGTAGAGCACCTCCCCGAACGTGTCCATCACGCGCGTCGCCAGCTGGCCGGGGAGCACCGAGCCGGAGGCCGCGATGATCCGCAGCGCGGCGGTGTCGTAGCGCTCGAGCGTCTCCAACGGCAGCTCCAAGATCCGCTGCAGCATCACCGGCACCACGGCGAGCGCGGTTGCGCGGTGGCGGGCGATGTCCGCGAGCGTCTGCTCGGGGTCGAAGCGCCGGCGCAACACCAGCGTCGAGGCCAGCGGCAGCGCCATCGTGAAGTGTGCGTACCCCCACGAGTGGAACATCGGCGCCGCGATCACGGTCGTCTCGCGCGCCCGCAGCGGGATCTTCGAGAACAGCGCCGCCGCCGGCTCCAGCGACTCTGGCTGTTTGCGGTTGGCGCCCTTCGGCGTGCCGGTCGTGCCCGAGGTGAGGATCACCACGCGGCCTTTCTCGGTCGGCGGCTGGCAGCGGCGCCGTGTCGGTGCGCGCGATCAGCTCCTCCACCCACGGGTCCCCGCACGCGCTCTGCGGCTCGCGCCAGCTCACGAAGCGCCGCATCTCCTCGGAGCCCGCCCGCACGAGGCCCTCGAACTCCTCGTCGTAGATCAGCGCCACCGGCGCCTCCCGGCGCAGCACATCCGCGATCTGCGGCCCCGCGAACGCGGTGTTCAGGTAGAGCACGCTCGCCCCCAGCTTCGCGCACGCCACGGTCGCCTCGATGAAACCACGGTGGTTGCTGCACATGATCGCCACCCCATCCTGTTCGCCGACGCCCGCCTCGCGCAGCGCCCGCGCCAGCGCGTTCGTGCGGGCGTCGACCTCGGAGAACGTCAGCGTGCCGCGCTCGTCCACGATCGCGACCCGCTCGGGATAGCGGATCGCCGAGACCGAGTACGCCGCCGCCGAGCTCGAACCCCAGCGACGCAGCGTTCCCAGCGCGCGGGCAACCTTGTCGGGTCGTTCCAGGCGCAGCATACGGGTGCCCAGCAGCGTGCGGGCAACCTCAAGACGATGCTCGAGCGGAGAGCTCACAAGGCAAAACTACCGGACTACGACACTTCTGCGGGTTCGTCCTTGCCCTGCAGGCGCTCGCGGCCGCGCCCGACGGCGCTGATGATCTTCGAGAGGTTGACCTCCAGCGTGCTGAGGATCTCATCCGCGTAGTCCTCGGCGCCGAGGCGGATCTCGCGCTCGCGGGCGCGGGCGTCCTCGACGATGTCCTCGGCGGCGCGCTCGGCCTGCTTGGTGACCTCCTCCTCGCCGACCAGCCGCTCCTGGCGCTCGCGCGCTTCCTTGACGATTTTCTCGGCCTCGCGCTTGGCCTCCGCCAGCATCTCCTGGCGCTCCTTGACGATCCACCGCGCCTGCTTGATCTCCTCGGGGATGGTGGCGCGCATCTGGTCGAGGATGTCGTAGATCTCCTCCTTGTCGACCCTCACCTGATCGGTAAGGGGCACCGGCTTGGCGTTGTGCACCAAGTCGTCCAGCTTGTCGATCAGCACCAAAACGTCCATAGGGGTTACCTCCGCGGGGCTTGCGGCCCCGCGGTCTGTATATCAAGGTTGGAGATCACGTCTCGCATCCGATGTTCGTCAGCGCCGCAACTCTTCCTGCAACCGTACCGCCACCTCGGCGGGCACCAGATCGTCGATCCGGCCTCCGAATGTGGCCAGCTCCTTGACGCCGCTCGACGACAGGAAACTGTACTGCGAGCTCGACATCAGGTACACCGACTCGATCTCCGGGTCCTGGCGGCGGTTGAGCTGGTGCAGCTCCAGCTCGTACTCGAAGTCGGAGATCGCCCGCAGGCCCTTGACGATCGCCTTCGCCCCCACGCTGCGGGCGAACTCCACCACGAGGTTGCTGAAAGGCTCCACCCGCACCCCCGGCAGCTCAGCGGTGGCGCGTTCGATGAAGCCCACCCGCTCCTCGATATCGAACAGCGTCGCGTTCTTGCGCACCGAGCGCCTCACCACCGCCACCACCACCTGCTCGTACAGCCCCGCCGCGCGCCGGATCACGTCCAGGTGGCCGTTGGTGATCGGGTCGTAGGAGCCCGGGCAGACCGCTATTGACTTGTCGAGGCTCATCGTCGGCGTTGAATCGTGATCACTGTGTCTCCGTAGCGCCGCTCCGCCTCCACCTCCAGCAGCGGAGATCGCAGCGGCGGCTCGGTGCGCCGATCGCTCTCGTTCACCACGCGCGCCCGCGGCGCGAGCACGGGGGGCAGCGCCTCCCGCAGCTCGCCCCCCAGCACACCCGCATGTCGGTAGGGCGGATCGACGAAGACAAGATCGTATGTCTCCGCGCGCTCGCGTGCGTTGCGCAGCGCCGCCAGCGCATCGGCGCGGCGCACCTCCGCCTCCCGCGCGCCGAGTCCCAACGCCTCGAGATTCGCCCTCAGAGCCTCCAGCGCCCGGGGGTCGCGCTCAATCAGCACCGCCCGCTCGGCGCCCCGCGAGAGCGCCTCGATCGCGAGCGCGCCCGTGCCCGCGAACAGATCCAGCACCCTCGCCCCCTCCAGCTCCCCGAGCATTGAGAACAACGCCTCCTTGACGCGATCGGAGGTCGGCCGCGTGGTCCGGCCGCGGGGCGCCCGCAGTGCTCTGCCGCCGTACTTGCCCGCGATCACCCGCACCAAGGGATCATCGCCCACTCACGCCCGCAGCGGCTCGCGGGCCTCCTCGCCCAGCGCGCGCTCGAGCGCATCGCCCAGCGGCACATGCTCCGGGGCCGCCAGCGCTGGATCGACGGCGAGCAGCCGCTCGGCCCACACGCGCGCACGTTCGAGCAGTGGCGCGTCCTGGGGCAGGACCGCTACGCGAGGCTCGGCCTGGCCGTGCTGGCGGGTGCCCGCCAACTCGCCCTCTCCGCGCAACTGCAGATCGATCTCGGCGAGCTCGAAGCCGTCGCTGTGCTCGGCCAGTGCGCGCAGGCGGCGGGCGTTGCGAGGCCCGAGCAGGAGGCACACCGATGGGTGCTCGCCGCGGCCGATCCGCCCGCGCAGCTGATGCAGCTGGGAGATCCCGAAGCGCTCGGCATTCTCCACGAGCATCACGGTCGCGTTGGGCACGTCGATCCCCACCTCGATCACGGTCGTCGCCACCAGCACATCCGCGTCGCCCGCCGCAAACCTCGCCATCGCCGCGCGCTTCTCGCGAGGGGGCAGCTGGCCGTGCAGCAGCTCCAGGCGGAACTCGCGCAGCTCCCCGGTCCGCAGGCGCTCGTACTCCGCGGTGGCGGCGCGTGCCGATCGTCGATCGGATGCGACCGGCTGATCGGCCGATCGTCGCTCAGATGCGACCGGCTGATCGGCCGATCGTCGCTCAGACGCGACCGACTGATCGGCCAGCTGGCCGAAACGGGGATGCTCGCCAAAGGCGGGCGTCTCCCGGCTTCGGTCCTGCGGCTCCTCGACCAGCGGGCACACCACGTACGCCTGGCGCCCGGCACGCAGCTCCTCGCGGATTCGCTCGTACGCGCGGGCGCGCTCCGCGGCGCTCGCCGCCACGTGCGTGGCGATCGGCTGCCGCCCGCGCGGCAGCTCGCGCAGGCGCGTTACGTCGAGATCGCCGTACGCGGTCAGCGCCAGCGTGCGAGGGATCGGCGTGGCCGTCATGTGCAGCACGTGGGGGGCAATGTCTCCGGGACCCTTGCGATCCAACGCCGCGCGCTGGCGCACCCCAAAACGGTGCTGCTCGTCCACGACCGCCACCGCGAGGCGGTCGAAGACGACGTCGTCCTCGATCAATGCGTGCGTGCCGACCACCAGCTTCAGCTCACCGCTGGCAAGCTTGCCCAACAGATCGGCGCGACGGCGCGTGGGAGTCGAGCCGCTCAGCAGCGCCGACGGCAGCAGCCCGTCGGGGACGAGCGTCTGCAGGGTGGCGAAGTGCTGCTCGGCGAGCGTCTCGGTGGGTGCCATCAAGGCCCCCTGCATACCGTGCTCAACCGCACGCAGCAGCGCATACAGCGCTACCACGGTCTTGCCCGAGCCGACCTCTCCCATCAGCAGGCGCTGCATCGGGCATGCACGCGCGAGATCGGCTTCGATCGTCGCGATCGCCGCCGTCTGGTCGGCGGTGGGCGCGAACGGGAGCTCCTCCAGCCAACGCGCGGCCAGCTCGCGCGGTCCCGCCAGCGCCGTGGCCGTGCCTGACCCGCGCAGCGCCCGGCGGCGCAGCAGCGCCAGCTGCATCAACAGCAGCTCCTCGAAAGCCAGCCGCGCTCGCGCTTCCTCAGCCTCCTGCCCACTACGCGGGAAGTGCATCGCGGCCAGCGCGCCAGCGCGGTCGGGCAGGCGCTCGGCGGCGCGCATTCTCCCCGGCAGTGGCTCGGCCACATCGGCGAGCGCGCCGCGGTACTCGCGCACTAGCGCCGCGATCTGTGTCGAGCTGACCCCCACGGTGGCCGGGTAGTGCGCGATCTCCGCCACCGCCTGCGCGCCCGCAAGCTCGCCCCCGGGCGCGTGGTGAACGACCGCGAAGCGCCCTCCAGGGCGCGCTTTGCCGTGCAGCAGCAGGCGTGTGCCCGGACGGTAGCGATCCACCAGCCACGGCTGGTTGAAGAACGCGGCGCCCATCGCGCCGGTCTCATCGAACACAGTGGCCTCCACCAGGGGGCGCATACCGCGGCGGCGCACTGGACGCGCGGCGATCGTCTCGACCTCAACCGCCACCGTTGCCTGCTCGCCCGGGCGCAACTGCGCGATCGCGCGGGCCTCGCGGCGGTCGCGCGGCAGATGCTCCAGCAGCGCGCCCACGGTCTCGATCCCGAGCGCCCGCAGCCCGTCGGCGAGCTTGCCGGCGGCGAGCGCGATCGGGGCCTCCAAGCGGCTGGGTCGCGGAATTCGCGTGGGCGTGATCAGGAGCTCGGTGGGCGTCAGGGACAGGGCGGAGCCGAAGCTGCGCAGCCTCGCGACGGCGTCCTCCGAGCCAGGCGCCCGATCCACCAGCGCCGGCACGAGCTTCCTAGTCACCGTGGCCATCTCCACCTGCATGATGCACCGCATGGCGGACGTGCCGCGGTCACACCGCCGCCGACGGCGAGGCAACCGGGCGGCTCGCCGGGCGCACAGGCGGGGCCACGCCCTGCGACCGGGTGTGGCCCCGAGCTGCGCTTGGCTACACGAGGCTCTCGCTAGAAGACGCCCCACACTTCTTTGCTGGCCAGTTCAACCCAGGCTTCGCCTTCGATCGTGGCCTTTTTGCCTTCGTTCGTGAGTTCGACTTTTACTTTTTCTCCGTTTGACTTTTCAACTTCTGTGATTTCTGCCGCACCGGTGGCATACACGAGCCAATCTTTGACTTCTTCGAGGCCGTTGGGTTCGTCAAGCCCCGCGGATTTGCCCTTCACTTCGGCTTTCTGGCTGCCGAAGATGCCGCATTTAACGAATTTGACTTTCGAGAACACTTCCCCCGCGGAGGGCGTGAACAGCGTCGCAAGGCGCCCTTTGAGTGCTTCGGGTTTTACGACCGTGACAATTTCGTTGTTGGTTGAGACATTTTCAACTTCTACTTTTTCGCATTTGCCCCCACCGAGGGTAGCAGAGCATTCTTTGAATTCGATCTTCTCTTTTTCAGACTTGCCCGGTTTGCCTCCAACGATGACTGGTTTTTCGGCGGCGTTCAGTTCGAGCGCTTTGCATTTGGTCACCGATTCGATGTTGAGCACGCCTTTGCCCTTCAGGACGAATTCTTTCTTGACCGACGATTTGATTTCTTTCGTCTGGCCCGCTTCCAGTTTGGCCCCTTTCACCTTGTAGATGTATTCGGCAGCCGACGCCTGAGCGACTGTCACGGCGCCGAACGCGAATACGGCAACGAGGCAGAGCCCTGCCAACTTGATACGTGTCATGCTAATGATCTCCTTTGTGGATTTATCAGATACGCAGGGGCCAACGCTCCGATCCTGGGGGGTCAGAAACAATTTCCGGCACCTGCAGTGCCGCCGCGCCAAAATGGGGGGCGGCGATCTAGAACCTATCCCCTGTGGAGAGGGACATGTTCCAGTGTCTCTGACCCGACCCTGCCGTGACAGCGGAGATCACTGAAGCCGACTCTCGGCGCAACTTCAAGCGGTCGCGCGTTTAGATGAAGCGGGGCCACGTCACCGAGGACGCAGCCCCGCCGGCTACTACATCCGGCTACGCGGTGCCGGTGAGCACCTGCCTATAAGGCGCTCCATTTCTGGCCGCTGACCAGTTCCACTAAGGCTGACCCGTTGAGGGTGGCCAGTTTGCTATTGGATGTCAATCCGACGGTTTTTTTGGCACCGCTTTGTGTTTCGACTTCGGTGATTTCTGATTTTTCGTTCCAAACCAACATCCCCGCGACGGCTTCCACCGAGGATTCCACCAACGCGGCGCTGGTGCCTTCCACCGTCGCCGACTGGCTGCCGAAGATGCCGCATTTGGTTAGTTTGATTTTTGAGAACACTTTTCCCGAGGCGGGCGTGAACAACGTCGCGAGCAGGCCTGCTAACGCGGCCGGTTTGACGATCGTGACGAGTTCATTGTTCGTCGCCGCGTTTTCGACTTCCACTTTTTCGCATTTTGCTCCGCCGACAGTGGCCGAACATTCTTCGAATTCGATCACCTCTTTCGCCGACGTGCCCGGCACGCCGCCGATGATCTCCGGGTGTTCAGAGGCCTTCAATTTGAGCTTTTTGCATTTGGTCACCGCTTCGATGTTGAGCGCGCCTTTGCCCTTGAGGGTGAATTCTTCAGAGTCTTTAGCCTTGATTTCCTTTGCTTCGCCCGCCAGCAGTTCTTTGCCTTCGACGGTGTAAACGTGTTTTGGAGCCGCCATCGCCGACGTCGCCGCAACGGCGCCCATCGCGAACACGGCGATGAGGCAGAGCCCCACCAACTTGATACGCGTCATTCTGTATCTCCTTTTATGTAATTGCTCTTACACGCAGGTACGCGCCAGTGCCCCAACCCTCGTGGGTCGGAGACATTGCCCGGCACCTGCCACCGCTGGCCGATAGTGCGGACAGCGGCCCTACGGATCAGAAACCTACCCGGTTCGAGCGTAAATCAGCAATGTGTCTCTGACCCTGGACCCAATCGATGCAGGGTGGGCAGAGCGAGCCATGGGTCTACGCCAGACAGCCTCGGGCGGTGGCCCTTGGCGAGATCGAGCGGTGGCCCTTGGCGAGATCGAGCGGTTGCCCTTGGCAAGATCGGGTTGTCACCCACGGCGAGCAGAGACGGCCAGATCACTCCGCGGCGAGCAGCCACCAGTAGGCGCTCTGCCCACCGTGGCGCTGCTCGAGCTCGGCCGCGCCGAGATCACCGTCGAGCAGCGCGGCAACCGCGGGCGGGTCGAGCGGCGCCGCGTCGCCGGCGAGCACGCTGAGCAGCTCGGCGTGCTCGGCGAGCGCGACCAGCACATGGCGCAGCGTGGCCGCGGGTTCGCCCCAGGCGACGACATCCTCGCCGAGGAAGCCGACTGCCTCGCCGGGGGCGAAACGGCCGGCGGGGTCGGCACGGGCGGCCGGGGCGACGGCGCCGGTGCGCACTCGCGTCAGCACCTGGTTCAGCGCCTGCGCGTTCTGCTCCAGCGGGCGGTCGAAGATCAGCTCCACCGCCGCGGCCAGCGCGGCCTGCTGGCTGAGCGCGGGGACCACCACCACCTGCTTGTCGGAGAGCTCCGCCGCGCGCTCGGCGGCCATCACCACGTTCGGGGAGCAGGGCAGCACCAGCACCTCCTCGGAGGGCACCTCGTGGATTGCGGCCAGCAGCTCGTAGGTCGATGGGTTCAGGGTCGGGCCACCGTCGAGCGTGTGCACGCCCAGCTCGGCAAACAGCCGTTTCAGGCCCTCGCCACTGACGACGGCGACAGCCCCGCAGCGCACCAGCGACTCCGGACGCACCTCTGCCTCAAGCGAAGCTCCTTCGAACAGCCGCCCATCGCGCTCGGCCATCTGCGCATGCATGTCGGCGACGTCGAGGCGCGACACCTCGCCGGCGCCGGCGAATACCGCCGTGGCCCGCTCGGGGTCGTCGGTGTGGATATGCACCTTCAGCGTGGCGGCGTCGCCGACCACCAGCACCGAGTCGCCGAGCGTCTCCAGCAGTGGCAGGAAGCGCTCGGACTCAAGCGCCGAGCCGGTGACGGCGAAGTTGGTGCAGTAGCGGTAGGTGGACGAGTGGTGCTCGGGGTGGTGGATGCGCGCGGGCGCGTAGTGATCCAGCGGCGGCGGATCGTCCCCGCGCAGCGCCGCGACGACACCCGCGAAGATCACCACCAGCCCGTAGCCGCCGGCGTCGACCACGCCGGCGTCGCGCAGCGCGGCGAGCAGCTCGGGGCCGCGCTTGACCGACTCCTGCCCGGCCGCGACGGCCTGCTCCAGCGTGGCGGCGATCGCGCGGTCCTGCAGCTCGGGCGCGGCGGCCGGGTGCAGGCGGGTGCCATCGGGGTCACGCTCGTTCTCGGCGGCGATCCGCTCGGCCATCTCGCGCGCCACGGTGAGAATCGTGCCCTCCGCCGGGCTGCGCACCGAGGCGTAGGCACGCTCGGCGGCGTTCTCCAGGGCCGCGGCGATCAACGTGGCGTCGATCAGCTCGCCGGGACGCGACACCAGCTCCTCGGCGGCACCGCGGATCAGCTGCGAGAGAATCACCCCGGAGTTGCCGCGCGCCCCCAGCAGCGCGGCTCGCGCTACCGACTGCACGATCTCCTCGCGCCCGATCTCATCGATCGTGCGCGTCTCGTCAGCCCCCTGTAGGCGGTCGAGCTCGGCCAGCACGGCGCGCAGCGTGAGCGCCATGTTGTCGCCGGTGTCGCCGTCGGCGACGGGAAAGACATTAAGGTCGTTGACCTCCTGGCGGCGTGACTCCAGGTGCGCCAGCGCACCGGCGACGGCAGCTCGAAAGCGAAGCAGGTTGGTGTCGGTCACTGCGGTCTGCATCATCCTGTCCGCCGGGCACGCCGCGGGCCATGCAAGGAGCTACGCGGAACGCCCGCCAAGGTTACGCAACCCACCGGCGGGCGACCTCGACGCGAGACCGGCGAAGTCCCGCAGCCCTCAGAGCGCCTTGACGACCTTGCCGGCTTTCAGGCAGCGGGTGCAGACGTACACGCGCCGTGGCGCCTTGCCGACGAGGATTCGGACCTTCTGCAGGTTGGGCTCGAAGCGCCGCCGGGTGGCGACCATCGAGTGGCTGCGGCTGTTGCCGTACGCCGGACCCTTACCGCAGCTGTGACATACCTTGGCCATCGCGCAGGCAGTTTAGCCGCTCATGCCCGTCATCGTCGCCACCGCGGAGCCGTATAGCCATTGCATGGGGCGGGGTGTTGAACAAAAAATTCAAAAGCCGTGCGCAATTGCTATCGGGTTCCGAATTTTTTATAACAACCACAGCCCTCTCCCTCTATAGATACTATCGCTATACCCACAGCCATGAAGTCCCCAAGAAACAAGGCAGTAACCCCGCTAAAGACCCGCTGCCGGGACATTTGCGAGGCATCTACGCCTCGCCCTTCCTTTCAGCCGGCGGAGATCTGCTCGCGCAGCTCGGCCATCCGCAGCACCGCTTCCGCGGCGTGGCGGCCCTGGTCGCGCTTGCCCCCGCCGGCGCGCGCGAACGCTTGATCCATCGTCTCGCAGGTGAGCACTCCAAAGGCGCAGGGCACGCCGGTGTCGAGCTGTACTTGCATAATCCCGCGCGCGGCCTCGGCGCAGACGAAGTCATAGTGGTCGGTCTCGCCGCGAATCACAGCGCCAAGGCAGGCGACGCCGCGAAAGCGCCCTGACTCAGCGACATAGCGCGCGGCGAGCGGAAGCTCGAAGGCGCCGGGGACGTCAAAGACCTCGACCTCGGAATATCCGGCCTCAGCGAACGCCGCCCGCGCATTCTGCACCAGCAGCCCGGCGAGCTGCTCGTAGAAGCGGCCCACCGCGATCGCGAACGTGCCCGCGCCCGAGCCCTTGCCCGGGGATCCCTCACGCAGCGCGACGGTCACTGTCCGCGGCGCCCCTGCTCGCTCATGCGGACGCGTCCCCGTCCGCAACGCCCCTGCTCGCTCATGCGGACGCGTCCCCGTCCGCAACGCCCCTGCTCGCTCATGCGGACCTGTTCCCGTCCGCGGCGCCCCCGCTCGCTCATGCTCACGCGTCCCCGTCCGGCCGCTCGCCGCGCTCCTGGCGCTCGTGCGCCTGCTCGCGGTCATGGGCGCGCTCGGAGTGCAGGAACTCCTCGTCGAGATTCAAGCCCTGGTGGTGGAGGATGTGGCCCATGCGCCGCGCCTTGGTGCGCAGGTAGTCGGTGTTGTGCTCGTTGGGGGCCTGCTCGATCGGAATCTGGGCGGAGACCGACAGACCGTAGCCCTCCAGGCCGCGGATCTTCTTCGGGTTGTTGGTGAGAATGCGGATCGAGGAGAGGCCGAGATCGGAGAGGATCTGCGCGCCGATCCCGTAGTCGCGCAGGTCGGCCGGCAGACCCAGGCGCTCGTTGGCCTCGACCGTGTCGAGACCATCCTCCTGCAGACGGTAGGCGCGCAGCTTGTTCAGCAGACCGATCCCACGGCCCTCCTGGGAGAGATACAGCAGCACCCCCTCCCCCTCGCGCTCGATCATCGCCAGCGCCGCTTCCAGCTGCTCACCGCAGTCGCAGCGCAGCGAGTGGAAGACATCGCCGGTGAGGCACTCCGAGTGCACGCGCACCAGCACGTCGGGACGGCCGGCGACCTCGCCCTTGACGAGCGCCACGTGGTGCTTCTCATCGACCAGCGAGCGGTACCCGACCGCCTCGAAATCACCGAACGCGGTGGGTAGCCGCGTGGTGACGACGCGTTCCACGAGCCGGTCGTTGCGCCGCCGGTAGGCGATCAGGTCGGCGATCGTCACCATCTTCAGCCGGTGGCGCTGGCAGTAGCCCACAAGATCGGGTACACGCGCCATCGAGCCGTCCTCGTTCATGATCTCGCAGATCACCCCGGCGGGGATCAGCCCCGCCAGGCGCGCCAGGTCGACGCTCGCCTCGGTGTGCCCGGTGCGCTCCAGCACGCCGCCGGCCTTGGCCTTCAGCGGGTTGACGTGTCCCGGCTGCACCAGATCCTCCGGCCGCGAGCCCGGGTCGACGGCAACCTGCATCGTGTGCGCGCGATCGTGGGCGGAGACGCCGGTGGTGACGCCCTCGCGAGCCTCGATCGTGACGGTGAAGGGCGTCTGCAGCGCGGACTCGTTCTTCGCGGTCATCAGCTCCAGCCCCAGCTCCTCGCAGCGTTCGGGGCTGAGCGCCAGGCAGATCCAGCCGCGCGCCTCCTTGGCCATGAAGTTGATCGCCTCGGGCGTGACGAACTGCGCGGCCATCACCAGGTCGCCCTCGTTCTCGCGGTTTTCGTCGTCGCAGACGACGACCATCCGTCCCGCACGGATCTCCTCGATCGCCTCCTCGATCGTCGCGAAGGAGATCGTCGGAGTCGCCGTGGCGGGATTGGCCGTGGCTGGAGTCGCCGTGGCGGGATTGGCCGTGGCTGGAGTCGCCGTCGCCGGATTCGCCGTCGCGGGATTGGCCGTGGCGGAATCGATGTGCTGTGTCGAGGAAGTGGCGGGGGCGGTGGTTCTGGGTGCGCTCATGCTTGGGCCTCCAGCAGTCGCTGTACGTGCTTGGCGAGGATGTCGGCCTCAAGGTTAACCGCCCGCCCAACCCCTGCCCGGCCGAGCGTGGTGCGCTGCAACGTCTCGGGGATCAGCGAGACCTCGAAGCCGGACTCGCGCAGCGCGCTGACCGTGAGCGAGACGCCATCCACCGCGATCGAGCCCTTGGCGACCACGTAGGGGAGCAGCGCGGGGTCGGCGTCGATCGCCACGACCCGGGAGAAGCCCTCCTCGCGTACCGCGGCGATGGTCCCCACGCCATCCACATGCCCCTGCACGATGTGTCCCCCGAGGCGGCCGTCGGCGCGCAGCGCCAGCTCCAGGTTGACCGCGTCGCCGGGCGCGAGCGTGCCCAGCGTGGAGCGCTCCAACGTCTCGCGGATCGCTTGAGCCTCGAACTCCCCCGCGCCAACCCGGGTGGCGGTGAGGCAGACGCCGTTGACGGCGATCGAATCGCCCTCGGCAAGCTCGCCGGCCAGAGCGGTGCCAATCCGTAGCGTGGCGCCTTGACCGTCCTGCCTGACCGTGGCGAGCACGCCAAGATCGGCGATCAGGCCGGTGAACATCTCGCTCCCAACCGCCGCCGTGTTGCGGGCACCCCGGCGCGCAACGACGATCGCGCCGTCGCCGGCGGGCTCACCACTCGCGCAGACGCGCCGAGACGAGCAGGTCCTCGCCGACGCGGGCGCAGTCGAACGTGAGCGCCCGCACCGCGTCGTCGATGCGCTCGACGCCTTCGCCCTCCAACGGGTCGCGCGCGGTGCGCCCGCCGAACAGCAACGGCGCGAGGAAGAGGCGGATCTCGTCGATCTCGCCGGCGTCGAGGAAGGCGCCGGCGAGGTGGGGACCGCCCTCCAACAGCAGCGAGGCGACGCCGAGCTGGCCGAGCTGATCAAGCGCGGAGCGCACGCGCGCCGGCTCGTTCTCGCCGGTCGCCACCAGCACGTCGGCGCCGGCCGCCTCCAGCGCGTCGGTGTCAGCGCGGGCCGCCGCTCTGGAGACCACCACGGTGAGCGGGATCTCAGCGGCGGCGGCGAGCAACCGCGAGTCGGAGGGCAGGCGCGCGAGCGCGTCGAACACCACGCGGCGGGGCTGCTCCGAGGGGCAGGCGGGGTTGCCCTCGGGGCGCGCGGTGAGCTGCGGATCGTCGGCGAGCGCGGTGCCGATGCCGACGACGACGGCGTCAACCGAGGCGCGCCACTGGTGGGCCAGCTCGCGCGAAGCCTCGCCGCTGATCCACTGCGAGTCGCCGGCGCGGGTGGCGACCTTGCCGTCGAGCGTCATCGCGGACTTGAACAGCACCCACGGGCGCCCGGTGCGCGCGTGCTTGCGGAAGGCCTGGTTGAGCAGACGCGCGCGCGTGGCGAGCTCGCCGTCGGCGATCACCACCTCCACGCCCTCGTCGCGCAGGATGCCAAGACCACGCCCGGCGGCCTTCTCGGTGGGATCGTCGGAGCCGACGACGACGCGGGCGATGCCGGCCTGCACGATCGCCTCGGTGCAGGGGGGCGTCTTGCCCTCGTGGCAGCAGGGCTCCAGCGACACATACAGCGTGGCGCCGGCCAGATCAGCCATCCCGCACGCCTCGATCGCGTTGACCTCGGCATGGGCGGAGCCAAAGCGTTCGTGCCAACCCTCCCCCAAAACCTCGCCGTCGCGGGCGATCACGGCGCCGACCACCGGGTTGGGCTTGACCGCCCCGACGCCCCTGCCGGCAAGCTCGATCGCGCGCGCGAGGTGCAGCCGGTCGGTGTCGGTGACGACGGTCATACTCACCGCCCAGGATAACTTGCCGGCGTGTGGCAAAGTGTCGAACGTGAAAGTTGACTCATGCGCGCTCACCCCCGCGCGCAGCGCCCGCCGCGCAGCCGGTAGAGGGTCACTTCGGGGCCGGGCCGGGCGTAGGAGAGCGGGTAGTAGTCAAACGACCAGTCGAAGTTGAACGCGACCGGGCGGGCCCCGGCGCGGTAGGGGGAGACGCGGTAGACGACTTCCCCCGCGCGCGCAAGCGCCCGGTAGTAGGCAACCGCGAGCGGGGCGCGCGAAGGGTCGGCGAACGCGCGGGCGGACTCGCCGGAGCCGCTGAGCACCCAGCAGTAGCCTTCGCGCTCGTAGAACGGGATCAGCGCAGGGGCGAGCGTGAGCTCGTAGTTTTCGAGGCTGACGGTGTGACCTTCACCGTGCGAAAGCGCGCCAGAGGGGCCGATCAGCGAGCGCAGCGACTGGTACTTGACCCAGCGATCGCCGTCGGGCACGGTGAGCGTGGGGTGGCCGACATCCTGCACCCACTCGTCGGGCACGATCGGCTCGACCACGACCTTCGCGCCGGCGGGCACGTGCGCAACCATCCACGCGCGCGCCAGGCCGCGGGTGTCCTCGCGCGAGAGCACGATCCCCGAGTGGACGCTGTACACCAGCCCCTGCGCGCACAACGCGAGCACGGCAAGAGCGGTGAACACGACCAGTGCGATCCTCGGTCGCGATGGGTGGGCATTGGGTTGGATGAGCTCCGCCGGCCGAGCCGGCTCCGCGGGGTGGGCGCGTCGCTGCATGACATGCTGGGTGGCACGCGCCAGAGCACGGGCGCACGACAGCGCGGCGAAGGCGGCCAGCAGGCAGAGGATCGGGAAGATCGGCAGCAGCCAGCGCCCGAAGTAGCGCCCCTCGGAGCCCATGAACAGGAGGTAGAGCAGCGGCGCCGGCACCAGCACCCAGCCGAGCTTGCGCTCGTGCCGCCAAACCAGCAGCGCGCCGGCGAGCGCGGCGACGGCGGGCACCCAACCAAGACCCCAGGTGAGCGACCACAGGTAATAGCCGATGCCGCTCTCGTGCGGCGCGCCAAGCTTGCCCTGGGCTTCGCCTGAGAGCGAGGACTGGTGGGCGAGACCCTGCTCGAAGGCGTGGAAGTCGAGCACCGAGTAGGGATCGGCGATGAGGAACCCGACGAGCGCGGCGGCCCCAGCGAGCACCAGACCAACCAGCACTGGCCGGCCGGCCGGCACGCCGCGCGATGGAGCGCCCTGCGTTGCCGTGCCATCACCACCAGCCGCGGCTCCGCCGCCCTTGCCTGCGCCTCCCCCGGCGCTGCGATCGCGGGTGCCCGCCTGGCGCCGCGGGGTCGGCGCCAGGTATTGCGCCGCGGCGGCGGCGAGTAGCGCAAGCAGCACGATCCCAGCGGTGTACTTCGTCGCGCAACCCAACCCAAGGCCGACCCCGGCGATCAGGTAGTCACGTGCGCGGCCTTTGCGCAGCACGCCCGCCGTGCCGAGCAGCGAGAGCGTCAGCGGCGCAAGCGTGGGGACGTCGTTGAGCGCGAGGTGGGCGTAGAAGACCGGCAGGAACGCGACCGCCTCAAGGGCGGCGGCGAGTAGCGCCACGCCGCGGTCGAAGAGGCGGGCACCAGCGAGGTAGAGCAGCCACACCGCGAGCGTGCCGAGCAGCGCCGCACAGACACGGGCGAGCGTGAAGATCGCCGCGGGGTTGGTTGCAAACGTGTGCGAGACCCCCGCGCGGCCGCCGAACCAGGCGGCGAACACGAGTCGCAGCAGGTCGGTGTAGGCGGGTGGGTTGGCGAAGTAGTGGGGGTTCCAGCCGAGCGTGAGCATGCCGATTGCGCGGGGCACGAAGTGGGCGTCCTCGTCGGCGTTGTAGGCGAAGGGCAGCCCTTGGCGGATGCCCCACAGGCGCAGGCCCAGCGCGAGGAGCAGCACCAGCGCGAGGGCCGTCCACACCAACCACCGCGCGCCAGCGCCCCCTCCCCCCTGCCTTTTTCCGCCCGGCGACCCGGCCGCGACGCCGCCGCCAGCGGACATCCCTGCCGCTGGGGGTGGCGCCGGAGATGACCCGGGCACGGTGCTGCCCTCAGCAGTTGCCATAGACCGCGTAGTAGCGGCTCGTGTAGATCCGCCGGAAGCCGGGCAGCGCGATCTGGTCGAGCGGGTCATCGCCCACGTCCACGATCGCCTCCTGGAAAACGGCCGCGCCGAGCGGGTACACCGCCACGCTCGCGTGGGCGATCCTGTCGGTGAGCGTGGGGTCGCCGGCTTCGTGGTCGGCGCGCGCCTCGCTGCGAGCCACGATCTCGCGCTGGTTGCTCGCGCCGAGGATCCAGCGGGCGTCGGGAATCAGCTTGTTGTCGGGCAGCGACAGCAGCGGGCAGCGCTCCAGTTCGGCGCGCACCCGGGGGCTGTGCAGCGCGGCGGCGAGCCCTTCGTGGAAGTCGTCGTGGTAGGCCAGCGTGGTGCGCGCGTTGGAGAGGGAGGTGACCGACACGGCCGCAACCCCGCCGTAGAGGAGCAGCGCGGCGCCGGCGAACATCCACACCCAGCGCAGCGGCGAGCCCTCGCGCAGCAGCGACCAGCCGCCGATCGCCAGCGCGCAGAACGGCAGCAGCAACGCCGCGGCGCCCATCATGTAGCGGTCGATCACCGACGCGCCGGCGGCCCCCTCGGCGACGTACACGAACAGCAGCAGCGCCAGCACCGCCAGCGGCACGCGCGCGCGGCGGGGGGTCAGCCAGATCCCGAGCGCCGCACCGGCGAGGCCGCCGAGCACGATCGGCAGCTTGTCGATCCGCACCAGGTAGCGCCAGGTGGCGGCCAGCACGGCGGTGAAGCCCTTGGTGCGTTCCAGTTCGGCGGCCAGCACCGCGGTGGAGTGCAGCGAGTACAGCGGGTCGCCGGTCACCAGCCCGTCGAACGCCACCCACAACAGTGGCGCGGCGGCGACCAGCACCGCATACGCCACCAGTGCGCGCGGCGACGGGCCGGCAGCCGTTGCGCCGCGATCCACTCGCGGGGACGAGTCGGCGGCCGTTGCGCCGCGATCCACTCGCGGGGACGAGTCGGCGGCCGTTGCACCGCGATCCACTCGCGGGGACGAGTCGGCGGCCGTTGCACCGCGACCTGCCCGCGGCCGGAACCGTGTGCGCGCCGGCCACGCGCACCACAGCCAGTAGACGCCGCCCAACACCCACGCATCGGGGCGCAGCAGGCCGGCGAGCGCCAGCAGCACGAACACCGGGGTGCCCCGGCGCGAGCGCTCCACCTCCAGCGCCGTTGCCCACACGATCAGCGCGAGATAGGTGAGATCGAGATAACCCTGTGCGGCGAGGTTGGCGTCGTACAGACGCGTCAGCATCAACAGCGCCGCCAGCACCGCCACGAGCGGCCCGAAGCAGAGGCGCGTCAGCCGGAACAGGCCGGCGGTGAGCGCCACGAACGAGGCGATCGAGCCGAGCACCATCAGCCGCGCCCCGGTTTGACCGAACAGCGAACAGAGCATCCCGAAGGCGATCGCCAGCGGGTGCTCGGTGGGGGCGCGGTAGACGCCGAAGTCGGGCAGCTGCAGGTGCAGCAGGTCGCGGCCCCACAGCAGCGCGTAGAAGGAGTCGTAGGTGGGGTAGGTGGGGAAGGCGAAGTACCCGACCAGTGCCCCGACGCAGAGCGCCGCAAAGCCGAGTCGCGCCCAGGTGGCGCCCGGCAGGGAGCGCAGGCGCGCAAGCCGTGTGCGGTCGTGCCCGGGCCGGGCGAGCGTGGCGCTCTGCATCGGATAGAGCTTATGTGGCCGGTAGGCTGTGAGGCGATGGCGAGACCCCGCCCACAATGAAGCTGATCATCCAGATCCCCTGCTTTAGCTGGGGGAGGGCAGGCCCTCCCCCAGAGCCCCCTCCCGGCAGACCTGGCCTCACGATGCCCGCATGAAGCTGATCATCCAGATTCCCTGCTGGGACGAGGCGCAGACGCTGCCCCTGACCCTCGCTGAGCTGCCGCGCGAGCTGGAGGGCTTCGACGCGGTCGAGTGGCTGGTGATCGACGACGGCTCCAGCGATGAGACGATCGAGGTGGCGCGCCGCCACGGCGTCGATCACCTCGTGGCGCTCACCAACCACAAGGGCCTCGCCAGCGCCTTCCAGGCCGGCCTCGACACCTGTTTGAAGCTTGGCGCCGACGTGATCGTCAACACCGACGCCGACAACCAGTACTACGGCCCCGACATCGCGCTGCTGGTGGCGCCGATCATCGAGGGCCGCGCCGACATGGTGGTGGGCGACCGCGAGGTGGTTTCGATCGAGCACTTCTCGCCGCTGAAGAAGCTGCTGCAACGGTTGGGCTCGTGGGTTGTGCGCCAGGCCTCCTCCACCTCGGTGCCCGACACCACCTCGGGCTTTCGCGCCTATAACCGCGAGGCCGCGCTGCAGGTGCAGGTCGTCTCGAAATTCACCTACACCTTGGAGACCATCATCCAGGCCGGCAAGCTGCTGGTGGCCGTGGAGCACGTGCCGGTGCGCACCAACCCCAAGACGCGCGAGTCGCGCCTGTTCCCCTCGATGGGCGCCTACGTGCGCCGCAACGCCGTGTCGATCTTCCGCATCTACGCGCAGTACGAGCCGCTGCGGATCTTCTGGAGTCTCGCCGCGGTGATCGGCGTGGCGGCGCTCGGCGTGTGGATCCGTTTCGTGGTGGCCTACGCCGAAGGCAACGGCAAGGGCCACGTGCAGTCGCTAATCCTCGGCGCGGTGCTGTTCATCGCCGCGATCGTGCTGTGGGCGCTCGGCGTGATCGGCGACCTGCTGGCCGCCCAGCGCGTGCTCAGCCAGCGCACGTTCGAGCGGGTGCGGCGGATCGAGCTGCAACTGGACGTGCCGCCGTCGCACTATGAGCCCGGCGGCGGCTCCCCGGCCGCGGACGCTCACTCCTTCCTTGACGCCAACAAGCGCGCGCAGGCCCATGAGCGCGAGCAACCCCAGCCGCACGAGGTGATCGGGGCTTGAGCACCGACGTCACCCTCTCCCGCGACGGGATTGTCACGGGCAACACCTACGACAAGTACGGCTCCACCAACCCGCTCGCGCGGCGGTTGATGGCGGGCTTCGAGCGCGACCTCGACGGGCTGCTGGCGCTTGCCGATCCCGCGTCGCTGCTGGACGTGGGGTGCGGCGAGGGGGTGCTGGTGCACCGCTGGGCACAGCGTCTGGAGGGCCGGCGGATCGTAGGCATCGATCTTGAGGAGGAGTCGATTCAGGCCGGCTGGGCGCAGCGGCAGGCGCCCAACCTTGAATACCGCGTGATGCGTGCGGAGAACCTGCCATTCGCCGCAGATGAGTTTGACCTGGCGAGCGCAATCGAGGTGCTGGAGCACGTGCCCGACCCCGAGCACACGCTCGCCGAGATGGCGCGCTGCGCCTCGCGCCACCTGCTCGTCTCGGTTCCGCGCGAGCCGCTGTGGCGCGCGCTCAACATGGCCCGCGGCGCCTACCTGCGCGAGCTCGGCAATACACCGGGGCACCTCAACCATTGGTCGCGGCGCTCGTTCGTGCGCCTGCTCGCGCGCCACGGGACGGTCGCCGAGGTGCGCTCGCCCTTCCCGTGGACGATGCTGCTCGTGCGCCTTTGACCCGAGACGGTCCCCTTCGGCCTCCAATCGGGCGAGGAGCGTGGGTGTTGTAATGAAAAATCAAAAGGCCGATAGCCATAGCTATACACCCGTCGTAAAGCAAGACACACAACCTCCCCCTTCCCCGCCCACCGCCCCGCTCGATCGGTCGTCTGCGAAGGACCGCACTGGAGGCTCCCAAACCGGCCGCTCATACGGCAGCGGCGCGCGGCTCCTGTCGATCGGGATCGCCGCCACCGGCCTGCTGACGTTCGCCTACTTCTCGATCGCCTCGCACGTGCTCAGTGCCGAAGCGGCGCAGCGCCTGGACGTGCTGTGGTCGGTGATGTTCGTCGTGATCTCGGTGATCTACCGCCCCGTCGAACAGCTGCTGTCGCGCACGATCGCCGAGCGCCGCGCACACGGCCACGCCCAGCACCCGCTGCGCGTCCCGCTCGCGCTCCAGGGCGGCTTCGCGGTCGCCTTCCTTGTGGTTGCGCTGGCGCTGAACCAACAGTTGATCCACCAACTCTTCGACGGCTACACCGCGCTCTACTGGGTGCTCGTCATCGGCACGCTCGCCTACGCCGGCAGCTACTTCGCGCGCGGCTGGCTGGCCGGACACCAGTACTTCGGCCTGTTCGGCGCGCTGGTGCTGATGGAGTCCACCTCGCGGATCTGCTTCGCGCTCGCGGTGGCGCTCGGCCTCGCCAGCGGCCAGACCGCGGTCGCGCTGGGGATCGCCGCCGCGCCGCTGCTCTCGCTGGTGGTGGTACCGGCCGCGTTCGCGCGCTCGGCGAAAGAGCGGGTAGCAGCGGGTGTGCATGTTAACTTTTCGGACGCCAACCAACTGCCCGCGCCCGGCGCCACCGAGGTGCCGTACACCGCCGACGAGGCCGACGCGGCGCTGGCCGGCCCGGGCACCGAGGGGGTGCAGGAGGTGGCCGCGCACGAAGCGCTCTCGCTCTCGCGCGGCGGGCGCTTCGCGCTGTGGGTGTCGGGCATCATGCTCTCCGAGCAGACGCTGCTGAATGCGTCGGTGCTGACCGTCGACGCGCTCTCCCCCGACAAGGCGCTGGCGGGGATCGTGTTCAACGTGATGCTGATCGCGCGCGCCCCGTTGCAGCTCTTCCAGGCGATTCAAACCTCGCTGCTTCCCCACCTCACCGGCCTTGAGGCCCGCGAGGGCCACACCGCCTTCGCCCGCGCGATCCGCCTCACCCTGCGGGCGATCGCCGCCTTCGCGGCCGCCGTCGCGCTTGGCCTGCTGATCGTCGGCCCGTTCGTGATGAGCCACATCCTGTTCGGCCAGACCTACACCTACAACCGCGTCGGCCTCGCCCTGGTCGGCCTCGGCATGGGCATGCACCTGGCATCCGGCACGCTCAACCAGGCCGCCCTGGCCCGCAACCGCGCCCGTGCCGCCGCGCTCTGCTGGCTGGCGGCGGCGGCGGCATTCCTGGGCTGGATGTTCGTCCCGGCGGTCGGCGAACAGGTGCTGCGCGCCGAGATCGGGTATCTGGGGGCAACCACGCTGCTGGCGGGGATGCTGGGGATGCTGTACCGGCGCGGGACGCCTGGCGGCCGATAGCCGCAACCGTCAAGCGCGGGACGCCTGGCGGCCGATAGCTGCAACCGTCAAGCGCGGGACGCCTGGCGGCCGATAGCTGCAACCCTCAAGCGTGAGGCGCCTGGGAACCGATAGCTGCCACCATCAAGGCGTGGGTCGCCTCGACGACGTCGATCTGAGCCGCTCGCTTTCGCGCGAGGAGTCCGAGAAGCGCCTGCCGGCGCTGCAGGATCGGCTGCTCGCGCTGCGCCTGACGCTGGCGGGGCTGCGCGACGACGGGCACCTGGGGCCGCCCGTGTGTGTCCTGTTCGAGGGGTGGGACGCCTCCGGCAAGGGTGGCGCGATCAAACGGCTGGTGGCCCCGTTGGATCCCCGTCACGTGCGCGTCGCGGAGTTCGCGGCCCCTGATGCCACCGCCAAGCGCCACCACTTCCTATGGCGCTTCTGGCCGGCGTTGCCGGGATGGGGCGGTTTCACCGTGCTCGACCGCTCCTGGTATGGGCGGGTGCTGGTCGAGCGCGTCGAGGAACTCGCCACCGAGCAGGAGTGGACGCGCGCGTACGACGAGATCGTCGAGTTTGAGCGCATGCTCACCTCCGAGGGCGCGGTGCTGATCAAGTTCTGGCTGCACATCTCAAGCGACGAGCAGCTCAAGCGCTTTGAAGCGCGCGCGGGCGACCCGCTCAAGAGTTGGAAGCTGGCCCCCGACGACTGGCGCAACCGCGGCCAGCGCGAGCTCTACGTGCAGGCGCTGGAGGAGATGTTCGAGCGCACCGACGTAAAGCACGCCCGCTGGCACATCGTGGCCGCCGAGTCAAAGCACTACGCGCGCGTGCGCGTCCTGGAAACCGTCAACGGCGAGATCGAACGGGCACTGCGCCACCAGGACAGGGCGCTTCCCAAGCCCTAGCCTCGCTGCTGCTCCTCATGCTCCAGCACCGGCGGGTGGCCGAGCTGGCCGAGCTCCGAGGTGTCGCGGTCGAACAGCAGCGCCACCGTCCAGTCCACCAGCAGACGCAGCTTGCGCCGGTAGCCGGGCATGTTGGCGAGGTGGTAGGTGCGCGCCAGGAACCACGCGGGGAAGCCCCGCCACCTGATCCCCACGGTGCTGGCCACCGCCTGGTGGCGGCCCAGGTCGACGAACACGCCCAGCGTGCGATACTGGAAGGGACGCACCCTCCCGCCGCCGCCGAGCTCCGCCGCGACGTTGCGCGCCACGCGCCTGCCCTGGCGGATCGCGTGCTGGGCGGTGGGCGGCGAGAGCTCACCGGGGCGTGCCGGGTCGGGCACCGCCGCCGCGTCCCCAATCGCCCACACGTTGCGCTGGCCGCTGGCGCGCATCGTGCGATCCACCTCGATCCGCCCGCCTTCGTTCAGCGCCAGCCCGAGGCGCGCGACCACCGGGTGGGGCCTCACTCCGGCCGTCCACACCACCGTGCGCGCCGCGATCGTCTCGCCGTCGCTCAGCCGCACCGCGCTGTCGCTGACCTGCGCAATCGTGGTGCCCGTGCGAATCTCGATGCCCCTGCCGCGCAGCTCGCGCTGCGCGAACGCCGCGAGGCTGGGCGCCACCTCCGGCATCACCCGCGCCTGCGCCTCCACCAGTACCCACCGCATCCCCTGCGTGGCACAGCGCGGGTAGAGGTCGATCACGTCGCCCATGAAGTCCTGCAACTCCGCCAGCCCCTCCATGCCCGCATACCCGGCGCCGACAAACACGAACGTCAGGTACCCCGCGCGCGCGTGAGCGTCGTGGATCGTCTCCGCGCGCTCCAGCATCGAGATCACCCGGTTGCGCAGCGCGATCGCATCCGCCAGCGTCTTGAAGCCGATCGCGTGCTCCACCAGGCCGGGCACCCTGCGCGTGCGCGAGATCGATCCGAGCGCGACGATCAGCTGGTCGTAGCGCAGCTCGTGGCGCTCCCCCTCCGGGGAGTCCACCAGCAGCCGCCCGCGCTCGGGCGCGGCCCCCACCACCTTCCCCAGCCACAGGTCGGTGCGCCGCAGCTGCTCGCGCAGCGGCACCACCACGTGGCGCGGCTCCAGCGTCCCCGCCGCGGCGCCCGGCAGCAACGGGGTGAACAGCAGGAAGTTGACGTCGTTCACCAGCGTCACGCGCGCGCTGTGGTGGGGCAGCACCCGCTCCAGCGTGCGCGCGGCCGAAAAGCCTCCGAAGCCGCCGCCGGCGATCACCACGTCCCATGCCATGGGTTGCACGCTAAAGGCCAATCGCGGTAGAGACCAATGTCACGAGACATGTCACGAGACCGGTGGGGCAAAACCAAGGCACGGCAGGCGTATGGGAACCTCACCGGAAGGTGCGCCGCGAAGCGCCCCGCCACGTGGACGATCCCCAACGACCCGGTAGGGTGCCGAGCATGGATGCCTCGCTCTACGCCAACGCACTCGCCCCCTTCGCCGCCGAAGCCGACCAGCTGCTGCCAGCCGGCGCCGAGGTGCTCGACGCGCACACCCACCTCGGGCTCGACGAGGATGGGCGCTCGCTGACACTGGAACAGCTACTCGCTCAACTGGACGAGGCCGGCGCGCGGCGCGCCTGCGTGTTCCCCTTGCACGACCCCGAGCGCCGCCCCGCCTACTCGCTCCCAAACGATCGTGTGCTCGCGTGGGCGGGGGAAAGCGACGGGCGGCTGATCCCCTTCTGCCGCCTGGACCCCTTTGAAGACCCGGTGGCCGAGGCCGAACGCTGCCTCGCCGCCGGCGCGCGCGGGATCAAGCTGCACCCGCGCGCCCAGGAGTTCACCTTCGACGGCAACGGGCTGGAGGGCATTTTCGCGATCGCCGAAGAAGCCCGCGTGCCGATCCTGATCCACGCCGGGCGCGGTTTGCCCCCGATCGCCGAGGGGCTCGCCGAGCTCGCGCTGCGCCACCCCGAGGCCGTGCTGATCCTCGCCCACGGCGCGATCTGCGACCAGGGGATCCTCACCTCGATGCTCGCCGACCACCCCGGCGTGCTGTACGACACCTCCTGCTTCTTCGCGCTCGACGTGGTCGAGCTGTTCGCACGCGTTCCCGCGGAGCGGATCGTGTTCGCCACCGACCCGCCCTACGGGCGCCCACAGAGCGGCCTCTACATGACGCTGCGCATCGCCGCCCAAGCCGGCCTCGACGAGGCCACCACCCGGCTGGTGCTCGGCGGGACGGTGGCGGGACTATTCGACGGGCGCGGGCTGCCGCCGGTCACACCGCCGCGGCGGGGGCCGTCGATCACGCTCTCCGGGCGCCTCGCCCGCATCTACGGTTACGGCAGCCTCACCGGCCCAGCGCTTTTCGCGGGGGTCCCCGAGCAGGCGCTGGCGATGCTCGAGATGGCGCTAGCCGCCTGCCGCGACCCCGAGCCCGGGGATGTCGGGGAGGCGATGGAGACGATCGGCACCGCGCTCGCCGCCGCCGTCGAGCTGTTGCGCCAGGGCGCGGAGGGCGTTCGACCCGCGATCGATCTCCTCTACCGGGCCATGGCGCGGGCCGCCACCGAGGTTCCGGACCCCGCTTGACACCGGGCCCACAGCCCGTGTTCGCGCGATTCCAAAAATCGCCGCGCCAACTAAAAGACGGAAAGTGCGGGGTAAGCCACTGGGGACCACGATCAAAGATCTTTGATCGTCGCGCGGAGGTCCTTGATCAGGAGGATCAGGTGCAGTGGATGGGTTGGCGAGCGTTCGAAGCCGAATGGCTCGTACCACCGCCGCGCGTGCTCGTCTACGGCATGCACGAGCAGCGCACGGATTCCGATCAGCTCGCCAGCCTGCACGACCCGTGCCATTGCGTCGAGCAGCAGCGAGCGGCCAAGATGCTGACCTTGATGACGGGCGTCGACCGCGAGGCGACCCAGCAGGACCACCGGGGCCGGTTGGTTGGCCGCGAGACCGCGGGCGAGCCGTGCCGAGGCGTTGGAAGGCATCACTGCGCCCGCAGCGAGAGCGTAGTAGCCGACGACATCTAAATCGGAAGCGGTGGTAACGAACACGCGAGAGCCGCCGCTGCGGTGACTCTGAAGCGCGTGCTTGCTCAACCACTCATCGAGTGACAGCACCCCGCAACGGAAGCTCTCCGTGCGGTGTCGCGCCTCCAGAGCGACAGGCCGCTGAAAGGCCGCCACGAGAATTAATCGTCGAAGACACTGGCAGACGACAGCAGTCGGGCGAGCTCGGGAACCGAGCGGGCGGGCCGATCCAAGATCTCGACGAACTCATCCCAGGCGGCGTCGTCGAGACGAAACACCCGCCGATCGGCCAGGGTGTCCTCGGCGAGCACCCGCGCTGCCCGGACGACGAAGTCGGTCAACGGCTGGTTGGTCTGCTCGGCCGCCATCCGCACGATCGCGTCGACATCCTCCGCCACACGCATGTTCCAGCGATGCGTCTTGCTCTCGATGGCGGCCACATCGCGATTGTACTCCCAGTGTGCGTACGGTTCAAGGGTGAGGATCGCCTTGATGGGCTTGGCGCCTCATCAACCAGACCGCCGCCCACTCCCCCGTGTGGCGACGCTTGCGCTCGCGCAGCCCCAGATCGCCAAAGACCTGGACCACCTCGTCGACCTCGTGCACGAGCAGGCCGCTTGCCAGCAGATGCGACGGAGCGGCAGGCATGACGCTCGCGAGGTCCAGCAGGAGCGGACGCAGCAGGTTGGCAAGGAGCATCTGGGGCGCCTCGCCGGCCCACGGCAGCGGCTCGGCGCGCAGGTCGAAATGGCGCACCTCGATCTCGGCACCGTTGACTGAGGCGTTCTCGCGCGCGGCCTCGACGCTCTCCTGCTCGTTGTCGAGGCAAAGGACGGGCTTGAAGCCGAGACGGGCAGCGGCGATCGCGAGCACCCCTGAGCCCGTGCCGACATCGAGCAGCGGCCCGCGCTGCTCGTCGTGTGACGCTACCTCCAGCAGCAGCTCCAAGCACATGCGAGTGGTTGCATGTGCGCCTGTCCCAAACGCCTGACCGGGATCGATCACGATCTCCTCGACGTCCACCCGATCGCTCGGGGGCTCCCACGGCGGGCGCACGTGTAGGCCCCGCACCGGCCTTCCCACCGGCTTTCTCGATGCCGGCCTGCCCACCACCGCCGATCCCGACCCTCCGCCCACTCCCGCCAGCGGCGGCTCGATCAACACGGGGCGGTGAAAGCGCTTCCAGCGCTCACCCCAGTCGTCGGGCAACTCGCTGGTCGCGACATCCACCAGCGCCTCCCCCGCCGCGGCGCGCAGATCGGGTAGCTGGGGCAGCTCGCCGGGGCTGCCGTACACCGCATACTCGACCACCCCACCCCCCACCTCCGCCTCCTCGACACCCGAGGGCGCCAGCTCCAGCAGCTGCGCCAGCACCAGCTCGGCGTCCTCGCGGCGGACGCGCACCGCGAGCCGGATCACGCGGCCCGGTGGTGCAGCGCGCGGCGCAGCTTGCCGAGCATCGACTCCTCGCCGCGCAGGTTGTCCTCGGTGAGGGTCTCCTGCACCCGCTCCATCAGCTCGCGCTGCTCGGCGCTCAGGCGCCGGGGCACCACCACGTTGACGACCACCCGCAACTCGCCGCGCCTGCCGCTGCGCAGGCTGGGCATCCCCTGGCCGCGCACCGTCAGCACCTCGCCCGGCTGGGTGCCCGGGGCGATCTTCACGTGCGTGGTCCCCTCCAGCGTCGGCACGTCGAGCGTCGCTCCGACCGCCGCCAGCGGAGCGGAGACGTCGAGCGCGGTGATCAGGTCGTCCGCTTCGCGCACGAAACGCTCGTCGGGGCGCACCCGCACGAGCACGTACAGGTCGCCCGCGGGCGCGCCGGACTCACCCGCGTGGCCCTTGCCGCCGAGACGGATGCGCTGGCCGTCGGCGATCCCCGCGGGCACGTCCACCGTGAGCGTGCGCCTGGCGCCGCGGCGGCCGCGGCCACGGCACTCCCGGCAGGGCTGCTTGGCGGTGCGGCCGTCGCCGTGACAGACATCGCACGCCACGGTGCGCATCATCTGGCCGAAGGGCGTGCGCGTCACCGCCTGCAGCTGCCCGGCCCCGCCGCAGCGCTCGCAGGTCGCGATCGGGGTGCCCGGCTCGGCGCCGTTGCCGTGGCAGTGCTCGCAGCGCTCCACCACCTCGAAGGCCACCTCCGCGCGCTTGCCGCTGGCCGCCTCGCGCAGATCGATTTCCAGGGCCGCCGCCACGTCCGCCCCCTGTGCCGGCCCCGCTCCGCGCCCTCCTCCGAAGGGGCTGGCGCCGCCGAAGAAGGCGTCGAACAGGTCGCCGATCGAGCCGAAGGCGTCGAAGTTGGGGGAATACCCGCCGGAGCGCAGCCCCTCGTGGCCGTAGCGGTCGTAGGTGGCGCGGCGCTGCGGGTCGGAGAGGATCTCGTACGCCTCCGCGGCCTCCTTGAACTTCTCCTCCGCCTGCGGGTCGTGCGCATTGACGTCCGGGTGCAGCTCTCTGGCGAGGCGCCGGAAGGATTTCTTGACGTCCTGCTCGGAGGCGTCGCGGGCGACGCCCAGCACCTCGTAGGGGTCGCGAGGGGTGGAGGATGCGCGGCTCATCGCCACACCTTAAGGGTTCTCAGGGCGCGAGCCCGAGCTGACCAACGTGTCTAGGAACCACACCTAACTCTCCGCATACGCCTCTTCGACGAAGCGCGAGAGCTCGTGCGCCACCGCCCGCACGGCCGGGATCGCGTAGGCGTAGTCCATCCTCACCGGGCCGATCACCGAGACGATCCCCAGCCGGCGCTGCGCGACGCCGTAGCCGGTGGCCACCATCGCCAGCGAGCGCATCGCCGGGATCTCGTTCTCCGCACCGATGCGCACGTACAGGCCCGGCTGGCTGAGCGCGGTGCGCAACACGTCCAGCAGCGCCACCCTGCGCTCCAGCAGCTCCATCAGCTCGTTGATCTGACCGACGTCGCGCATGTGCGCCTCGGAGAACAGGCGCGCCGTCCCCTCGAGGTAGAGCACGTGCTCGGACTCCGCCGCCAGCTCGCCGAACGCGGGTGCCAGCCGGTCGAGGAAGGCGCGCTCCTGCGCGGGCAGCGTGGGGTCGGCGAGGCGCTGGTGGAGCATCCTGGCGCCCAAACCGAGCCCCACGAGGCGCTCGTTGAGGTACTCGCCCGCCCACGCCAGCAGCCCGGCGTCGACCGGCGCGTCGAAGGTGGCAAATACCCTGGAGACCTCGCCGGTGGAGGTGATCACCACCGCCACCACCACCCGCGGCTGCACCGCCAGCACCTCGACGCGGCGGATCGTGGCGGTGCTGGCCGAGGGCGCGGACACCACCGCGAGCAGGTCGGTCACCTGCGAGAGCGTCTCCGTGGTGGCACGCATCGCCTCCTCCACCTCCTGGCGCGTCAACGCCAGCTCCATGCTCGGCGCCTGCACCAGGCCCTCGCCCGAGGCCAGCATCCGGTCCACCACGTAGCGCTGCCCGGCGTCGGTCGGGACGCGCCCCGCGGAGGTGTGCGGATGCGCGAGCAGGCCGTGCTCCTCGAGCAGGGCCAACTCGTTGCGTACGGTGGAGGCCCTACAGTCGAGCGCGGGGTCGGCGGCGATCGCCCTGGACGCCACCGGCTGGCCCTCCAGCAGGTATCCCTCCACCACCTTGCACAGGATCAGCTCCTGCCTGGCGGTGAGCATGTATCTGATTGTACGAGGCCCGGCCCCGGTCACACACCCAGCGACCCGGCGCACGCCACTTAAACTTTCCAGCCCCAACCCTTTACAAAATGAAGGGTTGGAGGCCAAAAATAAAGATATAACCCAGCAGGGCGGGCGTGAGTCTTGCCGCTACACCTCGACTTCGGCCTCGGCGTTGCGGATGATGTCCTTCCCCCCCTGCGCCGCCACCGTGTCGATCAGCGCCTTCCCGTCCCGCGTCTCGCGCACGGTGCCGCTGACGACGATCTCCTGCTCGGGAACCCCCATACCGCGGAACTGCACCGACAGGCGCCGCAGGTGCTCGGGGCCGCCCGCCGCCTCCGTCTGCGCGCGCGCCACCTGCGCCATCGACCACAGCCCGTGCAGGATGCGCCCGGGCAGGCCCACCGCGCGGGCGAACTCGTCGTCGACGTGGATCGGGTTGAAGTCGCCCGAGGCGCCCGCGTAGCGGACGGTGAGGTACTTGTCGGGGGTGATTGTCAGCTCGGGAATCTGCGCTCCCGTGGTCAGCTCAGCCATTGCTCGCTCCTTGAAGGTCGGCCATTGCTCGCTCCTGAAGGTCGGCCATTGCTCGCTCCTGAAGGTCGGCCATTGCTCACACTCCTCGAACGATGTTGGTCCAGGTGCCACGGCACACCTGCTCGCCGCGCTGGTTGGTGGAGACCGACTCGAACACGTAGAAGCCCTTGCCCTGGTGCTCGTAGATTTCCTTCACGCTCGCGGTGGTGGTGATCTCATCGCCCGCCACCACCAACGGGCCCCACTCGAACTCCTGGCCGCCGTGCACCATCATCGGAAAATTGATTTCGATCTCGGGATCGAAGATCGGCGGCCCCACCGAGGGGGCGCTGTACACCACCGTGAACATCGGCGGCGCCACCACGTCGGCGTGGCCGGCGGCGCGCGCCGCCTCCACATCGAGATGGACAGGGTTGGTCTCACCCACCGCCCGGGCGTACTCCTTGATCTTCTCGCGGCCCACCGCGTACACCGTGGGCTCGTACTTCTTGCCTACAGCTTTGTCGTTCACTGGCACTGTCGGATCTCCTTGCGCGGTGAGGTTTCGGCGCGGCAGTCTATGGCATATGTGCGGAGCCCGACGTCGACCGGAGCCCAACGGCGGCCGGAGCCCGACGGCGATGTGTCTTTAAACACGAAAGGCGGCCCTGGGCCACCTTCGACGTGGATGTGACGTAGCCCCTCGGACCCGCGGGGCGCCGGAATCCCGGCACCCCGCGGTATGCGACCCGACGCGAGCAGCTAGAACACCAGATCGACCTCGCCGGCACCGGCACCCACGAGCTCGCGCTCGTCGTTCTCCGCGCCGCCCTCGCCCTGCTCGCCCTCACCGCGCGCGGCGGGCCGGTCCAGGAACTGAACGCTTTCGGCCACCACGCTCACCGCCTGACGCTTCTGTTGGTCGGCGGTTTCCCACTCGCTCCACTCCAGGCGCCCATCCACCGCCACGCGGCTGCCCCTGTGCATGTAGCGGGCCACGCTCTCCGCCAGCCCGCCGAAGGCGGCGACGTCGAAGAACAGTGGACGCTCGTGGTACTCGCCCTCGGCGTCCTTGCGGATCCCGTTGCACGCGATCCGCAGGTTGCAGACGCTGTGGCCGGTGGGCAGCTCGCGCAGCTCCGGGTCCCGCGTGAGATTGCCGATCAGCACTACGCGATTGATGCTTGAGTACGACATGACTTCGTCTCCTTTGCTGTAAGCCACTGCCCCGCCACAGACGTTACGCGCCGCTTGGGACGGTACGCTCGGCCGGGCCGTCGGCCGGGCCGGCGCAATGCTCGTCGGGCAGCGCGTCGAGCGGGACGGCCACCACCCGCTCGTGGGCCTGCGCACGGTCGATCGCGCGCAACACCGCGCGCTCCACCTCGGGTGTGGTGAGGTAGATGACGCCCGCCACGCAGCGCGCCCGTGCCCATCCCCGGCAGATCGCCGCCAGGCGCTCCGGCGCCTTGACCGTCAGCTCCACCTCCACTGCCACCGGCAGACCTCCCGCTGGATCGGACGGCCACAGCACGAGGTCGGGGCGGTGGCGCAACATTTCACCGCGATGACCCCCACCGAGCTCGGCGCTGGCGAGCGCGCAGCGGCGCTCGCGCTCCTCCCCGCGCAGCTCCCGCTCGCCCTGCACCCAGTGGGAGGGGTAGCAGCGCTCCAGCGCCGCCGCCACGCGGGCGCACTCGATCAGGTGCAACGCGTTGGAAGCGCTCACCCTGCACGGATCCAGCCCTCGCACACCGGCCTTATGAAGGCCGGTGTGCGTGACCGTGTAAAGCGCCGGGCGACCCGTGAGCGGGCGCCAGCGCTTAAGCAGCCGCTCGCCCGCGGCCGCCCGCAGCCGTGCCCGCGCCGAGGCGGTGCTAACACCCAGATGCACGGCCACGGCCTCCGCCGTGACCGCGCCCAGCCCCGCCGCCCACCGCACGATCGCGGCGCGCTCGGGGGGCATTGGCAAGTCGTCGCGGTGGTTGTGGTGGCGAACGCTGTCGTGGTTGTGGCTTGGGTCGTGGTCGTGGTGGCTTGAGTCGTGGTTGGGGTGGCTTGGGTCGTGGTTGGGGTGGCTTGAGTCGTGGTTGGGGTGGCTTGAGTCGTGGTTGGGGTGGCTTGAGTCGTGGTTGTGGTCGATCGTGGTGTCGGTGTGCACAGAGACCATCGTGTGATCCTCCTTGTCGTCATCGTGTTCAGAGGTAGCGATCGGGCGAGTGCATCCGCGCGATCGCGGCACTACGTGGGCTGCTGAGCCGGATCACCGCCGCCTGGCCGAGCGGGAGGCTCATCACTTCTTCGGGGCTGATAACGGGCTCGCTGACCCGCGTGCGGGTGGTGCGACCGTCGCTGCTCACACTGGTGCGCCACACACCCCTGCCGCCGCTCAGGCGCGCGATCAGCTCGGCCGACGCGGGCACCGCCTGGCGGTGGGCGATCACGCTGGTGAGGTTGCCCAGCACCTGCTCCTGCAGCATCTCGCGACCGGGCAGGCGCAGGTCGGAGAGCTCCTGCGTGCCCAGCAGCAGGCAGATCCCGGCCGATCGTGCACGGGCGAAGAGACCGGCGACATGCTCGGCGGCGATCGCGGAGAACTCGTCGATCGCCACCACGCACCGCGCCGGGCGCTCCTGCAACGCCGAGACGACCGTCTGCAGGTCCTGCACGATCGCCGCGCCGAGCATCTGGGCGAGCAGCGGCCGGGAGTCGGCGCGGAGGCTGAAGTACACCACCGCTCCGCTGCGCACCGCGTCCAGCAGCTCGAAGGACTCGGCCCCGCGCGTGGCGGGGTCAAGCCACGGGCCCACGTCGGACTCGGCAACGATCGCCAGGCGGTCGCGCACGCCGCTCAGCTCGCCACGCTGACGGGGCGTGAGCGAGTCCAGGTAGGTGTGTATAGCCAGCGCGCTCTCCCGCGGGAGCTCACGCGCCAGCAGCTCCAGGCCCTCGGGGAGGAGCGCCTGAAGCAGACCGGCGAGGCTCACCTCCCGCCCAGCGGCACGCAGCGCGCGGACGGCGTGCCCGAGGTAGCGCTGCGCCTGGCGCTGGTAGTGGGGCTCGGTGAAGCGCTCCCCCGCGAGCGCCTTGTCGGCGATCTCCGTCTCGCCGCCGCGCGCGAACGGGTTGTACACCGCCGGTCCGTCGGGCGTCCACATGTAGAACGCCCTGCCCGAGGCGCGCGCCGCGCGGCGCAGCCGTTCGCACAGCCCGGTATCGCCCTTCGGGTCCACCACGATCGCCGACATCCCGTAGGCGATCGCCAGTGTGGTGATCCACGTCTGGGTGAACGTCTTGCCGGAGCCGGTGGCGCCCGCCACCAGCGTGTGTGTGCCACCGCTGGCCGAAACGGGGACCGAGTGGGGAGACACTCGCTTCGCTCTCATCCCCAAATCGGCCAGCGCGGCGGGCGCGTGTCCCCCGGCTTCGGCACCGCCGAGCTCGATCGCCACCGAGCGTCCGCGGCGATCCGTGCCGACGCTCAGATGGCTGGCGCGCCAGATGCGCTCCCGCCGCTGGCCGTGACCGGTGAGCCACAGCTGCACGCGCCGCACGCCGACGCGCAACCCGTCGAGCGGGGTGGTGCGCTCGGCGGCGATCGCCGCGAGATCGGCGCCGGCCTGCAGGTCTTCGCCGTGCCAGCGCCGGCCGCGGACGGCGGCGCCGAGCGCGGCGACCCCCAATGCCGCCGCGTTATCCGCCAGCGCGGTACGAGCGAGCAGGACGAGCGCGAACGCGCCGGCCGCCCAGCTCCAGTGCAGGTGCCAGCGGCGCATCAGGCGCGCCGCAAGCAGACCGAGGAGCACGCCGAGGAGGATGTGCACGGTCGTACCCACCAGCCACCCGAAGAGGTGCGCCAGCGGAGCCAGGGGGTCAAGTTCCCGGTAGGGGGTGTGTGGGTTGGATGGGGGCATGGAGCCCTCCTTTCGCTCTCGATGGAGCACCCGGCTGGGGGCCGGGTGCGGGGTTAACGAGCGACGGCGAGCGCGAGGCTCGCCGTCTGGGTGGTGCGTGTGGGCGGTGCTCAGATAACTGGCGGAGAGGGGTTATTCCCCTTGCCTGGGTTCCTCTTGTTTTTCTTGGGGGTGTGGTTCCGGATTGCTCTCGCGGAGCCGGAGCCCGTAGGGCGGAGGTGGAGCGAGGGCAATCCGCGCGCTCCGCGGCCGGGGGGTCGTCGGGTGCGCTTTGGGGGTTGTGGGGGGCTGGGGTGGTTCAGCGTGTTGCTGCGTAGCGTGCCCAGTCGCCGTTGGCGAGTTGGGTCCAGTCCTCGGCGGTGCTCTCGGCGAAGCCGAGGAGGTCGGCGAGGATCGCGGCGGGCAGCGTTTGAGCGAGTTGCAGGACGGCTGAGCCTCGCCCGGCGCGGCTGGTGATACCGAGTTTGCCGAGGCGTCTGCGCATGTGCTCGGAGTGGATGGTGGTGTCGAGCCGTAGGCCGGGGAACAGCCACTCGGGGCGGGTGTTGACTGCGGTGGTGGCGAGGTGTGGGGGGCTGTCCTTGAGTCGCTGGGTGAGCGTGGCGAGTGGCTCGGGGAGCAGCAGCGGCTCGCGGCCGAGGCTGATGAAAACGCGGCCTTGGCGGTCTTGGACGTCGTTTGGGGTCAGGAGCACGATGCGGCTGATCGGCTGGGCGAAGAGCAGCAGCAGGCAGCCCGCGACGCGGTCTCGGAGGTCGAGTGACTCGTCGTCCAGTAGGCGGCCGAGCAGCTGCAGGCGCTGGCGGGGGGGCAGCGGGTCGACGTGCTGCTGGGCGGCGAACGGGGGCGCGGTGAGCGGCCCGATGATTTTGCGCCGCCGCGCCCAGAGGACGAACGTGCGGATGCGCGTGCGCTGGGTCGATCCCTCTGCCAGCCAGAAGTCCAGGTGCTCTTGGCGGAGCTCTTGGAGGGTAAGGGTGCGCTGTGAGAGCCACAGAAGGAGATCCGCGGCGACACGGATCTGGGTGCAGGCGTAGCGATAGGAGCTGCGCTTGGCGTGTCCTTGCCGCTCGGCTTTACCCAGGTTGTGCTGGATCTTCCAGGTCGCGAACGTGCGTAGGTGAAGGCGCTCTGGCCCATCGGGCACGCGGAGCACCTCGCGGGCGATGAAGGCCGCGAGCGCGGCTGTCTGCTGGTGGCGCTCGGGCAGCGCGCCGTGTGCGACCAGCGCCGCCCGCAGGTAGATCGTGCTCTGACCGCCGTCGACGGTGTCGAGCGCGTCGTGGGTGAGCGCGAGGGCGCCACTGGCCAGCTCCAGGAGCGTCTGGTAGCTGCGACTGCTGTGCATCCATCCCAGCACCGTCCACGGCTTGGCGCCAGCGGCGAGGGCCGCCAGATACCCCTGGAGAGCCTCGATGGCCGCGGGGTCGCCAGTTCGCTTGAGCTCTGTGAGGCTGGCGTGCAGAACGCAGCGGGCGCAGTGACCATCGGCGTAGTTCGTCTCCTCCGCGTCGCAGCCGCGGCAGACCTGAAGGACGCGCTCCCCGGCGCAGCGCTCGCATAACCCCGCCGCTGCCGCCGAGGGTCGCGCCTGGCGCTCACAGCCGCGGCACGCGATCTTCCGCTGAAGCCGTCGCTGCCTGCATCCCGAGCACTCGGGGCCGGCGCCGGTGCGCGCCGCGACGATCGCCAGCTTGCCGCAGAACGCGCACGGCTCCCGGCGAGAGGGGTGCCTGTGCGAGCAGGACAGACAGATCGGGTGCTCGCTGCGGGTGTGATGGCATGGCCTGGTTCGACCGCAGGCCGAGCACAGCGCGAGCGGGGGCTTCCAAGTGGAGCCTTTGCGCCGGCATGTGTTGCAGATCGGGGCGTCGGTCTTCGCGCGGCGGCAGCGGCGCTCCCGGCCACACCCAGAACACACCGCGATCGGCTCGACGTAAGGTGCGCGCCTGCGCTCGCTCACCGCGCTCCGCCGGACGGGCGGATCCGGGCGCGCTTGGGCTTCAGATCACCCACGCCCTTCCCGCCCGCCGCCCGGGCGCGCGACGGCGCCCTCGCCGGCCGCTCGACGGGCTTGATCAGATCGTTCGGGGTGCAGTCGAGGATCCGGCAGAGCACCATCAGGGTGTGCAGGTTCAGCCGCTCGGGCTTGCCGGTGAAGATCCGCCAGACCTGGGACTCCGAGAGGCTGACCCCGTGCTCGGCCAACAGCGGCGTGAGCTCCGCGTAGCTGTGAACACCGTGCTCGGCCAGCAACGCCCGGAGCATCCACTCGTAGTCGATCTCGCTCATCACGCCCCTCCCGCGAGCGCGCCGGCGAGCTGCGCGTGCAGCGCGCGGCTCATCGCCTCGTTCTTGTAGTCGCCGCTGACACCGGTGTAGAGCGCGGTCGTGGACGCGAAGCGATGCCCGACCTGCATCCGCACGAACAGCTCATCCCACCCATCCTCGATCAGATGCGTGACATAGCTGTGGCGCAGCGCGTGCGGCGTCAGCTCGCCCGGCAACCCCAGCTCGTCGCGGTACTCCGCGAAACGCTCGCTGACCTGTTCGCTCGAGATCCGCGCCCCACGCTCGGTCAACCACAACGCGGGATGATCCATCCCGTAGAGCGGACGGACCTCCTCGATGTACTGCTCGACGACCTCGACCGACCAGTCAAACACGCTCAGCACGTTGCGCCGCCTCGGCGCGCTACCCCGCGACGCCTTCCCATAACGAACGCTCAAAGTCCCATAGGCACCGAACGACGGGCGGTGCGCGTTCCCAGAGAAGTCCGACACGTCAAGCCGCGCGGCCTCCTGACGGCGCAACCCCCACGCATAGATCGTCTTGAACAGCGCGGCGTCGCGAAACGCCGCCAGCGCGCCCTTGCGCCTGCGCGCCCGCCGATCGGAGACCCGCGCGTCGCAGTAGTCGAAGAACATCACCAGCTCCTCCCGCGTCAACGGACGCCGGCCCGGGCGCCCCTCGTAGTCAACGACGTGGCGGATCGTGTTGCGCTCATCCAAGACCTGCACCGGACGCACACCGAACTGCGCCTCGCAGATCGCCACCCACGGGTAACGCTCATCCGTCAAATACTCAAGGAACCCCCGCAGCGTCGCCTGATAGTGACGCAGCGTCGAGACCGACCGGCGCTTCGGAGGCGACGCCAGATCCTCAAGCCACTCATCGACATGGACCGCCTGCCACTCCCACGGCCACAACCCCACCTCAGCACGAAAACGCCTGACCATCGCCGTGCTCTTGCACTTCGTCGCCTCAGCCAAATGACGCGCCGACTGCTGACGCCCCCAACCCACGACCACAGCCTCGAACACCGCCTCACCCATCCGCAAAGGCCGCACACCCTCCCCGAACACCAACGCCAACGCAGCCTCCGCCCGCGCCTCCTCAGCGGCCGTGACCACTCCTGCCGATACCCACGCCTCCCCTTGCATCCAACGCAACCCTACTCGCATCCGATGCAAGACACCAAACCCAGCGACAAACACCCGCACCCTCCGACATATTCACGCCCACACACCCCAAACAAGAGCACCCAACAGAGAGCGCACCACAAGAAACTCCCGCACAACGCGACTTGCATCAAACGCAATAACTCTTATATGAGGCGGTAGCCGACGCCGCGCACGTTGACCACCCACTGCTGCTCGCCCTCCGCGCGGAGCTTGCGCCGCAGGCGGCTGGAGTGGGAGTCGAGCGTGCGGGTGGACACCGGCGCGGGGTGGCCCCACACGGCGCGCAGCAGCTCTTCCTTGGCGAACACGCGCCGGGGCTCGCGGGCGAGGTGCACGAGCAGCTGGTACTCCAGGCGGCGCAGAGGCAGTGGGCGCCCGTGGAGAGTCACAGTGTGGGCGTGGATGTCGATCGCGAGCGCTCCCACGTCCAGCCGCGCGCAGCCATGGCGGTTGGCGGTGCGCAGGAGCACCGCGCGCAGACGGGCGCGCAGCTCCAGGTACCCGGGAGGCCGCGCGAGAAAGTCGTCGGCGCCCGCCTCGAAGGCCCGCAACAGGTCGGGCTCGGCGGTTTGGTGGCTCATCACGATCACCGGCAGCGCCCCGGGCCAGGGGGAGTGGGCGCCACCGTGCGCAAGTGGGCCGCCACCGCGGATCTCCGCCAGCAGCGCGAGCGCCGATCTGGGCGTGTCCAGCTCGCCGAGCAGCACAATCTCTGGGGCGTGGGCACGGGCCAGGACCCGCGCGTGTTGGGCGGTGCGACCCAGGCGCACGTGGTAGCCATCGGCCGCCAACTGCTCCACCAGCTGGCGGGCGAGCAGCTCGTCGTGCTCCACCACCAGCACGGCGGGCAAACACTCCACGCGATCGCGATCGGCGATCAAAGCTCGACCTCGCGGGGTGAGATGCCGAGGCCGTCGCGCGCGATCACCGCCAGCACCTCGGAGTGGATCCACGGCGTGGGCTGGCCGTCGCCACCACCCTCGGGCAGGATGCCAACGCGGCGGGAAAGCCAGCTGGTCTCGCCGCTGCAGTTGCCTTTGCCGTCGCGCTTGACCTTCCCGCAGCGGTAGGCGATCTCGCTGAGGCTGAGCCCCCGGGTACGCGTGGCGTGCAGCACCGCGCGGCGCAGCTCCCGGTTGAGCACGATCCGGCTGGCGTCGATGCGTTGCAGCTCGCCACGCAGCACCGCCACCGACACCGTTGCGTCGTCGCGGTGGCGGGCCAACGCCGCGACGGTGAGCGCGCGCACCGGTTCGTAGCCCTCCATGCACGCAACCACGTCGCGCACGCTCTCGGTGGCACCATCCCTGCGGCACCAGCGCAGCTCTGGGATCGAGAGGCCGGCGGCGACCGGCTCCAGCCGGTGGCAGGCGCCGTGCCGGTCGCGTAGCTGCACCGTCCGCGGCGATGGGGGCCGGTCCAGCTCTCCATTCTGCGCGTGCGGCTCACACCCTTCCGAGAAGGGGGCCGTGAGAAGATCCTCGGGCGCGAGCGCCCGGCAGCGGCTCGGGCGGGGATCGCGCAGATAGTGGCGGCACACGAGGTATGCGTTCTCCACAGGCTCGTCGGCGGCGAGGTGCGCCACCAGTCGCCGATCGCCCCAGGTGACGGCGTCGCGGTCGAGCACCAGCACACTGCCGCCGTGTCCGGGTAGTGCGAGGACCTCGCGCGGGCAACCGGCATGGTTGGTGTAGCGAGCGAGCACACACGAAGGCGTGCGATCGGTCGCACGGGCGAGCGGGCGTTCGGTCGACGTGCGATCGGTCGCACGGGCGAGCGGGCGTTCGGTCGACGTGCGATCGGTCCCGCGGGTGAGCAGGCGTTCGGTCGGCGTGCGAGCGAACGGTGAGGTGCGGGGTGACTTCGCGGGGAGCGTGGTGAGGGGCATGGCGCATCTCCTGGCCCACAGGGCCGTCGGGCGTGGTCGAATGGGAACGGCTTGTAGGGCTGCGGCGGGGGGTCCGTCAAGCGGAGTGCCAGCAGCGCTCGGGAGCCGCGCGGGATCGAGATCCCCTTAAGGGATCTCGGGACTCAGGTGATGGCGCCGCGCAAAGTCGAAGTTGGCGCGTTCGGGTCCATCGACGCCGTTGGGAGGCGGGGACGAAACGAAGAGGTGTGCGGTTGGAGACTGCTGTGCGGCCTGGGTGAAGGGAATCGGGGGGCCGCGATGCTAGCGCCGTGAAGGGCGCGCGGGGACGCCCACAGTCCGTCTGCCTGACAGTCGGCGCAAGCGCCCGCGGCGCCCCGGCGCAGTTTGGCTCAACAGAGCCGCTCCCGACGCCCACCCCGTGCAGTCGGGCGCTCGGGGAGCGGCCAGCCGACTGCATAAATATGCGCATGCTGACCAGGGCGACTGCATATCGGGGAGGAGCAACGGCACATCCGGGCGGGTGACTGCATGCGTCCTATCGCGCCAGGCTGGCCGCGATTCTCGATCACGCCACGGTCGCCCGCGTCGGCGGCATCTATGCGCAACCTCCACCCCCGCCGAGCGGGAGCTCCCGCTCCTCGAACGAGGCTTCGCGCGCGCGAAGGTCGCCGTGGGCAACCGCGCCGCGCACCTGCGGGGGCAGAAGGGGGACGCCGTAGGCGAGCAGCAGCCCCTCGTGGACGTCGCGCTCGGAGGCGAACAGGATGCCGGCGCGACCGGGGTACTGCCACGCGCTGGGACGCTCGCCGGCGTAGGCACGGCAGGCGCACAGCACGTGGTCGGCCAGCTGGGCGCATTTGCGCGCACGGGGGCGATCGCGGCAGAGGAACACCACCAGCGGATTGGGTTGCCCACTCCCGGCGCCGTGGCGGGCGAAGCGGGGAACGCACAGCGACCAGCCGGCGAGCAGGTGGTCGTAGCGCTCCAGCTTGGCGGCCGCCGAGGAATGCGACCGGGTCGCAAGGCGATCGTCGCGCTCGATCAGCAGACACGCGGTGACGGCGCCCGCCAGCTCGACGCTGGCGTCGGGGCGCACCGTCTCGAAGCGCTCCGCCTGCAAACGCGCGCCCGTGGGGTCGGTGCGCAGAAAGTCGTGCGGCGCGCGCCCTCCCGGCAGGCGCAGACCGCCGGGGCCGATCGCGACACGCCCGGCGGGTGTGGAGCACAGCGGCGGCGAGAGCACCGATTCCGATGGGCCCCGCAGCCGCAGCGCGCCGGCGCCGAGGGCCCGCTCCAGCGCGAGCGCCCACCCGGTGACGTGCGCCTCGTGGCGAGCTTGGCGCAGATGGCGGTCGCCCCCGGCAGGTGGCGAGGGCGGGGTCGATGTGGAGCACAGGACCGGTGAAGAGGATTTGGATTTGGGGGAGGGGCTACGTGCCTCGTTGACCGCGTGCTGGGCGAGGACATCCAGGCGCCCGTGCGCTTGCAGCAGTTCGGTGCCGAGCGGGGCGATCACGTAGCACATCGGCGCCCCTCCACCATCGCGGCGGTGGAACTGGAAGCGCCCCACCAGACCGGCGTCGGAGAGGCGCTTCAGGCGCCGCTGGGTAGTGGTGAGCGCCCGCCCAGGGTTGAAGCGACGGTGGAGCTGGCTGGTGAGCACGTGGCGCATCGAGGCGATGAGCGCAAGGATCTCCAGGTCGAGCGGGTCGGGGTCGAGGGGGCGCGGCGTGGCGAGCGCCCGAGCCCAGCGCACGCGGTGGGCCGCGTCGAGAACCACCAACTCGGCGTAGCTCTCCGCCGCGGTGTCGGGCAGCGGGGCCCGTGCGTCCCTTACGCGCTCAGCGGAGCTCTCCGCCGCGGTGTCGGACAGCGGGGCCCGTGCGTCCCTTACGCGCTCAGCGGAGCTCTCCGCCGCGGTGTCGGACAGCGGGGCCCGTGCGTCCCTTACGCGCTCAGCGGAGCTCTCCGCCGCGGTGTCGGACAGCGGGGCCCGTGCGTCCCTTACGCGCTCAGCGGAGCTCTCCGCCGCGGTGTCGGACAGCGGGGCCCGTGCGTCCCTTACGCGCTCAGCGGAGCTCTCCGCCGCGGTGTCGGACAGCGGGGCCCGTGCGTCCCTTACGCGCTCAGCGGAGCTCTCCGCCGCGGTGTCGGGCAGGGGCGCCCGTGCAACAACGTCGCGCCCGCCGTTCTCCTGCTCGCGTTCGTGGCGGGGCATGGATGCCCCGCCCCCAGCCGCTTGGCTTCCACAACCACCCGCGCGGACGCTCCCAAAATACTCCCTCCCATCCCCTCTCCCGCCCTCGGAATCCGCTTCACGTCGCTCCCAATGGGGCTGGCTGAGATCGGCGAGGTGTCGTCCCCCGCGCTCGGCCTGGCGCGCGGCGTGCAGCGCGAGGCGCGCGTGGTCCACGCGCAGCGGGATGGTGCTTGCCAGGAACGGCGCCTGACGCCCCCCCGGGGCGACCCAACTGGCGATCGCGTGATGCTTTGGCAGGTGCAGTCGCGCGTCGGGGTGGCCGAGCGCGGAGAGGCCGGTGATGTTGGGGCGCACGGTGTCGGAGTACTCCGCCATCATCAAGCTGGCCGCGTCGCGCGCGTCCGCCACAGAGGCGGTGGCGAAGTACACGCGGTGGGCAAACAGCGCGTCCAGCTGCGCGCGCACATCGCGGTCGGTCCACTGCGAGTCGGTCTGCCAGCACGCCACGGTCTCCAGACCCGCGGAGCGCTTCAGCGCGAGCGTCTCCGCGAAGCCGCGGTTGAGCACCAGCGGGGCCTCGTCCACCTTCAGGGCCACCGCCACGCGTTGCGCTGCCGGGACCGTGTCCTGCTGACGGGCCAGTGCCGCGTCGAGCATCCCCACCAGCAGCTGCATCAGCACCGAGGTGTTGCCGGCGCCCATCGCCCCGAGTGCGCCCTTGACGACGAGCACCTCCCCACCCGCTATCACCCGGTCGAGGTCCACGGTGAGGGAGTCGTTGAGTAGCACCCGCTTGATCGACGGCGAGTTGAGCAGCCGCGCGAGCTTGTTGACGGGCGCATCCAGCTTCGCGGTGGTGGTGCTACGGGAGTCCGCCAGCTGTGCGGCCAGCTCAGCGGTGAAAAACTCGGCGATCTCCTTGTATTCGGGCAGTGTGCGCACGAGCGCACCGACGCGGGCGCGGTAGGTGTAGCCCTCCTCCCCCACCGTGAGCAGGCGCGCCGCGTCCCACAGCGTGGAGCGCCTGTCGTATGCCAGCACGGCGATGATCGCGTTACGTAGGTAACGGTCCGATGAGGCGCGGATGTCGGCATCTGTGAATAGGTTCTTGAGAGCCCCCACCACGTAGTCGGCGATCGTGTCCGCCGGCGCGTCCACCGCGAGCGGGTTGAAGCCACACGTCGGGTGGGCGAAGTCCAGCAGCGTGCAGGTGCGCCGCGCTGGCACGAGGCTCACGGCGGCCTCGGCGGCGTCGCCCTTGGGGTCGAGCACGATCACCGCGCAGTGCTCGCGGCGCAGATCCTCGGCGACGGTGGCAACGAGATAGCTGGACTTGCCCTGCTCCACCGCGCCTGGCACGGCTGTGTTTTGGCGGCGCATCCGCGGGTGGATCGTCACCGGCCCTTGCGCATCGCGCAGCAGCCCCTCCCCCTCGCGCGGGCGCATGACCGCGGGCGACGCCGGCGCCAGCGGAAGGGCACCGCGGGCCAACGGCACGGTGGCGTAGTCGATCGACGGCAGATGCCACAGCGCGGCAAGCTCCGTGGAGGCCAGCACCCCCTTGCGCAGCGACGGCCAGGGGTTGCCCTCACCGCGCTGCACGCGCCGGCGATAGAGACCCATCAGGCCGTGGCGCAGGGTCGTGCCACGCTCAACCAGGCGGTTCTCCGCGCCCTCGGCGCGCAACTCCGAGGCGATCTGCTCGCAGGCGCGCCGCGAGGGCGCCAGCACACGCAGGTCGGCGAAATACAGCGGCCGATGCTGCACCTCCAGGCCGCCGCGCAGCTCCACCTCCTCGACGAGCGAGCGGTCGCGCACCCACAGGTGCTCGCGCCGCTCGCGCGAGAGGTGATCCTCGTGGCGCTTGTAGCGCCGCTTGGCCCACCGTTCCAGCAGCGCCGGCGCAGGAGTCAGCGCCAGCTGCACCAGCGCACTCTCTCCGCCCGTCCCCATCACGGTGAGCAGGCGGTCCATCGGGGGCTCACGCACCAGCTCGTAGGGGTCCAGCTGCTTGACGCGCCTAATAAACCCGGTGTGCTTCTTCAGGCGCAACAGCACATACGATGGCTGGCAGGGGAGCGGGGCGTCGGGTGGCAGCACACGGCAGTTGGGGTAGGCACTGCGCAGCGCCGCCTCCACCATGCTCTCCATCCCCACCGGACATGAGATCGCCAGCAGCGCCTCGCCGCCCCGTTCCCCGGAGCGAATGTGATGCGCCTCAAGCGCCACCGAGGGTTGACCGTGCAGCAAGCGCCGCCACCAACGGCGCTGCAGACGCTTGTGCAGCGACTCATACATCGCCACCACCCCCTCCACGCTGGTGCGATCGGTGCGGTAGGGCTCCACACGCAGGCGCACGTAGCGCCGTCCCGCCCGCGCACGGGCGCGGCTGCCGAGCAGCAACGCCACGCCGGGGAGCGCGAGCAACCCAAGCAGCTGGCCCACCCGCACCGCGACCTCGACATCCGGGGTGTAAGGCGCTCGCTGCGGAAGCGCCGCACGGGGGGCCGATGCACCGCGCGGCGCCGTCCCGATGCCGCCATGCAGCGCCGTGCCCGCACGGGGGGCCGATGCACCGCGCAGCGCCGTGCCCACACCGCCACGCGACACCCTGTGTGTCCTCGCGGCGCCTCGTAGCGCCGTGCCGATACCGCCGTGCAGCAACCACGCCAGCACGGCCACCCCGACAAGGAGGGACACCAAACTAAGCAGTCGCCAGAACAGCAGCCGTGCGAGCATCTCCTCTCCTCCTCCGACCGGAGGGGTGGAGTGGGACGCGCCGCGGCGTCCTCGCCCGGCGTCCTCTACCGCGGGCGCGTGGCCCGCTCCACCTGCCCGCCGCGATCGGTGAGGTACCACTCGTTGGAGGAGCCCATGATCTGACCTTCACCGATGTTGTGCACCAGCTGCAGACGCTCCAGGCGGGTCAGCAGCTTCGAGATCTGTCCCTGGTCGGCAATGCCCGCGCCTTCGGCGATCTCACGGTTGCTGGCGCCAGGGTATTCGCCGATGAAGGTAAGCACGCGCACGGTGCGATAGGTGAGGCGCATGTCCAGACCCTCCAGCGGGTCCTTGACGATGCGCCGCGGCGGCTTCCTGCGCCTGGGCAGCGGGGGTGGCTTGCGGGTCAGCTCGCTGCTGGCCGCGCGGGCGCCGAGGTAGGGGAGCACGATCATGCTCATCAGGGGACCCAGCAGCGCCGTGAACGGCTCTCTGCTGCGCGCCAACAGACGCGAATGCAGGACGGCAAACACGGCTCCGATGACGCCTTCGGCGGTGACGTCGGGCGATTCTTCGGTGGCGCGCGCAACACGGGCGCCCGTGCTCTCACGGCCTTGGTCAACGACATCCCTAAGCTGCGCCAGCACCTGCGTGCGCCGTTTCAGCACCCGTGGGCCGGCCCCCAGCGCCTCAACCACGCAGATCCGCGCGAGCCCCGGCTCGTCATCCATGAACCGCAGCATCGCCAGCAGGCCCGCGCGCAGGCCATCGCGCCAGCCATCCTCCCGCACATACGCCTCGCCGACAAGCGAGCTGATCTGCTCGACAGCCTGGTCGAAGACGGCGAGAAAGCAGTCCTCCCGATCCTCGAAGAGGTCGTAGAACGTCTTGCGGGAAACCCGCGCCCGCGCGATCACCTGGGCGACGGTCAAGCGTGCGTAGCCCACCTCCTCGACCGCTTCCGCCGCCGCGGTGAGCATGCGGCTGCGCTGAATCTCCGAAACCTGTCCTCGCGGCAGGCCATTGGAAGCGGAGCGCAGCCGCATGCCAGTCGAGCGCATCTTATCTTTCGAAGCCATTTGATTCCGCCTAATCGGTCGGTCTTGGTCGCTGTGGACGTTTACGGTGGACGCTGTGGCGCATTCGCGTCGCCGCGCCCGGCGAGGATCCGCCGCCCAGCTTCGGCGGCGGCGGTCCCCCTAATGCTCCAGACAAAGGTTCATGGGTTGACGCCAAGAAGTCGAGTCGCGTCTCCCACTCGCCGCCACCAGCTTTCGAGCGACGACCAAGGTTCCGATAACTCAGATTTCCGCCGGGGGATTGACTGGAGAATGGGGCCACGCGAAGGGAGCGTTGTCAAGCAAGTGTCATTGACAGTGATGGAACGATCGTAACGGGAGCGCCCGACGGACGCTGCCCGGCCCCCGAGACACGCGCGATCGTCGCCGCGTTCGCCGGCGCCAGACGCGCGCGGCGTCGTGGCTCACGCAGGATCCACTCGCGCACCACTCACCGATGGCGAGGGCTGACCTACTGGATGAGAGCCACCCGAAGGTGAGCGTGAGCAACACCGACCCGGCGGCTTAAGGCAGCGTGTCAAAGCCCTCTTCGGCCGCAGCAGCGGTGAGGTCCTGGTCGAAGCTGGCAAACGTCGCGCAGCGCTCGTCGATGCGGCGGGCGGCCAGTGCGGAGGAGAGTTGCACGGCGTCGTAGGCGCGAAGGCCGTATTCGCCCGTCAGGCTGGCGGCCCGCTCGAGGATGCGGTCTGCGACGCGCACCGCGAGGAGCCGAGAGGGCGCGTCCCGGGTGCCGGCGTAGTCGGCGGCAAACGAGCGAGCGAGCACCAATGCATCCTCTTGATCCAGCTCGCCGGAGCGATGCTTGCGCCAGATCGCGCCCGGAACCTCAACGCGAGCCAGCGCCGACACGACGATCGGCGCGGCGATGGACCGCACGAGGTCGTGGCCGTCCTCGTCGGCATACAGCTTTACCAGCGCCGAGGAGTCCGCAAAGACGCTCAGCGTCGGTCCTCGACCACAAACGAAGCGAGCGACCGGCCCTTCCCGGCGCGCCTACGGGCACGCACGAGCGCTGCATCGGGTGGCCGCCGGTCCTCCGCGGAGGCGTGGCCCAGGAGCCCCGCGCGGTCCAATCGCTCGCGTAGCTCGCTCACCTCATCCCCAGCGAACGCGGGATCGATCGCCGCCTTCAGGACCGTCGTCGCGAAAGAGTTGACGCTCTGGTCGCGTGCCACCGCAGCCTGCTTCAGCGCATCGGCCAACTCGCTATCTACTCGGAGCGTGAGCTGCTGCATGATGTCATGGTAGCAGCCGCGCTGTCGAAAGCGGCCGGCGTATCTCTGCCCGACAGCGACGGGGCGGTTGCCCACAGCGCGCGCACCCCAGGCTGGTATGTGGCAGGACAATGGCTCAACTGGCGCACATACTGGCGCCCGGGAGACACGGACACCCTGTATTAGGCAGGGCTTCCGGGGGATACCGCCAACGGGATTCGAACCCGTGTTACCGCCGTGAGAGGGCGGCGTCCTAGTCCCCTAGACGATGGCGGCGAGCACAAGAGGGAGACCCGAGGCTAGCAAAGCGTGCCCCTACGCGGTCGCGGCAAAGGATCCCAGCCCGAGAGACCGCCCGTACGATATCGTCGCTCCACCATCACGCGGATGTGGCGGAATTGGTAGACGCGCACGGTTCAGGTCCGTGTGGAGGTAACTCTGTGGAGGTTCGAGTCCTCTCATCCGCACCAAAATCTTCGGACTAAAATCTCCACGAAATGAAGGGGTCGGGGGTTCCCCTGCGCCCACGAGGGCCGGCGTCGGCTCTGGTGGGCGCTGCTCGTCTGGTGCCTCTCGGTCCTCGATGTCTCGCTGCCGCTCTGCTTGCCTGATGGCGTCGGTCAGCTCCTCGGCTTCTTGGTCGATGACGGCGCGGCGTAGCTCCTCGTCTGCGTGAGCCGAGACGACTCGGCGTAGATCGTCGCCGAGCAGGGTGGCGAAGGGCTCTTTGAGCTCGCCCTTGACCGTGTAGTCGTCCCATATCAGCAGGCGCGTGAAGAAGGCGAGGTTGAACTGGCGGCGCATCCTGGGAGTGGCCTCGCGGTATGCCGCCTCGCAGTCGCCTGCCCTCGTGAGGGCGCGCTCCAGGTTGGCTTCGGCCGTTTGGAAGTCGGCGTCGATCTCAGACAGGCGGCTTTCGGCGCGGGTGATGTGGCTGGTCAGGCGGTCTTGCTCGCACTTGAGGAGGTCGAGCGGGATCGCTTCGGCGTAGTGGGCGTCCAGGAGCTTCTTGCGCTCGTACTCGAGGTTGCGCAGTCGCTGCTGCTGGGTGGTCCGTTCGCGGTCGGCTTCGGCGCGTAGCTGGGCCAGCTCCTCGCGCAGGAAGGACCGTAGGGCGGCGACCTCGCCGGGTGGGAGCTGGACGGTGGCGTAGTAGGCGGCGATGTACTCCTCGACGCGCTCGATGCGGATGGCTCGCTGGTTGCAAGCGCTTCGCTTCATCTGGCGACCGATGCAGATGAAGTACGGGTAGATGCCGCTGCGGCCTTTGGCATGGCAGACGATCAGGCGACTGCCGCACTGGCCGCAGTAGATGCTGCCCTTCAAGTAGTGGGGGTGCTCACGCTGCTTCTCCCCGGCGAAGTTGTTGGCAGCCAGCAAGCGTTGGACCTCGTGCCAAACATCGGGCTCGACCAGCCGCTCGTGCTTGCCGGGGTAGAGCGCGCCGCGGTAGCGGACCATGCCCATGTAGTAGGGGTGGCGCAAGAGCTTGTGCAGGTGCGAGAGCGCCAGCGGTTTGCCCGGCCCTTTCGGTCCTGGTGCGGTCGTCAGGCCGCGGGCGGTCAGCTCGGCCAGCAGGTTGCGGATCGTCCATTCGCCGGTGGCGTATGCGCGGAACGCCCAGGCCATCAGCGGGCCGCGGACAGGGTCGATTTCGACGGTGCGGCTCTCGCGGCCGTTCTCGAAGCGCCGGACGTTCAGGTAGCCGGTCGGCGCTCGGCCAGGCGTGCCGCCGTTCTTGGCCTTCTGCACGCAGCCCTTGATGACCTCGGTGGCGAGGTTGCGACTGTAAAACTCAGCGATCGAGGACATGATGCCGTGCAGCAGCAGACCGGAGGGCGTCTGGTCGATGTTCTCGCTGACGGACACCAGTTCGGCGCCGGCCTGCTTGATCGCCATGTTGATCGCCACGTCGTCGGCGCGGTTGCGAGCCAGGCGATCGACCTTGTGGACGATGACGTATTTGACGTGGTTCTCGGCGATGTAGGCGAGCATCCGCTGTAGCTGCGGCCGGTCGGCAGTCTTGGCGGACTCGCCGCGCTCTACGAACTCTTCAATGACAGCCGCCTTGAGGGTGCTTGCCTTGCGCTTGCAGGCCTCGCGTTGCGCCGGCAGCGAATAACCCTCTGTCTCACCGCCCTTCTCGGCCTGCTCCTTGCTGGAGACTCGTAGATAGATCACCGCGTTCGCTGGAGCCTCGACCACGCGCTCATGCGCCACGGCCACGGTGGCGCCCGCTCGCTCGATGGCCTGCTGGATGGAGGCGTAATCATCATGGTTGCGCGACAGGCGGGCGGGATCACGCACAATCACGTAGCTCACCGGGTGTTTGGTGATGAAGCTCAGAAGGTCTCGCAGCCCGTTTCGGGCGGTGGTACTGCCGGAGGCGCCTTCGTCGGTGAACTCCTGGACGACCTCGGCACCGAGTCGGGTGGCTTCCTGCCGGCAGACCTCGCGCTGCGCGGTGATGGCGCCACTCTGGTCAGCTTGGTCTTTGGAGGCAGTCCTGACGTAGACAATCGCCGTTGGCTGATCGGCGTTACGTTTCTGCGGGCTTGTCATGTATTGCTCCTTTCGTCGGTTCCTCACTGGATAGTCCGTGGCGCGTTATGAGCGCGTCGAAGTGCTGCACAAGTTCGGTGATGGCTTCGGGCGGGAGGCGGTGGTATTTGGACTTCAGGTAAATTGGGAAGCTCGGCAAAAGGTCGTCCGGTACGTGGTAGCCGGCGAGAGCGTAGAGGTCGGCCAAGCTGACGCCGAGGGCTTTGGCGATACGCGCCAGCTTGTCCGGCCGGGGCGCAGCGATCTCACCTCGTTCCAAACGGGTGATAGTGGATTGCCTGACGCCAACGAGTGCGCCCAGGCGATGCGTGGACAGCCCGAGCGATTGGCGCCTTTGGCGCAGTAGTGCGCCGAGTTCATTGGCTTGTGCCTGACTCATAAGTCTTACTCCCTTGCCCGCCCATTGTATCAAACTTAATGCGTAAACGCATTGTTTTATTGACAATTTGGCATTTTGGGTGGGATATTTGTCAGGTCTTGATTGGTTTTTTGGCGAGCTTCGCTGCGCGTTGCTGATACTGATTTGTTCGTCATTATTTACCACCTCCTTTCTGTCGCTTGGTGTAAGTGGCAGGGGTTCCCGAGTTCATGGTTAGATGAGCTTCGAGGGAACCCCTGCCTGGATTGGGTTAGGAGGGTCGCTCTAGCTGGTGGCTGGTGCGCCCCCTTTGTCGCGGCCTTTCCGCGTGGACACCGGTTCGGCGTCGTCAGCGGACTTGCCTGCGTCCGACGCTGCCTTGTCCTCACCGAATAGCGAGGCGATGGCGTCGCGTCGGGTGGCGGCTTCGCGCTCGATGTTGGCGAGCGCTGTCTCCGCCTGCTCAGCGAACTGGGACTGGCCCTTTCTGGACTCGATGTAGTCATCGACGGCCTGTTTCAGCGCGTCCGAGACCGGGATGTCCTGGAGCTGTGCCAGCACGGTCAGCTGAGCGTGTGTGTCATCGTCCATGCGGATCGCTAGTGTCTTGGGCACAAGCTCACCTCCTGGCCGATGATTTGACTGAGTGTGTCGCCCATTGTTCGGGTTCCTCCTCGGTGTTGTGCGACCGGCGATTCCCGGTTGGAATCTCCTATTGAAGTCGCAGTACACCGACGAGCGTTCACCTTGACCCACTCCGTGAGGTCAGACGAGTTGCCTTTATCCGTTTTTGGGCTATCTCGGCGAAGCTGGGGTTCAATTCGATCCCCAGCCAGTCGCGCCCGTGCTGCTCAGCGGCTACCCCGACCGTACCGGCCCCAAAGAACGGGTCGAGGACAAGTCCCCGTTGCCAACCTCCACCGCAGTTGCACATTGGTCGCAGCTCGCCAAGTGATGCGCGGTTTACGGCGCGCTGCCACGGTTGACCGCAGGCACGACACACACGCTCAGGGCAACTCGCCAGCAGCGGCCTGGTAACGAGCGACAAGGGGAAGGTGGCAAAGTGCTGGCCACGGAAGTTGGAGATAGCCAGCGACCACACATCGCCGGGATTCTTGCCCAGCGGATGCCCTACCAGACCGCGCGCTTTCATCTGCGACAGGCCGGTGTTGCGACCGGCCAGCGGCCCACTCCACCTTTTCGGCGTAGCGCCCCGTGGCGGATAACCGACCGGCGTCCTCGCTTGCGGCGTTCGCCGAGTCGAGCGCAGTGGAACACGGATAGCATCGAGGTCGAAAAAATAACGACGGTTGCGGGTCAGCAGGTAAACCGTCTCCCAGGTACAGGTCAGGCGGTCGCGCACACTACTGGGCATGTTGTTCTGCTTCACCCATGCCACACGGTTGCGCACAGTCCAGCCATCCTCCAGTAGTGCGAGTGCTAGGCGTTCCGGGCCGAGCAGCAGGCTTTTGGGCGGCGCCCCGTAGCTGGGATGGCGACTAAAGCTGTCCGCGACGTTCAACCACACCGACCCGGTGGGCTTCAACACCCGCGCCACCATTTCCATGATGAGCCGCAGATCGTCCACCCAGCTATCGACGTGCTGCTCCAAGCCGATCTGCCCTGGTTGCCCGTAGTCGCGCAGGTTGAAGTAGGGCGGCGAGGTCATTACGCAGTCCACCGACCCGGCGGGCAACTCTGCCAGACACTCGCGGGCATCCCCCACAAGGATCGTGTTACGCGGTACGCCTCGGCTCATGGGGTGCCTCCGCACAGCACCGCCACGGCCTGCTCGCTGGTGGCGACCGTGAACAGCCGCTCGGGCAAATGCCGGTCGGCGGCAATCGCCCGTCGTAGTCGCTCGGCGCGCAGCTCGTCCGGTACCAGCCAGCACACGCGGGGGAATGTCCCGCCGTGCTTGGTCTGCTCGATCCCGGTCTGCCGGTAGTCGGTTAGGAGGTGGCACTTTCGCAGGATCACCGGGACCGACTCGCTGCCCCGGTCTACCTCGCAGAACCAGCTCCAGACGTAGTTGCCGACACCGACGGCCACGAAGGCATCAGGCCGCACGACCTGAGGACCGCCGAGGGTCGAGAACTCGCGCCAGCAGCGCGGCTCAGCCTGAGCGTCCAAGAGGTCCAGCACACCTCGCCGGGCTGCCAGCGTCAGGTCTACAACTAGCTGCGCGACGGCGAGCGTGTGATCGACAAACCGGACGGTTGGCTCGTACTCCCGCCGTGGGGATCGTTCGGGGCGCAACAGCCGATGCGCCAGCGCGGACGGCGCGAACACGAACCCGGCCGACCCGGCCCGCACGCCTCCGATACGACGCTCCAAACGACACAGCAGCCCGTCCTTGACCAGCCGCCTGAGCACCCGCTGACGTGCCCGCGCGGCGGCCTGTAGATTGTCATGCTCGGAGGCCGGGAAGTGGATGGCCTCGATCTGGCGCGCGCTCATCAGTCGCATCTCGCAGATTTGCTCGATGATCCGTAGGTCCCGCTCGGATAGCTGCTCGCGCAGGCGCCCAAGACCCTTGGCCGAGACGTACCCCTTCGGTCGTGGTGTCTCCACGCTCACGAGGCATCCCCCAAAAAATCCCCATTCGTTACAAGGATGGTGATGATGAGAGGTGTTGGTGGCAGCGTCAGGCTCGACGCGACGCGACGGCCAGCTCCTCCCACGCAACCCCAAGCAGCACGCCCGGCCGCCGCGCCGCCGCCGCCCGCCCCTACGTCGGCAGATCGCAGCCGGGGATGGCTGGCACGGCCAGGACGACCGGGCCGTGAAGGAGGAGAAGGAGGGAGTTGGAAAGGAGAGACTTTCGTCGCAAGGAATGGGTGCAGTACAGGTTGGATAAAGGCGATTCGGCCCACCGACCTCAACGCGACACGACTAGCGACACGACACCGGCTCATCGACTCTCTCCATCGTCTCGCCGACGAGGTCCGAGGTCATTTTCTGCACTGGGTTGGGAGCCGAGGATCAACCGCTGTAGGTCGGCGTCGATCTCCTCGCGCGGTGTGCCATAGGTCTCGCGTGAAGCGGCCCGTACCACGCCCGCGTCGCTGATGGGTTGCGTCGGTGGCAGTGTGCGAGCGCTGCACCACGGCTGAACGGTGTCCTTGGCGACCAGCTGGACGTAGCACTCGAACGCCGCCAGGCCCTGGAAGTCTTCGGGCGCGAGCGTGCTGTCGGCAGCGATGATCCGGGCGTCCTCGCTCGGTAGACGGAAGGCGACGCGGGACTGGGCGTTGGCCAGTACCGCCGAGCGCATCGGCCCGTCCAGCTGGTGCATGTACTGATGCGCCAGTAGAAAAGCGGCTCCCAGGCCGCGGGCCTGAGCCAGCGCGTCCGCGAAGTCCAGCGGCAGGCGCATGTAGTCCTGGAACTCGTCGACGACGATCAGGGCGGTATGCCGCCGCTCGGGCGGAACCAGCGAACGGCCGAGAATCGCCGCCCATAGCTGCGCGATGAGCAGACTGCCGAGCAGCGCCGCCGTCTCCGGCCCAAGCTGCCCCTTCGCCAGATCAACCAGCAGAATCTTGCGCTGCGTGAAGACTTGACGCAGGGCAAAACGCGGCTTACCCTGTCCGACGATTCCCCGGATTTCGGGGCGCATCAGCAACGGACGGAGCTTGTTGAGAGTCGGTGCGATCGCTGTCGTGCGCTCCTGCTCGCTCCAGGCCTCATACGAACTCCAGAACGGACCCAGGCCAATCGGATCACTGGCGAGCGGCACCACCCGGCGTCGAAAACCAGCGTTGGTCAAAAGCAGCGGCAGCGCCGCCAGCGACATGCCGCGCACGCGCGCCAGCGTCAGCAGCGAGGCGCCGAGTATGTCCTGCGTCCGAGGACCCCAGTGCGCCGCGTATAGCGAGTGAAACAACCCAAGCAACTGATCGGCCACCAACTCCGCTGAGCGACCGCCGGACGCCAGTGGATTCAGCCCGACCGGCCGCTCCGTGTCGGTCGGGTCCATCACCACGACATCCTTCACGCGGTGCTCGGGCACCCGCTCGAGGACAGCCGCGATCAAATCCGACTTCGGCTCGATCACTACAACCGCCCGCCCGGCTTGCATCGCTTGAACCACCATGTTGAGTAGCAGGGTGCTCTTGCCCGACCCGCTAGGGCCGAGCGCATGAACGTGGCGTCTGGCATCCGTCGGCGACAACGCAATCGGCCTCTCCCGACCCGGGAACGTGCTCTCTGCGATCACCAGCCCCTTACGCGGGATCGCACCGGACGGCGCCATTAAGCGGCTGCCGATCATGTCCACCGGCAAGCTGGCCGTCTCCCCCACCGGGAAGGCCGACAGCGCGGCAAGCTCGCTGACGTTCAACCTGAGCGGTGCCCGCCACGGCAGCACCGGGCGCATGAAACGGCGGGGATGAGCCGAGCGAACACGGAAACCGACCCCAGGCGCCTCGGCGGTCCGCAGCGCCCCGAGTACCTGCCGGATCAACTGCCGCTGGCGGCTCTTGGAGGCGGCGCCCACCGCCAGCCGTCCGACAAGCTGCCAGCCGGGCTCGCTGTGCTTTGCCCGTAGCGCACCACGCAGCTCGGCATCCGGCTGTCTCGGCCCTCCGAAAGGCGCGGCGACCATGCCAGCAAGCCAGGACTCCGGCGCCAGACTATCGATCTGGTTGGGCACCGTCCTCGGAATCACCGAGCGGCGCAGCACCCATTGCAGGCCAAGCATCTCACCGCGGCCGACGTGCGCCAGAGCCGTCAATACTGCTCGGCTGACACCCTCGGGATCGTCGGTGCGTAGAGGTCGGCGGCGAGTCGAGAGACGAAGTTCGACCGCCCGGTTCACCCCTTCAACCATCCGCTCTTGACCCGCCCGTGCGTCCAGGCCAGGCAAGGCGGCGCGCATCTGTTGAACAACACTGCCGGCGCGGCCTTCGGGCACTGCCAGTCGATGCGACACCGATCCCGCTTCGCTTATCGCCTCAATGATGACCGGCGTACCGGCCGTCGTCGCCAGCAGACGGAAGATCAATGCCATCTGCTCGGCCATCACCTCCCTGGGCCAGCGCAGCCGATACCAAACCAGCGGACTCGACCTCACGCCCCCTCTCCTTGGTCTCTGGTCCTCTTTGATGTCTTTGCTTTACGCCCACCGCCGTTGCGGCCCGCCGAAGTTTTGGCGCTCCGTTGGTATTCGGCTTCGGCCTGAGCCTCCGTCTTGGCTGCCTCCAGCTCGATCAAGACCCGCGCCAAACGACGCAAATCTGTCTTCGAGCGTCTGACGCCCTTTACTCGGATTCGCCTATCACCTTGATGAAAAGTTCTGCTCATGGTCATACCTCCTTTCACTCCCACTTCTGGGACCGAAAAGAGCGCAGACCATCACCTCGCTAATCGAGTGGCGATTATCTCACGGAGCAAAACCCCACGCTCAATTTGGTACCCCGCACCGCCAGTTACAAGCAGCGCCCAGGAGTTCGCCCTAGTAAATGATGCTTTTACGCATCAGTCAATAGGGATTGTCTATTTCACAACACCGATACGACTACCTCCACCACAAGGAGAATCATCACCAACGCGACCGCCAAAATTGGTACGCCGACCAGCCCAAAAACAGCACGAAACCAACCACCCCTATGCCGACCAAGACGGGCAGGACTGCCACGATCAGCCGGGCTGCCACGTAGAGCATCACGGCCACGGCCAAGATCGAGAAGGCCAGGCCGAACAATCGGTCGAGCCAACCGGACGGGGACGACTTCATGGCTCAAGACTCCTTTCGCTGGGACTCCCGCCAGCGGCGGGCTTGAAGCACAGGATCGGAGGCGGCCGAGTTATTGAGCAACCTGCAATTCTTCGGGCCATGCCACGCCCTCATCTGCCGCCGCATCTCGTGCCCCGCCAGCCCAAGACGGTGCTCGGCTGGTCGATGCAGAAGCTCCGCCTGGTCAACGGCTGGACCGGCAAGCAGGTCGCCGAGGCCTTCGGCTGTAGTCCCAGCCACATCTCCCGAGTCGAGGGCGGCGCTATGCCCAGCCGCGAGCTGGTCCAGTTCTACGACGACACGTTCGAGGCCGAGGGCCTGCTGCTGAGCATCTTCGAGGTCGCCGATCACGCCGCCGAGCAGGACCGCCGCCGCGCAGGCGGCAAACGCCCCCGGCTCCACCGCGCCATCCCAGGCGATGCCTCAACCTTCGTGGGCGACACCATCCCGCACGGCACGCTGATGGCACCCGGTCAAGGCTTCGGGAAGGTCTGGCGCATCAAGAACAGCGGCACCGTCCCGTGGCATGACCGGCGCCTGGAACGACAGGGGCCGCTGACCGGGCCGGGACTCATCTCGTCTCTACGCTACGCCGAGATTCCGAGCACTGAGCCGGGCGAGTTGGCAGAGATAACGGCGCCCTTGAAGGCCCCGACCTACGACTGCACGTCCATCGCATATTTCAAGATGGTCGAAGCCGAAGGGCGATTGTGCTTCCCCGACAGCCACCAGCTTGGGCTAGACGTGCTGGTCAGGGTAACAGGGCAGCAACCAGACGAACAGTAACCAACAGTTCAATCCGACACTCTCACGAGGCCATCATGACCGAACGACTATCTGCACTAATCTCGACCATAGGAGGTGTTGTGTAATGGGAGGCCTGTCATATCCGCGATTCAGAGAAATGCTGAATCTGCTCGCCGACGGAGCCACCCGACACGGCTACCGCATAGCCAAAGTGACTGACTCGGATGACAACTGGCTAGCGACGTGGGCAAACGACCAGCTTTACGTGATCGTGCAGGCGTCGGTTATAGACCCTGGACAAACCCAGACGCTCCTTGACATTCATGCCGGTGGCGGATATGGAGCTGAACCGCACGGTTCGCTGTTTCAGGCGCTCGCCACTGGCACTTGGCGATTCGATCACGGTGGCCCTTGGGCGCGCATCGGCCGAGACGGCACCGTCGCCTACGGATGGCGAACTCGTTATCCGTCTGAGTTTTTCACCGAGGACAACATGAAGGAGCTATTCATGATGGTGCTAAACATGATCGATGCCTTTGGTTACGTCGCTGGTACGCTCGCAAACGAGTTCATTCCAATCTACGGTGGTCGGCGCAGCCACGATGAAGACCCTGAATCGTGGCCTGCCTTGCTATCCGGGCTGCTCCCACCACAAGGCGTAAGCCAAGTCCCTTGAGGTCTCTATCAGCTTCGCCTTCGGCCGTCCACTCGCCGCGTCCCCACCTTATACCGCTTCCGTGCCTTGACTTCGCAGGCTTTCCGTCGATGGCGTGGCTTCAGACGCTTGCACACTTTCAGAGCGCGGGAGAGTTGCTGCGCCTTGGTCAGGGGCTTGACTACGTGCGTTGTGCTACTCGGCTGGGAAGGGATTGTGGTCGTGTCCGTCGGGGCTGGTGCGCCAGTGCTTGACGACGGGGGTTGCGTTCCGCCGTTTGGCGGTGTCTGTTTATTTTCTTCTGCCTGCGCAGTAAAATCTGTGGTCAGGCTGTCAGTATCGCCATGCGCATCAGTCATCTTCCACAAGGCGCTGTACCGACCTGGCGCCAAGTTGACTACCGAGATACCACCTGGCGAGTTAGCGTTACCGCCAAGCATCTGCGAGGCCCCGCCTGCCGATGGAGTAACCGTTAGCGAGACTAGCGAGGTCGTATCGGGATTGCCTTGGTTTGTCAGTTTGGCCGTGGCAGTGAACGAAGATGGCACGGTCGCTTCATTGGCTGGATACTCTCCCGCGAATTGCGATACTGGCACATCGATATAATTTCCGCTGAGGTCATCCTGAAACTCGGAGAAGAACGCTGCCGGCTGTTGGTCTTCATACGAACCGACAGGAGGGCACAATATCAGTGCTTCTTCTTCCAGTTCGCCCGGCTGGCAACTGCCGCTGATGCTCGTCGGTGATGTACCGCCGACCGTGCTGGTTGCAGCGACCCGAAGTGGCAGGACGTGTACCACTGACACGGTGCGTGCCGATTCACCATTTTCAGTCGGAACAATTACATTGATAGTGTCGCCCGCTTCAAGACCAGCGAACGTGCCAGCGATAGAACCGACGTCTTCGAGGGATTCCGTTGCAGTCAAGCTCTGACTAGCGACCACCGAACTGTCCCGGCTCTGCTGCACTTCATAGGTTGCACCGATCCGCAAATCTTCACATGAGAAAGCGCCGTCTGCCAAATCGACAAAGCAGGTAGGCAAACGAACACCAGTATAATTAGGAGCCTTACTGCCACCGACTCCCGGCAACCCGGCCGTCAGCACCAGCGATAGATTGGTGCCATCTTCATAAACCTCAGTCGGCGTGTACTGCACCGTGTCATGGGCCGTAACAGCCGGTGAAAGGGTAGCCGAGTAAGGCGCGTACAAACCAGTTCCACCGACAGGTGTGGCGTTGACGTTTCCTGTACTGCCGTTGGCATAGCGCACCGACACCGGAATAGATGAGCCACAGCCTCCAAAATCTCCACAGTAAATAGTGATCGTGCCGCCATCCGCGTTGATGACTGCACCCAGCGCGCCCCAAGAAGAACTTACGTCATAACGACTACTGCTCGGTGATGGTGCTCCCGCGCCAGAATAGGTAACAATGACCTCATCGTCCAAGCTATTCACTGGCGCCATCGGAGCGTGTGTCGGCAAAGTGGCAGTCCAAGCTCCACTGCTATTTGTTGTAACCGCCGGCGCAGTATCGATCACGCTTCCGTCCCGTTCCAAGGCCACCTGTACTTCCACACCGGCCGTAGCCGTCCCGATGTTGCCGTTCACCACGCGCGAGTACGGCGTAACCACGACCGTAGGCGTTGGGGTTGACGCCCAGGCGATCGATACCCAACCCACGACTGACGCCCCGCCCATAAGATCGAGCACAGCGAGCGAGGCAACGAGCACCGCCCTCGTCGTCAGTCCACTTCGGTTGAGTCGGGTACGTCCGCGCGATACGACCTGCGTTATCAACGTCCACCCAGGACGCAGCCGTTCTATGGGATTGATGCTCACGTAGCTCCTGCCTTTCGTTCTCGTGCTTGTCGGAAACGCCGATTCCGGGCCGTTGTCCCGTCCTGACGGGCCATATCCTATATCACGGGATACGGCAAGGAGCCCGGCCGTCCGGGCCGTAGCCTCGAGGGATGCCCACCCCACGCGGAAGCACGGAAGCCAGCCGAGCGCTTGCCCTCGGGGCTTTGATCCGCCGCCTGCGCCGCGACCGCCGCCTGACGCTGCGCGAGCTGGCCGGGCGCGTGCCGATGTCTGCCTCCAACCTCAGCCGCATCGAGTTGGGCGCCCAGGCCCCACCAGCCGACGAGACCATCCAGCGCATCGCCGCTGCCTTGGAGGTCGATCACGCCGAGCTGCTGCGTGCCGCCGGCCGCTACACCAGCGGCCAGACCTTCGAGGAGACCGTCCTCTCTCGCCTCGACTCACTCGGGCGCGACCTGCGCAAGCTCACAGGCGACATCGGCGAGATAAAAACCACCATCAGTAACACCCGCAAAATCCGATAAAACCGTGGCCCAATCCGGCACGGTGAAACCCGTCCGGGTTCCGTCCTCGGGGGCTGGTAGACCATTTGGGTGAAAATGTGAAAAAAGCGGCCCCCGGCCGGTTACGACGACCGAGGGCCTTACACAGGAGGTTGCATCTCCCATGCCCGCCCATCATAGGCCACTGCCGACTGCCGCCACCAAACAACTAGAGCGCGCCATCGTCCTCCAGCTCCTCCGCGACGACCACCGCGAGCGCTGGTCAGATAAGCAGATCCAGCGTGCCATTCCCGACTTCAAGCCCGAAGCCATCCGCAAAGCCATTGTCCGCCTAGAGGCAGGCGGTGTCATCTGCTGCCTGGACGAGTTCATCGGCGCCTCACGCTGCGCGCAGTACCTGGACTCCCTCGAACTCATCAGCATCTGAGAGGCCGCCAATGCGCCTCTCCGAGTACGGGTTCAAGCCCGCCACCCTCGCCTGCCTGCACAACGCCGACATCGATGCCCCCTGGGAGCTGGACGACCATACCTGCCGCGAGCTGATCTGGCACTCCCAGATACCAGCCACCGCCGTCTACGACATCCTCAGCGTCCTTCACCAACACGGCAAAGCACTGAAACCGAACACCCGGAAGAACGCCCGACCACTGACCGAGCGCAACCTTGAGATCTTCCGGCTGCGCGTGGTCGAGGGGCACACCCTCCGGGAGGTCGGAGAACAAGTTGGCGTCGGCATCGAGCGCGTCCGTCAAATCCTCGCCTCCCACTTCGGCCTGTACGGTGAACCGCCAGCCACCAAGGTCCAACCCCGCCGGAACCGCACACGCAGCATGACGCCCGATTGCTCCCAGCTCGGGAGAGCCATCCAACGCTTGCGCGACGCCAAGGAAATGACGATCGAGCAGGTCGCCGCTAAGACCGACATGAGCGCCGAGCAACTGGAAAGGATCGAGGACGGGCTACGCGATCCCACCTGGACAACGCTCTACCGGCTCGCCTTAGCGCTCGACACCACAGCCGCCTTGCTGACCTACGCCATCGAAGTCGAGCCCCGCAGGTAGAACACATGACCAACCACCAACCGATCCTCGCCATCTACTTCGGCCTCCGAGGCGCACCACCCACCGTCAAAGCCCACCGCCACCAACGCCGAAGCAGGGCGACCAAATGAGCCACGAGCACGACGACGTAATCAAAAAGGCAATCAAGACGGCAGAACACGTCATCCAGGAGGAGATACTCATGAAACTGCTGACGCCCACGATACGGCCGTGGACAGTCGAGGCGCTGATCCAGGATATTGGCGACTGGACTATGACAACCGACGCCCTGACTGCTCTCCGCCGTGCCGGGCTGGTCTGCGCCAGAGGCTTCTTTATCTTCCCAACGCGGGCAGCCATCCACTTCCATCGGATTTGGGTGTAGCGCACATGCCTCAGCGGCCGTCTACCTTCGCTGAACGACGCCGACTATACCGGCTCGCACGGGCGATAGTTAAGCGTTACTACCGCAGCGGGCTGACTGTGGAGAACGTTGCAAAGACTCTCGCCATTTCCCCTCGCCAGCTACAGCGCATCTACGCACAGTTCGGCGACACCACCTTCCACCATGACCTCATTGGTAGGCGCCTAGAAGCCGCTGCCCGGCTTCTCGCCACGCCCTCTATCACGGTGCGTGATGTGGCACAACGAGTCGGCTTTCACCAGTCGCCTCACTTCGCTCGCGCGTTCCGGCGCCGCTACGGGGTTTCACCCTCGACCTGCCGCGCCAAGCTGGATCGGACAACGTCGCTATGAGGCGCCAACCAATCCTCGTCATCCAGGCCGGCGACTGCCTTGGCCCCGCGATCGTCGACCAACTCCGTGCTGATGAGTACCCCACCAAGCTCGCCAAAAGCGCCAACCATGCCACCGTCCTGGCCACCCATGAGCCACCGGCGCTCGTCATACTCGGCGAACTCGACACGACCACCGGCGCCCTCGCGCTGCTGCGCACGATCCGCAGTAGCGGCCCGGACGCTCCCTGGAACCCCGACGTGCCGATCATCATGGTCAGCGAAGAGTGCGAACAGACCGACATGCTGCGGGCCTTTGATGCCGGCGCCGATGACTTCCTGGAGTCCCCGCCGAGCTACCTGGAGCTACGAGCCCGGTTGCGAGCCGTCCTGCGGCGGGCAGCAGGCCCCACGACCAACCGAGTGCTCCAAGTCGGCCCGCTGACGATCGACGGGCGCGCCCACCGCGCCACCCTCCACGGCACCTGCCTCACTCTGCGTCAGATGGAGTACGACCTGCTCGTCCACCTCGCCAGCGAGCCCACTCGCGTCTTCCGCAAGTCAGAGATCCTGCGAACAATCTGGGGCTACCCGGAGCCTAACCGTACCCGCACACTCGACAGCCACGCCAGCCGCTTGCGCAGCAAGCTCAACGCCGTCGGCGGGCGATGGGTCATCAACGTGCGCGGCGTGGGGTATCGGCTGATATAAGAGTTATTGCGTTTGATGCAAGTCGCGTTGTGCGGGAGTTTCTTGTGGTGCGCTCTCTGTTGGGTGCTCTTGTTTGGGGTGTGTGGGCGTGAATATGTCGGAGGGTGCGGGTGTTTGTCGCTGGGTTTGGTGTCTTGCATCGGATGCGAGTAGGGTTGCGTTGGATGCAAGGGGAGGCGTGGGTATCGGCAGGAGTGGTCACGGCCGCTGAGGAGGCGCGGGCGGAGGCTGCGTTGGCGTTGGTGTTCGGGGAGGGTGTGCGGCCTTTGCGGATGGGTGAGGCGGTGTTCGAGGCTGTGGTCGTGGGTTGGGGGCGTCAGCAGTCGGCGCGTCATTTGGCTGAGGCGACGAAGTGCAAGAGCACGGCGATGGTCAGGCGTTTTCGTGCTGAGGTGGGGTTGTGGCCGTGGGAGTGGCAGGCGGTCCATGTCGATGAGTGGCTTGAGGATCTGGCGTCGCCTCCGAAGCGCCGGTCGGTCTCGACGCTGCGTCACTATCAGGCGACGCTGCGGGGGTTCCTTGAGTATTTGACGGATGAGCGTTACCCGTGGGTGGCGATCTGCGAGGCGCAGTTCGGTGTGCGTCCGGTGCAGGTCTTGGATGAGCGCAACACGATCCGCCACGTCGTTGACTACGAGGGGCGCCCGGGCCGGCGTCCGTTGACGCGGGAGGAGCTGGTGATGTTCTTCGACTACTGCGACGCGCGGGTCTCCGATCGGCGGGCGCGCAGGCGCAAGGGCGCGCTGGCGGCGTTTCGCGACGCCGCGCTGTTCAAGACGATCTATGCGTGGGGGTTGCGCCGTCAGGAGGCCGCGCGGCTTGACGTGTCGGACTTCTCTGGGAACGCGCACCGCCCGTCGTTCGGTGCCTATGGGACTTTGAGCGTTCGTTATGGGAAGGCGTCGCGGGGTAGCGCGCCGAGGCGGCGCAACGTGCTGAGCGTGTTTGACTGGTCGGTCGAGGTCGTCGAGCAGTACATCGAGGAGGTCCGTCCGCTCTACGGGATGGATCATCCCGCGTTGTGGTTGACCGAGCGTGGGGCGCGGATCTCGAGCGAACAGGTCAGCGAGCGTTTCGCGGAGTACCGCGACGAGCTGGGGTTGCCGGGCGAGCTGACGCCGCACGCGCTGCGCCACAGCTATGTCACGCATCTGATCGAGGATGGGTGGGATGAGCTGTTCGTGCGGATGCAGGTCGGGCATCGCTTCGCGTCCACGACCGCGCTCTACACCGGTGTCAGCGGCGACTACAAGAACGAGGCGATGAGCCGCGCGCTGCACGCGCAGCTCGCCGGCGCGCTCGCGGGAGGGGCGTGATGAGCGAGATCGACTACGAGTGGATGCTCCGGGCGTTGCTGGCCGAGCACGGTGTTCACAGCTACGCGGAGCTCACGCCGCTGTTGGCCGAGCACGGGGTCAGCCTCTCGGAGTCCCAGGTCTGGCGGATCTTCACCGGCAAGCCCGAGCGGCTGAACCTGCACACCCTGATGGTGCTCTGCCGGATCCTCGACTGCACCCCGAACGATCTGATCAAGCCCGTCGAGCGGCCGGCGAGGGCGCCGTCGCGCGCCCGGGCGGCGGGCGGGAAGGGCGTGGGTGATCTGAAGCCCAAGCGCGCCCGGATCCGCCCGTCCGGCGGAGCGCGGTGAGCGAGCGCAGGCGCGCACCTTACGTCGAGCCGATCGCGGTGTGTTCTGGGTGTGGCCGGGAGCGCCGCTGCCGCCGCGCGAAGACCGACGCCCCGATCTGCAACACATGCCGGCGCAAAGGCTCCACTTGGAAGCCCCCGCTCGCGCTGTGCTCGGCCTGCGGTCGAACCAGGCCATGCCATCACACCCGCAGCGAGCACCCGATCTGTCTGTCCTGCTCGCACAGGCACCCCTCTCGCCGGGAGCCGTGCGCGTTCTGCGGCAAGCTGGCGATCGTCGCGGCGCGCACCGGCGCCGGCCCCGAGTGCTCGGGATGCAGGCAGCGACGGCTTCAGCGGAAGATCGCGTGCCGCGGCTGTGAGCGCCAGGCGCGACCCTCGGCGGCAGCGGCGGGGTTATGCGAGCGCTGCGCCGGGGAGCGCGTCCTTCAGGTCTGCCGCGGCTGCGACGCGGAGGAGACGAACTACGCCGATGGTCACTGCGCCCGCTGCGTTCTGCACGCCAGCCTCACAGAGCTCAAGCGAACTGGCGACCCCGCGGCCATCGAGGCTCTCCAGGGGTATCTGGCGGCCCTCGCCGCTGGCGCCAAGCCGTGGACGGTGCTGGGATGGATGCACAGCAGTCGCAGCTACCAGACGCTCCTGGAGCTGGCCAGTGGCGCCCTCGCGCTCACCCACGACGCGCTCGACACCGTCGACGGCGGTCAGAGCACGATCTACCTGCGGGCGGCGCTGGTCGCACACGGCGCGCTGCCCGAGCGCCACCAGCAGACAGCCGCGCTCGCGGCCTTCATCGCCCGCGAGGTGCTCCGCGTGCCCGATGGGCCAGAGCGCCTTCACCTACGCACGTTCGCGACCTGGAAGATCCAGCACAACCTGGGTAAAGCCGAGCGGCAAGGACACGCCAAGCGCAGCTCCTATCGCTACGCCTGCACCCAGATCCGTGTCGCCGCGGATCTCCTTCTGTGGCTCTCACAGCGCACCCTTACCCTCCAAGAGCTCCGCCAAGAGCACCTGGACTTCTGGCTGGCAGAGGGATCGACCCAGCGCACGCGCATCCGCACGTTCGTCCTCTGGGCGCGGCGGCGCAAAATCATCGGGCCGCTCACCGCGCCCCCGTTCGCCGCCCAGCAGCACGTCGACCCGCTGCCCCCCCGCCAGCGCCTGCAGCTGCTCGGCCGCCTACTGGACGACGAGTCACTCGACCTCCGAGACCGCGTCGCGGGCTGCCTGCTGCTGCTCTTCGCCCAGCCGATCAGCCGCATCGTGCTCCTGACCCCAAACGACGTCCAAGACCGCCAAGGCCGCGTTTTCATCAGCCTCGGCCGCGAGCCGCTGCTGCTCCCCGAGCCACTCGCCACGCTCACCCAGCGACTCAAGGACAGCCCCCCACACCTCGCCACCACCGCAGTCAACACCCGCCCCGAGTGGCTGTTCCCCGGCCTACGGCTCGACACCACCATCCACTCCGAGCACATGCGCAGACGCCTCGGCAAACTCGGTATCACCAGCCGCGCCGGGCGAGGCTCAGCCGTCCTGCAACTCGCTCAAACGCTGCCCGCCGCGATCCTCGCCGACCTCCTCGGCTTCGCCGAGAGCACCGCCGAGGACTGGACCCAACTCGCCAACGGCGACTGGGCACGCTACGCAGCAACACGCTGAACCACCCCAGCCCCCCACAACCCCCAAAGCGCACCCGACGACCCCCCGGCCGCGGAGCGCGCGGATTGCCCTCGCTCCACCTCCGCCCTACGGGCTCCGGCTCCGCGAGAGCAATCCGGAACCACACCCCCAAGAAAAACAAGAGGAACCCAGGCAAGGGGAATAACCCCTCTCCGCCAGTTATTTGAGGCGCGAGCAGCCGATCAGGTCGCCCGTGCGGTGGCGCTCAATGGCACTTGGGCGACGTCGACAAACTGGGACCACTCCCTGCGGTCCCGCAGGCGCGAGATCGTTGCTGCGCTCGCTCCGCGCGCCGGCAAACGCGTGCCGGCGGCTGATTGGCTAGCCTTTGCGGCCGCCGGGGTCCCAGCTAGGCACAATCCAAGGAGGCGAAGGGCGTGAGCGTCAGGGTACGGGGATCGTTGCGGCTCATCACGGCGCATCTGTGCGTCCGCGTCGTCGTCGCCTCCCTGCTGGCCAGCGCTGCCTGGCTCGGGGTGCCCGTGTCCGCGTGGGCCACCTCTGCAGATACCGAAGGTCTGGCCCAACGACCGGCTGCAGGCACGTCCTTGCCGGATGTCAGCATCACGAAGCTAACACCCCAGCAGCGCCGGCAAGCGGCGCGGACTACCAGCGGACAGCGCGCGAGACAGCGAAGGCTGCTCGCCGCACCGCTCGCCTCGTCGCTCGAACTGCAGGCCAGCACTGCGGCCGCTACGGCGGGTAAGGTGGTCGCCGAGGGCCCAACTGACGGCCCACTCGGCCTGATCATCCCGTTCTCGACGCCAATCTGTAAGACGTCCGACGGCAACAAGGCAATCTTGGTGCTGTTTGTCGACCACGAAGAGATCGAGTTCATTCATGGGACCGGCCTCAGTATTCAGCAGCAGTGGACCTTCTGGACACTACAAACGCCTAACGAGGCGCTAGGGGCCCATCGCATGAGCGTTGGATGTTATGACAGTGGCATACCGGAAACCAGCAGCGAAGAACCGCTCCATTTCACAATCAGCTGGGAAAGCGAAGGAATCTGGAAGGACGAAGGCTTTCAGTTCGAAAACACAGCCGCACAGTTGCCGGATGAACTGTCAGCTCACGCTGCTGGCCCCGGCTACATCCTGGGCACGACCGCCGGTGCACCAGCCGGCACTGACGCCTGTCCGACCGTTGACGCGACGCCGTGGACGCGGGTCCGCATCTATTTCTACTCTGCGGCGAACAACGATTTCCCCGGCGGCGAAGAGACGTACTCACTGTCGGATCCCGCCGTCACACAGTTGGGCGAACTACCGTTCGAGATACCGCTGAGTTTCAAGGATGGCGAAGACGTCCAGGTGGTAGTGGCATGTGATCGGCGATCATCGGACGCTGGTGCCTTCGATCCGGAATATGTTTACCAAGAGCCATTTGTCTTCCTCAACGAGCCAGCCGGTGGGCCATTGTCACACGGCGAGCTGCTCGGCGGTGCACGCAATCCCTCCGAGTACTGTCTGATGTGCTTTATGGCAAAGCATATGTCGTTTGGGCAGCCCGTTGACGCGCCGACAGGAAACTTCTGGCATAGCTTCACAGACGTCTCCGTGCCGGGACGAGGTTTCAATCTTGACTTGACGCGGACATACAACTCCGACAACGCAGGTGTCAACGGACCCTTTGGCTACGGCTGGTCGTGGACCTACGGCATGGCGCTGGGCTTCCCGGACGCGACCCACGTTGTCGTCAATCAGGAGAACGGCGCTCAGGTGACCTTCGAAGAGCAGGCGGGCGGGGCGTACGCGGCGCCTACCCGGGTAATGGCGACGCTTGAACACCTTTCAGACGGGACTTGGCGGTTCGTTCGGCGCGCAACCCAGATATTCACGTTCAACGCCAGTGGACAGTTGACCACAGAGTCTGACCGCGACGGCAACGTCACCACACTAGCCTACGACAGCGAAGGACAGCTCGAAACCGTGACGGACTCGAGCGGCCGCAAGCTAAGTCTGTCCTACAGTGGCAACCGCATCGTCGGCGTGACGGATCCAATTGGCCGAACCGTCAGCTACGGTTATGACAGCGCCGGCAACCTGGTTGACGTGACGGATGTCGCGGGTGGTGACACGCATTTCGGCTACGACGCGGCTCACCGCATGGTTAACATGCGGCTGCCTGATCAGGCACCGGGCGTACCGGGTGCCACCGGCGCGGCGCTCACCAATGTGTACGACTCTAGCGGGCGCGTGGTCGAACAAGTGGATCAGCTAGGGCGCCGCACCGCCTTCGCCTACAACGGCGAACCGTTGGGGCCAAACGGCGGCTGGGTCACGGTAACCGATCCAGTTGGCGATGAGGTGGAACAGTACTACCAGTGGGGCAAGCTGCTATCGGAAACGAGAGGAGCGAACACTCTGGAAGCGGCAACATGGTCATTTGAATACGACCCAGCCACCCTCGGCGTGACCAGGATCACCGATCCGAACGGCGACACGACGCACTTTACCTACGACGCGGCCGGCAACGTACTGACGACTGAAGATACGCTGGGCAGAGTGACGACGAATACGTATGACGGCCTCAACGATCTGCTGACGACGACTGACCCGACGGGCGTGACTACGACGATGACTTATGATGCCCGGGGCAACCTCCTGACCCGATCGCGTCCGCTCGTGGGGACCGCTGAGGTGCAGACCACCTCGTATGTCTACGGAGACGCAGCCCATCCCGGGGATGTGACAGAAGAAGTCAATCCGGTTGGCGCGGCTTGGAAATACTCCTACGACGCATACGGCGACCGGCTCACCAGCACTGATCCACTAGGCCGCCAGTCGCGCGCGACGTATAACGCGATCGGCTGGTGTCTAAGCACAACCACACCGCGTGGGCTCACCACGACCTATGCGCACAACGCCTTCGGACAGGTCACGCAGACGACAGATCCACTCGGCCACGCCAGCCTGAACGCATTCGACCCAGATCAGAATCTCGTTGAATCAACTGATCCGAATGGCCATACGACGCGCTACTCCTACGACGCCGACGACGAGCGTATTGCGGTACACCGCGCCGACGGGAGCACGCTGATGACAACCTACTGGGCTGATGGATCAGTCGACGAACAGATAGACGGCGCAGGGCACGCCACGCGCTACGACTACAACGCGCTGCACGACCTACGTAGCGTGACCGATCCCCTGGGGCGCACGACGTACCACTACTATGACAGGGCAGGTAACGAAATACAGGAACGCCATGCCGACGAAAGCTTCGTGAGCAAGACTTACGACGCTGCCAACGAGCTAACCTCGGTGACCTATAGCGACGGTACCCCAGCGGTGACGGGGATCACCTACGACGGTGACGGTCGACGCACGGCCGAGCACGACGGCAGCGGTGAACGCCGGTTCAGCTACGATTCGCTCGGTCGGATGACAGCGGTTACCGATGGTTCGGGAGCGCAGGTGGGATACGAATACGACCTTGCCGGGCATCTCACAAGACTGACCTACCCCAATGGCAAGCCGGTGATGCGTGAATACGACCTGGCTGGGCAGCTGATCGCGATCAAGGATTGGCTTGGTCACACGACGACCGTCGCTTACGACAAAGACTTGAATATCCGCAGTGTGGGAAGCGCGGGCGGTGCGGAAGAAATACGCAGCTACGACAATGCTGATCAGTTGACTGGGATCGAAGACACCAAGGCCACCGCCACCCTGGCCCGCTTCGAGTACACCCGGAACGCAAACGGTCAAGTCGTGGCGTCCGAAGACGAAAACGGCGAAGCCAACAAGTCAGCCTACTCGTATGACGAACTCGGCCGACTGACGTCACTGAGCGGCAGTGCATACAGCTACGACGCGGCCGACAATCCCGTCGGATTCGGCACAGGCGTCACGCAGGTCTTCGACGCCTCGAATCAGCTGATGACCCGCAGCGAACCGGGTGAACCACCACCTGAAGAAGAACCGAAAGGCGGGAAAGAATCGCCGCACGAAGAACCCACAGGCGGGAAAGAACCACTCGCCGAAGAATCGCAGACGACAAGACCCCCGACGCACAGCGGCGGGGGATCGGTACTTCTCCCGCTGGGTAGTGGCGGTGTGGAAGACTCGCACGCGGCACACGCTGTCCAACCGCTCGCCGTCGTCGAAGCGACGCGACGCCGTGGCGGCCGGACGCTGACGAGCGCGTCGCTGCATACGAGCGGGTCGAACGATCTCGTGCTAGCACTCATCTCCGCGTCAGGGTCAGCCCGGCAGCGAGTCAACCGTGTCTCAGCACCTGGTCTCCATTGGTCTCGCGTGGCCCGCCAGAATGGCGCTGGAGGAGACGTTGAGATGTGGCAGGCGCGGGCTACTAAGCAGTTGCTGAATACTGCCGTGACTGCTCAGCTGCACACCGGTGGCCAGCACGTCGTAATGACGGTGCTGGTATTTGGTGCCGCCGCCTACCTGTCGCAGGACGCCAGGCGGTCCGGCCAGCGATCATCACCGTCGGTGTCTTTGACGCCGAATGCGAGCGGTGCGCTCATCGTGGCGGCCGGTCACAGCAATGGCCAAAAGACGCCTAGTGTGCCGAGCGGCGGGCAACGCCTGCTGGCTCACTTTTACGATCGCGCCAAGCAGAGTGCGGGTTGGATCCAGATGGCGAGCGGCACCGCAGGACCGGCTTCGGTGAGCGACGCGACCACGGCCGCGCACTGGAGCGTCCTCGGCGCGACAATCCGGTCAACGACGGGGCTGAACGCCCGTGCAGCCAGGGCGTTGGGTACGTCGCTCGCGAAAGCAGCCGCAGTTGCATCCGCGACAGCAACCGAAGAACATGCCGGCCTTGCTCGGCCAGTCACAGCGCGAGCCGCACTCGGCACGGTAATCCGGAAATTTGTATACGACGCACGCGGGAACCGCATTACTAGTGTGGTCGGCGGCGTAACACGGACGCTCAGCTACAACGGAGCAAATGAGCTCACTGGCATCAGCAGTGGCACATCGTACGCGTACAATGGCGACGGGCTGCGCGTGTCGAAGACCGTGGGTGGCACCACCACCCACTTCGTTTGGAACGAAAGCGAACCTGTCCCAGGGCTCCTCGCCGCCGGTGAAACGTATTATGTCTACGGACCGAACGAAGAACCGATCGAGCAGATTTCTGGCAGCACCGCGTCCTTCCTACATCAGGATCAGCAGGGCAGCACCCGCTTGTTGACCGATCCCTCTGGAGCCGTCATCGGTCGCTATAACTACGACGCTTGGGGCAACGTCATAAGTCATACTGGCGAAGCTACGACCAGCTTGCGCTACGACGGACAGTACACGGACCCGGAGAGTGGATATCAGTATCTCAGGGCGCGGTACTACGATCCGACGACAGGGCAGTTTTTGACGCGTGACCCCGTGTTTGCGTTGACGCTCAGCGAGTACGGATACGCTTCTGACCAGCCAACCGATCTCGCCGACCCACTTGGGCTGGTCAACTGGTGGCACGTCGCGAAGGCCGTCGGGCTCGGCGTCTCTGTCGCAGGCGCCGTCGTATGTTTCGTCGCCAGTGACGGTCTAGCTTCGCCGGCCTGCGTCGCGCTCACTCGCATCGGTACTGCGGTAGATATAGTGAATGGCGCGCACGACTGCGCAACCGGAGACAAGTCGTGCAGCGGGTCGGCCGTGTGTGTGGGTTCCGATTTCGCACCAAGTACGCTTGAGGGCATCAGCACGCTGTGCAGTATCGGACAGAATGCCCCGAGCGGACAGAGCGGCGACCAATCGGGGACGCTGCAATGCCGCGCAAACGACAATGTACCTGCGCAAATTGACCCGAACACGGGTACGTATCGAAAGGACAGCAATCCAAACGGATATATCAATCCTACGACCGGCACATACGACCAGGGTCTGTTCACCCAGGGACCGCTTCCCGGCTCGCCTTAGTACAAAGGGGATTTGCGGCAAAGCGCCGGCCGGGTTACACTGGTAGTATGACAGTAGCTCAACGCAAGTCGCCGTCGACGCAAGGGGAAATGCGACGTGGTTCCTATCCGACGCCAGTTGACGCGGTGCTACTGCTCGGCGGCGGAACCTTAACGTCGGGAAGCAGTATCGTGGTATTGCTTGCGTACAGACATCGGGTGGTAGGGGGCGTCATGATTGGCTTATGGTGTGCTTTAGCTGCGGGAGCCTTTATGGTGAATGAGGCCTTTCTACGGTTTGGCCGTAGCAAGTTGATGCGCCTGGGTCGCCCGTACGGCTTCCGCTGGCGACCGAACGCGCGAGGCAGAGAGACGCCGAGATACGGTTGGCTGTCTATGTATGGGCCGGTCAACGTCGGTATTAACGCAAGACGGCTGCACCTGAATCCAATAGCTACGATGCTCTTCATATACGCGCTGGCACTCGTCGACGTGACGGTGTTTTTCGCGCTACGGTGATTCGATACTCAGGGGCCATGTCTCCTTTATGTTGGTATCGCTCCGGCCTCTGTCCCTCAACCCTGGCCAGCACATCTAGTGTCCTGAGTCAGTAGTTCGTTCACAATATGCCGCGAGTGTGTTGAGTATCTGCTCGGCGGTCTTCGTCCAGACGTAGGGGCGGGGGTTTTCGTTCCAGTGCCGGGTCCAGTCGCGGATGTCTTTGTTGAGCTCTCGGACGGAGCGGTGGGTACCGCGCCTGAGCTTGCGGGAGGTGAGCTCTGCGAACCAGCGCTCGACGAGGTTCATCCATGACGCGCCGGTCGGGGTGAAATGCAAATGGAACCGTGGGTGTGCGGCCAGCCAGCGCTTGATGGCTGGGGTCTTGTGCGTCGAGTAGTTGTCGAGGACCAGGTGAACGTCCAACCCGGCGGGCACCTCGTCATCGATCTTCTGAAGGAACTTCTTGAACTCGATCGCGCGATGGCGTGAGTGCAGCGACTCGATGACCTTGCCTGTCGTGGTGTTCAGCGCGGCGAACAGGCTGCTCGTGCCGTGTCGCTTATAGTCGTGCGTGGCACGCTCAGGGACACCGGGCAACACGGGCAGGATCGGCTGGGTGCGATCCAGCGCTTGAATCTGGCTCTTCTCATCCACGCACAAGACAAGGGCGCGCTCGGGTGGGTCCAAGTAGAGCCCTACGATATCTCTCACCTTTTCAACGAACAGCGGGTCCTGGGAGAGCTTCCAGTGCTCCACTCGATGAGGCTGTATGCCAAACGCCCGCCACACGCGTGAGATCGTGGACTGCGAAAGCCCAGTCTTGGCGGCCATCTGACGTGTGGACCAGTGCGTCCCTCCGTCCGGCGGCGCGGTCTCCAACGTGTTAACGATCACTTCCTCTACGCGATCGTCACCGACCGTTCTGGGACGCCCGGGCCGCGGCTCATCCACCAGCCCATCAAGTCGGTCAACCACGAATCGCTGCCGCCACTTGCCAACCGTCGACGCGCTCACCGAAAGACGCGCCGCGACCTCCTTGTTGGAGCGACCATCCGCGCACTCCAACACGATCTGCGAGCGCAACGCCAACCCCTGCGCCGTACGACGCCTACGAGCCCATCCTTGCAACTGCGCACGCTCACCACCGGTGAGCTCCAACACCGCCTTGGGACGACCGAGAGTAGTAGCCATCCCGGCATGATAACACGCTTATCCCACGAACTTACGACTCAGGATACTAGCCCAAGCTGGTAGTTGTCCGGGAAGCAGAGTCTTCCCTTGTTATCTATCATCTTGAAGTAGGCGATCGAGCTGCAGTCGTAGGTGGGCGCCTTGAGCACAGCCGTCGGTGCTGCGATCTCGCCAGGTTCCGTATCGGGCAGGTCATAGAACCGCGCCGAGGAGATAAGGCCTGGGCCAGTGAGGGGGCCTTGGCGTTCGAGTCGCCTTCCCTGCCAGCTGGCGGTGCCGCTGTTGCGGATCGTCCAGGTCTGCTCGAACACCTCACCGGAGGTCATGAGCTTGACGGGCCCCGGTGGGTGGTCCGGGGCTATGCGTGTTCTGGGTTGTTTTGGTTGTTGTTGATTGTGGTTGTGGCGTACTCAGCTGGACAGCGACCTCCGAGCGCTGAGTGGGGCCTGTAGGTGTTGTACTCCTGGCGCCAGTCCTCGATCACGACCTTCGCCTCGGTGAGGGAGCCGAACTCCTCGATGTTCAGCAGCTCGTCTCGGAGGCGGCCGTTGAAGGACTCAACGAACGGGTTCTCCCACACGGTGATCCCGGCTCGATGTAGCTTGTGGCCATGAGCGTCATCCGGCAGTAGTCACGCAGCGCCCACGCGATGAACTCCGGGCCGTTGTCCGAGCGTAGATACGCGGGGGCACCGCGCTCGGCGATCAAGCCAGCGATCACCTCGACGACATCATCGGCAGTACAGGAGCGGCCAACCCGGATGGCGAGTGCCTCGCGGGTGAACTCATCAACGATGTTGCACAGCTTGATCCTGCGGCGGTCTGAAGTCTCATCGAACTGGAAGTCGATCGCCCACACCTCGTTCGCCCTGGACGCCCGCAGCCGCTGTTTACCGCCACCGGGCAGCCGACGACGCTTGCGTGCTTTCACGGGCCGGCGCAGGCCCTCCTCGCGCCAGGACGCAGCGTGTCCGCTTGCGATTCAGGCTCCAGCCCTCCCTGAGCAGGATCTGGTGAGCGGTCTTCCACCCCCACCGCGGATGCTCACCGGCGATCTCCCGCAGCCGAGCAGCGAGCCGCTCATCCGCGGGCCTGGGTGCCAGTGGGGATTTGCGCTGAGTGGAGCGATGCTGACCCGCCACGCGGCACGCGCGGCGCTGTGAAACCCCGAAACGCTGCTGCAGCCCCTCGACGGCGCGGCGCCTGCGTTCCGGGGTCAAAAGTTTCCCCGGCTCAACTCCCGAAGCATGTCGATGTCCAGCGCCTGCTCCGCCACGAGCTTCTTCAGCCGCTGGTTCTCGCTCTCGAGCGTCTTCAGCCGCTTCGCCTCGTCGGCCTTCATCCCGCCATACTGCGCGCGCCACCGATTGAACGTCGACTCCGTGACCTCCAGATGCCGCAGCACCTCGGCGAGATCCTTCCCTTCGTTCAGAAGCCGTTCGCCCTCACGGATCTTCCTGACGGCCTGCTCCGGCGTATGCCTACGTCGCTTCATGATCGTGTCCATCCTCTCATCCCACCAACGGGACATGACGAACACGCATAATCCCCGGCTCACATCACGGGGACCCCGTCAAGCTGACCGTGCGGGACGAAGTGTCCGGCGTTGTTGATCGCCGATTGTGCGACGCTCAACCCCCCACCACGCAACAGCGTCGCTGTACCACTTAATTTTCCCGCGCTGCGGGATCTTTTCATGCGTTGACCGCGCGTCGGATCAACGACTGCACGTTCTCGTCGAGATTCTCCGGATGACTGATGAGACCGTGTAGGTCATCACAGTCGAGTTCGGCGATTAGGATGTTGGAGGATTGCGACCCGCGCAAGACCTCGGTCTTGGCCTCATTGGAGATCGTGCTTGCAGAACACAAGAAGCCCAGCTCGCACCGGCCCTTGCGATTTGCTATCTGCTCCTTAAGATACTTGACGGTAGCAGAGTTCGTCGCTTTGCTCTCGTTCTTAGCCGTTGCTATCGCTATCGCTCCTTTGACAAGAGCCGCAACGTGACCCGTGGCATGGATACCGAGGATAACGTCGATCTCCTCGCTTGCGTTCCGGTAGGCGTGCTCCTCGACCGTTAGCCACGGCACCTGGCTGAAGACGAGGCACAATGTCTCCTCGTAGTATCGACCCTTTATGTTTGTAGGCTCTTCCAAAGCCGCCGCGAACCGAGCCCCCGCGAGCGTACGGAGATCGTCTGGCGCCAAAGAGATTCGCTCCGAGGCAATCCAGTCCGCGACGGATCGATAGGCTCGAGCATCGCAGGAAGACTCGTCCCAGTCAATCGCGATAATCCGTGCGTCGATGTCTTGTAGCAAGCCTAGTGTCGCCGTGTCTAGGTTACGTGAACCGAGTGCGACCGTCAGGGGGAATTGAGCGTCATGCGCGGCACGCAGCCGCCGCTTCAACGCCTCCGGGATATCGCCCGTCAACGTGAGATGCAGTGCTCGCTTTTTCGAGGCCTTCATATCGGGCCGCCAGCGCACGTCGTCGAGTGACAGTGTGCTGACTGAATCAGTCCAGCTAATGTCAAGTTTGCGAATCGCGGCTATTGCGCGATCTCGCTCCTGATCACCAGGCCCAAGGTAAGCCGAATCGAAGTCGGACTCGCCGTCCACAGCTAGCCCCTATTCATGCTCCTGAATAAGTGCAGTGAGTGCATCACGCGTTTTGCGTAGGCAATCGAGGACAAGTGTGCGCTCGTCCTCTGTCTTAGCCTTAGACAGGATTTGGGCGAAGACTGCCGGAAGCTGGGTGGCCTGTTGAGCAAGCTTGTCACTCTCGACCGCAAACGAGACAGATGCGTCATAAATCTCGTCAATGGTCGCTGTTTTCTCTTTGAAGAGCTTCTTCAAGAAGCCATCCAGCGCGGACGATGCATCTGGCGTGCCAGCGTCCATCGCCGCTCGATCGATGATGGGCTTTACCTTACGTAGATCAATTAGATCCTTAAGAGCACCACTATCGCGCTTTGAGAGGAATGCTTCACGGAGTTTGGCTGGCGAGAATTCCTGGGCGAGTTTTGGCCGCGACTTTTCTAGAGGGCGTATCACATTGCGGTCCAGCTCCCAAAAGAAATTCATCGGAACCTTGCCATCCTCGATAAGTTTCTGATAGCGTTTCGGGAGGTCGAGTGTGAGCCGATAGCGTGCAATCTGCTCCTTGGACAGGCCGGTGAGCTGCTTTAGTTCGTCGGAGTCTTCCGTGTTCTTGCGCCTCATGACCTCCTGCAGTGCGCGAGCTGTGGGCATATCCTCCCAATCCTCGCGCACCTTGTGAATGTTGAACATCTCGACGATGTTCTGAGCGGGGTCAGGTGGACCATCACGGACAAGCGCCGGAATCGTGCTCAGGCCCAGTCGCAAAGCCATTCGCCACCGTCGCTCCCCGTCGACGAGTCGGTAAATACCATGCTCGCTTGGATCGGGGTAGACATATACCGGAACTAGGACACCGCCTGACTCCTCGATGGAGTCGGCTAGTCGATTCAAGCCAGGGTCCCGAAAGTGCATTCGAGGGTTCTCTGGATTGCTCTTGATCTTCTCCGGGGGAATATTTTTTAGCTTTGTCGCCATTCTTATGCCTAGAGTGCTTGAAGAGGTAATGGAGAGCCTAGCCTAGACGGCAGTCCATACATACTCAACTACCTCTTGTCGGGATGCCCCATGCCGGCCCCCAAGTGTGCTGTGTTGACTGGCGGACGTGACGGCGAGCCTGACATCGTCGAAGTACTCCGAGAGAAGCGCATCAACGCTAATCCCAAGCTCGGCTGTCAGCAGCCCAGTCGAAGGATAGCTGAGCAACAAAGTACCGTCCCGCTCGGCGATCGCGGAGAAGAGCGTTCTAGTTGCGGCGAGCACACCGCTCTTCCTCGCAAGAGGAGTTGCGAAGCGATCTGGACGGTATCGTCCTACCCCGAAAGACTCAGGATAATCATATCGCTCCAGTGTCTCGAGTACGTGATAGAAGCGCGAATACTGCTCCTTGGAGTACGGTGGATCTACGTAGAAGATCGCAGGTCCGAGCCCCGCATCATCGAGAATCGGCCAGATCGTGAGCGCGTCCTCGGTGAGCACCCGGTTGCGAGCGCGCCACGCCTTGGTACCGAACGGCCTTAGGTGCTCAAGGTCATCAAGAACACCGTCCCACACAGACCGTCTTCGAGCGGCCTGAATACGACGCAGACTGCTGGCTCGCTCGCCTCGGAGAAATTGCGCGAAGTGACCGGGAGTGCTCGCTACGCGACTGCAAGTCTGTAGCAGCGCCAGCCGACACCAGGCAGTCTCGTCAGTGCTGAATGCGAGTTCCCGCTCGGCAGCGTCAATCGCAGCTCGGATACTGTCGATTTCGGTGCATTGGCGGAGACCGAAATATCCCCATGCGAATGTCAAGGTTGCGAGCCGATAGGCACCCGTCTGGCGACGGCGCAACCTAGCGGCCTCTTGCGCGATCGTGTCGTCGTTACCGACGTGCATCCAGGCATCCTGGGCGTCGCGGTAAAGCTTTGGATCGTCGCGGCTCAGGACTTCGCGCTCGTCCTTCAGAGCCCCCGCGTATCGTGCACGAAGGGACTTGAGGTTTTCGCGATATCTGGGCGTGAGGGCTTGCAAGGCCGTGTCACGAGCCGGAGGGTGGTCGCTGCTGGCGAGCAAGCAATGGGCGACCAAGCGGGCATAGCGTTGTATATCGTTATTCCAGACGTTCCGACCGGAGTCGGCCACTGCACCAGCAACCGAGCACATGCCGCCGAAGAGGTCAACGAGTATGCGCCGACGATCCAGCTCGACGATGATCGAGCGAACCTCGTCGGCAAGCGCAACCTTGTTGCCCATATAGCGGATGCGCGTTCCGGTCGCAGTGGTCACTCGCCACCATTCGCCGCGCCTGACAGGCTTCCTTATGCCCGCAAGGTTTCATGCGCCTTGCCCGTCGGTCCGTCGAACGGTAGGAGCCCCGGCCAGTTGCTCCCTGACGCGATCGAGCAACGGCCGACGCTGGCTACGCGCTAGTCGCAGCTCAAGCCACCGAAGAACCCCCAAATCGACTCCCGGCCGTCGAGGGTGGCAACCAACTTGCCATTCCTGTAGCAGTCCCTCACAGCGATCGACGTGGCGTCGTGGCCTTTGGGCTCAGGCCTGAAGTGGAACTGACGGTCGTCTGCGAGATATAGGCCGTAGCTTTCTGCGCCAGGCCGGGACTGCCGGAGGATATGCACGTGCGCGTCCCGCGCGAGGGGGCAGCCCAGCAGCAGGGTTATCGCGGCCTCCAGTATCAGCGGGACCGTGCCATGCGTGTGGTCGCGCGCCCGCTTGATGACCGCGATGGTGTCAGGTCCCTCGACACGGATCATGCGACGCCCATTAGTTCCCGGATCTTCTTCTCAACGGCGGCCTCGGCGTTCCTCTGACCTTCGGCGAAGGGGCTGCCGCCAAGGGCCTCCGGCTCGTGGATCTGCACGAACTCCTTGATCACCGTCTCCACATCGTCCATCTCGGGGAGGTTGCCGCGCTTCATGCGGGCCAGGACAAGCCCAAAGGCGTTCACCTCGCCGGCAGCGTAAGCGTCATCCCACTTTGCTTTCGCTTCGTTCCGCTCGGGTTTCCATCCAGCGCGTCAAGGCCTCTTGGTCGAGTGGAGCCATGTCGGGCCAGTTTAGTGCGCAGCCCGGCCCTCGGGTAGCCAATTGACTACGGAGCGCTTGCCAGCACGTATCGCCCTCGCGCGACGCGGACAAACAGCGGCGATGAACCCGCCGAGTGGGACGAAAGCACCCAGCTGACGGAGTCCTTCGACACCGTCTCGCCAAGCGATGTCTCGACCGCCGCATGGACATGCGCGACACGCACCGGCCCTGCCTGATCAGCTAACACCTCACACACGGCATCCAGTACCCAGCCTGGACGACGAGGCCGTTGCCGCCGGCTCGTGATGGCCCGTGGCTGGGCATCACTGGCCCTGAGACCAGTCAGCTTCTTGGCCAGGCGGCTCAACCCTGACCGGGCCTCTTGCACCGCCAGCGCTGCCAGAAGCTCCGACACAATCTTGTCGATAGCGCCAGAATCTTGGTTCGAATACCCTCCGCTTGCCTGCATTGGCACCGGTCCGGGCCTACCCGCCCGACAGCCGTCAGCGCGGATTCGGCGGCACCGAAACTCCGAGCTGTTCGCATATGGCTCGCGTCAGACCCGGCCCGATCTGCTTGTGCCGCGGGAGGGCCGAGACCTCGCCGTTCGGCCCACGCCACTTGGCGTGCTTTGAGCCGCCTACCTCACGGCAGCCATGCTCACGCAGGTGACGCTCCAGATCGCGCCGCTTCACGCCGCCGCGACGAACCGAAGATGCTCCAAGCCCTCGCCCGAGCGTTGCCCTGAGAGCTCATCGTCCGGCGTGAGCACTGTGCGCAGCGCATCGAGCACGTTCTCCCGCGCCTCCTCTCGCGTGCGGCCCTGGCTGTGAGCTCCCGGGACCTCCAGCACACGCGCGACAACCCAGCCTTCCTCGTCGGGCTCATCGAAGGCGATCGTGAAATCGATCGAGGGCAACATGGGCACACAGTAGCGCGTCCCACGCCGGACAGCGAGTACAGCGAGACTATCGTCTCAGCTGGTAGCGGCCCCTCGTGGTGCGCTCGAATCGTGGCTCTTTGCTCCGAGCATCAGCCGCCAGGGACCAGCTCACGGAGTTCTTCGAGACAGGTCCCCCGAGCAGACGTTCGACCGCCTCATGCACGTCTGCACAGCGCATCGAGCCACCGGCGGCCGCCAATACCTTGACGACCGCCCGCTGCACCACACCGTTGCCCAGCCGACGGGACGCTGGCTCCAACGCGATCGGCTTCCGCAACCCGGCAGGCCGTCGCAGCGCGCCTCCCGCTGCCTCGAGCACCGCCACCAGCGATGCCGAGGGGTTTGAGAGCTGTCCTACCAAGTGCATTTTCGGAGGGTTGAACGTCGCTATTGGAACCACGCTCGCTCCCGTCCATCAATTCAGAGCAGCCCGTCGATTCCGACTTCGCACCACCGGTACGAAGCGCCGTCAGCCTACGCCGCGATGGCACCCAACAGAGCGCTGGCCGCAACGTGAGCCGGCGGCCAGGTGAGCTGTAGATCGCCGCTGCTCTCGACAGCTCGCCGAACACCCATCAGCTCCAAGCCGACCACGGCGCCGTGCTCGTCGTATTCGACGGTATGGCCCTCGGGGGTCTCGAACGCCTTGGCGGGTGGCTCCGTGGGCTTCCCGACGTGCAGGAACAGCACATCGCCCCGCTCGTCGTAGTCCTGATAGTCGAAGTCGATGCCGGCGATTGTGATCATCATGATGTCATCCGTGGATCGTTGACCTGCTCAACGGCGGTCACGACCCGTGCGGGATCTTGACCGTAGTCTACGACGACCCGCAACCAGCGACCGGGCTCGATGTGCTGGCGGTAGAACCGCTCGCGGTTTGGGATGGGGTCCACGACCCGGTAGTCGGGGTGGGCGACGGTGTCCAGGATGACGTCTATGTGGTCGAGTAGCCAGGGACGCCGGTCTACGAGGTGCAGCCTGGAGCCTACGTCGAACACCACCGCCCGCCCGTCGGGGTCGCTTGTCCGGGGATGCTCGAAGGACACAACCGAGCACCGTACGCCGAACCGCGGACGACTGTGTTCTTTGAGCCTATGTCTTCTGCGTGCCACGCATCACGCGCCAGCACGTACCGCCCTCGCGCGATTCGCACGAACAGCTGCTCCTTCCCGTGGGCACCGGCGGACAGGCACCAACTCACCGAGTCCTTGGAGACGGCCTCACCGAGCAACGCCTCGACCGCTGCATGGACATGCATGACTCGCATTGGCTCCGCCTGGTCAACCATCACTTCACGCACGGCATCCAGCACCCAGCCCGGACGACGAGCCCGTAGCCGTCGGCTCATGATGACCCGTGGCTGGGCATCGCTGGCCCTGAGACCAGCCAGCTTCTCGGCCAACCGGCTCAACCCCGGCCGGGCCTCTTGCGCCGCCAGCGCCGCCAGAAGCTCCGACACAACCTTGTCGATCCCACCAGAATCTTGGTTCCAATACCCTCCGCTCCTCCGCATTTCGGCAGGGTTGAACGTCGCAATTCGAACCTGTACAGGGGCCGTCCGCTTCGCCGTCCGCGCGAGCGAGGGGTCGCCAGCGGATCCTGGGGCGATCAGGCAGCGATCTCGACCTGGGGCGGCGGGAGCATCTGCAGGAAGTCGGCTGGCAGCTTGCTGCTCGCTTCCCAGAACTCCAACCCCACGATCTCTCCTGTGCTCGGATCGAGTTCCCGTAGGCCCGAATCGGTCTCCTCGGCGACAGCCGTGCTCGGATCGTAGCCCTCGAAGCGGACCCAGGCGATGTCCGCCTCAGCGTCGTAGTGCCCGTCGATTCTCATGGTCATAGGCTAGCGTCGCCGCCAGATCGTCACAATGCGAGCAACCAGCGGATCGTCGCCATCCGGATGCTCGTACGCGATCACGAGCCGCCCAGTGGCGACCCGCCAATGCGCTCTGCCCGCGTTGCGCCGCCGCTCGTGATGGTGCGCCAGCAGCACCGACTCGACATCCATGCGAGCAAAGCCGAGCTTCTGCGCCTTGTCGAGCGCGTGGAGCGTCCAGCGGACAGAGATCGGATCGGTGGGCACAGGCAGGCAGGCTAGCGCCGGCCTCCGTCGCCGCGGAAACCCTCGCGGCTCTCCCTTCTCGAGGCTCCGTGATCAAGCCGGTACGATCAATCACCGCGAGTTAGCCTCCGCGACGCGGATTTGGACCGCGTATTCGCCACAACATACCGGCCCCTCGCCACTCGGACAAACAGCGGCGACAAACCTGCGGAATGAGAGGCAAGCATCCAACTTACCGAGTTCGCCGAGACCGACTCGCCGAGCGCTGCCTCGACCGCTGCATGGACATGTGCGACCCGCATCGGCCCCGTGTGGTCCACCATCACGTCACGCACGGCTTCCAGCACCCAGCCTGGACGACGAGGCCGTAGCCGTCGGCTCGTGATGGCCCGTGGCTGGGCATCGCTGGCCCTGAGACCAGCCAGCTTCTCGGCCAGGCGGCTCAACCCCGACCTGGCCTCTTGCGACGCCAGCGCCGCCAGAAGCTCCGACACAACCTTGTCGATCGCGCCAGAATCTTGGTTCGAATACCCTCCGCTTGCCTGCATTGGCCCCGCTCGCCGTCCTCCAATGGGCGGCTCAGGCTACGGCGGCGAACTCCCGCTCGACCTCACCGTCCACGGTGCGTTGAAAGCAGACGAGCAGCTCCTCGTCCAGCACGGCGGCGATCCGCTGCAAGGTGGGCAGTTGCGGGATATGCGTGCCCTTCTCGAGCCGCGACACCGCGCTGTGCGAGGTCCCCGCAGCCTTGGCGACCTCCTCCTGAGTCAGCCCCAGCTCGAACCGCCGTTCACGCAGATGCGCGGCGATCGGGCTGACTTTGCGCAAAGCACGAAGGCGTGCGTACTCGGCCCGGGCGTCACGGTAAGCCTCGCTGCGATCGGCGCGGCTACCCGCCGCCTCAACAGCGGAACGGCCGACAGGGCTTTGGACAGCGTCGCTCACGAGCCATACCTTATCACGCATGATAAGCCCAATCAGCCTCGCCGCGACTTCGGCGGAGCATCCCGGCCAGCCGCCCGCGGAGGACGACGGCGCTCCGCGTCCATCCTCGCCCGAAAATCGACCATGCGCCTCTTGGCCATTTCACGGTCACGCGCCGGCACAGCGCCAGTGTTCTTCTCGAAAGCGTGGAGAAGGACAACCAGGTTGCCGGATCGCTGATAGAGCAGCCTGTAGCGAGTTCGCGCGAAACGGACTCGCAGCTCGCGAAGCTCTCCGTCGATCTGCGAGGTGATCGGAAACTCGGGCGGCGGCGCGTCTGACTGCCTCCCGTTCAGGTGCTCCTCGATCGTGTCGTCGATCTTCGCCGCCGCGAGCGGCTGGGTCTTCAACAACTTCTCCAAGAAGACATCGACCGGCTCGCGACCGTCGGCGTCTCGATAGAAGACCGCCTGCGTCCGCCCGCATAGCTTCCGAGCACGGACTCCCGATGGAGCGGCGGGGATACGCCTGCGTGACGGCATGAAGCATGAGGCTAGAAGCCAGCCCGGCGCATCGGCTCAACGCCATCGGCGGGCGATGGGTCATCAACGTTCACGGCGTGAGGTATAGGCTGATATAAGAGTTATTGCGTTTGATGCAAGTCGCGTTGTGCGGGAGTTTCTTGTGGTGCGCTCTCTGTTGGGTGCTCTTGTTTGGGGTGTGTGGGCGTGAATATGTCGGAGGGTGCGGGTGTTTGTCGCTGGGTTTGGTGTCTTGCATCGGATGCGAGTAGGGTTGCGTTGGATGCAAGGGGAGGCGTGGGTATCGGCAGGAGTGGTCACGGCCGCTGAGGAGGCGCGGGCGGAGGCTGCGTTGGCGTTGGTGTTCGGGGAGGGTGTGCGGCCTTTGCGGATGGGTGAGGCGGTGTTCGAGGCTGTGGTCGTGGGTTGGGGGCGTCAGCAGTCGGCGCGTCATTTGGCTGAGGCGACGAAGTGCAAGAGCACGGCGATGGTCAGGCGTTTTCGTGCTGAGGTGGGGTTGTGGCCGTGGGAGTGGCAGGCGGTCCATGTCGATGAGTGGCTTGAGGATCTGGCGTCGCCTCCGAAGCGCCGGTCGGTCTCGACGCTGCGTCACTATCAGGCGACGCTGCGGGGGTTCCTTGAGTATTTGACGGATGAGCGTTACCCGTGGGTGGCGATCTGCGAGGCGCAGTTCGGTGTGCGTCCGGTGCAGGTCTTGGATGAGCGCAACACGATCCGCCACGTCGTTGACTACGAGGGGCGCCCGGGCCGGCGTCCGTTGACGCGGGAGGAGCTGGTGATGTTCTTCGACTACTGCGACGCGCGGGTCTCCGATCGGCGGGCGCGCAGGCGCAAGGGCGCGCTGGCGGCGTTTCGCGACGCCGCGCTGTTCAAGACGATCTATGCGTGGGGGTTGCGCCGTCAGGAGGCCGCGCGGCTTGACGTGTCGGACTTCTCTGGGAACGCGCACCGCCCGTCGTTCGGTGCCTATGGGACTTTGAGCGTTCGTTATGGGAAGGCGTCGCGGGGTAGCGCGCCGAGGCGGCGCAACGTGCTGAGCGTGTTTGACTGGTCGGTCGAGGTCGTCGAGCAGTACATCGAGGAGGTCCGTCCGCTCTACGGGATGGATCATCCCGCGTTGTGGTTGACCGAGCGTGGGGCGCGGATCTCGAGCGAACAGGTCAGCGAGCGTTTCGCGGAGTACCGCGACGAGCTGGGGTTGCCGGGCGAGCTGACGCCGCACGCGCTGCGCCACAGCTATGTCACGCATCTGATCGAGGATGGGTGGGATGAGCTGTTCGTGCGGATGCAGGTCGGGCATCGCTTCGCGTCCACGACCGCGCTCTACACCGGTGTCAGCGGCGACTACAAGAACGAGGCGATGAGCCGCGCGCTGCACGCGCAGCTCGCCGGCGCGCTCGCGGGAGGGGCGTGATGAGCGAGATCGACTACGAGTGGATGCTCCGGGCGTTGCTGGCCGAGCACGGTGTTCACAGCTACGCGGAGCTCACGCCGCTGTTGGCCGAGCACGGGGTCAGCCTCTCGGAGTCCCAGGTCTGGCGGATCTTCACCGGCAAGCCCGAGCGGCTGAACCTGCACACCCTGATGGTGCTCTGCCGGATCCTCGACTGCACCCCGAACGATCTGATCAAGCCCGTCGAGCGGCCGGCGAGGGCGCCGTCGCGCGCCCGGGCGGCGGGCGGGAAGGGCGTGGGTGATCTGAAGCCCAAGCGCGCCCGGATCCGCCCGTCCGGCGGAGCGCGGTGAGCGAGCGCAGGCGCGCACCTTACGTCGAGCCGATCGCGGTGTGTTCTGGGTGTGGCCGGGAGCGCCGCTGCCGCCGCGCGAAGACCGACGCCCCGATCTGCAACACATGCCGGCGCAAAGGCTCCACTTGGAAGCCCCCGCTCGCGCTGTGCTCGGCCTGCGGTCGAACCAGGCCATGCCATCACACCCGCAGCGAGCACCCGATCTGTCTGTCCTGCTCGCACAGGCACCCCTCTCGCCGGGAGCCGTGCGCGTTCTGCGGCAAGCTGGCGATTGTCGCGGCGCGCACCGGCGCCGGCCCCGAGTGCTCGGGATGCAGGCAGCGACGGCTTCAGCGGAAGATCGCGTGCCGCGGCTGTGAGCGCCAGGCGCGACCCTCGGCGGCAGCGGCGGGGTTATGCGAGCGCTGCGCCGGGGAGCGCGTCCTTCAGGTCTGCCGCGGCTGCGACGCGGAGGAGACGAACTACGCCGATGGTCACTGCGCCCGCTGCGTTCTGCACGCCAGCCTCACAGAGCTCAAGCGAACTGGCGACCCCGCGGCCATCGAGGCTCTCCAGGGGTATCTGGCGGCCCTCGCCGCTGGCGCCAAGCCGTGGACGGTGCTGGGATGGATGCACAGCAGTCGCAGCTACCAGACGCTCCTGGAGCTGGCCAGTGGCGCCCTCGCGCTCACCCACGACGCGCTCGACACCGTCGACGGCGGTCAGAGCACGATCTACCTGCGGGCGGCGCTGGTCGCACACGGCGCGCTGCCCGAGCGCCACCAGCAGACAGCCGCGCTCGCGGCCTTCATCGCCCGCGAGGTGCTCCGCGTGCCCGATGGGCCAGAGCGCCTTCACCTACGCACGTTCGCGACCTGGAAGATCCAGCACAACCTGGGTAAAGCCGAGCGGCAAGGACACGCCAAGCGCAGCTCCTATCGCTACGCCTGCACCCAGATCCGTGTCGCCGCGGATCTCCTTCTGTGGCTCTCACAGCGCACCCTTACCCTCCAAGAGCTCCGCCAAGAGCACCTGGACTTCTGGCTGGCAGAGGGATCGACCCAGCGCACGCGCATCCGCACGTTCGTCCTCTGGGCGCGGCGGCGCAAAATCATCGGGCCGCTCACCGCGCCCCCGTTCGCCGCCCAGCAGCACGTCGACCCGCTGCCCCCCCGCCAGCGCCTGCAGCTGCTCGGCCGCCTACTGGACGACGAGTCACTCGACCTCCGAGACCGCGTCGCGGGCTGCCTGCTGCTGCTCTTCGCCCAGCCGATCAGCCGCATCGTGCTCCTGACCCCAAACGACGTCCAAGACCGCCAAGGCCGCGTTTTCATCAGCCTCGGCCGCGAGCCGCTGCTGCTCCCCGAGCCACTCGCCACGCTCACCCAGCGACTCAAGGACAGCCCCCCACACCTCGCCACCACCGCAGTCAACACCCGCCCCGAGTGGCTGTTCCCCGGCCTACGGCTCGACACCACCATCCACTCCGAGCACATGCGCAGACGCCTCGGCAAACTCGGTATCACCAGCCGCGCCGGGCGAGGCTCAGCCGTCCTGCAACTCGCTCAAACGCTGCCCGCCGCGATCCTCGCCGACCTCCTCGGCTTCGCCGAGAGCACCGCCGAGGACTGGACCCAACTCGCCAACGGCGACTGGGCACGCTACGCAGCAACACGCTGAACCACCCCAGCCCCCCACAACCCCCAAAGCGCACCCGACGACCCCCCGGCCGCGGAGCGCGCGGATTGCCCTCGCTCCACCTCCGCCCTACGGGCTCCGGCTCCGCGAGAGCAATCCGGAACCACACCCCCAAGAAAAACAAGAGGAACCCAGGCAAGGGGAATAACCCCTCTCCGCCAGTTATCTGAGGGCGCGGACAGGTCGATCAGGTGGCCTGCGCGGTAGCGCTCAATGGTACTTGTGCGACGCGGCAAACATCCGTCCGACAGCCGGAGGATGATGAGCGGTCCCAATCAATCAGCTAGGAGAGAACTGCTATGGGAACCATAATCAACGCGCCGGACGACGCCACCAAAACCCAGCTCCTGATGCTCGCCGAGATCATCAAACTCGTGAGCCGAGCAGGCGACCTCGCCCGCCTCGACATCGCCAACCCACCGCCCTCAACCGGCATCGGCAACGGCACCTGGACCCGCGTGACGGGCGCGCTCGCCGAGCTGGAGGCCATGATTGCCGTCTATCGGAAGCTCAGCGGTCCTGAACTGCCGTCGAATGCCGAGCAGTTCGCGCGCGACTTCCGTCGTATGGGCACCAAACCGGAGCAGGTCGTCGGCGAGTCGATGAGCGTGCTCAGCCAGCTCACGAACCTCGCCGAGAACTTCCCGGGGCAGCGCAGTGGGATCGGCATGGCGACCGTCGGCGGTCACACGGGGTGATGCTGCTCCTACACTCAATCGACGAACGTTGACCAGTACGTTTATCACGCTCGGTGAGTTTCCGGCGGTGGGTGCCCGTTGTGAAGCTCTCGGCATCCGGCGACCGCTTGGCCTCGCCATGTTGCCGCGTAACTTTGCTACAGCGGGTGGCGATGACGAGCTGCTCACTGAGGCCGCAGACGCTGCGGTGCGGACGCTATGGCGCAAAGCGGACATCGCCGAGGATCGTCTTGACTCCCCGGATAACCAATTTCCTCGTCTGTCGGAGCATCATGCAGACTGGATTGGTCCGACCGTGTTCCTCAGTTCGGCGCTCCTTAGCGAAACGCCTGCGCTCGTCAGTATCGCACTCGGCGTGATCGCAAACTACGTCACCGACCTATTCAAAGGGGTACCCGGCAAGCACACGGCGAGACTCCATGTCGTCGTCGAGCAGAAAGATGGGGGCTGTGTTCAGCTCACCTACAACGGACCCGCGACCGAGATCGGCCAGATACTCGATGCCGTCGGCGACCTCACTGGATGCGATAGACAACATGAGTAGTCCCGATCGCGTTGATGTACCCGAGATCATTGAGTTCGATGCCGCATTCGAGGCGACAAACAAGCAACATGCAGCGGCGATACCAGCCGCACGAGGCCTGACCATGCAACGAGAAGCGGCAGACGCCTACGAGGCGCTCATAAACGAAGCATCGCGCCTCAAGGCAAAGGTAGTTGAGCGCGGAGACGAGGACTCAGCGGCCCGCTTGCTATGTGGCGAATGTGCCGCTGGCGCACTCGCCAGCACACTTCGCCTCTGGATAGCTTTCAAGAAAGGCGACATGCGCACAGCTTGGGATCGCATGGTAGACGCGCAACAAGCGTGGAGGGGCGCGCTCCGTGCACATCCAATCGGCGGGCAATTTCGCCGGCTCGCCTCGGTTGCATTTCAGGCAGAGACCATGCTTTTCCCTCACGTCGCCTTCATGAGCGTCGGCATGATCGTTCGCAAATCTGAATGCACGATTTGTGGTGAGACGCCCGGTGAGTGCGACCATATTCAGGGGTATGTGTACGGTGGCAGATTTGCCGGCATCTGCGTGACCAAGGCCGACCTACGGGACACCTCGCTCGTGGACGTACCCGCTGATAAGCATTGCCGCGTTGAGACACTCACGATTGACGGAATCGAGCGCGATGCGTTGACGTGGGAGATACTCAACACTTCCGATAGCCGGTAGACATGTCAGAGCACACACTGATCAGCCTCGCCATCCTCACGGTCAATTGGGACCATGGGCATGATGTTCTCGACAGCTTCGTTCCGCTCGTCGCCGGTCACCTAGTGTCCCGCGCCGTTAATTCTTTGCTTAAGTGTGGTATGCTGTGGCATGCCCAGAACTGGACGACCCAAGCAGGTGCTGGAATTGAGTGACGCTGAGCGCGATCAGTTGGTGCGGTGGGAGCGGCGCAGAAAGTCTTCCCAAGCATTGGCGTTGCGTTCGCGGATCGTCTTGAGGTGCGCCGAGGGGCGCTCCAATAAGGATGTGGCGGTGGCGTGTGGGGTGTCAACGCCGACGGTCGGGAAGTGGCGCCGACGGTTTTGTGAGCTGCGGTTGGACGGCCTCTCGGACGATCCGCGTCCGGGTCGCCCGGCGAGTATCACTGCAGAGCAGGTCGAGGACGTAGTCGTGGCAACGTTGGAGTCCACGCCGGAGAACGCGACGCATTGGTCGCGCGCGAAGATGGCCGAGCGCTCGGGATTGTCAAAGTCGACGATCGGGCGGATCTGGCGGGCGTTTGATCTCAAGCCCCACCGCGCGGACACCTTCAAGCTCTCCAACGACCCGTTGTTTGTAGAGAAGGTCTATGACATCTGCGGCCTGTATCTAAATCCGCCGGAGGCCGCGGTGGTGTTGTCGGTGGATGAGAAGAGCCAGGTGCAAGCGCTCGCGCGCTCCCAGCCAGCGTTTCCAATGATGCCCGGCATGCCAGAGAAGCGCACCCACGACTACCTGCGTCACGGCACCACGAGCTTGTTTGCCGCGTTTAACACTCAAGACGGGACCGTGATCAGCTCGACTCATCGCCGTCACCGCACGATCGAGTTCAAGAAGTTTTTGACCAAGATCGACAGCCAGGTACCCGAGCACCTCGACGTGCACCTCATCTGCGACAACTACGGCACCCACAAGAGCCCAGCCATCCAACGCTGGCTCGACGCGCATCCCCGCTTTCACATGCACTACACCCCGACGTACTCCAGTTGGATCAACCAGGTGGAGCGATGGTTCGCCTACCTCACCGACGATCTACTCAGGCGCTCCGATCACCGCTCGGTCCACGCGCTGGAGAAAGACATCCGCAACTGGGTCGCAGCATGGAACGAGAACCCCAAACCATTCATCTGGGTCAAGACCGCCGAGCAGATCCTCAACTCCATTTCACGACTTCTAAAACGAATTAACGGCGCGGGACACTAGAGCGGGATGCCGAGAAGCCAGTATCGGCCCTCGAACTCCAACAGAACCTAGTCGAGGACACAGGCATAAAGATCCCGCTCGGTGCGCTCCACTCGATCCTCAAACGATGCGCTGAGCGGAATTACCTCAAGCGCGACGCTGGCGTCTATTACCCAAATGCGGAGATGCTGCACAAGGTGGATTTCCACCAGGTGCGGGCGGATGCGCTTCGCCAGCACAAATGCTTGCTCGAAAAGCTGCGAACTTTTGCGAAGGACCGATACGAGCTTGAATGGTCGGAAGCCGACGCAGACAAGAGTGTCCTGAACTACCTTCAGGAAGGCTCGCTCCCAATTCTTCAAGCAGCTATCGAAGGAGATCCACTACCCAATTTCCGGCCGGACTCACGTAGGGCGCGACACGTGATTAGCGCATTTGCTCTGCATTTGAGCGAGCGGGATCCAGAAGGTTTTGGGTGCTTGGAGACTGTCGTCAAGGGACATATCCTGAGCGGTGTGCTCTTCTACCCTAACGTGGGAGAGGTCGAAGCCAAGTTCACGGATCTTGCCGTTTACTTTGACACTCCGGTTTTGCTGCCTCTTCTTGACTACGGCGACGAGGGAACAGTGGCTCAGTGTATGGACCTCGTTGAGCTGCTGAGCGAGTTGGGAGCAACGCTTCGTTGCTTCCACCACACCCGCGAGGAGTTGGTAGGCGTCCTCGAAGCGATCGCGAACGGCAAACGTCCCGGCGCGCATCGGTCTCAGGATCCCCACTACTACCAGACAAGCAAGCATTTCTCGCTTTCGGATGTGGAAGAAATGATCGTCTCGATAAACGAACGGCTCAAAAAATTGGGGATCGATGTCGTTGATACGCCGCCATTCACTGACACGCCGGATGAGGCAACCCTCGAAGAGGCCCTTGCTGCGCGCATCTCATATAACCGTAAACAAGCACTGGAAAAGGATACCCAGTCCCTTGCGGCAGTAGCTCGACTACGCGGGATGCGGCGTATGGATCGCTTTGAGAGTGCAAAGGCGATCCTACTCACCGCGAATCCGGTGCTAGTCGCAGCGAGTCGAGAGTTTTTCAAGGGCATAGCCGGAGGCCGCTCTATCCCGATGTGCATGTCCGAGGGACTAATGACACGCCTCGCGTGGGTAAAGCGACCGATGCTTGCGCCTGAAATGCCGCGACACGCAGTGATGGCATCATCCTACGCCGCTCTAAACCCGAAAGATGAGCTATGGCGTCGCTACATCGAGGAGATCGAGCGCAGACGTGCAGCGGGAAGTATTTCGGATGAGCAGTATCACGTACTCCGTTCGTCGCGAGAGGCCCGTGAGATGTTGATGGACCGAACCTTCGGTCTGGAGGAGGCTTTTACTGCGGGCACGGTAGACGAGGTCCTCGCCCATGCGACCGCTGTCATTCGGGCAGAAGCCGAAGCTGAAACTGAGAAGGCTCGACATGCTGCCCAGCTCGCCGAACGAGGAGTGGAAGAGGAGCGGAGCAAGCGCGAACGACTTGAACACGCCCACATCAACAGGGTGGACCGGCGCGCGAAGTTAGTCGCCACACTGCTTTCGTGGTCGCTCGCCTATCTGCTCGCGATAGTAGTCATAGTCGGTGTTGTTGCCACGATCCCCGGAGTTCCGCTTATTTCTGTCGACGAGGTGCTTCCTCGGATCGCTATCTGGGTCGTTGCCGTGCTCACCTTGTTCCTGGTCATTGTCCGGCACGTGCCAATTCTCGAGATGCGGCAAACGCTTGCGCGAACCATTGAGGCCGCACTGTCACGCTGGGGTCGGCGGCGGTTGGAGTCGGTCGCGCAGGCGGCGGACCAGGACGATCAGGGCGTCATCAGGCGCTAGGCATAAGCTATGCCGAAGTCGAACTGCAATGCTTGCGATCCACTCAGCGGCGGGCGCTCGAATCGATTCGAGCCAACTTCGCGACGAGGTTCGCAGGTCGTCCCGGTTTCCCCGGAGAGGGATGGGCCTCACGACCTTACGTGCGCAGCCAATCGTGTCGGAGTCGATAGCAACCGCGTGCTACCCGCTCGAAGCGGGGCTTATCCCCCAGCGCCCCGGTGGACAAGCAGCAGTTGATCGAGCCCTTCGACACCGGATGGCCGAGTAGGTCTACGACCGCCGCCCGGGCGTCCAGCACGGTCAACGGATGCTGAGCCGATTCCAGCACCTTGACGACGGCTCGCTGCACCACGCCGTTGCCCAGCCGCCGCGACGCCGGCTCCACCACGACCGACTCCCGCAGCTCCCTCGGTCCCGGCCGGACAACGGTGGCCGCCTCGAGCACCGCCACCAGGGTCGCCGAGGGGTTTGAGAGCTGTCCTACCAAGTGCATTTCGGCAGGGTTGAACGTCGCTATTCGAACCACGCGCGGCCGTGTTTGCGGAGCGGCCCAGCCTGCTGATAGCTTGAAGTCATGGCCCACCACAAGCGAAAGCGCCCCAAGCAGCGCCGCGCCGGCTGCCTGCTCTGCAAGCCGCAGAAGTTGCCGTCGCTGAAGAAGGCGGAGCGCAGGCGCGGCCGTCGCGACGCGCTTCTTCAGGAGCTTCGAGCCACATAGGCGCCGGCTCGGTAGCCGGGACGTAGCGTCTCCGGCAAGCGGTAGCCTATTGGGGCATGGGTAAGCCACGGCATACTCAGATCGGCACAGATACCTCGCTTACGAGCGTCGCGCGGACGCGGGCCGGCACCGACCATGCGGGGATGCTTCGACCTGCCACGCGGAGCCTAAGCGACGTGCTCGCCGAACGAGGCCCTCTGACCGGGCCCATCACTGACGCCGGCACACGGGCGCTTCTTGAGGTGCGCGGCGAGCGGTCCGACGGCGGGCATGGCAGCCGCTGAACCGCCCGCGCCGCCCCCGGCCATCCTTTACGTCGACACCTCCGCGCTGCTCAAGCTACTCGTACGCGAGGCAGAGTCCGCCGCAATCGAGCGCGAGCTTCTGACGTGGAGCGAACTCGCGACCAGCGTCATCGCAGAAGTCGAGTTGCCGCGCGCCGTGGCGCGCGCCCGTGAGGAGCGGGCCGACGCGGTGATCGATGGCAGCCTGGTGCTGCAAGGAGTGCTTTCCTCGGCCGCGATCATTCCGCTCAGCGAGAGCGTGGTCGCCGCAGCACGCATGGTGAAGCCGGTACACGTTGGTGCACTTGACGCCATCCACATCGCCAGCGCACTCAGCCTCGGCAAGCAACTTGCAGGCGTGGCAACCTACGACAAGCGCATGCAGGATGCTCTCGAGCCCCTCGGGGTCCGCGTGATCGCACCCGAGGAGGCCGCTCGGGACGCACCAACAACCGATACATCAACCTCGGACGCTCGTGACAACAAGGCCACCGAGTAGCAGCAGCGGACATCTCAACGCCGTGGTTCCACCAACGCATATCGGCCCCTGACGACTCGGACGAATCGTGGGTCAAGTCCGCGAGCACCCATGCGAAGGCACCAACTTACGGACTCCATGGACACCGACTCACCGAGTTGTCGCTCCATTGCGGCATGAATATCGATGAGCCTCATCGGCCCGGCTCGATCGACCAACACCCGAACAACAGCATCCAGCACCCAGCCGGGACGACGATGCCGTAGCCGTCGGCTCACGATGGCCCGCGGCTGGGCATCACTGGCCCTGAGACCAGCCAACTTCTCGGCCAGGCGGCTCAACCCCGACCGGGCCTCTTGCGCCGACAGCGCCACCGTAAGCTCCGACACAATCTTGTCGATCGCGCCAGAAATCTTGGTTCGATAATACTTGCGTCGCCTGCATTGGCCCCGCTTCGGCCTGTCCGGCCAGCAGCCTTCAGCATGGATTCGCGGAATTGGAACGCCGAGTTGCTCGCTGGCCGGAACTGCGTGCGGCTACACTCGAACCCCGCGCCAGGCGCGGACGCTCTATGGCTCCGCGAGCACACCATGCCCGCCCACGCGGCGCCAGATGACATGGGCCTCACCCTCGACAAGCTCCTCGCCATACTTGAACGTCGCCCGCCCATCCGGCGCGAAAGTTATCTCCCAGATTCCAACTCCACCCTGCACCCGCTTGATGCGCAGCGCAGGCGGAAACGATGGCGGCTGCTCGCGCAGAGCAGCGATGAACACCCGGTAGCATCGTGAGGAAGGCACGCTGGAGCTCTCGCGGCAAACGACGAAACTCGCGATCGAAGCGCGGTAGGCGCTCGAACGTCGGCACGCCTACGCCGGCTGGTCAGCCGGCAGATCGTCGTCGCTCGCGGCCACCCGCTCCAGATGCGCGATGAACTCCTCGTCGCGGAAGACTCGCCCGGCCGTTTCGCGCTGCACGTCCGACAAGCGCTCCTGCTCCGGGCGCAACAGAAGCGAGCCATCGACACGGCGCTCAACCAGCCCGTACGCTCCGGCCACATCGGGCTCACTCAGGACTATCCGCTTGGGAGACGAAGCCATCGACAATTCTATCGGGACCCACAAGGCAGACCCCGACACCCTCCCGCCTATAGCTGCTCCCCGGCGATCAACACTCGACCACCCTATACGCTGCGAGATGCCAGCACGTACCGCCCCCTCGCCACCCTCTCGAACAGCGGCTTCCTCCCGCGCGCACCGGCAGCCAAACACGAGCTGATCGAGTTCTCCGACACGGGATGGCCAAGCAGATCCTCGACGGCCAGCCGAACCTCCTGTCCGCACATCGACCGCCGAGCCACAGCCAGAACCTTGACGACTGCACGCTGCACCACGCCGTTGCCCAACCGCCGCCACGCCGGCTCCACCACGACCGACTCCCGCAGCTCCCTCGGTCCCGGCCGGACAACGGCGGCCGCCTCGAACACCGCCGCCAGGGCCGCAGAGTGGTTTGAGAGCTGTCCTACCAAGCGCATTTCGGCAGGGTTGAACGTCGCTATTGGAACCACGCTGGCTCCCGTCCATCCATCCAGAGCAGCCGTCGATCCGACTCGCACCGCTGGCACGAAGGGGGGTACTAGCGCCGTCAGCCTACGCCGCGATGGCGTCCAACAGGGCGCTGGCCGCAACGTGAGCCGGCGGCCAGGTGAGCTGTAGCTCACCGCCGCTCTCGACGGCTCGCCGAACACCCATCAGCTCCAAGCCCACCACGGCGCCATGCTCGTCGTATTCGACGGTATGCACCTCGGACGTCTCGAACGCCTTGGCAGGCGGCTCCGTGGGCTTCCCGACATGCAGGAACAGCACATCGCCCCGCTCGTCGTAGTCCAGGTAATCGCAGTCGATGTCGGCGATCGTGATCATCATGACGTCATCCGGGGATCGTTGACCTGCTCAACGGCAGTCACGACCCACGCGGGATCTTGACCATAGTCTACGACGACCCGCAACCAGCGACCGGGCTCGATGTGCTGGCGATAGAACCGCTCGCGGTTCGCCCTCGCGCGATTCGCAGCCTTGCGATCGCGCCAGAATCTTGGTTCGAACACGAGGGCTGTCATCCTCGCCATGGCATACGATCCCGATCATTGCACCCGGCCGCTCTCACCCAACGGCGTCCTCCGACCCCTCACGCCGATGGCCCGGCGGCGCGAGCAGGGAGTCGCTGAGGAGTGCTATTCCCGACGGTGCAGTTTGCGATCTTTTTCCCGATCGTCCTGACGATCTCCTGGGCGTTGATGCCCAAACCCCGGCTCTGGAAGCCGTTCATTCTGTTCGCCAGCTACGTCTTCTACGCCTCCGCCGGCTGGAAGTTCGTCCTCCTGCTCGCCGCCGTCACCGTCGCCAACCAGGCCGCGGCGGTGCTGGTTCATCGCACCGACGATGAGGGTCGTCGCCGCCTCATTGCGGCGGTCGCGATCGGCTGTGACCTGGGGGTGCTGGGCCTCTTCAAGTACTACTCGTTTTTCGCTCAACAGTGGGCGAATACGCTAAGCGGTGTCGGACTCTCCCCGGGTTTGCCGCTGCTGACGATCGCGCTGCCGGTTGGGATCAGCTTTTTCACCTTCCAGGCGATCTCCTACGTCGTCGATGTGAAGCGCCGGCATGTCACACCGGCCAGCAGCCTCGACTTCGCGGTCTACCTATCCTTCTTTCCCCACCTCATCGCCGGCCCGATCGTGCGCGCGCGAGAGTTCCTGCCGCAATTGAAAAGCCCACGCGACCCCAACCGTGTGGCGGTCAGCTCGGGGCTGTCGTTGATCGCGCTGGGCTTGGTGAAGAAGGTCGTGATCGCCGACTATCTGGCGCGCGTCTTGGTGGAACCGGTGTTCGCGGTGCCGCGCGCCTACGGAGCCCCGGACGTCGCCCTCGCCGCATATGGTTTCGCGGCGGAGATCTACTGCGACTTCTCCGGCTACACCGACATCGCGATCGGTTTGGCTCTGCTGTTGGGCTACGTCTTTCCGCAGAACTTCCGCAGCCCCTACCGCGCCACCGGCTTTCGCGACTTCTGGCGGCGCTGGCACATGACGCTGTCCCGGTTTCTGCGCGACGACCTGTATATCCCCCTTGGCGGGAATCGCAAGGGAACGCTGACGACCTACCGCAACCTGATGATCACCATGCTCCTGGGAGGCCTGTGGCACGGCGCCGCCTGGACATTCGTGCTGTGGGGTGCGTTCAACGGCCTGGGCCTCGTCGCCGAGCACGCGTGGGGCGGGCGCGTCAGGTTGCCCGGGTGGTTTCGCTGGCTGGTCACCTTCAACCTGGTTGTGTTCGGCTGGATTCTGTTCCGCGCTCAGAGCCTCTCCAACCTCGGCACTATTCTCTCCCGCTTGACGGTGCTCTCCCCTCCCACGCTATGGACGGCGCCCGTACTCTGCGCGATCGTGGTGACGGTCGGCATGCAGCTGCTGCCACCCGACTGGGTCGAACGTCTGCAGGTGCGCATCGAGTCGGCGCGGCCGATCCTACTCGGCGTCGGCCTGGCCGTCGTGATCGCGGTCGTCGGCGCCACCGTGCCCAGCCAGGGCGTACCCCCATTCATCTACTTCCGCTTCTAACCAATGGCCGAGCCCCGCGACGACAATCTGATGAACCGCTTCGACCGTGCCGGCCTGCGACGCTTCCGCGCTCGCGAAGGGATCGTCGCGATCCTCATCGCGGCGCTCATCCTGATCCTCTGCGAGGGACCGTCGGTGCGCAAGGCGGGCGAGGAGATGAACCCCGGGATCGGCCGCGACCTGGTGTTGGCGGTGGGACAGCCGAGCAACTGGGTGGCGCGCCGGCTGCCGTTCGTTCACCTGGCCAGCGACACCACCGGTTGGTTGAATCCCGAACCCAACCTGTCAGGTCCCGGCGGCTTCGAGAACCCGAAGGCGCTTGCCGCCGGCCAGATTCCCCCAGTCACCGCCGGCGCGTTTTCGGCAAGCCAACTCGGCGAAGCGCCGCCACCGCGGACGTCGCTTCATACGCTGCTCGTGACGGGGGACTCCATGTCACAGCCGCTCGACGGCGATCTCGCGGAAACGCTCATACCCAAGGGCGTCCACGTCATCCAGGAACCCCGCATCGGAACGGGCATCTCCACAACCTTCATTGTCAACTGGGGCAAGCTTGCCGTCGCGCAGGTCCAACAGCACCATCCCAACGCGGTCGTCATCTTCATCGGCGCCAACGACGGCTTCCCGATGACCGGCCCCGAAGGTCGCGAAGTGGCCTGCTGCGGCGCCCGCTGGGCCGCGATCTACGCCAACCGCGTGCGGCAAATGATGAATACATACCGGCAGAACGGCGCCGCGCACGTGTACTGGATCGCCCTGCCGGCGCCTCGCGATCCGGCTCGCAGGCGGATCGCTCGGGTCGTCAACGCCGCGATCGAAGTGGCGGCGCAGCCGTGGGCCGCGCAGATCCAAATCATCGACACCGTGCCGATTTTCACGCCCGGCTTCAGCTACCGCGACACCATCGACATCGAAGGTAGACAGACGATCGTGCGCGAGGCCGACGGGGTGCACCTCAACGAAGCCGGCTCCAGCCTCCTCGCTCGCCATGTGCTGGAAGACATCCGCCAGAGCTTCACCTACTGAGCGAAGCCTCCTGCCAGCCGCGGTCCGCCGACGAAAGCTGCGACATGCGCCACGCCGAGGTCCAGATTATGCCGATGCCGGAAGGGTGTTCAGCAGACCCGCAACGTGCGGACATGCGGCAGAGCGCCGTGCAATACTGCCGCGATGCTCCTCCGGGGTCTCACCGGACTGCTCGCGGCCCTGGCTGCGAGCGCCCTGGCAATCGTGCCAGCCCACGCCGCGCCGCATGCAACCGTGGCAGGCGGATGCGCCATCCCACACGCGGGCGAGCATCTCGGGCCGACCTACCTCACGTCGTTGAGCGTAAGCCGCACCAGCTGCGCCACCGGGCTCGCCGTGGTCGCCGGCTACCACGCCTGCCAACTCAAGCACGGTGGCGTCAGGGCGAAGTGCACCCTCCCGGTTGACGGCTTCCGCTGCAGCGAGCAACGGGGGCCGTCGATTCCCACCGAGTTCTACAGCAGCGTCGCCTGCCGCGGCGGCTCGCGGCGCGTCAACTACAAGTACACGCAGTTCACCTGAGAGCGGCCAGCAACCAAGCGTAGAGGCGGCGCCACCGGCCGGCCGGGGCGGGAGCCATCCGAGCCTCTGCGAACAGCGCAAGCACCTCAGGGAATGAGACCGTCGCGACGCAGCCGCGCGATGAAGAGGCCCGCGACGATGTGGTCGGCTTCCGTCGAGAGATGAAAGCCATCGGGCTCGTGGACGGTGATCGTATGGCCGTGGTAGGTCAGCGAGTCGATGTAGCGTCCGCCAGGCGAGAAGATCGGGCGCAGGTCGAAGACGTGCACGCCGCCGCGAAACTCGGAGGCCGCCAGCAGGATGCCGCGGTTCACCGCCCGGACCACCCGCACGAACGGTTCGGAGCTCGGTGTCGGGATCAGGAACCAGTAAACCGTTGCAGCACCCTCCTGCCGGTACAGGCGCATCATGCCGGCCACTCGCCCCGCATACGCGCGCGACCATGCCTCCCCGCAGCATCCCGCTTGGCCGAGGGGGAATCCCTCGTTGCCGCCGAGGAACATCGCAACCACATCGGGGTGCAATCCCTCGACCTGGCTGACCGCGTGGGCCGGCCAGTCGAAGAAGAACGGCGAGGAGATGGCGGTGCTCTGTTTGGCGTCGCCCACCACACGCATCCCCCCCACCCCCGCGAGGTCCGAAGCGAGCAGTTCGTCCAACACCTGCATCTCAGAGTCGCCCGTCGCGAGCAGGAGCGGTCGCGAACCCAGGACGCCCAGCCGCCGCCGGATGCGTTGATAGGGATCGAAGATCTCAAGCAGCGGGCGCCCGCCCGCCGCCGCGCGCAGGCGCAGAACGCCGGCAACGCTGCCGGGCTTCAGCTCGATCGCCGCGCACTCCCGCGGAGCTTGATCGGCTTGACAGGCCCGGACCAGCAGGCCGCCAAGGCGCCAGCGATCGCGGATCGCCAGCGTTATGGGGTAGCCGCGATGCAGGCGCGTGCTCGGGATGCTCACCGCCAGGCGATCGGCGCAGCTGGGTGTCGTGACCGAGGTGCTCGCCGTCTGTGTGCTGCCGTCGGGGAGCTCCTCGACGGCCTGGAACGCGCGATTGCTTTGATCGCATTGCCATTGGCGCCCATCCGGGAGGGTCGCACGGCCTTCAGTGGGTGTGAGGACGCCGACGGGTGCGCCCGTTGACATGCTTTGGCCGGTTTCGGTGATCGTTACCGGCGCGGAGGATGCGCCGCTCACGGTCAGCTGGATGCAACCCACCTTCGCGGTCGAGGCGGAGAGCGTGAAGGGCCCACCCGAGGCCATCGGCGAGGCTGCGCTCACGGGGGCACAAATTGGCGCCGGCGACCCTCGTTTGGACGCCGCGGCCGTCACGCCGAGGATCCCCAGTATCCCGACCGCCGCGAGCGCGACTCCAAGGGCCCGTGTGGACGCGGGGCGAACGGAGCGATGGAGCATCACGAGAGAGTACGACCTGTCAGGATTCAACGTCGATGCGAGCACTCGCCCCGGGCACGCGCGCGGCAGGCATCACGGCTGCGCTGGCGATCCTCGCAATCGCCTGGCCCGGGGCGGCCGCGGCACAGTGCGGCCAGGACTACCACCAAGCGCCCACCCGCAGCTACATTCCGGGCGGGCCGCCGCTGGCGATCGGAGACTCCGTCCTCGCCGACGCCGTCCCAGAGCTTGCACGGGACGGCTTTGAGGCGGACGGCATGGTCTGCCGACAGATGAGCCAGGGCGTCGCGCTGCTCGAAGCCCGCGCGGCCAGCCTGCCGCATCTCATCGTGCTGGCGCTCGGCACCAACGGCGAAGTCGGCACCGCACAGATCGACCGGGTGCTGGCGATCCTTGGCCCCAGCCGCCTGCTCGCCCTCGTGACTCCCTTTGGGAGCGTGGTGCCGTCAACGCCTGAAGTCATCCGCGCGGCGGCTCAGAGCCACCCGGGACGGGTCATCCTGCTCGACTGGGACCGTCTGGCGGCGGCACACCCGCAATGGCTGGCGCCCGACGGTGTCCATCTCGGCACAGCGGCCGGCATCACGGCGTTTGCGCAGCTGATCGCCAGCGCGCTCCCCTACGCCGTCGCGGAGGCCCCCGCGCAGCCACGGGAAAGCTCGCCGCCGCCGCTCGCGATCAGCCCGCGCGCCGCGCAACACCACGCCGCCGCGGAACACCACGCCGCCGCGGAACACCGCCGCCCCGCCACCGGACACCGCGCCGGCGCCCCGCATCGCGCGCCGGCCAGGGGCCGGCCCGCCAGCGGCGCCACGCGGTCGGCTGGGCACGGGGTGTCGACCACGGCGTCCACGGCCGCCGCCCAGGTCTCCCCCGCTCCAACCCGGGTATCCCCGACTCCGATTCTCGCCTCCTCAAAACCGCGCGAGAACTCCACGAGCGCGCTAGTTGCGCCGCTGCTCGGGGCCGCGGCCCTGCTCCTCCTCGCCAGTCTCGCACTGGCGAGGCGACGGCGGCGGCGCTGAGCCGCCCGCCCCGCGCGCTCAGGCGGGGGCGCGCTCGGCGCACCCGTCCGAGGGATTTCCGCGGTAGGAGCTATCCCGACGCTTCCACCCCGCCGCCGGTGGCGCCCAGCCGGTAGGCCACCAGTTCCGGGGTCTGACCTTCCGCGGAGGCCAGGCCGGCGGGGGCGATCAGCGTGTCGCCCGACACCGCCACGCCCGTGTTGGAGCCGGCGGGCAGCTGCACCTGCCAGGCGACTTCGCCCGTGGAGTCGTTGAACGCGTACAGCGTGCCGCTGGCGATCGGCAGAAACACCAGGTCGTTGACGGCCGTGGCCGCGCCGAAGGCCGGCGAGGAGAGCTTCTGCACCCAGCGCACCGCTCCTGTGGACGCGTTGATCGCCACCAGTTCGCCCGTGGAGGTGGGGCCTTCGGTGTCTTCGGTCTGCGAGGTGTAGTGCACGGGGATGTTGACCACCGGCACAAACACCGTCGACCCGTTGGTGGCCATCGGTGCGATCACGCCTCCCAGCAGCCCCGGTTCGACCGTCTCGGGCATGTGCAGCTTGGAGTATTCGTGTTTCATCGCATACACACCGTCGTTTTCGTGGCCGTTGTGCTGCCCCACGTTGCGCTTCCACAGCAGCCTGCCGGTGCCCTGTTCGACCGCCACCACGGTGCCGCCCTTGCCCGCCGTCACCACCACCGGCTTGCCGCCGAGGTTCATCAGGATCGGCGGGTCCTGCAGGTCGTGGTCGTAGAGATCGTGCGGCGCTATCTGGTAGTACCACTGCAGCTTGCCGGTGGCGGCGTTGAGCTTCACGAGCGAATCGGTGTAGAGGTTGGGGCCGGGCCGGCTGGAGCCCCAGGGGTACTGCGCGGTGCCGGGAAACGGCGCCGGATTGCCGGTGCCGATGTAGATCGAGCCCTGTTCGTCGAACGCGGGCGCATACCACACGCCCCCGCCGGAGTTGACGTTGGCGTGCCCCCACAGGTTTTCCGGCGCGGTGTCGAAGTGCCACAGCTTCTTGCCGCTGGAGGCTTCCAGCGCCCACAGGATGCCCACGCCGCCGGGGCCGTAGTACTTGCTGTTGTTGCCTGGCACGGTCGCGATGTACACGATGCCGTTGTGATAGCCAGGCGCCATGTCGATGCCCTCGGCGGGGTTGCGCACCAGTTCCACCGACCACAGCTGCGCGCCGGTCTTCTGGTTCAGCGCAAACGCCGACGTGGCGGTCGCCCCATACACGCGCCCGCCACCCACCGAGAGGCCGTTGGGGCCCTGATCGGCCGATTCATAGTTTTTCGTCCACAGCACCTTCCCCGTCTGCAAATCGATCGCCTGCACGTTGGATTCCAGATCCTGCGAGTAGATCACCCCGTTTGCGATGATCGGCGAGGAGGAGTAGGCGCCATACAGGCTTTTGGCGGTGAGCGGCATGTGCCACGCCACACCCAGTTTTTTCACCGTCGAGCTGTCGATCGGCCCGCCCGCGTAGCGGGTGTTGGAGAGGTTACCGTTGGGATAGCCCGAGCCGTTGAGCGTGTAGGTCGGCGCCGAGGAGCCACCGCACGCCGAGAGCGTGACTCCCGTGAGGGCCAGCGCAAGCAGCAACGCCGCACGCGGCGTCAGCTTCCGGGTGATTTCGCCTCGATCGGGTCGCCCAGCGTCGTGCCGGTGCCGTGTGCGACCGCCGGAGTGCCGGCGGTCGCGGTGGTGTCTATCGGGGACGAGTTCCATGTCGATCCATCCAATCGCTGTGGGTTGTCTGTTGATGTGAAAAGCCACGGGACGCGCTGTCCGATGATGGCTCCGCGAAAACGCTTATGCGGCCCATACACCACCCAGGTGGTGTCCACCGGGCCGTAGTACTCCTCCACGCGCAGCACCTCGGGGTGTTCTTCGGCGTGATGAACGTGCGTCAGGCCGGCGTCATAACGACCTTCCAGCAAATGGCGGGCAACCACCGGCTTGGAGGGCTCGTCCACGATTGTGGGAAAGCGCGTCAGGTCCAGATAGCCGCGGGTGGCGGAGACGATCCCCAGACTGCGAGGCTCGCTCACATCGGTGCGCACCAGCAACGACAGCGCCTTGGTGGGGTAGATGAAGGTGTCCACCACAAACACCTCCTCGTGAAAGCGCTCGGTGACAAGATGCACCTGCACGTGCGCGGAGCACTGCACCAGAAAGGTGTTGGGCTGCTCGCGCACCCTACCGATCGCCCCCAGCAGGTCTTCCACGAGGACCACGTCAAACTCGGTGAGGCCCTGAAACTCGAGGTAGTGAAGCAGCGCGTTCTCGTGACAGGTGCCCGACGGCCCGAGGGTGATGAACGTCGGGCGCCCCATCACGCCTCCTGGCGCTCGGGCTCGGCCGCTCTGGAGCGCGCATCGGCGCCAGACGGCACACCTGCGGCCGGCCGCACCCCTGAGGCAGCGGCGATCAGTTCGTCCTCCATCTTGCAGGTGGCGCCGATCAACAGCTCGAAGAGATCGGCGACAAAGGCTGGTGGCAAATCGACTTCGGCGCCGCGCTCCAGGTAACGGGCTCGCACCTCGGCGACGCGGTCGGGCTGCATCATCGGGATGTCGTGCGCGCGCTTGTAGTGCGCGACCTCACGGCACACCTCGAAGCGCTCGCCGAGCAGGCGTGCGACCTCCTCGTCAAGGACATCCAAACGCCGCCGGAAGGGCTCCAACCCATTCATGCGGGCGACCCCGCCAAAGAGCTGCCCGCGAGCGTGTGAAGGTGCTTGCCGCGCGCGGATTCACCCGCACCGGCGCGACCGCCCGCTTCGAGCAGGCCGGTGGCGAACGCGTCGCTGCACGCCGCCAGCGTGTGCAGCGCATAGCCACCCTCCTGGATCACGCACACCGGCAGACCCGAAGCCGCCAGCAGCCGGCCGATCGACGCGAAGATCGCCGGTGGGAGGCTCCACGAGCCGTGCGGGTCGCCCGCGACCGTGTCGTAGCCGAGCGACACCACCAGTGCGTTGGAAGACCGCGCGAGCGCGTCGATAGAGGCGGCCACTGCGTCGAGGTACACCTCGGCGGCGGGGCTGCCGGCGAACTCCACCACGTGTTCGCGCTCGCTGCGCGGACTCACCGTCAGCTCCGGCACGTTGGTGACGGGGTGGGCGTGCAGCGAGTGCAGCCGCGCGTCCGCCATCGGCGCGAGGATCGCGGCGGTGCCGTTGGGGTAGTGCAGGTCGAGATCGAGCACCCCGACTCCGCGCACCCCGCTCTCGCGCAGCGTCCACACCGCGGCGGCGGCGGTGTTGAGGTAGCAGTAGCCGGCCAGCCACCCCGGCCCCGCGTGGTGGCCGGGCGGGCGGCAGAGAGCGTAGGTGAAGCGCGCGCCCGCCGCGCTGCGCTGGGCGGCGGTGATCCCGGTGCGCACCGCCTCGTGGGCGGCGGCAACCAGGCCGGCGCTCACCGGGATATCCGGCGCCAGACCGGGCGGCGCCAGACCGGGGAGCACGACCGGCTCATCGGAGCGCACCTGACGCAGCGCCCGCAGGTAGGAGGGCTCGTGCAGCGCGCTCAGCGTCAGCTCCACCTCCTCGTCGCGGGCGTCGGCGCCGATCGTGTGCACCCCGGCGTGGCGCTGCAGCCCACGCCGCAGCGCCGCCAGGCGGCGATTGTCGTCGTGGCCGGGCAGCCTGCGCCCTCCTTCCAGCACCCACGGCGCCGCATCGCGCCAGCCGGGGCGCTGCTCGACCAGCAGCAGCTCGCTCACCGGAGGCTCCGCCGCATTCGTGCGCCGAGCGGGGCGAAGCCGTTGGCCCGGTAGAACGCCTCCGTGGCGGCAAGACCCGCGAAGTGCTCGCGGGGCAGACCGACCTCCACGCGCGCGAGTCCCCGCTCCCGGGCGAACTCGAACAGCGCCGCGAGCAACCCACCGCCGACGCCGGCGCCGCGCCAAGAGGTGTGCACCCACAGGTCCTGGATCAGCGCGTAGCGGCCAGGGATGTGCAGCGCGCTCTGCCAACTGGCGCCAAGCACCCCGACGATTGCGCCATCTCCCTCAGCCACGAGCAGCGCTCCCGCCCGCGGATCGTCCAGCAGCATGCGCGCGGCGGCTTCGATCCCCGACAGCGGGGGCGGCACGGCGCCAAGCTCGCGCAGCAGCTCCCCCACCGCGCTCGCCACCGATGTGACGTCGCCGCCGGCCGCGCGACGCACCCGCCAGCCGGCCGGTCCCACTCCGGCCCCGGCACTCGCCTCGCTCGGGGCCGCTGCGCTCATGCCGCGGCGGCCATCGCGGCGGACGGCTCCAGCTCGACGGTGAACGCGTCGGGCCCCTCACGGCCACATGCGGCCCGCGCGATCGCGGCCATCGGCGCGCGCGCCTTGAGCAGAATCTCGTCGAACTCCTCCGCGGGGTCGGACTGCATCACGATCGCTCCGCCGGCGCCGATCGTGGTCTTCCCGGTCCCGCCCGCCCGCATCACGATCGTGCGGATCACGATCGACAGGTCAACCACGCCGTCCAGCCCGAAGTAGCCGATCGCGCCCGAGTAGACGCCGCGCGCGGTGCGCTCGATGTCGTCGATGATGCCCATCGTGCGCAGCTTCGGCGCGCCGGTCATCGAGCCGCCGGGGAAGCAGGCGCGCACGCACTCCACCGGGGTGCGCGCCCGCTCCAGCGTGCCGGTGACGGTGGAGATCATCTGGTGGACCGTGCGGTAGGACTCGACGATCATCAGCTCCGGCACGCCGACGGAGTCCAGCGAGCACACGCGGCCGAGGTCGTTGCGCAACAGGTCGACGATCATCAGGTGCTCGGCGAAGGTCTTCTCGTCGCGCAGCAGCTCCTCGCGCAGCGCCTCGTCACGGCTGGGCTCCTCGGCGCGGGGCGCGGTGCCCTTGATCGGGCGCGCCTGCACCACGCGATCGCGGTCCACCGACAGGAAGCGCTCGGGCGAGGAGCTCAGCACCGCCAGCTCGCCCCCCAGCCGCAGGTAGGCGGCGAACGGAGCGGGGTTGGAGCGGCGCAACGTGCGGTACAGCTCAAACGGCGGGGGGCTGGCGTCGGTGGAGATCTGGTCGGTGAGACACACCTCGTAGGACTCGCCGGCGGCCAGCTCGGCCTGGCAGCGCAGAATGTCGGCGAGATACTGCTCGCGCCCGCGCCCGCAGCGGAAGCTCACCGGGTCGTCGGCGGCGCTGGTGGATGTCGCGTCGTGGCCAACACCAGAGCCCGCCGGGGCGGCTCCCACACCCAGGCCAGAAGACCCCGGGGCGGCTCCCACACCCAGGCCAGAAGACCCCGGGGCGGCAGCCCGGCCCGGGCCGGGGGACCCCGGGGCGGCCGCCCCGCCCGGGCCGGGGGCCCCCGGAGCCACCCCGATATCGGAATCGCCCGGCGCCGCGAGCGTCTCACGTACCGCAGCCTCGGCCTGCTCCAGCCACAGGTACCCCTCCCCCTCCCCCTCACGGCAGAGCGCGATCAGGTGGGTGAGTCCGTGCACGTGATCGACCGCCACCACGCGCGTGGCCAGCATCATCACCGCGTCGGGCACGTCGGAGCGGTGTGCGTTGGGCGAGCCGCAGTCGGCCTTGCACTCGTAGCCCAGATAGCCTACGAAGCCGCTGAGCAGGCCACGCGCCGGCCCCTCCGGTGTCGCAATCGCACGGGCAGCCAGCTCGCGGTCGAGCACGTCGAAAATCGAGGCCCTCCTCGATCGACACCCCCGCGGCGTCGTGGCGCGTCACGCGACCCTCGTGCACGTCGTATTCGAGCACGCAGCGTTCGCCGCCGGCGGAGGTGCCCAGGTAGGAGCACTGCGCCAGCCGCGAGGGCGCGTCGGCGCTGTCCAGCCAGAAGGCGTGCTCGCACTCGCCAAACAGCGCTTCAAACAGCGGCTCGGTGGGGGCGGCGCCCGCGATCGTACGCACGCTCAGCCGCGGCGCCTGCTCGGCGTCCGCGGCGCGCGGGGGGCGCGGACGCGGGGAACGAGCGCGGGGCGCGGTGGGCGAGCGAATCGTGGGAAATGCGCGCGCGGGGCGGTGAGCGCGAGCGAGTGAATAGAAGTTCTCCACCACCGCCCGCCCATACTCGGTGGCGATCGACTCGGGGTGAAACTGCACCCCCCACAGCGGCCGGCTGCGGTGCTCGATCCCCATCACCACGCCGTCGTCCGTCCACGCTGTGACACGGCCCTCCGGCCCGATCGGGCCGGTGACCGCCAGCGAGTGGTAGCGCACCACCGAAAAAGCCTGCGGCAGCCCCTCGAACAGGCCGCTGGCGAGATGGTGAACCTGACTGAGACGCCCGTGCATCGCGCAGGGCGCGCTCCCCACCATCCCGCTGAGCACGCGCCCAAGGCCCTGATGCCCGAGGCAGATGCCCAGCACCGGAATCTCACTGGAGCGCAAAATGTCGGCGCACACCCCGAAGTCATGCCAGCGCCCCGGGTGGCCGGGGCCGGGTGAGAGCACGATCGCGTCGAAGTCCCAGCGCGACAGCGCCCGCCAGGTGACCATGTCGTTGTGCACCACGATCGGCTCCTCGCCGCTGACGGCAGCCAGGAGGTGAAACACGTTGTAGGTGTAAGAGTCGTAGTTGTCGACGAGGAGCGTGCTCATGGGAGATCGTCCGCGTGCGTGGTTGCCAGAACAGCCGCCCAGGGGCCGGGCCTCCTGCCCGGCCGCGAAGGTATCCGTGTCAAACGCCGCCGGAGGCTCACCTCACCGCCTCCATCCCCAACCCCCTGGCGCCGCGGTCCAGCAGCGTCTGCACCACCCGCTCCACGTGTTCGCCGCGCGGGCGCTCCATGTACCAGCGCGAAAGGTGCTTGAGGTAAAGCGCCAGCGGGCCCACGTCGTAGCGCTGTACGGCGAGGCGCAGGTAGCGCCGGTACAGCTCGGCCTGCACCACCGCGAAGCGGTAGTCGGGATCTTCCGATGGCCGCCTGCCGTTGGTGGGGACCCCACCGTGGTGGGCGCGGGCGCGCACCACGTCCCAGCCGAGGCTCTCGCCGTCGTCCAGCAACTGCGAGGGCTCGAAGTCGATCGGCGGCGCCACCGGATAGGAGAGGAAGTACCCCAGCGCGATCTCCGAGGCCAGCCGTTCCGGGAACGGGTGGCCATGGCGCACGGCGCGTCCGGCAGGCGAGGCGTCGATCTGCTTGTCCAGCGCCTCCATCAGATCGTCGATCAGCAGCGCGCCCTCGCTGGAGGCCAGCGCGCGCTTCTGGCGGGACACCATCCCGTTGAAGATGTCCAGCGTGGGGTGCATTTGAGCCCGTCCGCCCCCCCCACCATTCCCCGACGCGCCGCCATTGCTCCGCGGCAGCAGCTCACCCATCAACTTGCGCCGGCAGGTGACGTGCGAGACCCACTCGGTGCCGCACACCTGCATCGAGATCATGTCCTCCAGTTCGGGCGCCGCCATCCAGTAGGCCAGCGAGCGCATGTGCTGCGTCGGCACGCCGTCGGCGCGCACCAGCGGGAACTCCTCGAAATCCTCCAGCCCAGTCGCGTAGATCACCACGCCGTCCTCGCGCCGGCGCAGGCGCCCGTCGCGCAAACCTGCCGCGGTGAGCTTGGCGGCGTCGGCGAGAAAGTCCGACTCGAAAAACACCCGGTCAAACGCCACCCCCAGCCGCGACAACGTCTTGCGCTGGCCGGCGATCACCCAGGCGCGGGTCTTGTACCACAGCTGCAACGCCTCCAGTTCACCGCTCATCACGCGCCGCAGCAGCTCGTCGGCGGCATCGTCGCGCAGCGCCAGCTCGCGCGTCAGCGAATCTTCGGGGTACTCGATCTCCGCGCCGCTGAACGACCCGTTGGCGGCCACATAGTCGGCGTAGCACACGCCCACGAAGTGATCGCTCTTCTCGTCGCCATCCGGCCAGGAGTGCGCGTGGCGGCCGCTGTTCATCACCCCCGCCATCGCCTCGCCCATGCTGCGCCCGGCGTCAGAAATCAGCGAACGCCGCTCCACCTGCGCGCCGGCCTGGGTGAGCGCGGCGGCCACCGCGTTGCCGATCGCAAGGTTGCGCAGGTGCCCGATGTGCAGCGCCTTGGTGGCGTTGGCATCCCAGAACTGCACCGAGAAGCGCTGCCCGTGCGCGAGGTCGGCGAGCGCCGCCCCGGTGCTGGCGCCAGCCTCCAGAGCGGCCCCGATTGTTTCTATCCAGCCGTCGTCCAGGCGCAGCTGCACGCAGTCGCCCTCACGCCGCACCTGCTTCACCCATGGCTCGCTCTCGATCCGATCGAGCAGCGCCAGCGAGACGCGATCGTGGCGCCAGTCGGGCAGGCGCGGGGTGAGCTTGATGTCGAAGTTCTCGTGCGGGCGCCGCGGCGCCCGAGCGGCCCAGCGCGCCGGCGTGCCGTCGGCGGGGGCCTCCTCGAAGTAGTCAAAGAGGTTGGCTGTCATCGATGCACCAGCCGGGGCTCGAACCCGGATCAGCGGCGTTTAAGGCCGCTCCTTAACCGATTAAGGTACTGGTGCCCTGGCCGGGCTACCGATGCCGGACGACACTCGCCTGCGGCGAGCGTCACCGTTTCGGCCAGCCTGACGGGTTTTGTCAGAGATTTGTCTCGATCGCGTTCTCGATCGAGTCCGCTATGTTGAGCTTATGGATACCATAACTTCAGCGCGACAATCAATCGACTCAGCAACACCAAGAGTGCGATGAGCGCCTGGAGCCCCCGAACCGAGCAGCACTAAGCAAAAAGGGTGAAGTGAGAGACATCCGCAGGCAACTGGAAGTAAGAGACAATCACAGATAACTGACCTGAGAACATCGATGAACACCACGCGAAGCCTGCATAAAAACAGTGACAACCACGGATGCCTGCCCCCCGGGCCAGGCATGCCCAGCGAGTTGCAGGCGCTCGGCTGGGCGCTGCGCCCACTGCCGTTCATGGCCAGCTGCCGCAGGCGCTATGGCGATATTTTCACCCTGCGCGTACGCCGCGGACGGCCGTGGGTGTTTCTGAGTAACCCGGAGGACGTCGGCAAGGTGCTGACGATCGCCCCCGAGCTGGTGCGCGCCGGCGCGGGCGAGGCCAACCCGCTGCTGGGACCGCTGTTGGGGCCGCGCTCGGTGATGCTGCTGGACGAGCCCGACCACATGACCCACCGCCGCTTCATGCTGCCCTCCTTCCACGGCCAGAGGATGCGCGCCTACGGGGAGATGATGGTGGAGGTGGCGCGCGCGGAGATCGCCCGCTGGCCGGTGGGCCAGCCGTTCGCGCTGTGGCCGCGCATGCAGGCGATCAGCAACGAGGTGGTGATGCGCGCCACCTTCGGCAGCACCGACGGTGAGCAGATGCAGCGCCTGCGCGTGCTGCTCCAGCGCCTCACCGATTTCCTCAACGACTCCTCGCGCCTGACGCTGCTCGCCACGTTTGGCTCGCGCTGGCTGGCGCGCAACGCGCGCTTCCGCGAGACGATCGCGCCGGTGGAAGCGGCGCTGCTGGCTGAGGTGCGCCGCCGCCGCGCCGCGCCCGGCGACCCCGGCGAGGAGGGGATCCTCTCGATGCTCGAGCAGGCCTACGACGAGCACGGCGAGCCGATGACAGAGCAGGAGCTGCGCGACGAACTGATCACGCTGCTCTCCGACGGGCCCACCGCGACCTCGCTGTCGTGGGTCTTCGAGCGACTGCTGCGCCACCCCGAGAAGCTGGCGCGCCTGCGCGCGGAGGTGGAGGAAGGCGGCGAGGAGTACACCGACGCGGTGGTGAAAGAGACGCTGCGCCTGGCCCCCGCGGTGCCGCTGGTGATGCGCGGCCTGGTGGCGCCGATGAGCCTCAGCGGCTACGAGATTCCGGCGGGCACGACGGTGGCGCCCTGCATCTATCTGGTGCACCACCGCGAGGACATCTACCCCCGCCCCTTCAGCTTCACCCCCGAGCGCTTCCTCGGCAAGGCGCCCGAGAACTACACGTGGATCCCGTTCGGTAGCGGCGTGCGGCGCTGCGTGGCCGCGCAGTTCGCGCAGCTGGAGATGAAGCGGGTGATGCAGACGGTGCTCGAAGAGGTGGAGCTCGCGCCCGCGCCCGCGCTCGGCGCACAGCGCGCGACGCGCAGCTCGGTGGCGTTCGCCCCCGGCGATCAGGCGCCGGTGATCGTCACGCGCCGCCGCACCGGCCGCGCCAAAGCGCCGACGCTCGCCGCGGCGTGAGCGAGCCGATCGACCTGCTGGTGGTGGGCGCCGGCGCCAAGGCCACTGCGCTGGCGGCGAAGATCCATGCGCTCAACACGCTCGGCGCGGGGCCGCTCTCGCTGACGATCGTCGAGGCCACCGAAGTGGCGGCGTCGTGGCTGGGGCGCAACGGGATGACCTCGGGCGAGGAGCCGCTGGCGATCCCGCCGATCAAGGACATCGGCTTCCCCTACCAGAGCAGCACAACCTTCGGTGAGCTCGGCGCGGAGCTCGACCGCGCGATGCTGCCGTTCACCTGGCAGCAGTACATGATCGACAAAGGCCAGTACGCGCGCTGGGTGAACGCCGGCTCGCCGGCGGTGCAGCACCGCGATTACGGGCGCTACCTCACATGGGTGCTCTCGCGGGCCACCGCGGGGGTGAGGATCGAGCGCGGGCGCGTCACACGGGTGTCGCTCCCCGAGCGCGACCAGCGCTGGACGGTGGAGGTGTTAGCGCCCTCCGGCAGGCGCCACTACGAATGCGACGCGCTGGTGCTCACCGGCCCGGGCGTCCACCGCGCCCTCCCCCACGACCCCGGCGCGGCGACGCGGATCTTCCACTGCGACAGCCGCCGCGGCGAGCTGGCGCGGATCCCCCTGGAGCAGAGCAGCGACATCGCGATCGTCGGCGGCGGCGAGAGCGCACTCAGCGCGGTGGCCTTCCTGCGCGACTTCCGCCCGTCGACGCGGATGACTGTGTACACACCGATGCTGCCGCTCAGCCGCGGCGAGAGCTTCCTGGAGAATCGCGTCTTCTCCAACCCCGACGAGGTAGCCTGGAGCGCGCTGGATCCGCAGACGCGCCGCGACTTCGTCAAGCACTGCGACCGCGGCGTGTTCGACCCGGGGACGCTGGCCAGCATCGCCTACGACGATCGCTGCCGCTTCATCACCGGCCGCGTGGTGCACGTGGGATCGCACACCGAGCGCGACGGCGAGGAGGGCGATGGGGTGTACGTCGACTACGCCGCGGCAGAGGGCCTCACCAGCGCGCGGCACGACTACCTGATCAACTGCACCGGGTTTGACCTGCTGGAGCAGTTGCGCGGCCTCTTCTCCCCCGCGCTGCGCGCAGAGATCGAGCGCCAGGCCGGCCCGGTGTGGGAGCGTCCGCCCGAAGCGGACGTGGCGATTGGACGGGCATTGGAGCTGGAGGGGATGCGCCCGCGGCTCTACATACCGGGGCTGGCGGCACTCGCCCAGGGGCCGGGCTTCGCCAACCTCGGCTGCCTCGGGCTACTCGCCAACCGCGTGCTGGCGCCGCTGGTGCTGGGGGAGCAGACGCCGGCGGAGCGCCAGGCGGTGGCGGCCGCCGGCCCCGTTGGGCCGGGATCGGGGTGACGTCAGACGGCGCCCGAGCGCTTCAGGCGTCGGCGGCGGCCCGGGGAGAGGTCTGACCCCCGCGGATGCGTTCGGCGTAACCGGCCTATAGTTCAAGGGAGTGGCACCCATCGAGAGCGAGCTGCCCCCCGGTCCCCGCCTGCCCACAGCGTTGCAGACGCTCGGCTTCTGGAGTCGTCCCACGGCCTTCCTGGAGCGGGCGCGCAGACGCTACGGCCACCGTTTCACTATCCGCCTGATCGGACAGCCCCCGCTGGTAATCATCTCGGACCCCGACGAGATCAAGGAAGTGTTCCTCGCTGCCCCCGACGTGCTGCATCCCGGCGAGGGGGCGCGGATCCTCGAACCGATCGTGGGCAGCAACTCGGTGATCCTGCTCGACGAGAAGCCCCATCTGGAGCAGCGCAAGCTGATGCTGCCCGCCTTTCACGGCGAGCGAATGCAGCGCCTGGCGGGGCTGATGAGCGAGCTGGCCGAGCAGGAGATCGCGTCGTGGCCGCGCGATGAGGCGCTGGCCGTGCACCCCCGCCTGCAGGGGCTGACCCTGGAGATCATCCTGCGCGCCGTGTTTGGCCTGGAACGGGGCTCACAGCTGGACGAGCTGCGCCAGCTGCTCACCGAAATCCTCGCGTTCGCCGAGAGCCCGCTGTCGCTGCTGCCGCCGCTGCCCCCCGCCCTGGGCCGCTTCGGGGCGCCGGGACGCCTGGAACGCAAAGGGGAGCGCGTGGAAGAGCTGATCTTCGCGCTGATCGAGGAGCGCCGCGCCGACGCCGAGGTCGCGCCGGCCGACGGCGAGGACGTGCTCGCCCTGCTGCTGGCCGCCGAACACGAGGACGGCTCGCCGATGAGCGCGGAGGAGCTGCGCGACGAGCTGATGACCGCGCTGGTCGCCGGCCACGAGACCACGGCGTCGCAGCTGGCGTGGGCGTTCGAGCGGCTGGCGCGCGAGCCGGCTGTACTGGAGCGCCTGTACGGGGAGCTCGACCGCGACAGCGACGACGATGAGTACCTCACGGCCACGATCCACGAGATCATGCGCCGCCGGCCGGTACTGCCCAACGCGGAGCCCCGGCTGGTGAAGCAGCCCGTTGAGATCGGCGGCGTGCGCTACCCGGCGGGTGTGGTGCTGATCGCCAACGCCTACCTGCTGCACCACGACCCCGCCGTACACGCCGACCCGTATGCGTTCCGACCCGAGCGCTTCCTGGAGAACGAGGGCGGCAAGGCGCCGGGCACCTACACGTGGATCCCGTTCGGCGGCGGCCGGCGCCGCTGCCTGGGGGCCAGCTTTGCGATGCTCGAGATGAAGCTGGTGCTGCGCGCGGCGCTGAGCCGTTTTGAGCTGCTTGCGCCCGACGCGCGGCCCGAGCGCACGCGCCGGCGGAGCATCACGATCAGCCCCGCCGACGGCGGGCGGGTGCTGCTGCGCGAGCGCGCCACCACCCGTGCGCCATCCCTGCCGGCAGCCGAGCCGATCGCCGCCTGATGGGAACTCGCCGGGGGGTGTAGATGTCTTTTAAACGGCCCCCACCACTTCACAAAATGAAGTGTTGGGGGTCAAAAAATACATGCACAACCCACCACCCCGACCCGCAACCCGGTGATTCACCCGCTCGTGGGTGCCCGACGCAACACGGGCATGATGAGCTCAACTAATCCACGGCGCGCGCCGGCGCCTCGCCCCACAGCCGTTCCAGGCGGTAGAACTCGCGCGTGGCGGGCGTGAAGAGGTGGACGACCACGTCGAGATAGTCCATCAGCACCCACTGCGCGCGGCCCGCCCCTTCCACCCGCCGGGGGAGGATGCCGAGCTCGCGCTTGGCGCCCTCGTGGATGGCGTCGTGGATGGCCTTCACCTGGCGGTCGGTGTTGCCGGAGCAGATCAGAAAGAAGTCGGTGTAGCCCACCAGCCCGCGCATGTCGAGCTCCAGCAGGTCGTGCGCCTTCTTCTCCAGCGCAAACCCGGCCAGCTCGCGCGCCAGCTCCGCCGAGGGGAGCGCCTGCGTCTGCGCGGTGGGGCTCATGCGCGTGCGACTCCGATGGGAGCACGGTAGAGGCGGTGCTCGGCAATGTAGGAGGCGACCGCCGAGCCGACCAGCTCCTCGATCGGCAGGCCGCGGCCCACACGCTCGCGCACCAGCGAGGAGGAGATGTCGATCACAGGCATTTTCAACACACCGAGCGGCAGGTCGTGTGGCACTGGCCCACTGCCCGGGCGCTGCGCCACGACGAAGCGGGCGAGCGTGAACAGCTCACGGGATTCATGCCAGCGTGGCAGGGTCCGGGCGATGTCGGCTCCAAGAATGAACGTGAGCTGGGCGGCGGGAAATGATGCATGGAGATCCCTCAGAGTATCCACGGTGTACGACGGCCCCTCGCGCTCGACCTCCAGTGCGCACACCTCGACGCCCTCGACACCGGCAACCGCGAGGCGGCACATCTCCAGGCGATGCTCCGGGTGGGCGGGATTCGACTCCTCCTCGACGGGCTTCCCGGGCGAGCTGCGCGCCGGCACCAGCAGCACGTGGTCGAGGGCCAGCTCCGCTCTTGCGTGGCGGGCAAGCTCGATATGGCCGCGATGCGGAGGGTTGAAGCTGCCGCCGAGGACGCCAACACCACCGGCGGCGCGGACAGGCGTGTCGTCGGCGGGCGCCACGGGGGTAGTGTCGGCGGGCGCCACGGGGGCGGTGTCGGCAGGCGCCACGGGGGTGGTGTCAGACCCGGACGTGCCCGTCGCCCTCGACGAGGTACTTGAAGGTGCACAGCTCGCGCAGCCCGATCGGCCCGCGGGCGTGGAGCTTCTGCGTGGAGTTTCCGATCTCGGCGCCCATCCCAAACTCGCCCCCGTCGGTGAAACGGGTGGAGGCGTTGACATACACACAGGCAGCGTCCACCCCACGCTGAAAGGCGCGCGCGGCGGCGGCGTCGCGGGTGAGGATCGCCTCGGAGTGGCCGGAGCCGTAGCGGCCGATATGCTCGATCGCCTCCTCCAGCGAGTCCACCACGCGGACGGCGAGCGTCAGCGCGAGGTACTCGGTGGCCCAATCCTCCTCGGTGGCGGGCTCGACCGTGACCCCGGTCGCGCTCCCAAGACCGGAGGCGGCCACGGCGCCACTCTCCTCAGACCCCCCTCCCGGCCTGGCCACCAGCGATGCGCCACCCCCGCCACCGGCCAGGCCGAGCGTGCGCTCGTCGGCACGCACCAGCACGCCGGCATCGCCCAGCCTGGAAAGCATCGCCGGCAGGAAACGCGCCGCGACGCCCTCGTGCACCAGCAGCGTCTCCGCCGCATTGCACACCCCCGGGCGCTGCGTCTTGGCGTTGAGCACGATCTCGACGGCCTCATCCACCTCCGCGGACTCATCCACGTACACATGGCAGTTGCCCGATGCCGCATAGATCACCGGCACTGTGGCAACCGCTTTGAGCGCCGCCTTCAACCCCTCCCCCCCGCGCGGGATGATCAGATCGAGCGTGTCGTTCTGCGTTGCCAGCTCCGCCAGCTCCTCGCGGCCACCGCCGGCGACGAGGCTGACGCACCCCTCTGGCAGCCCCGCGCTCCCAACCGCGGCCTCTGAGGCGATCGCGGCGAGCACGGCGTTGGAGTGAGCGGCGATCGAGGAGCCGCGCAGCACGATCGCGTTGCCCGCCTTCAGGCACAGCGCGGCGGCGTCGATCGTGACGTTGGGCCGCGCCTCGTAGACGACAGCCACCACGCCGAGCGGCACGCGCACCTTGCGCACGTCCAGCCCGTTGGGCAGCCGCCGCCCCTCGATCAGCTCACCGACAGGGTCGGGGAGGGCGGCGATCGCGCGCGCCCCGGCGGCAATCTGAGCGATCCGCGCGGGGTCAAGCGCGAGACGGTCGAGCAGCGCCGCCCCGATCTCCTGCTCGCGCCCGGCGGCCATATCCAGCTCGTTGGCGGCGAGGATCTCCGGCGTGCGCGCGATCAGCGCGTCGGCGATCGCCAGCAGCGCGGCGTCCTTGACCGCCGTGTCCAGCGCCGCCAAGCGCCGGGCAGCGCGCTTCGCGGCGGCGCAGATGTCGGGGATCGATGCGGTGGCGGTGGCGACGGTGGCCATAGTTCACACAGGGTACGACAGCCAATCGCCCGGCACCCCATCCATCTCCCACCCAACAACCTCCTCTACGCCAAAACCAACTGATCCCGATGCACGGCCTCATCCGTGGCGTGCGGCAGGATCTCGCGCACGGCCTCCGACTGCAGGCCCTTGGCGCGGCGCAGCTCAAGCGCCGAGTAGTTGCAGAGGCCCTTGGCGATCACGGCGCCGCCGGGCTCGGCGATCTCGACCGCGTCCCCGGCGTCAAATTCTCCCCGGACCTCGACCACACCGACCGGCAGCAGCGAGGTACCCTGCTCGCGCAGTGCGCGCGTGGCGCCCGCGTCGATCACTAGCGTGCCGCGGGCCGGCTTGGCATAGCGCAGCCACAGCTTGAAGGAGTTGTGCCGGGCGGGGCCGGGGTGAAAGCGCGTGCCCTCGGGCCGGCCGGCGAGCGCGGCCTCCAGTGCGCCGGCGCGCACGCCGTTGCAGATCACCGCCGGTATACCCGCGGCGCCGGCGATCTCTGCGGCGAGCACCTTCGAGCGCATCCCCCCCGAGCCCAGGGGTGAGGTGGAGTCACCGATCTCAAGGCCCTCCAGCTCGCGCGGGTCGCGCACCTCGCCGATCAGCCGCGCGCCGGGCTCCTTGCGCGGGTCGGCGCTGTGCAGGCCGTCGATGTCGGTGAGCAGCACCAGCAGCTCGGCGGCCACCAGCACCGCGACCTGCGCCGCGAGGAAGTCGTTGTCGCCGAAGGAGATCTCATCGGTGGCGGTGGTGTCGTTCTCGTTGATCACCGGCACCACCCGCCAGTCCAGCAGCGTGCGCAAAGTGCGCCGCGCGTTGAGGTACTGCGCGCGCGCCCCGAGATCCTCCGCGGTGAGCAACACCTGCCCCGATGTCAGCCCGCGCGCACGCAACAGCTCGTCGTAGGAGCGGTACAGCTTGCCCTGCCCGACGGCCGAGGCGGCTTGCAGCTCGGGGATCAACGTCGGGCGCGCCGGCAGCCCCATCACGCGCACCCCGCGCGCGATCGCCCCGGAGGAGACCAGCACACACCGCTCCCCGGCGCCGTGCAGCGCACCCACGGCGTCGCAGATCCGCCCCAGCACCTCCTCGCGCAGCTCGCCGTCCTCGCGCGCGACGATCGAGGAGCCCAGCTTGATCACGGTGGTGCGCACGCGTGCAACTGGGCCGCTTTCGCTCATTCGCCGAGGTGCCCTCCCCCGGCACGGACATCGGAAACACTCTTGAATGGATAGCGTCGACGCATGAACGGCGAGAAGTGCGGCACGGTGAAGTCCACGGCGCCGTGATCGGGGCTGTAGATGAGGCCCTTCTTGATGAGAGAGTCTCGAATCGTGGACATGGCCGAGGGACGACGCGAGAGCCGCTTGGCGACGTCACTGCTGCGGTAGGGGCCTTCTCCGAGATCGGCCATCGCCGCCATGTAGCGTCGCTCCCTCGGAGTGGCCTTCTCGAAGCGAACATGGAAAAACTCCTCGTCGAGCTTGCTCTGCACGATCGGCTCGCACGCTTCGACATCATCAAGTGCGATCGCCTCGCCGGGCGCCATGTTCCACGCCTCCTTGCCATATGCCTGAATGAAGGTTGGGTAGCCTCCTGAGCGCCGCACAATACGGTTGAGCGCATCTTCCTCGAAGGTGACCCCCTCTTTCCTGGCCGGCTCGAGCAACGCCTCACGGGCTGCCTTATCGTCGAGCGGCCCCACCTGTGGATAGGAGAAGAGTCGCTCGGCGTAGGACTTCGCCTCGACGACCAGGCCGGGAAGCTGCGGTAGGCCCGCGCCCGCAAGGGCAATCGGCAGCTTGAGCTGTGACATGCGGTGCATGGCTGCGGCAACGGACTCAATCTCCGTACGGTCGAGGAACTGCATCTCATCGATCAGAAAGACAACACCCGTCTCGTGACTCCTCGCGGTCGCACCGAGCTCGGCCAGCAGATGCGTCAGGTCACGCTCGAGATCGCCGGTGATCCCGCCGATGGCGCCGGGGTCGAAAGAGAACTCCAGCTTGCCGCCGGTGGACACACCAGCCTTGAAACCGCTGAGCAACCCGCTGAACGCCTTGAGTCGCTCGCCGATCGCCCGGCGGCGGTTGAGTCGTAGCAAAGCTTCATACGCGGCGTCGGCGAACTCGGCGCGGAAATTCGTGTCCGAGCGGATCTCCATCGGTTCTGGCGAAGTCCATCCCTCGTGGTCGGCGATACTCTCGAACTCAAGCAACAACACGGTCTTACCTGCACCGCGCAAGCCCCACATGATCATGCTCTGTTCGTTAAGACCATTGCGCAGGCGGCCCAACAGGCGCCTGAACTGCTCCTGCTGTTGCTCGCGCCCCGTCAAAGCCGCCGGGGGGTTCCCTGCGCTCATCGAGAACGGGTTTCGCAATGGGTCCACGTGGCCAACGTTACCAGAGCCATCGGAAAATATACGTCAGTATACGAAAATCTGTATATAGCCTTATATTTTTGTATATTCGCAAGACTCCCCCGCCGGCCAAGCACCCGTCCAGCGACCGCCTATCCCGCGGAGTCCAGCGCCAGCACGACCCCCGCGATCTGCAGCTCGTCGCCTGGCTGGAAGCCCTCGTCCTGGAGCGCGCGCAGCACCCCGAGGCGGCGCAGGCGGCCCTCGACGTAGGACATCGCGTCGTCGTTCTCGACGTCGAAACGTTGGAGCAGGCGCTCAACGGTGGGACCGCGAACCGCGAAGGCATTGTCGCCCACGCGCTGGACTGTGAAGCCGGTGCGCTCGGCGGGGCGGAAGACCATGTGCTCGGCGAGCTGCTCGGGCTCGGCGAGTGCCCGGGAGCCTGCCCTCCCCTCCGCTGGCCGCTCGGCGGCGGCCGAACCACCAACCGGCACCAGCCGCAGCAGCGTGCCGGCCAGCTCGGCGAGGCCCGCGCCGGTGGCGGCTGAGGTCGCGAGCACCGGGACCTCGCCGCCGAGGCGCTCCCACCACTCCGCGACCGCCGCCTGTGAGCGCTCTGGTGGGACGAGGTCGGCCTTGGAGAGTGCCAGCACGCGCGGCAGCGCCGCCAGGCGGGGGTCGTGCGCGGCCAGCTCCTGCTCGATCGTGGCGTGGTTGGCCACCGCGTCGGCATCCTCCTCCGCGGAGAGCTCGGGAGCGATGTCGAGCACGTGCACCAACAGGCGCGTGCGCTCCACGTGCGCGAGAAACTCGTGCCCGAGCCCGGCGCCGTCGCTGGCGCCCTCGATCAAACCGGGGATGTCGGCCACGATCAGCTGGCGCTCGTCGGATTCGAGCACGCCCAGCACCGGCTCAAGCGTGGTGAACGGGTAGGAGGCGACCTTCGGCGCGGCGCGCGTGAGACGCGCCAGCAGCGAGGACTTGCCGGCGTTGGGCAGCCCCACCAGGCCGACGTCGGCGAGCAGACGCAGCCGCAGTTGCAGCCACCCCTCCTCCCCCGGCATGCCACGCTCGGCGAAGCGCGGCGCCTGGCGCGTGGGGGTGGCGAAGCGCTTGTTGCCCCTCGCTCCCGCGCCGCCGCGCGCGAGCAGCGCACGCTGGCCGTGGCGCAGCAGCTCCCAGCGGCGACCCTCCAGGTCGCCTTCCTCCCCGATCGCCTCGGTGCCCGGTGGGACGCGCACCAGCAGTGTCTCGCCGTCGGCGCCGTGGCGCAGCGCGCCTTCCCCGCGTCCCCCGCGTGCGGCGCGGTGGTGGGCGCGGCGGGTGAAGCTCTGCAGGTCGCGCAGCGAGTCGTCGCACACCAGCACCACGTCCCCCCCGCGCCCGCCGTCGCCGCCGTCGGGACCACCGCGCGGCACGTGCGCTTCGCGGCGGAAGCTGGCGCAGCCGTCACCACCCGCGCCCGCCTGGACGTGGATGCGCGCGCGGTCGTGGAGCATCCGAGCCGGCGTCAGCCGGCGCTGTCGGCCACCACGCTCACCACGCGGCCGCGACGGCCGGCGGCGAACTGCACGGTGCCCGCCGCGCGCGCGTACAGCGTGTCGTCCTTGCCGATCCCGACGCCCTCGCCCGGCTTGAAGCGGGTGCCGCGCTGGCGCACGATGATCTCCCCACCGGTGACCGTCTGCCCGGCGAAGGTCTTCACGCCTAGCCGTTTGGCGTTGGAGTCGCGGCCGTTGCGGCTGGAGCCGAGGCCCTTCTTATGCGCCATTCTCGCTCGCCTCCTTGGGAATCTCAGCCGGCTCGGGCGCCGGTGTGGCAGCCGCCGGTTTCGCCGTTTTGTGGGCCGCGGTCTTTGCCGCCCCCATCGCGATCTCGGTGATCTCGATGCGCGTGAGCTCCTGGCGGTGGCCGGTGCGCCGTTTGTAGCCGCGCTTGGGCTTGAACTTGACGACGCGCAGCTTCTCGCCGCGCTCGTGGGCGAGTACCTTGGCGGTGACCTTCACCTGCTCCAAGCCTTTGCTGTCGAAAACGGCCTCCTCGGAGCGGTACATCAGCGGCTGCAGTGCCACGCTGGCGCCAACCTCCTCGGGGAGGCGCTCGACCAGCAGGTACTGGCCGCGCTCGACGCGGTACTGCTTGCCACCTGTCTTCACGATCGCATACATGTCGTCTTACTCCGTTCCCGCCTCTGCCTTGGCAGCCGAACGGCGCCGTCCGCCCCTGCGGCCGCGGCGCCGAGGTTTGGATTGTACGGCATCCTCCTGCCCAACCTCGGCCGGCGACTCAGAGGGCTCGGAGGCTCCATTGCTCGAAGGCGCCTCCACGACCAACTCGACCGGCACCGGCTCCGGTTTTGGTTTGGCCGCGACGCGCGGTTTGCGCGGGGAGCGGCGCCGCGGAGGCGCAACCGGACGGGGCACCGGACGCACCACCTCGCCGTTCTCGTCCAGCAGCAGCGCGCTGGCGGCGGTGCGGCCGACCTGCTCGATACGCACCATCCGCTTCTCCCCCACGTGTGGGGAGGCGCCGGAGATCGAGATGATGTAGCCGTCGATCTTCGCCACCGCGTCGTCCACGTCGTACATGTGCGGCTCGACGATCTCCACCAGCACCTCGTCGCCGGCGTGGAAGGGCAGCGCGCGCTCCTCCACCTCCTCGCGGCTGCCCTGGAAGGTGATCGCGAAGTGGTCGAGCGCCAGCCCTTCGGAGCCTTCGAAGTGGAAGGAGCGGCCGGTCTGCTCCTCCAGGGCGTGCAGCACGCGCGAGTGCTGACCGGTGAACTGCGCGGTGACACGGGGGTTGATTTGCACCAGGAACGCCTCCGCGTCGGGGTTCTCGGCGGCGATGTCGCGCAGGCGGCGCTCGAAGTCGATCGCGATCGTCTCCTCCGAGCGGATCACCCCGTCCCCGTCGCACGCCGGGCAGGGGCGGCTGATGATCTCGCGCACCCCCTCGGTGACGTTCTGGCGGGTCATCTCCACCAGACCGAGCTTGGAGATCTCCGCCGTGAACGTCTTCGTGCGGTCCTCGTCGAGGGACTTGCGCAGCGTCTTCATCACGGCGTCGCGGTTCTTGGCGCGCGCCATGTCGATGAAGTCGATCACGATGATCCCGCCGATGTCACGCAGGCGCAGCTGATCGACGACCGCCTCGGCGGCCTCCAGGTTGGTGCGCGTGATCGTCTCCTCCAGGCCGGCGCTGCGACCGCGGCCGGTGAAACTGCCGGAGTTGACGTCGATCACGGTGAGCGCCTCGGCGTAGTCGATCATCAGGTAGCCGCCGCTGGGCAGGTCCACGCGGCGCGAGAGCACCCCCTCGATCGCCTTCTCAACCCCGTAGGACTCGAACAGCGGCCGGTCCTCCTGCCACAGTTCCACGCGCTGCACCAGCTCGGGGGCGGTGCGGGTGAAGAACGACACCAGCCGGTGGTATTGCTGTTCGTCGTCGACGATCGCGCGCTCGAAGTGTTCGGAGAAGATGTCGCGCACCACCCGCACGGAGAGGTCGGCCTCCTGAAAGACCATCTCCGGCGCGACGGTGTCCTGCACGCGCTTGACCAGCACCTCGTGCAGCTTGTGCAGGTAGAGCAGCTCCCGCTCGAAGTCCTCGCGCTTGGCGCCGTGCGCGGCGGTGCGCACGATCGCGCCGCCGCCGCCGAGGTCGAGTTTGGCGGTCTGCTTGCGCAGGCGCTCGCGCTCCTTATCCTCCAGGCGCCGCGAGACGCCGACGCCCTCGCCGGTCGGTTGGTAGACCATGTAGCGTCCGGCGATCGCCAGCTCCATCGAGAGGCGGGCCCCCTTTGTCTTCAGGGGGTCCTTGATCACCTGCACCACGACCTCCTGGCCGGGCTTCAGCAGTTCTGAGATTTTGCGTCCGCCGCCGCGCCCGCGCCGCGGCGCCTCAACGCCGGGCAGCACGATCTCATCGACGTGCAGGAAGCCGTTCTTCTCCAGGCCGATGTCCACGAACGCCGCCTCCAGGCCTGGCAGCACGTTGTCGACCTTGCCCTTGTAGATGTTGCCGACGATCGAGCGAGCGCCGCGGCGCTCGATGTAGAGCTCAGCGATCCGGTAGTCGGCGCCCGGGGGGGCGCTTCCGCGTTTGCGCCGACGCCCGGAGGATGTCCCTGCGGCGGCCGGCGCACCGGTCGCCTCCATGAGCGCCACGCGCGTCTCCGCGCGGTCGACGCTGACAAGCACTTGCTTTTTCAATGTAGATCGGTCTTTCGGTATCGATTGTGGCCGAGCCCCAGAGGAGGCCGCCCGGTGCGGGCGGTCCGTAAGCGTGTGTTCTGGGGTTCTCGGTGAGCATTGTCTGTCCTGCTCGGCTCGACTAAGGCAGCAAGACGCGGCCCTTCAAAGCCTCGGTGGCGCGCGCCTGAACGTAGATCGACTGCAGCAGGCCCACGGCCAGCAGAGTCGCGATCACCGACGAGCCGCCATAGCTCATGAGCGGCAGCGTCACGCCGGTGACGGGCATGATGTCTAGAGCCACACCCACGTTGACGAACACCTGAAACATAAGCATAGCCACCACGCCCCCGGCAACCAGCGCTCCGAACAGATCCTTCGCCAGCGTCAGGATCCGCAGCGTGCGCCAGATCAGCAGCGCATATAGCGAGAGCACCAGCGCCGCGCCGACGAAGCCGTAGCGCTCGCCGACCGCCGCGAAGATGAAGTCGGTGCTGTCCTCGGGCACATAGTTGCCCTTGATCTGCGTGCTGTTGTCGCCGCTGCCGGTGCGCTGACCTGAACCGATCGCGATCTTGGACTCGAGCTGCTGGTAGCCTTCTTTCTGAGGGTTGCTGGAGGGGTTCAGGAAGCTGGTCAGGCGTTCAACCTCGTAGGGCTTCAGCACCTGCACCCCCGCCGCGGGGGCGACCACCAGCACGAGCGCGATCGCCGCCGCGCCCAACGCCAGGAGGCCCCCGAGGTGACTCCAGGGGACTCCGGCGACGAACAGCAGCGTCAGAGCGATCGCCAGGTAGACGAGGCCCGAGCCGAGATCCGGCTGGGCGATCACGAGCATCGCCGGCAGCAGCGCCGCCAGCATCACCCGCGCGGTTGTCTCGCGTTCCTGTAGCTGGCGTGCGCGATCGACCACAAGCGCCGAGAGCGACAGGATCAGCAGCACCTTGCCGAGCTCCGACCCCTGGAAGGAGAACAGCGGGAAGCTGATCGCCCGGACCGAGCCCTGAGCCGAATGCCCGGCGCCCAGCACAGCCAGGATGCTGAGGACCAGCGCGGCGTAGATCGCAATTTTGTAGTGGCGCAGGCGCGCGTAGTCGAGCCGCGCCAGCGCCGCCATCGCCGCCAGGCCGACGAGCAGGTAGATGATCTGGCGCTCGGAGTAGTAGTGCGGCTGGCCGGGCACCGCTTCGGAGGTGACCCACCCCAGCACGACGACCGAGCAGATCCCCAGGCCGAGCACCGCCAGCGTCAGCAGCGGGTCGAGCATCAGGCGCGGGCCTCGCCGGGGCTCCTGCGAGGCCGCCTGCGCGCGGCGCTCCGCCTCGGGAGCGGTGATCGGGCTGAGCGGGCTCATCGGATCATTTGTCCACGCTCGAGCCGCTGACCAGCTTCAGCGGCTGGTTGAACCACTTCGAGGCGATCAGGCGCGCCACCGGGGCGGCCGCCTGGTCGCCGAAGCCGCCCTGTTCGACGGTCACCGCGATCACGATCGGCCGGCCGGCGTCGGGCAGGATGCACATGTACCACGCCTGTTCGACGAAGGGCGGTCGTTCGGCGGTGCCGGTCTTGCCGTACACCGGGTACTTGGCCTGGTTCCAGCCCGACCACACGTCCTGCGAGGTGCCGCCCTGCTCGGAGGTGGCGTCATGGATCCCTTCCATCACCAGGCCGAGGTTGGTGGGGTCGAGTTTGATCTTGCGCCGCGGCGGGAAGCTCAGCGTCTGCACGATCCCCCCGCTGGGGCTTTCGATAGCCGCTCCCAGGTGCGGGGTCGGCACCCACCCTTCGCCGCCGTTCATGTAGGCGTTGGCGAGCGCGGAGTAGGCGACCGCCATCTGCAATGGGTCGGTCTGCAGGTCGCCCTGGCCGACCGCCAGGTCCATGTTGTGCCCGACGCTCCACGTGGCGCCCGGTTCGGCGACGATGTGGCAGGGGTGGCCGTGGCGGGCGCGCGTGCACCTGGCTTCGAGCGCGTTCTGTTCTTCCAGCCACTTGGGGCTGGGCACCGTGCCTTCGCGTTCGCTGGGAAGGTCGATCCCCGTCGGGCGCCCGATCCCAAGCTGGTGCGCCATGTTCTGAATCACCGGGCCGTGGCTGTTGTCCATCTGGCCGACCGTGAAGAAGTAGGTGTCGGAGGAGACCTTGAGCGCGTCGACGAGGTTGGCGGCGCCGTATTCGGCGTGGTTGGCGTTGCAGAATTTCACGGTGGAGACGTAGATGCAGGTGCCCGCGCCGAGCCCCGCGTAGGGGTCCAGCACGCCCGCTTCGAGGCTGCCGATGGCGGTGATCGGCTTGAACGTCGAGCCGGTCGGGTAGGCGCCTTCGCTCGCGCGATCGACCAGCGGGGCCGCTTCGGGCTCGCCGCTCTTGGCGCCCTTGCCGAGCTGCTCGATTTCGTCCAGTTCGTGTTCGGAGAGAGCTTTGGTGAAGCGGTTGGGGTCGAAGCTCGGAGAGGAGCCCATCGCGAGGATCCCCCCGCTGCGCGGTTCCATCACCAGGAACGCGCCGCCGTTGCCGGGATTGCCGAGGCCGTGGGCAAGTTCGATGCCCTTGCGCAGCGCGATTTCGCCCTCTCGCTGCAGCGCCAGGTCGAGCGTCAGCCGCAGCGTGTAGCCCGCGTGCGGCTTGATCTCGGGCAGGTCGGCCTGCTGCACTTGATTTTCGGAGTTGATCTCCACCTGCTTGGCCCCGGCCCTGCCGCGCAGGTAGCGGTCGTACTCGTACTCCAGACCCTGCTGGCCGACGATCGTGCCGGCCTTGACGCCCTTGAAGTTGGGGTGCTGGGGGCTGTGCGGCTGCTCCTCCTGTTCGCTGATCAGGCTGACGTAGCCAAACACCTGCGCGGCCATCTCCCGATAGGGGTATTCGCGCACCGAGACCTGTTCCTGGGTGACGCCGGGGTACTCGTTCTGTCGCTCCCCCAGCACCGTGAGCGCGCCGCGGCCGGCGTTGGTCTTGATCGTCACGGGGGCGTACGGCACTTCTTTTTCGCCCTTCGTCTGGATTTCCACGATCGTATGCGGGCTCATTTCAATCAACCTGCCCAGCCGCCGGTAGAGCGCCCGGCGACGCGGCCCCTTCGGGGGCAGCTCCCAGGGGACGATCTGCACGGCGTTGGTGCGTTTGCTGGTGACCAGCACGGCGCCTTCGCGGTCGACGATCTGCCCGCGCGGCGCCGCGATCGGCAGTTCGCGCAGCGTGTTCTTGGCGGCCTTCTCCACATACTGTTCGCCGGTCAGAATCTGCAGGTACCAGAGGCGGAAGAAGACGATCCCGAACATCACCAGCGCCACGCCGCCCAGGATCGCCACGCGCAGCCCAAGCTGCGAGGAGACCGGCGGCGGCGTGCGGGGCTCGGGGGCGCGGACGCGCTCGAGTGGGCTCATGCTTTGGAGAGGGGGCTCAGACCCCCCGTGGTGTACGCGCGGCGCCGTCGGCGCCGGGGATCTTCCGGCAGGGTGGGCCGCAGCCAGCGGTGCACCAGCACCCACACCGGCAGCGCCACGATCGTGTCGAGCAGCACGCCGACCACGATCTGGCGCAGCAGCTCGAAGCTGACGGGGGCGTCCACGCCGAGCATGATCTCCATCACCGAGTAGCCGACCATCGAGGCCGCGGCGGCGCCGGCGCCGACCAGCAGCGGCGTGAGCGCCGCATGCGGGTCGCGCAGCTCGCGCAGGCGTCCGGTGGCGTAGCCGATAACCGTGTAGATCAGCGAGGTCAAGCCGAGCGTCTGCACCAGCGTGAGGTCCACCAGCAGCCCGATCCCGAACCCCGCGGCGGCACCCGCCAGCGAACCGCACTGCAGGCCGACGAAGGCGACCACCAGCGGCGTCAGATCGATCGCCACCCCAAACACCGGCACCTCGGAGACGACCCCCGTCTGCAGGAATACGACCACCACCGCGAGTGCCGCCACGCGAGCGGCGACGGCGCCGCTCGGCTGGGGCTGGGAAGACCCGATCAACGCCCGCTCCCCATCAGCCACCGCCCCCCGCCGAGGCAAGCTGTCCGGTGCCGCCGGCGCCGGGCGCTTCGGAGGAGCGTTCGGAGGGCAGTTCCGCGTCCACCCTCGCCACCCTCGCCGCCGCCGAGCTCTGGGTGGCGGTGAGCACCTGCACCGTTTCCAGCCCGCGCAGGTTGGCGAGCGGGTGGATTTCAACCGTCTTGTACGGAGCTTCTTCGCCGACCGAGCTGACCTGCCCGATCGGGATTCCGCGTGGGAACAGCGAGGAGCCTTTGCTGGAGATGGTGCCCGAGGTGACCACGTAGTTGCCGACGCTCACCGGGGTGTTGGCGGGCATGTACTGGATCACCAGCGTGTTGGGTTCGCCCACCTTCGGATACACCATGCCGGGCGCCCCCGTTTCGTTGATCATCGCCGCGACCGCCACCGCGCTGTCGGTGATGAGGCTCACCTGCGCCCCGTCGGGCGCGGTGGCGGTGACCTTCCCGATCAGGCCTTCGCCGTCGATCACCGGATCGTTGACCTGCACTCCGGCGGAGCTGCCTTTGTCGATGTTGACCGTCGCGTACCACAGGTTGGCGGGCTGCGCGATCACTTCAGCGGTCACCGGACGGTAGTCGGAGAGGTGCAGGGCGCCGTCGAGCTTGTAGAGGCGCAAAAACCGCTTGTAGGCGCGTTCGTCGTCGGTGCGGGCGATCAGCTCTGAACGCAGACGGGCGTTCTGCTTGCGCACTTCGGCGAGCTGGTGTTTGGCGTGCAGCGCGTTGCCAAACCACCCAAACAGGTTGCGCACCGGCTTCAGCGCCGCGTTGGCGCCCTCCTGGATCGGCGAGACGACCGTCAGGAAGCCGCGCTGCACGCCGTGCAGGCGCCCGTTGGGGGACTCGCCGAAGTAGGCGGTGAGCAGTATTAGGGAAAGCGCCACGAGGGCGACGAGCACCGCGCGCCGCCGCCGGGCAGTCTTATCGTGCACGAGCGGAAACCTTCCTGAGCTTCGTCAAAGCGTACGCACACCGCCCGCCTCACGTGCCGCCCCTCGATCATCTGCGCCGCCGCCGGTGGGAGTTGTTGCGGTTGGCGCGGTGGATCGTCTCGAACTCCTCAAGCGAGCGGCCCGAGCCGACGGCCACGCAGGTCAGCGGCGACTCGGCCAGGTGCGCGGGCATCTGCGTCTCCTCGCGCAGGCGCTCGTCGAGGCCCTGCAGCAGCGAGCCCCCACCCGCAAGCATGATCCCCCGGTCCATGATGTCCGACGCCAGCTCCGGCGGGGTGCGATCGAGCGTCTCCTTGACCGCGTCCACGATCTGCACCACCGGTTCCTCCAGCGCCTGGCGGATCTCCTCGCTGGTGAGCACCACGGTCTTGGGCAGCCCCGACACCATGTCGCGGCCGCGGATCTCGGCCTGCAGCTCCTCGGGCATCACGGACGCCGAGCCGATCTCGAGCTTCAGCTCCTCGGCGGTTTGCTGGCCGATCAGCAGCTTGTACTCCTTCTTGGCGTAGCTGATGATCGCCTCGTCCATCTCGTCCCCGCCGACGCGGATCGACTGCGAGACGACGATCCCCCCCAGCGAGATCACCGCGACCTCGGAGGTGCCGCCGCCGATGTCCACCACCATCGAGCCGGTGGGCTCCCCCACCGGCAGGCCGGCCCCAATCGCGGCCGCCATCGGCTCCTCGATCAGGTAGGCGGTGCGCGCGCCCGCCGACAGGCAGGCCTCCTCGACGGCACGCTTCTCCACCCCGGTGACGCCAGAGGGAACGCACACCACCACGCGCGGATGCGCAAAGCGATTCTGGTGGACCTTCTGGATGAAGTGCCGGAGCATCTCCTCGGTCACATCGAAGTCCGCGATAACCCCATCCTTCAGCGGCCGGATCGCCTGGATGGTGCCGGGCGTGCGTCCAAGCATCCGCTTGGCCTCGATCCCGACGGCGTGCACCTCGCCGGTGCGCGAGTCGATCGCCACCACGGAGGGCTCGGAGAGCACGATCCCGCGCCCGCGCACATACACAAGCGTGTTGGCCGTGCCCAGATCGACCGCCATGTCGCGGCCGCCAAACCCGGTGAGGTAGCTGAAGATGCCCATGTATCGAATCGAGGAGAGGACGCCTCGCCGGTGGTGCGCGTCCGGACGCGGCCTGCCTGCACCGCCGTCCTCCGCCGCCTGATGACAAGCGCGCGTCCGCGGGCAGTCTAGCGGAAGCCTCCAGCGCTCCGCGTCCCTTGCCAGCTTATTTGCAGGGGAAAATCACGTCTTCGGCGGCTGCGGGTTCATCTCCCGGTCGCGTGCCCACGCAAGATTTCAAGGACCGAGCGAAGCGATCGAGGTGACCAAAACACCATCCGGCCGCGTATAGGTGGGAGTGTCCGCGACGATGACGAGCAGGGCGGCGCACGCGGCGGCCGTGGCGGGGGAGAGCTTGTCCCTGAGGGCAAGCAGGCTGCGGGCACCCTGGTCCACGCGGTTGTGTCCCAGCTTGACCTCCGCCGCGAGCCAGCGGCCGTTGGGCGCCTCGAGGATCGCGTCGATCTCCAGCCCCTTGTTGTCGCGGTAGAAGCGGACGTCCGCCCGATGCGGCTGGGCGTAGACGCGCAGGTCGTGGATCGCCTGCGACTCGAAGAGGAAGCCGGCGAGCTCGATCTCGGGACCCAGCAGCCGCTGCGGCGTGGCCCCGAGGGCCGCAACCGCCAGCGAGGGATCGGCGAGATGACGCTTCGGCGTCGCCGCGAGTCGGACGCTCGATCGCAGGTGTGGCCTCCAGCTCGGCTGGTCCTCGATCAGAAAGAGCCGTCCGAGCGCGCGTTGGTAGTCATGCAGAGTGGTCTCGCCGAGCGGCCGCTCCGCGGTGCGCGCGATCTTCCGCAGGCTCGCGTCGGTTGCGACGTTGCGGGCATAGGAGGCAAGCAGACGCCGGACGCCGTCGGGATCGCGCCGGACCCCGTCGACCCGATGGATGTCGGTGTGGACGATCAAGTCGAGGTGGTCAACGTTCGCCTCGAGGGCGTCGGTCGGCGAGAGGGTGAGGTTGTCGGGCCAGCCACCGATCGCGAGCGCCTCGATTGCCTCAGGCACGCCTAGCCTGTGTGGTGCGGCCTCGGTGGGAAGGCCGTCGAGGAGCGCACCCAACGAGACGGCGCCGCTGGAGAGACCGCGCTCCAGCAGCGTCATCGTCCGCATCGGAACGGCGGCGATCCTGCGCGCGCCTGTGTGGCTGACCTCCTCGTACTCGGGGGTGGCGGATCCGGTGAGCAGGAAGAGTCCCTTGCCGCCCAGGTCATCCACTCGTCCCCGCACGGCGTTCCAAATCCCGGCAGCGAGCTGATACTCGTCGATCAGCCGGGGGTGCTCGCCGTCGAGCACCAGACGCGGGTCCGTCTGGGCTGCCGTTAGCGCCGCGCGGTCCTCGTCGAGACGCACCTCCGAGGCCGCAAAGCAGCGCGCGGTGGTCGTTTTGCCGACCGCCTTCGGACCCGTGAGCAGCACCGCCCCGTGGGTGCGCAGGCGCGCCTCGACCAGCCGCTCGACGATCCGTCCGGGTGGCCTCGCTCGTTCGCGGGCAAAGAGTCGCTCTCGTGCGGCATAGGGATCGTACTCATAACGACGAAGGGATTGTACTCTATATGGCGAAGGGATCGTACCGAGGCTGAGGCTCTCAGCCCCTGGCCCACACCGCGCACAGCAGCCCAGGCCACAGATCCAGCAGCGTAGCCACCGGCAGCCCGACCACATTCTCATAGTCGCCCCGCACCTCGCGTACCAGCGCCGACCCCGCGCCCTGGATTCCGTAGCCGCCGGCCCGGTCGCGCCACTCGCCCAAGGCGACGTACCAATCGATCAACCTCTCGTCGAGCAGTCGGAAGACCACCTCGGTGGCGGCCAGCGCCGTGCGCTCCTGCCCGTTCTCGATCAGGGCTATGCCGCTGAGGACCATATGTGTGGAGCCACTCAGAGCGCGCAGCGTCTCCCGAGCGTGGCGCTCATCCTTGGGCTTGCCGTAGACCCTGCCCGCCAGAGCCACGACCGTGTCCACCCCGAGCACCGGCGCCAGCGGGGCATCTGCCTCCACCACAGCTCGCGCCTTACGCAGCGCGTTCTCCACGGCCACCTCCCCAGGATCTCCATCCTCGAGCTCCTCGACATCGGCAGGTCGCACCTTGAAGGCTACCCTCAGCCGCTCCAGGATCGCCCGCCGCTGGGGCGAGGCGGAGGCGAGAATCAGGGATGCAGGTGGTTTGGGCAAAGCTGGCTCATTGTGACCGGAACCTCACGGGCGTCCCTTTTCGGGAGGGGGGCCAGGCCCCCCTCCCGACCCCTCCCCCCCTGTGGGAGGGGGTGGGCCCCCTCCCACGCCCTCCCCCTCAACTCCTTGCGGTAGGCCCGGGGTCGTCGGGTCGATGCCTATGGCTTGGGGGAAGGCTGGGGGAACAGGGAGCGCGCTATGACCATGCCGACCGCGATTACTTGGACTACTACCGCACCGAGCCAGGCGCTCATGGTGCTTCCTGGGATTTCCCAGCCGTTCCAGAATCCGTAGGTCAGGAAAGCTATGTCGGCTATGACGACTTGGACACTGATAGCCAGGAATACGCGCCCGGCGATGTCCCTGCGCACGAGCTTGGCCACTACTTCAAGCGGAGCGCCGCGGGCGACGCCGAGTGGGAGTACGTGGAGTACCGGGATCTGTTGACTTCGCAGGGCAGCAACCCGGAGGAGATCTACGCCAACCGTTTCGCCGCCAGTCTCCTGATGCCGAGTGAGGCGGTCGAGGAGATGCACGGGGAGAAGAAACTCGGGGTTGCCGCACACGTGAAGCGCTGGCGGTTCGGGCTGTCGGAGTCATTGACGTATATCTCGGGATCCTCCCCTGGCCGCTTGACCAGCATGCCCGATACGCGCTCGTCGAGGTTGGCGGTGTATGCCTTGATCCCGAGCCTTTGCGCAATCATGAACGGGTCCACCGGCAGCACCGGCATCGCCCAGACCGTGCCCAGAAGCTCTCGTGCGTCGTTTTCGGCGTCAACTCCCATCCTGCCGATCGTAGACGACCGCCCCGAGGAAAACTCGGCGGATGGCGCACTTCCATCTACTCAGCCCGCGGTTTCTGGCTTGGACAAGCTAAACCGCCCAGCAAACTTGGCGCATACGGGACCAACGATGCCGTTTGGGGGGAGGGCGTGGGAGGGGGCCCACCCCCTCCCACAGGGGGGGAGGGTGGAGGGAGGGGGGCCTGGCCCCCCTCCCTCCAAAAGTCAAGAAGAAAGATCCGGAAAGAAAAGCGCGGCCTCACGAGCAGCAGACTCCGCGGAATCCGACCCATGAACCATGTTGCGCCCAGTCTCAACAGCAAAATCCCCCCGAATAGAGCCAGGCGCAGCCTCAAGAGGATTGGTGGCCCCAATAACCTGCCGAGCAGCCCGAACAGCCTCAACCCCCTCAAGGACCATCGCAACAAGCGGCCCCGAGGTGATGAACTCCACAAGCTCCCCAAAGAACGGCCGCGAAGCATGCTCGGCGTAGTGCCGTTCGGCAAGCTCCCGCTCAACAGTCATATGACGCAAAGCAACGAGGCGAAGCCCCTTGCGCTCAAAGCGAGCAATGATCTCGCCGGTAAGCGAGCGAGCAAAGGCATCCGGCTTCACAAGGATCAAAGTACGGTCCATGAGTTCCTTTTCGGTCGAGGATCGATCTCTAAAGACGCAGAGAGATGCGGTGACTACACGAGGTCTTCGCTGGGCCCAGAGCTGGGGCGAGCGCGAGCAACGGGAGCACGCGCGGGCCGTTCGCCGATCGGCCGCCGGGAAGCCGGCTCCGGGACGGCTGTCGTCGAACGCTCCTCACCGACGGCCGTAGTCGAACGCTCCTCAGAGGTGGTCATCGTCAGCTCCTCACCCTCAGCAGAGGCGTCGGCGGCGGCCGACCGCCGGCGAGTACGACGGCGAGGCGCAGGGGCCTCCGGCGGAACCTCAGCCTCGCAGTAGGGGCAGATCGTCCAAGCGCGATCCAGCGGCTTGGAGCAGCTGACGCAGCGCTCCTTGAGCTTGCGCAGACAGCTGGGGCAGCGGACGAAGTCACGCTCGATCGGATAGTCGCAGTGCGGGCAGAGCGAGCGCTCGATCCCATTGAGGCGCGCTTCGGCGGCCTGGATCTCCAGTTCGCGCTCCTGCACGTCCTCCAGGTACTCGGGGGGGCGCAGGATGATGTACACGAGCGTGCCCACGAACGGGAAGAACGAGGCGGCCGTGGCGCAGCCGATCAGCATTGGATCGGCGATCCGCCGCCGCGCGTCGGCGTAGGTCCAGTAGATCAGCGAGAGATAGATGACCGCCCCGACCACGATCAGGAGGTCAATCGCGGTGGTGAAGGCGTTGCTTTCGATTCCGAAGTATGCGAGCGGCAGCATCGATCCCTCGTGCTCAGTTTCCCGGCTGGGTCATGGGGCTGCCGAGTTTAGACAGTCTGACGGAAGAAGCCTGCATTTGCGCGCAAAATGTCATCCAAGCAGCAGCCGGCCGACGAGGTAGCCGGCTGCGAAGAACAGCAGGATCACGAGCGCCACGATCAGCGCCACGGCGCCAACCATCGCGAGCACCGACGGGCCGTCGTCGTTCATGCGCGCTCCTGTGCGGCCTCGGCCGCGTCGGCGTCAAGGGAGCCCGCCCGGTTCTCGGCAAGTTGCGCCAACAGATCGCCCACCAGGTAGACCGAGCCGGTCGCCAGCACCGCCGTCTGGCGTGGTTGCGCGAGCGCCCACTCCCGCGCCTGCGCCAGCGCCTGGCGCGGGTGGGGCTGGCAGGCGGTCTGCTCGAAGCCCTGCTGGCGGGCGAGCGACTGCAGCGCGGCGGGGGAGAGCGCGCGGCTGCTGGGCGGGGCGGTGAACCATGCCCGCTCGCACAGTGCCAGCAGCGCCGCCAGCATGCTGGCGGCGTCCTTGTCCTCCAGTACACCCATGACGAGCGCCAGCCGACGGCCCGCAAGCAGCTGCGGCAACGACTCCACCAGGGCTCGCGCCGCGTCGGGGTTGTGCGCCCCGTCGAGCACCGTCAGCGGCGAGTCGGACACCACCTGCAGGCGTCCCGGCACGTCCGCCGCGAGCGCCGCCTCGCGCACCGCCGCCTCGCGCACGGCGATCCCCGCATCCGCAAGATAGGCCTCCGCGGCGACTCTGGCGAGGGCGAAGTTGCGTCGCTGGAAGATCGGCGCGGGCACAGCCGCGGGGAGATCCCGCGAAGACGCCTGCACGATACGCGCGCGCCGCTCCCCCGCGACGGCATGGGCGACGGCAAGCGCCTCGGGGTGCAGGCCGGCGCCGAGCGCGAGCGTCGCGCCGGGGTGCAGCACCGCGAGCTTCTCGGTGGCGATGTCGCGTACCGTCGGCCCCAGCCAGCGTGTGTGCTCGAGGCCGACGTTGGTGAGCACCGTCACCTGCGACTCCACCACCGCGGTGGCGTCGTAGCGGCCGCCGAGGCCGGCCTCCACCACCGCGACCTCGACGTCGCGCTCGGCCAGCGCCCAGAAGGCGGCGGCAGTGAGCAGCTCAAACTGGGTGACGTGGTCGTCCTCGGCGAGCGTGCGGTTGACCCGCTCCGCCGCCCACGCCGCGCGCGCGACGGCCGCCGCGAACGCGGAGCCGGAGATGTCGCGCTCGGCCACCTGCACGCGTTCTGAGTAGGAGATCAGGTGCGGGGATAAGTAGACGCCGGTGCGCAGCCCGTGGCGCTGGAGGATCGCCGCGATCATGCGCGTGGTGGATGTCTTGCCGTTGGTGCCCACCACGTGCACCGGGCGAAAGCGCCGCTGCGGGGAGCCCAGCACGGTCATCATGCGCCGCATCCGGTCCAGCCCGAAGCGCATGCCGAACAGCTCCAGCGAGCGCAGGTGACGCTCGGCGCGCTCGCCGCTCCAGGGCTGGCTCACAGGGACCCCAATTCCTCGCGCAGGCGAGCCAGCTTGGCGCGCTCGCCCTCGACCACCTCCGCCGGGGCACGCTGCACGAAGCCGGCGTTGGCGAGCTTGCCTTCGACGCGGGCGATCTCACCGTCGAGCTTGGCTCGCGCGGCTGCGCGCCGGCGCTCGGTGGCGGCCAGGTCGAGCCCCTCCGCTGAGAGCACCTCGATGGTGCCGCAGGGCACCGAGATTGAGGCCACCGCCGGCACACCGGAGCCGCCGGCGCCGTCACTGTCCCCGAGGTCGAGCCGGGCGAGGTTGGCGAGGATCGCGGCGGTGGACTCGTACCCGTTGGCGTCGATGCGCGCGCGCACGAGCGCCCCCGGGGCGGCGTTCACGGAGTCGCGCCAGCCGCGCACGAGCGTGACGGCCTCGACAAGGCGCTCCAGCTCGATCTCGACGTCGCGGTCGATCAGCGAAGCGTCGGCCCGCGGATAGGGAGCGCCGGCCAGTAGGGCTCCCGTGCCGTCCAGATACGACCACAGCTCCTCAGTGACGAACGGGATCACCGGGTGCGCGAGCGCCACCGTGGTGCGCAGCACGTACAGCAGCGTCGCCGCGAGCGCCGCGCGATCCTCGCCGCTGCCCTGCGCCGCCGCACCGGTGGCCAACCGCGGCTTGACGATCTCCAGGTACCAGTCGCACAGCTCGGCGTACACGAAGTCGTAGAGCCCCAGGGCGGCGTGGGAGAAGTCGTAGTCCTCGATCCGCGCGGCGGTGTCGGCGACGATCTCCTGCAGGCGCGAGAGAATCCAGCGGTCCTCGATTGATCGGAGCCCCGCCCGCCCCGGCGGCGCCGGCTCGATCCCGCCGAGCTGCACGGGGTGGGTGGGATCCTGCTCCATGCCGGCGATCCGCAGCAGCACGAAGCGCGTGGCGTTGAACAGCTTGTTGGCGAGCGCCTGCCCCTGGCGCACCTTCTCGGCGGAGTAGCGCACGTCCTGCGAGGAGGACATGGCCAGCAGCCCGAAGCGCACCGCGTCGGCGCCGTGGCGGTCGATCTCATCGAGCGGGTCGATGCCGGTGCCCAGCGACTTCGACATGCGCCGCCCGTCGGGGGCCTGGATGACCGAATGGATGTAGACGTCGGCGAACGGCACCTCACCGGTGAAGCGCAAGCCCATCATGATCATGCGCGCCACCCATAGGAAGAGGATGTCGCGCGCGGTGGAGAGCACCGCGGTCGGGTAGAAGGCGCGCAGCTGCGGGGTCTGCTCGGGCCAGCCCAGCGTGGCGAACGGCCACAGCGCCGAGGAGAACCAGGTGTCGAGCACGTCCTCCTCCTGGCGCAGCTCCCCGCCGCACGCTTCGCAGTGCGCGGGGGCAACGGCGGCGACGTGCAGGTGCTCGCAGGTGGCGCAGTAGTACACCGGCAGCCGGTGCCCCCACCACAGCTGCCGGGAGATGCACCACGGGCGGATGTTCGCCATCCAGTCGAGGTACACGCGGCGGTGGTTGTCGGGCACGATCCGCACGCGGCCGTCGCGCACGGCGTCGATCGCGGGCGCGGCGAGCTCGTCCATGCGCATGAACCACTGCAGGGAGATCAGCGGCTCGATCCGTTCTCCGGAGCGGTGCGAGTAGGGGACTTCGTGCTCGTAGGACTCCTCCCCTACGATCCTGCCTTCCTCGCACAACGCCTCGACCACCGCCGCGCGGGCCTCCATCACGGTCAGCCCGGCGAAGCGCTCGCCGGCCTCGGCTGACATGCGCCCGTCCTCGGCGATCACCGACACCTGGTCGAGCTCGTGGCGGCGGCCGATCTCAAAATCGTTGGGGTCGTGGGCGGGGGTGACCTTCAGCTGACCGGTGCCGAACTCCATCCGCACGTACTCGTCGGCGATCACCGGCAGGTGGCGGCCGACGAGCGGGAGGATCGCGGTGCGCCCGACCAGATCCCGGTAGCGCTCGTCGTCGGGGTGTACGGCCACCGCGGTGTCGCCCAGCATCGTCTCGGGGCGCACGGTGGCGATCGTCACGCTACCGCCGCCCTCCAGGTCGTAACGGATCGAGTACAGCGTGTCGCACTCGCGGCGCTCCTCGACCTCCAGGTCGGAGATCGCCGAGCGCGAACCGGGGTCCCAGTTGACGATGTAGCGGTCGCGGTAGATGAGGCCCTGCTGGTAGAGCGCCACGAACACCTCCACCACCGCGCGGTGGTAGGCCTCGTCGAGCGTGAAGCGCTCTTCGGAGTAGTCGCAGGAGGCGCCGAGGCGCTTGAACTGCTCAACGATGGTGTGCCCGTAGTGCTCGCGCCACTCCCACACGCGGCGCACAAACTCCTCGCGCCCGAGCTCCTGGCGAGAGGTGCCCTCCGCGCGCAGCGCCTTCTCGACCTGCGCCTGCGTGGCGATACCGGCGTGATCGGTGCCGAGAATCCACTTCGTGCGCCGGCCGGCCATGCGGTGGTAGCGGATCAAGACGTCCTGGATCGAGCCGTTGAGCGCGTGGCCCATGTGCAGCGAGCCGGTGACGTTGGGCGGGGGGATGGCGATCGAGTAGTTCTCGCCCGCCTCTCCCTCCGGCTCGGGGTGGAACAGCCCGCTGTCAAGCCAGCGGGAGGCGATCCGCGGCTCGACCTCGGCGGGCTCGAAGCGGGTTCTGCTCTCCAGATCGTCGGAACGCTCGCTCATGGGAGCGTTGAGTGTAAATGGCAGCTCCGCGACCCCACACCCTGAGAGGTTCGCCCGGCGGGCTACTACTCAAGTAGTATAGTTTGCCGTATGCCGCGCGGCAGGCCGTCCCCTAAGCTCGCGATCACCGTGGACCCCGATGTCCATGGCGAGATCCTCGCGGCCGCCGCGGAGGGAGGAGTGAGCGTCTCGGCCTGGATGACCGCCGCGGCTCGGCAAGCGCTGCTGGTCGCGGATGGGCTGCGCGCCGTGGCCGAATGGGAAGGCGAGCACGGCAGCTTCACCGAGGCTGAGCTCAAAGCGTCGCGCCAGAGGGTGGCCGCCGAGCTCGCCATATCGCCCCAGCCCGCACCCTGATGACCGTAAGCGTCATCTACGACGCCGGCGTGCTCGTCGCGGCGGAACGAGGGGACCGGCGGACGTGGGCCGATCACAGGAGTCGACTGGAGCTGGGGGTCGCGCTGTGCACTACCGCGCCGGTGCTCGCGCAGGTGAGCCGCTCGCCTCGACAGGCGCAGCTGCGGCGCTTCCTGCGCGGCTGCGACGTGGAGGCGTTCGCCCCAGAGCAGGCGCACGCCGTTGGCGCCCTGCTCGGCAGGAGCGACACGGCGGACGTGGTGGACGCCCACGTGCTCATCACCGCCGCGCGGCGTGCCGCGACCGTCCTGACGTCCGATCCCGTGGATCTGCAACGTCTCGCGCGCCTACTTCCCACGCCGGTTCCGGTACGGCGCATCTGATGCTGTGGCACGGACGCATACCGAACACTCAGCTTCGGTGAGCACGATGTCGTAAACTGCGGCGCGGCGTATGCCTCGCGGTCGCTACAGTTCGATTCTCGTGGCCGGGGCCCTCCTGGCGGTGGGCTGGTCGAGTGCGCTTGCCGCGGCGAAGCCAAGGCCGATAGCTGTGGATGTGCCCCGCCACCCGCGTGTCAACGGCAGTTTCACCATCAGCTTCCGACCCCGGGAGCCGCTGCCCAGCGGGGGGTACTACTACGCCGTCGTGGTGCTGACCAAGCGCTACGCAAAGCGCCTCTCCCGAGCGCGATGCGCCCAGGAAAGCGACATGGCAGACACCGAATACGGCTATCCCGACGGTGGCCACAAGTTGAATCTCAGCCTCGGCCCGGAAACGTCGGCGCCTTCCGAAGGGCAGCCAACACGTTTGGATTGGTGCGCGGGCGCCGCTTACAAGGGAGCGATCTACGCCGTTCCCCACGCGCCGCCCTGCCGACGATACGAAGGCTGCTACGGCCACACGACCGCACCTGAATGCTACCCAGGAGAACCGCGGTGCCTTGAAGGCAAACCCGTACCGCTGAACGGCTATCCCGCTATAGGTAGGCGCAAGCCGGGCGCGCTGCCCACGCCGAAGGACAGCGCCACCCGCGTGATCGCCCACTTCCGGGTCCACTTCGCGCACAGGTGAGTCCGTTCCGAGGGCAGGGCCGCATGCGGCCCTGCCGGACTGGCCGCATGCGGCCAGTCCCGACCGGCGCATGCGCCGGTCGTCGGTGGGCGCATGCGCCCACCGACCAGCCCGCACATGTGCGGGCTGGGGCAGCGCCACATGTGGCGCTGCCCCCCCAGAACCCGCGCGCGACGAGCCGGTTCAGTTGGCGATTCCGCCAAGGTAGGCGTAGGGGTGCAGCAGCTGCCAGTACTCCAGGCCGTTGCCCTCAGCGGTGATCTCGCTGCCCGCGGGCGCCTCGGTGCGCAGGCGCTTGGCGAGCGCGGCGGCGTCGTCCTCGTCGTTGGCGCTGACCAACAGGTGGCGCCAGAGCTGCTTGGTGGGGATCCCCTCGCCACGCAGGCGCTCGGCGAAGGAGCGCGCGTCGTGATGGGAGGGCAGCGTGATGCGCACCTCCCACTCGGGGTGGGCGGCCTGGAGGGACTCGTCGGTCTCGAGCTCCTCCAGGCGAGCGTGCTCGGCGGCGCGATCGGCCTCGGTGGCGGGCAGCGGCGCCGAGGCGTCCTCCCAGCGCTCCTCCAGCGGATGCCAGCGCATGACGCTCACCTCCCCGGCGATCGCGTGCTGGGCCATCGCCTGCGCCACCATCTCGCGCGCGTGCTCCGCGGCGTCGCTGGAGTCGGCGTACAGGAAGACGTGGTCGCCCTCGTGCGTGATCGCCAGCCGCGGCAACTCGTGGCGGGCATCGTCGGCGACTTGGACGGTCTTCAGCGCATCGACCACCTTGCCGGGCGCCTGCGCGTGGACCTGGACGCGGAACTCGTCGTGCACGGGGATGAAATATAGAGAGGGGCCCGGCTCGGCGGCCTCCGGCCGCCCGCGCCACCCTCTACGCCGACTCTTCGCGCAGACGCCGCGTGCGCGGTTTGGCCGCGGCCGCGGGCGCCTGCTCGGGGGCGGCCTCGGTGACCAGCGTCGGGGGGCGGCCCTGCTCGACGGTCTCGCGCGTGACCACGCACTTCTTGACGTCGCGCCGGGAGGGCAGCTCGAACTGGACCTCCAGCAAAATCTCCTCGATGATCGAGCGCAGCCCGCGCGCGCCGGTGTTGCGCTCCAGCGCCCGCTCGGCGACCGCCTTCAAAGAGTCCTCGGCAAACACCAGCTCGATGCCGTCGAAGGAGAAGAAGCGCTGGAACTGCTTCACCAGCGCGTTGCGCGGCTCGACGAGGATCGAGACGAGATCCTCGCGCGAGAGCTGGTGCACGGCGCTCATCACCGGTAGGCGACCGATGAACTCTGGTATCAGCCCGTACTCGATCAGGTCCTCGGGCAGGCACTTCTCGAACACCTCGCCGGTGTCGTGGTCGGCGGGGGCGTCGATCACCGAGCCGAAGCCCACGCCCTTGTGCCCGATGCGCTTCTCGATCACCTTGTCGAGGTTGGCAAACGCGCCGCCGCACACGAACAGCACGTTGGTGGTGTCGATCGTGAGGAACTCCTGGTGGGGGTGCTTGCGCCCCCCCTGGGGCGGCACCGAGGCGGCGGTGCCCTCGAGGATCTTCAGCAGCGCCTGCTGGACGCCCTCGCCGGAGACGTCGCGCGTAATCGACGGGTTGTCGGCCTTGCGCGCGATCTTGTCCACCTCGTCGATGTAGATGATCCCGGTCTCGGCCTTCTTAACGTCGTAGTCGGCGGCCTGGATCAGCTTCAGCAGAATGTTCTCCACATCCTCGCCCACATACCCGGCCTCGGTCAGCGCGGTGGCGTCGGCGATCGCAAACGGCACGTTGAGGATCCGCGCCAGCGTCTGCGCCAGCAGCGTCTTGCCGCAGCCGGTCGGGCCGAGCAGCAAGATGTTGGACTTCTGCAGCTCCACGTCGGAGTCGCCGCTCTGCATCATCTGCACGCGCTTGTAGTGGTTGTAGACGGCGACCGACAGCGTGCGCTTGGATGTCTCCTGGCCGATCACATACTCGTCGAGCACCTCGTAGATCTCCCGCGGGGTGGGGAGTTTCTCGAGGTCGAACATCGGCGTGGGCGCCAGCTCCTCGTCGATGATCTCGTTGCAAAGGTCGATGCACTCGTCGCAGATGTATACGCCGGGGCCGGCGATCAGCTTCTTGACCTGCCGCTGGGACTTGCCGCAGAAGCTGCAGAGGAGTTGCTCGTTGGAGTCGGTGGGGCGGGCCATTTGCTCTCTTTTCCCGGGCGGCCGCGTGCTCGAACCTAGTGCTCGGAGATGACGCGGTCGATTATTCCGTACTCCTTGGCCTCCTCGGAGCTCATGAAGTAGTCGCGCTCGGTGTCGTTGCGCACCTGATCGAGCTCTTTGCCGGTGTGCTTGGCGATGATCTCATCGAGGCGGTGGCGCACGTCGATGATCTCTTTGGCGTGGATCTCGATGTCGGTGGCCTGACCCTGGAAGCTGGAGGAGACCTGGTGGATCAGGATCTTGGCGTTGGGCAGCGCCATGCGCTTGCCCTTGGCGCCGCCCGCCAGCAGCAGTGCGCCCATCGACATCGCAATTCCCACGCAGATCGTCTGCACGTCGGGCTTGATGAACTGCATCGTGTCGTAGATCGCGAGGCCTGCGTACACGGAGCCGCCGGGCGAGTTGATGTACACCGACACGTCCTTCTCCGGGTCCTCCGACTCCAGGTGCAGCAGCTGGGCGACCACCAGGTTGGCGATCTGATCGTCCACGGGGGTGCCGAGAAAGATGATGCGCTCGTTGAGCAGGCGGCTGTAGATGTCGAAAGCGCGCTCCCCTCGGGAGGTCTGCTCGACGACCATTGGAACCAATGGGCTCATCGTGCTTGCCTGCGATCGCTTCGGGGGGTGGTCGGGAGGGGGGCCGGGTGGGCGGGCTCCCATTCATCTAAAACTAGTGGGCTCATCGTCCTCGCTTCATTTCGCTTTGCCTGCGGGATTCCTCCACCGGCAACGTCGATATCCACGGTACCCGCTCCGGCCACCTGGACATCCTTCTCTGAAGGCTAGCGGGCCGGCGCGGCCGCGCGACGGTGAAGGCTACCGATCCGGTGTCCATAGTCCCCCCACCTCCTGCCCCTGCTCTCGTGCGTGCTCCTGTGCCTCCACAACATGTTCCTCGCGGGCGCGCTCGGAGCGCTCCTTCTCGGGCGTCCACAGCTGCTCGCGCGCGCGAGCCTGCTCCAGCGCGATCGGGACGGCAGTGGAGGCGATCAGCTCGATCGCCTGGCGCGCGGCAAGGTCCTCGCGGATCTCCTCCAGGCGCCCAGCCTCGCGCAGGCGCTCCAGCACCTGCTCGACTGGCAGCTGCTCACGCTCGGCGGCGGGGCGCAACGCCTCCAGCAACTGCTCCTCGCTCGGCTCGATCCCCTCCGCCTCCACGATCGCGGTGAGCACCGCCTCGCGGCGCAGCGCGCGCTCGGCGGCGGGCGCGTTCTCCGCGAGGATCTCCTGCTCGTCGCGACCGGTGGCCGTTTGGGAAACGGCCAGCAGGTATGCCTCGCGCGTGATCCCACGATGAGAGAGCGTGTGTAGAACCCGCTCCCACATCTCCCGTCCCCGAGCCTCGATCAGCGCTCCCGGCACCTGCACCTGAGCGTGCTCCACGGCGGCGTCGAGCGCCGCCGCACGGAACTCCTTCTCGATGCGCCGCTCCTCGGCCTCCAGCAGACGCGCGCGGATGTCCTCGCGTAGATCCGCGAGTGTGTCGAAGCCGCTGTCGATCGCCAGATCGTCGTCAACCTCGGGGAGCTGCCTGCGCTTTACCTCCTTTACGGTCACCTCGAAGGAAACGTCGCGGCCGGCCAGATCCTCGCGCTCATAATCGACGGGGAAGGTGAGCGCGAGCGTGCGGCTCTCGCCGGCCGACGCGCCTGCCAGCTCCCGTTCGAAGCCCTCGATCAGGTTGCCCGACCCCAGCTCCACCAGCTGGTCGCGCCCTTCGCCGCCCGAGAACGGCTCTGTCTCGCCCGACTCCGCCACGAGCGCACCGGTGTAGTCGATCACGACGAAGTCGCCCTCGGCCGCGGGCCGCTGCACCGTCTCCAGGCGCGCCAGACGCTCACGCAGCCCATCCAGCTCGCGCTGCAACCGCTCCTCCTCGACCGCGGGCTCGGCGCGGCCCACCTCCAGTCCCCGGTACTCCCCCAGGGTGGCGCGCGGCAGCACGCCGATCTCGAAGGAGAACTCGAGGGTCTCCCCGCGCGGGGGCAGCTCGCCGAGATCCACCTCGGGGTCGCCGACGGGGACGATCCCCGTGTCCCCGAGAGCGTCCACATACCAGCTGGAGAGCGTGTCGCGCACGGCTTCCTCGAGCACGGCCTCGCGCCCGACGCGCTGGATCACCAACGGCGCGGGCACCTTGCCACGGCGGAAGCCGGGCAGCTTCAGCTTGCGCCCCAGCTCGCGCGCCTTCTCCTCGACGCGCCGTTCGAGCTCGTCGGGCCCAACCCGCACCTGGACGCGCACGCGCGATTCGGGCAACTCGGTGATGGTCGTCGTGAGAGCGCTGGGCATGGCGGCGGCGTCCGCCCCCGGGTGCCAGCGGGCGAACGTGCCCGGCACGATACCGTGCCGCTGGATGCGAGCGCTGCGGCGGGTGGAGCGATGGTGGTGGACCGGGCCGATCGGCCACCTGGTGGGCGTCGGCGTGGACTTCATGCAGGCGCTGGCGCGCTATATGCGCCTGCGCTGGACCGCTCGACGGCGGGGGACTCACAGAGGGCGGACCCGCTGACGATGGAGCCGCCGGCGAGCTGGCCCACCACCGACTTCGTCGGCGGTGCCGCCGATCGGTCGGCGAACGCGGCGGGCCAGGTGGCGGTGATCGGGCGGGGGCGGCCGATGCCGTAGCCCTGCGCGTAGTGGACGCCGTAGCTGTGCACCAGCTCGCGGGTGGCGTCGTCGGTGACGAACTCCGCGACGGTTTCGGTGCCGAGGTCGCGGGCGACGCGAGCGATCGCCTTGACCATGATTTGGTCGCGTTCGCAGTGCACCAGACCCCGGATGAACTCGCCGTCGATCTTGAGCGTGTCGAAGGGGATGTGTTTGAGGTAGAAGAACGAGCCAAAACCCGCACCAAAGTCGTCCAGCGCGAAGCCGCAGCCGAGCTGGCCGAGGCGCTGGGCGAACTGCTGCGCGAGCTCGATGTCCTCGATCGCGGCGGTCTCGGTGATCTCGAAGATCAGACAGGCGGGGTCGATCGCGGCGAGCGCCAGCTCGCGTTCGATCAGGGCGGGCAGCTCGGGATCGGTGACAGAGGCGCCGGAGATGTTGACATCCAGCTGCAGGCGTTGGCCGCGGCGCGCCTGGCGGGCGATCAGGTCGATCGCGCCGCGGATCACCCAGGCGTCGATCGCCTGCACCAGCCCAGCCTGCTCGGCGGTCGGAAGGAACGACATCGGGGCGATGTGCTCGCCGTCCTCGGCCACCATCCGCAGCAGGATCTCGTGGCGCGCCACCGCACCGCTGCAGAGCTCCAGCAGCGGCTGCTCGTAGAGCACGAAGCGGTCGTGCTCCAGCGCGGCGCGGATGCGCTGCACCCAACCCAGAGCATCGTCGCTGTGACGTGGTGATGCCGACATGGGATCTCGAAGGGCATCATCGGTTCCAGGTGGCATTGTCTTGAATCGAGCGATTGGAGATATTTATATCGCCCACGTTTCAGGACAAGCCACGCGGCGCGAACAGCGCGACCGCGCCGATGGACACATCATTCGCCACAGCAGGCCGGTGGCCCTCCTCGCTGCAACCCGCCTTGCCGGCGCGGTTGCGAAACGGGCCCCTTGGGAGCCCAACAACGACGCTCACCCTCCTACCTCGCCCGTTGAGAGAGGGCAGGCAAGTGTCCACGTTCTTTGCGAGCCCCTACCAAACGAGAATGAGACCTGATCTCATCTGGTAGGGGCGGGGTCAAGAAGCGCTGGGCACCGGGTCGCTGCCGGGCGCTGACGTCACAGCGCCTACGCACCGACAGATGCGGCCACCCCGAAGGACAGCGTCACACCGCGGGGTACAACCAGCAGCGCGCCGGCGTCATCCTCGGCGAGGTTGAGCGCCGCGGCGCTGAGCGCCACCTGGCCGTGGCCGGCCTCGGGACGGGAGCCGAGCACGAGCAGGTCGGCGTCGTGGCCTCTGGCGGCGGGGGCCACGCTCGCTCCGAGCGCCTGCGCCAGCCCCTGCGCGGTGGCCTGCGCGCTGGGATCGGTGGGATCCTCGGTGACGGCGATCCGCCGCACCGGCTCGCCCTCGATGCCGGCGAGACCGGCGGAGGCGATCGCGATCGCGAAGCGCCCACCGTCCAGCAGGCGCTGAGCGGAGTTGCCGACGCTCACATGCCGCGGCGCGGTGTGGGAGTCCGAGCAGAACACGATCGCGTCCGCGCCCTCGCGCTCAGCCAGCGCGCGCAGCCCCTCGGGGGTGGAGCGGTCGGCGACCACGTGGCAGGCGGCGTCGGGGATCCCGAGCAGCTCGACGCCGCGCGCCAGCAGCGCCTCGGCCTCCTGCTCGGCGAGCACCTCGCGCTCGGGCTCGGGCTCCTGGGTGTGACGCACGTACGCAAGCGCAACCTGTGCGCCCGCGCGCGCGAGAACGCGTCCGAGGGCGATGGCGTCGTCCTCGTTGTTGGTGCCGTCGTAAGAGACGATGATTTTGGTGGTGGACATGGCAATGCTCCTCTGATGGTTGCGGGTGGTGGGAAGTTGTTGGATCGATGTGGACGGCTGAGCCTTCATTTCGCTCTCAGCGTGACACCTTCCTGCCATCAGCACCAGTGATTGTTGTGATAGATGCGATAAGCTGTGCTTATGCTTAACGTCGGCCGTCTGCGAGTCCTCCGGGAGGTGGCCCAGCACGGGTCGTTCTCGGCTGCGGCGCAGTCGCTCTCCTACACCCAGTCGGCGGTGTCTCAGCAGATCGCGGCGCTGGAGGCGCAGACCGGCCTGACGCTGCTGGAACGCCTGCCCCGCGGGGTGCGCCTGACCGGCGCCGGGCGCACGCTGGTCGAGCACACCGACGGGATCCTCGCCCGTCTGGAGGCCGCCGAGGAGGAGCTGGCGGCGCTGGCGGGTCTGCGTGGAGGGCAGCTGCGGATGGCGTCGTTTCCGAGCGCCGGCGCCACGCTGATGCCGGTGGCGATCGCCGCGTTCCGCGCCGCCTACCCCGAGGTGGAGCTGACGCTCGCCGAGGGCGAGCCACAGGAGATCGCCCCGCGCCTGCGCGCGGGGGAGTTCGACCTGGCGCTGCTGTTTGAGTTCGAGCGGACCCACAGCGAGGGTTTCAAGCGGGTGGAGTTGCTGGAGGACCCCCTGTACCTCGCGCTCCCCCGCGGCCACCGGCTGGCCGGCAAGCGTGCGCTGCGCCTGGAGGAACTGCGGGGCGAGGCGTGGGTGCAGACATCCCAGACCAGCCCCTGCGCGCGCCACGTGGTGCGCTGCTGCCACGCGGCGGGGTTCGAGCCGAACGTGGCGTTTGAGAGCGACGACTACCAGACCGTGCAGGGGCTGGTGGCGGCCGGGGTTGGGGTGGCGCTGATCCCCGAGCTGGCGCTGTTTGACCCCCACCGCGATGACATCGTGGTCAGAGCCCTCTCCCCCCACCCGCCCGTACGAGGCGTGATCGCGGCGCTGCCGGGGCAGGTTGGCTCGCGGACGCGAATGATCCCCGCCGCCTCGGCGATGCTGCGAATCCTCGAAGAGGCCGCCGCCGCGCGCGGGCCGCTACAAGCCGCGCGCGCGGCGGCGTGAGGAGAGCTTCAATGGAGGCGTAGGCCAAGCACGTACTGCTGCAGCACCAGCCCACCCAGCACCTTGTAGCCGAGGTCGGTTGGGTGGATGTCCACGAGCGGCGTGCACATGTTGGTGAGCAGGCAGATCGTCGGCGCTTCAAGCGCCCCCGGCGGATTGAAGAAGGGCAGCGGGTCGGCAAAGCGGGCTTCCACCGCGGCCGCCACTTTGGCCTCGACTTCGTTGAGAGCGGCCGTCAGCGCGTTGCCGCCGGCGATCGTTTCCCCGAAGGGGTTGTAAAGGCCGAGCACGATGATCTGCGCGTGCGGCGCGGCGGCGCGCAGCTCACCGAGGATCAGGCCAAGGTTGGCGCCGATTTTGGCGAACACGGCAGGCGCGCCGGCGGCGATGCAAGCCGCTTCCAGTTTGCAGGTGCCCTCGATCAGCCCCAGCGCGTCGTTGGCGCCGATGTCGATCGTAATCGGGTTGACGCTCCCCGGGTGCGCCGCCAGGTAGGCGAGCGCGTCGGAGAGCTGCGAGGAGGAGGATCCGCCGGCGTAGGGGTGGTGGAGCGGGAATTTGAGCTGGTAGGCGCAGGGGCCGTTGATGAGCGATGCGGTGGTCTCCCCGGGGCAGCCGTCGTTGACGATCCGCAGGCTGTGGTCGAACACTTTGAGCACGTCGGCGAAGTCGTTGACGTAGCCGGTTTCAAAGGCGGCGGGGTTCTCCGCGGGGAGGTTTTCGTTGAACCTCGCCGCCGAGTAGCCAAACGCCAGCGAGTCCCCCAGAGCCAGGTAGGAGGTGGGCGCCGGCGGCCTGAAGCTCGGACGCGGCGGCCTCACAGGCCCACGCGCCCCCGCGGAGCCGGCGAGCAGCGCGGCGGCGACCAGCACGACGCAGAGGGCGCCCAGCAGCGCCAGCTGGCGCCGGCCGAGCCGAAGAAGGTGGGAACGGAACCTGACAGCCATCGTATGCCTCCTCGAGCGCGGGTTGATCCACCGCGAGCAGACACCGGGCAGTCGGTCGTTCTTCTGCTGCGGCCAACCGCCGCGATCCGCCCGTTATGTCAACTCAACGTAGCTCGCCTGTCGTTTCTTGTCAACCGAGAGAACGCGGACTCAGATCACGCTTGACGCCTATGTTCACGGGCGGGCGAAGCAACGCCGGGCCCCCGATGGCGGCGGCCGGGTTCGTCACGAAGCAACGCCGGGCCCCCGATGGCGGCGGCCGGGTTCGTTACGAAGCAACGCCGGGCCCCCGATGGCGGCGGCCGGGTTCGTCACGAAGCAACGCCGGGCCCCCGATGGCGGCGGCCGGGTTCGTCACGAAGCAACGCCGGTCCCCCGATGGCGGCGGCCGGGTTCGTCACGAAGCAACGCCGGTCCCCCGATGGCGGCGGCCGGGTTCGGTGAATATGGTCCTCCCGGTGCAGCCAAGCTCAACCAGCACCGACCATCTCAAGGCTGGGCAGCTGGGCACGGTCGACGTGACGGCCTCCACGGTCGCAAACATCGGGCCGGGGATCGACTTCTACTTCGCTTTCGGGGTGATCGCCGTCACCGCTGGTGTCGCCGCGCCGCTGACGATTCTCGCGGGAGCTCTGGCCGTCGCCCTGCTTGCGTTCATCGTGGCCGAATTCACCAAGGCGGAGCCCTCGGCGGGAAGCTTCATCACCTATGTCGAGACCTCGCTGGGGGCGAGGGCCGGCGTCGTCGCGGCGCTGCTGGTCGCCGTGGGCTTCACCGTGGCGATCGCGGGGGTGTTCACGATGTCCGGCGGCATGGTGGCGCTGACCCTCGCCCACTACACGTCGTGGCAGCCGCCCTGGGAGCCGCTGAGCCTCGTCCTGACGGCCGGCGCGATCTGGCTGACCGCGCGTGGAGTCCGTCTCTCAACCTCGGCGGTGGGCATCGCCGTCGTTGCGCAGGTGGCGGTCATGCTCGTCGTTTGCGCGGTCACGCTCGTCGACCGCTGGTCGCAGCTCTCGGGGATACCGTTCTCGTGGGCTCATCTCCCGGGTGGACTGGCCGGCCTGTCAGCGGGCTTCCCGCTTGCTCTGTACATGTTCATCGGCTGGGAAAACGGCCCGGCCCTGGCCGAGGAGTGCCGCGATCCGCGACGGACCATCCCGAGAGCTCTCTTCGTGTCGATCGCGATCGGCGCCGCCCTGTTCGTCCTGTTCGCCTACGCCACCGTCACAGGCTTTGGCTACGACGTCTCCTCGATCGGCCGCTCGTCAGTCCCGTTCCTGGCCGTCGCCGACCGCTACCTCGGCGGGGCAGCCCTCCTGGCCTGGCTCGCCGGAATCGTCTCCGTGCTCGCCACGCTCATCGCCGGCGTGAACTCCCAAGCCCGCATGCTCTTCGACGGTGGCCGCTCCGGGCTGCTACCGGCACGACTCGGCCACCTCCGCCAGCCCGCGCAGACGCCGGTGAACGCCCTGCTGGTCATGGCCTGTGGAGGGCTCGGGATCATCGCGGTGTGGTGGGCGGCACACCTGGTAGGGGCGGACACCGGATCGACAAACCCCGTCGGCCTGTATGCGGAGTGCTCGACGATGGGCACGATCGTGATCCTGTTCGTCTACCTCCTCACCACACTCGCCCTCCCGATCTTCATGTGGCGCCGCCACCGGCAGTCGTTCTCGGGTCTCCGGCACATCGCCATCCCGGTGATGGGAGCCCTGACGCTCGTCCTCCCGTTCGTCGAGCTGTGCAAGCCCGGGCAGCCCGCGCCCTACAGCGCATTCCCCTACATCGCGCTCGCCATCGTGGCGACGGCAGCCGTGGCGGCCTTCGTCGTCGTGCGGCGACACCCAACCACGGGCTCCGGCGAGGGGACCACATTCGCCGAGTCGTGACGGCTCGGGCGCCGACCTGCCAGCCGGGTCGCCGGCGGCGGGTCGTGGAGGGCCGAGACGGACATGAAGGCGCAACCCTATCTCGGTGTTGCTGCTTTTCAGGACGCCGTGGAGCGGAGCTGCCGCGGCGATTTCCTGATACAGGGCGGCTCGTTGGCATACTGTGGCGGGATTGGCGCTCCGCTAACGACAACCGGCGGGGAAGGGATGTCGCGCAGGTTGAGGCGCGCCAGTTCGAGGGGACTGAGCGGGACGTCTTTGCATTCCTCAAACGACCCGCCGCCCGCCACCGGGCCGCGGACGACGTTGACCACGATGCTCTGCTGCGCCCACACGAACTGGTTGCCGTTGAGCGCCAGGCTTTCGGCGCTCATGGAACCTGAGAAGACGACGACCGTCCTCGTCGTGCTGGCGAGGAGATTCTTGATGTCGATCGTCATACCCCCAGGGTTGCCGGCATCGAGGGAAAAGAATGCCGCCCGGCCGTCGGAGAGCACAGCGTCGCTGCCGAGGTGAGTTGCCTGGCCGATTGTCGACCCGGCTCTTGCCCACCACCATCCCGTTCTCTCAAGGGGCTGCGCGAGGTGGGCCAGCTGCCCCGGGGAGGCCCCACAGCACCCGGTGGTGACTAGCACGTCTCCTTTGTCGTCGACCTGAATGCCCGCCGGGTTGTTGGGGCCAAGGCCGCCAGCGTGTCGCGGCGGCGCGATCTGGTTGACCAGGGTGCCTGTCGCGGAATCCAAGACGCGAACAAGCAGCCGTGACTCGGCGCCGATGTGCGACGGAGTGCGCCAGTAGGCGAGTGCGAGGTACTTCCCAGAAGCCGCCACATAGTCGAGGGCGCCAGGCATTGGCGCAAGTACACGCCAGCGGCGCGACCGCAAGTTGATGCCGACCACCTCACCGAACGGTGCGGCCCGACGCGGGAGGCAGCCCTTCGGTAGCACTGCGTATAGATGTTCCCCCGACACGGCATACTGCGACGCCTCCACCCCAGGTGTGCGGCTAACCGAGCCCGGGTTGCACTTACGCAGCAGCGGCAGCGCGCGTAGCGGCCCGCCAATCCGGCCGGCGAATACCCCCGACGGGCGCGCGAGCCCCCACCAATCCCGGCCGAACCAGGCCAAGTCAATGAGACCGTTCCAGCTGGGAGCGTCTGGAGGCGCGAGCACGGTCGAGCTGCCCGCGGAATTGGTCAGCATGACTCCATCAGAGCTCTCCCAAGCCAAGCCGGCGTCGGTGATAAATGGCCCCGCGGTCAGGCCGGGGGCGTCAACGCTCGGGCCATCCGCGGGGAACACGGCGGATGCCGCGACTGGCAAGGCGAGCATCGACGCGGCGACCGCAATTGCCACAAGAGTCGCGTGGGCGCCGCGCACAGAGCGCACATACCCACCGCCGCGTCTCAGCCATCGAGCGATCCACGGTCCTACGGTGACATCGTGACTGCCGCGGAGCTCATCCATCTCTACTCCAGTCTGACGCAAATGCACGGCTGGTGGGATCTGCTGTGCGCCCCGGCCGACTGGTTGCGGTTTTGGTCGGACTGAGGCCGGTTTGAGCGCGGTTTCCACCGCCGGAGTTCCGCCGCCGGGCTCAAAACCCTCGCGAGACCGCGAGACCTGGCGTTATGCCAGGATTTCGCGGCCTGGAATGAAGCGGGGGACCGAGGAATCGAACCTCGAGCAAGGGTTTTGGAGACCACTCTGCAAACCCCAGTATCTGGCTCAACCAGGCCAAAGGCCGTCTCCTTAGTTGCACTTTTCGTTGCACTTTCTGGCACCGGGAACGCCGCCTCGCCTCAGCGGCAATCACACCCGCGTGCCGGCGGAGCCTGATCCGTTAGCCCGCGGAGCGACGGCGCATCCGCAGTAGGCCGGCGCTATCGCCGGAGACCTCTACAACCAAGGCGTATCCGCGACTCGCTTCCCCATGCCTGATCGTGCCGATGGGATGAGGATGGATCTGCTTCCCGACGGATACCCCTGAGGCGAATCCGTCGGGCGCCGGGGACCTGACGCTCACGTAGGGAGGTATCTAACGGCGCGACGCCTAGAGTTCGTATTAGACGCGCGGTAGAATCCGGCCATGTCCTCAGTCGATCATTGGGCTGGTGTCGCCCCGGAGGGGCGGTGGGCGACGGAGATCATGGACGAGCTTCTCGCCAATACGACGCGTACGTCTGAGCAGCTGCTCGATCGTGCTCGCGAGCTGCGCGCGAAGGCTGCGGCAACTGACATCGAGGGCTATCGCGCCGGCGCCCTGAGGCTCGCGGCGCGATTCGAGCAGGTTGCGGCCGAGCGCGTCACGAGTTCCTGAGCGTCAGCGTTCCTCTGCTGTCAAGGCTTTGAGCTGCGCGGCGATTGCGGTCTCCCGGTCGAGCAGCGCTCGCAATACGGGCTCGGCGTGGGCAAGCTCGGTCTCAAGCTCGAATGCCGTGTTCTCGGCCGCGTCTGGATCCAGCAGCGACTGCTCGAGCCACTGGTTGGCGAGTCGCCGGACCGCCGCGCTCGCGGTAGGGGCGCTGTGCAGCACGATGCGAGCCGACTCGGCAAGCAAGCTCTGAGTAGTGAGCGTCGCCCGATCGGCCTGCGCCAGATCGGAGTATAGGTCATAGATCGTCTCGTGGGCAACGAACGTAGCTTCGAGCAGCAAGTTCAGCCGCCGCAGCGCCTCGGGAATCTCGCTCACGACGGGTCCGATCCAGATTCGGCGCGGGAGCTCGCATCGCAGGACATGCGCCGCATCATCGCAATCGCGGCGGTGACGACGTTGATGGGAGGTCGGTCGCAGCGCATTTCTCTGCCAGTTGCGAGAACGGCGGTGGCTCGGGGACCCTGCGCCGACGCACCGACGACCGGCCCCGGGCAACCCCGCAAGCTCTACGAACTCCACCCCCAACCGCCCCGATTGGGCATGGCCGCGCCGGGGCCAGTGCAAGCCGCCGCTCCGACCGATGACGAGCCTCCGCGAAACCGCCGATCGGCGCGTGTTCGCGTCCGTCACCGCGCCGAAAAACCTCGTGCGCCTCTACGTGCCCTCCCACGAACTCGCGGGCCTACTCGGCAAGCACCGCCCCGAGGCCAAGATCGTCGCTTCCGCTTCGCCCGGGCGCGAGCGAGCACGAGTTGGTGCCAGGACAGCGTGCTCGGAGCTCGTCCCATGCATGCGTCTCGGGTCGGCCCAAGGAGGCGCCTGCTTTTGGCGAATACGAGGGCTCGTGGACCGGCGAGCCATCACGCCTCCTTTAACGTTCGCGCGGGTGTCGCCCCCGGAGGCGCTCAGTTATGCCGGGCGCACAAGATGCACGATCGGATGCCCGCGCGCGGAGGGTTTAACCAGGACCCGTATTTGCGGCAGAACCGCCGACGTACCCGCGATCTGCTGCGGGCCGCCATCGAGCACATCACGCTGGGTGTCAATCGTGATAAGCACCGCTGCGGCAAAGTCGGGAGCGGTGTATTGATCTACCTGCGCAGCGCGCTCGTTGCGGGGCCAACGTTCGGTGGTCGGTGGAGGCGCGGGTGGCGGCGCGATTCCCGGCACGCGCCGACGGCCTTGGTCCTCCACGGCGCCTCTTGCGTGGCATCTAGACCGTGACGTTTTCGCGCCAAGCGTCGACCGCCGCGCGTGCGGCGGGGGTGAGCAGTGGCTGCCAGCTTGTAAAGAGCGCCGCGAGCTCGATGCCGTGTCGCGCGACGGTCGCGGGATCGTGGGTGAGCACGTCGAGCTCGTTGGCGACCGTCAGAGCCACGAGCGCGTGCACCTCGTCTTCGGTCAGGCGCTCGTGTCGGCCCGTTAGGCGGTCGACGACCACGGGCTCGCGGGTCGCGAACGTCGGGTGGCTCTTCTCGCGGTCGCAGCGGCTGTAGAGCTCGATGAGTCGGTCGGCGCGGGCTCCAACGGCAGACCGGATGAGGGAAGGGTCGGGGAGACCGGATGCAAAGGGGAAGCCGTCGGTGCCGTGGATCGCGTGGAGGCGGCCAGCATCGATGATCCAGTCTGGCTCGTTCCATTCCTCGAGAGTGTCGGCCGTCCGCTTGAGGTGCTCGCGGAGCGACCCCGTGGGATGGGCTGGTTGATCGCGCCAAATTCGCGTCAGCAGGTCGTCGATTCTGCGTCGACGCACCTCGGCGGCCGCAAGGTGGCCGGCGATTCGGTCGGCGAGCTGATTTGGTGCGTCGCGTGCGACGAGATGGCCCGCGTCCTCGACCGTGCTCACCCGGGCATGGGGCGCGAGGTCGACGAACGTGGCAACGTCGTCATCGGTGAGATGAGAGTGGCCGCCACGGACAAGGAGGGTCGGAACGTCGAGCACGCGCGCCGCCGCGCGCAGGGTGTCGGCGCGAGTCAACACGTCCTCGACGATCGGATGCGAAGCCAGTTCTCCGATCGTGGCGCTCAGGAAGGCGCGGACGCGCGACGGATCGGGATCTGGCACGACATCCACAAGCACCAGACCAGCTACCTGAGCCCGCAGCTGCGCCTCCGCGAGCGCGAGCAGCGACGCAAGCCCTCCCAGAGACGCCCCGACCAGGACGGGCATCGCGTCCAGCGAGCTGACCATCGCTGCCACGTCCGCGGCGAAACATGGAAGATGCTCCACGTCGACGGTGTTGCTCTGGCCATGGCCACGTTGATCCCAGGCGATTGACCGGTAGCCACACACCTGGAGCTGCTCGGCGACATCGCGCCAGACGCCACGGCGCTCGCCGCCGGCGTGGAGCAAGATCGCTGCTGGCCCGTCACCTCGCTCTTCGCCTACGAGCAGGCCGTCGGGACGGGCGAGCGTCAGCGCGCTCATCGCTGGTCGAACTGCAGTTCAGCCCATCTCTCATCGCCGGGTCCAACGCCGAACATCTGCGCGAGGTCCCGCAGTCGCATCGGAGCCGGTCCGACGCCCCAGTTGCCGTCAGGGATTTCGTCGATCAAGCACCAGACGCGCGTTAGGTTCTCATCGGTGGGGTCGCTGCCCTCCGCCTTTATCACGGCCGTCGATACGTCGCGCATCAAACCCCGCCGGCGCTCGTCGTCGAGGGACCCCTTTGGCACTGCGGCCACGACCCGGTAGACCTGGCGTCCTTCTGGACGGCGCGGGCGCCCGCCCACCGCGATCAGGTCGACCTCATGCACAAAGGCCCACGAGGCTTTGTCGTAGCCGGGGCGGTCAGTGCCGCTCTCCCAGTGGATGATCAGGCGCGTCAGCTCCTCAACGAGCGCCTCCTGTTCGGCGCTATCGAACTTTCCTCGGGGCAACGTGACGTCAACGCACGGCATGCGGTTCCTCCTTCTGGCAGTTACCTTGGGCAGCCAAGGTAGCACGGCTAGCTTTGGTGTGTCAAGGTATGGGCCATGAGCGCAACGAAAACGCGTCGCTCCGCAATCGAGTCGAAGGCGCTCATCCTGGCCGCCGCGGAGACCCTCTTGATACGCGGCGGACCTGGCGCGGTTCAGGTCCGAGCGGTGGCCGAGCTCGTTGGTATGACCGACGCTGGCATCAACCATCATTTCGGCACGCGCGAACGGCTACTCATTGCCCTGCTTCGCCACGGCGGCCGCCGCCTGCGCGCGGCCGTCAACGACGTCGTTTGCTCATGGGTCGACGATGGTGGCGCCGTGGCGGCACTCGTGACCAGCATCGCCACGCTCTACCAAGACGGCTACGCCGAGCTCGCGGTCGCGCTCCACGCCGCCGGCTGGCAGGACGAAGGGTCGGGCATGCTCAACCCGGTAGTAAAGGCGCTACACGACGCCCGCCTGCGCGTCGGACAGGCCGCTCCTTCGCTTGGCGAGACCCGTCTAGCAGTAGCAGCACTCCATCAAGGGCTAGCGCTCGATCCGATCTACGGACCCGCGTTCCGACGCAGCGCCGGAATCGCCCCCCGCACCGCTGAGCGCCCTACTCCACAGCTCCAGTGGTGGACCAATGCCCTGATTGAGCTACTCGACCTGGAGGCATAGCCCGCGACGTGTCATCCGGCTTGGACAACGCCAAACGCCGGGGCAGTCTCGCCGGATGGTCTCACCCGACGTGAGGATGCCCATTCCGGCGGAAGGCCAACAACGCGAAGCGCCCCCGCTTTCATTCAGCGACGAGCATCCCTGCCCGCAAGCGAACGGCCCTCCTTGGCGCGGAAAGCAGGCGCCCCCGCGTAGCCAGCGAGACGCCTGGGTTGGACGACGAACAGCACCGCCATTGTACGGTTTGCGTGCTGCTGCATTCCCGCGGAGACGCGGGTGCGTCCGGTTCGTGAGGTTTCCGACGGGCGCGGGTCAGGCGCCGATGGAAGCCCGAGGTCCACGCGGTCCGACTCCAGAGCAACCCGGGAACACTCCGACGTGCCGAGCGAGTCCGAGGTCTGGTGCACGGGCGAGGAGGGCGTGTCGGACCTGGCGGACTGATCGTCGCCGCCGCTGGACGCCGCGGGCCGACCCCCGCCGGCCGATGGATATCCTCTCGCGGTGGGCTCGCTGAGCAAGGCGCAGCTCGACGCGATGGTCGAGGAGGCCACCGTCGACTGCTACAACGAGGACGAGCAGGCGACGGGCCTGTTCACGCTGATCGAGGACAACCTCGCGGTGCCGTTCCCCACGGAGGTGTTGGGCGTGCCCGTCACCGTCGAGAGCGTCGATTTGACAGACGCCGGCCAGATCGTGGCGATCTGCACCCGCGACCGGGCGCGGCAGGCCATCCCGATCGTCGATCTACCACTCCCGACCCCGCCACCCGAAGGCGCGGAGTGGATCGACGCCTACCGCCACTGGCAAGGCTGAGAGCACCAGGACGCAAGCCGGCACGGGACGTTGGGAGGATGAGCAAGAAGACGAGCAAGGCGCTCCCGCCGAAGCACCAGGCCTGGGGGCAGGCGCGCAGACGCCACCGGCTCTCGCACGCGCATGTGCAGATGGCCCGGGAACTCGGCATGAACCCGAAGAAGCTCGGCTCGATCGACAATCACGACCAGGAGCCCTGGAAGGAACCGCTGCCGCAGTTCATCGAGCACCTCTACCACAAGCGCTTCGGCCGCGAGCGTCCCGAGATCGTCGTGCCGATCGAGCAGCACGCGCGCCAGCTGGCACAGAAGAAAGCCGAGAGGAGGGCCGCAAAAGCCGCGCGACGCGCCCAGGCCGACCCCGGGCAGGGCGCGTCCCGATCCGTGTGCGAGCCCCCAGGCGAAACCGCCGAGGCTGCGGGCGGGGACGCAATATGATCAGCCGCGTTGAGTCCGCAGGCGTCTTGTGGCCGTCAGCAGCCCGCCCGCCTGCTCGTGCGCGACGGCGGTTAGCATATGGGTCTTGCCGGCCTCGCCGGTGACGCCGATGAACCGCTCGTGCTCGAGCGCCTCCGACAGCCGCCGATGCGTTCGCGCTCCAGCTCACGGGACAGCTCGCTCCGTTGTATCGGACGCTCATCGGTTCCACGACGGCTGGGCCTAGCGCGAGCATGAGCGAACGGTCGGATTGGCATAGCGCGCCGTACGACACGGCCCATTGAGCCCTAGCTCATTTCAGCGCTGGACCACGCCCGAGATGGGTCAGCACAGGCTCGCCCCGTTCACTTTTGGTTGCACTTTTTGCACGTCTCAGCGGGTCTTGACGGGCCTCAGTGGGGTAGATCACCCTCGGCAAGAAGGCCCGCGAATGGAGCGTTTGGCCTATATATGGCTTGTTTACTGAGCGGGGGACCGAGGAATCGAACCTCGAGCAAGGGTTTTGGAGACCCCCATGTTACCGTTACACCAGTCCCCCGGGGGAAAGGGATTGTAGGCGCTGGGCGGCTGTCGCTACGTACGCCCACCCAACCAGGCGCAGAGGCCACCCGGAAAGCCCACCGGGTACGTGCACGCGTCCCGGCACATCAAAGCCCACAGCCGCACAACGCGCTCTCGTGGATGTGTGCGCACGCGTCCAGATCAGCCGTCTAGACCCAGCCCCGTGGGGCTCAAGCTGGCGACGGGCTTTGCCGAGAGGGATCAAGAGACGAGCGCACGGTATTTGTGATGATCCATACAAGCTTCTATCGCCGCTTGGCCGGCGAGGCGGGCGACACCCTGATCGAGGTGCTGATCAGCGCCGTGCTGATCGCGCTCGTCGTGGTGGCCACGACGGTGGGGCTGAACAGCACCAACCGCGCCACCGCTTACGATCGCGCCCGCTCGCAAGCCGACGCGTTGGCTCAGCAGGCCGAGGACGAACTGCGCAGCGAACCGGTCACGAAGCTCTCCGCGTTGAACCGCGTACAGACCGTGACGGAGGGCAAGACCAAATACACGGTGACCTCGACCTCGGAATACATCGCTGACGCTTCGGCCACCTCCAGCTGCAACTCCAGCACGCCGCAGGCCAACTACCTGCAGACCACCTCCAAGGTCACCTGGCCCGCGATGGGCGCCGCCAAGCCAGTGGAGGAGTCCAGCATCATCAGCCCTCCCCCCGGCGCCGCGCTGATCGTGCAGGTCACCGAAGACGGCACCGCTCTGGAAGGGGCGCTGGTGAGCGCCACGGGTCCCGCTCCCGCGACGACGGCGCACACGCTCGAAACCTCCTCCGACGGCTGCGCGATCCTGGCGCTGACCCCGGGCTCCTACGAAATCAACGTCAGCAAGGCCGGCTACGTGGACCCCAACTGGTACAAGAACACCCGCGAAGACCCGACCACCACGCACAACGCTTATCTCGCGCCGTACCTCGTGGCCGAGACCACCACCAAGGAGTCCTACGACCTGGGGCGGGCGGGGACGCTGGAAATCGGATTCCTCAGCGGGTCCACGCCGACCGAAGGCGACTCGTTTGTAGCCTTCAACAGCTTCATGTCCTCGTACAAGACGGTGGGGAGCGTCGGGGCATACAAACCCACGGTGTCCTCTGAAAAAATCGTCTACCCCTACCCCACCTCCTCGCCCTACACTGTGTATGCGGGTACCTGCGAAGCGGACTCGCCCAGCAAGTTCGGCCTGAAACCCAACGAAGTCGTGGTCCCACCCGGCGCCACCGGAGCGACCACCGTTTCCCTGCCGCCGGTGAGCATCAAGGTGATGAGCGGAACCGGCCCGGGCGCACCCACCGAAGGCACGCCGGTGGCGAACGCGACCGCATACATCACCGACACCGGCTGTAACGCCGCGCGCTCGCTGGCGACCACCTCAAGCGGCGCGCTCACCCGCCCCGGCCTGCCGTACGGGAAATACTCGATTTGTGTGAGCAGCGCCGGCAGGGAGTGGGAAGGAACGTTTGAAAACAACACCGCCGCCGGCCCCTCCTCGACGACCTGGACCAACGGCGGCAGCGCCGAAGGCAGCGCCATCGTCTATCTGGGCACGAATCCAAGCGGAACCCCCAGCGAAACCAAAGCGGGAGCCTGCCCATGAGGCCCATGAGGGCGTATCCCGGCAGCGACGCGCCGGTCGATCTCCGATCGACGGGATCCTGCCAATCGGCTGCACAACGGGGCGAGGAAGGCTTCACACTCATCGAACTGCTGATCTCGATGGCGCTGGGCACGATTCTGCTGCTCGCCGCCTTCTCGTTTTTGGAGTTCACCACCAGCGACGTCGCCCGCCTGGACGCTCGCGCGCAGGTCAACCGCACGGGGCGCACGGCGCTCGAGAACATCATGCTGGAGCTGCACTCCGCCTGCGTCGCGCAATCGACCCCACCCGTCCAGCCCGGCAGCACCGGCTCCATCATCAAGTTCATCAGCGAAACCAGCCCTTTGAACACGAACGGAGAACCCGTGTCCGCGCTCCCAACCGTCAGATTGCACGAAATCGTCTACACACCTGCCTCAGGCAAAGCGCAGGGCACGCTCATCGAAAGGTCATGGCCGAGCACCGGGATGACGACGAGCAAAAACGCCTACCTCTTCAATACGGCGGCAACGCCCACCGTACACAAGCTGCTCACCGGCGTGCAGCAGTCGGTCACAGTGAATGGGTCGGGCAAAAGCGAAACGCTTCCAATCTTCAGGTACTACCGCTACTACAAAGAAGGCGACACCGAAGCCACGCTCGGGACGCTCGACCCAAACCAGATGAACGCTTCCGAAGAAGTGGTGTCGAAAACCATCGCCAAGGTCACCATGAGCTTCACGCTGGCGCCCGAAGGCCATGAATACACCACATTCGGCAACGATCGCCCGGTCGCCCTGGAAGACTCGGCGGTGTTCCGCCTGGAAACATCCTCGGAAGCGGCGGGCAGCGCCAACCTACCATGCACCGCCGCGATATGAGCATGCCAACCCCACAACGACCCCGCCACCTCGCCGCACTGCGCAGCCAGGAGGGGATCACGATGATCGTCACGATGGGCGTGATGGTCGTCACCGGCCTGCTGCTGGCCGCCACGTTCACCCTCGCCCGCGGTGAAATCCACCTGACCGCATCCGACACGGCCGAGAAGAAGGCCTACTACGCCGCCCAGGCTGGGATCGAGGACTACGAGGACCACCTCACGCAGGACGGCAACTACCTGAGCTACTGCACCAATCCTAGCCCCGCCAACCCGGCGCTCAACCAGGTCAACGAAACCACCCATCGCGCCACCATTCCCAGCACCATCACCGGCGAAGCAACCGACGAGCAGTACGCGATCCAGCTGTTGCCGGCTGAATCGGCGCCGCTGAACGATCGTAAATGCGACCCCAACCGCCTCGTGGAAACGATGCTCGAAGAGAACCAGACGGGCGCCACGGGCACCTTCCGCATCGAGTCAACGGGCTACTCCGGCAACGCGGAACGCACGCTTGTGGCCACGTTCAAAAATGCCGACTTCGTGAGCTTCGTCTGGTATACGAAGTACGAAACCGGTGACCCCAGCCTCTATGGCGAACCGCCCGGATCGGAACCCGCACGCTACACACAGTGCGGACAGTTCTATGGCGAACGTCCCGGGTCGCCGTGCGGTGAATTTGACAACTACTTCATCACCGGCGAATCGGTCAAAGGCCCCATGCACACCGAGGATCACGCGGGGATCTGCGGCACACCTGTCTTCGGTCGCAACTCCAGCGATCGGATTGAATTCCGCTCGGAGGGCTTCCACGACGCTCTGGGTTACTCCAGCGAGGCCTGCGGCGGCACCGCGGAACCAACCTTTGCGGGCTCGCACATCCTGCCAAGCGAAGTTCCGTCGATCGAGCCGCCGCCCGGCGATGAAGAACTGAAGCACATCGTCGAACCGGCCTACCTCTACGAAGACAAGACGGAAATCGCGCTGGAAGGCAGCACCATGACGGTCAAGACCCATGTGGGTACCAGCTCAGAAACAACCACGCCCGGCGTGGCCTTCCCCCCCAACGGCGTGATCTACGTCGCGGGTGGCTGCTCCAAACCCTACTCGCCGTTCGGGCCGGTGCCCAACTACAACGAAGACAGCGGCTGCGGCAACGTGTATGTGCACGGCAACTACACCAGCTCGCTGACGATCGCCTCCGAAAACGACATCGTCATCAACGGCAACATCACCACCCCGGTGAACGCGGAAGGAACGCCCACGACCAACGCGCTGCTGGGGCTGATCGCCAACAACTTCGTGCGCATCTACCACCCGGTGGTGGGGAACCGCGGCCCACGCTTCTACTACGACTGCAACGGCGCGGAAAACAACTACGTAAAAGACCTCAAAGACCCGACCGTGTACGCGGCGATGCTGGCGGTCAAACACGCCGTGATCGTCGACAACTTCGACTGCGGCGCCGCCAACCTCGGACACCTGAACATCTACGGCGCGGTCGCGGGACTCTTCAGCAACGGCATGACGGGCGTATTTGGCGGCGGCGGCACGATCATCGCCGGCTACCCCTACAACGCCAACTACGACAACCGTCTACAAATTGAGGAGCCCCCGCACTTCCTCAACCCGGTGCAGGCCGCGTGGTACGTCCAGCGCGAGTCGCTCGCGCCCAATCCAAAGCCATAGCGCGCAACGGTGGCGCGGGAGCGCCCGACTACGGTACGCGCACGGAGACGACGGCCCCCACCCCCCGCAACAGCACCCCGGGCGGGATGTCGAGCGCCCGCGCGAGGCGCAGCAGCGTGCGGAGGTTGGGGTTGCGCTTGCCGCGCTCGAACACGCTGATCGCCGCGCGGTCGACGTGGGCGTTGTTGGCGAGCGCTTCCTGGGAGATGCCTGCCCGTTCGCGCGCCCAGCGCAGGTTGACCCCGAAACGGGCGGCGGGCGTGAGGGACTCCTCCCCACAGCGCGGGCCGCGCACGGCGGAGTCGGGTCCCACCCCGCTGAGCAGCGCGGCGGGCTTGACACCGACGGCATCGGCGACGCGCACGATCGTCGAGAGGTCGGGGGCGCGCTCGGCGCGCTCCAGGAAGCTGACGGCCGCCCGGTCGAGGCTGGCTCTGAGGCTCAGATCGATCTGCGAGAGGCCCGCCTGCTTGCGGGCCTCTCGCATGTTCTGGCCAAACCTCTCCAATTGTTCGTCAAGATCGCGGTCTCCGGTACTTCGCATGCGCCCATACTCTTGAGTCGCGCACACAAAGACCACTGCGCAAACACGAGAAACGCCAAGCGCGCCGACGGTCAGTGGAGCCTGCGGGACGGGTTGGGACAGGAACAGGCAACGGGTCAGGTGCGGCGGGTGGGATTCGAACCCACACGCCCTTGCGGACAGGGCCTTTTGAGGGCCCCGCGTCTACCGTTCCGCCACCGCCGCACGCCAGATCTCAATATAGGGCGCTCAAGCGGGATGCGCAGCGGCGTCCCCGTAGCCACCCAGGGGGGCGCCGGGTTCGCGCTGTTCGAGCTCCACGTTCCATCCCTGCGAGAAGCCGCGCATCGCGAACACCACCAGCAGAATTTGAACGGGGATCACCAGCAGCGTCAGCACACCAAGCAGATTGGATTCGAGCGCGGGCTGCGCAAAGGCTGAGGAGTCGCGCTCAAACCAGCTGGGGGCGGCAATCAGCGCGAACGTGCCCAGCAGCACGGCCAGGACTGAGGCGACGGGCAGCACGCCGCGGTTCCAGCGCCCCGCGTAGAAGGCCAGCAGCAGATACCAAACCACGAACAGGCACTGCACGATCACCGGGCCGATGCCCTCCAGCGCTTCGAAGCCCGCGATTGTGATCAGCAGCACAAGCCCGGCGGTGGCGAGCAGCAGCACGATCACCGCGGCGCGTGTGGCCTGCACGACCGGCTTGTCGCGGTTGGGGTGGGTGATACGGATGCCGGCGTCGGCGCGGCGGGCGGCGGGAGTGGACATCGTCGAAGATGACCATACAATCTTCAGCGGTCCCCGTAAAGGCGCGGCCCTCGGGGAGCGCCGCGCGGGCGTGGTGGAACTGGTAGACACGCCGGCCTTAGGAGCCGGTGGGGGAGACCCCTTGGAGGTTCGAGTCCTCTCGCCCGCATCGAAGAAAAGCCCTGCAAATCGATGCTATTTAACCACGGGCCCCGCCGACGGCCACAGCGGCCAATCGCCGTGGGTAACACTCATGGGTAACAAACGGCGGAGCTATTGCAGACGCTGCGCGTCCGCATCCTCGAGCAGCTGAGCTTCGATCTTCGGCCTGATGTAGAGCCTGCGGCGGCCGATCTTGACGCTCGGGAGCAGGCCTCGCCGGCCCCAGTCCGCGATCGTCGAGACCGGCACGTGCAGGAGGTCTGAGACCTCGCTGACGGTCATCACGTCGGTGGCGGTGAGGCGCAGTCGCCCAGGCGGCACAGGATGCCGGGTTTCTCGTGGTTGGGCGCTCATCGCTCGGGTCCTGGCGCGTCGCGGGCGGGCTGTCTGTCGAGGTGCCGGGCTGCTCTGCCGAGGGCGTGGAGCGGGGACGGGATGAGCCGGTGTGTGGGGTGGTATCCGGGTCCCCAGTCGGGGTCCGCGAGCTCTCGGTGGGCGAGGGATGGTGTTTGCCGGCGGCTGATGCGGAGTTGTTGTGCGAGGCGCATGACGCGCCGGTCGTCTTGGCCGTCGATGCCGAGCTCGTCGCGGGCGAGGAACCACTCGGTCGCGTCCCGCGCCCGGGTTGCTTGGACGTAGGCGCTCTCCTTGCTGGTCTGCCAGCCACCGGTCAGCACGACGGACCGGTCCACGGTCGCGCCTTGCTGGCGGTAGACGTGTTGGGCGTAGGCGAGACGAACGTTCTCCAGGTCTTTGCCGGCGAGCTGCAGCTCGCGGCCGGACCCGTCCAGGATCAGGGTCACGTCGTTGTTCCCTCCGATCTTGGTGACCTCGGCGCGGGTGCCGTTCTCCACCCGCGGATGCCCTGGTTGGCGGTGTTGGGCGGTGAAGGTGATGAGGTCGCCCTCGCGCAGCCCGTAATGCCGGTGGGGCAGCTCGATCTCCTGGTGTCCGAGTTCGCCGCGCTCCGCCCTGAGGTGCTGTGCGCGGGCGTTGAGACGGTCGATCTCCACGTTCGAGCTGTCGGCGATCAGCGCGACGGCGCGGATGGGGCGTTTCTTGGTGAGCTCTGCCCACCGCTGAACGGCTGCCTCGCCAGCCTGCTCCCGGTCGTCCATGAAGAACAGCCGGCCCTCGGACTGGTAGTGCGCCATTGCCTTCTCGGGCTCCCCACGACGCAGCGCGGCCCATGCCTGGCGCTCGGCCGGATCGCTGGTGCGGTGGATATCTGCCAGCTCAGCCGACCTGGCGTGCTCCTTGAGCCGGTCGAACATGCCGCCGGGACCGATCGATGGGAGCTGCTTTCCGTCACCGACCGCGACAAGCTTCGCCCCCGACTCGTCGACGAGGCGGGTGAGTGCGTCCAGGCGTCGGTGGTCTGCCATCCCGGCCTCGTCCAGGAAGACCGTGGTGTTCGGGCCGATTCTCACGGTCCCGGCGTCTGCCCTGGCGATAAGAGCGTCGATCGTCGAGGTGCGGCCCGCAAGCGCCGGTGTGGTTTCTCCGAGTCGCTCGGCGGTGGACCCGGACACGGCGACGCAGATCGTGTGGTGGCCGGCGTGTTTCTCGGCCCGGGCGGCCATGTCGATGACCACGCCCTTTCCGGTGCCGGCGGGGCCGACGAGCACAGCGAGGCGCTCATCACCCGTGATCGCTCTGAGGGCTGCGGTCTGCTCCGCGGTGGGCGGTCCCGCGAGCTGCTCTGCGACCTCGCTGATCGCCCGTGTGCGTGAGCGCTCGCCGACATCCCGGCCGCCGGGAGCGGCGAGCCGCTGGGCGCGGCGTTCGATCGCCTGCTCCTGCGCCCGGACAGCCAGCGTCGTCATCCTGCCGCCCTCCAGCGACAGGACACGCCGGTCACGAACCATCGCCTTCGCAACCTGGAGTGCGTCCTGGGGGACATCTCGCCGGCGGCCTGCTCGAACACGACCGTCCGCAGGTCCTTCGCGTCGAACACCGCGTGATGCTCGACCAGTCGTGCCTCGACGCGATCCTCGATCGCCCGCTCTGGCTTCGGGCGCTCGGGGCCGGCGAGGAGCTGCAGCGCCTCCCCCGCGCCGAACCCGTGCTGACGGCCCGTCTCGCGCCACACACGCTCCAAGTCGCGTCGGGTCGTGAGGGTCTTCGCTCGCCGGTTCTCCAACGCGAGGTCGCGCAGCTCGCCGCGCTTGGGCTCACGTCCCGTCCTTGCTCGGAAACGCTCGGCGGCCCTTGCGACCTCGCGGGAGCGGCCGGAGAACGCCTCACGCAAACCCTCGGGGACTCCGGTGAGCTCGAAGTATTTGCCGTCCTTGCCGGTGGCCTGCTGGATCTCATAGCCGCGCTCTGAGAGCTCGTGCGCGAGCGCAGCCCGGTAGTGCGCGCCAAGCTCGCGAGCAGAACGAAAGACTGGCCGAGACCAGGTCGCGACCAGACGGTCATCCTCGCGGACGACACCGGTGATCACGACATGGCTGTGCAGCTGCGGATCGGGTGCCTTCCCGCCGGCTACTCCGCGGGCGGTGGTGTGCTGGTACTCCGCGGCGATCAGATCCTTCGCGGGCTCCTCAACCACCTGACCGCTATACCGGCGTCGGACCACCGGGACGTGCTCGCGCATGTACCCCACGGTCTGCTCAACCGCGCTCGCGTGGGCGGCTTCGATTTCCTGGCGCTGCCACGGTTCCGCCAAGGCCCAGACCGTCGAGACAGACTTCGGGGCGCTGAGCGTCACATCGATCCCGCCGCCCCGACCACCCCCGGCGCCCTCCGGCCGCAGGAACCTGCCGGTCCCGGGATCACGGCCCTCCATCAGAGAGATGAAATCCCCGCCGGCCACCGGACTGTCCGGGTCGATCCCGAGTCGGTCGAGCGTCTCGGGGTCGGCGAGCCAGCGGCCCGGAGACTGGGTGAGCTCCCCGTCGGGGGTCAGGTAGTAGTCACCCCGCTCCGGGGCGATCGTCTTGGCCTCCAGATACCTGGCGTATCCGCCGCCCTTGGCGGAACCGATGCTCGACGCGCTCACCACACCGGTTAACGAGCGCGAACGCCCGGTCGCGGCCAACAAATCTCAGATCTGCGTCTCTCCACACCGGTTCATGACCCCAAACACCCCAAACCGGCCACGAACTTCACCGCCGCCCGCACCAAACGACCCCTGCTATGGCCGCCCGACCACCGCCAAGACCACCGACCGAAGCTCACCACGACAGCCCACCCCGACGCAATGAGCCAACGACGAACAGCCCAGGCAGACCAGATACACGGCACACCCATCGGTACCTTTCCGGTACCTCCGGCCGACCGTGAATAACGCGCGCATGTGCTCCCGACGACCGGCGCGTCGGCGGGACATGTCACCCCCGTCCCGGGGCACGTGCCCGAGCCCTGGAAGCCGAGCCCGCGTGCCAGCACCGACCTTCCCGTGCGGCGATGCCATCGCCCAAGGTACCCGCTACAGCTCGCCGGGACAAGGGACTGCAGCGGCCCTGCTACTGGCGATAAGCAGGTGTGTCGCGGCTCCCGGTTCGGGACCTGGTTAGCGCTCGCGAAGTGTGGACAGTCCCCACGGTTTGCGACCGCTTGAGCCCGGTTGTTGTAGCTGGACGGTCGGGCATCGGCATCGGATCATCCCTGCGCTGTCGCGCGGCGCCGTGTCACTGCGGCGCTCCGGTTTCGATTCTGCTGGGTGTTGCCGCCGCGGTGAGTGTGAGTGTCGTTGTCGTGTCGAGCGTTAGACGGTCCGGAGCGCTTCGGCGGGTGAGAGGCGGGCGGCGCGTATTGCGGGTATCAGCCCGGCGATAGCGCCGATCAGGATCGCGGCGATGATCCCGCCGGCCCATGCCTCGGTGGGGATCACGGTCGCCCAGTGCTTGGTGTGGGCGTAGGTGGCTATGGCGAGCGTGCCGGTGGCGACGCCGACTACGCCGCCGATGAGGGCGAGCAGGATTGCTTCTGAGAGGAATTGGGTGCGAATCTGTCCGCGGGTTGCGCCAAGGGCGCGGCGCAGTCCGATCTCCGAGCGGCGCTCCAGCACGCTGATGATCATGATGTTGGCGACGCCGACCGCTCCGACGAGGAGCGCGACGGCGCCGAGGCCTAGGAATAGGCTGTTGAAAGCGCCTTGTGCGTCGGCGCGGGCGGTGAGTGCTGCTGAGGGTTGGCTGACGTTGACGTAGCTGGGGTTTTCGGGGTTGGCGGTCGCTGCCAGGATGGAGTGGACGGCGTCTACCTGGCTGGTCTGCGTACGCAGGTAGATCTCGGTTGGCGGGCCTGCTGTGGCTTTGTTCTTGTTGATGGTGGTGTAGTTGAGGTAGCGCTCGGCGGCGGGGTAGCCGACCAGGACGCTGTCGTCTATTTCAGGGGCGAGCACGGCTGGTTTGAGGATCCCGATCACGTAGAACCACATGCCGCCGGCCCAGATCCGCTCGCTTTGATAGATGCGGTCGATCCCGAGCCGTCCGGCGGCCGCGGCGCCGAGTACTGCGACGGGTTGGGTCGCGGTCGCGGCGTTCAGGTAGGAGCCTTGGGCAACGGCTGTCCCAATGGCCGATGGTAGGTTGAGGCTCGCGGCCTGGACGGCGAGCGCGTTCGTGTCGATCAGGGGGATTAGGGGGCTGCGGTACGCGTTCGCGGTTGAGATCTCGCCTGTGTCGGCGACCTCGGTGACCGGGTAGATCCGACTGATCATCGCCGGGGCGGTGAGCGGCAGTTGCGCGGTTTGGCCGGTGAAGGTCTGCCCGTTGGTCACGGTCAGCAGGTTGGTGCCGAGCCGGTCGATCTCGGCGAGCAGTCCTGCTTGAGAGGACGCGGATAGGCCGAGCACGGCAACGACCGCGGCGACACCGATCGCGATCCCGAGCGCTGAGAGCGCGGCCCTGAGCCGCCTCGTGCGGAGCCCTACGCTCGCGACCCGGGCCAGATCACCCCATCTGAGACGTGCGGGGATCAGCTGTGTAGAGGTGCTCACCGGTCGTCATTCCGGTTCCGGGCGAGCTGTGAGGCGCCGGTGGTTTCGGCGACGATCTGTCCGTCGCGGACTTGAACCTGGCGGGGAAGCCCGCGAGCGAGCTCACGGTCGTGGGTGATCACGACGATCGTTGCGCCCTGGGCGTTGAGCTGCTGGAGCAGCTCGAGGATCGACTGGCCCGTGGCTTGGTCGAGGTTGCCGGTCGGCTCGTCGGCGAGCACGATCGCGGGGTGACCGACCAGCGCGCGGGCGATCGCGACCCGTTGACGCTCCCCGCCCGACATCTTTCCTGGTCGAAAGTGGTCTCGGTGCGCGAGCCCGACCGTCTCCAGTGCGATGGCGGCCAGTTCGCGGCGCTGGCGAATGTCGAATCCGGCGTACAAGAGCCCGTCGGCGACGTTCTCCAGTGCCGTCTGGTACTCGGCGAGAAAGAACTGCTGGAACACGAACCCGATGCTGCGGGCACGCAGCGCTGCGAGCTGGCGATCGTCCAAGCCGGCGACATCGACGCCGTCGATCCGCACTGTGCCGCTGGTGGGGCGGTCCAGTGTGCCGATGATGTGCAGGAGCGTCGTCTTGCCCGACCCGGAGGGGCCGACGATCGCGACAAGCTCACCCTCGCCGACGGTGAGGCTGACGCTGCGCAGCGCCGACACCGGCGGCTCCGAGCCGTAGGTCTTCGTGACCTCATGTAGTTCAAGGAGTGGTCGCCGGGCACCGCTGTCGGCCAGCAGATGACCGTGGGTCGGCTGCTCGGAACGGTTGGGTACGGGCCTGGTCGTGGGGGAAAGGGGTTCGCTACTCATACTTTGGGCACCACGATTCGCTCACCCGCGTGCACGTCTCCGCTGACCTGCACGTTCCCGGTGGCGTCATCGAACGCCCCGAGCATGACCGCCACGAGCCGGTGGACCCCGTCAGCGTTGACGCTCTCGACGGCGTAGCCGCCGGAGAGCGCCAGCAGCGCTTCGATCGGCACGATCAGCGCGTTCTTGATGGCGGCAGCGGTGATCTGTACCTGCACCGGCGCCTGGTCCAGGGTGCCGGCATCCTGCGGCTGTTTGAGCGCAATGTAAACCGGCAGCGTCGCGCCCGAGCCAGACCCGGACGAGCCGCTGCCCGAGGAACTCGCGACCGTCCCGATGCTGCTCACCACCCCGGGCGTGATCGCGTTATCGGGCAGCGTGATCTGCGCTGTGTCACCGACCTTGACCTCGGTTTGCTCAGAGGCATTAAGATCGACCACCACCTGCCGGGTGGTAGAGCTCGCCTGCGCGACCGGCGCACCGGATGCAGCGCCAGTTCCGAGCGTCGCGATGAGACTGGTGATCCGCATCTGCCCGGGCAGCAGCGCAGCCTGCCCCTCGGTCAACGAGCCGGTCTGCTCCACCCCGAGCATGGCCTGCAGCCGCTCAAGCGCATACGCGGTCTCGGCGCTGAAGTAGTCCGAGGCAGGGTCGAGCTCCGAGCGGGTGGCGTACCCCAGCGCAACGAGATTGCCGTTGAGCTCCCGCACGTCAGGGCCGCTGTCGCCCTGATACAGCGAGCGGTACACGGGCGTGTCGCCATACAGCAGCACCACCGGCTCATTTGAGACGCGGTAGATGACCTGCCCGCGCGAGATCACCTGACCGCTCGACGGCAGCTTTGAGAACGTACCCGACGCCCGATTTACGACGCTGTAGGACGTGCCACCCAGTTGCGCCGCGTAGCCGAGCGTGCCGCTGGCGCTGACCTGGGAGGACAGCGAACCCTGCGTCACGGTCGTCATTGAGGTCGGATAGCCGTTGTCGCTCACCCCGCTCTTTCGGCCGCCGCGTCCGTTGAAGACGCCGGTGGCCAACCCAACGGCCACGGAAATGACGAGCACCACGACAACCGCACCGGCGAGCACTCGCTCACGGCGGTGGCGCAGCGGCAAGGAATCCACGATTCACTCACTCACTCTCTCGATGTCGCTCGAAACGATTAGGGTGCACCCGGCACGGCGGCGACCGGTCCGGATGGTTGTTGGGATGTGCAAGCGGCGCTCGCCCTCTGGAACGCGGGCGAAGTGGGATCGAACTTGGCGCTGTCAATCGCGCCTTCGCTGTTTGGGTCGGGGAACCCTGGGACGCCGTGCGAGCGCAGACATTGAGCCCATCGCACCTCTGCGGCGATCTGCTGGGCGGAGGTTGTTGCGGCCTGCTGCCCGCCGGGCAACAGCGTTCGGCACGCCTGGCTGGCTGCCTTGAAAGTAGGAGTGTCCTGGTTGAGGGTCATGTGGAACGTGGCACCGCCTCCCGACGGGGTGGTCGGGTCAGGGAAGGCGGGGATGCCGTGGTTGCGCATGCATCGTGTGTAGGCGAGAGCCTTGGCCTGCGGCCCACCTGCAGAGGCGGTCCCCGAGCTCGGCGCATTCGAGCCGCCACAGCCAGCGACGAGGACCGTGAGCGCAAGCCCTCCCGTGATCGCCGCAATGCGCGTGCGTGGAAACCGCTGTGGCCGATCCGGCCCGCGGCGAACACGCTCAGCTTGGTGTTGGTCCTGAGACGTACTAGTCATCGCTTGGCTCCTAGCCGTTTGAAGGTCGTGCTCGGCGGTTGTACGCCAGCGCCCCTGACACGGACATAACCGCCTCCGTTATGTCGCTGTAAGGTCGCCCGAGGCATCCTCAGGCGCACCGCTCGCAGACTCGCCGCGCAACCCGGGCGACCGCTCCCTGGAAGGAGACTCAACATGCTGAGACCGCCGTCGCCGAACCCGACCATCTCCCCATGGGCGACCCGACACCCGCACCCGCTTCAATGTGATCCTGCTCGTCTGCTCAGCCTCAGTAACGCCCCTCAAACCCACCGCGCCGGGGCCGATTCTCGGCTGCTTAGCCCTGCCGGTGGACGATCGGCCCTAGCCGATGGTGGAAGACATGCGACCCCGACCTAAACACGCCTGGCGTAGCCCGCTGACTCATCTACCGCGGCGAACTGTCCGAGTGCGTCTCGCGGCGCTGTTGTTCGCCGTGTTTCTCGGTTCCGGGACCGTCCTGTTGGCCGTCACATTCGCGATCTGGCAGGGCAGAACGGGCAACCTCCAAGCAATGCCCGTAAGCCCGCAGAGTCACTCGAGCGGCATCACCCCGGTCGGCTCTGACCGGCGTCAGCTCCTGATCGCATCCGCAATCGCCCTCGCGATGATGGCCGTGATTTCGCTCGCAGTCGGTTGGCTCGTGGCCGGGCGATTCCTGCGGCCACTACGCACGATCACGGCGACAACCAAAGAGATCACTGCCACCAACCTGCACGAGCGTCTGCGCCTCACCGGCCCCGACGATGAGCTCAAGGAGCTGGCAGACACCGTTGATGCTCTGCTCGACCGACTTGAGCGCTCGTTCGCGTTCGAGCGCCAATTCGTCGCCAACGCTTCTCACGAGCTGCGCACGCCGCTCACCGGAATGCGAACCTCGCTTGACGTGGCGATGGCCAAGCCCGAACCGGTGGCCCCGCACATCCGCACGCTTGCTGAGAGGCTGCGTCACGAGCTTGACCATGTCGACCGGCTGCTTGAGAGCTTCCTCACCCTCGCCCACACCCAGCAGGGGCCGCTCGGTGACGAGTCGACCGTCTCGCTCGGCGAGCTCGCCCGCGGTGCGGTCGAGCGCCACGCCGACACGATCTCGGCGAAGGGGCTGGAAGTTGATCAGCAGCAGCGTCAAGACGCTTGGGTGACCGGCAGCGAGACGTTGCTCTCCCGCATGGTCGAGAACGTGATCGGCAACAGCGTCGGCCACAACCAGACGAATGGCTGGGTCCGCGTTAAGACCGCCACCGAGGACACGCACGCGCTCCTCATCGTTGAGAACGGCGGCCCGGTCCTTGACCCCGACCAGGTCAGCCAGCTCACGCAGCCCTTCCAGCGTATCGGCGCCGAGCGAACCGGATCGGACAACGGCTCCGGCCTGGGGCTGGCAATCGTCTCCTCGATCGTCGAGGCCCATGGCGGCACCCTCCACCTCGAAGCCCTCACCGACGGCGGGCTGCGAGTCGCAATCTCCTTCCCGCTCGCAGACGAGGCGCCGGCATGAAGGTCCTCGTCGTCGAGGACTCGCGCACCCTCGCTGACGCGCTCGTCGAAGGTCTACAGGACGAGCAGATGGCCGTCGACGTCGCCTACGACGGCCTGCAAGCAGCAACGAAGCTCGACCTCTACACCTATGACGTCGTGGTACTTGACCGCGACCTCCCCGGAGTGCACGGCGACACGATCTGCCGCATCGTCACCGAACGCGAGAACCCGCCAATGGTGCTGATGCTCACCGCATCCAATGCCCCGGCCCAACGAGTAAGCGGCCTCGCCCTCGGAGCAGACGACTACCTTCCAAAGCCCTTCCACTTCCCCGAGCTCGTACTTCGCATCCGCGCTCTAGCCCGCCGCCGGCCCACAGCGCAACCCAGAATCTTCCGGGCGGCCGGAATCGAGCTCGACCCCCTGCACCACACCGCCCAGCGCGACGGCCGCCGGCTCGATCTCTCAGCCAAGGAGTACGCGGTACTCGAAGCCCTGATGCGCGCCCAACACGCCGTCCGCAGCGCCGAGGACCTATACGCCCAGGTATGGGACGACACCACCGACCCCTTCACCAACACCGTCCACGTCACGATCAGCCGACTGCGACGCAAGCTCGGAGAACCCCCAGCAATCGAAACCATTACCAACGTCGGATACCGCATCACGCAAGCCCCCGAACCGGCGTGAACTCACCTCCACCCAGTCCCGGGGGTCGAGCTGGTCGGGGAGCACTGGTGCCGCGGCACACGGTCGATCTCCGGTCGAGGAGGTCATCGACTCCGCCCATCAGGTCCGGAACCGTCGCTGGCGTCAAAGGCGATCTTGCGGGACGGGGTGGTTGTAAAGCTCACCCCATGCGGGCGGCTGGCGGAGCACCGCCGCCTGTTGACCAGTTAGCCGGTACAAAATACCGGGCACGCTCCGTGGACGAACGGAACAGCAGCCGCGCCAGCGTCCAAGCATGATCCGGCTCCGCAGAGTCGGTTCGGCGCCCGACGGGTGCACAGTCGACCACGAGCGCCCTGCTCTGCGCGGAAAGCAGGCACCCGAGATGTGGCGAGCGGGCCTCCTGAGTCGGACGAGGAGGAGCAGCGCTGGGCAACACCCCGTCGGCTACTGCTTCGAGCCCGATTGCGGGCGTGTTCGGGTCGAGAGGACGTAGTCGCTCCCCCGGCGCGCCGCGATCAGCCGTGGGCTCGAGTCGGACACTCGTGCCTTTGCTCCACGACGGTGCTGCGCCGGATCCGCGCGGTGGTGTCAGACCGGGCGTGCGGCGGCGAGCTCGAGCGGCACGACATAGTCGCCGCCCCGCCGATGAAGCCCACGACGCAACCGCCGGTTCACGCCGTCGAGATCGGTGTGGCGTAGGCCGCCCTCCTGCGCAATGAGATGCTGCGCTTCGAACGTCATCTCGTTCATGTGGCCAAGGACGCTGCGACTCGCGGTCCTTGCGACCAACACACCGGACGGGTCGACCGGGCCGAGCGTCGTGCCGGCGAGCCCCTCAGAGGCGAGCGCATCGACGACGAGCGTCGCGACGTAAAGGCGGAGATCATCCAGCTGCGCTACGCGGACGTCGGTGTCGAGGACCGAGAACAACGTGTCGGCATGGACGAGCAGCACGCACTTACGCCGCTCGATGACGAACACATTGGCATACCAGTCATCGATGCCCGGCTCGGCCTCGACGAGCGTCCCGGCCCGGTTGCCGACGAGCTCTAGGAATCCTCTGGTGCATCGCAGCAGCACGTCGGTCACGGTATCCCCACATGGGAGCGACGCTTACGCGCGCCCTGCCTGCGTGTCTCAGTGGGCTCCCCGGCGGAGCAGGTAGTCACGGAACCTGGGTGCGGTGTAGGCGTACTCGCCCTTGCGGATTCGGTAGAGCGCGCCGGCATCGACGAGGCGGCCGAGCAGGACGTTCACGTTTCCGGGCGTCTTCTCGGATGCGCTGCTGAGCTCCGCCGAGCGCAGCGGGGGGTAGGGGCACTCGGCGGACGCGGCGAGGAGGTCCTGCTCGGCGGGCGTCAGCGTTGCGATGCGCGGCTCATAGAAGTCGCGGTCGAGGCGCCCATAGATGTCGGGGTGGGTGGCTTCGAGCAGCTTGCCGGTGAAGCGGTCCACGCCGGCGAGATCCGCCGCCTCCCAAAGCTCCGATCCCCACAGCTGGAGGAAGTAGGGGTAGCCCTCGACCTCGTTCACGACCGTCTCTGCAAGCTTGGTGTCGGCCCGGCGGGCCGTCTGCTCGAGTGGCCGGATGAAGGCCTGAAGCGCCTCCTCGGGCGCGAGCGAGTCGATGTCCTCCCCGCGAAAGAGCCGCTCGCTGTAGGAGCGGGCCTTCTGGAGGTTGCCCGTCAGGGTCGGCAGGCCGCAGAGGACCAGGGCGAGCGGCAGCTCTGCCCGTTGCAGCGCGACCACCGGCGCGATCAGCAGCGACAATGGGTGCTCGCCGTGGCGGTCGCGCTCGTCGCGCACAAGCTGAGCCTCGTCCAGCAGCAGGACGACTCCGGCCCGGCCCTTGGCGCGGGCGAGCTCGACCGTGGCGAACAGGTCGTGCGCGAGGTCCTCCTCACGCTGTGACCCGAACGCGATCCCGAGCGAGACGTCTTCCCAGGTGAATGACAGGCTGGTAGCCCGCAGCGCCCGGCCGGCAGCCGAGCGCAGCCGCTCGCGGCGTGAGAGGCGCTGGCGCGTGCGCTCGAGCAGCGCCCCGAGCACCGCTGTGAGCGCCTCATCGGTGTTGTGTGAGGGCTGCAGCTCAAGGAGCGCCGGTTCCCAGTCGAGCTCCTGTGCATCGTCGGCGAACTCCTCCAGCAGGACGGACTTGCCCACTCCACGCAGGCCGGTCACCCGCATGCTCGCCTGCTGCTCGGGTGCTGCGCGCAGCATCGCAGCGAAGCGTCGCAGGGGCGCCTCGCGACCAGCCAGATACAGAGGGCGCACGCCGACGCCCGGCCGGTAGGGGTTCTTTCCCGAAACCTGAGTCATTACAAGTTATCTGTAATGTAGCGCAATCATTACAAGTGGACTGTAATGAGCCCCGGGCCGGGCTGCGACCGTCGGCCGCAGGCCTTGGCGAACGCGAAGTCGGCCGCGTTCTTGGTCACGGATCGACGGTAGCCACGGGCGCGCCCGGGTGAGGAGCGTCCTCCAGCGATGTTGGTCTCGACTCAAACGCGCGCGTGAAGACCTGGGCCTGCTCGGAGGCTGGCCGTGCGTGCAGGTAGATCGAGGTGGTGGCGAGCGCGCTGTGCCCCATCGCGGCTTGGATCGTCACGAGATCCACACCGGCGGCGGCGAGCAGCGACCCGTACGTGTGCCGCAGATCATGCAGTCGCAGCGGGCGCAGGCCCGCGGCGTCGCGAGCACGCTTGAAGCGACTCCGCAGAGCCCAGCTATCAAGAGTCCGTCCGAGCTCGTTCATGAACACGAGGTCTTCCGGCGCCGTGAAGTGCTGTCGCCGGCTGAGCCTGTCGAGCGCGGCGGCTGCCTGGTCTGCGAGCGGGACGCGGCGGATCTTCCCCGACTTCGTCGAGGACTCCACACCGGCGCTCATGGCGCGTTCGATCGCCAGCGCGTGTCCGGCGAAGTCGACGTCGCGCCAGCGCAGCGCGAGCAGCTCGCCAAGTCGCAGGCCGGCATAGCTCGCGACGCGCACCAGCTCGGCGTCCTGGTGGTCCTGAGCCTGTCGTTGTGTCGGCTCGGCAACGATGGCGTTGCTCGGTCCGCGGGTCGCCGGCCGCGACGGTGCGCGATGAAGTCCCGCTGAGAGCGCGCGGGCGAGCGCCTCGATCTCGGCGGGCGAGTAGTAGTTCAGTGCGCCACGGTGAGGCTCGCGGCGCTTGTCGGCGCCTCGCACAGGGTTCGCCGCCAGGTTGAAGGTGGTGGACCTCTGGCCGTATCCGAACACCGCGCTGATCACTGCCCTGTACTTGTTGACTGTGCGCGCGGACGCCCCCGCAGCCACTTCCGTGAGCAGGTCCTCGATCTCTGCGGTCGTGATCTTCGCGGCCGGGCGATCGCCGATTGCACTGAGGACTCGGCCGTTGGGCCCGAGCACGTAGCCGTGATCGCGCAGGGTGCTGGGCTTGGCTCCCCTGACGTCGGCGAGCCACCGCAGATACCTGGCGGCGACGGCGGCGAACGTCACGCCGCGTTCGCGTCGCTCCTTACCGAGGCGCTCATGTTCGGCTGCCTCCGCCGCGTGCGCGCCTACGAGTGCAGCGGCGGCGACGTGCGCACGCGCCTCGTCGTAGTAGCCGGGCGCGACGCGGCCGCGTCGCGGTAGATCCCACTTCCCCGTGCCCGGGTTCTGTGTCAGCCACGCCGGGCCGATGCGGCGCTTGACCAGGAGCCCGTCCTGACGCCACACCGCCTCGAAGAACGGGCGCTCTTTGTGGACACGAACTGTGAGCGCGGCCGTGGGCAGATCGGGCGTCACGGGGGGCATCGTATCACCGTGGGTAACACGTGGGTAACAGGAGACCGTGGGTAACACTTTGGGTAACAAACTGACCCAGATCCAGCTCCAATAGCGGGATTGGGGCCGATCGAATCGCCCGTATCTATTGGCCTCAGCGCCCCGCAGGCGGCCTTAGGAGCCGGTGGGCGCAAGCCCTTGGGGGTTCGAGTCCCTCCGCCCGCATTATCGCTTGGTTACTGGCTTTTCTCGGGATCGATGACGGAGTTTGGAGAGGCCGTTTTGCGCTCGTGTTCCCAAACTGTGTTCCCCACGTGCCCACAAGTGTGCCGCACGCCCTGGCGGATATGGTTCTGGTGCGGTGCCGCGCGCTCAGCGCGGAAGGCTCTGGCGCTTTTGGTCTGCCTCCCTCGGCGACCTGCTGGCTGGACCTCGCTGATAGTCCTCGCAGCAACTCAGAGCGGGGACGGCAGATCATTCCAGCTCTCTATATCAGTTCTGTTATGCTCCTAGGGTGCGCGCGCGCGACATCATTGTCATCGCCCGCCGGCGCGCGGGCCTCACCCAGCAAGAGCTGGGTGGGCGTCTCGGCACCTCACAGGTGACAGTGGCAAGGTGGGAGAGCGGCGCCACCGAGCCCAAGTTCCAAACTGTGCAGGAAGTGGTGGCAGCGTGCGAGCTCGATCTGACGCTCGGGCTCGCCACGGCGGATGAGGGCTCGTGGACATCTTTGATCTACGAGCAACTCGGGCGCGAGCCGGCGGAGCGGGTTAGACACCTGAGCCACGACCGCTTCGATCGCGTTGCGGCGCTTGAGCTTGTCGCGGCCGTTGGCCTGCGAGCGGTCGTGGTGGGCGAAGTCGCCGGGGCGCTGCACGGCTGGCCGTTGATCCTCGGCGAGGAGGGAACGCTCGATCTCGTGGTGCACCCCGAGGATCGCGCACTCGCCGCAGAGACGGTCCTCGCCGCGTCGACGGCACCCGATCGCGTCCGCCTCCTCGATGCGCCGCCCGGCACCTACGGCTTCGCCGACCTCGCGCGCGGCGCGAGCGAGGTCACGGTCGGCGGAAGCGCCGTGGAGGTGGCGGGGATCGTGGATCTGTTGCGCATCGCGCTCACCGACCCCGCGCCGTACAGCCAGCGGTTTGCGCTTGCCCTCGATGCGACGTTGCAGCTCACCGCACGCGAGCCGAGCCCCACGGAGAACATGCCCCCGAGCTTGCGGGAGCGACGCGCCCGCGCTGATGAATGGCTGGCCAGGCAGACCCAATAGATCGCGGGCGTGAGACGCTGTTGCGCGCACTGCGCGAGGCGGGTGTGCTGTTCGTGCTCATCGGCGGCGCCGCGTTGCAGAGTCATGGACAGCGCTACGAGACTGAGGACATCGACGTAACGCCCGACCGTGCGCAGCAGAACCTCGCGCGACTTGCCGACATCCTCAACCGCCTGGAGTGCAGTCTGGAGGTCGATCCTGCTCATCCCGAGAAGGCCGTGTCGCTCCCACCGGACTACTTCACCTCGAGCGTGCTCGCGCAGGCCACCGTGTGGAACCTGCGCACCGCTCATGGCAAGCTCGACTTGACGCTCGCGCCCAGTGGCTTCCCACAGGGCTACACGCAGTTGATCGCCGACGCCGAGCAGCGCCGAGTCGCCGCGACGACGATCACGGTGGCGGTCGCCAGCCTCGCCGATGTGGAGCACTCCAAGCGCACCGCCGACCGCGCCAAGGACCGCGCATACCTCCAGCAGGTCGGCCGGCTCGGCCCGCCCCATCCAATGGCCGACACGCCCGCGAGCGCACCGTCGATTGCACACGACCTGCGGCGAGCATATGCGCGTCGCGAGGAGCTGCGGGCTACCAGAGCCCAAGTCGCCGATCCGCAAACCACACGGCGCGACCGTGCACGCGCCCTTGCTTACGACCTCGGCCTCAAGGCGATCGACGAGGAGATCGCGGCGCTTGAGCAAAGCAACGGCGGTCCGCTCACCGCGCAGCAGCGCGCCGAGCTCGAACCTACCAACCAGGCTTCCTGAGAGCCTGCCTGCCTGACCTCCGCCACGTACTTGACGATGACCAGTGCGACGTGCTCGGCGGTCTGCTCGGCGCCTTGGGAGAATGAGCGCGCCCCCTGGCCCACCAGCAGACCACCCCGTAGGATGGATATATGCATGCGCAGGATCGTTCACACCAGAATCCGAACGGGCTACTCGATGCGTGAACGGCGCTACTTCGGCGCGACGCCCAAGCGGCCCGTCGGCACAACGTTCAGTTTCTTTCCCTGTCAGCCATATGATGAGCGAGGACACGGCTTCGCCCGCCCGGAAGTGCGCATCCCGGGCTACGTTACGCCACAGCTCAATCAGGGCAAGAAGATCGCGCGTGATCTCACGCTCACACAGCTTGGAGAGCTCTGGCAGGAGGTCGTACAGCAGGTTCTGGAGCAGCAGCTCGCGCTCGGCGTCTACGCGAAGCTTCCCCCGAAGCGGAAGGAAGAACAGGCGCCCCAAGAGAGCGCCCGGTTCCGCACGCGCTGCTGAGACTTGTAATGCCCGAGGACCTGACATCGGTCATTCCAGTTGACAATGCCGCTCGAGCTCACGCTCATGAGCTGTTGGGTGATTTCGACGAATTGCTCGACGAGCTCGCACGCGGTCATGTCTACCGGTGTGGAGTCTTGCCAGCACCCCCACAAAGGCCGGGTGTTTACCTATTCGCCGACGGACCGAATGTTATGCACGTCGGGCGTACGAAGAACCTGCAGGAGCGCCGCCGAAGCCAGACGGGTCCAAGCGGAGATCGCTTCACCGCTACGTTTCCTTTCCTACTTGCTCGCCTTCGAGCGGCCGAAGCCCACGACGACCTACCCAATGCACGGGACGAGCTTTGAGCTGATCACCGTTTCGTGCCGTTCTTCGTCCAAGCGAAGGCCGAAGTCCGCGCGATGGACTTTCGATGTGTGGTCATCGAGAACCATGCCCGGCAAGCGATTTTTGAGATATTCGCCAGCGTTGCGCTGCACTTGCCCTACAACTTTTGGGAGACGCACTAACGACTTTGCGGGGCGAACCTCCGGTCCCGTGTTCCCTCGTCTTCCCCGGTGCCCAGTGTGCCGCGCGTCTGGGCGGATAGTTCTGTACTGGCCCACCTCGCTCGGCGCCCACGCGCTCGGCTGAAACCTCAAATGGCCGGCTCAGACGGGCGGCTTGATCTTCAGCGGCGAGTAGTCGCCGTTGCGCTTGGCCGGCTGGCGCTTGATCCGGATGTCGAGTTCGAGCCCAACCGCGTCGACGAGGTCGATCAGGGTGTCGAGGGTCGGATTGGAGCCCTCGCCGCGCAGGAGCCGTGAGATCGCCTCGGGCTTACGATCCATGCGCCTGGCGATCTCGGCCTTCGGGATGTTCTCCCGCTCCCTGACCTCCTCGATGACTCTGAGTACCTCCGCGATGCTCTTGATCTTGGCGCGCTTCCTCTCGAAGCCGGCCCTGAAGGCGGGGTCGGCGAGCTGGCCGTCGAGGAACTCCTCGAATACCCGGCCGGCGCGGGTGGTCTTGTTGGTTTCGGTAGCCATCATCACCTCCTGATCGACCCGAGCACCATAACATCAATGTTAATGCTGCTCAAATCCTGTGCCGGCTCTCCGTTTCCCCCAGCCGGCGAGTCCACGCGTCATGCGCTTGGTCATCCCCCACACCAGCTACGATGACCAAATGAACACAACAAGCAGCACCAGGGACGACGAGCGTGTCCTCGGTGATTTCAGGGATGCGCTCGATGGCTGGCGTAATGCGCTTGAGGCGCACCGCATGGCCCCTCCCGATCACGGCTTCAGCGACCGCCTGGCAGGTCTTGCCCAGGCCGCGAGCGAGGAGGCGCGCGCCTGCCGCGCCGCGGATGCCGCGGGCTTTGACTGGCCGCCCCATCGCGCCGCCGACCCCCGCCCGCCGTATGAGCTGCAGCCTGGTACCGGACGCCGCGGACCCGAGCGCCTCTGGCAGCGCTTCGATGAAGCCGTCCGGCAACTGAACACAGCCGCGACCGGCCAGAACATGCTCGACGTCGCCCGCGCCTATGACGAGCTTGCTGGTGCCGCCGCTGAGCTCGCAGAGGCGGTCGGGCGCGAAGACGGCGCGAGCACCCGGCGGCCACGCGCCCGCGCACGTCGCTCAGCCTGATCCGGCGAGAGCACGTCGCTCGCAGTCGTATCTGAGTGGCTCAGGAGCGCTTGACCGGCGGCGCTGGAGTCCCGGTCTCATCCCACACCGACGCTGGACGCTCTGCGCCACGGCGACGGTGCGGCAACCCCAAGGTCTCGGGTGCCCAGAGATCGCGGCGGGTCGCCAGCGAGCTGCTGTCGGCCTGTGCGCGTGCGAGCAGCGCGTCGACATGCTCGCGTCGTATCCGGAAGGCGCGGCCGATCTTCGCCGCCGGCAGCGCCCCGCTGTCGATCCAGTTACGGATCGTCTGAGCGGTCACCTGGAGCTCCTCGGCAACCTGGGGAACGGTCAGGATCTGCTGCTCAGCCATAGACAAATACGCCAAACCACTGTCGCTTGGGAACATACGATAGAGCAGGGGGCAGCCGGCTACCTTCTCAGCGTCCGCCTGACGCTCCTGCGCTGCTTGGGGGCCACCTTGACTCTCCTGGCCCTTGCCTCGCCAGCCGACCACTGCCCGGTCTACAATTCGTGTATGAGCGCAGCGAGACCCAAGACCCCAACCGTGCCGAAGGCGAGTCCCTCGCCGGCGAAGCGGCAGGATCTCGCACGCGGGCTTCCGGGCACCGACCGCGAGCGCGCCGAGCAGCGCCGCCGGTTCGCTGAGGAGCACCGCGAGACGCTGCGCCGCTTGGGCAAGTAGACCGTGGCGGTCAACTACCCGGAGTTCGGCGACTTCTGCGATGTCGCCGCTGAAATCCTCGGCACCACACCCGAGCAGATCGCCCGCCTTCCAAACATCGGTCTCGCCGAGTCGGCGCTCGCCGCTCCGCGCGCGGGTTTCGGCGACGTCGAGGTCTACCCGACGATCCTGGAGAAAGCGGCGATCCTGGTAGCGCGCCTGGCGCGCAACCACCCGCTGCCGGATGGCAACAAGCGCACTGCTTTCTTCCTGATGGGCCTCTTCCTGGAGGCCAACGGCTCACCGCTCCACGGCTCCCTGCCGGATGTCGATGTGCCGATGGTCGAGAGGATCGCCGCCGGTCAAGCCGACCACGAGGAAATCCTCGCGTGGCTGTCCGACCGAATCGCATGAGCAAGCTGGTTACGAGTGGTCGCCCATTTGCATAGCCGCAGGGGTAACTCGCTTGAGCGCCCGAGGGAACTGCAAACCTTTGGATAGGTCACGACCATCCCCGTGGCACTCTGGCGGCTCGTTCACTACACACACTCGTCACCCGCTCGTCAGAGCCCGATCCCGAGGTCGATACCGCGCGCGGATGAGACCTCGCGTCCGAGGCGCCGCTCGGCTCGGTCGAGGGCTTCGCGGGCGCGCTCCCAATCGCACTGCTGGCCGCCGCGCTGCTCGGGCCGGGGGCCGAGTACGTCGGTGGGGTCGGTGATGTCGTACTGGGCGCGGTAGCGCGCGGCGTGACGCACGCCGTTCTCCCATGCCTCGCGCTGCGCGGGCCGATTTGGTCGCTCACCGAAGGCGGCCTTCACCCACGGGCCAGGGGTTTGTAGTTCGCCCTCGGCGAGTTCGTTGCGCAGCGAGGTGTGCTCCTGGGTGGCTTGGGTGATCGCGTGTTCGAGGCCTTCGCGTTCGGCGCGGGCCTCGACGGGGTCGCCGAGCTCGCGCTCCAGGCTGCCGCGCTGTGCGAGCACTGTGTCGAACTCCCGCTCGTTGGCTTGCAGGGCACTGGTGAGGTGGGCGCGCTCGACCACGTGGGAGTCCTGTTCACGGCTGGGGCGCCGGCGTGGATCGGGCAGGCCGGCGAGGCGCTGGGTGAGTTGCTCGTGCTGAGCGGCGAGGGTGAGGGCGCGCGCGTCGAGGTCCTCGATGCGCTGCAGCTCGCGTGTCGGTAGCGCCGCGAGCTGCACGTGCAGCTGGTCGACGCGCTCGCGTAGCTCCCGCAGCCGCGCTGGGGTCGGCGTGGCCAGTGGGGTGGGCTCGGCACGGGCGGCAGCTTGCTCCTGCGGTGGCTCTGTCGCGTGTGTTCGGGCGCTGGAGAGCCTGGGGTCATCGGCGCGGCCTGCGCCGGGTAGCTGCTCGATCGCGAGGTCTTCGTCGTCGCGCTCGAGCATCCGCCGGCCCACCCGCTCGAGCAGCTCGTCTCGGGTCGCTGTCGGGGTTTGGTCTGTGGGCGCGAACTCGCTGCGCTCCCGCTCGAGATCGTCGTCGTACACGAGGAGGCGTGTGGTTTCTCGTGCGCGGGAGAGCGCGGTGTATGACCAGCCGGCGGTGAGATCCCTGGGTGAGGCGACCACGACCGCGCTCTCGACTGTTCCTCCCTGCATCCCGTGGCCGGTCAGCGCGTAGGCGTGCTCCACGTGCTCGGCGACGTACGCGGCGGGCAGCTCGCGTACGAGCCCGCCGTCGGTGTCGATCACGACCCTGTCGGGGTCGAGGTGGCGGACGATGCCGCGCATCCCGTTATCCACGTCGAGCTGCCCGTCGTTGCGCCGGCAGATCACCCGGTCACCGACCGCGACCTCAACCGGACCGTAGGAGCGCTCCTCGCCGAGCGCGCTGAGACCGTGGCGCAGTTCGCGCGCACCCTGGTTCAGACGGTCGCGTGTCTCGTTGTCGCGGGAGATCATCACTGTCTGTGCCGGCCCCGCCGCGGCGGCCGCGTGCGCCCACTCGGCGAGGGCCTGCTCGCACGCGTCGGCGGGGTCGCTGAACGTCTCGATCCTCCGGTTGTGCTCGGCCCACTCGAGGTAGCGCTGCGGGTGGCCGTCGTGCAGCGCGCCGAGCGCCCTGCGCTCCGCGGGGTCGCGCTGGCGCATCACCTCCGTCAGCCGCTGCGCACCGAGGGCACGGCCGACCGCGCCGAGCCAGCCGCCGGCCTGCACGGAGACGAGCTGCCCCGGGTCACCGATCGCGATCATCTTCACACCGGCGCTTTGCGCTGCCTCCAGGAGTCGTGCGCTCGGGCGCGTCGCGGCCATCCCCGCCTCGTCCAGGATCAGGACGCCGTGCTCGGGTAGCTCGTCGCCGAGCTGCTCGAGGTCGAGCAGGAGCCGGTCGAGTGTGCGGGTGGGGATGCCGGCCTCCTCGGTCAGCTCGCGTACCGCGCGTCCGGTCGGCGCGACACCGAGCACGGTGTAGCCCGCGCTCTCATACACCTGGCGCAGCACCCCGGCGGTGTACGTCTTCCCGGTTCCCGCGAGCGCCTCGATCACGCTCACCCCGTGCCCCGAACCGGTCACCGCGCGCACCGCCGCTGCCTGCTCGGCGGTCAGGGGACGATCAGCCGCTGTGATCGCGCGCTCCGCCAGCGACGGATCGAGGATGCCCGCTCCCTCGCCGGCGCGGCAGACCGCAGCCGCGATCAATCTGCGCTCGACCGCCACGAGCTCCGCGGTCGTCATCTCACCACCACGGGTCCGGATCACCTCGGGGCGCTCCGCGAACCGCTCGGCCTGTTTGCGTACCTCCTCGACCAGCGCGCCCGGTCTCGCGGCGGCGGCGAACTCCTGCAGCACCGCGCGCCCGTCGAAGGTGTTGCTGCGCTCCGTCAAACCCCCGGCGCCTGTCAGCTGGGTACCGAGCGCCTGCTCGTCCACGCCACCGCGCCTGGCGAGGCCGCGTGCCAGCCGCTCCAGGCCCGCCTGCAGAATCTCCACGATCCGACCCGCGTCGAGGCCCTGCTCACCGGCGCGGGCCCTGACCTCCTCCCGCCACGTATGCGTCTCGAGGCCGTACTGCTTGCGCTCCCTCGTGGCGAGCGCCGCGTGCTCCCCCGCGCTCTTTGACCCAAGGCCGATCCCGCCCCGCTCTGCCTCGCGCTGCATCTCGTGACGACGCTGGGAGAAATGCTCGACCACCGGGCGCTCGATGTCCGCGAGCTCCGCCGCACCGTTGTGGACCTCCCCCCACTCCAGGCCCAGACGCTCGGTAACGAGTGCGCGGAGATGCGCCTGGTAGAGGTACCCGGCTGTCTTCGCCGCCCGGTAGAGCTCAGCGCCGTGCAACGCGGTGAACCGCCCGTCCGGGCCGCGTGCGAGGTTCGCCGCGACGACGTGCGTATGCAGCTGCGGGTCAAGCGCGCGGCTCATCCGGTGCCGGTAGGCCGCCGCGACCAGGCCCTCCCCAGGCTGCACGTGCTCCCCGGCGTGCCCGCGACGGACCATCACCGCCGTGTCCTCCAGATACCCCAGCGCCGCCCTCACCGCCTCTCCGTGGCACCCCACCAGCTCACCCGAGACCTCCTCCGGCGCGATCGCAAACAGGATGCTGAGCGTCTTCGGAGCGGAGAACGTGAGGTCATACGCAGCGACCTTCGGGTCACGCGCGCTTGAGCGCAGCCGTGCCGCTCGGTCGCGTGGGTCGTGACCCGCGATCAGCGCACCGAACTGCCCGGCGCCCACCGGGCCCTCGAGGCCGAGGGCCTGCGCGCCGGCGCCCGCCCATTCGCCCGGGGCCTCGCCGCGGCCGGTGTAGTAGTCGTCCTGGCCCTGCGCTACCTGCTGCTCGTAGTAGCGGTGCTGACCCAACGCGATCTTTCCAATCGAGAGCATCCTAGGCCAAAATAGCAAAAGAAAGGACCTTTAGGTGCAACTGTGTGCCGTGAGGCGCAGCGCAGCGGAGCCGAGCGGCGGGGTAGCCTTGCCGTGGGGGTACTGGCGGCGCGGTTGGAAAGGATGCTATGGCGCCGGTGAGTGCGCGGTGGGAGGCGCGGGCCGGAGGGAAGCTGGGCGGCGGCGGGCGCGTCGTGGGATGCGTGGGCGAGAGCCGAGCAGGGCGAGGCGGAGCCTGGATGGAGGCGGGCGGAGTTGGTGGTAAGCGTCGCAAGCCGCCGGCACCGCCCCCCTCGCGGTCGCGATCTCCAATCGACGGACGCTCCCTCGTTCGCAGCCTCAACCGGCCTTGCATAGTCACGATTATTTTGATATTCATGGTTATCTCGCTAAGAGTCGAGTCAAACCCCCGTGAGCGTCCCCACTTCAACGATCGATCGAACTGCCAGCCGTCGAGAGGACGCCGGATCTCGCTGCCCTCGTCCAGGTTCGCTTCCGCCCGGCCCGAGGTTGGCGGCTGTGCAGCTCCTGCATTGGACGCTGCGTCCTGGGCCTTGGCTTGCGGCGTGCTCGCGGCGGTACGGCGACTGCTTCACGATCCGGACGCCGGGGAGTGATCCAGTGGTCTTTGTCGCCGACCCCGCTGCGGTGAAGGCAATCTTCACCGGCGACCCCGAGGTGCTGAGGGCGGGGGCGGCGCGAGCTGGCATTCGGCCGATGTTCGGTGCCCGTTCGATCCTGCTGCTCGACGGCGCTGAGCACCTGCGCGAGCGGCGGTTGATGCTTCCCCCGTTTCATGGCGAGCGGATGGCGCGCTACGCCGAGCTGATGGCACAGATCACCGAGCGAGGGATCGGTAGTTGGCCCGTTGGGCGGCCGTTTGCCCTTCAGGAGAGAATGCAGACGATCACGCTGGAGGTAATCCTGCGAGTGGTGTTCGGAATGGACGACCACGACGGGCTGGCCGACATGCGCCGGCACATTCAGCCCCTGCTTGAGATGACCGCGTCGCCACTTGCCTTTCTGTTCGTCGCCGTACCCAAGCTGCTTCGAGGACCGGCCGCCGCCATGTTTGATCGTGTGCTGCGGGCGGCCGATGCGCGGATCTTCAACCAGATCGCCCGTCGCAGACGCGACCCAGCGCTTGAGCAGCGGGATGACATCCTGTCGCTGCTGATACAGGCCCGCGACGAGCACGATCGCCCGATGAGCGACGAGCAGCTACGCGACGAGCTCGTAACGCTGTTGCTCGCTGGGCATGAGACGACGGCGACCGGCCTGGCGTGGACCTTCGACGCGCTCTTGCATCACCCCGAGAAGCTGCAGCGCCTGACCTCGGAGTGCGTGGAGAGCGGTGATCGCAGCGTTTACCTGGAGGCGGTTCTCAAGGAGTCCCTGCGCCTGCGCCCGCCGCTGTTCTTCGCCGATCGCAAGCTCGCCACAGCCTGTGAGATCGCGGGCTACCGGCTGCCGGCGGGAACGGTGGTGGCTCCGTGCATCTACCTCGTTCATCGCCGCGCCGAGCTGTACCCCGACCCGGAGGCCTTTCGCCCTGAGCGCTTCCTGGACAAGCCAGGGGAGTCTGTGGACACCTACACATGGCTCCCCTTTGGTGGTGGTGTGCGCCGCTGCCTCGGCGCGAGCTTTGCGCTGTTTGAGATGACGACCGTGCTCAGGACAACCCTTCGGAACACGCGCCTGAGCGCGGCATCGAGGCGACTCGAAGCCACGCGGCGTCGCTCGATCGTGTTCGCCCCCGCGCGTGGGATGAAAGCGATCCTGCGCGAGCGCGTGAGCCTGCCTGTCTGATGGAGGTGGCAAGGAAGCGGCTCAGCAGGGAGGAGCAGAGGGCGCTGACCAAGGCGCGGCTGATCGCCTCCGCCAGGATCGTCTTCGCCCGACGGGGCTTTCACCAAGCGCTGCTCGAAGAGATCGCCGAGGAGGCCGGCTACTCCACGGGCGCGATCTACGCGAACTTCGACGGCAAGGAGGATCTCTTCCTCGCCGTCCTGGACGATCACGTCGCCGCTCGCGTGCGCGCCGTCGAGCAGGCCGTCTCCGAGGCGAGCACCCCGGCGCAGCGCGCGCGGGCGGGCGCCGATGACTGGATGCGATTCCTCCGCGAGGATCACGATTGGTACCGGCTCTTCATCGAGTTCTGGTCCTACGCGCAGCGCGACCTCGAGCTCCGCGCCCGGGTCGCTACGCGCTTTGCCGCATTCCCGAAGGCAAACGCCGAGCTCATCGAAGCAGGCGCCCGCAACGTTGGCATTGCCCTGCCCGAGGGTCTCGCCAACGCGGCCGGCACGCTCTTCACCGCCCTGGCCGACGGCTTGGCCCTGATGAAGCTCCTTGACCCCGAGGCCGTACCGGACGAGCTGTTCGGCGACGCCCTGGCCGCGCTCTACCAACTGATCACTCAGGCCAACCAGCGGCGCGCGGACGCGCGCGGATAGTCGGGTCTGCGCGATGCGCGTCCTGCTGTCTGACGGGTCGGGCCTGACATCGCGGCAGGTTGCCACGCAGGCCGCCGCGGCCGGGCATGTCGTGGAGGCCGTCGCGCCAACGTGGCTCGGCCCGGCGAGCTTCACGCGCCGTGTGCGCCGCGTGCACCGCGTCCCGGCGTTCGGCCGGGATCCCGAGCGATGGCTCCAAGCCACGCTGGAGGTGCTGCGCACGGGCGGGCACGACGTGCTGCTGGCTACGCACGAGCAGGTCGCGCTGCTCTCCCGCGACGCCGCGCGCGTATCCGAGCTCGGGGTCGCGCTGGCCGTCCCACCGTTTGCGAGCCTGCTGCGTGTACAGGACAAGATGGCGCAGGCGAGAACGCTGCGCGAGGTCGGACTGCCGCACCCTCCAACCTGGGTCGCAACCTCGCGCGAGCAGCTCCTTGCGCGCGCGGCGCCCCCCGTCTACCTCAAGGCGCCGATCGGAACGGCGAGCAACACCATGCGGCTCGCGAGCGACCACGCCGGGTTGCTGCGCGCCGCAAGCGACTTTGAGCTCGCGGACGGCGTCGTCGTGCAGGATGCTGTCCTGGGCCCGCTCGTCATGGTCCAAGCCGTCTTCGACCGCGGCGAGCTACTCGCCTGGCACGCCAACCTGCGCGAGCGCGAGGGCAGCTCCGGCGGAGCCAGCGCCAAGCGCAGCATCGCACTGCCGGTCGTCGGCAACCATCTACAGGTACTGGGCAGCGCACTTGCGTGGCACGGAGCGCTGTCACTCGACGCCATCCTCACGCCCAATGGCCCGCGCTACATCGACGTCAACCCACGTCTCGTCGAGCCCGCCAACGCCTGGCACGCCGGAGTCGATCTCGTCAGTGCGCTGCTCGCCGTCTCGACAGGCGAACGCGTCCACCCGCTCGCGCCTGCTCGCCCCGGCGTCCGCACGCACCAGCTGCTCCTCGCGATCCTGGGCGCCGCGCAGCACGGCAGAGGTCGCCGCGGCATCGCACGCGAGCTCGCCGCCGCGCTCACCCATCGCGGCCCCTACGCCGGCAGCACCGAGGAGCTCACTCCACTGGGCGGTGACCCCCTGGCGGCTATCCCAGTCACCGCGGCCGCCCTCGCCACCCTGGCACACCCAGGATCGTGGCGGCTGTTCACCGACGGCGCGGTATCCGCATACGCGCTCACCCCGACCGCGTGGCAACAGATCGTGAGAAATCCGGCGGCCTGTCAACAAACGACAGCAGACTCACGCCGGTGTTACGCAGTCGGGGGTCGCGTTCGTGGTGCTCAGCGCGGGTCAGCGGCGCCAGCGTGGGAAGATCACGACGGCGGGGATCTCCAGGCGCGTGAGCGGGCTGCGGCTGCCGAGCCGACGCGTGAACAGTCGCGCCGAAAGCGCCGAGGGCCAGCGGCCGCGGCGCCTGGCGTACCAGAGCGTGCCTCCTCCCCAGGCGGCCGCGCCGAGTACGACGAACGCGATGCAGTAGCCGTAGCCGCCCTGGCTGCCACACGCCCACGCCACCCACCACGAGCACCACCCCATTACGCGCGCCAGGGTCGGCCCGAAGCGCCACGCGACCCACCCCGCCACAGCCACCAGGCCGAGCACGCAGATCTCGCCGGCGAGCGGGCCGGCCACGGCGAGCGGGGTGACGGAGGCGAGGGGCATGAGTTCAGTTTGCCACTCGGATCGGTCGGACAATTGTCGTCGGTGCGTGATTCTGCGAGCCCGACGTGGCACCCCGTCGGGCGGGGTGCTCCACCCCGCCACCCCATCCGTCGATCGAGCAGTCGGCCGGCCCCGGCCCGGCACCCGCTGCACACCCTGTCACACCCCCTTGCGGGTTGACAGGGTGTGACACGCTACACGCGGCGGGGGCCGGGGGACTGCGATCCGCCGCGTTCGGGGCCCCCAGCCAGGCGCCAGCCTGGCTGGGGAGCGGCGGGCGATCGACCCTAACTCCTGCAGTTCGCTGGGAAGCACGCCTCGGCTGGTCGCGGGCCATGGAGGGGCCGCGCCCAGGCGGCTGTTCTGGCGATGCGGCGCGCGGACGATCCCAAAATATCGGTAGAGGGATGATCGAATCGATGCTCGCCGTCCCCGCGAGGCCGGGCACGCATCTTGCCGGCGGGCGGTCATGATCTGCCGCGATGACTTTTCACGACGCTGTGCTGTTCGACCTCGACGGCGTTCTCGTTGACTCGCGCGTGCCGTTCGCGCGCGGCGTCAACCACGCGCTCACCTCACACGGTCTGGCGGCGAAGCCGGAACGTGAGCTGCACCGGTACCTCGGCCCTCCCCTTCACCGCACGTTTCGTGCGCTGGTCGGCGAGGAGTCGCTCGTTCAGCCTTGCGTCGACTCCTACCGCGCGCGCTACCGCGAGCTGGCCGCCCGCGAGACGACCGTCTTCCCCGGCATCCGCGAGATCCTCCACAGGCTCGCGGAGCACTTGCCGCTGGCCATCGCCACCTCCAAGCCGCGTGCGCTCGCCGAGCCTCTGCTCGACGCTCTGCACCTGCGCGGGTTCTTCGCTGCGGTGATCGGCCCCGAGCTCGACAGCGAGAACGAGCGCAAGGCCGTGACCGTCGGACGCGCGATGCAGGCGCTCCCGCCCGGCGCGCGGCCGGTCATGGTCGGCGATCGCAAGCACGACATCGCCGCCGCACACGAGCACGACATCCGCGCCATCGGCGTTCTCTGGGGCATCGGCTCAGAAGCGGAGCTGCTCGCCGCCGGAGCCGACGCGCTCGCCCGCACTCCCGCCGAGCTTGCCACTCTGCTCGCCCCGTCTGGTTGAGAGCGTCGCAAACCGGCGGCCACCGCCCCCGTCGCGGCCGCGTGCCGCTCGGCCTGCACCACGACTACGGCGCCACGAGCAGCTCCGGCCCCTCCGCAGTAGGGTCGGGACGGTTGAGCGCCGGGTTCGCCGGCCGCGCCGTCAGCCGCCCGGCTGGCAGCGGCTGACAGAGCGACAGGGCGTCCTGCGCGTCGCAGCCTCGGGTCAAGCCAGGCACGCCGCACCTCCTCGTCGGCGAGGATCACCGGCATGCGGTCGTGGATCGCCGCCGCCACCGGGTTGCTCGCCTCGCAGGTGAGCAAGGTGACGCTGTTGATCCACTCGCCGGCTACCTTCGCCGGCGTCCACAACGCCGCGAACGCGAACGTCTCGCCCCCGTCCACCTGGAAGTAGAAGGGCTGGCGCGGCTCGCCACGGCGCTGGCGCTCCGGCGCCAACCACTCGAAATAACCGTCAGCTACCTGCAGCGCCCGCCGCGACGCCTTCGGGATCAACGCGCGGAATGGCGAGCGCTGCGCCACCGTCTCCACGCGCGCGTTGATCAGCTTCGCGCCGCTCTTGAGGCCGTTCGCCCATGGTGGGATCAGGCCCCAACGCAGCAGGCGCGCTTCGGGCTCGCCGTGCGGGGCCACGACCGCGAGGACCTGCTCGGTTGGTGCGATGTTGTAGCGGCGGGTGCCCTCCGTCGTGGGGATCGGGACGCGGAGACGGGCGTTGAATTCTTCCACGCCCGCAGTGTTTGTGTAGCGGCCGCACATGTTTCGAGGATAGGTGGGGCGTCGTGACGCGCGTGGCCCGCGCCGTGCGGCTCGCGGCTCTCTCGGTTGAGTAGTGTCCCCACCGTGAATCGAATGGTCAGATTTGCCGTGATAGCGGTGGGGGTGCTCTGGGTATCCTCGTGTTCTGCCTTGGCGGAAGGCCCGTACGTCTCGCGGCCCGCGCCGAACAGCCACGTCTTGCTGGTGCCGGAGCTTCAGGGCGCCACAGCCGGCTGGTGCATGGCAACGGCAACCGAAACCGCGACGGAAGGCAGCTCCGGGTGCGGCGCCCCGCGGACATCGACCGGGCCAATCTTCGCCGAAGGAGGCTGCCAAGGCAACGACACGAGACTCGACACCTTTGTGTTGACGACCAGCGAAGTAGCGGCCGTCTCGGTGGCGGGCGGGCCGCCTATCCCGACTCACGCCAACTCCACCCTCCCTGACGGGCTGCGGGCCGCAGCCGTAGAAGTGCTCCGCAATAAAGGGAAGCCCTGGCCGTGCCCCCGAGTGACACCGCTCGCTGCGAACGGCAGGCCTATCCGCAAGCGGGGCAAACCCGGCAGGCCCCTCTTGGTCACACACTGCCCGGTGCACGGCGCTGGACAGAATCCGCGCATCCACCAGCCGGGGCCTGCAAGCTCACCGCAACTCAGCTGCCGCGGGAAACCGTCGCATATCAAGGCGATGTGGCAACGCAGATCAGGCCCTACCGTGGGCTGCTCAGCCGCGCACTGCTCTCGTGTGTAGACACCGTCTATATCAATCACGAAGAACACCATCTCACCTCAGCCGTGCTGCTCAACGCGGCGCATCCTGGCGCCACACCGCCGCCGCTACCTGGTATGAGGCCGCTAGCCGGGCACCCGGGGATCTATGAAGCACCGGGGTCTGAAGGTGAGCGGGCAGCGCGACGCATCCCAGGCGCGTGGCTTGTCGTCGAAGAAGAGGACAACATCGGCCTCCGTGTGCCCTTGGAATTGCTCGAAAGCCTGCGAGCCACGATCCAGCTGTGATCGTTCTGGCACCGGATCGCCGCGGCTATACGCGCCAGGGGAGGCGAATATGCCACCAGATCGAGACGCCTGCTCGGAGCCCTCTGGGGAGGGAGCTGGTGTATCACGCAACTATGTCGCGCTGCCGATGTTGTAGGCGCTATGCGATTAGTCGGCCTGGCCGGGACCTTGATGTTTATGTTGATCTTTGCGACGGCCTCAGCGGGCGGGGAGCCCAGTCGCCACAGAACGGCCGCAGGATGTCCACAGGCCCACGCTCACCCAGTGCTCGCCGATTCGGAGGCGGTGATCTACACCATCCCCGAAGAACGCAAGGGCTTATACGAAATCGAACACTTTATTGCGACGAGAGTCTGCGCGTATGGCCACAAAGGGTCGTTCAAGATTGGCGAAACCCGTGTGCCAGAACCCACTGAAGGCTGGGGTGCCAACGTCTTCCATATGACTCTTGACGGCGCGATGCTCGCATACGAAAAGAGAACTTCAACGGTCACCCGCTACTACCGGGAAGGCGAACCTGCTTCGTCGACGTGGCTAGTGATTGTGCGCGATGCGCGAACCGGGCGGGTCGTTCGCACCGTTCCCACAGGCACCGCAACCCCGCAGCATCCCTGGCTCAAGTTCGTCGGCGACGGCGAAACGACGACGATCGTTGTCAAGAGAGACGGCTCGGTTGCCTGGATCACAGATACCGCACTCACCACGAATCGCTACGAGGTCCACTCCTCCGACGAGTCCGGCAGCCACGTGCTCGCTGTTGGCTCGAACATCGCCCCGTATTCGTTGGCACTCGCCGGAAATATCCTCTATTGGACGCAGGGCGACGAGCCGGCGTCAGCGACGCTGAACTGAGCCGCTCAGGTCGGGTCATACAGCACGGTGTAATACCTATCGGGCGCGCCCCTCCGCGTCCCTCTGTGGCAACCGGCACTCTCGGGCGCCATTCTCCGGCCCGCCTTGATGCGGCCGGGCTAGAACTTGCGCACGACCGGGGCCCGGCTTTCCTTTTCGCCGAGTGGGCGTCGTGTGTAGGTCTGCGACTGCCGCCAGTGTTCCCGAGGCAGCAGCCGGGGGTCGGCCACGGCGACGATTCTCATGAGGCTTGAAGCCGCCGGTCTAGGTCGTCAGGGAACGACCGCGCTCCGGAATCCACGCGCGATTGTGCGTAGCCAGGGATCGGTGAGCCATGCAGTAGGAGATTCCACGTTGCGGCGTCAAGTTTGAGCTGCCACCGCTCGACTGTCGTCCATCCCTGCGAAACGTCGGTGTGCATTTCGAGGCTGACGCTCAACGGTTGCGTTACCGGCGTGTCCCATGAACGACACTGAAAGATGATGTGCTGGGTCACTGTTTCCTTTGGCAGCGCCAGGAAAGCTGACCACTCTGGTGACCGTTCGAGCCAGTCGTCGCGCGACTCGCGGGAGTCAAATCGTAGCCCTAGCCGGAAGTTTTCGCGGCTGGGGTGCCGAATGCCGTGGGCTGGCCGGGTTTTGAGTGTGCTGGGGGCGGCGGGTTCTGTCTACGCGGTGAGCTTGATGTCGAGCAGTTCGAGTGCTCTGGCCTGTAGTGGGGTGGGTTTGGCCAGACGTGTGTAGGTGTGCTCGGCTTGCCCGATTCGGATTGTGTTTCGGGTGATGGTGGCGAGTTCGGCGAGGAGGTCGGGCAGGCTGGAGGCGGGGTACCCGTCCTCGGTGTTCGCGCTGGCGGCCTTGGCCTTGGCGGCTGTGGAGCGTCGCGCCGGCGCGACGGGGTCTGTGGGGGCGAGTGGCGCTTGGTCGGTGAAGAGGATGGGGGTCAGGCGCTGGGCGAGCTCGAAGGTGACGTAGTAGGCGAGCATGCAGAGGAATATGTGCGCGCGGACCCTGGCCTCGAGATGGTGGTGGATGGGACGGACCTGGAGGGTGTCCTTCATCGTTCTGAACGCGCGCTCGGCCATCTTCAGCTGCTTGTAGGCACGGACCGCGGCCTGGCTTGAGAGCTGCTTGGCCGTGCAGGTGGTACGGATCACGTAGAGCCCGTCTAGCGCAGCCTCATCCGTGATCTGTGCCTGCTTGCGCTCGAAGGAGAACACGCCGTCATCGACCTTGAGTTCGAAGTGCTTTGAGACCTTGTACTTGTTGACGATCTTGCCGGCGCGTGTCCCGATCTCCCCCGCCTGGGCTTTGCGCAGGGAGCCGCGCGGACCCTCGACCATCCGTTTGACCTTCTGGAGTTCTGCTTCGGTCGCGTCGAGCAGCTCTTGGCGCTTTCTGGCTCGCTCCGCGGCGACTGCGGGGTTGCGGCAGACGACGAGGCGCTCGCCGGGAAACTTCTCCGATGAGATCTCCGCGAGGTTCGTTTCATCAAACAAAGAGAGCTGGATGTCACCGGTGTTTACGAGCGAGCGGATCTGTACCGCCTTCAGCGCGCTGATGAAACCGACACCGTTTTCCTTGAATGTCTGGGCGTGCGCCTGGGTGATCATCCCGCGGTCACCGACGAGCACAGCATCCTTCACCCCAAAACGCTTGGTGACCGTCTGCACCGCGTCGGGCAGCGTCTTTGAGTCGGTCGTCGAACCGTCGAAGCAGTGAACAGCGACGGGCCGGCCCTCCGGGGAGCAGATCAGACCGTAGTTGACCTGCAGCTTACCTTTACGCCCGTCACGGCTGTGGCCGAGCTTCGCCAGCGGACAGCAGCGCCCCTCCACGTAGCTCGATGACAGGTCATAGAGCACGAACCCCTCCCCCCGCAGGTGCCGGTCGGCGAGCGCCTTCTCGATCCGCTCCTGGCGCACCAAAAGCCAGTCCATCGCGCCCAGCAGCTCGGCCTCCTTCACCTCGCCGAGATCCAGCTCCTCAGCGAGCGTGCTCACACCAAAGCACCGTGTCGCCGAGAGCTTTGAGCCCGGGCCGATCACACGCTGGAGGATCATCGCCACCACCAGGTCACGCTCGCGGCAACGCTCACGGCCGATCAACCGCTCCACGTCGAGCGCGCGCAGCACACCGAGCACCCCGGCTACGTGACCATGAGGCAGCGAACGCTCGATCTCGAACTCCCGGTCGAGATCGACCAGCGTCCGGCCGGCGAGCATCGCGCGGATCCCGCCGATCACCTCCGGCGGCAGATGCGAGAGATTGCCGACCGTTTCGTTACGGACCTTGCCGCCCACGCGGTAGGAGCGCCGCAGCAGCGTGCTCTCATAGACCTTGCCCTTGTAGTGGCGACGAGTAGTCGCGATATGCACCGCACCTGTTCTCTTTGGCATAGCCACATCATGCCACACCCATCGGACGGCAAAACCCATCGTTAGTGTCTACATCAAACCACCCAAAAAAGGCCCGATCCCCGCAACCACGGGCGATCGGGCCTCAAGCCCTCAAAAACTTCCGCCTAGCGATTGCTCCAATAGGACTACCGGAGTGAAACACTCAAAGTTGTCGGGCGGGTCGAGTTCCGTGTAGCAGACCCGAAGCCTTAGACCGTTGATCGTCCCGCCCCGCGCTCCGCCATTTGTAAAGTTGGCCGTGACGTGGAAGGCCGGCATTACCCATTTTTCGTCGCCATGAGTGTATGGGTACACTCTAAGCCGGAGCGCTCCAATGACAGCACGAATGTTCGGCGGAGCTAGTGTCCCGCGCCGTTAATTCTTTGCTTAAGTGTGGTATGCTGTGGCATGCCCAGAACTGGACGACCCAAGCAGGTGCTGGAATTGAGTGACGCTGAGCGCGATCAGTTGGTGCGGTGGGAGCGGCGCAGAAAGTCTTCCCAAGCATTGGCGTTGCGTTCGCGGATCGTCTTGAGGTGCGCCGAGGGGCGCTCCAATAAGGATGTGGCGGTGGCGTGTGGCGTGTCAACGCCGACGGTCGGGAAGTGGCGCCGACGGTTTTGTGAGCTGCGGTTGGACGGCCTCTCGGACGATCCGCGTCCGGGTCGCCCGGCGAGTATCACTGCAGAGCAGGTCGAGGACGTAGTCGTGGCAACGTTGGAGTCCACGCCGGAGAACGCGACGCATTGGTCGCGCGCGAAGATGGCCGAGCGCTCGGGATTGTCAAAGTCGACGATCGGGCGGATCTGGCGGGCGTTTGATCTCAAGCCCCACCGCGCGGACACCTTCAAGCTCTCCAACGACCCGTTGTTTGTAGAGAAGGTCTATGACATCTGCGGCCTGTATCTAAATCCGCCGGAGGCCGCGGTGGTGTTGTCGGTGGATGAGAAGAGCCAGGTGCAAGCGCTCGCGCGCTCCCAGCCAGCGTTTCCAATGATGCCCGGCATGCCAGAGAAGCGCACTCACGACTACCTGCGTCACGGCACCACGAGCTTGTTTGCCGCGTTTAACGCTCAAGACGGGACCGTGATCAGCTCGACTCATCGCCGTCACCGCACGATCGAGTTCAAGAAGTTTTTGACCAAGATCGACAGCCAGGTACCCGAGCACCTCGACGTGCACCTCATCTGCGACAACTACGGCACCCACAAGAGCCCAGCCATCCAACGCTGGCTCGACGCGCATCCCCGCTTTCACATGCACTACACCCCGACGTACTCCAGTTGGATCAACCAGGTGGAGCGATGGTTCGCCTACCTCACCGACGATCTACTCAGGCGCTCCGATCACCGCTCGGTCCACGCGCTGGAGAAAGACATCCGCAACTGGGTCGCAGCATGGAACGAGAACCCCAAACCATTCATCTGGGTCAAGACCGCCGAGCAGATCCTCAACTCCATTTCACGACTTCTAAAACGAATTAACGGCGCGGGCCACTAGCCTCGATTCGTCATCAAGGTGAGCTGCCGGCAGTTTTGGGGTGAGGTCGCCGGAGGTGACCGGCGGCTGGCGGCTTGGCGGTGTGCGCGTGCGGGTCATCCACTTGTTGTGGTCGCTGGGCCGGTGTTTTGGGGCGGCGGCGAGCGCGGAGTCGGGCCGAGTGCTGCGCGGTTCGCGGATGGGGGCGGGCCGGGTGCTCAGCCGTAGGCTGGGAGCGCGTCCAGGCGCTTGAACGCCCTGAGGATCGCGGCGGCCCAGGGCCAGTCGGCGGGTAGGTGCAGGGTGGCCCGGCGGGCGTGGCGGGTGATCTGCCCGGCGACGTGCAGGATGCGGTAGCGCAGCCGCTTGGGTTCTGCGACGGCGTGCTCGCCGTCGAGGGTCAAAAGCTGCGTCCAGACCATGATGTCGTGGGCTGTGAGCGCGAGCTCAAACCATGCGGCGTTAGCGGTGAAGGCGTGGAACGGGAGGCGTCCAGCGCCGGCCTGCTTGAGTGTCTTGACGCGATCCTCGACTTCGGCGTGCTGGCGGTGAAGGGCCTCCAGGGCAGCGATGTCCTCGCCGGGCTGGTCGGTGATGAAGCACTGGAAGCGGTGCCCGTCCAGGTCTGTGAAGGAGAGCTGCGCGCCGGGGTGTGGACGCTCACGGCGACAGATCAGTCGGGTCCCCGAAGGCCATGAGGACAGGTCGAGCAGGCCGGTCAGCTCGGTCACCCATGCGCCCTCGCGCGGCTGACCGTCCTGGTTGACCGCCGGCTCCCAAGCAGCCTCTCCCAGGGCCAGGATCTGCTCGCGGACCGTCTGGTTGATCGGGTAGCCGAGCGAATACCGGATCCTGGTCTCCCGGCAAGCGTCTGCGAACTCGTGGCTCGCACCGGCGGAATCAGAGCGGGCGAGGATCTCTCCCTCCAGCGCGCTCTCAGACCGTGATTCCTGAGTAACTGCTCCGTTTTGGGTGTGTTGGTTCCGTCCGGGCCGCTTGGCAGCGTGCGTTTGAACGTTCCGGCGACTCGGGGAGGGGATCACCTTGTCGGTGAAGTCCAGGCAGAAGGCAGAGCGGCGGGTCAAGCGTGCGGCGGGTCGTGGTGTGCGGACTCGTTTTGATCAGGCTCCCAGGATCGAGGTCGTGGCTGATGATCCGACGCTGACGCCGTTCGCGGGGTTTGCTGTGGTGGGTGAGCTGGTGCGTCGTTTGGGGTTGATCCCGGCGCTCGATAGGGCGATCGAGGGTGCGCCGCGGGTTGGGGGTTTGGGGCCGGTCAAGCAGCGCGCGCGTGGCCTCTCGGCAGGCCAGGCGCTGGTGTGTGTGGCCGAGTCGATGCTATGCGGCGGGGACTCGATGCTCGATGTGGAGCGGCTGCGGGCTGATGCGTCTGGCGCTGAGCTGCGGGCGGTAGCTGACGTTCCGGCGGCCTCGACTGCGTGCCAGTTGGCGCGGCGTTTCAGGCGCACTCATTTGCGTGCGGCTGAGGAGGCGTTCGCACGGGTAGCGAACGAGTTTGACCGGCAGGTCGGGCGTGATCCGGGCGGGCCGGTAACACTCGATTTTGATTCCACGAGCGTCGAGGTTTACGGGCGGCGCAAGCCGGGCGCGGCTGTGAACTACAAGGGCCAGTTGGCCTACAAGCCCCTGTTGTGCTCCTGGGCGCAGCGCGGACGGATGCTCGCCGGCGAGCTGCTCGGGGGAACGGACTCCACGCAGGCTGATGAGCCTCGTCGCCTGCTGGGCCGCGTGGTGTCCTATCTGCCCGAGGGTCATGGCGAGATTTCGGCGCGTTTTGACTCGGGGTTCTACCGCGTCGATCTACTGAGCGACTGCCGCGAGCGTGGGGTGCGCTTCTCGATCTCGGTGCCGCGCTCAACGGCGATGTGGCGGGCACTGGAGGAGATCGGCGAGGATCAGTGGCAGGACGCGCAGGAGCTGGGGAGCGCCCAGGTCGCCGAGAGCACCTATACCCCGCATGGCTGGGAGCATAAGCCGCTACGGCTGATCGTTCGCCGTGTCGCGCATCCCGCTGACGCGCTCAGCGACGATCCACGCGCGCGACGCCGCTCGACGATCCCGGCCGAGCAGCTGAACCTCGGGCTGGCAGGCGAAGCCGACGTCGTATACGGCTACAGCTTCATCCTCACCGATCTCGAGGGCGAGACCCCTGCCGTTGAGCGCCACCACCGCGAGCGCGCGCAAATCGAGGAGCGCATCAAGGACCAGAAGCTCGGTGTCTCCCTGCGCCGCCTACCGCTCTCCGATCTCGACGCCAACCGCTTCTGGCTTGCTTGCACCGCGCTCGCGCTGAACCTGCTGGCACTCCTCTCCGATCTGCTCTATGGCACCGACCCACCCGGGCATTTGCCGCGTCGCCGTCAAGCCAAGTGGCTACGACGGATGCTGCTCTGCGTACCCGCCAGAGTCATCCACCACGCACGCACAATCCGCCTGCGGCTACCCGCCGGGATCCCCCAAGCCGAACTCTTCGCCCGCGCCTACAACACCGCACGCGGGCTCGCGCCACCAGCCGCCGCCTGACCCCCTCCGGAAGACAACCACACCGCGTGAGAGCCATCTCGGCCTGCCCGGAAACGGGTGCCCAGCACCAGCGCTCACCACCACTCGCGCTCCTCGCACACCCCAGCGCCGCGCGCCGCGACCCAACCCCATCCAAAAAACCCCACCAGCACAAAATCCCGGCACCACGACGCTTATCCACTAATCACGGTCAGACGGCGCCCCTGGCGGTGCGTTTGCCAGAGTCCTTGACCCACGCCGGGCCGAGCCTCCGCTGCCGGCGCCCCTCCGCGTCGCGCACGAGCGCATAGAAGGCGCGGTTGCCGCGCTTGCCCTTGACCTGTAGATGGCCCGTCGGGCGGACCGCGTCCTGCGGGCTCATTCGACCCCTCCTCGCCAGGCGCCGGACCCCCTGGCGATGTCGTCTGGGGGAGCTCCGTAGGGGGCCGTCGTGTTCCCTACGTGTTCCCAAATCGCATAAAGCAACTGGATGAGCGGCCTCAAAACCGCTTGAACAAGCCTTATTCTACAGTGGTCTGCGGCGGAATGGCAGAACTTAGGAGCCGGTGGGCGGGAGTGGAAGCTCTCCACGAATGGGTTCTGCCACGGTGAGCCGGGTTCGATGAACGCAGTTCCGGCCCCCGAGAGCGTGCACCAGTCCCGCAGCGCGTGCGCGGTCATCTCCGGCCCGTTGTCGCACCGCAGCAGCTCTGGTGAGCCGCGCTCGCCGCACAGCCGCTGCAGCGAGCCGACGACCGTCTCAGCGTCGATGCTGCGCGCCACCAGCATCGCCAGCGACTCGCGGGTGAACTCATCAACGATGTTCAGCAGCTTCAACGCCCGCCCGTCGCTGGTCTGGTCGAACTGGAAGTCGAACGCCCATACGTGGTTGGGACGCTCGGCGCGCAGCCGCTCGGCTGGAACGGTCGAGGAGCCCAGCCGTCGGCGCTTGCGCTTGCGCACAGGGACCCGCAGCCCCTCCTCGCGCCACAACCTCTGCACCCGCTTGCGATTCACATCCCAGCCTTCCTCACGTAGATGGTGGTGCGCGCGGCGGTATCCCCACCGCGGCCGCTCCACCGAGAACTTGCGCAGCTCGGCGCGCAGCGCCTGGACCTCCACGGCACGCTTGGGCTCGTAGCGCTCCGTGGAGCGATGCTGCCCAACAACCCGGCATGCCCAGCGCTCGCTGACGCCGAGACGGTCGCGCAGCATCGCGACCGCCCGACGCCGACGGACTGGGCCTACCAATTTCCCGAGGAGATCTCCCGAAGCGCGCGGTTCTCAAGCGCCTGGTCAGCCACGATCGCCTTCAACCGCTGGTTCTCGCGCTCCAACTCCTTCAACCGCTTGACGTCCTGCGCCTTCATCCCGCCGTACTGGTTACGCCAGCGATGGAACGTCTGCTCGGAGACCCCGAGCGCCTTGGCGACCTCCGGGATGCCCTTGCCCTCGCCGAGCATCCGCTCGGCCTCCCGCAACTTGCGGATGACCTGCTCCGGCGTGTGCCTGCGTCGCTTCATCAGAGTTCCTTTCTCGCCCATCATCGCGGGCGCAAGAAACTCTCACAAGGGCCGGACCGAACTCAGGGGGTCAGGCCACTACGGGCTCCAGTAGCAGCCGCACCAAAGCCTCGACCTGTTCTTGACCGTTTCTTTGGATTCCCACACGGCGCACCTCTTCCACAACCCGTGGTCAGCGGCCACGGGTGGCAGTCAGCTCGGCCCCGGGATGGGATGGGGCGGCGGGGCGCCTCAGCGCGAGCGGTGCGCAACCGCCGTGAGGCGCGAGCGCCGGCGTTCGGGGCGCTCGAGGCTGGCGTGCAGCTCGCGCACCCGCTGCAGCGTCGCGTCGGCGACCGCCTGTTGGGCCTCGCGCGTGCTGGCGGCCACACGCTCGAAGCAGAGCGGCTCGCCGTAGCGCACGGTGATCCGCGGGAACTCCAGGCGCTTCCAGTTGCGCGCGCGCTCGCTGCCGTGGATCGCCACCGGCACCACCGGTGCGCCGCTCTCCAGCGCCAGGCGCCCCACGCCGGGGCGTGCGCGCCGGCTGATCTGCCCGCTGCGCGAACGGCCGCCCTCGGGGTAGATCACGACCACTCCCCCGCGCGCGAGGATCGCCAGGGCGGTGGCGATCGACTGCTCGTCGTGGCGCCCACGTTGCACCGGGAAGGCGCCGCCGTGGCGCAAGATCCAGCTCAGCACGCCGCTGAACAGCTGCGACTTGGCCATGAAGCTGACACGTCGGCGCAGGAAGACGCCGCAGAAAAAGTGGTCCATCGCAGAGAAGTGGTTGGGGGCGATGATCGCCGGCCCCGAGCGGGGCACGTTGGGAGCATCGACGCAGCGGGCGCGGTACACCACCAGGCACAGCGGCGTCAGCAACAGGCGAGCGAGCGTGTACACCCAGTCGGGGGGGTGCGCGGCGGCCCACTGGTAGTAGCGCTCGAAACACTCTGGGGGGCGCTCATCGACGTACACCTGCGGCTTCATACCGGACATGCCTACCTACTTCTACACGGGCACCCCGCGCGCGGTTACGCCGCGCCGGGAGCGCTCGGCGCGACGGCAGGCATACACCACAACGACTAACCCAACCGCCACCGGCACCGTGGCGGGAAGCTCATTGACGGCGAAAAACAGCAGGTCGAACGCAAGTGCGAGACCCGCCACCAGCGCCGCCACCCGCAACTGCCGCGCGCGCACCGTGCGGCCCTCGCGGGGCGCTGGCCACCCGCGGGCGAGCAAGCCACCAAGCAGGCCGGCGACAAACAGGTCTCCATAACCCATCGCGGCCGAGCCGAACAGCTCCGCCTGCAGTTTCGGCAGGCCCACCGGGGGGTGAGCGGCGTTGAGCACTTCGTTGGGGTGCTGCAGCAGTTCGGAGGCGACCAGCGCCGTGTCGGCACACGCCATCAACACGATCCCCGCCGCCAGCCACCGCGGCGGTGTGACCGCGGCGAGCAGCACCCCCAGCGCCGCGCAGCTGAGCGCGGAGAGCGCGAGCGCCGCCCCCTGTCCCGCCAGCCCGCCGCGGTCCGCCCACGCCAGTGCGAACAGCACGGGCGCCAGCAGCGCGAGCGCCGGTCGCGCGCCGTGGCCCCACCAGCCCAGCGCGATCGCAGCGAGCACCGGCACCGCCACGAGCGCGAGGTAGGTGAGGCTCTGCGCGCTGGCCTGCTCCGCCGCGCGCGCGCCGAACACGAACAGGATCACCGACAGCGGCGGGATCGCGGCCCACAGGCGGCTGCGGCGGCGCTCCACCCACGGGATCGAGATCGTGCCAGGGAACGCCACCAGCGCACCCTGAGTGGCAGACAGCGCGCCGATCGACAACCAGAAGGGCAGCATCGACTCAACATAAGTCAGTTTGAGTGCGTGCTGCTCACTTGTCTCTGGTTGAGTATAGCGATAGTATATATAGCAGGGAGAGGGGTTCTTCCCCAGCACCGAGGCTTACGATGGGCGTGTGCACGACCCCGAAGCGACGATCGAGATCGAGCGGCTGCGTGCGCTGATTCGCGACATCCCCGACTTCCCGCGAGCGGGAATCCTGTTCAAGGACATAACGCCGCTGCTGGCCGACCCGCACGCACTCGCGTTGGCGGTGCGCGGCCTGGCTGAATATGCGCGCCCGCTGCGAGCCGAGTGCGTCGTCGCCGCCGAGGCCCGCGGCTTCTTGCTCGGACCGGCGCTCGCGCTGGAGCTGGGCGCCGGGTTCGTGCTGGCGCGCAAGCCGGGCAAGCTGCCGTACGAGACGATCAGCGCCGAGTATCTGCTCGAGTACGGCGCCAACCAGCTGGAGCTCCACAGCGACGCGATCGGGCGCGGCACCCGCGTGCTCGTACACGACGACCTGCTCGCCACCGGCGGCACCGCGGCGGCGCTGTGCGAGCTGGTGGAGCAGCTCGGGGGAGAGGTTGTCGGCTGCGGGTTCCTGGTCGAGCTCGCGTTCCTGCGCGGGCGCGAGCGGCTCGCCCCTCGTGCGGCGCACGCGCTTTTGACATACGAGGCGTGAGCCCTACGCGGCGGCCGGCGCGCGACCGGGGCTGGGGCTGACCGCAGGTGTGTGTGTGTGTGGTGTCTTGGGCGCATAACCACCAACTGGACCATAGATCAGCGGCCAAATGACAGCCGTGAGAGGTCCAGTGGCTGGTTGGGGCGCCCAACGGCTTATATGGTGACGCCCAGGATCAACTCGGTGGTCTCCCGCGGCACGTCCAGCTGCGGGAGGTGGCCGATCCCCTCCAGCTCCACCCACTCGGCGTGCGGCAGCCACTCGTTGCGGTAGCGAGCGGCAAAAGACGGCCACGGCAAGATCCTGTCGGCGGTGCCCCACACGACCCGCACGGGGCACTCGATCCGCTCCGCGTCCAGGTGGAAGCCCCTGCGCAGCAAGAGCTCGATCAGCGGCTCCAGCCCGTCACAGGCGGCGGCGCCGAGGAGCTGATGGGCGAGCAGCTCGGACGGAATGTGCTCGTAGTTGGCGGTGGTGTACTCCGTCGCCCGCCGGCGGCCCTCCGGGGTGGCCACGATCTGATCGACGTATGGGGCCGCCTGCTTCACCAGCCCCTGCATGCGCCTGAAGTACTCGGCCATCTCCGTGGATGCCTCTTCGTCTCCCGCCACCCATCCGCCGGCCGGCGCGAGCGCCACCACCGTCCGCGCCCGCCCGCGCTCGGCCAGCTGCAGCGCGACGTAGCCGCCCAGCGAGTTGCCGACGACGTGCGCGGTTTCGAAACCCGCTTCGTCCATCGCCTGCTCCACCGCGTCGGCGAGCGTGCCATCGTGCGCCTTCCCCACGATCGGCGGCCCGCCGGCGTGACCCGCGAGCGTGGGCGCCAGCACGTCGTGCTCGCGTTCGAGCGCGCCCAGCACCAGCTCCCACGTACGCCACGTGTCAGTGAAGCCGTGCAGGCACACCAGCGGCGGTCCGCTGCCTCCGCGGTGGGATGGGGTGAAGGTCGTTTGCATGCCCAGAAGGTACCTACCCCGGCGGGATACCAAGGTAGGGCAGCGCGAAGGCCATGATCTGTCCGAACGCGGGGGCTGCCACAGTACCGCCGTAGATCGAGCCACTCTGCGGTTCGTCGACGATCACAGCGCACAGCAGCTTCGGGTCGGATGCCGGCGCGAAGCCCATAAACGACGCGACGTAGGCGGTTTCGGAGTATTCGCCGGTCGCTGGGTTCACCTTGCTGGCGGTGCCGGTCTTGCCCGCGAGCGTATACCCGGGCACCGTCACCTCGCTCGCCGTGCCTCCGGGCGCCAGCACCCCGCGCAGCATCTGCCGCACCGCCGAGGCGACGCTCGCTGACATGATGCGGTGCCCCTGCGAGAGCTTCGTGCGGCGACCGTTCACCGACGCCACGATGTGCGGGGTGCGCAGGACGCCGCCGTTGGCGATCGCCGCGTACGCGCTCGCCATCTGAATCGGTGTCACCAGCTCCCCCTGCCCGATCGGGAGATTGCCCATCGAGGAGCCCGAGTATTCGCTGGGCTTCAGCACCTTCCCCATTTCCTCGCCCGGCAGGCCCACCCCCGTTCGGGTCCCGAAGCCGAACCGGTGCACCCATTCGTTGAAGGTGTCTTCGCCCTCCAGTTTGCCAATCTTGATCGCGCCCACGTTGCTCGACTGCGCCAGGATCTGCGCTGTGGAAAGCATCTCTTCCGGGTGTTCCTCAGCGTCGTGGATCGTACGGTTGGCGACCTGGATCTGGTCGGGGACATCGAATTCGGTGCTGGGTGTGATCAAGCCCTTCTGCAACGCGCCCGACACCGCCACCACCTTGAAGGTGGATCCCGGTTCGTAATTGAAGCTCACACCCCGGTTCTCCAGCGCCGCTTCGAGCGCCGCCTTGGATGTGGGAGGAGCATCGAGGCTGAGCCGCGGCCAGCTCGCCATCGCCAGCAGCGCGCCGGTGTCCGGCTGCATCACGATCGCGGTGGCGTCTTTGGGGTGAAACACCCTGCCCACCGCACTCAACACCGCTTCGGTGCGCTGTTGGATGTCGGCGTCCAGCGTCAGCTGTAGCTGTGCTCCCGGCGCCTCGCGGTGAACGTTGGTGATTGAGATCGGCTGACCATGAGCGTCGCTCACCACCCGCCGCTCGCCGGCGTCGCCCCGCAGAATCGCGTTGTCGGCGTACTCCAAACCCGACAAACCGCCCTTTTCGCCCATCATGCCCAGCACCTGGGCCGCCAACGTGTCGCGGGGGTACACCTGGCGCATTGTCGGTGTGCCCGCCACACCCGGGATCTTCAGCGCCATCACCGCCTTCGCTCGCGCCGCCGGCAGCGCCCGCGCGAGGTACACGAAGCCGCCGTGCTCACTCAGATCTCTGAGCACCGTCGCCTGCGAGCGCCCGACCAGCGGGGCCAGCCGTTCGGCCGCACGCAACGGCTCCTTCACCAGGTAGGGGTCGGCCGAGATGTCGTCCGCCGGTTCGGAGATCGCCAGCACCGTCCCGTGGCGATCGGTGATGGTCCCTCGTTGCGCCGGCACTTCTTCGATCGTCACCTGCTGCGTGTTGGCGGCCCTGCGCAATGCCCCGCTGTGCAGCACACCGAGGTACAGCGTGCGCGCCGCGGCGACCGTGAGCAGCCCGAAGAACAGCGCGAACAGCACCCCGATGCGGCTCTGCACGCTCGCCACCCGGCTAGCCCCCCGGCGCCGGGACGCCGCCGGCCGAACCGACCGGCGTGTTGGCAGCCGCGGCGGGTTCCGCTGGGCCTGCGGGCGCCGGGGTTGCGGGGGCTTCCGGCGTGCCGGCGGCCGCGGCGGGTTCCGCCGGGCCTGCGGGCGCCGGGGTCGCGGGAGCTTCGGTGCCCGCGGTCGTACTGGCGCCCGCTTCGGCGCCCGCGGTTGTACTGGCGCCCGCTTCGGTGCCCGTGGTTGTACTGGCGCCCGCTTCGGCGCCCGCGGTCGTACTGGCGCCCGCTTCGTTGCCCGTGGCGCCGGCTTCTGCGCTCGTGGCAGCGCCATATCCAACCGGGGTCGAGCTGGCGCTCGGTGTTGGGGCCGGGATCGGCTTCGCCAGCGCCGCCGCCGCCAGCCGCGCGTCGAGTGGGCCGCGCAGCATGTCGAAGTGCAGCGCGCTCGGCGGCGCGGACGTCATCCCCCTGGCGAGCGCCAGCCGTTCGATGCGTTCCGCCGAGGAGAGCGAGGAGTCTTCGCTGGCGAGCGTCGAGTTCTCCTGCTGCAGCAGTTGTGTGTGCTCCAGCGCGCGGCCGATACCCACCCCGAGCTTCACCACCCACAGCTGCATCCCGACGATCCCAATCAGCGCGAACGCGATCACGGCGATCCACGCCCGGCCGCCGATCAGCCGGTCGAGCAGGCGATCGGGGAGATGCAAACCGGCTCGCGCGTGGGCCGGCAAACCCACCCATCCCGCCGCCCCCGAGGCCTGCGACTTCGCACGAGTAGGGCCGGAGATACGACGCGGACGTGATGGCGGACGCGTCGGCCGCGGCGGACGACCATGACGAGCGGGGCGCGGGCGAACAGCGGGCGCGGCGGCGGTGGCAAAAGGAGGAGTCACGCCGCTCCCCCGGAACCGTCCGCCAGCTTCCGCGCGGCCCGCAGCCGGGCCGAGGAGGCACGCGGGTTGTGCGCCAGCTCGCCCGCGGACGGGGCGATCGAGCGCCGGGTGAGCAGCGTTGCCTGCGGTGTGCGTCCGCAGGCGCACACCGGCAGGTCGGGCGGGCAGATGCAACCCTGCGCGCGGGCGACCATGAAGCGCTTCACGCGCCTGTCCTCCAATGAGTGGAAGGAGATGCCGGCCAGCACTCCTCCCTCGCGCAGAAGTTCCCACGCCAGCGGCAGCGCGCGATCGAGCTGTTCGAGCTCGTCGTTGACGGCGATCCGCAGCGCCTGAAAAACCCGCTTGGCGGGATGGCCCCCGGCGAAGCGGGCGGGCGCGGGGATCGCCGAGTTGACGACCTCCACCAGCTCCTGCGTGGTGCGCAGCGAATCGGCGCCGTACCGTTCGCGGCGGCGCACGATCGCGCGGGCGATGGCGCCGGCGTGGCGCTCCTCTCCGAGCTCGCGCAGCATCCCCGCCAAACGGCGCTGATCCCACGTGGCGAGGATCTCGCGTGCGTCCAGCTCCTGGTCGGGATCCATGCGCATGTCGAGCGGCGCGTCGTAGGAGTAGGAGAAACCGCGCTCGCGGGTGTCCACCTGCATCGATGACATACCGAGATCGAAGTACGCGATGTCCGCGCGCAGCCCCTCCTCGGCGAGCAGTTCCAGCGCCTCCGCGTAGTCGCTGCGGATGAAGCGCACCGCGCACGGCAGCTCCTGCGCGAGCTCGGCGAAGTGCTCCTCGGCGACGGGGTCGCGGTCGATCGCCACCAGCGTCCCGCCCGCGCCCAGGCGCTGTGCGACCAGGCGCGCGTGGCCGCCACCGCCGAAGGTGCAGTCGATCGCCACCTGCCCCGGCTGCGGATCCAGGACATCGATCAGCTCGCCCGCGAGCACGGGGATGTGGACGGTCATATCAAGCAGGATGGTCGACACGCGCGGTGATCTCCGCGACGCCGCCCAGCAGCGTCGGTCGGTGCTCGTTCCAACGGTCACGATCCCACAGCTCCAAACGGTCCCCCGCGCCGACGACCACGACGTCCTTGCTCAGCGCGGCGTGCTCGGCAAGGAAGCCGGGGAGCATGATCCGCCCGGCGGAGTCCAGCTCCGCGTCCTGGGAGCTGCCGTAGAAGAAGCGCTCCAACTCGCTCAGGCGGGGTGAGAGCGGCGGCAGCTCGGCGAGCGCGCGCTCGGTGTAGCGCTCGTACTCCTCCGGGCGCCACACCCCGATGCACGGCTCGAGGTCTACAGGCATGGCCATCACCACTCCCTCAGCCAGCGTCGCGCGGTAACGAGCCGGGACGGTGAGGCGGTTCTTTGCGTCGAGAGTGTGGTCGTAGGTGCCACGGAAAGCCACGGGTGGGGCTCCGATCCAGATCTGACTGAAAACGAGGGCCCGACCGAAGCAGGGAGACACTCGCCTTCGGCTCGCATCCCAGTTTCGGCCAGCCGGCCTCTTTTGAGAGCCGAGGTGGAGAGGTGGGAGGAGCCTCTCCACCTCGGCTCGTTCCCGGCAAGGTACCCCACTTTCCCCCACAACGCAACCCTAATTGCACATTTTCCCCCACTTTGCCGTCCCTACACCCTCCAGATGCCCAGAAATGCCTGCAAAACGCCGACTTTCAAGGTTCCGCCCAATGCCTTCCGGGAGCGCAAGAACCTGCAAACCGGCCTGTACCACGACGATTTGCCACGGAAGTTGCATGTGCGCGATGCGACTTGCGCAGATGCCGCCGGGGGACATAGGATCCTCACAGTGAGATCCACCGCACGCAAAGGGGGTAGCGCAGGCGGCAGGAGACCGGCGGGCGTGGCTGCTCTGCTTCGAGCAGCGCCCTCAACCTCTCTCGTCAGCGCGGTCGCGCTGCTGGCCATCGCGCTCGGCGGTTGCGGCTCGTCTAGCCCAAGCGGGACCAGCGCGAGCCCGGCGACGGTGACGCCGGCCTCGGCGCCGCTGTACATCGAAGCGGTGGTGCAGCCCGAAGGCAGCTTGAAGACCAACGCGACCGCCACCGCGACCGCGCTCACCGGCCGCCAGCACCCCTTTGAAGGTCTGCTGAAGCTGCTGGCGGGCCCAACGGGCAAGGCTCCTAACTACGCCAAGGAAGTTCAGCCGTGGCTGGGTCCCCACGCCGGGGCGTTCCTCAGCTCGATCTCCCTCGCACGCGCGCAGGGATTGCTGGGCGTGGAAACGCTCAAGAAGCTCCTCTCCGAAGGGTTTGGTGGCCTGGAAGCCGCGCTGCTGGGGCAGGGGGGCCTGCAGACGGCACTCAGCGCAAGCTCCGGACAGAGCGCGTTGGTGCTCGACACGACCGACGTCGCCAAGGCCAAGTCGTTCCTCGAAGGCCAGGCCCACAGTGCGGGCTCCCACACAACCAGCTATCGCGGTGTCACCTACCAGGTCTCCCCCGACGGGGTCGCGGAGGGGATCGTGCACAAGTTCGCGGTGATCGGCAGCGAAGCTGGATTCAAGAGCGTGATTGAAACGGCCGCCGGCGGCCCCTCGCTGGCACAGGCGAGCGCCTACTCGAAGCTCGTTTCCACCGCCGAACACGGAGCGCTCGCCAACGCCTACCTGAGCCCCGAAGGGCTCACGCACGCGCTCCGGAGCTCCGGCGGCGGTGGCGCCGGCGTCGCGGCATCGATCCTGCCGTTGCTGGAGGGCCTGGCCGGCAACCCCGGCCAGCTGTACCTATCGCTGATACCCAGCGCCAACGCGGTGGCGGTCGACCTCGACACGCTGCCCCCGACGTCATCCACCGCCAGCGGCGGATCGGCTTCGAACTCCCCTCACGAAGAAGCGCTCGGCGAAAGCGGGGCACAGGTACTGCGCGGGCTCCCCGGCAACTCGTGGCTGGCGGTGGGCATCGGCGACCTCGGCAGCGCGTTGGGCCACAGCACACATGGCTTCGGCGCGTTCGCGTCACTGGGCTCGGCGCTGAACATCGGCGGCATCGATTTCGGCACGCTGCTGGCGCCGCTGAGTTCGCGCTCGCTGAACCTGCAGCAGGATCTGCTCAGCTGGGCCGGCGCCACCGGCATATACGTGAGCGGCAGCAGCGTGCTCGAACTGCACGCCGCGCTCGTCATCACCTCCAAGAATCCCGTCAGCTCGCGCGCGGCGGTGGCAAAGCTCGCGCAGGCCTATCGCGAAGCCGGTGGCCAGACCTCCCCCACCTCGGTAGCAGGCATGGAAACCGCCGTGACCGTGAGGCTTCCGAGCTTCCCGCTGCAGCTGACGCTCGCGGCGGGAGAAGGCAAGTTCGTGGCGGGGCTGGGGAGCGCCTCGATCGAAGAAGCGCTGCACCCGCAGAGCACGCTGGGGAGCGCTCCCGCCTACGGCGCCGCGACTAGCACCCTCGGCGGGGGGATCCAGCCGAGCGCGCTGATCGAAGTCCACACGCTCTCGGGGCTGCTCGAATCGCTCGGCCTCAACCAGGCCCCCGGCTTCTTGAGCGTAGCCTCGGCGATCGCGCCGCTCGGCACCGTCACAGCCGGCGGCGGCGAGTCGCTCCCCGACGGGGTCAAGCGCGCACGGCTCGTGATCGGCCTGCAGCCCTTCGAGCGGGGAATCCGGGGCCAGCGGCTAGCCTCAATCAGCCGTTGGATCCAAGCAAAATCGGCCCATCAGGAAACCGAGGCGCCGACGGTGCCGTTCGGGTCGGCGGGCGCGTCGCCCTCGGTCTCGATGATCACCCTGCAGGGCCGCCTGCTGAGCAGGTGCAGCGCGGTTGGGCCGATGCGCCGCTCACGCGCGGGGGCGTGGAGCGTGGACCAGTAGATCATGTCCGCCTCCAACCGGCTTGCCTCCTCCACCAGCGCGGCGCCAGGGTTGCGGGTGCGAATCACCCCGGTGTGGATGCGGATGCCGGCGCGGCGCGCCTGGATGCGCGCGCTCTCCAGCACCGAGCGTCCGTGAGCCTCCTCCTTCTCCAAGCCGGCACCCAGCGAGAGCTGGGGAGGAACGGGGAGCACGAAGACCGCATGGACGACCCCACCCTTGCCGATCAACTTGGCGACGCGGCCGATCGCGGCCGCGCTGACGTCATCGCCGAAGATCGGCACCAGTGCGGTGCGGTACCCGGGATGCCCGGCCGACGCCCGCGATCCCTGCTCGGTGAGGCGCGCCATCGACTTAGAGGTTATAGGTGTTCGTGCAATCTCCCGTGCAGCACACCCACTCGGGGAGGAAGTCAGCTTATGATTCCGACGGCCCGGAGCCCCAAGCTCGGGGAGTGGCGCAGCCGGCTCCAGGCCGGCTGGCCGAAACGGGGATGCGAGCCGAAGGCGAGTGTCTCCCGGGTTCGGTCGAGCCCCTCCTTTTCAATCCCCTATCTCCGGCACTCACGTCATGGACAAGACACGCCGCGGAAATTACAACTCTGGAGAGGACTTCGTCCTCGAATACGGAGAGCTGCGCTTCACCTTCAACGAGGACGACTTCGCTGAGCGCTGCGAGCAGGCGGCTTTGAAGCTGGGGTTTGTCGGCGGCAGACTCGGGGAGGACGAGCTGGAAGATCTTGTCAACCTGGCGGTCAACGGCGAGATCCTCGACCCGGCATCCGCCCTGGGGGAGCACGTCAACGAGTGCTGGCAGGACCTGGTTGGGCCGGCGGAGCGCTCGCTGGTGCACTGGCTGCGCCGTCTGGTGTTCCGGGGGGCATGGCTTGACCAGCGCGTCAACGAGGGCGAGCTCGGGGTGGCGTTCATCGAGGAGACCTGCAGCTTCGCCTACGTACAGCCCACCGATCCGACGTCGGCCCGCAGCGGCGAGCCGATCGAGCTCTCGCCCGAGCCCTCCTGGGCGCGCGTGGCGTACCTGCGCTAGCCCGCCAGCGCCGAGGCGCGGGCCTTGGTGATTGCCTCAGCGCCGTCCTCGCCCACCAGCAGCTCGGGGCGCACCACACCGCTGGCCGCCAGGTCAAGCGCGGGAATCCGCCCGGTGGAGGTGAGCGCGACGTCGAGCGCGATCACCGTGCTCTCCCCCCCCAACGGACGGGTGGCGGTGGCGATCAGCGTGAGCGAGCCGCCCTCGTGGAGGTTGCGGGCACTCGCGAGGATTCGCCGTGCGGCGTGCAGCGGCAGATAGTCCAGCGAGTCAATCAGCACCACCACGTGCCCGCCGCGGGCAGCGACGCGCTTGGCGGTGTCCACCACATGCTCCACGGTCTGGCCCTGCAGCTCAGCGGAGGCGCCGAGGTCAAGCGCGGCCGCGGGCGCCACCGGCCCCTCGCGCCACACGGCGATCTCCTCGGGGCGGATGCCGCTGAGCACCAGCATCACCTCCAGGCCATCGCGCCCGGCGAGCGCGCCAAGCAGGCTCCGCAGCGTCTCGGTCTTGCCGGAGCGGGCCTCGCCGACGATACTCACGCGCGAGCCGCGGCCGATCGGAGTGAGCCATTCGATCGCCCCGAGCGTGGGGTCCTGAGGGTCGAGCTCCAGGCGCTCGGCGGGGTGAGCGACGGCGAGGTCCTCGTAGCGCGTGCCCTCCGCCACCGACTCCGCTGGAGCACCGTTGATGGTGTCCACGCGTGCCAGCGAGGGGTAGCGCTCGGAGGAGCGCGGGGTGCGCACGGGACCGGTCACCCGATCGCCGGAGACCAGTTCGCAGCGGCGCACCTGGGCGGCGGAGATATAGACGTCCTCGTCGGAGGCCTCCGGGGGCGAGACGCGCAGGAAGGCAGAGCCGTTGCCGAGCAGCTCGACGACGCCCTCCACCGTGCGGTCCTCCGCAGTCTGCTGGTCGAGACGGGGACCGATGGCGCGCGTCCCCCGGCTTCGGTCACGAGCACTCGCTCCCTTGGACTCCTCCTCGCGCACCGTGGGGCTCTCGGAGTCGCGCTCCTGCTCGCCCGTGGCCACCCCGCGGCGCGTCCTCGTGGGGCGCCGCCTGCGGGTGGTGCGCTGGCCGATCCCCGATCGGTCGCCCTCCTCGCCCGCGCCCTCCTCATCCTTGGCCGCGCCCTCCTCCTGCTTGACTCCCTCACGACCACCTCCCTCACGACCACCAACGCCGTCGGTACCCGCGCGCTCGCCGCGAGCACGCCCTCCACGCGCGCGCCTTGCACCGCCGCCATTGCCATCCCCCCCTTTGTCCCCGTCGCCCTCACCGCCGGAGCGCTCGAGGATCGCGTCGATCAGATCGGCCTTGCGGAGTCTGCGAAACCCATCGAGGCCGATCTGATCGGCGATCGCGTGCAGGTCGGCGAGCGGGCTGGCGTCAAGCTCGGAGCGCTCGAGTACGGTCATTTGGTCTTCCTCTCTTCTTGTGTGGATTGGGTGGTTGGCGCCCGATCGCGTTGGACAGCGGCCGGCACCCGTCTATGCATCATGCAGCTTAGGGCATCGGGCGAACAGGCCCCGACGCCCTCACCGTGTGGGGCTCTCGCTGGTGTCTCAGTTCCTCGGCCAGCGCAAGATCCCTCTTCGGGGGCAGCTCCCCGGCGAGCGCGGCGCGTACCGCGAGGAAGTCGGCCACCGCGGCGACGTCGTGCACCCGGAAGATGTGGGCGCCGGCGTCGACGCCATGAGCCAGCGCCGCGAGTGTTCCGGCGAGCCGCTCACGGGGCGGGCGGCCGGTGAGCGCCCCGATGAAGTCCTTGCGCGAGATCGCCATCAACAGCGGCAGCTGGAGCTCGTGCAGCCGCTCCAAATGAGAGAGCAGCGCGATCGTCTGGGCGGGAGTCTTGGCGAAATCGGGCCCGGGATCGAGGATCAGCTGCTCGCGGGCCACCCCGGCCTCAAGGGCTACGTCAACACGCGCGCGCAGAAAGTCGAGCACCTCCTCAACCACATCCGTGTAGAGGTCGGGGTCCTGCCTACGCACGCGAGGCGCGGCGGCGGTGTGCATCAGCACCAGCGCCGCCCCGCTCTCCGCACAGACCGCTGCGAGCTCGGGGTCGCGCAGACCGCTGACGTCGTTGACGATCCGCGCCCCGGCGGCAATCGCGGCGCGGGCGACGGGCGGCTTGTAGGTGTCGATTGAGACGACCTGGTGGATCGCGTCCTGCCCCGTGGCATCCCGAATCCCCGCTTCGCCGACGGGCCGACACCGATCGTGTTGCAACTCGGCGACCACACGCTCGATCAGTGGCACCACCCGCTCGATCTCCTCCGCCACCGACACTGGAGGACGCCCGGTGGTGGCCGACTCGCCGCCGATGTCGATGATGTCGGCGCCGGCGGCGGCATGCGCCAACGCCAACTCCACCTGCTCCTCGATGCTCCCGTGGCGGCCACCGTCGCTGAAGGAGTCGGGCGAGGCGTTGACCACGCCCATGATGAGAGGCCGACCGGCCCGCGCGCCGAGCTCCAGCGTGCGGTCGACCGCGCGCAGGCGGTAGCGCTTCATGAGATCTGCACGCCCTCCCCGCGCAGGCGGTAGCACCTTCATGCGATCTGCACCCCCTCCGCGCGTGCCTCATCGGCAAAGCGCTCAATCTCGGCCGCCGTGCGCTGTGCGCTCCAGCCAAGCTCGCCCGCGAGCACGTCCGCCACGCGCCGCACCGGCAGCGGCGGTCCGTCCGTGCCGTCCAGCTGGTGCGCGGCCAGCAGCCACAGGCGGGTGCGACGCAGCAGCACGTCGGCGACGCTGCGCGCCTGCTCGCGGCGGGCGGCGAGGACCACCTCGGCGAGCAGGTCGGGCAGTCCGGGCACGATCGGCTGGGCCAGCTCTCCCCCACTGCCGGAGCCGGTAGACGCTCGCCCATCGCGAGCATCCCCGTTTCCGCCAGCCAGCGCAAGCACCTCGTGCGCGGCGTAGCCGTAACGGGCCGCCAGCGCGGCGTAGGACTCCTTCGGGACGCCCTCCACCCGCGGCAGTTCCTCCACTGCGACCGGCTGACCGAGCGGGATCTCATGGGTGCGGCAGGGCGCCTCGCGCGCGTCGCGCTCGACGAGACGATCGACGGTGAGCTTGGCCATCCGCCGCCACGTGGTGAGCTTTCCCCCAGTGATCGTGACCATGCCACTGGAGGTCTCATACAGCTCGGCTTTGCGCGAGATGTCCACCGACTTCTTGGGGTCGCCGCTGGAGATCAGCGGTCGCACCCCGGCGTATGCGCCCGTCAGATCCCGCGGGCGCAGGTCGGTGGCAAAAAACGTGTTGACGGCGTCCAGCAGGTAGTCGATGTCCTCGGTGGACGGCCGCACGTGCTCCAGGTCGCCCTCGTAGTCGTTGTCGGTGGTGCCGACCAGCGTGCGCCCCAGCCACGGCAGCGCGAAGATCGTGCGACCCTCGCCGGCGGGCACGATCGCACCGCCAACTAGCGGAAGATCCTCGTGGGCCAGGGTGAGGTGGGTGCCGCGGCTGGGCCTGATGAACGCGGGCGCGCCCCGCTCACCACTGACGGCGCCAGCCAAGTCCGCCGCTTCGTGGAGCTCCTGCGGGCGCAGCTCGTCGGCCCATACGCCGGTGGCGTTGACGACGTTGGCGGCGCGCACCACGAATTCCCCGCCGCCCTCGAGGTCGTGCGTGCGCACCCCGCACGCACGACCGTCGTCATCTTCGAGCAGGCCGACAACCCCCACGCGATTGGCGCACACCGCCCCGAAGCGCTCGGCCTCGCCGAGCACCGTCAGCACCAGGCGCACGTCGTCGGTTTGACAGTCGTAGAAGAGATAGCCCCCGGTGGGCTCGCGCGGCCCGAGCGCGGGCAGCAGCTCGAGCACCTCTTCGCCCGAAAGCATGCGGTGGCGTTCGGGGCTCCAGCCGCGTTCGGCGGCCTCCTCCACCTCCCCGCCCCGGGCACCCGAGCGCTCAGCGCGTCCGCGACGCGGGCGCAGGCGCCCGCGATCGACGGACATCACGTCGTACAGGTTAAGTCCCACCCCCATCAGGCGGTCGGGACGGGCGCCGTCGAAGGCGGGCACCACCAGCGGCAGCGGACGCACGAGGTGCGGAGCGAGTGCCACCAGCAGTTGGCGCTCCAGCAGCGCCTCGCGCACCAAGCCAAGGTCGAAGTTCTGCAGGTATCGCAACCCCCCGTGCACCAGCTTGCTGGACCGGCTGGAGGTGCCGGAGGCGTAGTCGGCGCGCTCCAGCAGCGCCACGCTGTAGCCGCGTGTGGAGGCATCCAGGGCAACGCCCGCGCCGGTGATGCCGCCGCCGATCACAACCACGTCGAACTCGCTGCCCGCGAGCGCCTGCAGCGCCTGATCACGCTCGATCACGTCCGCCAGTCTGGCAGAGGCTCCCGCGGTGTTGGGCGCGCGGCGTTGGCTCGCGCGGCGTTGGCGCGCGCGATCTCAGCGCTTGCAGCGCCGCGAGTGGTGGGCCGGCCGGTGCAAGCGCGAGCGGTGGGCTGCGTGTCCAGCGGAGCCGCGCCCCGCGCGCAGGGCGGGACAGAGGCCCCGGTGGACTCCCCCGGCCGAGGCCAGCGGAGGAGCACCCCCGAGGAAGCGGGCGACCGCGGGGTCGGCGATCCGCAGGTACACGCCGGGATAGCCGGCCTGGCCGCAGCCGTTGCCAAAGTCCACCAGCCCGAGCAGCACGTCGCCCACCGGCGAGGACCCGTCGGGCGAGCCCGGCGCCACGAGGGGACCGCCGCTGTCGCCGTAGCAAGAGTCGGCGTGGCCCTGCCCTTCGCCCGGCGCGCCACCGGCGCACATCATTCGCGGCGTGATCGGCTGTTCGATCGTGGCGTACGCTTCTTCGCAGAGCGTGGTGGTGACCAGCGGCACGCGCGTCTTGCGCAGGCGCAGGGGGTAGCTCGGCGAGCCGCCCGGTTGGGGGTTGAGATCGCCCCAGCCACTGACGATCGCCGGCGCCGGCGCGGTCTGCCCGACCGCTGCAAGTTTGGGCTGAGCGCCGGTGGCGTGTGCGGCGGCCGCTGCCATATCCGGCTGCAGCGGGGCGATCGCGGTGTGTCCGTCGAGCGCCGGGGCGGAGCCGCTCCACAGCGGTCGCTCCAAGCGCAGCAGGCCGACGTCGTAGTCGCTGGCGGCGGGGTTGTAGGCAGGATCGACCGTCGCCGCCACCACCGGATCCCTGACGCTGGCGGGATCCGCCGGTTCGAGGTAGGTGGAGCCGGCCAGCACCTCGATTTCAGCGGGTGGGCTGTGCTGCCCGCGTTCGCCGAACAGGCAGTGCGCGGCGGTGGCCACGTGGGTGGCGTCGACGATCACGCCACCACAAAAGAAGCCCTTCGCGGGCGAACCGGCACGTGGGTTGTACAGCGCCACCTGAAAGGGAAATTCGGTGATCGACGCGGCGCTGCCGTCGAGGATGCTGGCGTGGGCAAGCGGTCCGGCTTGAGCCCGCAGAGGACTACCCTGCGCAAGCGTCGAGCCGACCGTACCCACTCCCAAGACCCACAGTACGGCCGCCGTCGCCCCCGCAGCGCCCGCGCGCCGGAGTGCGAAACCATGGCCGTTCATCCCTCTCAGTTGAGAGTAGAGTACATCGAGGGAGGATGCAAGCCAAGATGGGGAGGAAGGCGTCTTTCTGATGCATCTCAGGCCTCTCACTCACATTGGGTCGGCGATACGCAAACGTCCGCAAACCGTGCGGGCTACGCCGCCGGGACCGTAGTCGCCCGCGGGGAGACCGAGTTAGAGCTGCGCCAGCTCGGCGGTGATCTCGCTGACGGCGGACTTGGCGTCGCCGAACAGCATCGATGTCTTGGGGTCGAAGTACAGCTCGTTTTCGATCCCCGCGAAGCCGGGGTTCATCGAGCGCTTGATCACGATGATCGAGCGGCTGTCGGCCACTTCGAGGATCGGCATCCCGTAGATCGGCGAGGAGGGGGTGTTGTTGGCGGCGGGGTTGGTGACGTCGTTGGCGCCGATCACCAGCGATACGTCGGTGCGCTGGAACTCGGGGTTGATGTCATCCATCTCCTTGAGCTGGTCGTAGGGCACGTCGGCCTCGGCGAGCAGCACGTTCATGTGGCCGGGCATCCGCCCCGCCACCGGGTGGATCGCGTATTTGACGTCCACCCCGCGCTGCTCGAGCTCGGAGGCAAGCTCGCGCACCGCGTGCTGGGCCTGCGCGACCGCCATCCCGTAGCCGGGGACGACGACCACGCGACTGGCGTAGGCGAGCTGGATCGCGGCGTCGGCGGCGGTGGTGGAGCGCACCGTGCCGGCGTGCTCGCCGGCACCCGAGGCGCCCTCAACCGCGCCGCCACCACCGAAGCCGCCGGCGACGATCGCGGGGATCGAGCGGTTCATCGCGGTGGCCATCAGGTTGGTGAGGATCGTGCCGGAGGCACCGACGATCATCCCCGCGACGATCAGCGCGGGGTTGTTGAGCGCCATTCCCGTCGCCGCCGCGGAGAGGCCGGTAAAGGCGTTAAGCATCGAGATCACCACCGGCATGTCGGCGCCTCCGATCGGCAGCACGACCGCGTTGCCGAGCAGCGCGGCGACGATCAGCATGCCGATGAACAGCAGTTCGGAGTGTGCCCCCGCCACCAGATAGATGCCGGCGGCGAGCGCGAGGATCAGCAGCACGAGATTGACCGCCTGCTGGGCGGAGCCGAATGAGATCGGGCGTCCGGGGATCACTTCCTGGAGCTTGCCGAAGGCGATGTTGGAGCCCCAGAAGGAGATCGAGCCGACGATCGCGGCGAACACCGAGAAGATCGCCACGTACGTCGGCGGCCCGCCGGCGGTGATCGCGACGCTGCCCGTTTCGCCGAACAGGTGAATCGTGTGCGAGCCGTAGGTGGAGCCGTAGTGGCGGAACTCCACCCACGAGATCAGCGCCACCGCGCCACCGCCGACGCCGTTGAAGAGCGCCACCATCTGCGGCATCGCGGTCATCTTCACGTTGCGTGCCGCGGGCACCCCCACCGCGGTGCCGAGCGCCAGCCCAAGCGCGATCAGGCCCCAGTTCCCCTCGCCGGGGTTGAGCAGCGTCGCGACCACCGCGATCGCCATGCCGACCGCGGCGGTGCGGTTGCCGCGCACTGAGGTGGTCGGCCCGGAGAGACCGCGCAGGCCCTGGATGAAGAGTGCGAAGGCGACGATGTAAAGGACATAGATGAAGCTTTCGCTCTGCAGAAAGGTGGTGGCGAGGGGTGCGTGGATCACGAGCCTCCCCCCTCTTTGCCGTCGCCGCCAACGCCGCCCGGCTCAGAATTCTCCCCGCGCGAGGACTCGACCTCGGCCTTAGCCGGCGGCTTGGGCTTGGACTTGAACATCTCCAGCATCCGGTCGGTCACGAGAAAGCCGCCGACGATGTTGATGGTGCCGAATGCGACCGCGATCACAAGCAGCCCCTTGCTGAAGCCGTCAAGGCCCGGGAGGCCCAACAGCAGCAGACCGCCGAGCAGCACGATCCCATGAATCGCGTTGGTGCCCGACATCAGCGGCGTGTGCAGCGTGTTGGGCACCTTGGAGATCACCACGAAGCCGATGAAGCCGGCGAGCACGAGGATCGCGAGGTTGGTGGTGAGGACGGAGGCGAGGATCATGCGCCCGCCCCCCCGCTGCCCGATCGCCGATCGGTCGCCGCCTCGCCGTCGGGCGAGCCGCTCCTGGCGGCAGCCTCCACGGCGGCCCGCGCCCCATCGTGAACGATCTCGCCCTCGCGCACGATGCAGGCGCCCTTGACGATCTCGTCCTCGAAGTCGAGCTTCAACGCGCCGTCCTCACCGACGAGTAGCTCCAGCAGCGCGAGCACGTTGCGCGCGAACAGCGCCGAGGAGTGCTCGGACAGCGTTGCGGGGAGGTTGAGCGGGGCGAGGATGCTCACGTCGTGGCGCACCACCGTCTGGCCGGGCTCGGTGAGCTCGCAGTTGCCGCCCGCCTCCCCCGCGAGGTCAACAACCACAGACCCCGGCTTCATCCCCACCACCGCCTCCTCGGTCACGAGCTTCGGCGCGGGGCGGCCGGGCACGAGGGCGGTGGTGATGACCACGTCGAAGCCCTTGATCGCGTCCGTCAAAGCCTGCTGCTGGCGGGCGCGCTCCTCCTCGGTGAGCTCGCGCGCGTAGCCCCCCTCTCCGGAGGCCTCGAGGCCGAGGTCCAGCCACTGGGCGCCGAGCGAGCGCACCTGCTCGGCCACCTCGGGGCGCACGTCGTAGCCGGTGGTGCGCGCTCCTAGCCGTTTGGCGGTGGCGATCGCCTGCAGGCCCGCCACACCGGCCCCCAGCACGAGCACCTTGGCTGGCGGGATCGTGCCCGCAGCGGTCATCAGCATCGGGTAGAAGCGCCCCATCCGCTCGGCGCCCAACAGCGCCGCGCGGTAGCCGGCGACGTTGCTCTGCGAGGAGAGCGCGTCCATCGACTGCGCGCGGGAGATCCGCGGGATCGCCTCCATCGCGAGCGCCGTCGCCTTGGCGTCGGCGAGTGCGCGCGTACAGGCGGGGCTGGTGAGCGGCGCGAGGAAGCCGATCAGCAGCGAACCGGCGCCCAGCAGCCCGATCTCGTGGGCAGCGGGCGGGGAGATCGTGACCACCACGTCGGCGCCCCATACCGCGGCGGCGTCGGTCAACTCGGCGCCGGCGTCGGTGAAGGCATTGTCGGGCAGCAGCGCGCCGGCGCCCGCGCCACGCTGCACGAGAACCTCCAGTCCTCTGGCCTTCAGCTTGCCGACCACCTCGGGCACGAGCGCCACCCGGTGCTCGCCCGCCGCAGTCTCCTTCGGAACGCCAACCCGCATTGAGGTGCGAGAACGTATCCGATCGCGCGGACGCGCGCCACCCCGGTGGACCATCTGCGAAACTCAGAGCGCGTATGACAGTCAATCTGACCCGCATCTACACCAAGCTTGGGGACGCTGGCGAGACCCATCTTGGGGACATGAGCCGTGTCTCCAAGCTGCACCCCCGCGTGGAGGCGTACGGCACTGTGGACGAGCTCAACTCGGTCCTCGGAGTGGCGCTGCTGCAGCCTGGGCTACCGGCCAACGTGACGGCATGGCTGCGCCGCATGCAGAACGATCTGCTCGATCTTGGAGCCGACCTCTCGGTGCCCGCCGGCGGCGATCGCGAGCGGCTGCGAATCACCCCCGAGTACACCAAATGGCTGGAGCAGGCGTGCGACGAGGCCAACGCCAAGCTGGCGCCGCTGCGCTCCTTTGTGATTCCGGGTGGCGCGCCCGCGTCGGCGCATCTGCATGTCTGCCGCACGGTGTGCCGCCGCGCCGAGCGGCGCGCGCTTGCGGTGCAGGCTGCCAACCCCGAGGTGGTGCGCTACCTCAACCGCCTCTCTGACCTGCTGTTCATCCTCGCGCGTGCGGTCAACGAGGAGGGTTCGGGGTCCGAGCCGCTGTGGGCTCCCGGCGCGCATGAGGCCGCGGCGAGACCCGAACGGTCGTAGGCCCGGCTCAGGCAGAGCGGCGGCGCAGCAGCGGCGCCGGGCGATCCCAGGCGGGACCCATCGCCACGATCGTGAGCGACACGCACAGCGTGGCGAGCAGGTAGCCGCCCAGCACGTCGGAGGGCATGTGCCAGGCGAGGATCAGCAGCGAGCCGCCGACCGCCATGGCGAACGCACAGCCGAGCGCGGCGACCACCGGGCGCAGGCGGTGGGGCGTGACCAGCAGCGCGCACAGCACGAGCGTCATCGCCGCGGTGGCGTGGCCACTCGGCCAGGAGGCGGGCCCGATCCACTGCCAGCTGACGCTGTCGTGGGAGTGGGCGAGCAACGGCTTGAGCAGCTCGGCAATGCCGGGTGCGGCGGGCAATACGATCGCCACCGCCAGCGCCACCCGCGGGCGCCCGCGCAGCAGCGCGACGACGACGATCAGCAGCGCCCAGGCGGTGTAGAGCATGGGGTCGAGTAGGTGCAGCAGGTCGTTGGCGAGCGTGTCCACGCGAGGGCGGCCGAGCCTGGTGAAGTCGTTGAGCACGACCGCGTCGCGCAGGTGGATCGCGGGGACGAGCTCCGCGAGCGCCCATGTCGCGGCCATCGCGAGCACACATATGAGCGCGGTCCACCACGCCCAGGCAATGCTCGGCTGAGACGCGCCGAGAACGCGGTTGGGCCCCGCCCCGTCCGCACGTTGGCGCACAGAGCGCGGCGTCACCATCAAGGGGGCGCTCGACATCTCCCAGAGGGTAGACGCTCGCCGCGTGGCAAACGCCGCCCTCACCCGACCGGGAACGGCGCGCGCGCCAGCGCGGTGAGCGCCTGGGCGGTGACCCATACCGGGGTTTGGGTGCCGGTGCGCGAGTAGCGCACGCTGCCGTTGGGCGCTACGAGGCTCTGCAGGTAGCCGAGCGGAGAGCGGCTGCCGTGGCGGTGCACCGCTTCGACGTTGCGCCCCGTCGCGGCGAGACCCTGGACGGCCCACGATGTGGACTGGGCGTTGGATTCGCCCCCCGGCTGCGCGGGGAAGCCGCCGTCGAGATTCTGCGCGCGCAGCAGGAACGCGACCGCCCGTTCGACGCCGGCGCCGCTGTGGATGCCGGCGTCGAGGAGCGCCTGCAACGCGGCGGCCGTGTCGTCCACGTCGCTGGAGGCACCCCGCGTATCGAAGTTGAAGCCGCCGTCGCCGTCCTGCTGGCGGGCGATCCACGCGCCCGCGGCGCGCACCGCGGGGTCCGCCGCCGAGCGCCCGGCGGCGCGCAGGGCAAAGACGGCGAACGCGGTGAGGTTGACCTGGTGAGAGAAGGAGCCGTCGCGCTGGCGATAGCGCAGCAGATTCCCAAGCAGGCTTTTGCCGGCCAGCGAGCTCACGGGGGCGCCACAGGCGTGTAGCGCGAGCATCGTGCGCTCGTAGTCGCCGGCACTTTCGAGTGTGCCGGCCTGCGCGCGCAGCGCGTCGAGCACGGTGTGGCCATCGCGACGCACGCTCTGCGGGTTCTGGCCGGCTGCGGCAAGTCCGATCGCAACCCACGCGGAGTACAGCTCGCTGGAGGGCTGCCCAGCCGCGTCCCCCCAGCCGCCGTCCGCGTTCTGCGCGTAGCGGAGATAGGCGATCTCGCGGGAGGCGTTTGCGCGTGCCGCGGAAGCCGCCGGGGGGGTGGCACGGGCCGACCCGCCGCTCAGCAGCAGTGCGCCCGCGAGCCCGAGGGCAGCGGCAAGGACCACTAGTGGCACGGCCCCACCAGCCATGCCTACCCCGGTTCCTCCAGCCCCCCCGGCAGCGCGGAACCCGGTTCCACCACCCCCCCCGGCGGCGCCAACCCCACCGGCAGCGCTGGCCGCGGCGGGCTCCCAGCGAATGTCCATGCGGGAACGCACCCGCGCCAGCACGCGCGCCAACTCGGGGGCAAAGGCGAGGCCGAAGAGGAAGCTGGCGATGACGTCGGTGAGGTCGAAGGGCAGCGCGCTACCCGCGACCAGCAGGAACGCCGCCGGAGTGTGGGTGGCGCCGAGTGTCCAGGTGTACACGTTCATGATCTCCTTTGCGAGTAGCGCCGTGAGGGCACAGGCAAATGCGAGCGGCACCCGTCCGAAGCTCCTACCCGAGGCTCGCCCGAGGGCGGCGCCGATCAGGCCGACCAGCCCCCAGGCGGCCATCTGCCACGGGGTGTAGGAGCCCTGGCCGAGCATTACGTTGGAGGCGAGCATCCCGATCGCTCCCACGCCGAATCCCGGCAGCGGACCGAGCGCATAGCCGACGACCAGCGCGATCGCGGTGATCGGCTTGACGTCGGGCAGCGCCACGAAGGCGTCGCGCCCCAGCGCCGCGACCGCCGCCAGGGTGGCGACCACGGCCACCATCCGCGCAGAGGGCCGCGCGCGCTCGTACGCCAGCCAGCCCACCAGCAGCACGAGGCCGACGAGCGTGAAGGAGGCGATTGGCCAACTCATTGCGCGGCCTCCCCCACCCGCAACCCCACCACCGCGGCCGGGGCCTTATTGGTGGCAGCCGAGGGCCTCTCCCCCACACTTGCCGGCGCGGCGCGCCCGGCGAGCAGCACCGCCCCCTGCTCGGGTGTGAGCGCGCCGTCGGCGCCGCCCAGGATGCGGGCGGTTTCGGTGGCGAAGTACCAGCCACCGGCGAGCAGCTCCGCGCAGGGGCCGTCGGCGATCACGCGGCCGTCGGCGAGCAGCACCGCGCGCTCGGCGCAGGCGCAGGCGAACTCGGGGTCGTGCGTGGCGACGATCACCGCCTGGCCGCGCGCGGCACGGCGGCGCAGCTCCTGTGCCAGCTGCGCCTTCGCGAGGCGGTCCATGCCGCGCGTGGGCTCATCAAGCGCGAGCACCGCCGGCTCCTGCGCCCCGTCGGTGACGATTGCGAGCGCCAGGCGCTGGCGCTCCCCGCCAGAGAGGTCGCGGGGGTTGCGCTCGGAGAGCTCGGCGAGGCCGGCGAGCGCCAGCGCGCGTGGTGAGGCCTCGCGCGTGACGCGCTCGTGCATGAAATAGTCGCCGGGGTTCTGCAGCAGCAGCGCCACGCGCCCACCCCGCTCGATCCGTCCGCGGGTGGGCTCGAGCAGGCCGGCGGCGTGGCGCAGCAGCGTGGACTTGCCGGCGCCGTTTCGTCCCATCAGCGCGACGCTTTCGCCGGGCTCCAACCGCAGCTCGGCGCCGCGCAGGATCGCGGGGCCGCGATGGAGCTCGTGCCACACGCCTCGCATTCGCAGGGCCGGCCTGGTACGCACGGGCGCGGGCGCAGGCGCCGACGTGAGCGGGGATGCGGGTGGGCTGGGGGAGGAAAGTGCCCCCTGCCTGCGGTTGCCCATGTTTACATGAAGAGCGGCAGGGGGCGCGGAGGAGGATACAGATTCCGACGACAACAGGCAGCGACGCCGCAGCGACGCGCGGGCCTGCTTGACGCCGACCGGCGGCGGGGCCAATCCCGCCAGCGCGAACAAGCGCGCTCCGGGGGTCTGCAGCGCGGGCTCCTCGCTAATCGCCCATTCCAGGAACGAGTCCGGAGAGCCGTCGTGCGCGAGACGCCCGTCGCGCAGTACGAACACGCGGTCGGCGGAGGGCAGGCAACGCTCCAGGCGGTGCTCGGCAAGCAGAATCGTCACGTCCCACTCCTGGTTGAGGCGGCGCAGTAGCCCAATCAGCTCGTCGCCGGCGACGGGATCGAGCTGCGACGTGGGCTCGTCGAGCAGCAGCACGGGCGGGCGGCCGGAGAGCGCGGCGCCGAGCGCGACCCGCTGCTGCTCGCCGCCGGAGAGCGTGTGCGTGGGACGGTCGAGCAGGTGGTCGATGCCGAGCGCGAGGGCCACCTCCTCGACCCCGCGCGCGACCGCGGCCGCGGTGTGCCCACGGCTCTCCAGCGCAAGCGCCAGCTCGGCGCGCACCGAGCTCATCACCAGTTGGCTCTCGGGGTCCTGGAAGAGCGCGCCGGCGAGCGTCCCGAGGCGCGCGGGGCCGTGCTCGCGGGTGTCGAGCCCCGCGAGCTGCACTCGCCCCGCGAAATGGCCCCCGTGGAAGTGTGGCGCCAGCCCGCAGGCGGCCCGCAGCAGCGTGGACTTGCCGTGCCCGGAGAGCCCCGCGAGCAGGCAGAATTCACCCGCGGCGACATCGAGGCTCACGTCATCGAGCGCGGGGCGTCCGGCGTCGGGGTAGTGGTAGGTGACGCTGTCGAAGCTGAGCACGCTCACAGCTCGATCCCCCGGCGGTCGGCGAACGGCAGCAGGACGGCAAGCACAAACGCCGTACAGAGCGCGAGCAGCCCAGGATCGATGGGAGCGTGCACCAGCGGGTAGGCGGTGAATGTGGCGACGTCGCCAAACCGCGTGAGCAGTGCGAGCGCGACGATCGCGACGGCGGAGGCGGCGAAGGCGAGGTCGTGGCGCGACCAGGGCCTCTGGAGGCGGGGCGCGCGGGGGGCGGCGGCAAAGCCGCGCAGCTCGAGCGTGGCGGCGACGTCCATCGCGCGGTCGAGCGAGCCGGTGAGCACGGCGCCAATCAACGCCACACGCGCGCCAGCCGATCCCCGGTTGGCGTGAGCGCCGGGTCGAGTGCGCTGTGCCTCGGCGATGCGCTGGGCGTCGGCTGCGAGCACGGGGATCATGCGCACCGCGAGCGAGGCGGTGAGCGCCGAGCGGAATGAGAAGCGGCGGCAGATCCTCAGCAGCGCGTCCGGGTCGATGCAGATACTGCAGAACGCGGTGATGAGGATCAGCGTCCCCACCTTCAGCGCGATCACGGCTCCGTACACGAGCGCCTCGACGGTCAGGTCGCCCTGCCCGAAGGGGCCGAGGTCGCCCAGGCGCATGAATACCGTGAGGCCATCGCGTGAGACGAGCACGTTGACGAGCACGATCGGCACCGCCACGATCGCCACGGTGCGCAGCGCGGGTAGCAGTACGCGGCCCACCCCGGCCCCCCAGCCGGCGGCGAGCACCGCGAGCGCGAGCACCGCCAGGCCCAGGGGTTGGTAGAGCAGAAGCGAAGCGGCGATCAGCGCCAGCCCCCACAACGCGGCGACCCCCGCGCGTGTGGCGTGCAGCGGGCTGGCCAGTGGGCGGTAGAGCAGGCTTGCGCGATTCATTGTCTGGACGTGGGTGTGTGCATTTACTTTTCGCGCCCCAACCCTTCATTTTGTGAAGCGAGAGGAGGGCGGCGAAACCCGTTTATTTTTCGTGCCCCAACCCTTTACTTAGTGAAGCGGGAGGAGGGCGGCGAACCCTTTTGTTTGGCCTCCAACCCTTTACTTTATGAAGTGAGTTTGACAGGCGGGATGCATTATTTTGGGACCCCAACACTTCACAAAATGAAGGGTTGGGGTGCTTTTGGAAGACATATCTACCCCCTCCTCGACTCCGCCCCGGGCAACGGCAGCGCCAGCTGTTCGCCGATCGGCGTGAGGGCGACGGCGAAGCGATCGTGCAGCGCCGCTTCGTCGAGATGGCTGGCGGCGAGTTGCACGCCGGCGGCGTCGGTGCCGGTGATCAGCCACTCCGGGTCCTGTTCGGTGTAGCGGGTGGCGGCGATCAGCCCGGCGCTGCCGGTGAGCGTGCGCACCGTGGCGCCCTGCGCGTCGAGCAGCGCGATACTCCGCCCGGAGGCGGCGGGGCGCGCGTACACCCCGCTCGCGCCGGGGCCGCGTTCCAGCGCCCGCGCGCCGGGATCGCCACTCACCTGCGACCAGGTGCCGACGAGCAGCCGCAGCGTGTCGGGCTCCTCCCCCGCCGGCCCCAGCGCCGCAAGCGCCGAGGTGACGCCGGCGGCGCGCAGGTGCGCGGTGACGGTGCGGCAGGTGTTGCCACTCGGCGAGGCGCATTCCACACGCACCGGCAGCCGCAGCCCTTCGATCCCGTCGAGAAAGGGCTCCGGGAAGGAGCCGACGACGGCAGGCACTTCCTCGGTCTGGCCCCAATCGTGCAGGTCCCACCAGACGCGGTCGCCCGGATGCACGTTGGTATCCGCCGCACCCTTGGGGGCCTGCACTCCGTTGACGTAGTAGAACCAGTCGGTGGGCCGTCCCCCTTCGTGTCCCCCTGAGCGGCCGTCGACGCTCTCCACAAAGCCGCCTCCGTAACGGGTCGTGACGGCGGCGTTGCGCAGCAGCAGGCTCATCACCGTCTCTTCGCCATGCGAGCTGGGAGCGCGCTTGGCGAGCAGCGACTCGGCCCCGAAGCCGCGCGTGACGTCGAGCCGCACCCCGGTCGGCGTCGGCCCGGCGCCCAGGCCGCAGCCGGCGAGCAGGAGGGCCAGCACGCAAAGCGGGAAGGCCAGCACGGAGAGCAGGCGGGCGGGCACGGAAAGCGGGAAGGCCAGCACGGAGAGCGGGCGGGCGGGCACGGAAAGCGGGAAGGCCAGCACGGAGAGCAGGCGGGCGGGCACGGAAAGCGGGAAGGCCAGCACGGAAAGCGGGCGGGCGGGCACGGAAAGCTGGAAGGCCAGCACGGAAAGCGGGCGGGCGGGTACGGAAAGCGGGAAGGCCAGCACGGAGAGCAGGCGGGCGGGCACGGAAAGCGGGAAGGCCAGCACGGAGAGCAGGCGGGCGGGCACGGAAAGCGGGAAGGCCAGCACGGAAAGCTGGCGGGCGGGCACGGAAAGCGTGCGGGTCAGCACGGCGCGCACGTGTCTTCTACTTGACATAAAAGACTATCCGCGAGCTGCCGCGGTCCAGCGGGGCCTTGCCGCCAGCCGAGTCGGCGGCCCCGATGTCGAGCACGTAGCGCCCCGCGGGCAGGCGCGAAGGCAGCAGATAGGAGAAGGAGTCCCCCCCTGAGGCAACCTGGAAGAAGCGGCCCTGCCCGCAGCGAATGTGCGCAAAGCGCTCGCGGGCGCCGTTGTAGGCCCAGCAGCGTCCGTGGTAGGAACGGCGCAGCCGCAGCGAGATCGAGGTGACCGACGCGTGTGCGCTCACCGTCCCAGCGAGCACACGAGGAGCCTTGGCGCGGGAGTAGACGTGGCCTTCGTGGATGCCGCTGAGGTCGGCGACCACCGCGTAAGGGCCGGTGTATGGAGGAGCGACGGTCGTCGTCGTCGAAGTGGTGCTGGACGCCGGAGCAGAGTTGCCGGGCGGGCGCGGAGTACCGCACTCGCCGTCGTTGCCTTCGTGCACGCAGACCAGGGCTTCCCCGGGGACCGCCTTCGGTGTTTCTTCAGGAGCGCCGGTGGCGCGCAGCGTGTAGGTCTCATCGCCGGGGAAGGTCAGCGTCGCCTTTCCTTCGAAGTTCGTGGTCGCGCTGGAGCCCCACCCTCCGACGGTGACGCCGGCCGCTGGGGAGTGTTTGCCTTCAGAGCTGTAGTGGTTGACGGTGATCGCGACCGGCTGGCCCACTTCTGCGACGGGGGGCGCTTCGATGCCCAGCACTTCGGGCGTGGCCGGACACACACCTGGCGTTTCACTGAAGCATTCGGGGAAAAACAGCAGCTGGTCGCCGGAGACCGGTTCTATTTCGCAGACGCCCTTCGGCGCATAGGCGTTGTCCACCCAGAAACCCCAGTAGTAGGGTCCATCAAACATCCCTCCATTGATCGCAGTAAGGAACCAATCGCCGTATTCGAATTTGCCGCTCCAATTGCCCTTGGTCGCAAGGTCCAATGCGCCGAGGGCGCTCGTGCCGGCGCAGGGGTGACCTTCCCTCACCACTTCGCCGGTGCTCGTCGTGACCTGAGTGATGGGCATTAGCGTTTCGTACGACCCCCCACCGGTGGGAGCCAGCACCCTGACAGTGACCGTGGCCGGCGAGCCGGCGAGCGCGACGGGCGCGGCGAGAGCGCCGAGGACAAGCAGCGAAAGCAACGCACCGGCGAGCGCCGGCCACATACGACGAGACGTGATTGGCATGAGCCACCCCTTTCCACGAGGGCTTGTGGGCTTTGCGGCCGGAGGCAGGTCTCCTGGCTCCCGGGCCTACCCTTCGCGCCTTCCCGATGGCCGGAGGCCGATCAGTGGCTCACGCTCAGACGCGCGTAGCGGGGGCATCCCCGGTCACAGTGGCGGGTCCGCACCGGATTCTCACCGGCTTCCCTCAACCACCGACCGTATGAACGCAACGGATACTACCGCCCGCCGAGTTGGTATGCCAGCGCCGCCCGCACAAGCGCCGCCTTCAGACCGCCGACGCCCGACGGCGAAGAAGCCCCACCCCACCACCGCGAAGAAGCCCCCTCACCAGGAAAGCCCACCCCACCACCGCGAAGAAGCCCCCTCACCAGGAAAGCCCACCCCACCACCGCGAAGAAGCCCCCTCACCAGGAAAGCCCACCCCACCACCGCGAAGAAGCCCCCTCACCAGGAAAGCCCACCCCACCACCGCGAAGAAGCCCCCTCACCAGGAAAGCCCACCCCACCACCAGGAAGAAGCCCCACCCCGCCACAGAAGAAGCCCTACCCCCCGATCGCGTCGAGCTCGCTGTCCACGTCCGTCAGCGCGGCACGGGCAGCAGCATCGAGCTGGATGCGCTCCGTGAGCAGCCGGCGGGCGTGGTCGAGGTCCTCGGAGCGCCCGAAGGTGAGCGCCGCGACGAGTCGTTCGTCGCGCACGTACCACGTGGTGAAGCTGCCGTCGGCCATCGAGCCGCGCACGATCTCCTCGTCCCACTCGCGCGCCGGGCCGACGTACTCGAGCTCGCCCCAATCGCCGAGCACGGAGTAGAAGTAGGGGACCGTCTCGTGGGGGATGTCACGGCCGAGCATGTTCAACGCGGCGGTCTTGCCGTGGTTGAAGGCGACATCCCAGTGCTCGATCCGCAGCGGACCCCCGTGCAGGAGAGAGTCGTACTCGCAGATGTCCCCCGCCGCGTAAACGCCGGGCGACGCGGTCGCCAGACGCGAGTCGCAGCGCACACCGCCGCCCTGCCCCAGCTCCAGTCCAGCACCGCGCGCGAGCTGCACATCGGGGGCGACGCCCGCGCCGATCACCACCAGGTCGGCCGGCAGCTCAAGACCGTTCTTGGTGACCACCCTCGCCACGCGACCGTCGCCCTCGAAGCGCTCCAGCTCGTCCTCGCCGTGGACGATCACGCCGTGCGATTCCAGCAGCTCCTGGAAGAATCGACCGGACGTGGGGCCGAAGCCGCGCTCCAGCGTGATCTGCTCCTGCATCACGATCGTGCAGCGCTTGCCCGTCAGCGTCAGCGAGGCGGCCACCTCGCAGCCAATGTAGGAGCCGCCGATCAGCACCACCTGCTCGGCGTCGGCGGCGTCCGCGCGGATCGCGTCGGCGTTGCCGAGCGTGCGCAGGTAATGGATCCCCTCCAGCTCGCACCCCGGCACGTTCAGCCGCCGCACGTTGGCCCCGGTCGCCAGCAGCGCCTGGCCAAACTCGAGCTCCTCCTTGGTGGAGAGCTTGGCGGTGCGCGCCCCGAGGTCCAGCGCGGTGACGCTCGTGCGCGTGAGCAACTCGATTTCCTGCTCCTGCCACCACTCGCGTGGCCGGAAGAACGCCTCGCTGCGCTCCTCCACGCCGCGCAGGTAGCCCTTCGAGCAGTTGGGGCGGTTGTACGGCGGGTCGGGCTCGCGGCCCACCACCAACACCGACCCCTCGCCGCCAGCCTCGCGCAGCCAGCGCGCGCAGTTGGCGCTCGCCAGCCCGCCACCGATCAGCAGGTAGTCGATGTTGCGGGCGGCCATCTCCACAAATCTGACAGAAACCCCGCCACCGGGCCTTCTTCTCCACACCCTGTACCCAGTGGCGCCCATGTCAAGGCGCAGCCTTTCGGGCGTGGGTTCCCGGTCGAACGCTGTGGGAAACCTGCTACACGGCTCGCCGGAGCATACGGCCCGAAGCCGTGCCTGACGGACCGGTCAATCCACGGACCCCCGAGCCACCACCCACTCGACATCCTGCTCCGTCACGGCGGCGATCAGGTCGAAGTCGGCGTCGTAATGCAGCACCGTGAGACCCGCCCGCTCGGCCGCCGCGGCGACGATTAGATCGGGGATATCCGCGCCACGGTGCTGCCCGCGATCGGCGAGCAGACCCTGCACCTCGACTGCTCGGTCGAGGGTTCGCTGATCGGCCGGAAGATGCTTGAAGCGCAGGGCGATGTCGGTGCGCCGCAGGCGATGATCGTCCCCCGAGCGGGCGCTGAAGAGCAGCTCGAGGTCGGTCACCGAGCAGGTGGCCAGCAGGCCGCCCGCGATCATCGGCTCCACCCTTGCCGCCACCGGAGCCTTCGTCGTGCGAGTGAGAACGCTGTTGTCTACGAGATGGGTGGTCGCGGCCACGCGCGTTCCATGATCTCGGGGTTGTGCAGGTCCTCGTTCTCTTTGAGCCATTTGATAAGGCGCTTGCCGGCCTCAATACGAACGATCTCGCGCAGAGCCTCATCGACGGTGTCCTTGATCCCACTCGTACCGAGTATCTCTCGGGCTTTGGCGAGCATATCCTCATCGATATCCAAGGTAGTCCTTCTCATGCCAGAAATATAGCTTAACTCAACCTTTATAGGCATAATAGTTCTCCATCCCAACCCATCACAAACCCACCGGGTGGCGCACCGACCAGTGTGCCCACGTGGGGATGTGATCGAGGATCCGCCAGCGCGGACCGTTTTCGCCGCGGCTGGGTCCGACATCGGTGCCGTTGTGACTGGTGTCGAGGCGCAGACCCGCGATCACGATGAACACGTGCGGGGTCGGGATGTCGGTGGCGTAGATCGTCACCCACCGCCCCGGCCCCGGGGCTCCCCAGCTTGTGTAGCCCTGGGCGAGCGGGTTCTCGCGCACGATTTCCGTGAGCGGCCGCACGCCCGCGCGGTAAAGCACGTAGTTGACGGTGCTCGAGCAGTCCTCATCGGGCGCCCCAAGGGGGTCGGGGTGGCCGTCGGGCCCGTACGGGAGGTCCTGCAACTCGTTGCCGGCCACCACCATCGCCTGCACCGTCGCCGGCACGCCCGCAGGCACGAACGCCACGTGGCCGTCGCTGGGGGCGAGTATCGCGCGTTCGCCCGGGATGAAGCGCACCGGCGTGGTCGTCTCGCTCGCCAGGCGTGTATCAGCTCCTTCGAGGACGCCTTCCGCGCCGGCTCCTTCGAGGACGCCTTCCGCGCCGGCTCCTTCGAGGGCGCCTTCCGATGAGGCCGGGGACGCCGGCGGGGCGCTGTACCGCGCCGCCCAGCGCTCGACCTCTTCCACGTACCAGCCGGCGTGGTTGTAGGCGTAGATCGCCTCGCGATAGTTGCCCGGCGCGCCCGAGGCTCGCAGGTAGTTGGCAGTCCCAAAGATCGCGTCTGCCGGGTTCCAGCGGTCCGGGGGACCATCGCCTTCGGCGCTCACCCCGTACCGCGCCCAGGTGGCTGCGAGAAACTGCATCGGCCCGCCCGCGCCGGCCGAGTTGACGGCCCCCTCGCGCGTGCACGAGGGATCGGGGTCGCGTCCGTGGTCGCACTCCACTCTGCCGATCCCCGCGAGAATCGCCCAATCGAGGCCGTAGCGAGCGGCGGCGCGCTGGTAGAGGAGCAGGTAGGCAGGCGGGATTTCCCCCCGCGCCAGGGCCGACACGCCATCGCCGCCGGCGGCTTCCGCTTCGGCGGCGTCCGGCGGTTCGCCCGCCAAAGCGAAGGACCGGATGCCGAGCGTGGCCGTCACCGCGCCGAGCGTGAGCGTTATCGCTAGCGCGGCCGCACCTCCGAGCAGGATGAGCGCCGGACGGCTCGATCGCCGGTGGGGAGCGGACGCGGCGCTCAGCGCTCGGCCCCCCGGAGACCTCGCGGGAATGACGAGCAGCCCACGACGCGCCGGCATCGCGCTCTCGCCAGCGCGACCATCAGCCCCCCAACTGGCGTTTGCGCCGCTGCGCGACCTCGTTGGCGTCGCGCAGCACCGGAGACTCGAAGCCGCCGCCTGACCGCCGAGGTGGGTCGGGGCGGGACGACGGGTGGGGTGGGACATCGCGGGGTCGCTCGCGATGCGGGGGTCGATCTCGGGAGTGCGGCGCGGAGTGGCCGCCCTGGCGCAGACCCTTGTCGAGCGCCCCATCGAAGGCCCGCTCGGCGCGGCGGCGCTCGCGGCGCCCCGGCGCGCGCGGGCGGGCGAGCTCGAATCCCACGACGGAGCCGGCCGCGTCGTGCAGCTGGCGGCGCAGCGCGAGCTCGCGATCGATCTCCAGGCGCGCCTCGCGCTGCTCGCGGGGGTGCAGCTGCTCGTACTGTTGGCGGCTGTACCCGACGATTCCCGCCAGCCGCCCATACTCGCGCCGAGCTCGACCCGCGTCGGAGTCCCCGCGCCGCGCGCCACCGCCAGCACCGCTCTCCACGCCACCCCCGGCAGTGCCCCCCGCGCCGCCGCCCGCGCGGGCGGGAGGCAGCGCCGCCTGGGCGTCCAGCCATTCGCTGCGCTCACGCAGCTGCTCGGCGGTGTGGACGCGACCGGCGTGGAGCCGCGCGCGCTCGCCCTCCGCGGCGGTGCGCCGTGCCTCGTTGAGCGTTCGCTGGCGGTGCTCGATCTCGCCTTCGATGCGTCGCGCACGGTCGTCGAGGCGGGCAGCGTGACGGGTGTCGCCGTCGGCCGTCGCCCGCGCCTGCGCGCCACGTACCCGCTGAAGCTGGGTGCGTTTGGCTGAAAGCACCTGCTGCACCTCAGAGCTCGACCCCGCGTGGGCGCTCGCCGCCGCGTGCTCGCGCGCGAGCATCCGCGTGACCTGCTCGTCGGCGCTCGCCCGCGCGCGCTCGCGGCCGATGCGTTCGAGCGTGCGCCGGCGCTCTTGAACCGGAGCCCGCCCGCCCGGCCCGGCGAGCTTCTCGCGCGTCCAGCGCGCTCCCTGCAAAACCGTGCGCGGCCCCTCCAGCTGCTGTTTGAAGCGCTGCAGCAGCGAGCGCTGGCGCTCGTTGCTGCAGCGGTGCTCGCCGGCGAGGAAGCCCAGCACCTGGTGGCGCTGGCGGTGGACGCCCCACCACAGCACCGCCACCAGCAGCCAGCGCGTCCACCAGCCGAGCGCTTCGATGCCGATCAACGTGCGTGTCATCAACAGCACCACGCCGAGCAGGAAGGAGAAGACGACCTTCGAGCACACCGCCCCCACCAGGCGCGTACCCCACGTCCGGAACGCTGCCCGGCCGCCGTCGCCGAACGCCGGCGCGAGCACCGCCGCGGGCGCCAGCAGCAGGTAGAGCAGGCTGAGGATCTCCGCGCCGAGCAGGTGCAGCGCGATGAAGCCGAGCAGCCTGATCATCCCCACCGCCCCAGCCGCGATCAGCAACAGCCCGGCGAGGCGAGACATGGTGCCCCCCTGCGTGCGGAACTCGGCCTCCGCGGCTGACGGTCCACGGCATTCGGTGGCGACTTCGGAGCCCCCGCACAGCAGGCGCAGCAGCGAGCCGGGCATGTTGACCGAGTTGCGCGCGGCCTCGTTGGCGGGCAGCGCAAGGAACACCTCCCCGTTGGTGCGCGCCGCGCGCATCAGGGTTGCGCCGCGCGAGTGCGGCGGCACGTGCGCACGCGGCGCCTCGCTTTCGAGCGGTTCGCAGAGTTCCGCCACCCGTTCGCCGCCTTCGCATTTGGCGATGTGGGGACGCGTGAGCAGCGCCAGCCCGGCGGCGCGCAGCCGCGGTTCCAGGCGCCCGGGGTCGGCGCACCAGCCGACGTTGCCGAACTCCAGGTAGCACCAGGGCGCGCCAACGGCGTCCCCGAACAGCCCGCTCATGCTCTGCGCGAGCGTGCGCGAGGCGTGCGAGGGGCTGCCCTGCACCACCGCCCCCAGCGTGCCCGCGCTGGCCTCGTCGACCCAGCGTCCGAGCGCGCCGACGGTGCCGGTGGGGTCGGCGATCACCCACAACCCGCCGGCCATCATCGCCAGCATCAACGCGCTCTGGCCGAGCGTCTCCGCGACGCGGCGGCGCACCAGCCCGTTGTAGGCCGCCGCCAGCGAGGCGAGCGCAAGCGCCGACACCAGCCACGGGTCGGTGAACGACGATTGCGTGGCGCGCAGCGGGCGCTCCAGCTTGCCGAGCACGGAGCTGTCCAACAGGTCGAGCGTGAAGCACCACTCCAGCGCCACGATCAGCGCGTGCACCACCCACACGAGACCCATCCACACCGGCTCGATCAGGTAGTCCTGCAGCAGCGTCTGGCTGGAGAGCCCAAGCAGGCCGGTGTCGATGTGGACGTCCAGCCCGTAGTTGCCGGTGGGGGCCCCCGCCGCCTCGAAGCCCGAGGTTTCGCAGTTGCGCCGGCTGGCCGCGGGTAGTTCGGCGGGCGCCCCGCAGAGGGGACTGCCGAGGCCGTTCTCCACGAGCGGATCGCCGCCGCTCGGTGGCGCCGAGGCCGAGGCGTCGCTGCCCGCCACCGCGCCTTCGCCGAGGCCCGCGCCCGGCAAGCGCGACCCGCCAAACAAGGGCGGCGCGCTGGGCGCGTGCGGCGCGGGGACATGAGCGGCCAGCGCCGCCGCCGGGAGAAGTGCCACCGCAAGGGTGGTGAGCGCAGCCGCGGCCCGTGCCGGCGATCCATACGAGCAGGGACGCACCCACCACCGCGAAGCGACACCACGGCGAGAAGTGCAAGCGCCGCCGCTCATCCCGCCCGCCCGGGCGTGGTGGAGAAGGCGCGCAGCAGGGAGGGCACCACCACGTCCACCTGGATCGCCTCGATCCGCCCGTGGTGGTCGCGCAGCAGGCAGCGGCCGGCGTCGAGCTCCAGCAGCGTCTGGCGCATCCGCCGGTCCTCGGGGTCGAGGCCGAGCAGCGCGAGGGCGCGGCGCGCCTCCGACTCGGAGCGCATCCCGAACACGAAGGTCGCCCCGAGCAGGTTCTCGATCGACTCGCGCTCGCCCAGCAGCGTGTCGCTGACGAGCTGCGTGGAGATGATCGGCACCGCCAGCTCGGAGCGGCCCATGCGCTGCAGCCCCACCAGCAGCGTGCGGCCGATCGGGTCGCCCAGCAACCGCCAACCCTCGTCGAAGCTGAAGACCTTCAGCCGCTCCCGCTCGGCGCCCATCAGGTGCATCGCGAACATCGCGATCAGCCGCACGATCTGCTCCCCCACCCGCTCGGCCTGGGACTGCTCGGAGCGCGCGGTGCCCGGCTCGGGCGCGGGCAGGTCGCGGATCGGCAGGTAGGTGACCTGGCGGTGGCCGACCGGCGGCAGCTTGACGTCGGGGTCGGCGAAGCCGAGCTGGGTCAACCCCGAGCGGGCGTACACCTCCAGCGTCTTGGCGACCTGCGCGTCGATGTGGTCGCCCTCGCGCAGCGCGCGCACGACCTCCAGGCAGGTGGCGGTACGCGCGCGGCGCAACACCCGGTCGACCGCGCCCACCACCGCGGTCTCCCAGGCGGGCTCGGCGCGCAGAGGCAGGAGGTCGCGCAGGAACGACACGGCGGTGTCCTGGCGCAGGTGCTCGGGCGCCACGCGCAGCGGGTCGAGCACCCCGCGCAGCGCGGGGTCGGGGCGCAGCGTGATGCACTCCACATGCGGGGCCACCTGCTCCAGCAGGTGGAAGCGGTGGTCGCCCTTGGGGTCGCAGTCGATCACACGCGCGCCCAGCAGGAAGGCCTCGTACTTGAGCTTCTGGTCGAGCGTGGTCTTGCCCGACCCGAGCGCGCCAACGCTGAGGATCGTGGTGTTGCGGTCGCTGTCGGAGCCCTCGCGCAGGCTGAGGCGCACCGGCCGCGCCGAGCCGGTGAGCGTGTGACCGAGGTAGAAGCCGCTCGCGGAGCCGGCCTGGTGCGTGGCGGTGGGCATCATCGCCGCGACCTGTTCGGCGGTGAGCGTGTCGTCGTAGCCCGCCACGCGCGTGCGCTGCCCAGGCAGGTGCTGGCAGAACAGCTGAAGCTGATCGCCCAGCGGGCGGTGCAGGCGGATCTCCCCGTACGCGCGCCGGCACATCTCCACGCGCTCCTCCAGCTCATCCTCCCCGCGCGCGGCGAGCGCAATCGCGAGCGTCGCGCGCAGCAGCGGCGGACGGCTGGAGGACTGCAGGTGGGCCAGCAGGTCGCGCGCCTCCTGGGTGCGCCGGTAGCCGAGGTCGGTGGCGCCCTGCTCGCCGTCTGACTCGGCGCGCAGGATCTGGTCGGCGTCCTGGATGCGCCGCCGCGCGATCCGCAGCGCCAGCTCGTTGGGCAGGAAGCGGGCGTTGAGTGAGAGGTCCACGCCGAACGGGAGCGACTCCACCGGCGCGAACATCAGCTCCGCGCGCGCCCCCGGGAAGCGCACCAGCTCGGGCAGCGCCCCCACCACGAGCTGCGCCTGCCAGCACACCCCGAGCTCGGACTCGATCCGCAGCGCTCGCGGGTGGTGCTCCACCCAGCCATCCATCCAGCGCAGCACGTCGCCCTCCAGCGGCGCCAGGACAGCCTGGCCGTTGCGCTCGAACACCAGCGCGCGCGGCTGGTGCAGACCATCCACAGGCGGCTCGCCCAGCTCGCGGCAGAAGGCGCGGCGCACCAGCCACTGCAGCTCGGCCCCCGTGGCGGGGCGGGCGTCGAGGTAGTCGGCGAGGCGCGCGTGCGCCTGATCGGCCCGCACCCGCGCGCGCTCCAGCTCGGTGGCGCGCAGCAGGCGGCGGTCGCGCGGGAGCAAACCGCGGTGCAACGCCGCCAGCCACTCGCGCGGGTGGCGCTCGGCCGCGCGCGAGACGTAGGAGGCGACGTCGCGCTCGGGGTCGCGCAGGCTCACCAAGAAGAACAGCGCCGGGCGCCGGGCGTCCAGTTCCTCCAGGCGCCGCACGTGCGCGGCGAGGTAGCGCGTGAGATTGCGCACGTGCGGTCGCTGCGTCTGCTCGCCGGCGCCATCCGGATCCCGGCCCCGTTCGCCGCTGCCACCAGGCAAATCGGCGGGGCAGGCCATCTCCCGCGCGTAGCCGGCGACTTCCCAGCCGCGGCTGACGCGCAGGATTTGGATGTCGGCCGCCACCGCCTCCAGGGCGCCCAGCAGCGCGAGGAAGCGCTCGCGCTTGCCCTCCTCGGAGAGCCACTCGTAGGAGTCGGTCGGCACAGCGAACGCGGCCCAGCCGTCGTCGAGGTCGGCGCCGAACACGAGGTTGCCGTACACCAGGCTGATCGGTGGGCGCACCTTCGGCTACCGGGCTTCCACGCCGCTCGATACCTGAACCCCAACCCGCAGCTCGGCGTCGCGGTCGAGCACCACCACCTGTTTGTTGGTGGTCATGCGCATTGCGCCGGGGCCGCTGTAGCGCAGGCGGCGCGGGCTGGAATCGGAACCGTCCGGGAGCATCAGCAGTTCCTCCGGGCGCCACACCCGGCCCGCGGGCGCCTGGCGTAAACCCACAAGCTGGTGGGGGCCGAAAAGGTGACGCAACAGCGCGGCGGCGGCGAGGTGAAACGGCCGGCCCTCCACCCGGATCAGCGTCAGCAGCGCCGCGAGCCCCGCCGGCATCAGCAGGTCGCGCGCGTACCACGGCAGCGCCCGCACGGCCGACCCCACCAGCGGCAGCGTGCCGGCCAGCCCGAGGCAGGCGAGGATCGTCAGGCAGTAGACGACGCCCCGAACCGGAACCCCGCCGGGGTTGAGGCGCAGCCGGTCCACGCGGTAGATGCGCCGCTCGAGGTCGAACACGGCGCGGTAGGAGCGGATCTCGATGCTCATGCCCAGAGCCCCGTGGTTATGCCGGGGACCGCCGCGACTCGCCTCCGCACTCCCCTCACGAGCCGAACAGCGAGTTGACGGTGTCCTTCAGCAGGTTGATGCCGGCGGGCGTGGCGAGCAGCACCGCCACGATCCCCACCGCGAACACGCCCGCGGCCTCCTTGAAGTCGCGCCGGAACGCCAGCACGACGCCCGCCACGGCGAACGCCAGCCCGATCAGGCTCATCGCGACCTTGCGAGCAGTGCTCCCAGCCTTGCTGGCGGCCGCTTCGAGGGTGCTGCCTTCCGAGGATCCGCCGCCGCCGGAGCCGCCCGCTCCGGAGCCGGCCCCGGGCACCGAGGGGGAGGCGACGGCGGCGCGCGCCGTGCTGGGCGCTGCGATGGGCGATAGCCCGAGGAGCGCACAGGTGAGCGAGATCCCGAGCAGCAGTGATCTGCCGGCACCGGGGCCGATGGTGAGCGATCGAGAGGCGTGCACGGCGCGCATCGGGGCTCCTTCTGTTGGTGGTGGATGGTTGTGATGCAGTGGCCGACGGCATTTGGTGGCGGCCTATTCGGAGTCGGGTGGATGCAGTGGCCGACGGCATTTGGTGGCGGCCTATTCGGAGTCGGGTGGATGCAGTGGCCGATGGCATTTGGTGGCGGGCTATCCGGAGTCGGGGTCCATCTGAATCGCGGAGATCTCCCAGCGGCCCTGGACGCGGAGGACGTCAAGTTCGTAGGCGAGCGTGTATGAGGTGCCGCGCTGGTCCTGGGCCTGCACGAGCGCGAGCACCGCGCCCGCACCGGGGGCCCACCGGAGCGACTGCAAGGACTGCAGTGCGAGCTCGATGCCGGGCAGCGAGACGCGCGCCCCGGGGGCCAGATCGGCGGCCAGCTCGGAGGGCGAGCCGGCCAGGTAGTTGCGCAGGGCGCGTTCCACCACGGTGCTGAGCCCCGCTTCGCTGACTTCGCGCAGGCGCCCGCCGGCGTCGGTTTGCGCCGGACCGGAGGCGGGCGGCCCGACGAACGCCGGGTAGCCCGCCAACGCGAGGGGGCTACCCGGCTTGTGGATGACGCTGACCGTGAGGTACAGGAGCCCGGAGGTGTCGGTTTGGGCGGCGACCGTGTAAACCGTGTCGCCCGGCAGCGGCGAGCGCTGCTGAACGACCTGCGTCCACTGCACCCGCTGCTCGACCTGCGATCGCTCGGAGCCAGTCGGCGGCTGAAGCCCGGCGCCGGTGTCGATCCCCGACCCGACGAACGGCGCCAGCGCGCGTTCGCGCGCTTCGGGGTGCTGCGCTTCCCAGGTGAGGTAGAGGCGCGCAAACAGCGCCGCGAAGCCCTCCGCGGCGAGATCCTCGCCCGTTGGGCGCCGCGACAGCGCCGCCGGCAGCGAGGCGCGCGGGGGGTCGAGCGCGAAGCGCGCGCTCGCCAGTGCTCCCGCCAGCGCGAGCGCGTAGAGCACATACCGGGGCAGCCCCCGCGCGAGCCGGATACGCCACAGCGGCCGCCGCGCGATCGTCACGGTGGCGCGGGGGTGGTCGTCCGCCGGCGAGTTTTCGTGCGCGAGTCGCAGCTGAGGTTGCTCGCCGTTCATCGCTCGAACCCGAATTCCGAGCCCGCACCGCTGGCGGGCGTTGCGGCGGTCGCAGTTCTGGCCGCCACCGGAGTGCTCGCGGTGGCCGTGGTGGGGGTCGCGGTGGTGGCAGTGGTGTTGGCTGCTGTGATAGGGGACGACGCATCTTCCGCGGGAGGTGCTGGCGGTGGCGGTAGATGTGGGTGTGCCCTAAACGGCGCCCGACCGCCAGAGCGACGATCGCGCTTGGTAACACGTCCAACCGGCATAGATGCTCGCCGGCTGGGCTTGCCAGGAGGTGAGTCAAGCGGCCGGCTCGGCCGCTGGGCAACGATCTCCGGAGGCGTGCGCCGTGGGGCGGCGGTTCCTCCGGCCAGCCTACGGTCGCTCGCCGATCTGGAGCGGGTGGCGTTCCAAGTCACCACGCCGACCACCGCCGCGACGACCGAGGCGAGCGCCGCAAGCACCGCGACACGTCGCCACCGCCAGGGCTCGCGGTGCGGGTCCGCCCGGTTGGGCAGGGAGGGCTTGGGCGCGGCCTCGCCCCGCCAATCTTCGGCCGCGAGGAACGCCTCCTCCGGGTAGATGCGGTAGGCAGGCCGTGGCGTGGAGCGCGGGAGCGTCACGTGAGGCGCACCCGCCGCCGTGACCGCGGGACCAGGGGTCGCCGCGGCGAGCGCGGGACCAGGGACTTTCCGCTCTGCGCAGGCGCCACGCGAGCGGCCGAGGACCAAGGTGGGGAGATACCTGGCCCCCGGCCGCATGCGCGCGGATGGGCATCGCCGCGCGGTCGTGCCTGCAACCGACCTGTGGCGTCCCAGGGGACGCGCCTATGGGGGTAGTGAGGGATGTTCATAGGTGGGTCCCTATTCCCTGTTCCGCCCCCGGCCACCGAGTGGGACAGTCGGTTCAAGACCCGTTCCCCCGGAGCCACGGCGAACCCCGGTTGACGACCCGTCGCCCGGAGCCACGGCGAACCCCGGTTGACGACCCGTCGCCCGGAGCCACGGCGAACCCCGGTTGACGACCCGTCGCCCGGAGCCACGGCGAACCCCGCGGCAAGACGCGTCGCGCGGAGCCACAATGAGCCCCGAAGCGCGACGCGTCGCCGAGCGGCTATGCCACGGTTTCCATTCTGACGCGCTGGCTGTTGCTCATCAGCGCGCCTTCTTTGGCATCGACTTCGTATGAGGATGAATACTGTCCGTTGGCCGGATTGGCGGGCCCGATGTACCTGAATTCTACACTGCACGACGTATTGACTTTGATGGTCACCCCGGGGGCGCATTCCGTCGCCCCTTCGAGATTGGCCCCCGGGATCACGAATTCAAAGGCCGGTTCGGTGCCCAACCCTCCCATACCTTTGATTGTGAGGAGGAATTCACTGAAGATTTCAATTTTTTTACCCGCCGTGCCTTCCACTCGCACCACGCATCTGTCGGCGGCTTCTTTGAAGATGCAGGTTTTGGTGCCGGCGCCGGCGCGTCCTTTGATTTTGGTGGCCCTGATCCTTGGAGCCAGTCCCTCGCCAAATTCTTCACCGCTTGCCAGTAAGATTAATGCGGTGCCTTCGATTTTGGCTGCTTCCGCGGCCAAGGTCAATCCTTTGACCGTTACTTCCGAGCCCACCGCTTCTTTGACTAACCATACTTTTGCGATCGCGGTCGCGGGGAAGTTGACCAGCACCGATTTGGTTTCGTCAGGCTCGTTGGACGGCGTTATTTTCGATCCGAGTTCTTCGCTGTTGGGATCGACGAGCATTTCGGCGGCCACTTCGCCTTCCACCGTGGCTTCTTTGATGACGCATTTCGCCCCTTCGAACACCAGCGGCATGAATTTTGTCCCGCTCACGGGTTTGAATAGCGTCAGCAGCGATCCTGTTTCGCCTTTTTCGGACTCCACCAGCTCCGAGCTGACGGCGTTGGAGACGATCGGTTCTTTGACTTTGCATTCGCTGCCGTTGCCTTCCACGGTGCAGCTTCCCGAGAGTTCGATGACCTCGCGGGTGGTGCCGGCGTTACCCGCGCTGGAGCCCACGAGCTTGCCTTCTTTCAGTTTGATCGTGGAGCACGAGATTTTCCTGGAGCCCGCCGTCAGCGTGAAGCCCGAATGAGATTTTGTTTTATATGTTTTCGCCGTGATTTCACGGGTTTCGGTCGCCGTCGGTCTCGCGCCTTCGACCGACCAGAATGGCGCTTCTTCGGCCTGCGCCACCGTGGCGGCGACGCAGCCGCAGGCGCACACCGCCACAAGGGCGGCCATCATCCTTTTGACTCTTGCGTAACTCATTATTTACCTCCTAGTTGTTTATGGGTGACTTGCACAACGGTCACTGCGTAGCACGAATGCGTCCGATCCCACAGCGGTGCGGCTAAATTGTTTTCGACTCAGCCCACATATCTCTCGGTCTCGCTCAAGCTCCGCAGCCGCGCGCGGGCGCGCTGGGCGACCTTGCGGTACTTCTCGTACGACCACCCGTAGCGCCGGCAGAACTCGGCGCGGTCCATGCCGAGGGACACCTGGCAGGCCAGCACCAGCCGCTGGTCGGGGGTGAGCAGCGGCGCGAGGCGCGCCACCTGACGCAGCTGGAAGCGGTGGGCGACGAGCGGGTGAACCTCGGCGCGGGGGTCGGCCAGCTCCAGTTCATGCTCGCCCTGGCCGCTCCACCGCAGCGCGCTCTCCAGGTGGGCCTGCAACGGACTGCGCCCCCGCACCGCGCGGCGGCGGTCCTGCACGCGCGAAAGGAAGCGCTGCTCCAGCGCGTTGACCACGTGCTGGCGGCTGGCGAAGCGGTGGCCGCGGCGCCCGCGCGCGAGCAGCTCGTAGACGGCCTGGCTGAGGCAATCCTCCAGGTCCTCGCGCCGCAGGATGTGGCGGTAGGCGCGCAGCATCCCCTCGCGCCTGGCGCGCGCGACGAGCGCGATCTCCTCGGCTGCCGCCGCTCCCCACAACCCCGGTGGGCCTTCCAGGGACGCGGCTCGATCGTCAGGCCAGGCGACGTAACCGGCCCGCGGGCGGCTTCCCGGCAGCGACGGGGATGGCGTTGGGCGAGCGGATGGAGTAGACACACAGGCATGTCGCACCCAGCCGCCGCGAGACCCCCCCTCCAGATTTGTGTGCCGTGCCGAGCACGAGCGGCGATAGGGCCAGGCCGCCCGATTGCCCGCGCGCTCGGCCCCCCCTCCCCAATCCCCCAAAAAAATGACCCTGAATGAGCGTTTGCAGGCACTCGACCGCTTCCAGCAGCGCCACCGCGGGCTGAGCTTTTTGGCGGCGGTGATCAAGAAGTTCGGCGACGACGGCGCCGGCCGCCTCGCGGCGTTGATCGCCTACTACGGCTTCTTCGCGCTGTTCCCGCTGCTGCTGGTGTTTGTGACGGTGCTGGGTTTCGTGCTGGAAGGCAACAGAAGCGCCCAGGAGAGCGTGCTGGACTCCACGCTCAAACAGTTCCCGATCATCGGCAACCAGCTGCAGCACAACGTCCACTCACTCACCGGCAGCGGTGTGGGGCTGGCGATCGGCGTGGTGGGATCGCTGCTGGCGGGGCTCGGCATCACCGGCGCGGCGCGGACGGCGTTTGACGAAGTGTGGCATGTGCCCCGCAAGCGGCGCCCCAACTTTCTCGCCTGGCGGCTGCGCGGGCTGGGGCTGCTGGTGGCGCTTGGGCTGCTGACAATCGTCTCGACGGTCGTCGCCGGCTACGTGACGGCCGCGGCCCCCAGCGCGCTGACGGCGCTGGCGGGCGTGGCGCTGGCGCTGGCCGCCAACCTGCTGCTGTTCTTCTGCGCCTTCAGGCTGCTCACCACCAGGGAAGTGCCCACGCGCGATCTGCTGCCCGGCGTGGTGGTGGGCGCGGTGCTGTGGCAGATCCTGCAGCACATCGGCGGCTACTACGTGGACCACGTGGTGCGCCACGCCAAGGAGACATCCGGCCTGTTTGCGTTCGTGCTGGGGCTGCTCACGTGGCTGTATCTGGGCAGCCAGGTGACGCTGTTTGCGATGGAGATCAACGTGGTGCGCGCACAACGGCTGTGGCCGCGCAGCTTCTTCTCGGCGCCGCTGCTGGACGCCGACCGGCGGGCGCTCACCTCGCTGGCGGAGGTGGAGGAGCGCGTGACGCAGGAGAACGTCGAGGTCAGCTTCGAGGACGACGCGTAGCGGCGGCGCGGCGGCGCGGGGGCTTTTGAGGGTGGGATAGGCGGCCCCCTCCGGGGCCGCTGGAGGGAGTACGCACCTCGATACCAAGGCCCGCGACACGGGCTGAGGTGGGACAACACCACTTTTTGGGCCTATGCGAAGGTCGGCTCCGGGTGATCGGCGACGCGCACCGCGTCGGGGAACGCCAGCCGCGCGTCGACGGCGTTCCACCGACCACCCACCAGCAGCAGGCGGTTCAAAGCCGCTTCGGTGCCCCACGCCGCCACCGAACTGTCACCCAGCACGCCGCCGGTCCTGTAGGCCATCCAATCCCACGACATCCTCGTGGCCATGAGCGTCAGGCCGGCACGCGCATCCATCCCGTGTACGCGGACGGTGCCATCGATGCCCGCGCTCACCAGCCCCGCCGCCGGATCGTCCAAACGCACCGGGCAGACGGCGATCACCGCGCCCCGGTGGGCCTCGATCGTTTCGCAGCCGCCCTCCCGACCCAGATGCCCGATGCGGATCGCGCCGTCGCCGCCGCCCTCCCGACCCAGATGCCAGATGCGGATCGCGCCATCGCCGCCGCCGCTCACCAAACACGACGAGCGGCCGTCCCCGCGCATCGCGCAGAGCGCCGACACCGCCCCGCCGGGGTGCTCGAGCTCGCCGATCTGCCCGCCATCCGCCAGCGACCACAGCTTGATCGTCCCGTCCCGATCGGCGCTGGCAAGCAGCGACGTCCCGGCGCGCTCACCGGCGAGGAAGCAGAGCGCGGTCGCTTCGACGCCGTGACGGCCCAGGTGCCGCGCCGATCCCTGCTTGGCGATCTCGTACAGGATGATGTTTCCGCCGCTGTCGGCGCCGGCCAGCGCGGTCTCGCCACGGGGCAGTGTCACCTGCGCCAGCGCAAGAATCGCATCTTCGCGCCCGCCCAGCTCGGCGAATCGCTCTCCCGTTTGCGGCTCCAGCAGGCGGATCACACCGTCGTCACCGCCGGCCGCAATCAGCGGCCGGCCCTGAGCCGGCCCCACCTGCGCCAAGGCTTTGAGCCATTCGCAATAATGGCCCACCGCACTTGAAGCGTGCCCACCATCGGCCTCCCATATGCGAACGCTCTGGTTGCCACCCACCGCAACACCGGTCGACCCGTCGGGAAACGCCCACTCGCAGGCGGCGAGGATCCTGTCGGTGCCCACCAGCAGCCGCACCAGCTCGCCGCGATCGGGCTCCCATATGCGCAGCAGTCCGCCATCGTCGCCAGCCATCGCCAAGCCGGTCGCGCCACCCCCGAGCGAGACGCGGCAGATCGACTGTATCTCCGACGTCTCGCCGTCGATCGCCGTGAGCGCCTCCTCCCTGGCGAGGTCCCAGATGCGGATCGTCTCGTCTTCGCCAGTGCTCACCAGCCACGGGGTGCCGTCGTCCAGCGAGGCTACACAGAGACCTCTCACCCACTTGGTGTGGCCCGCGAGCACTGCGACCTGCTCGCCGGCGCCCACGCTCCACAGGCGCACGACTTCGTCGTCACCGGCGCTGGCGAGTCCTGCGGACCCGTCCGCGAGAGTCACCGCGCAGAGCGCGTACACCCAGTCCGTATGACCCCCCAGCTCCGCCACACACCGCCCCCGCTCAAGATCCCACACACGGATCGTCTGGTCGTCGCCGGCGCTGGCGAGTCCGGGGCTGCCGTCGGCCAGAGTCACCTCGCACATGGCACGCACCCAGTCGGTGTGCCCGATCAGTATCGCGCGGCAACTTCCGCTCGCCAGATCCCAGAGACAAATCGTCATATCGGTGCCGGCGCCGACCAATGCGTGGCCGCCGCCGGGGAGCTGCACCGCGCACAGCGCGGTGAGCGGCGTCTCTTGGTCGGCCAGTATCCGGTGCGGGCGCGCGTGGCGAGGATCCCAGATGCAGATCCGTGAGCCGTCGCCGAAGGCGACCGCCGGCGCATGCTCGGCGCTGCCCAGTGCGCACATTGCTGTGATCGGCTCCTCCGAGGCGCGATGCTGTATGGCCGATCGCACGCCGTCAAGCGGCCAGCTCACGAGCATCCCATCATCACCGCAGCTCACCAGCATCGAGTGAGACGCCTCGCCCGGCTGACACACCGCGCGCACCGAGTCGCTGTGGAGAGCGTGTGCAAGCCAAAAGCTGCCGGTACCGGGATCCCACATGTGAATGGCGCCGTCGGCGCCGCCCACGGCGATTAGACTCCCAGCCCCGTGACGCACCGCGCACAGTGCCTGGGGCTTTGTCAGGTTGACGCTGCTGACAGCGGCTCCGCGCAGCGTCTCGGGCGGCGGCGTGAGCCGCAGGCCATACGCGCCGGGATCGGTCATCCCCGCGGGCAGCGTACTCCCGCGCAGCGAAACGAAGCGCAGGTCGGCGTGCTGCATGCGTGCCTCGCGCAGATTGACTTCGTTTGCGATCGCGCCGGTCAGCCGGGCGTGTGAGAGATCGGCCCGCGTTGCATCGCTCCTCGACAGGTCGGCCTGGATGAGCAGGGCCGAGGTGAAGCTGCAGCGCGCAGCCTTCGCCCCGCGCAGTGTGGCGCCGCCCAGATCGCATCCCGAAAGGTCGGCCAGCTCCAGCTTGGCGCCGTCGAGGTGTGCCCCCGAGAGGCAGGCACCGGTCATGCGTGCCGCCGAGAGATCCGCACGCGTGAAGTCGGCCTGCGTTGCACTCACATTGACCAAGCTGGCGGCCGCCAGATCGGCGTACCTGAGCGTGGCGCCGTCGAGATCGGCGCCCGCGAGATCGGCGCCGCGCAGGGACACTGCCGTCAGGTCGGCGCGATTGAGATCGACGCCCGCGAGCTTGGCGTTCGGCAGGACCATCACCGGCACCCGCTCTCGCGCAGGTTCCCCGTCGGTGTGCGCGCGGGCATGCCAGATCGACAGCAGCAGCGCGTTCGCCGACGCCCGCGGACGCGCGGGAGGGGATTCGAGGATCGTTCGGCACACATCGGGCACGGCCAACCAGCTCTCCGGCCAACCCGCCAGGAACGTGGCGATCTCAGGCGTCAGCCGCGCCAAATCCAAGGCTGCCCCCAGCTCGTCGGGCTCGGGCGCCGCGGCAAGCACGTCCGCGATATCCTTCGCGACGAAAAACTCCAGGAAGGAGCGATGCGCGAAGCGGTAGGCACCGTATTCGTCACGGACGAGGAACAGCGCCGTTCGCACCTTCGCCTCGATCGTCTCCTCCTCCTCGGGGGAGATCACCCGTCCGCTTACCCCCGCGCCCCAGGCGGCGGCCTCACGACGCAGTTCGCGACTGGAGATGTGCGCGTCGGGCCGGTCCCACAGCACCCTGGCGAGATGCTGGGCGAGACCGGCGGGCTCCGCCGGCAGGCCGCGTTGCTTGCGCGCGTCGCGCGAAAGCCACTCCGCCACGTATGACTCGTAAACCGAGGTGAGCGTCAGCCGCGTCGGCCAGCTGCGCACCTCCCACTGATCGATCGAGGCCGCCACCAGCGTCAGCAGGTATGGACGCCGCAAGAGATCGTCAACCGGGTGCAGGGCGCGCAGCCCGGAGAGGATCGCCTCGACGCGGTCGGCTCCGAAGCGCCGAGCGAGGTAGGCGTGAATTTGCGCGTCGGTGAACGGCTGCACTTCCAGCGCGGTCACGCTCACCTCGCTGCGGCTTGTCAGCTGACTCCACAAGGCGGTGCTGCTGCGCATACTCGACGCCTGCCTGCCACGCAGCGCGAGCGCCGCGTCGCGATCGCTGCGGAAATAGCTGGAGCGGGAGGTGACCAGCACACGGCCCGCGATCGCGGCCTGCTGAAGTTCCTCGAGCAGACCCTGCATCCGCGCCGGATCGGTGTAGCCCAGCAGCTCGTCGAATCCATCCACCAGCAGCACCAGCGATCCCTGCTGGAGGCGATAGCGCCACGGGTCCAGGCGCGATTGGTCGAGTTTCGCCTGGTCCAGCGCATGACGCAACAGGCCGTCGATCGTCAGCGCCGTGCTTCCCGCCGTGCGCAGATCCACGAACAGCGGCAGCGGCGCATCGGGCCGCTCACCGTCGGCCAGCACCGCGCCCAGCCGCCGGCAGAACGTCGTCTTGCCGGCGCCGAAGTCGCCGAGCACACAGAGCAAGCCGGTTTTCGAGCGATCCAACCACGACAGCGCATAGTCGTCGAGCGGCACCTGCTCGCCCGTGGGCGCTCCCTCGCCGTCGAGCGCAACCGCGGTCGGCACCACGTAGTGGCGCTCGAGCGCTGTGCCCTCCCACAATTCCTTCGCGCGCCGACGCAGCGGAGCGCCCGGAGCCTGCTGGTCCAGCAGCTCTTCGGGCGTGACGAGGATCACATCGAGACTGCGCGCCGCCGCCTTGGCGGCCTTCGACATACGTCGCGCGACCAACATCGCCTCGGAATGGGCTGTACCGGCGAGCGTCTCGGCGAGCGTCTCGGCGACCGCGTGCAGGCGCGCGACGTCGTGCACGCCCGCACCCCGCCGGGACGCGTCGCATACGACCACCAGCACCTGGTGGCGCCCGAACTCGCCCGTCTTCTCGGCCCGCAGGTCGATCCCCTCGTCGCGCTTGCCCGAAGTCGCCGATATCCGCCAGCCGCCCAGACGCAGCAGCGCCGCGACCTCGTCCTCCAGTCGTTTGCCGGTTGTCGTCGCCGACCCCGAGCGATCCACGGTCCTGGACAACCCCGCGGCCAGCCCATCCCGTTTACGCAGGTCGGCCCACCGCTCGTACGCCCACGTCGCCAGCTGCTCGAGCTTGGACTCCTCCTGGTCATCCAGCGTCGGGCCTTCGAGGCTGGGTGTCGATTCGCGCACCAGCGCGAGCGGACGCAGCGCGAGCTCCAAATGAGGCTCGAGGTGCACCTCGGCGAGCTCCTCCAGCCTGGCCGCGACGGCCCCGCGCAGCTCCTCATCGCCGCCCGGCACGAGGTTGGCGACATATCGGAGCCGATTCGGCAGCTCGGCGGCACCCGCTCCGGCGCGATTCCACGCATCGTGAATCGCGTTGACGATCTCCGACAGGTGCGCGAGATCCTGTCCGTCCAGCCGGAACACGAGCACCGCGCAGTCCGCCAGCACCGTTGTGGCCGTCGCCGCGAGGTCGTTGATACCGGTGCGGGCGTCGAGGACGATCACGTCAAACCCCAGCTCCCGACGCGCCAGCTCCGCCACCAGCACCAGCAGTTCCGGACCCGATCCGTCAGGGCCGAACAGGCGCGCCACGTCGGGCTGGGGCGCGCCGGCCGACGGGCTGCGCCTGCCGAAGGGCAGCAGCAGCGACAGACGACCTTCGGCGACCTCGGGGTCGGTCGCGATGGCGTCGCCGAGCACCGCCAGCACCTCGCTTTCACCAACCTCCGAGGTGTCGGCGTCGGCGCCGACACCGGAGCTCGCGCGAGGGTCGAGCAGCGCCAGCAGATCGTGCGTGCCGTAGCTTGCCCGCCCGGCCAGCTTCGCGACCGCCGGGAAATGAGCGATCCCCGGGGCGTCGAGATCGAGATCCCAGACGAGCACCCGCAGGGGCGGGCGCTGCGCACCGCCGAGCGCTATCCGCGCGGCGGTGTCGAGCGCCAACGAGGTCCTCCCCACTCCACCCTTGTACGAGTAGAACGCGAGGATCATCCCGTGCCGTTCAGCCCGCTACGCAAGTGCGGCGGAACCTGGCGCTCGGGCCTCCTGGCAGCTCCAGCGCCGCATCCAGGCGCCTGCCGGCGTCGCCGCAACGAGCGTAGTTCCCCCTGGCCCGGCGCACGCGTCGCTGGGCCGCTGGCGCAAGCGGCTGGGGCGGAGGCGGAGGCGGCGGTACCTGCTCGAACACGAGCTGGCGGCCCTTCGCGGTGATGCGCACGTCGACACTCCGCCTCCCGGGTCCGCCCACGCGCTCGACGAGGTGCGCGGCTTCGAGATCTTTCAGCATGTGCGATAGGTGCGACTGGCTCACCCGCAAGCCCTCGCGCAGCTCCGCGCGAGGCATCGAGCCGGTGCGCGCCACCGCCGCGAGCGCAGCCTGCGCCTTGCCGCTCCACGATCGCAGCACCAGCGCCTCTCCCCCGCGGCTCGCCGGTGAGGAGGCCGCGCTCAGCACCGGCAGCAGACCGCTCAGCGTGTCGTATGCGCCCGGCGCGCCGCGCTTCACGTTCGCGCCCCGCGGACCGCCGAGGAACGTGGCGAGCGCATCGCCGACGACGAGGAGGTCGGTGCGCGATCCGGCTCGCACCAACCTCACGGCCTCGTCGACCGCCAGTTCGCAGACCACGCCGAGACTTGCCGCGGGCGAGCCCATCTCGAGCAGCTGCTCCAGCGCGTCCAGCAGCCGGGGCAGCGTGGCGTTGCGAAGACGGAGTAGATCCACGGCGCGCTCAATCATAATCAATCATCACGTGGAAGTGTCGGTATGAGAGGCAATATGCTTGATAGTAGTTGAGTCCGCCGGCCGATCCTCGTGTAGGTCGAAGACAAACGACGGCACGTCGCCGGGCAGCGGGCGGGCGTCTTCGCAGCCGTTCAGCAGCGCGATGCTCCAGAAGGAGTGCACCCCGTCGTCCTGCCAGCCCTCGGGGCCGCTTGCAGTCGGATCCCGATTGCACACGAACGCCGCACCCCACAGCCACCGCACTGCCTCGGCCAGCGCGACCCGGTGAGGCGAGACGCTCCTGCTGAGCGAGGGCACCAGCACCAGCGAGGCGTGAGACCGCCGCAGGCGATCCACCGAGCCGCCGAAGGCGTCGAGGCACGTCATGACGGCGATGTTGCCGATCGCGCTGCGCAGAACGGGCAGTCGGCCTCCGAGGCGTGCATCCTCCTGCAGCCTCACCCCCTCGTGCTCGAAGGCGTACGCCGTCAGCTTACGATGACGGAACAGCTCGCTGCCGTCGTCGCCGAGCACGATCGCTTCGTTGGCCCACCGCGAAAGCGCCTTGCCCGCGCGATCCTCGCGTGGCTCGCCGCGCAACTCGACATCCTCATGGCGCATCCCGGCGACCGTCAGCGTCGGCGCGGGATCGGCCGCGGCGAGCAGCTCTTTCAGCTTCGACAGACAGGCGACCGGGAGGGCAAACTCGGGGAGCAGCAGGATCGAAGCCCCGGCTGCCGACGCGGCCTTCACGGCCGCGTCGACGCTCGCCTCGATCTCGCCGTTGGTCGGACCGGATGCATCGGGATCGGCGTAGACGAACACCTTGCGCGCCGGATCGGGTTTGAAGCCGTCGAGCCTGTTCGGCCCGAGCGTCGCCAGATGGACGACGAAGCGCGGCGAGTGCTCGTGGGCGCCCGCATGCGACCACCCGCCCGCGACCGTCTCGAAGCGATGGCGCACGCGCTGCAGGCAGCGCCAGGCGGCGGTGCCCTCCACCGGCGCGACAGCCTCCAGCTCGATCCCTTCGACGACCGCCGGCACCACCGTCAAGGTCGGCGCCAGCGTGTGGATCGAGGGCGGGTAGTCGCTGTCGGGCGGCTCGCCGCTGCCGCGGTCGTCGTGCTCCCAGTAGGTCTCGGCCAGCCAGTTGGACCACGATGTCACGTGGTAGAGCTCGCCGTCCACGCCCGCCGCCGGTTCGCTGAGCACCGTGTCCGGACGGCCGTTCTCGGCGACCCAACGCTCGATCGCCACCAACCGTCGCGCCGCCTCCCCGAGCAGGTCGGGGCTGCTCCGTAGCGCCGCGAGCGCTGCGCGCAGATCGGGAAGGGTCGCCAGATCGTCGAGCGAGCGCTCGCGAATCGAGTGTAGGTTTTCGGCGCGGCTATCCAGCCGGCGCAGACGCGGCACCAGCCACGTCCACAGCGCGACGATCCACCTATCCAGGTCGTCGTCCGCGCTTGCGAGCGTCTCGAGGAGATCGGGATCGGATGGCACCGGAGCGCGTTCGTGCAAACTGTTTGGGAGCTTTCGGAGAAGTGGACCGGCCGGCCTCCCGTCCGATCGCAACGCGAGGCCGAACTATCCCAACTTTCGAGTCCGCGTGTGGTCACGCGGCGCGATCGTCCTCACCAGCATCGTCGAGCGCCTCGGCGGCGAGCGTGTCAAGCGTCACCCCGAGCCCGCGCGCGAGTCGCGCCACGGTGAAGAACGACGGGCTCAGGATGCCGTTGCGCTCCAGCTTGCGGATGGTGTCGATCGAGATTCCGCTCAGCTCCGCCAGCGCGGACTGGGGAGCTTTGCGCTGCTTGCGCGCTGCCCGCAACGCCTGTGCCAGCCGCCGACCGTCGGCGCGTTGGCGGTGGGTGAGCGCGGGCCTCGACACGTGATTATAATACTGGTATAATAATACTATGGACAGCGTGGCCGGTAAGCACCGACGCGCCCGCGGGGCCGACCACGCGCTGCGACTGCTCGCATCCGATCCCTTCCCACCGGTCCCGTCCGTGGACGAACTGCTGGGCGAGGCGGTGCGGCGCCCGGGTCAGTTCCACGAGGTGGTGGTACTTTCGCGGCAGGACGCCCACCTGCTGGCGCGAGCGGCCGCCGACTGCTGGCTGCACACCGACGTTCTCGGCAGCTTGCTGCTGGAGGCCGCGCTCGTCGCCGCCGACATCTCGATGGAACTCTTCACGGCCCTCCGGCCGTCGTTGAGCCCGGCCCCCCACCCCTCGATGTCGGCCGCGGAGGCCGCCTATCTGCGAACGCTCACGCTCGGCCGACGCGCACGTCCCGCGCGCCGCGCTCCGGCGCCCGACACGATCGCCGTGCCCGCGAGGATCGTGACCCGACTCGCCACGGTCGAGCTGAGCCGGGCGCTGTCCGCCGTCCCCTGCGCAACCGCGATCGCGTGGGAGACGGTTGCGCTGCGCGAAGGCCGGACGCTCGGCGAATGCGTCCTGCTGCGTGCCACCCAGGCTGCGTCCAATGGCTCCCCTCGTCAGGCAGCGAGTTCCGCGCCGGCGTCGGCGATCCCGTCGAAAAGCGCCCGATAGCCGCCAAGCACATTCTGCGCTCCCGGCAGCTCGCCTTCGGCGGCCCGCCACGATGCGTCCGCCGATGCGGCGAGCAGCCGTCGCCGGCGCTGCGCACGCGTGCCGATCAACGCCCTTTGCGCCTCGTGAGCGCGTACCACGGCAGCGTGACGCGCGACGGTCGATCCGTCCGGCGATCGATGCGGTGGATGCTCGCCGCAATCACAGCCAGCAAGGGTGAACGCTCTCTCGGCCTCCTGCGAGCCGACGCGGAAAGAGCGCTGCAGAGTCGAGTTGTACGCCATCCGGGTGCGTCCTGCGGCCCTGCCCCTCTCCCTCGCGCGGCACAGCGCCTTGGGCGCGGCGAAGCGCTCGCTCTCGCTCAAGCCGATGCTGGCGGAGACCTCATGGCTGAGCAGCGCGAGATAGAGCTGGCCGGGACCGCAGCACACCACCGGCACTCCACCTTCTCGCAGGGCGGCAAGGAATGCTCCGCCGGCACGGATGCCCGCAGGACCGGCACGCTCGTGAAAGTTTGCGATCTTCACCCATATCCCGTCGGCGCCGAGCGCAAGGTACGCGTCGGCGAGCGCTCGTCGCGCCTGCGCCGACATCAGCGCGTTCGATTCGATCGCGATCGTCGCGTAGAGCTCGCGCCGCACACCGTTCGCCGCATGGGGCGGCGGCTCATCCACTCGCTGCTCGCGGAAGTGCTTGACGGCCACCCCAGCCAGCGCGAGCTCCACCTCGCGCCCCCGCGTCCCCACGGGACCGGCCACATGAAACGTGCTCAGCAACAGCGTCCCGCCGCGACTCCGTTGCACATCGAGCGGCTTGAGCGCCAGCTCGACCAGCTCCTGGTCGCTCAAACGCGAGCGTTCCGGATCGTAGGGCTGCGGATCGTCGCCGAACGCCAGGGCACGAAAGCGAGGAGCTCGAAGACTCTGCGGGATCTGGCGCATCTGGGTGCACGGATCGAAAACCCGCCCCAGTCGGTCCCTTCGGGGCAGCAGGCTCAGCTGGGGGCTGTCGTGCAGATAGTGAAGCGGCACCACCACGGTGCGCACGCCGTGGGCGACCAGTAGCGGTATCAGCGCCCGTTGCCCGTAACCCAGACGGGGCATGAACTGCGCCCGGTCGAACCGCGGGTGTGGCGAACTTTGATCGGGAGTGTGGTCGGCGTGACACTGCACCACGTTGAATTGTTTTCGATACCCCGGACGGATTCCCGTGCTCACCGTCTGCTGCGGACGGATTCCTGTGCTCGCTGCCGGCCTCGAACACTCGACCTTGACGCGCGGCGATCCTTTGTTATAGTAGCTATCAATTCGTAAGCTCATATGGAGCGTATACCGATGCCTACAAGCTCAGATAACGGCAAGTCTCAGCCCACTCCCACCCCCCGCGCCGACGGCAGCGGCTCTCAGTCGGAGCCGCGCGCCTTGCTGCGGCTGATCCCGCTCGACGACACCGTGGTGTTCCCCAACATGGGGATCACGCTCACGGTGGACGTCGGCGACGACGAGCGCGTCGTGCTGGTTCCCCGCCACGAGAACGAGTTCCTCGAGGTCGGCACGATCGCCGAGGTCGAGGACCACCTGCGCCTGCCCGGCGGCGGGCGCGCGGTGGCGCTCTCCGGCCAACACCGCGCGCTGATCGGCGCCGCCCAGACCGGCGTCGACGGCGAGTTGCGCGTGGAGGTGCAGGAGCGCCCCGACGGGGTGCCCACCGACGGGCGCACCCGCGAGTTGGAGCGCGAGTACCGCGCGATCGTCGAGGAGATCCTGGAGCTGCGCGGCGACGACGGGCGGATCGCGGCGTTCCTGCGCGCGATCGTGGAGCCCGGCCCGCTGGCCGACTCCGCCGGCTACTCCCCCAATCTGTCGTACGCGCAGAAGGTGGAGCTGCTGGGCACGCTCGACGTCACCGACCGCCTGGATCTGGCGGTGCGGCTGCAGCGCGAGTCCCTCGCCGAGCTGCAGGTGCGCAAGCGCATCCGCGAGGACGTCCAGGATGGCGCCGAGAAGCAGCAGCGCGACTACTTCCTGCGCAAGCAGATGGAGTCGATCCGCAAGGAGCTGGGCGAGGACGAGGGCTCGATCGTGGACGAGTACCGCACCAAGATCGAGGCCGCCGCGATGCCCGAGGAAGTCGAGAAGCAGGCCCTCAAGGAGCTGGGCCGCCTGGAGCGGATGGGCGAGCAGACGGGCGAGTCCTCGATGATCCGCACCTACCTCGATTGGCTGATCGCGCTGCCGTGGAGCAAGCGCTCGGAGGAGCACCTCGACCCCACGGGGGCGCGTGAGGTGCTGGACGCCGACCACGCCGGCCTGGAGGATGTCAAGGACCGCATCGTGGAGTACCTGGCGGTGCGCAAGCTGCGCCAGGACCGCGGCATCGAGGCCGACCCGAAGTCGGGGGCGATCCTCACGCTGATCGGCCCCCCCGGCACCGGCAAGACTTCGATCGGCGAGTCGATCGCCCGCGCGCTGGGCCGCGAGTTCGTGCGCATGTCGCTGGGCGGCGTGCGCGACGAGGCCGAGATCCGCGGGCACCGCCGCACCTACATCGGCGCCCTTCCGGGCCGCCTGGTGCGGGCGCTGCGCGACGCCGGCACGATGAACCCGGTGATCCTGCTGGACGAGGTCGACAAGGTCGGCGCCGACTGGCGCGGGGACCCATCGGCAGCGCTGCTGGAGGTGCTGGACCCGGCGCAGAACCACTCCTTCCGCGACCACTACCTGGACGTGGAGCTGGATCTCAGCCAGGTGATGTTCATCGCCACCGCCAACGTCGCCGACACCATCCCCGGCCCGCTGCTGGACCGCATGGAGGTGATCCGCTTCGACGGCTACACCTCCGAGGAGAAGCTGGCGATCGCCAAGGGCTACCTGTGGCCGCGCCAGCGCGACCGCAACGGCCTGCGCGAGGGCGAGGTGCAGATCCCGGATGAGCTGTTGCGCACCGTGATCGCCGAGTACACCCGCGAGGCCGGCGTGCGCTCGCTGGAGCGCGAGCTGGGCACGCTGCTGCGCAAGACCGCCACCAAGATCGCCTCCTCGCTGCCGGCGGAGGGCACGGAGCCGCCCGCCGACGCCGAGGGCGCTGAGCCGACCGTCGCGGAGACGACGGACGCCGAGGCAGACGACCAGCCGGCCGTGGCCTCGACGGCGGAGGCGGCCCCGGAGCAGGCAGCCGTCACCCCTGTGGAGATCGACCTGGAGACCGTGCGCGAGGCGCTGGGCCGCCAGAAGTTCTTCCAGGAGTCCGCGTCGCGCACCGCCACCCCCGGCGTGGCCACCGGCCTGGCCGTGACCGGCACCGGCGGCGACGTGCTGTTCGTGGAGGCCACCGCGATGAAGGCCAGCGGCTCGGGCGGCGGCGGGCTGGTGCTGACCGGCCAGCTGGGCGACGTGATGAAGGAGTCGGCGCGCATCGCCCTCTCCTATGTGCGCGGCCACGCCGAGGAGATCGGCATCGACGAGAACAGCGCGTTTGAGGGACAGGAGTTCCACGTGCACGTGCCCGCCGGTGCGATCCCCAAGGACGGCCCCAGTGCCGGCGTGACGATGGTCACCGCCCTCGCCTCGCTGCTCAGCGGCCGCCCGGTGAAGCACACGGTGGGGATGACCGGCGAGGTGACCCTGCAGGGCCGCGTGCTGCCGATCGGCGGGCTCAAGCAGAAGGTGCTGGCGGCCCACGCGGCCGGCCTCACCGACGTGATCCTGCCGGAGCGCAACCGCGGCGACCTGGACGACATCCCCAAGGAGGTGCGCGAGCAGATGAGCTTCCACCCGGTGATGACCGTCCAGGAGGTGCTCGACCGGGCACTGGAGCCCACGCGCGATGTGGTCGCCCATTAGGGCGCGCGCCGCCGGCACGCGTCAGAGCTCAAGCCACCGCGGAACCCGTCAGCGACCCCACCACCGTCATGCCCCCCGCCAGCAGCCGTAGATGCCAGCCCGTTCCCGTGGAGGTCCGCCGTGCGGCGGACCTCCTGGAGCGGCGCTGGCAGCTGTCGATCATCTACGCCGCGCTCACCGGCGCCCTGCGCTTCAGCGAGTTCGCCGAGGCCGTCGGCGGCATCTCACCGCGGATGCTCTCCGAGCGCCTGCGCGACCTGGAGGCGGCGGGGCTGGTGGAGCGCACGGTGATCCCCTCCAGCCCACCCACCGTCGAGTACCGCCTCACCGCGCGGGGCAAGCGGCTTGCGCCGGTGGTCGAAGCGATGCGGGCCTACGCCGAGGGGTAGGCCGGCGCTCGCCCCGAGCCGGTATCAAACGCCTACCGTTTCTTCGGCTTTCCACGCTTTGCGTGCTTGGTCTTGGCTTTGTGCCCCTTCTTCTTGTGGGTGGTCCTCTTCGTCTTGGCGCACCCGGTGACGGCGATCTTGGTGGTCTGCTTGATCTGTGCGCCGTTCTGCGCGGTGAATTCGGTGGGCATCGTGAGGTTCTTGGCGGTGCAGAGGTTCCCGATAGCCGTGAGGGCGCTGTAGGGGCCCTGCGGGAGCGTCAGTTCGAAGCTCGAGAACGGCTGGTCGGGGACCGTCTTGAACGTCGTCGATGTTATCCCGGCTTTGCTGATGAATGTGCTGCCGGTGAGGTCGATCGTGATGCCGTAGCCCTGCAGCACCAGCGTCAGCGACGGGAACGCTTCCCCACCATGGCTGACGAAGATCGCGGGGCCCTGCAACGGGACCGGGATCAACGGGGTATGCACGACCGCGTAGCCGATCTTCGACGCCGCCGGACACGCCGCCGGGTTCGCTTCGAACTGCGCGGCGGAGCACGCCTTCTGCAGCGTCGTCAGGCGGCTGGGGAGCTGCTTGGGGAGTTCGACTTTGACCTTCGCGATGTCCGCGTCGGTGCCCTGCGGCACGCTGGGGTAGCTCACCTTCGCGGTAAGACTCGCCCCGTTCGCGCGGCTCGTCTTCGCGGAGGTCGAGACCGTGAACCGGGGTTCGAACTTCAACGCCGCGCAGTTGGTGACCTGAAACGGCGTCGTGATCGTGCTCGTGCCGCCTTCGTTGAGCTGCACGGTGCCGGTGAGCGCCATCTTCGAGCAGTTGGTCGGGTTGAACTGGAAGTTCCCCCGCGTGGTCGTGGCGTTGACGTGCTGGATTTCCAGCGGGATCCCTTCGATGCTCGTCGGGATCGAGTCCGGTGTGCCGGGCGGGTTGGAGGTGATCGTGATCGCTGAAGTCTGCGGGTCCAGTTCGATCTTGCCCCTGACGAGCACGCAGTCACACGCCGGATGGTTGCTCTTTGTGTTCGCGAGATCGAACGGGCCGGCCTTCGCGGGCACCTCGAACGTCAGACCGAATGGCGCGCACCCCGCTTCCCCGACGGTGCAGCTGCCGTGGCCGTTGTAGGGGCCGGTGAGATAGAACCTTCCGCCGGTGACCGTGAACGGGTCGTTGCCGACCCCGACACCAACGATCGCTTCGCCGACCTTGCTGTTTTCCCCGCACAGCCCTTCGTTGGCCTGCGGTTCGGGGCACAGTTCGACACCCGTCAGCACACCCGAGAGACCGGGGGGTAGTTTCGCTTCCAGGGACTTCAGGTTCTGTTCGCCGTCTTTGCGGTTCACCGTCACCGTCAACGGCGAGAACGCACCCGCCTGGATGTTCGTCGCGCCCGCGTTCACGCTCGGGTCGAACGGCAGGGTCGCACCGGGGCACGGGCCACCATGCGGGCCGTGTTCGATGTTGAACGACGATTCCGAGGTCACCGGGCCGTTGCCGTCCCACGGCGTGAACACAGCCGTCGTTGTGTAGGTCCCGCAACGCGACGGCGTCGACAACGGCGCGCGTTCCCCGCCGAAGAAGTGCAGTTCGAGGTCTTCAAACGGCACGTCGGGCGTGTTCTTGAACGTCGTGACGATCTGGCCCGTGTCGCTCAATGTCACTTCGCCGGTGAGCTTGACGAGGCTCCCCGAAACGGGGTCTTCCACGATCATGTACATCGCGATGAGACTCCCGAAGGGGTTGGCGCTCTGCGCCGCCAGATACACCGCGCCTTCAAGCGGGTTGGGCAACAGCGGCGTGTTGACCTTCACCGTCCCGATCTTCGACCCGTTCGGGCAGAAGTTCGCTCCCGGCTGCAGCGGCGCGGGCAATTCCGGCGTGAACGTCGCCGTCTTCACACCCGGTTCGAATTCAGAGTTGAATTCGCTGAAACCGGTGAAGCCCGCCAGCCCCTCCGAGCAGGCTTCAAGACCGTCCCCAGCCGCCGGGTTGAGCGTGACGCCCCGCGGCAGCGCCACCGTCGTGTCGCGCAGCGAGGACTCGGCCAACCCATCCGGGTTGAAAGCCGCCTTCTGCGAAACGTGCACCCCAACCGTCAGACCAGAGGACGTGCTCGCGTACGTCGAATCGGGCGCGACGCTGATCGTTGGCGGGAAGAGCAGCTTCGAGCAGCCCGTAAGCGAGACCGGCGCACCAACGGCATTGTGCGTGACCGAGCTCGCTTTCACCCACTGCCCCGGGTTATCCCAGGAGTCCACCGCCATCGTCGAGCGCAGCGGGCCATGGCAGCCGGTCGGCATCGTCAGGAAGGCTTGTCTGCCGGCAGGTTCCTTTTCGTAGTCGCCTTCGCCTTGGCGGTAGCTGCACGCGGCGTCCGTGTACTTGCCGGTCCCCGGCTCCACCCGCACGCACGGTGTTACAACACCGGAAACCACCAACCTGCTCCTGAAGACGGGCGCCGACCCCGGCGCATCCGTCACCGTCGCCTGCACGGGATAGTCCCCACCGGCGGTCACGCCGTTGTTGATATACAGCAGCGGAATTAAGAAATTGGTGCCGAGCTGCAAAGCCACGCCGCGTGGGGGCACCATGTTGTAGAGGAAGTCCGCCAAATTCGATGCACGTGCCGCTCCTTCTGACCAGTTCAGGTACAGTTCGCCGACCAGCGATTCGGACGGACAGGAGTTTGCACGCAGCTGTTCTCCGGTGCACTTCTTGGTGGTCGCGTTGGGGTCGCCGACGAAGCCGGGCGGCAGATCGATCGTGACGTCCCGCAAGACGCCGTCGGGCAGGCGCAGGTACGGCGAGTCGGCGTTCGATTCTTGACGCTTGAAGTGCGAGTTCAGTTCGAATGTGTTGATGAACTGGTACGGGTGCGAGCCCGCCTGCGTGTCGGGTGTGCCGTCTTCGTTGAGGAAGTTCACTTCAAAGCTCTTGATGCCGAAGCCGACGCCCTGCATCGCGATCAGACCACTGGCCTGCTCCGCGCCGTTGGCGTTGCTCGCAACAAGGCGGAAGTGGTAGAGTTCGCCCGGCTTGAGGCCTTCGAGCTGCGCGGAGACCGCCACCGGGCTGCTTCCCGCTCCGATCTCGCCAGGCGTCTGCTTGCATGGCACGCTGTGGTTGTAGGGGCCGTTGCCCAATTCATCGGTGACGCCGTATTCGAACTCACACGAGCTGACGGCGACGCCCTGCGGATCGACCGTGCCGCTCAGGCTCGCCGCTTCCTTGGTCACGCCGCTCGCCGCGCCCGCGGTAACCGCGGGGGCATCGCTCGCGAAGACATCGACCTTGCCACTGGCCGGGTTCGAGACGTAGATCTCACCGCTCGCTCCGTCCACAGCGATCCCGCCCTCGCCCGATGATCCCAAGAGCTCCAGCGAGCCGAAGCGCGCGACAAGCGTGCCAGCGGCTACCACGTGTCGCCCGGTGGCGCTGGGGTTCACGCTGTTGCGATTCATCGCGCCCGTGTCCCACTCAGCTACGGAAGACTGATCGTCCGCGTAGAGCTGGCCCGTCGCGGGGTCGACCGCCACCGCGACGTCGCCCGCTTCGCCGCTGTTTTCGCCCACTTCGCCGCCGTCCACACGGCCGAGCGGGGAGAGCTGCTGCCCCCACTTGAGCGTACACGAGCACGACCGTTCATAGACCGGGTAGTCATCGCCCGTGGCAGAGACGGCGAAGCCGTGGGCCTGGGGGCTTCCGTCGTTGGGTGTGCCCATGGTGTCGCCAGTCTCGTTGTTTGACTGATTCCATTCCTGGTGAGCGATCAGATGGTTCACCGCCGCGCCGTCGAACTCGTCGATTGCCAGCTTGCTATCGGACCGTGTGCGACTTAGGTAGACGTGCACGGTGCCGCTACCGTCGACGCCCAGCCCCAGCAGTTGTCCTTCGGCGACGCCGGTGGATGGCGGGAAGCCGGCCAGCTGGCTCAGGTAGCTGCCTTCAGGGCTGAACTTGTCGATCACGCCGTTGCCGGCGTCCATCACGTACAGATCTCCCGCAGAGGGGTCCGAAGCGTTACGCGAGTTATCGACCGCAATCGCCGCGGGGCTGCCGTACAGCGAAGGGAACGAGAACGCTTTCGCTGGCGTGGCCGCGCCGCTCAGCGCATTTGAGCCGAGCGTGACGAAGTCGACCGGGCTTCCATTCGCGTCGAACTTGTAAACAGTGTCGGTGCCGATGTCCGCTACGTACACGTCGCCCGAGGCTTCGTCGATCGCGATCGCGTTCGGATTCGAGAAGGAGCCGAATTCACCCACCAGCGGGTGCGCTTCGCCGGCCAACGCCGAGGCGCTGCCGAGCGCAAGCCACGCGCTAACACCCGCGGCCAACACCAAGCCCAACCATGCAGCCCGCCGGGGACGCATCCCGTCGAAGAAAGTAGCCCTCATGATCACTTACCCCCCTTGTTGGACTTGGCTTTCGTTCGTGCCCAGCTCGCGCGGGTGGCACAGCGCGCACGCTTGCGCTTCGTGCGCTTGCATACTTTCTTCCTGGGCTTCGCCCTTTTCTTCGGGTTGACTTCCGACGATGGAGCAAGATTCCCCACACCCGAGAACGTCTGGCTCGCCGGCGCCCCGTAAATCGAGGGCTGCGCCGAGGTCGGCGTGCGGCAGGCGTCAGCAGTCGTACACGCCGGTGGCGAGGCAGGCGCCGGGAAGCCACCGCCAATGCGCGCGTCGTAGATCACGATTTGTCCTTCCTGGTTGTCCTGCGGCACGAGCTGCTGGGTCGAGCGGAAGAACACGTCATCGCCGCTTTCGCTCGCGTCCTCCAAGGTCGACGGGGCGGGGCTCGTGCCGCTCGTGATCAGGTGCACCTGGCCGCCCTCGTACTCGTAGACGTCGAGCTGACCGTTCGTATCGGAAGGCACGAGCGCGTCCGTCGTTTCGAAGAATGCCTGGCCGGCGTCCGTTAGCAGGCGCCGCCTCCGATCCGCGGAGTCTTCCGAGTGCAACACCATCCCGCCTCCTTCAACCAGTGCTTCCCCCCTCAATAATGCTCCGACCGGGTCTTCGCCCGTCGGATTGCACGAGGCACAGACCAGTTCCCCCGTGGCGGCGCTGTAGAGGAAGAGCTCCCTGGCGGATTGGCCCGCATTGGCCCCTGTCGACTCGACGTTGTTATAGCCGGTCAAGCTTTCGTACGATTGGAAGGAGAGCCACTTGCCGTCGGGCGAGGTCCGCCCGCCGCCGAACCGCCCGCCGTAGTAGATGCCGGTGGCGATGAACGTCGTCTTTTCGCCGTCCCACAGATACAGGTTCTGCTTGCCGGCTTGCGCGCCTTCGACGACGGTTTCGCCTTCGCTGTTGGTGAATTCTCTCGTGTTGGACGCAAGCACGCCCTTGGCGATGAAGTAGACGTAGGAGCTGTCATGGCGGCCGAGCGGCGTGACGCCGAGCACGTCGGCGTGCCCGCCCGCAGCAGCGACGGTGAGGTCGGTCAAGTCGCATTTGCTAGCGCCTTCAGGCAGCGCGCACTCGTACAGGTCCGGTTCGCCCGCTTGGGCGGTCGAACCGGCCGTGAGCTTGCTTTCGTCGAGGAAGAAAACCTTCGAACCGTCGACGGTGGCGGCCTGCAAGGAGCCGCCATCGCTGGCGCCCGGCCCACCCTGTTGTTCGTCGACCTGGACGGTGCGCTGCCCGTCGATGCGGTCATACAGAGCGCCACCATAGGTGAAAAGGACGCGTGAGCCGTCACCGGAGATCACACCTTCGTACGCGGGCGTACCCGCTTCTGCGGCAAGCGCTCCGGGGACCGCCGTGCCGTCCGGCAGCACGCTCACCAGCCGCGGCGCGCCTTCCTCCCATTCGTACAGGTTTTCGACACCGTACCGCGCGCCTTCGGCCAGAGGCGAGGTCTCCGTGAAGATCACGTGGCTGAGATCGGCGGAGGCGGCATGGAAGTGTGCGTCAGCCGGCGTCACGCCCGGCGGTGTGACGTTGACGAGTTGGTAGGCACCGGTCGCGTTATCGCGCACCAGCAGGTTTTCGTAGCCCACCGGTTCGCCGCTCACGACCTGGCTGCCTTCAGGGTTGCACGATTCCGGGTCTTCTCTGGTGTTGCCGGAAGCAGAAGCGCGTGACCCTCCGTCAACTTGCATGACGTCCTTGGTGAGCTGTTCCGAGTAGGCGTACACATGTTGGTAGCCCGGGCAGGTCACACTGTCATAGGATTCGATCGGCATGATGTCTTCCGCGATCCAGCCGCCTGCGCCACGCGTCGCCACGTAAAGTTCGCCGGCGGTGGGCGCACCCGGCCGCGGCTCCGTGGTGAAGAGCGTAAGCGCTTCACCATCCGCGGCGGCCGTGCTTGAGTACCCGTTCGTTTCAGGATCGAACTGGGATGAGCTCTTGACCGGCGGCGTCACGAGCTCGTAGGCGCGGCAGTCGGGTAGCCTGGCGGAGTAGCCGCCACGTAGCTGTTCGTTGGCGCACTCGGCCTGTACGGCCAGCTCGGTGGTGAACGTCTGGTCGGGGCCGGCGACGGTGCCGAGTTCGTTGGTCGCGACCACCCGGTAGTGGTAGGTGGTGCCCGCCGCGAGGCCGCTCGCGGCCGCCCACACCGCGCGCGACGTGACGCCTTCCCCCACGCTGCCTTCCGGAAAGGGCGTCGAGCTGCCGTAGGCGCTGGTCGGGCCGTATTCGAAGCGGTAGGCCGTCTGGATGCCGCCGGGGTTGACGAGCGCCCCGAGCTTCGCTTCGGAGGTCGTCACTTCGTCCGTGAGCTCGTTTTCGACGAGCGGCGCCGTCGGCGGGCCGAAGACCCAGACGCGGGTGTTTTCGCCGTCGCTCACGTACACGCGGCCGCTGGATTCGTTGGCCGCCACCATGGCATGCCCCCCGAAACTGGCCGCGCCGACATCGGCGAGTTGCGCTCCGGTCAAGCTGTACTCCATCATGTGATCGCACGGCGGTTCGATCGAGCCACAGGAATCCCGCCTGTTATCCACGACCGAGAACACATGACCGTGCCCATCCAACGCGACCGACTGCACCCCTTCGCTTTCGATTTCAGCCACAGGAGCATCGCTGGGGCTGAGCTCCTCGATCCGCTGGTGGCCAAGGTCGCCGACCCACAGATCCCCGGATGAGTCGACCGCCACAGCAACAGGCCCTGCGAGGGTCCCAGAGCCGGTGAATGTGTTCAGCAGCGTTCCCGCCGAGCTGTACTCGAGCACCTTGTTTTCGGGTACCACCGGCACGTAGACGTTACCCGCGGAGTCAACCCCGATCTGAAGAATGGTGAAGACACCGAAGTAGTTGCGCGAGGGCGTCACTTCGAAGGAGGACAGCAGGGCACCGCTGTTTGGATCGTAGGTATTCAGCTTCGCGGGCGCGAAGAAGCCCGCTTCGCCGAGCGCGTACACGTCGCCGTTGGTCGGGTTGACAGCCACACCGGAGAAGAAGGATTCGCCGAACGGAGAGGGCGGAGAGATCACCTTGCCCGAGGCGTGGTGCTTGTAGATGTGTTCTTGCGTGAAGCCTGACGCGCCCGCCCCGATCAGTCCGGCCGTGTACACGTCCCCGCTCGACTGCTCGATCGCGATGCCGAGCGGGTGTCCGGGGTCGCTGAAGTTGCCGTAGGAGATGAGCGATGGCGGTGCGGCCTGGGCGACACCGACGCAGAGCGCCAGCAGAACACAGAGAGCACACAGAGTCGTGAGCGAGAACGCCGTGGCGATCAAGCCGCGCGCGTGCGCACCACTCCCTTGGGTTTGGCGCAGGCCACGGAGCGTCGCGAAGCGCCCGATCTTCGGCGTGACGGCGGCCTTCGCGGTGTGCTCTGTGGGTTTCACCTTGTTCTCCTTAGTCGAGGTTGTGAAGTGGTAAATCGATCGGAGGTGGCGCGTCATGCGGTCTGCTCCCGCTCGTGGGTGAGAACCGCCAGGCGCCGCGCGACCTTCGCGCCCAGCGGCGTGAGTCTCCAAGCGTTCGGTTCACCGCTCCGGTGGCCCCCGCCGGTGTTCGCCGCGAGAGCGAGGCGCTCCAAGCGCCGCAACAGCTTGGAGATCTGACCCGGATCGCTGACCCCAGCGCTGTCCGCGACCGTCCGGTTGCTCGCGCCCGGCAACTCCGCGATGCATTCCAACACCCGCGCCGTGCGGTAGGTGAGACGCATATCCACCTCATCCAAAGGGTCTTTCTCCGCGTGCGCCGAAGCCCGCCCGCTCGGCGGCGCCGACCGCGACACGAGAGCGGGACGCCGCTGTTCGCGACGCGCCGCGCGCGGCCCCAGATACTGAAGCGCGATCATCCCCATCAGCTCGTCCAACAAACCCGCCAATGGCCGGGGATCGCTGCTACGCAAACGCGCATACACCACTCCAAGCGCGCCACCCACCAGGCCTTCCGCCGTCACCAGCGTGCACTCCTCGCCACGCGCCCCCCCCTCGCGGCGACCCTCGTCCAGGATCGCCGCCAGACGCGCCAGGATCCGCTCACGACGCTCCAGCACCCTGGGCCCACCATGCAACGCCTGCACCACACAAATCCGCGCCAGGCTCGGCTCACCATCCAGAAACCCGAGAATCGCCCACAGGCCGCCGCGCACCCGCTCACGCCACTCAAGACCCACCAGGCCCGCGGCGGCGAGCTCGCGCTCGACCCGCTCAACAGCCTCGTCGAGGAGCGCAACCAGACACGCCTCGCGATTACCGAACAACTCATAGAACGTCCGCCGCGACACCCGCGCCCGCGTGGTGATCCGCGCCACCGAAGCCTGCTCATAACCCAGCTCGTCGATCACCGCCGCCGCCGCCACCAACAACCGCGAACGCTGGATTTCGTCCACCTGCACACGCGGCGCCTCCAACGGCAACACCAGCCGCCGCGACCCACGCAGCAGCCGCCGCTCCCCCGGCAACGCCCGCTCGGGCGTGCGCCGACGGGCCGACGTGCTTACACCGCCACGGGTCGAGGCCGCCATCAGCAGCCACCCCCCACACGCACACATGACCACGCGACCGCGCGCAAAGCCACCGTGCGCCCACCCAGAGCCGCCCGGCGCCCACCCCCCGCGGGGACAAAGACAAAACGGCGCGAACGCGCCCGACGAGGAAACCCAGCGGCTAAGCCGCTAGACGAAGAGAGAGAGAGAGAGAGAGAGATGCGACAGCCCCAGGCTGGCGCATCTAGCATCAGCCCGCCGGACCGACGCGCACACTCCCATCATGTCTCTCTCTCTAGAAACCACGCGTAAACAACTCCCTCATCGATCCGATCCAGCCCCTCTCCCATAACTACACCCCTGCGAGCGCCTGACGTCAACCACAAAGCGGTATGACCCCAACCAGACCCTATGTACACCAGACCCCCGAACAGCAGGAGAACTGGCCCGTGAACGAAACGTAACACTTCGCTACGCAGATGTCAAGCCCGTCGAGAGCCCACCCCCCGCCGGCTGCCGTGGGATGCCGGCCACCTCGGCGAGCTCGCTCAAGGACACAGCACGGCGTAGACTGGGCGACAGCTGCCAACCCCGCTCCGGGAGGTCCGCCGTGCGGCAGACCTCCCGGGCATCTCACCGCCGGATGCCCCGAGCCAGTAGCACAACGGCCTACCGTCTCTCGTGCTTTCCGCGCTTCCCATGCGTGGTTTTGGTCTTGTGCTTCTTCTTCTTGTGGGTGGTCTTCTTCGCCTTCGGGCAGCCCGTGACGGCGATCTTGGTGGTCTGCTTGAGCTCGGCGCCGTTCTGCGCCACGAATTCCGTGGGCATCGTTAGGTTCTTCGCGGTGCAGAGGTTCCCGGTCGCCGTGAGTGCGCTGTAGGGGCCCTCCGGGAGCGTCAGTTCGAAGCTCGAGAACGGCTGGTCGGGGACCGTCTTGAACGTGGTGCTGGTGATCCCGTTTTTGATCAGGGTGCTACCGGTCAGGTCGATCGTGATGCCGTACCCCTGGAGCACGAGCACAAGACTCGGCCAGCCTTCGCCGCCGTGGGATACGAAGATCGCGGGGCCCTGCAACGGCACCGGGATCAACGGGGTGTGCACGACCGCGTAGCCGATCTTCGATGCCGTGGGACAGGCCGCCGGGTTGGATTCGAACTGCGCCGCGGAGCACGCTTTCTGCAGCGTCGTCAGGCGCGAGGGGAGCTGCTTGGGGAGTTCGACTTTGACCCTCGCGATGTCCGCATCGGTGCCCTGCGGCACACTCGGGTAGGCCAGCTTCGCGGTCAGACTCGCGCCGCCCGTCCGGCTCGTCTTCCCGGACGTCGAGACCGTGAATTTCGGTTCGAACTTCAGGGCGGCGCAGTTGGTGACCTGAAACGGTGTGGTGATCGTGCTCGAACCGCCTTCGTTGAGCTGCACTGTCCCGGTGAGCGCCATCTTGTCGCAGTTGGTTGGGTTGAACTGGAAGTTCCCGCGTGTGGTCGTGGCGTTGACGTGCTGGATTTCCAGGGGGATCCCTTCGATGCTCGTCGGGATCGAGTCCGGTGTCCCAGGCGGGTTGGAGGTGATCGTGATCGCCGAGGTCTGCGGGTTCAGTTCGATCTTGCCGCGGACGAGCACACAGTCACACGCCGGGTGGTTGTTCGTCGTGTTCGCGAGATCGAACGGGCCGGCCTTCGCTGGCACCTCGAACGTCAGCCCGAACGGGGCGCACCCCGCTTCCCCGACCGTGCAACCGCCGTGCCCGTTGTAGGGGCCGGTCAAGTAGAACCGTCCGCCGGTGACCGTGAACGGATCGTTGCCGACACCGACACCAATCGTCGCTTCGCCGACCTTGCTGTTTTCCCCGCACAACCCTTCGTTGGCCTGCGGTTCGGGGCACAGTTCGACACCCGTCAACACACCTGACAGGCCCGGCGGCAGTTTCGCTTCCAGGGACTTGAGGTTCTGTTCGCCGTCTTTGCGGTTGACGGTGACCGTCAGCGGCGAGAACGCGCCTGCCTGGATGTTCGTCGCACCGGCGTTCACACCCGGGTTGAACGGCAGGGTGGCACCCGGGCACGGGCCGCCGCCCGGGCCGTGTTCGATCTTGAACGAGGATTCCGCGGTCACGGGACCGTTACCGTCCCACGGCGCGAAGACCGCGGTCGTGGTGTACGTCCCGCAACGCGACGGTGTGCTCAGCGGTGCGCGTTCCCCGCCGAAGAAGTGCAGTTCGAGGTTTTCAAACGGCACGTCGGGGGTGTTCTTGAACGTCGTGACGATCTGCCCCGTATCCGGGTTGATCGACACTTCACCCGCCAGCTTCACCAAGCTACCCGAGAAGGGGTCTTCGGCGACGAGGTACATCGCTACCAGGCTCCCGAACGGGTTGCTGTCCTGCGCCGCCAAATACACCGAGCCTTCCAGTTCGTGTTCCAACAAGGGCGTCTTGATCTTCACGGTCCCGATCTTCGAACCATTCGGGCAGAAGTTCACGCCCGGATCGAGCAGGCTCGGCATTTCCGGTGTGAACGTGCTCCACCTCACACCAGGTTCGTCTTCGGCGTTCAATTCTTCCTGGCCTTTGTAGCCGATCTGATCACCTGGGGTGCCGAGCGCGCCCGTCGCCAACGCGCCGGGGTCGGAGGTGCACGCTTCGAGCCCACCGCCACCCGCCGGGTTGATCGCGACCCCTTCGGGCAACGCCACTCTCGTGTCACGCAGCGCCGACTCCGCCAGGCCGTCGGGGTTCAGCGCCGCTGTCTGCGGGACATGGACGTTGACTGTCAAGCCAGATGAGGTGCTCGCGTCCGTAGTGTCGGGAGATACCGTGATTTCCGCCGGGAACTTGAGCTTCGAGCAACCCGTGAGCGCGACGGCCGTGCCTGCAGAGTTGCGCGTGACCGCGCTCGCCGTAACCCACTTGCCTGGTTCGTCCCATGAGTCGGCCGCGATCGTCGAGCGCAACGGGCCGTGGCAGCCTGTCGGCATCGTTAGAAACGGCTTGCGGCTGTCGAAGGGATATTTAATATTACCTCCTTCACGCGCTTCGACTTCGACTTCTTCGACCTTGCCGACAATGCCAAAGACCACCAGCGTGCTCTTGATGACAGGCGCTGACGCCGGCGCATCCGTCACTGTCGCCTGCACGGGGTAGTCTCCCCCGGCGAGCAACCCATTGCCGATATACAGCAGGGGCTCGATGAAACTGCTGCCGAGCTGCAAAGCCACGCCGCGCACAGGCGCCATGGCGGAGATCGGATTGGTGAGTGCGTCCTCACGATTCGCAGCTTCTGACCAGCTCAGGAAGAGATGGCCCACGATCGATCCGGCTGGACACGGGGCGACCTTACCCAGACCCCCTAGGCTCAGCTCCTGTCCGGTGCACCTCTGGGAGGGCGCATTGGGATCGCCGACGAAGCCGGGGGGCAGATCGACCTTGATATTCCGTAGGACGCCATCGGGCTCGCGCATGTACGGTGAGTCAGCGTTTGATTCACGGCGCTTGAAGTGTGAGTTCAGTTCGAAGCTGTCGACGAACTGGTACGGGTGCGAGCCGGCCTGCGCATCGGGAGTGCCGTCTTCGTTTAGGAAGCTGATTTCGTAGCTCTTGATACCAAAGCCGACGCCGTGCGTCGGAAGCATACCGCTGGCCTCCCCCGGGCCGTTGGCGTTGGTCGCGATCAGACGGAAGTGGTACAGTTCGCCGGCTCGAAGGCCTTCGAGCTGCGCGGAGACCACCACCGGACTGCGTCCCGCTCCGATCTCGGCTGGCGTTTGCTGGCAGGGCACGCTGTGGTTGTAGGGGCCGTTGCCGCGTTCGTTCGTGAGGCCGTATTCGAACTCGCACGAGATGACGGCGACGCCGCGCGGCTCGACTGTACCGCTCAAGCTCGCGGCTTCCATGGTTACAGCGGTCGGTCCGCCGACTGTCACAGCCGGGGCGTCGCTGCCGAAGACATAGACCTCGCCGTTTGTCGGGCTCGAGACATAAATCTGGCCGCTCGCACCGTTCACCGCGATCCCACCCTCTCCCGCGAAGCCCGAGAGCTGCAGCGAGCCAAAGCGCGAAACGAGCGTTCCAGCGGAGTTGTGGTTCTGTTCTACGCTGTTGCGATTCATCGCGCCCGTGTCCCATTCGGCCACGGCAGATTGATCGTCTGCGTAGACGTAGCCGGTCACGGGATCGACGGCCACCGCGACATCGCCCGCTTCGCCGCTGTCCACGCGACCAAGAGCGGAGAGCTTCTGCCCGAACTTGAGCGTACACGAGCACGACGGCCCATACATCGGGTAGTCATCGCCCGTGGCAGAAACAGCAAAGCCATCGGCCTGACCTGCGCCACTGGACCCCTCAGGTAGACCGGTAGCACCTATTAGATATGTGTTTCCCAACGGCCGGTGAGCGATCAGTTGATTCATGGCGCCGTCGAATTCGTCGATCAGCAGCTCGCGTTCGCCACCCCCGGCGGCAGTCAGGTCGACGTGCAAGGTGCCGCGTCCGTCGACGCCCAGACCATGCAATTCGCCTTCTGACGAAGTGTCGAGCTGGCTCAGGTAGTTACCTTCGGGGCTGAACTTGTCGACCACGCCGTGCCCGGCATCCATCACGTACAAATCACCAGCCGAGGGGTCGAACTCTTCACAGGCCTTGCCGGTGAGCACCGGAGTGTGCCGCACACAAGCGTTATCGATCGCAATCGCCGCTGGGCTGCCGTACAGCAGGGGGAACGAGAACGACCCGGCCGTCGTGGCGGCGCCGCTCAGCGCGTGGGAGTGCAGAGTCGCAAATTCTTCCGATTCGCCGTTGGCGTTGAACTTGTAGACGGAGTCCGTGCCGATGTCCGCGACGTAGACGTCACCGGTCGATTCTTCCACCGCGATCCCATTTGGGTTCGAGAAGGATTCCGTCGCGCTGCGGCCGAATTCACGCAAGAGCGGGTGTGCTTCACTGGCGAGCGCCGGAACGGCGCCCGCTCCCAGCGCCACGATCGCAGCGACTGCGAGCGGGAGCGCCGTCGGGATTCTCCTCAAGCGCGTCATCACTTACCCCTTCGGTTGGCGTGGGCGGAATGCTTGGCCTGCTTCGCTGTCTTTTTCACACACTTGCTCTTCTTCGCACCTCTCCGGTACCGGCCACGCTTGCACTTCACGGGCTTTGCCTTGGGCTTAACCTTCGGCTTGACTTCGAGCGGCGCGAGATTTGCCGCGCCCGAGAAGGTCTGGCTTGCCGGCTCCCCGTAAATCGAAGGCTGTGGCGAGACCGGCGTGCGGCACGCATCGGCCGTCGTGCACGCCGACGGGGACGACGGTTCGGGAAAACCTCCGTCGACGCGGGCATCGTAGATGACGATCATTCCTTCCTGGTTGTCCTGTGGTACAAGCTGCTGGTTTGACCTGAAGAACACGTCATCGCCGCTTTCGCTTACGTCCTCCACGCCCGATTCGAAGGAGCTCGTTCCGCTCGAGATCAGGTACACGTGGTCGCCGTGGTACTCGTAGACATCGAGCCGGCCGTTCGTATCGGAGGGCACAAGCGCTTCGACCGTCTGGAAGACAGCACGACCGCTGTCAGAGAGGCCGTGCGGCGCCAGTCCAAAGCCGCCGCCGGCAGCCGGAGCTTCGCCGCTGGGATTGCACGATGCGCAGACGACCTGGCCGCCAGAGGCGTTGTAGAGAAAGATCTCGCCAGTCGGCTGGCCACTGCTGGGCACAATATTGTCGTAGCCGGTGAGGCTCTTGTTCGTGTCGAATGCGAGCCACACCCCATCCGGCGAGGCTGACTCACCTCCAACTTCGTTTGCGATGAATGTGATCGTGCCGCCCTGGTAGAGGTAGAGGTTTTCCCGACCGCGCTGGGCTTCTTCGACGACTTTGTGGCTATTACCTGCGGCGTCGGTGTATTCGTACTCGTGCTTGTTGGCGGCGAGCACACCCGTGGCTGCGAAATACACGCGCGAGCTGTCCCGGCTGCCAAGCAGGACGCTCTGGACGTCGGCGTGTTCGCCGGCCTTGGCGTCGCTCAGGTCGGTAAGCTCGCATTCGTTCGCACCTGCGGGCAGAGCGCATTCGTAGAGGTCCGGCTCGCCCGTTTCCGCTGTCGAGCCCGGCGTGAGCTTGCTTTCATCGAGGAAGAAGACGTGCGAGCCTTCGGCGCTCGCAGCACGAAAGACACCGCCGCCGCTGGGGTCCGACCCACCGTGCTTTTCGTCGACCTGAACCGTGCGCTGCCCGTCGATGCGGTCGTAGAGAGCGCCACCGTAGGTGAAGAGGACGTGCGAGCCATCGCTTGAAATCACGTTGTGCAGAGACGTGGCCGCAGCCATTTCTTTGTTTATCCCACCTACGACCGCCTGCATTTTTGCCGCAAGCGATCCGGGAACCACCGTGCCGTCCGGCAGCACGCTCGCCAGCCGCAGCGCGCCTTCGTCCCATTCGTAGAGGTTTTCCACGCCGTAACGCGCGCCTTTGACTAGGGGCGCGGTCTCCGTGAAGATCACATGGCTGAGATCGGCGGAGGCCGCCTGAAAGTGCGCGTCGGCCGGCGTCACGCCCGGCGGCGTAACGTTCACGAGCTGGTAGGCACCGGTCGCGTTATCGCGCACCAGCAGATTTTCGTAGCCCACGGGTTCGCCGCTGACGACTTGGCGGCCTTCGGGGTTACACGATTCCGGGCTTTCTTCTGAGATGTCGGACGCAGGGCGCGCCCCGCCGTCAACCTGCATCACGGTCTTGGTAAGCTGTTCCGAATAGCCGTACACGACCTGGAATTCCGGGCATGTCACTCCGTCGTAGGCTTCAAGCGGCATGATGTCTTCCGCGGTCCAGCCGGCCGTGCCACGCGTCGCCACATAATGTTCGCCGGCATTGGGCGCGCCAGGTCGCGGTTCCAGGGAGCGAAGCGTGAGCGCTTCGCCATCTGCGGCGGCCCTACTCGCATACGCAAATGCTTCGTTGGCATCGAACTGAGACGAGCTCTTGACCGGCGACGTCACGAGCTCGTAGGCGCGGCAGTCGGGTAACCTCTCGGAGAAGCCGCCGCGCATCTGTTCATTGGGACACGCCACCTCTTCAGCGGTCGGCGTGGTGAAGGTCTGGTCGGGGCCATAGACCGTTCCTAGTTCGCTGGTCACAACCACGTGGTAGTGGTAGGTCGTGCCCGCTGCAAGGCCGCTAGCGGACGCCCAGACGACGCGCGCGGTGATACCTTCCCCGACGCTGCCTTCGGGAACGGGCGCTGAGCTGCCGTAGGCGCTGGTGGGACCGTAATCGAAGCGATAGGCCGTCTGGGCTCCGCCGGGGTTCACGAGCGCTCCAAGCTTCGCTTCGGTGGGCCCGACTTCCGCGACGGACTCCTGGCCAACCACAGGCGCTGTGGGGGGTGCGAATGTCCAGATAGTTTCCTGCTGGCCGGCGAGCACGTATACACGCCCGTTCGCTTCGTTCACCGCGACCGTGCTGTAAAAGCGTTCGGCTTCGCCACCAACCTTGCCGAACCGGCTGGCGCCCACATCAGCGAGCCGCCTACCTTCCGAGCTGTACTCGATGAGATGCAGACAGGGCGATTCCCTTTCGCCGCACGGGTCCGCGCTGTTGTCGACGAGCGCGAACACGTGCCCATGCCCGTCGAGCGCTACCGACCCCACGCCTTCGTTCTCGATTTCAACGGGCTTTCCGTTCACTTCCACCGACGCGCCGCTCGAATCGAGCTCCACGATCTTGTTGCTGCCGGAGTCGGCCACCCAGAGGTTTCCAGAGGAGTCCACCGCGACTCCAGTCGGTCCCTCGAGCGCACTGGCGCCGGAACCCGTTAAAGTCTTCAGCAGCGTACCACCAGGGCTGTACTCGAGCACCTCATTTTCCAGGGCATTCGGCACATACACGTTGCCGACCGAGTCAGTTGCAATCTGGACGTTTGTCCAGAAAAAGAAGTTGCGTGACGCCGACACTTCAAACGACGACAGCAGGGCACCCGTGTCGGGTGCATAGACAAAGATCATCGCGGGCGTGGCCGGCGTCAGGAAGCCTCCTTCTTCGCCAAGCACGTAGACGTCGCCGTTCACCGGGTTCACCGCAACACCCGAGTAATGCGCAGACCCAAACGGCGATGGCGGCGAAAGCAACTTGCCCGAAGGGTCGAGCTTGACGATCTTCGAGGGGGCGAAGAGCCCTTCAAAGAGACTCGACACAAGCAGGTCTCCAGAGCCATCCACGGCGAGGCCAACCCCAGCTTCCTCGTGCGTGGAGAACGCTCCGTAGGAGATGAGCCTGGGAGGTTCGGCTCGCGCGACACCGGCACAGAGCGCAAGCAGAACACAGAGAGCGGCGAGCGACGCGGCAACCACACCGCGCGCGGGCGCACCACTCCCTCGGCCTTGGAGGAACCCACGAAGCGTCGCGAAGCGCCCGATCCTCGACGTGACGGCGGCCTTCGCGTGATGCTCTGTGGATCTCACCTTGTCTCCTTGGTTGTTGTTGTGAAGTAATAAATTTGATCGGAGGTGGCGTGTCATGCGGCCTGATCCCGGTTGAGGGTGAGAACGCTGAGGCGTCGTGCGACCTTTGTGCCCAGCGGCGTGAGCTGCCACGCGTTGGGCTCGCCGCTCTGGTGGCCCCCGCCGCTGTTCACTGCGAGACCGAGGCGCTCCAAACGCCGCAAGAGCTTTGAGATCTGACCCGGGTCGATCACCCCGGCGCTGTCCGCGACCGCCCGGTTGCTCGCGCTCGGCAACTCGGCGATACATGTCAGGACCCGCGCTGTGCGATACGTGAGCCGCATATCCACCTCGTCCAACGGATCCTTCTCGGCGTCCACACGCGCATAAGCCGGACCGCTGTCCGGCACGGGACGCGGCGCCAGCATTGGCGTCGGGCGCCGCTGTTCGCGACGCGCCGCCCGCGGCCCCAGGTACTGCAACGCGATCATCCCCATCAACTCATCCAGCAACCCCGTCAACGGCCGGGGATCGCCGCTGCGCAAACGCGCGTACACCACGCCGAACGCCCCACCGACAAGACCTTCCGCCGTGACCAACGTGCACTGCTCGCCACGCGGGCCCACTCCACGCCCCTCGTCGATGATCTCCACCAAACGCCCAAGGATCCGCTCGCGACACTCCAACACCTCCGGGCCACCATGCAACGCCTGCACCACACAAATCCGCGCCAACGCCGGCTCACCATCCAGAAACGCGAGGATCGCCCACAGCCCTCCGCGCACCCGGTCACGCCACTCAAGGCCCTCCAGGCCCGCCGCCGCAAGCTCCCGTTCGGCGCGCCCCACCACATCGTCCAACAGTGCCGTCAGACACGCCTCACGATTGCCGAACAACTCATAAAACGTCCGTCGCGACACCCGCGCACGAGCAGTGATCCGCTGGACCGAGGCATGCTCATACCCCAACTCGTCGATCGCCGCCGCTGCCGCGACCAGCAGCCGCGAACGCTGAATCCCTTCGACCTGCACCCGCTGTGCGTTACTCGGAAGCACCGGCCGCTCCGGCCTGCGCCGCTGCCGCCGCTCCCCCGGCAACGCCCGCTCAGACGGCCGCCGACGCGCCGCCGTCCCCACACCGCCACGCGCCGAGGCCGCCATCAGCAGCCACCCCCCACACGCACACATGACCACGCGACCGCGCGCAAAGCCACCGTGCGCCCACCCAGAGCCGCCCGGCGCCCACCCCCCGCGGGGACAAAGACAAAACGGCGCGAACGCGCCCGACGAGGAAACCCAGCGGCTAACCCGCTAGACGAAGAGAGAGAGAGAGAGAGAGAGAATGCGACAGCCCCAGGCTGGCGCATCTAGCATCAGCCCGCCGGACCGACGCGCACACTCCCATCATGTCTCTCTCTCTAGAAACCACGCTGAAACAACTCCCTCATCGATCCGATCCAGCCCCTCTCCCATAACTACACCCCTGCGAGCGCCTGACGTCAACCACAAAGCGGTATGACCCCAACCAGACCCTATGTACACCAGACCCCAAGCAGCAGGAGAACTGGCCCGTGAACGAAACGTAACACTTCGCTTCGCAGATGTCAAGCCCTAGGTGATCTGTACTTCGATGTCGGCGTACGACCGCCGACACGCCCCAATCGCCCTTGAGCGTCTTACCGCTCGGCAGCTTTCCGCGCCAACGCCTCCTGGCTCAGCCGGCCTCCCCGCAAACCTCGCAACAGTTCCCCAAACGACTCCATACCAGAAGTCATATCCATACTGGAAATGGTGGCATGGGAGATCGCCCGCCAGACAGCTCCGCGGCCGGCGCGCGATTTCCCTGCCACACCTCACACCCACAGCGCCGCGACCGGCACCGCCCAGATGCCGCGCGCGAGCGGGACGGTCTGGCGCGTTGTGCACAGCACCAGCCCGGCCACCCACCGCTCGCCGGCCAGCTCCCTGAATTTGTGCAGCCCGCGCAGGTCGCCGCGGCGAACGGTGGCGCCGGCCTTGATCTCGATCGCCACCGTTTGGCCGGCACGGTTTTCCAACACCACGTCCACCTCCTCCCCATGCGGGCCGCGCCAATGACGCATGACCGGCGCGGTGGGGGTGTGGGGCAGCAGGCGCGCCAGCTCCATCGCCACAAACGACTCATACGCGCGACCGCTGAGCATGTCATCGGAGGCGATGCGCGCGGCGTCTGCCCCCAGCAGGTGGATGAGCAAACCGCTGTCCTCGACGAACAGGCGCGGCGCGCGCACCGCCCGCGCCGCCAGGCCGGGAGCCCACGCCGGCACGCCCACCACCAGATGGAGCAACTCCAGCAGGCGCACATACGTGCGCACCGTCTTCTCGTCCGCCGCCAGCGCCCGCGCAATCGGCCGCAGGGCGATCGTGGAGCCCGAGCCGGCGGCGAGATGCGCCAACAGCGCGGGCAGCAGATCGGGGCGCCTGACGTCCACCAGGTCGGGCACGTCACGCGCCACCAGCGCGGCCAGATAATCGTCGAACCACGCGCCGCGCCGGCGCCCCGAGCGCGCCAGCACCGGCGGGAACCCGCCGGCGGCGATGCGCTGGGCGTGCGCCGCACGCCCCAGCTCCTGCGCCTCCACATAGGGCGCGCCGGCGCCCCCCCAGATCTCCTCGAGCCACGCCGGCACCGCCCGGCGCGCGATCTCAGCCTGCGTGAAGGGACGCAGCGGCACCCGCTCCACGCGCCCAGCAAGCGAGTCGCCGACCCGGGGGGCCAGCAGCAGGTTGGCCGACCCGCTCACCAGGAAGCGGCCCGGACGGACGTCACGATCGACGACGCTCTTTAGCGCCAGCACCAGCTCCGGCACGCGCTGCAACTCATCGATAAACACGCGCTCGCCAAGACCCGCAAGGAACCCCGCGGGATCGTCGCTCGCACTCCGTCGCGTGTTGGCGTCATCGAGCGTAACCACCCCCATACCCCGCTCCACGGCAACCTTCGTGCACAGCGTCGACTTGCCGGCCTGGCGCGGGCCTTCGACCGCGACGATGCGCGTGTCGGCAAGCGCCTCCGCCACCCGTGCCTCCGCGTGCCGGGGGATCTCGTGCTTGGACAAAGCATCGTCACGATAGCGGATAATCCGGAATCCAGGTCCGGACAATGCGGATTATAGGCCCGGAGAATCCAGAATAGCCTTAATGCTCGGAGATCGAATCCACGAACACTCGATCCTCGGCAGCCGCTCGACTGGCGGCCACCGCACGCGACCGCAGGCGCGCCTCCCTCGCAAATCGCTGCGCGCGAAACGTCGGGCACCCAGGCATCTGGCGCAGCGAGGCGCCGAGAAAGAGTTGTCGTTTTTCGTGATTTTTGGTAGCTCGCTTGCTACGCTTTCCACACTATGAGTGTCGTCAATCGCAAGCAGGAGCTGCTTGAAAACATCCTGCGGCTGCGTCGTGCCGGGCTCGAGCTTCCGGGCAATCCCGACATCGCGGCGGTTCGCGCGGCGCTGGAACGCGAATTGGGAGAGACCGTGTCGCGCCGGTTTGCCGCGCGTGCGCTGGGCGTCAGCCATACGGCGCTGGATCGTTGGATCAAAACGGGCGATCTGCCCGTCGTCTACTCACCTGCCGGCCGCTTCGAGGTCCCGGTGCCGGCGCTGCTGGACCTGCACGAGGCCGTCCGGGCCGAACGCAGCGAACATCCTCGCCGATACGTGCTGACCCCAACGATGGCACGCCGACGGGATGCGGCACGCCGTCTTCGCGTCGATGCCTCATACAGCGATGGCATACGCGACCCTCACGACCGCGCGCGGGCACGCAGCCTTGCCTACCATCGGGCGGTCGCGCGAGGACTGCACAAGCCGATGGTGCAGGAGGCGCGACACGTGCTGTTCCGGTGGCGGACGCAGCAGCGAATCGACCCGCGCTACGCCGAGCGGTGGGAACAGCTGCTCGACCGGCCCATCCCGGAGATCCGCCGAGCGCTGGTGGATGAGACCCAAGAGGCCCACGACCTGCGCCAGAACTCCCCATTTGCGGGGCTGCTCAGCGAGCCCGAGCGCACACGGATCCTACGCGCGGTCACATAGATGGGTCCGCAGGAGTTCGAGCACGTCCTCGCGGCCGCGGCGGCGGTGACCGGGCAGGACGAGTTCGTCGTCGTCGGCAGCCAGGCGATCCTCGGCTCCCACAGGCATCCACCCGCGTCGATGTTGCAATCGCTAGAGGCGGACATTTACCCACTTCACGACCCCGACGCAGCCGACCTGATCGACGGCGCACTTGGGGATGGATCTCCCTTTCACCTGGCCTACGGCTACTACGCACACGGCGTCGGGCCGCAGACCGCGAAGTCTCCGCACGGCTGGCGGGAGCGCCTCATCATGCACCGGATCCCGCCTCGAGTTGGGTCTGAGCGCCCGGCCATCGCCTGGTGCTTGGAGGCACACGACCTTGTCCTCTCCAAGTGCGCCGCCGGGCGCGACCGCGACTGGGATTACGCCACCGAAGCACTCAACGCGGGGATCGTCCAAGCAGACATGCTGCTCGCGCGCGTGCCCGACCTGCCAGTAGACGACCAGGCACGCGACCACATCGAGAAAATGCTGCGCGCCATCATTGCCTCACATTGACCGGCCATAACCGGCTCCACAGCGCAAACCATCCCGCTCTGTCTTCGTCACCGCTGGACAAGAGCCAAGCCACAAACCCCGCGAGGGGGTCGGACCTCAGCGAGCGCGATCCAGCTCGGCCAGGCGCCGCTCCAGGAAGCGCCGCTCGGGCTCGGAGTGGGCCAGCTCGAGCGCGCGCTCGTACGCGGCACGCGCCTCGGCAGAGCGCTCCAAACGACGCAGGAGATCGGCGCGCACGGCGTGCAGGTAGTGGTACTCCTCGATACCGTCGATCCCGTCCAGCGCCCGCAGCCCGGCTTCGGGACCGCTGGCTTCGGCGAGCGCGACGGCGCGGTTGAGCTCCACCACCGGGGACCGGGTAAACCGCGCCAGCTCGCCGTAGAGCGCGGCGATCTGCGGCCAGTCGCGCGGATCCTCGGTGTGCAAATAGGCGACCGCCGCCTGCAGGGTGTAGATACCGGCCGCCCCACCGCTGTGCAGCGCCCGCGCGCGTTCGAACGCGGCGCGGCCGGCGTCGATCTGCTCGCGGTTCCACAGCGTCCTGTCCTGGTCGTCCAGCAGCACCAGCTCGCCCTCGCGCATCCGCGCGGCGCGGCGGGAGTCGTGCAGCAGCATCAGCGCCAGCAGGCCCCACACCTCCGGCTCGTCGGGCATCAGCTCCGTCAGCGCACCGCCCAGGCGGATCGCCTCCGTGGAGAGCTCGATGCGCGAGGGCGGCGCGGAGTAGCCCTCGTTGAAGATCAGATACACCACCGCCAGCACCGCCGCCAGGCGGTCGGGCAAGAGATGGGCGGGCGGGATCCGGAAGGGGATCGCGGCGTCCCTGATCTTGCGCTTGGCGCGCACCAGCCGCTGCGCCATCGTCGCCTCGGGCACGAGGAAGGCGCGCGCGATCTCATCTGTGGAGAGGCCGCCGAGCGCGCGCAGCGTGAGCGCCACCTGCGCGTCGCCGGCCAGCGCCGGGTGACAGCAGGTGAAGATCAGCTCCAGACGTTCGTCGGGAAACACGGTGTCCCCGATGTCGGGTTCTTGCTCCACGGGACCGGGGGGCTCCAGCAGCTTCGACTTGGCGGCCAGCGTGCGGTCGCGGCGGATGCGGTCAATCGCGCGGTTGCGCGCGGTCGTGGTCAGCCACGCGCCGGGGCGCTCCGGCAGGCCGTGGCGCGGCCAGCGCTCCGCCGCCGCCGCAAACGCCTCCTGCGTGGCTTCCTCGGCGAGGTCGAAGTCGCCGAGGAAGCCGATCAGCGCAGCGAGCACACGCCCCCACTCCTCCTGGAACACCCGCTCGATCGCGCCCGCACGCAGGGCCCCAGCTCGACGGGTCGAGCGCAAAGCCTCATCGCCGGAGGCGCTCAATCAGCGCTCCACCAGCGGACGCACCTCGACGGCCCCGCCCAGCCGCGCCGCCGGGATCCGCGCCGCCAGTTCGATCGCCGCGTCCAGGTCGGCGGCCTCCAGCAGGTAGTAGCCGCCGAGCGCCTCCTTGGTCTCGGGGAACGGCCCGTCGGTGGTGAGCGTGCTGCCATCCTGCACCCTCACCGTGGTGGCGGTCGAGGTGGGCTGCAGCTGCGCGCCGCCGCTCACGCCGGGCGCCTGCATGATTGCCATGTACTCGCCGAACACCGCCTTCTGCTCGTCCTCGGAGAGGCTTTCGAAGGCGTCGGCCATGTCGTGCGTGAAGATCTGGAGCATGTACTTCATCGTTCCTCCTTCAGAGGGTAGGGCTCGTCGAGCATTCCATCGGATCGACCCGCCGCCGTCCGGCGCTTGCCGGCTAAGCCGCGGTTTCGTATCAACGACGAACGGCGCGCCCGCCAATCGACAGCGTTCGCCGCGAATCGACACACCACCATCCCGGGCTTTACCCCACCGTCAGGAAGGCGTGCAACCGTGGTCGATGGGTGGATCGACATCACCGCAAGATCGACGAGGGAGACTTCATGGCCAGGATCATCGTTACCACCGATCCAACAACGACACCAAGCGCCGCTCCAGTGCTGCTGGACGAGAGCGTCTACTCAATCCACCTCGACAACGACCACAACGCGGCGCAGCTGATCGAGCGGCTGGGCTGGGCGATCACCGACGCCGAAAACGCCCAGCAGGCGGCGCAGACGCTGTAACCGACGTCTCGGCGTGGGCCTCGTGGTGGGCGCCGCCGAGCAGTCGCTCGACCCGCGGCAGCGGGCAGCTCCTCAGAGACACACCAACATTCCCCCAACTCGACTTTTGGGGTTGCCATTGCGATGGTAGGCTTCTACCATGCAGGTGTCAATCGACAGTGCGGGCCGGGTGGTGGTGCCCAAGCCGCTACGCGATGAGCTCGGGCTCACACCCAACGTCCCGCTGGAGATCGAAGTGATCGACGGCCACCTCGAGCTCTCGGTGCCCCACAGACCGGCCGAGCTCATCACCGGACCCCACGGGCCTTCCATCGCCGCCACCGGCACGCCGATCACCGATGAGGATGTGCGGCGCACGCTCGAAGCTGTGCGCGAGCGCCGGTGAGAAAAGCGGCTGACAGCAGCGTCACGATCGCCGCGCTTCTCAGCGATCATCCGGCACACACCACCGCGGCCGACGCGCTGGCCCGCTGCAAAACCACGATCGCACACGCCGCGGCCGAGACCTACAGCGTCCTCACACGGCTCCCGGCGCCACATCGCGTGGACGCAAGAACCGCCGCCGCCGTGCTCGACAAACGCCTGACGGCCCCGTACGCCGTGCTGGACGCGAGCACCTACGCGCAGGCGCCCAGCCGTCTCGCCGCCGCCGGTGTCAGCGGCGGCGCGGCCTATGACGGCCTGATCGCCCTGGCCGCGCTGGAACACGACCTCGAACTGTTAACGCGCGACAGACGAGCCGAGCGCACCTACCGCGCGCTCAACGTGCCGTACCACCTACTCGGCTGACCCGCGAACGAACAGGCAAGCTCGCGAGCAAGGTCGCAATCGTGACAGAGAGGAAGTGCTCAGGATCGGCGGAGGCTCACGCGCTTTGGCCGGCGATGCGTTTGGTCAGGGCGGACAGACCCGCGGTTGCCGAGGTGTCAAATCGCGTCAGCACCAAGCCGGCGATGCTGTCGACGCTGTACCCAGCCGCCAGCCAGACGGGGATCTCGCGCGCATCGGAGGTGACCCCTGCGTAGCGCAACGCGATCACGGTTATAACCATCGCGACAAAGGTCCAGGCGAGACCGGCCCACCGCAGCTCCAGCCACGTGAGTAGATCGCCGATCGCGAGGATCTGGACCTGCTTGGACTGCAACTGCTTCACGTTCTCGACGATCAGATGCAGGATTGCCCCGGCGCTCACCAGCAGGTAGCCGCCGATGACGGGTCCGCTGTCGCCCAGAGGCCAGTTTTTGCCCGAGACCAAACCCCAGTTGTCGAGCTGGCTGATCAGGAACAGCAAGCCACCTCCCGCGATGAAGAACAGGAGCGGCGACACGCAGGCGAGAAGCCGCAGCCACAGCGTCGGTGGGGTGCGATACGCAAGTCGGCCTTTGTCGTCGACCACGCCGGCGAGGTGGCGTTCCTCGGACTTCAGATAGGCGATCAGCTTGTCGCGATCGGTCGCGGACGGAAGCGCGGGCGAGAAGCGGGCGTCGAGGTTGACTGACTTTCCAGTGTGGATGCCGGACAGGGCATCGTTGAGCTCACCGAGCGCGCAGAACTCAACGGCTGCGTAGTTGAGTTCGCCGGCGGTGGCTTCGGCGGCGATGGCGCGCGCTACGGTCGCGTTATCGGGCGGTGCCGCCGGCCACTGATCGTGCAAACGGTGGAGGAGATTCCGAATCAGCGTGAGTTGTGCGCCGTGCTGTGCCGAGAAGTGCTCGTCACCTTTGAGATCCTCCGCGAGCTCGGTGGCTTTCGCCTCGAGGCCGTGGTATTCGAGCAGTGCGCCTGCGCTGGCGAGCGCGACGGCCGCTTCGGCGGTGCGCGCGGCCGGGTCGACCTGCCGCACGGCTGCGTGGATGACGCTCAGCGCGTGCGCCAGATCGCCGACGTCCTGCCGTATCGCCTCCACGTGACCCCGGGCCGCGTCGTACACGCGCCGCTCATCGTCGGGCATGATCTAAGTTTTCGACGTTCGAAGCCAAATTCCTCTATGTGCGATTACAAGATTGACTAAACCTGGATCCACCACCCCGGTCGCCCGGGCACCGCGTCGCACGGCGGCTCGGCGGGCGCGGCAGGCTCCCTGCTTTCGGCGCCGCGCCCCGACGCCGCGACGTAGAAAGAACTGGCGTGGCGTATTGTCCTCGTCACCCCATAGCGAGGAGACCACAATGGCTGGTTCAACTACTACTCCTACTCGCCTTGTCGGCGTCGATGATCTCGGCGAGCGACAGGTCGCCGTCGTCGAGACGCCGCATGGCGCTCTCGCGGTCGGTGTCAGTGATGGTGAGCCGTTCGCGGTTTCCAACCGCTGCCGCCATCTGTTTGCCTCCCTCGGCGAAGGACACGTTGCCGAGGATGGCTGTCTCCAGTGCCCTTGGCACGCGGCTCGCTACGACGTGCGTACTGGAGCGATGACCCGCGGCCCACAGGGCGCGTTTAAGCCCTTGGCTGGCCTGGTGAAGGGCACGACCGGCGCTCGGGCGCTCAAGACGTTCCCAGTAGTGCTGCGCGACGGCGCGATCTGGTTGGCCAGTTAGCGACGAGTCGTCCGTCGCCCACTCCAGAAACGCGGGAAGGAGGCAGGACGGGCGAGGACTCCTCGGCGCGGTCCTACCACGGAGCGCGCGGGTGCCGACAACTAGCTACAGGCGGTCTGACGCGCGTCCGTAGCGAAGGTAAACGACGCGAGAACCAAACGTGCGTGTCTCGATCAGCTCGAGGCTGAGCTGGTTCTCCAAGCGCGGGAAGTAGGGCGTGCCGCCGCCCAGTAGGACAGGTGCGACGAACAAACGCCACTCGTCGATCAGCGCCAGCTTCATACACGCACGGGCGAGACCGGCACCGCCGACGCCGATGTCCTTTCCGGGCTGTTCCTTGAGCCTGGCGACCTCCTCGCCGACGCCGTCCTCGGCCAGCCTGGTGTTGCCGATTACGCTATCCAGCGTCGTAGAGAACACAACCTTCGGCAGCGCCTTCCAGGTCCGGGCAAACTCGACGTGCTCCGCGGCAAGCGGACGCTCCTCAGCGGTCTCCCAGTAGACCATCGTTTCATAGAGACGCCGTCCGCAGAGGTGCACACCGATTTCCTGCACCTGCTGGTGATGGAACCGAAACAGCTCCTCGTCGGGCACCGACCAGTCGATCGCGCCATCGGGCCCGGCGATGTAGCCGTCCAGCGACACAGTCATCGAGTAGATCAGCTTGCGCATCAAGACCTCCTCATCGTTGCGGACCGGCCGCGCGGGGCGCTGTTGAAGCCGATCTCCGCGACGGTGAGCATCAGCAGCGGCGGGCTGTTCGGGGCCGAGGAAGTTTATTACGTAACGCAAGCCTTGCGCGATGTCTATACACGCGAGGGCGGCGGGGCGCTAGGATCGGCCCACCGGCAGCGTGCGGGGTGCACGCACTGCCCAGAGAGGAGGGGCAATGATGTTCAGCGAGACCAGCAGCCGCGGTACCGGGCCGTCGTGTCGCACTGTGCCGGCCGTGTTGGCGGCGGCCTTGGCGCTCCTGGCCTTCGCGGCGCTCCCGACGGCTTCGCTCGCCGAACCGCTGTCGCCGACCGACCCGCTCTACAGCCCCTCGTCCCCGCTGGTCGATGAAAACCCGTACGTGAGCGCTGAATACAGCGGCACGCTGACACAGACCGCCGCATCCTCGACGGTCCCCACCCGCAGCGTGAGCGCGAACCTCAGCTGGAACACGAAAGTCAGCGGCCCCGTCGACCAGATCGAGTACGCCGCCACCTACGGCGCCAGCGCGATCCACTGGGAAGTCACCGAACTCGCGGGCTCGGTTAAAGTCACGAACGAAAAATCCCCATCGTGCTCGGGCAGCTTCAGCGCGACCAGCAAAGACGGCGGCACCCGGGGTATCGAACTGCCGGCCGACGAGCCCGGCTTTCCGGCCGGCGGCGGCAACCCGGCGACGAACCCCGACTACCGCGTCGATCCCCCCCAGGGTATCCCCCTGATCCTGCTGGCCAGCAGCGCCGGCCTCTCAGGAGAATGCGGGACGACCGAATGGGACTCGTCGGAAAAATGGTTCGGCGCGGCTTTGAGCCAGCCGGGCTGGGAAGGCGCCGCCGGCCCAGTCATGTACTTCCCGCCCGGCGCGCCGTTCACAGACGCGATCAGCCCGCCGACCTACGAATGCGCCTGCGGGCCCGGACAGACGTTCAAGGTGACACTGACATCGACGCTGAAGTTCACCTCTCCGGTGCTTCCGGGCGGCTCCGCACCCACCGGGGGCCCGTCGAGCGCAACCGGCCCGACAGCGCCCGGACCAACAGCGCCAGGGCCGCCAGTCACGTGCGGCGCTGGCTCGAAGCCGTCCTGCGAAAGCAAGAAAGCGGCGCAGGAAGACATTCGTCGAGAGCTGCACCCCGCGACGTTCGAGTGCGAGCTCGCTGCCGTGGGGATCGGCGGGATCATCGCCGCGCTGGCCGCGCCCGAGGTGAGCGCCGCCGCGTTCCTCGCCGCGGAGGGCGTCGTCGGCGGCGAGGTCGCGGCGCTGGCGGGAACGACCTGTGGCCTGTTGCTCAAGCGCATCTATGAGGATGCGAAGACCGTGGAAGACCCTCCCGCCGGGCAGCTGGGCAAGCTGGCCGAACCGACGTTCCCGAAGCGATCGGTGATCCACCCGCCGGCCTGTGCGCGGTACCGGAAGGCGCTTCAGTTCTGCAAGCGGCTGCGCGCCGACGTCCTCGCGTACGCGGCCAGCGTCGCCGACGGGCAGGCGGTCACCACTGCCCTGCTGACGACAGTCGATCGAATGACAGGCGCCGAACTTGCGCACAAGCCGGGCGCCCTCGCCGACCAGGCACGTCATGCCGGACGGCTACGCAGGCAGCTGTCCGCCCAATACGCGGCGCAGCGCCGCGTAGGGCGCGCGATCTCACAGCTCCTCACAGGCGCGCATTTCAGCGCCTCGATCTCCGCCTCGCAAACACACGCGGGCCTGGCCGGAGTGCTGTCCAAGCTCGGGGAGCACGGCACCTCGGCGGCCGGGCTCGCCAAGGTGGCCGCCACGGCGCTTCCCGAAGGATCGATCGCAGCCGAACCTGGCTTCGCCGGCTGACGGTCGCGCATCGGCGAGAGCGCGTTTGCCGGCTTTCCGGACCGTGCGGGCGTCGGGCAGCGCGGTAGGCTGATCTCGGGCTCGGGAGGCGTTGTGTATCGCGTAGCAAGCCAGCCGCCGAGTCGGGCGGGCTCGCACCACCACAGTCTCGGCTTGTCATCACTAGGATCCAGCAGATGAGCTCCGTGGGTAATGCTGCCGCAGGTCTGCCTGCGAGCCGCGCCCAGACGCTGTTCGGCCGAGTGATGGCGCTCGTCGCGCTGACGGTGGGGTTCGCGACGCTGGGGGCGTACCTGGGCCGGAACTTGGGCGGAGCCGGGTGGTTCGTGGCGTGGCTGATCGCGCTCGGCTGCCTGGTCGGGCTGAACGTTGCAAGTGCACGCGGGAACCACAGCCTTGCGTTGGCGCTGCTGCTCACGTTCGGGCTGCTGATGGGCGCGAGTGTGGCTAGCACCCTCAACTACTACTCCGCGACCGATCCGACCGCGGTCCGCCAGGCATTCGGGGCGACCGCGTTGTTCGTGGGCGGCCTGGGCTCCGTCGGTTACGCGATCCGTCGCGACCTGTCCTTCCTATACCGAACGTTGTTCTGGCTGCTGCTGGTGCTCATCGCCGCCGGGATCGTGCTGATCTTCGCTCGCATTCCCACCGCCTACACGGTTTACGCGCTGGCCGGGCTTGCGATCTTCGGCCTTTACACCGTCGTGGACTTCAACCGGTTGCGCCACGCCGGGACGAACGAGGCGATCCCCTTGGCAGCCGGGATCTTCCTGGATGTCCTGAATATCTTCCTGCTCTTCCTGCGGCTGTTCTCGCGCTCGTCCTGACAGGAACACTGGTCGGTGACGACGGCCCTGTGCGGGGTCACCCATGGAGGCATGGAGCATCCGGCGGGCGGTTGCCTGATCGGATCTCCTCGAGCGCGGCCTCGAGCGTTGGGTAGAAGTGTTCGCGGTCCAGCGTCTCCAACAGGCCGTAGCGCAACGTGAGATCCTGCAGGCGGCTGCGCATCTCCGCGAACGCCATGTGCACTCCCGCGGCGTTGAGCTCGTTGTCGAGTTGCTCGAGCATCTCGGCGGCGGTGACATCGACGTCGGTGACGGCCTCGCACTGGATGACCACCCATTCGGGCCGGTGGTCACGCACGAGGTGGCGGATCTGCTGGCGGAAGGCGCCGGCGTTGGCGAAGAACAGAGGGGCCTCCCAGCGGTACACGACGACGCCAGGGATCTGCAGGGCGTCCGGGTGCGCGTCGACGTCGTGCCACCCTTCGAGGCCCTCAACCGTGCCGAGGACCGCTCCGTGCGGCCACCAGTTGCGGCGGAAGAACAGCAGGATCGCCAGGGTGACGGCGACGAGGATCCCCTGCAGCACGCCGAGCAGCATCACGCCGACGGTTGCGAGGAGGGACACCGCGAAGGCGCTCCTGCGTACACGCAGGTAGCGGCGCAGGAGGCCCAGGTCCGTCAGCGACAGCGCGGCGACGATCACCACCGCGGCGAGCGCCGTCTGCGGGAGGTCGGCGAGCAGCGAGTTGAGGAACAGCAGGAGCGCCGCGACCAGGCCGGCGCCCACGAGGCCGGTCACCTGGCTTTTGGCTCCCGACTGTTCGGCCACCGCGGTCCGCGAGCCGCTCGTCGACACGGCGAAGCCCTGGAAGAGTCCCGCGGCGATGTTCGCCGCGCCCATGCCGATCATCTCCTGGTTGGGCTCGACCTCCTCACCCCGCCGTGCCGCGAAGCTCGTCGCGGTGGCGATCGTGTCGGTCAGGGACACGAGCGTGATGCCCACCGCGGCGATCAGCAGGGGAACGACGTCGCTGGCGGTGGTCCAGGGGAATGCGGGCGTGGGAACACCCTGGGGCAGAGCGCCGACTGTGGCCACACCGCTGTCGGCGAGCCCAAACACCGCCGACGCCACGGTGGCGCCAACGACCCCGACCAGCACCGCCGGCAGCCGCGTGGTGATGCGGGGGAGCACCAGCAGCAGGACCAGCACGGCGACGCCGACGAGCAGCGTCGTCGTCTGCGTCTGGTCGAGGTTCTCAACGAACGCGCGGAGCTCCGCGAGGAACGAGTCGGCGTGCGTCGAGAAGCCGAACAGCTTCGGCATCTGTCCCACGATGATCGTAATGGCGAGACCGTTCATGTACCCGACCTGCACCTCCTTTGACAGGAGGTCGGCCACGAACCCGAGCTTCCCGAGGCCGAGCCCGATCTCGGTGAGCCCCACCAGCACCGCCAGCATCCCGGCCAGGGCGATCGCGCTCGCGGGATCGCCCGTCACCAGCAGCGGCGTGATCGCGGCCAGGATCAGCGGCGAGATCGAGGAGTCCGGTCCAAGCACCAGCACCCGCGAAGGGCCCAGCACCGCGTAGCCCACCAGGCAGGCGATGGTCGTGTACAGACCGGTGACCGCCGGCAGCCCCGCCAGCTCGGCGTAGGCCATGCCCTGCGGAACGAGGATCGCGGCCAGCACCGCGCCGGCGAGGAGATCCGCTCGCAGCCACGCGCGCCGATACGTGCGCAGGACGCGAACGCCCGGCACTCCCGCGAGCGGCCCGAGCAGCGATCGTCTCACCAGACACCTTCCAGGCGCCGGACACGACCTCGCTGTCCTCGCGCGACCCGCGTGGTCACCTCGGCGAGGCCTCCCGCATGGAGCGCGCGACGAACACCGCCCAGCCCGTCCCGAGGAACACGCCGGCGAGGACGTCCCCCGGATAGTGCACGCCCAGGTAGACGCGTGAGAGGGCGACCGCCAGCACGAGCACCAGCGCCAGCCCGGCGGCCACGCGGGTGAGTAGCGGCGCGACCCCCGCCGCCGCCAGCGCCAGCACGAGCGAGAACCAGAACGCGCTCGCCTGCGTGGCGTGTCCCGAAGGGAAGCTCGATCCGCTCACCGCCTGCAGGTGCTCGACGGGGGGCGCGGTCGGGAGACGAGCAGCTTGACGACATCCGAGAGCAGCATCGCGCCGGCGAGACTCAGCGCCACCGCGAATGCCTCCCGGCGCAGACCCGCCCGGGCGAGCAGCAGACAGCAGACCAGGGCGAGCGGGACCAACACGAATGCGCTGCCCGCCCAGGTCACCGTTTGCGCTACGGCGGTCAGCCCGGCCGAGCGCTCGCCGGCGACGTCGCGCACCACCTCCAACCCGCTTGATCCCACCAGCGCGGTCACGAGCGCCCCAGCCGCCCAACCGACCAGCACGAAGACGACCAGGCCGAGCGCCAGACGTGCCGCGGGAAGCCTCACCTGCCGGCAGCCACCCGCAGCAGCGCGCCCAGGTTGCCCATGGTCAGCGCCGCGGCGCGGGCGCCGGGCGCGAGGCCGACTCCACGGGGTAGCCGCACGCGCAGCGCGCCCGGCATCGAGGTGAAGCGCAACGGGGGCTCCAGCATGAGCGCCTCGCCGTCGAGTCCGACCTCCACCGGCCCCCCGGAGCGGACTTCGAACTCCGGGGTGCGCCACGACACCAGGCCGGAGAAGCGCCCCACCTGGCCGACCAGCTCGAGCGCGACCAGCTTTGACACATCCGCGGCGGTGCTGACCCGCGCAGCCACGACGCCGAGCCGACCCGTGTCGAGCCGCGCGCGCGTGCCGGCCCCGGCTAGGCTCGTTAGCTGGTACGGGTTGTTGGAGACGAGCACCAGCGGCGCGTCGTCGCAGCGGCTCCCGTCCGGGGCGGTGAACTCGATGTCAATCGGCTTGGCGTCGGGTCCGAGCAGGTCGGGCAGCATCTGCGTCCATGTCTCCAGCTTGGCGTCGCGATAGGCCTCGGACTGGACGACCTTCGCGTAGACGCCAAGCGAGGCGTTGTTGACGAACACGCGGTCGTTGACGCACGCGAGATCGATGCGCCGCTCGACGGCGTCCGTGAAAGCGTCCAGCGCGCCCACGACGTCGTCGCGGTCCAGGCCGAGGTCGAGGGCGAAGTGGTTGCGCGTCCCCGCGGGAACACAGACGTAGGCGACATCGCGCCGCGCGGCGACAGTCGCCACGAGCGCCTGCGAGCCATCGCCCCCGGCCATCCCCACCACCTGCGCACCGCGCTCGATGGCGCCCTCGGCGAGCTCGAGCAGGTCGTCGCCGGGCGTCAGCACGATCGGCTGCACACCTCGCCGCCGAGCCTCGCCGGCGATGTCGAAGCGCTCGGCCTTCCCACCGCCCGACTTCAGATTGACGATCAGCACGGCCGAGCCCGCGGCTCCCACCGGCAGGAGCGCGGTGGGCGCCCCATAAACCGCCTCCCCCGTCCGCCCCAGCGCATAGCGGGCGGCCAGGCCGAACACGGCGAGCAGCAGGAGCAGCCCAGCCAGCACCAGCACGCCCTGCCAGTGAGTCGCCAACACCACGATCAGGCCGGCGCCGGCGAGCCCCGCGAGCGCCGCGCCGGCAGCTCGCCAGGGGCCGCGACGGGTCAGGGCGAACCAGACGGCGGCGCTCACAACGACCACGAGCCCCACCGCGAGCGCGGCGATCGCGAGGTCGCCCGCCAGCGCGACCGCGGCCACGATCGCCATGGCAACCGGCGCCAGGAGCGCCACGACCGCGGCGACACGGGTCCGCCATGGTGGTCCAGCCAAACCGTCTGCGGGAGGCGCATCGGTCGCGTGCACGATCACCCCATCTTCTCATGCCCTCGGATCTGGCGCCATGCGGTGACGTGTTCCAGCAGCCTGGACAACCGGATCGTTCGGACAGGCGATCCGCTGTTTATGCGTGCCCCGTTGCGCGCGAATGCATGTAAATCGTGACTTGCGTGTGCTCGAGTATTTCGAGTGGCATGGCTGGGTCGCCGATGGTCTCGTCTGTGGTTGCGAGCACCCAGGCGCCGGGGGTGCGCCGCGCGAGCACTGGGCCGCCTGAGCTTGACGCTTGGAAGATGCCGGGATGTCCGGCGAGCGGTGTCATGTCGGGCAGGGCGGGTGGCGCGGAACCGGGCCGCGAGGCGTTGAGCAGGGCCGCTGTGGTGACGTATTCACCGACCCTGTGGATGTAAACGGTGTCGGCGCACGACACCAGCGCGTGGCCGAGCAGCCGATGGATGGGTCGGACGGCGCTCGCCACTGCGCCTTCCCATGCCACGGTTCCCAGCCGCAGCCGGGTTGCGCGGAGGCGGCACACGCCTCGCGGCGGGTGCTGAGGGTGTGCCCACGTCGCGCGTTGCAGCCGGGACGCGAGCAGAGCGCGGGCGGGGGTCTGTGTGGGGATCCTCGCGCCAGCGGTGTCAAACGGCGTGACTTGCGGGCAGTGCGTTGAGAAGCGCAGCTGGAATGGGTATTCGGGCGATTGCAGCGCGGCGGCGCGAAGGCCGTCTGGGAGCGTGGCGTCGGTGGTGGTGGGAACGCGCGCGCCGCCGGCGATCGAGACGGACGCCACGTCCGGTTGAGTGAGCAGGAAAACAAATGCGCCTTCTTCGCTGCCGTCGTCGCACGTCTCGGCAAAGATCGGGCCCGTAGTGGTGGATGGTGCCGGGCACGCACGGCTGCTGCTGATCGAGTTGCCGGTTACGATTTGGGTGACCGTTTGCATGCACCAACCGGCCTCTCCTGCGTCGAGCACCGGCACGAGCGAGACTTGGCCGCCCGGGGTGGCACGCCAGTGGTATGCGTTCTGCGGTTCGGGGCTGGTTGCGGCGCGGAGCCCGGACGAGTAGGCGGCACCGACCAGCACGCCGACGATCGCCAGCATCAGGACCACGGTTCGGATCACGCGGTAACTCACGGTTCGGCGTAGCCTTCGCAGAACTGTGCCGCTTCGGTCACCCTGCCTTGCAGGTTTTCTGTGTAGACGGTCGAGCCGTTCGCCGCGAGCACGGTCAGTTCGGACGGCAGCGCGCTGAACACGCCGTAGACGAGCGGCCCTTGTGTATGCACGCGCGGTTCGACGGGGACCACGTTCAGCGCGACGGCGCCTTGGGGGGTTTGCGCGATTACCGACTTCCCTGGTGGTGCGAGAATCGCGTAGAGGATCGCGTAGGGGTGGGGGGCGCAGCCGATCGACAGCGACCAGGGGAACGCTTTGCGCGCGCCGCGTCCGATCGCGGGTTCGTTGAGCTCGGGGTTGACGCCGGTGTCGATGCTGAGGAAGGGGGTGAGAATGTTGGAGGGGTCGGTGTTGAGACTGCCGAATGCGCTGATGGTGAATGGTTCCCCTCCGGGGGTGCGCCCGCTGGCGAGGTTATTGACCGTCGGGAAGCCTTCCGATTCCCCGCGTCGTTTGACGCAGCGGTATCGCGGCAGTTTCAAGGTGAGCACGATGCCTCCGTCCGCGTTCAGCTCGAGGAGGGACGCCGCGTGGCTGGTGCTGCCTCGGATCTGCTGGGCGTAGATGCCCGCAGGGCCACCGTGTTGTCGCGGTATGCGGGTCACGCGCGAGTGGATCGCCTGTCCGTCGGCGAGCACCAGTCTGGCCGAGCGCACGGAGGGGGGCACGGCGGTCTGGATGGTCTCGATGCCCGATTCGCAGAACACCGCGGGGTGGTGGTAGCGGGGCGGGGCGAGGCAGATGGGGTTGTTGGGGCCGCCCAGGATCAGTACTTCGGGGGCGCCCGGCCGGGTGTATGCCACTGTCGCCGACCGATGACAGGAGCGCGGGGCGCCAAACGCGCCGTGCGACTCGGTGCTCACCTCGAAGTTGGTGCCGGCGGCGGTGCCCCCGTGGCCGACGGTTACCTGTTTGGGTTCTTCGAACGGGGGTCGCGGGAACCCGACGATGCGATCCACGTGGAAGGTTGTGTGCAGGGCGCCAATGTCACCGGCGACGAGTTTGCCCTCGACCGCGGTGGTCTTGCGGATCAGCGCTCGATCCGCTGCGTTCTCGTAGGGCTTCAGCAGCACGTCGGGGGAGCGTTCTGCTCCCCCGACGTGCCTGCGCGCCGCCTGCGAAGCCTCGAATGTCCGGCTGGGCGCCGACAGGTCGCGATAGCCGCTCTGGACCCACGCCCTCGCGTCGGCGCAGAACGGCGGAGCAGCGGCGGAGAGGACTTCGAGCCTGGTTGTGGTCGCGGCGTGGAGGGTAGAGGCGATCGCCGGGTTGCTCCACGACAGCTGCCGTACTTCGGCGGCGTACGCTTCCTCGGCCGGGCGAACCGAGCTGTCGCCGGCCAGGTCGACCGCCACATAGAGCTCGCTCTCGATCGTTTGCTTCTGCTGGTCCAGCCGGACGTTTTCGCCCCTGGCACGGGGTGAGAGCATCGAAAACGGCTTCAGGGGTTCCTGCGGCATTCCCGCCACTACCCCGGGGCATTCCCGGGCGATCCGCCCCGCCGTGGCCCTTTCTGCGCCGCGCGCCGCGGCGGCCTTGCCCAACTCCGCCGTGACGAGCCTGTACTGCGCGATCAGATAAGCGTGCGTGGCCCGGGCGTCGGAGCTCGATGCGGCGGCGACCGGCACACTGCCATACAGCGCCGCGCAGGCGACGACGAGCGCAGCGCCGACCCGCCCTCTCCATCGCCACGGCCGCTGTTGCCACCGCTGGCGCGGCATCTCACAGCACCGACCGCCTTCGTTCGCCTCCATCGCAGGCGAGCATATAGCGCGCGAACCGCTCCCCGTTTGACATCATCACCAGCACGCTTCTGCCTCCCCTCCCGGCGCGAATGGGCACGCACTCGCCGTCGGTAGTCGCGCTCGGAGATCGTCGTGCGAGCCCCCGCGCAGAAGCGCTCGCTTCTCGTCCCAATTTGCGGCAGCGAAGTGGACACCAGTCCAGGTACCTGTCTGTCGCCATGGGACCGCTTGCGGCTGCAGGTCATGGCATCCACCGCCGCTGTCAACCAGCCTGGAGGGCTCTCGGAACTCACCCCACTATTGTCGCGGCGCGACTGCTCCCACGTGAGCGCCCGCGTCTTGCCTTCGTCTTGAAGTGGCTTGGGCCGCCGCCTAAACTCGCGCCAATGACGGACGATCACGACGCGGGGGTTTGGGCGAGCAAGGACGGTGGCGCTTGGCGCATAGGTGGGGAAGCCGACGTCGCGTGGATCCGGCAGAGCACCGCGGCCTCGTTGGCGATCACGTCTGCGATCCCACCGGTATTTGAGGCCTATGCCACCCTTGAGCTTCCCGTCAGCGGCGACCACGACGCACGCTCGCCGCTGGAGTGTCCGGACCGTCACAACGCCGCCGTGCTTGCGGTGCTCAGCGAGCATTCCGCGGCACAGTCGTGGTGGCTTGGCTATCTCGACACGGGCGCTGCGGACATCGTGTTCAACGGCGCGCCGATGGTGAGGCCGGGGCCCACCAATGACGGGTGGTACGTGCTGATCGAGGCCGGCCCGGAGCAGGCAGGCGTGTGGCGCGAGCACAAGCATTCGAAGGGTCCCCTGCCGGATTTGATATTTCCGGCCGATCGCTCTTGGCTGTACTCGACCTTGTGGGACGATGACTGGACGTGCATCGGCGGGTCACGAGCGCTCGTCGACGCTCTGCTGGCCCATCCCGATCTGGGCCATCGCGCTCGCGAGGTCAACCCATCACTCAAAGATGCGACCCCACCCGGCCACACCGCGATCTGATCGATTTGAGCCGGTCGCACCACGGCCCGCATCGCCTCGGCAAGAACAGCAGTGCAGGGCCGAGAACGTGAAGACGAATGTCCGATGCCACGCGGAGCCAGATTCGGCCCCACCAAGCGAAAGCGGCGAACGAGGTTCGAACTCGCGACCTCAAGCTTGGGAAGCTTGCGCTCTACCAACTGAGCTATCGCCGCACTGCAGCGCATATTACGCGCTTGTGGCGGCTGACCAGCCCACCGCCGAGGCGTGAGCTCTACCCTTTCGGTGCTTATGAGACGACTGCTGCTACCCGTCCTGGCCTCGCTGCTGGGCGCCGCCTTCCTGGGGCTGCTGATCTACGGGGTGACCCACGAGGCGCCCAGCCACAGCATCGACCAGGCGCTGGCCGACGGCCAGCAGCCGCTGGCGCCGCAGGCCGGCGAGACGCTGCCGGTGTTGATCGGTCACGGCGACAGTTCGCTGGCGGCCTACCGCGGAAGGGTGGTGGTGCTGAACTTCTGGGCCTCGTGGTGCCCACCCTGCGAGGCTGAGGCGCCGGCGATGGAGCGGTTGCAGCGCCAGCTGGAACGCCACCACGCGACGGTGTTGGGGGTCACCGACGAGGATGTGGCGTCGGAATCGCTGAAGTTTGTGCGCGAACACCACCTCACCTACCCCAACCTGCGCGACGCGGGCGGCGAATTCGCCCGCCTGTATGGCACCGCCTCGCTGCCTGAGAGCTTCCTGGTGGACCCCTCCGGGCACATCACCGCCGACTCGCGCGGAGAGATCGAAACGCCGTTCGTGCAGAAGGCGCTGCAGCTCGCGGGGAGCGCATGAAGGCGCTGCTGCTGCTGGTGGCGCTGCACGCGGTGGTGGCGCCCGCCGCCACCGCCACGCCCGCGCCCGGGGCCAAGACGACGCTGCCAGCCGTGGAAAGCCAGGCGATGTGCGTCACCTGCAAAATCCCGCTGACCGTCGCCCAGTCGCCGCAGGCCGACCGCGAGCGAGCGTTTATCCAGCGCCTGATCGACTCCGGTCTCAGCGAAGCGCAGATCAAGCGCGCTTTGGTGCGCGAATACGGGCCCGCCGTGCTGGCGCTGCCCAGCACCCACGGGTTTGACCTCGCCGTCTACCTGGTCCCCCCCTGCGTGGTGCTGGCGCTGGTGGGGCTGCTGGCGCTGCTGCTGCCCCGCTGGCGCCGCCGTTCCCGCGCCGCGCCGGGCGCCGCGGCAGCCCCCCACTCCTCCCCCGGGCTGAGCCCCTCCGACGAGGCGCGGCTGGACGCGGACATCGCGCGCTTCGACTGACTCCCGCCCGCGCGCGGCGAGGAGCCTTTTTTGGAGGGGGAGGAGGAGGGGCAGTGGTTGAGCAGACATGCCGCCACTGCGAGGGAGCCTTTCGCGAACGGCCACTTGCAAGCGGTCTACATCTCCCGCGGCGCAGCCACCCCCAGGAGATCTTCCAGGCAGCGCGCGATGGTGCCTCGCGCGGCCACGCTCAGCGCGAGCCGCTGGCGCTCCAGCGCCTGCGGCTCGGCGCCCACCACGCGGCAGTCGCGGTAGAAGGCGGTGAAGTCCTGCGCCACCTGCAGCGCGTACGCGGCGATTCGGTGCGGCGCGCGGCGTTGCGCGGCCTCCGCCACCTCGCCGGGGAACTCCAGCAGCCGCTTGATGAGGGCGCGCTCGGAGGGGTGCAGGGGATCCCCGTCCAGGCCGCTGGCTTCCGGGCGGCTGCCGTTGGCCGCTCCGCCCACCGCCGCCGCTGCTGGCGGCGGCTGGCCCGAGATCGCCTCCTCCAGCGCCGCCGCCACCCGCTCGATGCCGGCCTTCGTCAGCATCGAGGCGATCCGCGCGTGCGCGTACTGCACGTAGTACACCGGGTTCTCGCTGCTTTGCGCGCGCGCAAGGTCGAGGTCGAGGTCGATTGTGGTGTCGTGCGAGCGCGACAGCAGATACCAGCGGGCGGCGTCCACCCCGATCTCCTGCACGAGATCGTCCAGCGTCACGAACTCCCCCGCGCGCTTTGACATCTGCGCGCGCTCGCCGCGGCGCACGAGGTGCACCAGCTGCATGATCAGCATCTCCAGATGGCCCTCCTCGCCCCCCAGCGCGACGTAGGCCGCCTGCATCCGCGCCACATACCCGTGGTGGTCGGCGCCCCACACGTCGATCTGGCGCTCATACCCGCGCTCGCGCTTGTCCAGGTGGTAGGCGATGTCGGAGGCGAAGTAGGTGTGCTCGCCGCCCGTGCGCACCAGCACCCGGTCCTTGTCGTCGCCGTACGCCGTGGTGCGCAGCCACAGCGCGCCCTCGCCGCGATAGGTGTGACCTTGCTCCTCCAGCAGCGCGAGCGCGTGCTGCACCCGGCTGGGGCTCCCTTGGTGCAGCTCGCTCTCGTATTGCCAGTGGTCGAAGTCGTCCACTCCAAACGCCTCCAGTGAGGCGCGCATCCGCTCCACCATCAGCTCCACCGCCGCCTCCCCCAGCTGTGCCGGCGCTAAGGCGGCGGCGTGGGCGCCATCGCCGGAGGCGCCGGCCAGGCGCTCGGCGAGCTCGCCGACGTACTCCCCCTTGTAGCCATCCTCTGGCACCTCCCTGCCCTGCGCCAGCGCGAGGATCGACTCGCCCAGCTTGCCCACCTGCGAGCCGGCGTCGTTGACGTAGAACTCGCGCGTCACCTGGTGCCCGTGCAGCGCCAGCAGCCGCGCCAGCGCGTCCCCGTAGGCCGCGTTGCGCGCGTGGCCCACGTGCATCGGCCCGGTGGGGTTGGCGCTGACGAACTCGACCAGCACCCGCTCGCCGCGCCTGGCGCCACCCGCCCCGTAGCTCTCGCCGGCCTGCAGCATCGCGCCCAGCGCCCGTCTCAGCCAGCGATCGGCGAGGAACAGGTTGACGAAGCCCGGCCCCGCCACCTCGAAGCGCTCCAGGTCCTCCCCCACCAGCTCGGTGAGCTCCGCCCCCAGGCGCTGCGCCGCCTCGCGCGGCGGGACGCCCAGCCTCGGCGCCAGCAGCAGCGCGGCGTTGGTGGAGTAGTCGCCGAAGTTGGCCTTCGGCGGGCGCTCCAGCGTCACCCCGTCGGGCCCGCGCCCGTCATCGCCACCCGCCAATCCGGCGGCCGCCGCGAGCACCGCCTCGCGCAGGCCGTCAAGTGGCGTGCGCAAGGGGCTCACGTCGGTTGGCTCTCTGGGAAGGTCGGTCATCTCACCTCAATAGTGGTAGGGCTCGCCGGCAAGGATCTTATGCCCGCGGTAGAGCTGCTCGAGCAACACCACCCACGCGAGCTGGTGGGGCAGCGTCATCGCGCCCAGCGACAGGCGGTGCGCGACCCGCTCCAGCGGCGGGGCGCCGAAGGGTCCCCCGATCACGAACGCCACATCGGCGCCCGCGTGGCGGCGCTCCTCCAGGAAGGCGCTGAAGGCAACGCTGTCATAGGCGATGCCGTCGGCGGCCAGCAGCGACACGAACGCCCCCTGCGGGATCCGCCGCGCCACCGCCTCGGAGCTACGCGCCTGCACCAGCTCCAGCTTCACATAACGGGACAGCAGCCTGCTGTAGTGGGCCACGTCATCGGCGAACGGCGGCCGCATCCGCGCCTCCCCCACAACGGTCACGAGCATCTGCGGCCCACCGCCCCCGACGCCAGCCGCGCACGGCCCCCAACGCCCGCCGCGCAGAGCCCCCAACGCCCGCCGCCCATGGCCATCGAAGCCCTTCTGTCCCCACTCGCCCGCACGGGTTGCGATACTAGCCCTGTGAACGACGACGATCCCGGCGCCGAGCGCCACATAAACATCCACCTCTCCCCCGAGATCATGGGGGGCGTATACGCCAACTTCGCCAACGTCAGCCACTCCGACTACGAGTTCACGGTGACCTTCGCGCGCGTCGACCACGAGGTCGAGGCCGAAGAAGTCCCCGGCGTGGTGGTCTCCCGCGTCAACCTCTCCCCGCGCTTCATGCGCGAGCTGATCGACGCGATGGAGGACAACTACTCGAAGTGGCGCACCCGCGAGGGAATCAAGAACCTGCCCGAGTATGGGGGCGGGGAAGCGGGGGACGGCGAGGAGTCCTGACCACCGCGGGGCATGACCCAACCACCTCCGGGTTGTGTTTGTTTATTTTTTGGGGCCCAACCAAATAGGAATAAGACTCAGTCTCATATGGTGGGGGTCGCAAAAGAAGCATTCCCCCGCACCGGCGCCCGCCAGGCCGCGTCTTTCGTGTTCCCTACCCTGCAACGATGAAGGTCGCGATCGTCTCCGACATCCACGGCAACCGGCACGCCTTCGAGGCGGTGCTCCAGGACGTCGCCGCCAGCGACGCCGCCGAGCTGTGGTGCCTCGGTGACCTCGTCGGCTACGGCGGCGACCCGGACGCCTGCGTGGCGCTGGCGCGCGAGCACGCCGCGGTGTGCCTCGCCGGCAACCACGACCTCGCCGCGATCGGCGAGCTGCCGCTGTCGGATTTCTCGCGCGGCGCCAGCCTCTCGCTGCAGTGGACGCAGGAGGTGCTCCACGCCGACAGCCGCGCGTTCCTCGCCGGGCTGCGCTCGGAGGGTCACGAGGGCCCCGTCGGGCTCTACCACGCCAGCCCCCGCGACCCGGTGTGGGAGTACGTGCTGTCCACGCTGCTGGCCGAACTCTGCCTCGACCGGCTGCGCGAGCGGGTGGGCTTGATCGGCCACTCGCACGTGGCGCTCTCGTTCGGGCGCATCCCCGGCCAGCTCACCAGCGGCGGTCCCCACCGCGACGGCACCGTGCTGGACATCAGCGATGGTGATTGGCTGCTGAACCCCGGCAGCGTGGGGCAACCCCGCGACAGCGACCCGCGCGCGGCGTGGCTGCTGCTGGACCTCGACAATTGGGCGGCCTCCTACCGGCGCACCCCCTACGACGTGGCGGGCGCCTCCGCGGCGATCCGCGCCGCGCGCCTGCCCGACTCGCTGGCCGAGCGGTTGGAGTACGGCCAGTGAGAGCGCGTCGCCTGATCGCGCTGCTGCCCGCCGGCCTGCTGGGCGCGGGCACGGCGGTGCTGGTGTCCTGCGGCAGCTCCGGCGCGGGGCTGATCCCCTCGGTGAACGCCGGGCCGCTGGTGGCCGACTTCCAGGGGGTGGAACGGGCGGCGCTGAAGGGCAACGGCAACTGTGCGCCCACCGAAGCGGCGCTGCGCACCACCGAACGCGACTTCCAGGCGCTCCCCGCGAGCGTCGACGCCGGCCTGCGCGCGAGGCTGGCGCAGGGCATCTCACATCTGCATTCACAGGCGCTCGAACTGTGCACCCAGCCGCTGACCACCACGACCGGGGAATCGACCTCCACCACCCCTCCCCCCTCCTCCCTCCCCACCAAAACCACGACCAAACCTCCACCCACCGCCACCACCCCACCAACATCCTCCACCACCGAAACCAGCACGGCGCCGACGAGCACCACGCCGAGCTCGGGCACCGAAGGCGGCACCCCCCCGGAAGCCGGCGGCAGCGAAGGCAAAGCCGGTGAATCCGGTGGCAGCGAAGCCGAAGAAGGCGCCAACAACGGCGGCGCGGGCGTCGGCCCGAGCGGAGAAGCCGGCGGTAGGGGGAATGGGCAGTGAGCGCCGATGATCCAGCCCGGCATGGGCCGCGCGCGGGGAGCGATGCCGAAGCCGGAATGGGGGAGCGGTGAGCGCCACCGAGATCGCCGGCCGCTACCGCCTGGAGAGCCGGCTGGGCTACGGGGGCATGTCCACCGTGCACCTCGCCTTCGACCTGCGCCTGGAGCGGCGCGTCGCGGTGAAGCTGCTGGCCGAGCACCTCGCCGAGGATCCCACGTTCGTCTCCCGCTTCCAACGCGAGGCGCAGGCGGCGGCGCGGTTGGTGCACCCCAACATCGTGCAGGTGTTCGACTCCGGCTTGGACGAGCGCGCCCACCAGCACTTCATCGTGATGGAGTACATCGAGGGTCAGTCGTGCGCGGAGATCCTGCGCGATCAGGGGTGGGTCGAGGTGGGACAGGCAGCCGCGATCGTGGAGCAGGCGTGCGAGGGGCTGCACTACGCCCACCGCCACGGGGTGGTGCACCGCGACGTCAAGCCCGGCAACCTGTTGCGCTCGCTGGAGGGGGAGATCAAGCTGGCCGACTTCGGGATCGCCAAGGCCACCGAGCAGTCCAGCATCACCCAGGTGGGCTCGGTGCTGGGCACCGCCGCCTACCTGGCCCCCGAGCAGGCGCGCGGCGAGGAGGCCGGCCCCCCCGCCGACCTGTATGCGCTCGGCGTGGTGGCCTACCAGCTGATCTCCGGTCGCCTCCCCTACGAGGCCACCTCGCTCACCGAGCTGGCGCTCAAGCAGCAGCAGGAGGAGCCGCCGCTGCTGGACACGCTGGTGGCCGCCGCCGGCCCCGAGCTCGCCGAGGCGGTGGCGATCGCGCTCGCGCTGGACCCCCGCGACCGCTACCGCGACGCCCGCGAAATGGGCCGCGCGGTGAGCGACGGCCAGCGCGGCATTGCGCCCGTGGAGCCCGCCGAGGACGTGGGCCAGCCCGGGCGGGCGGGCCGCCATCACGCCACGGCCGCCACCAGCCTGCTCGCCGCCGGCGCGGCCGGTGCGGGAGCGGCGGGAGCCACCGCGCGGACTCGCGCCCTCACACGCGGGGGCAACGTGGCACCCCGCCAGCCACGTCCGGGACCGGCTCCGCGCCGGCCCGAGCCGGTGGCGGCCGCGAGCGCGGGTCGCGGCTCCTCGCGTGGGAGGCGCCTGTTCATGACGCTCTTCGGCCTGCTGCTGCTGGTGGTGGTGATCGTCGCGATCATCCTCGCCACCGCGCCCGCCCCCACCAAAGTGACGCTGCGCGAAGTGTCCTACCACGACGTCGAACAGACCTCCGCCGCGCTGCAGCAGCTGGTCACCGAAAACATCAAGTAAACAGGCGAAAGGCCCGCCTCGATAAGAGGGCGGAAGGCCTGCTTTGCGCAAGCCTCCCGCCGGCACCCGTCACGCCAACTCAGACTATCGTCTCCCCCGGCGCCGCGCCCGCGCGCAGCGCGGCGGCCACCTCGGAGAGGCGCCCCGCGAGGATCGCGCCGCGCAGGTCGGCCATCAGGCGGGCGAGGAAGGCGAGGTTGTGCAGCGTCAGCAGCCGCATCCCGGTGAGCTCGCCGGCGCGGGCGAGGTAGGAGAGGTAGGCGCGCGAGAGACCGCGCGCGCAGGCGGGACAGGGGCAGCCCTCCAGCAGCGGCTCCGCCGCGTCGCGCCAGCGGCCCTTGTGGAGGTCCAGGCGCCAGCGGTTGGACGGGTCGGGCACCAGCGCGGTGCCGTGACGGCCGAGGCGGGTGGGCATGGCGCAGTCGAAGGTGTCGATCCCCAGCTGCACCCCGGCGATCAGGTCGTCCACCTCGCCGATCCCCAGCAGGTGGCGAGGCAGCGCCTCGTACGCGCCGCCCAGCTCGCTGGTGGCGTGGCCCACCACCTCGTACATCTGCGCCTTGTCGGCCCCCAGCGAGCCGCCGATCGCCACGCCGTCACAGCCGCTGGCGGCGACCGTGCGCGCGGAGGCGCGGCGCAGCTCCTCGTGGACGCCCCCCTGCACGATCCCATACACCAGCTGCTCTGCGGGGCCGTGCTCGGCGTGCCAGCGCAGGCAGCGCTCCAGCCAGCGGTGGGTGCGCTCGGTGGAGCGCTCGGTGTAAGAGCGGTCCACGTGGAACGGGGTGCACTCGTCGAACACCAGCGCGATGTCAGAGCGCAGCGCGGCCTGCACCGCCATCGAGCGCTCCGGCGAAAGGAAGCGTTGGCGGCCGTCCACGTAGGAGCGGAAGCGCACCCCCTCCTCCTCGATCGAGAGGATCGCTCCGGTGTGCTGGCGTGACTCCTTCACTCCCCCGCCACCCCGGGTTGGGCGGGCCTTAATCTCATCCGCAACGGTGCCGTGGCCCATCGAGAAGACCTGGAAGCCGCCCGAGTCGGTTATCACCGGACCCTCCCAGCCCATGAAGGCACCGACGCCGCCGAAGCGCTCGATCAGCTCGGGGCCGGGGTTGAGCAGCAGGTGGAAGGTGTTGCCCAGCACCATCTCGTACCCCAGCGCGGCCACCTCCTCGGGCAGCAGGCCTTTGACGGTGGCCTTCGTGGCGAGCGGCACGAACGCGGGGGTGCGCACGTCCCCGCGGTGGGTGTGCAGCGTCGCGGCGCGGGCCCTCGACGCCGCGTCACGGGCTTCGATGCTGAGAGCGGCCACCTCGGCATCCTAGGCGTCTTGGCGCGAGCCCTATCGTGAGGCCATGCCCCTCCTGTCGATCCCACTCCCCCACTTGGCTGGCGCCAGACGATGATCGCATCGCTGATCGACGTCAACCACCTCATCGAAGTCTCGGGCTACCCGCTCCTGTTCCTGCTGGTGATGGCGGAGTCGGGCGGGGTGCCGGTGCCGGGCGAGACGGCGGTGATCGTCGGCGGGGTGCTGTCCAGCCGGGGCAAAATGCAGATCGAGCTGGTGATCGCGGTGGCCGCGCTGGCGGCCATCGTGGGGGACAACATCGGCTACCAGATCGGCCGCAAGGGGGGACGGTGGCTGCTGGAACGGCCCGGCCCCTTCCATCGCCACCGGCTGGTGGTGTTGGAGACTGGAGCGCCGTTCTTCGAGCGTCACGGGCCGAAGGCGGTGTTCTTCGGGCGCTTCATCCTCGGTCTGCGCACGTGGGCTTCGTGGCTGGCGGGCGCCAACCACATGCGCTGGCGCACATTCTTCCTGTGGAACGCGCTCGGGGGGGTCTGCTGGGCGACTGCCGTGGGGCTGATCGCCTACTTCGTCGGGCAGTCGGCCAGCAACGCGATCGCGACGTTCGGTATCTACGGCCTGGTGGCGGTGGTGCTGGCGCTCGGAGGAACCTTCATCCTGCACCGCCGCCACCGTCGCCACCAGCGCATCCGCCAGGCGGCCGAGGAGTCAAAGAAGCGCCGCCAGCGGGCGGTCGAGACGGTTGACGGGAGCTAGTGCCCTCCGTGGCGCGGCTCTAAACGGCGCGGCAGCCGCCGCCGCAGGGGGCGATGCGGTCCCACAGCTCCGCCAGCGCGCCGAGCTCGTCCTCGCTGAAGCGCGAGAGGAACTGCTCGCGCACGACCGCCAGGTGCGTGCCGCGGGCGGCGCTGAGGCGTTGGCGGCCGAGCTCCGTGAGGCAGGCGTAGGCGCCGCGCGCGTCGTGTTCGCAGGAGCAGCGCTCCAGCAGCCCCTCCTTTTCGAGCCGGTCGGCCAGGCGGGTGAGCCCGCTACGCGAGAGCTGCGCCTGTTCGGCGAGGTCGCACATGCGCATCCGTCCACCCGGCGACTCCACCAGATGGTGGAGCACCTCGTAGGAGGAGAGAGGCAGCCCGTGGGTGCGCTCCAGCTCGGCGTCGACGCGTTTGGCGAGCGAGGCGTGCGCCCGCTTGAGCCCCCGCCAGGCGCGGAGCTCGCCCTCGCTGAGCGTCTGCCCGCCCGCGCCTTCGCCGAGCGCCTGTGCCCGCGCCCCCGCGGCGAGAATGCTGGGCACTGGCGATTCGGTATTGATGGCTGTTGCGGTTGCCATTGTGCTCGATGCCGACACTATCCTGACCCTCCCTGCTCAATCGAACATAGCAGCGAGCAGCGCCACTCACCGTCTGGCGCCGGCGGCCAGCCGGGTCGCGAGGAGGCCGATAGCGCCGATCAGAGCTCAGTCAGCGCGGGGCGGGCGCGTGGCCCGCCAGGCCCACCACATCGCCAGCGGCTGAAGCGGCAGCCGGGCAAACAGCGCCCAGCGGGGGATGCGACGAAACTCCTCCGGATTGAGCGCCATATGAAGGTTGGCGGGGAACACCGCCGCGAGCAGCGCGATCAGCCATAGCCCTGAAATACGCCGCGTGGATGGCACCAGCACACCGAGCCCTCCGGCAACCTCGGCCACACCGCTGACCGCGACGATCGTGTCCGCTCCCGCCCAGCGGGCCGTCCACGGCGGCACGATCCGGCGGTAGGGGCGCGGGATGAGGAAATGGTTGACGCCGGCTGAGACGAACACCAGTCCGAGCAGCCGCGACCCGCGCCGGGGCCTCACGGGCGGTGGATCCCGAACGTCGATCATAGGATCAGCGAGCGCCCCGACATCTCCTCGGGCTGGGGGATGCCCAGCAGCGCCAGCACGGAGGGGGCGACGTCGGCGAGGATGCCCTCGCCCTGCAGCAGCCGCAGGCCGTGAAGCGTGACGATCAGCGGTACCGGGTTGGAGGTGTGGGCCGTGTTGGGGGAGCCATCGGGTTGCAGCATATGCTCGGCGTTGCCGTGGTCGGCGGTGATCAGGCAGGCGCCGCCGGCGGCCAGCACCTCCTCGACGACCTCGCGCAGGCAGGTGTCGACCGTCTCGATCGCGCGCACCGCCGCTGGGATCACGCCGGTGTGGCCAACCATGTCGGGATTGGCGAAGTTGATCACCGCGAAGCGCGGCTGGTGCTCGCGCCAGGCGGCCAGGAAGCGGTCGGCGACCGCGCGGGCGCTCATCTCGGGCTCCAGGTCGTAGGTGGGGACGTCTCTTACCGAGGGGGCCAGCTCGCGCCGTTCGCCGTCGTAGGGGGCCTCGTCGCCGCCGTTGAAGAAGTAGGTGACGTGCGCGTACTTCTCGGTCTCGGCGACGTGCAGCTGCGTGGCGCGGGCGGTGGCAAGCACCCCGGCGAGCGTGGCGGCCGGACGCTGCGGGGGGAAGGCCACCGGGTAGTCCCACTCTTCCTCGTACTCGGTGAGCGTGGTGAGCTGGTCGACCGGCTCGATTCCCTGCCGTCCCCCCCAGCCGGGCAGTTGCTCCTCCTCGGCCTGCCCCCGGCGGGTGGTGGGACCCCCACCGGCTGACCGATCGCCGTCGCTGGACTCCTCGCCAAACCCCGGCTCGGCCAGCGCGCGCACGATCTCGCGCATGCGGTCGGGGCGGAAGTTGAAGCACAGCACCGAGTCCCACGGCCGGATCAGCGCCTCGTCGCCGACCGTGGTGGGAGCGATGAACTCGTCGGTCTCCCCCCGGTCGTAGGCGTGCTGGACGGCCTGCACGGCGGTCTCCTCGCGGTGGGGCGCGCGGCCGTGAACGAGCAGGTCGTAGGCGGCCTGGATGCGCTCCCAGCGGCGGTCGCGGTCCATCGCGTACCAGCGGCCAACCACCGAGCCGACCCGCACCCGCCCCCGTGCGCCGGGAGGCCACAGCTCCAGGCACCAGCGTTCCACCAGCGCGACGTGCTCCACGCCCGATTCGGGCAGCGTGTCGCGGCCGTCGGTGAAGCAGTGGATCACCAGGTCGCGCACCGAGAGGCGGCCGGCGAGCTCCAGCAGCGCCTGGAGGTGGCCGAGGCTGGAGTGCACGCCGCCGTCGGACACCAGCCCGATCAGGTGCACGCGCTCGGAGCAGGTGAGCGCGTGCACGATCGCGGGGTTCTCGCTCAGCACCCCGTCGAGCACGGCGTCGTTGATGCGTGTCAGGTCCTGGCGAATCACCGCGCCCGCCCCGAGGTTGAGGTGGCCGACCTCGGAGTTGCCCATCTGCCCCTCCGGGAGGCCCACGGCGCGGCCGCTGGCTGTCAGCGTGGTGTGCGGGTAGGAGGCCCACAGCTCGTCGAACACCGGCGTGCGCGCCAGCGAGACGGCGTTGCCGGGACCGGGATCGGCGAGACCCCAGCCATCCAGCACAACCAGACAGGCGCAGGGCAGGGGCAGCGTCGGAGGCTCCTCGCTCAAGCGCGCACCGCAGCCCTCGTCGCCAACCAGCGGTATGTGCCCGACGTCGTCACGAGGCTGCCTGCACGATCGCGGCGAACGTGTCGGCCTGCAGCGAGGCGCCCCCCACCAGCGCGCCGTCCACGTCGGGGAGCGCCAGCAGCGCGGTGGCGTTGTCGGGGTTGACCGAGCCGCCGTAGAGGATCCGCACGCGCTCGCCGACCTCGGCGCCGGCGCGGTCGGCGATCAGCGCGCGGACAAAGGCGACGGCCTCCTGCGCCTGCTCGGGTGTGGCGGTCTGGCCGGTGCCGATCGCCCAGATCGGCTCGTAGGCGATCGCCACCTCGGGGAGCCGCTCGTCGGCGAGCCCCGCGAGACCGTCGCGGATCTGCTGGCGCAGCTTGCGCTCGGTGTCGCCGGCGGCGCGCTCGGCCTCGCTCTCCCCCACGCACAGGATCGGGTGCAGCTCCGCATTCAGGGCGGCCGGGAGCTTCAGCGCGAGCGCGCGATCGGTCTCGCCGAACAGAGCGCGTCGCTCGGAGTGGCCGAGCACCACGCCGCGGGCACCGGTCTCGGCGAGCATCGGCGGGGATATCTCGCCCGTGTAGGCGCCCTCGGACTCGGCGTGCATGTTCTGGGCGTACACCTCCACGCGCGAGCCGCGCGCGGAGTCGACCATCGCGCGCAGGTCGGTGAACGGCACGCAGATGCCGACGTCCACGCCGCTCACCGCGGCCACCAGCGGCAGCAGCGCCTGGATGTACAGCTCCGCTTCGGCCTCGGTCTTGTACATCTTCCAGTTGCCCGCGATCAGGGGGGTGCGTGCCACTACCCGACCCTCACACGATCGAGGAAGGGAGCGCAGAGCGCGGGGCCGCCCGCTTTCAGAGGGGTGCGCGCAGTCACGACACGCAAGCGCCTTTTGATCGAGTAAGAGGGGCCCGGCTCGCCGGCCTTCGGCCGACTGCGCCACCCTCTAGGGCCACCACCCCGGGTAGCGTGCGGCCCTCGACCAGCTCGAGGGTGGCGCCGCCGCCCGTGGAGAGGTGATCGACGGCATCCTCCAGACCGAAGTGGGCGAGCGCGGAGGCCGAGTCGCCGCCGCCGACGACCGTCAGGCCCGGCGCCTTCGCCACCGCCTCGGCGACCGCGCGCGTGCCCGACGCGAACGGGGCGTACTCGAAGGCGCCCATCGGTCCGTTCCAGAAGACGGTGCCCGCACCTTCGATCTCGAGTCTGTAGCGCTCCGCGGTGGCGGGGCCGATGTCGAGGCCCATCCATCCCGCCGGCACCTCGACGCCGTCGAGCGCACGGTGTTGGGCGTCGTCGGCGAGACGGTCGCCGAGCACCAGGTCGTTAGGCACGAGCAGGCGCGCCCGGCCGGGCTGGGGCGCGTGCGTATCGCTGGCCCGCGCCAGCAGGTGGCGCGCGTGCTCGACGTCCTCATCGCAACATAACGACTCCCCCACCGTGTGCCCCTGTGCGCACAGGAAGGGGAAGCACATCGCACCGCCGATCATCACCACGTCGGCGACCTGCAGGAAGCGGTCGATTACGGCGATCTTGTCCGCCACCTTCGAGCCGCCGACGATCGCGACGAGCGGCCGCGCTGGATGTTGGAGGATCCCGGTGAGCGTCCTCACCTCGCCTTCGAGCAGCCGCCCGGCGGCGCTCGGGAGCAGGTGGGCGACGCCCTCGGTGCTGGCGTGCGCGCGGTGGGCCACGCCGAAGGCGTCGTTGACGTACACGTCGGCGAGCTCCGCCAGGGCGCTCGCGAAGGCTGGGTCGTTGCTGGTCTCGCCCGCCTCGAAGCGGACGTTCTCCAGCAGCAGCATCTCCCCGTCGGCGAGCCGCTCGGTGAGCGCCTTCACCTCCTCGCCCACCACCGCGGGCGCCAGCGCCACCTCAGCGCCGGTCAGCTCGCTCAGACGCGCCGCCACCGGCGCCATCGACAGCTTCTGGTCGCGATGCCCGTGCGGGCGGCCGAGATGCGAAACCAGCACCAGGCGCGCGCCCTTCGCGCGCAACTCTTCGATTGTGGGCAGCGCCGCGCGGATGCGGGTGTCGTCGGCCAGCTCCACCTTCCCGCCGGAGCCGGGGGGGGTACCGCCGCCGAAGGCGGTGGTCGGCACGTTGAAGTCCACCCGCACCAGCACGCGCCGCCCGTGGACGTCGAGGTCGTCGATGCCTCTCACGCGATCCCCCCGGACACCGTCGCGCCGCCTACAGGACCCTCTGCGCGAGGTCCACGAGCCGGTTGGAGTATCCCCACTCGTTGTCGTACCAGGCCACGACCTTCAACATCGTAGCGTCCACCACCGCGGTGAGTTGGGAGTCGACGATCGAGGAGTAGGCCGAGCCGACGATGTCGGTGGAGACGATCGGGTCCTCGGTGTAGGCCATGATCCCCTGCAGCGGCGCGCTCTCGCAGGCGCTCTTGAGCGCCGCGTTTACCTCCTCGACGGTGGTGGGGCGCTCGCACTCGACGGTCAGATCCACAACCGAGCCGGTGGGCACGGGCGCGCGCACCGCGAAGCCGTGCAGCTTGCCCCGCAGCGCCGGGATCACAAGGCCGATCGCCTTGGCCGCGCCGGTGGAGGCGGGGATCAGGTTGATCGCCGCGGCGCGCGCGCGGCGCAGATCCTTGTGGGGGAGATCCTGCAGGCGCTGGTCGGCGGTGTAGGCGTGGATCGTGGTCATCAGGCCGTGTTTGATGCCGACCGTGTCGTTGAGCACCTTCGCCACCGGCGCCAGGCAGTTGGTGGTGCAGGAGGCGTTGGAGATCACGTGGTGCACGGCGGGGTCGTAGTCGGTCTCGAAGTTGACCCCGGGCACAACGGTCACGTCGGGGTCGGTGGCGGGCGCGGAGATGATCACCTTCTTGGCGCCGCGCTCCAGGTGGATCGCGGCGTGGGCGCGGTCGGTGAAGCGCCCGGTGGACTCGATCACCACGTCGACGCCCAGCTCCTCCCACGGCAGCTTGGCGGGGTCGGTCTCGGCGAGCACCTTCAGCTCGTGGCCATCGACCTCGATCGCGTGCTCGTGCGCGCGCACCTCGCCCGGGTAGGGGCCGTTGATCGAGTCGTACTTCAGGAGGTGCGCCAGCGTGCGCGCGTCGGTGAGGTCGTTGACGGCCACCCACTCGATCGCACCGCGATCCGCGCGTGCGTTCGCCGCGCGCAGCACATTGCGGCCAATGCGGCCAAATCCGTTGATTCCGACACGTACGGGCATATTCCTCTGAGCCTCCTCGGGCGCACACCAATAACGGGCGGTGAGGTCGAAAACGAGCGACGCCGGACCGTGGGAGCGTGACCCCGACGACCCGGCTAGATGCCCAAGGCTATCGGACAGCGCCGAGACAGGCGGGATCCTCAACGGGAGTTGGCGACGATCTCCACGCGCAGACCGTCCGGATCGAGCAGGTAGGCGGCGTAGTAGAGCGGCCCGTAGCGCGTCCTCAGCCCCGGCTCGCCGTCGCCCCGCCCCCCGGCGGCGAGACCGGCCTGATAGGCGTGATCGACCGCCACGCGCCCAGCGGCGCGGAAGGCGACGTGGCCGTAGCCGGGCGCGGGCGCGCGCCCGCGGGTGACGATCCAGAACTCCGGCGCGGTTACGCCGTAGGCAATCGCGTGCTCGCCCTCATGCACGCGGCGCACGCCGACCGCGAAGAAGACAGCGTCGTAGAAGGCCGCCGAGCGTGCTAGGTCAGCGACCTCGACTCCGAGATGGTCGATCATTGGCGGCAGTCTGACGCACGCGTGGGGGAAACGTGACCGAGCGCGGGAGAAACGCGACCGAGCGCGGAGGTCCGCGCGTCAGGAGTCGCGCGAGCGCTTGTCGATGTCGCGATGGGTGACCGCCACCGTGAGGTTGTCCTGCTCACGGTAGCGCGCCGCCAGCCCCTCCGCGATCGCCACCGAGCGATGCCGGCCGCCGGTGCAGCCGATCGCCACCACGAGGTGGGCGCGTCCCTCGGCAACGTACTGGGGCAGCAGGAAGTCCAGCAGCGCGTACAGCCGCTCATACAGCTCATCCAGACGCCCGTCACGGGCGACATACTCGACCACGCGGGGATCGATGCCCGTAAGCTCGCGCAGCTCGGGCACATAGTGAGGGTTGGGCAGGAAGCGCACGTCGAAGGCGAGATCCTCCTCGCGCGGGGGACCATGCTTGAAGCCGAAGCTCATGAACGTCAGCGCCAGGCGCCCGGTGGCGCGGCGCGGCACCAGCTCGTCGGCGATCTTGCCGCGTAGCATCGCGGCCGACATGCCGGTCGTGTCGATCACCACGTCGGCGCGGTTGCGCAGCGGCTCCAGCAGCGCGCGCTCGGCGGCCACGCCGGCGGTGACCGAGCCGTCGGGCGCCAGCGGGTGGCGGCGGCGGGTCTCCTTGTAGCGATTGACGAGCGTCTGCTCGGCTGCCTCCAAGAACAGCACATGGTGGGCGAGGCCGGCTGAGGCGAGATCGTCCACCACGGCCTGCAACGCCTCGAAGTAGACGCCCCCGCGCACGTCGGAGACGACCGCGGCGCGCTCCACCTTGGAGCCCTCGTGCATGAACAGCTCCGTCAGGGAGCGGATCATCTCCGGGGGGAGGTTGTCCACGCAGAAGTAGCCGGCGTCCTCGAACACGTTCATCGCGGTCGACTTGCCTGCGCCGGAGAAGCCGGTAATCACCACGAGCTCGTTCAGACTCGACTTCACGACCGGCTTGCTCTGGAAGCGCAGCGGACTTCGAAGCGGTCGGAATACGGACACAGCTTGATTGTGCCGGGTTGGGCGGATGATCTGGGGAAGTTGCCCCCGCCCACACCGCTAACCGGTGCGGTTCAAATGCGCGTGCAGTTCGCGCGCCACCTTCGCGGGCAGCCCGGGCACGGCCTGCAGCTCCTCGCGCGAGGCTCCCACCACCGCCTCGGGCGAGCCGAAGTGGGCGAGCAGGGCGCGCTTGCGCGCTGGGCCGACCCCTGGCAGCTCATCGAGCAGCGAGCTGGTGAGCGCGCGGTCGCGGCGACTGCGGTGGTGGGTGATCGCGAAGCGGTGGGCCTCGTCACGGGCGCGCTGCAGCAGCTGCAGCTCGGGCGTGGAGTGGTCGAGCACCAGCGGGGAGCGGCGGCCCGGGATGAACACCTCCTCGATCCGCTTGGCCAATGAGATCACCGCCACGCCGCGCTCGCGAAAGCCGCGCAGCGGCTCGATCCCCGCCGCGAGCTGACCCTTGCCGCCGTCGATCACGACGACGTTGGGCAGCGCCGCGAAGCTTGAGTCGTACTCGGGGTCGTGCGGGGAGCGGTCGGCCTGGCGCTCCCACTGGGCGAAGCGGCGGCCCAGCACCTCGGCCATCGCCGCGTAGTCGTCGGGCTCGCCCTCCCCCAGCGTGCGGATCTTGAAACGGCGGTAGTCGGACTTCTTCGGCGCGCCGCCCTCCAGCACCACCATCGAAGCGACCGTGTGGGTGCCGCCGAGGTTGGAGATGTCGAAGCACTCGATCCTGACCGGCGGCACGTCGAGGCCGAGCGCGCTCTGCAGCCCCTCCAGCGCCTCGACGCGGCTCTGGCGGCGGCGCTCGGCGCGCAGATGCTCCTGATCGAGCGCGAGACGGGCGTTGCGCTCGGCCAGCTCCAGGATGCGGCGCTTGTCCCCGCGCTCGGCGGCGCGCAGCTCGACGGGTCCGCCGCGGCGGCTGGCGAGGGCCTCGGCAAGGGCGTCACGGTCCTCTTGCAGGATCTCCCGCTGCACGACGATCTGCGCCGGGATCGAGGAGTGGCCGGCGTAGTACTGGAGCATGAACTCCTCCGCCACCTCCGGCAGCGCCCGCTCGGCCTCGTTGGCGAGGTAGAACGACTGGCGGTCGGAAAGCACCCCGTCGCGTACCTGGAAGACCTGGGCGTTGGCCTCGGTGCCGTCGAGCGCCACGGCGACAGCGTCGAGCGTGCCGATCGACTCGCTGGCCACGCGCTGGCGCTCCAGCAGCGAGCGCACCGCGCGCAGGCGGTTGCGCTCCAGCGTGGCCTGCTCGTACTCCCGCGCCGCGGACGCCGCCTGCATCCGTGCCTGCAGGTCGCGCTCGATCGAGCGGTAGCGCCCGGAGAGGAAGTCCACAACGCCGTCGATGCTGCGGCGGTACTGCTCCTTGGTGACGTAACCGACGCACGGTGCCTCGCAGCGCTTGATGTAGTAGTCGAGGCAGGGGCTGCCGCTGCGCCGCCCCGGCTCGGGGCCGGTGCAGGAGCGGAACATGAAGATCTTCGTCAGCAGATCCAGCGTGCCGCGTACCCGCTTGGCGTTGGAGTAGGGGCCGAAGTAGGCCCTGCCCGGGCGGTGGCGCTCGCGCGTGAAGTACACCCTGGGGAAGTCCTCGTCGAGCGAGATCGCGATGAACGGGTAGGACTTGTCGTCGCGCAGGCGGATGTTGAAGCGGGGGCGGTACTGCTTGATGAAGCTCTGCTCCGCCAGCAGCGCCTCGGCCTCGGAGCCGACCACGACGAACTCGATCTGCTCGACAGCGGCAACCATCTCGGCGTGGCCGGGAGAATTAGTTCCCCGCCCGCCCACGTTGGCCTTGGCGAAGTGCGAGGCGACGCGCTTGCGGATCGACTTCGCCTTGCCGACGTAGATCACGCGGCCTTTGCCGTCGCGGAAGAGGTACACACCCGGCTGGTCGGGGAGTCCGCGGCGTTGCTCCGCAAGCGTGGCGGTCATCGGATGCACCGGCGGTCGCAAGGGAGAACCGGTGCGGGCGTGCTCGGCAGGACCGGCGTGCTCGGCAGCGGGCGCGCGGTCAATAGCTGCGCGAGTAGCGGTAGAGCGCGAACAGCGTGTACGCAACCAGCCCCACCAGCACGAACCAGGCGAACTCGCCGAAGCTCGTTTCCCACATCCGCGGTTTGGCTGCCACCGTCACCACGGCCACGCCGAGCGACCCGTACAGCAGCGCGCGGCGACGATCGCCGAGGCTGTAGATGGCGATGCGATTCTGGCGGTAGAAGTAGAACCCCGCGAGACCAAAGCCGAGCATGAAGGCGACGCCGAGGATCGTCTGGAACGTCGCCGCCGCACGCGCGCCGCCGGGCAGGTAGGCGACCGCGGCCGCCAGCAGCAGCAGGATCCCCACGTTGCGTGCGGTCTTCTTGCGGTCGTCCATCGTTCTCAGTGTAGGTCTCAGCGACTGCCGGCTGGGGGCCGCACCCCGAGCTGCTTGCAAATCGTCCGGGCTACGCCGGTGCCCAGCTCGCGGTGCCGTGGAATGGCCGAGCGCTCTCCGGCGGGGCCGCCCCATCGCGTGTGACGGCCTCCCTCATCGAGGGGGGAGCAGCCTTGGTTGCGAAGGTGCCGTTCGAGGTCGATCCGCTTCACAAGACCGACGATGACAGATCGCTACGACGCCAGCTATCCGATGCTCAGCGGGAGCAATTCGCTGTCGGCGACGGCGTCTGGCTCGGGCTCGGGACTGAGCATAAGCCGCAGCGCATCGATGACGTTCTCACGCGCTTCGGCACGCGTGCGGCCCTGGCTGATGGCGCCTGGAACCTCGCGAATCGTTGCCATGACCCACCCCTCGCCACCATCCTCGTAGCGGATCGTGAAGTAGTTCGGCGACTCACTCACATGATCGAGATTAGCGCAGCTTGGAGACTGTGTACCAGGAGGCTGACAGCGTGTTGGTTTCACCCCACCAGCGCTTCAAGGCGCGCGTACGCGGCCTCGACCGCGCGGCGCGCGGCGGTGTGGCGGGCCTCGGACTTGGCCGACTCGTACTTGGTGGCCCACGCCGCCGGGTCAGCCAGCGCATCCTCGACCTCCCGCAGCGACGCCTCGGCCGCTTCGATCTCAAGCTCCGCCTTTTGCTGATCGTTCAGGCGGTTCTTCGACGGGCCCTGGGGTTTGGTTTTTGGCTTCGCCTTGGCCGCCTTCGCCTTGGTCGCGGCGACCTGTCCAGCGATGGCGCCATTGGCGGAGGGACGCCTGCTGGATCCATTTGCCGCGCCGGCCACTCCCTCCCCACCGGCCACTCCTTCCCCGCCAGCCACACCGTCCTTGCCGTCCCCGCCACCAGAGCCGTCCAGCGCCGTGGGTGGGCTGGACCCCATCAAACGACGCTCTTCGCGTATCCGTACATACTCCGGCCAGCCACCCTCGTAGCTGCGCAGCGCGCGGGGGTGGGTGGGGTGGGTGGGGCTCTCTACCGCGACCGTGCGCGTGCCGACCGCATCCAGCAATGCGCGGTCGTGGGACACCAACAGCACCGCGCCCTGGAACGCTCGCAGCGCATCCTCCAGCGCCTCGCGGCTCTCGATGTCGAGGTGGTTGGTGGGCTCGTCGAGGATCAGCACGTTGGCGTCGGAGTGCACCAACACCGCGAGCGACAATCTGCGGCGCTCCCCGCCGGACAGGCCGGCGAGCGGTTTCTCGGCCTCCTCGCCGGAGAACAGGAACTGGCCGAGCAGGGCGCGCGCCTTGTTCGGGGTCAATCCCGTGGCGCGCTGCGCCGCGTCCAGCACGCTCTGGCTCGGCGGGCCGCCGGCGCCGAGCTCGTCGGCGTGCTGGGAGAGGTAGCCGACCTTCACGTTGTGCCCGGTGCTCAGCCTCCCCGCCGCCGGCGGGCGCTGTCCCGCCAGCGTCTCGATCAGCGTGGTCTTGCCGCTGCCGTTGGGGCCCACCAGCGACACGTGCTCGCCGCGCTCCAACCACAGCTCCGCGTGCTCCAACAAGACGATCGGAGGGCCGCCCGCCCGGGCCCCCGTGGCACGAGCCCCAGCAGCACCGGTCTCGCGGTGCGCCACCCCCGCGGCGGAGCCGCCATCAAAATCCTCTCCCCCCACCTCCACGCGCGCGTCGGTCAGCTCGAAGATCACCCTTCCGGAGCGCTCCGGGGCCTTGAACGCGAACTCCAGGCCCTGACCATCGCGGGGGTCGCGCTCGATCCGCTCGATCTTCGCCAGCTTCTTCACGCGCGACTGCGCCTGTTTGGCCTTCGTGGCCTTGTAGCGGAAGCGCTCGATGAAGCGCTCCATGCGCTCGATCTCCGCCTGCTGCTTGTCGATCGCCTTGCCCATCGCGATCTCGCGCGCGGCCTGCTCGCGGCGCCAGTTGTGCCAGCTGCCCGCGAAGAAGCGGGATCGGCCTGCCTCCAGCTCCAGCACGGAGGTGCCGACGGCCTCCAAAAACCAGCGGTCGTGGGCGACCAGCACGATCGCCGCATCCAGGCCCGTCAGCGTCTGCTCCAGCCACTCCAGCGACTCGATGTCGAGGTGGTTGGTGGGCTCGTCCAGCAGCAGCACATCCGCGTTGGCCGCCAGCGCCCTCGCCAGCGAGGCGCGCGTCAGCTGCCCGCCGGAGAAGGTGTCCAGCGGGCGCTCCAGATCGCCCTCGCCGAAGCCCAGCCCCCTGCTCATCACGGTCGCGCGGTCGCGCCACAGGTAGCCCCCCAGCGCCTCCAATCGCGCCTGCGCGCGGGCGTAGCGGTCGAGGGTGCTCTCCTCCACATCCTCCCCCTCCCCCATCCGCCGCTCCAGCTCAGCCAGCTCGGCCTCCGCGGCCAGCTCCTGCGCGCAGCCGGACAGCACGTAGTCGCGCAGCGCCACCCCCCGCTCGCGCGGCGGGCGCTGGTCGTGCAACACCACGCGCGCGCCCTTCTGCAGGCTGAGATCGCCTTTGTCGATCGACTGCTCGCCGGCCAGCATCCGCAGCAGCGTCGTCTTGCCGGCGCCGTTGCGCCCGGCGATCGTCATCCGTTCGCGCCGCTCCAGCTTGAACGACACCCCGCGCAGCAGCGGTTTGCCGGCGATCTCCTTGTGGAGGTCCGATGCGATCAGCACAGCCATCGCTCGCATGGTAGGCGGGCGACCACATCGGTTGGGCGCCGCGCGGCCGAACGCTCCGATACCATCCGTCTCGTCATGCGTCGCCTGCTCTGGAGCCTCCCCACCGGCATCGCCCTGCTGCTGCTGTCAGCCCCCGCGGCGCTGGCGATGAACGACGGGCGCGGCTTCTACGGCGCCACCGACGACAAGGTCGTGACCGAGGCCGGGCTGATCCTGGTCGTCTTCTTCCCCACCTTCGTCCTGCTCGCCAGCCTGCTGCAGAAACGGCTGGAAAGGCGCAAAGACGAACGCGTCGCGGCAGCGCGCTCGCACGCCGACGGCGACCGCTTCCGCGGCGGCTGGTAGTCGCCGGCGGGGCGTGAGCACGCCGATGGGCGCCGACGCCCAGCCGATCGGGGGCCTCGGCGAGCACCCCGCGCCGGTGCTCTACGAGCGCCGCGGAGCCGCCGCGCTCGTCACCATCGACCGCCAGGAGCGGCGCAACGCCGTCGACGGCCCCACCGCCGTCGCGTTGCACGAGGCCTATCTGCGCTTCGAGGCCGACCCCGAGGCGCGCGTGCTGGTGCTCACCGGCGCCGGCGGCGTCTCCTTCTGCGCCGGCGCCGACCTGAAGGCGCTCGAGTCCTTCGGCGGGCGCCTCACCGCGTCCGAGGGGCCGATGGGCTTCACCCGCCTCACCCCCTCCAAGCCGACCATCGCCGCGATCTCCGGCTTCGCGCTGGCTGGAGGTCTGGAGCTGGCGCTGTGGTGCGACCTGCGGATCGCCACTGAGGATTCCCGTCTCGGCTTCCCCGAGCGCCGCTGGGGCGTGCCTTTGATCGACGGCGGCACCCAGCGCCTGCCGCGCGTCGTCGGCCTCGGGCGGGCGCTCGACATCATCCTCACCGGTCGCATCATGGACGCCTCCGAGGCGCTTTCGATCGGGCTCGTCAACGAGCTGGTCGCGCCCGGCCGTCACCTCGAGCGGGCGCTGGAGCTGGCCGAGGGTCTCGCCCGCTTCCCCCAGCGCACGATGCTCGCCGACCGCGCCGCCGCCATCCACGGCCTCGGGATGTCGCTTCCCGACGGCCTCGCTCTGGAGTCCCGGCCCGGCCCGGATGTTTTTGAAGACGCCATCCGCGGGGCCGCGCGCTTCGCGGGAGGCGAGGGTCGCGGCGGGGCTGGGGCCGGGGCGTAGTCGCCCAACGTCGGGCCGTCCCACCTGCGCGGGTGAGGCGGATAAAAGAGAGATGGCCCTTGCACAAAGTCGAGCATCGCGCGAAACGCATCCCATATCGATGCTAGAATCATGCATCGTGAATCAGACTCGGAGAACGACCGTCGCCGCGAGGCGCTCCTCCCTCGACACGCTGGAGGCCGAGGCCCACAGGCGTGGCGTGGCGCTCACCGTGGTGCTGGCGGAGGCCGTCGATGAGAAGGCGGCGTCGCTGCACCGCGCCCGCCGGCCGCGATTGGGTATCGGACGCTCGACCGACGGGCTCTCCGCGGCGCAGGTGACCGCCCAACCGGTGGCCGAGCCGCCATCGTAAGTGCCGCTCGTTCTCGACACCGGCCCATTGCTGGCCGCGCTCGACGCGGCGGACCCAGACCACGCCCGCTGCGCCGAGCTCCTGAGCGAGGCGAGCGAGGATCTCGTCGTTCCCACCCTGGTGCTCGCGGAGCTGGACTACTGGTGTCACCGGCGCCTTGGCGTCGACGTCTGGATCACCTTTCTCGACGATCTCCTCGCGGGCGTCTACCGCCCCGAGCGCCCCACCACCGACGACCTGAGACGCTGCCGCGAGCTTCAAACCGGGTACAAGGACCAGCCACTCGGCGTCGTCGACGCCAGCGTGCTTGCACTGGTCGAGCGGCTCGGCGAGGAGAAGCTCGCAACGCTCGACCACCGCCACTTCGCCACCGTGCGCCCAGCGCACGTCGAGGCGCTTGCGCTGCTGCCGGCGTAGCGCCCGCCGGCTACCCCCTCGCGGGTGTGGCTTGGCGGCGGATGGTGCGCTCGATCTCCTCGCCCTTGGGTGTGAGCCGCCAGACGTTGGGCTCGCCGCGCGCGGGGCCGGCGCCGGTGTTGGCGATCAGCCCGAGGTGCTCCAGGCGCGCCAGCAACTTTGAGATCTGGCCCTGGTCTGTGACGTCCGCCGCTTCCGCCACGCGGCGGTTGCTGGGACCCGAGCCGTGCGCCACCAGCTCGCCGATCGCGAGGAGCACCCTGACGGTGCGATAGGTCAGGCGCATGTCCAGCTCGCGCAGCGGGTCGCCGCTCGGGGGCGCCGCGCGCCTGCGGCGGGGCGCCGGCCGCGAGATCTCGCGCGCCGCGGCGGCCTGTCCGTGGTAGGGCAGCACGATCATTCCCATCAAGGGGCCGAGCAGGATGGTCATCGGCGGAGCGCCACCCGTTCGCGCGCCTCCCGTTCGCGCGCCTCCCGTTCGCGCGCCTCCCGTTCGCGCGCCTCCCGTTCGCGCGCCTCCCGTCCCCCCGCCAACCTCCCGGGCACGGGCGGCCCGAGCGCCGTTCACCCAAGCGTCGCCGGCCGCCAGCCGCGCATGCAACACCGCCAGTACCGCGCCGACCACGCCCTCCGCCGTCAGCCGCGTCGGCTTCGTCGCACCCCGAGCCTCGCGGCGGCCCTCGTGCACCGCGTCGATCAGCACCTGCACGATCTCCGTACGGCGCTCCAGCGCGACCGGGCCCGCCCCGAGCGCATCGACCACGCACAGCGCTCCCATCCCCGGCTCATCGTCGAGGTACTCGAGCAGCGCGCCCAGGCCCGCCCAGACCCGCTCCCGCCACGTGCCGCGCACGCCGTAAGCCGGGAGCACACGTCGCGCCGCGCCCTGCACCGCCAGGTCGAACCCCGCGAGGAAGCAGTCCTCGCGATCCTCGAACAGCTCGTAGAACGTCCTGCGCGACACCCCCGAGCGCGCCACTATGTGGGAGACGGTCACCCCGCTCGCGCCGTGCTCCCTGGCGAGCTCGACCAGCGCGGCGATCATCCGCGCGCGCTGGATCTCGGCCACGCCGCCGCGGCCACCACCACGATCCACGTCCCCGTGGGCAGGACGGCGCGCCACATCGCGGCCGGCGCCCCCGCCACGATCGGCGCCGCCACCGCGAGCGCGCGAAGGCATCGCGATCACCGGGCCTCCGCCTGCACTAGCCCTTCTTGTGGGTGCGCTTGCCCTTGCCATGAGCACCCTTGCCCCTCCTCCGCTTGTGCGCCGCCTTCTTGACCTTCGGGCAGCCGGTTACCGCGATCTTGGTGTTCTGATGGATCGCGGCCCCATTCTGTGCGACGAATTCGGTGGGCATCGTGAGCTTGCTCTTGCACGGGTTGCCGAGCGCCGCGAGCGCGGAGTATGGACCCTGCGGGAGCGTCAGTTCGAAGCTCGTGACGGGCTGGTCGGGGACGGTCTTGAACGTCGTGCTGGTCACGCCCTGTTTGCTGATGAAGGTGGTGCCGACGAGGTCGATCGTGATGCCGTACCCCTGCAGCACCACCTCGAGGCTGGGGAACGCTTCGCCGCCGTGGCTGACGAAGTACACCGGGCCTTCCAGCGGCACGGGCAGGATCGGCGTGATCGCCTTGGCGTGCCCGATGACCGACTCCGACGGGCATTCCGCGGGGTTCGTTTCGAACACGTGCGCCAGGCAGGCCTTGCGCAGCGTCGGCAGCCTGGAGGGGAGCTGCCGCGGCAGTTCCACTTTGACGCGGGCGATGTTCGACTGGGTCCCGAGCGCACCGGGGACGGTGAGTTTGGCGGTCAGGCTCTCACCGTCGAGGCGGCTTGGTTTCGCCGAGGTCGACACCTCGAACGTGGGGGTGAACTGCAGGCTCGAGCAGTCCGCGGCCTGGAACGGCGCGGTTGCGCCGACCGGCTGCTGGTCTGCCGGGTTGGCGGGGTCCGCCCCGGCGCCGCTGATCGTCTCGGAGATCGACATCGGGTTGCAGCTCGTCGGGTTCAGGATGAACTTTTCGCGGTTCATGTACACCCGGATTTCGCGTACGTGCACGACGATCCCGTCGATGATGTGCGGAATCGGATCGGACCCGTTGGCGTCCACTTCGACCTGCGCGGTGCTCGGGTTGATGTGCAGCGCGAAGCGGATCACGACCGTCCCGAGGTCGAACGGGCCGACCTTCGCGCTCGTGATCGAGACGATCGAGAGCGATGAGCCGTGGTAGGGGCCGGCGAGATACACCCGGCCGGGTGTCTGCGCGAGCACGGTACCGACGCCGGCGCTGACGATCGTGTGCCCGATTTCGCTTGCCTGGGGGCAGGAGGGGTTGGTTTCCTCTTCGGCGCCGGTCTTGCCCCGGGCGGCTTCGATGCCGGCTTCGGGGCAGAATGGGATCCCCGACAGGTTCCCCGAGAGCCCGGGCGGCAGCACGGTCGTGAACCGGGTGATCTCCTGTTCGCCGTCTTCGCGGAGGATCCGCAGGTAGAACGGGCTGTAGGACCCCGCATCGTTGTTCTGCGTCCCGGACACCACCTGGGGGCGGAACGGTGGGACACCACCTGCGGGACAGGGGCCTTCATGGACACCGAGGCTCGTTTCGAACGGCGTGCTGCTCACGAACCGCGGTTCGCCGGGCGCCGACCACGGTGTCAGTTCGCCCTGCGCGGCATAGCTGCCGCACGCGGGGGGACTCACCAACGGCGCGGTCGCGCCGGGGCGGAACTTCAGCGTGAAGCGGCTGAACGGCTGCTGCGGCGTGTTATCGAACGTCGTGACGAGCTGCCCCGTGACGGGGTTCAGTTCGACCCTCCCGGCGACTTTGATGATGACGCCCTTCAAAGGGTCCTTCGCGACGATGTACAGCGCCAGCAGCGACCCACCCGGGTGGCCCGCTTCGGGGAACGGGTTGTCGTACGGCGTCGCCACGTACACCGCGCCGAAGATCTTTTCGTCAAGCAGCGGCGTTTCGATTTCGATCGAGCCGATCTTCGATTCCGGCGGGCAGCCCGCGCCGACCGGGGACTCGGCCGTCTCCGATTCGTATTGCGCCGGGTTGCACGCCCCCAGACCCGACCCCGCGGAGGGGTTGATCGTGATGCCCTCGGGCAGCGTGACCTTCGTGTCCTTCAGGTTCGCCGTCGCGATCGAGAACGGGTTGTCGTAGGTTTGCGGAACCAGCAGCGAGACGTTCAGCCCGGTCGGGGATTCCGCGGAGCGCGTCGTCGGCTGCACTTCGATCGACGGTTCGAACGGCACCCGTTCACATTCGGCGATCGGCGGCGTCTGAAAGCTCGCCTGCGACACATCCGCCGGATCCTCCCACGAGTAGGCTTCGATGCTCGCCGTGAACGGGCCGCAGCTCGTCGGGTTCGACAGGAACGGCTTCGGCGGGATGTGCGCTTCCTGCGGACCGAATTCAAGCGCACATTCCACGTCGCTGCACACCGCGCCGCGTTCGCCGTCGTGTTCGTGCGAGGCTGGAACACCCCAGGTCGTGACGGTTATGCCGTGCGGTTCGGCGTACCGCGTGATGTTCGGCGTCGTGACGGTGAGACCCGTGTCGCCGGGACGCACGACGATCCGCAGCAGCGAGGTGAACGCAACGGTTTTGAAGCCGAGCTCGGCTGCGACTCCGTAGCTCGAGACTTCCATGTTGTAGACGGGGACGATGAAGGTCGTGACACCCTCGCTGCCGGGGGTGATTTCGAGCTTGATCTGGCCGACCTGGCTGGCGATCGGGCATTCTGTCGCGAGGTCGTTGTGGCCAGCGCTTCCGAGCAGCTGAGCCGTGGTGCACGTCGGGACGGCCGTGTTGTTGCCGACGAACCCGGCGGGGAGGTTGACCACGATGTTGCGAACGTCGTTGTAGGTGCGCCCGGCCGAGTCGTGGGCGAGATCGAACGCCGTGACCCAGTTGGAGTGCGCGGCCGCCCGGGAGGAAGGCGTGCTGAAGCTGAAGCTGCCGGGAACGATTTCGAAGGGGCGTTCGCTCGGCTGGGCCAGGGCCGCCGCCGGCGGGAGACCGGCCAGCACGGCACACACCGCGACGAGGGAAAGCAGCGCTCGCGATCTCATCATTTGTTCCTCCCCGCCGACTTCCGAGCTTTCCCATGTCTCCTCGAAGCTTTGCTGCCCTTCTTCCCTGGCCTTCGCGTCTTCTTCGTCTTCGGTTTGCGCTTCTTCGCTTTCCCGGCGGCAGACTGCGTCGCGGGGGACTGGAGAGCGTTCCCTGCACCCGCGAACGTGAAGCTCGACGGCGTCGCATCGTTAGGGGGGCTCAAGGGCGTCGAGCACGCGGCTCCTTCGCATTCGACCGGACCCGGCGGCGGCGGCTGGAAACCTCCGCCGATGCGCGCATCGTAGATGTCACCCGCGGTGTCCTGGTCCTGCGCCACCAGTCGAGAGCTGGTGTAGATGAACACGTCGCGGCCTTCGTCACCGCTCCCCAGCAGCAGGTTGAGATAGCCGCCGCGGCCGTTGGTGATCAACGCCAGGCAGCCCTGGACCTGCGCGCAACCGTTCAGGCCGTCGCGCCGCCACTCGTATATGTCGGTGGAAGGAGAAACCTGGTCGTCCGAGAATTCCCCCTTTTCTGCGGCGGGATTCGGCTTGGGCGCGATTTCGCCGTCGACGTCCGAGGGCAGCAGCGCGGCCGGGGTGCTGAAGAAGGCGTAGTCGCCATTCGCCGAAGACGCGGTGTAGGACGGCAGCGCGCCGTTCACGGTTTGCCTTGTTTTAGCCAGGGACAGATAGGCTCCCAGCCGCGGTTCGGGATCGAAGGGGGAGGCACAGGAGACGCACTGCACGACGTGTTCGACGCTGTCATAGCGATAGACCTGGTGGCGGTTGTTTTCGAGGGTGACGTTGGAGGCTCCACCGGGCACGCCGGCGACCCCCTGACTTTCGAAGAAGGTGTAGCGCGGGCGGGAAAGCGCGCCTTCGGGGTCGATCGCCTGGGCGGGGATGCCGAGCTGGGAGAGTTCGGCGGCGGCGGCCAGTTCGGCGCTCGAAGGAACCTTCGTCGTGGCAGTTTCGGTGTTGTAGCCGAGCAGTTCGTGCGCGCCGTTTTCAAGCAGCAACCTCGTTCCCTGCGGATTGCTTCCCTTGAACTTGTAGGCGCCGATGTCGACGGTTTCCTCGCCGTTGACGCGCATGTAGAGGTGAGCGGCCACGTTGCAGTTGCTCCCCGGGACCGCTTCGAAGAAGACACGTGACCCGTCCGCGGAAACGGCGTGGGAGCTGCTGCTGCTTCCGTCTTCTTCCAAACCGCGCACGATCCTCGCGCCGCAGGTGCCGACGCCGACGTTAACCTGGCGCAGAGACCCCGCCGTGTATTCGTAGAGATCGAAGCCCGTCTTGGTCGTGGTGGCGGGTTCGACCAGCCTGCGGTCTTCGACCTGCAGGACCAGCTTGGAGAAGTCGGCGGATGCGGCGACCCACCCCCCTTGCGAAAGCTTGCCGGGCGGGGCGAGCTGATTGCGGGGAACCACCGCGACGGTCGTGTACGGGCCACCGGGAGGACCCGCTCTGAACTCGACGTTCTTGTCGATGACGGTGGGGCTGGTGTAGAAGAGCTGTTCGAATCCCACGCCGGTGAGGTCGGGGGCCAGCACCTGCGAGTTGAAGTTTTCGACCCCGAATTCGGGCTCGGTGGCGGCGCCGGTCGTCCGCCAGCCCTCGGGAGTGCGTGCAAAGAAGTAGGGGCTGTGGCCGGCATCGGGCCCCGCGCCCCAGCTGACCGCGTAGGCTTCGAGCATCAGCTGTTCGCCATCTTCGGCGGCGTACGCATAGCCTCCACTGAGGTCGGCATACCCGAAGGGCTGCTGAGCGCCTTCCTTGTCGACCGGGGTCAGCTGCTCATACGCGCGGCAGTCGGGCAGGTTCGCGGAAGGGCCGGTCCGCAGCGCTTCGTTGGGACACGGTTCGGCGGGAGCGCGCTGGGAGACCGGTACCGTGAGGGCGCGTTCTTCTCCGTCGACGGTGGGGTTCCCGGGAGAGGTGTTGGTGGCAACGATCCGGTAGCGGTAGGTCGCGCCTGCCCGCAGCGCCGGGAGATCGGCGTAGACGACCTTCGAGCTGTCACCCGAGCCGCCATCCACAGGTGCGGTGGATGTCGCCTGCGCGAAGGGCGCGACGCCTTCGGTCTCGGGTTCGTATTCGAAATGGTAGCTGGCGTCGTACGCCGAACCGCCCTGCTGGGTGACGGTGACCACGATAGATCCCGACGGTGTGAGACTCGACGAGTCCGCTTCGATCTGAGGCTCGCTCTGTTCGGCTACGCGGTCCTTTTCGCCATTACTATTTACTGAGCCACCGAAATAGACGATGTAGGGACCACCGCTGGGACCTCTGACTTGCACATGGCCTTCGGGTTCCCCGTTGGCGCCCGCGATCGCCGGGAGGGCCTCGAGCGCGTTCTTGACCCTTTCGGCGTGTGCGTTGTATGGGATGGCGGCGGTGGTCTGACCGTCGAAGGTGAGCGTGAAGGTCCCGCCGGTAGGGGCCCCTTCGAGCAAGATCACCTGTTCCGCGGAGGTGGCGGTGCTGCCCGGGTTGACAGCGCCGAGCAGGCGCAGCGCTTCGCCGTGGAGAGCGTGGGTGGCGAACGTGGTGACGGCCGGCGGCCCGGCGGTTTGGAATGACGCGACGATACCTTCACCTTCGACGGCGCTCTCACCTTCGCCGCACCCTTCTGGGCATTCGTTTTCGGCGAACAGACGGACGTAGTAATGCGTGGCCGGGCTTAGGCCAGAGAACGCGGCATCGACGTCCACGGCGCCCGTCCCTTCTGATTCCAAGGCTTCGACCTGCGCCAGGGAGATGGCGCCCGCAGTACCCGGGATCGGGGTCCAGGGGCCCTTTTCCGAAGGGGACGATTCAAAACGCCAGTGGGTCGCGGAGCCCCATGGCGCAACCGAATCGGAGAGGTGGGCGGAATTTGCGGTCACATTGCGCACCGAAGGCGGATTGACCGTCGGTCTGGCGGAGAGGGTCGTGAACGTCCTGAATTCTCCATCGCCGACGGTGCCCCCGTACATGGTTTGTTCGACAAGACCCTTTTCGTTGCTCGCTTTGACGCGAACTTCGTAGGTGGTTTCGGGGGAGAGACCTGTGCAGTTCCATTCGGGGAAAGCGGCGTCTTCGGACACGGTTACCGTGCCACCGCCGCACACGGTCCACAGACCTGCGCCAACTGGCGCGTATTCGAACTGGTATTCCGTACGCGCGCCATTGGTCTCGATCCCGGACTTGAAAGCGGCGGAGCGAGGCCCGGTCCGAGCGCCCTGGAATGTCGTCCCGAAGAAAGAGTTGGGTCGGCCGGTCTGTATGTATCGGGGAATTTCCGGCTTTTCGATCGGCAGGGTTTTGAACGGGACGATTTCGGTCGCTTCACCTGCCTGGTTCTTGGCAAGGAAACGCGCGTAATAGGTGGTGTCGGGGGTGAGATGGCGAAGGAGGTTCGGCCCACTGGCATCCCTTTCATTGCCGAGCAGGGCTTCTATTTCTTCAGGACCTTGGTGAGGCTGCAGGATCCCGGAGGTCGTGACGGTCCAGGGCCCGCTTGGGCTGGTGCCGTACGCAACCTGAAATTCGGTTTCGAGTTCGTTGATTGTTATTGTGGCTCCCATTCGCGCCCGGGTAGCATGGATTTCCTGAACGATTTCCTTGCCAATGTGTGGGGGGCCGGAGGCGAGCGCCGGCGGGGCGAGGCTGAGCGCCCCCGCCACTGCGGCCACGACGGCGATTGCGTGACGGACGCCAACCCACGAGGCTCCGCCCTGCGCCGACCCCGAAGACGCGCCACGCCCGTGGAGATGGAGCAAAGCACGAAGCACGGTGAAGATGCCCCTCTTGATTGCCGGCGTCTCCGTTGGGAGCTCGGTGGAAGTCACGTTGATACCTTTCTCGACTGGGTGTTGCACGTGTGAAAGCGGCTTGGAATCAGGGTGTGGCCGATGTGGATCGTCTTGCACGGCGCGCCAGCTTCGCGAGCGGTTGGCAGCCCAGGAAGCCCGGCGCGCGGCGCGATGGAAGGGTCTGCTATTCGCCGGTCACCGCCCAGGTGCCATAACCGACCGCGGGTTCACCGGTGGCTTCGATAGCCAGCAGAGCGCCGCTCGTGCCTGCCCCAAAACCTCCGACCCCTATCCCGTAGGGCTTGGCGATGTATGCGGGTTTGATATTGAAGTTCTCCGCCACGTACACGCAGAGATTGCCCGGTTCGGCCTTCGGTTCTTCGGCGCTGCCAGGGCATTCGGGGTTCGGCGCGAAGTGCACGTTTGCTTCTTCGAGTTCGTGTGCGAGCGGGATCGCGAATGAGAGCGGAATCGTGTCTATGTTCCCCGAAGGTGGTCTCGCGTACCAAACGCCGGTCTCGGTCGCGCCCTTGGGTAGGGTTTTGGTGAAACCGGTGGTGCCGGCCTTGCCTTCCTTGCCTTCGGGGCCCTGGGGGCCTTCTTTTCCCGTCCCCCCGGTTTCGCCTTTCGCGCCCGCCGGGCCCTGCGGGCCGGCAGCCCCCGCCGGACCGGCCGGTCCCTGCGCACCGGCGGGGCCGGGGGCGCCCTTGCCCTTCAGCTGCGAGAGCACGCTCGGCTTGATCTGCTTGGTCGAGGTGATCACATACCGGCTCGCGGCATATGCGCCGCCGCTCATCGCGAGCACGAGCGCGAGCACCGCCACGACACCGGTCGCGTTGAAGTGTCTACGTATTCTCTGGAACATGGGTTTCAGCTCTCCTCCGGAGTCGTGTGGCAAAAGTGGTTGATGAGGCAGCGCGACACGGGTGACCAGTGACGCGCGTGACCACATGCGTCGTGGCGCTCGCGCGCGTGTGTGAAGCAGTCGGTGACTTTCCGTCCCGGACTGGCCAAGGCATTGGGACGCTCCGCACGCGACGGTCCAAGGCTGAGATGGCGCGAATGCGCCAGGTGAGCGGTTACACGCCCACCTCTCCCCCTTCCCCCTGCGGGGGAGACCGGCCGGCCCGCCAGGGCCGAACGGAGAGGGCGATGAGGCGTCCGGGGGCCTAGAGCCCTAGACGAAGAGAGAGAGAGAGAGAGAGAGATGCGACAGCGCCATGCTGGCGCATCTAGCATCACTCTCTGCGTGGGGTGCGATGACCCCTGTCACGTTCATCCCTCTCAAAAGCACGCGAAAACCAACTCCCTCACCGAAATGACCCGGCCCCTCTCCCAAGCAGACCCCGTCAGTGCATCTGAAGGCCGGCAACAAGGCGCCCGGCCCAACGACCCGATCCTATGTTTGAAAACGGTGCCATACACCCGGACGTCGGGCACATGACGAGGCCACTATAGACACTTCGGACGGTGTTGTCAAGTCCTACCAAGTCCTACGGGTCAGCGAAGATCCGGTGCGTGCCGATCCGACGCCAGCACACGGCCGGCTCGCCATCGATCTCGGTCCACTCCCAGGTGGCGCGGCCGTCGGGGTGATCCATACTCCAGGTCATCTCCCACACGCCGCTCTTACCTTGCACCTTCTTGACGCGCAGACCCGGAGGCCACGGGTTCGCCTCGCCCGCGGCGGCTCTTTCGGCAGCCGGTTGAAACACCTTGGTGATCACCCGTCGAGCCAGTTCGCGATGGTCGTCAGGCAGTCCGTGGTAGTTACGCTCGAACCGCGGGAGCGTACGAAACTTCACGACTCCTTGTCGCCTGTGAGCTTGCGCGAGTGCGCAACCACCTCATCGGTACCGTCCGAGATCAGCGGGCGCTCGCGCTCGAGCGTGTCGAACATCTCCTCCGCGCTGTCGAACGTGCGCCCTTCCCCGCGAGCGATCTCCTCGTCCACTTCCCGTTCCCCGGCCTGCCACTCCTCCGTCCAGTACCACGCCTGATCGGCTGGGATCGTGATGACGGGAATCAGTTCGATCACGCCGTCCTCGCGCAGACGCGCCTCCACCTGGCTGTCCGGGCGGTCCAGGCGCGCGGCCTTTCTGAGCGCCGCGGGCAGCGTGATCGTGCCACGCTCGCGTACCTTGATCGTCATATTTCCACTATACCGCAATGCAGAGATTCTGTATTGCATGCTAGCGCGTCACCCTCTATGCTCGCTAAGCAATGGCCTACTTCATAACCGGCGCCACCGGCTTCATCGGACGCAACCTGATGGAGCGCCTGCTCGCTAACCGCAACGGCAAGATCTACATCCTCGTCCGCGAGAGCTCCACCGCCCGCCTCGACGACCTGACCGACCGCTGGGGCACCACCACCGGGACGGCCGCGGCGAAACGGATCGTCCCCGTCGTCGGCGACCTGCGCAAGCCGCTGCTGGGGCTGGAGGATGAGCTGGTCGCGGAGCTCCGCGGCAAGATCGAGCACTTCGTGCACCTGGCGGCCGTGTACGACATGACCGCGCCCCCGGAGCGCAACACCGCCGTGAACGTCGGCGGCACCACGCACGCGGTGGAGCTGGCGCGCTCGCTGGAGGTGAAGTGCCTGCACCACGTCTCCTCGATCGCCGTGGCGGGCGCCTACAAGGGCACGTTCAGCGAGGAGATGTTCGACGAGGGCCAGAAGCTGCCATCGCCCTACCACCGCACGAAGTGGGAGGCCGAGCGGATCGTGCGCGAGCAGCCGTTCGTGCCGTGGCGGGTGTACCGGCCGGCGATCGTCGTCGGCGACTCGCGCACCGGCGAGATGGACAAGGTGGACGGGCCGTATTACTTCTTCAAGGCGATCCAGCGCGCGCGCGGCCTGCTGCCCGAATGGCTGCCGCTGGTGGGCGTGGACCTGGGGCGCACCAACGTGGTGCCGGTGGACTGGGTGGCGGGCGCGATGGAGCACCTGATGCACGTGCCCGACCTGGACGGCCGCGCCTTCCACCTCACCGACCCGCGCGGGCAGCGCGTGGACGAGCTGGTCAACGAGCTGGCGCTGGTCGCGCACGCCCCCCGCTTCGCGGTGACGCTCGACAAGCGCCTCACGCGCGCGGTGCCGACGTGGCCGCTGTCGCTGACGATGGCGCTGCCCCCCTGGCGCCAGCTGCGCGGGCTGGCGCTGCGCGAGCTGGGGATCCCCGAGGAGGTGCTCGCGCACATGGAGCTGGTGCCCCGCTTCGACAGCCGCTCCACGCAATTGGCGCTGGCCGGCTCGGGTTTGGAGCAGCCGCCGGAGCTGCACACCTATGCGGGGCGCCTGTGGGACTACTGGGAGCGCGAAATGGACCCCAACCTCAGCCGCAACCGCACGCTGCAGGAGGCGCTACAGGGAAGGAACGTGCTGATCACCGGCGCCTCCTCGGGGATCGGCAAGGCTGCCGCGCTGCAGATCGCCGCCGCCGGCGGCATCCCGCTGCTGGTGGCGCGCAACGTCGAGAAGCTGGAGGAGGTGCGCGCGGAGATCGTGGCCGCGGGCGGCAGCGCGTTCGTGTACGCCGCCGACATGTCCGACATGGAGTCGGTGGACGACCTGGTGGCGCGCGTGCTCGCCGACCACCGCCACGTGGACATGGTGGTCAACAACGCCGGGCGCTCGATCCGCCGCTCGATCGCGCTCTCCTACGACCGCTTCCACGACTTCGAGCGCACGATGCAGCTCAACTACTTCGGCGCCATCCGCCTGATCCTCGGATTGCTGCCCGACATGCGCGAGCGCGGCAGCGGCCACATCGTGAACATCTCCTCGATCGGCGTGCAGACCAACCCGCCCCGCTTCTCCGCCTACGTGGCCTCGAAGGCCGCCCTGGACGCCTTCACCCGGGTGGTGGCCTCCGAGACGATCGGCGACGGCGTCACCTTTACCACGATCCACATGCCGCTGGTGCGCACGCCGATGATCGCCCCCACCAAGATGTATGACGCCTTCCCCGCGATCACCCCCGAGCAGGCCGCGGACATGATCTGCGAGGCGCTGCGCACCCACCCCAAGCACATGGGCACCCGCCTGGGCACCGTGGGCGAGGTCCTCTACGCCCTCTCCCCCAAGGCCGTCGATCGCATCCTCAGCCTCGCCTACCGCGTGTTCCCCGACTCGGCCGCCTCGCGCGGCCACCACGACGCCGAGGAGCGGGCCTCCTTCGAGCAGATCGCGATGGCGACGCTCACGCGCGGGGTTCACTGGTAGGGCGTCACAGCTCGGTCGGTCCGACGACGAAGCCCAACCGGTCTGCGCCGCGGCGCAGCCGGGCATCGACGGTGACGAGCCGGCAGCCGAGCAGCGAGGCCAGCGCGACGTACTCGGCGTCGTAGGTTTTGGCCCAGCCGAGGTCGTCGGCTATCCGCCACGCCTCGTCGGCAAGATGGGAGTGGGATCCGACCTTGACCGCGGCATCCCCGATGCGCGTGCGGGCACGGGCGACCGCCCCGGCGTCCAGTTCGCCGCGCCACGCACGCTCGTGCAACGCTGAGCGCGCCTCCGACCACATCAGCGGCGGCGCACAGAGCTCATCCGAGAGCAGCTCTCCGAGCTGCGCCTCACCGGGCGCAGCGGACCACTCGACGAGCAGGCTGGCGTCGACGACCAGCACCGGGGCTCAGTGACCCTCGCGCGATTCCCTGATCCAGGCCGCGACATTGGGCATCGGCGTGCCCCAAAAGGTCTTATCCCAGCCCCACTCCTTCGGCACGGGCAGCATGTCCGGATACGGGCCGACCTGCATCGCCTCGAGATCCCGCTCCTCGATCACGTGCTGGGTGCCAACCTTGCTCGCGCGCAGCTTGCCCGCGCGAATCCAGCGGCGGATCGTCTCGGGATTGCGGCCCATGCGCTCAGCGGCCTGCGGAACGGTCAACATCGTTGTAGCATGATACTACAACTACGCGGGCCGGGTTGAGCCTCGACTGTGGCAATACCGGCTGTACTAGGCCTGTGGCGATTAGGCCTACCCCGTGCATGCTAGACTAAGTCTCATGACTAAGTCCGTTGGAGTACACCAGGCCAAGACACACCTTTCGCGGCTGATCGAGGACGTGGCGGCTGGCGAGGAGGTCGTGATCACGCGCCGCGGCAAGGCCGTCGCCAGTCTTGGTCCTCCGCCGGAGCCTGCGCCGCTGCGGTTCGGGATCGACGAAGGGCGCTTCGTCGTGCCGGAGGACTTCGACGCGCCTCTCCCCGACGAGTTGCTAGCCGAATTCGAGCGGTGAAGCTGCTCCTCGACACCCATATCTTCCTCTGGTTGCACACAAAGCGCAAGCGCCTCGGCGAGCACCTCTCGCTTGTCGAAGATCCCCACAACGAGCGGCTTTTTTCCGCCGCCAGCTCCTGGGAGATCGCGATCAAGTATGCGCTCGGGCGACTGCCGCTCCCGGAACCGCCACAGCACTACGTACCCAGCCGGATGCACGCGATCGGCGCCACCGCGCTGCCGATCGAGCACCGCCACGCGCTCGCAGTCGCCGCGCTGCCGCTGCTGCACCGCGACCCATTCGACCGGCTACTCATTGCGCAGGCACAAATGCTCGACGTGCCGATCCTCACGGCGGACGCAGTTATCGCGCAGTACCCAGTGCGCACGTTGCTTGTCGGGGGCGGCGACTGAGGTCGATCGCAGAGCCCTTGACGTTCTTGTGCAATCCTGAAGATGTGCTACCGTGGCGTCATGGCCGTCAAGGTCCGCTCCGAGGCTATCGAGGCGCTGGATCGTGCCGAGTCGGCGCTGCGCGAGGCTGCGTCCGACGTTAAGCGGAGCAGGATCTCGGTCATCGAGCTGGCCAATATGAAGCCCGGGATCACGCTCGCCGAGCTGGCCGTCCAGTCGCACGTCTCCGAGGACGCCCTCGTCGCCTTCGCGCAGACCGTGGGCGAGCTCCTCGGCCGGGAGCGCAGCCTCAGCGTCGATGCCGCCCGCCGCGGCGCGCTGCTGGCCGCCGCCGGCCAGGCGTGGGAGCGCGAGCTCGGGCCGCTGTTGAGCACCACCGACGTGCGCGAGCTGCTCGGAGTCTCCCGCCAGCGCGTGGACGAGCTGTTGCGCTCCAGGCGGCTGATCGCGCTCCTCGACCGCGCCGGGCGCCGCCGGTACCCCGCGTTTCAGTTCCACGACGGCCGGCCGCTGCAATCGCTGGTCGCGGCTTTCTGGTCGATCGCCGATGCGACGATCGACCCCTGGACCGCCGCCGCCTGGTGCACCGCGGCCGACGACGACGCGCTCGAAGGCCTCTCGCCGACGGCGTGGGCGCGCGGTGGGCGAGACGCCACGCACCTCGCCCGGGTTGCTCTCCAGGACGCCGCGCGACTCGCTCGGTGAGCCCGAAGGGCTTCCCGCGGCGAACGCTGCGCGGCGATCGGACCATCCACCGCATCCACAGGTCCGCCGGCAACCCCTGGTGGTTCTCCTCGACGGGGGAGGGGCGCTTCGACCCCGTGGGCACCGGCATGGGCGCCTGCTATCTGGCGGAGGCCCCGCTGGGCGCATGGGTGGAGGTCTTCCGCAAGCGCCAGTTGCTGGCGGAGGCCGAGATCGCGCAACGGTCGCTGCTCGCCGTCGCGCTGAAACGCGATCTGCGCCTGGCCGACATCACCTCCCGCCGTGCGCTGAGCTTCGGGATCACCGCCTCACTGGGCGCCGACGAGCGCTACGAGCACAGCCAGGCATTTGCCGTGCAGGCATTGCAGGACGGGTTCGACGGGGTGCGCTACCTCCTGCGCCACGACCCCGCCCAGAAGCTCCACGGCCTCGCGCTGTTCGACCAAGCCGGTGCGCCCGACCCGGAAGATCCGCGGTGGCCGGCAGTCAGCGGGGCCATACCCGACGCCCTCATCAACGACGCCCAGCGGCGGTTCGGCTATCGAGTGCTGCCGACACCGTAGAAGCAATTTGATGCTTCAATCGCCTATAATGCCTGACCTCGACTGGTTCATCGGCGCCGCGCGCGGTGGGCGAGAGTCAATGACCCTCACGAGACTCCCTGACCCAGGCCACTACGTTGGGCATCGGCTTGCCCCCAAAGGTCTTATCCCCCCACCCCTTCGGCAGAGGCAGCATGTTGGGATACAGGCCGACCGAGTCGGCAGGGATCGTGACGGCAGGGATCAATTCGATTACGCCGTCCTCGCGTTGGCGCACCTCCACCTTGCTCCCGGACGAGTTGCTCGCCGAAATTCGAGCGGTGAAGCTGCTCCGCAACGATAGCAATACCGGCTATACTAAGCACATGGCGAAGGTGATGGTCTCCCTCCCCGACGAGCTACTGGAGCGCATCGACACGCGCGCCCGGGCACGGCATTCCACGCGCAGCGGCTTCCTGCGCGATCTCGCCGAGCGAGAGCTCGCCTCGGACACACAGCGAACCAAGACGGAAATTGAAGCGCTGCTTGGCGAGCCGGTGCCCCTCGGTGGCAATGCGACCAGGCTGATCCGGCAAGACCGCCGCTCGCATTGATTAATGCTGCTGCTCGACGCGAGTGTGTGGATCGCGGCGATCGACCCCGACGATCCCTTCCACGCCCCCGCACGCACGCTCGTTCTCTCCCCGGAGCATTCGCTCGGCGCGCTCGATCTGACCCTGTATGAGGTGTCAAACGTGGTCGGGGTGGTCAAGGATCAACGCGAGCTCGCCGGACGCATATGCCGCGCGATCGTCAAGCGCAGCGAGAACAACTTTGTCCGTGTCTCCCCCACGCTCACCGAGCGAGCGCTAAAGATCGCGGCGGAGCACAACCTCACCGCCTACGACGCCGCCTACGCCGCGGCTGCGAACGAACACGGCTGGACACTCGTCAGTGCCGACATCAAGGACCTCGTCAGACCGGGCTTGGCGCTCGCCCCCGACGACCCGGGCGTTCTTGACCAGAAGCGGGAGCCACGCACCGGCCCGGGGCGCTCAGCCGACGGGCTCCCCGCCGCGGAGTTGACGGCGGACCCAGTGGCCGAGCCGCCGCCGTAGAGTCCTTGGCGTGACTGGCCCATGAGCGAAAATGACCCCGCGATCGAGGTGCGCGACCTGCACAAGCGCTACGGCGAGTACGAGGCCGTGCGCGGGATCGACATCGCCGTGGAGCGCGGCGAAGTGTTCGGCCTCCTCGGCCCCAACGGCGCCGGCAAGACCACCACGGTGGAGATCCTAGAGGGCTACCGCGCGCGCGACGGCGGCGAGGTGTCGGTCCTCGGATACGATCCCGCCCGCCGCTCGATCGACCTGCGCAGGCGCATCGGGATAGTGCTGCAGGCGGGAGGCATCTACAGCCACATCACCCCGCGCGAGGCGCTGCGCCACTGGGCGAGCTTCTACCCGCACCCCCGCGACGTCGAGGAGGTGCTGGACCTCGCGGGCCTGCGGGAGAAGGCGGACGTGCGCAGCCGCCGCCTTTCCGGCGGGCAGCTGCGGCGACTGGATTTCGCGCTGGCGCTGGTGGGGGACCCCGAGCTGATCTTCCTCGACGAGCCCACCACCGGTTTCGATCCCGAGGCGCGGAGGGCGGCGTGGGAGACGGTCCGCTCGCTGCGGGCGCTGGGCAAGACGATATTGCTGACCACCCACTACCTCGACGAGGCGCAGGCGCTGGCGGACCGCGTGGCGATCGTCAAGGACGGGCGCGTGCTGGCGATCGGGCCGCCACGGGAACTGGGAACCCACCCACCCGGCGCCTCGCTCGGTGGCGGGGGGAGTGCAGGTGGGTACCGGATCGCCTACCGCGGCAGCGACGGCGCGCTGGTGGAGCGCGAGACCGACGACCCCACGCGCCTGCTGCACGAGCTGACCGCGGAGGCGCTGGCGCGCGGGGAGCGCCTGGAGGAGCTCACCGTCGGGCGGCCGTCGCTGGAGGACGTCTATCTGGAGCTGACCGCGGACGCCGAGGCCCCCGCGCCGGTGCCGGCCGGCGACGATCCCTCCGCGAGCGCCACTCCTCTCCCCGAACGGAGCGCGCGATGAGCGAGGCGATCGTCCTCTCCTGGCGCCAGTATCGCCTGGAGCGGCGCATGTTCTGGCGCAACCCGAGCGCCGCCTTCTTCAACTTCGTGCTGCCGCTGGTGATTCTCGCCGGCGCGGGAGCGGCGCTCAGCGGCAACCAGCACCAGCTGGACCGGCTGGTGCCGATGATCGCGGGAATGAGCGTGATGTCGACGACGTTCACCGCGCTGGCGTACAACATCGTGTTTCTGCGCGAGCGCGGCGTGCTGAAGCGGATCAGGGGCACGCCGCTGCCAACCATCTCCTACTTCGGCGGGGTGGCGGCCAACGCGATCACCAACACGGCGATGCAGATCGCGATCGTGGTGCTGGCGGGAAGGGTGTTTTTCGGGATCGGCTGGCCGCAATACTGGGGCGAGCTGGTGGTGTTTGTGCTGGCCGGCGTGGTGTGCTTCGCCGCGCTGGGGGTGGCGTTTGCGCACGTGATCCCCAACTTCGAGTCCACCGCCGCGTACGTGAACGCGGTGTTTTTGCCGGTGGTGGCGGTGTCGTTCTACGCCTTCGACTCCGCCAGCGCCCCGGGCTTCGTGCGCACGATCGCCGAAGCGCTGCCGCTGAAGCCGCTGATCGACGGCCTCTCCGGGGCGATGGTGACCGGGTCGAGCCTCGCGGACAACCTGGACGCGCTGGCGGTGATCGCGCTGTGGGGCGTGTTGGGGCTGTACTTCGCGGTGCGCGGCTTCTCGTGGGAGTCGCGCACGTGAGCCGGGCGGGCCAGCGATAGGATCGCTCCATGAAACAGCTCGCCGAGGGCGTTTACCAGCTGGATGGGAGGCCGCCCAACGCGATCAACGTGTATCTGGTGGAGGACGTGTTGATTGACTCCGGCACGCGCCAGGCGGAGGGCCGCGTCCTGCGCCAGCTGCAGGGCCACACCGTGAATGCGCACGCGCTCACCCACGCCCACCCCGACCACCAGGGATCCAGCCACGCGGTGTGCGAAAAGCTGGGCATCCCACTGTGGTGCGGCGAGGGTGACGTGCCCGCGGTGGAGACGCCGGGGGCGATCGAAAACCCCAAAGCGCCCCGCTGGCTGAACCACCTCCAGAAGCGCTTCTGGACGGGGCCGCCCCACCCCGTGGCGAGGGTGCTGCACGAGGGCGAGGAGGTGGCGGGCTTCACCGTGCTGGAGACCCCCGGGCACTCCGTCGGCCACATCTCCTTCTGGCGCGAGGCCGACCGCGTGCTGATCGCGGGCGACGTGCTGGGCAACATGAACTTCATCACCGGCATGCCGGGAGTGCACCTGCCGCCTGACGTGTTCACCCCCAACCCCGCCCGCAACCGCGAGTCGGCGCGGCGCCTGGCGGCGCTGGAACCGGCGCTGGCCTGCTTCGGCCACGGCGCGCCGCTGCGCGACCCCAGGAAGCTGTCCGAGTTCGCGGCACGGTTGCCGCGATGAGCGTACTCGTGCCCACACGCGGCGACGGATAGCATCCGGCCGCGATGGCCGACAGCACACCAGCCGCGATCGCCGACCACAACTCGACGGGGGGCGCGGAGAGCGTGTTTGTCCCCGACGGGGAGGGCCGCTACACGCCGACCGAGTACGCGCGCGGGCCGTGGGACCCGCGGGCACAGCACGGCGGGGCGCCCGCGACGCTGATCGCGGGGGCGTTCGAGCGGATGCAGCCCGGCGGGGAGCTGCCGTTGGCGCGCCTCTCCTTCTCCTTCCTGAGGCCGGTGCCGCTGGCCCCGCTGAGGCTGAGCACGCGCATCGTGCGCCCCGGCAGGCGCGTGCAGGAACTCGAAGCGCAGCTGCGCGTCGCCGGACCGCAGGAGAGAGGGGAAAAAGAGGGGGAGGAGGGGGGGAGCTCGTGTGTCGCGCCCACGCGCTGCGGCTGGTGCCGGCGCCCGCGGACCTGCCCGAGCAGGCGCTAAAGGTGGTACGTGAGAGCGAACCCCCACCCCTGCCGGGACGCGAGCAGGGGTACTCGGTGCGTTTCGCGCCGGACAGCGGCGAGTACAGGAGCTTCGCGGCGAGCGCAATGGAAATGCGCTTCCTGCACGGCCGCCCGCTGAAAGGCCAGCTGCCCGAGGTGGGAGTCTCAAGCGGCCACGCCCCGGTGGGCACGGCCGGCGTGTGGATGCGCCTGTGCCGCCAGGTGCTCCCGGGCGAGGAGCCCACGCCGCTGGTGTATGCGATGGCGGCGGCCGACTTCGGCAACGGCATCGCGGCGGTGCTGCCGTTTGACAAGTACGTGTTCATCAACGCCGACCTGGCGATCACGCTGAACCGCCCCCCCGAGGGGGAGTGGATGGGCCTCGACGCCCGCACGATGCTGCACCCGGGCGGAATGGCGTGGGCGCAGAGCGTGATGCACGACGAGCGCGGCCCCTTCGGGCTGGCCACGCAGGCGCTGGTGGTTCAACCCCGCTGACGAAGAAACTGGCGCGCGACGATCGCGCCCAGTTCGGTCTGGCCACGCGGCACTGGCGGGGCAGCTTGGACGACGAAGTAGTTGCGCACGCAAATAAGCTATGGTTGTGTGCGCAACTACCTGTGGGCACTTTGCCCGTACGGGTATCCCCTCCCACACCATCCTCATCTAAAAGGAGCCCTTCATATGTCCACACAGACCACCACACCAGCCGCCGCCGCACTCGCCGTCCCCACCGGCACATGGAAGGTGGACCCCGTCCACTCGAGCGTGGAGTTCCAGGTCAAACACCTCGGCATCGCCACCGTGAAGGGCCAGTTCAAGGAGTTTGAGGGCACGGTCGAGGTCGGCCCCGACGGCGCCGTCGCATACGGCACGGTCCAAACCACCAGCGTCGACACGCGTGAGCCCCAGCGCGACGAGCACCTGCGTTCGGCCGACTTCTTCGAGGTCGATAAGTACCCCGAGATCGGTTTCCGCTCAACCGCGATCCGCCCGACGGGCGAGGACGAGTTTGAGATCGACGCCGACCTCTCGATCCACGGGGTGACGCGCCCGGTCACGCTGAAGGCGACGCTGGAGGGCTACGAGCCGGAGGACCACCAGGGCAACACGCGCGTGGGCATCTCCGCCAGCGCCCAGATCAACCGCTCGGACTTCGAGATGCGCTTCAACGCGGCGCTGGGCTCGGGCAACATGGTGGTGAGCGACAAGGTGAAGATCCTCGTCGAGGTGTCCGCCGTGAAGGCCGACTGAGTCGCGCGCCTCACCCGTCAGCCACCCGGCCAGAGTTGCTCATCGGCAACTGGCCGGATGGGGTCAGCGCACGATCACGGCACCCGGAGCCTCGTCCACCGCGACGAGGGTCTGGGCGCCGGGCGTCTACCTCACCATCACATCCCCCAACGCCTCGTCCACCGCGGCGAGGATTTGGGGGTCGAGGGTGATCGCCGAGGCGGAGGCATTGGCGTGCACCTGCTCGGGCCGGCTGGCGCCGACGATCGCGGAAGCGACGTTGGGCTGGCGCAGCACCCACGCGAGCGCGAGCTGCGCCATCGTGAGCCCCGCCCCCTCTGCTATCGGCGCCAGGCGCTGGACCGCCTCCAGCACGCGGTCGTCGAGCAGGCGGTCCATGAACGCGCTCATGCTGTCGCTCGCCGCGCGCGAGTCCTCGGGCGGAGGCGAGCCGGGCGGGTACTTGCCGGTGAGCACCCCCTGCGCGAGCGGCGACCACACGATCTGCGAGATCCCCTCGCGTTCGCACAACGGGATCACCTCGGCCTCGGGCACGCGCCAGATCATCGAGTACTGCGGCTGGCTGGAGACCCAGCGCTCCACCTCGGGCAGCTCCAGCGACGCGGCGATCTGGCCGGCGGTCCACTCGCTGAAGCCGATGTGGCGCGCCTTGCCGGCGGCCACCACTTCGGTGAGCGCCTCCATCGTCTCCTCAAGCGGCGTCTGCTCGTCGTAGCGGTGGCACTGGTAGAGATCGACATAATCGGTGCGCAGACGCTGAAGCGAAGCGTCGATCTGCTTGTGGATCTGCGCCGCAGACAGCCCGCGGTCGGTGTCGGACATCGAGAAGTACACCTTGGTGGCGAGCACGTAGGAGGAGCGCTCGTACCCGGCGAGCACTTCCCCCAGCAGCGTCTCCGACGCCCCTCGCCCGTAGACGTTGGCGGTGTCGAAGAAGTTGATCCCCGCGTCGAACGCCGCCTTCACGCACGCCTCCGACTGCGCGCGCTCCACCCCGCCGGAGTAGGTCAGCCACGAGCCAAGGCTGATCTCCGAGACCTCGATGTCGCTGGCGCCGAGCTTGCGGTAGTTCATGGTGGTGAGGAGCCTAGCGGGTTGGGGCGACTCCCACCGTCGTCACCGCCGTCCGTTTGCGCGGGCCCTGGTCTTCTTGGGTTTGGCCTTGGTCCTTGTCGCGCGGACGGCCTTTGGGCAGCCGGTGACGGCGATTGGTGTGCTCTGTTTGATCGTCGCGCCGTTCTGAGCGACGAAGAGGGTCGGCATGATGAGCCCGGCAACGGTCTTTTTCACCCTGCGCGTCACCCTGCGCCTGTGGCTGTGCACCCTGATCGTCACCCTCCTGTTGACCGTGGCCGTGCGGGTCGTGTGGCAGAGGTTCGCGTTGGCGGTGAGCGCCGAGTATTGGCCTTGCGGGATCGTGATCTGGAAGCTGCCGACGGGCTCGTCGGGGATCGTCTTGAACGTGGTGGAGGTGACGCCCTGGGGGCTGATGTGGGTGGCGCCGACGATGTCGATCGTGAAGCCGTAGCCCTGCAGGACGAGGATCAGGCTGGGGAACGCTTCGCCGCCGTGGCTGACGAAGATCGCCGGCCCTTCCAGCGGCACCGGCAGGATCGGGGTGTTGGCACGCGCGTGCCCGATGAACGAGGCGGGGGGACAGCCGGCGGGGTTGGCGTTGAACTGCGCTTCGGTGCACGCTTTTTGCAGCGTCGTGAGCCGTGAGGGCAGTTGTTTTGGCAGTTCGACCTTCACCTCGCGAATGTTGGCCTGCGTACCGAGCTTGACCGGCATCGTCAGCGCCACGCTCAGGCTTGCGCCGTCCGTTCTGCTGGTCCTGCCGTTCGTGGACGCCTTGAACGTGGGTTTGAACGCGAGTTTCGTTGCACGCTTCGGGGTGCAGCGGCGCCGAGGTGCTGGCGACCGCTCCAAGACTGCTCGTCAACGTGCTCGATATCGGGCGCGGTTCGCAAGCTGTCGGGTTGATCGTGAAGTTGGATCGGTCTATGGAGACCTGGATATCGCGGACGTGGGTGACGATCCCGTCGATGATCGTCGGTATCGGTTCCGATCCTGTCGGGTCGATCGACACCTGGGCGGTGTAGGGGTCGATATGCAAACCGAAACGGACGACGACCGTACCGAGGTCAAACGGGCCGACCACGGCGCTCGTGACCGACACGACCGACAGCGGGTCGCCGCGGAACGGGCCCGACAGATACAGCCTGCCGGGGACGTAGTCGAGGATCGCACCGACCCCTGTCCCGACCAGGGAGTGTCCGATCAAGCTGGCTTCGGGACATGAGGGATTCTGCTCCTCTTCGGTCCCGGTCTTCGCGCGTGCCGCTTGCACATCGGCTTGGGGGCATTGCGGCACGCCCGTCAAATCCGCCGTCAAACCGACCGGCAGAACGGTGGAGAAGGAGGATATGTACTGCATCGCATCCGTTCTCGACAGATCCACATACAGGGGGCTGAACGTCCCGGCGTGGTTCGTCAGCGTCCCGGCTTTGATCGTGGGAGCGAATGGAGGCTCGCCGTCCGGGCAGGCAGAGCCTTCCGAGCCGGATGTGACCTGGAACGACGCCGTGTCCGTCAGCGGATCTTCCGGCGCGGAGTACGGGAACAGGTCGGCGCTCGTCGTGTACGTGCCGCACGTCGCGGGGCTGATCAACGGCGCCTGCGCCCCTTCACGGAAATGAAAATTGAAACGATCGAACTGCAACGGCGGATCGTTTTCAAACGTGACCGTCAAGCGACCCGTCGCCGGGTCTGCGGAGACCCTCCCCGCGAGCTTGACGAGGACGCCCCGTTCGGCTCTGCTCTTGGCGACCACGTACACCGCGATCAGCGAACCGCCGGGATGCCCGGGTTCAGGGAACGGGTTGTCATACGGTTGCGCGACGTACAACGACCCGTACACAGTCGTGAACAACAACGGCGTTTCCACTTCCACCGTGCCGAGCTTCGAGTCTTCGGGGCACCCCGCTCCCGCCGGGCTGTCGAGCGTCACTTCCGCATACTGCGCAGGCGTGCAAGCCCCCAATCCCACGCCCGCGGACGGGTCGATCGTCAAACCTTCAGGCAAACTCACGACAGTCTTCTCGACATTGGATTGAGCGATGCTCGTCCCGCTCGTCAGGCCTTCCCTGCTGAACGTCAAATCGAACGCGAACCCCGACGGCGAGGACGCCGAACCGGTGGTCGTCGCCGTTGAGATCGTCGGGGAGAACGGCACGTTGGCGCAGCCCGTCAACGGCGCCAGCGGTTCGGTGGCCTGGAGGCTCTGGAACGCGGCGGGCGCCGCCCACGAATCCGCTTCCAAGCTCGACGCAAGCGAGGAGGTGCACGACGTCGGCAGCGTCACGAACGCGGGCGGTTCCCGTTCTTCGAAATGGACACATCCCGCTTCTTCATAAACATCGTTGCGACCGCGCGCTTCGGCCAGACAACCCCACCCGCGCGCATTGTCGTGCAGCGCGCTGCCCGCGACACCCCAAAACGTCACACGCACGCTGGAGATCCCACTGTTCTGCGGGAGCTCGCCGGAGGATAGGTCCACACCCCAATCTCCTTCGCTGCGCACGCTCGTGCTCAACACGACCGGCACACCGTCCAGGGGGACGTAGAACCCGAATCTTGCGGGTTCCCCCGCTTCAGGTTCGATATTGAACACGGGTGTCGCGAGCGTGCGCGTCACCCCACCCTGATCGAACGTGACCGACGCGGCACCCACAGCCGACTGGTAGGGGCACCGATCCTGTTCGCCACCACCAACGCTTTCCGTGAACTGGTAAGCCAAGCAGCGCGGCGTGGCGCTCGGGTTCGCGATCAACCCCGGTGGCAAACGAGCCACCACGTCCCGCGCGGGCACAGCCGGACCCGCATCTGGCGTGCCGGCGAGCGACGCGCCGTCTGGTCCCTGGTCGAGCAGGATCGAGCCGGTCACCTGGAACGGATGCGCGCCGGCCTGGCGATCAGAACCCGCCCCCCCACCCCCACCACCCGCGCCGCCTTCGGATTCGGCCTGGAGCTCATACCCTTCCACGCCGAACCCGCCACTCGGACCGATCGTGACCGGCCGCGTGACCTGAACAGGCCGCGCGCCTGCGCCCGACACCGTAAGCGTGTTCGCTTCACCGCTCTCCGCGCCCGGAAGCGCTTGCACCCTGATCCGTATTTCGATCGCGTCGAACGGGGCGAGCGGGCCCCGTGCTTCACAGCTCAAATGTTCAAGCGAGCACGAAATCGGGACGGTTTCCCCCGTCGGCGGGGGAACCTTTTCGAAGCCCCCCTTTTCGAACTTCCCCGAGCCGGGCGGAGGTTCTTCTTTGACTTCTTCGGCGCACGTGGAGTTCTTGTACCTCCCTCCTTCGCCTTTCACCGCGACGCACTCTTGGCGCGCCGGCTGCACACCGGCGATTTCCACCGCCCGCAACCCGCCCGGCAATACGTCCGCGACCGTGACCTGACCGAGCGCCTGCGCGTCACCCACGTTCTCAACCGTCACGACAAGCTCCCCACTACCACCCGCGGGAATACTCGCCGGGCGCGAACCGAGATCCACATGCCACCACGCCTGCGCGCCCAGCGCGGGCGTGGCACACACGAGCGCCAGCAGGACCGGGCACGTAGCCGTGACAAGCAGGCGACGGATACCTCTCACCTCACTTCCCCTTCGACTTGTCGCCCGTGCGCTTCTTACGGCCCTTCGCCTGCTTGACCGGGCCGTACTTCCGCTGGGCGGCCTGTTCGCACGTTTCGCGCTTACGCCGCTTCGCCTTGCTCTTACCACGGTCTTTCGTGCGGCACACCTTCAACGCGGCCGTCAGCTTCTGCGGGCGCGTCAGGGCCTTCTTGACGACCTTCGCGCGGGTGGGAGGGCATCCAGTAATTCCGAGCTTCGTGGCCTGTTTGACGACGGCCCCGTTCTGGCCGGTGAGGACCGTCGGCATCGTCAGGTTCTGTCCGCAGAGGCTGTATTTCGCACTCGCGGGGAGATTCGTCGCGAGAATCGAGCTCGGGCCCTGCGGGGCGTTCAATTCGAAGGTCGTAAACGGGGCGTCGGGGACCGCTTCGAAACGGCTGTACGTGACGCCGCCTTTGATGTCGGTGTTGCCGACGAGATCGATCGTGACGCCTTCCCCCTGGAGCACGAGCACGAGCTGCGGGAACGCCGCACCACCATGAGACACGAAGTAGACCGGCCCCGTGAGGGGAGCGTTCAGGATCGGGGTGTGCACGGTCGCGGTCGCGACATCCGACGCTGCCGGGCACCCCGCGGGGTTGGCGTTGAACTGCGCTTCGGTGCACGCTTTCCGCAGCGTGGTCAGGCGCGAGGGGAGCTGGTTGGGGAGCTGCACGTCGACTTTGCCGACATTCGCTTCCCCGGGGCTCGCGACGAGCTTGACATTGAGGCTCGCGCCCTGCGCTCTGCTGGCCTGCCCGCTCGTGGAGGCCGTGAACGACGGATTGAACGGCAGTGTCGTGCAACCACCAGCCTGGAAACGATCCGACAAGACCGCGGTACTCCCGGCCGTGCTCGACTCTTCCCCGGTCACGGCCAGCGTCGCGCAACTCGTCGGGTTCAACGTGAATTGGCTGCGGTTCATGTCCACGCTGACATCGCGGATGTCGAGCGGGACGCCATCCAGGATCCTCGGGAACGGATCGCTCTTGACCGTCACCTGTGCTGTGTTCGGGTCGATATACAAGGCCGCCCGCACAACGACGGTCCCGAAATCGAACGGGCCCGCGAGCGCCGGCGTCACGATCACCAAACTGAACGGCGCACCCTCATACGGACCAGCGAAATACGCATGGCCCGCCACGTAATCCGGAGCGCCGGAGCCCGTACCGACGTGCACCACCCCGACTTCAGAGCCAGCCGGACACGACGGGTGAGCGAGCTCCAACGCGCCTTCGCCTTCATGGCTGCGCCCCTGAGCCGCTTCGATCGCCGCCTGCGAGCACTGTTCAAGACCCGCGATCTTCCCGATCAACCCCGGCGGCAACGTCACGTTCAACCCGCTGAAATGCTGCGAAGCGTCTTCGCGCTTCAGTGTGAGCACGAACGGGGAGTAGGAGCCCGCGACCGGGCTCGCCGTGCCGGCTTCAAACACGGGAGCATTCGGCGCCTGCCCTTCGCTGCTCACGCACGCCGCGCCGCCCGGCGACCCGGAGACCGCGAACGGCAAACTCGACGGTTCGGCGTCCTTGCCTTCCGGCCCGCTCCACGGCTTCAAAACACCGCCGGCCGCATACGACCCGCACGTGAACGGTGTCGTCAACGCCGCACGCGACCCGCCGAAGAAGTCGAGCTTGAAATCACTGAACGGCAACTGCGGGTTTTCATCGAACGTCGTCGTGAGCCGGCCCGTCACCGGGTCAAGGCTGACCTTCCCCGCCAGCTTGATAACCACGCCCGTAGCCGGATCGTACACCGCTACATACAACGCCAACAACGATTTGAACGGGTTGGCATCCTGCGCCGCGACATACACAGCACCAGGCAACGGGTGATTCACGAGCGGCGAGAACACTTCAACAGTGCCGACCTTCGCCCCGTTCGGGCATTCCGCCGGTTCAGGCGTGAACTGCTGATAGCCCACTTCCATGCTCTTCTGCGCCAGATAGCCAACCTGCGCCTCCGAACACGCTTCCAGACCATCGGCCGAAGACGGATCAACGACCATCCCCGCCGGCAACGTCACCGTCGCGTCCCGCAACTCAGCCTCGGCGAGTTCACATTCGACCCCCCCGCCTTCTTCCTTACAGCCTTCCGGCTGGGGCACATGCAAATCAACGTTCAAGCCACTCGGCGAATCGGCGAGCGTGCTCGTCGGCTGCGCTTCCAAACCCGGTTCGAAAAGAAGCTTGCCACAGCCTTCCACGGCGCCCTGCGTCGCTTCCCTCCCGGAGACGAAATTGCCCGGTTCCTGCCAAGAGTTGGCTTCAATCGACGTCCGCAGCGGCGTGCCCGGGCAGGCCGTCGGCATGGTGAGGAACGGCTTCAACGGCGCAGTCGAGGGGTTCGGGCCTTCATTGGTGCCCGGAGCGCCGGTGCACAGCCCGTTTAGCCCATCGATACTCTTGCACCGTTGATCGTCGTGGCTCGGGTCCGCCGGCACCCCCCAGAGAGTGACCGGGATTTCTCGCAGCGGCGAAACCTGCGAGATGCCGCTGGCCACGACGGTCACGCCGTAGTCGCCGCCGCTGTGGACCCGGGCGTTCAAGCGCGTTCGCACGTGAATACCGCCGATGTCGTAGGCGAAGGCGAACTGGGCCGGGACTCCGGGCGGCGGGACCATGTTGTAGACCGCCGTCGACAGCGGTCCTGTTTGTTGACAGCCAGCACAGTCCACAGTAGAGAAGACGATGCGGCTCACCCCGACCTGGGAGCTTGGGGGGCAGATCTGTTCGCGGAACTGGTCCTGGGTGCACATCGGAGTCGCCTGCGGGTTGCCGATCAGCCCCAGCGGCGGGTCGACCAGGATGTCCTTGACGTCGCCGCTGATCCTGCTGTGGCCTCCGAACCAGTCCCCCTGCCCGTTGACGCTTTCGGTGGTGTTGAAGGCGATGTTCGTCGTCAGCGAATACGGGTGGCCGCCGGCCTGGGTGTCCGGCGTGCCCTCCGGGTCGATCGCCGGAGCGCTGAAGCTAGCAAGCCCAAATGGCGCAGCCGTCGAGCTGATCACGGTCGGTTCGGTGATCGTCGCGCTCAGCGCGCCGCCGCCGCTGACCGACACCGTGTTAATGCCGGTCCCTTCGGCGATCGACGCCACTTCTTCCAGCCCGATTTCGCGGTATACGATGTCGCCGGGCTCGAACACACCCCCTTCGAGGATGCAGGTAATCGTCTGGCCGGAGATCGTGCAGCCCCCTTGCGGCACCGGCGTCAGCCCGGCGGGGAGCGTGTCGGTGACCGTCACGTCGCTGCCATCGGTCGGTCCGCTGCCGACGTTCGCGATCGTTATTAGGTACTGGTACTGCTGGTGCATGGAGCCCGACGCGAAGTTGGTGGGCTGCGAGGTAGCGGTGATGCTCCAGGCCGGCGTCGGCGGGGACGCAACCGCAGGGCCGGCCGTGAGCAGACACACGCCCGCCATGACACAGCTCAGCGCCAGCACAAAGCTAGAAAGAGTTCCCAGAGCTCTCAGAGACTTATTAGTGAGAAACATAATTACTTGGCCTTTCCAAAGCTCTTGTTCGCTTGCTTCTGGCACTTGGCTCGCTTCTTCCTCGGCTCCTTCTTACAGGCTTTGAGTGCCTTGGTGAGCTTTTCGGCTCGGATCTGGGCGGCTGTCTTTTTGACCGCCGTTGTGGGCGCTTCAGGCGGGGTGACGAGGTTCCCGGAGCCGTGAAGTTCCGCCGAGGCAACGCCCAATTGCGCGGGCGGTTCGCTCAGCGGCGACAGGCACCCTTCCACCGACGTACAGGCCGGCGGCACCACCGGCTTGTCCTGCGAAGCGAAGCCGCCGTCGACACGGGCGTCGTAGAGGTCAGCGAAGCTGTCTTCGTCCTGGCCGACGAGCGAAGCGCCGGTCTCGAAGAAGACGTCGTTGCCGCTTTCGCTGGCGTCGGCGAAGTAGGAATTCGAGGCGCCGCTGCCGTCCGAGATCAGGTATAGGCAGCCGCTGTTATCAGCGGAGCTCTGGCAGCCGCCGGACCCGTCGGCCTCCCACTCGTACACGTTCCAGAGGCCGTTCGTGGCGCCCGGGAGCAGAGCGTCGCGCGAGGTGAAGAACAGGCGACTGCCGTCCGCACTGAGGTTACGCGGCACGTACACCACCGACTCCGCCCAGTGTAGTTCCGAGGGCCCGATCGGCCTTGCCCCGCTCGGATCGCACGACGCGCAGATCAGCCGGTTCGCGGCGGCGTCGTAGAGGAAGACCTCTGTGTCGGGGTTGCCGGTGTTCGCGTCGGTGTTGTCGTAGCCGGTCAGGCTCGCCACCGAGTCGAAGGCGAACTGGGCGCCGTCTGGGGTTACCCTGGTGGCCGGCTCCTCGGGTTCGGCCCAGTCGTGGAAATCTTCGCCGCCGAGGGTGGCGATGAAGGTCGTCTGCCCGCCGTGCCAGAGGTAGAGGTTCGGCTTCCCGGCGATCGCCGTGTCGCTGTGGGAGTTCGAGTTGGCGGCGAGGACGCCGTCGGCGACGAAGTAGACGTGTGAAACGTCTTCGCTGATCCCGGCGAGGCCCTGGAATTCGACTTCGTTAGCCGCGGTGAGATCGCTCAGCCGGCCGGTTTCGACGTCGTAGTCGTAGAGGTTTTCCCCGCTGCCGGGGACGGCGTCGTTGGTCAGCGCCCCTTCGCTGGTGAAGAGGACGTGGGAGCCGTCGACGCTCGCATCCTGGTAGTGCGCGCTCGCGCTGCCGGCGGAGGGGGTGCGCTGGGAGGCGGAGACGTCGACCGTCGTGGTGCCGTTCAGGCGGTCATAGATGTGTTCAAATCCTTCGTCGGCCGAGAAGACGATCCGCGAGCCGTCGGCGGAGATCGCGTGGGCGAAAACAGGGGTCCCGGCGCCGGTGACGGCCCGCCCTCCGGCTTGCGACCCGTCCGCAGGGATGCATTCCGCCCCGGTGCAACTCGTGCCCGAGGTCGGGATCAGGCCGACGAGACGCAGGTGGCCTTCCACCCACTCATACAGATTGTAGGCGGGGTACGGCGCTTCTGGCGTCAGAGCGTCGTTGGCCCCGAAGATGACGTGGCTGAAGTCCGTCGAGGCGCCTTGAAACAATGCATCGAAGCCGATGCCGATCTGGTTCGGCGGGGTGGTATTCGTCACCAACTGGTAGGAGCCAGCGGCGAGCTGGCCCACGTAGAGGTTCCAAATTCCCGGGCCCGGGGCGCCGGCGGCAAGCGCCGGTTCGGCTTGCCTGAGGACACCGGTCGACAGATCGGGGGACAGCGGCAGGGAATAGTCCACACCTCCCCCCGGAGGGACGTGGCTCGCTGTCAGCGGGAGACCAACCGCCCGCGTCGACCAACCGCTCGCGCCCCGCGAGGCGAGGTACTGCAGGCTTGCGATTACGGAAGACGGCGCCCCGGGGAAGGCGCCAACGGAGTCGTAGAAGAACCGATCCCCGTCCACCGAGGCCTGCTGATTATCGCTGCCCGCGAAGGCGTTGGCGACGTCGCTGTTGTTCTTGTCGACTGGCGAGACCTGCTCGTAGGCGCGGCAGTCGGGCAACGAGAGCGACAGGGCATTCTCCGTCCGCAGCTGTTCGTTCGGGCAGCCCACGCCGGCGGGCGTGGTCGTCTGATAGACGAACGTGTGGTCCTGGCCTTCGGTGGCGCCGATCGAGTTGGTCGCGACCACCCGCCAGTGATAGACGGTGTTGGCGCTCAGACCTTCCAGGTGCTGGCTGACGGGCACATCGCTCGCGCCTGAGCCGATGTCCGCGTCCGGCACGGGCACGCTGTTGCCGTAGCTTGTGCTGGTGCCCCACTCGAAGTGGTAGGTCGTATCGAACCCCTTCGGGTTGATCTCCGCGTTCAGATCGACCGAGCTTTCGGTCAGGTTGGTGGTGTAGGCCGCGTCGATCAGCGGGCTGGTCAGCGTCGTGAAGGTTTCATCCGAGCCGGCGTCGGAGCCGGCGTTGGAGCCGTCCGAGTAGTCCGCCACCAGTCGGAAGTGATAGGTCGTGTTTTCCGCAAGGCCGGTGATGTCGGCGCTTACCGCAACGGGGCTCGAGCCCGACGGCGTGCTCGCGCAGGACTGGCTTTGGCCGTAGCGCGTTGTCGGGCCGTATTCGAAATGGCAGTCGGTGATCGTCGCGCCATCCGGGTCGACCGTCCCGTTGAGCGTCGCGCTCTTGCCGGTCACGTGGGTGGCCTGGCCGGTCACCGCCAGGGCGGGCGTGGTGAGCGTCTGATCGGAGCTGTAGCTGACGACCCCGTTGGAGTTGCTTGCCGCAACCCGGAAGTGGTAGGTGGTTTCCGGTGAAAGAGCGGACAGGCTCGCGCTGACATTGGTCACGCTGGCGTACGGGGTGGCCGGCGAGCAGGGGGCTTCTTCAGCTGTTTCGAACCCTTCGGCTTCGAAGTGGGCCCGGGTCACGTATTCGAACTGGCAGCCTTTCACGTTCCCGCCGCCGGCCGGGCCGACTTCGCCGTTCAGCGTCGCGGTGAACTGTTTGAGTTCGGTGGCCGCGGTGGCGGTGACGTCTGGGATCACGACGTCGGGCCCGAACACGTCGACCACGCCTTCGTAGAGGGCGTCGACGTAGACCTCACCGCTCGAGCCGCGCACCGCCAGCCCCACGGATATGCCGTTGCCGAACGTGTCGACCAGGTTGCCCGACGGGTCATACTCCGCGATCGGCGTCTGACTAGCGTACTCGGCGACATACACGTGAGCGGTGGCCGGATCGACAGCGACGCTAAAGGGGGAGGAGTTGCTATCCAGCGTCCTCACGAACGTGCCCGCGGCATCGAACTCGACCACGTTGGAGAAGAAGTTCGTCACATACAGGTTGCCGCTCGAATCGAGCGCGATCGTCGCCGGATTGGTGATGTGCGAATCGGGGATCTGATGGCCCGTGTAGTTGCCCGCCGAGTCGAACTCATCGACGACGTCGTGCGCGGAATCGGCCACGAACAGGTTGCCGCTTGAGTCCACCGCCAGACCGGTCGGAGTGATCGACCCCACCCCAGCCTGGCTGGTCGAGCACTCATGGGTCGGATCGGTGCTCGCGCTCCCCTCCCCGGCGATTTGGCACACAAACGTACCCGAGGCGGTGAACTTGTCGACCACGTCGTCATTCGTGTTGGCCACGTACACATCCCGATTGGACGCGTCCGTGCCCAGACCGGAGTTGTCGACCGCGACCCCCGAGGTAGCTCCGAAGGAAAACGACCCGGCCGGCGTGGACGCACCAGTAATCTGAACACCGGCATACGTGCCGGCGGCGTTGAACTTGTCGACGACGGAGCGGCCGATGTCGAGGACGTAGACGGCAGTCCCGGTCCGATCGAAGGCGTTGGCCCCAGGATCCGAGAACGGCCCGGTCGGCGTGTCGGTTACGTCTGAGCCGTTGAAGCTGAACTCGAACTCGTGGATGACCGCCGCCGACGCCGGCACGGCGCCAACCCCCAGCAGCGCACCGCACGAGAGGACCACCAACAGCAGCGCGCGAACACCACGGAGATGGTGAAGGGCGCGGGACGGGCGGGAGTGCGTGGACATGACTGGATGGGCTCCTTGGTCTGAGGTGTGATTCAGTGAAATCGGAGAATGCATCGTGTTTTTACCGGCTGCGTTGGCGCAGCCTTCGCTCGCCGTGCCGCGGTCACTCTCTCCGCGTTCGTGGCGCACTCACCCTTGTCTCCTTGGCCGGTGATGTGAAGTAGTAATTTCGATCGGGGGTGGCGCTTCATGCGGCCTCCCGGTCAAAGGTGAGGACGCTGAGGCGCCGCGCGACCTGGCCGCCCAGCGGCGTCAGCTTCCACGCGTTGGGCTCGCCCTGGGAGTGCCCCAGGCCGTGGTTCTCGAGCAGACCGAGGCGCTCAAGTCGCCGCAGCAGCTTCGATACCTGGCCCGGGTCGGCAATCCCGGCGCGATCCGCAATCTGGCGGTTACTCCCCCCGGGGTGCTCCCGCACACCTTCCAGCACCCGCGCGGTGCGGTAGGTGAGGCGCATGTTCACCTCGTCCAGCGGGTCGCGCTCCGCGTGCCCGCTCACCTCCCAGCCAGCCTTCCGCGCTTGGCACTGCGCCGGCGCCGGCGCCGGCGCAGGACGCCGCTGTTCGCGACGGGCTGCCCGCGGCCCGAGGTACTGCAGCGCGATCATCCCCATCAACTCATCCAAAAGGTCCGTCAGCGGCCGTGGGTCGCCACTGCGCAACCGCGCATACACCACGCCGAGCGCGCCGCCCACCAGGCCTTCCGCCGTCACCAGCGTGCACTCCGCCCCGCGCGGACCCTCCCGGCGCCCTTCGTCGAGGATCGCCGCCAGCCGCGCGAGCACCCGCTCGCGATGCTCCAACGTCTGCGGCCCACCATGCAGCGCGTGGATAACCCAGATCCGCGCCAGCAGCGGCTCGCGCTCCAGAAACGACAGGATCACCCACAATCCGCCGCGCACCCGCTCACGCCACGCAAGACCCTCAAGGCCCGCCGCCTCCAGATCCCGCTCGACGCGCTCCACGACCTCGTCGATCAACGCGACCAGGCACGCTTCGCGATTCTCGAACAACTCGTAGAATGTCCGCCGCGACACCTTCGCCCGCGCGGCGATCCGCGTCACCGTGCTCTGCTCGAAACCCAGCTCGTCGATCGTCGCCGCGACCGCAACCAGCAAACGCGAGTGCTGAATCTCCTCGACCTGCACCCGTGGCGCACCCCGCGAGAGCACCCGCATCTCCCGCCGCCGCGACAAACGCCCCTCGCCCGGCAAAGCACGCCCGGCCGCACCCCGTCGCGCCGCCGTCGCCCCACCACCGCTGGCCGATCTCCGATCGGTCGGAGCGGCCATCAGCAGCCACCGCCCACGCGCGGGTATGACTCAGTGGCCCCGCGCAGAGCCGCCGCAAGCCCACCCCCCACGGGGACAAAGCAAAGGCGGCGCGAACGCCCCACCACTTCCCTTCCCCCATCCGGGGGGTTCCAGACGACCCGCGAAAGCGAGACGCTGGGGAGCTCCGAGGCTAGGCCACTAGACGAAGAGAGAGAGAGAGAGAGAGAGATGCGACAGCGCCAAGCTGGCGCATCTAGCATCACTCCGCTGGCGGGAGGCGTGCGCTCCCATCATGAATTTCCCTCTAGAAACCACGTTCAAACAACTCCCTCATCGCTCCGATCCAGCCCCTCTCCCATTTCCTAGCTACCCTGCCAGCGCTTGAAGTCAACCACAGAGCGGTATGACCCCAACCAGACCCTATGTACACCGGCCCTCCAAACAGCGGGAGAACCGACCCTGGGCACACCGTAGCTTAGCCACGTATAAATGTCAAGCCTAAAGGGAGCATACGTAGGGAAAGGGTTTACCGTCGCCGCCCTGACGCGAAGCTTTGCACGGCCGGGGCCACGGCGCGCAGACCAGCGGCGACCTCGGCGCCGTCCTGCTCAGCGGGGTCGTGACGCAGGCGGTGGACCTGCGCCTGCGCTGGAGCCTGCTCCCCCGCGGCTGGCGCCAGGAAGCGCTCCAGCGGAGCCAGCTCGCGCACGAGCACGTTCACCACGGGGGGCACCTCCTCCACGCCGGCGACGCGCTCGACCGCGCTGCGCTCCAGCCGACCGCGGGCGAGCAGCAGCGGTTCGGCGCGGGCGAGCGGGCGATGGCGCTCGTACACGGCGCGGGGGACGATCAGGTTGATGTGACCCCACTCATCCTCAAACAGCAGGAACATCGTGCCCTTCGCGGTGCCGGGTCGTTGGCGCGCGATCACGAGGCCGGCGACGCTCACGGCCGAGCCCTGGGGCAGACGCGCCAGTTGCGGGGAGGTGGCGAGCATCTGCCCGGCCAGCCGCGGGCGCAATGCAGCGATCGCCTGGTCGCCGACGGTGACCCCGGTGGCGGCGTAGTCGGCGATCAGCCGCTGCCAGCGGGTGAGCGGGCGCAGACGCGGCGCCTCGGGGAGCCCCAGCGGCAGCGCCAGCTGGGTGCCCTTCTCGACCGCGCGACCGGGGGCGGCGATCCCGAGCTGCCACAGGGCGAGGCGCCGGCGGGCGCCGGCGCCCGGCGCGCCCTCGCTCGCCCCCATTCCGGCAGCCGTCCGGGGCGCGCTGAGCGGCGCCGCTCCCCCCGCGCGGCGGATCGCCTCGGCGGATTCATCCACGAGCCCGTCGCAGGCGCCCGACCACGCCAGCCGCTCAAGCGTGGTGCGCCCCGCGCCGCAGCGCGCCGCCAGCTCCCCGAGGTTGTGGAAGGGCCCGCCGCGCTCGCGCTCGGCGACCAGCTCGCGAATCTCCTCCGCGCGGACACCTTTGATGTAGCCGAGGCCGAGACGCACCCCCAGGCGCGTTCCCCGCACGATCTCCAGCCCCGCCGCGTCCGATTCCCCCAACTCACGCCGGTCCAAGGGCACAGCCTCCACCGTGCATCCCACCCGCGAGGCGTTGACGTCGAGTCCGAGCACGGGGATGCCGCGGACTTCCGCCTCGTGCACGAGCGTGTCGGGGGCGTAGAAGCCCATCGGCTGCTCGTTCATCAGCGCGCAGAGGAACTCCGGGCCGTAGTGGACGCGCAACCACGTGGACTGGTAGGCGAGCAGCCCGAAGGCGGCGCCGTGTGCCTTGGGGAAGCCGAAGCCGGCGAAGCCCTCCACCATCTCCCACACGCGCTGGGCGGTGGCTAGGTCGGCTCCCACGTGCTGGCGGGCGCCGGCGATGAAGCGCTCGCGGTGGCTTTGCAGCGCCTCGTGGGAGCGCTTGCGGCTCATCGCGCGGCGCAGCCCGTCGGCCTCGCGGGGAGAGAAGCCGGCGAACGCCTGCGCCACCTCCATCACCTGGTCCTGGAAGATCACGGTGCCAAGCGTGCTCTGGAGCACCGGCCGCAGCGACGGATGGGGGTAGGGCACCGCGTAGGCGGGGTCGGCGCGCAGCCGCGCGCGGCGCTCGATGTAGGGGTTGATCGCACCCCCCTGGATGGGGCCGGGGCGCACGATCGCGACCTGCACCGTCAGGTCGTCGAGGCTTTCGGGGAGCGTGCGCCGCAGCGACTGCATCTGCGCGCGGCTCTCGATCTGGAAGACCCCGACGGTGTCGGCACTGCGCACCGCCCGGAAGGTGGCAGGATCGTCGAAGGGGATCCGCGATAGGTCGATCCGCTTACCGCGGGCGCGGGCGATCAGCTCGACGCACTCTTCGACCGCGGAGAGCATCCCCAGCCCGAGCAGGTCGATCTTCAGGAAGCCGGCGTCGGCGCAGGAGTCCTTGTCCCACTGCACCATCTGGCGGCCCTCCATCGCCGCGGGCACCACCGGGCAGCAGTCGATCAGCGGCCGCGTGGAGATCACCATCCCGCCGGGGTGCTGGGAGAGGTGGCGGGGCAGCCCGTACGCCTCGGCGGCCAACCGCCCCAGCCACGCCCAGCGGGGGGAGGCGGGCGGCGCGCCTCCCCCGCCGCAACTCCCCTCCGCCGATGAGCCCACCCCTAAACTCCCCTCCGCCGATGAGCCCACTCCGAAGTGCCCCTCCCCCCGGCCGAACGCGCCCTCAATGTCGTGCTCGGCGCTCCAATGGTGCTCCGCCGCGCGGGCCACGCGCTCGATTTCCCCCGGGGGCAGCCCCAACACCTTGCCCAGCTCGCGGATCGCACCGCGCGCGCGGAAGGTGGGGAAGGCAGCCACCAGGGCGGCGCGCTCGTTGCCGTAGCGCTCGTGCACGCGGGGGATCAGCACCGCGCGAATGTCGCGCGGGAAGTCGAGGTCGATGTCGGGCAGGGATTCGAGGCCGGTGTGCAGGAAGCGCCCGAGTAACAGGCGGTTGCTGATCGGATCGATGTGCGAGAGGCCGGTGAGATAGCAGACGATCGAGGAGACCGACGAGCCGCGCCCGCGCCCCGGAGCGAGCAGCGCCCGCGCCGACTCCCCTCCACGCACCTCGGCTGCGACCTCGCGGGCCAGCTCCAGCAGCTCGTGGTGCAGCAAGAAGAATCCCGCAAGCCCCAGCTCGTCGATGATCCGCAGCTCCTCCTCCAGCCGCGCCGCGGCCTCCGAGCGCATGGCCGCGGCGCTCCCCCTGCCCCGCCGGTCTGCTCCGCTCCCCCGACCACCACCAGCTCCACGCCCATGCGACCCTCCCCCGCCGGCGGCGGCCTGAGCGCTGTAACGCTCGTCCAGTCGCGCGCGACACAGCTCCGCGAGACGGCGCATCGCCCCGGGGTCCTCCGACCCGGGATAGCGGTAGCCGAGATCGCGTGTCAGATCGAAGCGCAACCGCTCGGCGAGGCGCACGCTCTCGCGTACCGCGTCGGGGTGCTCGGCAAAGCGCGCCGCCATCGCCGCGGGGGAGGCCAGCACGTGGCTGTGGTTGCCGCGCCGCAGCGGCTCGCTGGCGTCGAGCGTGGCGCCGTGGCGCAGCGCCACGAAGGCGTCCTGCAACTCGGCGCGGCTGCGCGCGTGGGCGTGCACGTCGCCGCTCGCCACGCACCCCACCCCGAGGCGTCGGGCGAGCGCCTCGAGCGCCCGGTTGCGCGCGCGATCGCGGCGGGCGTAGGGGCGCTGCAGCTCCACGCGCAGGTTTTGCGGGCCGAACGCCTCCAGCAGCCGCCGCGCGGTCGGCTCGTCGTGCACGCCGTGACCGATCACAGATCGGCCAGCGCAGCCCGTGAGGCACACCAGCCCCTCGCTGTGATCGATCACCGCCTCCAGGCTCACCGCCGGCTCCCCCCGCTCGCGGTGGCCGGGCCCTTCGCGGGTGTGGGCATGCGCCAGGGTGAGCAACCGGCAGAGGTTGCGCCAGCCGCGCGCGTCGCCCACCAGCAACGTGAGGTGGCGCCGGCGACCGCTCGGAGAATCGCGGCCTGTGCGCTGGCCATAGACACCGCCACCGTCACCACCGCCACCCGTGATTACATCGACCTCGGCGCCGTGGAGCGCGCGCACTCCACACGCGCCGGCTACCTGGGCAAGCTCCATCGAGCCTGACACCGAGTTGTGATCAGTCAGCGCAAGCGCCTCATACCCCAGCCCCCCGGCCTGCCGCGCGAGCTCGTCCGGCAGCGAGACTCCGTCCAGGAATGAGTAGGCCGAATGGCAGTGGAGCTCGGCGTATGCACTGTCCACCATCTCACCCCGCCTGCGTAAACCACTCGCCCGAGCAGAGATCGTGGAAAACGACGAGGTTGCGCCCGCGCGCGCTCACGATCTCCCAGTAGCGGCGGCGCAACGGCCGGCCGGTCCACCAGCGATCCTCGATCAGCCATGACTCTCGCACCTGCTCGATCTGCCGGCCGTCGACCGTGCGGGGCACCCCGCCAGGGCCCATCCGCACGCGCGCGGGTCGCGGCAGGTTGAGTGTCCGATTGCCGCTCGGGGCGCTTGGGGGGCGTGCCCGGTTGAGCCTCCCATTGCCGCTCGGGGCGCTCGGGAGGCGTGCCCGGTTGAGCCTCCCATTGCCGCTCGGGACGCTTGGAATGCGTGCTCTCATGCCGGGAAAGGGGTGAAGACGACTCGCCGCTCGGGCACGCGCGAGTCGGGGTCCACGCACACCGCGCGCAGCGCCGCCTCCGGGCCGGCGGCCTCACGCGCCTGAGCCACAGCCTCCCGCAGGCGTCCGCGGTGATCCTCCCGGCGAGCGGAATCCGCGAACAGCGCCCCCTGCGCCCCCTCGGGAGGGCCGAAGCGCTCGGCCTCGAGGCGCAGGTAGGCGGCGGGCGCCGGCAGCAACGCCAGGCGCGGCGCCAGCGCAAGGCGAATCCGCCGTGGGTCGGAGAGCGCTTCGCGCAGCACCACCCGCTCACACCAGGTGCCGCCCTCGACCAGCCGCGCGGAGACGCTCAGCGCGCGCAGTGTCCTCCCGCGCCGCTCGGGACGAGCGAGCAGGCGGTCGACGAGCACGCCGAGAACGCGCTCCAGCGCCGGGCCAGAGTTGGCCTCCTCCAGCTCCAGCGACTCTCGCAGGCGCTCCTCGGCGATGCGCGTGCGCAGCGGGTCGTCCTCGCCGCGCGCCAACCGCCGGGCGAGCACTCCGCTCGCGCCGAAGCGGTCGGCCACCGCGTCGCGCCCCAGCGCCGCAAGCTCTCCCAGCGTGGAGATCCCCAGCCGTGTGAGCGGCTCCACCAGCGCGGCGGTCTCCGCGCGGAAGCCCAGCAGCGCCACCGGCCGCGAGGCGAGATAGCGGCGGGCCTCGCTGCCGGTTCGCACGACTACCGCACGGCGCGAGCGCACCTCCAGCGCCGCGGCGAGCGCGCAGAAGCGCGTCGGCCCGGCGCCCACACGCGCTGGCCTGCGCAGCGCATGACGTGCGGCGGCGATCACGCCCTCATCTCCCCCGTGCATCCCACGCAGCCCATCCGCCTCGAAGTACGCGAGGCCGGCCCGCGGCAGCTCCAGGGCGGCGCCGATCCCCTCAAGCGCCCGCGCCGCACGGCCCCACTCCTGCGCCACGCCGAGCGGATCGCCCGCCACCAGGCGCAGCCGGGGGCAGCGCGCGAGCGCCTCCCCCAACGCCATCCCGCGCGTCACGCCACACGTCTCGGCGGCCCCCGACACCTCCCCCACCCGTGCTTCGCCTCCCGGGGCGGGAGCGATCGCCAGCGCATTCCCCGCCAGCGCCTCGGCGCCACCGGCGGCGACGGTCAGCTCAAAGCGGGGAAGGTGGACGCACACGACCATATGCGAACACATGTTCGCATACGCTCAGGCGCCCGCAACAGACAGATGCGTCAGCCGACCTCGGGGCCAAACTCGGGATGACATTAGTATGGTGCTAGTTATACTAGCTCCACTGAACAAATCGAGGAGGCGGTAATGGTTATCTGGCCTGGCACGAAGAGGTCTCTGCTTGCAGCTGTTGTCGCGGCGGCCGTGCTCGTCGTTGGCGTCCCATGGGGGCTCGCCGGTGTCGCGCAAGCCCGTGTCGCACACCGTGGCCGGTCGCACTCGGCCGCGGGTCGACATCGGTCACACAGGCCGCATCGCCATCCTGTGCACGCCGGCAGCGCCGTGACGGTCGCCCCTCCCGCATTCAACGTCAGTCTGTCGCCGACCTTCGACGTCGGGCAAGCGGGCTGGAATGTCGTGGTCGAAGAACACGGCGCATTCGGTGGCAGCACCGGCATCGGCGTCATCCATCCATCGACCCCGTTTGTCAGCGTCTCTGGCGACTCCAAAGGGGGCTCGCACGAAGCCACCACGGTCGCGGTGACGCTTCCCGAAGTGACCGCTGTCTTGGTGGAAGGCAATATGCGTGTTCCGACAGAAGCGCTCCCGGGTCTGCCCTTCGGTTTGCGGGCAGCGCGTGTGGTGACGCCCTACGAAGAACCACAGGGCTTCCCAGGTTCTCTGGCGAGCCATCAGCCACTCATCGCGCCCATGGTGGCACTTGGTGGGAACGGCGCACCGATCCCGCAAGCGACCTCGCGGGAAACGCGGGAAACCCCGTTTCAGGGCACGGTGCACAGGTGGAGCTATCCGAGCGGGCCGCCGCAGGGATCCTGCGAGCTGCATGCCGGCGGCGAAGCCGGGCTGACCGCCGAGAGCGGGGCGGTTCTCAGCGACATCCGGCCCTACCCCGGGCACATATTTGCCGACGCGTTCCTGCCGTGTAGCGCAACGGTGTACTCGCTCGACGGTCATCAACTGCGGGCGTACGTGCTGCTCGACGCCGCGAATCCCGGCAGGCTCCCGGCTGTGATCCCGGGCCTGGCGCCCGTGCCTGGAGCAGCCGGCATCTACAGCGGGAACAGCGGCTTCTACGGTGGCCCGACCACTCTCACCGCGCGGCGCTCGGGCGACGCCTGGCTGGCGGTCGATGGCGCCGGCAGCCCCGAACGGATGCAGCTGCTGGAAGATCTCTCGGCCACGATCGAACTGTAGGGCCGCGGCGCGGCAGCACGCAGCAAGGCCCAGCCGGCCGGGCGCTGCCCTGACACTCAGTTCGTGTCAGGGCAGCGCCCGGATGATCTCCAGGAGCTCCTCGCGCCGGTAGCCGTTGTGTCGAGCGAGCTCGAGGAGCTCCCTGGCACGAGCGAGCACGGCCCCACGCTCGGGGCTGCCAGCCACACGTACGCCGTGGCCACGGCGGAACTCGAGCAGACCTTCGTCGCGCAGCTGACGAAGCGCGCGCAGCACGGTGTTCGTGTTGACATCCAGCACCGCGGCCATATCGCGCGCCGGCGGCAACCGCTCACCGGGCTTCGCCTCGCCTTCGGCTATCGCGCGGCGCAGCTCGCCTGCCACCTGTTCGTGCAACAGCGTCCGGTCAGCGCGGTTGACCTCAAGGTGGAGCATAGTGCTAATGTTACTAGCTTCAATGCCCGCGGTCCAGGATAGGCCTCGCAAGGCGTCGGCTCCTCCTCGAAAGGCGTCGGCTCCGCCCCCGAAAGGCGTCGGCTCCCCGCAAGGCGTCGGCTCCCCGCAAGGCGTCGGCTCCTCCCCCAAAGGCGTCAGCTCCCGAAAGGCGACGGCTCCTGGCACGCCCGAGCGTGACCTTCTCCACACCCCCTGGCCCGATCCCCAGCAGGGTGTGATCGAAGAGGCACGCCGGCGCCAGCGGCGGCGCCGCAGGCGCCTTGCGATCGCCGCGGTCATCGCCGTGTCACCGATCGCGGTGGTGGGGGCGCTCATCGGAGGCTCGCGGGCCAACCCCGCGCACCCAGGCATGGCCGCTCACAACTCCGCCGCAAGCGCCAGGGCCGCCGGTGCGCCGGCCTTCAACGTCAGGCTTGCCCCCGTGCTCGAAGTCGGCCGGGCAGGATGGCAGGTCTTCTACGAAGAAGCAGGCGCGCAGGTCGGCGGCGGCGCCTCGGGGACCGCCGTCAGCTCAGATGCCTATCTCTCCGAGGAGGGTGGCAGCCGTGGCGGCTCGCATCTCTGGATCACCAGGATCGTGACAACCCCCAACGTGGCCGCGATCCTAATCGACGGGAGAACTCGCGTACCGACGGTTCCGCTACCTGAGCTTCCGTACGGATACCGGGCAGCTCGCATCGCCACGCCGATCGAAAGCACGGAAACATCGGTCGCGCCGGATGGGGGCGATCCCATACCAGGCGACATGGGGCCCCGCTCGCTCGTACCACTCGATGCCGAGGGTCAACCCATTGACTCCAAGCCGCAGCGCGAGACGCCACTGCAGGCGATGGTGCGCCCCTGGAACCACCCCGGGCGAACCCCGGAAGGCTCCTGCGGGTTGCGCGCCAGCCCCATGCCCGGGCTCAGCGCGCGCGGCGGGCAGGTCGCAGCCGCCATCCGGCCCTACTCCGCCGTTGCCGGTGGACAACAGATCGTCGGGCACGCTTTCCTACCCTGTGTATCGGTCGAATACCGCCTCCAAAACATGCCGCTGCGGGCGCTGGTCCTGCTCGATGCGGCTCATCCCTCCGCCCCCGCGGCCAAGCTGCCTGACTTCAACCCCGTGCGCGGCGCGCCTGGATTCTTCGACCAGGGCGGGCTGACGGCGAGGCGGGAGGGCAACACATGGCTGGTGGTCGCACAGGGAAGTGGGGTTGCCCAGCGGGTCGAACTTCTACGCCACCTCACCGCGCTCGTCAATCCATCCCCAGCGGGCCCTCGGCGGAGCCGCTGAGGAACTGGCGCACGAAGGGGTTCTCCGAAGAGAACATCTTGGCGGCGTCGCCCGCCTCCACGATCCGCCCCCGCCACAGCAGCGCGATGTATTCGCCGATCCGCCGCGCCGAGGCGATGTCGTGGGTGACGACGATGTAAGTGCCGCCAAACTGACCGTGCATCTCCTGAATCAGCTCGCACAGCAGCGCCGTGCGCACCGGATCGAGGCCCGAGTCGGGCTCGTCGAAGATCACGATCTCGGGCTCCATCACCAGCGCCCGCGCGAACCCGGCGCGCTTGCGCATGCCCCCCGAGAGCTGGTTGGGGAAGTAGTCGATCGCCTCCGACAGCCCCACGTCGTTGACCCGTTCGCGCACCCGCTTGGAGATTTCCGCCTCCGACATGTCGGTGTGCTGGCGCAGCGGGAAGGCCACGTTGTCGTACAGCGACATCGACCCGAACAGCGCGCCGTCCTGGAACAGCACCCCGATCTTGCGGCGCAGCGCCAGCAGCTCCTGCATCGGCAGACTTGGCACCGACTGGCCCTTCACGATGATGTTCCCCGAGTCGGGGAACATCAGGCCGATCAGGTGTTTGATCAGCACGCTCTTGCCCGTCCCCGAGGGGCCCAGAACGGTGGTGATCGTGTCGTCGGGGATCGCCACGTTGAGCCCGTCCAGGACGGGCACCCCGCCGAGGCGCTTGTACACGTCGTAGCAGCGGATCGACCACTCCCCCTCGCCGTGCTCGCTGTCCCAGTCGAACTCCGTGTGGTACTCAAACTGGGCGGCCGCGTCGAGCGTGGCGCTTTCTCGCGCGCTCGCTCCCACGGCAGCGGGTACCTCCGCCTCCTGGGCAACCGGAACCTGGGCCCGCTCACCGGCAGCAGCCTCCGCGTCCCTCGGCAAGCCCTGCTGGCCGAAACCGGGACCGGTCGGGGAGACACTCGATTCGCTCGCATCCCCAAAACGGCCAGCGCCGGAAGCGCCGGAAGCGCGTGTCGCTCTGCTTCGGTCCTGCTCCTCCTCCATGCCCGGGATAGTATCGCGCCATGGCCCAGACGATCGCGGTCCTCTCCCAGAAGGGGGGCACGGGCAAGACCACCACGGTGCGCACGCTCGCGGACGCGCTGCGCCGCGCGGAGGTGCGCACGCTGGCGGTGGACCTCGACCCGCAGGGCAACCTCTCCGACTACTTCGACGTGCCCCCAGACGCGCAGCCGACGATCGGCGACGTCTTGAGCGGACGGGCGCAGGCCGCGGAGGCGATCCACGGGGACGTGATCCCCGCCAACCTCCACCTCGCCGAGACCGAGCTCTCGCTCGGCGGGCGTCTGGGGCGCGAGCTGACGCTGCGGCGGGCGCTGGCGAAGCTGCCCGACGACGCCTACCAGCTCGTGCTGATCGACTGCCCCCCCTCGCTCGGCCTGCTCACCGTCAACGCGCTGGTGGCCGCCGACTACGCGCTGATCACCGCCGAGGCCCAGTACTTCGCGCTGCAGGGCGTCGAGCAGGCGCTGGAGGTGATCGAGCTGGCGCGCGACACGCTCAACCCCGAGCTGGAGCTGCTGGGCGTGCTGCTCAACCTCGCCGACATGCGTACCGTGCACTCGCGCGAGGCGCTCGCCTCCCTGCGCGAGCAGTTGGGCGAGCGGGTGCTCGACACGGTCGTGCGCTCCTCGATCGCCTACGCCGAATCGGCCGAGCGCGCCGTCTCGATCCTCGACCACCGCCCCGACCTGGGTGCTGACTACGTCTCGGTGGCAGGCGAGCTGCTCGCGCGGATGCCGGGGTTCCAGCAGGCGCGGAAGCGTTTGGCGGGATAGCAAAGAGCCCGCCCCGCCCAGCCGGGCTCTTTCTTACTCGCCGCGAACCTCCGTGAACAGCTCCACCAGCGGCCAAGCGGAGCACTCCCTCACCGCATCCGCCATCGCCTCGAAGTCGGGCTCACCGTCCCTGTAGGGAACCCGCAACTCGGTCTGCTCGATCCGCTTCTTGCCGAACTTCCTGGCATACACATAGCGCCAACGCTCTTGTGAGATCAAATATGACAGGAAATACAATCCGGCGCGAGGGATCGACACACCCGGCTTGGGGAAGAGAAGCGCGACCTTGTAGAAGGCGTAAAAGGGCACCTCCTGAACAAAGCTCGATGCGATGCTCCCATCCGTAGCGACAGTGATCAGCGGCGGCAGATACGGCCTGTCAAACGCCTTCCACGCAGTCACTCCATTCATGAACTCGCTGGTCGTGACCATCGGGATTGGACCTGGCTCCAAATCCTCGACCTCGTCGTTGCCGCCGAGCTTCACATCAAAATATTCCGACAGGCTCAGTGGGCCGTACTCGTACTTACGTCTTCCCACCTTCACACCAAACAGCTGGGAGTCCAAGGTGGCAGATGCCGCCTCAACCGCACCCAGGCGCTGGCCGTGCATCACGTAGAATGCCGCGTGTTTGCGAATGTGCTTGTCGAGCCCGTCGATGAGGGCGGCGGTGGAAGGCACCGGCGACTTGACAAACGCCTCGGGTGACCACTCCGTCGAGGACTCCGTGATTGCTGAGTTTGCACATAGGCCAAGCTCGGTCGAACGATCCTCGAAGCGTTCGAGGAGCACGGGCAACACGCCCCCAGGCGCGGCGACGCGCCGCTTCTTCTTAAGCTTGAATCCGTCATTGCCGACGCGGCAAAAGAACACCTTGGCGCCGGCGTGCGGAACCTCCTTTTCCAAGACCACAATCGCCGTGTTGAACTGTGCGTACGGCAGAAACAGATCCGGCGGAAGCGTCGCCACCAACCGAAGCCGGTGCCGCTTGAGGATCTGCCTATGCCAGTCCGCGGTGTTCACAAGCAGCGAGTAGGGCACAATGCTCGCAAGCAGCCCCCGAGTCCTCAGCGACGCCAAACCCCGATCGATGAAATCGGTCGTCGGAGTGTCCGTCTTCTTGTGCGGAAATGGCGGGTTCATCATCACAAAGTCGACTTCCCGGCCGGGGTACCTCCTATCCACGAAGCAATCTCGCTGCGTGATCCCGGTCTTTCCGTCACCGCGCAGGATCATGTTGGTGATACACAGTGCCGCGGTGGCGGGCTCGGACTCCATGCCAAAGAGGTGGTGGTTCACCAGTTTGACGCCCTCCTCGTAGGGCACGCCGGCCTCGCGGGTCATACGGTTCAACGCGCCTATCAGAAACCCCCCGCTGCCACAGGCGGGGTCAAACACGATATCGGTCTGGCGAACCCCAACGACATCACACATGAACTCGATGATGTGCCGCGGTGTGAAGTACTGCCCAATCGTATTCCCGCCGGTATATCGGAAGAACGTCTCATAAAGCTGGCCAATATAGTCGTGCTCCCGCGACAGGGATTGGATGTTCAACTGTTGCAGGATCTGCACTATCTCCCAAGCGCGGCTTGCAAGCGCCTTGTTCTTGTCGTCGAGACGGAGACTCTTCGACAGCTCGGCCTGTCCGCTCGCCCGGAGCGCGGCGGCGGCGCTTCGGTTGATCTCAACCAAGACTCGCGACGGGTCGACCGACACGGTTCGATACCACAACGCGAGCATGAACGTGGCTGCGTAAATGGGCCGAAACTCGTCGCGGACCTTGCAGTCGCGGAGGATCTCGTTCAGCAGATCGGCCTGGCGTGCGAGCGCCTCAGCATTGGGCGTCTCGGGCTCGACGGTGACCTTTCCAGCTTTCGCGAGGATCTTCGCCACCTGTTCGGGCGAGGGAATCCAATCGATGGGCTTGCCGCCGATGGTCAGCTCCTGCCAACCCTTGGACGTTCTCCGCAACACGGATACCTCGCAAACTTCCCGATCATCGCCGGAGACGGCCGCCGCCAGGACGTTGAACCCGCCACCCCGCAGGGCATCCCCATAGTGGACGGCGTCATCCCGGGCTTCCCCGTGCCGCGCGGTCGAGGACTTCGTCTCCACCACAACAACGGGTTTGCAGCTCGCCGCGCTGTCAACGAGCAGGAAGTCGGGGTAGGCATCCCCCGGGCCGCTCTTTGACTGCCCAGCAAAGCACCGGGCGATCTTGGGGTTGGCCTTGTACTCGGCCTCCTCGAAAAGAGCTCCTCCCCTCGGGACAGGCTCGAGCTTCCAGCCACGCGAGCTCAACAGGTCTCGAACGACGTAACGCGCACGGGACTCAGAGATACGGAGACGCGCCACCCTCTAGACCTCCACTATTCCATCAGAATTCGCGTGAACGCTAACTTGCGCGCCGGACGCCATGCCCCGCCCGGCCCTCCGCCTGACCCTACAGCCCCCCGACGTAAGCCCCCTGCGGCTCGAACGGGACTCGCAGCAGCTCCGCCCAGCCCTCGATCTCACCCCGCAGCGCCTCCACCACCGCGCCGGTCTGCTCGTAGAAGCACCACACCAGCACCGTCGGGCCGGCGCCGGAGATCGTGGCTCCCAGGGCGCCGAGCTTATGTGCGCGCCCAGCCAGCTCGAAGGAGCGCGGGAAGAGGTGGGCGCGGTGCTGCTGGTGCAGACGATCCTGTAGGCCGCGGCCCACCAGGTCCCAGTCGCCGCGGGCAAGACCGAGCGTCAGCAGCGCGCCGTGCGCCACGTTGAACACCGCGTCCTGGAGTGGCACTTCGGCGGGAAGCGCGGCACGCGCGGCCTGGGTGCGAACGGGGTCGTTTGGGACCACTGCCAGCGCCTCCAGGCCGGTGGGCGGGTCAAAGCGGGTGGTTTGGCCGTCGGCGCACACCACGAAGCCGCCGTGCAATGACGCGGCGACATTGTCGGGATGGCCCTCCAGCTCGGTGGCCAGGTCGAGCAGCGGGGCATCCAGCTCGAAGATGTGGTCGGCCGCCATCAGGCCCGCGACGATCGCCGCGGCGCTCGACCCCATGCCGCCGGCCAGCGGAATGCCGGAGCGGATGCGAAACGTGAAGCCATCCGCTGGGTGCAGGCGCTCGAAGGCGCGCACGCACAGGTTCTCGCGTCCGCGCGGCAAAGCCAGCTCGGTCTGCACGGCGAAGCCGCCCGTCTCCTCCACCTCCAGCTCGACGTGCAACGACAGCGCCGCCGCCATGCAGTCGAAGCCGGGCCCCAGATTCGCCGATGATGCCGGCGCGCGCACCACGCGCCTACGGATCACCCGCGACCGCCGATCCGTTCACGACCCCGGGGGCGCCCGACGCGCCACGGATCACCCGCAACCGCCGTTGCCGAGCGCGACTCGGGGGTGCACCACGCGCCTACGGATCACCCAAAACCGCCTCTTCCAGCGCCACCGTTTCCGCCGCGCAGGGGATCACGCGGCCGTTGGAGTTATCCAGCGCGGTCTGCTGGTCCTTGAGGCCTCTACCGGTCATCACGCACACCACGCGCTCGGCGCCGTCGGCGCCGTACTTGAGCAGGCCCGCCACCGAGGCCGCGGAGGCCGGCTCGCAGAAGAGACCTTCCTTGGCCGCCAGCAGACGGTAGGCGGCGAGGATCTCGCCGTCGGCCACCGCACGGATCGCCCCGCGCGAGTCGGTCATCGCCGCCATCGCGTCCTCCCAGCGCACCGGGTTGCCGATCCGGATCGCGCTGGCGACCGTCTCGGGGTGCTCGACAGGATGGCCCAGCACCAGCGGCGCGGCGCCCTCCGCCTGGAAGCCAAACAGTCGCGGAGCAGCGCCCATCTCGGTGAAACCGCGCCAGTAGGAGGTGACGTTGCCGGCGTTGCCCACGGGGATGCACAGCAGGTCGGGGCCGCCGTCGAGTGCCTCCACCAGCTCGAACGCCGCGGTCTTCTGGCCTTCGATGCGGAATTCGTTGACGGAGTTGACCAGCGTGATCGGGTGGCGTTCCACCAGCTCCCGCACCAGCTCCAAGCCCCGGTCGAAGTTGCCCGACAGCGCGATCACCCGCCCCCCGTGGATCAACGTCTGCGCGAGCTTACCCATCGCGATCTTGCCGTCCGGCACGATCACCGCGCAGGTGAGGCCGGCGCGCGCGGCGTACGCGGCGGCGCTGGCCGCGGTGTTGCCGGTGGAGGCGCAAATCACCGCCTTGGAGCCTTCGCGCACGGCCGCCGACACCGCGCAGGTCATGCCGCGATCCTTGAAGCTGCCGGTCGGGTTGCCGCCCTCCAGCTTCATATACACCTCCGCCCTCACCATCTCCGAGATCACCGGCGCATGCACCAGCGGCGTTTCCCCCTCGCTGAGGCTAACAACGGGGTCATCGTGCGCGAACGGCAGCCGCTCGCGCCAGCGCTCGATCAGGGCCGGCTTCATCGCGGCCGCCTCGGGATCGCCGCCGCGCAACCCGCCCCCCGGCCCCCCTTGTGGGGGCCTCCATAAATCCCATCCTGATCGCGCCCAGAGCTCATCCAAACTCCTCTTCTATCACCCTGATCGCGCGCGGGGCCGAGCGCACCAGCTCCAGCTCGCCAATTTGCGTGAGCGCCTCGCGCAGACGCGACTCCAGCAGCGGGTGCAGCACCATCGTCAGCGGCACCACGTCGCCGCCCACCCGCCGCTGCATCACCGACTTGATCGAGGCGCCGTGCTCGCCCAACACCTGCGCGATCGCCCCCAGCACGCCAGGGCGATCGGCGACGTCGAAGTGCAGGTAGAAGGCGCTCTCCACATCTCCCAGCAGCGGTAACGCCAGCGGTGGCGCGGGCGGTTGGGCGCCGCCGGTCATCACGCTCACCACGTCGCCCAGCACCGCGCTCGCGGTCTGCCGGCCGCCGGCGCCGGGACCCGAGAGCGTGATCTCGGTGACCGTCTCCGATTCGACCGTCACCGCGTTGAACGGACCCGACACCGAGGAGAGCGGGTGGCCGGCGTAGAGAAACACGGGGTGCACCCTCACCGACAGCCCGCCCCCCAGCCGCTCGGCGGTGCCGATCAGCTTCAGGCCGAGGCCCATTTCGCGCGCCGAGCGCAGGTCGTCGGGTTGCAGGTGCTCGATCCCCTCGTAGCGCACGTCGTCGAGGTGCACCGGCGCGCCGAACGCCAATCGCGCGAGAATCGCCATCTTCGCCGCCGCGTCCCTGCCGCTGACGTCGTCTGAGGGATCGGCCTCGGCGTAGCCGCGGCGCTGCGCCTCGGCCAGCGCCTGCGGGTAGGTGCCACCGCGGTCCATCTCGCCGAGGATGAAGTTGGTGGTGCCGTTGACGATCCCGTGGATGCGCTCGATCGGGGTCGCCGACAGCGACTCCTCCAGCACGCGCACCACCGGGACCGCGCCCGCGACGGCCGCCTCGAAGCGCAGCCTTACGCCGTGCTCGCGGGCGGTCTCAAACAGCTCCTCCCCGTGCAGGGAGAGCAGCTGCTTGTTCGCCGTGACGATGTCGATGCCGGCGCGCATCGCCGCCAGCAGGTGCTCGCGCGCGGGCTCCACCCCGCCCATCACCTCGACGATGATGTCCGCCTCGGGGAGGATCTCGGCGAAGTCCCCGCGCGTGCGCGTCAGCACGCCGGTGATGACGGGGCGGCGGCCGTTGAAGCGCTCGATCTCATCCGCGCGCTCCGCCAGCAACGTGGCGAACGCGCCACCGACCGTTCCGTGGCCGAGCAGGCCGATCTTGAAGGGCTCAGCCGACATCGCGGGAGTCTGCCATCGCGGGCTGGCGGGTCTTATGCGACATCGCGGAAGATCAGATCCTCGTAGGACTCGCGCCTTACCACCACGCGCGCTCCACCGTCTTTGCAAAAGATGACCGGCGGGCGGGGAACGCCGTTGTAGTTGTTGGCCATCGCATACCCGTACGCCCCCGTGGCGGGCGTCACGATCACGTCGCCCGGGCGAGGGTCGTCGAGCAGCGCCTCGCGCACGATCACGTCTCCCGACTCGCAGTGCTTGCCGGCCAGCACGCACGGAGCGCCGCGGCCGGGGCGGTCGGCGACGTGCGCTTCGTAGGTCGCCCCGTACAGCATGGGGCGCAGGTTGTCGGACATGCCACCGTCCACCGCCACCCAGGTGGAGACGTTGCGCTTGACGCTCTCCACGGTGTACAGCGTCACGCCAGCGTTCGCGGTGAGCGCGCGGCCGGGCTCGATCAGCAGGCGTCGGTAGCCGCCAAGGCGCTCGCGCGCCGCGTCCACCAGCGCGCCCACGTACTCCTCGATCGCGGGGGGACGCTGGTCGGCGGTGTAGGCCACGCCGAGGCCACCGCCGAGGTCCCATGTGGGAAAGCTTCCAGGGACGCCCAGCGCACGTAGGCCGGCCAGCTGTGCAACCTTGCGGCGGAAAGGCTCCAGGTCGAACAGTTGCGAGCCGATGTGCGCGTGCACTCCCTCGAGCGCCAGGCCCGGGATGCCGCGGATGCGCTCGATCGCGCCCGCCACCTGATCCATCGCGAAGCCGAACTTCGAGTCGGCCTGGCCGGTGGAGATCTTCTCGTGCGTGTCGCCTCTCACGTTGGGTGTAGCCCGCACCAGCACCGGCTGCGGAGGCCTGTCGACAAGCTCGCCCTCGGCCAGCAGCCGCTCCAGGCGGGCGATCTCGTCGAGGTTGTCGATCACGATCAACCCCACGCGGTGGCGCAGCGCCATGCGCAACTCCGCCTCCGACTTGGCGTTGCCGTGCAGCACCAGCCGCTCAGGCGCGAAGCCGGCGCGAAGCGCGAGGTGCATCTCCCCGCCGGAGGCCACGTCACACCACAGGCCCTCCCGGGCCAGCGTGCGCAGCACTGCCGTGCAGGGAAATGCCTTGGAGGCGAACAGCACGTGCAGTTCCGCGCCGCGGCCCGGCGTCGCGCCCGCTTCCGAGCAGGCGGCGCGGCCAGCCTCGACAAACGCCCGCGCCCTTTCCCGCAGGTCATCCTCGGCGACCACGTACGCCGGGGTGCCGAACTCGCGCGCCAGCTCGATCGTGTCGCAGCCCCCCACCTCCAGGCGCCCCCGCTCGTCGATGCGGCTACCCAGCGGGAACACCCGCGCGAGGCTCTCCGCGATGCCGGTAGTGGTCTCCATGGCCATCTCGCCCGTAATTATCGCGTGTGGCTCACGGTCAGGCGGTGGCAGCACGCGCGCGCTTCGACCCGGGGCCGCCCGCGGCCCCCTCCGCACGCAGCCCCGTGAGGCCGCGCCCGCCGCGCATCATCAGCGAAAGCCACACCGCCCCGACGATCATCAACACCACGCTCTCGATCTGCGCGGCGGTGAGCCCCGTGACAATCTCGTGGTTGCGACGGATGAACTCGACCAGGAAGCGCTCAAGCCCGGAGAGCAGGCAGTAGAGCGCGCACACCACCCCGGGACGCACGCGATCGCGCAGGTGCCATAGCAGGTAGGCCACGAAACCCATCGCGAGCGTCTCATAGATCGGGGTGGGCTGCACGGTGACACCCGGCGGCGTTGGCACGGTGCCGTGCGGGTAGCCCATCGCCCACGGCAGCGAGGAGCGGATCCCATAGTCGCCGTCCCCGGAGACCTGGCAGCCGATACGCCCGATCGCGTAGCCGAGCGCGAGCGCGGTGACGCACATGTCGAACATCCGCAGTTCGATCACCCCGCGCCAGCGCATCCAACCGATCACGCCGATCGCGCCGCCGATCGCGCCGCCATACCAGACCAGCCCCGAGCCGGAGAAGATCGAGCCGAGCAGGTTGTGTTGGACCTGAGAGTAGTTCTGGATCACAAAGTACGCGCGCGCCCCGACCAGCCCCCCGACGAGCGCCGCGAAGACGATCTCGTACGCCCAGTCCACCGGCTTGTCGAGCTCGCGCAGCCGCCGCGCCACCAGCAGCCCGCAGGCGAGGAAGCCGAGCGCGAACACCATGCCGAAGCTCTTGATCGAGAGGCCGAAGACGTCGAAGGAGGGTTTCATCTCGGGGGGAGGCCAGACCGGAGGCGCATCGTCGGCAGGACTTTAGGGAATCTCAATCCGCTTCTGCGACAATCGCACCAGATGGCTGCCACCACCCACAGGCAGGGCCGCAAGGCGTTCGGCAAAGACACCGGCCTGCAGGCCAGGATGGTGCTGACGATGTTCCTGCTGGGCCTCGTCTACGCCGTGCTGGTCGGCGTGCTGATCGCCGTCGGCGCCGGCGGCGTGACGATCCTCGTGGTGGCGCTGGCGCTGCTGGGCCTACAGCTGTTCACCTCCGACAAGATCGCAATGGGGATGATGGGCGTCAAGGAGGTTTCGCCCCAGGAGGAGCCGGAGCTGCACGGGATCATCGAGCGGCTGTGCGTACAGGCCGACCTGCCCAAGCCGCGAGTGTGTGTGATGGAGAACCAGATGCCCAACGCGTTCGCGATGGGCCGCTCGCAGAAGGGCGCGACGGTGTGCGCCACCAGGGGCATCCTCGAACTGCTCTCCCCCGCCGAGCTCGAAGGCGTGATGGCACACGAGCTCACACACGTGATCAACCGCGACGTGATGGTTATGACGCTGGCCAGCTTCTTCGCGACCGTCGCCTCGATCATCGTGCAGTTTGGCTTCTTCTTTGGCGGCGGCTTCGGCGGCGGGTACGGCAGGGGCAACAATGAAGGCGAGGAGGACGTCATCGTCGTGATCATGGTGGCGATGGCGGTGTACGCGATCTCGTTCCTGCTGCTGCGTGCCCTCTCCCGCTACCGCGAGTTCGCAGCCGACCGCGGCAGCGCGGTGCTGACCGGGCGTCCCTCGGCGCTGGCCTCGGCGCTGCTGAAGATCAGCGGCACGATGGAACGGATCCCCAGCCGCGACCTGCGCACCGCGGAAGGGATGAGCGCCTTCTTCATCGTGCCAGCGCGCGCGAAGAAGTCGCTGATGAACATCTTCGCCGACCACCCGCCGCTGGAGCAGCGTCTGGCGGCGCTGGAGCGGCTGGAGTCCCAGCTGCAGGGCACCGCGTAGAGCCGTGGGCCTGCTCGACGCGCTCACCGGCCGCCACCAGGTCAAGGGACCGGCGCCAGACAAGCTGTTCGCGATCGCCACCGCATACATCACGCTGCAAAGCGAGCACCAGATCGACCCCGCCGGAGCGGCGGCGATCGTCTTCCAGAAACTGGAAAACAGCGAGTTTGAGGCGACGATGCGCGAAATGGAAGAAGTCGTCACGGCCACCGGCGGCGAGAGCGGCACGCAGGTAAAGAGCAAAGACGACGAGTACGGCTACCGGTGGATGGTGCTGCGCAACCCCGACGGCGCCCCCAGCGTCGAAGACCTCGCCGTGGGTATCAACGCCGTGTCAAGCTCGATCGAGATGGGCGGCCACGGCGAGCGGCTGCTGTGTGCGGTGTTCGCCTTCCGCGACGCGCAGAAGCGCAGGGTGTACTTCATCTACAACTACAAGCGCGGCTTCTGGTACCCGTTCGTGCCGGCCGGTGGATCGCAAGAACGCTCGACCGAGCGCGAGCTGCGGCTGAAGGCGCAGATGTCCGGCGAACTGCCGATGGAGCCCGAACTGGAGCGGTGGTTCCCGCTGTGGGGGATCCCGATCTGATAGGAGCCGGCCGGTATAGCGATAGCAATCAAGGTTGCGGAGGTTGTTATAAAAAATCCAAAAGGTGTGCGCAATAGCTATCGGCCTTTAAAAAGAACATAGTCCTCCCGACCCCAGTAGTCCCCCGACCCCAACGCCGAAATGGGACGAGGCCTCCGACCCCGGTCGTCCTCCCCGACCCCAACGCCGAAACGGGCCCGAGGCCTCCGACCCCGGTCGTCCTCCCCGACCCCAACGCCGAAACGGGCCCGAGGCCTCCGACCCCGGTCGTCCTCCCCGACCCCAACGCCGAAACGGGCCCGAGGCCTCCGACCCCGGTCGTCCTCCCCGACCCCAACGCCGAAACGGGACGAGGCGTTAATCGGGGATCAGTCCCGCACCGGTGAACTCGCTCTGCGCCTCTGCCAGCGAGATGTCGGCCGGCGGCAGGATCAGGTCGGAGCCCTCCAGCTCGTCCTCGGCGAGCGCCGTGCCCCGAGTGCGCACGAACGAAAGCAGCTTGTCATAGGCAGCACGGAAGGCCTGCTCGTCGCCGGCCTCGACCGCGGCGACGACCGCATTGTCGAGGTCGTTGACCTCACCGTCGACCCCCTCGATGCGGTACTGGTTGTCCCCCGAGATGCGAACGATCATCCCTTGCCACCCTCAGCCGGGGCCTGCGCCGCCTCCTCGCCCGCGGATGACCCGCCCGCCGCGGGGATCTCGCCCGCCGGGGCGGGACCCGCGCCAACCTCCGCCTTCAGCTTGGCGAGGTCGTCGTCCACCGCGGAGGTGGAGGAGAGCTGCTTGAGCTGGCGGTCGATGTCGTCTTCGCCGGAGCCGAGCGCCGTGATGTCGTCGAAGGTGCCCGCCGCTTCGAGCTCGGTGACGGCGTTGGCGCGAGCCTTCATGTTTTCGGTCTTGTCCACCGCGCGCTGCATCGCCAGGCCGACGTCGGCCATCTGCTCTCCCACCCCGGTGGCCGCTTCGGAGATCCGCACCTGCGCGTCGGCGGCGGAGTACTGCGCCTTGATGACCTCCTTCTTGGTGCGGAAGGCTTCGATCTTGGCGCGCAGCTTCTGCTCGGAGTCCACCAGTTTGGTCTGCTGGTCCTCCAGTTCGGCGACCTGCGTGTCGAGCGACTGCAGCTCGGTCTGCACGACGTTCTTGCGCTCGAGCGCCTGCCGAGCGAGGTCTTCCTGGCCGCCGGAGAGCGCCTGGCGGGCCTGGGTGTCGAGCTTGACGACCTGCTGCTGGAGCGTGGCCTCCTGCATCTGCAGGCGCTTCTTGGCGGTCACCACGTCGGCGATCCCCTTCTTCACGTTCTGCAGCTGTTCGACCTGCTTCTGATAGCTGTAGTCGAGGGTCTCCGCGGGGTCTTCGGCTTTGTCCAGCATCTTGGACACCTTCGCCTTCACCACGGTTGACATGCGCCCGGTCAAGCCGGCCATTGCGTTCCTCCTGAGATCTTCTGAGCAGTACGGGGCAAGCTCAAGCGTAGCCTACGCGGGAGCTGCTACAGCCCGAGCGGGTGGCGCTTGACGAAGCCGCCATTTTCCGGGCGCAGCGGGCGCCAGCGGGGACCCTCCCGGTCGGAGGGGTCATCAGCGGGACTGGTGTCCAAACGCAGGCCGGCGATCGTCATGTAGGCGTGTTCGGGGTTGGAGAAGACCGTGACCCACTGCCCCACGCCGTGTTCGCCCCAGCCCATGAATTCCGAGGAATCCATCGGGGCGGCGAGCAGGTCGGCGCCGTGCAGCGCAAAGGAGACCGTGCCGGAGCAGTCGTATCCGGGGGAGACGAAGGAGCCGTGACCCCCACCGTAGATGTAGGGCAGCCCGATCAGCTGGTTGCCGGCCCACACGATCTGCTGTATCGCGGCGGGCGCCGACATCGGCGCGGCGGCAAGCCCTTTGACGTAGCGCGCGGTGGCACCGGGAACGAGCAGCTCGGGCTTGGTGTTGGCCGCCAGATCCACGGAGCTGCCGCCCGTCGCGCCGTTGGTGGTGCCGGCCGGCGGCGGTGGCGTGTAGGGGACGATCTGGCCGGTGGCGGTCTTTTCGTAGATCGGGCCTTTGTAGAGAAGGCTCGAAGTGCGCGCCGTGATCGGGGCGGTGTGCGTACGCCGCTTGGGCTGTACCCCACCCGCCGCGGTGGTCGCGCCTTCCGTGGTGGCGCCGCCGGTTGTGGCAGCGCTCGTCGGCGCGGTAGGCGTAGCCGTCGAGGAGGAGGAGGAGGAGGAGGAGGTCGAGGAAGTCGACCCGACGGAGGTGCCGCCGGCGACTTTGGCGATCCCGTGAGCCCACACCACCGCAGGAGCCACGGTGAGCAGAACCGCCAAGCTGACTAGCGCTGAGCCAAAGGCTCTTACCCGCAAAACGCGTCCTCTTTCGTTGGCCTGCGGGGTTAGCTGACGGGCTAGCGCTAAAAGAGCCTGCGCTTCCCACGGATTCACCGTGGGATTCGCCCCAACAACTTGGTTCCCCCGTTCCATGGCATCTGGCCATGGATTCGGCGTTCGCGGCGAAACCCTAGCAAAGCGCAATGACGCTTGCACGACATGCACCGCATTTCCCACGTTTTGCCCGCAAATACGGGGAAATTTGAGGCGTTTTCGGATATCGCCGTGCCTCCGGATAGGGTCTGGCCATGCCCCGCCCCCCGCTCCGCTCCGCCGCCGCGCCGCTGCTCTGCGCGGCGCTAATGGCTGGCTGCGGCAAGTCGCTGCCACCCGAAAGCCGTAGCCGCGGGGCGGCGGTCACCACCGTGGCCGGCACCTCCCAACTGGCGGCGAGCGGGCTGGCGACCAAGAACACCACGCGGCTGGGCGGCGGGGACCCGGTCGCGGACGCGGCGGCGGTGGCACTGGCGACCCACCCGGGGCTCACCCCAGCCACGCGCCCGCAGGCAGTGGTGCTGGTCGACGATCGCGACTGGCCCGCCACGCTGGCGGCCTCCGCGCTGGCGAGCTCCCCCCTGCGCGCCCCCCTCCTCTTCAGCGAAGGCAGTTCCCTGCCGGCGCTCTCCGCCCGGGCGCTGGCGGCGCTGAAGCCCACGGGCGCCCCGCTGCTCGGCGGCGCGCAGGTGATCGAGGTTGGCGCCGCCGTGGCCCCCGCCGGCTATCGCACGCTGAAGTTGAGCGGCAGTCCCATCGCGGCGGCCGGCGGTGCACCCGCGGGCGGGCCGGCCGCGGGGACAGGCAGTACGTCCGGCGGCGCGTCCGGCACAGCCTCTCCCGCCGCGGAAGCCGCGGGCCAGGAATCGGCGGCCGTGGCGGCACGGGTGGAGCGGCTGGTGGCCACCCTCCACGGCGGCCACCCCCACCGCGTGATCGTGGTCGGCGCGGAGGGACCGCCGGCGCTGGCGATGCCCGCCGCCGGCCTCGCCGCGGAGTCGGGCGCCCCGATTTTGCCGGTCAACGCAGCCGGCATCCCGCCCGCCACCAGGAGGGTGCTGGCGCGTCTGCATCGCCCGGTCATCTACGCGGTGGGTCCGCCGGCCGCGATGAGTCACGCCGTGCTCGCCAAGCTCGCGCGCTTTGGCGCGGTGCGGCGGATCTACCCGGCGCCGAACGCCGGCGGCGCCTCCGGCCCCGGCACCAGCGGCGAAGATCCGGCCAACAACGCGATCGCCGTGGCTCGTTACTCCGACGGGCCATTCGGCTGGGGCGTGGAACAGCCAGGGCACGGCCTGGTGTTCGCCAGCTCCTCCCGTCCGCTGGACGCCCCCGCCGCGGCGCCGCTGTCGGCGAGCGGGGAGTACGCACCGCTGCTGTTGCTGGAACACCCCAACCAGATACCACCCGCCTTGAGCGAATACCTGAGCGACATCCAACCGGCCTACACCGACGCGCCCGAATACCAGCCGGTGCACGGTGCGTACAATCACGGCTGGCTGATCGGGGACACCGCCACGATCACCACCACCGTGCAGGCAGAACTGGACGCAATGCTCAAGATCGCCCCCCAGAGCGCCGCGAGCTCAGCCACCCCCGCGGCGCCTGCCAGCACCGAAACGTCGACTTCCACCGCCACCGAACCCGCGAGCCCACCAGCATGAGCCAAGCCGAGGACCCCCACCGCCTGCAACGCGTAAGCGCGCGTGAGGTGACCATCGAGGATGTGCGCCAGCTGATGGGCGCCTCCACCCCCCACTTCGCGCTGCAACTGCGCGAGCGGATCGCGCGGCTGATCGCGGGACTGCCCGAGGGCCACCCGGCACGGGTGGAAGGCGAACGCGAGATCACGCGTCTGGAGCAACTTGGATTTGACGGGGAGACGCGCGGGGAGACGGGCGAAAAAGATTGGAAGACGCACGTTCTGCCCTCCCTGACGCCGGAGCGCGTGGATTAACTGGGGGGAGGCCGGGAGGGGGGCCTGGCCCCCCTCCCGCATAAAAAGATTGGAAGATGCACGTTTTGCCCTCCCTGACGCCGGAGCGCTTGCTTGACTAGGGTTTGATGCGCGCCTCCCGCCCCCGGCCCTCCGACGATGCCCCGCGCTGCCCGCTCGATATCTGCGACGGCAGCGGCTTCGAGATCGACGAGCAGACCAACACCGCACGGGACTGCGCTTGCCGTACGCAGCTCGTGGCCAACGCGCGGGCGCGCCGCCTGCGCGACCGTGTACCACGCCGCTACACGAACCTCTCGTGGGATCGCCACCCACTCACCCATCTCGCCAGGGACCCGCTGACCGCCGACTCGGTCAGGATCGTCAAGCGCTATTGCGCCGACATCAGCGCCAATCTCGCAGAGGGCCGGGGCCTATGGCTGATGGGCCACACGGGCACAGGCAAGACCACCCTCGGCTACATGATCGCCGCAACCGCCGCCCAGGCCCGGCACTCCGTGCTCAGCTTCAACGCAGTGGCGCTCCTGAACCGCATCAGATCGACGATCGACCAAGACAGCCGTGAGCGCAGCGGTGACGTGATCAGGACGCTGGCCGAAGTCGAGCTGCTGCACATTGAGGACCTGAGCGTGGCGCAACCGACGGAGTGGGTGCTGGAGCAGCTCTACCTGATCGTCAACATGCGCTACGAGGAAAACCGCTCAATAGTGTTCACATCCGACATCGGCTCGGATGAGGACGGGCCGCTGGAACCGAATCCCCGGGAGCTCGCCGAACATGTTGGTGCGCGCACCTACTCGCGACTGCTCGGGATGTCCGGCAACCCTGTGTTGATCATGGGCACCGACAAACGGATCGACTCCGATGTCCCCGGCGCCAAGCCAATCCCCGCGGAGCGGCCCCGGGCTCTCGGCGACGACCTCGCAGTCGCGGCGGAGCAGTCGCCGACCCGGAATCAGCGAGCATGGCCTCAAGCCAAAGCCCCCCGGGACGGCCAGCCCTCCCCCGCTCTCACCCTTCTCTGATTACCCGCGCGTGACGCGCGTCGAGGAAGCGCGCGCGCAGCAGTTTGAACAGGAAGGCGAACAGCGCGAAGTCGAGGGCGATCAGGACGACGCTGAAGATCCGCGGCAGGGTTGTGATCGCGGTGAGCGCGAGCACGAGGATGGAGTCGAACACAAGCACCAGCAGCCCGGCCAGCATCACGGTGTGCGAGCGGTAGCCGCTGCGGTGCTCGCGCAGGGTCACCTCGATCGTGCCGATCCCCACCGCGCCGAGGCCGGCCAGCAGCAGCCGGCCCCCGCCCGAGGCGTCGTGGCCCGAGCGGATCAGCCCGAGCACGGCGCCGACGGCGCCAACGAGGATCAACAGCTCCGACAGCGGCAGCGGGTGCCAGGGCGCGTTGGGGCGCTCGCCGTAGGTGGGCGCGGCTGGCGAGCGCGACCTCCTGGCGCCCCTGGCGCCGCCCGAGGCACCCGAGGCGCCCGCTCGATCGCGGGCCTTGGCGGATGGATCTGGCTGTTGAGCGGTACTCCCCGACGCCCGTTTGGCGCCGGTGGGACGGCGCTTGCGGGAGCGGGCACGTGCCACGGGGAGTCGATCCTAGCGGCAATTGACCGCCGAGCGAGGGGGTCCGATGACCGCGGAGGACGGGCCCCCACTCGCCACCTCCGGCAGGTCTGTGACCGTCTGCGCCACCCTCTAGGCTGACTGGAGAGATGTCCGGCAACGACACGCTTACGCCGGCGCCCACCCCGCCTGCTGGTATTCCGGGGAGTGCGCTGGCGGGCCCGTTTGGGGTGGGAGAGTACGCGGCGGCGCTGCGCGCGCGGCTGCGGGCGTTCGCGCATGTGCAGCTGGTCGGCGAGCTTGCCGATCTGCGGCCCTCGCGGGCCAGGGTGTACTTCGAGCTGCGCGACACCCATGGCGCGATCCCGTGCGCCGCGTGGAAGGGGGATTGGGAGGCGATGGTGCGCCGCGCCGGCGTTGTGAGGGAGGGGATGCAGGTGGTGGTGGCGGGTGGCTGCGACTACTACCCCGGCAGCACCAGCGCCTCCCCAAGCTTCAGCTTCGCGGTGCGCGATCTGCGGGTGGCGGGCGAGGGGGACCTGCTCGCGCAGATCGAGCGCCTGCGCAGGGCGCTGGCGGCGGAGGGCTTGCTGGAGCGCCAGCGGCGCCTGCCGCGGCCGCTGCTGCCGCGCACGATCGGGGTGGTAACCGGCGAGGGGGGCAAGGCGCGCGACGACATCCTCGCGGGGCTGCGCCGCCGTGGCTGGGCGGGCACGATCGTGTGGGGCTTCGCGCCCGTGCAGGACCGCCACGCCGCCCCGGCGATCACGCGCGCGTTGCAGGACCTGGCGGCCGTGGGCGCGGTCGACGTGGCGATCGTGGCGCGCGGCGGGGGCTCGCTGGCCGATCTGCTGTGCTTCTGCGACGAGACACTGTGCCGCACGGTGGCGCTGCTGGGCGTGCCGGTGATCGCCTCCGTGGGCCACCACACCGACCGCACGCTGCTGGACGACGTGGCGGCGGTGAGCTGCTCGACTCCGACCCACGCCGCGGAGGAGGCGGTAGGGGTGGATTGCGCGCGGGCCCGCACCGAGCTGGGGCGGGCCGCCAAGCGTCTGCGCCACCACGGCCGCCGCGCGGTGCTGGAACGGGCACGGGCGCTGGCCGCGCTCTCGCGCGCCCCCACCGAACAGCTTGAGCGCCAGCGCACGCGACTGCACCAGCAGCTGCGCGAGATCCGCGCCGGCACCCGCCGGCGCGTGGAGGGCGAGCGTGCGCTGACGCGGCGGCGGGCGACGATGCTGGAGCGCAAAACACAGGCGGCGATCGGCGACTGTGAGCGGCGCCGCCCACGGGAGCTCGAGCGCCTCACGCTGGCGCTGGCGGCGCACGACCCCCAGCGGACACTGGAGCGAGGCTATGCCCTAGTGCAGACCCCCTCGGGAGAGCCCCTGTCGAGCGCCGCACGCGTCCGCGAGCAGACAGGCGTGCGGCTGCGCTTCGCCGATGGCGAGGTGGGCGCGCGGATCGAGGAGGGAACGTGACCGAAGGCGTGCAGAGCTACGAGACCAACGTGGCGCGCGTGGAGGAGATCATCCGCCGGCTGGACTCCGGCGAAGCCAGCCTCACCGATACCCTCGGGCTGGTGAAGGAGGGCAAGGAGTTGATCGAGCGCTGCGCCGTCGAGTTGGAGGCGGTGGGCGGCGCCCTGGAGGAGCTGCGTCTGGAGGATCTGGTCGCGCGCCTGGAGGCTGAGGGCCCCGCCGCAAAGGGCGAGGCGGGCGGGTGAGCGCCCACCAGCCACACGGGGGAACCTCGAAACGGGAACCCGCCCACCCTGCCCCCCTCCAGCCAAGCACCTGGGAGCTCCTCGCGGAGCTGCCTGTGAGCATCAAGGATTACGCGCTGGAGCCGCTCAGCGCGCAGGTGTCGAGCGAGTTTGAACGCCTCTCCACGGTGATCCGGCTGCGCGGCGCGGGCCAGGAGGGGCAGGGCGAGGACGTCACCTATGACGCGGTTGACCACACGATTCTCCAGGCGGCCGGGCCACGGCTGGCGCTGGCGGGCAGCTTCACGATCGCCTCCTTCGCCGAGCGCCTGCGGGAGCTCGATCTCTTCCCGGAGCCGCCCCAGCGGGAGGTGTCGCAACGCTACCGCCTGTGGGCGTACGAGTCGGCGGCGCTCGACCTGGGGCTGCGCCAAGCGGGCACCACGCTGCACGCGCTGCTCGGCAGGGAGCCGGCGCCGGTGCGCTTCGTGGTGTCACTGCGGCTCGGCGAGCCTCCCACCATGGAGCCGCTGCGCAAGCGTCTCGCGCTCTACCCGGGGCTGTGCTTCAAGCTCGACCCGACCAGCTCGTGGGATGAGCGTCTGATCGATGAGCTGGCGAGGAGCGGCGCGGTGGAGTCGGTGGACTTCAAGGCCTACTACACGGGCTCGATCGTCGATCAGCCGGCCGACCCGGAGCTGTACAGGCGGGTGGTGGAGGCGCTCCCCGAGGCGTGGATCGAGGACCCGGCGCTGACGGCGGAGACCGACGCGGTGCTGGCGGACCACCGAGAGCGCTTCTCGTGGGACGCGCCGATCCACTCGGTGGCGGACATCCAGGCGCTGCGCTATCCCCCGCGGATGGTCAACATCAAGCCCTCACGGCTGGGCGGGTTGCGCAACCTGGTGGACGCGTTCGACTACTGCGCGCAACGGGGCATCGGCAACTACGGCGGCGGCCAGTTCGAGCTGGGCGTGGGCCGCGGGCAGATCCAGTACCTCGCCTCGCTGTTCCACGCCGACGCCCCCAACGACGTGGCGCCCAGCGGCTTCAATCTGCCCGACCCTCCCGCGGGCCTGCCTGCAAGCCCGCTTGCGCCCACGCCGGCGCCGCTGGGCTTTCGCTGGTCGTAGCGCCCGTTCGTCGGGCCTGGCGCAACTTCCGTCCCGCGGGTAGGTTGCGAACCTCGTAGCCGTTATGGTCGGTCACGCGCATCGGCCCCACATCGCATGGACAGCACACGGGCTAACAAGCGACTCCGTCTCCTCGCCATCGCAGTGGCGCTGGCGCTGCCGGCGAGCGCCGCGGCCACCCCGGTCTCCGGTGGTACGTCCCCGCAAGCCAAGGGCAAGACCAACAACAGGAAAACGCCCCCACCGCCGACGGTGACGATCTCCACCGCGCGCTGCGTGCCGGCTAGCAACTGCGATACCAAGCAACACGAAGTGTCCACACACGGCACGCTGCTGCTGCAGGGCAAGGGCCTCAAGAGCGGGCAGGCCGTGGCCTTTCCACGCTCGTGGGAAGCGCGGATCGCCAGCAACTCGCCGAGCGCCCATCTGCACTCCTCCAAGCTGGGGCTGGTGGTGACCGTGCCCGCCAACGCGCACTCAGGAGAGATCGCGGTGACGCTGGGGCAGGGCAAGCGCTCGAACCTGTATGGGCCGATCAAAGTGGTCAAGCACGCGCTGCACCCGCCAGCCCCGCCGAAACCGCCGCCGGCGCCGGCGCCCAGCGGAGTGGCGAGCACGGCTGCCGGGACGGCGCTCGCCGGGCAGGGCATGTGGATCTGGTACATGAGCGCCTCAGACGGCGGCGACGTGGCTTCGATCGCAGCGCAGGCGAAGGCGGCGGGCGTGGGGACGCTGCTGATCAAGAGCTCCGACGGCTCCACCAACTACTGGAGCCAGTTCAGCAAAGCGCTGGTGGAAGAAGTTCACGCGCTGGGCCTGAAAGTGTGCGCCTGGCAGTACGTGTATGGCAGCAACCCGACGGGCGAGGCCGAACTCGGGGCGAAGGCGGTCGCCGAAGGGGCGGAATGCTTGGTGATCGATGCGGAGGCGCAGTACGAAGGGCTGTATGGGGCGGCGCAGACCTACATCGACACGCTGCGGGCGAAGATCGGGGCGACCTTCCCGCTGGCGCTGGCCTCATTCCCCTACGTCAACTACCACCCGTCGTTCCCCTACTCGGTGTTCCTCGGCCCCAACGGGGCGCAGTTCAACGTGCCACAGATGTACTGGCACGACATCGGCACCAGCGTGGCGCAGGTGTACGTGAACACCTACGAACAGAACCTCATCTACGGCCGGCCGATCCTCCCGCTGGGGCAGACCTACGGCGGCGTGAGCGGATCGGAAATCGTGGCCTTCCGCTCGCTGGCGAGCGCCTACGGGGCGGCGGGCGACTCCTTCTGGGACTGGCAGGAAACCAAGGCGCCGGGGTGGTCGGCGATGGCTGAACCGCTCAACACCACGCTGACGGTGCCCCAGCCCGAGCTGACCTCGCCGCTGCTCAAGGAAGGCGCCAAGAGCGACCAGGTGCTGTGGCTGCAGGAGCACCTGGCGGGCGCGATCCCCTCGCAGCCCACGACGGGCATCTTCGAATCGCAGACCGCCGCCGACGTGCGCCAGATCCAGACCGAACACGGCCTGCCGGCGACGGGGGAAACCGACGCCGGCACGTGGGGCTACATCCTCGCTCTGCCGCTGGTGGAAGTCAACTGGACCGCGGCGGGGCCGAAGACCTGACCCCCCACCCAGCCCGAAGACCTGTACCCATGAAAAGTACGTTCAAAAACAGGCCTAGAACACTTTACAAAATGAAGTGTTCGAGACCGAAAAAGTAATGAATGTCCCCGCGGTCAGACCCTCTGAATGAGGGTTCCCGTCCCCAGTCCCCCGCCGCAGCACATCGTGACGAAGCCGATCTCCTTGTCGGAGCGCTCCAGCTCGTGCAGCAGCGTGGTGATCAGCCGCGCGCCGGTGGAGCCGAGCGGGTGCCCGAGCGCCATCGCGCCGCCGTTTACGTTGACGCGGTCCATGTCGGGGTTGTGCTCGCGCCGCCATGCGGCCACCACGGGGGCGAAGGCCTCGTTGATCTCGATCAGGTCGATGTCGTCGATGGTGATGCCGTTGCGCTGCAGGATCTTCGCCGTGGCGGGGATCGGGCCCTCCAGCATTTTCACGGGGTCGCAGCCGACGGTGGTCTGATCGACGATCCGCGCGCGGGCGCGCAGGCCGAGCGAGGCCGCCTTCTCGGCGGACATCAGCAGCACGGCGGCGGCGCCGTCGGAGATCTGCGAGGCGTTGCCGGCGGTGATCTTGCCGTCGGGCTTGAACGCCGGCTTCAGCCGCGCCAGCGACTCGAGGTTGGTGTCGGGGCGGATCCCCTGGTCGGTGACGAACGTGTCGCCGTTGACGGCGAACGGCACGATCTCGCGCTCGAAGCGGCCCTCCTCGGTGGCCTGGTGGGCCAGCCGGTGCGAGCGCACCGCCAGCTCGTCGAGCTCGGAGCGGGGGATCTCCCACTGGTCGGCGATCATCTCCGCGCCCAGGCCCTGGCCGACGATGTTGTGCTTGGCCATCAGCTCGGGCGTGAAGGCGAAGCCAAACTCCTGCTGGGTCTGCATCCCGGCGGCGAACGGGAGATGGCCCATGTGCTCCACGCCGCCGCCGATCATCGTGTCGTGCACGCCGGCGGCGATCAAAGCGGCGGAGAAGTTGACGGCCTGCTGGGCGGAGCCACACTGGCGGTCCACGGTGGTGGCGGGGGTCTCGATCGGCAGGCCCTCCTGCAGCCAGGCGTTGCGGGCGATGTTGAAGGCCTGCTCGCCGAACTGCTGCACGCAGCCGGCCACCACGTCTTCCACCTCGGCGGCGTCGATCCCGGCGCGAGCGATCACCTCGCTGTAGCACTTGCCCAGCAGCGCGTTAGGGTGGGTGTCCTTGTAGTAGCCCTTCTCCTTGTGCCCACGCCCAATCGGAGTGCGCACCGCCTCGACGATCACGACCTCACGGCCCTCCAGCTTTCCTCGCATTTTCGACGACCTCCGTGTGTAGCGATTGATCGGCGGGTGCCGCGCAGCGCCTCCAACCCATACTCTACCGCGTGACGCCCATAGATTGACTGGTCAGTCAACCAGTTCTTTTGATCCCCATGACCCAGGGGATCCGATCCGTCCCCCACACAAGGAGCAAAGTCGCCGTGGAGAAGCACGCATGAACGAGCACCTGGCAATCGTCGGCTCGGGCGCAATCGCGTGCGGACTGGCGGCAACCGCGGCGCACCACGGACCGGTGCTGCTGCTGGCGCGCTCGCAGAGCTCCGCCGAGCGAGCTCAAACCAGGGTGGACCAGACCCTGACGCGCCTGGCCGCGGAAATCGACCCCGAGCACGTGCAGGTGGTCACCGAGCCGGGGGAGCTGAGCGAGGCGACCTTCGTGGTGGAGGCGGTGGTGGAGGAGTACGCCGTGAAGGAGGCGGTGCACGCGGAACTGCTGGCGGTGCTGGGCGCCGACGCGGTGCTGGCGAGCACCACCTCCTCGCTCTCGATCGAGCGGCTGGCGCAGGCCAGTGGTATTCCCGAGCGCTTCGTGGGTCTACACGTGTTCAACCCCGTCACGCGGATGCAACTGGTGGAGCTGATCTTCCCGCAAGCGGCGAGCGAGCGGACCCGCGCGCGCACGCTGGCGCTGTGCGAGACATTCGAGAAGACGCCCGTGGTGGTGCCCGACGTGCCGGGGTTTGTCGTCAACCGCCTGCTGTTTCCCTACCTGTTCAGCGCGGTGCGGCTGCAGGAAGAGACTGGGATGTCGGCCAAGGACATCGATACCTGCATGAAGCTGGGCGCCGGCCACCCGATGGGCCCGCTGGCGCTGCTCGACCTAGTGGGCCTCGATGTGTCGCAGGCGATCGGGGAAACGCTCGGCGAGCGGGTGCCCCCACGCGTCGCGCAGCTGATCGGCGAGGGCGCGCTCGGCCGCAAGAGCGGGCAAGGGTTTCACGGCTATTGATCGCTACCCAAACCCAGGTACGGAATAACTATAGTATGTATAACGGGGCCATCGGGGAGGGGCGGGAGTTGTTATAAAAATTTGAAACCCGATAGCCATAGCGCACGGCTTTTAAAAGTTTCATACGACCCCCAGCCCAGCTTGTGATCAAAGTCACCCATTGTCAAGAATCCTCTTAGTGACAGCCAACCTTTTAAGTGGGCTTGATCCAGAAGTGGATACTTGAAAGCGCGACACAGATCGCAACGCACACCCGCCTCCTCCCAGTGCACACGCTCCGGCTCGCTCCCCCCGCGGGCCGGACGTGTGCCTGGGAGGTTTTTTTTTCGGCCGTACGCCTCCGCCCGGCGGGGTCTTCGGGGCGAACTCCGACGGGGAGTCTCTCCGGCTCGGACGGCTCCCTCTTCCCCGCGGGGTCTTCGGGGCGAACTCCGACGGGGAGTCTCTCCGGCTCGGACGGCTCCCTCTTCCCCGCGAGGTCTTCGGGGCGAACTCCTCCCCCTTCCCCTCCCCCCCTCGCTACTCCTCCCCGGCCGCTTCGCGCGCCGGCACGGGGCGACGCTCGCGGATGCGCAGCGACTCGATGCGGTTCTCCCGAACCGACTCGACGCGGATCGAGAAGGGGCCGGCGGAGACCGTGTCGCCCCGCCGCGGGAGCCGCCCGAGCTCGGCGAACACGAACCCGCCGACGGAGTTGTAGGCGTCGCTGTCCACCGGCAGCGGCACGCCGTAGTCGGCGAGGTCGGCGACCGGGACGTGGCCGCGCACGAACAGGTCCCCGTCGGGCAGCCGTCGCACCTCGCCGGCCGCTGGGTCGGTCTCGTCGGTGATCTCGCCGACCACCTCCTCGATGATGTCCTCGACGGTGACGATTCCGGCGACGCGGCCGTACTCGTCGACGACCACCGCCAGCGAGGTGCGCTGGCGCTGCAGATCGGCCAGCAGATCGTCCAGCGGCTTGGTCTCGGGCACGATCGGCGCGTCGTGCACCACCTCCTGCAGCGAGGCGTGCGGCCCGTCGTCCATCAGCCGGCGAGCCAGCGCGCTGGCGTGGACCAGCCCCAGCACGCGGTCGCGGTCCTCGCCTTCGGTCACCACCAGCCGCGTGTGCCCCGAGGAGATGCACAGCTTCAAAGCGGTCTCCACGTCGCGCGAAACGTCGATCGCGATGACGGCGGGGCTGGGGGTCATCACCTGGCGCGCCTCCTGCTCGTGCAGGTGGAACACGCCGGTGAGCATCCCCGCCTCGCCCGGGTCGAGGTGGCCGCCGGCGTGGGACTCGGCGATCAGGCGCTTGAGCTCATCGGGCGAGCCGCCGCCCTGCTGGCGGTTCATGTCGACGCCCAGCAGCTTGAGGATCCGCGCGGAGATCTTGGTGATCAAATGGATGAAAGGCCGGAACAGAACTCTGAAGCCCTGCAGCGGCCGGGCGACACGGCGGGCGACGCTCTCGGCGCGATCGATGGCGTAGAACTTGGGCACCATCTCCCCGAAGATCAGCTGCACCGAGATCACGATCGCGTAGGCCAGCACCACCGCGATCGCCAATGAAAGGTCGTGGGAGACCGCGCCGCGGAACGCTTCGTGCAGCGCATCGGCCAGCGTGGGCGTGGCGAGCGCGCCGATCCCGATCGAGGTCATCGTGACCCCGATCTGCACCGCGGAGATGTAGTCGTTGATGCTCTCCAACTGGCTGAGCGCCAGCGCGGCGCCGCGCATATCCTGCTCGCGCATCACCTCCAACCGGGCTCTGCGCGAGCGCACCAGCGCGTACTCGGCGATCACGAAGAACGCGTTGATCGCGACCAGCAGAGCCGCGAGGATCAGCTTCAGACCGGTCACGCCCGGTGCTCAGCCGAGCCCGTCAATCTGCAAGGCAAGTGCGAAGTCGGCATCGGTGAGCCCACCCGCGGAGTGGGTGGAGAGCTCCAAGCGCACCCTGTTCCAGCCGTGCACGAGGATGTCGGGGTGGTGGTTGGCGGCCTCGGCGAGCTCGGCCACGCGATTGACGAAGGCGATCGCCGCCGGGAAGTCGGCGAGCTTGTACTCGCGCACAATCGCCTCGCCCTCGCGGACCCACGCGCCGCCAACGAGGCGCTGCTGGATCTGCTCGTCGTTGAGCACCGCCACCGCTCACACGATACCCGCGGCTGTGGACTGCGCGGCGGCCAGCCCCACCACCACCGCCGCCACCGACAGCGCCAGGCAGGCAAGCAGCCCCAGCGCAAGCGCGTAGCGGCCGGTGGCGAGACGAAAGGAGAGGCCGGCCAGCGCGCCGCCGATCAGCCCGCCGATGTGGGCGCCCACGGAGATGTTGGCGACCGTGAAGGAGAGCAGCAGATTGAAGATGATCAACGCCCCAATACCGCCCTCCATCACGCTGCGCCCCCGCGCGCGCAGCTCGACGGCGGCGGCGCCCATCAGCCCGAAGATCGCGCCCGAGGCGCCGAGACTGGGCGCGGAGGTGGCGATCAGCGCGCCGCAGGAGCCGGCCAGCAGCGAGGTGAAGTAGATCGCGGCAAACCGCACCGAGCCCAGCGCGGGCTCCAGCATCATGCCCAGCAGATACAGCAGGTACATGTTGAAACCGATGTGCAGCAGGTCCACGTGCAGGAAACCGCTGGTCAGGAGACGGTAGTACTGGTGAGCTTCGGCGATCGCGAAGCGATACAGGTCGCCTTCGTTAACCACCTTGCCGTAGGGCTCGCCGGTCAACGTGAACTGGCCCTGCTCGGTGAGGAACACGATCACGTTGATGGCGATCAGGGCATAGGTGACGCGCGGCACAGCCGCCATGTCCCGCATCCGCACCACCTTGGTGCGCTGGGAGGCGCACTCCGGGCAGCGCATCCCCACCTGCGTGGAGGTCATGCAGTCCGGGCAGATGGGCCGCCCGCAGGAGGAGCAGGAGACAGCGGTCTGGCGGGAGGGGTGGCGATAGCAGGTGGCCATGAGCGGATGCAGAGCCTACCTGGCCACCACCCGGGATCCGTGGGAAGCGCCCGGAATCGCCCGGAAGCGCCCGAAATGCCAGAAACCCCGGAGCGCCCGAAACGCCAGCCGAGGAATCACACCGAGCCGACGATAACCGGCGTGCGCGTCGGCTTGAGGCTGCCCCCGAGCGGCTCGTCGGTGACGAGCACTTTGTTGATCCCGTGCAGGTTGCCGGGGACGCCAACCGCGCCAGAGCCGGCTTTGGTGACGGAGAACAGCGCATCGGTGGGCAGCGGCGCTTCGCTGCCGTGCTCCAACCACACCTCGTAGATGCGCCCGGGCGGCGGCGCGGGCATCCCCACAACCACCAGTTCCAGATGCGAGCCAACCTTGCGCAGCCGCGCCGTGGCGTGATGCCCGGGGGCGACCACGACCGCGCGGATCACCTCGGTGCGGACGCTTGAGCTGGAGCTGAACACCAGCGCGCCAACCACAATGCCCACGCCGAGCGCCAGCGCCCCAGCGAGCCCCGGGAGCAGCCGCCGGGAGGTGGAATGCCCGCCTGCGCGCCCACCCGCCCGCGAAGCCAGTCCCACACGGGAAGCCAGGCCCCCCCGGGAAGACACCCCCGCCCGCACCGGCTTTGCGGGATCCGCCGCTGGGCGCGCCGCGTCATGCGGTTCGACCGCGGCGCGCACGGAGCCGAGCACCCGCGCACGCAGACTCTGATCGGCCTTGGCAGGCGGCACGCCCACCGCGAGCAAGTCGGCAGCCGGTTGCAGCTGGAGCACTTCCGCCCGGCAGACGGGGCAGGTGGCGAGATGCGCCGTGTACTCCTCCAGCTCGTGCTCGGGGAGCGCCCCCAGCACGTAGGCGGCGCTATCCGCCTCGCGCTCGCATCCGTGCGCCGGTGGGTGTGAGCTCACGAAAGCACCCGTTCTGAGCGAAGTTGGGAGCGCATCTTCTGCAATCCAAGACGCATTCTGCCCTTGATCGTTCCCACCGGCATGTCGAGCATCGTCGCAATCTCGGAGTGGGAGAGACCGCCGTAGTAGGCCAGCTCGATGACGCGGCTTTGCTCGGGCGGGAGCCCATCGAGGACGGCGCGCACCTCGCGCGCTTCGTCGCGCCGGCCAACCTCCTGCTCGGTGCGCTCCGCCGCCTCCAACCGCTCCTCGATCCCCTCGTCGCTGACCCTCGCGCGATCCTGGAGCACACCCCGGCGCAGAGCGTCGATCGCACGGTGGTGGACGATGCCCAGCACCCACGTGCGCACGCTCCCCCGCAGCGGGTCGTAGGCAGCGGCGCTGCGCCACATCGAGAGAAACGCCTCCTGCGCCACTTCCTCCGCAACCCCCTGCCGGCGGCACATGCGCAGGGCGAGCGCGTATGCCGCATCGGTGTGGCGCTCATAGAGGATCTCGAAGGCCGCCGCATCGTCCTCGCCCACGAGTTGCACCAGCTCCTCGTCGGCGAGCATCCTTAAGATCGCCGAGGCGGCCTCCGCGGAGCGCTTGTAGCGGTTCAGGTTGGACATCGAGATACCCGGCGTCCGAGCCGCCAACCAGGGAGCCGGCGACCGACAGAGCGAAGTCAATCACTTTTACCAGATGGACTTCGCCGAAGGCCAGAATAGTTCAGAGGCCGATCGGCCGTTGTCTGGGCTCAGCGCTCGCCGCGGGCCTGCGCCTGCCCGGCGACGGCGGCTGGCCCCTCGGGCGGCCGCCCCCGGCGGCGAATGCGCAACGCAACCAGCGCCGCGCCAGCCGCGCCGCCGACAACGAGCGCAGCCGCGGGCCGCGCCCAATTGCGGGGATCGCGCATGGCTGAGAGCTCCCAGCTTTCGAGCTCCCCGGCGGCGAGCTCGGTGAGGTTGGTGAGCGTCTCCTCCAGCCTGCCGGTGAGGTCGGCGGGGGGCTCGACGGGAGCAAGCGCCCGCCGCAGCAGGCTCTCGAAGTTGGAGGCGGCCTGGCTCATGAGACTTCTCTCAGCTTGTCCATATCCGTCGGCTCGTCATCCGTCGGCTCCTCAGGGGCATCGGCGACCAGTCCCTCCAACTGCTTGATGGCGCGGTGGATCAGCACCTTGGTGGCGCCGTCGGAGCGCCCCAAGGCGCGCGCGATCTCGCGGTTGTCCATGTCCAGGGCGAAGCGCATGATCAGCGCCTCGCGGCGGTCGTCGGGCAGCTGGCGAACCCCCTCCAGCACGCGCGCAAGCTCGCTGCGATTCTCCACCAGGTCCTCGGTGGTGTGCAGGTCGCTCAACGCGTCGGTGGCCTCGATCGGCGACACCGGCCGGCGGGAGCGGTCGCGGTAGAGGTTGGCGGCGAGGTTGTGGGCGATCCTGATCAGCCACGGCCGCAGCGGACGCCCCCGCGACTCGCGCTGGGCACGCTCGAAGTGCCGGTAGGCCTGCAGAAAGGTCTGCTCGGTGAGTTCCTCGGCGTCGTGGTGGTTGCCAACGCGGTAGTAGGCATAGCTGTACACGTCGCGCAGGTGGGTGCGGTACAGCTCGGAGAACTCCGCGTCGAGCTGCGCCTTCGACTTTGGGCCGGGAGGGTGGCCCGGCCGGTCCCCAGCCGTCAGGCTCGGCCCCTCCGTTTCGGTCCTCTGCTCGGCCACTCATTGCACCCTATCTCCGCGCCGCCGGCAGCATACGCTGGATACCCGTCGGCGGGCGGGTCGTTACAGTGGGAGACGATGGCGATCGACCGGGGCAAGACGATTCGCGGGGCACTGGCGGGCGCGCTGGCGGCAGGCGTGTGGGCGGCACAGATGCCCCTCGACAAGCGCGTGTTTGGCAGCGGTTTCGACGATGTGGAGCTGCTGGGCAAGGCGATCACGCGCGAGCGCTGGTGGCCGGCCGTCGGCGTGCTGGCGCACCTGCAGAACGGGGCGCTGTTCGGCGCGGTGTACGCCAACGTGGCCCCGCGCACCCCCCTGCCTTCGTGGGCGCGGGGACCGGCGGCGGGAATCCTGGAGAACTTCACCACCTGGCCGCTGCTGGCGCTCGCCGAGAGGCTGCACCCCGCGCGCGAGGAGCTGCCGGCGGCCTTCGCCAACCCGCGGGCGCTCGCGCAGTCAACCTGGCGCCATCTGCTGTTCGGTGTGTTGCTGGGGGAGCTGGAGCGGCGCCTCAACGCGGACGACCGCGTGGACCCGCCCGACTACTCGCATTTGATCTCCACCAACGGTCACGCCCGCCCCGAGCATTTCGCCCCGACGGGCTGAGACTCCCTGAGCTGGGCGATCAACTCCTGGCGAGCCCTCGCCACGCGCGAGCGAATGGTGCCGACCGGGCAGTCGCAGATACAGGCGGTTTGCTCGTAGGAGAAGCGGAATATCTGGGTCAGCACGAATGCCGCGCGCCGGTCGGGGTCCAGAAGCGAGAGCAGCTCGTGCGCCGCCACCTCACCTGAGGCGTCGGCAACCATGAGCGCCTCCTCCGGGGCGGCGGCGATCTGGGTGTCGCGCCGGCGACGCCGGCTGCGCGCGCGCAGCTCGTCGATGCAGACGTGGCGGGCGATCGCCAACACCCACGTGCGCGCGGAGGAGCTCCCGCGGAAGCCGCCCAGAGCATGCGTGGCGCGTACGAACGTCTCCTGCGCGAGGTCCTCGGCGCTCTGCTCGTCCACCAGCGCGGCGCACAGTCGCCACACGTCGCGGTAGCTGGCGCGGACGAACGCCTCCAGCGCATGCCTGTCGCCGAGCCGGGCGGCATGCGCTTGCAGGGTGGGCTCGTCCATCGCGGCCCATATAACCAGACGCCGCCAGCCACCGCTCGGGTGTGGAGACAACTCAGGATGACGCCGCCAGCCACCGCTCGGGCGTGGAGACAACTCAGGATGACGCCGCCAGCCACCGCTCGGGCGTGGAGACAACTCAGGATGACGCCGCCAGCCACCGCTCGGGTGTTGCGACACACCGCACGATCACGCCGCCAGCGCCACTCGGGAACTGGAAGGCAGGCTGACACGACCAATGGGACATGAACTGCGAGTCTGCGCGCGAGGCGATCTCCGCATCTCTCGACGGCGAGGATGGCGGCTCGATCGACGAGCTGCGGGCGCATCTCGATGGCTGTGCCGCGTGCAAACGCTGGCAGGAGGGCGCCCACGAGGTGACCCGGCGCCTGCGCCTGGCCCCCGCGAGGGCGGTGCCGGGAGCCCCGGCGCGGGTGCTGGCCGCTGCGCGCGCCGCTGCTGAGCGCACGGTCGCCGACGGCCACCGCGAACGCCCCCAGCGCGCGCTCACCGGCCCCCGGCTGGTGGCGCTGGCACTGGCGCAGGTGGCGCTCACCCTGCCCGCATTGGTGCCCTTCACCCGCATGTTCGCGTTCCCACTCGGCACCGCCGACAGCCTGCACCTGGGCGAGTTCCTGCCGCCGCTGCTGGCCACCGCCGCGTATCTGACGTTGTATGGCAAACGCGCGCAGACGCTGGCGCGCGAGGGTCGCCCGGTGGCCACCTGGCGCGCCGCCTCATTCGTGGTGGGGGCGCTGACTGTGTGCGCGGTGCAGTTGCCGCCCTTCGACAGCCTGGCCGACGAAGTGCTGCTGGCGCACATGATTCAGCACATAATCATCGGCGACCTGGCATCGCTGCTGATGGTGCTGGGCCTCACCGGCCCGGTGCTGGCGCCGCTGCTGCATTTCCGGGTAACGCGCCCCCTGCGGCGGCTGGCCAGCCCGATCCCCGCGCTGGTGTTGTGGGCGTTGAACATGTACATCTGGCACACCCCGCTGCTCTACCAGTTGGCGATCCGCCACGATCTCGTGCACGCGCTGGAGCACGCGTGCATGCTGTGGTTTGGGTTGCTGCTGTGGCTGGCGCTGCTGGGCCCGCTGCCCAAGCCCGCCTGGTTTCACGGCTGGGCGCCCGTCGGGTACGTGGCAAGCATCAGGCTGATCGGCGCGGTGCTGGGCAACGCGATGATCTGGGCGCAAACGCTGTTTTACCCCGTGTACAAAGCGAGCGACGCCGCCCGCGGGCTGAACCCGCTCTCCGACCAGAACCTCGCCGGTGCGGCGATGATGATCGAGCAGATGTTCCTCACGATCCTGCTGGTGGCGTGGCTGTTTCTGCGCTTTGCGCGCCAGGACGAGGAGCGCCAGGGGCTGATCGACCTCGCCGCCGGCCACGGCGTGGCGCTGAGCGACGAGCGGGCGCTGCGCGCGGTGAGCGCCGGCGCCGGGGGACACCTGCGCGAGCGGCTGCTCAAGCAGGACCACCCTGGCGAGCCGCGGCCCGAGCATACGGTCGAAGAGGGCTGAGCGGCGATGACTGGGATGGGCGCCGGCCACACGGGGGTCAACGAAGGCCTGATCGTATCCGCCTTCCACCACAGCCTCTCCAACCAGGCGCAGGCGTTGACCCTCGCCCTCGTGGTGGTGGCCGTGGTGCTGCTGGTGAGCCGTTTGATCGTTGGGCTGCTGGCCGACCCCCTCACGCGGGATGTGCCGGGTGAAGGAGATGCAGGAAAAGGGGAGGAGGGGGGGCGGGGTAGTGGCGGCGAGCCCAGCCGTACGGCGCAGGTGACACCCGAGCCACCCGCCCTGAACAAGACACCCCCGACATGGGCCACACCCGAGCCACCCGCCCTGAACGCGGCACCCCCGAGACAAGTCGTCCCCGAGCCACCCGCCCGGCGGGTGCTGCGGATCGGCTTCGGCGTGCTGTGGCTGGTGGACGGGGCGCTACAGATCCAGGGGCACATGCCGTTGGGCCTCCCGGCAAACGTGGTGGGGCCCTCGGCGCAGGGCAACCCAGCGTGGCTGGTGAGCACCGTGCACTGGGGTCTGAGGGTGTGGGAAAACCACCCCGTGCAGGCCGCCGTGGCCGCCGTTTGGATCCAGCTGGGTTTGGGACTGTGGCTGCTGCTGGTGGCCCGCGGCCGCTGGTCGCGAATCGGCGGGCTGGTGAGCATCGGGTGGGCACTGTGCGTGTGGGTGCTGGGCGAGAGCATGGGCGGCATCCTCACTCCGGGCGCCAGCTGGCTGTTTGGGGCGCCGGGGGCGGCGCTCCTCTATGCGCTCGCCGGGGCGCTGCTGGCGTTGCCCGAGCGCGTGTGGCATAACCCGAGGTTGGGACGGCGCCTGCTGGCGGGCTGCGGCGTGTACTTCATGGCGATGGCAGTACTGCAGGCGTGGCCGGGCAACGGCTTCTGGGCCGCCGGGTCGGGCAACGCGCTGGGAACGATGGCGAGCGAAATGGCCGAAACGCCGCAGCCGCACGCGCTGGTACGGCTGCTGGATCACTTCGGCGGCTTCGCCGCCGAACACGCGGTGCCGGTCAACCTGTTCGTGGTGGGCGCCCTCGGCGGGATCGGCCTCGCGCTGCTCAGCGGACGCCGCCGCGCCGTGCGGGTGGCGGTGGGTGCGGCGGTGGTGCTGTGTGTGGCTGACTGGGTGCTGGTGCAGGACTTCGGCGTGTTGGGCGGGCTGGGCACCGACCCCAACAGCATGATCCCCACGCTGCTGGTGCTGCTGGCCTCCTACCTGGCGCTGGTGCGCCGCGCCGCCGCCCCCGCGATGGTGCGGGCCACGGCGGCGCTTCCCCCAGCCGCCATCGCCCCCGCACCAGTCGGCGCAGGCGAATCATCCAAGACGCCCCGGCGGAGGGCCGGCACGGGTCTTCCGAGCGTGCGAGGGGCGTTTGGGGTGCTGGCGGTGACGGCGGCGTGCGCCACCACCGCGCTGGGCGCCGTGCCATACGCGATCGCCGCCGTATCCCCCAACGCGACGCCGCTGCTGGCCGAAAGCATCGACGGCCCCGCCAGCGCGGTGTCGGGTGACGTGCGCCCCCCCGATGTGCCGCTGGTGGAACAGCACGGGCGGCCGGTCACCTTCGGCAAGCTCCAGGGCAAGGTGTTGCTGGTGACGTATCTGGACCCGGTGTGCACCACCGACTGCCCGGTGATCGCCCAGGAGTTCAAGCAGGCCGACAGCTTGCTCGGCGACCAAGCCCACCAGGTGGATCTGGTGGCAATCGACGCCAACCCCCTCTACCGTTCCACCGCCGACCTGCGCGCGTTCGACCGCCAGGAGCGCCTCGAACAGCTGCCCAACTGGCTGTACCTCACGGGGGGCGTGGCGCGGTTGCGCCAGCTGTGGAGCGCCTTCGGCGTCGAAATCGGGGTGCCGCGAGGCGGCGCGATGGTCGACCACCCGGACGGCGCGGCGATCGTCAACCGCGAAGGCGACATCCGCTGGCTGGCCAACTTCGATCCCGGTCCCGCCACGTCGAGCACCAGGTCGTCGTTCGCCGTCACCCTCGCGCAGGCCGCCCGACAGGTTTTGAACGAAACATGAGCGCCCACTCTCCCGGCCCCACGCGTCGCCCGGCGGGGTTGGGCGCACCGCGAAGACGGGCGGCTACAAGGCTGCTTATGCAAAGACGGATGGCCGCGGGGCTGCTTGCGCGACGACGGGCGGCCGCCGGTCTAACCGTGCTGTGCCTACTCGCATCCAGCCTCAGCGCGTGCGGCTCCGGCGATGGCAGCGGGAGTGCGGCCCCGGTGGACGCGCTGTTGACTCCCCTGGCGACATCCCTGCCAGGCGCCGGCGGCAGCTGGGCGCTGCTGCCGGCGGGGGCAAGCTCGGGCGAAGAACACTTCTGGGAGCTGCTCCGCCGCCGCGGCGGGCGCGGCGCAAGCTGGTCGCTGGTGACACCACCTGGCGTGCAGGACAATGGCGGCCTGGCGATCGCCGCTGCGGGCGGCACCCTGCTGGCCGGGTTCCTACCGAGCTACAACCTGCACTTCTCTCCACTGGCGCTCACCCCCGACGGCGGATCGAGCTGGACACCGGATCTCCTGCCGCTGACCGGCGGACTGCTCGGCGTCCCCGACTCGCTCGCACTGAGTTCCGACGGCACCGCCTACGCGCTGCTGGTGCGCAACGGCGGCGAAGTCGTGATGAGCGACGGCGGGGGCGGCGAATGGCGCGCCCTCACCGCGGTGCGCGCGCTGGCCACCCTGCCGGTGGCGCACGGCTGTGGGTTGAGGAGCATCGACGCAATCGCCAGCACCTCTCCGCATGGCGTGCTGGTCGGCGGCGCCTGCATGCACGGGGGACAGATCGGCGAGTACGCCTACGCCAATGGCCGCTGGCGCACGGCCGCGCCACCAACCCCCGCCACGCTGCGAGGCAACCCCAGCCGGGTCATGTCGCTGGCAAGCACCAACGGAACTGTGTTCACCCTTGTGGACTTCCCTTCCGCCTCACAGAACACCCTCCTCGCCGCGTGGAGCGCCGACGGCGGCCACAGCTGGACCGAGACCCGACCGCTGGTGATGGGCGCCCGCGAAGACCCGATCGCCGCCGGCCCCGCGCCGCACGCCCACACATTCCTGCTCGTGAGCACCCCGCACGGCGACCGGCTCCGCATCGGGGCCTCATCCACCCCCTGGCGCACAACTCCACGCCCCCCGGCGGGCACGGCGACGGTGGCGGTGGGCGGCGCCGGCGAAGTCGATGCGCTGGCCGTCCACGGCTACAACATCGCCGATTGGCGGCTCCTGGGGACGTCGGGGCTGTGGCACAGGGTGGGCACGCTCCACGTGAGTGTGTCCGCATCGTCGCACTGACACCCGGTGAGGGGTGGGCCAGGGTCGCGTAGATTGGCGAGTGGTGAGCGAAGTTTCAAGAGACCCCAGCAGACAGCTGCGGATCACCAGCGAGCTGACGATCCCACTCGCGGAGGTGATGGTGCGCGCCAGCCGCTCCTCCGGACCGGGGGGCCAGCACGCCAACGTCACCTCCTCCCGGGTGGAAGCCATCTTCGACGCACGCTCCTCCCCCACGCTCACCGACGCCCAGCGGGAGCGAGTCCTTGCGCGCGTGGGCCCGCGAGTGGTTGCAATCTCCCAGGACCAGCGCTCGCAGGCACGCAACCGCGAGCTCGCCCTCACCCGCCTCGGCGAGCGGCTGGCGCGAGCACTCGCCACGCCGAAGCGCCGCCGCGCCACCCGTCCCACCGCGGCCTCACGCGAGCGCCGCCTCGCCGCCAAGCGCCGGGGCACGGAACGCAAGCGCGAGCGGCGTCCTCCTGAGGACTTGTGAGGCTACGATTCGAGGCCATGCCGACGTAGCTCAGCTGGTAGAGCAATCGCCTTGTAAGCGATAGGTCGCCGGTTCGATCCCGGCCGTCGGCTCTGGTGTGGTGTAAGGCCCTGCAGGGAGCAAGGCCCAGCGTGGAGTGACGTCCAGCGTGGAGTGACGTCCAGCGTGGAGTGACGTCCAGCGTGGAGTGACGTCCAGCGTGGAGTGACGTCCAGCGTGGAGTGACGTCCAGCGTGGAGTGACGTCCAGCGTGGAGTGACGTCCAGCGTGGAGTGACGTCCAGCGTGGCGTGACGTCCAGCGTGGAGTGACGTCCAGCGTGGCGTGACGTCCAGCGTGGAGTGACGTCCAGCGTGGAGTGATGTCCAGCGTGGAGTGACGTCGGCGATAGCGATGGCCCCGCCGCTTGCAAGCCGGTTGGCCTACCCCGACACCGTAGGCGCCTCGGGAGACCCCGCCGCCTCCCCGCGCACCCCGGCGGTCTCGATCTCGCGCAGCGCCCCGGTCTCGGGATCGAAGACAAAGCCGCGGATCTGCTGGCGCGCAGGCAGCTCGGGGCTTGAGCGGAGCCGGTCGAGACCCTGGCGCAGAGTTCCCTCGAGGTCGTGGAAGGCGCCGAGCCGCCACGTCGGCAGGACACCGTCGGCTGCGAGCGCCTGCGCGAATTGGTCCTCGGAGGCGCCGCACAGCCCGCACCCCTCGTGCATCACCACGACGATCTCCTCGGTGCCTAGCAGCCGCTGGGAGGCGCTCAGCGAGCGGATCGCGTCGTCGGTGACCAGGCCGCCGGCGTTGCGGACGATGTGCGCATCGCCGCGCTGCAGGCCGAGCATCGCGAGGGGATCGATCCGCGTGTCCATGCAGGTGAGCACGGCGACCTTGCGGCGCGGACGCGGACTGAGCCCGGGCACCGCGAGCTCCGGCGCGCGCTGCCCCGCCACTCTCAGAATCTCGTCGGCGCTCGCCATGCGACGCCATCTTATTCAGTGCAGCAGATGTTCGAGGATGCTGCCGACTTCGTGCACGACCGTCCCCACCAGCGAGCCCGACTGTTCGCTGCCCGAGGATTCCGAGCCACTGGATTCGCCCGATGAGCCATTGCTGCCGGTGCTTTCCGGGCTGCCGGAGCCGGAAGACCCGGCGCCTGAGCCAGAGCTGGATTCCGTACCAGACCCGGAACCTGCCTGCCCGCCTGATTCAGCTCCTCCCGAGGAACCGCTCGCGTCGGTGCTCCCCGGCGAGCCGCTGCCCGCGGCCGAGCTCACCGGCCCGCCCGATCCCGTGCCCGCTTCGCCTTGACCCGACCCCCCGCTCGGGCTGGACCCCGCTCCCGTCTGGCCGGTCCCCTGGGTGGATCCGGGCGCGGGACCCTGGGCGGCTGGCACCTTCGCCGAAGGGTTGTTGTTATGCGTGCCACCGCCACCCCGCGGCGTCGATCGCGGCGCGTGGTGGCCGCCGGAGGTGGGGGCGCCGATGAAGCCCCGACCGGCGGCATTGGTCCTCGCGCGGGCATTCGCGCCGGCGGCGCCCCCGCGACGCCACGTCCGGCGCCCTGAGGCGCCCCGATGCGTTGCGCCCGCGGCGGCGGGGGCGGGAACGCCGTGAACGGTCGGCGAATGCGACTCGGCCGAGGCGGAGCCCGCGCCCGCGCCACTGGTGGGCGCCGCCGCGATCAGCCGGTGCCGGTCGCGGTGAGGGGCGGACGCGCCGAGGTGCACCACCGCGGCGCCGGTGATGACGGTCCCGACGGTGATCGCCACCGCGCCTCCCTTGAGCAGCAGCCCGCTAACGCCCGCCGCTCCTCCGACGCCGACCGCTCCCCCGGATCCCGCGAGTTCGGCGAGCCGTTCCGGGGCGGGCCCACCCTGATCGGAGCGGCCCGCCAGCCAGCTCAACAGCGGCGGCGGGGTGAGCGCGGTGACTCCCGTGCGCAGCGTGGCGCGCGCTCGGTAGAGCAGACCGCGCACGGCGCCGTTGGTAATCCCGAGGTCGCTGGCGACCTGCTGGTGGCTGTGGCCGGCCACGGCGGTGCGGACGATCACCTCTCGCTGCAACGGCGGTAGCGCCGCGACCTCGGCCAGCGTCTCGCGCATCGCCAGCCCCCGGTCGAGCTGCGAGTCCTCATTGCGCGGGTGAGCCTCCAGCGCATATGCCGGATCCGCCACCGGCTCGCCGTCGTGGGCGGAGTCGCGCAGGGTGTTGACGGCCGTGTTGTGCACCACCCGGTACAGCCACGCTTTGAGATCGTGCACCTCCGCGCCCTCCCGTACGGCGATCCAGGTCTTCAGCAGTGCTAGCTGGACGATGTCCTCGGCGCGAGTATCGGGCAGGCGCAGCCGCCGGCAGTAGCCGAGCAGCGGCTTGCGATAGCGATGGACGACCGCCTCGAACGCACGCTCGTGGCCCTGGCGGACCAGCGCGAGCAGCCGATCGTCCGACTGGGTCGCCAGCAGACGGGTGGGGATTCCTGGACTCATGGCACACCATGGGCGCCGTTGCGGCTCCCAAGGCCACAGCGACCCTGGCGGCGCGAGCGCCCAACCATCCTTACGACATTTTAGACACGCGCCATCACCCTTCCTCACGCGGATAGACGAAAAGACGCGAAGAATCGGACGCGTGGGACTGGCCGCCGATGCAAGCCCTTGGACGGCTCGGGGGAAAGCGCAACCCTGGGACGGCTCGGGGCAAAGCGCAACCCTGGGACGGCTCGGGGCAAAGCGCAACCCTGGGACGGCTCGGGGCAAAGCGCAACCCTGGGACGGCTCGGGGCAAAGCGCAACCCTGGGACGGCTCGGGGCGGCCCGCCAGGATGGGCCGCCCCGAAACCTTGTCCCGCCCCGTGGGGAGGGGCGCCTGGCGCGGAACTCGTGCCCACCGACGGAGGATGGAGCGCCATCGGTGGGTACGAGAGCGGATTCCCGCGCTTATGCCTGGTATTGCCAGCGGACATCTCTAAGACCCGAGCGCTCAGCAAACTTCACGCGGCCACGCGGGCGGCGCCCAAATTTCACGCGAGGCGACACCGCATCGATTGCGAGGCGGTCGGGTTATTGGGGTCGTAGATAGCTGACTGACCGGGCTCCACGCATGACGGAGCCCGGCGGGATCGGCCGCGACCGGGGGGAACCGAGCGGGGCAGGCCCACCTCAGTAGTCGACCACCATCCACTGCGAAAGAGGAGGATCACATGCGCCCGAGAACACTGCTCGCTTTGGTGTGCGCGGTTGCGGTCTCGTCGCTGGGGCTGTTCACGACCGGAGCTTCGGCATTCTTCCACCCCAGCCCCGGAGGGCACTGCCGTGTGAGCATTCACGCTCCGGTGCTGATCACCGCGGGAGAATCGGCCACGGTTTTCGGCCAACTCATCTGCCGGCGTCACGCCAATACGGAAGGCAAGACCGTGAGGCTTTTCCGGCATGTTCCCGGCGCTCCCGGGTTTACGCTCGAGACCAGCACCACCACCGGCGCGGGTGGCGCCTATCAGTTCCAGCTCACCGGCAGCGTCATCGAAAACAACGGCGTGTGGCACGTGCGCTCCCATGGCGCGGAGAGCCTCAACAGAAGGATCCGCGTCGCGCCGCAGGTGACCCTGGAAGGGCCGCCGGAAGGCACCCAGATCCTGACCGGGGTCGCCAACAAAGTCACGTTCATCGGCAAAGTCACTCCGGCGGACATCGGCGCACGGGTGATACTGCAGCGCCAGAACGCGCTCACCGGCAACGAATGGCACAGGATCGACTCGGGCGTGGTGGAAGCGGGGGGCGGTTATTCGATCTCCCACACCTTCATCGTCCCCGGCGACGCCAACCTGCGGGTGCTGGTGCTCAGCCGGGGACTCAACGTCCCGGGCACCTCCAGCCCGCTCACCTATGAGATCTCGCAGGCGCAGAACAAAGAATTGACGATCGAAGCGGCACCCGACCCGATCCTCTATGGGCAGTCGGTGCTGATCAGCGGGACGCTTGCCGGTGCCACCACCAGCCAGCAGGTGACGCTGTTGGCGCGCACGGTGCACCAGCACGGCTTCGCGCCGATCGCCCAGGTGGCCACCAACAGCAGCGGCGTCTACACCTTCCCCGCACAGACGCCGGTCAACAGCACCTACTACAAGGTGCAGAGCGACGGCAAGTCCTCGGCGGTGCTGTTCGAGGGTGTCAGGTATGTGGTGAGCGCCACCGCATCGCCAACCTCGGCGATGGAGGGGCAGGTGGTCACGTTCTCGGGCAATGTGGCGCCAACCCCCGCCCACCCCGGTCACCTGATCTATCTGCAGCGCCAGAACGCCTCCGGGACCGGCTTCCACGTGGTGCGGGTGAGCACCGTCACCCCGGAAGCCACGTTCTCGATCCCCTACCAGGTGTTCAGTGTGGGAACCGACGTGTTCCGCGTCTACATCCCCGGCGGGCCCGACAACGGCGGGGCGGCCAGCGCGCCGCTCACGATCGACGTCAGCCCCGCGCCGGCTGTATCGCTGACGCCCGAAGCGCCGGGTAACACCTCGACACCCACGGAAGGGGCGACCAACTCCTCCGAAATGGAACGGGAAGGCGAAGAACGAGGCGAAGAAGGCGAACGGGAACCGCATCGCGGGCACCACCACCGCTAGTACGGCGACCGCGCGCCGATAGCGCGCCAGCCTGGTCACGTCGAGGCCGCCCACGGTGGGCGGCCTCGGTCGTGGCGGCCATCGCTACACCCAATGCACGCGCGTAGTACGACAACCCAGCGAGCGAGAATTCGCTCAAGCCGCGACCGCCCGTGCCTCCAAATGCGCGCCCACCTTGCGCTTGACCCGCTGCAGGGCGTTGTCCACGGTCTTGGTGTCGCAGGCAAGGTGCTCGCCCACCTGCTCGTAGGAGCAGCCGTCCAGGTACAGCGAGAGCACCCGGCTCTCCAGCTCCGAGAGAGCCGTGGAGAGGCAGCCCACCAGCGAGCGCAACTCCTCGGATGAGATCACCTGATTGGCCGGGTCGTGCACCGCGGAACCGGGCAGCACCTGGTCGAGCGTCGGCACGTCCTCCCCGCCCCCAGCGGGCGTGGCGGAGAAGGAGACGTACTGGTTGAGCGGCGTGTGCTTGTTGCGCGTAGCCGTCTTCACGGCGGTGATGATCTGACGGGTGATACACAGCTCCGCGAAGTTGCGAAAGCTCGACTCGCGGTCGGTGCGGTAGTCGCGGATCGCCTTGTAGAGGCCGACCAGGCCCTCCTGGATGAGGTCGTCGGAGTCGCCTCCGGCGAGGAAGTAGGAGGAGGCCTTCAACCGCACGAAGCCGTGATAGCGGCGTACAAGGCGGTCGTAGGCGGTGCGGTCTCCCTGCTTCGCCAGCGCGATCAGGAAGCCATCATCAACCTTGACCTCAGATTGAGGGTTACGGGAGATACGTGCCACGAGCAAGACCTTTCTCGGACTGCGAGCAGCCCGGATCGCTCAGTGGCGCACACCTCCCCCGGCGCCAACGACTATTGGAAATGGACTACTTGGGAATCTACTACAAAAATCAACTGCAGCTCAAGCTTAGGTTCAGCGTTACGGATGGGAGATTCGCACAGTTATGACGCGTTGTCAAGGGCGCGGCGACGATTGTGCAAGATCTCGTACAGAATCGCCGCCGCCGCGGCGCTGACGCCGGCCGACTCGATCCGCCCCAACAGCGGCAGCGCGATCAGCTCGTCGCAAGCTCCCGCGACGCGAGGACGCAGGCCGCGGCCCTCGCTGCCGAGCACCACCACCACCCCTCCGCGGTAGTCGGGGCGGTCGTAGGGCGTGGCGGCGCCGGCGCTCGCGCCATACGACCAGCAGCCCGCTTTCTGGGCCTCGCCGAGGAAGTCGGCGAGGTTGCGTACACGCGCCACCCGCAGGTGCTCGACGGCCCCGGCTGAGGCCTTGCACACCGCCGGAGTGACCTCGGCGGCGCGTCGCTCGGGGATCACCACCCCAGTGACCCCCACGCACTCCGCGGTGCGGCAGATCGAGCCGAGGTTCTGCGGGTCCTGCACCTGGTCGAGCGCGACGATCAGCGGGTCCCCTCCCGCGCCCGACCCAGCGGAGCCGCCGTGCGCACGATCCTCGCCACCGTGCCCGCGATCCTCGCCACCGGGCAAGCCATCGGCGTCACTGCGGGAGCCGCTGGGGCCGCCCCGACGCAGAAGCAGCTCATCGGCGGAGACGTACGGGTAGCCCCCAGCCTCCGCGCAGATCCCCTGGTGGGCGTCCGAACCGCAGCGCCGGGCGATCTGCTCGGGGGTGGCGGTCCGCACCCGCCCCCCGGCCCGCTCCAGCCACGACTCGCGGGCGGCGCCCGGGGTTGCCCACACATCCCTCACCGTGTGCGCGCGACGACCCCGCAACGCCTCCATCACGGGGTTGCGTCCGTAGATGATCACCGCGAGAGGGGTATCAACTCGGGGCCATCGGGGCCGTCTCGGATCTCCCATCCCCGTGCCCTGATCTCATCGCGCAGGCGGTCGGCCTCAGCGAAGTGGCGCTCGCGACGAGCGTTCTCGCGTGCCGCGAGCAGCGCCATGGCGTCTGGATCGATCGCCTCCATGTTGCCGGTGGCCCCCAGCGGCCGCAATTCGCCCATGCCGAGCACCTCGAGCATCTCGCGCAGGTGGCCGTCGCCGACGACGCCCTCGCCGCGGCGGTTGGCCTCCCGCACCCAATCAAACAGTGAAGCGAGCGCTCGCGGGGTGTTGAAGTCATCGGCAAGCGCGGCGAAGAAGGCATCCCTGTGGTGCTCCATGTCCCCCGGGCTGGGCTCGCCCGCGTCCAGCCGGCGCAGGGCGTCGCGGATGCGCTGGACGCGGCGATCGGCATCCTGGAGCTCGGACTCGCCAAATGCCAGTGGCTGGCGGTAGTGCCCGCCGATGAGATACATCACCACCGCGTCGCGCCCCCAGCGGTCGAGCACCTCGTGCAGCAACGCGATGTTGCCGACCGACTTGGCCATCTTTTCACCGGTGAACTGGATCATGCCGTTGTGCATCCAGATCCGCGCGAGTTCCTGGCCGCGCGCGGCGCGCGTCTGGGCAGCCTCGTTCTCGTGGTGGGGAAACACCAGGTCCGAGCCTCCGCCATGGATGTCGAATTCGGTACCCAGGCTGCTCTCGGCCATTGCCGAGCACTCGATGTGCCAGCCGGGCCGGCCCGAGCCCCAGGGCGAGTCCCACGAGGTGTCCTCGCCCTCCTTGCTGGCCTTCCACAGCGCGAAGTCCAGAGGGTCGCGCTTGCGGTCGGATCCCTCAACGGGCTCCCCCTGATCCATGTCCTCCAGCCGGCGGTGGGAGATCACGCCATAGTCGCGATCGGAGCGCACACCGAAGAACACGTCGCCGCCGCTCTCATAGGCGTGACCCTTCTCGATCAGCACCGCGATGTACTCGACGATCGGCCCCATCGTCTCGGAGGCCAGCGGCTCCTCATCGGGGCGTCCCAACTCCAGGGCGTCGGTGTCGGCCCGGTAGAGCGCCGCCATTTCGCCCGCCAGCTCGGCGCTCGGACGGTTCTGCGGGCGGGCGGCGTCGTAGATCTTGTCGTTGACGTCGGTGATGTTGACCACCAGCCTGACGTCGCGGCCCTCGTGCTCCAAGAAGCGCTTGAGCAGAGTGAAGATCACGAATGGGCGGGCGTTGCCGATGTGGATGCGGCTGTACACGGTGGGCCCGCACGCGTAGATACCCACCCGGCCGGGGTCGCGTGGGCTCAACGGCAGCAACTCGCCGCTGCGGGTGTCGTGCAGCCGGATATCGCGCATCGCGCGAGAACCCTAACGAGTGCGCAGGCTGGCGAGCGCCAGCGCCGCGACGCCCTCACCGCGGCCGACGAAGCCCATGCCCTCACCAGTCGTGGCCTTGATGTTGACGCGCGTGGCGGGCAGATTCAGCGCCAGAGCGAGGCGATCGCGGATTTCCTGGCGGTATGGACCGAGCTTGGGGGCCTCCATGATCACCGTGCAATCGATGTTCTCGACTTCAAAGCCCGCCGCGATGACGGTGGTTAGCACTGTCTCCAGCAGCACCAGCGAGTCGGCGTCGCGGAAGCGCTCGTCGGTGTCGGGGAAGTGCTCGCCGATGTCCCCCAGCCCGGCGGCCCCGAGCAGCGCGTCGATCACCGCGTGGGTGAGCACGTCCGCGTCGGAGTGGCCCTCCAAACCGCGCTCGTGCGGGATCTCCACGCCGCCGAGGATCAGCCGGCGGCCGGCGGCGAGGCGGTGGCAGTCGTAACCGATCCCGCTGAGGCTCATCGCACTCGGACACAGATCGTCGTCGCACGCCCGCACAGATCGTCACGCCGGCGCAGAATCGTCGTCGCACGCCCGCAAGTCGTCATCGCACGCCCGCGCCGATCGGCTCTAGGCGCCGGGCGCGGTGCTCGAACAGGCACAGCTCGCGCACCCCCACCTGCTCCAGCAACTCCAGCGCCTGCTCGTAGCCGGCCCCCACGTCCTCGGGGCGGTGGGCGTCGCTGGAGAGCGCGATCGGCGCGCCGGCCTCCACACACATCTCCAGGAAGGCCGGCGCCGGGTACATCTCCCGCGCGCGCTTGCGCAGGCCCGCCGTGGAGAGCTCCACGGCGATTCCCGACTCCGCGATTCCATCGATCGCCAGCTCGTAGTAGCGGCGCAGGTCGCCCTCCGGCAGCGGACGCTCCTTGCCCCACACCTTCACCAGATCGGGGTGGGCGAGGATGTCGAACAGGCCGCTGCGCGCCGCCTCCCCCAGCGTCTGGAAGTAGCGCCGCCAGATCTCCTCCGGGCGGCGGGTGGTGCTCCACACGCTGTACTCCTCCATGTCGAGCGACTCCTCGCGCAGGAAGTGCACGGAGCCGACCACGTAGTCGAAGTCGTGCGCCTCCAGCAGGTTGGCCGTGCGATCCTCGGCACCGGGGATGAAATCGGCCTCGATCCCCAGCCGCAGGTCGGTGTGCTCGCGCACGAAGCCGCAGTACTCCTCGAGCTCGTCACGCGCATTTTCCCGCCAGAACGGGTGCTGCCAGACCTCCAGCGCCTGGCGGAAGCGGTAGATGTGCTCGGAGACTCCCAGCTCGGTGATCCCGCGCTCGTCGGCAACCTCGCGGTAGCGCTCCACGTTGGCCACCGTGAAGTGCTCGGACGCGGTCGCGTCGAGCTCGTCGGGGCGCAGGTGGAGGTGATAGTCGGTGAGCATGTGATCGAGAAGGTCGAGCGGCCCGGCCGCGCCATCCTCGGGGCGATTCAAGCAGGGCGCGGGGGTATGTATGTAATTTTTCGAAGCCGTGCGCGATTGCGCACGGGCTTGGGATTTTTTATATCAACAACCACGCCAGCGCTCAGCTTGGCCGCCGCTCGTCATCTGGTGGGCAACGTCCTCGCGATCAACAACTCGGCGAGGGCGAGGTCGAGCGGCGTGGTCACCTTGAGGTTCTCGCGCGGCGCCTCCACCACGACCACCCGGCCCCCCGCGCGCTCCACCAGCCAGGCGTCGTCGGTCGCCTGCGCCAGCACCTCGTCGGGCACGTCGAGCGCCCGCTCCAGCGCGGCGCGGCGGAAGACCTGTGGGGTCTGCACGGCCCACAGCGTCGAGCGGTCCAGAGTCTCCACCACCGTGGTGCCGCCAACACCAGCCCTCCCCCCCTCCTCCCCCTTCTCCGTGCTCTCGGCCACCCGCTTGATCGTGTCGGTGATGGGGGCCGCCGCGACCGCGCCGTCCACCTCCTCTGCCCGCGCCGCCGCGATCACCCGCGCGACCAGCCCTGGCGTGAGAAGGGGGCGGGCGGCGTCGTGCACGAGCACCGGGTCGCCCGGGCCCGCTGCCGCCAGCGCGAGACGCACCGACTCCGAGCGCACCGCGCCGCCGGGCACCCCGACCGTGCCGGCCGGCGCGTTCGCGCCAGGGGGCAGCGCCACCACGATCCGCTCAATCGAGGCGACGGAGCGCAGCGCCTCCACGCTCCATTGCAGCAACGGACGCCCGGCGAGCGATACGAGTGCCTTGGGGCCGTCGCCTCCGAGGCGCTCGCCCCGGCCGGCGGCGACGATCAGCGCAACGGTCACAACGAAAACGGGGGCCGACTGTCGCGCACGCGGCAGGGATCAACTGCCGCGTGCGCGAGAGCCCTGCTACTTGGCCATCGCCAGCTTGCTCGACGCCGAGTTGGCGAGCAGCTCGTCGAGATAGCCTTCGGCCTCGTCCTCGTCCTTGTCGAGCGCATACATCAGCTCGGAGGCGAGGATCTTCTTGGCGCGCGTGAACATCTGCTTCTCGCCGGTGGAGAGCCCCTTTTCGCTCTCGCGCAGCGCGAGGTTGCGCACGACCTCGGCCAGCTCGTAGATGTCACCCGTCTTGATCTTGTCGCGGTTGTGCTTGAACCGTCGGTTCCAGTTCTTGGGCATCTCCGAGACTTCGTCCTGGAGCACGTCCAGCACCTTCTTGACGGTGTCCTCGTCGATCACCCTGCGCAAACCGGCGATCCCCGCGTTCTCGGTGGGAACCTTGACGGTCATGTCGTTGTGCAGGATCTTGATCGTGAGGTACTCGCGAGATTCGCCGAGCACCTCCATCTCCTCCTTCTTGAGGACCTTGCCGGCGCCGTGATGGGGATAGACCACGTGGTCCCCCAACTCGAACTCGATGCACTCGACTTCGCTTACAACGTCGAGATCCTCCATCAACTCCGCTTCGATTGCCTGGGGAATGGGAATGACTGTCCTCCTTTTGTGGTCGAGCCGGTCGGGAGTGACCTCGCTCTGGGCTTCACGTCTGCAGATAACGGTCCACGAGGTTGATCTCCTGCAAGCGACGAAGGCCCTCGCGGATGTCCTTCGCGCGTATCTCCCCAACTCCCTCGATCGCCTCGAGCTCGGCGTCCGTCGCCGCCAACAGCTCGTCCAAACCTCCGACCTCCTTGATGATCTCCGCCACCACCAACTTCGGCAGCCTGGGGATACGCCCCAGGATGCGGTGGCCCCGCGGCGAGACCTGATAGTCGAGCGTGTTCAGCTTGCGGTCATACCCGAGCATCTCGGCGAGACGGCCGAAGTCGAGTAGATCCTGATGACCCAATCGCCCCATCTGGTCCAGGGCGGAGGCGAACGCCTCGTCGGAGTAGGCCGCCAGATAATCCTGCACCAGCGCCGCCTTTTCGGCGGCGGCGCCCACCATCGTCTCCTCGAGCTGCATCTCGATCAGGCGCCCCTCGGTGCCCAGCTCGACGATGTAGCGCTCGATCTCGACCGCCATGCGCGTCACCAGCTCCGAGCGCTGCAGCACGGTGAGCACGTCGTGCAGCGTGACGCCGCCCTCGAACTCCAGTGCGGTGAGCCGCGTGGAGACCTGGTCCAGCCGAGTGCGGTACTTCTCGAGCGTTGCGAGCGCCTGGTTGGCCTTGGCCAGCACCACCGGGATGTCCTGGAGGATGTACTTGGTGCCGCCCGAGTACAGCGACACCACCTCGCGGCGCTGGGAGATCGCGATCACGAGCGCTTCGGTCTGCTTGGAAATGCGCTCCGCGGTGCGGTGGCGGGTGCCGGTCTCCAGGGTGAGGATCGTGGGATCGGGCATCAGCTGCACGTTGGCGAGCGCGATCTTGGTGGAGTTGGCGTTGAGCACGATCGCCCCATCCATCTTTGCCACCTGGTAGAGCAGCGCCGGCGCGTAATCGATGTCGAGCTTGATCCCCCCCGAGAAGAGGAAGCTCAGCTCCTCCGGGTCGCCGATCACGATCAGCCCCCCGGTGCGCGCGTGCAGGATGTTCTCCATCCCCTCGCGCAGGGCGGTCCCCGGCGCTACCATCTCCAGCGCCCTCACCAGACCAGGCTCCGAGCGAGCTTCGGTATCGAAATCTTCGCCGGATCGTGGAGCCACGACGGGCATTTTACGGTATTGAGCCTAGATTTAGCTCCTCCCTGGCCGTGCAGCCGACGGGCTGCGTCGCCCACCTGCCACCGGAGGCGCATTCCGGCCCCCGCGCGCCAGCGTTATGCGGCAACCGCGGCGGGACGCGCGGTGCGCCGCTCGCGTGGCAGCGCGAGATCGAGCGCCTCGCGCAGCGTACCCACCTCGCGGGCGTCCGCACCGCTGCCCAGCGGAGCAAGGACGTCGCGCAGCCCGTACCTGGCCGCCTCCTGCAGGCGGCGCTCGGGGTGGCCGACCCAGCGCAGCTCTCCCGTCAGGCCCAGCTCGCCGAAGCAGGCGAGGGGAGCGCCGCCAGCCACCGCGACCCCGCCGGCCCCGCCGACGATCGGCACGCCGCGACGGGCGCCGGCCACCGCGAGGGCGATCGCGAGGTCCACCCCCGGCTCGTCGACGCGCACGCCACCCACCACGTTGACAAACACGTCGGCGTTGCCGAGCCCCACGCGGCCGTGGCGAGCGAGGATCGCCAGCACCAGCGCCAGCCGGTTGCGATCGAGGCCGGAGGCCACGCGGCGGGGCTGCTCGAGCTCCGAAGGCGCCACCAGCGCCTGCACCTCCACCAGCAGCGGGCGCGAGCCCTCCATCGCCGCCAGCATCACGCTGCCGGGGGCGTGCGTGGCCTGCGCGACGAAGCGCGCCGAGGCATCCAGCACCTCCACGAGGCCGTCCTGACGCATCTCGAACAGCCCCGCCTCGTTGGTTGAACCGAAGCGGTTCTTCAGCGCGCGCAGCTCGCGATAGGGGCGCTCGCGCTCGCCTTCAAACTGCAGCACGCAGTCCACCAGGTGCTCCAGCACCCGCGGACCGGCGAGCGCGCCGTCCTTGGTGACATGCCCCACGAGGATCGTCGCGATTCCGCGTGCCTTGGCGAGTTCCATCACGCGCACCGCCACCTCGCGCACCTGCCCCACCGAGCCAGGAGCGCCGGTCAACTCGGCGGCGTGGAGGGTCTGCACTGAATCGATCACGCACGCCTCGGGCGCGTGAGCCTCGAGCACGTCGAGCACCGCTTCGAGGTCGGTCTCGGCCACGATCGGCACCGCCATGGACTCAGACCCCAATCGCTCGGCACGCAGTCTCACCTGCCCCGGCGACTCCTCCGCGCTGACGTACAGCGTGCGGTGGCCCGTGCCAGCCAGATGCCCCAGCACCATGTTGGTCAACGTCGACTTGCCGATCCCCGGCGCCCCTCCAAGCAGCACCAGCGAGCCGGGCACGAGACCCCCACCAAGCACCCGGTCGAGCTCGCCGATGCCGGTGGGCAGGCGACTGGTGGTCTCAGCGCCGACATCCGCGAGGCGCACCGGCTGGTTCGCGCGTGCCGGTCGATCCTTGGCCGGTCGCCGGCGACCTTCGCGGCTTGGAGCGCGCTCCTCCACGAGCGTGTTCCAGGTCTCGCAGCCTGGACACTGCCCATACCAACGGGCCGACTGATGTCCGCACTGCGAGCAGACGTGAATCGATTGCGCACGAGGCACCCTCGCAGGTTACGGCCCGGCGGGGACACTTCATTTTGACGCTCCAACCAAATAAGAACGAGACCCAATCTCATTTGGTTGGGGCCCAAAAAGAGCAACGCACCCCCGGCAGGTCAGCGTTGGACAACCGCGACCGACTGCTCGCCCGGTCCCCGAAGCAGGACGACCGACTACTCCCCGGCGTCGGCGTGCAGGTGGGGCTCGCCCGGTCCCCGAAGCGGGCGACCGACTACTCCCCCGCGTCGGCGGGCAGGTCGGGCGCGACGTCGTGGTCGTCCTCGCCGTCCTCGCCACCGCCGTCAGGGAGTCCGTCCCCAGAAGGCAGCTCGCCCACGTCCGCGCCGCCATCCTGCGCCGCGCCGGCGCCAACCCCGACAGGGGTCTTCTGCTTCTTGGGCTTGACGATCGTCAGGCGCACCTCGCCCTCCTCGCCCTCGGCGGCGGGGTTGACCACGACGGTGGCCCCGGGGACGACCTGCTCGCGCAGCACGAAGTCGGCGAGCGGGTCCTCGATGTAGCGCTGGATCGCGCGGCGCAGCGGGCGGGCGCCCATCGCCGGGTCCCAGCCCTTCTCCACCAGCAGTTCCTTGGCGGGGTCGGTGAGCTCCAGCTGCAGCTCGCGTTCGGCCATCGACTCGCGGATCCGCAGCAGCAGCAGCTCGACGATCTGCTTGATTTCGTCCTTGCCCAGCTTGTGGAAGACGATCACGTCGTCGATGCGGTTGAGGAACTCCGGTCTGAACACCTTCTTCAGCTCGCCCATGATGCGGTTCTTCATGTCGTCGTAGGTGATCCCCGTCTCATCGTCGGAGACCGCAAAGCCCAGCGGCGTGTTGCGCGCGATCTCGGCGGCGCCGATGTTGGAGGTCATGATCACGATCGCGTGGCGGAAGTCCACGGTGCGGCCCTGGGCGTCGGTGAGGCGGCCGTCCTCGAGGATCTGCAGCAGGATGTTGAACACGTCGGGGTGGGCCTTCTCGATCTCGTCGAGCAGCAGCACACAGTAGGGCTTGCGCCGCACCGCCTCGGTCAGCTGGCCGCCCTCGTCGTAGCCGATGTAGCCGGGGGGCGAGCCGACCAGGCGCGAGACGGCGTGCTTCTCCATGTACTCCGACATGTCGATCCTGACCATCGCGTCCTCGTCGCCGAACAGGAACTCGGCGAGCGTGCGCGCCAGCTCGGTCTTGCCCACGCCGGAGGGGCCGAGGAAGATGAACGAGCCGGTCGGGCGCTTGGGGTCCTTCAAGCCCGCGCGCGAACGGCGGATCGCCTTCGAGATAACCTCGATCGCGGGGTGCTGGCCGATCACGCGCTTGTGCAGTTCGTCCTCCATGCGCATCAGCTTCTGAGTCTCGGCCTCGGTCAGCTTGAAGACGGGGATGCCGGTCCACATCGAGACGATTTCGGCGATCTCCTCCTCGCCGATCGCGGGGCGGTCGCCGGACTCGCCGGCTTCCCACTCCTCCTCCAGCTCGCGCTTGCGATGGGTGAGCTTGCGCTCCTGGTCGCGCAGCGCCGCGGCCTTCTCGAACTCCTGCGCCTCGATCGCCGACTCCTTCTCGCGCCGCGTGGTCTCGATCTGCTCCTCGAGCTCCCGGTTGGCGGGCGGGGATGTCATCGACTTGATCCGCATCCGCGAAGCCGCCTCGTCGATCAGGTCGATCGCCTTGTCGGGCAGGAAGCGGTCGGAGATGTAGCGGTCGGCCAGTTCGGCGGCGGCGCGCAGCGCGTCGTCGGTGATCTGCACCTTATGGTGCTGCTCGTAGCGGTCGCGCAGGCCCTGCAGGATCTCCACGGTCTGGTCGATCGTGGGCTCCTCCACGCGGATCTGCTGGAAGCGGCGCTCCAGCGCCGAGTCGCGCTCCAGGTACTTGCGATACTCGTCGAGCGTGGTGGCGCCGATCGTCTGCAGCTCGCCGCGCGCCAGCGCCGGCTTGAGGATCGAGGCGGCGTCGATCGCGCCCTCGGCGGCGCCCGCGCCGACGAGGTTGTGCAGCTCGTCGATGAACAGGATGATGTCCCCGCGCTGGGTGATCTCCTTCATCACCTTCTTCAGGCGCTCCTCGAACTCGCCCCGGTACTTGGAGCCGGCGACCAGCGCGGCGAGGTCGAGCGTGTAGATCTGCTTGTTCTTCAGCAGCTCCGGCACGTCGGCGTTAGTGATCCGCTGTGCGAGGCCCTCGACGACGGCGGTCTTGCCGACACCCGGCTCGCCGATCAGCACCGGGTTGTTCTTGGTGCGCCGCGAAAGGATCTGCATGATCCGCTCGATCTCGGTCTCGCGTCCCACGCAGGGGTCGAGCTTGCCTTCTGAGGCCAGCTTCGTGAGGTTGCGCCCGAACTGGTCGAGCAGCTTCGAGGACTTCTTGCCTTCCGCTCCGCCACCCGCGCCCGCGCCCGCCCCGGCGCCCGGCGCCCCGGCGCCCTGGCCCTGGCGGCGGCCGGAGGGACCGGAGAGCATCCGGATCACCTCGTTGCGGATCTTCTCGGAGTCGGCGTCGAAGTCGAGCAGGATGCGGGCTGCGACGCCCTCGTTCTCGCGTACCAGCCCGAGCAGGATGTGCTCGGTGCCGATGTAGTTGTGACCCAGCGACAGCGCCTCGCGCAGCGCCAGCTCCAGCACCTTCTTGGCGCGCGGCGTGAACGGGATCTGCCCGGAGGTGACCTCCTCGCCGGAGCCGACGATCCGCACCACCTGCGCGCGCACGCGCTCGACGGTGATGTCGAGGCTCTCCAGCACTCTGGCCGCCAGCCCCTCCTCCTCGCGCAGCAGCCCGAGCAGGATGTGCTCGGTACCGATGTAGTTGTGCTTGAGCGTGCGCGCCTCTTCCTGCGCGAGAACGACAACCTGGCGGGCCCGTTCTGTAAATCGCTCGAACATGGTGCTGATACGACCTCTCCGTCTACGATCTGGGTGTGGGTCCGGTCCGCGGGGACGGTGATCCCGGGGTGGGGTGGCGCCCCACACATCTCTTCGTCGCCTCGCGCGAGAAAGATGAGCCTCCAGGTCCCATCGCCGCCATAGGACAGTCTACCAACGGGCCCCCCGGCGCTCCAGCGGGAACCGTCACCGAACCTTCACGGGTGACCATCGGATCGCCGCTCCGGGACTTCTACGGTGCGCTGCCCGGAAGCCGGCGGGCGAGCACCCCGCTATGAGCGCATCGCCGGAAGCCGGCGGGCGAGCACGCAGCTATGAGCGCATCGCCGGGAACCGGCGCGCGAGCACGCAGCTATGAGCGCATCGCCGGAAGCCGGCGCGCGAGCACGCAGCTATGAGCGCATCGCCGGGAACAGCACGACCTCGCGGATGGAGTCGCGCCCGGTGAGCAGCATCACGAGGCGGTCGATGCCGAGACCGACGCCCGCGGTGGGGGGCATGCCCTGCTCGAGCGCCTGCACGTACTCCTCGTCGTAGGGCATCGTCTCGGCGTCGCCGTCGGTCAACGTGTCGATCCGGTCCTGCTCGTGGAAGCGCGTGCGCTGCTCGTCAGGGTCGATCAGCTCGCTGAAGCCGTTGGCGATCTCCATCCCCGCCGCGAAGGCCTCGAAGCGCTCCACGCTGTTGGGATCGTCTGGACGCTCGCGCGCCAGCGGCGAGAGCTCCTTCGGGTAGTCGACGACGAACGTCGGCCGCTTGAGGTTGGGCTCGACGCACTTGGAGAGCAGGTCGTCGGCCATCTGAAACCAGGCGAATCCCTCCGTCTTCAGCTCGATGCCGACTCGCCCGATTTCAGCGGCCAACGCCTCGGCGGTGGTGATCTCGGCGAGGTCGATGCCCGACGCCTCTCTGATCGCGTCGACGAAGCCGATCCGCGGCCACGGCGCGGAGAAGTCCAGCTCGCCGACATACCCGCTCGCCGCCGCGGCGGCCCGCACGATCGCTTCGGTGCGCGCCATCGCGCCTTCGTAGTCGGCGTAAGCCTCATACCACTCCACCATCGTGAACTCCGGATTGTGCTTGTGCGAGATGCCCTCGTTGCGGAAGTCCTTGCCCAGCTCGTACACGCGCTCCAGACCGCCGACGATCAGCCGCTTGAGGTAGAGCTCGGTGGCAATCCGCAGGTAGAGGTCACGGTCGAGCGCGTTGTGGTGGGTGGTGAACGGCCGCGCCAAGGCGCCACCGTAGAGCGGTTGGAGCACGGGAGTCTCGACCTCGATAAAGCCGTCCCCGTCGAGCTCTGCCCGAATCGCCGAGACGATGCGCGCGCGATCGACGAACAGCCGCCGGGAGTCAGCGCTTGCGATCAGGTCGAGTTCGCGGTGGCGGTAACGGGTCTCCACGTCGGTCAGGCCGTGGTGCTTGTCGGGCGGCGGCCGCAGGGCCTTGGCGAGCACCTGGAAGCCCTCGACACGCAGCGACACCTCGCCGTGGCGGCTGCGCATCGCCGCGCCGTCAACGCCGATCAGGTCGCCAAGGTCGAGCGAGGTGATCAGCTTCAGGCGCTCCTCGCCGAGCACGTCCAGACGCGCGTGCAGCTGGATCTTGCCGCTGCGGTCCACAAGGTCGAGGAAGGCGGCCTTGCCCGAGCCGCGCCTGGCGGCCAGGCGCCCGGCGACGCGGTGGCGCTCGTCGGTTTCCTCGCCCGCCTGCAGGCGCTCGTAAGCCGCGAGCACCTGTGCGATCGGCTCGGCGGCTGGAAAGGCGTGCGGGAAGGCGCTCGGGTCGGACGCGGCGATGCGCTCGGCCTTGGCGCGCCGCTCGGCGATCAGCTCGGGCAGGCCGTGACGTTGACCGCCGTCGGGCAGGCCGTGACGTTGACCGCCGTCGGGCTCGCCTCGTTCGCCCACCGACTCGTGCGAGTCTGCAGCCGGCTCGGGTCGGCCCCCCTCTGGCTCCTCGGTCCCGCGCATGCGGGCAGGCTACTTGAGCCCGACGTCGATCTTCGTGATCTTCAGCTTGCGCGCCGGCCCGCGGGGAACCTGCACGGCGACGGTGTCGCCCTTCCTGTGACCGATCAGCGCGCGGCCGACGGGCGACTCGTTGGAGAGCTTGCTCTCTTCGGGGTTGGCCTCGGCGGAGCCGACGATCGTGTACTTCACCGACTTGCCGGTCTTTTCGTCTTTGACGTGCACCACCGAGCCCACCTGCACGATCTCGGTCGAGAGCTCCTTGGAGTCGATCACGGTCGCCATCCGCAGCTTCTCCTGCAGCTGGGCGATCTTGCTCTCGAGCATCGCCTGCTCGTTCTTGGCGTCGTCGTACTCGGAGTTCTCGGAGATGTCTCCAAACTCGCGCGCCTCCTTGATCCGTTCGGCGACCTCGCGGCGGCGCGCGGTGGAGAGCGTCTGGAGTTCGTCCTTCAGCTTCTTGAGACCTTCGGGGGTGAGGATTACGTCCTTCGGCATGTGGGCGGGTGGGAATCGATTCCGCGGGATGGATCAGTCGTTTACGAACGAAACCCGCCGGTTGAACGGACTCACCCCAGGCTGGGCGAGACCGATCCGGGCTCGGCGGGCAGCAGCGAGCGCAGCAGTATAGCGAGGCGCGGTGAGTGCGGACAAAATCTTGCAGGCCGAACTCGGCCCTCACACCGAAAGCGCCGCAGACCGGCCCGCGGACTGAGCCTGGCCCCTCACGCGACCATGGCCTCAGATCGGCGCGCGGCATGGGCAGGCGCGCCGGAATCGCCTGTGAGCGCCACGTGTGAGCGCAGTAGGCGCCGAGCCTCGGCAAGGTCGGGGGTGGCTTGCAGCGACTGTTGCAGGAGCGTCAGCCGTGTCCGGTCGAGCCCCAGTCGGGGCAGATACCACGGGTAGAACTTGCGCAGATACCGCCCCGCGCGCTCGGGCCCAAGGTGCAGAGCGGCGCGATCGATCACCCAGCCGAGCTCCGCCAGCACCTCGACGGGGGTGGGCTCGGTGTCGCGTCCACGCACGAGCGCCTCAAACAGCCACGGGTTGCCCAGGCAGCCGCGCGCCAGCATCACCGCGGCGACGCCGGTGCGCGCGAACGTCTCGCGAATTCCCCGCGCGTCGTTCATGCCACCAGTGAGGATCACCGGCGCCGGCAGCGAGCCGGCCAGCCGCGCGGCCAGCTGGTAGTCGGGGACGCCCTTGTGGTGCACGGCCGCCGAGCGCGGGTGGAAGGAGATCGCGGCGACTCCGGCGTCGGCCACCAGGCGGTGGGCCAGCTCGAAGCCGGAGGTGTCGCCGGGGCGCTGGCCGGAGCGGAGCTTGACGGTCACCGGCGGCGGGCCGCCCGTATCGCTCCGTGCTTCCGCCGCCCCCTCCACGGCGGCGCGCGCGACGGCCACGGCGCGCCCGGGCTCAGCCAGCAACGCGGCGCCGGCGCCGGTCTTGCAGACCTTGGGCACCGGGCAGCCCATGTTGAGGTCGATCGCGTCGGCGCCCGCGGCGACGGCGGCCGCAGCCGCAGAGCGCATGACAGCGGGGTCCTGTCCGAACAGCTGGATCGAGGTCGGGGCTGCGAGGCGCGAAGCGTCGGGGGCGCTTGAGTCGGCGAGACGGCGGGTGGGCTCGGGATGGGTCGGGTCACCGCTCACGGTGCGCTCATCCGGGTGGATGCGCAGCAGCTCGCGCAGCGTGCGCTCGTTGCGGTAGTGGATCGCGTGGCTGGAGACCATCTCCGACACCGCCATCCCGGCGCCGTAGCGCTTGGCCTGCAGGCGCACGAACCAATTGCCGATCCCCGCCAGCGGCGCCAGCAGCACGCGGTTGGGCACGCGCAGAGAGCCGAGGTCCCAGGGGTCGGTCAGCCGCTGGTCGGACATGGGCCCATTATGGCTCTGCATCCGCCGGCAGCAGACGGAACGGTTTCCTGTCCGCGGTCAATACGCGAAAGTGTCGCTCGTCAAGCGTCAGGACGTCACGCACACGATGGCGCTCGGCAAGGACCACGATCGACGCATCGGCAAGACTGATCCCGAGGTCGGCGTAGCGCTGGATGACCACATGCGCACGGGCGACATCGGCGCCCGTCATCGTCTCGAGCAGATACGCGCCGCGCTGCACCTCTTCGAGCAAGGAGGCTCGTGGGATCGGGCCAACGCGCGCAGCGATGAGGTAGTCCAGCTCCGCAAGCACGAACGGCGATAGCAACAGCGGCGGGCGGGCGGCGGCGAGGCTCGCGGCTGCATCCCTGTGGTGGCTCTGGCTGGCGTCGAGCGCGGCGAGCAGGCCGCTGGTGTCGAGCAGAATCACTCGCCGAAGCCGCGGGCGAGTTCCTCATCCACCCGCTCCGCGAGGGTCGCGTCGCCGCTCTCGAACAGCGGCAGCCGCGGAGAAGGGTAGGTATGCACGGCGGTCGCCGACGCCAGCGCCGAGCGCACGACCTCGGCCTCACTGCGGCCCTCTGCCGTAGCGGTCCGCTCCAACGCGGCCTTCAACTCGTCCGGGAGATAGATGGTCGTCCGCCTCATGCCATACATCATGCCACACGTTGGCGCCGAGCGCCCTGGCCCAAGGCGCACAGGAGCTGCGCCGTGCTCGTCAGCGCATCTACACGCGATTGCGCTCGTAGATGAGGCGCAGACCCGTCAACGTCAGCAGGTCGTCGACCGCTTCGATCGTGGTGGTGTAGGGGACGATCGCGTGCGCGAGGCCGCCTGTGGCGATCGTCTTCGTTGCCGCCCCCAGCTCCCCGCGCAGGCGGTTGACGATCGCGTCCACCTGGCCGGCGGTGCCGTAGACGATCCCCGAGCGGATGGCGTCGATCGTGGTCTTGCCGATCAGCGCGCGCGGCGCGGTGACGTCGACCTTGGGCAGCGCCGCCGCGCGCTCGGTGAGCGCCTCCAGCGAAATCTCCACGCCCGGGGAGATGATCCCCCCCAGGTACTCGCCCTCGGCGGAGACCGGGTCGTAGGTGATGGCGGTGCCGAAGTCCACCACCACGCACGGGCCCCCGAGACGCTCGTGGGCGGCGACCGCGTTGACGAGCCGGTCGGGCCCGATCTCGCGGGGGTTGTCGTAGCGGATCGGCATCCCCGTCTTCACGCCCGGCCCCACAGCCAGCATCGCGTGCCCCAGGTAGCGCTCCGCCATCGCCGACCATTCCGGCCCCAGCACGGGCACCGTCGAGGAGACGATCGAGGCGTCGATCTCCCCCATCGACACCTGCCGCAGCTCCAGCAGGTTGCGCAGCGCGGCCCCCAGCTGATCGGAGGTGGACTGGCGCACGGTGGCAAAGCGCCAATGCTCGGTGAGCATCCCCTCGCGAAAGGTCCCGAAGTGGGTCTGGGTATTGCCAACGTCGACGGCGAGCAGCATCGCGCAAGATTACCTTTCCTATATCCTTGGCCGCCCAGCCAAAAAAGGAAGGTGAGCAAAGTGAGCATCAAGCTGTACGTCCTGCCCGGCTCCCACCCGTGCGCCGCTGTGGAAGTGGCGATGCGGCGCAAGGAAATCCAGTTTCAGCAGATCAACCTGCTGCCGATGGTGCAGGTCGCGGTGGGTCCGCTGCTGTACGGAGGCCCCACGGTTCCCGGGATGCGGATCGACGGCGAGCGGCTGGTGGGCTCACGCACGATCATGCGCCGCCTCGACCTGCTGGAGCCCGAGCCGCCGCTGCTGCCCTCCGACCCAGCGGAGCGCGAGCGCGTGCTGGAGGCCGAGCGCTGGGGCGATGAGGTCTTTCAGAGCGTCCCCCGCCGGATCCTCGACGCCGGCTTCCTGCGCGACTCCGGGGCGATGGAGAGCTACGCCGGCGACGCCAAGCTGCCGCTGCCGCGCGCCATGCTGCGCCCCGCGCTGCCGCTCACCGCGAAACTGATGGCGCGGCGCAACCATGCTCAGGACGAGCCGGTTCGGGCCGATCTGGCCGCGCTGGCCGGCCACCTCGAGACGATCGACGCCTGGATCGCGGAGGGAGTGCTTGGCGGCGAGGAGCCCAACGCGGCCGACCTGCAGATCGGCTCCACGATCCGCCTTTTGGAGACGATCGGCGACGTGCGCCCCCTGATCGCCGGCCACCCGGCCGCCGCCCTCACACGCTACTTCCCGCCGATGGCGGGTGCCATACCGGCGGGGACGCTGCCAGCGGAGTGGCTGCCGGCGAGCCCTGCGGTGGCATAAACACACCCCCAGCTCACCCGATCTCCAGCGGCGGTCCCGCCCAGCGAACCCCCTCGTCGAGCGCCAGGGCGGTGAGCGCGTCGGCGAGACGGCTTCCATCCGGAGTTTGAAGATCGAGGTCGAGCTCCAGCGCGGGGATCAGCACGAAGCGGCGATTGAGTAACTGCGGGTGGGGCAGGCTCATACGCTCGTGACTCAGCTGTAGCTCACCGAGCAGCAGGATGTCGATGTCGATCGCGCGCGGCCCGTGGCGAGGGCCCCCGGCGGTCCGCCCGAGCCGGCGCTCCAGCTCCTTCACGGCGTCCAGCAGCTCCAGCGGCTCCAGTCCCGTGCGCACGCGCAGGCAGGCGTTTAGGAAGCTGGGCTGGTCGGGCAGCTCGCCGACGGGGTCGGTGTCGTACACCGAGGAGGACGCCTCCACCTCCACGCCCGCCGACGCAAGCGCGTCCACGGCGCTCTGCAGCTGGGTGCGGCGGTCGCCGACGTTGGAGCCGAGGCCGAGCAGGCCGATGCGAGCGGGCATGCGCGAAACGGTATAGCGCGCGGCCCAAACGCTGACCCCGCCCCCTACGCCCCCGTGACCCCGCGCCGTTACGCCCCCGCGGCCTCGCCGATCTCGGCGCGGCCCTCGCTCAGGCCGATGCGAGCGTGCAGGCGGCGCAGGGGTTGGGGCGCCCACCAGGCGCGCTCGCCGAGACGGCCCAGCAGCGCGGGGACGAGCAGCGCGCGCACGAAGGTGGCGTCGATCGCCACCGCCAGCGCGGAGCCGAAGCCGAGCTCTTTGATGAAGAAGATGTCGGAGGTGACGAACGCGCCGATCGCCACGCAGAACAGCAGCGCGGCGGCGGTCACCAGGCGCCCGGTGCGCTCCAGGCCATACGCCACGGCATCGCGGGCCGGTAGCCCATCGTCGTGGGCCTCCTTGATGCGGGCGAACAGAAATACGCCGTAGTCGGTGGAGAGCGCGAACGCGATGATGAACAGCAGCACCAGGTTGGACTCCTCCAGGCCGCCGATCGGGCTGAGACCGAACAGCGAGGCGAGGTGGCCGTCCTGGAACACCAGCACCAGCAGGCCGGCGCCGACGGCGACCGTCAGGAGGTTCATCAGCAGCGCCAGCACCGGGATCACGAGCGAGCCGGTCATCATGAACAGGAAGCCGCCGGTGACGATCACGAGGATCGCCAGCGTCAGCGGGGTGTGCGCGGCGATGGCGGCCTTCTGGTCGATGAACCACGCGGTGCCTCCGCCCACCAGCAGAGTTGGGGGGCTGGCCAGAGCCCGCAGGTTGTGCACCAGGCGCTGGTTGGTGGCCGAGCCGACGCTGCCGCGTGGCAGCAGTTCGGCAACCCACGTGTGGCGCCCGAGATACTTGGGCGCACCCACGAGGCCGGCCTGGCCGGCCGCCACCGACTGCGCCTGGCGCACCAGCGTCGCCACGCTGGGCCCGCCGGGATCGGATCCGCTCGGCCCCGCGTGCACCACCAGCGTGACGGTCTGCGCGCCGTTGACGGCGAAGTCGCGGGTGATCGCGTCCGCCACCCGGCGGGGCTGCGAGGAGGCGGGGAGCACGTGCGCGTCGGCTGGGGTCAGCGCCAGGCGCAGGGCGGGCAACGCCACCACGATCAGCAGGGCGGCGGTGCCCAGCGCCACCACGCCCGGACGGCGCATGACCCCGCGCGCGAACCGGTACCAGGCGCCGCTCTCCGCCGGCTGCGCGGCCCGCGCGGCGTTGCGCTGCAGACGCGCGGGCGCCAGCGCGTTGATGCGCGGGCCGAGCGCCACCAGCACGGCGGGCAGCACGATCAACGAGACGGCGCCGGCGGACAGCGACACGATCGCGCCGCCCACCCCCATCGAGTACAGGAAGCGCAGCGGCATCGCCAGCATCGAGGCGGCCGCGCCGGCGACCGCCAGCGAGCTGTACAGCACGGTGCGCCCGGCGGTCCGCAGCGTGCGCGCGATCGCGGCGGTGGTGTTGGCCCGGGAGCCGGCGCCACCCTCCGGGCCCCGCGCGAGCTCCTCGCGGTAGCGCGAGAGCACGAACAGGCTGTAGTCGATCCCCAGCCCCAATCCCATCCCGGTGACGAGGTTGGCGGCGAAGATGGACAGTCCGAGGACGTGGTCGATCACGCGCAGCAGCAGGAACGTGAGCACGATCGCAAACCCGCCCACCAGCAGCGGCAGGGCGGCCGCGATCAGCCCGCGGAAGACCCAGAAGGAGAGCAGCAGCAGGATCGGGATGGCGAGCGTCTCGGCGCGTTTGAGGTCGGAGGTGGTGCGTTCGTTGATTTCGTGGAAGGTGACGTCGTTGCCGCCGAACAGCACGCCGCTGCTGGCCGAAACGGGGACTCGCGCGTGTCTCCCGGCTTCGGCCAGCTCGGTGCGCACGCGGGCGACCGCCGCGGCCGAGCGGTCCTGGCTGGCGAATGCGGCCAGCACGAGCGTGGAGCGGCCGTCGCGCGAGACGAGCGCGGGCAGGTGTGTGGAGGAATAGTCGAGCTCGCGCTGGAAGCCGGGCTGGGCGGCCAGCAGCGCCGCCACCCGCCGCGCCTGCCCCGTGGCGGCGGGGTTGTCGCGCGCGTTGCCGGCAGCCGGGACGAGCGCGGCCACGCCGTATTCGGCGGACTGCCCGGTGGCGTGCTGAATCGCGCGCAGCACCTGCTGGTTCTGCGCGTTGTGAGCCTGGAATTCCGAGTTTTCGCTCTTGAGGATCGTGAGGACCGGGACGCCGAGCGCAGCGGCGAGCAGGAACACGGCACCCGCGATCAACAGCACTCGTCGCGTGCGCTCGGCCGCCAGCCGCGCCAGACGGTCGATCATCGCGGTATCTCGATCGGTCGCTTCGGTGGGTCAGGCCGAGCCATCCCGGCAATTATAGTGACTGCTAACTAATTGTCAAGAAATTTTGGGGGATCGTCCGCGCGGGCTCGCTTGGGGCAACTGGCTGACTGAGCGCGGGCCTCCATGCCCGCGTACCGAAGTGGGCTACTCATCCGCCTCGCGCCACACCTCGACTGAGACTTCCTGCACGGGGAGCGGAATCGGCGGCTCGGGCTTGGTGGCCTTCACCCACACCGCTTCGAGCTCGTAGTCGGCGAGCAGGCGATCGGCGATCGCGCTGCACAGCCGCTCGAGCGTGCGGTGGGAGCGCTGCTGGGCGACGAGCGCCACGAGCTGGCACACCTCGCCGTAGTCGACGGTGTCCTCGATGCGGTCGGTGACGGTGGCATCGGTTTCGCCGATCTCCAGACGCAGGTCGAGCATCAGCCGCTGGCCGATCTCGCGCTCGGCGGCGCTCACGCCGTGGTGGGTGTAGAGCGACAGTCCGGTGATCTCGATCGTCACCGACTCCGCGCTCTCGCGCTCGTCCTCGTCGAGCTCCTCCTCGTCTTCGTAGCGCTCCGGCTCCTCCTCCGCCGCCTCCTCGCCCTCGTCGGGGCCGACATCGTCGGCATCGCCCTCGTTCATCGCATCCTCGCTCATGGCGCGCCCAACGTAGCAGCGGCCACGGTGAGAGCGGCACGCACGGGGGCGACGTCGTGCACGCGCAACACACTGGCCCCGCGCTCGTAGGCCAGCACGCACGTGGCGATCGTGCCCGGGAGTCTCTCCGCGACGCCCGCCGGCCCCCCCTCGACGCCCGCCGGCCCCCCCTCGGGCCACTGCCCCCCGCCGACAGCCCGCTCCACACCCGTCTTCCCATCGGCCGCTCTCGACGACGCCCCGTCGCCGAGGATCCGCCCGATGAAGCTCTTGCGCGAGGTTCCCACCACCAGCGGGCGGCCGAGCGTGGCGAGCTCGGGCAGTCGCCGCAGCAGCTGAAGGTTGTGCTGGAGCGTCTTGCCAAAGCCGATGCCCGGGTCCAGCAGCACGCGCTCCTCGGCGATCCCCCGCCCCACCGCGAACGCCAGGCGCTGCTCCAGGAATGCCCTGACGTCGTCCACCACATCGTTGTAGCGCGGTTCGCGCTGCATCGTGCGCGGCTGGCCGAGCATGTGCATCAGGCAGCACTCCGCGCCGCTCTGCGCCACCACCGCGGCCATCTCGGGGTCGCCGCGCAGGGCGGTGACGTCGTTGACCAGCGTCGCGCCCGCATCGAGCGCGGCGCGGGCAACCGAGGCCTTGGCGGTGTCGATCGAGATGACCGCGCCGCTGGCCATCGCAGCGAGCCCCTCCACCACCGGCAGCACCCGCCGCAGCTCCTCCTCGGCAGCCACCGGCTCGGCACCGGGCCGCGTCGATTCTCCTCCTACGTCAAGGATCTCAGCTCCCTCTTGGACAAGCCGCCACCCGTGCGCGACCGCGGCGCCCGGGTCGAGAAACAGGCCCCCGTCGGAGAACGAGTCGGGCGTCACGTTGACGACGCCCATCAGGCGGAAACCGCCCGCGTCGCTCACTTCAGCGCTCAGGCCAGCTCAGGGCGCTCAGGGTCGGCCGCCCTGATGTCCGCCGTGCCACCGGCCAGCCCGGGCCGCGGCAGCGGACGCGGCGCTTCGCGGCCGGGACGTTCCGCCGGCGCGGTCGGCGCTGGCGGCAGCTCGGGGGCGCGGGGCTCCTCGGCGCCGAACACCTCCTGCTCGCTCTTGCCCTCCAGCAGCGCGTTGAACTCCTCCTTCTCGAGCGTCTCGCGTTTGACGAGGATCTCCGAGATCGAGCCGAGGTTCTCGCGGTGCTCGGTGAGGATGTCGCGGGCGCGCTGGTGGGCGGCCTCGATGATGCGCCTCACCTCGTCGTCGATCTCGCGCGCGATCTCGTCGGAGTAGTCGGGCTCGGTGGAGAACTCGCGGCCGAGGAACGGCTGGGAGTGCTCGTGGCCGAAGACGCGCGGGCCGAGCTTCTCGGACATGCCGAAGCGCATCACCATCTGCTTGGCGGTGGCGGTCACCTTCTCGAGGTCGTTGGAGGCGCCGGTGGTGATCTCGCCGAACACGATCTCCTCCGCGGCGCGCCCGCCGAGCGTCATCGCCATCGTGTCGTTGAGCTCCGCGCGCGTCGTGAGGAAGCGATCCTCTTGGGGCATCGAGATCGTGTAGCCAAGCGCCTGCCCGCGGGAGATCACGGAGATCTTGTGCACCGGGTCGGAGTGCTCGAGGTAGTGGCCGACGATCGCGTGGCCCATCTCGTGGTAGGCGGTGATCAGGCGCTCTTTCTCGCTCATCACGCGCGTCTTCTTCTCGGGGCCGGCGATCACGCGCATGATCCCCTCCTCGAGCTCTTCCTGGCCGATTTCGCGCTTGCCGGTGCGAGCCGCCAAGAGGGCGGCCTCGTTGATCAGGTTGGAGAGATCGGCGCCGGTAAAGCCGGGCGTCTGACCGGCGAGCGCGTCGATATCGATCACCTTCGCCAAGGGCTTGCCGCGGGTGTGGACTTCGAGGATCTTCGCGCGGCCCTTGCGGTCGGGGCGGTCGACGGCGATCTGACGGTCGAAGCGCCCGGGGCGCAGCAGCGCGGGGTCGAGGATGTCGGGCCGGTTGGTGGCGGCGATCATGATGATGTTGTCCTTCGCCTCAAACCCGTCCATCTCGACCAGCAGCTGGTTGAGCGTCTGCTCGCGCTCGTCGTGGCCGCCGCCGAGGCCGGCGCCGCGGTGGCGCCCGACGGCGTCGATCTCGTCCATAAAGATGATGCACGGCGAGTTCTGCTTGGCCTGCTCGAACAGGTCGCGCACGCGCGAAGCGCCGACGCCGACGAACATCTCGACGAAGTCCGACCCGGAGATCGAGAAGAACGGCACGCCCGCCTCGCCGGCAACCGCGCGCGCGAGCAGCGTCTTGCCGGTGCCGGGCGGCCCGTACAGCAGCACCCCGGTGGGGATGCGCGCGCCGAGCGCCTGGAACTTCTTGGGGTTCTCCAGGAACTCCTTAATCTCGTGCAGCTCCTCCACGGCCTCGTCGACCCCGGCCACGTCGCGGAAGGTGATCTTCGGCGAGTCGGCCGACAGCCGTTTGGCGCGCGACTTGCCGAACGACATCACCTTCGATCCTCCGCCCTGGATCTGGTTGAGCAGGAAGATCCAGATGAAGACGAAGATCAGGATCGGCAGCACCGTGACGAGCAGCGACAGGATCACGCTGCTCTTGTTGGCTTCGATGTTGAACGAGACGCTCTCGGCTTCGAGCTTTTTGATCAGTTCGGGCGCGGCCTGGTCGACGAACCCGATTTCGTACTTTTCTTTGTTCTTCAGTTCGACTTCGAGGGCGTTGGACTTGGTCTTGAACTCGACCGACTTGACTTCGCCCTTCGGGATTTCCTGCGATACCAGCGTCTGATAGCTGTGGTGGCGCCCGTTGCTGGAGCCGCTCGGGAAGAGTTTCATGACGAAGAACACCAGCACGACCACGATTAGGATCGGGAAGGCTGCGCTCTTGAAGAAACGGCTCATAGTTCGATCGTTGAAGTTGGGACGCCGGCTGTTACTGGCGGGGCTGACACGCCTGACCCACCCCTCTTACGAGGCCACCAGCCGTCTAGCGTACCACGGACGTTCGGATTTTCCGGTGTTTGAGCCATCCTCACGAGAGCTCCAACGCCGCCACGAAGGGAAGGTTGCGGTGGCGCTCGGCGTAGTCGAGGCCGTAGCCGATCACAAAGCGGTCGGGGATCTCGAAGCCGACATAGCGGGGCGGTTGGTCGGCCTTGCGATGACCGATCTTCGAGCGAGCGGGCTTCATCAGTAGCGCGCATACCGCGAGCGTGCGGGGATCGCGCGAGCCGAGATTGCGCAGCAGGTACTGCAGCGTCAAACCCGAATCCACGATGTCCTCGACGATCAGCACATCCCGGTCATCGATCGCGGCGTCGAGATCCTTGAGGATCCGCACCACGCCGGAGGAGTCGGTAGCCGATCCGTAGGAGGCGACCGCCATGAAATCGACCTCCACCGGGATCTCGATCAAGCGCATTAGGTCGGAGAGGAAGAACATCGCGCCCTTCAGCACCCCCACCAGCAGCAGCGGACGGGCGGTGCCGGCGTAGTCGCGCGAGATCTCTCGCGCCAGCTCGGCCACGCGCAGGCGCAGCCGCTCAGCGTCGACCAGCACCTCGCCGACCTCGGAGGCGTGGTTTGGAGTCTCGCCCTCCGAAGCTCCACCCAGGTCGGCAGACGCAACACGCTCAGGGGGCATGATGGCCACGCGGGGAGTGTAGGGGCTGGGGCGTTGTGTTGTGCTCTTTCAAGCCCCCAGCCAATTGTGCTCTTTCAAGCCCCCCCCCCAGCCAATTGTGCTCTTTCAAGCCCCCCCCCAGCCAATTGTGCTCTTTCAAGCCCCCCCAGCCAATTGTGCTCTTTCAAGCCCCCAGCCAAATAAGAACAGGACTCAGTCTGATTTGGCTGGGGGCCCAAAAGAATGTTGTCCCCACCGACGGCAGGTGCGCTCAAACCCGCGGAGGCAGCTTCACCATGCGCAGGCGGCCATCCTCAATCACGGCGCCCACCAGCGCGCCGACGTGCAGCTCCGCTCGGCCACCACGGTCCGCGAGCGCGACGATCTCCTCCACACGGGCGCCCGCCTGGGGCACGTACGCGCCGGCGACCCGCTCCGCAAGGCGCACAACCACCAGTCGCGCCAGCGCGGCGGGCAGCGCCCGCAGACGCTCGATCGCGATGCTGGCGCCGCCGCCAACCAGCTCGGCCTCGACGAGCCCATCCAGCGCCTCGGCCTCCTCGCGCAGCAGCCGCGCCGTGCGCAACACGTTCTCCCGCGCCGCCGGGTGCACCGCGTCGAGCGCCGGCAGCAGGCGGTTACGCACGCGCGCACGCGCGTACTGCTCATCGTCGTTGCTGGGGTCCTCCCGCCACGGCAGGCCGCGCGCGCGACAGTAGGCGGCGGTCTGCTCGCGCGTGAGCTCGAGCAGCGGGCGCACGAGGCGACCCTCGCGCGGAGACATCCCCAGCAGCGCACGCCGGCCCGGCGAGGCGGCGAGGCGGTAGAGGATCGTCTCGACCTGGTCGGTGGCGGTGTGGCCGGCGGCGATCAGCGCGTCGTGCCGCTCGGCCAGCTCGCCGGCCACGCCGTAGCGCAGCTCGCGCGCCCACGCCTGCAGGTTGCCGGCGCTGGGGGGACGCTCGGCCCGTACCACCTCCAGCGCGACCCCCAGACGCTGGCAAAGCTCCCGGCAGTGGCGCTCCTCCTCGTCGGCCTCTGGCCGCAGCCCGTAGTTGACGTGTAGGGCGTGCACGTTCTCCGCGCCGCGGATGGCAACAGCCAGATCGAGCAGACAGACCGAGTCGCGCCCCCCGGAGAGCATCGCGAGCACGCGATTTGCACCCCGCTGCCCAGACGACAGCAGGCCACCGGCCCGCACCCGCTCGAGGATCGCCTCGGGGCTCATCCCCCCGACGCGAGGAACAGCTCGGTGGGCTCGGAGAAGCCCTTCAGGCCCACCTCCCCGATTAGCTTGAAGGCGAGGCCTTCCACGCCCTCGGCGAGGTCGACGACGGCGCGCGTCACCAGCACCTCGCCGCCAGCCGCGCGGGCGACCACGCGCGCGGCCTGATTGACCTCGCGGCCGTAGTAGTCGCCGTCGCGGTAGATCGCCTCGCCATGGTGGATGCCGATACGCGGCGGCGGCACCCCCGCGGGTGCGCGGGCCTGGAAGCCGACGGCCCAGCGCGTCAGCGCGACCGAGTCGGCGGCGACGATCATCACCTCGTCGCCGAGCGTCTTGAGCACGCGCGCGTCGATCGGCAGCGTGCGCTCGACCGCTTCCACGAAGCGCTCGACCGCGCTGACCGCGTGCTCGTCGCCCTGTTCCTCGGTGAGGCGGGTGTAGCCGGCCAGGTCGGCGAACGCAATCGCCACCCGCAGGCGCCCCGCCTCGGGCTCCTGCGCATCGATCGTTTCAGCCTCCATGTGGCCGATCACCTCCTGCTCGACGAAGTAGGCCAGGAAGCGGCCGTGCACCCAGTCCATCAGCGGCGCGGTGAACGGCACCAACTCGCGCGCGATGCCGTCCATCTGCTCGCCGATCTCGCGGCCCGAGACCCCCTCGCGCATCAGCGGCTCGTGGATGTACATGCGAAACAGCCGCACCTCGGTTTCGGCGATCTGGGCGAGCGCCTGCCCATAAACACGTGCGATCTGGATGAACGCCACCTCAGGCATGCCGGCCTCCAGCACGGCCGCCACATACTTCAGCATCTCCAGGTCCTCGTCGGACATCGCCTCCACCGCCAGCGCGCTGAGGCCGAGCGCCACGAAGATTCGCTCGATCAGCTCAGGCGCAAGCCCGGTCTCGCGCGCGGCCTCGCGCAACGTGTGGCGACCCTCCGCGCCGGAGAGAAAGTCTTCCAGGTCCCCCAGCGCCAGGCGCCCGTTCTCGCTGGCTTCGCGGATCTGCCCGAGCGTGTAGCCGCGCTCCCGCAGGCGCGCGACGATCCCCACCTGCCTCACGGCGGGCGCGTTCCAGCCCCCGTCGTACTGGGGGATCAGCCCCTCGTTGACCCAGCGCCTGACGGTCCCCGGCGAGACGCTCGCCCGGGCGGCGACCTGCGCAAGGGTCAGCCCGCTCGCCTCGGACGTTCCCATTCCACAGCAGTCTATGGACCTCCCCCGGCGGGTCCTATGTACCCATCTCTCTCGGCGGTGGCCTGTCTGCACATTCCTCGGCAATGATCCGCCTACCCTCCCCGGCGGTGAGGTGCGGGCTCGTAAAGTTCTCGCCGATGCCACCGCGCCAACCGATCCACCTGCGTCCGACGGCCGCGCTGGCCGAGCGCGTGCTGCTGCCGGGCGACCCCGGCAGGGCGCTGGCGCTGGCACAGCTACTGCTGGAGGGCCCCCTGATGTTCAACCACCATCGCGGCCTGTGGGGCTACACCGGCCCGGCGATCGCCGACGGGGAACCGCTGACGATCCAGAGCACCGGCATGGGCGGACCCTCGGCGGCGATCGTGCTGCAGGAGCTGATCGCGCTCGGCGCGCGGCGCGCGATCCGCGTGGGAACGTGCGGCGCGCTCGACGGTAGTTTTGCGCTGGGCGATCTGCTGGTGGCACACGAGGCGCTCGTCGCCGACGGCACCAGCCGCCAGTTGGGGGCGGGCGAGCGGATCGCCGGCGACCGTGCGCTGACGGCGGCGCTGGCCGGCGGCGCAAACGGGCGGCCCACAGCCACGATCGTGAGCACCGACCTCTTCTACGAGCCGAACCCCGACCGCGAGCGCGAGTGGCGCGCGGCGGGAGCGGTGGCGGTCGAGATGGAGGCGGCCGCCCTGTTCGCGGTGGGCGCGCGGGAGGGAGTCCCCGTGGCGTGCGTGCTCACCGTGTCCAACGTGCTCGGCGAGGATCCGACCGAACAGCAGGAGCAGATCGGCGACGATGCTCTGCTTGCCGCCGCCGAGGCGATGGGCCACTTGGCGGTTAGCGCGCTGATGTAATACCGCGCAGGGCGTTCAACCGCGCAGGGCGTTCAGCGCGCCGGCGGTTTGGGACGTTTCGCCGAAGCTTTTGCCGTGGCCCGTTTGGCGGCCCTCGGTTTGGCGGGCCGTTCGGCGGCCTGCGGTTGTGCGGCGGGCCGCTCGGCAGCCTTTGGTTGCGCGGCGGGCCGCCCGGCGGCTTGCGGCTGCGCGGCGGGCCGCTGGGTGTCGAGCTTGCCGGAGAGCGCCCGCAGCTGCTCCTCGATCGCCGCCAGCCGCGCCTCGATCGACGGACTGGAGAGCGTGCGGCTGATGCGGTGCACACCGTCCTCGATCCCCTCCAGCCGCTGGGAGAGAGAGCGCAGGCGGCGAGTGAGCCGTTCGACGTCGGCCGCCGAAGGCAGGTTGAGCGCCCCCATCGCTAGCTCCTGTGCCTGAGCGGCCTTCTCCCGCGCGTCGGAGGCGCGCCCGAGGGCGCCGTTGAGCAGGGGGTTGTCGAACAGGTCCACGATCGCTTTGCCCAGGCGCTCCTCGGTGCCGCCGGCGAGGCGCTCGCGCAGGCTTTTGGCTGATCCCGCGTTGGACATCTGGCAAAGGATACGGTGCCGGGGTGGCCGAGCGCCTGTTCCTCTTCGTGCAGATGGAGTTCCCGTGGGAGCTGGGGCCGGCCGACGGCCGCTATCTGCTGCGCGCCGGGGCGGACGCGGAGCCCGAGCGCGTGGTGATTCTGGAAACCATCGGCGCCACCCTGCGCCGCGGACGGTTGGGCGCACGCCTGCGCCCACCGGTGGAGCCCGGGTGGGCGGGGCTTTCATCCCCCACGCTGCCGAGCACTCGCGCGACGGTGATCGACCCCGTGTCGGTGTCGGCGGAGCGCCAGGCGCGCGCGTGGCTGGCGCAGCTGGAGGCCGAGCGCGAGTCGCACGCGACAGCGGCGATCCTCAACCGGCTGCTGTTCGCCCACCGCATCGCCACCGCGGACCCTCACGTGCGCGAGCTGTCCCCCGCGCAGGCGCTGGCGACGCGAGCGGGCTGGGGCGAAGGCGAGCAGGTGGCCTACGGGCAGTGGGCGCACGCGCGCGAGCTGCGCTTCAGCGAGCATCGCAGGCGACGCCGGGCGGCGGTGCTGCGCCCCCAGGAGCGTCTGGCCGCGCTGCTGGGGGCACGCGAAGCGGCATTGTTGTGCGAGGAGCTGGCGCTGCGCGCCAGACTCGATCTCGACCAGGGCCGTTACTCGCTCGCCGCGATCGAGCTCGACCAGGCATACAGCGCCGCGCTGCTGGAGCTGGCGACGGAAGACCGCCCTGACCTGACGGCGCGCATCGCCGAGCTGGAGCAGCTGCGCCCCGGCGTGATCGCCGCCGCGCGCACCGCCCTCGGCGAGAGCGCCACCGAGACCCCGACCGAACCCGGCGAGCAGCCGCTGCGCCACGCGCTGACTCGCCTGGAAGCGACGCTGCGCGCGCGCACCGCGGCGGGGCTTGGACAGGGATGAGTGCCCGTGCCCGCGCCGCGGCGCTGCTCGACCGGGAGAGCCGCGGGCGCCAGTTATTCGGTACGGTTGCAAAATGAGAGCTGTTGGCAAGCTTCGCACCGGCATGGCTGTCGGCTGTGCGGCATTCCTAACTCTGCTGGCGATCCCGGTTGGGCTCAGCTACGCGGAAGAAACCGCGCCGCCCGCCGCGGCCTGTCCGCCTTCACCGACGGCTGTTGCCGGTAGCACCGCACCAGGCCCGACACCCCCCACGGCCTCGGCAACAACAAAGACAAGCCCCTACCAGCCAGCCGCTGGAGAAGTTTTGGCGTGCGTGGGATCGCGGGAGATCGATGGGGCGACCTTCGCCCACTGGGTAAGCGTGGCGGAGAATTCGGTGCCGGGATCCCGTCGCCGACCGTCCACCGAACCCACCCGCGGTGAGATGACGGCCGTGATGGGCTTCCTCATCTCGACGGACTGGGTGATGGGCGAAGCGGCCGATCTGCACGTCGAAGCGTCCGCCGTCGAAGTGCGCCGCAAATTCGACCAGATTCGGCGCCAACAGTTCGGTAAGCCAGGCGAATTCAGGGCCTTTCTGAGGAAGACTGGACAGACGGTGGCAGATCTCCTGCTGCGTGTGCGATTGAGCATGCTCACCACCCGGATGCAGCAGCTGGTCGAAGGCCGTGGCAGCACACACACGCGACGGCGTGCGCTCCAGCGCTTCGTCAAGCGCTTCCAGCGCACGTGGAAGGCACAGACCTACTGCGAGACCATCTACAAGACGCCCGACTGCGGGCACACGGCGAACTCCCTGTAGAGATTCAAAGGCCCAGCCAAAGAAGACTAAGTCTCGTTCTTGTTTGGTTGGGGGTCGAAAAAGAAGAACGAACCGCCGGCGCCAACAACGTAAAGTGAGGCACCGTGGACCCCACCACCACAGCCCTCGGCACCTGGAGCGGCGGGCGCTTCATGCACTTCGGCGAGCCGCTGGAGGAGGAGCGGCTGAAGGCGCTGCTGCGACCCGGCGCGGGGATCGACACGGTGATCACGGCGGACGTTTACGGAGAGGGCGCCGCCGACTGGCTGCTGGGCGAGGCGCTGCGCGGAGTTGAGCGCGACAGCTACTGCCTGGTGGGGGCGATCGGGCACGACTTCTACACCGGCGAGCGCGAAGGCGCGAAAGGCTTTCCCCGCTTCACCGACCCGCGCCTGCGCGGGGAAGGCGACTACGCGGCGTACATCCGCATGGCGACCGAGCGCAGCCTGGAGCGCATCGGCACAGAGCGCTTCGATTTGCTGCTGCTGCACAACCCCGACCGCACCGGGTACACGAGCACGGCGGTGTGGGAGGGGATGCAAGCCGTCCGCGATGCCGGTCTCACGCGGCTGCTGGGAGTGGCGCCAGGCCCCGCCAACGGCTTCACGCTCGATTTGATCGACTGCGTCGAGCGCTTCGGCGAGCTGATCGACTGGGCGATGATCATTTTCGGCCCGCTGGAGCCGTGGCCGGGGAAGCTGGTGCTGGACGCCGCCGCCACACACGATGTGAGCCTGATCGCGCGGGTGGTGGACTATGGGGGGCTGTTCCACGACGACGTGCTGCCAGGCCACGAGTTCGCCGCCTACGACCACCGCAAGTTCCGCCCCGAGGGCTGGGTGGAGAAGGGCCGCGAGACGCTCGAATGGATGCGCCCCTACGCCGCCCGGCACGGCCTGAGCATGCTGCAGCTGGCCTGCCAATGGACCCTCGCGCACCCTCCCGTGCGCTGCGTGGCACCCACGTTGATCCAGGAGGCGATGCCTTCCTATGGAGAGGGAGACGGGGGCACGCAATGCGCTCCCCGCCCGATCGAGGACAAGCGGGCCGAGCTGGCGGCGCTGGCAGCGCTGCAATCGACCCCGGAGGCGCGCCTGAGCGACGAGGAGGTGGCGGCGCTGCGCGCGAAGGGCGACAACGCCGGCTGCATGGCGCTGAAGGGCGCCAACCCCGACTTCGAGGGCAAGCCGCAGCCCGACCGCTGGCCGCTCACGGGCGAGCTGGCGGCGCTGGCCGAGCGCTGGCGGATCGAGCCCGAGCGCGATCTCGTGAAGCTACCCGGGTAGCTGATTTCCCCCGCGCACGTCTCGCGCTGGGCGGGTCTCTGATTTCCCCCGCGCACGTCTGCGCTGGGCGGGTCTCTGATTCCCCCGCGCACGTCTGCACTGGGCGGGTCTCGCTACTTCCCCTCAAACCGAGGTGCGCGTTTGCCCAGGAACGCAGCGATCCCCTCGCGCGCGTCCTCGCTCTGGAAGACCGTGGCGAAGCCGGCCTTCTCGGCGGCGATCCCCTCGTCGAGGTCGCCCTTGGCGGAGACCTGTTTGATCTGCTCCAGCGCGAGCGGCGCCTGACCGGCGAGCTTGCGCGCCCACGCGAGCGCGGTGTCGAGCAGTTCGTGGTCGTCCACGATCGCGCTGGCGAGGCCGTACTCGTAGGCCTCCTCGGCGAGCATCGGGTCGCCGATCAGGTTCATCTCCAGCGCCTTGCTCTGGCCGACCAGGCGCGGCAGGCGCTGGGTGCCGCCGAAGCCGGGGATGATGCCGAGCTTGATCTCGGGCTGGCCGAAGATCGCCGAGCGCGCGACGATCCGCAGGTCGCACGCCATCGCCAGCTCGCAGCCGCCGCCGAAGGCGAGGCCGTTGACGGCGGCGATCGTGGCCACGCCATCGCTGCCGAGCTCTGAGAAGAGCGCGTGGGCGTCGTCGATCAGCTTGCGCCCGCCAGCCTCGTCCATCTGCGTGAACGCCTTGATGTCGGCGCCCGCGCTGTAGAGAAAAGGGTTGGAGGAGGCGATCACCAGCGCGCGGATCGGCGGATCGGCGGCCTTGACGTGCGTCCACACCCTGCCGAGGTCTTCGATCACCGCGGGGGCAATCGCATTCATTTGGCCATTCGCCAGCCAGGCGATCGCGACCCCTCCATCGCCGCCGGCCCCCGGCGCGACCGCATCGCCGCCAGTCCCACCCGCCGCGGCCGCACGGTCCCCTGCCGGGATCGTCTGGAGCTTGACGATACCCTCGCCGGGCTGCTGCGGATCGGGTTGCGGGTAGGAGTAGAAGCCCTGCCCGCTCTTCTGCCCGAGGCGGCCCTGTGCGACCAACCGGCGCAGGATGGTGGGCGGCGCGAAGCGCTCGCCGTGGCGCTCCTGCGCGTTCTCCAAGCGCTCCAGGATCGTGTCGAGACCCTCCACGTCGGCGCGCATGAAGGGCGGCATCAGCCCCCGCTGCGGGTCGAGGCCGGCGCCCGCGATCAGGCCGAAGTCGATATCGCGGTGGCTCGCCACCCCCTCCTCGAGCACCAGGCAGGCCTCCACGAAGGTCTTCAGCGTGAGCAGCTCCACCAATTGCGCCACGTCGGGCTCGCCGCCGCCCTCCAGGTTGGGCTCCCCCTGCGGGTTGTAAAAGCCGTCGCCGCCGGTCTTCGCGCCGAGCTTGCCTTCGGAGACGAGCTTCTGCATCCCCTTGGGCACGTAGAAGCGCTCGTCGCCGTAGGACTCGGCGAGGTGTTTGGCGACGTGCAGCACGGTGTCGAGCCCGAGCAGGTTGACGAGGACGTAGGGGCCGATCGGCACCACGCCGGCCGCGCCCACGCCCTCGTCGATCAGTTTGATCGAGAGCTTCTGCTCCTCCTGCGCGCGCCAGATCTCCGAGGTGCCGGCGTTGAGGATGCGGTTGACCACGAAGCCCGGCACCTCCGCGCAGACGATCGGCTGCTTGCGGATGGCCTGCGCGAACGTCACCGCCGCGGTGATGGTATGGGGCGAGGTTTCATCCCCTTCGATCACCTCGATCAACGGCAGCACGGAGGCGGGGTAGAAGTAGTGGAAGCCCACCACCTTGTCGGGGCGCAGCGTGGCTTCGCCGATCTCGGTGATGGACAGCGAGGAGGTGTTGGAGGCGAGGATCGCGTGGCCGGGAGTGGCGGCGTCGAGCTCGGCGAACACCGCCTGCTTGATCTCCATCCGCTCGGGGACGGCCTCGATCGCGAAGTCCACGTCGCCGAAGCTGGCGTAGGAGGTGGTGCCCTCGATGCGGCCCACGATGGCGGCGATCTGCGCGTCGCCCTGCTCGGCGGTGAGCTTGCCGCGCTCCACCAGTTTGCCCACCTGCCCCGCGGTCACGTTGCGGGCCTCGTCGAGGCCGGCCTGCACGAGCTCCTCGCTGATGTCCTTGAGCACGACCGGGAAGCCGGCGGCGGCGATCGTCTGCGCGATCTGTCCCCCCATCGTCCCCGCGCCCACCACCGCTGCCTTGAACACGAACATGCCGGCCTCCTGATCTTTCTGCTCTCGCTCGCTGTCCTGTGTGACGCGGGAGCCTAACCGACCCCACCGGCATGAGCGCGGCGGTGCATCGTTGAGGCGCGAGAGCCCAGCCAACCCCATCCCCCGGAGCGCGGCAGCGCACCTCTTGACCCCTCGCCGGGTTTATACGGACGAGGGGGATATTCGCTACGAAAGGCCGGTGTGCACGATGACCAGACGAGCAACATTGACAGTTCTTGTCGCGGGGCTGGTGTCCTTGCTGGCGACCGTGGCCGCCCAGGCGGCGGTTTCGCCCATGGCCAAACGGGCGGCGGTTTCCCTGCCCGGAGTCTCGACCGGGGCGGCCACGAGCGTGAGCTACGGCTCGGTCACGCTGAGCGGGGCGATCGACCCACACGGGAGCAACACCTCTTACTACTTCCAGTACGGCCCGACAAAGGCGTACGGCGCACAGACGGCGCTCGCCGACGCAGGCGCGGGCACGAGCGCCGTGAAAGTGGCGGTGCCGGTGAGCGGGTTGCTGCCGGTCACCACCTACCACTACCGCCTGATCGCGGTCAACGCCGCGGGCGCGGGAACGGGCGAGGACCGGGCCTTCACGACCGCCAAGGTGCCGCTTTCGCTGGCCATCACCGCGGGGCCCAACCCGACGATCTTCGCGGGCGTGGCAACGATTCAGGGAACGCTGTCGGGCACCGGCAACGGCAATGTGGCGGTGGTGCTGCAGGCCAACCCCTTCCCCTACACGCAGGGTTTCGCGACGGTGGGCAACCCCGAGCTGACCAGCGCCACCGGCGGCTTCTCGTTCCCGTTTGTGGGCCTCACCGAGGCAACGCAGTTCCGCGTGGTCACGACCGCCACCAAACCGGTCGTGATCAGCCCGGTGGCGATCGAGGGGGTCGCCGTGAAGGTGGAAGCCCACGTGGGGCGCACGCACAGGCGCCACCACGCGCGCATCTACGGCACTGTGAGCCCCGCGATCGATGGCATGGAAGTCGGGATCATGCACGTGATCGGCGGGCGCGAAGTGCTGGTGGCGGGCACCGTCCTGCACCACAACAACGCCACCAGCTCACGCTTCAGCCGCGTGATCCGCGTGAGGCGGCGCGGGCTGTACCGGGTGTTCGTGAAGGTGACCAACGGGGCGCAGGTCTCCAACTACAGCCAGCCGCTGTTCATCCGCTGAGGAGCTTCAGTGGCGCATGCGCCTTTTGAGCGGGCGTTCCGGGCCGGCAAGCCGGCCCCCGGGACCGTGCATGCACGGTCCCGGACGAAGCCGCGCATGCGCGGCTTCGAGGGAACGCACATGTGCGTTCCCAGACGCGCCGCATGCGGCGCGTCTACCGACGGGCACATGTGCCCGTCGGCGGGGGCGCGCATGCGCGCCCCCGAACAACATATGAGGAGCAGTCCTCTACGCGGCGACCGTCTCCGCCGCCTCGATCCGGCGCGGCAGCAGTGTCTCGCGGGCGATCACCAGGCGCTGGATCTGGGAGGTGCCCTCGTACAGCTGCATGATCTTGGCGTCGCGGAACAGCTTCTCCACGGGGTAGTCCTTGATGAAGCCGTACCCGCCGTAGATCTGCACGGCGTCGGTGGCGACCTTCATCGCGGCGTCCGCGGCGAAGCGCTTGGCGTGCGAGGAGACCAGCGTGTTGCGTTCGCCGTTGTCGAGCATCGCCGCCGACTTCCACGTCAATAGGCGCGCCGCTTCGACGTCGGTGGCCATGTCGGCGATCAGGAACTGCACGCCCTGGTGCATCGCGATCGGCACGCCGAACTGGATGCGTTCCTTGGAGTACTCGGTGGCGAACTCAAACGCCGCGCGGGCGATCCCGGTCGCCATCGCCGCCACGCCGGGGCGGGTGCGGTCGAGCGTCATCATCGCCAGCTTGAAGCCCTTGTTTTCCTCGCCGAGCAGGTTCTCCGCGGGGACCTCCACGTCGTTGAAGCTGATCGTCGCGGTGTTGGAGGCGCGCTGGCCGAGCTTGTCCTCCTTCTTGTCAACCACCACGCCCCAGTCGCGCTCCACCACGAACGCGGAGATGCCGCGGTGGCCGGCCTCCTTGTCGGTCTTGGCGTAGACGGTGTAGTAGTCGGCGTAGCCACCGTTGGTGATGAAGCACTTGGAGCCGTTCAGCACGTACTTGTCGCCCTGTTTGACGGCGCTGGTGCGCATCCCCGACACGTCGCTGCCGGCGTCGGGCTCGGTCAGGCAGAACGACACCAGCTTCAGCTCCTCGGTGACGGCGCCCAGGTACTTTTTCTTGATCTCCTCGCTGCCGCCCAGCACGATCGGCGCGGTCGCCAGGCCGTTGCAGCCGAGCGTCGTCTGGATGCCCGAGCAGCCCCACGACAGCTCCTCCTCGATCAGGCAGCCGTCGAGGTAGCCGAGGCCGGGCCCGCCGTACTCCTCGGGGACGTGGGTGTTCATCAGCCCCACCTCCCACGCCTTCTGCAGAATCTCCTGCGGCCAGGTGCCCTCCTTGTCGTACTCCCAGGCGACCGGGCGGATCTCCTTCTCGGCGAAGTCGTGCGCCAGCTCGCGCAGGTTCTTCTGCTCGTCGGTGAGCGTGAAATCAACCATGTTCTGTTCGTGGCTCCTCGGGCTGGCGCGGGGCGGGCCTCCCGGTGGGCGATCCGGTTCGCCGCGCGAAGTTAGATTGACTGGTCAGTCAACACTGACAAGGGGGAGGGTAGCGAAGCGCGGGCCGGTGCGCCACAATTCCACGATGCAGGCGCTCTTCCCCGGCACGGTGCAGACCTTCCCCGGCGCGGTCCAGGCCTTCCATGGCACGATGCAGACCTTCCCCGGCGCGGTCCAGGCCTTCCATGGCACGATGCAGACCTTCCCCGGCGCGGTCCAGGCCTTCCCCGGCACGATCCAGTCGCTTTTCCCCAAGGTGCTGTTCGGCGCGATCGTCCTGTTCGTCGTGGTCGGCGTGCTATCGATGCTCACCCGCCGCAGCCTCCACGATCAGGTCGGCCAGGACGGTCTGTTCACCGGCGAGAGCCACTCGCGCCTCCCGCGCGCGTCGCCGTCGGCCTTTCCCGCGCCGGACGCGCCGCCATCGTTCGAACACATCGAGCGCGAGGCCGAAATCCGCCAGCTGCTCACCGCTCGCAGCGAACGGCTGGTGCGCCGGGGCGAGGCGCCGCTGGACATCGACGCGGAGATGGCCCGGATCGATGGAGGCGGACGGGATCCGATCGCGGGCTCCCACGACGCCGCGCTGGCCGAGGAGGTGCGCCAGCTGGTGCGCGCCCGCAACGATCGCCGCGCGCGCCAGGGCCTGGAGACGCTCGACGTCGAGGCCGAGGTGCAGCGCACGCTCGCCGAGCTCAGCCCCTGATGAAGAGGCTCGCCCTCGGGCTGAGCGGGCTCTGCTTGGTCCTCCCCGCGGCCGCCGCGGCCCGGGGACCGACGGTGTACGGAGCGCTGCAGAGCCTGCAGCGCAGCGGCGCGCTGAGCTCCGAAGCGTACGGCGAAAACGCCTCCACCTACACCGAAGCGTTGAGCGCCGTCAAGCGGCTGAGCGGCACGCGCCGCTCCGAACTGGCGAGCGTGATCGCCAACGTGCAGCAGATCGCCGCCGCCGGCCAGCTGACCCCCTCGCGGCTGGGAGCGGTGATGCTGACGCTCGAAAGCAACGTCCAATGGTGGAGCCACCAGCCACTGCCGGCGGCCGACCAGCACGTGAGCGTTCCCGGCAGCCACCTGGTGTGGGAGTACTACCCCGGTCAGGGCATCCAGATCCAGTGGCTGGCCACCTTCGGCGAGGCCAACGGCTACTACGACACCGGACACCAGAACACGCAGCTGCGCGAACTGCTCGACGAAGCGATCCCGCTCGCCACGCAGCGCGCGGGGGGCATCGCCTGGGAGTACCTCTTCCACTTCGACGGCGGCCCACCCCCGTGGACCAGCGGACTCTCGCAGGGCACCGCGCTGCAGGCGCTCTCCCGCGCATACTCGCGCCTGCACGAACCGGCCTACCTGACGGCGGCTCAACAGGCGCTCGGCATCTTCCAGACCCCACCCCCGGCCGGCGTGCGCGTGGCGACACCAACCGGCGCGCTCTACGCGGAGTACACCTACGCCCCCACCGACAGGATCCTCAACGGCTTCATTCAATCCCTCAACGGGCTCTACGAATACGCCAAGCTCACCGGCGACCCGCTGGGCCTGAAGCTGTTCGAAGCGGGGGACGCGGAGGCGCGCGCGATCACACCCTCGTACGACACCGGCGCCTGGTCAAAGTACGACCAGTACTCCGAATCCAACCTCAACTACCACGAGCTGCTCGAGGAATTCCTGCAGAGCCTCTGCCAGCGCGTTGATGGGGGCCCACCCACCCCACCCACCCCACCCACCCCACCCACCCCTGCCGTGTCCACGCCGCCACCAGCTGCGACCACACCCACCCCCGCTCCCTCATCCACAACCACAGGCGGCGCCACCGCCACGACAGCCGCCACCCGTGGGGGCGCCACGGTGTCGGCCGCGACGACCACCCCGCCGCCCACGCCGATCCCCGGGGATCAGATCTACTGCACGACCGCACAACACTTCACCGCGGACCTGCACACCCCGCCGGCGATTGCCCTGCTGACGCGCAAGCTGCCCGAGGCCGTGCGCGGCGGCGTGCAGCTGTCGCTCTCGAAGATCGCCACCGTCCACCTCACGATCCGTGCGGGCGGGCGCGTCGTGTGGACCAATGGCGCGCTTGTCGCGGGCGGCAAACCGCGGCTGCTGTGGGTCACACCCCGGAAGCCCGGCACCTACTCGATCAGCATCACCGCCGTGGACCTCGCCGGCAATACCGCGAGCACAAGCGGCACGATCGCGCTCGGCGCCCCCGTGCGCACCAAGGCCCCCGCGCACGCCAAAGCCGCCCGCGCCAAGCGTCGCTGAACAGCGAGGCGCCGCTGAACGCCTCCGTACAATCGGTGTGTGCCCAGCGAAGCGCGCATCCGTGGCGGCGCCAGAGACCCCGACTCCGCCCATCCGGACGGCCCCGCGGGCTCAGGCTTCGCCCACGTCTGGGGTGCCCTCGATCGCGACCGGCGCCTGGCGGCGATCGCCGCGATCGCGCTGTTCGTGACGATGTTCCTGCCGTGGTACCAGCAGAACGCGGTCGTCACCGCCGCGAAGAACCAACCGCTTGTCAGCCGCAACCTGAACGCCTTCGGAGTCTTCTCGTTCGTCGAGGCCGCCGTGCTGCTGGTGGCGGTGGCGGTGCTGGTGCTGCTGTACATGCGCGCCGATGGACGCCGGTTCCGGCTGCCGGGCGGCGACGGCGCGGTGGTGCTCGCCGCCGGCCTGTGGAGCGCGCTGCTGCTGATCCTGCGGCTGTTCGACAAGCCCGGGATCACCCAGCACGGGGTCGCCGCCAACGTCGGCATCCAGTGGGGGATCTTCTTCGCGCTTGCCGCCGCCGGCGTGCTGGCCTACGCCGGCTCGCGGATGCGCGCCGGGCAGCGCCCCGAGCCGCCGCTGCTGCGGCGGGATCGGCCGCGCTCGCCGAGCCCCCATCCGCCGCGCGCCGAGCGATGGGACTCCGGCCTGCCGGAGCGTCAGCCGGCACGCGCCCCAGGCCCGCCGCCCCAGCCCGACCAGGCTGAGACGGCCATAGCGCCTCGTAGAACACCCGTCCCGGCAAAGACGCGCAGCCGCTACCCTCCGGCGCCCGGGAAGGAGCAACTTTCGTTCGAGGACACCCACCCGGTCGCCGAGCCGTAGTGGGCAGGCCGCCCGGCGGCCCCGTGGGATGAGCCCCTACCATTGCGATGACGATGACCCCAGCCTTCCCCGCCTCCCCCACCTCCCCACCCACCCCCGCCTCGGCCGCCGAGGTGGCGGAGGGCCTGACCGCGGTGGGGTACCTGCCGGCCGAGTCCACCGCGCTGGTGGCCTACCTGGCGACGCGGCTGGGCAAGCCGGTGCTGGTGGAGGGTCCCGCCGGGGTCGGCAAGACCGAGCTGGCGAAGGCGCTGGCGCACTACCTGGGCCGCGAGCTGGTGCGGCTGCAGTGCTACGAGGGCCTCGACGAGGCGAAGGCGCTGTACGAGTGGAACTACCGCAAGCAGCTGCTGCGCATCCAGGCGCAGGGCGGCACGGCGGGGTGGGACGAGGTGCAGGAGGACATCTTCAGCGAGGAGTTCCTGCTGGCGCGACCGCTGATGAGCGCGATCGCTTCCGAGCAGCCGGTGGTGCTGCTGATCGACGAGATCGACAAGACCGATCAGGAGTTCGAGGCGATGCTGCTGGAGGTGCTCTCCGACTTTCAGATCTCGATTCCCGAGCTCGGCCGCGTGGAGTCGCGCACCCACCCGGTGGTGCTGCTGACCTCCAACAACTCGCGCGAGCTCACCGAGGCTCTCAAGCGCCGCTGCCTGTACCTGTGGCTGGACTATCCGTGCCTCGAGCATGAGCTGGCGATCGTGCGCCTGCACACGCCGGAGCTCTCCGAGACCGTCGCGCGCCGGCTGGTGGAGGTGGTGGGGATGGTGCGCGAGCTCGACCTCAAGAAGCCACCGTCGATCGCCGAGTCGATCGACTGGGCGCGCGCGCTGCTGCTGCTGGGCGCGCGGGACATCGACTCCGACACGTTCATGGAAACGATGTCGGTGATCGTCAAGCACCGCACCGACATGGACGTGGTGGCCGAGCGCGTCGGCCTGAAGCTGGGGCGCGACGAGTCCGTCGCCGGCGCCGCCTGAGAGGCCTCCATGGCCCTATCCGGCCCGCCCGTCCCCCCCGACCGATCCGCCCCCACAGTGCCCGCAACCCCCACCGGCCCCTCCACGCCCCCCGAGGGCATCGCCGCGCGCCTGCTGGAGCTGGGCGAGGAGCTGCGCAAGGAGGGCGTGGCGGTCGGTACCTCCGAGCTGCTGGACGCCTTCGCGGTGCTGCGCGAGATCGAGTGGACCGCCCAGCAGGACTTCCGCGAGGCGCTGGCGGCGACGCTCGCCAAGAGCCAGGACGACCGGCGGATCTTCGAGCTGGTGTTCGAGCGCTTCTTCTTCCGCGCGGTCGAGCTGGCGGCGGTGCGCGAGGGGGTGCGCGAGGACTCCGCCCACCAGCTGCGCGATGGGGACGCCGGCGAGCTCGACCTGGAAGAGCTGTCGGAGCTGCAGCTCGACGAGCTGCGCCGTCAGATCGCCGCCGCCCTGCGCGACGGCGACGACGGCGCGATGCGCGACCTCGCGCGAATGGCGATCGCCGCGCTCGCTCGGCGCGACGGGGGCTCGGGCGTGATCGGGGTGGACGTGCAGCGCATCCGCCGAACGCTGGGGCTGCGCGCCGAGCCTCAGCCGGAGCTGCCCGAGGAGGACCCCCGCCGCGAGGGTGTGCCGCGCGCCGCGCTGCGCCGCTTCGAGGCGATGCTGCGCCGGGAGCTGGAGCGCGCGCAGGTGCAGCGCACCGGCACCCTCCCCCCCGCGCGCCCACTCGGCGAGCTCGACCGCGCGCTGCCCTCCGGCCCCCTGCAGGATCTCGCCGCCGTGCACCGCGTGGTGGCGCAGCTGCGCCGGCGCCTGGCCACCCAGGGCCACCAGACCCGCGGCCACCGCCACCACGCGCACGTGGACGTGCGCCGCACGATGCGCGCCTCGCTGCAGACCGGCGGCGTGCCGGTGGTGCTCAAGTACCGCCCCCGCCGCCCGCGCCGTCCGGAGGTGTACGTGCTGTGCGACGTCTCCACCTCCGTCACCTCCGCCTCGGTGTTCTTCCTCTCGGTGCTGCACGCGCTGCACGACTCCTTCCGCAAGATGCGCTCGTTCGTGTTCATCGAGCGGATCTCCGAGGTGACCGACATCTTCGAACGGGAGCGCGACTTCAAAGCGGTCAACGAGCGGATCGCCTCCGACGCGGGCGTGGCCGACATCTCCGGCTACACCGACTACGGGCGCGTGTGGTCGGAGCTGCTGGAGCAGATCGGCGACGATCTCAACCCGCGCGCCACGGTGATCGTGCTCGGCGACGCCCGCACCAACGGCCGCCCACCCCGGGCGGACGCCTTCGCGACGATCGCCGCGCGGGCGGGACGCACCTTCTGGCTGAATCCCGAGCCGCGCCTGTACTGGAACTACGGCGACTCCGTGATCGCCGCCTACGAGCAGCACTGCACCGCGTTCGAGTGCTGGACCACCGCGCAGCTTGAGGACTTCGTGCGGGCCTTGACGCGGCCTGAGCTGGCGGCGGGGACGGGGCGGTGAGCCGCAACGCGCGGCGCTCGCCGTGTTCGGTGGAAGACAAATCCAACGCCATTCAGGCACTGCACAGAGGCGCCTACCAGACCGTCACAACTCCATACATCGCAAGCGCCGGGTCACGGGTGACGATCGGCAGCCGCTCGCTGAGCGCCTGCGAGACGAGGAGCCGGTCGAATGGGTCGCGGTGAGAGCTCCCACCCACCTTGATGAACGGAAGCGCCTGCAGTCGTGCGGCGTGCGCCCATGCGATGGCAAGCACTCCGAAGCCGTCCTTGCTCGCCTGCTGTGGCCAGTCCTCGTCGATCGGCAGCTTGCCGATCGACCGCTTGACGGCGATCTCGACAAGCGTGCCGGCCCCGATGAGGGGATCGTCCGCTGTCGCAATCGCCTCGCAAGCCGTCGTCGACAGGCGCCGATCGCCACCCAGCCACCAGAGCAGTGCATGCGCGTCGAGCAGCAGACGCATTACTCGGTGATGCCCAGCGCGTGCGCGATGTCCTCGGGCCAGACGTCGAAGTCATCGGGCACCCGCACACGACCGCGCATCCGTCCGGGTTGCCGCTTGGCGCCGCCTTCGTCAGGGGGGATGGCAACCAGGCGGGCCACCGGCTTGGGGCCGCGGCGCAGGACAACCTCCTCGCCCTCCTCGGCCAGATGTACCAGCTTCGAGAGGTGGGTCTTGGCTTCGCCGATGCTGTAGGTCGTGGACACGAGGCGGAGAGTAGCAAAGTTGGTCAAGTTGGTCAACCACCCGCGAGGTAGACCCCCACGGTGCTCCGAACTGGCGAGCGTGATCGCCAACGCGCAGCAGATCGGCCGGCTCACTCCCAGACTGGCCTCCACCGCGCGCGAGGAGACGAGCTCTGTGTGGTTCGAAACTCGCCCGGCATCCGCTCCCGGCCGCGTACCCCGGCAAGCAGACGCCGGTGCATCTCGCGCACGCCCCGCGCTAGGCTGTGCCAAGAACAGACAACACCAGGGGGGCTGGCGGGAAGGCCGGCTGAGATGGCGCCAACCACGGACCCGGCGCCGACCCTTCGAACCTGTGGGGTAATGCCCGCGGAGGGAGTGGCGTGAGTGTCGATAGGACTCAGAGCCGAACCGCAGCCGCTTGATAGGGCTGGGCTGCCGGACGCCATCGCGGTCAGCGGCGTGTGCCGCGTATACCCAGCGCGCGATAGAGGCGGGCCCAGCCCCCACCTGCCCGGGGCCCGTCAACCCGGAGCCCACCCACCTCTGGGCGGGGCGGTGCCGGCGCTCGCCGATGTGTCGCTGCACGCCGCGGCAGGCGAGCTGGTGGCGGTTGTCGGTCCCAGCGGCTGCGGCAAGACCACGCTACTGGAGCTGATCTGCGGATTGCAGCGGCCGGACGCGGGCAGCGTGCGCAGCGCGCCGGCCGCGCTGATGCCCCAGCACGACCTGCTGCTGCCGTGGCTGAGCGCTGTCGACAACGCGGCGCTGGCGCTGCGGATCGCGCGGCGGCCGCGCGCCGAGGCGCGCGCACGCGCCGAGGCGCTGTTCGCGGAGCTCGGCCTGCGCGGCTTCGAGGCGGCGCGCCCGCATGAGCTCTCCGGCGGGATGCGCCAGCGCGTGGCGTTCGTGCGCACGCTGCTCTCCGGCAAGCCTGTCCTGTGCCTCGACGAGCCGTTCGGCGCGCTCGACGCGATCACGCGCGCGGAGATGCAGGGGTGGTTGGCACGGGCGCTCCAACAGGAGCCACGCACCGTGGTGCTGGTCACGCACGACGTCGAGGAGGCGGTGCTGCTGGCCGATCGCGTGGTGGTGCTCTCCTCCCGTCCCGGCCGGGTGATCGCGGAGCTCGAGATCGGGCTGCCGCGCCCCCGCGCGCGCACCGACGCGGCGGTGACAGCGCTGCGCGAGCAGGCGCTGATCGCGTTGGGGCTGGGAAGCGCGCCCGACGGTCCCCAGCCGCTGACGTCATCACCCGCCGCTGGCGCCCGCCTCGCACACGACTCCGGCACGGAGAGTGTGGGATGGCCGCGATGAGACGCCGTGCCGCCCACCTCCTCCCCCCCTCCTGCTCGCCGCGGCGGCGCTTGGCGCGTGGGAGCTGTATGTGGACCTCGGCGGTGTCGACCCGGCGGTGCTGCCGGCCCCCCATGAAGTGGCCGCCGCTCTATGGAATAACGGCGGGCTGTTGTGGCAGAACTTCAAGATCACCGCCGAGGAGGTGGTGCTCGGCCTCGGTTTGGCGCTGCTCGCCGGCTTCGCGCTGGCGGTGGCGATCCACTTCTCCACGTGGCTGCGCCGCGCCGCCTACCCGCACGCGGTGGGCTCGCAGGCGGTGCCGATCGCGGTGATCGCCGCGCCGCTGGTGTTCTGGTGGGGTTTCGGCATCTTCCCGAAGCTGGTGGTGATTGCCCTGATCTGCTTCTTCCCGGTGGCGGTGACCACGGTGGACGGCCTCTCCTCCGTGGACCCCGACCAGCTGAAGCTGCTGCGCACGCTCGACGCCTCGCGCTGGCAGGCGTTCCGCTTCGCCGAGCTGCCGGCCGCGCTGCCGGCGGCGCTGAGCGGCGCGCGGATCGCACTCGCGGTGGGGGTGATCGGCGCGTTCATCGCCGAGACCTCGACCGCCACCACCGGCCCCTACTCGGGCCTCGGGCGGGAGATCATGAGCGACCTCAACAGCCTGCAGACGCCGCGCGAGTACGCCGCCACGGCGGTGTTGTTTGTGTTTGCGATCGCCTGTTTTCACACGCTGACGCTCGCCGAGCGCAGGCTTGCCCCCTGGGCCACCCGACCAACGGGGGAGCCGTAGGAGACGGCATTCCAAAAATACAGCCCCAACCCTTCACAAAATGAAGGGTTGGGGGCCCAAAAAGTTCAACACAACACCCCCAACCACTTCACAAAATGAAGGGTTGGGGCCCCAAGAAGTTCAACACGACACCCCCCAGCCACTTCACAAAATGAAGGGTTGGGGCCCCAAGAAGTTCAACACGACACCCCCCAGCCACTTCACAAAATGAAGGGTTGGGGACCCAAAAACAAACGCACAACACCCCACCACCGACAGGAGAACCACGTTGAGAATGACAGTCCCCCGTCTGCTCGCCGCCCTGCTCGCCCTCGGCGCGCTCGCGCTCACAGCCTGCGGCACCGCGCAGAACGTGACGACGGCGTCGGCGAGCGCGAAGCGCTTCACGGTGATGCTCGACTGGTTTCCCAACGCCGACCACGCGCCGCTGTACGCGGCGATTGCCCGCGGCGACTTCCGCGCGGTGGGGCTCGACGTGCGGCCGGTGACCCCCTCCGAATCGGCCGAACCGCTGAAGCTGCTCGCCGCCGGCAGGGTCGACATGGCGATCTCCTACGAGCCGGAGCTGCTGCTGGCGCGCGATGAGGGCCTGAAACTGGTGTCGATCGGCGCGTTGGTGCAGCGCCCGCTGACCTCGATCATCGCGCCGGCCAGCGCGCACATCAAGAGCGTCGCCGACCTAGCGGGCAAGAAGGTCGGCACCGCCGGCATCCCCTACCAGGCGGCGGAGCTGAGCGCGGCCCTGCGGCACGCGGGCGTGAACCCGTCGAAGGTGCAGGAAGTGAACGTCGGCTTCAACCTCGTGCCGGCGATGCTCTCGCACGAGGTGGGGGCAACGCTCGGCGGCTTCTGGAATTACGAGGGGATCCAGCTGCAGCTCAAGCACAAGCACCCGACGGTGATCCCGATCGACCAGGCGGGGGTGCCCAACTACGACGAACTGGTGCTGGTGGTGCGCAGCGAACAGGCTCACCACGACGGCGTGGACCTGCGCGCCTTCATGCAGGCGCTGACCCGCGGCGAGCGCGCCGTGCGCGCCAACCCCAAGGCGGCGGCAAAGCTGATCATGGCCGCCAACCCCAGCCTCGAAGAAAAGCTGCAGGTCGAATCGATCCAGCGGACGCTGCCAGCCGCGCAGCCGAGCGAAGGGAAGCCTTACGGCTACCAGGACGCCAACCAGTGGGCGGCGTTTGGGGCGTGGATGCACAGCAACGGACTGCTCAAGAGCAACCCCAACACGACTGGCTTGCCGCCGTTCACGAACGAGTTTTTGCCGGGGGAAGGGATCTGAGGCCAGTAGCAGGACTCAGTTCACCGGCTTGCCTGTGTTTGGAATGTCTGTGTGAGGTCGTGTCCGCGTGGGGTGAGGGTCCAGGCGTTGGGTTCGCCTTTCGCGTGGTCGCCACCTGCGTTGTCAATTAGGCCGAGGGTTTGCAGGCGGGCGAGGAGCTTTGAGATCTGGCCTTGATCGGAGATCCCCGCGGCGGTGGCAACCTGGCGGTTGCTGGGTGCCTGCCCCCCCATCGCTCGTTGCTCGCTGAGGTCGGCGATCGTGAGCAGCACCCTGACAGTGCGGTAGGTGAGGCGCATGTCGAGCTCACGGAGGGGGTCGGCCCGTGGCATGGTGGGCTTACGCGCGCGGGGAGCTGGGCGGCGCTGCTCACGTTTACTGGCGGCCGCGCCCTGATATGGCAGCACAATGATCCCCATTAGAGGGTTCAGCAGGGAGAGCAACGGCCGGGCCGATCGCACCGTGTGAGGTGAGCACCGCGGAACATTGGCCGTCGAACCCTCCCTGGCCGTCGAACCCAACACGGCCGCGGAGACGACACGTCGTGAGGTCTGCTCGACCATCCGCGCATGGATCACCGCGAGGACAGCGCCAACCACACCCTCGGCCGTGAGACGGTCGGGGCGGCTCGTGCCCCGGCTCTCAAGGCGCCCCCCGTGGATCGCGCCCACGAGCTTCCCAACAATGCCCGCGCGGCGCTCCAACGCACGCTCGCCACCACCGAGCGCGCCGACCAGACAGAGATATCCGAGCTCCGGCTCGGCGTCGAGAAAGCGCAGCGCCGCCTCCAGGCCCGCCCTGACACGCTCCCGCCAACCCGCATGCTCCAAGTACGCGGGGAGCACAGTTTCGGCCGCGCGGTCGATCGCCGCGTCGAACGCGGCGAGGAAGCAATCCTCGCGATTCTCAAAGAGCTCGTAGAACGTGCGCCGCGAAACACCGGAGCGCGATACGACGTGCGCGATACTCACAGCACCCGGACCACGCTCCCGGACCAGTTCCCCCATCGCGGCAAGGATCCGCGCGCGCTGGATCTGACCCACGCCGCTGGGCGCCACGGGCCTCGACCCGTTGGCGCCCACCGCCGATGCACCAGGAACACGTGCGACCACAGCGAGCTACCCCCTCCTCCTCCCGTTCCCGGTCTTCGCGCCTTTGAGCGGGCTTTTCCTGTTGCTTTTGGGTGTGTGCTTCCTGTGTTTGGGCTTGTGCTTCTTGCGGATGGCCTTCTTGGGCTTCGAGCAGCCGGTGACGGCGATCTTCGTGTTGGTGTGGATTTCAGCGCCGTTCTGCGCGATGAATTCCGTGGGCATCACCAGACTGCTCTTGCAGAGATCGCCGTTGGCGGTGAGCGCCGAGTAGGGCCCCTCGGGGAGCACCAGTTCGAAGCTGTAGATCGGCACGTCCGGCACCTGCTTGAAGGTGCTGCTCGTGATCCCCGCTTTGCTAATGAACGTGGAGCCAACCAGATCGACCGTCGTGCCATAACCCTGCAGCACCACCACCAGGCTCGGGAACGCTTCCCCGCCATGCGAGACAAAATACGCCGGGCCGGTCAACGCAACCGGCAGCACCGGGGTAACCGCACTGGCGTGACCCACGATCGACGCGGCCGGGCAATTCGCCGGGTTCGCTTCGAACACCTGCGCCGTGCACCCCTTCTGCAGCGTGCTCAGCCGCGACGGCAGCTGCTTGGGCAATTCCACCTTCACCCTGGCGATGTTCGATTGGCTGCTGGCCTGGTTATCCGGCAGCGGCCCCGTGGGGTATTCGATCTTCGCGGCCAGGCTCGCGCCATCCACCCGCGAGGTCTTACCCGACGTGGAGACTTTGAAGTCGGGCTGGAACCTCAAGCTCTGGCACGACCCGACCTGGAAATGGCTCGATATCGCGGCGCTCGCCCCTTCAGTACTGAACGCCGTCCCCGCGAACGACATCGGCGCGCAGCTCGTCGGGTTGAACATGAACCCCGGCCGGTCGATCACCGCATTGATGGTGCGCAGATCCGCCGGCACACCGTCGATGATCGTCGGAAACGGGTCGGTCGTGACCGTCAACCGCGCCGTCAACGGATCCACTTCGATCTTCGCGCGCACCACCTGCGTCTGTAGCGTGAATGGGCCTACTTCCAACGGCACCACAATCGACAGACCATACGGAGCTCCCTTATAACCACCAGTCAGATAGATCGGCGCCGGCGCCTTACCCGGCTGCGGGACCACCAACGGATACGGGCCCGGACCCGCCTCCACCACCGTATGGCCGATCTGCGACGCCGAGGAGCATTCGCCATTGGATGCCTGCGGTTCCCCGCACAACGGGACCTTGCTGATCATCCCCAAAAGGCCCTCGGGAACCTTGAACTGCAAACTGGAGATCCGCTGCTGGCCATCCGCGCGGTGCAACAGCAGCGAGAAATGCGTGAACCCACCCGCCTGGTCGGTCGTCGCGCCCGCAATCAATTCCGGGTTGAACGGCAACGGCGAACTGCACGCGCTGCCACCCGGACCCGATTCGATCGCGAAGCTGCTCGCCGTCAGCGCTTCGCTCGCGCCGTTCCACGGCAGGAACCCCGCCGTCGTCCGGTAGGACCCACACCCGGTCGGTGTCGCCAACGCAGCCTGCGCGCCACCACTGAACGACAACCGCAGGTTGCTGAACGGCAGCTCGGGAGTCTTTTCGAATGTCGTCACCAATTGCCCCGTCACGACGTCCAAGTGCACCGTCCCGATGAACTTCACATACAGGCCGTCCACCGGGTCTTCCGGAGCGACCAGCAGCTTGATTTCTGGCGGGTTGGATGCCAACACGTATACGGGGCCTTTCAACGGCCGCACGATTAGAGGCGTTTCCACTTCAACTTCCCCCACCTTCGAGTTCGACGGACACGTCGGGGGGCCATCCACCCCGATCCCGTCCTGGGAAAACTGGCAAGCCGCCAAACCCGCCGCCTGACCTGGATTGATCGCCACACCCGCCGGCAGCGTCGCCGTCGTATTCTCGATATCAGCGCTCGACAAACCTTCCGGGCTGACGAGCCCTTCCTGAGGCATCCTCACATCGAACGAGAACCCGGCCGGAGTATCGGCGCGATTGGTATCCGGCGCCGCCGTGATATACGGCCCAAATTCCAGCAACGGGCAGCCCGTCATCGTGCCAAAGCTCGACGGTACCCGCAGCTGATGTTCCGGTTCCTGCCAGGACGCCGCAAAAAACGTACCCAGTTCCGGTTCACCCGTACACTGCGTCATATTCGTAAAGAACGGCGTCGGCGGGGCACTCGAGGGCAGGCCGCTCACAGGCAGGTTTTCTTCGGTCAGAGTCGAGTGTGAACAGCTCATTGGGCCCGATCCCAGGCCCCCACACTGCAAGCCGCGCATCGGATCGTGGCTTGGATCGGCCGGCACACCCCATACGGTCAGCGACACACCCGTCAGGAAGCTGGTGCGGATATTCTGGAACGTCGTGCGTCCTCCGTAGTCGCCGGGGCGCACGGTGATCGTGCCCTCGACACCGAACTCAAGCGCGAAAAAGCCCACTCTGGCGATTTCACCGGGGTTCGTGGTCAGATTGTAAACCGGGTATACCGCGTGCGCAATCAGCGGAAACCCAAAGACGGGCGCCAAATTCAACCTCAAGCTGACCGTGCCGATCTGCGTATCCACTCCGCAGGGCAGCTTGAGGACTTCGGCACGCTCTGTGGAGAAATCGGCGGCCGAACATCTCGGAGTATGAGCCACGTCGATCACGAACCCCGGCGGCAGGTCCAACCCCGTTTCCTGCGCGGCACCCGAGGGCAGCCCCTGGCTGTCGCTGGTCAATGTCAGGCTCGACGTCAGATCGGAATGAGCGCCGGCCTGCATACTCGACAAAGCCGTCGCGGTGGAGCCCGGCGCGATGCCAAACGGGGCGGACTCCGAGCTGATCGTCGTCGGTGTTGCCCTACTCGCTTCCGGAGCCCCGCCACCGGCGACGCTCACGACATTGGCCACACTCGAGGGCGCACTCGCCGCGGCTTCGACAGGAATCTGCAGCACCAGCGAATCGTCCGGAGCGATCGCCCCTGTGTAGCCGCACGTCAAACCCGTACAGCTCATCGCCTTCCCGGACAGAAACTCTTCCCCCGATGCGCCCGACGACGCCGTCAGCCCACTCGGGAGAACATCCGTCACGGCGATTTCGCTGCCGTCGGTCGGCGCGTCTCCGGTGTTCTTCACTTCCACCTCGTATACGCCCTTCCCGCCCGGAGGCAGGTTCGTCGGTTCCGAGAATGCCGTCACCGTCCACTCCGGGCCCTGCGCGCTCGCCAGCGCCGCACCCGGATTGGCCCCCAGAAGCGAGAGGACGCACATGGCCGCGAAGGCCGCGAGGCTCAGGGCGCGCACTCTGCGCGCGCTTCTCAAGCGTTGGCAGAGCATGGTTACTTCCTCCCCTTTGCTGTCCTCATTGCGTTGGCTTTCCTCTTCCTGCGCTTTATCCTGACGCACGTTCCGTGATCGAGCTTCTTGCCTTTAGCGCATTTGGTAGCGGCTCTCTTTGGCGTCACGGCGCTCGTGGGCGCAGACGGTTCGAAGTTCCCCACGCCTTCGAAGGTCACACTCGCCGGCGTCGCGAAGATCGGCGGCGTACCTGGCACTCCCTGGCAACCGGTTCCCGTGCACTGCGGCGGCGTAAGACCCACGAATCCACCGTCGATACGCGCGTCATACAGGTCGCCGTTGACATCCGTGTCCTGTGGCGCGAGCTGCGCGTGCGTACCGAAGAACACGTTGCTGCCGTCGGCGCTTGCTCCCTCGAAGTACGCGTTGGCCGGGTCGCCCGCCGAACTGATCAGCGAGATCGTTCCATCGTGCCACTCATACACGTGCAGGGTACCGCTGGTCGTCTGTGGCACGAGCGCAGTGGTTGTTTCGAAGAACACGTAGTTGCCATCTTCGGAGATCGGTCGCGGTGCCACCGCGGACGGAAGTTCAAGGGCGTCGCGAGTGAACTCGGCATTTGCGGTTGGGCGCGCGCTCGCCGGCCCACACGACACGCACACGATGCCGTTCGTCGCCGCATCGTAGCGAAACAGCTCCAGGCATCTTTCCTTGCCCTGTTCGGGAGGTTGACCAGCATAGACATTCGGCGCGCATTCTTCGATATTCCTAGGCGCTTGCGTATTATCAAAGCCGGTCAGTGGCAGAGTGGTTCCAAACACCAGATACCTGCCGTCGGCAGTCGTATACCAGTTCGCCTGGGCGACGAGAGCCTGCTCGTGGGCATACCCAAATGTCGATAGCCCACCAGATTTGTGCTGCCAAACCCCCCCGTTTTCACCGGGCGTGAGTGGATAGTCGTTGTTGTTGAGTCTCGTGATGTACGTGGTCTTCCCTGTCGCCGTGTCGTAGCGGTAAAGATTGACGCCTTCCTTTGTCGCCGTGTCAAGCGCTGATGCTCCTTGCGCCAGCTTTCCAAACGCGGTAAAATAAACCGTTGAGCCGTCGCTCGACACCGCACCGATGAAATCGACGTTGCCTTCGGCATCACCTGATTCACCACGAGAGACTCGCACGAGCCTTTCCCCCTCTGGAGCTTCGGCATCGTACTCATAGAGCTCGGGAGCATGTGTCGTGTCGTCAGGGGTAAGCTCGCCACTGGAGATGAAGAAGACCTTTGAGCCGTCAGTGGAAGCCCCAACGTAGAATGCCAACTGCGAGCCATCTGGGTCGTGTACGCCCGGATCCGGTTTTGAGACCTCGACGGTGCTCGTCCCATTGAGGCGCATGTATAGCTGCGGAGCATTTTCCGTCGGCTTGCTTTCATTCCAGCAGCCGGCGCCTTCCGCGAACGGATCGGGGGCCGTGAAGATCACCCTTGAGCCATCGCCAGACACTGCGTTGTGGCTGCTGCCCCAGGCAATGTGGCCCTCACCGAGAACCGCTCCGCACTGACTGACCAACGAGCCGTCCGTTTCGACGTTGACCAGTCGAAGGTGACCGTTGAACCATTCATACAGTACGTGGGTGCCTTCATCCTGACTACTATCGCCCGGCGCCAACGTGTGGTTCTTACTTTCCACCACGACGTGACTCAAATCGTTGGAAGCCCCCACGATGTCGCCTTCGTTGACCGATTCCGATTGCAGCGAGACAACGCTCGCATATGGGCCACCCGGAGGCCCGACAGCGGTCGCCAAGAGGCGTTCTTCTTGGCTACCCGGCATGTGATTGAGCTGTAGATCCTCGAGTCCGACCTCTGAGAGATCCGCGGGATCGAAGACGTTCGCCTGCACCTCGTGCACTCCCGGGCCCGGTGACAACGACGTCGTCGTCCAGCCCTGCGTGCCGCGCGAGAACACGTAGGTGCTGGTGTACGCATCACCGCCGGCAAACGAGCCGGCGGTATTCAGTAGGAAGCGTTCCCCGTCTTCAGCCGCATAACCCACGTCAGGCGTGTCATCACCAAGGTGTTGGGTAAGCCCCGTGCTCGGAAATAGATCCTGGGAGTCGCCCTTGTTCAAGGGTGTGACCTGCTCGTACGTGCGGCAATCGGGCAGCGCCGCCGAGGGCCCCTGGCGCGCGGCTGCGTTCGGGCACAGTTCTTCGGCAAGCGCGGCGGGCGCCGCGAGCAGCCCACCGACGGTGAGTGAGCACAGCGACACCGCGGCCGCCAGGATCAGCCTGCGAGCATTCATCAAACCCATCCCCTCCTAGAAGAGCGATCCACACGAGACCCGCGGGACCGCGGGCATGAGAAAACCGTCGCGGGCGCCTGGCCTGCGACGGTGAAAGAACATGAAACCGGCGACGAGGCGTCCCCGGGGCGCGAGAGACCAACCCGCGCGTGGTGCGCGGCCGGCCGTGATCGATGAGGCGTCTCGGGGTTTAGACCCCTAGACGAAGAGAGAGAGAGAGAGAGAGAGATGCGACAGCCCCAGGCTGGCGCATCTAGCTTCGCTCCCAAAGCGAGTCGCGATGACTCTCGGCACGTATATCCCTCTCAAAGACACGCGGAAACCAACTCCCTCATCGAGACGATCCAGTCCCTCTCCCAGAGAAACCCCTGCCAGTGCTGCTGTGAAAGGCCGGGCCACAGAGGCCCCGACGCCAACCAGACCCTTATGTTCAAAACAGCCCTTCGCCCGCAAGCCGGGCAACAAGATAAGACGACTATATCCATAGCGAGAGGCATTTGTCAAGTCCTTGCGCTCAAAGGGCGCAGGGCGCGCGGCGGACGGACCGAGCGAAACGTTGGGGTCGCCCGTAGACTGCGCGGCATGAGCACCGACGACCCAACTGCCACCACCACCGCCACCCATCTGCGCCAGCGCCCCGCGTGGGCAGCGCTCGTCGCGCACCACAGGGCGATCGAGGGTAAGCATCTGCGCGAGCTGTTCGCGGCCAATCCCGCGCGCGGGGAGCGGCTGGCGGCGGAGGGAGCGGGGCTGTACCTGGACTACTCCAAGAACCGCATCACCGACGAGACGACCGGGCTGCTGAGCACGCTCGCCGAGCAGTCGGGGGTGGCCGCGCGCGTGGAGGCGATGTTCAAAGGCGAGCGGATCAACGTGTCGGAGGGGCGCGCGGTGCTGCATGTGGCGCTGCGGATGCCGCGGGGCACCTCGCTGATCGTCGAGGGCGTGGACGTGGTGAAGCAGGTACACGAGGTGCTGGAGCGGATGGCGGCCTTCGCCACGCGGGTGCGCTCGGGCGAGTGGACAGGCCACACGGGGAGGACGATCCGCAACGTGGTGAACGTCGGCATCGGCGGCTCGGACCTCGGCCCGGTGATGGCGTACGAGGCGCTGCGCCACTACTCCGACCGCGATATGACGTTCCGCTTCGTCTCGAACGTGGACGCGACCGACTTCGTCGAGGCGACGCGCGACCTCGACCCGGCACAGACGCTGTTTGTCGTCAGCTCGAAGACGTTCACAACGGTGGAGACGATGACCAACGCGCACTCGGCACGGGAGTGGTTGATGGGGGGATTGGGAGGGGGCAGTGGTGGCGGAGAGGAGGCGATCGCAAAGCACTTCGTCGCGGTCTCGACCAACGCGGAGCTGGTGTCGCGGTTCGGGATCGACACGGAAAACATGTTCGGCTTCTGGGACTGGGTGGGGGGCCGCTACTCGATGGATTCGGCGATCGGCCTCTCGACCATGCTGGCGATCGGGCCGGAGCGCTTCGCGGAGCTGCTGGCGGGTTTCCACGCGATGGACGAGCACTTCCGGCACACGCCGTTCGCACAGAACCTGCCCGTTCTGATGGGCCTGCTGTCGGTGTGGTACGGCGACTTCTTCGGCGCCGAGACGCACGGGGTGATGCCCTACGAGCAGTATCTGAAGCGCTTCCCCGCGTATCTGCAGCAGCTGACGATGGAGTCAAACGGCAAGCGCGTGACGGTAGCGGGCGCGGAGGTGGACTACCAAACGGGCGCGGTGTACTGGGGCGAGCCGGGCACCAACGGGCAGCACAGCTTCTACCAACTGCTGCACCAGGGCACGAAGCTGATCCCCGTCGACCTGATCGGCTTCGCCCAGAGCAACAACCCGCTGGGCGAGCACCACGACCTGCTGATGTCAAACGTGTTCGCCCAGGCCGAGGCGCTGGCATTCGGCAAGACCGCCGAGGAGGTGCGCGCGGAGGGCACGCCCGAGGCGATCGTCCCCCACCGCACGATGCCCGGCAACCGCCCAACGAACACCATCCTCGCCACCCGCCTGGACCCCCACACGCTCGGCGCGCTCGTCGCCCTGTACGAGCACAGCGTCTTCACCCAGGGCGCGCTCTGGGGCATCGACTCCTTCGACCAGTGGGGCGTCGAGCTCGGCAAGGAGCTCGCCAAGAGGATCGTGCCCGAGCTGCAGAGCGAGGCCGAGCCGCAGCTAGGCCACGACAGCTCGACCAACGCGTTGATTCGCTGGTACCGAGCGCAGCGGTAGCCGTTTCTACAGGTAGGTGACCTCGACCCCGAGCCGTTCATACGTTGCGGTGGCCCGGCGATCGCAGCTGAGCAGGCGATAGCCGTGGTGGGCGGCGGTGGTCGCGACCATCGCGTCGTAGACAGCGCCACCGGCGATTGAAAGCCCAGCCAGTCGCGCGATCAGACCGCGTCGCTCAGACTCCGGCAGGACCATCCGCTTGCCCGGAAAATCTCTTCGCAGGTACTCCGCCACCAGCCGCGGCACCGCCCGGAACGGCTCCGGCAGGCGGGTCAGTACCGAGTAGGACTCGAGCTCCGCGTGCGCGACAAGGTCCCTCGCGTCGCCGAGCGCCTCGATCGCCGCCTCATGGTGCTGGTTCCAGTCAGCGAAAGCGGCGATCACGACGCTGCTGTCGGGGGTCGCCGCGGCAGGCTCGGAGCTCACCGGCGAATCTGTTCCAGCGTCTCGCGCACCAGCTCCTGGGTCAACGCCGGCATCGGACGGTCGGCTACGGCCACGAGCCGCCCATCACGCTCCTCCAGGTGCATCGGGGTGGTCGGATGCACCACCTCCAGCCGCCCGTCCACCGCGCTCAGCTCCAGCTTCTGCCCTGGCCTGAAGCCAAGCTCATCGCGTAGCCGCTTGGGAACCACGATCCGTCCGGCAGAATCGATGGTGGTGATCATGGCATGAAGTCTACCATCTCAACCATCACCAAGAATGAACCGCTCGACCGCGTTGGCGAAGCCCTCCTCCTCGTTGGAGGTGCTCACCAGCCGCGCCGCCCGCTGCACCTCCGGGGCGGCGTTGCCGACCGCGATCGGCAGGCCCGAGGCGGCGAACATCGCCACGTCGTTGCCGGCGTCCCCGATCGTCGCGATCGCCGCCGTCGGAATCTCGTAACGAGCCGCGAGGAAACGCACGACGCTGCCCTTGTTGGCCTCGGGGTGGGTGACGTCGAGGTAGTAAGGCTGCGAGCGGCTCGCCGCCAGGCGCTCGCCGAAGCGCTCGGCGGCGGCCGCCGCGGCGCGCGCGACGGCGTCGTGGTCGTCGCTCACGCCGACGATCTTGGCCACCCCGTCGTGCAGTCCCTCAAAGCTCTCGACCAGCGTGGGGGCGAACTGCACCGTGTGGCTTTCATGCTCGACGCGCGGGCCGTGCAGGTCGCGCACGTACCACTCCTCGCCGCGGTACACCCACGCGCTGAGCGCGAAGGACTCCAGCAGCGAGACCACCGCGCTGACCAGCTCGCCGGGAATCGTGCGCTGCTCGATCACCGTCAGGTCGGGGTTGACCATCGCGCCGCCGTTGAACGCCCCCAGCGGCTTGCTCAGCTGCAGGGGCTCGACGAACATCCGCAGGCCGCGCGGCGGGCGGGAGCTGGTCAGCGCGAACATGATGCCGGCCTCACCCAGCCGCCTGACGGCCTCGATCGCCCGCGGCGTCAGCTCCTTCGCCTGCGTGACGAGCGTGCCGTCGACGTCGGAGAGCACCAGCTTGATCGCGGGTTTGGACTCTGTTGAACCCTGGACGAGCTCGAAGAAAGCGAGCGGGAGGAAGGATCGGCTGTTGCTCGGCCAACGCCAGCAGGTGCTTGTCGCCAGAGACGAGTACCGCCCGCTCGGCGGCAGCGAGAGCGAGCAGGTAGTCGTCACCCGGATCGGCAGAGCGGGCCGGCGCCTCGCTCGGATCCTCCGCGAAGGTGGCGTTGCGTGCGAGCCACTCGATCAGCTCGGCGGCGACTTGCGAGTCGATCCGGCTGCGCAGCTTGGGGTAGGCGAGGGCGCGCTCCAGCTCTGCGAGCAGCCCTGTGGAAACGATCAGCTCGAACAGCCCCCGCTGCCAGGCCAGCAGTGTGCGCGCGGGAGAGCCCTCTGGGGAGAGCAGCGCGGAGATGACTACATTTGGGTCGAGGACCGCTCGCACCGCTCAGCGCAAGCGCCGTCTGGTGGCGTGCTGGGCCTCCACCGCAAGCGTCATCGCATCCTCTTCGGACATCCGGTTACCGGCCCACATCCGCTCCAGCAGGTCGAGCCCCAGCTCGCGCCGCAGCGCGTCCTCGATCACCTGGCTGTCACCCCGGCCGGAGCGGGCCCCAGCGATCTTCACGGCCCGCAGAACATCCTCGTCGACGGTGAGAGTCGTCCGCACCTTTGCCATAACAGCATCATAGCATCAAGATGCGCGCTTGGGTCATGCCTTCACCCCGGCACCGGCCGGATGGATGACGCGCCGCTCACGACAGCGCGGCGACGCCCTTGATCACCAGGTAGATCCCGAGCGCGGCGAGCACGCCCGTGAGCAGGGCGCGCGAGTTGGCGTGCATCCACCCATCCAGGCGGACGATGGCGGATTTGGTTTGCTCGGGGCGAAACGACAACAGAGCGAGGGGGACGATCGCCGGGGATAGCATCAGCACGTTGAAGAGCAAGATCGCCAGCACCTGCTCGTGTTTGGAGACTTCCGCCACGACGATTTCCTTCATCGCCGCGATGTACCTGACGCTCGGGAAGTTCAGCACCACGCCGGCGAAGAAGACGAGCGAGACCCGCCCCGACGAAAGCCGCTCGGTCAACGGCGGCTTGCTCGGCTTACCGGTATCGGGGGCAGGCTTGGCGGCGGCCCTGCGCGCTTTGAAGCGGTCCACCCGCCCGGTGCCCTTCAGGAACGCCCCAGCCAGCAGCAAACCGCCGACCACCAGGTCGAACACCGGTCGCGACTGGGAGGAGCTCCCGCCGAACGCATCGGCATCGCTGGCGACGGTCACAACACCGATGCCAAGACCCACGCTCCAGGTAAAGGCACCTGCGAAGTAGGCACCAAGCATCCGTTTCGGGTGCTCGGACGCCAGCGTGAGCAGCACCACCGCGAGCAGCACCGGGTTCAGCGCGCAGCTCGCGCCGAGCAGGGCGACGTTGACGATCATGGTGATGATCTCCCGCCCCGCATCCAGCGAGAAGTTTCGCGGTTTGGGAGATTAGCGGCGGTCACCCCCGCCGGGTGATTGGCACGTGGCCGGGACATCAGCGACACGACGGTACGGAGAGCGGCGGTGCGACCGTTCCGAGAGGCGACGGCGCGGCGGCAGGAGCGCCCCCGAGGTCCTAACCTGTGGCCGATGACGCGCATCGGTCTGCTCACCGGCGGCGGGGACTGCCCCGGACTGAACGCCGTGATCCGTGCCGCGGTGCGCAGCGGGTTGGCACGCGGCGAGCACAGCTTCTTGGGGTTCCGCCACGGCTGGGCCGGGGTGCTGGAGGACGAGGCGATCGAGCTCGACCTGCAGAGCACCGTCGGCATCCTGCCGCGCGGCGGCACGATCCTCGGCACCTCGCGCACCAACCCGTTCGCCGACGGCATGGGCGGCCTCGAGGCGATTCGCGCCACGCTGGAGCGCCGCGGCGTCGACGCGCTGATCCCGATCGGCGGCGAGGACACGCTCGGCGTGGCGCTGCTGCTGCACGAAGCGGGCATACCGATCGTCGGGGTGCCGAAGACGATCGACAACGACCTGGGCGGCACCGACGTCACATTCGGCTTCGACACCGCCGTGCAGATCGTCACCGACGCGATCGACCGCCTGCACACCACAGCCGAGTCGCACAACCGCGTGATGGTGGTCGAGGTGATGGGTCGCAACGCCGGCTGGATCGCCACACACGCGGGGATCGCGGGCGGCGCCGACGCGATCCTCGTGCCCGAGCGCCCGTTCGACGTCGAAGAGGTGTGCGCGCATCTGCGCCGCCGCCACCAGCGCGGGCGCTCCTTCTCGATCGTGGTCGTCTCCGAGGGCGCCACCCCGCGCGAGGGGACGATGCCAACTGCGCAGGGCGCGAACCCGCGCGAGGGGACTATGCAGACCGCGCAGGGCGCGAACCCGCGCGAGGGGACTACGCAGACCGCGCAGGGCGCGAACCCGCGCGAGGGGACTACGCAGACCGCGCAGGGCGCGAACCCGCGCGAGGGGACGATGCAGACCGCGCAGGGCGCGAACCCGCGCGAGGGGACGATGCAGACCGCGCAGGGCGCGAACCCGCGCGAGGGGACTATGCAGACCGCGCAGGGCGCGAACCCGCGCGAGGGGACGATGCAGACGGTGCAGGGCGCCGCCACCGACGCGTTCGGCCACGCCCGGCTTGGCGGAATCGGCGTCACGTTGGAGCGCGAGATTGAGCAGCGCACCGGCTATGAGACGCGCGTGACGATTCTCGGCCACGTGCAGCGCGGCGGCACCCCCACCGCATTTGACCGCGTGCTCGCCACCCGCTTTGGCGTGGCCGCGATGTACGCCGTCGCCAGCGGCCACTTCGGCAAGATGGTCGCGCTGCACGGCGCGCGGATCGCCGAGGTCGACCTCGCGCAGGCGCTGGCGGCCCCGAAGCTGCTCGACCCCGAGCTGTACGCCACGGCAGAGCTGTTCTTCGGCTGAGCTTGGCTTGCCCTTGCCAGGGGCCGTCCTCCCCCGGCCGTTATCTACGACCCAGGGCCGGAGAGGTGAGCATTTCTTCAAAGCCCCAACACTTCATAAAATGAAGGGTTGGAGGCCGAAAAAGATGCAACCTCCGCCACCGGGCGGGGTGAACACTGTCTTTCAAAGCTCTAACACTTCATAAAATGAAGGGTTGGAGGCCGAAAGGTACATACACAACCTCCGCGACCGGGCGAGGTGAACATGTTTTTTCAACCCCCTAACACTTCACAAAATGAAGGGTTTGCGTCTTGAAAAGTAGACCCACAACCACCCGCGACTAGGCGGCCACCATGCGCGCAATGGTATTTGAAGAGGTCGGGCAGCCGCTGCGGGCGATCGAGCGCCCAACCCCAATACCGGCGCCCGGCCAGCTGCTGCTGCGGGTGCACGCCTGCGGGGTGTGCCGCACCGACCTGCACCTGCTCGACGGCGAGGTGCCGATCGCTTCGCCACCCCGGATCCTCGGCCACCAGATCGTCGCCACCGTGGAGTCCGACGGGCGGCGCGTCGGCGTCCCCTGGCTGGGGTGGACCTGCGGCGAGTGCGCCTACTGCCGCTCCGGCCGCGAGAACCTCTGCCCGCTGGCGCGCTTCACCGGGCGCGACATCGACGGGGGGATGGCCGAGTACGCGCTCGCCGACGAGCGCTTCTGCTTCGAGATCCCACCCGGCTACCCCGACACGCAGGCCGCCCCGCTGCTGTGCGCGGGGCTGATCGGCTACCGCGCGCTGCGGATGGCCGGTCGTGCGCGGCGCCTTGGTCTGTACGGCTTCGGCGCCGCCGCCCACATCCTCGCTCAGGTCGCGCTGTGGCAGGGCCGGCGGGTGTTCGCATTCACGCGCTCCGGCGACATCCCCGCGCAAACCTTCGCGCTGGAGCTGGGCGCCGAGTGGGCCGGGGACTCCATCAACCTCCCCCCGAGCCGCTCGACGCCGCGATCGTGTTCGCCCCCGACGGCGCGCTCGTCCCCCTCGCGCTGCGCGCCCTCGCCCCCGGCGGCACGGTCGTCTGCGGCGGCATCCACATGAGCGATATCCCCGCCATTCCCCTACGCCGACCTGTGGCAGGAGCGCGCAATCCGCTCGGTCGCCAACCTGACACGCGGCGACGCCGAGGAGTTCCTCGCGCTCGCCCCGCGGGTCCCGGTGAAGACCCAGGTCACCGCCTACCCGCTGGAGGACGCCAACGGCGCCCTGGGCGACCTGCGCGCCGGACGCTTCACGGGGGCGGCGGTACTGACGGTGTGAGCGGGTCTGCTCGCGGAAGCCCCGCGTCGCGGGCGCTCAAGCGCCGCCGGCCCTCCACGCTTGCGGGCGCTCAAGCGCTCATGATGTGCATCGCCGCCAGCCCCGCCCACTCCTCGTAGGGGGCGAAGAACTCACGCACCTCCGGCTCCTGCGCGCGAGCGTGGGGGTTGCCGCCGCTGAGCGCGCGCCCCACCAGCTTCAGCAGGCCGACGTCGCCCGCCGGCACCTGATCGTGGCGGCCCTGGCCGTGCAGCGCCAGCATCTCCACCGTCCACGGGCCGATGCCTGGGATCGCGCGCAGCCGCTTCCAGGTCCGCTCGTGAGCGGGGGAGTGCAGGTCGATCCTACCCCGCGCCACTTCGCGGGCCACGCGCACCAGCGTGCGCGCCCGCGCGCCGCCCAGGTCGAGCGATTGCAGCAGCGCCGGCGCCACGCCCGCGAGCGCCGCCGGGGTCGGCACATCGCGCAGGTCCCCTCCGCTGCGCCCCAACCGCCGCACGATCCGACGCTCGATCGCCGCGGCGCGCTCGAACTCGATCAGCTGCTCGCACACCGCCCACGCGAGCGCCTCCCACGGCTCGGGGCGTCGACGAACCCGCAGCCACGGCCGGCGACGCACCGACTCTCCTATCAGCGGGTCGCGCGCGAAGCGGGTGTGGAACGCACGCAGGTCCTCGTCCACCCCGAGCGCGAAGCGCATCCGCGCGATCCCGTGCTCGGCCGCCTCGGCGGTGGGGGCGTGCGCGTCGAACACCACCCGGTCGAAGGCCGGCTGCGCGACGCGCACCACCACCGGCTGCTCGCCGTGGTGCAGCAGCCGTTCGAGCACGCCCCCCCTGCTGCGCAGCACACCGTCCATGCCGCCGTGCGCCGGCAGGCGGAACGGCCACGGGGGCCGCACCTCGATAACGCTAGTTGCGGCCACCGAGCAAGTGCACGTCGACGAGCAGCGAGCGGCTGCCGACGATCTGGACGAGCTCGCCCATGCCGCGCGAGCCACGGCCGCGCCGTGCGCTCGCACGCATGAGCTCGCGGCGCTGTTGACGTCGGTGGGCAAGCCCCACCATCGCCGCACCCGCGACAAAGCTGCCGGCAGCCACAGCCGCGGCCTGCACGGCCGGCACCACCGCACGGGCTTCCGAGCGCTCAGGAAGCGGCCGAGCCGAAGACGCCACCACGACGGCATCCACTTCCTCGGTATCGCCACCGACGGATCGGGGCACGTCGGGCTGGAGCGAGTCGCTCACGCGCCAAAGTGTAGGGAGCGCCTCGGACCCTACACCGAGGCCAGCGCCACATCGGCGGGAGGGGCCTCCGTGGGCACGGCGTCAAACAGCCTTTCGTACACGCGGTAGCGGCGCTTGATCTCGCCGCCCATCCCTTCCATCGCACGGTTCATCGGCTTGTTGACCTCGAGAATCCAACCCATCTCCCCACCCTTCTGCGGGGTGCGTTCGGCGGCGTCGAAGTGCATCTGGTAGAAGCGCGCCGCGACGCCCGTGTGCTGGTACTCGGGCTTCACGCCCAGCGCGAACACGCGCACCGCGTCGATCTTGCGTTTCTCGCGCAGCGCCGTGATCCAGCCGAAGGGCAGCAGCCGCCCGTTGAGCTTCGCCAGCACCTGGTTGAAGTCGGGCAGCGTCAACGCGGCTCCCACCACCTCGCCGGTGTCTAGTTTTTCGGCGACCATCGCCCAGTTCTCGTCGAGCACGGGTTTGAGATCTTTGGCGTAGTGACGAACCTCCTCCTCGTTCAGCGGCACCGAGGCCCAGTTGGTCTCCCAGGCGGCGTTGTAGACCTCCAGGAACCTGGTCACCTCCGCCTGCAGGTCCTTCTTGCGGAAGTTGCGACAGACGATCCCGTGCTCGGACTCCAGGCGGTCGGCGGCCTCCCAGATCGCGGGGTGCACCTTCTCGCGCTTGTCCACGTACAGGCTCCACATGTACAGGTCCATCGCCTTGGCGATGCCGATGTCCTGCTCGAAGAGACGCTGGTAGTAGGGGTGGTGCCAGGGGCAGAGGATGATCGGCGGATACTCGTGGCCCTCGACCAGCAGGCCGATCTCGTCGTTGGTGGTGAAGTCCATCGGCCCCACCATCCGGTCGCGACCGCGCTCGCGCAGCCACGTCTCGGCCGCGCCCAGCAGCGCGCGAGCGGCCTCCGGGTCGTCCTCGCACTCAAACCAACCGAACAGGCCCCAGGCGTTGTTCTGGAACTCGTTGAAGTTGCGATCCACGTGCGCGCTGATCCGGCCGACGGCCCGCCCGTCGCGCCACGCCAGGAAGTACTGAGCTTCGGCGTGCTTGAAGAACGGGTTCTTCTGCTGGTTGAGCCGGTTCTTCAGATCCATCAGCAGCGGCGCCACCCAGTTGGCCTCGTTACGATAGAGCCGCCACGGCAGCTTGATGAACGTGTTCAGCTCGCGCTTGGAAGTTACGGGCCGGATCTCGACTGCCATCGCGGCGCCAACCCTACATGCATATCTCCACGGACGACCCGCAGACACCCACCGACGAGCGGGTACCCGCGCCAAGCGGCGGCGCGGCGCCCCCCCGCGACGTGTTCGCCAAGGCCCGCCACCACGAGCGCGCCGAGATCCTCGCGGCCGGGCGCGAGGCCGGCATCCTCCCCTACTTCCACGTGCTGAGCTCCCCCGCGATGCCGGTGGTGGAGATGGAGGGCGCGCAGCGGATCATGCTGGGCTCCAACAACTACCTCGGCCTCACCGGCGACGAGCGCGTGCTGGCCGGCGCACAGGAGGCGCTGCACCGCTACGGCACCGGCCTCACCGGCAGCCGCCCGCTGAACGGCACGACGCCGCTGCACCTCGAACTGGAGGCCGAGATCGCCGAGTGGATGGGCAGCGAGGACGCGCTCGTGTTCACCACCGGCCACCAGGCCAACCTCGGCACGCTCGGCACGATCCTCGGAGTCGGCGACACCGTGATCGCGGACTCCGGCGACCACGCCTCGATCCTCGACGGCTGCTTGCTTTCGCGCGCGAAGCTGCGCCCCTTCCGCCACAACCGCCTGGAGAAGCTCGAGAAGATGCTGCAGCGCGCGCAGGGCGACGGCGGCGGCGTGCTGGTCGTGGTCGACGGCGTGTTCTCAATGGAGGGCGACATCGCTCCGCTGAGCGACATCTGCGAGCTGTGCCAAAACCACGGCGCGCGGCTGATGGTGGACGAGGCGCACGGCGCCGGGGTGCTGGGCGCGCGCGGCGCCGGCACCGCCGAGCTGCTGGGGCTGGAGGATCGCGTGGACCTGCGCGTGGGCACCTTCTCGAAGTCGCTGGCCTCCTGCGGCGGCTTCGTTGCCGGCCCAGCCGACGTGCTGGAGTACCTGCGCTACTACTCGCGCGCCTTCATCTTCACCGCCTCCGCCGTCCCGGCCGCGCTCGGCGCCGCGCTCGCCGCACTGCGCGTGCTGCGCTCACCCGACGGCACGGCGCTGCTGGCGAGGGTGCTCGACAACGCCTGGCGCCTGCGCGACGGTTTGGAGCAGCTGGGCTTCGCCGTGGTGGCGCCGCAGCCGCTGCCCGAACGGCCCAGTGTGATGGGCGCCCGTGCGGCCCCCAACCCACGGGCCACCGGCGGGACGCCCCACCCAACGGGCGCCGCGCCCGGAGTGCGGCTCGACCCTCATGGCGCCCCGACGATCGTCACCCCGATCGTGCCGGTGCTCGTGGGCGACGACTGGAAGGCGGCGCTTTTGTGGCGCGCGCTGTACGACGCGGGCGTGTTCGTCAACACCGCCCTGCACCCGGCGGTGCCCCCCGGCGGCGCACTGTTGCGCACCAGCGTGATGGCCACCCACGATGAGGCGGTGATCGACCGCGCGCTCGACGCCTTCGCGCGGGTCAAGCGGAAGTTCGAGGCCGAGCACGGGCCGCTGCCGGGTCCGGGAAGCGATTGAACAATCCTCACGGAGACCGTGAGGAAAGAAAAAGGTCGCTTTTAGCGCACGATCTGCATCAAAAGTATTGACCGCGGCCCCTCGCTGGCGTAGCTTGATAGGGCGCTTTGCATCAACGCTCGGAACTCGCTCCGTGTCGCCGGTAGAGGGGTGCCGCGGACAGGTGGGATGTCCAGGAGCGAGCAATGAGCAATCGCTGCAGGCGCGCTACTCGTTAAAAATCAAGCAAGTATGTTGTGCGTCGCGGTGGACCCTCCGTGGCGGGCAACGGGGAGTGAGATCCAATGAGCGCGACAGCGACGCTAGCCCCTGCCGGCCCTCAATACATGCGTGCACTGGAGCGCGCCAATAAGGTGCGCCTTGCCCGCGCCGACCTCAAGCGACGAATCGCCACCGGGGAGCTCCCGGCCGCCGAGGTGATCCTCCGGTGCCCCTGGGAGGCCCACAGCATGACGGTCGCGGACCTGCTGATGAGCCAGCGCCGCTGGGGCGAGAGCCGCTGCCGCAAGCTGCTGGCGCAGCTGCAGATGTCCGAAACCAAGACGCTTGGCTCGCTCACCGACCGTCAACGTCAGACGCTTGCGACGGTGTGCGGCGAGCAGGGCGCGCTCCCCGTGCTCAGCCGGTGAGCAGACCTTCCGCGCGGGGCTTTGGAGACCGCCCACCCCACCGGGAACGCATCCGCGGAGATGAGGTGTTCTGCCGCGCCCCGAGGCCGCGCGGCCCCTTAACGCATTGGGGCCGCGCATGCCTCGCGTCGGGAGAGGCCGCGCGCATAGAGCGCGCGGCCCCCGGTAACGGACAGCCCGAGGAGAGCTTCAGCTGCCACCAGCCGGCGAGCATCCCGATCAGGCCGAGGCGGGGACGCACCTCCCACACGCCGCAGCCACGTTCGCCGAGGTCGGTGACGCGCAGGCGCACGAACTTGTAGCGGCCCGGTTCCAACCGCATCCGTTCCAGCTGATCGCGCGCGCGCAACTCGAGCTCCGCACGCTCGCGCGCATGCTCCTGCGCGCGGCGCATGCGCACCACCAGCCTGTCGCGCGCACGCTCGAGCTCGGCCAGCGAGAGCAGACGAGGACCGGCGCACTCGGGAGCCGCGAAGGGAGCCGGGGAGATGTGCGGGAAGCCGCGGGCAACGATCCCCGACAGCTCACCCTCCAGCCTGGCAACCTGGCTTCGCAGCGATTCGCGCGCGGCGCGCTCGGCCGCGGCCCGCTCCTCCGTCCACACGCGGGTGGACGGAGTTTCGCGATCGATCGTGAGCTGCTCTGCTGCTACCACGTGCCCAGCTCCTCCTCGGCTCTTGCGGTTACCAATTCTACCAGCGACCAGCCCGCGCTTACCACGGTCCTTCGAGCATCGCGCTGCACATCCACAGCGCCTCCTCGACATGCAGCGAGGGCACGCCCGGAACCTGTAGCGTGAACAGCACCACCTCACCCGTGCCCACGTCGGCGCCGTGGCCGGGGGCGATCTCCCCGAACAGCACCGCCACGACGGAGCGAGCGTCAGCCACCACCAGCCAGCCCGCGGGCAGGAGGGAAGCGTTGGCGGAGCGAGTGGGCGTGCGCGCGGTCGATTCTACGTGGGCAGGCGAATGAGCGGGTGTGGCCCCAAAGCCCTCGCCCTCGCGGCTGGAGCGGATGCCGAGCGGCTCCTCGACCGTGGTGGCGTCGAGCGCCCATATCGGCACGCCGGTGTCCACCAGCGTGATCAGCAGGGCGTCGGCCAGCAGATGGTGGGAGTGGAAGCCACCCTGCATCATCCGCGCGAACATCGCCTCCTCGAGGGGTGTCCGCACCACATCGGGATCGAGCCCGATATGCCTGAAGAACACGCGATAGGCCGCGGGCACCGGGCGCTGTCGCAAGCCGATCGCGTGCGCTCCCCCCCAGCGGTTGGAGAGCATCGCCAACCGCCGCTTCACCGCCGGCGGCGAGGCGCCGCGCGCGCGCTCGACGACGGTCGCGCGCACATGAATCAAACGCAGCCCCGGGAGCTCCGAGGAGACCTCGTGCTCGCACCAGCCCCGCGTGGGCTCGGACCGCTCGCTCTCGCGGTCGAGGGCAGAGAGCGGGCGCTCGCTCCCGCAGCGGTCGGCGGCAGAGAACTCGGAGCGCTCGCTCTCACCCCCAGCGGCGGCGGATGACTCGGGACTCATTGCCCCGGCCTCCAGCCCCGCGCACGCGCGGCCCCCACCAACTCGCTGACGCGCTGGCGCAGCAGGGCGGGCGATGGCGTGGTGAGCAGCGCCTTGCTCTGCACGACTCCGCCAGGGTAGGCGAACGTGATCTGCGGGCAGGACGCCATGGCGTACAGTCCGGGCAGCACCCCTTCGGGGTCGACGCCGACCGGGAAGGTGAGGCCGCGAGAGCGCACCAGTGCGCGCAGCGAGGCGCGTTCGCCTTTGATCGCCACCGCCGCGAAGCGTACGCCGGAGAATCGGCGCCCGCCGGCCCGCACGAGCGCCTGCATCTCAGCGAGTACCCCGTTGCAGGCGCTGGCGTCGACGAACAGCGCCAGCACCACGGGCCCCTGTTCGTAGAGCTGGCAGATGTTGAGGACCCGGGGGCCCCTCACCGTGCAGGCCGCCAGCTTCGCGGGACCCTCGTTGGGGTGCGTGGCGACGTTGACAGAGCCCTGCAGATCGCCGGTTGCGAGCGGCGCCGCGAAGGGCGGCAGGTGCGTGCCGGGTGCGATGCCCGCCACCCCTTTGGATGGTGTGACGATCGTGTTGATCGTGATCAAGATCAGAATCACGATCGCCAGCAGCCCGATCCACTGGCCTTGACGCGGGGTGGCGAATGGCCCCCGGGGTCGCTCAGGCCGGCTCATGGCGCGGGCGCCGCCGCGGGCGCAATCGTTGCCCGCGCGCCCACGGGATCATGCCTCGTCGCGCCACGCCGCCGGGCTCCGCCAGCAGCAGTGCCGCGGGCAGCGCCACCAGCACGCCGACGAGCGAGACGCTGAGGTCGATCAGGGTCACCGCGCCGAAGTCGCGCAGCATGGAGATATCGGAGAGGACGAGCACCCCGAAGCCGACGATCGCCGTGACGCCGGAGGCCGCGACCGCGGCACCGGTGCGGGCGTAGGTGAGACGCAGCGCCTGCGACAGCGAGCGGCCGGCGATCCTTTCCTGGCGGTAGCGCTCGGAGAGCAGCACGCTGAACTCGGTGGCGATCGCGATCACCAGCGCGCTGAGAGTGACCGACATCGGGTTGAGCGGCACCCTGATCGCGAACACCACGAGCGCCGACCACCCGGTGGCAAGCAGCACCGGCAGCAATGGCGCCAGCGCCCGCCGGCGATCGCCGCGAAAAGCGATCAACAACACCAGCGCCGCCGCCGCGATCCCGGCGAGCAGCGTCAGCACGCGCCGCCAGGGGGAGGCCACCAGCGCGCCCGACTGCGCGGCGAGGACGGGCAGGCCGACAAGCTGCACGCTCACTCCGCGCGGGGGGTGCAGCGCGGAGCGCATCGCTTCGATCACACGCTGCTGTTCGTCGAGCGCCATCAGGCGAATGCCGAACGCGAGCGTGGCGACCCGCCGGTTGGCGGTGATGGCGTTCTGAGAGAAGTACGCCGGGATCGTCCGCAGCAGACCGCTGACCGTGGCGGCGGTGAGCTTGGGTTTGGTGGAGCTGGGGGTTGTGGGCGTGGACTTGGCGGGCGTCGAGGGTTTGGAAGGGGAGGAAGAGGTGGTGGTGGCGGAGGTGCCGGCCGCGGCGCTCGCGCCCAACGCCCCCCCTTCGAACAGTGTGGGCAGCGAGAAGGCGGGGCACAGCCGCGCCCTGCCGCAGCCGCGCGTGGAGGTGTAACCGAAGCGCTTCAACACCGCGTTCTGGTAGCGGCCCATCCATTCGATCGTCTTGGGACTCGCCACGTTGTTGCCCGACACCATCAGGTCGATTTCCCCGCCGACCCCGGAGGCGCGCTCCAGCGCGTTGAGGTTACGCAGCGAGGCCAGGCTCTGGGGCACCAGCTTTTCCAGGTTGGTTTCGACGTGCGTCTGCGTGTCCAGACCCCACCCCAGCGCGGCCAGCGCCAGACCGACGGCGATCACGCGGCCGGGGTTGCGCACGGCGTACACGAGCGCCACCCGGGATAGCGCGCGGGTGAGCGCATTGTCGCGCACCAGTTCCTGCGCCCCCCGCCACGAGTCGGCCAACCACCCGCCCCGAGGCGGGCGCGCGGCGGCCGGCTCCCCGACGAGCACCAGCACGGCCGATCCGGCGGTGAACGCGCAGAACAGCGCGATCGCGATGCCCACCACCAGCAGCAGAGCGAAGCCCCGCACGGTGGGCACGGGCGAGAGCGTCATCACCAGCAGCGCGGCGGCTCCGGCGGCGGCGGCGGTGGCGATGGCGGGGCCGGCGGCCGCGGCCGCGCGCCGGATCGCCGCCAGGGCGTCCGGCGCGCCCTCCGCGCGGGCCTCCCCCACGCGCGACTGGAACTGGATCGCGTAGTCCACCGCGAGCCCCACCAGCACCGGCAGAACGGCGACCTGGGCGACGGTCAGGGAGGCACCCACCGCGGCGAGCGCCCCGAACGTGAGCGCGACGGCGAGCACCGCGATCGCCAGCGGCAGCATTCGTGGGCGCCCGCGGAAGACAAGGCTGAGCGCGAGCGCCATCGCGAGCAGCACAGCCACCAGCAGCAGCTCGATCGAATGGGTGATCGAGCCCGTGAGTTCATCGACGATCGCCGGCTGGCCGGTGATCAGGTAGTGCTCGCCGTGCCGCAAGCGCCACTGGGGCATCGCCAGCGCGCGGCGGATCAGCGCGATCGTCCGCGTGCGCCGCGCTTCGCTCAGCCCCGCTCGCATGCGCACCGAGATCAGCGCGGCTTCGCGGCCGGGGAAGAGGTAGGCGAAGCGCTGCTTGGGGGTGCCCGGCAGCTTCGCGGCGTTATCGAACACCAGCGTGTAGACGAAGCTCGGGTCGTTCAGCGTGGGCGGCGCGCTGAGGCCGTACTCGGCCCCCAGCAGCTCGAGTTGCTGGGCGTAGCGTTCGCGGGTGATCTTGCCGGCTTCTTTGCCGAGCGCGCTCGCTTCGGCGGCGCCCTGGCCGTGGCTGAGCGCCAGCCGGCGGACTGCCCGTTCGTTCTGTGAAGCCTCGCGCTCGGCCCGGTTGCCCTGGGTGGTGAGCATCCCGTCGATCTGTTCGACGGCCTCGTTGACGAAGGTGCCGGGCCCGATCACGACCTTCACGGTGCCCAGCCGATCCAGCTGTGCGCAGGGGCCGTTCGCCCCTCCCTCGTGTGGCAGCCCTGCCGCCGGCACCTTGCCCGCGAGGCACCCCTCGAGGCCCAGCAGGCGGTCGATGTCGGCGCTCAGCAGCATGTCCTCGAGATTGCCCTTCACCAGCACGTCGACGGGCTCTTCCCCGAACGAGCGGTAGTAGCTCTGCGTGGCGCGGTAGCCGCTGCTGGAGCCACCGACGAAGGTGTCGGTGGCGGCGCTCGGGCGCAGGCTCAGCGCGAGCGCGGCGGCGCCCAGCCCGAGCAAGCCCATCACGGCCACGACCAGCAGCGGCCGGCGGCCGATCAGGGAGAGGCACGCGGCCCCGAACCGGCCAGCGCCGCCGGCGAGGGCCGAAAGCAGCCGGGCGAGGGCGCTGGGCTCAGCGGGAGTGCTCACGGAGAGAGGCTAGCCCGGCGGCGGCACACAGGCGCCACCTGCCTACTCCATCCCGAGCGGGCCCAGCCGATTCGCCGGAGAGGAACTGGCGGACGAACGGGTTTTCCGAGGCGAACAGCTCCTCGGCGGGGCCCGACTCGACGATCCGCCCGCTTCCACAGCACGGAGATGTGCTCGGCGACCCGGCGCGCGCTGATGATGTCGTGGGTGATCACCACGTAGGCAGCCGCCGTTCTCGGCGTGGACCTCCTTGATCAGCTCGCACAGCAGCGCGGTGCGCACCGGGATCGAGGCCGGAGTCGGGCTCGTCGAACAGCACGATCTCCGGGTCGAGCACCAGCGCGCGGGCGAACCCGGCGCGCTTGCGCATCCCGCCGGAGAGCTCGTTGGGCATCTTCTCGTTGGCGTCGCCCAGCCCCACCTCGCGCAGGCGCCGGTTGACGATCTCGGCGATCTCGTCCTCGCTCTTCTCGGTGTGCTGGCGCAGCGGGAAGGCGACGTTGTCGTAGAGGTTCATCGAGCCGAACAGCGCGCCGTCCTGGAACAGCACGCCGAACTTCTTGCGCAGCTCGAAGAGCTCGTCGTCGGTGAGGTTCGGGATCGACTGGCCCGTGCACGAGCACGTCGCCCTGGTCGGGGTAGAGCAGCCCGACGATGTGCTTGATGCAGACCGACTTGCCGGTCCCGGACGGACCGAGGATCATCGAGACCTTGCCCTCGGGCAGGCCGAGGTTCAGGCCCCGCAGCACGCGGTTGCGAGCCGAACGCCTTGTGCACGTCGATGAACTCGATCGCGTCCGGGACCCGGTGGTCGGCTTGAGCCGGTGTGGTACTGGAAGTCCTCCGCCTCCGGCGGCTGCGCCGATCGTGTCGTGCTCGTCCGCCATACCTCAGCCTCCGATCGGAGCGCGCGGGTTGGCGCCCCAGAAGACCTGGGTCCCGAACATTCCGATGATATGCACGAGCACGATATTCAGGACCATCGACTTGGCCGTGGCCGTCCCACCCCCACGGGTCCCCCGGAGGCGTTGTATCCGTAGTAGCAGCCGACCAGCACGATGCGGTCGCCATCACCATCCCCTTGATCAGGCTGTAGAGGAAGTCGGGCGGGTTCTGGAACTGCCAGAAGATCAGCAGTACCCCCCCGCGGAGACGTCGCCGACCTGCTGGACGACGGCGATGTAGGAGGCGAGGAACCCGGCGCCGATCCCGCGAGGTACATGAACGGCAGCACCAGCCAGGCGGCCGAGCAGGCGGGTGGCGCAGAGGAAGGTGACCGAGTTGATCCCCATCACCTCGAGCGCGTCGATCTCGTCGGAGATCCGCATCGCGCCCAGCTCGGCCACGATCCCGGTGCCGACCTTCGCCGGAGCATGTAGCCGAAGGCGTAGGGGACGATCTCGCGCAGGTCGCACCAGGCGGTGAACACGCCGGCGTAGGCGGGGGCGCCGGCGGCTCGGTGAAGTAGGCGCCCTCGATCCCGCACTGCAGGCCGAGGATGAACACCAGGCCCAGATCACAGCGTCGAGGAGATGATCAGGATGCCCGCCTGGCGCAGCGTCTCGCCGAAGAAACGGAACACCCGCAAGCTGTAGACGTCGCCCACGATTTGCCGGCGAAACGCGGCGATCTCGCCGAGGAGGCGAGCCATTCGCGCGGCAGCGCAAGCCATCGTTCATCGCCCGCCCCGTCATTTGATCACCAGGATCTGGGGGTGGGTGGCGAGCAGCGTCTGCGTGAAGACGTAGTCGAACGCGAAGATCCCGAGGAACGTGATCACCACCGCCTCGTTGACGGCACGCCCGACGCCCTCGGCGCCGCCGGAGGCGGTCATCCCCTTGTAGCAGCAGACAATCGCGATGATCGCGCCGATACAGCGTCGTCTTCAGCACCGAGCCCCACAGGTCGGTGATCGTGGCGTTGGCGAAGAACGTGTTCCAGAACGGGCCGAGTGGCTCGCCGTTGACGAGCTCGGCGAGCAGCCCGCCGAAGATGCCGAACAGGACCGCGTAGATGTCGAACAGACCCGTGACCAGCATCAGCGCGAGGAAGCGGGGTACGACGAGGTTCTTGATCGGATCGACGCCGAGCACCTGCAGGGCGTCGAGCTCCTCGCGGATCTTGCGCGCGCCGAGATCGGCGGTGATCGCCGTGCCGGCGACGCCGGCGAGCACGATCGCGGTCACGATCGGCGCCGATCTCGCGCACCGCGGCGAGTACGAAGAACCCACCGAGGCTGTCGAGCGACGCCGAACAGCGTGAGGAAGTTCGCCGCCTGCAGGCCGGGCGCGGCGTAGTCGATGCAGACCGTGGAGATCAACAGCGGAAACCAGCAGAGGCGCAGCGCGAACAGGAACTGCGAGACGAACTCGCCCCCGTATGGGTAGGGAGGCCGCAGCGCCGACCTGACGTCCTGCCGGTCAGGATCATCATGTCGCCGACTTCCTCGATGAAGTTCCTCGTCGGGAGGAACGCTCGCTCCGCCGCGCTACGCACCACTGTGCTACCTACCCCTCCTCGGGTGGACAGTACACCGGCAGTGTACGCCGGTAATGGAACACTCTACGCGATGCGGTGGCGTCGTGCCACCCCTTTCGCACGGAACCACTGATATCGTGACCGCGCTGTGAGGGGGAGTCACGTACTCAAGGCGGTCGTGCTCGGCCTCTGCGGAGCGCTGGTGGGGGCGCTCGCGGCTGGCTGCGGGGAATCGCGCCATCAGGACGCGGGCGAACCGTCGGGCCGCTACGCGGTGCGGGTCACGCACGCGAGCTTCCCCTCCCAACAGGTGGTGGCCCGGCCGACGCATCTGGTGCTGGCCGTGCGCAACACCGGCGCGCGCACGCTGCCGGACGTGACGGTGGCGGTGACATCGTTCGACTACCTCAGCGACTACCGCAACCTGGCCACCCGCCAGCGCCCGACCTGGGTCGTCAACGAAGGCCCGGGACGGATCGCCACGCCGCCGGTTGAAACGGTGGAGGTGGATCCGCCCGGCAGCGGAACCACCGCCAACTACAACGTCTGGACGCTGGGACCGCTGGCGCCGGGAGCGACGCGCCGCTTCGTATGGAACGTCTCGCCCGTCAAGCCGGGGATGCAGAGGCTCTCCTACAGGGTGTACGCGGGTCTCAACGGCAGGGCGAAAGCGGAGCTCGCGGGCGGCGCCCCACCGGTGGGCAGCTTCGCGGTGCACATCGCGGGACGCCCGCCCCAGACCCATGTGGACCCAACGACGGGCAAGGTCATCGCCGGACCGTACGTGCCCTCCGAAGGGTAGGGCCGCCAGCCGCGACCCAGCCGACGACGGTGTATTGGAAAATCTGTAAGCCGTGCGCAATAGCGCACGGCTTACAAAAGTTGAACACACCCCCGCCCCGCCGATGCAATCGCGTTGTGCCGGTCCCGGCCACATTTGGCCCGCTGTCGAAAGATCGCATCGAGGATTTCGCCAGTCGAGCGATACCCGAGCGCGCCGAGGGGTCTACGATTCATGGTCGGCCCGATCCCCGGAGGAGTGGGCCTGCGCAGGGCCGGCCGGCGACGCCCCACGGCGACGCCCCAACCGGCTTCGGGCGCCCGCTCATAGATCGCGACGAGGAGGAATGTAAGCCCCCCATGCCCAGGACACGCCAGCAGAACGTCACCGCCGCACAGTGGAGCGCCAACGGCAGCGCGCTCGGCTCGCTCGACCTGACCCTCCCCGGCAACCAGGTCTTCGGCGCGAACGTGTTCAGCCCGGCGGTGCAACGCCAGCGCCTGCCCAAGGACGTCTACAAGGCGCTGCGAAGACGTTGGCGCGCGGCGAGGCGCTCGACACCTCGCTGGCCGACGCCGTGGCGCAGGCGATGAAGGAGTGGGCGCTGGAGAAGGGCGCCACCCACTACACGCACTGGTTCCAGCCGCTGACCGGATCCACCGCGGAGAAGCACGACTCCTTCTACGGCCCCGTCGGCGACGGCACCGCGATCGCCGAGTTCTCCGGCAAGGAGCTGATCCAGGGCGAGCCCGACGCCTCATCGTTCCCCACCGGCGGCATCCGCGCCACCTTCGAGGCCCGCGGCTACACCGCCTGGGACCCCACCTCGCCGGCGTTCCTGCTGGAGAACCCCAACGGCGCGCTGCTGTGCATCCCCACCGCGTTCACGTCGTGGACGGGCGAGGCGCTCGACCACAAGATCCCGCTGCTGCGCTCGATGGACGCGCTCTCCGGCGCCGCGATCCGCGCGCTGAAGCTGCTGGGCGAGGAGGACGCGCGGCGCGTGTTCACCACCGTCGGCCCCGAGCAGGAGTACTTCCTGATCGACGAGCAGTACTACTTCGAGCGCCCCGACCTGCTCACCACCGGCCGCACGCTGTTCGGCGCCAAGCCGCCCAAGGGCCACGAGCTGGACGACCACTACTTCGGCTCGATCCCCGAGCGGATCCTCGCCTACATGCTGGAGACCGAGCGCGAACTGGCGAAGCTGGGCGTGCCGGTGAAGACCCGCCACAACGAGGTGGCGCCCAATCAGTATGAGCTCGCGCCGATCTTCGAGAACTCCAACGTCGGCTCCGACCACCAGCAGCTGACGATGCAGGTGATGCAGAACGTGGCGCGCCGCTACGGTCTGGTGTGCCTGCTGCACGAGAAGCCGTTCGCCGGCGTCAATGGCTCGGGCAAGCACAACAACTGGTCGATGGGCACGGACACCGGCGCCAACCTGCTGGAGCCCGGCGATACCCCGCACGAGAACCTGCAGTTCCTGTTCTTCTGCGCGGCCGTCATCCAGGCCGTCAACGCTCACCAGGCGCTGCTGCGCGCGTCGATCGCCACACCCGGCCAGGATCACCGCCTCGGCGCCAACGAGGCGCCGCCGGCGATCATCTCGATCTTCCTCGGCAGCGAGCTGGAGCGCGTGTTCGGGGCGATCGAGGCGGGCAGGGCACAGACCTCCAAGCCTGGCTCGTTCCTCGGCCTCGGCACGCCGGTGCTACCGCCGCTGCCGCTGCACGGCGGCGACCGCAACCGCACCTCGCCCGTTTGCGTTCACCGGCAACAAGTTCGAGTTCCGCGCGCTGGGGTCCAGCATGTCGCTGGCGCTGCCCAACACGGTGCTCAACACGATCGTCGCCGAGGCGATCGACGACCTCGCCGACAAGCTGGCCGCGGCGATGAAAGGCTCGGGCGCCAACCTCGAGAAGGCGCTCACCAAAGTCGTCAAGGAGAGCTACGCCGCCAACAAGCAGGTGGTGTTCGGCGGCGACAACTACTCAGAGTCGTGGCACAAGGAGGCCGAGAAGCGGGGTCTGTACAACCTGCGCTCCACCCCCGACGCGCTGCCGTGGCTGGTGGACAAAGGCACGGTGGCGCTGTTCAAGAAGTACAAGGTGCTCTCCAAGCGCGAGCTGGAGTCCCGCTACGAGGTGTTCACCGAGCAGTACGCGGTGAAGCTCAACATCGAGGCCGAGACGGCGGCGGCGATCGCCCGCACGATGCTGCTGCCGGCGGCGGTGCGGTATCTCAACGAGCTGAAGGCAAGCGGCCTGGAGGAGCTGATCGGCGAGCTGGAGCCGCTGGTGAAGGAGCTGCACTTCAACCTCCTCAAGCTGGAGGACGCCAACCTCGCCGACAACCAGCCCGACTCCTCTGCGCCCAAGTGGGCGGCCTACATGCGCGACAGGGTGGTCCCCGCGATGGACGACGTGCGCGAAGTCGCCGACCGCCTCGAGGGCCTTGTGCCGGACGACCTGTGGCCGCTGCCGAAGTACTCGGAGATGCTGTTTATCAAGTAGCGCCTGGCGCCGCGCCACCGCTCGGTCGATCGGGGGAGAACCCAAACCGACCGGTGGCGCGCGCGTACCGGCGACTGATGAGGCTCTGCGACGAAAGACCGTTTCGCTCGCACAGCCTGAGAGCACGCTGGTTCTCGACCGCAACGATCGCGAATGCGACTTCCACGCGGTACGTCTGCAGCGCGTTGTGCAGAAGAGTGAGCATCACATAGTCGGACAAGCGGACACCGCTCGCGAGCCTTGCAGCGTGCAGGCGCTCTGTGGTGGCAACGACGAGCAAATACGCAGCCTCACGTTCGCCGGCCTCCTCGGCGACGATCAAGGTCGCCGGCTGGTGGGCCCCGATAGCGACAATCTCGGGACCCGCGCCGAACAGGAGTACGTGGGTACCTGGCGGGGAGAGCATGCGGCTGAGCAGCTCGCCGTTGATGAACTCCTCGACCTCATCCTGAAACCAGCGGCCCGCCGAGCAGCGAAAGCTTGCCAGTGCCTCGCCGTCGTCTGCCTTGGCCGCACGAACCGTAAGCGGCTCGCGAAGGGTTGGCCTGGGGCCTGACGGGCCTTCAGTTCTCTGGCCCAACGCGTACGGGCATGGCAGGCAGGATGAAGGGATCTCGACGGAGGGCCCGTGTCAACCATCGCCCGTCGGTTGGGCCGAAGATTCCCCAACGTACCCCCGATTCCAGAAATGGGAAGATTGCATTACCGGACCGTGGCGCAGGTGCGGCCTCGACAGCAAGGTCCACAGCAGGTGCGGCCAACCAAGCCTCTCCACCACCGGGCAGCTCCTCACGGATGACCATCACCGCCTCGCCAAGCCGGGCCAATCCCTCGCGGTCGAGCTCGCGACGGGACACCACCCACTGCTCCCCGGTATCGCTCACGATTTCCGCGGCGTCCGGGTCGAGGTGGCTGACCACACCCATGAAGCTGTCGATCCGCAGAGGCTCTCCCGCAAGCTCCTCGGAGCGAGCCGTTTGGACGCTGGCCGCCAGTTCGCGCACGGCCGCGATCAGTTGCGCTTCGTCGTCGGACGCCAGATCGAGCCAGGCTTCGCTGCGTACAAGCCACTCACGAGCAAGCGCATCGCAATCGAAACCCTCAAACCCGCGGCCGCGGCGAAGGTCAAGGTAACGCCCGAGCCGATCGTTCCACGCATCGTCACGCGTTTCGCCCGCGAGATACGCCGGCAGACGTGCACTCGCCCGGCTAACCGCGTCTCGGATGACCCAGCCCGCATGGGAGTCCTCAACTTCGGTTGCCCGCACGGCCAGCCGACGCGCCAGAGCATTACGACGCAGTCGCGCGGCGCGGGCGGCATCGAGATTGAGCACGCAGTACATGTGCAGCCGCCCCGCTACCCGACCGTCACGTTTGCGGACCGGCACGCTCCAGCCATTCGAGGCCATACCGCGCGCGCGCAGTGTGCTGAAGGGAGCCTCGGTGCTGGGCACGCCGAGCTTCAGGGCGCGCAGAATTTGGTGGCGGCTTACAAGTGGCTCCTCCGCTAGTTGCATCCCACCATGATACCGAGACTTGAAAGCAGAGCGTCGGTGTTGTGGCGTGTGTGCATCCAAGACACCGAAGCAAGTATGCGACGGGTCTCCCTACCCAGCGTCTACACCCGGGGGCGATCCCCCGCCAGCCAGCCGCGCGAGCACCTCCGCGCGGTCGGTGCCGTGCGCGCGCAGTACGCGATCGAACTCCTCGCCGTAGATGCGTATTACGGCGAGGAGCAGGTCCTTGGTGCCCACGCCCCCGGCACCCCGCTGGGCGGCGATCTCGACCGCCTGCTCGCTCACCAGCGCGACCGAGTCGCGCTGCACGCCGCCGGCCGCGGAGGCAGGGGTGTCCGGTTCGCGCTGGTGGCGCTTGCCGGCGCCGGCGCCGGACGTGGCCGGCGCATTTTCGTGGCGCTTGGTACCGCCGGACGTGGCCGGCGCATTTTCGTGGCGCTTGGTACCGCCGGACGTGGCCGGCGCACTGTCGTGGCGCTTGGTACCGCCGGACGTGGCCGGCGCACTGTCGTAGTTCTCGCCATCCTCCGTGTCGAACGGTCCCTCGCTGACGCCCAGCGCCTGCAGCGCGATCCCGGCTTCGCCGTGCAGGCGCAGCACCCGCAGCCAGCGCTCGGCCTCGCCCGCGGGGGTGCGGGCGAACGGCATCGCGGTGGCGGCGATCCCCAGCGCCATCGCCGCATCGGGAGCGAGCGTCGCGGTGGTGCTCACTGCCTCGCTCCCCCCACGGCCAGCTGGTCGCGCGCGAGCGCGGTGGGCAGCCGGGCGACGTTCTCGCGCCGCAGCTGCACGTGCGGGGGGCCGTCTTCGGCGGGGAACAGCTCGAGGATCGCGCTTCCGGCCTGCCCGGCGGCAAGACGCGCCGAGCGGATCAGCTCGGGGATCTCGCGCCGAGGCACCCCGCAGGCAAGCAGCAGCTGCTCGGCGCGCTCGGCCGAGGGGCTGTCGCGGTCGAGCTCGAGCTCCTCGCGCAGCACCTCCGGCGCGGCGTGCGCCTCCCCGGCGATGTTCAACACACATGCGGCCATGTCGTCACTGCGTGTATCGGTCGTCTCGGCCACTTGCTCAAGCAGCTGGGACGCGCTCGCCGCCGGCCCCAGCTCGGCGAGCGCTCGCGTGAGGCGCCGCGCGCCGAACAGCTCGCCGCTGGTGCGCGCCTCGGTGACGCCGTCGGTGTGGAAGCACACCCGCGCCTCCCCGGGCACCGCAACGGTGGTTTGGCGCGAGCCGGTGCGCATGCCGACGCCGATCGGCGGCGCCGCACACACGGTGATCGGCGTGATCGACCCGATCGCTCCGGTTGACCCAACCAACCCTGCTGGCTGCACCGGCCCCGCGGACCCAACCAACCCTGCTGGCTGCACCGGCCCCGCGGACCCAACCAACCCTGCTGGCTGCGCTGGCCCCGCGGACCCAACCCACCCCGTTGACTCCATCGGCCACGAGCCAACCACCAGCGGCGGTGGGTGGCCGGCGCAGGCGTACACCAAGACGCGCTCATACGGGTCGTAGGTGGCCACCACCACAGTCGCGAAGGATCCGCCGAGCTGGCGCTCCAGCACGCTCCCGGCCGTCTGCACCGCCACCCGCGGCGAGAGGCCAGCCTCCAGATAGGCGCGCAGCGTGAAGCGTACGAGCGCGGTGTGCGGCAGCGCCTGCCTGCCGTGTCCGGAGATGTCCCCGACGATCACCGCCACCCGGTCGTCCCCCAGGGCGAACACGTCATAGAAATCCCCTCCCGCGCCGGGCCCATCGGCCGGCCGGTAGGCGGCCGAGGTCCCCACGATCCCGAGGCGCTCCGGTGTCTGGGGCAGCAGCGCGGCCTGCAGCAGACCGACGTCCTCCAGTAGTTCGCCGCGCTGGCGCTCCAGTCGCCGCGCGCGCAACGTTCCCAGCCACGAGCGCGTGCCGAGCGCGAGCGAGAGCGAGAGCAGCAACCCCAGCAGCAGCTTCACCGGCAGCGGCACCACTTCGGCGATCTTGGTGATGGTGGTGACCAGTGGCGAAGTGCGGGCGTGTGTGGGCGGATCCGGTGGGGTGCCACCGGATCGCGCCCTCCGCGCCTCTGCTCGCCGGGACCCGTTCGTGGCGGTGCCCGCAACCGAGGCAAGCGCGCGCGGCGAGGTGACAGCGTGGTCGGCCGCCGCGCGGCGCACGCTGCGATGCCGGGCGGAGCGCCGGCGCGCGCGAGCGGTCGGTCGCCGGCCGTGGCGGGTTCGCGTGGGAGCGACGGCGCCGGCTGCGCCCGAGACCCCCGGCGGCGACGTCACAGGCGATGTCGTGGCGGCAACTGGCGGTGCGTTCGACGGCACAGCCGCGGGGAGGGTGGCCGCCGCCGGCGCGGGCGTTGGCGCCGGCACGGAGGTGGCGCTCGACGTTGCCCCAGAGTGGACACTCGGTGGCGCCGCGCGGGTGGCAGCATCCGAGCGAGCGCCGCCTGCCGGCGCCGTTTGCGACTGGCTTTCCGCGCCATGCCGTTCGCCGCGCCCATGACTGCGCCGGCCGCTCTTCGATCTTTCACCCCCCCGGCGACCCGCTTCCCCACTCCCAGTGCCCCGGGATTCGTTTTCCGCAGCACCGCGCGATTCGCGACCCCCGGCGTGCGGCGGCGTTTGTGGTTGCGTTTCCGACCCTTGCGCCTGGGCTTCGTGACCCGCGCTGGGCTGTTCGGAGCCCCCTTCGCCCCGCTGTTCAGAGCCCCCAGCACCCGGCTGTTCGGAACTGCCACCCCGTTGATCGGAGTTCCCTTCGCCCCGGTGCTGGGACCCCCCGTTGCCTCGCTGTTCGGAGCCCCCAGCGCCCCGCTGTTCGGAGCCGCCCTCGCCCGACTGTTCGTGTCCCCCCCGGCCCCCCTGTCCCCCGGCTTCCGGTCGTGCGCCAGCGATCGGGATGTATGTCAGCGCAAGCGCACAGCCGATCGCCGCGAGGACACCAAAGGGCCGGCGCCGGTTAGCTGGGAGGCGCGACATGTTCCCGCACGCTTGCGAGCGCCTGGTCGAGCGTGGGAAAGATCGCGAAGGCACCATCCATCCCGGCGAACTCGAAGATCTGTAGAACGTCGCTGCGCGGGCAGACGATCGCCAGCCGCTCGCCGGCGTGGAGTCCGCGCTTGACGGCGACCAGTACGCCCAGCGCGGTCGAATCCATGAAGCTGGTGTGCGAGAGGTCCAACACCAGGCGACCGCGTCCCGCCTGCAGCGCGTCGAGCAGCATCCACTTCAGGCGCGGCGCCGTCGAGAGGTCGAGCTCTCCCTGGACGCCGATCAGGCAGGTGTGCTCGTCGAGCTCGCGCTGCCAGATCTCGAATGCCGTCGGGCGGGCGGCTGGCGCCCCGCTAACCGTGTGCTGCGAACGGGTGGATGCTGCAACCGGACTGGGCATCGTGGCCTCCTTCACGCGCTGGTGATGTGGTCCACGAGCGCGACGTCGTCCATACGTCCCCGCGCGTGTGTGGATCTTCTCGGTCACCAGCGATCGACCTTGATGCAATGGCTTCGCGATCGAACAAGCGTCCAGCCACCTTGCCTCGCGAAGGACACACCGATGAGACACGCCCGCGGGCGGAAAAATCACGCCACGTCTGGTTGTTCCCCTGGCCGTGTCTGGTGGCTCCCCGTGATAACCCGCTTATCCGGTGAAGGTGGATGGCCGCGAGGGCGAGCTATTCGTACCCGGACCACAGCGCCTGGTCCTCCTCACCCAGCCGCCACACCCCGGCGGCAAGCCCGTAGCGATGCGCGATGGCGATGCGCGCAAGGATTGCGCCGGCATCCATGTACCAGACGCGGTGGGCCACCCCGTGGAGTACGTAGGAGAACGTCATCTCCCCCGACGCGGGATCGCGCACCGGCACGGCGCCGGCAGACTGGGCGAGCGCGAGCGCGCCGGCGTACTGCAGGGCGGTGGCGCGGGGATGCGGCGCCACCCCGCGGGTTGTGCGCGCCGCACTGGAGAGCGGCCAGTCGAGCCCATACATCGGCGCCCCCAGCACGAAGCGCGACGCGTGCGGCAGCGAGCCCACGTAGCGGGCGACGCCCCGCACGAAGGCCAGCGGCGCGATCGGCCCGGGCGCGGAGCCTTCCCAGTGGGGACCCCACGCCATCACGAAGATCGTGTCGGCGGCGGCGGAGAGCGCGCGATCGTCGTAGAAGCCGGCGGCGGGACGGGGACGCGCTTCGCGTGTGACGCCGACCACGTCGACGGCGAGCTTGCGAGCCTCGGCGTGCAGTCGCACGGCGAGCGCGGCAACGAAGGCGCTCAACGCGCCCCGGTCGCGGGCGCCGTCGTTCTCGAGATCGAGGTCGATTCCGGCGTAGGGGGGAGCGTCGGCGAGGGCCACCAGCGCCGCCAGCACCCGCGCGCGCAGCGAGGGCGATGTGAGGATGCGATGCACCACCGCGCCGTCCTGGCAGCTGAAGCGCGGCATCTCCACCAGCTCGTGCGCGGCGGCATAGGCGTCCACCGCGGGGTCGGCGGCGCCCGCCACTTCCCCACCAGGCGGCGCACATTCGAAGTAGGTGGGGTACACGACCCCAATCGCGCCGACGTGCGCCTGCAGATCGACCAACGAGTCGGGCGAGCTCGTCAGCAGGAACGCCTGCAGTGGGGAGCGGGCGGGAGAGGGAGGCAGGTTTTGACGGACCATCCCCACATCACGCGCGGGCGGAGAAGCCATGGCCCGAGCGGCGCCGGCCCGCGCCGACGGTGCCAGCAGCGCGAGCGCCAGCCCCACCGCACACGCCGCGAGCGCTCTCAACCGCCCAGCTGGGGCAGCGCCCAGATGCTCTGGTCCTCGCTGCCCAGATGCCACAGCCCGATGCCGAGACCGAGCGATTCGGCGAGCTGGGCGCGCACCGCCAGCGCCTGCTGGTCGACGTACCACACGTCGTGGTGCACGCCGCTGGGGTCGGTGTAGGAGAAGTGCGGTTCGGCGGCGGTGGACTCCCATTCGGGGAGCGCCCCGAACGCGCTCTGCTCCGCCGCGACGTTGTTGAACTCCAGCGGCGTGGCGGGGTTGGCGGGGCCGCCGCCGTTGGGCCAGTCCAGCCCGTACATGGGCATCCCGATGACGAACTTGCTCTTGTTGGGCATCGTGGCGGTGTAGTCGGCGACCTTCGTGAACCACGGCAGTTCGGCCAGCCCGCCGGGCGTGGAGGTGGTCCAGTGCAGGCCCCAGTCGAGCACGAAGATGTAGTCGGAGGGCACCGACAACGCCGCGTCGTTGTACATCGCCGCGCGGCCGCTGGTGACGTTGTAGTACTTGGCGGTGACGACCGTGGAGAGTTTGTCGCCGATCGCGTGCAGCCGTTCGGCGAGCGCGGTGATGAACGTGGTGAAGGGTTCGCGCTCGCTCGGGGAGGCCCCCTCGAAGTCGACCTGGATGCCCTGGTAGCCGTTGCTTTCGCACAGCGACACCAGCTGGTCGATCATCGTCTGGCGCGAGGATGGTTCGTTGAGCGCCTGGTTCTCGTCGGTGGGGTTTTGGCAGTTCAGGCGCGGCATCACCGCGACCTGGCGCGCGCGCGCCCAGCCGGTGACCAGCGGCCAGTCACTGCCGGTGACGGTGCCGCCGGGACCGCAGTTGAAGTAGGTGGGGTACACCACGCCGATCTGCTGGTAGTGGGCCTCCAGGTCGAAGAAGCTCTGGTCGGTGGAGGCCAGCAGAAAGGCCTGCACGTTGCCGTGCGTGGGCGGCGGGTCTGAGGTTTCGACGCTCAGCGGCGCGGTGGGAGCGCTGATCGCCCCGAGCGAGTCCACCGCGACGACGGTGATCTGATAGCCGGTGGAGGGCGCGAGGTTGGTGAGCGCGATTTCCGCCGCCGTCACCTGGGTGACGGGGATCTCGTCGCGGAACACGCGATAGCCGACGATCGCGCCGCTGACCGGTTTGGAGGGCGACCAGGCGAGCGTGGCGGAGCTGGCGCTGACTTCGGTGGTGTGCAGACCCCCGGGTGTGGAGGGCGGCGTGTGGGTGGTGAACACGGCGACTTCGGGCGCGGGCGCGCTGAGGTAGCCGTAGGAGTCAAGCGCGCGCACGGTGAAGGTGTAGTGGCGCTCGGAGGCAAGCGTGACGGTGACGACCTGGCCATCCACGACGCGCTCGGGGACGCCGTTCTCGAACAGGAGATACCCGACGAGGCGCGCGCCGTTGGCGGAGCCGGCCTGCCAGGAGAGCGTGGCGGAGGTGTCGGTGACACGCTCGGCGGAGATCAGCGTCGGGCCGGCGGGCGGAGTGTGGCTGGTGGCGAGGGCAAGCGCCGGCGTGCGTGCGCTTTCGCGGTGCGCGGCGTCCACGGTGGCGACTTCGAGGTGGTAGGTGCGCAGCGATGACAGGTGGGTGAGGCGCATCGAGTCCTGCGAAGTCTGCCCGACCAGCGCGCCGTCGCGATAGACGCGGTAGCCGATGATCCGCGCCGAGCCAGGGGTGGCCGCCACCCACCAGAGCGTGGCGCCGGCTTCGCTGACTTCGGAGACGCTCAACTGGCCGGGGACACCGGGAGGTTCGCTGCCGGCGGTGGCGGCGGCGCGCTTGACGCCAGCGTGGGGGTGGGCGGCGATCCGCAGCGCCTTGCTCGGCCGGCCGAGGCGCCCGCGGGTGTCCACCGCGGTGACCGTGATCCGGTGCGCGCGCGCGAGGCTGAGCCTGACGATGTACACACGTCCGGGGGTCTGCCCGGCGACGAGCCCGTCGCGCCGGATCCGGTAGCCCTCGACGGGGGCGGAGCCGCGCCGGGCGGGGCGCCAGGTGATGCGCACGCCGGTGGCGGTGCGGGCCAGCACCCGCAGCCCGTGCACCTGCCCGGGGAGGTGCACGGCACGACGATGCCCGTGGTGGGCGGCAGAGCGCGCGGCCACGGGACGCCCACGGTGGGCGGCAGAGCGCGCGGCCACGGGATACCCGCGGTGGGCCGACGCGGCCGGGCGATGCCCGTGAGCGGGCGCGGCCAGCGAGACTGCGGCGACGGCCGCGACCAGCACACCGCTCATCGCGCGCCGCCTTCCGGTTCGCCGGTGATCAGCAGGATCGGCGCATGTGCCTTTTCGGCACGCGTCTGGTGTTCGGCCATCACCGAGACGCCCACCTGCGGGGTGAGGATGCGGGCGACCGGCGCGAAGATGTCACGCTCCAGGCGGGAGGCCCCGGGCGGATAGCGGGGGGGTTGGGAGGGCGCGCTGCGCGCGGGGTGCTGTGTTGGCAGGACCATCCGCTCCAGGCGCACCACCAGCGTCGCCGGCGCGCGCGCCAGCGAGGGGGCGAGCAGCACGATCGGCAGCAGCGAGACGGGCAGCAGCAGCATCGCAAGCGCGCGCTTGATCGAGAAGGCGGAGCCGGCATCGCCCGGCACCGGCCGCCCCCCAGTGAGCTCGGCCTCCATCCCCCTACCCCCCCTCCCCCGCGCCAAGTCCAGCGGTCGCAGGTCGCGTGCCCCAGGCGGCGGTGCGGCAGGTGGCGATCGCGTAGTAGGTCTGCCACAGCATGATCCCCAGGTAGAAGAAGACGAACAGGATCCCGTACAGCCACAGCACGTTGTAGCGGTCTTGGAAGAGTAGGAAGTAGAAGGAGTACACCAGCGCCAGCGCGTAGATCCCGGCGAGGTAGGTGAGCGGCAGCACCCCGTGGTGGGTGATCAGCGGCGCCCACACCAGCGAGTGCAGCGCGGCGATCGGCGCGAGCAGCGGCAGCAGGATGCTCATGTACGCGAAGATCGCGGCGACGGGGTGCTTGCGCCAGATGAATTTGGAGACCAGCAGCGACTCGCGCGTCCACGAGCGCTTCCAGCGGGTCTGCTGGATCAGGAAGGAGCGAAAGGTGACAGGCACGATCGTGTGCGACACCGCGCGCCGTTCGTAGAGGATGCGCCAGTCGCGCAGCACGCAGTTGGTGAGCGAGCGGTCGTCGCCGAAGGTGGACTCCACGCCGAGGAAGGTCTGGCTCTCCCACCACTCCAGGCGCGGCAGGATCGCCTCGCGGCGGTAGGCGGAGAAGCAGCCCGAGCAGCAGGTGACGGCGCCGAACACCGATTCGGCGGCCTTCACCACGCGGAACGCGACGAAGTAGCGCACCGCCTGCATGCGGGTGATCCAGGAGTCGCGTACGTTGAGCACGTCGGCGTGTCCGCACACCGCTCCCACGCGGGGGTCGGCGAGCGGCTGCACCAGCAGTTTGAGCGCCTGCGGCTCGACCGTGGAGTCGGAGTCGACAAACACGATCACCTCGGCCGAGGTGGCGCGGATCCCGGCCGCCATCGCCGCGCGCTTGCCGCGGTTCTCGGGGAAGTCGATCACGCTCACGCGCCCCTCGGACTCGGTGGAGACGCGCTGCATTTCGGCCAGCGTGTTGTCGGTGGAGCCGTCGTTGACGGCCACCAGCTCAAGCTTCTCGGGCGGGTAGTCGAGCGCCAGCAGCGAGCGCAGCGAATGGGCGATCGCCTCCTCCTCGTTGAAGCCGGGCATCACGATCGCGATGTGCGGCTCCACGCCGGCGTCGGGACGGGTGCGGTAGAAGAGGCTGAAGAGGAAGCGCGAGACGATGTAGCAGGCGACCGTGACCGAATAGACGCCGAAGAACACGTTGGAGAACAGCAGGCCGGCGAAGGCGGCCTTGTAGGCCATCACGGCGGCCAGCAACGCCAGCAGGTAGAGGCCGGCCAGCCCCTTCAAGATGCGGTGTGTGGTGATCTTGTGGGGGGACACCGGCTCAGCTGCCCGCGTCGGCCCCGACGCCAGCATCCCTGGGAGGATGAGAGCGGTGAGGGGGGTGTTGTGCATTCATTTTTTTAGGCCCAACCCTTCATTTTGTGAAGTGGTGGATGGTGGCCTCACGGGGTGAAGCGCAGCAGGCCGGCGTCGCGACGGCGGTAGGTGCAGTCGAGTACCGCGGGGCACCGCCCCAGCCAGTCGTAGTCGTGGTCGGGGTGCAGGGTGGTGAGGATCGCGAGGTCGTAATCGTCGGGCTCCGGCGAGGCGACCCCGGTAAGGCGCCCGCCGCTCACCTCCAGCGCCGGCACGAGCGGGTCGTGGTACTCGACGTTCGCGCCCTCGGCGCGCAGGCGCGCGACGATCTCCAGGGCCGGTGACTCGCGCGTGTCGGCCACACCGGGCTTGTAGGAGATGCCGACGACCAGCACGCGCGCCTCGGGCAGGGGGCGCCCCAGCCCCACCAGCACTTCGTGGGCGCGCCACGCCACGTGCCGGGGGCGCCCGGCGAGCTTGCGCAGCGCCTCCTCGGCCATCGCCGCGGGGCGACCGCGTTCGCGCAGGTCGTGCAGCAGGTAGTGGGGGTCCACCGCGATGCAGTGCCCCCCAACCCCGGCGGAGGGATAGTGGGGCATAAAGCCGTAGGGCTTGGTGGCGGCGCCCTCGATCACCTCGATCGGGTCCAGCCCGTGCGCCTCGCACGCTTCGGCGAGCTCGAACGCAAGCGCGATGTTGACGGCGCGGAAGGTGTTCTCGTGCAGCTTCACCAGCTCGGCGGCCTCCGGCGAGGAGACGCGGTGCAGGCGCTTGCAGGTGTGGCGCAGCACACTGGCGGCGCGCGTGGCGCACTCCTCGGTGACGCCGCCCAGCACACGCGGGGTCTTCAGCTGCTCGTGGTCGCTCACGCCGGGGTCGATCCGCTCGGGGGCGAACGCCACAAACACATCCTTGCCGACGCGCAGCCCGCGCTCGGCGAGCGGCGCGGCGAGCAGCTGGCGGGTGGTGCCCACATAGGTGGTGGAGGTCAGCACCAGCGTCTGGCCGGGACGTGCGTGGCGCACGACCGAGGCGCACGCCTCGCGCAGAATCCGCGGGTCGGGCCGCAGCTGATCGTCCACGGGCGTGGGCACGCAGATCAGCACCAGGTCGGCGGCGTCGAGCGCCTTGATGCGGTTGGTGAGCACAAACCCGTCGCTGGCGAGGTGGCGGCGCAGGTCGCGCTGTTCGCTCTCCAGCAGCTCCGCCTCGCCGGCACGGATCGCACTCAGGCGGGGGCCGCTGACGTCGATCCCGACGATCCGGCAACCGGCGCCGCGCAGCGCGATCGCGGTGGGCAACCCGACGTAGCCCAGCCCCACAACGGCCACGACGGTGTGGCCGGCGCGCTTGGAACGGTTTGGAGTTGCACGGCGGCGGGTAGCCTCAGATGAGGCGTGCACGGCGACTGGCTCTGAGATGGAGGCGGTTGGTTGGGGCATGGAGGTCCTCTCCTGGCTAGAGGGGGCTGGCTGTGGCCTGGCGTGGCCGTGCAGAATGGACGCTCGCGCGCCGAGTTTCACGGCGCCTGGACGAGTGGTTGAGCGATGTCCCAAAGGGTGAGACCGGCTTGTCGTTCCAAACGGACGACAGGCGCGTCCAAAGCGGACGGCCAGCGTCGGGTGGTCCGTGCAAGCGTGTGAATAGCCGTGAACAGCAGTTTGGCCGCAAGCGCCGCCCTCAAACAACCAAAAAGGGTTGTCCCAATTTTGGTTGTAAACTAATGGGGGATGGCTGGGTCTCGTCCAATCCATGCTTTTGCAGGCCGCGAGCAGGAGCTGGCGCGCTTGGAGCACGCGCTCGACGGTGTACGGCGTACGGGCCGGGGCTGCCTGTTGTCGATCCGCGGCCGCCGACGGGTGGGCAAGAGCCGCCTGGTCGAGGAGCTGATCCAGCGCTCCGGCTGTCGGTCGGTGTTCTATACCGCGGTACAGGGACCGGGATCCCACGAGCTCGAGCGCTTCCTGGATACTGTCGCGCGCTCCGATGCCCCAGCCGGCGCGGACGTGCGCGCGGGCGCGAGCGCAAGCTCGTGGGAGGCCGCCCTGTCCCTCGCCGCTCGGGACGCCAGCACCGCGGAGCCAGTTATTGTGGTGATCGACGAGCTCCCCTACCTCGCCGCGAAGGAGCCCACGATCGAGGCGGTGCTGCAGCTGTTGTGGGACCGGACCTTCCAACGCCAAGCGGTCCTCGTCATCCTCGTCGGCTCCGACCGCGCGACGATGGAGGCGCTTACCGCAGAGGGCCGCCCGCTGTATGACCGAGCCCGGGAGATGATCGTCAAGCCGCTCACGCCATCGATGATCGGCGAGATGCTCAACCTCGACCCGGTCGAGGCGTTGGACGCCTACACCATCATCGGCGGCTTCCCTGTGCTCGCGCTCGAATGGGGCCGCGGCCGCTCGCGGGAAGACTATCTCGCCGACGCTCTTACCGACCCGAGTTCCTTCCTTGTCATCAGCGCCGAGAAGACGCTCGCCGCGGAGCTGCCGACCGAGGCGCAGGCACGCGCCGTCCTGTCAGCCATCGGCGCTGACGCGCGCGCCCACAAGAGCATCCTCGCGCGCACCGGACTGCCGCAGACCTCACTCGACCGCGCCATCGACGTACTCCTCGGCAAGGGGCTTGTAGAACGCCTCGAGCCCTACTCCGCCAAACCCTCACCCAAAAACCGCCAGTACGTCGTCTCGGACCCCTACATGCGCTTCTGGCTGCGCTTCGTCGCGGGCGAGACCGACACCATCGATCGCGGGCGCGGCGAGCTGATCCTCACCAACGTCCAGCAGAACTGGTCCACCTTCCGAGGACGCGCGATCGAGCCGATCGTCAGCGATGGGATCGAGCGTCTTCTGCCCGACGAGCACTTCGGCACCGCGCGCCATGTCGGCAGCTACTGGAATCGCAACAACTCGATCGAGGTTGACCTCGTGGGCGGGGACAAGCGCCCCACCGCCGAGCGCATCGAGCTCGTCGGGTCGGTGAAGTGGCGAAACGAGCAGCCCTTCGACCGTCATGACGGCGTCGCGCTCGCGGCGAAGCTGCCGTCCGTACCCGGCACAAGCACATCCACCAAGTTGCTCGGCGTCTCCCGTCAGGGCTTCACACAAGACAGCGGCCTGGACATCGAGATCGGGCCACAGGAGATCATCGCCGCCTACCGATGACGATCCGATCGGACGCTGCTGGGGCGCCACACAGCGCCAGAGCCGATCGGAACCGCTAGTAGCATCACTGTGATGCGCGATTTCCTGCAGACGATCCACAGCCGTGTGGTGGTCTACGACGGCGGCATGGGCGCCACCCTGGAGCAGTTCGATCTGACCCCCGAGGACTACGGCGGCCTGCAGGGCAAGTGCCACGAGGCGCTGGTGCTGAACAGGCCGGACGTGATCGAGGGGGTGCACGCCTCGATGCTGGACGCCGGCGCGGAGGTGGTGGAGACCGACACCTTCCAGGCCTCGCGGATCAAGCTGGGCGAGTGGGGGCTGGCCGACCACACGGTGGAGATCAACACCAAGGCCGCCGAAATCGCGCGCAAGGCCGCCGGCGAGCAGCGCTTCGTCGCCGGTTCGATCGGCCCCACCGGCTACCTGCCTGCCTCCGAGGACCCCTCGCTCGGGCAGATCCGCTTCGGCGAGCTGGTGGAGGTGTTCGCCGAGCAGGCCGCGGGTCTGATCGACGGCGGCGCCGACCTGGTCATCATCGAGACCGCGCAGGACATCCTCGAGGTGAAGGCCGCGGTGTTTGGGGCGCGCGAGGCGTTCAGGAGCACCGGGCGTACGCTGCCGATCCACACCTCGGTGTCGCTGCTGCCCAACGGCGGCAAGATGCTGCTGGGCACCGACATCTCCGCGGTGTTGTGCACGCTGGAGGCGTTGAAAGTGGACGTGATCGGGCTGAACTGCTCGACCGGGCCGGAGGATATGCGCGACGCGATCCGCTTCCTGGGTGAGTATTGCCCGGTGCCGGTGGCGTGCATCCCCAACGCCGGCCTGCCGCTGCAGGGGCCCGAAGGTGAGACGATCTTCCCCGAGAAGCCCGAGCCGCTCGCCGACGCGCTGCAGGAGTTCGTGGAGCGCTACGGCGTGGGCATCGTCGGCGGCTGCTGCGGCACCACGCCCGAGCACATCCGCGCGATCGCCGAGCGCGTCGGCGGCCAGGCGGGCGCGCGGGCAGACGGCTGCACCACGCGCACGGTCGCCCCCCGTCCGGCCCCCCGTCTCCCCCACCTCTCATCGATGATCGCCGCCACACAGCTCGCACAGGAGCCCGCGCCGACGATGGTCGGGGAGCGCGTCAACTCGCAGGGCTCGCGCAAGGCCAAGGAGCTGCTGCTGGCGGATGACTACGACGGTCTCGTGCAGATCGCCGAGGACCAGGTGACCGGCGGCGCGCACGTGCTCGACCTATGCGTGGCGCTGACCGAGCGCACCGATGAGGACGAACAGATGCGTCTGGTCGCGAAGAAGGTCTCGCTCACCCAGCCCGCGCCGATCCAGATCGACTCCACCGAGCCGGAGGTGATCGAACGCGCCCTGGAGCAGATCCCCGGCCGCGCGATCGTCAACTCCGTCAACCTCGAGGCCGGGCGCGCCAAGCTCGACCGCGTGGTGCCCGTGGCGCTCGCCCACGGCGCCGCGCTGATCGCGCTGACGATCGACGAGGTCGGGATGGCTAAGACAGCCGAGCGCAAGGTGGAGATCGCCAAGCGCATCCGCGAGCTTTGCTGCGAGGAGCACGGTCTGGACCCGCGGCTTTTGATCTTCGACTGCCTCACGTTCACGCTCACCACCGGCGACGAGGAGTGGCGGCCGTCCGCGATCGAGACGATCGCCGGTATCAAAGCGATCAAGGAGCAGATCCCCGACGTGAAGACCTCACTGGGGGTCTCCAACGTCTCCTTCGGCGTCTCCCCGGGAGCGCGCGCGGTGCTCAACTCCGTGTTCCTGCACCACTGCGTGCAGGCGGGTCTGGACCTGGCGATGGTCAACCCCAACCACATCACGCCCTACTCGGAGATCCCTGATCTGGAGCGGGAACTGGCCGACGATCTTGTTTTCAACCGCCGCGAGGATGCGCTGGAGAAGTTCATCGAGCACTTCGAGTCCAAGGGCCCGGAAGACACCAGCCAAGGCGCCGCTGACCCGACCGCGGGCATGGAGCCCGAGGAGGCGCTGCACTTCCACATCCTGCGTCGCCGTCGCGAGGGTGTCGAGGAGTGGATCGACAAGAGCGTCGAGAAGATCGGCGCCGTGCCGACGCTCAACGAGGTGCTGCTGCCGGCGATGAAAGAGGTGGGCGACAAGTTTGGCGCCGGCGAACTGATCCTGCCGTTTGTGCTGCAGTCGGCCGAGGTGATGAAGCGCGCGGTGGCGCAGCTGGAGAAATACCTCGACAAGATCGAGGGCTACACGAAGGGCACCGTCGTGCTGGCGACCGTGTTTGGCGACGTCCACGACATCGGCAAGTCGCTGGTCAACACGATCCTCACCAACAACGGCTACACGGTGGTCGATCTCGGCAAGCAGGTGCCGATCCAGACGATCGTCGACGCCGCCCAGGAACACGACGCGACCGCGATCGGCCTCTCCGCTCTACTGGTGTCCACCTCCAAGCAGATGCCCGCCTGCATCCAGGAGCTGCAGGCCAAGGGCCTCTCCTACCCGGTGCTGATCGGCGGCGCCGCGATCAACCGCGCCTTCGGCTACCGCGCCCTCTACCCCGGAGGAAAAGACTCAGACGAGGTCTACAAGCCGGGCGTGTTCTACTGCAAGGACGCGTTCGAGGGCCTCGCCGTGATGGACCAGCTGATCGACGCGGACGCGCGCGAGGGGCTCGTGCAGAAGCTGCTGGCCGGCGCCACCGAGTTCCGCGCCAAGGGCGACGCGCCCGAGGAGCAGCTGAACTTCGCCGACGACTCCGTGCGCTCCCCCGCGCGCACGGACGCGCCGATCCCCACGCCGCCCTTCTGGGGCGTCAGGGAGATACCCGTGGACCTAGAGGATGTCTACCGCCACCTCGACACGCACGTGCTGTTCAAGCTGCACTGGGGCGGCAAGGGGGTCAAAGGCGAGGCCTGGCAGACGCTCCTGCGCGATGACTTCCGCCCGCGCCTGGAGCGCATGTGGAAGGAGCAGACCTACCTGCACCCGCGCGCCCTGCTGGGCTTCTTCCCCTGCTACGCGCTCGGCAACGACATCGTCGTGCTCGACCCCGCCGTGCTCGACCCCGCCGCCACGCTCGGCCGATCCGACGCGCCCGCCGAGCTCACCCGCTTCGTCTGCCCACGTCAGCCCAAGGGCGACCGCATCTGCCTCGCCGACTTCTTCAGGCCCGCCGTGGATGGCAAGCCGCCAGCCGAGCTCGACGTGATCGCGGTGCAGGCGGTGACGGTCGGCTCGGAGGTCACCGAGCTGATGGAAAAGCTCGAGGCCGAAGGCGAGTTCGCCGAGCAGCTGTTCGTGCACGGCCTCGGCGTGCAGACCGCCGAGGGTCTGGCCGAGTGGCTGCACTACGAGGTCAGGACGATGCTCGACATCCCGCTCACGCAGGGGCGCCGCTACTCGTGGGGCTACCCCGCCGTGCCCGAGCAGGCCGAGCACCTGAAGGTCGAGCAACTGCTCGGGCTGGAGCAGATCGGCATGAGCATCACCGACGGCTACGCCCCCGAGCCCGAGCAGTCGACGCTCGCGCTCGTCGCCCACCACCCGCAGGCGATCTACTTCGGCACGCGTCAGGGGCGCCTGCTGCCCAACGGCTCTCCCGACGCCGTCATCCGCGGCTCCAACCTCGACCCCTCGCTGTTCGGCGAGCTCGCCGACATGGATCCGCCCGACGGGGCTGTGGAAGCCGAGGACGAGCCCGCGATGGCCGGGTAGGGACCAACTGCCGAAGATCAGTTACTTCCGGCGCCGAGATGGCGGCCAGCGTACCCTGTGTTGCTGGGTGAGCCCAGGCGCATCACGAGCAGCTGAGCGATCCCGATCCCTGCCTTCAACTTGAGTGGAACAGGACCCAGATTTGCGAGCTCGAGGGTGACACGCTTTGGTCTTCCGGCACCCCAACCCGGAGCAATGTGCGGGGCAGTGCAATGCACGATGAGTCCGTGGCGCGCACGGCCACTCTTACCCTCAATGAGCGCAGCGAGATGCTGAGGTAGACCTATGGCCTCGGCCGTCTCGCCGAGTACGAATTCGCCAGGATTGATAGTAATTTCCTGAGCATGGACTTCTGTGAAATAGTCGTAGGCCTGCGCCCGTCCAACGTCAATGGTCAATTCGATGCCGGGTCCATTTGCGCATCGCAACGCCAGAAGACATCGTGCAGGGCAAGATCAATGGATGCGCTCTGAAACGCAATCTCTGAAAGCGGAGGATCGAACGTTAGGCGGAAGTTTTCGCGGCTGGGGTGCCGAATGCCGTGGGCTGGCCGGGTTTTGAGTGTGCTGGGGGCGGCGGGTTCTGTCTACGCGGTGAGCTTGATGTCGAGCAGTTCGAGTGCTCTGGCCTGTAGTGGGGTGGGTTTGGCCAGACGTGTGTAGGTGTGCTCGGCTTGCCCGATTCGGATTGTGTTTCGGGTGATGGTGGCGAGTTCGGCGAGGAGGTCGGGCAGGCTGGAGGCGGGGTACCCGTCCTCGGTGTTCGCGCTGGCGGCCTTGGCCTTGGCGGCTGTGGAGCGTCGCGCCGGCGCGACGGGGTCTGTGGGGGCGAGTGGCGCTTGGTCGGTGAAGAGGATGGGGGTCAGGCGCTGGGCGAGCTCGAAGGTGACGTAGTAGGCGAGCATGCAGAGGAATATGTGCGCGCGGACCCTGGCCTCGAGATGGTGGTGGATGGGACGGACCTGGAGGGTGTCCTTCATCGTTCTGAACGCGCGCTCGGCCATCTTCAGCTGCTTGTAGGCACGGACCGCGGCCTGGCTTGAGAGCTGCTTGGCCGTGCAGGTGGTACGGATCACGTAGAGCCCGTCTAGCGCAGCCTCATCCGTGATCTGTGCCTGCTTGCGCTCGAAGGAGAACACGCCGTCATCGACCTTGAGTTCGAAGTGCTTTGAGACCTTGTACTTGTTGACGATCTTGCCGGCGCGTGTCCCGATCTCCCCCGCCTGGGCTTTGCGCAGGGAGCCGCGCGGACCCTCGACCATCCGTTTGACCTTCTGGAGTTCTGCTTCGGTCGCGTCGAGCAGCTCTTGGCGCTTTCTGGCTCGCTCCGCGGCGACTGCGGGGTTGCGGCAGACGACGAGGCGCTCGCCGGGAAACTTCTCCGATGAGATCTCCGCGAGGTTCGTTTCATCAAACAAAGAGAGCTGGATGTCACCGGTGTTTACGAGCGAGCGGATCTGTACCGCCTTCAGCGCGCTGATGAAACCGACACCGTTTTCCTTGAATGTCTGGGCGTGCGCCTGGGTGATCATCCCGCGGTCACCGACGAGCACAGCATCCTTCACCCCAAAACGCTTGGTGACCGTCTGCACCGCGTCGGGCAGCGTCTTTGAGTCGGTCGTCGAACCGTCGAAGCAGTGAACAGCGACGGGCCGGCCCTCCGGGGAGCAGATCAGACCGTAGTTGACCTGCAGCTTACCTTTACGCCCGTCACGGCTGTGGCCGAGCTTCGCCAGCGGACAGCAGCGCCCCTCCACGTAGCTCGATGACAGGTCATAGAGCACGAACCCCTCCCCCCGCAGGTGCCGGTCGGCGAGCGCCTTCTCGATCCGCTCCTGGCGCACCAAAAGCCAGTCCATCGCGCCCAGCAGCTCGGCCTCCTTCACCTCGCCGAGATCCAGCTCCTCAGCGAGCGTGCTCACACCAAAGCACCGTGTCGCCGAGAGCTTTGAGCCCGGGCCGATCACACGCTGGAGGATCATCGCCACCACCAGGTCACGCTCGCGGCAACGCTCACGGCCGATCAACCGCTCCACGTCGAGCGCGCGCAGCACACCGAGCACCCCGGCTACGTGACCATGAGGCAGCGAACGCTCGATCTCGAACTCCCGGTCGAGATCGACCAGCGTCCGGCCGGCGAGCATCGCGCGGATCCCGCCGATCACCTCCGGCGGCAGATGCGAGAGATTGCCGACCGTTTCGTTACGGACCTTGCCGCCCACGCGGTAGGAGCGCCGCAGCAGCGTGCTCTCATAGACCTTGCCCTTGTAGTGGCGACGAGTAGTCGCGATATGCACCGCACCTGTTCTCTTTGGCATAGCCACATCATGCCACACCCATCGGACGGCAAAACCCATCGTTAGTGTCTACATCAAACCACCCAAAAAAGGCCCGATCCCCGCAACCACGGGCGATCGGGCCTCAAGCCCTCAAAAACTTCCGGTTAGGCGCTTTGCGCCAACTTCTGCCCGCAACTCGATGTCGGAGAGCAGCACGACTATCAGGCTGGTTGGGGAGCGTCCTCTGAGAGCAGATCGCTCGAAACAGTGAACCTGGGTCCAAAGGAGAGCGGCTCGCCGAGAACCTCGATCAACGCGGAGCCATTCTCACGACCGAGCAGTATCGCCTTGACTTCTCCAGCAATCTCGTGGTCACGAGGGGGATCGGCAGGTCGTACAAGAGTCTTGTCCACAAAGAACTCCAGTGACTCGTGAACATCCTCGGCGGCGACAGCAACAAATGCCTCATCGGGCTTGAAGCTCGCCCGGACAAGACACCGAACCCAAGTCGCGTCGAACCTCAGCCCCCCGCTGCGAATCGATGTGTCCATTGGTCTCCGATCGTTGGGATCATTCTATCATCGCCAGCTCACTCTGACGTGAGAGTAACTGGCAGCTCGGACGCACTCCTGAATGGCCAACATGCAACTACGCGCGCGAGGTGACGCCTGTCCCTCCCGGCAGTGGCGGCAGGCGCACCGGCGTGGCGTGCATGGTGCGCAGCCGGACGTCCTTCCAGGAGAGGCCCTCCTTGACCAGCGCGGGCATACCCATAATCAGGGCGGCAGCGATCTCCACCGCCTGCAGCACGATCCCGTAGGCGACCGCGTCGGGCGTGGAGACGTGGTAGGCGCCGGCGAGCACCGCGACGCAGGCGGCCTGAAAGATGCCGACGTTGGCGGGCGTGGCGGGCACCACGGCGGTGACGTTGACGGCAAACAACACGCCCGCGGCGCCGGCGATCCCCACGCGGTGGTCGAGGCCGAGCGCCATCAGCAACAGCCAGCAGGAGGCGCACTGCAGCCCCCACGCCGAGAGCTGCACCGAGGTGGCCACAGCCGCGCGGCGCGGCTGGCGGAAGACACGCAGACCCTCGCGCACGCGCAGCAGCGAGCGGCGCAGCCCGAGCACCAGCGAGTGCAGCCGCGCGTAGCGGGAGGTGGCGGCGCGGGGCAGCAGCACGGGAGCGAGCAGCACCAGCAGCAGCGCTGCCAGCGGCACCAGCGCGGCCGCGACCAGCGCTCCGTCGTGGCCGTGCAGGAGGGGCACGCCGGAGAGCATCGCCGCCGCGAGCAGCGCCAGCGCCAGCAGGTTGAGCAGCGTCTGGGAGACCATCGTGCCGAGCACCACGGGCAGCGTCTCGCGCGGGCGCCCCAGGCGACGCGCGACGATCAGCGCGCGCGAGGGCTCGCCCAGCCGGGCGGGCAGGGTGGCGGACATCAGCACGCCGATGAACGTCCCCTGCAGCGCGTCGCGCCGCCGCGCCGGACGCCAGGTGGGGGCGGCACTGAGGATCGCGTACCAGGCAAGGCCGCGCACGACCATCGATAGGCACATCAGGCCGAGCCCGGCGGCGATCAGGCCGGGGCTGGAGGCGACGAGGCTGGCAAGCACGCGACCGAAGCCGATCCGCGAAAGCGCTGTGAGTGCCAACGCCAGACCCGCGAGCGACACCGCGGCAAGCGCGCCGCGACGGGCGAACCGCAGTGCGCGCCGCACCGGCGCGACGGCAAGCGCAGGCTCGGGACTGGGCAGACGCTGAGCTGGCACCCGCGGAAGCAGGTCGGCGGGGGCGAGGCCCAAACGCACGGCGAGCCGGCGCGATTTGCTCAGATCCGCCGGCGACCCTGACTTGCCCACAGCCACGGGCCGCCCCGAGTTGCTCAGATCCGCCGGCGACCCTGACTTGCCCACAGCCACGGGCCGCCCCGAGTTGCTCACAGCCGGCCCAGTGCGGGCGGGCTCCCGCCCTACCACCGCGAGCGCCTGCTCGTAGACATCGAGCACCTCGGCGGCGACGCGGGGCCAGGCGAAGCGCTCGGCCCGCTCGCGGGCGGCCGCCGCCATCCGCGCGCGCCGGGCGGGATCGAGCGCCAGCACCCGCAGCGCCTCCGCGAGCGCCTGCGCGTCACCGCGCGGCGTGAGCAGACCATCGACGCCGTCGCGCACCACGTCGCGGTAGCCGGCGATGTCCGACGCCACCACTGGCGTGCCGGCGGCGAACGCCTCGGTGAGCACCATCCCGAAGCTCTCGCCGCCAAGCGACGGAGCGCAGAGCACGTCGGCGCGGCGCAGCTGCTGGGACTTCTCCTCCTCGCTCACCTTGCCTAATGCCAGCACCCCACGGTCGTCGAGCAGCAGCGGGGCAATCTCCTCCGGTTCTGCCCCCACCAGCGTGAGCGTGGCGGGTATGTGCTCGCGCAGCGCCTCAAAGGCGCGCAGCAGCACCGGCAAACCCTTGCGCTCCACGGCCTGGCCGATGAACAGGATGCGCAGCTGCACCCCCTCGCGTGGCTGCGCCTCGGCGTCCCCATCGAGATGCGTGTGGCGGGACTGGTCGAGGTGCACCCCGTTGGGCACGATCCGGTAGCGCCCGCCGAAGAAGCGCCGCGCCGTCCAGGCGGCTGCCTCGGAGACGGCGATCCGCGCGTGCAACCGGTTCATGCGCCGTCGCGCCCCGAGCGCCACCCCGATCCCGTTGGTGAGGGCGTTCTCGGAGAAGCTGTGGAAGGTGCCCACGATCGGTATGCCCACCGCGCAGCTGGGGGCATACCAGCCGACGAGTGGAACGACGGGCTCGTGGACGTGGACGAGGTCGTAGCCGCCGGTCTGCAGCTCCCGCCACAGGGCCAGCATGGAGTCGACGGTCGGCGCCAGGTTGGAGATCGCGCCGTTGGCGGGGAACCCCGCGGTGCGCCCGAGCGGCACGACCCGCTCAGGCAACGTCAGCGGTTGCGGGCGCGCGCCCCGATGCATCCTGCGCGCAAGCGCGTCGTCGGGGTCGAAGGGCGCGAGGATGCGCACCTCGTGGCCCACCGCCTGCAGCTCGTCGGCGAGCGCCTCGATGTGGCGGGTGACGCCGCCCGGATAGGTCCACGAGTAGGGCGAGACGAGTGCGATCCGCACAGCCATACGATACCCCCTCCCTCCTCCCCTCCTCCCCCTCCCCCTGCTCGGCGCCACCCGGCCGCCCGAGGTGTCGGGGCCGCGGCCCGCCAGCTAGCTTGTAGCCTGTGGCGTAACGTGAGCGCGCGCCACTTCGTCAAGTACACCTTCCTGCGGCTCGACCCGGCGTGGCGGCGCTTGGACGGCGAGCGCCGCGCCCAGGACAAGCGCGAGTTCATGGCGGCCTGCGAGGACTTCGCCGACGGGCACCTGCTGCAGTCCTTCTCGCTGGTGGGCACCCGCGGGGATGCCGAGCTGCTGCTGATCTCCGAGGCGGAGAACCTCGATCGCATCCACGAGTTCCACGTGGTGCTGCTGCAGAGCGGCTTGATGAAGTGGGCGCACACGCCCTACTCGTTCCTGGGGATGCGCAAGAGCTCGGAGTACTCCGAAGACGAGCGCGCCGCCCCGCGCGCCTTCCGCGGCAAGTACGTGTTTGTCTACCCGTTCGTGAAGTCGCGCGAGTGGTATGGCCTGCCCGCGCAGGAGCGCTGGCGGATCATGCAAGGGCATATCACCGTGGGGCGTGAATACCCGGGGGTGGACAACCACACGACCTACTCCTTCGGGTTGGACGATCAGGAGTTCGTGGTGGCGTTTGACACCGATGACGTGGGCACGTTCCTTGACCTGGTGCAGCGTCTGCGCACGACCGAGGCGTCGCGCTACACCGTCAGGGACACCCCGAGCTTCACCTGCATCGCCGCCTCGCTCGGCCGCGCACTGAACGCGCTCGACGGCGAGCCCATCGCGACCGAGGCGCTGTCCCCTGCCTGAGCGCGGCCTCGCTCACCTGCGCCGGGCCGACCCGGTGCTGGCCGGCGTGATTGCGGCGGTGGGTCCAAAGCTGAACGACGCCCGCGCCGAGCGCCCCAGCGACCATTACGGCGCGCTGGTGCGTGCGATCGTCGGCCAGCAGCTGTCGACCAAGGCGGCGCGCTCGATCTACCTGCGTCTCACTGAGCGCTTCGACGGCCGCACGCCGACACCCGAGCAGGTGCTCGCCGACGAACCCGAAGCGCTGCGCGCAGCCGCCGGTTTGTCGCGCGCGAAGGTGGGCTATCTGCGCTCGCTGGCCGAGCACGTGCTTTCGGGCGAGCTGGAGCTGGAGCGCCTCGACGAGCTGGACGACGACACGGTGATCGGCGAGCTGGTGGCGGTCAAGGGCTTGGGCACGTGGACGGCGCACATGTTCTTGATGTTCCACCTCCGTCGCCCCGACGTGCTGCCGGTCGGCGACCTCGGTATCCGCCGCGCAATCGAGCGCGCCTACGACTTGGACGATCTCCCCGACGCCGCCACGATGGAGCGCATCGCCGAGCCCTGGCGCCCACACCGCACGCTGGCCTGCCGCTATCTGTGGCGGTCACTCGACAACGAGCCAGCCTAGGAGGCCCCAACGCTCACGCGCGGCGCGACGCTTTGCCTACAGCTTGCCCGCTGCGATACAAGGCTACGTCACGCGCCGAACCCGACGCGGGGCCGCTGGCCGCGAGCCCGTGGCGTAGACGCTCAGCGGATTGGGCGCAGCTCAGCACCGTGAGCTGCCGCTTGCCAAGCGGTGTCAGCCGTCAACACCGGGGCACCCAGTCGCCGCGCCAGCGCTAGGCATGCTCGGTCGCCAAGGGAGAGCCCTGCATCACGGGTCAACGGTCGCAGGCGTGCCACGTCGATCGCGTCGGCGGCCGTGAACGGCTCGACGGTGATCGCACCATCGAGCAGGCCGCTTTGGGTGAGCTTGGCGGCGAGCTTCGCCGGGTCGGCTCCCCAATCTGCGGAGCGGCTGAAGACCTCCGCGAGATTGACGGTCGAGATGACCACACCGCCAGCGATTGCCTCGGCTACAACGTCCGCGCCGAGCTCCTCACGAAGATAGGCGAGCAGCGCCGAAGCGTCGAGTACTAGAGCCAACTACTCGGCGTCCTCGCGGGCGGCTTCCGCGCGCCGTTCGGCGAGCAGTCCATCGACCATCGACCCCCCAGGGAGATCGCGGAGCAGGCCGCGGCTCTGCTCGGCCACGGCGCGATACGGGCGCAGCCGCAGCGAGCCGTCTTTCTCGGTGCTCAAGAGCATGTGAGTACCAGGCTTCAGGTTCAGCTCGCGGCGCACCGCAGATGGCAGGACCACCCGCCCGCGCTCTCCGACCGTGACGTGTCTCTCGGCGTGGGCCATACTGCGAGTGTACCACGACTGCGGAGAGGCCCACGCGGGGAAATCAACGAGTTTCGCTAGCCGTTTCGCTGGCCCCTCCTAGACTGCTGAGACCTGCTCCTCCTCGGCGACGCGGAATGACGAGCCGCAGCCGCAGGCGGCGACGACGTTGGGGTTGTTGACCTTGAAGCCCGCCCCCTGGAGGCTTTCCTCGTAGTCGATCTCCGAGCCGTACACGTACTGGAGGCTGGAGCGATCGACCAGCAGCTTCAGCCCGTGACTCTCAAACACCGCGTCGTTGTCGCGCTGCTCGTCGAAGGCCAGCTGGTACTGGAAGCCCGAGCAGCCCCCCCCACGCACTCCGACGCGCAGCCCCGCGAGCGTCACGTCGGCGCTCTGGGCGGCGAGGAACTCGCGCACCTTCTCGGCTCCCTTGTCGGTGAAGGCGACCATTGCTATCCAAAGTATAGCGCTGCCTTGGGGCGGCTATCCTAAGCCTAGAGGGTGGCGCAGCCGGCCGAAGGCCGGCGAGCCGAGCCCCTCTTCTTTCATTCCATGCCCACCACCGAGGAAATCAAGCAGCGCATCGAGGCCGCTATTCCGGGCGCCCGCGCGCAGGTCAGCGGCGGCAACGACCACTTCAAGGCCACCGTCACCGCCGAGGCGTTCGCGGGCCGCACCCGGATCGAGCAGCACCGTCTGGTTTACGCGGTCTTCGGCGAGGAGATCGGCGGAGAGATCCATGCGTTGTCGCTGAAAACCCAAGCCGACTGACCCCAGACCCACTCTGCCAGCCCCCCGACCCCCTGCCGACACCGACCGACCCCCGCCCGACTCCAACCGACCGATCCCCTGATCCCCCCCCGACCATCCCCACCCCGATTGAACCCACCGCGAACCAGGAGCCACCCATGCCGGCACATCAGCCGCTTCCCATGATCGACAACGATCTCGACATCCCCGCCGGCCCGACGGAGAGTGGGCCCAACCCGATTCGCGAGGCGATCGAGCAGGCGATCGCGGAGAACCGCGTGATCCTCTTCATGAAGGGCACTCCCGACGCCCCCGCGTGTGGCTTCTCGCGCCGCACCGTCGCCGCGCTGCAGGCGCTCGATGCGCCGTTTGCGGCGGTAGATGTGCTGCCCGACCCCCGCATCCGCCAGGAGCTTTCGGCGATCTCCAACTGGCCCACGATCCCGCAGCTGTTCGTCGAGGGCGAGCTGATAGGAGGCTGCGACATCGTCACCGAGATGTTCGAGTCCGGCGAGCTGGCGGACGCGCTGAAGTAGATCCCGAGGGGCCCGCGAGGCGGGTTGCGGTAGGGTTGCCGACCCCATGCCCCCGGTAGCGATCGTCACCGACACCACCCAGTACCTGCCGCGCGTGCTGGCGCAGAGCGAAGGCATCCACCAGGTGAGCCTGTATGTGGGGTGGGGCGATAACAAACAGCGCGAGAGCGAGCTGGAGAGCTTCGACGGCTTCTACGAGCGGCTGCGCTCCGACCCGGACCTGCCCACCACCTCCCAGCCCTCGATCGGCGACTTCCTCGCTGTGTGGGAACCGCTGCTGGAGGCGGGGCGCGAGATCGTCTCGGTGCACCTCTCGGGGGGCATCTCCGGCACCAGCGAGGCGGCCCGCCAGGCCCACGGCCTACTCGTAGAGCGTGGGCTGGGCGAGCGCGTGGAGGTGATCGACGGCGAGACGGCCTGTGGGGGGCTCGGCCTGCTCGCGCTCGCGGGCGCCGCCGCGGCGCGCGGTGGCGCCGACAAGGAGGGCGTGATCGCCCGCATCCGCCAGACGCGCGCGGCGCTGAAAATCTGGTTTTGCATCGACACCCTGGAGTACCTGCGACGCGGCGGACGCGTCGGCAAGGCGCAGGCGTGGCTGGGGGGAACGTTGCGGATCAAGCCGATCCTCACGCTGGGCTACGAAATCACGCCCGTCGAGCGTGTGCGCACCGCCGGCAGGGCGTTTGAGCGGATGGTGCAGTACATGCACGAACTGCGCGAGGCCGGCTCGGACGCATGGGTGGTGCAGCACATCCAGGCGCCCGACCAGGCCCAGAGATTGATTGAGCATGGACGCGAGATCTACGGCTCCGAGCCGCTGTTCGTCTCCGAGGTGGGCCCGGTGATCGGCACCTACGTGGGCCCCGGCCTCGTCGGCGTCGGCGGGATCCCGCGCGCGCTGCTCGCTTGATAAGACCAGCGCCGGGGGCAAAGCGGGTGCCGGTATGAAAAATCTGCTGACCGTGCGCAATAGCGCACATCCTAAAAAAAGTTACACATGTAACCCGGCCCTCGCGGGGTCGGGTTGGCCACACATGCTTGCACGACCTGCCTGACGGCAGGATCAGCGGCGCCGGCGCCGGCGTCGGCTGCGCATGCCGAGCGTTAGCCCGACCACGGCAGCGCCGATCAACAGCTCGCGTTTGTGACGCTCCACGTGGGCGCGCCAATCTGTGAGCCGCGCCACCTCGACTTGCAGACGCTCCATCGACACCGCCAGCTCAGCGCGGTTGGCCTCCATCGAGCTGCGGATCTCCGCCGGGGAGCGCTGCGCCATCAGGCCTCGCCTCCCCACGGCACCGCCGGAGCAGGGGCGGCATGCTCGGAGCCCGGGGCGGCATGCTCGGAGCCCGAACCCATCGTTTCGCGGATCAGGCGGGCCTCCTCGATCGCCATCGTGGGAACTGGTGGGGAGCTCTTTTTGACGACTTTGGCGGCCACCACACCCGCGAGCGCCCCCAGCACCACCAGGATCAGCGCCATCGCGAAGAAGCCCCAGAAGTACGTGAACTGATTGCCGATCGGCAGCTCGTAGTAGAGCAGCCAGGCGAGGCCGATCAGCACGAAGAAAAGGGCGGTGACCATGAAGATGCCTGCCGCGACCGCCACGACGGCGCCCCGGGCCAGCTTGGCGGCCTTCTCCGCGACCTCGGCCTTGGCGAGCTCCACCTCCTCGCGCACCAGCACCGCAACGCGCTCGGAGACGTCGGTGATCGCTGTGGCGATGTTTTGCGGCCCGTCCGTCCGCGGGCCGGCCGCCTTCGGCCCGCCAACTCCCGGTCCGCCTGCCGCCGGCCCCCCGCGTTGTCCGCCGCTCGGCGCCGCGCTCACTCCGGAGGCTCCTCGTCGAACACCCGCCGCCACACCACGCCGGCGGCGCGCTGCACGAGGACGCTCGCGAGGGCGCCGAGCGCGGTGAGCATGCCCGACCACATCAGACGCTTGACCATCTCGTTCTCCATCATCTGGGGAGTGTATTGGTCACGGTGGTCGTCTCCAATCCACCGCACACCGTCTCCACCACCAGCCACTTGGCGCGCTCGTACTGATCCTCCTCGCGGGGGAGCAGCCCGAAGATCCAGCCGGTGAGCATCTGCTCGATCGCGCCGTAGAAGGACATCGCCGCGAAGCGGGCGTCGATCTCGGCCTTGAAGGTGCCCTGCACCTGCGCGGCGGTGACGATCTCGGCGATCAACTCGTAGGCCTGGCGAATCTGGGCGAGGTGGGTCTGGCCAAAGGAGTTGGCCGCGCGGGTCACCTCGACGATGATCACCTTCATCAGCTCGGGGTCGTGGCGGTAGGAGTCCACGATGAAGGAGGCGATCTCGTGCAGCTTCTCGCGCGCCCCCAGCTCGTCCCGCGCGTCCACCGCGCGGATCGTCTCGAGCATCACGTTCCAGCGCTCGAGAAAGAGCGTGTCGAGGATCTCGTCCTTGGAGGCGAAGTAGTGGTAGACGAGGCCGTACGCCACCCCCGCCTCGTCGGCGATGTCCGAGACGCGGCAGGCATGGAAGCCCTGGCGCGCGAATACGCGCACGGCGGCGTCAAGGATCATCCGCCGCTTGTCGGGGCCGTTCTTGGCGCGCGGGAGGGCAGATCGCGAGGCGCTCACGCGCGCACACCCTCCTGTGGCCCGCCGTATACCTGCGGGCGGCGGTGGGCAAGCACGGGCAGCTGGGCGCGGATCTCGAGCTGGCGACCCAGGTCGAGATCAGCCGCGATGAAGCCCTCCCGGTCCTCAGCCCGCGCGAGCACAACTCCCCACGGATCGACGATCATCGATCGGCCGCCCGAGTGGTGTCCGCCGGGGTGGGGACCGACCTGATTGGCGGCAATCACGAACACCTCGTTCTCGATCGCCCGCGCGCGCACGAGAATCTCCCAGTGGTCGCGGGTGGTGGGCAGCGTGAAGGCGGAGGGCAGCACCACCACGCGGGCGCCGCGCAGGGCGAGCGCGGCGAACAGCTCGGGGAAGCGCAGGTCGTAGCAGATCGACATCCCCAGCTCCACGCCGTCCGCGGTGGCGCTCAGCACAACCTCCTCGCCGGGCTCGGTGACCGCGGACTCATGGTAGGCGCGGCCGGCGACCTCGACGTCGAACATGTGCAGCTTGCGGTACACCGCCCGCACCTCCCCTGTCGGTGCGACGTGCACAGAGGTGTTGGCGAGCTTGCCGCCCGCATCGTCATTGGCCGAAGTGGCGAGCTTCTCACCCGCCGCTCCGCCATCGACACGGGAGGCCTCCACGATCGACCCCGCCACTAGGTCGATCGACAGCTCCCGCGCGAGCGCCCGCGCCCACGCGATGGCGGGTCCGTCGAGCGTCTGGGCACCCGCGCGCAGGTTCTCGTCGGCGCCGAGGACTGTCCACTTCTCCGGGAGTACGATCAGTCGCGCCCCATCCGCCGCCGCGGCGCGCGTGAGGCGATCGGCGGCAGCCATGTTTGCGGCCGTGTCGGCCGTGGAGTTGAGCTGGACCGCGGCGACCCTCAACAGCGCACTCCCTTCCATGAGCGTCTCCCACAGAATAGATTGACTAGTCAGTCAACGATCCCAAGCATAGCGCCGGCGGGGCCGGTTCCGCCCGCCCGCATGCCTCTGTTCCGTGGCACACGCCCGCTGAAGCGCTGGCGCTACGTGGGGATCTTCTGTGAGGAGCTGATGGCGTGCGCGGCCATCGTGCGCGTGGGACCGGCGCGCCAGGCGTTCTGGGCGGTCGTCTCGCGAGGCGAGGATCGCCGACTGCTGGAGCGCACCCACACGCTCGCCGGCCGGCGAGCGGTGGAGCTCACGCCGGGGCGCCTGCGCGTGCGCGACGGCGGCGTGGCACTCAACCTCGCACTGGCGGAGGACGCGGGCATCGAGGCGCTGTGTCCCCACGGTCGAGGCTACGTGTGGACGCGCAAGCAGGCGGGTATCCGCGCGAGCGGGACCGTCACCCTCGACGGCGGGCCTCCACGCACGATCGAGGCGCTGGCGGTGGTGGACGATACCGCCGGCTACCACGCGCGCGTGACCGAGTGGCGCTGGGCGGCCGGCGTCGGCGTGGACCCTGCAGGGACGCCGCTGGCGTTCAATCTCGTTGAGGGCGTCAACGACCCCCCCAGCGACAGCGAGCGCGCGGTGTGGGTGGCGGGCGAGCCCCACGAGGTGGCAGCCGTGCACTTCGCGCCCGACCTGTCGCGGATCGAGTCAGCCGACGGCTCGCGGCTGCGCTTCACCCCCGAGGCGCAGCGCAGCCGCCACGAGAACCTGCTGCTGGTGCGCAGCGACTACCGCGCGCCGTTCGGCGCCTTCGCCGGCACGCTCCCCGGCGGGGTCGAGCTGGCGCACGGCATCGGCGTGGTGGAGCACCACCGCGCGCGGTGGTAGCTCTAGCGCGCAGGGTGGCGCCCCGTCCGGTCTACGCCCGGAAGGTGGAGCCCTGCCCCGCCGTCGCGGCAGGGCGGGCGGGGCCTCCAACAGCACCCGACTCCAGCAGCGCGGCGATCTCCTCGGCGGAGTAGCCGACCGCGGCGAGAACCTCCTCGGTGTGCTCGCCCAGCGCGGGGCCGGGGAGGCGATTGTGGGCGCCGGGGGTGCGCTCCAGCTTGACGGGGAGGCCGAGCTGGCGCACACCACCGGCAACCCCGGGCTGCTCAAGCGTGACGACCATCTCGCGGGCGCGCACCAGCTCGGAGTCGAGTGCCTCGTCGAGCTCCAGCACCGGCTCCAGACAGCAGTCGTGCTCGCGCGCGAACTGCTCCCATTGCGCACGAGTTCGGGATTTGAAGATCTCCACCACCTGCGTGTGGGCGGCGGAGCCAGGGGCTTCGAACTGGCGCTCGATCAGATCCTCGCGCCCAACGCCGCGGCACCACGCCTGCCAGAACTTGGGCTCCAGGGCGCCCAGCGTCACCCAGCCGTCGGCACATTCGTAGGGGCGGTAGCAGATCACCGAACCCGCCAGCAGCAGCTCGCCGCGGTGCGGCGGGCTGCCGTCGGCGAAGTAGGCAGCGGCGACCATCGCCAGCCACGAGAGCGCGCCGTCGGCCATGGAGATGTCCACCATCTGCCCTTCGCCCGAGCCACTCCTGCCGGAATCCCCGTCCCGCGCAGGCGTGGGATGGGTGGCTGATTGACGAACGGGGGCGCCATCGCGCTCGCGCAGCGCCGCGAGGATCCCGAACGCGGCCATCAACGCGCCGCCACCGAGGTCGGCGATCTGCCCCGCGGCCTGCACCGGCGGACCGCCACGTTCGCCGGTGAGTCCGAGCAGGCCGACGAGGCCGAGGTAGTTCATGTCGTGCCCCGACGCCTCGCGCTTGGGGCCGCTCTGGCCGTAGCCTGAGATCGCGCAGTACACGATCCCGGGGTTGACCTCGCGCATCCGCTCGTAGCCCACGCCGAGCCGGTCGAGCACGCCGGGGCGGAAGGACTCGAGCACCACGTCGTACTCCGCCACCAGGCGCAGCAGCGCCTCGCGCCCCTGCTCGCGCTTGAGGTCGAGGCGGATCGAGCGCTTGTTGCGGTTGAGCGCGAGGAACAGCGCCGACTTCGCGCTCTGCTCGGCGCCCTCCACGTAAGGCGGCGACCAGCGGATGTAGTCGCCCATGCCGGTGTCCTCCACCTTCAGCACCTCCGCGCCGAAGTCGGCGAGCAGCAGCGAGCAGAAGCCGCCGGGCAAAAGGCGGGAGAGATCGAGCACGCGGATGCCCGCCAACGGTAGGTTCATGGCAAGGTCATGGCTGCGTGGCCCGTCCATCGCCCAACCAGTCCCGCGGCTCCACGACTCGGAGCTCGGGCACGCGCGCGAAGTGGCGTACGTTGCGTGTGACGAGCGGGGCGCCCGCCTCCAGACAGATGCCGGCCTGCATGGCATCGCGTATCTCGAGTGCTGTACCGGTGGCACGCAGTTGCCGCAGAACGACACCGGCACGCACACCGGCCCCGCGTGTGAGCACCAGGCAGGGCGCGGTCAACAGCGCGTCGACCGGCGCGGGATTGCGTGCGTAGTCGTGTCCCAGCGCCAGCTCGAAAGCCGTTACGGCGGTTACGCGGAAGGCAAGCGAAGCGCGAACCTCGCGCACCAAATCCCTGCCCGGTCCCACACCGCGCAGGTAGTCGATCAGGACGTCCGAGTCTAGGACTGGGGCAGCCGCCACGTGGCCCAGGCCTGCTCGACGTCACGTTCCCACTGAGCGACGTTCATCTCACTCCACGCTCCCTCGGCCGCCGCGATCGCATCGGCGATGCGCCCGCGCTCCAACTCCGACTGGAAGTACTCACTCAGCGCCTCCTCGACGATCGGAGAGAAGCCGCGCATACCGCGATCCACCGCGGCCGCCTTCAGACGGCGGTATACGGGAGGGGACAGCTCCACGGTCGTGCGCATGCATGCATTCTAATGCATCTGGGTCTTGCCACCACGCAACCCGCCCGCGGCCGGAGGCCGCCCATCCAAAAAATCCCTCTCCCCGTCAGCCATCGCGCTGCGGGAGGTTCAAGAGGCCGCGGGCCTCCCGCACGGTGGCCGGACGGCGGCCGACGTCTTCGGTCATCTGCCGCGCCTTGGCGACCAGCTCGCCGTTGGAGCGCGCCATCTCGCCGCCGGGGAGGTAGAGATTGTCCTCGAGGCCCACGCGGATCGAGCCGCCGAGGGTGAGCGCGGCGGCCGCCAGCTCCCATTGGCGGCGGCTGATCCCGATCACCGCCCAGTGCGACTTTGCGTCCGGCGGCGCGCCGCCGCCGAGCGCGGGGGCCCCCGGGGCATCGACCCCGGGGATGTTGGACACCATCGCCGCGAGGTTGCGCGCGCCCGGGGGCACCCCGCCGACCACGCCCATGATGCAGTCCACGTGCAGCGGCGCCTGCAGCACGCCCATGTCGATCAGCGGCTCCAGGCTGCCGACGTGGCCCAGGTCGAAGCACTCATGCTCCGGTTTGATGCCCAGCTCGCGCATCGCCCCCAGCAGCTCGATGATCTCGCCGAACGTGTTGGCGAACACCATGTTGAAGACGAAGTCTTTGCGTGAGCGCGAGTACTTGGCGTAGTTCATCGAGCCCATGTTCAGCGCCGCCACCTCGGGGAGGCACTCGCGCAGGTACGCCACGCGCTTCTCCACGCTCACCCCCATCGGCGCCGGTGGAGAAGTTGATGATCGCCGCGTTGCCCACCTCCGCGCGGATGGCGTCGCTGATCGCTTTGTAATCCTCCACCTCGAAGCTCGGCCCGCCCGCCGGCGTGCGTGCGTGGATGTGGATCATCGTGCCACCCTCGTCCACGATCCGCCGCGCCTCGGCCGCGTACTCCGCGGGCGTGTAGGGGATCGCCGGGCACTGCTCGCGGTTGGCGAGCACGCCCCAGATCGAGCAGGTGATGACGACGGGATCCTCGATGCTCATCGTCCGACCGTCCCCGAGGGACGGTCGGCCAGCGCGCCCCGCATCTCATCACGCGCGGCACAACCGGCCGGCAGGCCCATCCCAAAAGCCCTCACACCGGCACCACACCATGCCGCTTCCACGGCCGCTCGACCTTCTTGTTCTGCGCCATCTCGCAGTGCCCGGCAGATCGTCGCGCGGGTCTCGCGCGGATCGATCACGTCGTCGATCAGGTCGTTGCCGGCGGCGATGTACACGTCGAACTGCTTGCGGAACGCCTCGATCAGCTCGCCTTCTTGGCAGCGGGGTCGGGGGCCTCGTCGACGACCTTGCGGAACGACGATCTCCACGGCTCCCTCGGCGCCCATCACCGAGATCTCCGCGGAGGGCCAGGCGACGATCAGGTCGGGCTCGTAGGCGCGGCCGTACATCACGTAGTAGCCGGCGCCGTAGGCCTTGCGGATGATGACGGTCACCTTCGGCACGGTCGCGCGGCGACCGCGTACAGCATCTTGGCGCCGTGGCGGATGATCCCTTCGGGCTCGACCTTGAGCCCACCATGAAGCCGGGCACGTCCTGCAGGAAGACGAGCGGGATGTTGAAGGCGTTGCAGAGGTTGATGAAGCGGGCGGCCTTGTCGGCGGAGTCGTTGTCGAGGATCCCTGCCAGGTGCTTGGGCTGGTTGGCGACGATCCCGGCCGGCTGGCCGCCGAAGCGGGCGAAGCAGGTGATGATGCTCTTGGCCCACTTGGCTTGAGGTCGAAGTAGTGGCCGTCGTCGACGATCTCGGCGATCACCTCGTACATGTCGTACGGCTTGCGGGAGGAGTCGGGCACGATTTCGAGCAGCTTCTCCGACAGCGCGCTCGATCGGGTCGGCTCGGCCCGCCGACCGCAGCGGCGGCTTCTCTTCCCAGTTCGAGGGGAAGAACGAGAGGTACCCTTGATCGCGCGCGATGCACTCCTCGTCGTCGGCCACTTCGAGGTCGCCGACGCCGCTTCCGGCTGTGGACGCGGGCGCCGCCGAGTTCCTCCTGCGTGATCTCCTCGCCCACCGCGCTTTCACCAGGTGGGGTCCGGCCAGCGCCATCGCGCCCTGGCCGGCGACCATCGGGACGAAGTCGGAGAGGCCGGGATGTAGGCGGTGCCGGCGGCGCACGGCCCCATCATCGCCGCGACCATCGGCACCACGCCGGACATTTCGACCTCCTCGCGGAAGAGGAGCCCGGAGCCGGCGAAGAGCGAGCCCGCCGCCTCCTGGATCGCGGGCGCCGGCCGAGTCGAGCAGCCAGACGAAGGGCATCCGCTTCGGTCAGCGCGATCTCGCGCAGGCGCGTCACCTTGAGCTCGCCCGGTCATCCCCATCGAGCCGGCCATCACGGTGAAGTCGTAGGCGGCGATGCAGCAGGCGGCCGTCGATGTCGCCCCAGCCGGTGACGACGCCGTCGGCGGGCGCCTCGACTCGTCCATCGCGCGCTGCGCGAAGTGCGGGCGGCCGTGGATGCCGAGCTCGACGAAGGTGCCCTCATCGACCAGCAGCGCGATGCGCTCGCGGGCGGTGAGCTTTCCGCGCTGGTGCTGCTTGGCGATCTTCTCCTCGCCGCCGCCGAGCATCGCCTCGCGCGGCGGGCCTGGCAGGTCCTCGACCAGCGGGCGCAGCAGGGAGGTGGGCTTCTCGGTGGCGGGTTCGCTCATCATCGTCCCTCCCACTTCGGCTCGCGCTTTTCGAAGAACGCGGTGACGCCCTCGACGATGTCCTCGGTGGAAGCGCCAGCGTCAGCTGCGCGCGCAGGTAGTCGAGCGCATCGTCCAGCGCCATGTCGAGCTGGCGGTGCATCGCGTCCTTGCCGAGGCGCATGAGCAGGGGGTCTTGGCGGCCAGCTTCGCGGCCCACTCGGCGACCGCGGCATCGAACTCCTCTGGCGGGCACCACCTTGTTGACGATCCCCGCCGTGAAGCGCCTCCTGGGCCGACCAGCGCTCGCCGAGCAGCATCAGCTCGTTGACCTTCTTGCGCGGCACGTTGCGGTAGATCAGCGCCATGATCATGAACGGGAACGCGCCGACGTTGATCTCGGGCGTGCCGAAGGTGGCATCCTCGGCGGCGACGATCAAATCGCACGCCAGCGCGATCCCGAGGCCGCCCGCGAGCACGTGCCCGCGCGCCGCGCAGATCGCGGGCTTGCCGAGGTCGCCGATCAGCCTGAACAGCCCCACGAAGCGTTCGCTGCCGAAGTGCTTGTACACCAGCGGCACCTCGGCGGCAAACCCGCCGAGGTTGGCGCCGGAGGAGAACACCTTCTCGTGCGATGACGCCAGCACCACACAGCGCACCTCGGCCTCGTCGCGCGCGCGCTCGAACGCCGCGATCAACCCGCCCAGCAGCTCGGCGGAGAGCGCGTTGCGGGTGGCGGGCTCGTTCAGCGTGATCGTCGCGACGCCGTCAGCGAGGTCGTAGAGGACGGGGGGCTCGGACACGTTCGGCATCCTAACCGCCCGACGTGGTTCCTGCGCGCCTAGCTGGCTGCTCAGCCAGGCGCGCAGGGCAGCCCAGGTGCTATTCCCACTCGATCCGCTCGGCCAGCTCCCCCCGCCCAAGCTCAATCAGGCCGCTGCGCTCGATCGACTCGTAGCGATCGCCGCGCAGCGCGAGCCAGTGGACCTCGCGCTTTTGCGGATCGACGATCAGTACCTCATCGACGTAATGGGCGGCGTAGAAGGGCAGCTTGGCCCAGCTCTCGTCCTTGGGGGAGACGATCTCCACGACGAGCGCCGCAGTGGGGTAGTACATCTCATCGGGCCCAGGGCGATGCAGGCCACCGTCGGGCACGCGATAGTCGCCTCGAGATCCGACGTTGAACTCCGCCATCATCAGTTGCAGTCCCGCTGCCCGCGCTGGACTGTCGAATATCACCGGCAACTGACTCATGACGCGGGCATGGCGGCCATACGGGGCGGGATTCACGTGCAGCACCCCTTCCCACATCTCGTCGGCAGTATCGAGCCCGAGCTCCTGCCGGCGCACCAGCAGCTCATCGATCTCCACCGGGAGCGGATCGAGAATCACCGTCGGCATTGCGCGATTCTAGCGCCCAGGCGCACGTTCTCGCACCCGCTCCATGATCGTATGTGCAGCTCATCGTCTTCAAGCTACGCACGCCTTGGGACGGAACGCTCGGCCGCTCCCCGCCCGCTTCCTTTACCCTGGCTGAAGCGCTAGTTTCTGCAAGCACAAGCGCAGAGCCGGCCACGCGCGCGCGGCCGGCGGCGCCGGCACCGACCCCCGACGACCCCGCAAGACGACAAGGAGCCCCACCGATGGCCGCCACCGCCGAGCCCGTACAGAAGCCGGACTTCGCAGCCAAGCGCAAACACTTCCTGTTCACCGACGAGCACGAACAGCTGCGCGAGTCGATCAGGAACTTCGCAATCAAAGAGCTGGCGCCGCACGCGGAGGAGTGGGAGGAGACGACATTCCCCGATTCTGTGTTTGCGCGCATGGGCGAGCTGGGCTTTCTCGGCCTCGACAAGCCCGAGCAGTGGGGCGGGCAGGGCGGGGACTACTACAGCGCGCTGGTGCTGGCCGAGACGATCGGCTACGCCAACAGCGGCGGCCTAGCGATGGGGGTGGCGGTGCAGACCGACATGGCGATGCCCCCGATCCTGGCGTTCGGCAGCGACGAGCAGAAGCGCGAATGGGCCGAACCGGCGATCAAGGGGCAGAAGATCCTCTGTCTCGGGATCACCGAGCCCGACGCGGGCAGCGACGTCAAAGGGATCAAGACGCGCGCCGTGAAAGACGGCGACGAATACGTCATCAACGGCTCCAAGACGTACATCACCAACGGCCACCGCGCGCACGTGATCGTGCTGGTGACCAAGACCGACGCCGACGCCGGCTATGACGGCTTCACGCTGTTCCTGGTGCCGATGGACTCGCCCGGGGTGATCCGCGAGAAGAAGCTGGAGAAGATGGGGATGCACGCCTCCGACACGGCGCTGCTGGCCTTCCAGGACGTGCGCGTGCCCGAGTCGGCCGTGCTCGGCCAGGTGGGGCGGGGCTTCTACCACATCATGTGGGAGCTGCAGGGCGAGCGGCTGATCGGCGCCGCCGGCTGCGTGGCGGGGGCACAGCGCTGCTTCGAGCGCACGCTGGAGTACGCCAAAGAGCGCACCGCGTTCGGCCGGGCGATCGGCAACTTCCAGGTGATCCGCCACAAGTTTGCGGAGATGGCCACCAAGATCGAGACGGCGCGCCAGATGGTGTACATGACGGCGTGGCGCCACACCAACGGCGACTACCCCGTGCGCGAGATCTCGATGGCCAAGCTGTACGCCTCGCGGATTGCCTGCGAGGTGGCGGACGAGTGCCTGCAGATCCACGGCGGCGCCGGCTACATGCGCGAGTACGGAATCGAGCGCGCGTGGCGCGATTTGCGCCTGAACCGCATCGGCGCGGGCACCGACGAGGTGATGCTCGAGGTAATCGGGCGCTCGTACGGGCTGTGATGGTGTGCGCCCACGCGCCCGTCAGGCGTAGACCAGCTCGGCGCCGGCACTAATCGCTACAGGCTCGAGGTGCAAAGCCCCCAGCGTCACCGGCGGCGGCTCCTCGCCCGGACGTGCAAGGATGAGCGCGATCCCTTCCTGGAGGCTCTCGCGCAGCTCGTCGAGGTTGTCGCCAGTCGCGAGCACACCGGGGTACTCGTCTACGGTTGCCCAGAACGCGTCGTCCTCACTATGGACGTTGACGTGGAGTTTCTGAGGCTCGGGCATCGTCTTCATCATAGATATCGGGTCAAGGCCACGCATCCTATAGGCCAGCCTCGCGGCGCAGTTGAGCCTCGAAGCCCTTGGAGTAGGCACGGCGCTTGTTCTCCGGGAGCGTGATCGGCCGTCGTCCCGGCTTAGTCATCTTGACCTGATGCTTCCCGCCGCGGTCCAATGTCCAGCCTTCCTCTCGAAGACGCTTGATCCATTCCTTCTGAGTCGCCGGCACGCCCGGCATCATCGCACCCCCGGAGGTCGCAACTGCTGTGGAATGGCTCTAGAATGCACGATCCCGGCATCCCGGCTGGGCTCCCAGCAATCCACCGCATGAGCCCACCCAATCCCCCCTTCACCGACGAGCACGAGGAGCTGCGCGAATCGATCCGGCGCTTCGTCGAGCGCGAGCTGGCGCCCCACGCGCAGGAGTGGGAGCGCGATGAATGGTTTCCCGACGAGATCTTCGGAAAGCTCGCCGAGCACGGTTTCCTCGGCCTCAAGTACCCCGAGGAGTACGGCGGACAGGGCGGCGATTACCTGCACGACGCGATCCTGATCGAGGAGCTGACGCGCACCGGCTCGGGCGGCACAGCCGCGGGGATCGGCGCGCACGTCAACATCGCCACGCCCCCCATCTGGAAGTTCGGCACCGAGGAGCAGAAGCAGCGCTACCTGGTGCCCGCGATCCGCGGCGAGAAGATCGGCGCGCTGGCCATCACCGAGCCCGGCGCCGGCTCTGACGTCGCCGCGCTTCGCACCCTCGCCACCCCGGTGGACGGCGGCTGGGTCCTCAACGGCGAGAAGACCTACATCACCAACGGCGTGCGCGCGCACTTCCTCGTCACGGCGGTGAAGACCACCGCCGAAGGCGGCCACCACGGGATCTCGTTTTTGATCGTCGAGCGCGGCGCGGGCGTCAGCTCATCCAAGCTCAAGAAGCTCGGCTGGGCCGCATCCGACACGGCGACGATCGCTTTCGAGGATGTGTTTGTCCCCGCCGAGAACCTGCTGGGCCCCGAGCACGAGGGCTTCAAGCTGATCATGGCCAACTTCCAGTGGGAGCGCCTGGCGATGGCGCTCGGCGCCAGCGCCGCGATGGGCCTGGCGTGGGAGCGCACGGCGCAGTTTGCGCGCGATTGCATCGTCTTCGGACGGCCGCTTGCCAGCCACCAGGTCACCCGCCACAAGCTGGCCGAGCTGGCCACCTCCGCATACACGGCGCGCTGCGTTACCTACGACGCGCTGCGCCGCTTCGTGGACGGCGAGGAGCCGCTGAAGGAGGTTACGATGGCGAAGCTGCTCACCCAGCGCGCCTCCTACGAGCTGATGGACGAGTGCCTGCAGATCCACGGCGGCGCCGGCTACATGCGCGAGCAGTGGGTCGAGCGCGCCGCCCGCGACGCCCGGCTCGGCCCGATCGGCGGCGGCTCGGACGAGATCATGCGGGAGATCTTGGGGCGCGTGCTGGCGCTCTGACCCGCGGCGGAACTCCTCCGGGGGGAGGTCGGGAGGGGGGCCCGCCCCCCTCCCGCTCACTGATCATGCGGGAGATCTTGGGGCGCGTGCTGGCGCTCTGACCCGCGGCGGAACTCCTCCGGGGGGAGGTCGGGAGGGGGGCCCGCCCCCCTCCCGCTCACTGATCATGCGGGAGATCTTGGGGCGCGTGCTGGCGCTCTGACCCGCGGCGGAACTCCTCCGGGGGGATGTCGGGAGGGGGGCCCGCCCCCCTCCCGCTCACTGATCATGCGGGAGATCTTGGGGCGCGTGCTGGCGCTGTAGCCGCAAAAGTGTCCAAACCTGCACCCCACGCTCAGGTTGGGGCGCCCCCGGTCCGATGCCACGAACGTGGCACGCCCGCCCATTACGTCGCTGCTTGCCCGCGCCGCCTGCCTGTGCACGGTCGCGGTGGTTGGGATGCTGCCGGCCTCCGCCTCGGCGGCCTCCTGCGCCGGCGCCAACCTGACGCCCACCTCGGGCAACGTCGAACAGGTGCGCGCCGCGGTGGTGTGCCTGATCAATCAGGAACGCGAACGCCACGGCGAGGGCGCGCTGGCGCTCAACGCGAAGCTCACGCACGCCGCGCAGGCCCACAGCCGCGACATGGCCGAACAGAACTACTTCTCGCACATCGCCCCCAACGGCCAGACGCCGCTCAACCGGATCCGTGCGAGCGGCTACATCCACAACTCGCAGGACGGGTATGTGGTCGGTGAGAACATCGCCTGGGGCACCATGTGGCTGGCCACGCCGCAGTCGATCGTGGGCGCCTGGATGGCCTCCCCGGGACACCGCGCCAATATTCTCGACGGCGCCTTCCGCGAAACCGGGGTCGGGGTCGAGCCGCGACCCCCCGCCACGCTCGCCGAAGGGCAGCCAGGGGCGCTGTACACCCAGGACTTCGGCACCATCGTCCCCGCCGGGCACTCCTCCTCGCGCCACGCCGCCGCGGGCTCCGGACGGATAACCTCCCGCGCCCCTAACAACAAAGGCGAAGGGAGCAACACACACCATGGGAGTTCTCGACGGCAAAGCCGCCATCGTCACAGGCTCGGCGCGCGGCATCGGACGCGCCACCGCAGAGCTGCTCGCCGCCAACGGCGCGCGGGTGCTGATCAACGATCTCGACGGCGACGTCGCCAAGCAGGCCGCTGAGGAGATCGCGGGCGAGACGGCGGTGTTCGCCGGCGACCTCACCAAGCCCGGCGTCCCCGACCAGCTGGTGCAGAGCGCCGTGGACGCATTCGGCAGGATCGACATCATCGTCAACAACGCCGGCTACACGATCGACGCGCCGATCCACAAGATGTCAGACGAGCAGTACCAGGCGATGCTCGACATCCACCTCGTGGTGCCCTTCCGCGTGATCCGCGCCGCCGCGCCGCACCTGCGCGAGCCAGCCAAGCAGGAGCGCGAGGAAGGCAAGGAGGTGTTCCGCAAGATCGTCAACATCTCCTCCATCTCCGGCACCATGGGCAACGCCGGACAGGCCAACTACTCCTCCGCCAAGGCCGGCGTCACCGGCCTCACCAAGACGCTCGCCAAGGAGTGGGGCCAGTTCAAGGTCAACGTCAACGCGGTGGCGTTCGGCTTCATCGACACGCGCCTGACAGCCGCCAAGGTCGAGGACAACACGATGGAGATCGGCGGCGAGAAAGTGCAGCTGGGGATCCCCGAGCAGATGCGCCAGATGGCCTCGATGCTGATTCCGCTGGGGCGCCCCGGCACCCCGGAGGAGGCGGCGGGAGGCATCTTCTTCCTCTGCTCCCCCTGGTCCAACTACGTGCACGGCCAGATCCTCAACGTCACCGGCGGGCAGTTTGTGGGGATGATGAGCTGAGAGCCGCTCGCTACACTTGGCGGTGGCCAGAGCGCTGATTGCTTTAGTCAGCGACCTCCGAGGGGCCCGGGCGACCGGGCCCCTCCGGTTAAGGAGCGCCCCTGACGGCCGCCGGGGCTGTCCTAACTGCGACCGCCAGGGTGCCCGCTATCTCACGAGCCGGTCGATGACCAGCAGTGCGATGAGCAGAGCAATGGCCAAAGCGCTTATTGCTCCATTCATAGCGACCTCCTTTCTCCGGGCTGTACAACCCCGGAACAGCCCGCGGAGGAAGCATCAGAGCAAGCGTTCAGCCACGCGTGAGCGAGTGTACGCGCCGACGGCGACGTTTCACTCGGCCGCGGGCGGGAACCCTCCGGCCTGGAACCCGGGCAGCTGCGGCTCCACGGGCAGAGTCGCGCGTGCGACCAGCTCCCCTGTGTTCTCCATGATCCGAAACAACACGATGAACACCTCAAGCAAGACCCGCGTATAGATCAAGCCGGCCAATGAAAATATCGGCGCGATGACCAGCAGAACCAGGAGACCGGCACCAGGGCTGTTGTGAAAGCCGGCCAGGATGAAGACGAGGGCGTAGAACCCGATCACGATTATCGCGAGGACATAGAGCACTTTGATGATGCGCGTCAAAATCAGCGATGTGAACGACAGGTCGAAGAGCGATCCAAAGAACCCTTTCGTATTCTGCATACGTCCCCCGTTCGAAATAAAAGAAGGGAGTGTAGTAACCGCCACGGCGGCAGAAACAGGAACGAACGAGCGACTTGCGCCCCGTCCGTCGCTCAGACGACCGCGGCGTCCTTGGCCGTGCGCGCGGCGGCGCGGCGCTGTTCGCGCACGCGGCGCAGCGCGCCGCGGCGCCCGTGCTGCTCCAGGCCGGCATACAGGCGCTTGATCTCGGCCAGCACATCGTCGGCCACGGCCTGCTGCTGTGCGGTGGTGGGATCGGACACCTGCTCCCAACGCAGCGCCGGCCCGTACTGCACGGTGATCGATGGCAGGCGCAGGCGCTTCCAGTTGCGGATCTTGGAGGAGCCGTGAATCGCGATCGGCACCACCGGCGCGCCCGATTCGAGCGCCAAACGCCCGATCCCGCGCTTTGCCTGCTGTGCGAGGCGCCCGTCGCGCGAGCGCCCTCCCTCGCAGTACATCGTGATCGCCCCCCCGCGCGTGAGGATCGCGTTGGCGGTGACAAACACCTCTTCGTCGCGCGCCCCGCGGCGCACCGGGAAGACGCCGCCGTGGGTGTAGATGAACTGCATCGGGCGCTTGAACAGCTGCGACTTGGCCATGAAACGCACCTTGCGGCGGATGTAGCAGCCCATCAGGAAGTGGTCCATGAACGAGAAGTGGTTGGGCGCGAGGATCACCGCCCCGACGCCCGGCACGTTGTCGGTGGCGATCGCGCGCGTGCGCAGGCCTACGTACGCGTACAGCGAGGTGATGAAGCGCGTCAGCTCGTACGCCCAGTCCGGTTCGCGCGTGCGCGCCCGCTCGTGAAAGCGGTCGAAGTGCTCCTTCGGCCGTGGGTCGCTATACACCTGCTCGCGCATCGGCGCCAGCTCGCTCATCGCTGCTCTCTGCTCCCCTTGCCGGATTGGGTCGTGGTTGCTCACTGCACCAGTCTGACTGCTCTACCTCGCGGGGGCGGCAAGGTTACGCGCGAGCAAGCACATCAGAAAGGTGCTCCTACGCGATGATACGATGAGCGTATGAGGCGAACTACGATCAGCCTGCCCGAGGATCTGGCGCGGGACATCGAGCGCGAGGCGCAGCGGCGACGCGTCTCCCTCTCAGAGGTGGCCCGGGACGCTCTGCGCGAGCACCTCGACAGGCGGACGGCCGGCGGTCTGCCGTTCATCGGTATCGGGCACAGCGGCACAAGCGACACGGCACGGCGCGCCGAGGAGATCCTCGCCCACGAGTGGGGCGATGCTGGCAGTCGTTGACACAGGGCCGCTCTACGCCTCACTCGACCGCGACGACTCCGACCACCAGGCCTGCGCGGCCGCACTCAGCCGCCCCGGGCTGCGTCTGGTGATCCCGGTGCTGGTCATCGCGGAGGTCGGTTACCTCGCCGCCACACGCCTCGGCGCCGAAGTCGAGGCGACCTTCATCCAGTCGCTTGGCGCCCTCGACGTCGATGCTCCCCCACCCCAGGAGTGGGCACGCATGGCGGAGCTGATCCGCCGATACGCGGACTTCCCGCTCGGCGTCACCGACGCCTCTGTGGTCGCTCTCGCCGAGCGGCTCGGCACCCCCTATGTGATTACGCTCGACCGCCGCCACCTTCACGCCGTCCGACCGCGCCATTGCGAGGCGCTGCATCTGCTGCCGGAGTGAAGTCACCCCATGCTGGCGGTGGTGGAACGTCCAACCCGCTTACAGTAAAAACGTAGTAGTGCGACACCTGGTTCAACCGGTGCTACACTGAGCGTGTGCCGACGACCCAACCCCGTTATTCCGTGACCGACACCGGCCCCGTGCGAGAGCTGCTCGACGACGCTCAGCGCCACTGGCCGGAGATCGAGAATCGCAAGGAGCTACTGATGCGCCTCGCACAGGCGGGACACGACGCGCTGGGCCTCCCAAGCGCCGAGGCCCAGACGCGACGCGAGTTGCAGCGTTCCGCCCTGATCGACCTGCAGCGCACCGTCGACTGGGACGCGATCGGCGACGATCAGGCGTGGCGCTGAGCAGGCTGCTGATCGCCGACAAGTCGGCGCTGGAGCGCGCCACCCCAGCGACCTTCGAGCTGGGGGAGATCTGCGTGTGCGCCGTCGTGCGACTCGAGCTCCTCTACAGTGCTCGCAGCGCAAGCGACTACTCCCTGATCGAGGAGCGGCTCGCCACCTTCCGCGAGCTGGGGATGGACGCCGAAACAATCGCGATCGCCATGAGTGCCCACCGCGAGCTCGGACAGCGAGGTCGCCACCGGCTGCCGATCCCCGATCTGCTCATCGCCGCCTGCGCCCAGCAGCACCAGGCCGACGTGCTTCACGTCGACCGTCATTACGACACGCTCGCGGAAGTGCTCGCGTTCGAGCCTGTGCGCCTCGAGCGCCGACCGAGCCGTTCGCCACACTCGTAACGCGATGTCAAGCCCCCCACCAACCATGAACGCCACGAGCGGGTGGACATCTCACCCGCTCCGCGCCCGCGCCAGCGCCCCCTGCCACCCGGCGAGCAGGCCGGCGCGCTCGCCCTCATTCATCCGCGGTTCATAGCGCACCCGCTCGCGCCAGCCGTCGCGCACGTCGCTGACGCTCCACAGGCCAGCGCCAACGCCCGCCAGGAAGGCCGCGCCGAGCGCGGTGGTCTCGGCGATCTCCGGCACCACCACCGGCACGCCGAGGACATCGGCCTGGAACTGCATCAGCCAGCGGTTGGCGGTGGCGCCACCGTCGGCGCGCAGCTCGCGCAGCGGCTGGCCGGCGCCGGCCTCCATCGCGCGCACCGCGTCGACGGTCTGGTAGGCGATCGCCTCTAGCGTGGCGCGCGCCAGGTGCGCGCGCGTGCTGCCGCGCGTGAGGCCGACGATCGTCCCGCGCGCGTGCGGGTCCCAGTGGGGCGAGCCGAGGCCGGTGAGCGCGGGCACGAAGTACACCTGCTCGTTCGACTGGAGCGACGCCGCCAGCGCCTCGCTTTCGGCAGCGTCGGCGATGATCCCAAGGCCGTCGCGCAGCCACTGCACCGCTGCGCCGGTGACGAAGATCGCGGCCTCCAAAGCGTAGGTGAGCGAGTGGAACGGCGGCTCGGCCTCGAGCGCCTTCGAGACGTTCGAGACCGCGGGTGGCGCTTGAGCTGGGGCGGGGCCCAGGGGCCCGGCCGGGGCGTCCTCGGACGGCTGATCGGGCCGAGTATCACCCGATGAGACAGCCGGGCCTCCAATCCCCCACGCCACAGTGCCGAGCAGGCCCGCGGCGGGGACGGGGGCGGTGAAGCCCGCGTTGAGCAGCACAAACGAGCCGGTGCCGTAGGTGTTCTTGCCCATCCCCGGGTCGGTGCAGGCCTGCCCGAACAGCGCGGCCTGCTGGTCGCCGGCGACGCCCGCCACTGGGACCGCGTGGCCGTGCAGCGCCCGCGGCCGCGTCACACCGAGCGCGCCCGCGCTGGCGCGCACCTCGGGCAGTGCCCGCGCAGGCACCCCGAACAGCTCCAACAGCTCCGGATCCCAGCGACCGGCCGCGATGTCGTAGAGCATCGTGCGCGAGGCGTTCGAGGGATCGGTCACATGCTCCCCGGTGAGCTTGAAAATCAACCACGAGTCGACCGTCCCAAACAGCGCCCGCCCCTCGCGCGCGCGCTCGCACAGCCCCTCCACGTGCTCCAGCAGCCACTGGATCTTAGTCGCCGAGAAATACGGGTCCAGCACCAGGCCGGTGCGCGCTCGGATCAGCGCCTCATATCCCGCCTCGCGCAGCTCCGCGCAGCGCGCGGCGGTGCGCCGGTCCTGCCACACGATCGCGCGGTGCAATGGCTGCCCCGTGGCTGGATCCCACACGCACACCGTCTCGCGCTGGTTGGCGATCCCCACCGCCTCGAGCTCCCCGGCACGCACCCCCGCGTCGGCGAGCGCCTCGCCCGCGACCGCCCGTGTCACCTCCCAGATCTCCCCCGCATCGTGCTCCACCCAGCCCGGCTGGGGGAAGTGTTGCGCGAACTCCCGGTAGGCCCGCCCAACCGGCTCGGCGCGCTCGTCGAAGACGATGCAGGTGCTGCCCGTGGTGCCCTGGTCGATCGCGAGGATCATCCTCGCGTGAGCCTACCGGCGGGTATTGTCCGGGGCATCGTGGCAACGCAACACATCAATGGGAGGGCTCCGCGTGGCTGAGGTAGAGGCTCACATCACCGGCACCGTGTGGAAAATCGAGTGCTCGGTGGGGGATGCGATCGAGGAGGGCGACACGGTCGCGATCCTCGAGTCGATGAAGATGGAGATGCCGGTCGAGGCCGAGGATTCGGGCACGGTCGTCGAGATCCTCTGCAAGGAGGGGCAGGCGGTCAACGAGGGCGACACACTGGTGGTGCTGGAGTAGCGGCGCCGCCCGCGCGCGGCGATTGCGGCTAGCCTTCCGCCGGATGACCCACACCATCGACAGACGGGAGCTGGCCGACGGCAAGCTGCTGGTGGACCAGCCGGCGGCGGGGGTGGTGCGGCTGACGATCTCCAACCCGGAGAAGCGCAACGCGCTGGACCACCCGATCCTCGACGCGATCACCGCGACGCTGCGCGAGCTGGCCGACTCGCGCGGAGACGCGCACTGCGTGGTGGTGACGGGCGCCCACGGGATGTTTTCGGCGGGCTACGACATCGGCGAGATCCCCGAAACCGAGTTCGAGCAGCGCGCGGAGGCGCTGGTCGCGCACCCCTTCACCGAAGCGATCGACGCGCTGCAGGCGTTCCCCTGGCCCACGATGGCGGCGCTGCCGGGACACACGATCGGCGGCGGGCTGGAGCTGGCGCTGGCGTGTGACCTGCGCGTCGCCGCGGATGCCATCAAGCTGGGCATGCCCCCGGCGAAGCTGGGGCTGGTGTACTCGCACACGGGGCTGCGGCGGTTCATCGACACGGTCGGCGCGGCCCGCACCCGTGAGCTGTTCCTGCTGGGCAGCTACGTCGACGCCCCCACCGCGCTGGCGTGGGGTCTGGTCAACCGCGTCTTTCCGGCCGAGGATCTGGAGGCGGCCGCGCTGCGGCTCGCGGGTGAGCTGGCCGGCAACGCGCCACTGGCGCAGCTGGGCAACAAGCGTGTGATCGCGGCGCTGCTGAGCGCCGAGGGGAAACTGGACGTGGACGTCGAACAGGAGCTGATCGAGCTGCGAGTCGCCTCGTTCCAGTCGCGCGACCTGCGCGAGGGGATGAATGCGTTCGCCGAGAAACGCCCGCCGCACTGGCGGGGCGAGTAGCTCAGCGCAGACGCCGAGAAAACGCCCCGCGCCGGCGGGGCGAGCAGCTCAGCGCAGTTCGCCGAGAAACGCCCGCCATGCCGGCGGGGCGAGCAGCTCAGCGCAGTTCGCCGAGAAACGCCCGCCATGCCGGCGGGGCGAGCAGCTCAGCGCAGTTCGCCGAGAAACGCCCGCCATGCCGGCGGGGCGAGCAGCTCAGCGCAGTTCGCCGAGAAACGCCCGCCATGCCGGCGGGGCGAGCGGCTCAGCGTGCGGTTACAGCGGCGCTGCCCAGAGCGGGGACAGCCGCGCCGCGCGCCGCGGCGATCGCCCACACCAGCGCGCTCGCCTTGTCCAGCGTCTCCTGATACTCGGCGGCGGGCACCGAATCGTAGGTGACGGCCCCGCCGGCGTGGAAGCAGAGCGCGCTGGCGCGCTTGACGATCGTGCGAATCGCGATGCTGAGGTCGAGCCGGCCGTGGTAGTCGATGTAGCCGATCGCGCCCGCATACACTCCCCGCCGCGACTCCTCCATCGCGGCGATCAACCGCATCGCCGCCACCTTCGGCGCGCCGGTCATCGAGGCGCCCGGGAAGGCGGCCCGCAGCAGCGCCACCGGTGTGGCGTCCGCCCGCAGGCGCCCGCGCACGGTGGACACCATCTGGAACACGGCGGGATGGCGCTCCACCGCCCGTAATCTCGGTACGCTGATGGTGCCGTACTCACATACTCGGCCGAGGTCGTTGCGGGCGACATCGACGATCATCGTGTTCTCCGCCCGGTCCTTGGGCGAGCGGGCCAGCGCGGCCGCCAGCGCCCGATCGGCGCGCGCATCGTGCCCGCGCGGGCGCGTGCCCTTGATCGGGCGCGTCTCCACCCACCGCGCCCCGTCCACGCGCAGGAAACGCTCGGGCGAGCTCGACAGCACCTCCAGCCCCGGATAGCGCAGATAGGCGCCCATCGGCGCGGGATTGACGGCGCGCAGCGCCTCATACAGGTCGACCCCCGTGCCGTCCCATTCGGCGTTCAGGCGCTGGGTGAGGCACAGCTCGTACACCTCGCCCGCGACGATTCGCTCGCGCGCCCGCTCCACCAGCTCCCGGTAGCGCGCGGGCGGCGTGACGGCGCTGACGCCATGGCGCTCCAGGTCAACCCAGCGCAGACGGCGCTTTGCGACCGGGCCGGCGATCGATACGGCGCTCGGCTCGCGCGCCTGGGCGCGCACGCACACGGCGCGGGCGTCCGCCAGCAACGCGCGACACTCGGTACGGCACGCCGCCGCGGAGCTCCCCCACCCATTGGCGACGATCCAGCTGCGCCCGGCCAGCTCATCGGTCACCACCGCCAGGTCGCAGAACAGCAGGTGGCAGTCGGCCACGCCAAGGTCGCCCGCCGGACTGGGCGCCACCGCCTCCAGCTCGTGCAGCAACTCGTAGGCGAAGAAGCCCACCGCGCCGCCCCCAAACACCGGCGGCAGGCTTCCCTCCACGCGCCGCTTCCCCCCCGGCGGGGAGAAGCGCGCCAGCGTGCGCTCCAACTCCTCCAGCACCGGCCCCGCGAGCGGCCGAGCAGCGCCGGGGGGGCCAGACCGCGCGAGACCGTCCTTGGCCAGAAACTCCCAGCGCGGGCGCCAGGCGAGGATCGAATAGCGCCCCAGCTCGCGGGGCTCGCCGGCGCTGTCGAGCAGGAACAGGAACGCCTCCCGCTCCAAACGCCTGGCGGCAGCCCAGCAGTCCACGCGGGCCGGCTGCTGCTCGCACAGGGTCAAACGGTGGGCGCCGGGCTCGGTCAACCGCCGGATCCCCGCACCCCAGCGCCCCGCCCCCCATTGGCCGGCGACGCCGCCCCAGCGCCCCGCCCCCCATTGGCCGGCGACGCCGCCCCAGCGCCCCGCCGCCTCCTCGCCACCGGCACCCCCATCCGATCGCGCGCGTACAGGCGGTGCAGCGTGGCGAACACTCCCCCCGCGCCCTGGCGCTCGAGCGGGGCGCCCGCGACGGTGCTCAGCGCGCGCAAACCCTGCACGGCGTTGGTGACAAACACCTCCTGCGCCCCCATCAGCAGCTCGAAGCGGCAACGGCGCCTGCACCGGGGTCGCCACTCCGTGTGTGCACGCCAGCTCCAGAACCCTGGCGCGCGTGATGCCCGGCAGGCAGTGGCGGGCAGGGGGAGTCAGCAGCAGATCGTCCACCACCGCAAACACGTTGGAGGACACCCCCTCCAACACGTTGCCGCGCGCCGACACATACAGACCCTCGTCGGCCCCACCGGCCTGCACCCGCCTGCGCGCGGCCACAGCGAACTGCCAGCTGGTGCTCTTGGCGACCACCCGCCGCCGGCGCGCCGCGCGCAACAGCTCAACCGCGATGGCGCCGCGGGCGGGAGCGAGCGGCGGCACGGGCAGCGCGGCGATGACCACCGTGGGCGCGCCGCGGGGCGGCGCGAGCCCCACACCACCCACCCCGCGCGTGACGGTGATCCGCACATACGCCTCCGACAGCGCCGCGCGGCGCAGCGTGCGCCGTACCTGGGCGGCGATCTCCTCGGCCGGCGGCAGGTTGGCGAACTCCAGCCGCGTCGCCTCTCCCAGCAACCGCCGCAGGTGGCGCTCCAGCAGGTAGGGCGACTCGCCGGTGGCGCGCAGCGACTCGAACAGGCCATCACCAAGCAGAAACCCGGCGTCGAGCGCCGACACCATAGCCCGCGCTGGCTCGTATAAGCGGCCGTTGACGCAGATGCAGCCAGCTTCGATGGGCCGCCGTCCGGTGTCCGCGCCGCGCGTGGCGACTGTGCCGGCCACCGCGAAGCTCATCCGCGCGCGAGCGCGATCGCGGTCAGCACCAGCCCGTCGCGCACCAGCCACCGCCCCTCAAGCGTCGGCGGACCGCCACCTGGCTGTGGCCACGGCTTCAGCAGTCGCGCTCGAAAGGCGCGCGCGGCCGGGTCGAACGTGAGCGTGGCGTCCTCAAACCCCAACCAGCACTCGGCCAGCGGAAACCACACCTTGTACACGGTCTCCTTGGCGCAGAACAGCAGCCGATCCCAATGGATCCCCGGCTCGGCTCCCGCCAGCTCGGCCAGCCGCGGGCGCTCCTCGGCGCGGGCGACCTGGCCCAGCACCCCATCGGGCAGCGGCGCGTGGGGCTCGGCGTCGATGCCCACGCCCGCCACCTCGCTCGCGCTCGCCACCACGCACGCGCGGTAGCCGGCGCAGTGGGTGATGCTGCCCACCACCCCCGCCGGCCACAGCGGCTGGCCGCGCTCGCCGTTGGCGATCGCGCACGGCTGCACGCCCAGCCGCGCAAGCGCCCGGCGCGCACATGCGCGGGCGGTGGTGAACTCGCGCCGGCGCTTCTCCACCGCCCTGCCCATCGACTCAAGCTCCGCGGGAAACAGCTCGACCTCCAGATCCGCGCGGGTGTCCTCGGCGAGCACCGCGGCGGGCAGAATCTCCTCGATCACCGCTCCCTCTCCTGGTCGCCCAGCACCGCCCGCGGCGCCGCCCGTCGGGCGCCGCCCCAGCGGCGCCACTCGCGCGGGTAGCCCAGCGACACCTCGGTGAAACGCACGCCGTCGTGCCAACTCACGCGGGGGATGTGCAGGTGGCCGTACACCACCGCCGTCGCCTCGAAGCGCACGTGCCAGTCGGCGGTGCGCACGGTCCCGCACCACTGCGCAAACTCCGGGTGGCGCAGAACCCTCGTTGGATGGCGGGTGAGCGGGAAGTGGTTGACCAGCACCGTCGGCACGCCCGGCGCACGGGCCGCCAACCGCGCTTCGCTCACGCGCACCCGCGCCTCGCACCACGCCTCCCTGGTGGGATAGGGGTCGGGGTGCAGCACCAGCTCGTCGCTGCACACCACACCGGCGGCGTGGGCACACGCGAGCGCCTGCTCCTTGGTGGGGGCGACGTTGCTGCCGAAGGAGTAGTCGTACAGCAGAAACAGCGGCGCCACCGTGACGGGCCCGTCCGTCCCCTCCCAGATCGGGTAGGGATCCTCGGGCGTGAGCACCTCCAGGCGCCGGCAGAGCGCCACCAGATGCCGGTAGCGCGCCTCTCCCCGCAGCCCCAGCGGGTCGCTGGGCGTACTCCACAGGTCGTGGTTGCCCGGCACCCACACCACCGCGGCGAAGCGCTCGCGCAGCACGCCGAGCGCCCACTCCAGGTCGGAGCTCAGCTCGCTGACGTCGCCGCAGACGATCAGCCAGTCCCGCGGCGAGCGCCCGCGCAGGTTTTCGACGATGCGACGATTCTCGGGGTAGGTGACGTGCAGATCGCTGATCGCCAGCAGGCTGGGGGCACTCTGTCGCCCCATGTCAGCCGGCGCGAACAGCTGTCTGCGGTAGGTTCGCGCACACCCCCATCGGAGGCCGATCTTACTGGTCCCACCACCCGACCGGCCCGGTCCTCACCAACGCGGGTCAGGCGAAATCACGGAACAGCCGCAGCCGCTCCTCGCCGATCTGCGCCCGCCGCACGGGGTCTTCGACGCCGAGGCCCTCACGCTCGGCGAGGCACAGCACGCCGACCTTGCCGACATGGTCGTTGAGCTGCACATGCCGCGCGGCCTCCGCCGCCTCCTCGAGCGCAAAGACGCGCGAAAGCGGCGGCACGATCCGACCCTGGCCGATGATGCGGTTGGCCTCCCACGCCTCGGCCCACATCGCGCCGTGGCTGCCGATGATCCGCTTCATCTTCATCCACAGGTGGCGGTTGTCGTACTCGTGCATGAAGCCGGTGCTCGACCCGCAGGTGACCACGCTGCCGCCGCCGCGGGCAATGAACACCGACGCCGGGAACGTCGCCTGACCCAGGTAGTCGAAGACGATGTGGGGGTCTTCGCCGAAGTGGCGGCGGATCTCGCCGCCCACGCGCTTGCCCATCGCACGCCAGTCGAGGCCGTCGAGCTCCAGCTCGTCGCGCCGCAGCACGAGGTCGCAGCCGAGGCGTTCGGCCAGCCGCGCCTTGCGCTCGGAGCTCACCACGCCGACCGACAGGCCGCCGCCGTTGCGGACGTACTGCACGGCATAGCAGCCGAGGCCGCCGGTGGCGCCCCACACGAGCACGAGGTCGCCCTGCGTCATGCGTGCGCCGGCGGGGCTCACGAGCATCCGGTAGGCGGTCATCGCGCACAGCGTGTTGCACGCCGCCTCCTCCCAGGTGAGGTGGCGGGGCTTGGGGATCAACTGGCTGGTTTTCACGATCGCGTAGTCGGCGAGGCCGCCGAAGTTGGTCTCGTACCCCCACGCCCGCTGCGCGCGCATCGCGCCCGGGATGCCGCTGACGGTGTACGGGTCCTGGTCGTCGATGTAGCCGGCCGACACGACCACGCGATCCCCCACCGACCATTTGCGCACCGAGCTGCCCACCCGCACCACGACACCCGCCGCATCCGAGCCGAGCACGTGGAAGGGCTGGTCGTGACGCGCGTTCCAGCCACCCTCGCTGGCGGTGAGCTCCAGGAAGCGGAACGTCGACACCGGCAGGAAGACGGCCGACCAGATCGTGTTGAAGTTGATCGCGCTCGCCATCACGGCCAGGAGCACCTCGTCGGGCGCCAGCTCCGGCATCGGCACCTCGCCCACCCTGATCGACTTGCGCACATCCCTGTCGAAGGGGGCGTCGCCGTCGAAGATCTGCTCGTCCTCTCGGGAGATGTAGGCCGCCCGATAGGTGGATGGCACTTCTCCCTCCAGCGCCCGCTCGACAACGCTCTCGACCGTGCTCACCGTCTCAACTTGACTCATAGCCCTCTCCTCCCGCCGGTTGAAGCCACTCCGGGATCGTAGGCAAGGCCCGGCGGGCGGCGCAAGTCTGCGTTGCAAGAACCGCGCTGATCGCTTTTGGGAATCCTTTTCGTGCGGACGGGCATCCTATGAACGTACAATCGATATCGCCGACAGCAATCCACATCGCCAACAATTGGAGGACGCTCACATGGTCATCGTCTACGTCGTCATCGCCGCCGTACTCGTCTGCGGCTGCGTCACGATCACGAAAAGGCGCCGGGCTCGCAGCCGTGGCTGATTGGCCCACCCAGCAGGTCGTCAACGCGGCCCAGCAGGGAGACCAGCGCGCGATCACGACGCTGGTCTCGGGCTCGCACGTGCATGTGCAGCGCTTCGCCCGCACGCTCTGCTCGACGCCAGAGGATGCGGAGGACGCCGCGCAGGAGGCGCTGATCGTCCTGTTTCGCAAGATCGGGACGCTGCGCACCACCGCGGCGCTCGGGTCGTGGATGTTCACGATCGTGCGCAACGAGTGCGTCCGCCGCTCGCGCCTGCGGTTCACCAGGCCCGTCTCGCTCGCCACCGCCGAGCCCTCCGCCGAAGACGCCACGCTCGCTCGCATGGAAATGGAGCGGATCGTCGAGGCGATCGCCGGGCTCCCCGTCGAACAGCGCGCCGTGCTGGTGCTGCGCGACATTCAAGGTCTGTCAGGTTCCGCGACCGCCGAGGCGCTCGGTCTCAGCCGCGCCGCGATGAAGTCGCGGCTGCATCGCGGGCGCGAGGCTCTCCGTGCACGGCTGATCGCGCCGGGAGGCCATACTGTCTCTCCCCCCAATTTCCCCACCGCTTACGACACCGCCGCCCATGGAGGTTGCTACGAAGATGCGCAATCCTGACGCCACGCTCACCCAGACACACACGACACCCGCTCCCGAGCCGGGGGCCACGCCTGCTCCGCTCGGTCGCCACCTCGCCAAGGGCGTGCTCGGCTTCGGCCTGATCGCCTCGGGCTTGGCGCTGACGCCCGCCGCCGGCCCGGCCGCGCTCGCGCTGGCCGTCCCCGGCTTCGTCGCGCTCGGCGGCTGCCCCACGTGCTGGATGTACGACATGCTCGAGACTGTCTCCGCGGGGCGCCTGAAGCGCACGTGCACCGACGAGGGCTGCGAGCTGCACAGCGCATCCAAGCTGAGCGGCTGACGCTGGCGGTCCGCGCATTGCACGCGGTGCACGGCCTTGCGCAGGCGGGCCGATCGTCCGCATTGAACGCGGTGCACGGCCTTGCGCAGGCGGGCCGATCGTCCGCATTGAACGCGGTGCACGGCCTTGCGCAGGCGGGCCGATCGTCCGCATTGAACGCGGTGCACGGCCTTGCGCAGGCGGGCCGATCTACCTCGCGCGGACCAGACGCCGTTTCTTGACATAGCCCCAGCCAGCGGCGAGTATCGATGCGCGCCCGCGGCACATTCCTTGCTCGCGGCGCCAGTCGCCCATGAGCTTTGACGCATCAGGAACGGGGAGCGAGGGAAGGGTTGCGGTGATCGGCGCCGGCTCTTCCGGAATGGCGGCCTGCCACGTGCTGCGGGAGCGGGGACTTCCATTCGACTGCTTCGAGAAAGGGTCGGATGTCGGGGGTCTGTGGCGCTACGAAAACGACAACGCGCTGTCCTCCGCCTACGCGTCGTTGCACGTCAACACCCCACGCGAGGTGGTGCCCTACGCGAGCTACCCGATGCCGGCGGATTACCCGGAGTTTCCCCACCACACTCAGATACTCGCCTACCTCCACGACTACGCGGAGCATTTTGGACTCCGCGAGCACATCCGCTTCAGCACGGAGGTTCTCGGCGTCAGGCGCGTGAGCGACGATGCGTGGGAGGTTCAATGGCGCCAGGCCGACGGTGAGGTGCACAGCGATCGCTACGCGGCAGTGCTGGTGGCAAGCGGGCACCACTGGGACCCGCGGCTGCCCGAGCCGCCGCTCCCGGGCAGCTTCAGCGGGCGGGAGATCCACTCGCACCACTACCGGACGGCGGGTGAATTTGAAGGCATGAACGTGCTCGTGGTGGGACTCGGCGACTCCGCCATCGATATCGCGTGCGACACCTCGCGGGTGTCGAAGATGACATTCCTGACCGCGCGGCGGGGCACCTGGATCCTGCCCAAATATCTCGGCAGCCGCCCGCTGGGCGAGGTCGGCGTCAGGCTGATGTCCCGCTCGCCGCTCGCCGCCGAGGTGGCCGGCGGCCCGCTGGCCAACCTCGGCGCCTACATCTTCTCGCGCTGGAACAACATGCAGATGGGACGCCCCGAGAGCTACGGCCTGCCGAAGCCCGATCACAAGTTCGGCGCCGACATCCCCTCCGTCTCCTCCGATCTCTACCCGCGCATCGGGCACGGTCGCGTGACCCCGAAGCCCTGGATTTCGCGCGTCGACGGAGAGCGAGTGCTCTTCCAGGACGGCACTGTGGAGGAGATCGACGCCATCGTCTACTGCACTGGCTACAACATCGCGCTGCCGTTTCTCTCACACTCCGTGGTCGACCCCGGGGACGGCACGGTGCCGCTCTACAAACGGGTCGTGCATCCCGACCTGCCGGGCCTGTACTTCGTCGGGTTGATCGATGTGGCGGGCCCGCTGAATCCGCTCGCCGAGCTACAGGTGGAATGGATCGCCGACGTGCTCGAGGGCACGTCGGCGCTGCCCTCGAGCGCCCAGATGCGACAGGGCATCGCGCGTGAAGATCGCAGGCGGCAAAAGCGCTTCGGCGCGCGCGGGCGGCACGCCATCTACGTCGACTACGTGCCCTATCTGAAAGCGTTGCGACGCGAGCGCCGGCGCCGGATCGTCCGCGGTCGATCTCATTCCTCCCAGCGAAAGCCGGTAGCCGCGGGAGCCGGCGCTAGCGGGCTCGCCGGCAGCCCGTCGGCCGGCACCGGGTCGTTGTAACCGGCGGGCGCGATGTCGTTGGGAGTGTGAGGGTGAAATAGGGAGGCCAGATACTGGGCCTGCCCCCGCCCCGGGCCCAGCTCGAAGATACCGCCGGCGTAAACGCCGATGCCCTTCTCGGCACAGAGGTCGTACGCCGCAAACAGCCTCCGCAGCGAACCGAAGTGCGAGGGCTTGATGTTGATCATGCGCGGCTCAAACTCCAGCGTTTCGAGATCCGCAACCGAGCGGATCCGGATGTCCCATGTGATCCGGTCGCGATAGGGGGCGAGGGCCGCGTCAGCCTCGGGGTCGCCGAGATAGGGGTCCTCCAGCCACACGCCCGGCAGCGCCTCGGCGACCCGCCGATAGAGCGCGGGGTCGGCGGGCAGCGCGGTGCCCAGATCGGGGGTGTAGCCCTTGAAGTCGACCGTATCGACCGCGTCCAACGCGGCGAGCTCGGCGAGCAGCCGGTCATCCCACGAGGGTGACACGTCCAGCTTCAGGCGCGCGTTGGGGTAGCGTGCGAGCAGCGCATGCAAATCCTCGGTGTGAGGGGGCTCGCCGAGACTGGTCGAGAGGACAAACGTCATCGGCTGCGCCTGCACCTCGATCGCCTCGTGCAGCGCACGTCCGGCCTGACGCAGCGCGAGGTCGAGCGCCGCGGAGTGAAACGCCCAGCGCCGCCAGTCACGGTATGCCTCGAACAGCGGCTGCACGGCAAACAGATCCAGGCTGTCCATGTGGTCGCCGAGCTCGGCCAGCGTCCAGTTGCCCGTGAGGTCTGGCGCTCCAGCTTGCTGGAAGGCCTGCTGATCGGGGGGATAGACGATCACGTCCTCCCCGACTCCTTCCTCACCTCGGCCAAGCAGACGCACAACGGTCGACAGCCTTTCACCCAACGGCACACTCCTCGCCAACGGCTGGAGGTGACAAGACTCGATCTCGATGGGCAGCTCGGCCAGCTTCGCAAATGTGGACATATTCGTTCCTCGCTATCGGCGTGGCCGCCGATGTCGTAGTGGTTTCTCTAATCATTTATCGGCGTGATCGCTGATGTCGTGGTGGTTTCTCTGGTCATACTTCGGAGTGGGATTGTCACTTGCTTCCCGGAGTCGAGCTCCAGGTGGATTACCTCACGGTGCGCCAACATCTGCCTCCAGCGCCTCGACAGCGGGCGCAAGCCAGTAGCGGTGCCGCTGGAAGGCGTAAGTGGGAAGTGGCGTGTAGCCGCAGCGCTCGCTGGGAAACAGCGGCCGCCAATCGACGGTCGCCCCCTGAACGTGCAACCGCACCGCGGAGTCCAGGAACTCCCTGGCCGGCGGCCCGCCGGAGCGCATCCCGGCAATCACCTCAGAGGCGCCCACCGTGTGAGGAGCGCCATTGGTTGCGCCTTGCGCTGACACGCAGTGCGCCGCCGGCCGCTCCTCGGCCACCGCGTGCAGGCCAGCGAGCAGTTCCTGCCGATCCGCCGCGAGGATCGCCGCGCGCACCGGCAGATGCGCGCGGTGCAGAGCGAGCGTGGCGGCCACGTCGAGCAGCTCGATCTCAGTGCGCGCCGACAGATACAGGCGCAGACGCTCAGCCTGAGCGGCGAGCGCCTTCGCGCTCTTGGCCGAGATCATGAATGGCATGACCGGCAGCTCAACCGTCTCTCCAGGCGCCCCGCCTTCATCCGCCGTCTTCGCCTCCGCCTCGGGCGCAGGGACCGGCGGGGCCTCTTCCAGAATCGCGTGCGCGTTGGTTCCGCTCATCCCGAAAGCGGACAGACCCGCGCGGCGGGGACGCTCGCCCGCGGGCCAACTCGCGGATGAGTGGAGCAGTTCCACGTCACCCTCAGACCAGTCCACGAGCGCAGAGGGCTTCTCCGCGTGCAGGGTCTTCGGCAGAAGCCCGTTGCGCATCGCCATCACCATCTTGATCACCCCCGCGACGCCGGAGGCAAGCTGGGTGTGGCCGATGTTCGACTTGACGGTTCCCAGCCGCACGGGACCGTTGGGGCGTTCGCGCCCATACGTGGAGATGATCGCCTGAGCCTCGATCGGATCCCCCAGCGGCGTGCCGGTGCTGTGCGCCTCGAGCACGTCCACATCGGCGAACGAGAGGCCCGCCCGCGCGAGCGCCTGGCGCATCACCTGTTCCAGCGCCGCCCCACTGTGTGTGGTGAGACCGTTGGAGGCGCCATCCTGGTTGACCGCCGAGCCGCGCAGCAAGCCCAGCACCTGGTGGGCGTTGGCGCGCGCATCGGAGAGGCGCTCGAGCAACACCAGGCCAGCGCCCTCGCTGAAGCCCATGCCGTCCGCGCCCGCGGCGAAGGACTTGCAACGACCATCCGGCGCTAGGCCTCGTGTGCCGGAGACGCTGATAAACAGCATGGGAGTCGCCAGCACCGTCACCCCGCCGGCCAGCGCGAGTGAGCATTCGCCGGCCCGCAGGGCTTGGCTTGCGAGGTGAATCGCGACCAGCGAAGAGGAGCACGCAGAATCGATGCTCACCGCCGGACCCCTGAAACCGAAGGCATAGGCGACCCGGCCGGAGACGATGCTCGGAGCGCTGCCAGTGACTCGCATGTGGTCGAGCTCGGACAGGCTCACCTGCAATCCGTAGTCTGAGAAGGCCGCTCCGGTGAACACGCCTGTTTGGCTGCCCTTCAGCGCTTCGGGATCGATTCCCGCATCCTCGCAAGCCTCCCACGCACATTCCAGCAGCAGGCGCTGTTGCGGGTCCATCTTCAGAGCCTCCTCCGGGCCGATCCCAAAGAAGTCCGCGTCGAAGCCGGCGACATCGTCGAGAAACCCGCCGTGCTTTACGTAGCTCGTGCCCGGCCGATCGGGGTCTGGGTCGAAGATGCTCTCCAGATCCCAGCCGCGATCTGTGGGAAACGGGCCGATCCCGTCGCGCTCGCCCGCCACCAGGTCCCACAGCTCCTGCGGCGTGCAGACACCGCCCGGATAGCGGCAGCTCATGCCGACGATCGCGATCGGCTCGCGCTCGCGCTCCTCCAGCGCGCGCAGGCGGGCACGCGTTTCTTGCAGCTCGATCATGACGCGCTTGAGGTGGGGGAGGAGCTCGCTTTGATCGCTCATGCTGCTCACGCCTCCGAAAAGTCCCGTTGAATCAGCTCCACGAGCTCCTCGGCCGACGCCGACTCGATCGCCTCGGCCGTCACGACGTCGTGGCGCGAGCCATCGCCGGTCACCTTCGCCAGCAGCCCGCGCAAGCGCTCGCCGATACGCTCGCGCTCGGCGCCGTCGGCCGCTTCCGCGGCGAGCATCTTCTCCAGCTTGTCGATCTCCCCGTCGATGGTTGGCCGGCCCATGCCTTTGGCGGTCACTTCGGCGAGCAGGAACTTGGCCACCGCCGCGGGCGTTGGATGATCAAAGACGAGCGTCGCCGGCAGCTTCAGACCGGTCGCGTGACTGAGCCGGTTTTTGAGCTCCAGCGCGCCCAGCGAATCGAAGCCAGCGTCTTTGAGCGGCCGCTCCAGATCGACGGCGGCGGGGGAATCGAGGCCAATCACGTCGGCGATGTGGCCCCTGACGAGCGCCACAACGATGTCATTCCACTCCGCTTCCGGAGCAGCGGCAAGCGTCGCGGCAAGCGAGGCCCCCGCGGCCGAGGCCCGTCGCGAGGAGCCCCCGCTGAGCTCCCGCAGCACGGCCGGCAGCGTGCCCGCCTTGGCGCGCGTGCGCAGGGTCGCCGTGTCCCAGCGCGCGGCCAGCAGCAGCGGACGATCGGCGCCACGGGCGAGGTCGAACAGCTCCAGCCCCTGTGCGCGCGAGAGCGCCAGCAGACCCTGGCGCGCGAGATGCGCCCGCATCGAGGCATCATCGAGTCCTCCAGCCTGCGCTGTGCGCTCGGGGCTCTCGAGCCTGCCATTCTCCCCGGCCCGCACGAGCGCCTCCAGCGCGTCGGCCCGCTCGGCGCCCTGCTCCCACACCCCCCAGGCCAGCGACACGCCCGGCAGGCCATGCGCGCGACGGTGGGCCGCCAGCGCGTCCAGGAACGCGTTGGCCGCCGCGCTGCCGCCCTGACCCGCGTTGCCGATCGTCGCCGCGACGGATGAGAACAGGATCAATGGGACCTGCCCGGCGAGCTCATGCAGGTGAATCGCCCCCGCGACCTTCGTGTCAAGCGCACGCGACAGGCGTTCCCCGTCGAGCGATTCGATCAGCCCATCCTCCGGCGGGCCGGCGGTGTGAACCGCCATGCACAGGGGATGCTCGGCCGCAACCGTCATCAAAAGCTCCTCAAGCCGCGCTCGCTGCGACACATCGCAGGCGGCGATTTGCGCCTCGCAGCCCAGCTCCCGCAACTGCGCCCGCAGCTCCTCGGCGCCCTCGCGCTCCTCACCCGCGCGGCTGACGAGCAACACGTGCTTGACACCATGCTCGCTCGCCAGGTGGCCCGCCAGCAGCGCACCCAACCCGCGAACGTCCTCCGCGGTGATGAGCACCGTGCCGTCGGGGTCAAGCGGCGCCGGTGGGCGCAGCGCCTGCGCCGTCAGACGAGCGAGACGCGGCGCAAGCAGCCGCCCGGCGCGCACCGCCAACTCGGGCTCGTCGCTCGCGAGGGCACCGTGGAGAGCACCCAGCGACGCCTCAGCGCCGTCGAGATCGACGACGCCGAAGCGACCGGGATGCTCAGCGATGGCCGAGCGCACGAGGCCCGCGAGCGCGGCCTGCGCCAGCGTGTTCGCATCGCACGCGAGGTCAGCTGCGCCTTCTGTCAGCAGGATCAGCTTGGCGTCGGCGAGATGCACCGATGCGATCCACGCTTGCAACAGCTCCAGCGCGCGCGAGATCGCGCGCTGCACGCTCTCAGCCAGCCCACCAGGGCGCTCGGCGCCGGCCTGAGTGACGTCAGCTCCAATCAGGCTGCTCGCCGGCATCAGCGCCAGCTCGGGGGACGCGGCGCCTCCCGCGATCGCCTCCTCGAGCGCGTGCAGATCCGGATGTCGCTGCAGCTCGATGCCGGGCACCTGGATGTCGAGCGCCTCGCCCAGCATCGCGGCCCGCGGGGGTTCGCCGCCTACAGGCGATTCTCCAAGCGCCACCCAACGAAGCTCCTGGAGCGCGGTGTGGCTCGCACGATTGGCCACCTGCGCGTGACGTACGTCCACCGGCGCCAGCTTCAGCGCCCGCACGGAGAGCACCGGCGCGCCGTCCTCGCTCACCGCGCTCAAGCTCAACGCGTCGCGCTCGCCGCCCACGCGCACGCGCAGCACGCTCCCATCGTGCCCCGGCACACGCACTCCCGAGAACGCCGACGGAAGCGACAGCTCGGCGGTGGGCCCTCGATCGGCGGCATCGACCCACCCGCGGTCCAACTCGCCGATCAGCGCGACATGCAGCGCCGCGTCGAGCAACGCCGGGTGGATCGCGAACGCGCCCGCATCCGCCGCGCGGTCGGGCGCCAGCTTAATCTCGCCGCACCATTCCCGCTCCCCCACGCGCCACGCGCGGCGCAGTCCCGGGAACAGCGGCCCATACTCGTAGCCGCCATCCGCCAGGCGGTCGTAGAGCAGCTCCACGTCGAGCTCGTGCGCGCCCGCGGGCGGCCATGCCTCATCCACCGGTGCCGCGCCGGCGCCGCCGCGATCGCCTGCGCTCGGCGCGCGGTCGCCCTCGCTCAACGTGCCTGTCGCATGGCGGGTCCACGCGCCGGCATCGGCCGCTGCATCGCCCGCAACGCCCTCCAAGCGCGAGTGTATGCCGATCGCGCGTCTGCCCTGCTCGTCCGGCTCGGACACCATGAGCTGCAGCTGCACCCCGCACCCTTCCGCGAGCAGCAGCGGGCGCTCCACGGCGAGCTCGTCGACCACGACCGCGCCGACGTGCTCCCCTGCGGCCAGCGCCAGCTCGAGCAGGCCGGCGCCCGAGATCAGGGCGTCGCCGCCGATCGCGTGGTCCTTCAGCCACGGATGGGACTCCAGCGACAGGCGCGCGCTGAACATCCATCCCCGATCGTCGGCCAGCGCGGCCGCGGCCCCGAGCAGCGGGTGGTCGGCCGCGGACTGGCCGATCGATGCGGCATCGCCGGTCCTCGCCCCGGATGTCAGCCAGTAGCGCTCGCGCTGGAAGGCGTAGGGGGGAAGCCCGATCCGGCGTGCCTCGGAACCGGCGAACAGCGCCCTCCAATCGATGTCCACGCCCTGCGTCCACGCTTCGGCCGCTGACTTCAAGAAGCGCTGTGGGCCGCCTTCGTTGCGGCGCAGCGAGCCCACCACGATCGCCTCGCGCGGATCCTCGAGCGCCTCCTCGATCGTCTGCTGGGTCGGCATCGTCAGCACCGGGTGGGTGCCGACGTCGATGAATGCGCGCTTGCCATCGTCCAACAGCGCACGGAGCGCCTGTTCGTAGAGAACGGGCTGGCGCACGTTGCGAAACCAGTACTCCGCGTTCAGCTCCGAGGTGTCAAGCGGCCCTCCCGTCACGCTGGAGTAGAACGGCACCTCCCCCACGCGGGGCGCGATCGGCTCGAGCGCCGCCACCAGCTCCTCGTGCGCCAGCTCCACCGTAGCCGTGTGCGTCGCCCCGTTCGCCCCCGGGACCATCCGTACCCTCACGCCATCGGCCTCGAGCTCCCCCTGCAGCTCTTCGAGCGCCTGCCGGTCGCCCGCGAGCCCCACCAGCGAGGGCCCGTTCACCGCCGCGATGTCGATCCGATCGCCCCACTTCTCCAGGCGCGGTCGCAGAGCGTTCAAACCGAGCGAAACCGACGCCATCGTCTCCGTCTTGTCGGCGTACTTCACCATCGCGCGCCCGCGCAGCGCCACCACCCGCGCCGCGTCCTGCAGCGACAGCCCACCGGCCACATGGGCGGCGGCGATCTCGCCCTGGGAGTGACCCACCACCGCCGCCACGCGCACGCCGAGCGCACGCCACAGCGCCGCCACCGACACCAGGATCGAGAACATGGTGGGGAGCAGGACGTCGAGCTGGTAGAGCGACACATCTCCCTCCCCGCGCAACACCTCCTCCAGCGACCAGCTGCCGTACTCCGACAGCGCTGCGCCGCAGGCGCGCATCTGCTCCGCGAACACGGGCGAGCAGCCCAGCAGCTCGAGCGCCATGCCCGGCCAGCCCGCGCCCTGACCGGGGAACATCAACACCACCCCGGCGTCGGTCGCCCGGGTCACGCCGCGTACGATCGCATCCGGCTGCGCCGTCGTCGTATGCGCGGCCACGGCCGAGAGCCGGGCCAACCGCTCCTCGCGCTCCCCATTCAACAGCACGGCGCGATGCTCCAACAAGGGGCGAGACGCGAGCGAGAAGCCGACGTCCATCACCCCGAGCTCAGGCCTGCGATCCACGTGCTCGCGCAAGCGTTCAGCCTGGGCCTGCAGGGCACTTTCGTCGCGAGCGGACAACACCCACGGCAAGGTGTCGGCCGTCAGCGCCGAGCTCGCGAACGCCACGCCGGGAGTGCTCTCGGCGGCGCTCTGCGCATCCTCGCCGGCGTCGGTTCTCGCTGGTGACTCGGCCGCCGCGGGCGCCTCTTCGAGAATCACATGCGCATTGGTGCCGCTGACCCCAAACGCCGACACTCCCGCCCGGCGCGGCTCGCTGCCCCGTTCCCAGCGCCGCTCCTGCGTCAACAGCGAGATCGCACCGGCCGACCAGTCCACATTGGGCGTGGGCTCATCCACGTGCAGCGTCTTCGGCAGGGTGCCGTGCCGCATCGCCATCACCATCTTGATCACCCCCGCGACGCCCGCCGCGGCCTGGGTATGTCCGATATTCGACTTGATCGAGCCCAGCCACAGCGGATGATCCTCGGGACGGCCCTGCCCGTAGGTGGCGATCAACGCCTGCGCCTCGATCGGGTCGCCGAGCGCCGTGCCGGTGCCATGCGCCTCCACCGCATCCACCTGGGCCGCCTGCAGCTTCGCGTTGGCGAGCGCCTGCGCGATCACCCGCTGCTGGGAAGGACCATTCGGCGCAGTCAGACCGTTGGAGGCGCCGTCCTGGTTGACCGCGCTGCCGCGCACCAACCCCAACACCTCGTGGCCGTTGCGCCGCGCATCGGACAGGCGCTCCAGTATGCAGCATGCCGACGCCATCCGAGAAACCCGACCCGTCAGCCGCCGCGGCGAAGGACTTGCAGCGTCCGTCAACCGAGAGCACGCGCGCGCGAGCAAACTCGCTGAAGGTCGCCGCTTGAGCGATCACCGCGACTCCTCCAACCAGCGCCAGCGAGCATTCGCCGCCGCGCAGCGCCTGGCCCGCGAGGTGCAACGCCACCAACGACGAGGAGCACGCCGTGTCCACCGAGATCGCCGGGCCCTCCAGCCCGAAGGTGTAGGCGATCCGCCCTGAAGCGACGCTGTTGGTGGTGCCCGTGCCCCGATAGCCCTCCACGTCCGCCCTTCCGGCGCCGTCCACGCCGTAGCCCGAGGCGATGATGCCGATGAACACGCCGGTTGGCGTGCCCTTCAGCGAGGGGGGATCGATGCCAGCATTTTCGAACGCCTCCCATGAGCTTTCCAGCAGCAGTCGTTGTTGGGGGTCCATCGCGAGCGCCTCTCTGGGGTTGATCCCAAAGAAGGGGGCGTCGAACTGGTCGGCGTCGTGGACGAAGCCGCCGTCGCACGTATAGCTGGTACCGGGGCGGTCGAGGTCGGGGTCGTACAGGCGCTCCAAATCCCAGCCGCGGCTGGTCGGGAAGCCCCCAATCGCGTCGCTCCCGGCGCTCACGAGCTCCCACAGTTGCTGGGGCGAATACACCGCGCCGGGATAACGGCAGCTCATGCCGACGATCGCCAGGGGCTCGTCGTGCGCCGCGGCAGACGCGGAGCGCACGACCACGCTCGCCTGCGCACCCGCAATCTCGCCAAGGAGATGCGCGGTGACCGCCGCCGGGGTGGGATAGTCGAACACGAGTGTGGCGGGCAGGCGCAAGCCCGTTGCCACGTTGAGCCGGTTGCGCAGCTCAACGGCTGTGAGCGAATCGAACCCGAGCTCCTTGAAGGAGCGTTGCAGATCGATCGACGTCGGCGAGGAATGGCCCAGCACCATCGCCACCTGCACCCTCACCAACTCCAGCACCACGCCCTCGCGCTCGTGCTCGGACGTCATCGCCAGGCGCCGCGCCAGCGAGCCGCCGCCGGCACCACTCGCGCGTTGCGCGGAGGCGCTCACCAGGCCGGCGAACAGCTGCGGCAGCACGCCAGCCCCGTGTTGCGCACGCAACGCCGGCAGCTCCAACGGAATCGGAAGCATCAGCGCCTCGCTGCCGCGCCAAGCAACGTCCAACAGCCGCAGGCCATCAACGCTTGAGAGCGGACGCATCCCCGCCCGGGCCATCCGCGCAATATCGCCCTCACTCAAATGTCCCGTCATGCTGCTGGCCGACTCCCAAAGCCCCCACGCCAGCGAGCTGCCGGGCAGGCCCCGCACACGGCGATAGGCGGCCAGTGCGTCCAGGAACGCGTTGGCCGCCGCGTAGTTGCCTTGACCGGGACTGCCAAACACGCCAGCCGCCGAGGAGAACAACACGAACATCGCCAGGTCCATGCCCTCGGTCAGCTCATGCAGATGCCATGCGGCATCCAACTTGGGGGTGAGCACGGCCCGCAACCGCTCCTCGGTCAGCGACTCGATCACGCCGTCGTCGAGCACGCCGGCGGCGTGCACCACCCCACACAGCGGATGCTCGGCCGGGATCGTCGCCAACAACTGCTCCAACTCAGCCCGCACGGCAACGTCACAGGCCTGCACCCTCACCACCGCACCCTGCGACTCCAACTCCGCCCGCAACTCGCGGGCGCCCTCGGCCGCTTCGCCGCGGCGACTGACCAACAACAGATGCCGCACGCCATGCTCCGCGGCCAGATGCCGCGCCACCAAGCCACCCAACACACCCGTGCCGCCGGTCACCAGCACCGTACCGTCACAGCCCAGGGGCGCGGGCATCGACAAGGCGATCTTGCCGATGTGACGCGTCTGGCTCATGAAGCGGAAGGCCTCCGGTGCGCGGTGGACGTCCCATGCGGTGACCGGCAGCGGCCGCAGCGCCCCCGCCGCGAACAGCTCCAGCAACTCGCCCAACATCTCCTGCACGCGCTCGGGGCCAGCCTCGGCCAGCTCGAACGCCCGGTAGAACACGCCCGGATGGCCCAGTGCCACATCCTCAGGGTCGCGAACGTCGGTCTTGCCCATCTCGATCAAACGCCCACGCCGGCCGTCCTGGCCCAGGAGGTCAAGCGAGGCGTCCACGAAATCACCGGCGAGGGAGTTCAGCACGACATTCACACCGTTGCCGTCGGTTCTCGCCAGGAAGCGCTCCCGGAACTCCAGTGAGCGCGAGGAGGCGATGTGAGTCTCGTCAAAGCCCAGTTTGCGCAGGACCGGCCACTTGGCGGGGCTCGCGGTGACAAACACCTCTGCACCCAAATGCCTCGCCAGCTGCACGGCGGCCATCCCGACCCCGCCGGTCGCGGCATGCACCAGCACCCGCTCACCTGGCTGCAGAGCGGCCAGATCGACGAGCGCGTAGCGGGCGGTCAAAAACGCGACCGTCACCGTGGCTGCCTGCGCGAACGACCATCCCTCGGGCACGCGCGCCAGCGCGTGGCGATCGGTGACACCGAGCGGGCCGATGCTCGGGAACATCCCCATCACCCGATCGCCAACCGCCAGATCGTCCACTCCCGGGCCCAGCTCGAGCACGACGCCCGCACCCTCGTTGCCCACGCTGGCGACGTCCGGGTACATGCCAAGCGCGATCACCACATCGCGGAAGTTCAGTCCACCGGCGCGTATGCCGACGCGCACCTGCCCGGCCCCAAGCGGCGCTGTCAAGCTGGGGTCGGCCACGAGCGCGAGGTCTTCCAGAACGCCCTTGGTGCCGGCGCTCAAGCGCCACGCTGACCCGGCCGGCGCCTCCAGCACACCACTCGACCTGGTCGCGTACGCGAGTTGCGGAATGAGCGCGTTGCCTTTGCGCAGAGCCAATTGGGGTTGGTATGTGGCGAGCGCCCGCTTCGAGCTTGTGGAGCGAGTCGCCGGTGTGGTCGGTGTCGACCAACGTAAAACGTTCGGGGTGCTCCGATTGCGCCGATCGCGCCAACCCCCAAACTGGCGAGAGCGCCAACCCCTCGATGTCCTCGCCAGCGCTGGTGGCCACCGCGCCGGTGGTGATCATGACGAGGCGCGACGCACCGAAACACTCCGCGGCGAGCCACTCCCGCATGACCGCGAGCGCACGCTGAGCGCCTTGATGGGCACGCCGCGGCCGGTCCACCTCGTGGGCCTGGTGGTCGTGGTCGCAGTCGCAGAGGACGTGCTCGGGCAATGTCGCGCCCTCCTCGAGCGCGATCCGCAAGCACCCCAGATCGGGGTGGGCTTCTACGGCGATGCCGCTTTCGCGCAAAGCGCTTGCCAGCGCCGAGTGCTGTGCGGCGATGAGCACGATCGGTGCGTCGGCTGGGCCGGCGTCCGGCAGCGCCAGCTCGTTCCAGCTGAGAGTGAAAAGCGAATTGCGATGCCCGCGCGCGGCGACGCCCAGTTGGGCGGTTGGCACCTCGCGTGTGAGCAGCGAGTCGATTGACGCCACCAGCCGGCCGGCATCGTCGGCGACGAGCAGCGCGCCTGCCCCGTCACCGTCACGGGAGAGAGCGACCCGCAATCGCGATGCACCCGGCAGATAGCACTCCACGCCGGCAAAGGAGAACGGCATGGGCACACTGCCCCGTGTTTCGCCATCCCCTGGCTTCTCTGCCAGCAGAGCACTCAGTCCGACATGGAACGCGGCGTCCAGCAGCGCGGGGTGCACGCCAAACGACTCCGCCTCCTCCAGCGCCTTTGGCGAGGACAGCTCAATCTCGGCAAAGAGCTCCTCGCCACGGCGCCATGCCGCACGCAGGCCCTGAAAGACTGGCCCGTATTCAAAACCATGCTCGGCCAGCGTGTCATATACGCCGTCGAGATCGACCACGCTGGCGTCAGCGGGCGGCCAGGCGCCATCCTCGAACAGCGTCGCCCGCTGCGCGATCTCCGCGGCCCGACCGTTGCGCCCTGCGCCCGTCGACATCAACGTACCGCCGGCGTGACGTGTCCAGCGCTCCTCCTCGGAGGGTGGGTCTTCGCCCTCCAAACGGGAGTAAATGCTGAACGATCGCTCCTCCGACCCCTTGGCCTCCTCGACCACCAACTGCAGCACGACCGCGCTGTCGCCGGCGAGCACCAGCGGAGCCTCCAGCGTCAGCTCCCGCACCGCGCCACACCCGACGCGCTCGCCGGCGCAAAACGCCAGCTCAAGAAACGCGGTGCCCGCGAGCAGCGCCGTGCCGGCGACCGCGTGGTCGGCGAGCCAGGGGTGGGTTTTGAGCGAGATACGCCCAGTTAACATCCAGCTCCCACCGTCAGCCAGGCTGACCGCCGCGCCCAGCAGCGGATGACCCGAGGACAACAGACCGACGGAACTCATGTCGCCCACCCCCGGCGAGCCCTGCAACCAGTAACGCTCGCGCTGAAAAGCGTAAGTCGGCAATTTCACCCTTCGCCCACCCGCACCCTCGAACAACGACTCCCAATCAACCCCGACGCCACGCACCCACACCTCGGCCAACGACCTCAACCAACGCTCCCCACCACCCTCACCACGACGCAACGACCCCGACACCAACGCACCACCACCCCCACCACCAAGCACATCCTCAACAGCTTCCTGAACACCAATCGTCAACACCGGATGAGGACTCACCTCCACAAACGCGCGATACCCATCCCCCAACAACGACCTAACCGCCCCCTCAAACCGAACCGTCTCCCGCAAATTCCGATACCAATACTCAGCACCCAACTCAGCCGTATCAACCACACCACCCACAACCGTCGAGAAAAACGGCACCTCCCCCGAACGCGGCACAATCGACGCACAAGCCTCCAACAACTCACCACGAATCTCCTCAATCTGAGGCGAATGCGACGCATAATCAACCGCAATCCGCCGCGCCCTCACACCATCCCCCTCACACACACCCAACAACTCCTCAAGCACACCAACCTCACCAGAAACCACAGTCGCCCCAGGACCATTCACCGCCGCCACCGACACACCAACACAACCCCAACCCTCCAACCGCCGCTCCAACTCCCCCACCGACAACGCCACCGACACCATCCCACCCCGACCCGCCAAACCCGCCAACGCCCGACTCCGCAACGCCACCACACACGCCCCATCCCCCAACGACAAACCCCCCGCCACACACGCAGCCGCAATCTCACCCTGCGAATGACCCACCACCACATCCGGACACACACCACACGCCCGCCACAACTCAGCCAACGACACCATCACCGCCCACAACACCGGCTGCACCACATCAACCCGCTCCAACCCCGGCTCCCCCTCCACACCACGCAACACACCCTCAAGCGACCAATCCACAAACGGCGCCAACGCCTCACCACACAACCCCACCGACTCAGCAAACACCCCCGACCCATCCAACAACCCAACCGCCATCCCCACCCACTGCGACCCCTGACCAGGAAACAAAAACGCAACCCTCCCACCAACATCAGCCACACCCCCCACCACACCAACCCCCCCAGCCAACACCCCCCCAGCCAACACCCCAAGACCCCCCAACAAACCCCCACGACCCCCACCCAACACCACCGCACGACGCTCAAACACCGAACGCGCCGCCAACGAATACCCCACATCCACCAACTCAAGCTCCGCATGGCGCTCCAGATACTCACCCAAACGCTCCCCCTGCGCACACAGAGCATCCTCACTCTTACCCGACAACACCAACGGCACCACCCCGCCACCGTCTATCAATCCGCCACCAACCGTCGCGGCCGCGGCCCTTCCCACCGTCGCGGACTCGCCGACAGCAGCGGACTCCCCAACCATCGGGGGCTCCCCAACCATCGGGGGCTCCTCAAGCACCACGTGAGCATTCGTGCCGCTGACCCCGAACGAAGACACGCCCGCCCGGCGCGGTTCGCCGTTGGTTGTCCACGGTCTCGCTTCGGTCAACAGCGAAACCGCGCCAGCCGACCAATCCACATGCGAAGAGGGCTCATCCACATGCAGCGTCCTGGGCATCACACCGTGACGCATCGCCATGACCATCTTGATGACTCCCGCGACTCCCGCCGCGGCCTGCGTGTGACCGATATTCGACTTCACGGACCCCAGCCACAGCGCCTGCTTGCGCGAGCGATCGCACCCATACGTCGAGATCAACGCCTGTGCCTCGATCGGATCGCCCAACGTCGTGCCTGTGCCGTGACCCTCCACCACATCCACCTGGCTGGGCAGCAGACGCGCATTTGCCAGCGCCTGACCGATCAACCGCCGCTGCGAAGGACCATTCGGCGCCGTCAGCCCATTGCTGGCGCCATCTTGGTTGACCGCACTGCCACGAACCAGCCCCCACACCCGATGACCGTTGCGCTGCGCATCGGACAAACGCTCCATCACGAGCAAACCCATGCCATCGGAAAAGCCCGTGCCGTCGGCGGCGTCGGCAAATGCCTTGCAACGGCCGTCAGGCGCCAGGCCGCGCTGCGCGGAGAACTCAATGAACACACTGGGTGCGAAAATCACCGTGACACCGCCCACCAGCGCCAGCGAGCACTCGCCAGCCCGCAGGGCCTGTGCGGCCATGTGCAGCGCCACCAACGAGGACGAGCACGCCGTGTCAACTGAAACCGCGGGTCCCTCGAGGCCGAATGTGTACGCCAGGCGGCCCGACGCGACGCTGCTCGAGCCGCCCGTCAAACGGTAGCCCTCGATGCCTCCCGACGCCGGCGCATTCATGGCGTAACCCGAGGAGAAGATCCCCACGAACACGCCGGTCGAGCTGCCACGCAACGACGCTGGATCGATCGCCGCGTCTTCCAAGGCCTCCCACGCTCCTTCCAGCAACAGCCGCTGCTGCGGGTCCATCGCCAGCGCCTCGCGCGGGCTGATGCCGAAGAATTGCGCGTCGAACGCTCCCGCGTCGCTGATGAAGCCACCATCCCTCGCGTAGCTGGTGTCCGGGCGGCCTTGGTCGTGCAATCGCTCCAGATCCCACCCACGGTCGGCCGGAAACGGCGAGATCCCATCACCACCGGCGCGGACGAGCTCCCAGAGGTCCTCTGGAGAGGACACGCCGCCCGGGTAGCGGCAGCTCATGCCGACGATCGCAATCGGCTCAGATCCCCTCTCCTCGACATCCTGAAGGCGTCGGCGGACCTTGCGCAGGTCGGCTGTGACCCTCTTCAGATAGTCGCGAAGCTTGTCGCTTTCTGACATTACATCCACTCCCCGGTATAGGTTGGTTGTCCCAGCAACTACACCCCTCCAAGCTCTCGGTCGATGAGATCGAACATCTCATCGTCGGTCGCCGAGTCGAGATCGACATCGCCGTCGGCGACTTCATCCGCGCCGGGATCGCTCAATCCAAACGCCAGTGTCTGCAGACGAGTTGCGATCCTCTCGCGCTCCGCGCCCTCCAGCGTCGTCGAGAAGATCATCAGTTGAAGCCGGTCCAACTCGGCCTCCACGGAATGTTGGGCGACCGCCCCATTGCGGCCAAGCTCGCCCAGCACCTGCGCCGTAACCTCGTATATGGTGGGGTAGTCGAACACGAGTGTGGCGGGCAGGCGCAGCCCCGTAGCGGTGTTGAGCCGGTTACGCAGTTCGACGGCGGTGAGCGAGTCGAACCCGAGCTCCTTGAAGGGGCGTTGTGGGTCGATCGTCTCGGGGTTTTGATGTCCAAGCACAGTCGCAACCTGCCCCCTGATGACCTCACGCACGATTTCCTCGTGTTCGCCCTCGGGGGCGGCGGCCAGGCGTCGTGCCAGCGACTCTCGCTGCACGGCGTCGGCGCGGCGGCGGGGCATGGTGACCAAGTCACTGAACAGGGCGGGCAGAGCTCCTGCCCTGGCCTGCGCACGCAGCGCGGCGAGTTCGAGCGCCACCGGCAACATCAACGTATCGCTCGTACGCAAAGCATCGTCGAGGAGCCGCAGCCCCTCCTCATCGGCGAGTGCACGCATCCCGGAGCGTGCGATACGCGAGGTATCGCGTTCACTCAAAGCGATAGTCATGCCACCGGCGCGCTCCCACGGCCCCCAGGCCAGCGAAACGCCGGCTAACCCCCGCGCGCGCCGGTGGGCCGCCAACGCATCGAGGAACGCATTCGCCGCCGTATAGCTGCCCTGACCGGCGCTGCCGAACACGCCCGCCGCCGAGGAGAACAGCACGAACATACCCAGCTCCATGTGCCTGGTCAGCTCATGCAGATGCCAGGCGGCATCGACCTTCGGAGCCATTACCGCCCGTATGCGCTCCGTGGTCAACGAGCCGATCACACCATCGTCGAGCACCCCCGCCGCGTGCACGACCCCGCACAGAGGATGCTCGGCGGAGATCGATTCCAACAACCCGCGCAACTGATCGCGCACAGACACATCGCACGCCCGCACCTCCACCGCCGCCCCCAGACCTTCGAGCTCGGCTCGCAACTCACCCACACCCTCAGCATCCGCACCTCGACGACCGGTCAACAGCAGATGACGCACACCGTGCTCCACCACCAGATGACGCGCCACCAGCCCACCCAAGAAACCTGTGCCGCCAGTTACCAGCACCGTCCCCTGAGGATCCAGCGCGCCCGGCACCGACAGGACGATCTTGCCAACGTGGCGGGCCTGGCTCATGAAGCGGAACGCCTCAGGAGCACGACGAGCATCCCATGCGCTAACCGGCAGGCGATCGAGCTCGCCGGCCGTGAACATATCGAGCAGCTCGTCGAGTATCTCCCCGAGACGCCCGATCCCAGCCTCCGCGAGGTCGAACGCCCGGTAGAAGACACCCGGGCGACTGGCCGACAACTCATCTGGGTCGCGGATGTCGGTCTTGCCCATCTCGATGAAGCGACCCCGTCCCTCGTGCCGCCCCAGCAGTTCGAGCGAAGCATCCACGAACTCCCCCGCCAGACAGTCGAGCACGACGTCCATACCCCAACCGTCGGTCGCGGCGAGGAAGCGCTCCTTGAACTCAAGCGACCGCGAGGAGGCGATATGCGAGTCGTCGAAGCCCAGGTTCCGCAACACCCCCCACTTCCCCGGACTGGCCGTGACAAACACCTCCGCCCCAATCCGCCTGGCGAGCTGCACGGCCGCCATCCCCACGCCCCCGGTGCCGGCGTGCACCAGCACCCTCTCACCCGGCTTCAATCCAGCCAGATCCACCAACCCGTAGTACGCGGTCGAGAACGCGATCGGGATCGCCGCGGCCTCCGCGAAAGACCACCCCTCAGGTATCCGAACGACCGTGCGACGATCGGTGATGGCGACCGGGCCAAATCCCGAGAACAACCCCATCACCCGATCCCCGACGGCCAGATCCTCGACGCCTGCGCCGAGCTCCACCACGACACCCGCGCCCTCGCCCCCGACACCGGCCTCGCCCGGGTACATCCCAAGTGCGATCAGCACATCGCGGAAGTTCACACCGCCCGTGCGCACACCCACCCGGAGCTGTCCCGGCGCGAGCGCAGCCGCGGCCTCCGGGGCCTCGACCAGCGAGAGGCCCTCGAGCGTACCCTCGCTGCCGGCAGCCAGACGCCACTCGGCAACGCCTTCAGGAGCCCGCAAAGAACCGTCCGGCCCAGTCGTGCGCACGAGACGCGGCACCAGGACTTCTCCCCTGCGTATCGCCAATTGCGGCTCGCCGGTCGCCACGGCGCTCATCAGCGCCTCCCAAGACTCCTCGAGGCCGTCCACATCCACCAGCACAAACCGCTCCGGATGCTCCATTTGCGCCGAACGCACCAAACCCCATACCGGCGCGTGCGCCAAGCCCGGCACACCGTCCCCCGCCCCGGCATCCACAGCACCACGGGTCACCAGCACCAAACGCGCATCCGCAAAACGCTCGTCGGCGAGCCAACCTTGCACCGCCGCAAGCACGCGCTCGAGCATCTCCCGCGCCAGCGTCAGGCCATCACCGCCAACAGCCTCGGGAGCCCCACCGGCAGAGTCACGATCGCCATTGCCCGCAGCGACGCCCGACCACGAGGCCGCCGCCTCAATTTCACCACAATCAAAGAGCACCACCCTGGACACTGCGCCGCCCTCCTCGACGGCTGCACCCAGCGCCTGCAGGCCGGCAAACGCTTCAGCGCCGCCACCGAGCGACTGCGCCAGCGGCGAGCCCGCCGTGCCCAACACCGCCACGCCTGCTTCAGCGCTTGGGGCTTCCTCTCGCGCAGCAGCGCTCAGCCCGCGCCAACGCACCGCGAACAGCGAATCGCGATGCGCGCCCCCGGCAGCCCCCAGGCGGTCCATCGGCACCTCGCGCACCGCGCACAAGTCGATCGAGGCCACCAGTCCGCCTTCCTCGTCAATCACAACCAACGCCTTCGCCTCGTCTTCGACCAACGACAGTGAAACCCTCAGCGAAGACGTCGCGCCCGGGGCGTGCAACTCCACCCCACTGAACAAAAACGGCAAACGCATCTCACCCCGCAGCCCATCCGGCTCCCCATCCGCGACATAGCGACTCGCCACTGCCGACTGCAGCACCGCATCAAGCGACGCCGGATGCAACGCAAACGAAACGTCTGCTCCTCCACCCGCCTCACCATCCACCAGCGACACTTCGGCAAACACCTCATTATCTCGCCGCCAAGCACCACGCAACCCTTGAAAGGCGGGCCCATATTCAATGCCGACCCCCGCCATGGCATCGTAAAACTCATCGGTGCCCACCGCTCGGGCGCCAGCCGGGGGCCACGTTTCCCGTGCGAGCACCTCTGCCCGCTCCCGCGGCGAGGCCAACCCGTCCACCACCGGCCGCTCCCGGGCCAGCATGCCGCCAACATGGCGCATCCACTCATCCCCGTCAGAAGCCGCATCGCCATCCTCGCCATCTGCGCGACGAGAATAGATATCCACCGAGCGCTCACCCGATCCAGCGTCAGCGCCAACCACGACCTGCAATACCACTCCCTCACCCTCACACAAAACCAATGGCGCCTGCAACGTCAACTCACGCACCACACTACACCCGACATGCCTGCCGGCAAACAGCGCCAACTCCAAAAACGCGGCTCCTGGCAATAACACATTGCCCATCACCATGTGATCGGCTAGCCAGGGGTGGGTTGCGAGCGAGATACGCCCGGTGAACAACCAGCTCCCGCCGTCAGCCAAGCTGACTGCCGCACCCAGCAGTGGATGACCCGCCCCCACCAACCCCGCCGCCGCGACATCGCCGGCACCGCCAGCCGACGACTCCAACCAAAACCGCTGACGCTGAAACGCATACGTCGGCAACCCCACCCGTTGTGCACCGGAGCCGTCGAACACCCGCTTCCAATCGACCTCCACGCCTCGCACCCACAGCTCGGCCAACGACTTCATCAGAGCGGTGACTTCAGGCTGCCCGCGTCGCAGAGCCGGCACCGCCGCGACCGGCCGATCGACATCGGCCAGACACTCCTGGCTCATCGCGCAGAGCGTCCCATCGGGGCCGAGCTCGAACAGGCTCCGCGCATTGTGCGCTCCCAGCCACCGGATTCCGTCCATGAACCGTACCGGTTCGCGCACATGACGCACCCAGTGTCGCGCCGAGCACAACTGCTCGGCCGCCACCGCCTCGCCGGTCACATTCGACACGATGGGGATCGCCGGAGGCGCGAATGCGAGGCCCTCGACAACACGGTGAAACTGCTCGAGCATCCCGTCCATGTGCGGCGAGTGAAAGGCGTGCGACACGCGCAATTGCTTGGTCTTGCGCCCCCGCTCCCGCCACGCGGCAGCGATCTCCGCGACCGCATCCGTGTCGCCGGAGATCACCACCGCGGCAGGCCCGTTCACCGCCGCGATCGCCACCCGCTGCTCCCAACCGTTGTGCCGCAACTCCTGGAGGACCTCATCCTCATTCGCTTGCAGCGACACCATCGTCCCCGATGTCGGCAACGCCTGCATCAAGCGCCCGCGCGCTGCCACCAGTGCACACGCATCGTCCAGCGAGAACACCCCCGCCACGTGCGCCGCGGCGACCTCGCCGATCGAGTGCCCGATCAGAAAACCGGGGCGTACTCCCCACGTTTGCACCAGACGAAACAGCGCCACCTCGATCGCAAACATCCCGGCCTGTGCAAACACCGTCTGATCCAGCGCTGCCTGGCCATGATCGCCGGACTCGAACAGCACTTCGAGCAGCGGCATGTCGAGACGCCCGTCAAACCCTGCGCAAACCTCATCCAGCGCCCGCGCAAACATCGGGCAAGCCCCATATAGCTCCCTGCCCATACCCGCACGCTGAGAGCCCTGGCCGGGAAACAGGAACACAAGCTCCCCGCCGACATCAGCCACGCCTCGCACCACGCCAACATCCAACTCGTTCTCGGACAGTGCGCCCAGAGCCCCCGACAAAGCCTCACGATCGGCGCCCAGCACCACCGCCCGATCCGCGAACACCGACCGACCGGACACCAACGAAAACCCAGCGTCCACCACCGAACGCGACTCATCCTTCACCAACCACTCACGCAACCGGGCAGCCTGGTCCCCCAGCGCCCCCTCGCCCTTGGCCGACAACACCAACGGCACCACGCCGCCATCCTCCACCAGCCCACCATCGACCACCGCGGACTCCCCCGCGCCATCCGACTCCCCAACCCCAGCGGACTCCCCCGCGCCAGCGGACTCCCCAACCCCAGCGGACTCCCCGACGGCCGGGGGCTCCCCGACGGCCGGGGGCTCCTCGAGCACCACATGCACGTTGGTGCCGCTGATGCCAAATCCCGAGACGCCGGCGCGGCGCGGCGCACCGTTGCTCTTCCAGTCCTGCGCCTCAGTGAGCAGTGAGATCGAACCTCTCGACCAGTCGATGTGACTCGAGGGCTCATCGACATGCAGGGTTCTCGGCAACATGCCGTGGTGCATCGCCATCACCATCTTGATCACCCCGGCCACACCCGCCGCGGGCCCTGCATGGCCGATGTTCGACTTCACCGAGCCAAGCCACAGCGGGCGATCTGGATCGCGACCCTGCCCGTATGTCGCCAGCAGCGCGTGCGCCTCGATCGGATCGCCGAGCGTGGTGCCGGTCCCGTGCGCCTCAACCGCATCGACCTCCTGCGGCGAGAGCCGCGCATCGGCCAGCGCCTGGAGGATCACCCGCTGCTGGGAGAGACCGTTGGGCGCCGTCAACCCATTGGACGCGCCATCTTGATTGATGGCGCTGCCACGCACCACCGCCAGCACCCGGTGGTCATGGCGGACGGCCTCGGAGAGGCGCTCCAGCAACATCACACCCACGCCCTCGGCCCAGCCGGCGCCATCGGCTGCATTGGCAAACGACTTGCACCGGCCATCGGGGGCCGACATCCGCTGCGCGCTGAACTCGACCAATCCGTCGGGCGTGGTCAGCGCAGTCACGCCGCCCGCCAGCGCCAGCGAGCATTCCCCGGAGCGCAGCGCCTGACAGGCCAGATGCAAAGCCGTCAGCGACGAGGAGCACGCGGTGTCCAGTGCCACGGCAGGACCCTCGAGGCCAAGCGTGTACGCCACGCGACCGGCGGCCACGCTGGTGAGCTGACCCGTGGTGCGATAGCCCTCCAGCCCCACCGCGGTTACCGGATCCATGCCGTAGCCGATTGCGCTAATGCCGACGAATACGCCAGTGCGACTGCCCCGCAGAGACGCTGGATCGATGCCCCCATCCTCGAGCACCTCCCAGCAGGCTTCCAGGAACAGACGGTGCTGGGGGTCCATCGCCAGCGCCTCCTTGGGGTTGATGTGAAAGAAATCCGCATCGAAGCCAGCCGCGTCGTCGAGGAACCCCCCAAAGGGTGCGTAAACGGTGCCGCGATGGTCGGGATCGGGGTCATAGAGCGCGTCCAGAGCCCAGCCACGATCGTCTGGAAAGGCCGAGATCGCATCGCCGCCGGAGGCGACCAGGTCCCAAAAATCTTCAGGCGAGTGCACGCCGCCCGGGTAGTGACAGCTCAACCCCACAATCGCGATCGGCTCGTGGGAGCGCTGTTCGAACTCCTGCAACTCGCGCCGCGCCTTGCGCAGCTCGATCCTGGCTCGCTTCAGATATTCAAGGGCCTTCTCGTCGTCAGGCATTGTTCACCTCCTGTCTCGCGGCACACGCCCAACTCATCTCAGGCCACTCCCAATTCCCGATCCATCGCTGCAAACACTTCCTCCGCCGTGCTCGCCTCCAGGTTGTCCTCCACGGTCACCTCATCGTCCGTCACACCCGCAACCAATGCCCGCAGGCGCCTCGTAATCTGCTCCCGTTCGAGATTGTCAAGCGCCGGCGCCGAGAGGATGCGTTCGAGCCTGTCGAGCTCGACCAGCGCGGGGGCCGCACAATTCGTCGGGACGGCGTCGCCGAGCGCAACCTGACCCAGCAAATACCCGCCGAGCGCCTCGGGGGTCGGGTAGTCGAACACCAGCGTGGCCGGCAGGCGCAGTCCGGTCACTGTGTTCAGACGATTGCGCAGCTCAACCGCGCTCAACGAGTCGAACCCAAGTTTCTTTGAAGGCGCGCCGCTCCTCGACCTTCTCGGGAGAATCGTGCCCCAGCACCATCGCCACGTTGACGCGCACCAGGTTCCTCACCACTCCCTCGCGCTCGGCCTCGGGCACGGCGGCCAGACGTTCCGCCAGCGTTTCCTCCCGTTCGCCGGAGCGACGTTTGGGAAGGCGCACGAGGCCGGACAGTATCGCCGCCAACGCTCCCATCCTCGCCTGTGCACGCAGCGTCCGAGGATCGAGCGTGGCCGCGAGCACCAGCGCCCGCTGTGAGTCCAGGGCCATGTCGAACAGGGCAAGCCCCTGCTCGTGGGAAAGTTCACTCATTCCCAAGCCCACCACCCGCCTGCGATCGGCTTGGCTCAGATCCTCCGTCATCGCGCTGGTCCCCGCCCACAGACCCCAGGCGATCGACGATGCGGGCAGGCCGAGCGCTCGACGGTGAGCGGCGAGGGCGTCGAGAAACGCGTTTGCGGCTGCGTAGGTGGCCTGCCCCGCGCCTCCAAGCAGACCCGCGGCCGAGGAAAACAGCACAAACGCGCCCAGCGGCGCATTTCTGGTCAGCTCGTGCAAATGCCACGCCGCGTCGGCCTTCGGGGCCAGCGCACGGTCGACGCGCTCGGCTGTCATCGAACCGATCAGGCCGCCATCGAGCACGCCGGCGGCGTGCACCACCGCCGTCAGCGGATGCTCGCTGGGAACGCCGTCCACGAGCGCCTTCAACGCCTCCCGATCGGACACGTCACATGCGGCCAGCTGCACGATCGCACCCAGCTCCTCCAGCTCCGTCCGCAGCTCCGCGGCGCCCTCCGCCCGTGCTCCTCCACGGCTCACCAGCAACAGTCGCCCAACGCCGTAGCGCTTCACCAGGTGCCGTGCCATCAGGCCACCCAGCGTGCCGGTGCCGCCTGTGATCAGAGCCGTGCCGTTGGGGTCGAGTGTGCCGGCGTGACGCCCCTCGCCAACCCCGTCGGGGCCGAGCGTCCCGGTCTCGCCCCCCTCGCCAACCGTACCCTCGGGCGCCACCGACGGTGTGAGGGCGCGTAGCCGCGGCACAGCGGCCTCACCGCGCCTGAGGACCAGCTGCGGCTCGTGCGAGGCAAGCGCCTCGTGCAGCGCGTTGTGCAGCACGCCGCCGGAGGTCTCCCGGTCGACGTCGACGAGCGCGAAACGCCCGGGACTCTCCGCCTGCGCTGAGCGCACCAGGCCCCAAACGGGCGCCATCGCCAGGCCGTCGAGAGCATCGATCGCCGGGTCCATCGTGACGGCGCCACGCGTGATCAACACCATGCGTGAATCGGCGAAGCGCTCGTCGGACAGCCAGCCTTGCGCCAGCTCGAGCACCCGGTGTGAGGTGCGGTGCACCACGCTCAGATCGAGCGCGTCGCCCGGATCTGCCACCCCGCAGTCCACGAACACGGCGTCGGGCACCGCATCGCTCTCCGGCAGCGCCTCGCGCAGGTGGTCCAGGTCCGGGTGCACCTCGACGCGATGCCCATCCCCTCGCAGAGCCTCTGCAAACGCCGAGCGCTCCTCACCGAGCAGGACCAGCGCCTCCGAGGAGAACGCGGTGGAGGATTCCACGGACGGCGGCGAGGCAGTTGCCTCCCACTCAACGGTGAACAGCGCATTGTCGAAAGCCGCACGCGCCGCGCCCAGCTGCGCCGTGGACACCTCCCGCATCATCAGCGAATCTATGGAGGCGACAAGGCGTCCCGTCCCGTCGGCCATCACCAGGGAGAGCGTGTCGGAGCTGAGCGGCAGCAGGGAGACCCGCAGCGAGGACGCGCCTGACACGTGGACATCCACACCGCCGAAGGAGAACGGGAGATAGGCTCCGCCGGGCGTCGGGACCTCCCCCTCCCGGGCGCCTCCGAGCAGGGCGCCCATCAACTGCAGCGCTCCGTCCAGCAGCGCCGGATGCGCACCGTAGGCGGACGCCTCCTCTCGCTCACGATCGTCCAGGGCGATCTCGGCGAGCAGCTCCTCCCCGTTCCACCACGCCGCTCGCAGCACGCTGAACGCGGGCCCGTACTCGATGCCGCGGGCCGCCACTTCGTCATACAGATCATCGATCGAGATCGCCCTTGCGCCCGGCGGCGGCCACGCTTCCGCGGCGAGCGCAGCCGTCACGCGCTCGTTGGCGCGCGCGTGCCCCGCGACGGCGCTTTCGCCGGCCACGAGCACGCCGCTGGCGTGACGCGTCCACGGCTCCCTGGCGAGCACATCGTCATCCTCGGGACTCGCGCGCCGGGAGCACACGGTCACCGACCTGCGGCCCGACTCGTCGAGCTCGCCGACGGCAACCTGCAGCGCCACCCGCGCCTGTGCGGCCAGCACCAGCGGCGCCTCGATCACGAGCTCCTCCAGCACGCCGCAGTCGACGCGGCTTCCCGCGTGCAAAGCAAGCTCCACGAACGTCGTGCCCGGCACCACCGGCATCCCGTACACCAGGTGATCGGCCAGCCACTGCGGCCTCTGCACGGACAGCTGGCCGGTGAACAACCATTGCTCATCGGCCGCCACCTCGACCATCGCGCCCAGCAGCGGATGACCCGAGGACAACAGACCGACGGAACTCATGTCGCCCACCCCCGGCGAGCCCTGCAACCAGTAACGCTCGCGCTGAAAAGCGTAAGTCGGCAATTTCACCCTTCGCCCACCCGCACCCTCGAACAACGACTCCCAATCAACCCCAACGCCACGCACCCACACCTCGGCCAACGACCTCAACCAACGCTCCCCACCACCCTCACCACGACGCAACGACCCCGACACCAACGCACCACCACCCCCACCACCAAGCACATCCTCAACAGCTTCCTGAACACCAATCGTCAACACCGGATGAGGACTCACCTCCACAAACGCGCGATACCCATCCCCCAACAACGACCTAACCGCCCCCTCAAACCGAACCGTCTCCCGCAAATTCCGATACCAATACTCAGCACCCAACTCAGCCGTATCAACCACACCACCCACAACCGTCGAGAAAAACGGCACCTCCCCCGAACGCGGCACAATCGACGCACAAGCCTCCAACAACTCACCACGAATCTCCTCAATCTGAGGCGAATGCGACGCATAATCAACCGCAATCCGCCGCGCCCTCACACCATCCCCCTCACACACACCCAACAACTCCTCAAGCACACCAACCTCACCAGAAACCACAGTCGCCCCAGGACCATTCACCGCCGCCACCGACACACCAACACAACCCCAACCCTCCAACCGCCGCTCCAACTCCCCCACCGACAACGCCACCGACACCATCCCACCCCGACCCGCCAAACCCGCCAACGCCCGACTCCGCAACGCCACCACACACGCCCCATCCCCCAACGACAAACCCCCCGCCACACACGCAGCCGCAATCTCACCCTGCGAATGACCCACCACCACATCCGGACACACACCACACGCCCGCCACAACTCAGCCAACGACACCATCACCGCCCACAACACCGGCTGCACCACATCAACCCGCTCCAACCCCGGCTCCCCCTCCACACCACGCAACACACCCTCAAGCGACCAATCCACAAACGGCGCCAACGCCTCACCACACAACCCCACCGACTCAGCAAACACCCCCGACCCATCCAACAACCCAACCGCCATCCCCACCCACTGCGACCCCTGACCAGGAAACAAAAACGCAACCCTCCCACCAACATCAGCCACACCCCCCACCACACCAACCCCCCCAGCCAACACCCCCCCAGCCAACACCCCAAGACCCCCCAACAAACCCCCACGACCCCCACCCAACACCACCGCACGACGCTCAAACACCGAACGCGCCGCCAACGAATACCCCACGTCCACCAACTCAAGCTCCGCATGGCGCTCCAGATACTCACCCAAACGCTCCCCCTGCGCACACAGAGCATCCTCACTCTTACCCGACAATGGCAACGCCACCACATCCGTACCAAGTGCACCGGCGCTCAGAATGGGCCGCTCGACGCGGGAGACGGCGGGCGCCGCCGGTGGCGCATCCTCCAAGATCAGGTGGGCGTTGGTGCCGCTGATGCCAAACGAGGAAACTCCCGCCCGACGCGGCTTGCCGTTGCGCTCCCAGGGGCGGGCTTCCCGCAGGAGCGACACGCGCCCGGACGACCAATCCACGTGGGAGGAGGGCTGCTCGACGTGCAACGTCTTCGGCAGGATCCCGCGGCGCATGGCCATCACCATCTTGATCACCCCCGCCAGTCCCGCCGCGGCCGCCGCGTGGCCGATGTTCGCCTTGATCGAGCCCAGCCACAGGGGGCGGTCCTCTGGGCGGTCCTGCCCGTAGATGGCCTGCAGCGCGCGTATCTCGATCGGGTCGCCAAGCTCGGTGCCGGTGCCGTGGCCCTCGACCGCGTCGACGTCCATCGGTGAGAGCCGCGCGCTCGCCAGCGCCGCGGCGATCACGCGCTGCTGGGAAAGCCCGCTGGGAGCCGTCAGCCCGTTGCTGGCGCCATCCTGGTTGACCGCGCTGCCGCGAATCACCGCCAGCACCTCGCGGCCGTTGCGCCGCGCGTCGGAGAGGCGCTCCAGCAACAGCATCCCCACTCCCTCGCTCCAGCCGGTGCCGTTAGCCGCATCGGAGTAAGACTTGGAGCGCGAGTCCGGAGCCGACGCGCCCAGCGCGCTGAACTCGATCAACCCCATCGGCGTGGACATCACCGAGGCGCCACCCGCCAGGGCAAACTCACACTCGCCGCCGCGCAGCGCGCCGCTCGCCAGGTGCAACGCCACCATCGCCGAGGAGCAGGCCGTGTCGATCGTCATCGTCGGGCCCTCGAGCCCGAGGACGTAGGCGACGCGACCCGAGGCGACGCCGCCGGTGGTGCCCGTCAGCAGATAGCCGCCCAGTCCGTCGGCGGCCGGCCCATACATGTTGGCGTCGTAGCCCTGGGGTGACACACCCGCGAACACGCCGGTCTGGCTGCCGCGCAGGGCGTGGGGATCGATGCCAGCGTCCTCAAGCGCCTCCCACGCGGTCTCCAGCAACAGCCGTTGGTGCGGGTCCATCGCCAGCGCCTCGCGGGGGCTGATGCCGAAGAAGGCGGCGTCGAAATCGCCCGCGTCGTAGATGAATCCGCCTTCGCTTGCGCAGCAGGTGCCCGGAGTGGCGGGGTCGGGATGACACAGGCGCTCCAGATCCCAGCCGCGATCCCGTGGGAAGGCGGAGATGGCATCCGCGGCGGAGGCGAGCAGCTCCCACAGATCTTCCGGCGAGCGCGCGCCACCCGGGAAGCGGCACCCCATCCCGACGATCGCGATCGGCTCCTCGCGGCCGATCGCCGTGCGCGAGGCGGGCACCGTCGATCTCGCGCTCTGCGGGCGCGCGCCGGCGACCTCCTCCAGCAGGTACCCCGCGAGTGTCTCGGGCGTCGGATAATCGAACACCATTGTCGCCGGCAGTCGTAGCCCCGTAGCCTCGCTCAAGCTGTTGCGCAATTCCAGCGCCGCCAGCGAGTCGATCCCCAGCTCGGTGAACACCTGCCCGCTGCCGATCGCCGCGGGCGAGGAGTGCCCCAAGACCCTCGCGATCTCCGACAGCACAAGCTCCAGCACGACGCCCTCGCGCTCGGCCTCGCTCACACCAGCCAGCCGTTGTGCGAGCGCCCCTGCCCGTCTTTCACCGCGTTCGCGCCGCACCGAGCGCGAACCGCCAACCAGCCTGCTGAACAGAGGCGGCAACGCCCCTTCCTCAGCCCGCGCGCGCAGCATCCCGGCATCGAGCTGCCCCGCCACCACCAGCGCCCTGTCGGTGGCGCTCGCGGCGTCGAAGCACTCCAAGCCCTCGCGCGGGGAGAGCGCGCTCATCCCCGCGCGCGCCAGCCGCGCGCGATCGGCCTGGCCCAACTCGCCGGCCATGCCCTCGGTCAGATCCCACAGGCCCCATGCCACCGAGGTCCCGGCCAACCCGCGCGCGCGCCGGTATGCCGCCAACGCATCCATGAACGCGTTCGCCGCGCCATAGTCGCCCTGCCCCGCGCTACCGAACGTCGCCACGACCGACGAGAACATCACGAACATCGAGAGATCCAGGTGCTCGGTCAGCTCGTGCAGATGCCACGCGGCATCCAGCTTGGGAGCGAGCACCCGCTCGAGCTGGGGCACCGACAGGGACTCGAGTACCGCGTCCTCGATCACGCCCGCCGCGTGCACCACACCGCTGAGCGGACGCTCCTCGGGGATCGCGGCAAGCAGCTGCCGCAACTGCGCGCGATCGCTCACATCGCACGCCGCCACGCTCACCTCGGCGCCCAGCTCGACCAGGCTCGCCTCGAGCTCCCTCGCCCTGGGCGCGTCCCGCCCCCGGCGGCCGACCAGCAACACGCCCTCAACGCCGTGACCGGCAACCAGGTGCCTGGCCACCAGAGCACCCAGAGCGCCGGTGCCGCCGGTGATCAGGACGGTGCCGGCCCCTTCCCGAGCCAAGCCGTCCCGCGCGGATGCGACGCGGGCCAGGCGAGGTGCAAACACACGCCCCGCCCGGATCGCAAGCTGGGGCTCACCGCTCCCGAGCGCAACGCTCAAGGCATCCCGCGACTCCTCCTCGCCGTCGAGATCGATCAACGCGAGACGCCCCGGGTGCTCCACCTGCGCGCAACGCACCAGGCCCCACACCGGCGACTGGGACAAGCCGTCCAACGGATCCTCCGCGCCAACGGCCACCGCACCCTCGGTCACCAGCACCAGCCGCGAGGCGGCGAGCCGCTTATCGGCAATCCACGCCTGCACCGCCTCCAACACCCCGGCCGTGATCTGGCGAGCCGCGCCAACCACATCGCTCCCGTCGAGCTGCGTACAATCGAGCAGCACAAGCTCGGGAGCCGCCACGCCGTCGTTCTCAGCCCCGCCCAACGCCTGGGGGAGACCACTCCCCTCGGCGCCGAGGGCCGCCCACCCGCCATCCCATCCCTGCGCTGCGGGCTCCGCGCCCTCGACCGCGACCCAGTCGACGCCAAACAAAGACCCCGACCGATCGCCCCGAGCGCTCGCGATCTGCTCTCGCGACACAGCCCGCACCGCCAGCGAGCCCAACGAGACGACCAACCCACCACCCTCGTCAAAGCCCACCAACGACAGGCTGTCCTCGGCAGTCCGCGACAGGCAGACACGCAGCTCGGAAACGCCCTTCTGGAACAACCTCACATCGTTGAACGAGAACGGCAGCCGCAGCTGGTCGCCCTCCCCGCTGTCGGAGCTCGAGGCAGCCGTCAACCCACCCTGCAACGCGGCGTCCAGGAGCGTCGGATGCAGGCCAAAGCGATGTGCCTGGTGGCGCTCTCGCTCCGGCAGCGACAACTCTGTGAAGAACTCCTCGCCTCGCCGCCACACCGACCGCACACCGCAGAACGCCGGTCCATAGTCGAAACCGAGCGCGGCCACGTGGTCATAGAAGTCATCGACGTCGATCTCGATCGCGTCCTCGGGAGGCCATGCCCGGCCAACCGCGGCCGCCACGCGCTCCTGCTCAGCCCACCGACCCCCCACCGGCTCGCCGCAAGCAAGCACGCCGCTGGCATGACGAGTCCAGGCTCCCTTGTCTTCACCATCGCCGGCCGTCGCTGTGCGTGAGTGGATCTTCACCGACCGGCGGCCGTCCTCGTCGGCCGCATCCACCATTACCTGCAATTGCACCTCGTTGCGCTCCCCCAGCACCAGGGGGAGCTCGATTACCAGCTCCTCCAGCAGATCGCAGCCGAGCTGCCCGGCGGCATGCAGCGCGAGCTCCACGAAGAACACCCCCGGCACTACGCACGCATCCAGCACGACGTGATCGGCAAGCCAAGCCGGCTCGCGCTGGGAGATCCGCCCGGTGAACAGCCGGCCCCCCTCGTCGGCCAGGGGGACAGCGGCCCTCAGCAGCGGGTGCTCGCCAGAGCCAAGGCCCGCGGCATCCAGATCCCCGGCGGTCCACGCCCCCCGCGCAAGCCAGTAGCGCTCGCGTTGAAAGGCGTAGGTGGGCAGTGAGACCCTTCGCGCGCCGGAGCCCTCGAACACCCTGACCCAATCCACCCCGGCACCATGCACCCAGATCCCAGCGAGCGCGCCAAGCACGGTCGCGGGCTCCGGGCGCCCGCCCCGCAGCAGCGGGACCGCCGCGAGGGGCGGCTCCTCCGTCAGACAGTCTCCGACGATTGCGCTGAGCACGCCCTCGGGGCCCAGCTCCAGGAAGCTCCTCACTCCGCGAGCTCCCAGCCAGCGCACCCCGTCCATGAAACGCACCGGCTCCCGTACGTGGCGCACCCAATACTCCGCCGTGCAGATTTGCTCAGCCGATATCAACTCGCCGGTCACATTGGCGACGATCGGTATTTGTGGCGCGGAGAAGGAGATGTCTTCTGCCACTGCCGCAAACGCCTCAAGCATCCCGTCCATGCGGTGTGAGTGGAAGGCGTGACTCACCTGCAGGCGCTTGGTCTTCACCGCTCGCCCTCGCCACACGCGCTCCACCTCCAGCACGGCGTCCTCGTCGCCCGATATCACCACCGCCGCGGGGCCGTTCACCGCCGCGACGGCGACCCGCCCAGTGAGACCCTCGATCGTTGCGCGCACGTCGGCCTCGGAGCTCTGCACCGACAACATCGCCCCGCCCGCTGGCAGATCACCCATCAACCGGCCGCGCGCCACCACCAGCCTGCAAGCATCCGCGAGCGAGAACACCCCCGCCACATGGGCGGCGCTCAGCTCACCAATCGAGTGGCCCATCAGGAAGTCCGGGCGCACTCCCAAACTCTCACTCAACCTGAACAGCGCCACCTCCAGCGCGAACAGTGCGGGCTGGGCGTAGGCCGTTTGATCGATGGCCCCAACGGCGGGCTGATCGGCGAACAACACCTCGCCCAGGGGACGCGGGAGGTGGCCGTCGAGCTCGGCGCAGATCTCATCCAACGCGGCCCTGAAAACGGGAAAGGACTCGTACAACTCCCTGCCCATGTCCACACGCTGGGCGCCCTGGCCGGTGAACAGAAAGGCCAGACCGCCGGGGCTCGCCGATGCGACACCGGCGATGACGCCAGCCGCGGGCTCCCCCGCCGCCAGCGCGTCGAGACCCTCGAGCGCTCCCTCCTTGCCCACAAGGACCACCGCGCGGTGCTCGAGCGCCGAGCGACGCGCCAAGGTAAGGGCAATGTCGGCGTTCGCCGGCTGACGGCCGTCCGTGACATTCGCCGCCGCCTGGCGGCCATCGGCGGCGTTCGCCGGCTGGGAGCCGTCCGCGACCGCCGAATCGCTCGCGGAGTTCAGATGCTGGCGCAGACGCTCGGCCTGCGCACGCAGGGCCGGCTCACTCTTAGCCGAGAGCAGCCACGGCAGCGCGTTGGCCCGCTGGATGGCGGCGAGCGTGCCGCCATCAGCAAGCGTGCCGTCAGCAAGCGTGCCGTCAGCAAGCGTGCCGTCAGCAAGCGTGCCGTCAGCAAGCGTGCCGCCGTCGGCGAGATCGCCGTTCGCAGAGCCGCGCGTCTCCTCGCGGATCGGCTCCGGGGCCTCTTCGAGGATCACGTGCGCGTTGGTGCCGCTCACCCCAAACGACGACACCCCCGCCCGGCGCGGCTCCTCGCCCCGCTCCCACGGCTGCTGCGCTGTGAGAAGCGAGATCGCGCCCTCAGACCAATCGACCTTGGGCGTGGGCTCATCGACGTGCAGCGTCTGTGGCAGCGTGCGGTGGCGCATCGCCATCACCATCTTGATCACACCCGTCACGCCCGCCGCGGCCTGCGTATGACCGACGTTCGACTTGACCGAGCCCAACCACAACGGGCGACCCTCGGGACGGCTCCGGCCGTATGTGGCGATCAACGCCTGCGCCTCGATCGGGTCGCCAAGCGTCGTGCCCGTGCCATGCGCCTCCACCGCATCGACCTGGGCCGCCTGCAGCTTCGCGTTGGCGAGCGCCTGCGCGATCACCCGCTGCTGGGAAGGACCATTCGGCGCGGTCAGGCCGTTGGAGGCGCCGTCCTGGTTGACCGCGCTGCCGCGCACCAACCCCAACACTTCGCGGCGGTTGCGCCGCGCATCCGAAAGACGCTCCAACACCACCATCCCCATGCCCTCCGCAAAGCCCGTCCCGTCGGCGGCGGCGGCAAACGACTTGCAGCGCCCATCGGGGGCAAGGCCGCGTTGGCGCGAGAATTCGACGAAACCGCCGGGAGTCGCCAGCACCGTGACGCCGCCGACGAGCGCCAGCGAACACTCCCCGGCATGGAGCGCCTGGCAGGCAAGGTGTAGCGCCACCAGCGAGGACGAGCAAGCCGTGTCAACCGATACGGCGGGACCCTCCAGACCGAAGGTGAAGGCGATGCGACCGGATACGACGCTGGCCATGGTGCCAGTCAACCCGTACCCGTCAACGCCCTCGGTGCTCGCTCCGACCACGCCGTAGCCGGCGTTGACCACCCCGGCGAACACCCCCGTCTGGCTGCCCTTCAGCGACACCGGATCGATGCCGGCGTCTTCCAGCGCCTCCCATGTGCCTTCCAACAGCACCCGCTGCTGGGGATCCATCGCCAGAGACTCTCTCGGGCTGATGCCGAAGAAGCCGGCGTCGAACTCGCCGGCGTCATGGACGAAGCCGCCCTCCCGCGCATAGCTCGTCCCGAGGTGCGCGGGGTCGGGGTCGTACAGGCGCTCCACATTCCACCCGCGGTCCTCAGGGAACGGACCGATCGCATCGGTTGCACTGCACACCAGCCGCCACAGATCTTGCGGTGAGCTCACATCGCCCGGCAGGCGGCAGCTCATACCGACGATCGCCAACGGCTCGTGCGGGATTTCGAGCAGGCGGCGATTCTGCGCTCTGAGACGCTCCGCCTCCTTCAACGCGGTACGCAGAGCCTGAACGACGTCCTCGGCGCCGGCCGCCATCACTGCACCTCCTCGATCGCCTTTGCCGCCGGCATCCCCGCCGCCCTCTGCACGAGGCTCTCGATGTCCATCGTGTCGATCAGCTGCAGTTCCTCGCCATCGGGCACTGCTCCTGCCGGATCGGCCAGTTGCAGCAGGACCTCGATCAAGCCCGCCTCTCTGAGGCGATTGAGCGGAATCGCGGCGATCGCTCCCCGAATCCTGTCCTCTTCGCGGTCGGAGTCCGCGAGCGCCGAGAAACCGGGGACCACCTTTTCGAGGATGTGCAACGCCACCGCCCTCGGGGTCGGGTGGTCGAACACGAGCGTGGCCGGCAATCGCAGTCCGGTAACAGCGTTTAGGCGATTTCGCAGCTCCACCGCCGTAAGCGAGTCGAAGCCCAGCTCTTTGAAGGGGCGTTGCCGGTCGATCGCCTGCGCGTCCCTGTGCCCGAGGACCGCGGCCGCCTGGACGGCCACCAATTCGAGGACCAGCGCTTCGTGCTGGTCTGCCGGCGTATCGGCCAGACGTTGTGAAAGCGAGATGTGGTGCTCGTGCGTTGGCCGTGCCGACACGTGCACGAGGTCGCTGAACAGCGGCGCTAGCATCCCCGCTCTGGCTTTCGCGTTCAGTGCCGTGAGGTTGAGGGGTTGGGGCAGGACCAGCGTCTCGCCAGCGGCGGCAGGCCCAAGCGCCGCGTCAAACAGCCGTAAACCCTGCTCGTTGTCGATCGTGCGCAGTCCCATCCGCGCGATGCGGGAGATGTCGTTCTCGCTCAGCTCGCTCGTCATGCCGCTTGCCTGCTCCCACAGCCCCCACGCAAGGGAGATTGCGGGCAGACCACGTGCCTGGCGGTGCGCCGCGAGCGCGTCCAGGAACGTGTTCGCGGCAGCGTAGTTGGCCTGCCCCAAGCTGCCCAGCGTGCCCGCGGCTGAGGAGAACAGCACGAACGCGTCCAGATCGATATCCGCCGTCAGCTCGTGCAGGTGCCACGCCGCGTCCACCTTCGCGCGCAGCACCCCGTCGAGGCGTTCGGGGGTCAACGCACCAATCAACCCGTCGTCGAGTACGCCGGCGGCATGCACAACCGCACCAAGTGGATGCTTGTTGGGCAGCGAGCCCAGCAACGTGGCGAGTTGCTCGCGATCGCTCACGTCGCATGCCTCGATCCTGACCTCCGCGCCCAGGGACTCGAGCTCTGCTCGCAGGTCGCCGGCGCCCTCGGCCCGCGGGCCGCGTCGGCTGACCAACAGCAGCTGGCGCACGCCATGCTCGCTCACCAGGTGGCGCGCCAGGAGCGTCCCCAAAGTGCCGGTGGCGCCGGTGATCAACACCGTACGTCCGTCACGCACAAAGGTCGGCGCCGGCAGCGTCAGGACGACCTTGCCCGTGTGACGCGCCTGGCTCATGAACCGAAACGCGTGCGACGCGCGGCGCATGTCCCACGCCCTCACCGGCAGCGCCTCGAGCGTCCCCGCCGAGAACAGGTCGAGCACCTCCGCGAGCATCTCACCGATGTGCCCGGGGTCGGCTTGTTGCAGGTCGAAAACGCGGTAGGCAACGTGGGGACGTTCATTCGAGAGCTCCTCTGCGGCGCGTATGTCGGTCTTGCCGATCTCGATGAAACGCCCACCCTCCCCTCGCAACAGATCCAGCGAGGCGTCCACGAACTCACGCGCCAGCGAGTTGAGGACGACGTCGACGCCCCGCTCACCGGTCTGCCGCAGGAAGCGCTCCCTGAAATCCAGCGAGCGCGAGGACGCAATATGCGCATCGTCCAAACCCAGTGCTCGCAACACCGGCCACTTGCCAGGGCTGGCGGTCGCGAACACCTCCGCGCCGAGATGCCGCGCCAACTGCACGGCGGCCATCCCCACACCGCCCGCGCCCGCATGCACCAGCACCCGCTCCCCGGGCTCCACGGCGGCCAGCTCGCGCAGCGTGTGATAGGCCGTCAGGAATACCGCCGGCGTGGCCGCCCCGCGGGCGAACGACCAGGCGTCGGGGATACCGGCCAGCTGCCGCCGATCGGCGATCGCGACCGACCCAAACGCCCCATCGAACAGGCCCATCACGCGGTCCCCGGCCGCCAGATCCCGCACTCCCGGGCCGACCTCCAGCACGACCCCCGCACCCTCGGCGCCCACCGTGCCCTTCAACTCCGGATGCAGATCGTCGAGCACGCCGAGCGCGACCAGCACATCGCGGAAGTTCAAACCGGCCGCGCGCACACCGATGCGCACCTCGCCGGGCTCCAGACCCCGTTCGGCCTCCGGACACGCAACGAGCGCGAGCTCCTCGAGCGTCCCGCCGCCACCCGGACGCAGACGCCACGCCCCGCCGTCGAGTGGAGCTCTCAGCGCCCCGCCTTTGGCGGCTGCGGTACGCGTCAACCGCGCCACCAGCACGCGCCCTTCCCGCAACGCCAACTGCGGCTCCCCCCGGTCCAGCGCCGCGGGCAGCGCACCCCACGAAGACTCCTCGCCATCCACATCGACCAGCACGAAGCGATCTGGATGCTCCGCTTGCACGCTGCGCACCAGACCCCACACCGGCGCTTGGGAGAATCCGGGCACATCCTCCCCGGGGGCGCTCGCCACCGCACGCTCGGTCACCAACACCAGGCGCGCACCCGAGAAACGCTCATCCGCGAGCCACGCCTGCACCAGCGCGAGCACCCCGCCAGCACAGCCATACACGGCAGCCAACTCACCCGGTACACCACCGGCACCATCGCCCGGGCCAGCACCGGGACCATCGCCCGGGCCAGCACCGGCACCATCGCCCGGGCCAGCACCGGGACCATCGCCCGGGCCAGCACCGGGACCATCGCCCGGGCCAGCACCGGGACCATCGCCCGGGCCAGCACCGGCACCATCGCCCGGGCCAGCACCAGGGTCGGCGAGCAGCGGCCCGTCACCCGCATCGCGACCCACACTCGCGGCGGCGCACTCGACCAACACGGTCCCGCAGAAGGCCGGATCGCCCGCGAGCGATCCGGCCAAAGAGGCGAGATCCCCGTACGCCCGGGCCGCAGAGCCGGCGTCAGCCAGACGCTCGGCCAGCGCCTCGCCTGCTGCACCCACCACCGCCAGCTCGCCCCGCGCGGACCCAACGGCCGAGGGGGAGGAGGGCGCGGCCTCGCTCCAGTCGATCGCGAGCAGCGCGTCGCGCAGCCCGGCACCGTCACCGGCGGCACTCAACGCCGCCGCGGAAACCTCGCGCGCAACCAGCGACTCCACCGACACCACAACCCCACCGTCCGCCTCCACGGCAACCAACGAGACGCAATCGTCTCCCGACTGTGACAGCGATACCCGCAACGAGGTCACCCCCGACCTGGGCAGCTCCACGCCGTTGAACACAAACGGCAGCCGCACGCCACCCTCGCTGCCGGTCCCTGCTTGCGCAAGCGGGATCAACGCCAGGTGAAACGCGGCATCGAGCAACGCTGGGTGAATGCCAAACCCATCAGTGCCGGCGGTCAGATCGTCAGGCAGGGCCAGCTCGCCAAAGAACTCATCTCCACGTTGCCAGGCACGGCGCAAGCACCAAAAGGCCGCTCCGTATTCCAAACCCCGATCCGCAAGAACCGCATACATGTCCTGCACGTCCACAGCCCGCGCATCCGGCGGAGGCCAGGGCTTCCCGGCCGCGCGTCCGTCCAACCCGCCTGCACCTCCAGCGAATTTCCCCGACGCGTCCACAACCGCCGCGCCGGGGCCAACGACGCCCTCCGCGTGACACACCCACCCGTCCGCGGAAAAGGCGGCTCCACTGGAGTCGGACTCGCGCCGAGAGTGGACCGATACAGGACGCCGGCCACCTTCATCGGGCGCGCCCACCACCACCTGCAGCTGTATCGCGCCCTCCTCGGGAACGACCAGCGGAGTCCGCAACGAAAGCTCGTCCACCCGCTCGCACCCCACCTGCCGCCCAGCATGCAACGCCAGCTCCAAAAGAGCCGCGCCCGGCAACAGCACAACCCCCATCACAGCGTGATCGGCAAGCCACCGATGCAGTTCGCGCGACAGACGACCCGTGAACAGGCAACCACGATCGTCAACCAGGGCAACCGCGGCGCCCAGCATGGGGTGATCGACCGGAAGCTGGCCAACCGACACGACATCCCCCCCACCAGCGCCGGCCTCCAGCCAGAAGCGCTCGCGCTGAAATGCGTAAGTCGGCAAGTTCACTCGCTGAGCGCCAGACCCGTCGAATAGTGCCGGCCAATCAACCTCAACACCACGAACCCAGGCCTCGGACAACGACACCAAAAAGCGTCCCGGTCCACCCTCTTCACGACGCAGCGAACCAACCACCACAGCATCGTCCGGCCCGTCGAGCTCGACGTCGATGGTTTCTTGAACCGCCATCGTCAACACCGGATGAGGACTCACCTCGATGAACGCCCGCCGCCCCTCCTCGAGCAACGCGCGAATCGCACCCTCAAACCGGACGGACTCCCGCAGATTGCGATACCAGTACTCCCCATCCAACCGGGCGGTATCAAACGGCTCCGCCGTCACCGTCGAATAAAACTGAATATCCCCACCGCGCGGCGCGATCCCGGAGCAGCCTTCCAAAAACTCCTCGCGAATACGCTCCACCTGTGAAGAGTGCGAGGCATAGTCCACCGGGATGCTCCGCGCCCGAACACCCAGCGCCTCACAACTTGCCAGCAGTTCCTGCAACGACCCCGGGTCACCCGACACCACAACCGACGACGGACCGTTGAGAGCCGCCAGCGCAAGCCGGTCCCCAAACCGCTCGAGTAGCCCACTCACCTCCTCCGCCCCCCCAACAACCGACACCATCCCACCCGCCCCAGCCAAACTCGACAACGCACGGCTGCGCAAAGCAACCACCCGCGCCGCGTCCTGCAGCGACAACCCCCCAGCCACACACGCGGCGGCGATCTCCCCCTGCGAATGGCCCACCACCACAGCGGGCTCGACACCGCACGCACGCCACAAGCGCGCCAACGACACCATCACCGCAAACAACGCCGGCTGCACCACATCCACGCGATCCAGGCTCGGCGCGCCGCCGATCCCTCGCAAGACATCTTCAAGCGACCAGTCGACAAAAGGCGCCAACGCCGCGGCACACTCCTCCATGCCCGCCGCGAACACCGGCGAAGCATCCAGCAACTCCAGCGCCATTGCCTCCCACTGAGAACCCTGGCCCGGAAACAAAAACACACTTCCGGCATCCACACCCCCAGCCAGAGCTCCCACGACGACCCCGGCGCCTCCCCCTTCGGCGGTCAACCTCTGTAGATCGGCCAACGCGCCCTCACACGCACGGTCCGCGCTCACCACCACCGCGCGATGCTCAAACGCGGAACGCGCCGCAAGCGAAAAACCCACATCAGCCGCGCCAACATCCCGAGACCTCTCGAGGTTGGCGCCCAACCGCTCGGCCTGGGCCCACAGCGCAGACTCACTGCGACCCGACAACACCCACGGCAGCAGCCCCCCGCCAAGCACACCGGGCGCCCCCACAACATCCTCGGCGCCGGCGCCCGCGCGTCGCTCCAGCGGCGACCCTCCCGACGGCGAAGCCGGCGCCACCGGCGCCTCCTCGAGGATCAGGTGCGCATTGGTGCCGCTGACGCCGAAGGCGGAGACTCCCGCGCGCCTGGGCTCCTCGCCCGCCTCCCACGCCACCGCCTCGGTCAGCAGCGAAACGTTGCCGGCCGACCAGTCGACCTCGCTAGAGGGCTTGTCCACGTGCAGCGTCTTCGGCAGCACGCCGTGGCGCATCGCCATCACCATCTTGATCGTCCCGGCGATCGCCGGCGGCGGCCCCCGTGTGGCCGATGTTCGACTTGATCGAGCCGAGCCACAGCGGGCGCCGCCGGTCGCGTCCGTAGGTGGCCAGCAGCGCCTGCGCCTCGATCGGGTCGCCGAGTGTGGTGCCCGTGCCATGGGCCTCGACGGCGTCCACCTGGGTTGGCGCCAGGCCCGCGCTGGCGAGCGCCTGCGCGATCACCCGCTGCTGGGAGGGACCGTTGGGCGCCGTCAACCCGTTGCTCGCGCCATCCTGGTTGATGGCGCTGCCGCGGACCATCGCCAGGACCCGCTGACCGTTGCGCTGAGCATCGGAGAGGCGTTCCAGCACCAGCACCCCGCCTCCCTCGCCCCAGCCGACGCCGTCGGCGGCGTCGGCAAACGCCTTGCAGCGCCCGTCGCGCGCCAGGCCTTTTTGACGGCTGAACTCGCACGAACAGACCCGGCGTAGCCAGGACCGTCACCCCGCCGGCCAGCGCCAGCGCGCACTCGCCGGCGCGCAGCGCGCTGGCAGGCCAAGTGCAGCGCGACCAGCGAGCGACGAGCAGGCGGTGTCCACCGAGACCGCCGGGCCCTCCAGCCCGAGCGCGTAGGCCACGCGTCCTGAGACGACGCTGCCGATCGAGCCCGTCAGCCAGTAGCCCGCGAGTGCCTCCAGGCCCGCGGACGCCGACCACAGCTTGGCCCCGTAGTCCCCGGGCGAGTGTCCCGCGAACACCCCCGCGTCGGGCGCCGCGCAGCGAGCGCAGGATCGATGCCCGCGTGTTCGAGCGCCTCCCAGGAGACTTCCAGCATCAGGCGCTGCTGAGGGATCCATCGCCAGTGCCTCTCGCGGGCTGATGCCGAAGAAGGCGGCGTCGAACTCGCCCGCGTCGTAGACGAAGCCGCCCTCGCGGGCATAGCAGGTGCCCGGCGTGTCGGAGACCGCGTCAAACAGCCCCTCCAGATCCCAGCCTCGATCCGCCGGGAAGGCTGAGATCGCGTCCACGCCACCGGCCGACCAGCTCCCACAGATCATCCGCCGAGCGCACGCCGCCCGGGAAGCGGCAGCCCATGCCGACGATCGCAACCGGGTCCTCGGCGACCGCGACCCGTGCGGCCCCGTTGCTCGCGCGCATCGCGAGCGATGTCGCGGCGCTCGGAGCATCGCCCAGCTCGTCCAGCAGGTGGCCCGCCAGCGCCTCGGGGGTCGGATAGTCGAAGATCAGGGTGGCGGGCAGCCGCAAGCCGGTCACCTCGCTCAGCCCGTTGCGCAGCTCGACCGCGGTGAGCGAGTCGAAGCCCAGCTCTTTGAAGGTCTGCTCGGTATCGACCGTCGTGGCGTGGCGTACGCGAGCACGCTCGCCGCCTGGGCTCGGACGACGTCGATCACGATCTCTCGCGCTCGGCCTCGGGCGTCGCGGCCAGACGCCGCGCTAGCGACGCGCCCGACTCCTCGACGGCCGCGCGGAGTTGGCGCGCACGCGCACCAGCTCGCCGAAGAGGGGCGCCAGCACTCCCCCTCTCGCCCGCGCACGCAACGCCGCGAGGTCGAGCGGCAGCGGCAACGCCAGCGCCTCGCCGCCGCCACTTGCAGCGCGCTCGCGCTCGCCGCCGCCTCCCGCGGCCAGGCCAAGCGCGGCGTCGAACAGGCGCAAACCCTCCTCCGCGTCGATCGCCCGTACGCCCGAGCGCGACAGGCGCGAGCGGTCACCCTCGCCCAACGCGTCCGCCATGCCGCCGGCCTGGCGCCACAGCCCCCAGGCCAGCGAAACGGCGGCCAGGCCGCGCGCGCGGCGGTGCAGGGCGAGGGCGTCGAGGAACGCGTTCGCGGCCGCGTAGTTGCCCTGCCCTGGAGCGCCCAGCGTGGCGGCGGCCGAGGAGAACAGCACGAACGTGTCCAGGTCCAGTCCGCCGTCAGCTCGTGCAGGTGCCATGCCGCGTCGGCCTTCGCGCGCAAAACCCGCTCCAGGCGCTCCGGCGTCAGCGCGTCGATCACCCCGTCGTCGAGCACGCCCGCCGCATGCACAACCGCGTCAAGGGATGCGCGTCCGCCCATCGATCCGAGCAGCGCAGCGAGCTGCGCGCGGTCAGCCGACGTCGCACGCCGCGATCGTGACGCTCGCCCCCAGCGACCCGCAGCTCCGAGCGCAGCGCACGGCGCCCGGGCGCCGGGTCCCCGGCGGCCGACCAGCAGCAGGCGGCCGGACGCCGTGCTCGCTCACCAGATGACGCGCAAGCAGTGCGCCGAGCGCGCCGGTGCCACCGGTGATCAAAACCGTCCGCCCGCGCCCACAAACGCGGCGCGGGAAGCGTCGAGCACGATCTTGCCGATATGGCGCGCCTGGCTCATGTGGCGGAACGCGTCCGGCGCCCGGCGCATGTCCCAGGCTCGACCGGCAGACGTCGCAGCGCGCCGGCTCGCAAACAGCGCGAGCAGTTCGCGCGAGCATGCTCGCCGACGCGCTCGGGGCCCGCCTCCTCAGGTCGAACGCCCGGTAGGACGACCCCGGGTGGCGCGCGGCGATCTCGGCCGGGTCGCGCATGTCGGTCTTGCCCATCTCGATGAAGCGCCCTCGGCCCGCGCAGCAGTCCAGCGACGCGTCGACGAGCTCGCCCGGCGAGCGAGTTGAGCACGACGTCGACCCCTTCGCCCGCCGTCTCGCGCAGGAAGCTGTCCCTGAACTCCGCCGTCCGCGAGGAGGCGATGTGCGCATCGTCCAACCCCAGCGCGCGCAGCGCCGGCCACTTCGACGGGCTCGCCGTCGCGAACACCTCGGCGCCGAGGTGGCGTGGCCAGCTGCACGGCAGCCATGCCGACGCCGCCGGCCGCGGCGTGCACGAGCACCCGCTCGCCCGGCCGCAGATCGGCCAGGTCGGCGGAGCGCGTAGCAGGCCGTGGCGAAGGCGATCGGCACCGACGCCGCGCGCGCGAACGACCAGCCCGCGGGGACCCGCGCCAGCCGACGGTGGTCGGCGTACGCGAGCGGGCCGAAGGCGCCAGACATCAGACCCATCACGCGATCCCCGACAGCCAGGTCGCGCACCTCCGAGCCGACCTCCAGCACCACCCCCGCGCCCTCGCCGCCGAGGACCGTGTGCTCCTCGGGGTACATCCCCAGCGCGATCAGCACATCGCGGAAGTTCAGGCCGGCGGCGCGCACCGCCACACGCACCTCCCCGGGCGCCAGCCCCCGCTCGGACTCCGGGCACGGCGCCAACGCGAGCTCATCCAAGGTCCAGCCGGCTCCCGCCTGCAGGCTCCATGCGCGAGCGCCGTCGGGCACGACCAGGGCGCCGGCCGACGCCCGGGCCAGTCGCGGCGCGAGCGCCTCGCCGTCGCGCAACGCGAGCTGCGGCTCATCCAGATCCGACACGGCGAGCAGCGCCTCCGAAGAGGCGGCCGTGCCGTCGACGTCAACCAGCACGATGCGCCCGGGGTGCTCTGACTGCGCGCTGCGCACCAGGCCCCACACCGGCGACTGCGCCAGGCCCGACACGTGCTCGCCCGGTCGCGCGGCCACCGCTCCGCGTGTCACCAGCACCAGCCGTTCATCCGCGAGGCGCTCCTTTGCGAGCCACGCTTGCGTCAGCTCCAGCGCATGAGCGGCACAGCCGTGCACACCCTCGAGGAAGCCCTCGCCTCGCTCGCCGTCGACGAACACGAGCTCGGTGCCCGCGGGCGCCTGCGGGGCGTGCGCATCGAGCGGGACGGGGGTCCAGTCGACGCCGTACAACGACTCGCCACGGGCGGCACCGCCGGAGGCGCTCAGCTGCTCAGCCGCGACCTCCCGCACCACCAGCGCGTCCACCGAGGCGACCAGCCGGCCATCCGCGTCGCCGACGACGAGCGCGACCGTGTCCTCGCCGGTGCGCTCAACCATTACGCGCAAGCTCGAGGAGCCGGGCGCATGCAACTCGGCGCCGGTGAAGGAGAACGGCAGGCGCACCCGCTGACCGAAACGGGGATGCTCGCCAGAGGCGAGTGTCTCCAGGCTTCGGTCGAAACCGGGATCCTCACCGGAGGCGAGCGTCCCCGTGCTCAACACCGGATGAAATGCGGCGTCCAGAGCCGCGGGATGCACGCCGAAGCCGGCGCCGTCGAGACCTGGCGCAACCGGTGTCGCCACCTCGGCAAAGATGTCCTCTCCGCATCGCCACGCTCGCCGCAGGCACTGGAACGCCGGCCCGTATTCAAAGCCCAGCCCCACCAGCGCGTCGTACAAGCCATCCGTGTCGATCGGCTGCGCATCGACCGGGGGCCACGCCGCCGCGCTCAGCGCACTCGCCCGCAGCGCCAGCCGCTCCGCGCGGCCGCCGGCGTCGGCGTGCGCGGGGGAGAGCTTGCCGCTGGCGTGACAGACCCACTCCCGCTCGACTTCGGCGGCGTCACGGAAGGCGTCGGGGGCTGTGTAGATGTCCACCGGCCGCGCGCCCTCCTCGTCGGCCTCGCCGACCCACACCTGTAGCGCGACGGCACGCTGCTCGTCCAACACCAGCGGCGCCTTCAGGATCAGCTCCCGCACAACCCCGCACCCCGCATGGCGGCCGGCGTGCAGCGCCAACTCCAACAGCGCCGTGCCCGGCAGCAGAACGGTGCCGGCCACCGCGTGATCGGCCAACCAGGGGTGAGAGTCCAGCGAGAGACGGCCCGTGAACAGCCACCCACGATCGCCCGCCAGCGCGACCGCTGCGCCCAGCAGGGGATGCCGGTCGGTGGCTTGCCCGATCGCCGCGACGTCGGCGGCGACGCCCGTCGAACCCAGCCAGTAGCGCTCGCGCTGGAACGCATACGTAGGCAGCCGCACCCGCCTTGACCCGGCGCCGGCGAGCACGGCGCTCCAGTCGACCCGCGCACCGGCGACGAACACCTCCGAAAGCCCCTGCAGCAGCGCGCGCGGCTCGGGACGATCGCGGCGCAGCAGCGGCGCCGCCACGACGTCCGGCAGACAGTCGGAGGCCAGCGCGCTGAGCACGCCGTCGGGGCCGAGCTCCAGACAGGTGCTCACACCCTGAGCCTCCAGCCAGCGCAACCCGTCCAGGAACCGCACCGGCTCCCGCACCTGGCGCGCCCAATACGCGGGCTCGCGCAGGAGCTCGGCGGTGAGCGGCTCGCCGGTGACGTTGGAGAGAACGGGGATCGCGGGAGCGTGCGTCTCGATGCTCGCGGCGATCCGCGTGAGCTCATCGAGCATGCCATCCATCCGCGCGCAGTGGAAGGCGTGCGAAACATTCAGTCGCTTGACCTTGCGATCCCGCTCGCTCCACCTGCCGGCGAGCTCGAGCACGGCCTCCTCCTCGCCGGAGAGCACGACCGCGCGGGGGCCGTTGACGGCCGCCAACTCCACACGCCCTTCCCAGCCGGACAGCTCCTCGACAACCTCGCGCTCGGAGGCGGCGACCGACACCATCGCGCCTCCGGCGGGGAGCGCCCCCATCAGGCGCCCGCGCGCCTCCACCAGCAGGCATGCGTCACGCAGCGAGAAAACGCCAGCCACGTGTGCCGCGGCCAGCTCCCCGATCGAGTGGCCGAGCAGATAGTCCGGCCTCACGCCCCACGCCTGGAGCGCCCGGAACAGCGCCACCTCCAGCGCGAACAGCCCCGCCTGCGTGTAGCGCGTCTGGTCGAGCAGGCTTGCGGGCGAATCGACGAACAGGACCTCGCGCAGCGGCCGCTCCAGCAGGTTGTCGAGGTGCTCGCCAACCTCGTCCAGCGCTTCGCGGAACGCCGGCAGCGCCTCGTAGAGCTCCCCGCCCATGCCGGCGCGCTGAGCCCCCTGCCCCGTGAACAGATACACCAGGCCACCGCTCACGAGCGGGGCGCTACCGGTCACCACGCCCACCGCGCGATCGCCGCGTGCGAGCGCGCGCAAGCCCGCAAGCAGCTCCTCGCGCTCGGCACCGATCACAACCGCCCGGTGCTCAAACAGCGAGCGGGTGCCCGCCAGCGAGTAGCCGACGTCGCCGCAGCCGAGCTTTCGGTCGGCTGCGACATGGTCCAGCAGGCGCTGGGCCTGGCCACGCACGGCGGCCGCGCCGCGGCCTGACAGCATCCACGGGATCAGGCCGCCCGTGCCTGGCGCGAGCGTGCCGTCGACTTCGGCGGCGGGGATCTCGTTTTCGGGTGCGCTGGTGGTTGGTGTGTTGGTGGTCGGTGTGTTGGTGGTCGGTGTGTTGGTGGTCGGTGTGTTGGTGGTCGGTGTGTTGGTGGTGGGTGCTTCTTCGAGGATGACGTGGGCGTTGGTGCCGCTGATCCCGAATGAGGAGATGCCGGCGCGGCGGGGCGTGCCGTTTCTTGCCCATGGTTGTTGCTCGGTGAGGAGCTCGACCTGTCCGGTGGACCAGTCGACGTGGCTGGAGGGCTGATCGACGTGCAGTGTGCGGGGCAGCGTGCTGTGGCGTAGCGCGAGCACCATCTTGATGACACCCGCGACACCGGCCGCGGCGACGGTGTGCCCGATGTTGGACTTGATCGACCCCAGCCACAGCGGACGCTCGCGTTGCTGCCCATAGGTAGCCAGCAGCGCCTGCGCCTCGATCGGATCACCAAGCGCGGTACCGGTGCCATGCGCCTCGACCGCGTCGACCTCGGCCGGGGAAAGCCCCGCGCGGGTGAGGGCCTGCTCGATCACACGCTGCTGAGAAGGACCGTTCGGGGCCGTCAGCCCGTTACTGGCACCGTCTTGGTTGACCGCGCTACCACGCACAAGCGCCAGAACTTCGTGTCCGTGCTGCCGGGCGTCCGATAGCCGCTCCAGCGCAAGCACACCCACCCCCTCACCCCAGCCGACACCATCGGCGGCCTCCGCAAAGGACTTGCAGCGCCCGTCCGCGGCAAGACCGCGCTGCGCGCTGAACTGCACGAACAGCCCCGGCGAGCCCATGACCGTCACGCCTCCCGCGAGCGCGAGCGAGCACTCGTCGTTGCGCAGCGCCTGGCTTGCCAGGTGCAGCGACACCAAGGAGGAAGAGCACGCGGTATCCACCGAAACCGACGGGCCCTCCACCCCAAGCACATACGAGATACGGCCAGAGACCATGCTGCTGGCAGAACCGGTCAGCCAGTAGCCCGCGAGATGCTCGCGCCCCTGCGGCGCCGCCCACAAACCGGCACCGAACTCCAACGCGCTGACACCCGCGAAAACCCCGGTCTGAGTCCCTCGCAGCGAGAGCGGGTCGATCCCCGCGTCTTCGAGCGCCTCCCAGCACGCTTCCAACAACAAACGCTGGTGAGGATCCATCGCCAGCGCCTCCCGCGGGCTGATCCCAAAGAACTCAGCATCAAACCCCCACGCATCTTCCAGGAAGCCACCCTCACACGCCGAACACGTCCCCGGCACTTCGGGGTCGGGGTTATAAAGCGTGTCAAGACTCCACCCACGGTCGGTCGGGAACGGCGCTACCGCATCACTACCGTCCCGCAGCAGCTTCCACAAGTCCGCCGGGGAATGCACACCGCCTGGGAACCGGCAGCTCATCCCGACCACCGCGATCGGATCCTCAGACACAGACCCGGAGCGGACCGCGAGCGCACGCCCGCTCCCGCTCGCTCGGACACCCACGAGCTCACCCACCAGATACGCGGCGAGAGCCTCGGGGGTGGGGTAGTCGAACACGAGCGTCGCCGGCAAACTCAACCCGCTCCTGGCCCCGAGACGGTTACGCAACTCGACCGCCATCAACGAGTCAAAGCCCATCTCCTGCAACGGCCGGTCACTCACGACCGCTGCCGGCAATGCATGCCCCAACGCACGCGCGACCTCCCCGCGCACAACATCCAGCATCGCGCCCTCACGCTCACCAACCGCCAACGACAGAACCAGATCCGCGAGCGAACCCCCATCGCCACCCACCTTGCGCCTACCCCCGCCAACCAGGCCGCGCAGCATCGCGGGTACCAAACCCCCCCGTACCCCCGCGCGCAGCGCATCCATATCCAAACGCATCGGCAACACCACCGACGCATCGAGAGCCACCGCGCGATCGAACAACTCAAGACCTTCCTCCGCAGACAGCGCGAGCAGACCCGAACGCGCCACTCGCGCGAGATCACTCTCACTCAAACCCGCGCCCATGCCCCCGGCCTGCTCCCACAGACCCCACGCCAGCGACACCCCCGGCAGGCCACGCGCTCGACGCTCAACCGCCAGCGCATCCAGAAAAGCGTTGGCGGCCGCATAGTTACCCTGGCCCGGGCTGCCAAGCACACCAGCCGCCGAGGAGAACAACACGAACATCGACAAGTCCAGATGCTCGGTCAGCTCGTGCAAAAACCACGCCGCGTGCGCCTTGCCCGCCAACACCGCCCGCAAACGCTCCCCCGTCAACGAGCCGATCACACCGTCATCGAGCACGCCCGCGGCGTGCACCACCCCTGTCAACGGACACTCCGACGGAATCGACGCCAACAGACCCTCAAGCTCACCGCGATCGCTCACATCGCAAGCCTCGGTCCGCACTTCCGCGCCCAAATCCTCGAGCTCCGCGCGCAACTCCCGGGCGCCCTCCGCGCCAGCCCCGCGCCGGCTGACCAGCAGCAAACGCCTCACACCATGCCCACTCACGAGATGCCGAGCGATGAGCGCACCCAGCGCACCAGTCCCACCCGTCACCAACACCGTACCCGCCGGATCCACACCACGCGGGACACTCAACACAAGCTTTCCCGTATGACGCGCCTGCTGCATGAAGCGAAACGCCTCCGGCGCACGACGCACATCCCAAACCGCGACCGGCAACTCCCGCAACACACGATCCTCGAACAGCCCAAGCAGCTCAGCGAGCATCACACCAATCCGCTCACCACCCGCCTCCGCTAAATCAAACGCGCGGTACGCCACACCGGGATGCGCCGCGGCGATCACATCGGGGTCGCGCACATCGGCCTTACCCATCTCGATGAACCGGCCACCCTCGACCAGCAACTCAAGCGATGCGTCCACGAACTCCCCCGCGAGCGAATCCAGTATCACCTGCACGCCCCGACCACCCGTCGCATCCAAAAAACGCTCCCTGAACTCAAGCGAACGAGACGACGCGATATGCGCCTCGTCCAACCCCAACGCGCGCAGCGTCTCCCACTTCGACGGGCTCGCCGTCGCGAACACCTCCGCACCCAAATGCTGAGCCAACTGCACCGCCGCGATACCCACCCCACCGGCACCGGCATGCACCAGCACCCTCTCACCCGCCCGCAACCCCGCCAAATCCACAAGCGCGTAATACGCCGTCAGGAACGCGACCGGCACCGACGCGCCCCGTGCAAACGACCACCCCTCGGGCAAACGCGCCAACAAACAACGATCAGCCACCGCGACGGGCCCAAACCCCGAGAACATCCCCATCACTCGGTCGCCCACCGCAAGATCGCTCACACCCGGGCCAACCTCCAGCACGACACCCGCACCCTCGCTGCCGATGCTCGCCTCCCCGGGGTACACACCAAGCGCCAACAACACATCCCGGAAATTCAAGCCACCAGCCCGCACCCCCACCCGCACCTGCCCCACTGCCAACGCCACCTCCATCTCGGGCGCCGCCCGCAGCCCAAGCTCACCCTGCGCGCCCCCCGCACCCACATCCACACACCATGCCCCCGCACCCTCAGGCACCGCCAACGACCCAGAACCCCCAGAACCGGCCAGCCGCCCAATCCGCGGAACGAACACCTTCCCACCACGCACCGCCAACTGATCCACACCACCGCTCAACCCCAGCCCACCACCATCCAACACCCCCGGCAAAACCCCCCACGAAACCTCCTCCCCATCAACGTCCACAAGCACAAACCGCCCCGGAAACTCCGCCTGCGCCGCCCGCACCAATCCCCAAACCGGCGCCTGCGCCAACCCCACACAACCCTCCCCACCGCGCACACCCACCGCACCTCTCGTCACCACCACAAAACGCGACCCCGCAAAACACCCATCCCCCAACCACCCCTGCAACAACTCCAACGTGCGCCGCGCCAGCTCATCCCCCACCCACCTCGACGCGGGCATCGGCGCAATACCACCGGCGATCGCCTCACAGTCGATCAGCACCGCAGCAGGCGCCGCACCCCCGCTATCGATCGCCGCGCGCAGCGACTCGAGATCCTCATACGCCCCGCACACCCCGCCCGACCCCAAGACATCAGCGAGAACCTGCGCCCGCGGACCCACCACAGCCCACGCCTCCCGCGGAGCGCGCACTTCCCCGGACACCTCGGCAAGTTCGATCCAATCGATCTCGAACAACGACCGTGCGGTTCGCCGGCGGGTCTGAGCGAACCGGCCCACGGGCGCGGCCTTGAGCGTCAGCGATCGAATCGACGCCACCAGCGCCCCATGCTCGTCGCACGCCACCATCGACATCGCGTCGGTGCCCGCCGCAGCGAGACGCACACGCAACACCGACGCACCCCGGCCATGCAACCGCACCCCGTCAAACGCGAACGGCAAACGCAACCCCTCACCATCCACCCCAGCGCCCGCGCCGCCACCATTCAACCGCGCCGCCATGCCGTGCAGCGCCCCATCCAGCAACACCGGGTGCACCCCATAGCCACCAGCCTGCGCCTGCTCAGACTCTCCCAAAGCGACCTCGCAGAACAGCTCCTCGCCAAGCCGCCAAGCGCCCCTCACACACACGAACGCCGGCCCATACTCCAGGCCGCTCTCACTCAGCTCGTCATAGAGATCTTCGACCTCCACCGCAACCGCGCCCGGCGGCGGCCACGCACCACCAGCGAGCGAAGCCACCCCCACCCGCCAGCCCTCCTCCTCCTCCTCCTCCTCCGACGAGGCCGGCCGCCCAGCGGCAAGCACGCCGCTGGCGTGACGCGTCCAGAGCGCATCCTCCTCGACCGCGTCCGCGTCCTCGGTGCGCGCGTAAATCGCGACCCCGCGCCCGCCGTGCTCATCGGGAGCCTCCACCGACAGCTGCAGCTGCACGACGTCCCCCTCGGCGAGCACCAGCGGAGACTCGATCACGAGCCCCTGCAGCAACTCACACCCGAGCCGGCCCGCCACGTGCAGCACGGCCTCCACGAACACCGTACCCGGCACCACGACCGCTCCCCCGACCACGTGATCGCCAAGCCAGCCGGACGTCTGCGCGCACAGACGCCCCATGCACACCAGCCGGTCGCCCTCCGCGAGCGACACGACCGCCCCCAGCAAAGGATGCCCAACACCCCGTGCGCCCTCGCCGCCCGCGCCCGCAGCAGGTTGGTCTGAAAACCAGTAACGCTTGCGCTGGAAAGCATAAGCCGGCAACTCCACCCGCCGGACGCCCGGGCCGGCGAACATCCCCGCCCAATCCACATCCCAGCCACCCACCCACAACGCGCCCACCGCCGTCAACACCGAACAAGCCTCCCCAACACCCGCCCGCAGCGCCGGAACCACCGTAACCGGACCCCGCTCCCCAATCCCCTCAGCCACACCCGCGCGATCAGCGCCACCCACATCCTCCACGTCATCAACACCATCCGCGCCATCGGCGCATTCCTGCACCATCGCGCTCAGCGCGCCACCCGGACCGAGCTCCAGAAAACCATCGACACCCTCGCCCCTCATCCACCGCACACCATCCGCGAAACGAACCGTCTCGCGCACGTGACGCACCCAGTAACCAGGAGTGCGCAACTCCTCGCCACGAGCAAGGCTCCCGGTCAGATTGGACACCACCGGAATCCGCGGCTCACCGAACTCGACCCCGGCCGCGACCTCACCAAACTCCTCGAGCATCGGCTCCATCAACGGCGAATGAAACGCGTGCGACACCCGCAACCGCTTCACCTTCACACCACGCGCACGCCAGAGCGCATCCAGCGCAGCGACCGCGCCCTGCTCACCCGAAACCACCACCGAACCCGGCGCATTCACCGCAGCCAACGCCACACACCCGGCGTCACCCTCGCACTCCTCCAGCGAAGCGCGCACCCGCGCCTCAGAGACACCAAGCGCGAGCATCGCCCCACCAGCCGGCAACGCACCCATCAACCTCCCCCGCGCGGCGACCAGCCGACACGCATCCGACAGCGAAAAAACACCCGCCACGTACGCAGCCGCAAGCTCACCAACCGAATGACCGATCAAGAAATCGGGGCGCACCCCCCAACTCCGCAAGAGTTTGAACATCGCGACCTCGAGCGCGAACAACCCCGCCTGCGTAAACGCCGTCGCATCCAAATCCAGCGCCCCATCACCCACCGACACAGACCCGGCCTGCTCCCCATCAACACCGGCCCCGAACACAACTTCCCGCAGCGAGCACCCCAAATACTCATCCAAATACCCGCACGCCTCATCAAACGCCACGCGGAAAACCGGGAACACCTCATAACACCCACTCCCCATCCCCACCCACTGCGAGCCCTGACCCGTGAACAAAAATGCAAGCCTGCCCCCGCGACCGCCACCACGCAAGACCCCGACCGCGGCGTCATCCCCCCGCGCCAACGCATCAAGCCCAGCAAAGAGCTCCTCGCGCCCCTCACCCAGCAACACCGCACGATCCTCGAACGCCGGGCGACCAGCAAGCGAAAAACCGACATCCCCCACCGCCAACCCCGCCTCATCCGCCAAATACTTCCCCAGCCGCGCGGCCTGAGCACACACAGCACCCGGCCCCCGACCCGACAGCACCCACGGAACCACACCCGGCTCGACTCCAAACGTGCTTGGTGGGGGTGCGTGGCCGGCTGTCACCGCGGGTTCTGCCTGTGTGCTTGGCGCGGGCGGTTCTTCGAGGATGACGTGGGCGTTGGTGCCGCTGATCCCAAACGAAGACACACCGGCGCGGCGGGGTGTGCCGTGTTTGGGCCAGGGCTGAGGGTCGGTGAGCAGCTCGATTTGCCCGGTGGACCAGGCGACGTGCGTGGAGGGCTCATCGATGTGCAGCGTGCGAGGCAGCAGACCGTGGCGTAGCGCGAGCACCATCTTGATGACCCCAGCGACACCGGCGGCCGCGCCGGTATGCCCGATATTTGACTTGATCGACCCCAGCCACAGCGGACCCTCACGGCCCTGACCGTAGGTGGCCAGCAGCGCCCCGGCCTCGATCGGGTCACCAAGCCTCGTGCCCGTCCCATGCGCCTCGACCACATCGACCTGAGCCGGGGAAAGCCCCGCCCGCGCGAGAGCCTGCTCGATCACACGCTGCTGCGAGGGACCATTCGGAGCCGTCAGCCCGTTACTCGCGCCATCCTGATTGACCGCGCTGCCACGCACGATCGCCAGAACCTCGTGCCCGTGCGCATAGGCGTCGGACAACCGCTCCAGCGCCAACACACCAACGCCCTCGCCCCAACCCACACCATCGGCGGCCTCGGCAAAGGACTTGCAACGCCCATCCGCCGCGAGACCATGCTGCGCACTGAACTGCACGAACAACCCGGGCGACCCCAACACCGTCACTCCGCCGACGAGCGCGAGCGAGCATTCCCGGCCGCGCAGCGCCTGGCTGGCCAGATGCAACGCCACCAATGAAGAAGAACACGCGGTATCGACCGAAACCGACGGGCCCTCGGTTCCCAACACATACGAGATACGACCAGACACCATGCTGCTGGCAGACCCCGTCAGCCAATACCCCGCGAGATGCTCCCGCCCCCGCGGCGCCGCCCACAAACCCGCACCGAACTCCAACACGCTGACACCCGCGAAAACCCCCGTCTGCGTACCTCGCAAGGAAAGCGGGTCGATCCCCGCCGCTTCGAGCGCCTCCCAGCACGCTTCCAACAACAACCGCTGCTGCGGATCCATCGCCAGCGCCTCCCGCGGGCTGATCCCAAAGAACTCGGCGTCGAAGCCCCACGCATCCTCCAAGAACCCACCCTCACGCGTCGAGCACGTACCCGGAACCTCAGGATCAGAGCTGTAGAGCGCGTCAAGATTCCATCCACGGTCGGCCGGGAACGGGGATACGGCGTCACCACCATCCCGCAGCAACTCCCACAAATCGTTAGGAGAACCCACACCACCCGGCAGCCGGCAACTCACACCCACCACCGCAATCGGATCGTGCGTTCGATCTTCCATCTCGCGCAGACGCTCGTGAGCGTCGCGCAAATCAAGCGTCGCCCGCTTCAAGTAATCGCGCAGCCGCTCGCTGTCACTCATCGCCCGACTCCCCCTCCGAGCGACTCACGGCACCGATGCGCCGCCCATGCGAGGCATATGCTTTTTCATCCAAATAACGGAATAGGTCGTCGTCATTGGCGGTGTTGATCTCTTCGGCGACCGCCCCAGCGTCGCCATCGCGCCGCAGTCCTCTCACACTCACCAGAAGCGACTCCAATTTGCTTTCGATCCTGGCCCGTTCGCCGCTATCGGCGGCGGGCGAGGAGAGCATCTGCTCCAGGCGCTCGCACTCGGCGTCCCCCAGCAGCGCCGTCTGCTCCATGGCGGTTTCGCCCGCGACATCATCCATCAGGTACGACGTCACCGCGGCGACCGTCGGATAGTCGAAGACGACCGTCGCCGGCAGTTGCAGCCCGGTGATCGTGTTGAGGCGGTTGCGCAACTCGATGGCGGTGAGTGAGTCGAATCCGAGATCCGCGAAGGCGCGTTGTGCGTCAACGATGTCGTGGTGTTGGTGCCCCAGGACAGCGGCGACTTGGGTTTTGACGAGCCGGAGGATCGTTTGTTCGTGCTGGTGTTGAGGTGTGGCGGCCAGGCGTTGGGCAAGGGAGGCGTAGCCGTGCTCGGCGTCCTGGCGGTGCGTGGGCACAGTCACCAACCCGCCAAAGAGGGGTGCCAGCACGCCCTCTCTCGCCCGCGCGCGCAGCGCCGCGAGGTCCAGCGGCAGGGGCAACGCCAGTGCCTCGCCGCCACCACTTGCGGCGAGCTCGCCCCCGCTTGCGGCGCCCAGCCCAAGCGCGGCGTCGAACAGCTCCAGTCCCTCTTCGGGGGAGATCGTTCGTATACCCGAGCGCGACAGGCGCGAGCGGTCGCCCCCGCTTATGCCTGCGGTCATGCCACCGCCTGCCTGGTGCCACGGCCCCCACGCCAGCGAGACCCCGGGCAAACCTCGCGCGTGGCGGTGCAGAGCGAGGGCGTCGAGGAACGCGTTCGCGGCCGCGTAGTTGCCTTGCCCCGGAGCGCCCAGCGTGGCGGCGGCCGAGGAGAACAGCACGAACATCGAGAGGTCCAGGTGCTCGGTGAGCTCGTGCAGGTGCCATGCCGCGTCGGCCTTCGCGCGCAATACCCGCTCCAGGCGCTGCGGCGTCAGCGCATCGATCAGCCCATCGTCGAGCACGCCCGCCGCGTGCACAACGCCACCAAGCGGGTGCGCATCGCCGACCGACCCGAGCAGCGCCGCGAGCTGCGCGCGGTCGCCGACATCGCACGCCGCGATCGTGACGCTCGCCCCCAGCGACTCCAGCTCGCGGCGCAGCGCATCCGCGTTGGAGGCGTCGGGTCCCCGGCGGCTGACCAGCAACAGGCGCCTCACGCCGTGCTCGCGCACCAGATGACGTGCGAGCAGCGTGCCGAGCGCGCCAGTCCCACCCGTGACCAGGACCGTCCGTCCCGCATCCACCAGCGCCGGTTCGGGAAGCGTCAGCACCAGCTTGCCGGTATGGCGCGCCTGGCTCATGAAGCGGAACGCCTCCGGCGCCCGGCACAAGTCCCACGCCCGCACGGGCAACATCTCAAGTGCCCCGTCCAGGAGCAGCCCGAGCAGCTCGCGCAGCAGCTCGCCGATACGCGCGGGACCCGCCCGCTGAAGGTCGAACGTCCGGTAGACAATCCCCGGGTGGCTCTCGGCGAGCACACCCGAATCGCGAATGTCGGTCTTACCCATCTCGATGAAGCGTCCACCGGCGCCCGCCAGTAGATCCAGTGAAGCGTCGAGCAGCTCGCCCGCGAGCGAGTTGAGCACGACATCCACTCCCCGCCCATCCGTCTCACGCAAAAAACTCTCCCGGAACTCCGCCGTGCGCGAAGAGGCGATGTGCGCATCGTCCAACCCCAACGCGCGCAACGCCGTCCACTTCGACGGGCTCGCCGTCGCAAACACCTCGGCGCCGAGATGGCGAGCCAGCCCCACCGCGGCCATCCCGACGCCGCCGGCCGCGGCGTGCACCAACACCCGCTCACCCGGCCGCACGTCGGCCAGGTCACGCAGCGCGTAGCAGGCCGTGGCGAAGGCGATCGGCACCGACGCCGCGCGCGCGAACGACCACCCCCCGGGGACACGCGCCAGCTGACGGTAGTCAGCACACGCGACCGGGCCGAAAGCACCGGACATCAGACCCATCACGCGATCCCCGACAGCCAGGTCGCGCACCCGCGAGCCGACCTCCAGCACCACGCCCGCGCCCTCGCTGCCGAGGACCGTGTGCTCCTCCGGGTACATCCCCAGCGCGATCAACACATCGCGGAAATTGAGACCGGCGGCGCGCACCGCCACGCGCACCTCCTCGGGCGCCAGCTCCCGCTCAGACTCCGCAGACGCCACCAGAGCGAGCTCATCCAAGGTCCGCCGAGGCCCCTCCCGCAAACGCCACGCGCGAGCGCCGTCGGGCACAACCAAGGCCCCAGCCGACGCCCGCGCCAGCCGCGGCGCGAACGCTCGTCCCTCGCGCAACGCCAGCTGCGGCTCATCCAGAGTCGATACGGCGAGCAGCGCCTCCGAAGAGGCCGCCGTGCCATCGACGTCAACCAGCACGAAGCGCCCGGGATGCTCCGACTGCGCGCTGCGCACCAAACCCCACACCGGCGACTGAGCCACCCCAGACACGCTCTCACCCGCCCGCGCCGCCACCGCGCCGCACGTCACCACCACCAGCCGCCCATCCGCGGGGTGCTCCTCCGCAAGCCACGCTTGCGTCAGTTTCAGTACATACACGGCACAGCCGTGCACACCCTCGAGGAAGCCCCCGCCTCCCTCGCCGTCGACGAACACGAACTCGGTGCCCGCAGGCGGCCGCGAAGCGTGCGCGTCGAGCGGGACGGCAATCCAGTCGACGCCGTACAACGACTCGCCACGAGCGTCGTCGCGGGCGTTCAGCTGCTCGGCCGCGACCTCCCGCACCGCCAGCTCGTCCACCGAGGCGACCAGCCGACCGTCCACGTCGCCGACGACAAGCGCGACGGTGTCCTCACCCGTGCGCCGCAGCATTACGCGCAAGCGCGAGGAGCCAGACGCGTGCAACTCAACGCCGGTAAACGAGAACGGCAAACGCAGCCGGCGGCGAGCATCGATGTGCTCAGGAGTCGCCTCGCCGCGCTCGTCCTCCCCGCCGCCGGTGCCGCCCAGCAAACTCACCACGGGATGGAGTGCGGCATCCAGCGCGGTGGGGTGCACGCCGAAGCCGACACCGTCGAGACCCGACTCGACCGGCGCGGCCACCTCGGCGAAGAGATCCTCTCCGCGACGCCACGCTCTCTGCAAACACTGAAATGCCGGCCCGTATTCAAAACCCAGGCCTTCCAGCGCGTCATACAAGCCGTCGGTGTCGATCGGCTGCGCATCGACCGGGGGCCACGCCGGCGCGCTCAGCGCACCCGCTCGTGACACCAGCGGCTCCGCGCGGCTGTCGGCGTCGGCACGCGCGGGCGAGAGCGTGCCGCTGGCGTGACAAACCCACTCCCCTTCAACCTCAGCCGCTTCCCGAGAGGCGCCGGGAGCCGTGTAGATGTCCACCGGCCGAGCGCCCGCCTGGTCAGCCTCTCCCACCCACACCTGCAGCGCGACAGCACCCTGATCGTCCAACACCAGCGGCGCCTTCAAAATCAGCTCCCGCATGACCTCGCACCCCACGTGCCGGCCAGCGTGCAGCGCCAACTCCAAGAACGCCACGCCCGGCAGCAAAACAGTGCCAGCGACCGCGTGATCGGCCAACCAGGGGTGGGACTCAAGCGAGAGACGGCCCGTGAACAGCCACCCACGGTCGCCCGCCAACGGGACCACTGCGCCCAGCAACGGATGCCTGACGGTGGACTGCCCCATCGCCGCGACGTCGGCGGCGCCCGCCGCCGAATGCAGCCAGTAGCGCTCGCGCTGGAACGCATACGTGGGCAGTCGCACCCGCCTTGACCCGGCGCCGGCGAGCACAGCGCCCCAGTCCACCCGCGCGCCGGCGACGAACACCTCTGAGAGCCCCTGCAGCAGCGCGCGCGGCTCGGGACTGTCGCGGCGCTGCAGCGGCGCCGCCACGACGTCCGGCAGACAGTCGGACGCCAGCGCGCTGAGCACTCCGTCGGGGCCGAGCTCCAGGAAGGTATTCACACCCCGCGCCTCCAGCCACCGCAGCCCATCCAGGAACCGCACCGGCTCACGCACCTGACGCGCCCAATACCGCGGGTCGCGCGCCAGCTCGGCGGTGAGCGCCTCACCCGTCACGTTAGACACGACCGGGATCGCAGGAGCGTGCGACTCAATAGCCGCCGCGATCTCCGCAAGCTCATCCAGCATGCCATCCATCCGCGCGCAGTGAAACGCGTGCGAGACATTCAGTCCCTTCACCTTGCGACCCCGCGCGCTCCACCCGCCGGCAAACTCGAGCACGGCCTCCTCCTCGCCCGAGATCACAACCGCCCGAGGGCCATTGACGGCCGCCAACTCCACACGCCCCTCCCAACCGGACAGCTCCTCGACCACCTCCGGCTCAGATGCGACGATCGACACCATCGCACCACCGGCCGGCAGCGCCCCCATCAAGCGCCCGCGCGCCTCCACCAGCACACACGCGTCGCGCAGCGAGAAAACACCCGCCACATGCGCCGCGGCCAGCTCCCCGATCGAATGGCCAATCAAATAATCCGGCCTCACACCCCACGCCTCGAGCGCCCGGAACAGCGCCACCTCCAACGCGAACAACCCCACCTGCGTGTAGCGCGTCTGGTCGAGCAGGCTGGCGGCGCCATCGGCGAACAACACCTCACGCAACGGCCACTCCAACAAGCCCCCAAACTGCTCGCCAACCTCCTCCAACGCGTCGCGGAACACCGGCAACGCCTCATACAGCTCGCGGCCCATACCAGCACGCTGAGCACCTTGGCCGGTGAACAGATACGCCAAGCCACCACCCACAAGCGGAGCACTACCAGTCACGACACCCACCACACGCTCCCCCCGCGCGAGCGCACGCAAACCACCAAGCAACTCCTCACGCTCCACACCAACCACAACCGCACGGTGCCCAAACAACGAACGACCGCCAACAAGCGCACAGCCAACGTCACCAAAGCCGAGCTCCCGGTCGGCTTCGACGTGATCGAGCAGACGCTGGGCCTGGCCGCGCAGGCCGGCGGGGCTCCGAGCTGAAAGCACCCACGGGACCAGGCCGCTCGCGCTTGGTGGGGTTGTTTGGCTGGCTGCCACCGCTGAGTCTTCATCCGCGCCGGCGATGCCAAGCCCGTCTGCTGGCAGGAGCTGGTGCTCGGATACGCCGGGGGTGGGCGTGTCGATGATGGGTGCTTCTTCGAGGATCACGTGGGCGTTGGTGCCGCTGATCCCGAATGAGGACACGCCGGCGCGGCGAGGTGTGTCGCCGGTGGTCCATGGTTGGGGTTGGGTGAGCAGCGAGACTTGTCCGGTGGACCAGTCGACGTGGCTGGAGGGCCGGTCGACGTGCAGCGTGCGGGGCAGCGTGCTGTGGCGTAGCGCGAGGACCATCTTGATGACGCCCGCCACGCCAGCCGCGGCGACGGTGTGCCCGATGTTGGACTTGATCGACCCCAGCCACAGCGGACGCTCGCGGCCCTGCCCATAGGTAGCCAGCAGCGCGCCGGCCTCGATCGGGTCACCAAGCGTGGTACCGGTACCGTGCGCCTCGACCGCATCGACCTGGGCTGGAGAGAGCCCCGCCCGCGCGAGGGCCTGCTCGATCACGCGCTGCTGGGAAGGACCATTCGGTGCTGTCAACCCGTTACTCGCACCATCCTGGTTGACCGCGCTGCCACGCACGAGCGCCAGCACCTCGTGCCCGTGCTCCCGGGCATCGGACAACCGCTCCAGCGCGATCACACCCACCCCCTCGCCCCAACCGACACCGTCGGCCGCCTCCGCGAAGGACTTGCAACGCCCGTCGCTCGCAAGGCCGCGCTGCGCACTGAACTGCACAAACAACCCCGGCGAGCCCATCACTGTCACCCCTCCGGCGAGCGCCAGCGAGCATTCGTGGTTGCGCAGCGCCTGACTGGCCAGATGCAGCGAAACCAGGGAAGAGGAGCACGCCGTATCGACCGACACCGACGGACCCTCCACCCCCAACACATACGAAATACGACCAGACACCATGCTGCTGGCAGAACCGGTCAGCCAGAAGCCAGCCAGATGCTCCCGACCCCGCGGCGCCGCCCACAAACCCGCACCGAACTCCAATGCGCTGACGCCGGCGAAAATCCCCGTCTGCGTACCCCGCAACGAGAGTGGATCGATAGCCGCGTCTTCAAGCGCCTCCCAACACGCTTCCAACAACAGCCGCTGGTGGGGATCCATCGCCAACGCCTCCCGGGGGCTGATCCCGAAGAAGTCGGCATCGAAGCCCCACGCATCCTCGAGGAAGCCCCCCTCACACGCCGAACACGTCCCCGGCACTTCGGGGTCAGGGCTATAAAGAGCGTCAAGATCCCAGCCGCGATCGGTCGGGAACGGCGCCACCGCGTCACTGCCGCTCACCAAAAGCTTCCACAAATCATCCGGCGAGCGCACACCACCCGGCAGCCGGCAACCCATTCCCACCACCGCGATCGGATCCTCAGACACAGACACCACCGCGACCGTGCGGCCACTCACACCCCCACGAACACCCGTAATCTCACCCACCAGGTAAGCGGCGAGCGCCTCCGCGGTGGGATAGTCGAACACGAGCGTCGCGGGCAAACTCAACCCACTCCTGACCCCCAGACGGTTGCGTAGCTCCACCGCCATCAGCGAGTCAAAGCCCATCTCCTGCAACGGCCGGTCACTCGCGATCACAGCCGGCGAAGCATGCCCCAACGCACGCGCAACCTCCCCACGCACGACCTCCAACACCACGCCCTCACGCTCATCGGCAGGCAGCGACAGGGTCCGCTCCGCCAACGAGTCGGGGTCGGCGCTCGCCGAGCGCGTCCCCGCCCCGAGCAGACCGCGCAGCACCGGGAACACCGAGCCCTCCCGCGCCCGCGCCCGCAGCGCACCCATATCCAGGCGCATCGGCAACACCAGAGCAGCGTCAAGCGCCAATGCGCGATCGAACAACTCGAGGCCTTCCTCCTCAGACAGCCCAATCATCCCGGCACGCGCCATCCGCACGAGATCGCCCTCGCTCAGATCCGCGAGCATACCCCCCGCCTGATCCCACAACCCCCACGCCAGCGAAACCCCCGGCAGGCCACGCGCACAGCGATCGGCCGCCAGCGCGTCGAGGAACGCGTTAGCCGCTGCGTAATTGCCCTGGCCCGGGGTACCCAACACACCAGCCGCCGAGGAAAACAACACAAACATCGACAAATCCAGATGCTCGGTGAGCTCATGCAGATACCACGCCGCGTGCGCCTTGCCCGCCAACGCCGCCCGCAAGCGCTCCCCCGTCAACGAACCGATCACACCATCATCGAGCACACCCGCCGCATGCACGACCCCGGTGAGCGGACACTCCGAAGGAATCGACGCCAGCAAACTCGCGAGCTGATCGCGATCGCTCACATCGCAAGCCTCAATGCGAACATCCGCGCCCATCGACTCAAGCTCCGCCCGCAACTCCCCGGCACCCTCCGCCTCGACCCCACGCCGACTCGCCAACAGCAAATGGTTCACGCCGTGCCGAGTCACGAGATGGCGGGCGGTGAGCGCACCCAACGCACCCGTCCCACCCGTAATCAACACCGTGCCAGCCGGGTTCATCTCCGGAGCGACGCTCAACACGATCTTCCCCGTATGACGCGCCTGCTGCATATAACGAAACGCCTCCGGCGCACGACGAACATCCCATACCCTCACCGGCAACGCCCGCAACACACCACCCTCAAACAGACCAAGCAACTCATCGAACATCGCACCGATCCGCTCACCACCCGCCTCAACCAAGTCAAACGCGCGATACGACACGCCGGGATGCGCAGCGGCGATCACATCGGGATCCCGCACATCGGTCTTACCCATCTCGATGAACCGGCCACCCTCGACCAGCAAATCAAGCGAAGCGTCCACGAACTCCCCCGCGAGGGAATCCAATACCACCTGCATGCCCCGACCACCCGTCACCTCCAAAAAACGCTCCCTGAACTCAAGCGAACGAGACGACGCGATATGCGCATCGTCCAACCCCAACGCACGCAGGGTCTCCCACTTCGACGGGCTCGCTGTGGCAAACACCTCCGCACCCAAATGCTTGGCCAACTGCACCGCCGCCATACCCACCCCGCCCGCGCCAGCGTGCACCAACACCCGCTCACCCGCCCCCAACCCCGCCAAATCCACAAGCCCGTAGAACGCCGTCAAAAACGCCACCGGCGCCGACGCGCCCTGCGCAAACGACCACCCCTCAGGCACACGCGCCAACAAACACCGATCCACCGCCGCAACCGGCCCAAACCCCCCAAACATCCCCATCACCCGGTCACCCACCGCAACACCACTCACACCAGGGCCAAGCTCCACCACGACGCCCGCGCCCTCGCTGCCGATGCTCGCCTCCCCCGGATACACACCAAGCGCCAGCAGCACATCCCGGAAATTCAAACCACCAGCCCGTACCCCCACCCGCACCTGCCCCACCCCAAGCGGCGCCTCCACCTCAGGCGCCGCCCGCAACCCAAGCTCACCCTGCGCACCCCCCACACGCGCATCCACACACCACGCCCCCGCACCCTCCGGCACAACGAGCAACTCAGAGCCAGCCGCCCGCCGCACCCGGGGAACAAACACCTTTCCCCCACGCAACACCAACTGCGACTCACCACCACCCACACCTTGCCGCGCCTCGCCAACTCCCAACACCGCGGGTAGCACGGCCCGCGACACGTCCTCCCCATCGACATCCACAAGCACAAACCGCCCCGGAAACTCCGACTGCGCCGAGCGCACCAACCCCCAAACGGAAGCCTGCGCCAACGCCATACCACCCTCCCGCGCTCGCACACGACCCTCCCCCGCATCCACACTCACGGCACCTTCGGTGATCAACACCAAGCGCGATTCCGCATGGCGCTCATCCCCCAGCCACCCCTGCAGCAACTCCAGCGCCTCCTCGAGGAGACCCTCCACCACCTCCGCACCGCTTGACCCCGGAGCCTCGGCGAGAGCCCGCGCGCGAGGACCCAACGCTGCCCACGCTTCCCCGGACAGGCACTCCTGCGAGACCTGCGAGGAGGCGACCGCCAGCTCCGCCCAATCCATCTCAAACAACGATCGCGCGGCCCCGCGGCGAACCCCAGCCAGCCGGCCAGCAGCGGCGGCCTTGAACGTCAACGACCGCATCGACGCGACAAGCGCCCCACCCTCATCAAACGCCACCATCGACATCGCTTCTTCGCCGGCGGGGGACAAACCCACACGCAGCGCCGAAGCTCCCTTGCTGTGCAGCCGTACCCCACTGAACGCAAACGGCAAACGCAAACCCCCACCACCCACACCAGCACTGCCACCATCAGATCCCTCCAACATGCCGTGCAACGCGGCATCCAGCAAGACGGGGTGAACACCGTAGTCGCCGGCCTGCGCCTCCTCCGCCTCCTCCAGGGAAACCTCGCAGAACAACTCCTCACCAAGCCGCCAAGCACCTCTGACACAAGTGAATGCCGGCCCGTAGTCCAAGCCGATCGCAGCCAACTCACCGTAAAGGTCCTCGATGTCCACCGGGATGGCCCCCGCCGGCGGCCACGAGCCACCAGCAAGCGAAGCCACCCGCGCCAGCCCGTCCCCGACCCCGGTCGACTCCGCCTGCACTGGCGCAAGCACACCGCTGGCATGACGCGTCCACTCGGCCTCCTCCCCGTCCCCGTCCACTTCGCAACTCCCGCCGACGTCGGCTGCTCGCGCGTAGATCTTCACGCTACGACTGCCCTGCTCGTCAGGCGCCTCCACAATCAACTGCAGTTGCGCAGCCTCCCCCTTGGACAGCACCAGCGGAGATTCGACGACCAATTCCTCCAAAACATCGCACCCAAGCCGGCCCGCCACATGCAGCACCGCCTCGACGAACACGGCACCCGGCACCACAACCGCTTCCGCCACCACATGGTCGCTCAGCCAGCCCGGCGTCTGCGCGGACAGACGCCCGGTGAGCACCAACCTGCCATCCTCCGCAAGCGACACAGCCGCCCCCAACAGCGGATGCTCAACACCGCCAGAACCGCCGGGCGCACCCGCTCCTCCTGTACCGGACTGATCCGAAAACCAGTAACGCTTACGCTGAAAAGCATAAGTCGGCAGCGTCACGCGCCCAGTACCCGAGCCGGCCAACACCTCAGCCCAATCCACATGCCTGCCCGCCACCCACAGCCCACCCACCGCCGCCAGCAGCGAGCGAGGCTCGCCAACCCCCGTACGCAGCGCCGGAAACGCCTCGACCGGCGTGCGCTCACCGACCTGCCCAGCCGCGCCGGCGCCAGCTGCGCATTCCCCCACCATCGCGCACAGCGCACCGCCCGGACCCAGCTCCATGAAACCGTTCACACTCTCGCCCGCCAGCCATTGCACACCATCCGCGAAACGCACGGGCTCACGCACATTACGCACCCAATAGCCAGGTGCGCACAACTCCTCCTCCCGCGCCAGCGAACCGCTAACAGTAGAAACCAACGGAATCCTCAGTTCACCAAAATCAATCGCAGTCGCAATCTCGCCAAACTCATCGAGCATCGGCTCCATCAACGGCGAGTGAGACGCATGCGACACGCGCAAACGCTTGGTCTTCGCACCCCGTCCGCGCCAGATCTCTTCCAGCGCGCCAACCGCCTCCTCCTGGCCAGAAACCACCACCGACCCGGGCGCATTCACCGCGGCCACCGCCACCAGCCCAAGGTCGCCGGCAAGCGTTTCAAGCGAATCGCGCACCTCCGCCTCCGACGCTCCAAGTGCGGCCATCGCCCCGCCCGCCGGCAAGGCACCCATCAACCTACCCCGCGCGGCAATCAGCCGGCAGGCATCCGGCAACGAAAGGGCGCCCGCCACATGCGCGGCCGCAAGCTCCCCAGCCGAATGACCAATCAAGAAGTCAGGCTTCACCCCCCACTCCAGCAAAAGCCTGAACAACGCAACCTGCAACGCGAACAGCGCCGGCTGCGAAAACGCCATCGTGTCCAACAAACAATCAGCCCCCCCGTCACGCGCCGCGGAGCGTCCGCGTCCGTCATCCGCGTCGGTCCCAAACACGACCTCGCGCAGCGGGCGACCAAGGTGCTCATCGACCTCAGCGCACACCTCGTCGAATGCCGCACGGAAGACGGGAAACGCCGCGTAGCATTCGCGGCCCATACCCACATACTGCGTGCCCTGACCCGAGAACATGAACGCGACCCTGCCCGCGCCACCACGGCTGCCCGCGCCACGCAGCACGCCCGCCACATCCTCGCCACGCGCCAATGCATCGAGCCCCGCCAGCAACTCCGCCCGCCCCTCGCCCACCAGCACGGCACGGTCCTCCAGCGCGGGGCGAGCCGCAAGCGAACGCCCGACATCCTCGAGCGCCAACTCCGGGTGTGCAACCAAGTGATCTCCCAGCCGCGTGGCCTGAGCACCCACACCGGCCGCCCCCCGACCCGAAAGCACCCACGGCACCACATCCAGCGAACCGGGCGCCTCGCCGCCGAGCGCATCGGCCGCAGGGGAATCAGCCGCAGGGGCATCGCCCGCGGGGGAATCAGCCGCAGGGGAATCAGCCGCAGGGGCATCGCCCGCGGGGGAATCTCCAGGCTCTCCACCGCCGGGTGCTTCTTCGAGGATCACGTGCGCGTTGGTGCCGCTGATCCCGAATGACGATACGCCCGCGCGCCGCGGCTGCCCCCAGTCCTCCCAGGGGGTCTGCGCCTGCAGCAGCGAGACCGATCCCGCCGACCAGTCCACGTTGCTCGAGGGCCGGTCCACGTGCAGGGTGCGCGCCAGCACGCGATGGCGCATGGCCATCACCATCTTGATCACGCCCGCCATGCCGGCGGCCGCCTGGGTGTGGCCGATGTTCGACTTGATCGATCCCAACCACAGCGGACGCTCGCGTTGCTGCCCGTAGGTAGCCAGCAGCGCCTGGGCCTCGATCGGATCGCCGAGCGTGGTGCCGGTGCCATGCGCCTCCACCGCATCGACCTGAGCCGGTGAGAGCCCAGCTTGCGCCAGCGCCTCGCCGATGACCCGCTGCTGCGAGGGCCCGTTGGGGGCCGTCAACCCGTTGCTGGCGCCATCCTGATTGACGGCGCTGCCGCGCACCACCGCCAGCACCGGATGACCGAGCCGGCGGGCGTCGGCGAGCCGCTCCACGATCGCCACGCCCACACCCTCCGACCAGCCGGTGCCGTCGGCCGCGTCGGCGAAGGGCTTACAGCGCCCGTCCGGGGCAAGCCCCCCCTGAGCGCTGAAGCTCACGAACACATCCGGAGAGCTCATCACCGTCACGCCGCCGGCGAGCGCCAGGTCGCACTCCCCCAAGCGCAACGACTGGCAGGCCAGGTGCAGCGCGACGAGCGACGACGAGCACGCCGTGTCGACTGTCACCGCGGGTCCCTCCAGCCCGAGCGCATAGGCGATCCGGCCCGACACGACGCTCCCGGCGCCGCCCGTCAACGCGTAGCCCGCAAGGCTCGCCGACCTCGACACCCCCAGGGCGGCACTGTAGTCGTGATACATCGCCCCCGCGAATACGCCAGCTCTGCTGCCGCTCAGCGCGGTCGGATCGATGCTGGCGCGTTCCAGCGCCTCCCAGGACACTTCCAGCAGCAGACGCTGCTGCGGGTCCATCGCCAGCGACTCGCGCGGGCTGAGGCCGAAGAACTCGGCGTCAAACTGTGCGGCATCGTAGAGAAAGCCCCCGCTGCGGCTGTAGCCCTCCCCTGCCCGAGTTGGGTCGGAGTCCCGCGGATGCTCCACATCCCAGCCGCGATCGCGAGGAAACTCGCCGATCGCGTCCCGGCCCGCGAGAACCAACTCCCAAAGCCCATCGGGTGAAGCGATCCCGCCGGGGTAGCGGCAGCCCATCCCGACGATCGCGATCGGCTCGTCGAGCATCGATGAGCAGGCGGGCACGCGCAGGCCTTCCCGCGGTTCACCGGCCAGCTCGCGCAACAGGTGGGCGGCGAGCGCGGCGGGTGTCGGATAGTCGAACAGCAGCGAGGGCGGCAGGCGTAGCTGTGTGAGCGCCTGGAGGCGGTTGCGTATCTCGAGTGCCCCAGGCGAGTCCACTCCCAGCTCTTTGAAGGCGCGCCGGCTCTCGACCTCTCGCGGTGAGTCGTGCCCCAGCACCGCGGCGACGTGGGCGCGTACCGCGTCGAGCGCCATCTCCAAATGTTCGGCGCCAGGCGCACCCGCCAGGCGCCGCGCCAGGGGCGAGGCTTCGCTGAGAGTCGTGCCCGCGCGATCGCCGCTCCCCTGCACCGTCCGATCCCCGGGCTCCTCGGCCGCCTCCCACGCCCGCTCTCCCGGTGCCCGCACCTGCTCGCCGTGCTGCGGCGCGAGCGCGCCCGCCTCGCTGACCGCGCTCCTGCGCAGCCAATGCTTGGTGCGCTGGAAGGGATAGGTCGGCAGCCGCACACGCCGCACGCCCGCCCGGCCGGTGACCACACCCCAATCGACCGGCACGCCCGCGACCCAGGCTTGGGCGAGCGCGGAGGTGAACCGCCGTACGTCGCCCTGGTTGCGAGCGAGCGTCCCGAGCGCGGCGGTTTGCCCGTGCTTGCCGCCACCGGCCTGACCGTTGCCGCGTTCGTCGAGAACTTCCTGCACACCGGTGCTCAGCACCGGGTGCGGACTGACCTCGACAAAGACACGGCACCGGTACCGCTCCCCCAAAAGCGAGCGGATCGCTCCCTCGAACTGGACGGTTTCGCGCAGATTGCGATACCAGTAGTCGCCGTCCAACTCAGCGGTATCCAACACACCTCCCGCCACCGTCGAATAGAACGGCACCTCTCCCGAGCGTGGCGCGATCGACGCGCAGGCCTCGAGCAAATCGCCCCGCAACTCCTCGATCTCAGCCGAGTGCGACGCATAGTCAACCGGGATCCGGCGCGTCCTGACGCCGTCCGCCTCACACTGCGCCTCAAACTCTTCGAGCGCTCCGATCTCGCCCGAGACAACACTCCAAGCGGGACCATTTATTGCTGCGATCGATACTCCCGCGATGCCCTTGCGCGGACGCCCCAAACGGCGCTGAACCTCGCCGGCAGACAACGCGACCGACACCATCCCACCCCGCCCAGCCAGCCGCGCCAAAACTCGGCTGCGCAACGCGACCACGTGCGCACCATCCTCCAGCGACAATCCCCCGGCCACACATGCAGCCGCGATCTCACCCTGCGAATGACCCACCACCACATCCGGCTGCACACCGCACGCTTGCCACAACCTCGCCAACGACACCATCACCGCGAACAACACCGGCTGAACCACGTCATCCCCAACCAAACCGGGCGCCCCGGGGACACCCCGCAGAACATCCTCAAGCGACCAGTCCACAAACGGCGCAAGCGCCTCGCCGCATAGCCCAATCGACTCGGCGAACACCGGCGAGCACTCGAGCAGCCCCGATGCCATGCCCTGCCATTGCGACCCCTGACCGGGGAACACGAACACGATCCCGTCCTCCCCCTCGCCAGTCGCGAGCCCCTCGATCACGTTGACCGCGGGCTCCACGCGGCCCAGCCGGCCCAGGCCGGCGAGCAGCTCCTCGCGCTCCGCGCCGAGGATCACCGCCCGGTGCTCAAGCGCCGCGCGGCCAACGGCAAGCGTGTGCCCGATATCTGCCGCGTCGAGTTCGCGCTCGGACTCGAGATGGCGCTCGAGCTGCTGTGCCTGAGCGCGCAGCGCGGCATCGCCGCGGCCCGAGAGCACCCAGGCCTGCATGCTCTCTCCAAGCGGCTCTCCCGCGAGCGGTGGGCAGGAGCGCGAGCGCACCGGGGCAAGCACGTCGGGCGAGGGAGGCTCAGCCAGGACCAGGTGGCAGTTGGTGCCCCCTACGCCAAAGGAGCTGACCCCAGCGAGCAGCGGCCCATCGGTGCCGGGCCACGGATCGAGCTGGCGCTGCACGCTGAGCCGCAGCTCCTCGAGCGGGATCTCAGGGTGAGGCGCCTGAAAATTGAGGCTCGCCGGGATCTCGCGGTGGTGGATGGCGAGTGCCGTCTTGATCAGTCCCACGACGCCGGCGGCACCCTCGAGATGACCGATGTTGGTCTTTACCGAGCCCACCCGCAGTGGGCTGTGCGCCGGCCGGCAGGCTCCGAGCGCGCCCCCCAGCGCCGCCGCCTCGATCCGATCGCCCAGACTGGTGGCGGACCCGTGCAGCTCCACGTACTGCACGTCCGCGCGCGGTACACCGGCCCGGCGGTAGGCGAGGCGCAGAACCTCTTCCTGGGCGTGCCGGCTCGGCGCCGTCAAACTCTCTCCGCCACCGTCGTTGTTGACCGCGCCGCCGCCAATCACGCAGTACACGCGATCCCCGTCCGCATACGCATCCGCCAACGGCTTGAGCACCACCACCGCGCCGCCCTCTCCGCGGACGTAGCCGTTGGCGCGCGCATCGAAGGTGAAGCAGCGGCCGTCGGGGGATAGTCCTTCGAACCGAGCGGCCACCACGGCGCTGTGCGGCGATATGTTCAGCTGCACGCCGCCCGCCAGCGCCACCCGCGACTCCCCGTGGCGCAGGCTCTCGCAGGCGAGGTGCACGGCGACCAGCGACGCCGATTGGCCCGTGTCCACAGTGAGGCTGGGTCCCCGCAGGCCGAGGGTGTAAGAGATCCGGTTGGCGATCACGCCGCGGTGCAATCCGGTGAGCGCGTGCCGCGTGACAGCCTCCTCTCCCTGGGCGTGCAGAAGGTCGGCGTAATCGCTGGAAATGGCACCCACGAACACCCCCGACGGGCTGTCGCGCAGTCGCGTGGGAGGCACGCAGGCGTCTTCGAGCGCCTCCCAGCTGAGTTCGAGCATCAGCCGCTGCTGTGGATCCATCGCCGCCGCCTCGCGCGGCGACACGCCGAAGAAGGCCGCGTCGAACAGGTCCACGTCGGCCAGGAAACCGCCCCTCGCGGGAGCCGCCCGCGAGTCTCCCGTCAGGGCTCGCCGCTGCGCCGGCATCTCCCCGACGGCCTCCACCCCGTCGCGCAGCAGGCGCCAGAAGGCCGCCGCATCCGGTGCGCGCGGAACGCGGCACGCGATGCCGATGACGGCGATCGCGTCTGCGGCCGCGGTCGCCGACGAGCTTTCTCTCGTCTGCTCGCGGGCGTCGATCGGCCGCCTCAGGTTCCGGAGCCTTCTCATTCGAGTTTATCGACCACCCTCCCCACGGCGCTGCCAATGGCAATCAAACCCACTAGCGAGGTGCCGAACTCCTGGCCAAATTTCGATCACGTCAACCGGCTCCCCCAACGAGCAGCGTCCGCAAATTAAAGACTTTAAGATCAGCGGCACAAAAGGTGAATCCTTTTACCGCCCGAGGAGATCTTAAACTTCGCCAGCGACTTTGGAGGGGCGTTCACATGCCTATGTGGCATACCAAGGCATCGCTGATGCACCAGGTTGTCCCACGCGGAGCGATCCCCCTCGCGTTATTTGACGCGCTCGATCCGCCCTACTAAGGTCGGGCCGATGCCAAAACTCGCCGCTGCCCTCACTCCTCGCCGTGCGCGGATCCTGCTCGCTGTGGCCGCCGCGGTGGTGGCGCTCGCCGCGCTGTTCGGCGCAGGGCTTGTCCATCACCTGAGCCCCCTGGGAATCACCAACCCGAGCTCAGATAGCGCGCATGCCGACAAGCTGCTCGAACGCGGCACCGGCTTCGAGTCCCCGCCGGGCATACTCGCGCTGCTCGATCTGGGTCCACCCGGCCACCCCCGCAAGGGGTCGCGGGACGCGGTCATAGAATCCCTGAAGCGAGGGTTCAAAGTTCACAAGCTCCAGGAAGCGATCGAACGCGACCATCACGTTGGGGAAGTGCAGAGCACCCTCGACATCGGAGGTGCGGTGGTCTCGCGCAACCAAAGGTTCACCTATCTCACCGTGCGCTTCCGCCCAGGCTCAGAACTGACCCACAGCCAGGAGGGGGTCAGCCTTGTGCATCGCCTGAGCCACTGGCCAGGAGTGAAGTTCGGAAGCATCGATATCGGTGCCCCGCAGTCCAACGAAGTGGTCGAACAGGACTTGAAGCACGCAGAGCTGTTCTCTTTCCCGCTCCTGCTGCTGCTCACGATCTGGTTCTTCCGCGGGCTGGTCGCGGCTCTGCTGCCTGTCGCGCTGGGCGTTACGGCGATCGCCCTGATGCGCGCCGGCCTGCAGCTGGCCACGTACTTTCTGCCAATCTCCGGCTTGGCGGTCGGCATCGTCACCGCGCTCGGCATCGGACTGGCAATTGACTACAGCCTGCTGATCGTTTCGCGCTTCCGCGAGGAGCTGGCCAGCAGCCCCGACGATATGCGCGTTGCCGTAACCCGCACGATGGCCACTGCCGGGCGCACGGTGCTGTTCAGCGCGATAACGGTGATCATGGCGATGGGCTCGCTGCTGGTGTTGCCCCAGCAGGCCTTCTATTCGATGGGTATCGGAGGGATGCTCACGGCGCTGCTGGTATGCCTCGCCGCGCTCACGATACTGCCGGCGCTGCTGCTGCTGCTGGGCCCGCGCGTCAATGCGCTTTCGCCGCAATGGTTGCAGCGCTCAGCCAACGCCATCTCCAGACCGGTGCTGGCCGGCCGCTGGTATCGGCTGGCCATGGCTGTGATGCGGCGGCCGGTGACCGTCGCCGTGAGCGCATCCGCGCTCCTGCTCCTCCTCGCCGCGCCTGTGCTCGGCCTCAAGCTCTCCGCGATCGGCTCGGCGTCGGCACTGCCAACCTCCACCAGCACGCGCCAGGTCAGCGACACAATCGCCGCCCACTTCAAGCTCGACCCGGAACACGTGATCGAGGTGGTGACCAACAACGCCACCAACAGCCAGCTCCGCCACTACCGCCACACGCTGGAACGCCTTCCGGGAGAGGTCACCAACTCGCCCTTCCAGCATCTCAAGCGGCATGTGGCGGTGATGTACATCGAGCCCAAGGGAGAAGCCGCCGGCGCTCAGGCACAGCGGCTGGTGAGGCTGATCAGGGACACACCGGTGCCGTTCGAGCGCACGGTGGGCGGGCCCGCCGCCACCTTTGTGGATATGAAGGCGACGATGACCAGCAACCTGCTGCTGGTGTTGATCATCGTCACACTCACCACCGGCCTGGCGGTGTTCATGCTCACCGGCTCGGTGGTGCTGCCGCCGAAGACGGTGCTGATGAACGTGCTCACGGTCGCCGCCGCGCTCGGGGTGCTGGTGCTGGTGTTCCAGGACGGTGACCCGCACTGGCTGTTCGGGGCTTCAAGCCTCGGTTCGGTCGCTGTCATCCAGCCGGTGCTGCTGGTCGCGATCGCATGGGGGCTGTCCACCGACTACGGCGTATTCCTGCTCGACCGCATCCGTGAGGTCCACGAGGATGGCGCCAGCAACGAGGAGGCGATCGCGCTGGGACTGGAGCGCACCGGACGGATCACCACCACCGCGGCGCTGCTTCTATGCGTGGCGATCGGCTCGCTGGTCACCTCCCGCCTTCCCAACGCCCGTGAGCTGGCCGTCGCCATCGTGTCCGCGGTGCTGCTCGACGCCACCGTCGTGCGGGCCCTGCTGGTACCGGCGCTGATGCGCCTCCTGGGCGAGGCCAACTGGTGGGCGCCCGCACCCCTGCGCAAGCTGCATCGCCGGCTCTCGCGCCGGTCGTTGCCCCAGCCGGCAATCGCCGTCGACACGACCCATGAGCAGCCGCTTGCGACAGCGATGCAGGAGCCCGCGCAAGAACACGTTGGGTGAGCGAGACCCACGGCCGGGGCCCGCGGCCGCGGCGACACCGTCCGCGCGGCGCCTCTCGCCATTTTTCTTCGACGAACTTGCTTGCCCTTCAGGGTGGCGATCATTTGTGGGTTCTATGGTTCAACGCAACCGGGAGCGGGAGCGCTGATACCAAGGTTTTTAAATGCGCGAGTTCTTCGGTGCCCTTGCTTCGTTGGTGCCCTTCATGCCCAAGGTCTGCCCCGTGAAGGATGAAACCGAACCCAGCACGCGCGGGGTCTGTCGCCGCTCGAACCCGGGCGCGCGGTGTCGCCGCTCGAACCCGGCACGCGCGGTGTCTGTCGCCGCTCGAACCCGGCACGCGCGGTGTCTGTCGCCGCTCGAACCCGGCACGCGCGGGGTCTGTCGCCGCTCGAACCCAGCACGCGCGGTGTCTGTCGCCGCTCGAACCCAGCACGCGCGGGGTCTGTCGCCGCTCGAACCCAGCACGCGCGGGGTCTGTCGCCGCTCGAACCCAGCACGCGCGGGGTCTGTCGCCGCTCGAACCCAGGCGCGCGGTGTCTGTCGCCGCTCGAACCCAGCACGCGCGGGGTCTGTCGCCGCTCGAACCCGGACGCGCGGTGCCGACGCTCGAACCCGGCACGGCGGTGTTGCCGCTGGGGAGTTGCGCGCCACCGCACGTTTGCCGTGATGACCGTCGTCCGGAAGTGGCGGCGATTCAGGGCCTGCGCGAGAACACGTTGGGTGAGCGAGGCCGCGACGTCCCGCGACCCCGCCACCCACATCTATTCGATGAACTTGCCCTTCAGGGTGACGATCATTTTGAAGGTCCTGCGGTTGAATGTACCCGACGCGCTGACGCCCAGGTTCTTGGCATGCGCGAATTCTTCGGTGCCCCGTATGCTCACGATCTGCCCGGTGAAGGATGAAGTCGAACCCGACACGTGGTAGTTGCCGTTGGAGGTGCCCTGCACCGTGCCTTTGCGGTGCTGGCGACCGATATGACCATTGTTGGAAATGGTGAAGACAGAGGACATACGTGAACCGTTCAAAAGTGTCAGCTTGAACGACACAACGCCATTGATCTGCCCGGTCACCTCCTGGCCGTGAGCGATGATCGTATTGCCCTGAATACTGGCGACGCTCATCACCGTCGTCTGGTTGAGTTGCTTGACCTCAGACGCCGCCACCGCGACTGGCACCGAGTCGCGGGCCGCGCCGGCTGTGGGCGAGTTGGCGAGGTCGATCGACGCGGCGCCCACGGCACCGCCGCACACGAGCATGCCGACCACCAGACGGCGCGCGCGAGCTGCACTTGACATCTTCCTTGGACTCAAAACAGGCCTCCTTGAAGCTCGATTTTGCGCTGAATACTTAAACCGCCCGATACCTGCCATCCCCGGCCCGGCATTGGACCGGACGGGCAAGTCCCTCAGCCTTCCTGGCGGGCCTCCCACCGCGCAATCATCGCGGCGGGCCAATGTCATGACGTCATGACAAGCGCCGCTATCCACGCGGGCTGGAGGCGCGCTTGTGGGCGGTGTGCGTGCCGGCGCGGCCCCCATTGGGGCGCACGGCGGAGCTGCCGGCATTGTGCGTGCGGCCGCGGCCACGACGGGCTGCATGCGCTTTGTGGTGCGCGGGCACGGTCGAACACCCGCGGGCCACGGCCAGCTTGGTCGTCCGCGTGAAATGCGCCCCGCTGGGCGCTGTGAATGTGTAGCCAACCGGGAGGTGCCGCCGGCAGAGATTGGCGTTTGTGCCGAGCACCGAATGAGGCCCGCTGGGCAGGTCGATCGCAATCGAGGAGAGCGGCGCGTCGGGCATCCCTTCCACAATCGCGCTGGTGACGCCATGCTTGGAAATCACGAACCTGCCGATCAGCTCATCGGTGATGCCGTCACCCTGCACCGTCATATCCAAACGCGGCAGCAACCCTCCGCCGGTCACCAGGTAAACAGGACCGACGAGCGGGCTGGGAAGAAGCTTGGTGATCACCCGGGCGCTGCCCGCCAGCGAGCCCGGTGGACACTGGGCCGGGTTCTGTGCATACAGTTCGGCACGGCAGGTCTGCTGGATGGTGCTGAGACGGCCACGCACCTCACTCGGGAGTTCCACGACAAGCTTGCTGGCGCTTGCTTGCGGTTCGGCGGGGAAGGCGATCGCCAGGTCCAGTCCGACCCCGCCTTTTCTCGAAGCGGGCGCCTCGGCGGTGGCGGTCAGCGTCGGCGTGAACGCGAGGCTCGCGCAGCCAACCGCCTGATAGGGCGTGGACAGTGTGACGTTCGTGCCGGCCCTGGAGCTGACGATCCCGGTCATGTGCTCTTCGGCGCAGCTGGTGGGGTTGACCATGAAGTCTGGCGCCGTCTTCATCTCGACGCTTTTGATGCGTAGCGGTACACCGCCGACGACGGTGGGAAAAGGTTCGACTGAAATCGACATACTGGCCTTCGCAAGGTCAATCGAGATCGCTCCCCGCACCACGATTGTGCCCAGGTCGAACGGGCCGACCACTGCCGGCATGATGATCGCGACGCCGTACGGCGCGCCGCCGTACGGGCCGGTGAGATAAACGTGGCCGGTGATGTAGTTCGGACTCGAGCCAGCCCCGTCGGCGGCCGTGATCGTTCCCACTTCGCTGGTCGCCGGGCATATGTCGACCGCGATTTCACTTTCGCCACAGAGCGCAACGGAGGCGATGTTCGCCTGCAGGCCGGGAGGCAGAGCGACGCCAAAGTTCTCGAGGTACGGCTGCTGATCGGTGCGCGTCAACTGGAGCTCGAAGGCGCTCTGATGACCAGCCACCGAACTGGTCGTACCTGCTTTGAGCGAAGGCGCGAATAGGCCGCCACAGGCTTCGTCGATCGCAAAGCTGTTGGAGCGAGTGACCGGCCCGCCGGATTCGGGCGCCGAGTAGGGCGTCAGCGCAGCGGTCGCTTCGAACACGCCACACGTGGACGGACTGGCGATCACTGCTCGGGGCCCTCCCCACAGATCGAGCTTCAAGGCTGAGATCGGCAGCTGTGGCGCATTGTTCAGCGTGAACGTCAGCTGGCCGTCGGTGGATCGCGCACTGATCTGGCCGGCCATCTTGACTACAATCCCGTCGCCTTCGCCCGCGAGGTAGATGCCGGCCGTGCCGACAAACGGCCGGGCCGGCTGCGCAATATAGATTGCGCCCTGCAGCGGGCTGGACAGCAGCGGCGTCTGCACTTCGAAGGTACCCACCTTCGATTCGTTGGGGCAGCTGGGCGGGCTTTCTTCACCCAGCCCGATCTGCGCGGGCGTGCAGTATCCAAGCCCAGCGGGGGCCGCGGGGTTGATCGACATGCCGACGGGCAGCGCGGCCGCGATTTCTCGCAAGCTCGCCTCCGCCAGCGCGGCGGGATCCCTGTTGTATGGCATGTCCACTTCGATCGCCACCCCCGTGGGGGAGTCGACGGCGGCCGATTCCGGGCGCACCGTGACGGTCGGGTTGAATTCGAGCTGTTCGCAACCCGAGAGGCGGCTGGGCATGCCGCCGGAGCCGCCGGCCGTCACCGATTGGCGCACCAGAGCGTCTGGCGCTTCCCAGGAGTCCGCCACCATGTTTGCAGTGAGCGGCTCAGAGCAGGAGCTGGGCATTGTCAGGAGTGGCTGGGGGGGCACGCCGCTAGGGCAGTTTCCCTTCGACTTACCGTCTTCTTCGGTATCCAACGGATTTCCAAGACATTCACCGCGAAAGGGATTGTGGCTCGGATCGGCGGGGACACCCCAGATCGTCGTTGACAAGCCGGTGAGCGGCAGCACCTGGTTGATGTTGTGCTGTTCCAAATCGAGGACGTATTCACCAGTGTTACGCACCGTCACATTGATCAACTCCGGAGAAAGGAGGACCACCCCGAACTGCGCGGCGTGGCCGGGAGCGGGAACGAGATTTGTGAGCGGCACCGTCAAGGCATCGCCGTTCAGGCGCACCGTGACCACGCCCACCTGCGTGTCGGCCGGGCAGGCAACTTTCACCAGAGGGCTGTTCTCGAACACCACCATCGGGCATTGGGGCACTGCGTTAGCGTTGCCGATCACGCCGGACGGAAGTTCGATATCGACGTCCTTGACCAATCCGTCAGGCTTCAGTGTGCCTTCGGCATCGAGGAAAGTGTTGAATTCCTCGTTGATCGTGAGCTGATAGGGATGCGATCCGGCCTTGGAATCTGGCGGACCGAGCGTTTCAACGGTTTCAGGTGTTGTCGAGAGCGCCTGCTGGTAAAACACCTGGAACGACTTCAGGCCAAATGCCGCAGGGGTCGCCGAGGCCGGGGCTGGCACCATCGCACAGCCGGCGACGGCGAGGCACACATACAGCAGCCACATGTATGAACGACGGATCACCTTGCGCCTCCTTCCCGCACATCAGCATGGCCATCTGACCTGACGGAGTGCCGCGCCGCCTGCTGCCCACGGCCGACTCGGCGCCTGCCGCGGTGGCTACGGGAACTCTTAGCCTTACGCGCGGAATGCCGGGCCCGGGCCTTGTGCGCCGGCTTCTTCGTCTTGTGCCGGCCGGCGGGCAGGGCCGGCGGGGGCGCAGCGGTCGGCTGCGCGAGGAGCGCTTCGGCGCCGTGTGTTTCTTCGGTGACGATCGTAAGCGGCTCCGGCGGGGCGCTCACCGGCCCCCTGCATCCCTCCTCCGAACACGGCGCTGGCGAAACCGCCGTTGCAAAGCCGCCGTCGACCCGCGCATCGTACATGTCAGAATGTTCATCCTGATCGTCCGGGACCAGTTGGGCGCGCGTGACGAAGAACACGTTGTCGCCGTTGGCGCTGGCGTCATCCAGTGTGGAGTTTTCGTCGCTGGTCCCTGAGGAGATCAGGTGGATGACGCCGTTCTCGTACTCATAGACGTCCTGCTTGCCGTTGCTGGCTGCCGGAAGCAGCGCGTCCTTGCTGTCGAAAAAGACGCGCTGCCCGTTTTCGGAGAGGTAGCGCGGAAGGTGGCCAATGCCTTGCGGCGTTGGCACGCTCGCCGGTCCGACCGGCCGCTCACCACTGGGGTTGCACGACACGCACCGCAACGTTTCGGCCCCGGCGTCATAGAGGAATACCTCGGCATCCGCTTCACCGGTGTTGAGGTCGGTGTTGTCGTAGCCGGTGAGCGGCTCCCGCGACACGAACGCGAGCTGGCTGCCATCGGGCGTCACCTCGGCGGTCAGTTCTCCAAAGTTGTTTTTCCAATCGCCGCTGTCTTCGGAGACGAGCGTAGCGATGAACGTGAGCTCGCCCTCGCGTGCGACATAGAGGTTGTGCCCACCAGGGCTCGGCTGTCCCGCACCAGGGCGGGCGTTGCTCGTGAGGCTGGCACTGGCGAGGAAGTACACGCTCGCGCCGCCTTCGTCGATGCCGGCGACCCCTTGCACGCCAGGAGACCCGCCGGCGTCGAGTGTGAGATCGGTCAGCCGACCGTTTGCGAAGCTGTATTCGTACAGGCCGCCGTTGTCGCCGGCAGCGCTGGTGAGCGCCGTTTCGTCGAGGAAGAACACCCGCGAGCCGTCGGGTGTCGCGGCCATGAACCGAGCCGTCCCATCACCGAGCGACGGGGTGCGCTGCGAGGCATTGAGATGCACCGTCGAGGTGCCGTGTTCGCGCACGTACAGCTGTCCGTTGCCATCCTCCCAGAAGATGCGCGAGCCATCGGCCGATACGAGGTTTGGCAGTTGATTGTTCTGGCCACCGGCACCTTGCGCGCTTGCCGCGGCCACTTCGCCGGGGCCGGGCAGCACGCTGACGAGCCGCAGGGGGACGCCGGGAGCCCATTCGTACACACTCGTGGCGCCCGTCGGAGCACCGGGCACGAGCGCTTCGCTGGCTTCGAAGACCACGTGGAGCAGATCGCTGGAGGCGCCAACAGCCATCACTTCGTACTGTGCGGCCCCCGCATTGGCGGGCGTGCCGTCGTTGATCAACTGGTCGGCGCCGCTGCCCACTTCACCCCGGTAGAGGTTTTCGTTTTCCGGCGGCTGGCCCGGCGCGGCTGGCGTGTGCTTCCAGGAAAAGACCCACGCCGTCAGTTCAGGCGTGAAGAGGTGAAATATTTCTACTGGGTCGAGCCTCGATTGTTCTTCCAGAGCCGCTGGCGGTGAGATGCCGTGCGTCGTCCAGCCGGTTGGCTCGCGCGTTGAGAGATATTGAGTCGTGATTTCCGCGCTCTGAGCATCACCAAAGCTGGTGGATGAGGCGTAGGTGACCGCTCCGCCGCTGGCCGAACTACTGCCGAACGCGCCGGGTGGCGGGTTAAGTCCCCCGGGGCTACCACCGCCGACGTCGCCGCCGTTCTTGTCGAGTGGCGACACCAGCTCATACGCCCTGTTGTCTGGCAGCAAGGAGGCTTCGCCGGGCGGATAGGTGGTGAATTTGGCAGCGCTCGCGGTAACCGTGCCAAGCGCGTTGGTGGCCATGAGGCGGAAGTAGTAGGTGGTGTTCGGCTGCAGGTCCTGTACATGCACGGAGATGCTTTGCGTGCCGCTCGCGGCCGCGAGCGCTGCTGCGGGCAGCGGCGCCTTCATCCCGTACGCCGGAGTCGTGCCGTATTCGAATTGGTAGCTCGTCGCGAGATCTTCGGTGTCGATCTTCGCCGTCAGGTCGGCGGCCGTGGCGGCCACGTTCGCCGCGGACTCCGCTTCAACGGTCACCGGCGGTGCGGTCGTGAACGGCGTATCGGGCCCGTAGGTGGTGCCCACCGAGTTGACGGCCACCACCCGGAAGTGATATGTGGCACCTGGACTCAACCCTGAGATGGCGGCTTCCGCGCTTTGCCCAAAATCGGCTTCGCCGATGTCGGTGCCGGGCGGAGTCGGCACCGTGGAGCCATAGGCAGTGGTCGATCCGTATTCGAAGTAGTAGTGCGTGTCCGCGAATTGCGGGTTCACCCACGCCTGCAGCGTCGCCGCGGTAGCGGTGACCTTCTCGGCCGTCTCGCTTTCCACGGCCGGCGCCTGCGATTCGGCGTGCGCGGCCGTCGCACCCAGCGCGAGCAGCGCGATGCATGCTGCGCCCGTGCCGAGCAATCGCCGCACACGAATGCGCGCGGCCACCCCTGTGTGAGCGAGCAGCATCCGTGTCATTTCCCGCGCCGGCCTTGCCCGCCATGTCCACGCGCCCGCTTGGGCCCGCGCGCGCGGAGGTGTCCCGCCGGAGCGGGGCACGGCAGCCTGGTCGTGGTTTCGATGGAGGTGCCGTCGGCAAACCCCAGCTGCACCCCAAACGTGAAGCCCACCGGCGGACAGACGGTCGGTACGGCAAGGCCCTTCGGGTGATAGCGCACCGCGCGACCGTTGACGTGCTTGACATACATCAGCCCGCGTGGGGCCAGCGTCACCGTCATGTTGGTGAGCGCCGCGGGAGGTGTGCCGGGCATGCCCTCGGTGGGTGGAATCGTCGCGCCGACCAGCGTGCCGAGCGGCTTGGCGATGCCCGTCATGTACCCCGTGTAAAAGAGTTCAGTGATCATCACGGATTGGCCTTCGGCGTAGAAGAAAAGGCGCGTTTGTTCGTGCGCCGCGGGGGCCATCAGCACCGTGATGGCCATCGGGATTTCGAACTGTTCGGAGCTCGTGGCCTGCACTACGGTGGCTGTCCCTGTTCCGATCACGGCTTCGGGCGAACAGCCCCCCACACCGCCGGCCCGCAGAGCTTCAGGCGGGCAAACCGACAGACCCAGTTGGCTGGTCGACAGCCCCATGCCGGCCGGCATCCGCAACCCCATGCTGGTCAACGGGGACGGGATGGCGCCCGTCGTAGAGCCAACCTGAAGGGTAAAGGTGAAGGCCGAGTTGACGCCCAGCCGGTAGGGCGCGAACCCAACCGTGAGCTTCGCCTTGTCGGTCGCCCACGCGCTGCCAATCGGGGCCAGCGAGCACAGCGCCATCGCCGTCACCACGACCGTGAGCAGGCGCCGGTGCGCAAGCGAACTGGCATGACCGGCGAGCACGGCGGCGCCGCGCGGCCAACGGCGGCGGTCCGTCACCGGACCGCTCCAACCTCGACGACGCGCGGCGAGCGGTTCGTGCTTGGCGGCAGCGGCACCTCGCCGCCACAATGGGGACACACCACCTGTGCCGCCGCTTCAATCACCTGTGCCACCGCCTCGTGCGAGGCTTGTGTCGCCGCCGGCGGCGATACAACCGAGGCCTGCTCGCGGTGAGAGCGCTCGGTGCGCAGCGCCGCGCGCAGGTCGGCCACCGTCAACCGCTCAGCCACCACCAGGTCCAGCCACCGCTCCTGCTCGGCGATGCTCAGCCCCGCGACGGCCGCGTGATGGCACCACGTGAGCGAGGCACGGCGACGAGGCGGAGGGAACTGCGAGGCAATCCAGGCCATATTGCGCAGACTGCCCGCGTCGTACCCCGTAACGCGGGCCGCTTCGGCATACTTTTGACCCCAGCGAAAGGCCCCGTACAGCAGCCAGTCCCCCAGCCACCACTGGCCCCCCCGCCCGAGCGCACCAAGCTTGCGTCCAGCCTGCACCCAGGCTGGGTGGTCGAGCTCGCACAACGGGTCCCAGAACACTTTGAACGAGCGCCCGTCCAGCCGTCCACGATCGTGGGAGAGAGCGGCTACATCGTGCCGCGGCGAGGGCGAGAGAACGGACATTGGCAGGGTCGTGAGTGATCTGGAGAGGGTTGCCAGGCGTCAATCAGGCACTGCCGGGAACTGTGAACGTGACAGACGGTAAAAGAAGACAAGCCCAACCAGGCTTGCCGCTTGAAATATGAGTAATGAACTGTGCCTACCGGCCAATATTGCGAGCGACTATTTCTGGCGAAGCTAGAGACTGAAATATCTATCACCGGGCAATCGCCGGGTGATGGGCCGAAGTGGCATATGGGTCAGCCGGCGATGTGCCACATCGGCTCGCGGCGAGCGGTGTGCGTCTACGTCAACTTCGCCTCCTGGTCGCCCGCCGCCACGCCAAGCTCCTCCAGACGGAGCACCACCTCCAGCTCGGCGTGACACAACCGTAACTGGCGACCGAGCCGCGTCTCGACGGCCCGCAGCCGCCGTTCGACGGTGTGGCGATCGATCGCGAGCATGGCCGCGGCGGTGGCGGCGTTGCAGCCGGCCGCAAAGTAGGCTCTCAGCGTCTCGCGCGTCACGGGGCTGCCGAGCGATGGCAGGTAGATGCTGACCAGCGAGCGCGCGAGCGACTGGTTTTGGAGCACCAGCGCCATCAGCGCGTGCGCGGCGAAGCGCGTCATCGGCGCCGGGTCACGCATCGCCACCAGCTGTGCGGCCTGCGCTTCCTGATGGGTGAGGCGCCAGCCGGACAGCCCCTCCTGCGGCTCCCCCAGCACGAGTGAGGCATCGCCGCACTTCGCGGGAACCAGGATCCGCTCGACGCGCGCCATGTCCAGGGGACGTGACCCGCCGATCCAAGCCCACACCGAGCTTTCCCCGGTTGACACCACCAAGAGCTGGCGCTGCAGTTCCCCAGCGAGGTCGCGCACGACCCTGTGCACTCGCGCACCGCTGGCGATGATGCCCAGGTGCCAGGCATCGTCCAGCTCGTAGTCGAGCTCGGACGTATCCGGTCGCTCGCCGGCCAGCAGGCGCTGCACCAGCTCGGCGTGGCACTCCTCGCGCGAGCGCTCGATCCGCTCGCGCTCCTGCCTGTGCTCGTCGGCGACCGCGGTCATCATGCGCTCCAGCACCGCCTCTTGGGAGGTGCGCAGGTGGCGCAACGCCGGCCCGTTGGAGGAAAGGCCGCAGCGATGGGCCTCGTCCATCACGAACGCCCCCAGCACCCGATGGCCACCCAGGTATCGCAGCATCAGCGTGTCCACGCTGATGTTGCGGCGCGCCGCCCGGCGGGCCTGCGCGATCGCGACCGACGGGATCGGGGCGGGCGGCCCGTCGGGGTCTTCGATTTCGCTCAGCGACAGGGTGATGGCGGCGGCGACCGTTTCGCGCAGCCCTGCCTGGTAGTCGGCGTCTTCGCCGGAGCCCTGCGTGAACATGCCGCTGACACGGGCGTAGATCGCGTCTTCGATCTCCCGTTCGCGAGCTCGCAGCCGCCCGATCAGGCCGACGCGCGCCTGCTCGAGCGCCATGGCGTCGCTGCGTTCCCTGACCCCCCCGGCCCTCACCCTCAGCGAGACCGCGCCCTGGACACCGCTGCTCACCGGCTGCCTCCATTCTCCGCTGGACCCACAATGCCCCATTCGTTTTATCCGGATGACGCACAGTTATTGTTGTTTGAATGCAACAGCGTGTCAACTCACAGATAAAAAAACGTGGAAAATAAGTCGCACGGTGAATAAATTGAACAAAAGATGACAAAGCGCTTCACTTAATGCTGGCTGTGCGACCAGCCAGTGCACCCACGCCACGGCCGCCGGGCGACATCCCCACGCACAGCAGCGTGGCCCGGCCCGGGATACGCGCTCCCCGGGCCGGCAGACGAAAGGGCGTGCGGAGCTGTATTGTCAGCGACGCCACCATCACGAACGGAGGTTGTGCCGCCGATGCCGCCGCTGATCACCCCCGAGGAGGCCCTACGACTGGGCGAGATCGAGGACCACGCCGAGATCGAGGCGCTCGTGGAGCGCGCCTGGAAGGCACGCGTGGAGCGCTTCGGCGACTCGACCGACATGTGCTCGCTGGTCAACGCCAAGTCGGGGGGATGCGCCGAGGACTGCGGCTTCTGCGCGCAATCGCGCTTCGCCGAGGCGGAGACCCCGATGCACCCGATGATGGACCCCGAACAGATCCTCGAACATGCCCGTGCCGCCGAAGCGGCGGGGGCGCACCGCTTCTGCATGGTGACCCAGGGTCAGGGGTTGTCAAAGCGCGACTTCGCCAAGATCCTGGAGGGCGCGCGCCTGGTGGCCGAGCACACCAACCTCAAGCGCTGCGCATCGGTCGGGCACATGTCCACCGAACGCGCCAAGGCGCTCAAGGAGGCGGGCATCCAGCGCGTGCATCACAACGTGGAGACCGCCACCAGCTACTACGACGAAGTGTCGAGCACCGTACGCTACGAGGGGCGCCTGCGCACGATCGAGGCGGTGCGCGAGGCCGGCCTCGAGACCTGCGTCGGCGGCATCCTCAACCTCGGCGAGAGCCGCGCGCAGCGCGTGGAGATGGCGTTCGAGCTGGCCGCGATCGACCCGACGAGCGTGCCCATCAACCTGCTCAACCCGCGCGCCGGCACGAAGTTTGGCGATCGTGAATTGATGGATCCGTGGGAGGCGGTGAAGTGGATCGCGATCTTCCGGCTGATCCTCCCCGAAGCTCTGTTCCGTGTGTGCGGGGGGCGCGTGGAGAACTTCGGCGAGCTGCAGCCGCTCGCGGTGAAGGCAGGGCTGAACGGCGTGATGATGGGCAACTTCCTCACCACGCTCGGTGCCGAGCCCGAGCAGGATCGCGCGATGTTCGAGGAGCTCGGGCTCAACGTCGCGCGCCAGCCCGACAACGGCGCCAACCCCCGGCCGGACAATCGCGCGGGGTGGTTGGAGGGCGAGACGCCGGACGTGGTGGAGGAGCATCTCGGGATGGCGCCCGCCACGCAGGTCGACCTGAATGTGCGGCTGTGGGACCCCTCCACGCAGTTGCGCTACCGGGCGAAGCGCAACGTGGCCATGAGGTCATGAGCGAGATCGCGCGGCAGCGACGAGTGCACGACGCTCGATGAAGCGATGATGGGCTCGGGAGAGATCGAGCAGCGGCTGGCGGAGATCGAGCGCCAGGGGTTGAGCCGCCGCTTGCGATTGATCTCCGGAGCGCAGGGGCCGCGCGTGCTGCTCGACGGCCGCCCGGTGCTGCTGCTGTGCTCCAACAACTACCTTGGCCTCGCCGACCATCCGCGCGTGCGCGAAGCCGCCGCCGAGGCGGCGATGCGCTGGGGGGTGAGCGCCGGCGCCTCGCGGCTGGTGTCGGGCACGATGACCGTCCATCGCCGCCTGGAGGAGCGACTGGCGGCTTTCAAGGGCAGCGCGGCGTGCGTGCTGTTCGGGTCGGGCTACCTCGCCAACCTGGGCGCGATCGGGGCGCTCGCCGGTCCCGGCGACGCGGTGTTCTCCGACGAGCTCAACCACGCCTCGATCGTCGACGGCTGCAAGCCTCGCGCGCGCGGGTGCACGTCTACCGCCACCTCGACGCCGAGCACCTCGACTGGAGCCTGCGCCGCCACGGCGGTGAGGGACGGCGGCTGATCGCCACCGACTCGGTGTTCTCGATGGACGGCGACGTCGCGCCGCTGCCGGAGATCGTCGAGCTCGCCCGCCGCCACCGCGCGCGCATGCTGGTCGACGAGGCGCACGCCACCGGCGCGCTCGGGCCCGGTGGGCGCGGCGCCGTGGCACAGGCCGGGTTGGAGGGCGAGGTGGACGTGCTCGTGGGCACACTCGGCAAGGCGCTCGGCTCCTACGGCGCGTATGTGTGCGCCCGCGAGGAGATGGTGCGCTACCTGATCAACACCGCGCGGCCTTTGATCTTCTCCACCGCGCCCGCCCCCCCGGCGGTCGCGGGCGCGCTGGCGGCGCTCGAGGAGATCGAACGCGACCCCACTCATGTGCAGCGGTTGCGCTCCCACGCGCGCACCCTGCGCGAGGCGCTCGCGGGCGAGGGTTTCGAGGTGCCCGTGAGCGAGATGCAGATCGTGCCGCTGCTCGTGGGCGACGAGCGCCAGGCACTCGCGCTCTGCCACGGCGCACTGGAGCGCGGGGTGTTCGCGCAGGCGATCCGCGCCCCCTCGGTGCCCGCTGGCAGCGCCCGTCTGCGCCTCACCGCGATGGCCTCCCACACCCCCGCCGAGCTGCACCGCGCCGCACGCGCGCTGGCGGAGGCGGCTCGTGCGCTGGGGTTGGACCCCGCGGCGATCGGAGCTCCGGCTGCGGGTGCGACTTCTGACCAGGTCTCGGAGGTCTCGGTGCAACCCGAGCCGCGAGCTGTCGACGTCGAAAGCGCCGGCGCCATCACGCGCGCGGCGTAGCACCGCGGTGCGCGGGCTGTTCGTCACCGGGACGGGCACCGGCGTGGGCAAGACCGTTCTCAGCGCCACCCTGCTCGCGGCGATCGCCGCCGCTGGGGAGCTGGTGAGCGTCCACAAGCCGGTGGTCACCGGCTTGGACGACCCGCCCGGGGAATGGCCCCCGACCACGAGTTGCTGGCCCGCGTCGCCGGAATGACACCCGAGCAGGTCGCGCCGCTGCGCTACGGGCCCGCGGTCTCGCCCCACCTCGCGGCTGAGCTGTCGGGCGAGCGCGTCGATCCCGAGCGGATCGTGGCAGCCGCGGAGACCGCGCTGCGCGACGCCGACGCGCGGGGCGCCGCGCTGATCGTCGAGGGCGTGGGTGGGCTGCTGGTGCCGCTCGCCGAGGGCTTCACGGTGCGCGATCTCGCTGCGCGTGTTGCGCTGCCGCTGTTGATCGCCGCGTCGCCCGGGCTCGGCACGATCAACCACACGCTGCTCACCCTGGAATCCGCGCGCGCGGCGGGGCTCGACGTGCGGGCGGTCGTGCTCACGCCCTGGCCCGCGCGGCCGGCGGCGATGGAAGAGTCCAATCGCGCCACGATCGCTCGGCTCGGGAATGTCGAAGTCGCGGGCATCCCCCAGGTATCGAGCATTGATACGGCCTCACTCATCAGCGCGGGCGCAGACCTACCGTGGCGAGAGTGGCTCTCGCGCGAGCGTTCCATCCCAAGCCGAGCTTAGGATCGGCAACGTGGTTGGACGTCGAATCGCGATGCGCCTCCCCTCCGAGTGATTCCGGGGTCGTGTCCCCGGAGAAAGGAGGCGCTATGAACGCAGTCGATGTACTGACCATCACCCTGCTCGTCGCTCTGCTGGTCATCGACCGGCTTACGCGATAGCAAGGTGCCCTGGCGGTCGCAGCAAGGACGGCCCCGGTGGCCGTCAGGGACGACCTTAACCGGAGGGAGCCCGGTTGCCCGGGCCCCTCAAGGATGCTGAACGCAATCGATGCACTAACCAGATCAGAGTTTAGCCCAAGATCGGACGGATTTGCGATGCCCCGGCGCGCGCGGCGTCCACCGCCCCCTTTGTGACCATGGCCAGGTCCTCATCGGCAATGACATAAGGAGGCATCGTGTAGATGAGATCTCGGAAGGGGCGCAGCCACACACCACGCCCGACCGCCGCCGCGGTGGCCGCCCCGATGTCCACCGCGCGCTCCAGCTGCACCACCCCGATCGCGCCAAGCACGCGCACATCGCTGACGCCGGGCAGCTCAAGGGCCGGCTCCAGGCCAGCGAGCAGGCCCTGTTCGATGCGCTCCACCTGCGTCCGCCACTCTTCCCTGGCCAGCAGGTCGAGCGAGGCGAGCGCCACCGCACAGGCGAGCGGGTTTGCCATATATGTAGGGCCGTGCATTAGCCCGCCGCCCTCGCCTGCGGAGATTGCGCCTGCCACCTCCGCCGTGCAGAGCGTCGCCGCCAGCGTCATATACCCGCCGGTGAGCGCCTTGCCCACGCACATCACGTCGGGGGTGATGCCTGCGTGCTCGCACGCGAACAGCGCGCCCGTGCGACCGAAGCCCGTGGCAATCTCGTCGGCCACCAGCGGCATTCCGTGCTCGTCGCACACCTCGCGCAGCAGCCGCACGCAGGCGGGGGAGTGGAAGCGCATCCCGCCGGCTCCCTGGGCGACCGGCTCGACGATCACGCCCGCCAGCTCGCGCGCGTGACGCCCCGCCAGCTCGCGCACCTGTGCCGCCCACCGCTCCCAATGCTCGTCCCGGGGGGCGTCGAAGCCGTCGGGGGGGCGCTCGGCGAAGAGGTGCTCGGGGAGGATTCCCGTGAACAGGCTGTGCATCCCCCCCACCGGGTCGCACACCGCCATCGCCCCGAACGTGTCGCCGTGGTAGCCGCCTCGCACCGTCAGCAGCCGGCTGCGCTCGGGGCGCCCCACCGCGCGCTGGTATTGCAGGCACATCTTGATCGCCACCTCCACCGCCACCGAGCCGGAGTCGGCGAAGAACACCCGTTCAAGACCAGGCGGGGCGAGCTGCACGAGGCGCTCCGCCAGACGCACCGCGGGCTCGTGCGTGAGACCGCCGAACATCACGTGCGCCATCTTCCCCAGCTGCTCTGTGATCGCTTTGTCCAGCGCGGGGTGGCGGTAGCCGTGCACCGCGCACCACCACGACGACATCCCGTCGATCAGTTCGCGCCCGTCGGCCAGGCGCAGCCGCACCCCCTGCGCCGAGACGACCGGCAGCGCTGCGCTCGCCGCCGGCAGTCCGCCGTAGGGGTGCCAGACATACTCGCGGTCCTGCGCTAGCAGCCGCCGCCATTCGGGTCCAGCGGGCGATTCCTCGGAGAGGGCCGTTCTAGTCCTCGTACAGCGTGAAGTCTCGCTTGCGGGCGCCGCACACCGGACAGAACCACGTGTCCGGGATGTCCTCGAACGCGGTCCCCGCGGGGATCCCGCCGTCCGGGTCACCGTCCTCGGGGTCATAGATATAGCCGCAGGACTCGCAGATCCAACGCTGAAGCGTTTGGGTGGTCATCGACGCAAAGATTACCGATCGGCCCCTCTCCCGGTAGGGTCAACGGATGAGCACCCCACCCACCGACGAGCGCCCCGGTCCCGGCGAGGAGTACAACCCCGGGCCGCCCACGCTCCCACGGCAGGCGGCTACCGTGATTCTGCTACGTGGTGGGGGCAAAGAACTTGAGCTGCTGCTGGTCAAGCGCAACCCCGCCGCGCGCTTCATGGGTGGGGTGTGGGTGTTTCCCGGCGGCGCCGTCGAGCAGGCGGAGGGCGATGACGACCGTGCCCATCGCGCCGCCGCTGTACGGGAGCTGCGTGAGGAGGCCGGCATCGCGCTGCCCAACCCGGCCGAACTCGTCAAGTTCTCGCGCTGGATCACCCCCGCTGTGGTGCGTACGCGCTTTGACACGCACTTCTTTCTCGCCTCGCTGCCCCCCGGCCAGGAGCCTCGCGTGGATGGCGAGGAGTGCGTCGAGTGCGGCTGGCTCACGCCCGCGGGCGCGCTCGAGGCCCATCGGGCCGGTGCGATCCTGTTGGTGTTCCCCACGATCAAGCACCTCGAGCAGCTCTCGCCGTTTGCGAGCGCCGCGGAGCTGCTGGAGTACGCGCGCGGGCGCACCGTGGAGGCGGTCCAGCCGCATGTCGTCCTCGATGGCGAGGTCGCGCGCGTGCTGCTCCCCGGCGAGCCCGGCTACTGAGCTATTCCTGCTGCTGTTGCTGGGCCGCAACCACGTGGGTGACCGCGTTGATCAGCGCGAGGTGGGTGAACGCCTGCGGATAGTTGCCCAGCAGCCGTCCCGATGAGGCCTCCAGCTCCTCCGCGTACAGCTGCATCGGCGAGGCGTACGTCAGTAGCCGTTCGCACAGCTGTTCGGCTTCGCGACACTCGCCGCTCTCCGCCAGCGCCGACACCAGCCAGAAGGAGCAGATCAAAAACGTCCCCTCCTCGCCGTGCTGCCCGTCGTCGGTCTCCTCGGTGCGGTAGCGCAGCACCAGCCCGTTCTCCGTCAGCTCCTCTTTGATCGCGTTGACGGTCGCGCACACACGCTCGTCTTTGGGGGGCAGGAAGCGCACCAACGGGATCAGCAGGTTGGAGGCGTCGAGCGCGTCGGTGTCGTAGTGCTGGCGGAACACCCCCCGCTTGTCCACGCCCCGCTCGAGGATCTCCGCTTTGATCTCGTCCGCCAACTCCTGGAAGTGGCGGGCATGCTCGTCCTCCCCGCGCCGTTCCGCCAGTCGCGCGCCGCGGTCGGTCGCCACCCAGCACATCAGCTTCGAGGAGACGTAGTGGCGCGGCTGGCCCCGCGCCTCCCAGATGCCCTGGTCGGGCTCCCGCCACACCCGCTCGGCACAGCGGACCTGGTCGATCAGCACCGGCCACAGCCGCTCGGGGATGTGGTCGCGCTTCTTGGAGTGCAGATACACCGAGTCCAGCACCGCCCCATACACGTCGTTCTGGCGCTGGTTGTAGGCGCCGTTGCCGATCCTCACCGGGCGCGCGCCCTCATACCCCTTGAGGTGATCCAGCGTGCGCTCCTTCAGGTCTTTGTCGCCCGTGATCCCGTACATGATCTGCAGCGAGCCGTCCTCGTTGCGCTCCAGGTCGGCCACGTACTGCACGAAGTCATCGGCCTCCCAGTCCAGACCCAGCGCGTGCAGTCCCCACAGCGTGAACGTCGCATCGCGCATCCAGCAGTAGCGGTAGTCCCAGTTGCGTGACCCCCGGGGAGTCTCGGGCAGCGAGGTTGTGGGGGCCGCCACCAGCGCGCCGGTGGGCATGAACGTGAGCCCCTTGAGCACCAGCGCCGAGCGCTCCAGGTGCACCCGCCAGGGGTGGTCGGGGTAGGTGCCTTCGGCCAGCCACGTGCGCCAGAAGTGGCTGGTGCGCTTCAGGTGCGCCTGCGCCTGCTCGACCGTGCGCGGGCCGCCGAGCCCCTCCGTCCACGACATTGCGCAGAAGCGTTTCTCCCCTTCGCTGAGCGTGTGGCGGGCGTGCACGCGGTTGCCCTCGATCCCCATGCGCATGTCGGAGAAGAGACGGAACGCGGTGCGCGCGCCGTCGGTGCCGTCGCTGGCATCGAGCGCGGGTACGCCGCCATCGGCGCGCTGGTCTTCGACCTCGCTCCACTTCGCAACCGTCGCCCCGTAGTCGAGCATCGGCTCGCACACCATCTCCATCTGCACCTGACCCTGCATGCATTCGATCACCCGCACCAGCACGTGATCGGCGTCGTAGTCGGTCGGCGGACGGGTGTGGCTGGAACCCTCCTCGTTGTCATGCCACTCGCCGATCGTCAGCGCATCCACCACCCGCACCCAACCCTGCGGCGTCATCCAGGTCGTCTCGATCACGTTGGTCCCCGGCACGTAGCGCCTGCCCGCTGGCACATACAGCCCGTACGGACCCACCCGAAAGCGCCCCGCGCCGCGGTCGAGCATCGCCGCGAACACGCTGGGGCTGTCGAAGTGGGGCATGCACAGCCACTCGATCGAGCCGTCGGAGGCCAGCAGCGCGCCCGTGTGGCAGTCCGACAGGAAGCCGTAGTCGGCGATCGGCGGGAAGGGCGAGTCTTCCTGGCTCATGCTCGCGCGAGCGATCGCGTCATCTCGACTCGGCCCGCGGTCACCCGGTTGGGTTCTCGCGCGAGAGCTCCGCCCAGGAGTCGTCCTCCCACACCGCCTCGCCCCAGCGCGGGCGCTCCACCCCAGCCGGGAGCGAGCCCTCTTCCTCGAGCTTGTCCAGGTGGGCCGCCAGCGTGATCGCCGCCGCCGGGCGCAGCTGCGCGGGCACGTCCCACCACGCCTTGTCCAACAGCTCCTCCACGGTGCGCGCGCCTTCGGTCAGCGCCAGCAGCAAGCGATGCTCGCGGTCGTAGCGGTGGCCGATGCTCTCCTGCAGCTTTGCCACCGGCTCCCAAATCGCCGGGCCGTGGCCCGGGCACAAAACCTCGAGGTCGATCGTGCACAGATGTACCAGCCCGTTCAGGTAGGCGTTGAGCGCGCCCGGGTAGGGTGCGATGAAGGCGCTGCCTTCGCCCAGCACCGCATCGCCGGTGAAGCACACGCGGTCCGCGACCAGCGCATAGTGGTCGGAGGCGTGACCCGGAGTCGGCACCGCCGTCAGGGGGCCGAAACGCACCCCGCCGGCGAGCGTTACGTCGATGCCGCTCCCACGCGCCGCCGCCAGCGGCGCCGGGCGCAGGCCGCGCAGCGCATTGACCGACTCGATGTGGTCGGTGTGGTCATGGGTCAGCGCGATCCCGCCCAACCCTCCGCGGGCGTCCACTGCCGCCACCACCCGCTCGAGGTGCTGGCGCAGCGCCGGTCCCGGGTCGATCACATAAGCCGGGTCGCGGTCCACGATCCACGTGTTGGTCCCCGACAGCGTCAGCGGGCCCGGGTTCTCGGCACGCACGCGCAGCACGTCGAAGGAGGCCAGCCGCCTGGCTTCCGCCAGCGGATCGACCGAGAAGCCCTCCTCACCCGCGAGTGCGAGGTCGAGCTCGGCGGCGGTTTCAGGCACCCACTCCGGGGCAGGCTCGAGCCCCATCTCCTGTGCTTCTTGGTCGGAGTCGGCCGCCGGGTCCGGGTCGGAGCCTGAGGGTGAGGGAGGGCGCATGCTGTGAGGATCGCTTGGTTACGGTTGACGACCGTCAGCATACCTACCGTTCTGGCGGCAAGACATGTCTCATTGGCAGCTCGCAAACGCCCTCGATCTCCCAAAGATGGTCGCCGATCCTAATTTTGCGACTTATTCGCCATAACGTAAGACGATGCATTTGCCAGGACAACTGTCTGCGCGCAATACGCGTTGCCCGCCATCTTCCATGCCTCAAGCCCGCGTCCCCGGAGGTCGAAAGGAGCCATTATGAGCGAGGGATCGTCGTCGTGGCTGTGCCCCACCGAGCTTGACCGCACGCGCGTGGTCGACGCCAACGACCGCGTGCGCATGATCCGCCTGATCGGCGCCAGCGCCGTCGGCCTGGCGCTGCTCCTGGCCGCGCCGTGGATCGGCTGGTGGACGCTGCTGTTGTTCGCGCTGTGCGCGCTCAACTTCGCCTCCGTGGACCGGCGTATGCGCACCAGCGTCCATCCCGAGCGCGTCAGCGCCACGGCGATCGTGATCACACTGCTGCTGATCGGCGGCGGCGTCGCCATCAGTGGCGGCCCCTCCAGCCCCGCACTGCCCTGGATGGTGCTCCCCGCGGCGATGGTCGCCGCGCGCTTCCGCCCCCAGGTGGTCGTTGTGGGACTGGCGCTTACCGTTGCGCTGATGCTGGCCGCCACGCTCGGCGTCGATCCCACCGCCACGCTCAACGACCCCGTCCGGCTGATCGCCGCGTTGGCGTTGCTCGCCGGGGTGGTGTCGATCGTGTGGGCACTGCAGGCCGCTGAGCTGCACCATCGCGATGAAGCGATCCTCGACCCGCTCACCGGCCTGCTCAACCGTCACGCCCTGAGCCCCCGCTTCACCGAGATCTCCCACCAGGCGCGCCTCACCCATCACCCGGTGTGCATGCTGCTGTGCGACGTGGACGCCTTCAAGCAGGTCAACGACCGCCACGGGCACGACCGCGGCGACGCGGTGCTGCGCGACGTCGCTTACGAGTTGCGTAAGCGGCTGCGCTCGTTCGAGCTCGCCTACCGCCTCGGCGGCGAGGAGTTCCTGATCGTGCTCCCGGGCGTCTCACACGCCGAAGGCCAGGAGATCGCCGAGCGTCTGCGCGCCGCGGTCGCGGGGGCGCACCCCACCGGCATCCCCGTCACCATCTCGGTGGGCCTGTCCGCCGCCAGCGGCGAGGAGGTTGTCTACGAGACCCTCTTCAAGGCCGCCGACGAGGCCCTCTACGAGGCCAAGCGCGCGGGGCGCAACCGCGTCGCTGCCGCCCCCGCTCCGCTGGTCGCCGATGAGCAGCAGCAGAGGATCGATGTGGCCGTCGGCAAGCAGCAGCCCGTAGCCCCGGCGCTGTTGGCGGGTTGACCTCTGGCACAAGCGGGTCGGCTGCATTAGCCTACGCGCTTGCCGTGACCATGCAACTGGATCCCAATGCCCAAGCGCTGCTGGACGTGATGCAGGCAGTTGGAGCGCCGGCGCTTCACACGCTGCCCGTGGAGCAGGCCAGGGCGCAAATGCGCGCGGCGCTGCTCACGCGCGGCCAACCGCTCGCGCTACACGACGTGGAGGACGTGCGCCTGCCCTCTCCCCACGGCGGGCTGCCGCTGCGCCTCTACCGCCCCACCCCCGGCCTGCTGCCAATCGCGCTCTTCCTCCACGGCGGCGGCTGGACGCTCAACGACATCGACACCCACGACGCCCTCTGCCGCCGGATCGCCAAACGCTCGGGATGGTTGGTGGCCTCGCTCGACTATCGCCGCGCACCCGAGCACCCGCACCCCGCGGCACTGCAGGATGCCCGCTTCGCGTACGACTGGCTGTTGCGGAGCGCCGCCCGCCTGGAGGGCGACCCGGCGCTGGTGGCGCTCGTCGGCGAGAGTTCGGGGGCCACCACCGCCACCGCCCTGGCGCTGCTGTTGCGCGACACTGGCGCTCCCGCCCCCGCGTTGCAGATCCTCGCCTACCCCATGCTCGACCTCCCCGACCGCTGGCCCTCCTATGAGGAGCGCGGCAGCGGATACACGCTGGACCGCCCGCTGGCGCGCTGGTTCGTGGAGCAGAACCTTCCCCCCAACTTCGACCCCGCCGACCCCTACCGCGATCCCTACCTCTTCCCCCTCGGAGCCCCCGATCTCGGATGTCTACCGCCCGCGCTGGTGATGACCGCCGAGTTCGATCCGCTGCGCGACGAGGGCATCGCTTACGCCAAGCGGCTGGCAGCCGCGGGGGTGCAGGTCGAGCATGTGCACGCCGAGGACCAGATGCACGGCTTCCTGATGACCGACCGCGCAATCCCACGAGCGGGCAAGCTGATCGACCGTCTCGCCGACGCGCTCGCCGCGCATGGGCGGACTGCTGCCGGGCTGCGTAAGTAACGCCGCCACACCGTCGTCACCGTGGTGGCGCACGTGCCGCGGCGCCCACCCGCACGGCTCGCCGCGGGCCGCTGAGCCGCTGTCTCTACTGGAGGCGCAAAAGAGGATGTCGAGTTTTGCTCCGCCGCTTCGTCATACACGTGAACGCGCCATTCTGGGTGCAACGAGCAAGGAGGAAAGGTCATGAAATTCATGTTGCTGCAGAACTATGCGGGCGGAGCGGGCTGCACCGTGCCGATGTCCGAGTGGACCCCCGATGAGGTACAGGCGCACATCGACTATCAGCGGGCTGTTAACAGAGAGCTCACCGAGCGCGGCGAGCTCCTCGACGCGCAGGCGCTCACCGTGCCGGCGCGCGCCAAATTCGTAATCCACAACGGCATCGGTGCGCCCGCCGTCACCGACGGCCCGTTCCCCGAGTCCAAGGAGCTGCTCGCCGGCTACCGCATTGTGGACGTCGAGTCTCCGGCGCGCGCGATCGAGATCGCCGCCCTTGTCTCCGCAGCGCCAGCGCGGGGCGGGGTGCCAATCCAGCAGCCGATCGAGGTGCGCGAGGTGATGGACGGGCCGGGCTCCGAGAGTTAGGCGCCCGAACCGGCGTGTCAGGGTGCGTGTGAGACAGTGGGTTGGCCGTCGGCGGACCCGACCCATCGCTCATCCACCAGGGGCGCGAGGCGTCCATCCCCAGGCGACCGTCGCCGAACAGCTGGGCTTCAAACGGATCTGAGGGGATTTCCGCCCAAATCCGGCAGGCGCTGCGTCACATCGAGCACCGGGGCAAAGAGATCCCCATCGCGCTCCACGCGCCGCAACAGCTCCCCTGGCGCCAGGCTCAGCGGTTGCTCGCGGCGGCGGCGCGACCCCGACCCCACCTCCTCCCAATCCAAAGGCGTGGAGATCAGAGGGGTGGCGGAGGCCCGCAGCGAGTACACCGACACGGTCGTCTTGTGCGGGTCGTTCTGACTCCAGTCGATCAACACCCGGCCGGGGCGCAAGCTCTTGGCCATGCGCGACACGACCAGCTGCGGCTGCTGCTTCTCCAGCAACTGGGCCACCGCCCGGGCGAACGGCTTGGTCTGCTCGTAGGAGACCTCAGTGTTGAGCGGCACGTATACCTGCAAACCCTTCAACCCCGAGCTCTTGACCAGCGATCGCAACGCGAAGGCGTCGAAGATCTCCTTGATCGACAGCGCCACGCGGCAGCACTCGCGCAGACCCGCGGGCTCACCGGGGTCAAGGTCGAACACGAGCATCGTCGGTGTGTCCTGCGTCGGCACCCGCGCGAGGCTGGGGTGCAGCTCGATCGCGGCGAGGTTGGCCACCCATACCAGCGTTGGCAGGTCTTCGATCAGGCAGTAGTCGATCGTCCCCTCCTGGCGCCCGCTCCACACCGGCGCGGTCTGCACCCACTCCGGCCTGTGGGTGGGGCAGCGCTTCTCGTAGAAATACGGCTGTTCCACGCCATCTGGATAGCGCTTGAGCGTCACCGGACGCCCCGCGAGATGGGGCAGCAGCACTGCAGCCACCGCGGTGTAGTAGTCGATCAGCTGACCCTTGGTGAAGCCGGTATCCGGGTAGATCAGCTTGTCGCGATTGGACAGCCGCAGTCGCCGGCCCTCCACGTCGATCTCGACGTGGCGCTTGGTGGTGTGCACGATCTCGTAGGGGCGCTCCGTTCCCTCCCCGGAAATATCGCGCGTCGCCGTGCGAACACCCCGCGCGGGCACATCCGTGCCGGGGGCCAGCTCCAGCGTGACGTCCGCCGCCGGCTTGTCCGACCGCAGGCCCTTGTAGGAGGAGTGGCGCAGGATGCGATCGCGCGTCCAGCGCGAGAACTCGATCTCCGCCACCAGCTCCGGCTCCACAAAGCGCGCCTCCTTCGGCGGCTGGACGCCACGCTCGGCAAACGGGCTGCAGCGACGGCCGCGCGCCGTGAGCTCCTGCTTCAGTCGCCGCAGCTCGGCATCGTCGAAGCCGGCGCCCACACGGCCGGCGTAATGCAGCCCGAGACACCCGTCGTGGCGCTCGTAGTAGCCCACCAGCAGCGCGCCGAGCTGCCCGGAGCGCCCCTCCTTGCCCGGCAGCCACCCGCCGATCACGAGCTCCTGGCGATGGACGTTCTTGATCTTCACCCACTCCCCGCCGCGCTGGCCGGAGCGATAGGGCGAGTCCAGGCGCTTGGCGATCACTCCCTCCAGACCCTGCTCAGCGGTCGCGGCGAGCAGCTCCGCACCGCCGCCCTCGCGCAGGGCGGGAACCTGCCACGCCGGGCCCTTCAGTCCCAGCCGCTCCAGCAGCTCGCGCCGGCGGCGGTAGGGCAGCTCGGCGGTGGCGCGGCCGTCGAGAAACAGCAGATCGAAGATCGCATAGGTGATGGGTATCTCGCGCGCGGCGCGCGCGATCGCGGTCGCGGATGACAGGTGCATCCGTTTCTGCAAACGCTCGAAGCTCGGCAGCCCGCGCTCGTCGAAGGCCACGATCTCTCCGTCGAGCACCGCTTCGTGGTTGCCCAGTTGGCGCCCCAGCGCGTGCAGCTCCGGATACCGGAGGCCGATCTCTTTGCCGGTGCGGCTCGTTATGCGCATGTGCCCGGGATGCCCGGGACGCCAGTAAAGGAGCGCTCGCACGCCGTCCCACTTGACCTCGAACGACCATCCCTGCTCCTCGCGCGGCAGGCGGCCGGGAGTAGCAAGCATCGGCGCGAGATGCTCGGGCATCGCCTCACGCCGATGCGTCGAGGGGTTCATGCGGTGGATCATCTCACCGCTTCATGCGCCAACATTGCTCGCTGCCGCTGCCGCGGCGAGGCGATCAAAGAGCATGGCTTGTCTGAAAGCTATTGAAGCCAGCTTTCGGCAAGGCGCCTTCGCTACGCGCGCTATGCAAGCTGGCTGCCGGCCGCGTAAATATCGCGGCCGCGATCGCGGGGCAAATAACGAAGCGGCAAATAACGAAGCTTCTGTTAGGCGTTATTTAAGGAGATGCTATCTTTTGTAAATAACGATCTTCCTTAGCTTGACGTTCTAAAGCCTCCAGTTTTCGGTGTTCGTTTTCGACGTTCGCGAGGTCTACGCTTGCCCCCAAACGACGACCGCGCCGGCCGGTTCGTATCCCAGCCGGCGGGCTATCGCGCCTTTATTCCCGCTCGACTGCCGCCAGACCCTCCGGTGGCGCTCGACGGCGAGCTGCTTGGCCTGCTCTCACAGGCCGACATCTCGCTGGGTCGCCTCGACGGGGTCGTGAAGGTCATTCCCGATCCGGACTTCTTCGTGGGCATGTATGTGAGGCGCGAGGCCGTGCTGAGCTCCCAGATCGAGGGGACGCAGAGCACGCTGGAGGACCTCCTGGAAGTCGAGCTGGAGCCCGACGCTCGGGGACGCCACGGCGACGTGGGCGACATTGTGAACTACATCGCGGCGATGAACCACGGCCTGTCGCGGCTCAAAGAGCTGCCGTTCTCGCTGCGTTTGGTCCGGGAGATCCACGCCGAGCTTCTCCGCGACGGCCGAGGCTCGCACGCCACCCGGGGCGAGTTCCGAAGGACGCAAAACTGGATCGGCCCGCAGGGCGCTTCGCTCACCCAGGCCACCTTCGTCCCTCCTCCCATCCCTGAGATGACCGAGGCTCTGGGCGACTTCGAGACGTATCTGCACTCTGAACACGGAAACTCGCTGTTGATCAGGGCCGGGCTCGCGCACGCGCAGTTCGAGACGATCCATCCCTTCCTCGACGGCAACGGGCGGGTCGGCCGACTTCTGATCACCTTCCTCCTGGTCCACGAAGGCGCATTGAGATCCCCGCTGCTATACCTCAGCCACTACTTCAAGCTCCACCGCGCGGAGTACTACGACCGCCTGATGGCTGTGCGTTTGAGCGGAGATTGGGAGGGATGGCTGCGCTTCTTCCTGCGCGGCGTGGCCGAAACAGCCGAGCAGGCGACCGACACGGCCGAGCACATATTCGAGCTTCGCGAGCGCAACCGCTCGCTGGTGATCGATGACACTGGCCCCAACGGCCTGCGGCTCTTGTCGATGATCTTTAGGCGCCCGCTCGTCAACGTCAACGCCGTCCGGCGCGATCTCGACGTCTCGTTTCCCACCGCCAACCGCCTCGTGGCCCGCTTCGAGGAGCTCGGGCTGCTGCGCGAGCTCACTGGACAACGTCGCTCAAGGCTGTTTCGTTACGAGCCCTACCTCCAGCTTTTCGACGAGCCCCCCTCGGCAGACAGCACGCAGACGCTGACGCACGCGACCGACGCGAGCGAGGCCGATTCAGCCCGTGCCCCCCGACTCCCCCACCCCTCCACCCACAGGCCCCGACACGGACACCCCCCGCGCCGACCTCGCCGCGGTGCGCGAGCGCCACGCGCTCGGGCTCGACGCGGCGCGCCCCGAGGCGGTGGCCAAGCGCCGCGAGAAGGGCAGGCGCACCGCGCGCGAGAACCTCGCCGCGCTGGTGGACGAGGGCACCTACGTGGAGTACGGCCCGCTGCTGTTCGCCGCCCAGGAGCGCCGGCGCTCGCGCGAGGAGCTGATCGCGCAGACCCCCGCCGACGGCCTCATCGCCGGCGTCGGCGAGGTGGACGGCAACCCGTGCGTGGCGATGTCCTACGACTACACCGTGCTGGCCGGCACCCAGGGGATGCGGGGGCACCTCAAGAAGGATCGCCTGTTCGAGCTCGCCGAGCGCCGGCGGCTGCCGGTGGTGCTGTTCGCCGAGGGCGGCGGCGGGCGCCCGGGGGACGTGGACATGCCGATCGTGGCGGGCCTCGACTGCCGCGCCTTCCACCTCTTCGCCCGTCTCAGCGGGCGCGTGCCGCTGGTGGGTATCGCCTCGGGGTATTGCTTCGCCGGCAACGCCGCGCTGCTGGGCTGCTGCGACGTGACGATCGCCACCGAGGACTCCTCGATCGGCATGGGCGGACCGGCGATGATCGAGGGCGGCGGCCTCGGCGTGTACGAGCCGGCGGAGATCGGCCCGATCGAGGTGCAGCACACCAACGGCGTGGTGGACATCCGCGTTCCCGACGACCGCGCGGCGGTGGCGGCGGCGAAGCGCTACCTCTCCTACTTTCACGGCCCGGCCGAGCGCTTCACCGCCCCCGACCAGCGGCTGCTGCGCGAGATCCTGCCCGAGCGGCGCAGGCGCATCTACGAGGTGCGCCGCGTGATCCACACGCTGTGCGATGAGGGCTCGGTGTTGGAGCTGCGCGACGGCTTCGGCGCGGGGATCGTCACCGCACTCGCACGGGTCGAAGGGCGCACGCTGGGAATCCTCGCCAACAACCCCGCCCATCTCGGCGGCGCGATCGACGCCGACGGCGCCGACAAGGCCGCGCGCTTCCTCACGTTGTGCGACGCGTTTGGGCTGCCCGTGCTGTTCCTCTGCGACACGCCCGGCTTCATGGTGGGCCCCGCGGCCGAGCGCACCGCCACGGTGCGCCACTTCGCGCGCCTGTTCACCGTCGGCGCCAATCTCGAAGTGCCTTTCGGCACGATCGTGCTGCGCAAGGGCTACGGCCTCGGCGCCCAGGCGATGGCGGGCGGCTCGTTCAAGGCCCCGCTCTTCACGATCGGCTGGCCGACGTCGGAGTTCGGGGGCATGGGGCTGGAGGGGGCAGTGCGGTTGGGTATGCGCCGCGAGCTCGAGGCGATCGAGGATGAGGCCGAGCGCGAGCGCGTGTTCGCGGCCACCGTCGCCGCCGCCTACGAGCACGGCCGCGGCGTCAACATGGCCGCCTACGGCGAGATCGACGACGTGATCGACCCGGCCGACTCGCGCCGCTGGATCGCCACGCTATTCGACCCGCCCGCCACCGACTGGCGCGGGCGGCCCACCAAGCGCCGGCCCAACGTCGAGGCGTGGTAGGGCGCGGCGATCGGGTCGCTCGGCGGGGCCGAGGAACCGCTCGACGGCGTCGACGTCCAAGGGGCGCGAGAAGAGGAAGCCCTGGCCGTGGTCGCAGTGTTCGCGCTGCAGCGTGGCAAGCTGCACCTGGTCTTCGGTGTCGCGGATGAACGAGCGATCGATCTTCAACGCGTCGGCAGGGAACTGGCGCAGGTAGGCGAGCGAGCCAGGCTCCACACCGCTGCTCTGAAGCGCCCCGCGGACATCGTCGAGCAGCCCGTCGTCGTCGAGCTGGCGCGCCGAGACGTTCACCGCCATCCCCAGGCGATGGCCCCGCTCGTGCCAGGCCGCCGGCGCCCGGTGTCGGCCACCGACTGCATCAGCGCGGCCTGGGTCGTGCCGCCCTCTTGGTAGCCGCCGATCGGGGAGCTCAGGTCGCACCAGTCTCCCTGCAGACGATGCGCGATTTCCCGTCCGTACGGCGAGCTCGCCACGCCGGCGGAGAGCAGGCAGTAGCTGGCGCGCCGGGAACGGTGGACGGCCTCGACCTGGCCGCCCATGAGCGCCCGGAAGGCAGGGTCGGCGTCGCGCCGTGCCGTGAAGGCGCCAAGCCCGGTGGCGGGCACCCGGTCGACGACCAGCGTGCCCAGACCCCCGATCTGGCGCCGGCGGCCTTCGACGGCATGCAACCAGCGATCGAAGCCGGTAGGACTGAGGCCCGGCTGCATCGTGAGCACGCCGCGGAGCGTGGCGACGAAGTCGGTGTCGCGACGCAGTTGCATCTCGAGCGTCTCGGCGACGTCGGTGGCGTTGGTTTGAAACGTCTGTCTTTCGTGTGTGCGTACGTTGGCGCGCCACAGCAGGCCCCCACCGAGCGAGACCGCCACGCCGAGTACAAGAATCGCGCCGGCAGCCAGCATCCAGCGCCGCCTGCTGCCGCGGAGTGGACGCGGCGTGGGGGCTTCGGGGAGCGGCGTGCTCGTGTGTGCATCTTCCACACCTATTGAATCGTGCGGCAAACTGGGCACCACGCGCCGGCGGCGGCAACCCTCAGAGCGGCTCGTCGAGGATGAACAGCTCAGCCGCCACGTCCGGGGCGAACTGGTTGCCGCTGATGAACGCGATCACCTTGCGACCGGTGAGGCGCTCGACCGCGGCGCGGAACTCGGTCTCCATCGCACCCTGGAAGAGGTGGCGGATCTGGCTGACCGCTTCGGTGTGCTCGTGGCGTGTGAGCGAGCGCTCGGCTGGCGTGAGCACGTCGTGCATCAGCGTCACCAGCACATTCCCCTGGTGGAACGTCGAGGCGGTCTTCGGCCCGCGTCCCAGATACTCGGTGTGGATCCCAACAAGCGCGCTGGTAAGGGCCGCGTTCAACTCTCCACCCCGCAGCTGCTCGGTCTCTGGCGTCGGCAAAGCTCAGTCCTCAGTACTTATTCTGTGGACGAGCCGACACGGAGGAACATAGCCCCGCATGCACCCATCGCGCAAAGGTCACGCGTAGGGCCACTCCGAATGGAGCGCTCCCGCGCTCACCTAACTTAGCAGATGCGCCGCCTGTGAGAAAGGGCCGCAGCCCAATCGGAGGGGGCAGAAAACCCGACCTCTCCCGACTGGCAGATTCGCACGCCCGCGCACGTCCGGACCCGACACGCCCGCGCGCAACCAGGCGCGACCAGCCATCGACGCCCGCGCGCAACCGGACGCGACCAGCCATCGACACCCGCGCACGTCCGGACGCGACCAGCCATCGCGCACATCCGCGCAGTAGAGTGGCCATTCTCCGCCACGCAGCACCAAGGAGGCGTCATGCCACACGCAAGCCTGCCTGCCGAGCACGTCGAGAACGGCTCGATCCCGCTGGCCCAGCCGGCCGCCGTGACAGCCGGCGGCGTTCGCCAGCGGCGACCCCGAGGGCGGCTGCGCCACTACGCCGGCTTCCTCTCACCGGACGCCGCCGCCGCGATGCCGCTGCTGCTCGAACGCAACCGCCCCCAGCGGCTGCGACGGTTGGCCGCCACCGCGGGCGACGGCATCCTCCAGCGGCGGCGCCCCACGAGGCCGCGGATGCGGGTCCTCACCGCCGCGCCCGGAGCACGGCTGCGCTGGCGCGAGGCGCCGGCCCCTCCGGCGCCAGGGCCCGACGGCGCGGTGGTGCACCCGATCGCCGCCGCCACCTGCGACATCGACTGCCCGCTGGTGATGGGCGTCACCCAGCTCGCCCTGCCGCTGCACCTCGGGCACGAATGCGTTGCCGAGGTGCTGGCCGTCGGCGAGCGCGTCGCCACCGTGCGCCCGGGCGACCGCGTGGTGGTCCCCTTCCAGATCAACTGCGGCGCCTGCGTCCCCTGTCGTGCCGGACGCTCCGGCAGCTGCCTGGCCGTGCCGCCGCTCTCCGCCTACGGCATGGGCCTTGTCACCGGGCACTTTGGCGGCGCCTTCTCCGATCAGCTCGCGGTGCCCTACGCCGACGCGATGCTGCTGGCGCTGCCCGCGGGCATCGATCCCGCGGCCACCGCGAGCGTGTCGGACAACCTCTGCGACGCCTACCGCCACATCGGGCCCCATCTGCCCCCGCTGCTCGACGCCGACCCCGACGCGGAGGTGCTGATCCTCGCCTGCCTCTCGCGCCGGCCGGTGTTCAGCTCCAGCTGCCCCCTCTACACGGGGCTGATCGCGCGCGCGCTCGGCGCCCGCAACGTCACCCTGGTGGACTCCCGGCCCCATGTCCGCGCGCACGCCGAGCGGCTGGGCCTGAACGCGCTGCGCCCCCGCGCGCTGCGCCGACGCGCCCTCGCCCCGCTGGTGGCGCATATCAGCGCCGATCCGCTTTCCACCGCCCTCGCCCACACGGCTCCGGACGGCATCTGCACCAGTTCCGGCGGTCTGCACCGCAACGCGCGTCTGCCCTTCCTCGGGATGTACGTCCGCCGCGCCACGCTCCACGTCGGCGTGGTCCACGCGCGCGCGCTGATGCCCGCCGTGCTCGGGCTGATCGCCGACGGACGCCTGCGCCCGGAGCTGGTCAACACCAACATCGCCCCGCTCGACGACGCCCCCCGGGCGCTGCGCGAGCACTGCCTCCACGGCGGGGTCAAGACGGTGCTCACGGCGTAGGCGCCAGTTGCGAGACCACTACATAGTGGGCGGTGTAGTGGTATTCTAGTGGGCATGGCTTATGTCGTGGCGCGTCGCAACGGGCGATTCGAGATCCGGGAGTCGCTGCACACGCCGGAGGGACCGCGTGCACGCACGCTCGCCGGCTTCGAGGTGCTAACCGATGAGATCCTTACAAGAGCCGCCGAGAAGGCAAGGCGGCCGTTTGACGCGTCGGCGGTGCTGGCCTCCAGCCGCCGGGCTGGAGCTCCGGCGGCAGCCGTAATCGCCAACGGGCCTACTACCGGCGAGCTGGACGCCGAGCCGGCAATCCGCGGGACGGGGGGCAGCGCCAAGCGCACTGGCGATGCGCAGCCAGAGACCGGCGCATCGCCCCGGCGGTTCGTGGAAGTCTCGCGGAGGATGGCTCACACCATGGGACGCGCACCGACCGCGGGGAGAACGGACCCCGGCGCGGCACTCATCAACCTGCTGGGCTTCGCCGACGCCGTCACGCGCAACCAGCCCGTCCGACCGTTCGAGCCGCTGGCCTTTCCCGCCCTGAGCAGGCTCGTCAAGGACCGCGGAGTCTCCGGCGCACACAGCGAATGACCGGCCCCGGAGGACTGGACGGGCTGGCGGCCAGGATCGTTGCCGTACACGAGATGCTCGCATCCATGAGGGTGGCCCACCAGTTCGGTGGGGCCGTGGCGTTGGCGTGGTATCGCAACCCCCGTGCCACAACCGACATCGACCTCAACGTGACCATCCCGCCCGAGGACGCGGGACCCGTGCTTGGCGCCCTTACCCATCTGGGCGTGAGCGTCTCTGACGCCGACAGAATGACGATCCAGCGAGATGGCCAGACGAGGTTGGTATGGGATGAGTCATATCTCGATCTCTTCTTCGCCACGCTCGATCTCCACCACGACATGGCGAAGCGCTCACGCCAAGGCAGTTTCGGTCCTGTGCAGATACCGATCCTCGCGCCCGAGCACCTGATTGTGTGCAAGGCGATCTTCGACCGGCCCAAGGATTGGGTGGACATCGAAGAAATGGTCGCCTGGGGCACTCAGCTCGACGTACCAGCCATCCTGCGCTGGGTCGAAGAGATCCTCGGAACCGGCTCCGAGCAATACGCTCGCCTTCTTCGCCTGCTCCCACCGAATGAATAGGCAAATGTGTGAAGCCACAACACCCGCGACACTCGTCGGCAAACGTCGATGAGTCCGTCGTTCGGCGTCGTGATCTGCGCCTACTCGCAGGCGCGCTGGGCGCTGCTCGAGGACGCGGTGCGGTCGGTTGCGCTGCAGTCGCCGCAACTCGCCGTGGCCGGGGTCGCCGTGGTCGGGCGCCCGATCCAGATCGGCGGGGACACCCTCCCGGTGGGGGGCGCGATCCCGAACGGCAACCATCTCAGGCGACCTTCAAGCTCAGCGGAGCCTCGCGAACCAAACTGTCATCGAACCGATGATCCAGATCGGGCACGGGGCGCTCCCGGCTCAGGATCTCGCGATAGACCGACATCACGCGCTCGGTGGTGTCCTCCCACGTGGGCACGAGCTCCGGGTGGGGACGGCTGCCGACGCCCGCCAGCTGGCGGATCGCCTCGGCGATCGCGAACGGCGAGGCGCGCCGCGAGACGAACTTGACGCCCGCCTCGCCCGTCGCCGCCACCTCGCGATTGGCCGCGATGTCCGAGGCGACCACGGGCGTCCCGGCGCAGATCGCGCTCAGCAGCGTTGCGCCCCACAGGCTCTCTTCCTTGAGCGTCGCCACCACGGAGGCCGTTCGCATCCAGCGATGCAGCTCGGCGTCGCTCACCGCGCCGACGAAGCACTACGTAGACGATCGGGCAAGGCCGGCGGGACGCTCAGGGCGTCTCAAAACCCAGCCCTCGGGTCTGCGAGGGCCAACCCTCACAGCGGGTGATCGAGGATGAACATCTCCGCGGCGATATCGGGGTCGAGATGGTTGCCGCTGATGAAGGCACGCACGCGTCGACCGGTGAGCCGCTCGACGGCGGCGCAGAAGTCTCTCTCCATCGTCTCCTGAAAGAGGTGGCGGATGTTGTTCACGGCCTCGGCCTGTTGATTGCGGGTGAGCGACTTCTCCGCGTGCGTGAGCACATCGTGCATCAGCGTCACCAACACGTTGCCGTAGTGGAACGTGGAGGCGGTCTTCGGCCCGCGACCGAGGTACTCGGTGTGGATCCCCACCAGCGCGCTGGTGACCGCGGCGTTCAGCTCGCCGCCCCGCATATGCTCGGACTCGGCCATGGCGGCGACTACCCTACTCCCTCTCGGGGCGCAGAGCAAGCCGCGCGCGTGGTGCACGGTTTGCGCGCGCGTGTTGGCGTGCGCGGTTCAGGCCGCGCCGTCGAGGATGAAAATCTCCGCCGCGACATCCTGTTCCAGCTGACTGGCGCCGAGGAAGGCCACCACACTGCGGCCCGTGAGCCGTTCGACCGCCGCGCGGAAGTCGCCCTCCATCTCCTGCCGGTAAAGCTCCCGCGCTTTGTACATCTCCGCTTTGCTGCCGTTCTGCGCAAGGAGTTTCTCGGCCTTGGACAGCACGTCCTGCATCAGCGTCACCACGACGTTGTCGTGCTGGAACGTCGCGGCGCTCTCCGGGCCATGGCCGAGGTATCTGGTCTGGATTCCCACCAGCGCGTCGGTGATCTCCTCGTGCAGCCCGTCGCCGGTGGGGCGACTGTTGCCTGCCATGATGTTGATCTCCTCTCGGGCGCCCTCAGCCAATTAGCCTGCACACAGAATCGAAGAGGCCCAAAAGATCTCCGCCGCAGGTGAAGCGAGACCAGCCTAGATCATTGACTCAACGGCCGTTACCGTAGTTTTCAAGCGACTTTGGGGCTCGCCGGGGGATGAGGGCCCACCCACCCAGCCAGCCAGCCAGCCGCCCGCGCCCGCGTCGAAGGATCAGCGGATCACATACACGGTGGCACACGCAAAGCGATGCACCGAGCTGGTGATCGGCTGGAGCGTTGCCGTCAGGTTGACCGCCCGGCAGTCGCCCAGCACAAACCGCGCGCCGCTGTGGCGCACGAAGCTGAGCGCCTGCGTCGATGAGAGCTTGCCGATGAGCAATTCTTCAGCGGTCACGCTGCGGTAGCGGCAGCTTGGCTCCGACCAGTAGCAGTTGCCGGTGTACGTTTGGCGGCCGGTCCGCGCCGGCACGACCATGCCAAGGTAGAAACGGGTGAGGACCCCTCCAGACTCCGGGGCGTGCGCGAGATAGGAGAGCGCCGCGCTCTCGCCGCGGGCGATGAAGTTGGGGTTGCCCCGCCGTGGTTTGACCGCCCGCTGCGCGTATTTGAGCATGTAGATCGTGCCGGGGATCGTCACCGCGGCGATCGCGACCACCGCGAGCACTGGCAGCGACACCGCGGGGCGGGGCACGCGCTGGGCGAGCGCCCGCCAGGGCAGCGAGCGGATGCCTTCCACCGCGAGCACGCCCAGGGGCACGGTGGCGCCCAGCAGGGCGTGCGTGGAGCCGCTGCCCTGCCACTCCGAGAGGGCGAAGATCACGACGATCACAAACGGCCACACGCGCGCGGTCAACGCCAGGAAGTCGCGCGCGCGCACGCGGTAGGCCAGCAGCGCGGGCAGTACCAGCAGCACGAACGCCTTCACCACCAGCCACACCGGGTACGTGCTGAGCGCGGCTTCGCGCTCGCGCTGCCAGACGGCGTCGAAGTGCACAAGCAGCGCGAAGTACGCGAGCGGCAGCGCGGTGAGCGCCACCGTGAGCGCCAGCGCCGCCACGGCGACTCGCTCGCGGCGCGCCAGCAGGACGAGCTCGGAGCCGATCAGGATCAAAATCAGCGTCTCGCCCTGCCACGGGTGCAGCCAGCTCGCCAGCGCTCCTAGCAGCGGGGCCAGCAGCCCGACGCGTCCGGCCGCGCGATCGCGCGCGTAGGCGAGCAGCGCGCCGATCGCACACGCCAGCGCGATCAGGGCGAACGGGTAGCCCCACGACCAGAACACAATCCATGAGTCGCCGATCACCGCGCCCCACCCGAAGAACAGCGCCAGCGTGAGCGCCGCCCGCCGCGGCCAAAGACCGCTCACGGTGCGATGGACGTAGGCGCGCACCACGAAGAAGATCGCCAGGATCGCCACCGGCTTCCACAGCAGCAGCGCCAGATAGGGTGCCACCCCGAGCGCCGCGACCCCGGCGGAGATCCCCAGCAGCGGCTGGAAGAAGTCGGCGGGCGTGCGCACCAGCACGTACAGGTCGGGGCTGGCGCCGTGTTTGAGGATGCCCTGAATCCACATCAGCGACTGCATCCCGTCCTCCTGGTACACCGCTTCGGTGCCCGTCCAGATGCGCCCGTTGACGAGCACCTGCCACAGGTCCAGCCCGAGCGTCCACAGCGACAGCGCCACCAGCACCGCCAGCAGCAGGAGATCGAAGCGGTCGAGGCGCTTACGGCGCGGCGAATCGCCTGGCGCTGAGCCCGAGCCCTGCACGCCTGTTACGCGGTGAACTTCCTGCTGCGCACCAGCCCGCGCCGGTGCAGTTCCAGACGCATCAGGGCTCTGAGCGTCTTCAGCCCATATACGGTCGAGACCCGGAGCCCGATCGAGGAGGCCTCCTGGGAGTAGATCGTGCGCACCGGCACCTCGGCGATGCGAAAGCCGAAGTGCACCACCTGCATCAGCAACTCCGAGTCGAAGGAGAAGTCCAGCGAGTTGCGTAGAAACGGGATTCCCATCAGCAGCTCGCGCGAGTAGGCACGGTAGCCGGTGTGCAGCTCCGAGAGGGAGGTCCCGAGCGCACGGTTCTCGATCGTCGTGAGCGCGCGGTTGGCGATGTACTTGTACATCGGCATCCCGCCCTGGAGCGCGCCGCCCTTCTCCATCAACCGCGACCCCAGCACCAGATCGGCCTCGCCGGCGAGGATCGGCTTGACGAGCTCGGGGATCAACGTCGGCTCGTACTGGCCGTCGGGGTGCAGCATCACCACCACGTCGGCCTCGTCCTGTAGCGCCTGCAGGTAGCAGGTCTTCTGGTTGCCGCCATACCCGACGTTGTGGGGATGGGGGATGACTCGCAGCGGCAGCGTGCGCGCCAGCTCCACGGTGTCATCCCGCGAGCCGTCGTCGACCAGGATGATCTCATCTACCCACTCGCGGGGGATGCCCGACACGGTCGCCGCCAGTGTGCGCGCGGCGTTGAGCGCCGGCATCACCACGATCACCTTGGCGGCGCCCTTCTCGCCACGCGCCGTGGATGTCCCCTCGCCCTGTGCCCTGGATGCCCCCTCGCCCCGCGCCGTGGATGCCCCCTCGCCCCGCGCCGTGGATGCCCCCTCGCCGGGCGCCGTGGATGCCCCCCCGCCGCTGGAGTCGGCCGCCAATGTCCGTGGTGGCGCGCTCACAGGGATGCCGTGCTCCCGCTCAGACGCGCCACCGGCGCCCGCGCCGGGGCTCGGTGGGGGGTGGGGTGACGGGAATTGTGGTGCAGCAGCGCCACGCCCACCACAATAAACGGCAGGAAGTTGACGAGATGCAGCACCAGCGCATATGGCAGCGCGGCGGTGTGGGAGAGCCCGTATGCCTTCATGCCAATCAGCGCCGCCCCCTCGTACACGCCCAGCGCCGCGGGCGGCGATGGCAGGATCATCGCGAGGCCCACCGCCACCGTGACGAGCACGCCGCAGGCAAACGGCAGGTTCAGGTGGAAGGCCAGGATCACCGTGTAGGCGACCACCGCGGTGAGCATCCACGCGACGATCGTCCAGAAGCAGCCTTGCAGGGCGACGCCGGGGTGGCGCAGGCCGCTGAGGCCGCTCATCAGCTCCGACACGGTGCGCTCCATACGCTCCTCGGTGAAGCGCGGCAGCCGGCGCAATGGGCGCAGCAGCAGGCGCAGCGGCCGTTCCCCGCCGAGCGCCAGCACGAGCACGGTGGCAACAATCGCGACGGCGAGCACGCCGGCGGCGATCGCCGCCGTTTCCAGCCAGCTCACTGGCGGCAGCCACGGCGAGGCGACGAAGAAGATCGCGAGGATCCCGACCACGTCGTAGAGGCGCTCGAGCACGACGGTTCCGGCGATCTCCACCGGCTGCGCATCGCTGCGCTTATTGAGCACCACCACGCGCGCGACTTCGCCGGAGCGGGCCGGCAGGATGTTGTTGTAGAGGTAGCCGATCATCATCGCGTTGGAGACGGCGCCCAGCGGCGGGCGGCGGCCCGGCGCGAACAGCGCGCGCCAACGCAGCGCGCGGGCGCCCAGCGAGAGGGCGAGCGCCACCAGCGCGGGTATCAGCCACAGATATTCGCTGGTGCGCAGCCCCCGCCACGCCTCCTCGAAGTTCACGCCGCTGAGCGCGATGTAGCAGAAGAGCACGGTCACGGCGATCGTCGCCAGGGCGATCAGCGAGCGTGAGGGGCGCGGCACACGCCGACGGCGCACCGGCGGCGCGATACGAGGCGTTGGATTCGTCATAAGAGTGAGTCTTATTCTCATTTGGTTAGGGCGTCAAAACGCAAACTATGCCACCGACCGCCCCCGCACCGCCTCAGCGCGGAGGGGCGCGGTTGTAATCGGCGGCTGCCTCGCGCAATCCCTCGCCGCGATCGGGGCGCAGCGTCGCGGTGACGTGGCGCCAGTAACGATTCGCATCCCGCCCACCCGTGTATCCCGGCAGCGCGAGCGCGGCGAGCGCGCGCACGGCGTAGGACCAGGCGGTCAGCCAGCGCACCGCGCGCGCGGCGGCGGGCGAGTGGTGCTTGCGCATGTAGAGGTCGCGGTTGCGCGCCATTTCGACGATCCGGCGCTCGGGCACGGCGCCCGTGGAGAGCTGCTCGTGGTGGATGGCGCACGCGCCCGGCACGTACAGGCTGCGCCAGCCGGAGTCGCGCAGGCGCCGGGCGAAGTCCACCTCGTCGGAGTAGACGAAGAAGTCGGGGTCCATGTAGCCGACCCGCGCCGCCGCCTCGCATCGCACCAGCAGCGCGGAGGATTGACACCAATCCACCGCGCGGGTGCGCGCACCCTTGCTCTGCACCGTGTACAGCCGATGCGCGAACACGGCGCCGGCAAGCGCCGTTGCAACCGTCGGAAAGCGCCACGCGCACGCTTGCGGGACGGGCCGCTCGCCACCCGGCCGCAGCAGCCGCGCCCCCGCGCAGGCGGCGTCGGGGCACGCCTGCAGTGCCTGCCACAGCGCGAGCGTCGCTCCGGGGAGCAGCTCGGAGTCCTCGTTCAGCAACAGCGCATACCTCCCCCGCGCGCGCGCCATCAGCTCCGAGTCGTTCAGCGCCTTGCCGCGCCGTTCACCGGGCGCGATCACCGCGTCCACCGCCGGGTGCGCCCGCGCCGCCTGCGCGGAGCCGTCGCGCGAGCCGTTGTCGAGCACGAGCGCCTCCGTGGCAAACGGCAGCGCGGCTCGCTCGCGCGCGATCGCGTCCAGCCCGCGCAGCAGCAGCTCGCGCTGGGAGGTGTTGACCACGCAGAAGCTCAGCTCGATCGCGTCGCTCACCCGCCTATTGTCTCTGCCGGTGCGAGTCCACGTCGTCGACCCCTCGGCCTACACGCCGCCCTACGACCACGCGCTGTGCCGCGCGCTGGCGGCGGGGGGCGCCGAGGTGGAGTTGTTCACGAGCCGCTTCGCCTATGGGCCGACACCGGCGCCTGAAGGGTATGAGCGGCGCGAGTTCTTTTACCGCCTGGCCCACCGCGGCGCGGTCTCGGGCAAGCGCTCGCGCTCGGGCCGGGCACTGAAGCTCCTGGAGCACGTACCCGACATGCTGCGCTACCGCCGGGCGGCCGGCGCGGCCGACGTGGTGCACTTCCAGTGGTTGACGGTGCAGCACCTGGACGCCCACCTGCTGCCGAAGCGGCGGCCCAGAGATGCAAAGGCCCACCCGCCGCGCCCCAAGCTGGTGCTCACCGCCCACGACGTGTTGCCGCGCGAGCCGCGGCCGGGGCAGCTGGATGCGCAGCGGCGGCTGTACGAGCGCTTCGACGCAGTGGTGGTGCACTCCGAGCACGGGCGCGGCCGGCTGCTGGAGCTGGGCGTGGATCCCGACCGCGTGCACGTGATCGCACACGGGGCGCTCACCCACCTCGCGGAGCCGCCCGCCGGGCCGCCATCGGGTGGAGGTATGGGCGGACCCTCCATCAACGCCGACGGGCCGGTGGTGCTGTTCTTTGGGCTGCTGCGCCCCTACAAGGGCCTGGACGTGCTGCTGGCGGCGTGGCGGGAGGTTGGCGGGAACGGAAGCGAGCTTTGGATCGTCGGCATGCCGCGTATGGATCTCACAACGCTGCTGGCGGACGCGCCACCAGGCGTCCGCCTCGTGACGGGCTTCATCCCCGACGCCGAGTTGCCGGCGTACTTCACGCGCGCCGACCTTGTGGTGCTGCCCTACCTGGAGGCCGACCAATCGGGCGTGCTGTTCACCGCGCTGGCGTTTGGCAAGCCCCTGCTGCTGAGCGACGTCGGCGGCTTCCCCGAGGTGGCCGCCACCGGCGCCGCGCGCACCGTCCCGGCCGGGGATTCCGCGGCGCTGGGCGAGGCGCTGCGGGAGCTGCTGGCCGATCCCGCCACCCTATCCGTCATGGCCGAGCGAGCGCGCGCCGCCGCGGCGGGGCCGTACTCATGGGATGCGATCGCCAAACGCACGCTGGCGCTGTATAGCTCGCTGTGCGCACAGCAGGATGACCCGGCCGAGAGTACCGTCACCGTAGCGCCGTAGAGTGGCTTGAATGGTTGATCGCTGTGTGTCGCCGGCCCTTCCCTCCGGGCCGTTCCGGGATCGTGCGTCCCGGAGAAAGGAGGTAGCCAATGGGTGTCACGATCAGCGTTTTGGCCATCGCTCTGTTGATCGCGCTCCTGGTCATCGACCGGCTGGCGAGATAACGGGGCGCCCTGGTGGTCGCAGTGAAGACGATCCCGGCGGCCACCAGGGACTTCCCCAAAGGAGGCTGACCAATGCGATCAGCGTTTTAGCCGCCTATCAAATTAGCGCCACGAACGGCGGATCGCAACTGAGTCTCCAGCAATGAACACCGCATTGGAGATTATCTTTTGGGTATGCGCCGCCCAGATTGTATGGACGCAGCTCGGCTACGCCGCGGGGTTGGCGGTCCTGACGCGCCTGTTCGCACATCCGGCTCCTCTACGCACACCGGCTTCAGAAGATAGGAAACCGCCCACCACGCCACCGCCCTCGCTGTCGCTGATAATCGCCGCGCACGACGAGGAGTCGGTGATCGCCGCGAAGGTCGAAAACGCGCTCGCGCTGGACTACCCCCGCGAGCTGCTGGAGGTGATCGTCACCTGCGACGGCTGCACCGACGCGACCGCGGGGCATGCCCGGGAGGCGGGCGCCGACCTCGTGCTGGAGCTGGCGCGCGGCGGCAAGATCCGCGCCCAGGACGCCGCCGTGCAACGCGCGGGGGGGAGATCGTGGCCTTCTCCGACGCCAACGCGTTGTGGGAGCCGGAGGCCGCGCGCGTGCTGGTCGGCGCGTTTGCCGATCCCCGCGTCGGCTACGCCTGCGGACAGGTGCGCTTCGTGCGCGCCACGGGCGCCGGGGCCACCAACCAGGAGGGGGCGTACTGGCGCTATGAGATGGCGGTACGAAGCATGGAGTCGCGGCTGTCTTCGATCACTGCGGGCAACGGGGCGATCTATGCGACCCGCCGCAATACCTACCTCGTGGTCGATCCGATCATGGGACACGACCTCTCGTTCCCGTTCAACATGGTGAAGCGCGGCTGGCGCGCGGTGTACGCACCGGGAGCACGCGCCACCGAGCGGATGGTGCCAACGCTCGAGGGCGAGCTGGCACGCAAGCGGCGCATGATGAGCCACACCTGGCCGATCGTGCTGCGCGGCGGAATGCTCTCGCCCCGCGGCTACCCGCCGGGGTATGCGCTGATGATCCTCTCCCACCGCCTGCTGCGCTACCTGACACCGTTCCTGCACGCGCTGGCGCTGGCCGCCAACGTCGCGCTGGTGGCGGGCAATGCCGGTCCGCACGCGCTGTACATCGCCACGCTCGCCGTGCAGCTCATCCTGCTGTTGGCCGCCGGGGTCGGCGGGGTGGTCCACGTACGCGTGCTGCTGGTGGCCCGCTACTACGTGCTCACCACCGCCGCGCTCGCGCTCGGCCTGTGGGACTGGCTGCGCCACGGCACCGCGGCGACCTGGGAGGCGGCGGAGGGGACGCGCCCGTCGGGGCTCTCCTCGCAGGGGGCGGCGCGATGATCCGCCGCGCCGTGGTGGTCGCGGTGTCGGCGTCGCCCTGCCGACCCCGCGAACTTCAGGAGACGGGCTGGTGATCCGCCGGACCGTGGACGTCGTGGTGTCCGCCGCGCTGCTCGCGCTGAGCGCGCCAGTGCTCGCGGCGGCGCTGGCGGCGATCCGGCTGGAGTCGCGCGGCCCCGCGCTGTACCGTCAGCGACGCATCGGGCGCGACGGGCGGCCGTTTGACGTGCTGAAGCTGCGCACGATGGTGGACGGCGCCGAGCACATCGGCGCCGGTTTGGCGGTGGACGAGAACGACTCGCGGATCACGCGGGTGGGGGCCTTCCTGCGGCGCACCTCGCTGGATGAGCTGCCCAACCTGCTGAATGTGCTGCGCGGCGAGATGTCGCTGATCGGCCCCCGCCCCACGGTGCCGGTGCAGGTCGAGCGCTACACCCCGCGCCAGCGCGGGCGCCTGGCGATCCGGCCGGGGATCACCGGCTGGGCGCAGGTCAACGGCCGCGCCTCGCTGCCGTGGAGCGAGCGGATCGAGCTCGACCTCTACTACATCGAGCACCGCTCGCTGGCGCTCGATTTGCGCATCCTGTGGCGCACCCCGGCGATGGTGATGGGTGGCTCGGGCCTGTACAAGGGCAAGACAGGTGGTTGGGAGGGGGGATTGGGGGATGGTTGAGTGGTGGTGGCGACCCGAGGCGAACTCGACGCGTGGCAGGTGGCACGGGGATGGGTGAGTGGTGGTGGCGACTTGAAGCGAACTCGGCGCGTGGCAGGTGGCACGAGGATGGGTGAGTGGTGGTGGCGACTTGAAGCGAACTCGGCGCGTGGCAGGTGGCACGGGAATGGCTGAGCCGCCGGCGATCCTGCTGACCGGGGTGGGCAAGCGCTACGACATCGTCGCCTGCTTCGCGCGGCTGACCACCACGATCGCGGCCGACCCCAACCCGCTGGCGCCGGCGCGGTATGCGGCGCACGTGCGCGCCGCGCCGCCGCCGATCGCCGATCCCGGCTACGTGCCGTTCCTGCGCGAGCTGTGCGAGCGACACGGGGTGGGGGCGGTGATCCCGCTTACCGACCTCGACATCGAGGTGCTGGCGCAGGCCCGCGCCGAGGGTGTGCTGCCCGCGCTGGTGCCCTCCCCCGAGGTGGCGCGCGCGACCTACGACAAGTATGAGGCCCACCTGCTGCTCTCGCGACTGGGCCTCCCCTCGCCGCCAACTGTGCTGCCCGGGGAGGAGCCCGACTCCTACCCGGTGATGGTCAAGCCCCGCCGCGGCTCGGGGGCGCGCTCGATCCATCTGGCGCGCGATCGGGCGGAGAAGGACTTCTTCGTGCGCTACCTCTCCGAGGCGCACCCCAACCGCGGGGCGTCCGGCCCGGCGTGCGACCCGGCGCCCGAGCCGGTGATGGTGCAGCGCGCGATGGGCGGGCCCGAGCTGTCGATCGACTGCCTCGGCGACCTCGACGGACGCTGCCTGAACGCGATCCCGCGCACGATGCTGGAGTCTCGCGGCGGCGAGTCGATCAAGGGCGCCGCGCTCCGCGACTCCGAGCTGATCGAGCTGGGACGGCGCGCGATGGAGGCGCTGGCGGTGAGCGGCCCGGCGACAATCCAGGTCTTCCGCGACCCCGAGGTGGGGCTGGGGATCACCGATGTCAACACCCGCTTCGGCGGCGCCTTCCCCGCGCCCGCCTACGCCGCGCTGCCCGGCCGCACCTACCCCGAGCTGATCGTGCGCATGGCCGGCGGGGAGGCGATCGCCCCGCACGTCGGGGAGTTCCGCGAGGGCCTCACGTTCACGCGTTACTACTGGCAGCTGGAGTTGGACGAGCAACTGCTGCCGACCGGCCGCGAGATCGTCCCCGGAGGCCCACCGGCGCCGCGATGATGGGTCGGGGGTAGAATCGGTGTGCAGTGAACACGTTGCTCGTCGATCCTCCGGCCGCGCCGACCCCCGAGCAGCCGACCGCGCCCTCGACTCCGGCGGTTGCGCCCGAGGGGGGAGCGGACGGCGCCGAGACGCCCCCTTCCGCGCAAGGACACGCGTGCGCGCACTGTGACACGCCGCTGCAGGCCGGCCAGCAGTGGTGTCTGCACTGCGGCGCCTGCGAGCCGGGCAGCCTCGGCGAGCGGCCCAACCTGCGCCCGCTGACGGTGCTGGCGCTCACCGCCGCGATCCTCGCCGCCGGCGCCGCGGTGGCGGTGGCGGCCGCGATCAACGAACGCAATACCACGCCGACGGGATCCAAAACCCTGGCGGTGGTGCCCGCCACAACGCCCACCACCGCCGTGCCCACCACGCCCGCGCCCCCGGCGACGACGCCCGGGGCGGGGAGCGCGACGAGCCCCCAGGGCTCCTCCAAAGGCTCCAACAATCTGCTGTTCCCACCATCCTCCTCCACCACCAAACCGCCGAAGGTCACGGCGCCCACACCCACGCCCGAAGCGGGCGGCGGGTCGGGCTCCGCGGGCGAATCCAGCGGCTCCTCCGGCGCGTCGAGCGGCACGGGCAGCGGCTCACAGACGACGCCATCGAAAGCCACCAACACCGAAACCGGCACCTCGACCACCGAATCGAGCTCCAAAGAAGGCGCGGGCAAAAGCGAACAGCCGACCCCGGTGCTGCTGGACACCGACGCCGCCACGACCTACAACCCCTACAGCTATCCCGAATCCGGCTTCGGCGATCCCGCGCTGGCGATCGACGGCGAACCATCCACCGCGTGGACCGCACAGGTACAGGCGCACTCCTTCCCCAACATGGCGGAGGGTTTGCTGATCAACCTGCGCGAACCCACCAAGCTCGGCAAGCTCGAACTGCGCACCCCGACACACGGGCTGACCGTTCAGGTGTACGGAGCGGGCCGCGCCAAAGCGCCCACCACGATCACCGAACCGGGGTGGGTGCTGCTGAGCGGCTCGCACAAGCTGAAGAAGACGGTCACCCGCCTGAAACTTCGCACCGAAGGCAACAGCTTCCGCTGGGTGGTGGTGTGGCTGGTGAAGGCGCCCGCCTCCGCGCAGGGCACCCCCACCGCCCCGGGCAGTGTGGCGCTCAACGAAGTGGCGCTCTACCCGCCCGCTTCTTCTTAGCGCTCCCGCCGTCGCCCCACACATCGTTCAGGAAGGTCGCGATCTCGCCCGTCAGGCGCTCGGGGCTGAGGCGCAGCTCGACCAGCGAGTCGGCCTCCAGAAGGCGCGCGTTGGGCAGCTCTTCGGCGAGCATCCCCGCGTCGGAGAAGGGGTGCACCGGGTCCCGCCGGTGGCCGATCACCAGCGCCGGCGTCTGGAACGTGCGCCGCTCGTTGCGATGCGGGGCGACGCGGCCGAAGAACAGGCCCTGCAGCACCGCCGCGCCGGGACCCGGTTCCTGGCGGACCGTGTCCAGCAGCACATTGCCGTAGTGGGGCAGCAACCCTCGCGGGATCGCGCGGGCGCCGCGCGCCAGGAGCTTCATCACCGGCTCCCCGAAGGTCAGCGCCACCAGGATCGGGGTGAAGGTGAGCGCGCTGGCCAGCAGCGCGTTGTCGAGCACCGGCATCTCGATCACCATCCCCTGCAGGCGCTCCGGCGACTCCAGCGCGATTTCCAGGGCCGTGTTGGCCCCCAGCGAGGTGCCCATCACGACCGCCCGCTCGACCTCCAGATGATCCATCAGCGCCAGCACCTGGTCGGCGAAGAAGCGCATCGAGTAGCGCCACATGTCACGCGGGCGCTCGGACTCGCCGTGACCCAGCAGATCGACGGTCACCACGCGGTTGCCGCGCGCCGCGAGCTCGCGGGCGAGCGGCGCGTGCATCGTCTGAGCCAGCAGCAGCCCGTGCACCAAAATCAGCGTCCGCGCCTGCACCTCGGCGCGCTCGACCGAGCGCGCGGCGCGGGTTCGGGCAGAGCTTCTGATCGGCGTCACGGCGGCCGGGCCGGGGGGGTCGGGGTGGTACTCGGTGTAGGCGATCCGTTGCCCCTCGAACATGAAGTGCGCCATCGCCTCAGGGTACCCTGCCGGCGAGGGGATCGGGCCGATGCCGGGTTTTCTGCGGATGGATTCGCGGTGTTCTTGCGCGGGACTCCACTGAAGACTCGCCTTGCTCCAGCGGTGGCGTTCCGGCTGACTGCACACGCTCGGGCGATGCCGTGGATCGCCCGAGCAGTGCGTGCCCTCTCCCCTGGCGCCCCGCCGGAGGGGTGTGGCTTCCGATCCTTCCCTGCCCGGCGGGTCGTCCGCCAGTTCAAACCCACCGCCCGCGTAAAAGGTGCGCTGGTACATTTCAGGCAATGGCCAAGTCCCCCCGCCTCATCGCCGGTCGCAGCGCCGCAATCACGGGAGCCGCGCGCGGCATCGGCCGCGCCACCGCCCGGGCGTTCCTGGCCGCGGGGATGCGGGTGGCGATCGGCGACGTCGATCTCGCCGCCGCCGAGCAGACCGCCGCCGAGCTCGGCCCGCGCGCGGTGGCGCTGCCATTGGACGTGACCGACCGCGATTCCTTCGCCCGCTTCCTCGACGCCGCCGAGGAGCAGCTGGGGCCGCTCGACGTGTTGGTCAACAACGCCGGGATCATGCCCGTCGGGCGGTTTCTCGACGAGGACGACCTCTCCGCGCAGCGCACGATCGACATCAACCTCCACGGGGTGATCCTCGGCATGAAGCTGGGCCTCGCGCGGATGATCCCCCGCGACCGCGGGCACATCGTCAACATCGCCTCGCAGGCGGGCAAGTTTGGGACGCCCGGGATCGCCACCTACTCGGCAACCAAGCACGCCGTGGTCGGCCTCAGCGAGGCCGTGCGCGGTGAGCTGCGCCTGATGGGCGCCCACATCGACCTCAGCTACGTGATGCCCTACATCGTCAACACCGAGCTGGGCGGCGGCTTGGGGCAGGCGCGGGGGTTCAGCAACGTCGAGCCCTCCGAAGTGGCCGACGCGATCGTCGAGGCGCTCCAGCACGGCACCGTCGAAGTGTGGGTGCCGAAATCGACCAAGCGCACCTACCAGCTCGGCACGCTGTTGCCACGCGCGGTCACCGAGGGCATCGGCCACATCACGAAGGTCGACCGGGTGATCGCCGACGCCGACATGACCGCGCGGCGCGACTACGAGTTGCGCGCCGCGCGCTCGGAGCCGGCGCTGGCATCGGCGCCCGAGCAGCCGCAGATCGGCGAGCAGGCCCAGGGCTGACCCTCGCCATCGGCGACGCCGGGGTTTGCATGTTTCTTTTTGGACCCCAACCCTTTACTTTGTGAAGTGGTAAGGGTGCGAAAGTGCACTTGGCGTGACACCCTTGCGGGCCGGGGTCCTAGCTTGTGAGCCACTCGGCCACGATCGCGCCGATCTCGGGGCCTTTGTCCTCCTGCAGGAAGTGCCCCGCGTCCTCGATCGCGCGCGGTGGTGGCTGGCCGATCGCGCCGGCGAAGTTCTCCGCCACCGACATCGGCAGCACCGGGTCGGAGTCGCCCCACAGAATCAGCGTCGGGCGGGTGTCTTCGCGCAGCGCGTGCAGCGTGTTGCGGCCCTCCGCCGCGCCGGGGGCGTCGGGCGCGAACGGGATCAGCGCGGGGAAGGCGCGCGCGCCGGCCTTCGAGGCGGCGTTCGGGTAGGGCGCCTCGTAGGCGGCGATCACCTCATCGCCGGGATCGTTCTTGCAGGCGCCCCGCACCAGCATCCCGACCGGCAGATCCTCGGTGCGCGCGGTGAAGTCGCGAAACGCCAGCCACGCGTCCGACATCCGCTGGTTGCCGGTGAAGATGCCGCTGTCGGTGATCACCAGACGGTCGATCCGCTCGGCGTGCTCCACCGCGAGGCGCAACCCGATCGGCCCGCCCCAGTCGTGCACGACCATCGTCGCGCCCCGCACATCCAGTTCCTCCAGCAGCCTCGCCCCCAGCGCCACGTGGCGATCGTAGGAGTACCAGGCGATGTCGGTTGGCTTGTCCGAGCGCCCAAACCCCGCGTAGTCGGGGGCGATGCAGCGAAAGCCGGCGTCCCTCACCGGCGGGATCACGTTGCGCCACAGAAACGACCACGTCGGCTCGCCGTGCATGAAGATCACCGGCTTGCCTTCGCCCTCGTCGAGGTGCGCGAGGCGCAAACCATCGACCTCGCGGTAGTGCGCCGCGAAGGGGAAGTCCGGCAGTCCCTCCAAGCGCTCCTCGGGTGTTCGCACCACGTCGGGCATCGCTCGCGGGAGCATATACCCCCGTTTGCCGTGTGTTAGGCTCCCCGGCGATGTACGTGGCGATCATGCAGCTTGTGCCGGTCCTCGCCGAGAAGAGCCGCACACCCTTCTACATCGCGGGCGCCCTGCTGGTTGCCTGGGCGCTGGTGGTTTCGCTCGGGCTCGGCTTGCGCAAACCGGACTTCCCCGGCGGGCTACCCGGACAGCGGGCGGTGATCGCGGTCACCGCGGTGTTGGTGGCGCTCACGATGGCGATGGCGGTCGTTACATCCGGCGCGCCCGGGTAGCGCTAACCCCTCCCCCTCTCCCTCCCCTCCCCTCCCCTCCCCTCCCCCTCCGGGGTCAGTCCCCCTCCTGGGGCAGACAATCTCCAGGGGCGAGTGCTCCCACGGGTCAGTTCCCTCCCGGGGGCAGACAATCCCCAGCGGGCGAGGTGCTCTCACCCTCCCGAGCGCTCGAATTGGGGGAGTAGCAAACGGCCCACGCGGGAAAACTAAGTACGTGGGTGCTCATCCGCCTACAGACGCGTGCGTACCCACGAGACAGTTCCTGCAACACAAGGAGGAGGATGAGATGTCCGACAGCGATCTGGCGCTCGACGCAGTGGAGCGCCTGGAGCACTCCGAAGGGCGGGTGGGGTCCGATCCCACCGAGCTGACCCCGGGATTCGATCGACGCTCGTTCCTGCGTCGCACCGCGCTGACCGGCGCGGCGGTGGGCTCGGTGAGCGCGCTGCTGGAGGCGTGCGGGTCGAGCGCGTCCTCCTCGGGCGGCAACTCCGCCTCCGTCTTCGGCTCCCACCCCGAATACAAATTCGTGTTTGTCAACCACGTCACCACCAACCCGTTCTTCACGCCCACCCAGTACGGGATCGCCGACGCCTGCAAGCTGCTCGGCTGCTCCTACCAGTGGACGGGCTCGGAATCCAGCAACGTCAACCAGATGATCAACGCGCTCAACAGCGCCGTGGCCAGCGGCGCCGACGGGATCGCGGTGGCGTTGATCGACCTGCACGCCTTCAACGCGCCCGTGGAAGCGGCGCTGCAGAAGGGCATCCCGGTGGTGGCCTACAACGCCGACGCGCCCACCAACCCGCGTCTGTCCTACATTGGCCAGGACCTCAAACTGGCCGGCGAAAAGATGGGCGCGCGGATCGTCGCGGCAGTGCCCTCGGGCGACGTGGCGCTGTTCATCGCCACGCCCGGCTCCGCCAACCTGCAGCCACGCATCGAAGGCGCCGAACGGGCAATCAAGGTGTCGGGCAAGCCGATCACGGTCCACACCGTCGCCACCGGCGCCGCGGTGCCGGGGGAGCTCTCGACGATCGAAGCCTATTGGGTGGGGCATCCCACCACGAAGGGGATGTACGCGGTCGACGGCGGCTCGACGGAAAGCCTCGCCAAAGTGATGCAGAAGTTCGGCCTCGCCGCCAAAGGCATCAAGGCCGGCGGCTTCGACCTCACAGAAAACACCCAGAAACTGCTCAAAGAAGGCAACATCGAATTCACGATCGACCAGCAGCCCTACCAGCAGGGGTTCATCCCGGCTCTGCAGCTGTTCTTCTGGCATGTATCGGGCACGTTGAGCGGCATCACCGAAACCGACACCGGCCTGAAGTTCCTCGACAAAGAAACCGTGGCCCCGTACGTGGAATCCAAGTCCCGCTACGAGGGGACATCGACCGAAGCGAAGGTCATCCCGATCAAGGCCGGCACCCCCGCATAACGAGGAGCGCCAACCGTGGCCAGCGTGTCAGGGGGCGAGTCGGCCTCAGCGCCGGGAGGCGCGCCGACCTCGGCATTCGGAGGAGGTTCGGCTCCGGCCACGCCACAGGGATCGATTCCACCGACGGGAGGCCCGGAGCAGGCGGACCGGGCCTCCCCGTCAATCGGGCGGCAGTTGCTGGAGCGCATCATCGCCCTGCGCGAGGGCAGCATCATCGTGGTCACGCTGATCACGGCGATCTACTTCTCGGTCAACACCAGCACCTTCCTGACCACCGCCAGCTTCAAGACGCTGCTGCCCTACTTCGCCCCGTTCGCGATCCTCGCGGCGGGCGAGGTGTTTGTGATGATCCTCGGCGAGATCGACCTCTCGATCGGCGCGATGTACCTGTTTGCGCCGTTTGTCTTCTACAAGCTCACCACCGCCGGGATCCCGCTGGTCCCCAGCGTGATCCTCGCGCTGCTGGTCTGTATGGCGGTGGGGCTGGCCAACGGCTTCTTCGTGGCGGTCGTCGGCATCAACTCGTTCGTGGCGACGCTGTCGATGCTGTTCACCTTCGAGGGTTTGGCGCTGATCATCTCGCACGGCACGCCCGTCTCCACGCCCGGCGCCGGTTTCACCAACGGCGGCAGCCTCAGCACGTTCGCCGAGATCTTCGGCGGCGGCACCTACTCGGAGCTGATCTGGGCGCTCGCCATCGTCGTGCTCCTGCAGGTCGTGCTGACGTTCAGTCGTTGGGGGCTGTACACGGTGGCGATCGGCTCCAACAAGCTGGGCTCCGCCGAGGCCGGCGTGCGCGTGCGGCTGGTGACGATCCGCAACTTCGTCCTCTGCAGCCTCACCGCCGGGCTGGTGGGGATCTTCGAGGCGGTGCGCTCGGGCACCGTGCAGCCCGACCCCGCGGGCGCCAATGAAATCCTGTTCCTGGCAGTCGCCGCCGGCGTGATCGGCGGGACGCTCTTGACCGGCGGGTCGGGCACCGTGGTGGGAGCGCTGATCGGTGCGCTGTTCCTGGGCATCCTCAAGGAGGGCCTGATCCTGCAGGGCGTAAACGCCAACTACCTGCTGTTCTACACGGGCCTCGCGATCATCGTGGCGATGACCGTCAACGTCAATGTCCAACGCGCGCGCAAGGGGCGAGGCAGTGGCTGAGCGAGCCGCATCGGACCAGCTGGCGAGCCTCGCCCGCCGCGGCGGAGGGCAACACCATGGCTGAGCGGCCGTCGTACGTGCCGGTGGTGGAGCCGGTCTCCGCGCCTGACGACGTGCTGCGCGTCGAGCACCTCGCCAAGCGCTTCGGGCCGGTGACGGCGCTGCGCGACGTCAGTCTGCACCTGCGCAAGGGCGAGGTGCTGGGGCTGCTGGGCGACAACGGCGCGGGCAAGTCGACGCTGATCAAGATCATCTGCGGCTTCCAGCGCCAGGACTCCGGGCAGATGTTCCTGCACGGCCAGCCCTACCAGCCCAAAAGCGTCGACGACGCCCGCGCGCACGGCATCGACACCGTCTATCAGGACCTCGCGCTGATCGACGAACTCTCGATCTATCACAACCTGTTCCTGCGCCGCGAGCGCGTCCACCACCCGCTGCCGCTGCTGGCCAACCGGCGGATGAAGCGCGAAGCCCGTGCGGCGCTGGATGAGATCGGCATCAACATCCCGCGCATCGACGTCTCCGTCGCGCGTCTCTCCGGCGGCCAGCGCCAGGCGATCGCGGTCGCCCGCACGGTCAGCTCCGATGCCGACATTTTGCTGCTCGACGAGCCATTGGCGGCGATGGGCGCCAAGGAGGGGGCGATGATCCTCGACCTCGTTGCGCGCCTGAAGGCCGAGGGCAGGGTGTCGATCATCATGATCCTCCACAATTACGTCCACGTCCTGGAGGCGTGCGACCGTGTCAGCATGATCCAGGAGGGAGCGATCGCGCTGGACAAGCCCACCGCGGAGACCTCCGTGGAGGAGCTCACGGAGATCGTCGTCAACGAGTACCGCCGCGCCCGCGAGGCCGCCAAGGCAGCCGCCGGCGGCTGAGCGCGGCGAGAGCGCCCTACGATTGCCGGATGCCGGTTCGATTTGTGCAGGCGCAATCTCGCCGTGAGGCCCGCGCTGGGCTGATCCTCGCTGGGCTGATCGTCGCCGCGTTCTTGACACTCCTCTGCGGAGCGCCGCCAACCGCGGCTGCTCGCTGGTCTGCACCGGCGCGCCCGGCCGGCTGCTCGGCGGCGCTCCCAACCGCCGCGGCGCCGTCGATTGTGTTCCCGAGCGCCGACCCCACCACACGCAGCGGGCCGGGGGCGCTGCTGTGGAGCGCTCCGCGCGGCTGCGCCGCGAGCGCCACGAGCACAGCGCCGGGGGAAGCGGCAGGCGCGACGCTCGATGTCGACGATCTCCCCGGTATCGGCCGCTCGCTGGCCGCCAGCGGCGAGGGGCTCGCGGAAGTCGCGACCGCCACGGGCACCGCCGCGGGACAGGTGGCGGCGGTCGGCCGCACGCGGAGCGCCGCGGCGGGACAGGTGGTAGCGGTCGGCCACACACGGAGCGCCGGGGCGGGACAGGTGGCGGCCGCCGGTGGGCGGGCGGAGGAAGACACAGGCGCGCTGACGGAGGGCCGAACGGCCGGAACGTTCGGCGCGGCGCGGCCACTCGGCGGGCCGGCGACGCCGGTGGCAGTCTCGAGCGCCTACCTGGGCGACGTGGCGATCGCCTCCCCCGTGCGAACACGGAAGGGGTGGGCGATCGCGGTCCGCGTGCAGCGCCACTACAGCCGCTCGCCGGCGCCCGCACGCCTGGTGCCGGTGGGCGCCGCCCCGGTCGAAGCGGTGGCCGCGACGATGGACTACCGCGCGGAACTGCTGCTGGTGTGGGCTGGCGGCGGAACGGTCCACGCGCGCGCCATCTCCGCCGCGGGCGCGCTGGGGCCGGCGCACATACTGGGGAGCCTCCCATCCGGGCCGCCCGACCCGGAACTGCGGGCGCTGCTCAGCGACGACGGCCACGCGATTGTGGCGTGGCGCAGCCAGGTGGCGGCTCCCGGCGGCACGCAGAGCACGACGATCGAGCTGAGCATCTCCGGCGCCGCGCTCACCTTCGGCGCGCCACGGCTGCTCGAACACTTCCGCGACCTCGGCGGCTTCGTCCCCCCGGCCGGCTCGCTGCGCCTGCTGCGGCTCTCCAGCGAGGCGGTGATGATCGCGTGGACCGGCGTCGATGCCGGCGGCTACGTGGTGCGCGCCTCTCCGGTGTCGCTGCGCCGAGGCGCGTGGGCGCCGGTGGTGATTTCGGGCGGGTCGGATGCAGGGCAGACGGGCGCCAACCGCATGCCTACGACGGAAGGCCAGGCGAGCGTCAATCGCCCGCCCGCCACCGGAGGCCAGGCGGGCGCAAATCGCTCCCCGGCGGCCGACGCCGTGCTGGCGGATATCGCGGCGGGGCCCAACGCCGAAGCGTTTGTGTTGTGGCGTACGGCCCCGCGCTCGACTAGCGGCGCAATCGGGCGGGTGGGCTCGGATTCTTGGGCAATCCACGCAGCACGCGGCCATTACGCGGGACGTGGCGAAGTCTCCTTCGCCGCCCCCGAACTCGTCTCCGCGCCCGGGCACAACGGCCCGCCGGCGGTGGCCGTGGATCCCGCGAGCGGCCGCGCGCTGGCCGCTTGGGTCACACTGGCGGGCGGGGGCGGCATGGGCCACATCGAGTACGCACTGCTCACCGCCAGGCCGGCATCCGCGTCAGCGCCGGCCGTTGCCCCGGTGATCCATACTGCGCGCCGGGCCGCAAGCCACGATGGTATTGCGCTGGTTGCCTGCCTCTCATCGCTTGCTGTGCTTGCGCTCGCAGGCGCGCTTCTGCTTGACATCCCCCGCCGCCCGTGGCACATACCCATGGGGCGTAATTGATACACGACGACCACCACCAGCTAGGACTACGACGTCCGTTTACTCATAATTTACAAGCATCCGGGATTTGCTAGGTTGCCCGTCGGCACACTCGCTCACTCTTGCAGAGGCTCGATACGGAGGAATGGTATGGCTCTGACCAAAGCGGAAGTCGAAGCGGCACTGAACTTGAAGTGGTTCGGCGCCAAATGGGACGGCGTGACCGACGACTCCAAAGCACTCGAAAAAGCGATAGAAGCTTCTGTCGAAGAAGGCGGTGTGCCGATCCTCCTGCCGCCGGGCACAGGGATCATCAACAGCATGAAGCTCACGTGGTCGGTTGAACCGACCGTGAACTTCATCGCTGATCGCGTCTGATCGACGTGGCATCGAGAGATCCTGGCCTCGCCCAGGTTTGACGCGGCCTACGCCAGCATCGACAGCAGCGCCATCCGGATCGGGACCCCGTTGGCGGCCTGCTTGAAGTAGAGCGCCTCGGGCAGGTCGTCCACCTCGTGAGCGATCTCGTGGATCCGTGGGAGCGGGTCGAGCAGCAGCTTGATCTCCGAGCTGCGCACGTCCTCGGCGGCGATGCAGTAGCGCTCGCGATAGGTCGCCGCCAGCTCCTGATCGGCGATGCGCTCGACCTGGAAGCGGTTGACGTACACGATCTCACGCGCCAGCAGCTGCTGCATGTCGCTGCTCTGCTGCACCCGCAGGCCCAGCTCGCGCAGGTCGCGCAGGTCGCGCTCGTCCAGCCACAGCTCCTCGGGGCCGACCAGCAGCACGTCGTTGTCGGGGTAGTGGGCGAGGCCGCGACAGAGCGAGTGGATCGAGCGCGAGTGGCGGGGGTCGAAGCCCATCCCCACCCGCAGCGAGTGCAGGCGCCCGAGCTCGCGCTCGATCGTGTACATGTCGATCAGCGCCTGCGTGGGGTGCTCGTTGTGGCCGTCGCCGCCGTTGATCAGCGGCACCGGGCTGACCTCCGAGGCGCGCCTGGCGACGCCCGCCGCCTCGTGGCGCAGCACGATCAGATCGGCGTAGCTGCCCACCACGCGGACGGTGTCCTCGATCGACTCGCCCTTAGAGAGCGAGGAGGACTCCACGCCGCGGTGGGAGATCACGGCCGCGCCCAGCCGCGCGGCGGCGGCGCTGAAGCTGAGGATGGTGCGCGAGGAGGGCTCGAAGAACAGCAGCGCCACCACTCTGCCGGTGAGGCTGGAGAGGCGCGTGGGAATCCGCAGCGCGGCGGCCATGTCGTCGGCGGTGGCGAAGATCTCGCGGGCCAACTTGTCGTCGACCTGGTCGATCGAGATCAGGTGACGGGGCATCGCCGGGGAATATATCCGGCCTCCCCCTCATCTCGGCGCCTCAACCACGCGCCAGCACGGGGTGGAACACTTCTTTTTGGGACCCAACCAAATAAGAACGAGACCTAATCCTATTTGGTTGGGGTCCCAAAAAACAAATACAACACCACCAGAGAGGCAATATGCCTGCGTCGGCCCACCAGCCAGCCCAAGGCGGTCGGGCATCTGCCACGCCAAACCTACGCCAGCGCCAACACACCTGTCTCCAGCGCCAGCAGCCGCTGCTTGCGCGGCAGCCCTCCGCCGTAGCCGGTGAGCGTCCCGTTGGCGCCGATCACGCGGTGGCAGGGGACGATGATCGCGATCGGGTTGCGGTTGTTGGCGCCCCCCACCGCGCGCGCCGCGCCAGGCTGGCCGACGGCGGCGGCGATCTCGCCGTAGGAGGCGGTTTCGCCGTAGGGGATCGCGCGCAGCTCACGCCACACGCTTAGCTGAAACGGCGTGCCGCTCGGCGCCAGGTCGAGCTCGAACTCGCGGCGCTCGCCGGCGAAGTACTCCTCCAGCTGGCGGCGCAGGGAGGCGAGCGCCTGCTCGTCGCGCACCCAACTCGAGTCGCGTGCCGGTAGACGATGGCCATCGAGGAAGTGCAGGCCGGTGATCCGTCCCGCCGCGTCGGCGCTGGCAAGCAGCTCTCCGACTGGGCTGTCAATCGTTGTGTAGTTCATGCCCTCACTTTGACACCCGCCACCGTCGGATGCTGGCGGAAATCGGACGGGTAGGTGTGGAGACTATAGCCGTCTGATTTCCGCTAGCCGGCGTGTGCATACTGGAGCTGTGCAACACACCACCATGCCGCCGCCTACCACCAAGCAGCCCATGCTCGACCTCAGCACGGCCCCACGAGTCGAGGACTTCGACGCCCGCTACCGAGTGCTCGGCAGCCGCGACCATCGCTTCGACGGGTGTTTTTTCGTGGCGGTCACTTCCACCGGGATCTACTGCCGCCCCAGCTGCCCCGCGATCGTCCCCGAGCGCCGCAACGTGCGCTTCTACGCCACCGCCGCGGCCGCCCAGAGCGCGGGCTTTCGCGCCTGCCTGCGCTGCCACCCGCACGCCGCGCCCGGCTCGCCGGAGTGGAACCGCCGCGGCGATCTCGCGGCACGTGCGATGGGGCTGATCGCGGACGGGGTTGTCGATCGCGAGGGCGTTAGCGGACTGGCGCAACGGCTGGCCTACAGCGAACGCCATCTCACGCGCCAGCTGACCGCGGAGCTTGGCGCGGGTCCGCTCGCGCTCGCCCGCGCGCAGCGTGCGCAAACCGCGCGCATCCTGATCGAGACGACCACCTTGCGCCTGATCGACGTCGCCCACGCGGCGGGCTTCGCGAGCGTGCGCCAGTTCAACGACACGATCCGCGCGCTGTTCGGGCGTACCCCCACGGAGCTGCGGCGTAAAGCGCCGCGGCATCGCTATGGCTCGGAGACGCCCTCCGGCAGCAGGCCGGAGGCGGACGGGGTGGGGGCAGGCGGGCTGCCCATCGTTGTGCGTCTCGCCTACCGCGAGCCGCTCGACTGGGGACGGCTGCTGAGCTTCCTCGGCATACGCGCCGTGCCCGGCGTGGAGGATGTCGTCGATGGGTGCTACCGGCGCACGCTGCGTCTCCCCCACGGGCACGGCGTCGTCGCGCTCACTCCCGTGGACGGGCAGATTGAGTGCCGTCTGCACCTCGCCGACCTGCGCGATCTGACCGCCGCCGTGCAGCGCTGCCGGCGCCTGCTCGACCTCGACGCCGACCCCACCGCACCGGCCGAGCACCTCGCCGGTGATCCGCTGCTGGCGCCGCTGGTGCGCGCCGCCCCGGGGCTGCGTCTGCCGGGCGCCGTGGATGGCGCCGAGCTCGCGGTGCGCGCCGTGCTGGGACAGCAGATCTCTGTGCCCGCCGCCCGCACCGCCGCCGCGCGCCTGACGCAAGCGCTGGGTGAGCCGCTGCCGGCGCCCGACGGCGCCCTCACCCACCTATTCCCCACCCCCGCGGCGATCGCCGCCGCGGCACCCGATGAGCTGCCGGGCGGCCCCGCTCGCCGGCGCCACACGCTGCAGGCGCTGGCGCGGCTGCTGGCCGAGGGAGAGCTCGCGATCGACCCCGGCAGCGACCGCGAGGAGGTGCGCGCGCGCCTGCTGGCGCTACCCGGAGTGGGGCCGTGGACCACGGAGTACATCGCGATGCGTGCGCTCGCCGATCCCGACGCGTTCCTGCCCACCGACCTGGGCGTGCGGCGCGCGTTGGAAGCGCTCGGCCACGCCGATCAGACGCTCGGCGGAGAGTGCTCGCCAGGCGAGTCAGCGCTCAATGGGGGGTGCTCCTCGCGCGAGGCCGCGCGGGTTGCGGAGCGCTGGCGGCCATGGCGGGCCTACGCGCTGCAGCACCTGTGGGGCACGTTGGCGCCAGCCTGAGCGCGGATGACGCCTATCCGGCGGGTGAGGCCGAGATCGTCTGGAAACTGGAGCCGGAGCGAGCGCAGGCCCCGGACATCCGCCGGCCCGCGTAGATTGGCGGGGTGCTCACCGAGAACAGCGTCATCCTCGGCGACAATCTGGACGTGCTGCCGGGCTTCGAGGACGAGGCATTCCAGCTGATTTACATCGACCCGCCGTTCAACACCGGCAAGGCGCAGACGCGCAAGACGCTGCGGGCGGTGCCGGACGAGGACGGCGATCGCGTCGGGTTCATGGGGCGCCGCTACCGAACGCGCCTGCTGGCCGAGTCCTCCTACCTGGACGAGTTCGACGACTACCTCGCGTTTCTGGAGCCGCGTCTGCGCGAAGCGCACCGGCTGCTGGCGAGCAGCGGCACCCTCTACTTCCACATCGACTACCGCGAGGCGCACTACTGCAAGCTGCTGCTGGATGAGATTTTCGGCCGCGAATGCTTCCTCAACGAGATCATCTGGGCTTACGACTATGGCGCGCGATCGCGGCGGCGCTGGCCGGCCAAGCACGACACGATTTTGGTGTATGTGAAGGATCCGCGTTGCTACCACTACGACGCCGCGGCGGTGGACCGCGAGCCGTACATGGCGCCGGGACTGGTGACCGCGGAGAAGGCGGCGAAGGGCAAGCTGCCGACAGACGTGTGGTGGCACACAATCGTCCCCACCAACGGCCGCGAGAAGACCGGCTACCCCACACAGAAGCCCGAAGGGATCGTCCGCCGCATGATCCAGGCGTCAACGCGCCCCGGCGACTGGTGCCTGGACTTCTTCGCCGGCAGCGGCACGCTGGGAGTGGTCGCCGCGAAGCTGGACCGGCGCTACGTGATGGTCGACTGCAACCCGGAGGCCGTGCGTGTGATCCACGCGCGGCTGAAGGTCGCGGCGGCTATCGCGACGTGATCCGTGCGAGCGGCGGTGGACAGAGCGGGTTGAACCGGGTGGACAGAGGCGGGTTGAACTTAAGCCCAGTCTAGGCTCCCTGCTTCGGCCGCGGACGCCCGCCCGGGAACGCGAGGCGCAGGATCGTGCGGTGCACCGCGCCGAGCTGGCGGTGGAAGGGTCCGCTGTTGTACGGCAGGTTGTAACGGCCGCAGATGTCGCGTACCCGCGGGGCGATCTCGGCGTAGCGGCTGGAGGGCAGGTCGGGGAACAGGTGATGCTCGACCTGGAAGCCGAGGTTGCCGCTGATGAAATGAAACAGCGGGCCGCCGTCGATGTTGGCGGAGCCGAGCAGCTGGCGCACATACCACTGGCCGCGGGTCTCGTTGTCGAGCACCTCCTTGGGAAACGTGTAGGTCTGGTCGGGGAAATGGCCGCAGAAAATGATCGAGTGAGCCCACACGTTGCGCACGATGTTGGAGGTGAAATTGGCGGTGAGCGTGGATTTGAACGCGCGGCCCGAGAGCAGCGGGAAGGCGATGTAATCCTTGACGACCTGCCGCCGCGCCTTCAGCCCAATCGCCCGCAGCTCGGCCAGCGCCTTCGCCTTGGGCTTGTCCCCCTTGCGGATGGCCTCGAAGTTGAGGTCGTGCAGCGCCACGCCCCACTCGAAGAAGCCCATCAACAGCAGGTTGTAAAGCGGCTGCAGCAGGTATACCGGGTGCCATTTCTGGTGCCGGTCGATGCGCATGATCTCGTAGCCCAGGTCGCGGTCCTTGCCGCGCACGTTGGTGTAGGTGTGGTGCTCGTAGTTGTGGGAGTGGCGCCACGCGTCGGCCGGCGAGGCCGTGTCCCAGTCCCAGCTACGGGAGTTGATGTCGGGGTCGTTCATCCAATCCCACTGCCCGTGCATCACGTTGTGCCCGATCTCCATGTTCTCGAGGATCTTCGCCAGCGACAGCGCGGCGGTGCCCGCCAGCCACGCCGGCCGCCTGTCCGAGCGCAGCAGCAGCAGACGCGCGGCGATCACCAATTGGCGGTGGAACTTGATGGTGGCGCGGATGTAGCGCGCGTCGCGTTCGCCGAGATCGGCGAAGACCTCCTCGTGGAGCGCGTCCAGCTCGCGGCCGAGCGCCTCGAGCTGCTCGGGGGTTAGACGGTGCAGCGGGTTGTCGGGCTCCTCGCAAGACGGGGCCGTGGGTGGCGGCACCGGCGGGGATGACGGGGCCGTGGGTGGCGGCACCGGCGGGCGCTCAATGGTGGCGGACATGGGACCTCCGTTGCATTCGTGGACGTTGAGGGTGGCGGGGGATGCGAATGTGCTTCTCAGGATCTGACTTTGTTGGGGGCGGGGACTGTATGTACTTTTCAGACCCCAACCCTTCATTTTGTGAAGTGTTGGTGTGCGTTAGGAAGACATCGACACCGCGCCGATGGTTGCTCACAGCTCGATCTCGATTGCGCCCTCCGGGGCGTTGATACAGGTCTGCACCAGCTCGCCGGGCTGACCGTGCACGCGGCCGGTGCGCAGGTCACGCACCTGACCAGAGCGCAGCCGTCCCACGCAGCTGTGGCAGATGCCCATGCGGCAGCCATGGGGCAGGGTGGCGCCAGCGCACTCGCCCGCCACCAGGATCGGCTGCTCGCCGTCGCTGCGCGCGCGGATGCCGCTGGCGCAGAAGTCAATGCCGCCGCCAGCCCCACGCGGACCGTCGCCCACGCCGGTGGCGGGCTGGAAGCGCTCGACGTGCATCCGCTCGGGATCGCCCGCGGCTCGCCAATGCTCGCCGAGGGCCTGCAGCAGGCCGGCGGGGCCGCACACGAATGCCTCGCGCTGGCGCCAATCGGGGCACAGCGCATCGAGCTGCGCCGGCGCCAGGCGGCCGTGCGCACCAGTGAGCCGCTCGTGCAGCCGGTAGCCGATGTGGCGCTCGTGCAGCCCGTGCAGCTCGCGGCGGAAGATCACATCCCCGGCGTCGCGGGCGCAGTGGATGTGCGCCACATCGTGCAGATCGCCAGCCCGCGCGAGACTGCGCAGCATGCTGACGATCGGCGTGACCCCGCTGCCGGCGCTCACGAACAGCAGCCGCTCGGGCAGCGGCGAAGGCAGCACGAACGTTCCCTGCACCCCGCCGAGCCGCACGATCGTCCCTGGGCGCAGGCGACCGAAGAGGTAGGGCGACACCTTCCCGCCCGGCAGCAGCTTTGGCGTGATCGCGATGCGTCCGTCGTGGCGCTCGGGGTCGGAGGTGAGCGAGTAGGCGCGCCAGTGGTGCACCCCGTCCACCTCCACCCCCAACCGCAGGTACTGCCCAGGCAGGTGCGCCCGCCACTCCCAACCCGGCTTGATCGTCACGGTCACCGCCGTGGCGCTCTCGCGCTGCACGCGCTCCACGCGCCCTCGCAGCTCGCGCGTGGACCACAGCGGGTTGAGGAGCTCCAGGTAGTCGTCGGGCGCCAGCGGCGAGGTGAAGGAGCCGATCAAACGCAACGCGCGGCGACGCATGGGCGCGACCGTGGGGACGGCGCCGCGTTCAGGCATCGGCGCCGCAGAGCTTGAGAGAAGGAGGGGGAGGAGGTGGGATTGGCATTTGAATGATGACCTGAGCCCATGCTACCTCGTTTGAGGTTACATCAAACACAGTATCCTTGCTTGGAGATGGCGAGTGTGAGCAGCGACACGGTCGGGCCGCAGACAGCCGACCTCACGATCGAGCAGCTGGCGGCGGAGGTGGGGATGTCGGTGCGCAACATCCGCAACCACCATTCGCGCGGCCTGCTGCCCGCCCCCGAGGTACGCGCGCGCGTGGGCTACTACGGCCCCGACCACGTGGCGCGGCTGAAGCTGGTGCTGGACATGCAGGCCGACGGCTTCAATCTCGCCGCGATCGAGCGCCTGCTGAGCGCCTCGGGCGGTTCGGCGGCGCGCCTGCTGGGGCTGCGCAACGCGATGACGGCGCCGTTTGAGAGCGAGACCCCGGAGGTGATCACCGGCGAGGAGCTGCTCCAGCGCTTCGGCGACGTGGACGCCAAGGACGTCGAGCGGATCCGCAAGCTCGGGCTGCTGGTCCCTCTCGGCGACGATCGCTTCGAGGTGCCCAGCCCGGCGCTGGTGCAGGCAGCCGAGGAGGTAACCGCGCTCGGTATCCCCCTGCACGCGGCGCTCACGCTGGTGGAGCGCCTGAGCCGCGACTGCGAGTCGATCTCGCGCGCGTTCGTGAAGCTCTACCTGAAGGAGCTGTGGGACCCGTTCGCCGCCGCCGGCCAGCCCGAGGAGCGCTGGGACGAGATGATCGAGGCGATCCGCACGCTGCGCGGCATCGCCTCGGAGGCGCTGCTGGGAATGTTCAAGCTGCGTATGACCGCCCAGGTCGAGGCCGCCTCGGGCAAGCTGCTGGAGCACCAGGTGAAGCGCTCGCATTGAGGCCACGACCGTCCACCGCTGATTCAAATTGGAGCTTGCTCTAGTTTGGGCGACAAACTTTCGTCCAAAGCGACCGCCCGAACGGGTACCATCATCCGATGATGTGGTTCGTCTGCACAGGCTGATGTCGCAGTTACGCGACCCGAGGCGTCATGCTGTCGAATACGGATAACACGAGGTTGGTCGGTGTCAGCGCCGACACCCCGGCAGGTCGCCTGCTTCGAGAGTACTGGCATCCCGTCTTCCCCTCCTCCGACCTCGCCGAGGCGGGGAGCGTCCAGCCCTTCAAGCTGCTGGGAGAGCGGCTGGTGGCATATCGTGATCTCGCTGGCGAGGTGAGGGTCGTCACAGAGCGGTGCCCGCATCGCGGCGCCTCGCTCGCCTACGGCTATGTTGAGCCGGACGGCCTGCGCTGTGCCTACCACGGCTGGCTGTTCGATTCGGATGGGAGATGCGTGGAGCGTCCCTTCGAGATCGCCGCACCGTCGGCTCGCTGCAATCTGCCGCCCTATCGCGCACGCGAGCAGGCAGGCCTGGTATTTGTGTCGCTGCGCACGGGCGGCCCCCCTCCCTTTCCGTTATGGGACATCATCGCCCATAAAGACGGTAGGTTTCGCATCGACCTACAGGACGACCTCGCGTGCAATTGGTTGCAAGTACAGGAGAACGCCGCGGATGTCACCCACACCATCTACCTGCACTCGCACGCCCTCGCGGCGAAGGGCCTGCCAGATCCAAGCGGGTTCGCAGCGCCACTGCTCGAATTCGGCTTCCAGCCATTTCCGTTTGGTCTCGTCAAGTCATGGGCGTATGCGGGACCCGATGGCTCCGAGCTGCGCGGCTGGGGCAACCCGCTGATCTTCCCCACGATGATGCGCATCGAAACTGAGATGCACTGGCGCGTGCCGATCGACGAAACCACCACCCGCGTGATCATCCTCGCGTTTGAACCCGAGGGCGAGGGCGTGTCAACACGGCGGCTGCCCAGCCGCCGCGATCCGGATGGGCGTTACACGATGAACGACTTCTACAGCCAGGATGCAATGGCGTGGGAGACGCAGGGCGCGATTGCCGACCGCGCCCGCGAGCAGCTGGGTGCCTCGGACGTCGGCATCTCGATGTACCGCCAGATGCTGGTCGCGGCGATCGACGCGTGCGAGCAGGGTCTCACGCCTCCCGCGCAGGGTGACTCGGGCACGATCAACCTACGCGAGTGGATGAACGGCTACCTGCCGATGAGCGCCCCACCCGATCCCTCGCCAACCCGGCGCCACTCATATGAGGAGGTCTTCGACGAGCGCCATCGCAGCCATCGCGTGCCGGCCCGCGCCGACGCGCGGCCGACTGCATAATGGAGACGCCGGAGACCGATTGCACAGGGGATCCCGCTTGGGGCACACAACCCGTGAGCCTCAGCGGCCGAACACATCAAAGCGCTTCGAGCCGCTCGAGGAACAGACCCTCGGCACCCGAGTCGTGGTGGCTGGCAGTTGTAGAAGATGCCCTCGTTTTCACCCTTTACGCACACCTCACATACGCAATCCGCCCAGTGGTAGCGCTCATCCGGGACGCGATCGGTGTCCAGCTCGCAGGTCGTGCAGAGAATCCTCGCCGACCCACGCTTATGTGCGATTCCTTTCTTGGCGTTCCTCTTACGCCGCGCGGAGGATCGGCGCCTGCTTCCATTGCCACGCCGATCTGCGGGTGGGGACCCATCGTTGGCTGCCGAGACCACGAAGATGCGCAGGCCCACGTCTGAGGTGAGCGCCGAGAAGGGACGCTCCTGCCTCTCGTCCTTCGCTGGCTTCTTGCCCTTACGCTGATCCTTACCCCTGGGTTTGAAAAGTGTCTGATTGATCTCCCCCGCGATCTTGCCCCGCGCGGTCCCAAGCTCCTCGCTAAGCTCGCCGAGCACGAACAACCCATTCGCAGCTTTCCGGTAGACCTTTTTGCGCTTGCGACGGTAGGTGCGTGCCCACTCCAGCGTCCCTTTCAGATATGGATGTTCCTGTGGCGGCCTCCAGTAGTGCGCGGGCTTGGTGGGCTTGCTATCCACCAATCCCACCAGGTCCGCGGTGGGACCTGGGTCGCGGGACCGCAGCCACATCGAGAACTCGACGCGCCCGCGCAAGTGTTTGTCGTGAGTCTGTAGCTGCGTTCTGATCCGCTCGAGCGCCTCCGCGTCGCACGAGGGGTTCTGAGCTTTCTGCCCAAGCGTTTCCGCGTCGAGGGCGAGTCGCGAGAGCTCGTCGTGAAGCACCGGCTCGTGCCGCGCGCTCTCTAGCGCTCTGCGGACGGCTTTGCTCCTACCCACCAGTTTTTTGCCTGCGCGTCTCACATCGCTCATCGCCTGAATGACTCGGTGCTTGGACTTCTTCACGGGCAACCGCGAAAGCTTCTTTTTCAGACGCTCAAGTGCCGTTCTGAGCTCACACAAGCGCTTGCGCGATTCCCTGACCGCCGCCAGCTCCTTGACGGCCGCCCGATAACCGGGCTCGGAGGCTCCTTCCTTATCGATCACCCATCTTTTCTGGTCGATCTCGATGTCGATGCGTTTGAGTGTGCCCTTGATCCGCTTTTTTACCTCCTCGATTTGCTCGCCGAGAACGCTGACGTCCCGGCTGGGCACCGACAGACGCGCATCCAGTTTCGCGATCTGACGCAACTCCGCGAGGGGCACCGTGCTCATGTGCGCAACGAGCACATCGGCCTCGAGCGCGTGCTTCCAGGCCTTGGTCCACCGCTTGCGACCCTTATCGGTCCTCCCTGGCGGCGCGGGCGTGTCGCTCGTGATCGCGAGGCTCAGGTTGTTGTCCTTGTGACGGAAGCTGATTCCGTACGATGGTTGGTAGCTGAGATCCTTGTGACCGATTCCATCGACATCACGGCTCGACATTGCCCTGATCCTGAACCCTTTGAACCCGGATTTCCCCAGGAGACCCTCGTTACCAATATCAGTAAGAGGTTTGAAGCGGTCGGGTTTCAGCCGTACAACCTTCTTGTAGCGCTTGAGGATCGACTCGTTGCCATAGATTGGCGGCGGGGGCACTTTCTTTGCGCCTTGACGCAAGAGCATACTGTCTCGATAGTTGAGCAGTGAGAGCAGGGACTCCAGCGAGTTGAGGTGATCCACGTGGTCGTGCGTGACGACGATCATGTCGATGTCGCCCAGCGAGAAGCCGGTACGGTAGAGATTCTCAATGAAGTCTGGACCCGGGTCGACGACGATGCCGATGGGGTGAGGCGGCTTTTTGGGCAAGGGCTCGTCGTATTCCGTGCACCGTGGGCAGCAAGGATCGCGCTTGCTGTGGCTATCTCCTGACTCCGCGCCGCCCTGAATCTTTTTGGGGGGCAAAAGCCAACGCGGATGCAGGCGAACGAAGTAGCCGCCGCCATGGGCACGGAACGCCGAGGGACGAGGGAGCAGCGGAAACGCCGAGCTGTAGCGGCGCATGCAGACGAACTCGATCGCCGGCTCGACGATCTCACCCGCCTTGTCTCGTGGGCACGGTGCTTTGGATTGCACGCGATCGCGCGCACGCTTCTCCTTCCGGGTCGTCCTTCGCGGGACGTCCTTTGGAGGGTTGGCGGGTGCTCGCCCAAGCATCAGGTAGCGGTGGGTCTGAGCCTTGCGCACGTTGATGCTGTCGGTGTGCATAAAGACGTTCAGCAGCAGACTCCGCGCAAGCAGGATTTCGTCTTTGCGATGACGCAGTTCGTGCTCCCACGCAACTGCCGTGTCGGGATCGAGCGAGACCAGCGTGAGATATTCGGCGACTCGCGAGATGCGCGTGTAGTCGTCACCGCCGTGCGGCCACTGGTTTACAATCGCCGCCATCTCGGGCAGCTCGAGCTCCTTTTCGCACTTGGAGTTGCGCTTGTCCGCCTTGCCGCGCAACCAATAGGCGAGGCGCAGCCGAGCCTTCAGCAGGTCGGCGGCGATCAGGGTGCTGTGCGGATCGCACTGGGCGGCCTTCTTCAGGCAGGCGAAAGTCAGCGTCTCGGCGAAACGCTCCCTGCACTCCTCGCGCTCGAGACGACCGCCGGTGGGACCGGAAGGGCTGTCGGTCAGCCCGAGCCTCAGCACGAGCAATACGTGGCCCAGACGCAGCAGGATCTCGGCGGCAAGCCCGCCATACTGCTGATCCACTTTGATCCGGTCGAGCTGATCCACGACGGGCCGGAGGTGTCTCTGCAGCTCGTCCTTGCGCAGCTCGGGCTCGAGCTTGACCGTGTCAAGCCAGGTAATCGCGTTGTCGATCGCTTCGGTGCTGGTCTCGGTATGCGTGTCGGCCGCCATCAGCGTGAGGAATGCCCGCCAGCCCTCCAGATGCCAGCGCAGCGCCTCCTTGTGCTTGCCCATCTCATAGCTGGCCTTGCCGCGGCTGATCTTGAGCTCGACCTGCCAGCGGGAGTTGGTGAGCACCGCTTCCATCTCTGCGGGTCCCTTGATCGTCTGTAGGCACTCCAGCGCGGTCTGGAAGTGTTTGAGCGCCGGCTGTTGAGCGTGTTCGGCGCGGTAGAGCTCACCGATGTTCTGGTTGGCGCGCGCTTGCAGGCACGTCAGGAACTCGAGCGCGCCGGCGATGTGTAGCGGCGCGTCGTTCATGCGGCGACGGGCGACGCGAATCTCGCGCTGGAGCTTGTAGTAGTCGTTGTACGCTTGGATGCGCTCGCCCTTCAGCGCATAGGAGTAGGCCCGGCGGTGCAGCGCCAGCAGGCTGACCTGGGTGGAGATCCACATGCACCGTGTGGGAACCGCGTGTGTCCATGCTTCCCGGCAATCGTCGAAGACCTGCTTGCACTCCTCGTCGTCCGCAGCGAACATCCAAGGAGCGCTGCGGCTGGCGCTATAGGCAAATGTGTCGAGCACGATGCAGCGGTCGAGCTCTTTGTGCAGCCAGTTGGCTGGATCCCATTTGGGATCGCTGTCTTTGCCGCGCTTCCCAGGGCGTGCGACAAGGCACGGCGCGGCGTATTCGGCGTGGGCCTCGAGCGACATCGACAGCCATGCCTCGACCGCATGATGAGTAAGGTGCGCCTCCGCCAGAGCACACACCACGAACAGCGGCACCGACCCGGCGCCGCTGCCGAGGTTGTCGGTGGAAAGGCGTGGGATGAACTCGGTGGCATCGTCGGATCTGTGGGGGGTCTCGCGCGGAATTCCCGGCAGCTGCTCCAGCGCCATGTCAAGACGCGCTTGAAACCGCGCCTTGCGCAGCCAGCGTCTTCTCCTTTCCCGCTCCTTGTCGACATGAGTAGCCCGTGGCGGGTTGTCGCGCGGTAGGGTCATGCTTTCCGCGAACTTCTTCACCAGCTTTGCCGCCTGGCGGTTGGTCTTTTCAAGCCTCTCTTTACGCTCATCGTTTTCGACGACGTCGATCGCCGCGATTGCAGCGTCATAAAAGTTCAAGACCCACGCCCAGCCCAACGGGCGCGCCCAGGGGTTGCGGCGCGCATCTTCTACATCAGCGGACTGCTCGACGTGAAAGCGACGGCTGAGGGTCAACGGGAACTCGCTAGGCACCGGGCGCACAACGGGTGAGGCCGTGGTCGCGTCGCAGTGGGCGAAGTGGCGCTGGCGCGCCAGCATGTCGTTGTACTGATGCGATAGTCGCGTGACGTCTAGAAGCTTGGACTTTTCCCGCGTCTCCCGTTCTCGCGCCTTCGCTTCGTGCTCGGCAATCTCCCCAACACGCGGAGTGGAAGTCCGCTCCATTCTGTCAGCCAGGTCCGCGAGCCTGTCCCGCGCAACGCTGTAGGCGCCGATCGAGTGATACAGCTCGTACTGCAGGTACTCGCTTAGCAGGATCTGGGCGGAAGCCATTGCTCTACGCTCGAATCCTCACGCGCGGTATCCCCTTGGTTAGCATTATCCCGAGCTCAGACATAGTCGCTCCCCTTCGTCCGTGCTACTCAAAGCGTGGCAATATACACAAAAGCTGAATCATTTGACCGCATGGACGAACGCGGGTGTTGCGAAACTACCTGCATACCCCAGCCAGCACCTCGCGCACGGCAGGCAGCCGCCACCCATCGGAGGCCCAGCCCGCGCGCGCAGTCGGGGGACGGCGGCGAGTAGCGAACACCAAGCGAACTGATTCGCAGACTGTCCGCTATGCGCCGCTTTACGAAGCCGCGGCCACCGCCCCCCGCCCCGCGACCGCCGCCCCGTGGCGGATCAGATCGGCCGCGCGCTCGGCGATGGCGATCGTCGGCGCGTTGGTGTTGCCGCGGGGAACGGTGGGCATCACCGAGGCGTCCACCACGCGCAGCCCCTCGATCCCGCGCACGCGCAGCTCGGTGTCCACCACCGCCTCGGCGTCGGCGCCCATGCGGCAGGTACCGACGGGGTGGTAGAGCGTGAACACCTGCTGGCGAATGTGTGCGCGCACGTCCTCCTCGGCGTCGGAGGCGGGGAGGTAGTGGGGGCGGGTGGTGTACTTGGCGAGCGCCGGCTGGCGAGTGATCTCCATCGTTACGCGTACGCCCTCCACCATCCTCGCCATGTCGGTCTCCTCCGCGAGGTAGTTGTGCAGGATGTAGGGCTTGGCGGTGGGGTCGGGCGTGAGCGGCATCACGTACCCGCGGCTGGCGGGCGTCAGCACGCAGGGCGCCACGCCGAAGCCGTGCTCCAGCACGGGCTCGTCGACGTACATCGCGGGGGCGGCGTGGAACTGGATGTCGGGCGCGTGGAGTGCGGCGCTGGAGCGGATGAACCCGCCCGCCTCGGCGACGTTGGAGGTGAGCGGGCCGCGCCCTTCGCCGACGAACGCGGCGAGATTGTCCTCGGTCAGCGGGTTCAACAGCGACACCGGCTCGTCGTGCGCCCACGTTGCCCCCGACGCCGGATGGTCCTGGAGGTTCTGCCCGACGCTGCGCAGATCCTGCACGACGGGGATCTGCAGCATGCTCAACAGCTCGCCCGGGCCGACCCCGGAGAGCATCAGCAGATGCGGCGAGTTGTAGGCGCCGGCGCACACGATCGTCTCGCGCGCGGCGCGCAGCTGGTGGGGCTCGCCCAGCCGCACCCCTTCCACGCCGACGGCGCGCTCGCCCTCGAACAGCACACGGTGCACCTGCATGTAGGTCTCCACGGTGAGGTTGGGGCGGGCCATCGCGGGGTGCAGGTAGGCGACCGCGGCGCTGCAGCGCCGGCCGTCGCGCTGGGTGCGCTGGTAGCGGCCGAAGCCATCCTGCGTGGGGCCGTTGAAGTCCTCGTTGGCCGGCAGCCCCGCCTGCGCGCACGCCTCCAGAAAGGCGTCGGTGATCGGGTTGGGCGCGCGGTCCTCGCTCACCGACAACGGACCACCGGCGCCATGCAGGGAGGAGGCGCCGCGCTCGTTGTCCTCCGCGCGGATGAAGTAGGGAAGCAGATCGTCATACCCCCACCCCGCGCAGCCCTCCTCGCGCCAGCCGTCGTAGTCGGCGCGGTTGCCGCGGATGTACACCATCGCGTTGGTGGAGGAGGAGCCTCCCAGGGTCTTGCCGCGCGGCAGGTAGATGCGGCGGCGATCGGCGTGCGGCTCGGCCGCCGTCGAGTAATCCCAATCGACCTGCGTGCGAAACAGCGCGCTGAAGGCGACGGGCACGTGGATGTTCTCGATCGTGTCCGGCGGGCCGGCCTCGATCAGCGCCACACTCACATCGGGATCCTCGCTGAGGCGCGCCGCCAGCACGCATCCGGCCGATCCCGCGCCGACGATCACGTAGTCGTATTCGGGCATTTGATTTCTGCCTCCCTCATGGCCTCCATATGAGCGCGGATGCTTGCGCTTGTGTCCAATGCTACACCCGCCAGGACGCCGTCTCGAAGCGGAGCGAAGAACGTTATGTTGGTGGCTGTTCGGCCCGCACATGTGCGGGCCGCCGGGGGGCGCATGCGCCCCCCGGCTGACGGGCCGCATGCGGCCCGTCACGGGTCGCGCATGCGCGACCCGCACAGCGTCCGAACGCCTCCGCAAGCTCTCTGCGCTTTGATGTGCGCCATGACCCTTCTGGCGGCCCTCGACTGGCCAACCGTCGCCTCGCTTGCCACCGCCGCCGGAACGCTGGTGCTGGCGATCGCCACGTTCGGTTCGGTGCGCTCCGCCAACCGCTCCGCGCGCGTGGCCGAGCTCGCGCTCCAGGAGCAGCGCCGGCCGGTGCTGGTGCAGTCGCGCCTGGACGACCCCCTGCAGAAGATCATGTTCGTCGACGGCCACTGGGTGCACGTGGAGGGCAGCCGCGCCGTCGCCGAGCACATCGAGGGCACCGTGTACCTCGCGGTGAGCCTGCGCAACGTCGGCGCCGGAATCGGCGTGCTGCAAGGGTGGGTCGCCCGCGCGGGACTGCACACCGGACAGGTCGCCCCCGCCACTGAGGAGGATTTCCGCCGCCAGTCGCGGGACCTGTACATCCCCGCCGGCGACGTCGGCCTGTGGCAGGGAGCGCTGCGCGACCCCACCGAGGACGCCCACACCCCGATCGCGGAGGCGGTCGGCCAGCGCCAGACGATCACGATCGAGCTGCTCTACTCCGACCAGGTGGGCGGCCAGCGCACGATCAGCCGCTTCATGCTGGCCCCCGTCGGCGACGACGGCTGGCTGGCCTCCGTGGGGCGGCACTGGTACCTCGATCGGGACGGCCCTCGGTGAGGGGCGTCCTGCGCTCGCTGCGTGGGGTGATCGTCGATGCGCGTATCTCCTATCCCGAGGTCCCGCATATCGAGGTGTGCGACTCGCACGGGGACCTTTGGCGTCTGGCGACTCAGAGTGCTCAGTGGTCACCCACCGACCCCCTTCAGCTTATTGGGCGCTCAATTGAGGATGCCCACATCGACGATGAAACCGGCGAGCTGCGTCGCGGGCTTTCCGACGGCACGGTCTTCGCCGTCACGCCCGCCGCGGTCGAAGCGGACGACGACCCGCCCAATTGGGAGCTGCTCAGCCCCGCCGGGATCGTGCTGGAGTTCGGCCCCGGAGTCCGCTGGCAGATCAGCGGCGCCGACGCGCCGGCCTCGTCGCGTCGCTGAGCGCACGCGCGGCCAGCGATCGGAGTGTGCCCACTTGCGCTGGCAGCGCTCGCCCAGCGCCCGGTGAGCGCACACGACCCTGAAGGGGTCCCTGTAGGGACCCCTTCAGTCTCCCAGAAGCACAGCGGTCCGCGAGCGTGGAGATCTCCAGATCGCGGCGCCCCAAGATCGCGCACATCGCGTCAAGCGCCAACTGGTCGTCATCGACGATCAACACCCGCGCGATCGGGCGCTCGCCCTCGCCGTCCCCGCCATGCGCGCCGTCCCCGCCCGGCGGCGCAGGCCCCGGCACCACTAACTCGCCTTCCGGATCACGGGCGACACACTCCACGCTTGATCCGCTACAGACATCTTCTACATAGCTCCCAAGAGTCGGAGGCAGATACGGCGATCAGACGATCGCTCATATCAAAGTTTCGCAAATTGGGGGAACTTTGTGCGTCCCGAGTTGCCCACAGGCGTCGTATCAAGCGATATGCAGGGCTTTCCTATGCCTAGAGAGCAGTTATCCACAGGCGCTACACCTGTGGACAACACTGCCATCATACGTAGAACCTTTTGGTTTGCAGGCGTTGTATGAACGTCGGGCGCTCGCCTCACGATCGCCTGTGGAATGCCGCCAACAGCTATCCATCTTCCTGTGGCAACGATGGAGTCATGGACGCCCTCTAGGCGCATGCAGTCTGCGGCGGCGGCAGAGCGTGGGCGGGTGGAGCGCGAGCTACTCCGCCTACGCAAGCGAGAGGATAGGCTCGCGCACGAACTCAACTCCGTACGAGAAGCGCAAGGGGTGCTACAAGACGAGCTCGTAGTTCTGCGGCGGCTCTCAAGCAGCCCACCTACGAACCCACCCACGGACGAGATACGAGTGGCTGACGAGCGACGCCGTTTGCGGGTCGTTGCGGACGCATCAGAGGGCCGCGAGGTTGTGCTCCGGGGCTCGCAGATCCGCGAAACGGCGGTTCGGGTATTGGCCTCCAGCGCGACCAGCCAGGCCGTGCACTACCGGACGTGGTTTGAGCTACTGCGCCGCGAAGGGTTCGCGCCAGCTGGCAAAGACCCCCTCGCCACTTTCCTGACGCAAATCGGACGCTCACCGGTCGTCCAACGGAGTACCGCTCCCGGCATGTACAGCCTCGATCTCCGCGCTCCTGAGAGAATACGTACCCATCTCGACCAGTTGCGAGCCGCGCTCGGGGATGTGGGCGAGATGCCTCCCGGCTCCACCTTGGATGAAATCGCAAGGATTCGCGAGAGCCGCGCCAGGCTCGATAGCGAAGTGGCATCTGCTGAACAGGCGTTGGCTGAGGCACTCCGATCGCTCGGCAAGGAGGAGGAGGGCTAATCGTGCCCGCAGCCCCGCGCCCACTCGCCAACGACGAGCTGGTCTTTGGTCTGGTATACGGCGCTGGCACCGAGACAGATACGTTTCAGCGACTGCTCCGTGAGAGTCTACGCGTATACGACTACGAGCTGCGGACGGTGCATCTCAGCACCTACTTCTCACACATACTTGGGGAGGGAGAATTCCAGCGGGAGGCACCCGATGCTACTCGGCGGCTTCAAGACATGGGCGACGAGATTCGCAAGAAAACAGGTCTTAACGATATAGCTGCCCAGCTCGCCGTATTTTTGATCGCCGGCCAGCGAGCCAGCGCAGACAACCAAAATGGCCGCGTGGCATGGCTGGTGCGCTCGCTCAAGCGCGAGGAGGAAGTGACCACTCTGCGGCGGCTATATGGGCCGCGGTTCATCCTGCTGTCGCTACAAGTACCAGAGTCGCGTCGACGCCGTAGCCTTGAGAGTCGCTGGGAACGGTGGGCAAATGTGACCACCAAGCGCTTTGACACTGAGGCGATGGCCGATATCCACCGCGATGATCTGGACGGCGCTGTAGCTCACGGGCAAGCCTTCCGGGCCACATTCTCGTTGGCCGACTTCTTCGTCGATGGTCGCAGCGAGGCCAGCCTCACCAACGTTGTTCCACGGATTGTGCGTCTGATCTTCGGCGAGCCGTTCGTCCCACCCCATAGGGATGAACAAGCAATGTATCACGCATTCACCGCCGGGCTACGCAGCGCCGAGATGGGACGCCAGGTGGGTGCAGCAATCGTCAACAAGCAAGGAGATTTGCTGTCAGTCGGCACAAACGAGGTACCTAGCGGCCACGGCGGTCTCTATTGGTCACCCGATCAGCCTGACGGTCGCGACTTCGCGCTCCAGCCGCCCGTCGACTCGAACACTCTGTGGCAACGAAGGATCGCGCGTGAGCTGCTAGTCAGAATGGCACATGCCAAATGGATGGCTGGGGAGCGTGTCACGGAGCTTCCCAAAGGGGATTTCGATATTTCGGAGAAAGAGCTTGATAACTTCCTAAATGATGTCGAGGGCACACGCTTCGGGTCCATAACTGAGTTTGGTAGATCGGTTCACGCGGAGATGGATGCCATCACCAGCGCAGCGCGGCGAGGTGAATCCATCCTTCACTCAACCCTTGCGTGCACCACCTTCCCTTGCCACAATTGCGCCAGACATATCATCGCGAGTGGAATCGACCATGTGTTGTATATCTACCCATATGCCAAGAGCCTCGCACGTGAGCTTCACGATGATGCCATCGTTGTCGAGCCAGACCAGCCAGGCCCAGTCAGCGGCAAGGTCGTTTTCGAGCAATATGTCGGCGTAGCGCCGCGAGTCTATCCACAGTACTTCGACTTTGGCCAAGCCAAACGCAGGGACGAAAGCGGCCGTGCCATGGCCTCACCTGCCCCTCACAAAGCCATCCCGCGAGTACTCGAAAGTGGCGGTTCGTTCGGGTTCGGTGGACCTGTCGTACCTGCGAGTCGAATTGCTGAGCTTGAACTGGACCTGACTAAAGACTTTGAGCGCCTCATCTCCAAAACGCAAGGGCTCAAACTGCCCATCCCATCCGATCAGGAGGACCACGTATGAGCGATCATATTCGCATTGCCACCGAGGCCGACCTGCAATGGCTTCGCAATGGATTTGATCCCGAGCAGCTCGAGGAGCAGATTCGCAAGGAGATCGAGGAGGCGCAAACCGCCACCCCAACACCTAGGCACTGGCGTCCTGTGGAAATCGAGGAGGCCCTCATACGCTGAGTACACGAGTCCCTTTCAGACGCCGGCCAGCACCCGCGCACGCCGGAGCGCGGCGCGCACCGCTTCGGTGAGGGCCGCGATGTCGTAGGCGCCGTAGTGGCGGCGCCCGTTGATGAAGAAGGTTGGCGTTCCGGATACGCCGCTCTCGTCGGCGCTGGCCACATCTTCGCTGACGCGAGGCTCGTACTCTCCGCGCCGCAGATCCTCCCGCAGGCGATCGGCATCCAGTTGCAGCTGCTGCGCGTATGCGGTGAGGTCGCGCGGGCGCAGCTCGCCCTGGTGGTGGAGCAGGATGTCGTACATCTCCCAGAAGCTGCCCTGCGCCGCCGCCGCCTCCGCCACCTCCGCCGCCATCTGCGCATGCGGGTGGACGTCGTTGAGGGGCAGGTGACGCCAGACATAGCGCACCTCGTCCTCAAACGATGCCAGCAGCTCGCGGATCGCTCCCTCCGCCCGCCCGCAGTAGGGACACTCGAAGTCGCCGTACTCCAGCAGCGTTACCAGCGCATCGGTGGCGCCGCGGATGTGATCGCGCTCGGGATCCACGTCCTCGGCGAGATCGAGGATGTCCTCGGCGGTGCCCGCCAGCTGCCGCGCTCTCACCCTCGCCGGAAGGCGCTGGACGACTCGCAGCACCGTCCAGCCCACCAGCGGCGCCAGCACCACCGAGCCGAGCGCACCCAACTTGGCCTCGTCAAGCCGCTCGCCGGTGAAGGCCAGGCTGGAGATCAACAGCGACACGGTGAAGCCCACGCCCGCGAATGCGCCGCCCGCCGCCAGCAGCGGCGGACTCAGGGGCGAGCGCGGACCGCGCAGCGCGGGTCGCGACACCAGCCACGACGCGCCGGCGACACCCAACGGCTTGCCCGCGACATATCCGAGCAGGATCCCCAGCGTGATCGGCGAGCCGAGCGCCTGTTGGAGCAGCCCGCCGGTCAGATGGACACCGGCGTTGGCGAGCGCAAACAGCGGCACGATCAGGTAGCTGGTCCACGGGTGCAGGGTGTACTGGAGCCGCTCGTTGGGCGAGATCGCCGACATCACACCCTGCTGGGCCGAGCGCGCCAACTCGGGCGTGGGCTGCTCACGGAAGGACCGCGCCAGCGTGGTGGCACGCTCCAGATCCTCGCGCGATGGCGGGTAGGCGCTGGTGGCCAGCCCCACCACCAGCCCTGAGATCACCGGGTCGATGCCCGACTCGAACATCGCCACCCACAGGCCGATGGCGAGCGCGACCGACGCCGGGCGCAGCCACTGCGGCGCCCGCCCGAGCAGGAGCAGACCGCCAAGCAGCGCGACCGCGACGGCCAGCGCGGGGACCGAGACATGCGTGGTATAGGCGACCGCGATCACAAGCAGTGCGCAGAGATCGTCGACCACCGCCAGCGTCAGCAGGAAGACACGCAGTCGCGTGGCCGCGCGCGGCGTGAGCAGCGCCAATGCGCCAAGCGCGAACGCGGTGTCCGTCGACATCGCCGCCCCCCAGCCGTGCGCACCGGCGCCCCCGGCGTTGAACGCCAGGTAGATCCCCACCGGGATGGCCATGCCGCCGAGCGCGGAGAACAGCGGGATCGCCACGCGCCGGCGTTCGCGCAGCTCGCCGAGATCGAGCTCGCGCTTGGCCTCCAGCCCGACCACGAGGAAGAAGAACGTCATCAGCCCCTCGTTGACCCAGTGGCGCAGGTCCATCGAGATCCCGTTGCCGCCGATCCTGATCGACAGCGTGGTGCTCCACAGCGACTCGTAAGCGTACGACCAGCGAGAGTTGGCCCACACCAGCGCCAGCACCGTCATCCCCGCCAGCACGATCGCGCTGCCGGTCTCGGTGCCCAGGAAATCTCGTACCGGCGCCGCCAGGTTGCGGGCCCAGGCCGTACGGCCGGGGTCTGTCGCGGCTTCTCGCTGGCGCGCGCTCACCGGCCGATTATCGCTGCAACTCCAGCTGTGGTCGGCAACGTCGTGAGTTCACCAGGGTTGACGGAGCCCCTCGAACATCGGGAAGTGGCGAACGTTGAGCGTCCACAGCTCCAACCCGTTCACGAGCGCCGAAGCCGCCACGCAATAATCAACCGCATCGATTCCAGAGTGACTGCGGCCATACAGCCGAGCAAGCGCGTCCGCCCGCTCGGTGACGGCGTCGTCGACCGCCAGCCAGCGCAGAGCCCCCACCAGCGCGTCGGTGGCGGCTCGCTCGTTGGGGCGCATTCCAATCGACAGCTCGATCCGTGTGAGCACTGACGCAGCGACAACCTCCTCGCGTTTGAATGCCGCGCGCAAGAGTTCGCGCGCCGGTTGCACTCCACGCAAGTAGTCGACGAGCACCGAGGTGTCGACGAGCGCGCTCACCCTGTCGAGCGAAGCCTGCGAGCCGTGCCCGTGCGAACTCTCTCCACGAACTCCGCACCGCTCTCGCCGCGATGCGCCCATGCGCCGAAGGCGCTATCGAGCAATCGCAGCCGCTCGGCCTGCGACACGTCCTCATAGCGCTCGTCCAGCGCGCGACGAACCAGCTCAGCCAACGAATGCCCACTGCGGGCGGACTCGTCCCGCAGACGCGCATACTGGGAATCGGTCAGCGTGATCTGGGTACGATGCATGGTGATGTAATGCTACATCACCAGCGCGCGGTAGCCCAACCACGCGCAAGCGAGTCGGCCGGCCGCCACCGACCGATGTGTATGCTCGTGCGGTGACCCGTGTAGTCATCCTGGGAGCTGGCTTTGGCGGCCTCGAGCTGGCGAGCACGCTCTCGGAGGCGCTGGGCGACGAGGTCGATGTGACCTTGATCGACAAAGGCGACGCGTTCGTCTTCGGGTTCTCCAAGCTCGACGTGATGTTCGGTCGCACCACGCTGGAGGCGGTGCGACTTCCCTACCGTGAGATCTCCAAGCCCGGAGTGCGCTTCCTGCAAGAGACGGTCACCGCAATCGACCCCGTCGCCCGCAGTGTGAGCACCGACGGCGGCGTGCACGAGGCCGACTTCCTCGTGGTGGCGCTGGGAGCCGATTACGACTTCGACGCCACGCCGGGGCTCGCCGAGGGCGGCAACGAGTTCTACTCTGTGGCGGGCGCGCGGCGACTGGGTGAATTGCTGCCCACGTTCACCCATGGTCGGGCGATCGTCGGCGTCTGCGGCGCGCCGTTCAAGTGCCCTCCCGCGCCGAGCGAGAGCGCGCTGCTGCTGCACGATTATCTCTCCACGCGCGGCGTCCGCGACGACTGCGAGATCACCCTCGTGCTGCCCCTGCCCACCCCTGTCCCCCCTTCGCCAGACACCTCGCGCGCGCTTGAAGCCGCCTTCGCCGAGCGCGACATCAAGTTCGTTCCCGGCCGGCGCCCCAGCTCGCTCGACCCCGCGCGCGGCGTGGTCGCGCTCGATGACGGCAGCGAGCTGCCATACGACCTGTTCCTCGGCGTCCCGCGCCACCGCGCCCCCGACGTGGTGATCGCGAGCGGGATGACCGTCGACGGGTACGTGCCCGTGGACTCGGCCACACTCGCCACGCGGTTCCCGGGCGTGTACGCGGTTGGCGACGTCACCACCGCCGGGGTGCCGAAGGCGGGCGTGTTCGCCGAGGGCGCCGCGCGCGTGGTCGCCAAGTCGCTGATCGCCAGCATCCGCGGCGGCGAGCAGCCCCCGCCCTATGACGGAATCGGCATCTGCTACATCGAGTTCGGCGCCGGCCGGGTGGGTCGCGTGGAGGTGGACTTCCTCTCCGGGCCCAAGCCGACAGGCACGTTCGGCGAGCCCTCCGACGCATTGGCCGCCGACAAGCGCCACTTCGGCTCGCACCGCCGCGCCCGCTGGTTTGGCCGCGAGCCCTGACGCGCGCCTCAGCTCGGTGTCGTGGGCAGCGGCGCCAGGCGCGTGCGTTCGACCAGCGCCAGCTTGCGCTTGAGCCGCTTGAATTCGCGCTGTTGCACGGGTGTGAGCTTGGCGGCGCGGTTGCCGAGGTTGTGCCGCTCCAGCGGGTCGTGCTGGAGGTCGTACAGCTCCCACTGCGCCGGCACCTTGCCGGCGGCGTCGTAGTAGCGGGCGATCTTCCAGCGCCGCTCGCGGATGCTGACGATGTGGTTGGGCGGCGTCGGGTAGGGGCCGTGGGGCTGACCGGACTGCCAGTCGTCGTAGGTGAACACGGTGTAATCCTGCGGCGCTTTGGAGCGCGGACGGAGGATCGTCTGCGAGTAGTCCACGCCCTGCCATTGCGACTGTGCCGCCGCCGGCGCACCGAACAGGCTGGCGAGCGTGGGCAGCAGGTCGACGTGCGAGACCAACGCGCGCGAGGAGCGCGGCCGCGGGAACAGCCGCGGGTTGGAGTACACCAGCGGGACGCGCTGTGACTCCTCGTAGATGTTGAAGTTCTTCTGGCGCAGCCCACCATGCGCGAGGCCCATCTCGCCATGGTCGGAGGTGCGAATCATTAACGTCTTTGCGAGCAGGCCGGTGGCTTCGAGTGAATTCAGCACCGCGACCAGGTAGTCGTCGGAGGACTTCATCAGGTTGCCGTAGAAATTGAGGTAGTTGCGCTGCATGGTGGGCGTGGAGATCTTGCCGCTGCCCGCGTTGAACAACTCGAGGAACTGTTTCTGCACGCGCGGCTTGCTGGTCAGCTGTTCGGCCACGGTCGCCGGCGGCTGGATGGCACCTTCAAGCCAAGAGGCGTCGTAGCCGCCTTCCAGGTAGGTGTTGGGGTAAAAGAGAACGTCGTGCGGGTTGACCAGCGAGATCACCATGAAAAATGGCTGGTTGTGCGCGGCCTGCGAGTTGAGGTATTCAAGCGCGCCTTCCCTGCCTTCGGCGGCGCTGCCGGTGGAGTCCATGAAGCGCCCGTCGTTGTCCACGGTGCCGCCGCCGGCCTCCGAGAGTTCCTGGTTGGCGCCGGCGTCCGGCGGGTCCCACAACTTGAAGCCGTACTTGCCCACGTCGGAGGGCTGCCACTGCGCCTGCGCTGGCTTTGAGAGGTGCCACTTGCCCTTGTAGATGGTCTGGTAGCCGGCGGCGCTCAGCACCGAGGAGATGTTGGCGAAGCCCAGCGACAGTTCGACCTGTGGGTATTCGGAGGCCGGCATGCTCTCCTCCAGCGTGTACTTGACACCGTGCTGAGCGGGGAAGTACCCCGTCATCAAAGTTGTGCGCGCCGGGGAGCACATGCAGGCGTTGGTGAACGCGTCTTGGAAGGTCAGCCCGTGGCGCTGCAGGCGCGTGAGGCCAGGAAGGTTGCGTCGCGACCAGCCGGGCGGGAAGTGCTGCACGGCGCGCTCCTGGTCGGTGAGGAACAGGATCGCGTTCATCCCCGCCAGCGGCGCGGCGCCCGAAGCGGGCGCACGCGTGAGCCCACGGGCCTGCGCCTCCTGCAACCCGCCCCCCAGTCGCCCGGCCAGCAGCGCCCCCGGGGCTGCGATGGCGGCCGCGCCCAGCAGCTCACCACGCGTCATCCTGCGCGTACGATCCTCCTCAGGTCTACTCATGGCGGGCCTCCTTGCGATCCGCTCGACACGGCGGGCGCCACTGGAACTCCCCCATGCCCATACGAGGCCCGGCGACAGAGCGGAAAATTCTATCAGATCGTTTTCTGGGGCTGTAGCGCTTGCCGTTGGGGCCCACGACGCGAACCCTTGGAGGACGAGGCTCACTCGCTGCCCAGCGCCCCCAGGATGTCCAGGCGCGCGGCGCGCCGTGCCGGCAGTTGCGCGGCGAGCACGCCTGCGAGCGCGGCGACGATCAGCAGCACGACCAGCGTGCCGAGCGGGACCGAGAACACATAACCGGAGCCCGACAGCGCGAGCGTCGTGACGAGGATCGCCCCGAGGACCCCGATCGCCAGCCCGAGGACACCGCCGATGATCGCGGTGATCAGCGACTCGTAGCGGATCAGCTGGCGGATCTGCCGACGGGAGGCGCCGATCGCACGCATCATTCCCAGCTCGCGCGTGCGCTCGTGGATCGACAGGATCAGCGTGTTGACGATGCCGAACACCGACACGATCACCGACAGCGCCAGCAGCACGTAGATCAACGCCAGCAGCGTGTTGATCTGTTCGGCCTGATCGGCCTTGAACTGCGCGGCCGTGCGCGAGCGCGCCTGCGGGAAGTGGGCGGCCAGGAGCCTGTCGACCGCCGGCTGGACCTGTGCGTTCGTCGCGCCGGGGGCGTAGGAGACGAAGTCGAGCGCGTCTTCGTGCTGCCCGAAGGCCGTGCGCGCGAGCGCCAGGGTGATCGTGAGATCGCCCAGCAGCCGCGCGTTGTCGTTGGCGATGCCCCTCACCGTGAGCTGGATGTAGTGATTGGTAGGCGTCAACACCGACAGCCGGCTGCCGAGCTTCAGATGGTGGGCGCTGGCGTAGCCCTTGGTTGCGATCGCACCCGTCCCGGCGAGTCCCAGCAGAGTCGCGTTGGAGCCCTGCTGCCATTCAACCCGGTAGGCCGAGACGAACGTGCTCGGTTCGACGGCGGTCACCGAGGTATTGCTCGAGCTCCCGCGCAGCTGGGCCAGAGTGAACGCGATCGGCGTCACGCTCGCCACGCCGGGGACACGGCGCAGCGCCGGCGCGATGAGCGCGGGGATGCCCTGTTCGGTACCCGACTGGGAGTTCTCGACGATCAGGTCGCCCGCGAACGAGCGGCTGACGGCCCGATCGATCGTCGCCTTCGTCCCGTCCGCCAGCACCGCCACGAGCGTGACAAGCGCAAGTCCCACGGTCAGTGCCGCGGCCGTCGTCAGCGTGCGCCCGGGCTGGCGGATCGAGTTCTCGGTCGCCAACCGCCCGGTGATCCCACGCCAGCGCACGAGCACCCCGACCGCTCGCGCAAGAGCCGGCACGACGCGGTGCTTGGCCGGCGCTCCCGCGCGCAACATGCGCACGAGCAGCACCACCACATACACCGCCAGCGCCACGAACAGCACCGCCAACGCGCCCGCGCCGAGCGCAAGCCCGAGGAGCGCGAGCAGGACCGCCGCGAGTAGCCCGCGCACGAGCACTCCCGTCCCAGTGAGCACGCGCGGCTCGATCTCCACGCCCTCGCGCATCGCCGCCAGCGGGGGCACGCGCGTGGAGCGCAGGGCCGGGACCAGGCCAGCCAGCACGGTCACGCCGATGCCGGCGAGCAGCGACACGACGATCGTGCGCGTCTCGATCACCGTGCCGCTGTCGGGCAGGTCGGCGCCAAAGGACTTGAACAGCTGATCCAGCGCCGGCGCCAGCGCGATCCCACCGAGCAGCCCGACCACCGCCCCGCCCGTCCCCAACAGCAGCCCTTCGTAGCAGACCGAGCGCATCACCTGCGCGCGCGAGCCGCCGAGGGTGCGCAGCAGCCCGAACTCGCGCGTGCGCTGTGCAACGGTGATCGAGAACGTGTTGAAGATGATGAACGCCCCCACCAGCAGCGCCACATAGGCGAACACGAGCAGGAAGGTGCGCAGGAAGCTCAGGTTGCTTTCCAGTTCCGATGACTCCGTCGCCGCCTGCTGCGCGCCGGTGCGCACTTCAATCGTGTCCGGCAGAATCGACCGGATGCGGTTGCGCAACTCCTCCGGAGTCACGGGGTGTGCGGAACTCGATTCCGCGGCCACATCGATCTGATCGAAGCGCCCCCGCTCTCCGGCGACCCGCTGTGCCTCGGGCAGCGTCAGCAGCGCCGCCGCCGCACCGCCGAAGGACTGCCCGCCGGCGAACTTCGTGATCCCCACAATCGTGTAGCGCTTGGCGGGCGCCGCGCCGGCCACCAGCATCTGCTCGCCGAGCTTCAGGCCTTCACGTTCGGCCGTGGATTCGTCGATCGCGACCTCGTCCGCGGCGAGCGGAAACCGGCCATGGACGACGGTGAACGACTCGAAGCGCTTCGGCACCACCGAGGCGACAAAGGCAGGCGCTCCGCCCGTGCTCAGGCGCTTGCCCTCGACGCTCAGCAGGGTCCCCACCGAGAAGATCGAGCCCGACGCCTCCCCCACGCCAGCGGTGGCGCGCACCCGCGCGAGCGTCCGTTCGGTGATCGGCGAGATCGGCGCGCGTTTGCTGCCGAACGGCTTGTTGGGCGTGATCACCACGTCATGACCGCGGTTGGCGGTCTGGAAGATGCCCGCGAACGTGTGGTTGATGGTGTCCGTGAGGATGTAGGTGCCCGCCATCAGCGCCACGCCGAGCGCGATCGCAATCGCCGTGAGCAGCACCCGAAGCTTGCGCTGCACGAACCCGCGCAGCACCAGCTTGAGCATCAGCCGCGCCTCCCCAGCATCAGCCGCCAACCCCCAGCATCAGCCGCGCCTCTCCAGCATCAGCCGCCAACCCCGAGCATCAGCCCATGGCCTTCATGAGATCCAGCGCCTGCTCGGCGCTCGCCGCCTCACCGTCGTGCACGATTCGGCCGTCGGCCAGCACCAGCAGCCGGTCGGCGAAGGACGCCGCGTGGGCGTCGTGGGTGACCATCACAACCGTCTGGGAGAAGTCATCGACGGCTTGGCGCAGCAGCCGCAACACGTCACCGGAGGACTTGGAGTCGAGGTTGCCGGAGGGCTCGTCCGCGAACACCACGGCGGGGCGCGAGATCAGCGCGCGCGCCACCGCCACCCGCTGCTGCTGGCCGCCGGAGAGCTCCGCGGGACGATGGCTGAGCCGGTCGCGGATGCCGACCGTGTCGATCAGCCGGTCAAACCACTCGCGATCGACCCTGCGTCCCGCGATCGACAGCGGCAACAGGATGTTCTCCTCCGCGTTGAGCACGGGCAGGAGGTTGAAGGTCTGGAAGATGAAGCCGATGCGATCGCGGCGCAGCTGCGTCAGCGCGCGGTCGTCCAGCTCGGTCAGCTCCACCCCCCCGACGCTGACGGTGCCGGCGGTCGGGCGATCGAGGCCGGCGAGCAAGTGCATGAGCGTCGACTTGCCAGACCCCGACGGGCCCATGATCGCCGCGAAGCGGCCCGTCGGGAAGTCCACCGTGACACCTGACAGCGCGTCGACAGCGGCCTCGCCCGCGCCATAGCGACGGCGCAGGTCCCGTGCCTGCACGATCGTCGGAGCGCCGTCCTGGGGGGCGATCGGCGTAAGCAAGGCCGCCACTCAAGCTGGTGGTGCGGGCTGCATCACCGTGAAGGACGCTCCCTGGGGATCGATCAGGCCGGCGAAGCGCCCGATCGGCATGTCCATGGGCTCAGCCGTGACGGTCGCCCCCAGCTGGCGAGCCTTGGCGACAGTGCCATCGCAGTCGGCGACCGCAAAGCACACTACCCAGTGCGGCGGGACCTCGGCCGGGAAGTAGTCGTCGGTCATCTGCATCATCCCGCCGACGGGCTTGCCGGCGAGCTCCCACACGGTGTAGCTCTCGGGCGCGCCCGCAAACGCGGGGCGCCCGGCGACCCAGCCGAAGACAGCCGGGTAGAACCGCTTGCCGGCCTCGGCGTCACGGGTGAGCACTTCGTTCCAGCAGAACGAGCCCGGCTCGTTGACGAGATCGGCGCCGGCGAAGGCCTTGGGCTGCCAGATACCGAACACGGCCCCGGTGGGATCGGCGAAGACCGCCATCCGCCCGATATCCATCACATCCATCGGCTCCACCACCACGGTGCCCCCGGCCGCCGTGACCTTGGCCGCGGTCTCATCGGCGTCGGCGACGCTCACATAGGTCGCCCACGCGGTGGGCTGCCCCTCCCCCATGTGGCCCATCAGACCGGCGACGTTGTTGCCATCTTGCTGGAACATCCGATACCCACCTGTTTCAGCCGGCCCCGGCTCGGTGGCGCTCCAGCCCATGAGCTCGGCGTAGAACTTCGCGGCGGTATCGGCATCTGGTGAGGAAAGTTCGACCCACGACGGGGTGCCGGGTGCGTACTCGGGCATGATTCTTCCTTTCGCTGACGGGGGCAATCACAATCCTGGCAGATCGGCGTGCAGAGCGCCGATCCCCCGCTCGGGGTTCTCGAAGGCGCGCAGGCAATGCTCCGAGCAGAAGTAGACGGTCTCCGCGCCGAAGTCACTGTGGATTGCCGTGGCCCTGTCAACCTTCATGCCACACACGGGGTCGGTGGCGCCGCGACGTTGCGTAAGCCAGAACAGCGCGCCGAAGATCACCAACGCGAGCACGTTCAAAAAGAGCTTGTAGTCGATCGCGATCTTGGCGAATATGTCACCTCGCGACGGTCGCGGGCCGGTCGGGATCAGCCCGAGGGCGCTGAACAGCCCATCGACGATCAGGGCGGCGGTGACCATCGTGACGAACATCAGCGCGACGATCCGCAGCGTGTAGCGGGCACCGTAATACTTGCGGTAGATCGCGATGATCGGCAGCACGATCAGGTCGGCGAAGATGAACGACAGCACCCCGGCGAAGCTGATTCCGCCCGACCACAGCACCGCGGCCAACGGCACGTTGCCGACCGAACAGACAAAGCTCAACATGGCGATGATCGGGCCGACGATCACGTTCTCGAGCGCGGCGAGCGCGCCGCCGGTGTGCCGGAGGAACAGGCCGTTGAAGAAGCCGTTGGGAAGCTGCGCGATGAACCCGGCGAGCAGGAACCCCGCGGCGATCTCCTTGTAGATCATCTGCCAGTCCCCGCGGAAGTTGTGGGCGACGTCCGACCATCCCGCCGCCGAAGTCAACCGCCGACGCCAGCTCATCTGCCCGCCGACGGCATGGTGCTGGTGGCCGGTGTCGGCCCGCTGGGCGTGCTCGCGCGCCTGAGCCTCCAGGCGGGGCGAGACAAACGCTCTCAGCAGCACCGCCATCAGCACGATCATCACCAGCCCGCCGAGGTACTCGGCGAGCGTGAACTGCCAGCCGATCAACACCCACAGCACCAGGCCCAGCTCCCACACGAGATTGGTGGAGGCGAACTGGAAGGCGAGCGTGGTACTCGCCGACGCGCCCTTCTGGAACAGGCTCTTGGCAATCGCGATCGCTGCATATGAGCAGGAGCTCGACGCGGCGCCCAGGCCCGTGGCAACCGCCACCGGCCGCGCGCCCGACCCGCCGAGGGCACGCTCGATCCGCTTCCGGGGAGCCCATGCCTGCACGATCGCGGAGATCACAAACCCCAGCACCAGCGCCCACCAAACCTCCCACGCCATCAGGAACGCGTCCTTGAAGCCATCGCCGATTGTCGTCAACACAGCAATACCTTCCCACTGCCCGCTACGCTCGCGTCGTGACGCCGGAGGAGCTCGCCAACCTCGCGCACCTGCGCCGCGCCCGCGATCTGATGGACCGCGAGTATGCGCGCCCGCTCACCATCGCCGCGCTTGCCCGCGCGGCGCTGATGTCGAGCGCGCACTTCTCGCGACAGTTCCGCGCCGCGTACGGGGAGACGCCCTACGCCTACCTGATGACGCGGCGAATCGAGCGGGCCAAGGCGCTGCTGCGCCACGGCGACATGTCGGTCACCGAGGTGTGCATGGCGGTCGGGTGCACCTCGCTCGGCTCCTTCAGCGCCCGCTTCACAGAGTTGGTGGGTGAGACGCCGACGACCTACCGGGCCCGCGACCACAGCGCGCTCGCGGGCGTGCCGGGCTGCGTCGCCAAGGATCTCACCCGTCCCACCCGCGGACCGAGCAGGATCGGAGAAGCGCGCGTGGCGTTGGCTCGCTAGCGTTGGCAGCATGAACCTAACTTTCTCCCAATGCTTCGTTCTCGTCCATGACCCCGAGCTGGCACTGACCTTCTACCGCGACACGCTCGGCCTCGAACTGCGCAACGACGTGGCCCGCGGAGACTTCCGCTGGATCACCGTCGGCGCGGCCTCCCAGCCCGGTGTGGCGATCGTCCTCACCAACTACCTGAACGGCAGTCCCGCCGACAGCGAAGCGCTCGAGGCCCTCCTCGCCAAGGGCGCCCTGAACGGCGTCCACTTCCACGCCGACGGCCTCGACGACACCTTCGAGAAGGTGCGCGCCGCGGGCGCCGAGATCGTGCAGGAGCCCACCAATCAGCCGTGGGGCACGCGCGACTTCGCCGTGCGCGACCCGTCGGGCAACCTGGTGCGCATCGACCAGCCACCCGCCTGAGAGCGTCGTTCAAATAGACCGTGCGGGTCGTATCGAATGCCGTTCTAAACCGCCGCCAGCGCGAACAGAGCCGCGACTCCCGTGTAGCCCACCGCGACCCGTTGGCGCCCGCTTCGTGGACGGCGCGTGAGCCGCTCGTAGGTCACCGCCACCGTCACCCCCACCATCGCCAGCGGGCGCACCCCCGATGCCGCCAGCATCGCGAGCATCGAAAGCCAGCACGACACAACGCAGCCGCTGGCGTTGACCCACGCGAAGCGAGCAACGCCGGCGAGACCACGCAACCCCGACGGCGGCAGTGGCCGGCTGCGGTGGCAACGGTTCAGTGCCCAGCGCTTCATTGTCGTCAGCTCATACGCCGCGGCGCCAACCAGCACGACTGAAAACAAGGCCCCCGCCGGCGCGGCACTCAACCCGGTGATGAGCAGCTCCGCCGCGACCCCGAACGCAAGCCATACCAGCAGGTAGGTGCCCAGGAACACGCCGACCGCTCTGGACCTTCCGCGGCGAAACGTGTTGGTCGCGACGTGCTGAGCCGCGGGTAGCACTCCCGGCAACATCATCGCCGTGGCCATCAACAGCCACATCGGCACGTCCGACGCGACTTGGACCGGCATCGACGCTCCAGTCACAGCTCCCGCCGAGCTCATTCCCGGCGCGCACCACCAGATTGCGGTACCGGCTCGCGGTGAGTGGCCGACGCTCCCCGCCCACACATACAGGTAGAGCAGCCACGCCAGCGCGCTCACGGCCTGGATGAGCGCGACCTGCGTGCACCAGGGAGCAAACAGGAAACCCGCCGCGCGCCTCGGCCCCTCCAGCCGGGCTGTGCCGACCATCACGCGTCGTAAAACACGCTGATCCTCCCCAGCCGCACCGGTAGATCCTCGTGCGCCGGAGATGCCGTCACGTTCTGAGCCGCTCCCGCCGCCGCCAGCAGCCGCAACGGCTCAAACATCACCTGCAGCTCGTGGCCCGCCCAGCCACCGCGCGCCTCCAGTTCCCGTGCGATCGAGGTGATCTCAAACGAGGACTGCATCGCGTGCGGAGCCTGGTCTCCCACCGGTTTACGCGCTCGCTCGATCCCGAAAAAGGACAGGTTGCCGACATGGTGGCTGCTCTGAGCACCCACGGGACGGTCGGGCTGAAAATCGGCGTACACGGCGTAGCCGGTGCCCGGGTTGCTCTCACCTGCGATCTCCTCGACGTTCAAGTACACGTGTATGTTCGGTCCGAACGGCTCGGCCGCCTGCGCGTCGATCGGAATGGATACCGTGACCTGCTCACCAGTCAACACGACCTCTTGCTCGGTCGCGCCAACCATTTCTCGCTCGGGCTTGCTCACTTTGGCAACTGGCAGGTGGGCCGGCGTCGGACCAGGCGGGGAGGCCGGCGGCGGCGGTTCGGTGTCGTAGGTATAGCCGAGGTCGGCGATCGTCTCAAGCACCTGCTCGCAGCGCAAACTCGCGGGCTGGCCGTGCTCGTCGAAGAACGAGAAGGTCTGGCCTCGCCAGAGGCCTTCCTGGGGATCCTGGTGGCCTTCCGTGGCGCTCCAGTCCGACCAAATCCGGTCGATGTTCGCGTGATGCAGCCAGAAGATCGGGTCCTGAGCCGCCCGGAGGATGTCACCCATGAGCCCACGCCCACCCACCAGCCCGTGGACAACGTTGTGGGGAGTTTCCTCCAGTTCTCCGCCGCTTTCGGAGAACTGCGCGGGCGCGGTCCGATCCCCGCCAAACTCGGCTTTGCCGATGAACGCTGGAAGCGCGAGCGCTTTCGCCGGCGAAGCCGCGCGAGGAGGGATGAAGCCTTCGCCTGAGTTCATCCCTTCAGCGCGTTCAGCAACGTACAGCGGGTTGTCCTCGCCGTTGGCGAGCTGTGGTTGCCTGAACGCCAATGGGAGCTTCGCCCGTTCGCCGCCAAGTCCGTAGTTCCAGTAGGGCAGCGCCCAGTCCGCCGGCCCGCCGCCGTCGACCACCGCAGCCCGGACGATCTTCTCGAAGTAATAGAGGAACATCCGGTGCCAGGGCGCGAAGAACCAGGTCCCATGCTGGCATTCGTTCCAGCCCGGCTTATTCGGGGTGGCGTGCGTACCGTGGATCGCGGCCTGATAGCTCCAGCTCGTCGGGTCGTTGGCCGGGAGTTCGCGCATCCTCTTCACGGCGTCCGCATACGCGGTCACGATCGCGTCGTCCGGCTGCAGGCTCCAAATATCGCGGCGCACGAACGCCGTCGCCGGTGTACTCATCTTCCCTCCTTGTCGCGGGTATGACCAAGTTTCCCCAGCGCCCCATCGAAAGTCAACAAATTGGCATGTTCCTTCGTACAAAATAAATGCAAATTGCGAGCTTAATCATCTGGACCCGTCTTGCGTCCAATTGGACGACCGTGCTCACACTCGGGCCAGCGGTGCCGACTACGGCTGACGGACGCCGACGGCGGCGCGTTCGCCCAGCGCTTGGCGGCGCATTGCGGCCTCGTGGACCTGCAGGGCACCCGGCTCAAGCGTCGCCTCGAGAATCAGCACCGTGGCGCACAGCAATGCCCAGGCCTGGGCGACGAGCGCCCACAGGCGCTCTTCGAGTCCCTGGTGACCGGCGAACGAATCGTGCAGAATGAACGTAACGATCCCCGCGGCCAGCAGCACGAGAGCGCCGCTCAACACCAGTCGCGCGAGCCGGCTCGGCCACGCCGAGCGGGCAAAGGCAAAGCCGGTAAGCAGGAGCGAGACCTTGATGCCGAGGCTCACCCACTCGTGCGTGTAGTGATGCCAGGAGAGAGCGCCCGCGGCTTCGCGGGATTTGCACACGGCGCTCACCGTCGGCGCGCAGTCCATGTGCAGCCATCCAACCGCAATCGCACACAGGCCGGCGAGCACGAAAAACAACGGCATCGCCAGCGGCCACGGCCGCGTACGCAGCGCCGGTACGATCGCGACCGCGAGTGCGATAAAGCCCAATCCCCAGATCCCTACGAAGATCGTAAAGATCCAGGGGTTCGCCGCCCCGCGCCGGCCGAGCTCGCTTATATATTGGCGTACCGGCGAGTAACGGGGTTCGAGCGCGCCGGCAAGCACCCACCCGCCGACGAACACGACCTGCGCGAAAATCGCGCCCCACGCCAGCATCCACGTGCGAGGGCGCACCGCATCGGGTAGCAGCGGCCATCCTGCTGGTCTAAGCCAAAGCGCGACGTTGCGTAGCACGGTCCTGTTTGGAATGCTAACCCCTTCCTGCATGCTCCGCACCCCGAGACTTCGACCCCGGGCCGCGAGCCGGGAGTAGCGGCGTTTGGCCGACAGGCCGCCACCGCGCGAGCCCGCCCGCCCCGCTGAGAAAGCCGGGGCGGGCGGGCGCTGTGGGCGCGCGCGCAGGCCAACGCGCTGGGAGGGGCGGCCTATAGGCCGCCCTGCTGGCCGCCGTCTCGCTGGCGGCCATACGTTGGGAACGACTCCTGGTAGGCGCGGTAGCTGTTCACACCAGCCGGGAACTCAGCGTTGAAGACGAGCTTGCCGGACCGGCTGAACTCCGAGAAGTACGGCAGCGCGCCCCAGCCGACGACGGTGTCGCCCTCGGGTGTCGTCTGCGCGTTGCCCTGCGAGGCCGCCGAGAGGCCCTCCGGCTGGTCCTCGGACGACACCAGCGTGGCGACTTTCGTCCACGGGTTCAGCTTGACCGTGACCTCGCGGCTGTACGGCAGCAGCGGCGCGCCCGCGGAGTCGTTGTCGAAGAACGTGTACGTGCCGTTCCCCAATGCCTCCGGGTCGTGCTGCCAGGCGAAGATCTCGCCCGCGCTGTCGAGCGTCTGGCCGGGAGCAGCCGCGAGCTTGAAGCTCGAGTCCTTGCCTCCGAGCTGCCAGAGGGTGTTGCCGCTGAACGGGTTGACCTCGTAGGTCGTCCACGTGTTGCGGGCGTCGATCAGCAGGTTGCCGTTGGTGTCGACCTTGACCGCGTTGATGTGGAACCAGTCCCACGGCGTGCTCGCCGACGCCGGCAGCGACTGCTCACTCTGGCTGAACGGCACGTGGTCCTCGCTGTTCCACTGGAACAGCACCTTGCCGGTGGCGATGTCGATCTCCTGCACCACGCCGTTGATGACCGTCTGGTCGGCCGGACCGCCGATCGAGGCGAGGTTGGCCGTCGCCGTCGTGTAGGACAGGATCAGCGCCGTGTTCCACGGCGTGATCAGGAACTCGTGCCCGTCGGCGCTGAGGCCATTGCCGGCGTTGACCGCGGCGATCTGCTGGAAGTGCTCGTTGTAGATGTAGTCGGTGCCGCTGGATAGCCCGCCGAGACCGGTGCCCTGCCACCAGGTCAGCACGCGCTGACCGCTGTAGGTCTGCTCACGGAAGCGAGTCGTCGGCCGGGTGCGCCTTTGAGAGCCTCGCGCAGCGCCCGCAGAGCCGATGGGCTCGCGGAGCGCGTCTCGTCATAGTGCTCGGCTTGGCGGGAGTAATCAGGCAGCAGGCTCACGCAATACAGAGTTTGACAGCACCACGTGGCGACAGACGGCGCGCTTGACGCGTCAGATCGGCGACCCCAACCATGGGTACCATAGGATTGGGCCGTGCCGTTCACTCTCAGGAACCTCAGGGAGGACCTGGAGGACCTCGGGTCCAGGTTCGACGGCGCGCCAGACCTGGAGTTCCGCTTGGCGACCCAGGCGCTTGAACTCCAGACATCAGGCCTGAGCTACCAGCGCGTCCCGCCCAACTATCGCTTTCCGTACGGCCACACGCACAAGCAGCAGGAGGAGGTGTACGTGGTCGTGCGCGGGAGCGGGCGCATGAAGCTCGACGAGGAGATCGTCGAGCTCAAGGAATGGGACGCGGTGCGCGTCCCGCCAGGTACGTGGCGAGGCTACGAGGCCGGGCCGGAGGGCCTCGAGATCCTCGTCATCGGTGCGCCCAATCTCGGCGAGACTCCGCGCGAAGACGTCAAGGGCCAGCGCGATTGGTGGGCTGACTAGCGCCAGACCACGCGGTGCTGACCGTGGGGCGGCTCACGACCAGGATCTCCGCGCTGGTTTGCTTGGAAGTACTCATGCCATAGAGTTTCCTCTGATCGTCGTCTCCGGTAATCGGGGGGCTACCTCGTTCATAGTGCGGAGAACTACGTGCACTGAACTGCCCCTGATCTGCCCCGGGGCAGATCACGATGTGGACCCATTCGATGCCCACGATCGTGAGCGGCACGCCGAGGAGCCATGTCCACGCGTGGCCGTCTTCGCCCCTCACCCGTTGCTTACGGTCACGCTTGAGCGGGAGGAGCAGGTCCACTTTCAGTCCGCAAGGCCTTTGCGTGATCCTCGGAGTACGTAGAAATACTCGCGCGAGTTGGGGGTAGCCCCCGATGTGTGGGCAAGGGGCCGGATCTAGGTTCGTGTGTGCAGGCCAGCAAGCGCAGGCAAGCCTTCACACAAATGATTGGAGACCGGCAAATGGCAACCGTCGAGAAGCCCACCACCTTCCAGGCTCCGGGACAGCCCGGCAGCCCCGTGCAGTGCAAAGAGCGCTATGAGAACTTCATCGGTGGCCACTGGGTCGGGCCGATCGACGGCGAGTACCGTGTGAACCTCACCCCTGCCACGGGACAGCCGATCTGCGAGGTCGCACACTCAGGCGCCCAGGACATCGAGCTCGCGCTCGACGCGGCACACGCGGCCAAAGACGCCTGGGAAGAGACGTCCACGACCCAGCGCTCGAAGGTACTGAACGCCGTAGCCGACGCCATCGAGGAGAACCTTGAGATGCTGGCGGTAGCGGAGAGCTGTCAGCTACGACCAGAACGCGATGGGCCTGTTCTAAAAAAAGTGAGAAGGACGAGGCGGGGGTTGCGATCGTGCAGGCAAACGTGACAGCAACCCCCGCCGCGATCGACATGGTTAAGCGCCTGAGCGCCACGCACGGCCCGCTCGCCTTCTTTCAGTCCGGTGGCTGCTGCGACGGCACGACCTCGCCGGTTCCCGTCACCGCCGTGACATCTCCGTCCGCGGGACGGGACCCGAGCGCGCGGTAGGCTGGTGCCGCCGCGATACTCACGGCCGGAGGGTGTTGGCGAACAGGAGCCGAGGTGGCGTGAGCAGTGTCCACGACGCAACGCACCGGCCGGACGGATATGGTCCCGGTGTGCTCCGGGTCTACCACCGTGAATACGCAGGGCGGCCGATCCGCGCGTTGTGGACGCTCGAGGAGATCGGAGCGCCCTACGAGCTGACGCTCATGAACTGGGAGGAAGGAAGCGGGGAGGAGCACCGCGCACGCCATCCGCTCGTCCGCGTGCCCGTGCTCGAGGACGATGAGGGCTTCGTGTTCGAGTCGATGGCTATCTGTCTTCACCTCGCCGACCTGCACCCGCAGGCCGGACTGCTGCCCCCGCTGGGCACGCACGAGCGGGGGCTGGCCTACCAGTGGTCGTGCTTCGCGCCCGCCGAGCTTGAGCCGCCGCTCATTGAGGCGGCGATCTTCCGCGAAAGCGATCCCGACCGCGCCGCCAAGGCGCGGGGGCGCTTCGCCGCGGCCGCGGGCGCCGTGGCGGAGGCACTCGCGGGCAGCGAGTACCTAGTTGGCGAGCGGTTCGGCGTCGCCGATGTCCTCATCGCCACCGCCCTGTCCATCCCGGAGAGGGCAGGCTTCCCCGAGGAAGTTTCGCCTGATCTCAAAGCATATGTCGCGCGGCTCAGGGAGCGTCCGGCATACCAGCGCGCCAAGGAGCGCGAAGCTGCGGCGACGACGGCGCGCTGAGGGCTGCCGGCCCAGCGCGGCGCCAACGTGCTCCACCCAACGACCGCGGTGGTCGAGAGCGTCGATCATGCGGCGATCACCACGCGGACCCGAGATCCGGCTGTTGGCTGGCTACGGCGAACCCTCGCTGATGGTCGATGATTCGGTCGTACGACAACAAAAAATTGTCGTACGACACGCGCAGCGCGATCCCACCCCCGCACGGGACATCGAGAATCGTCGCCCCGTCCGGCATCTCCCCGACCGCCGCGAGGCTGCGGTAGAAGGGTCGTGGGTCGACCCCCCACATCCCCCCGAGCACAAGCCACGCCAGGCACGGACGTTCGATGTAGCAGTCGTACACCGCCCCAAACGGGCCAGCACACACGTTGCGCGGCTCCATCGAGAAGATGATCCAGGAATGTGCCCGATCGGGCGCACATACCTTTGAGAATTGGCCCGCCTTGAATCCGACGAGACCATGACTGATCCCAAATGTCAATGGAAACGGCGGGAGTCGAATCCGCGCAACGTTCCCGCCGTGAATTACTCGCGGGAGCAACGCCGGGCCTGAAGCAAGTATCAGTGGCCAGGCTCTGCCGACGGATCCACAACAACCACACCCGCGGCATCGAAGTCGCGTCGGTTGAGGGTCACCACCGCCAGATCGTGCGCCAGCGCAGTCGCGGCAATGATGCTGTCCTTGACCGGCATTGCCCGCCCCTCAGCGCGGAGTGTCGCGAGCAGTTCGGCCCAGCGCAAACCCGTCGCGGCCTCCCATGGGATGCACTGCAACCTCTGCACGCCGTCCTCGAACCAACGTTCCAGCCGGCTTCGGCGACGACCTCGCGGGAGCAGCAGGATGCCGAAACGGATCTCGCCCAGAATGATCGGATCGACAGCGACCTCGGGCTCGTTGTGCCCAAGCCAATCGACAACACGCTGGTCCGGGGCGGGCTTCGTCGCCTCCGAGAGGACGTTCGCGTCAATCAGAAAGCGCGCCATACAATCAGCTAGAGCGAGTCGGTTGACTCCGACTCAATCTCTATGAACCAACCGTCCTCCGGACATGACCGGAGCCAGTCAACCAAGCCGCGGTTCGGCGGCGGCGCTAGCCGGGTGAGCCGGTACTCATCAGGACCGACTCGGTCGACCTCGAACTCCTCCCCCGCCTCGATGCCATCCGCAGCACGAAGCTCCGCCGGGAGAACGATCTGGCCCTTTGTCGAAATGGTGGTACGCATAGGTGTAAGACAGCATCTTACTGCTCCGGCGTCACCCTGCACGCGAGCGGCGGGGGCTCGGGTCCTTGCGCGAGCATCCTGCTATCCGTTGTGATGAGGCCATCCCAGGGATCTACGTGATGATGCAGAGCCAGCAGCAACTCCCAGTCGTCGAGCGTCGATAGGCGCGTGTCGATCCGGTCGAGCGGGACAAGCGTGGCGTCGGCCTGGAAGTCGGATAGAACGCCGACGATCGGCTGGGGGAAGTCCTATCGAGAGCGCAGCGCCATCAGGTCACCGTAGGACCACAGCTTCACGCGCTCCGGCGACACACTCGGGACTAGAATCCCCTGCCTGGACCAGTAGTGGACGGTCGACTTCGGAACGCCGGACAGCGCAGCGCGCCGGACGGCCTTCATCGCGGTCCTGGGCACCTCGCGTCCGGCGCGATCCTTCTTGGTCTGCCGTAGCCAATAGATGGTGCGGCGCGGTCGGCGGTATAAGCACCTCGAGGTTCCATGAGGAGCAGTATCGCGGCTGCCTCGGACTGCGTCCACAACTGGACGCCACCACCCTGGAACGACCCGGCTTCGGGGGCACCAAAGATCCAACGGGCAGAATCTTCAAACGCTGATCGGGGGTTTACACAACGACCCTAATCTCTGTCGAAATGGACGGCGCCGGACGACAGTCGAACCAGAAGGTTGGCGGTTCGACCTTCGGGTGGGTGATGGACATTGGGGGGCAAAGACAAAACCCCCGGGAACGGATCGAGGCTCTGCGGCGAGCCTTGGCCGAAGATCGTTACTCCCGAGCCTAACTGGGCCGACGATCGTCGCCGTCCTGACCCAGGAGCGCCTTCTCGTCGAAGCCCGGCCAGGTGGGATCGATGCCCTCGCTGCGCAGTAGGTCAGCTTGGACCGCCAGCACATCCTCGGCTCGGCGACCCTCGCCAAGCACGTATCCGATGGGCGTCAATCGCTCCATCCCGTCGCTCTCTTCACCAGGGCGTAGATCTCGTTGTTCAACCATTGTGCTTGCCAAGTTGCTCGCGGTGACGCCGAGACATCAGTAGCGCGTAAGTCTCAGCGACCAACTCGTGTGTGTATTCGTTGACACGATAGCCGCCCAGGCGGATGCCTTCACGTACGCCCTCTGGGGCCACGTCGAGCAGGCGGGCTCCAGCAGCCACGCCCTCGGGCGAGCAACGCGTCATTCCGAGTGCATGACCCCACTCGTGCCACGCCGTACGCGATACGAACTCCTCGTACGCCGGCTGCTTCAAGCCCGCAAGGGCCTCGTGGCTCGTGTTCAGAAGGACGATACGTAGCTCCTGAATCCAAACAGCGACTGCCCTTTCCAGCCCAACACGAGCCGAACGCCGAAGCACACGGTGCCCTGCGGAGCGCAGGAAACCATCAACGGACACACCAAGCGGCTCATCGACCGCCCGCCACTGCGACGCGCCGATCGCCTCGAGCAGCCGCCGATGATCCGTGGGCAGGCTGAGCCACGCGAGCCGCATCACCCGCTCTGCACGCTCGAGCTCGGAGTCCCTCGACGGACCTCGGCGTTGTCGTTGTGAACCCCCGTAGCCGTCCATCAGCCGGTCACCTTCGCACCGGCAGCGGACGATGGTCGCGCAGAAGGCCAGATCTCCCGGCACAACTCGCGAGAGCGGTTTGATGCTGCCCGACCGCACAGCTTTTGGCTCAACCAAGCCAAAAACGACAGAAAAACGGGGTGCAATGGAGAGGATCGTACGTTGCGCAAACCCCGTGGTGGTGCGGGCGGAGACGTTGAGCCTGGCATGAGCGGCGGCTGAGCATACTGATCGCCCCCTTTGAGCCTGCGACAGACTGCCAAGCTTCACGTAGCCCCGGCGATGACGGGTACGGCGGGTACGCTTCTCTGCCGTCATGAACGTCCCGGACCCATCACCCTCACACGACGTGCTGGAACGCGCCCGCGCGTACGTGCGCGTCGATCGGTCGGTCGTGGCGGGGCTGCCCGAGCTGGGCGAGGCGATCCGCGCGTTTCAACCCGTGCCAGGTCCCGCCGGGGAGAGCGTCGCCGAATGGCTCGCGGAGCGGGCGTTGAACGAGCCGCAGGAGGCGACCGTCCGCGTGCGGCTCAGCCACGGCAAGATCGCGGGCGTGTACGCGCTGTGCGCCGCCCAGGTCGCGCTCAGCCGTGAGGAGCGCGCGCAGCTCGGCGGTGTGCACTACCGCACCCAGCCGGCAATCCTGCTCGCGCAGTTCGCGCGCTCGGACGGCTCGCCCGGGATCGGCGAGGAGATGCTTCAGCACGCCAACCGCATCGCGCAACGCGCGCTGCGCTACATCGGCGCGACCGTGTTGGTAGTCGATCCGTTCGACAGCGATACGGCCGAGATGTGGCGGCAGCGCTTCGGCTTTCAGGACTCTGAGCAGCAAGTGCCCGGCAGCCGCTCGCTGCGCCGGCAGTGGCTCAGCCTTCAGTCGTAGTTAGCCCCTTCGGCTTCGAGCTCGGCCATTAGCCTCGCGGAGCTTTCGTGAAAGGCGCGCACCCGCGGATCCTTGCGCGAGCGCTCAAGATCCCGCTCGTCGATCACGATCACCGCTTGGTCGAGCACGTCGTGCAGCTTGTCCTTGTCGAGCGCCGTGGCCACCACGACAGCCTACCGCAGTTATCGCCCGCAGCACGTCTCTGGGCGTAATCTTCGCATCAGGCCACAAATGTACAACCGACTCAAACGATCATTATTGTCGACAACTGACACCAGGAGCAACGATGCCGAACATGAGCTTGAAGGCGAGCGAGATTAGTGATCCCATAGCCCTCGTTGAGCGCGTCACGTATCGAACGGAACGACTGCTCGACAAAATCGACCAGAAGACCGATCCGGCCGCGTTCGTGCGTCTGATGGCGGGCCACGACCGTGCCGATCTCAAGCGCGCGCTTGAACTGATGTCGGCAAGGTGATCCCGAGTGATCGCTGTACTCAGACTCAGCGCAGAACAGGCCGTCTTGTATGGCTACGTCGTGATCGTCTATCGAACCGGCTGAGCCTGCCTACCGCCAGGCAACAGCGATCGTGAACCATCAGGGCGCGCGCTTCCATTCCACCGACGAGCCCGGCCCCACGCACGCCTCGTCAACAAGAGCCGCCGCCGCGCCAAGTTGGCGACGGCGAGACACACAGAAGTAGTTCTCGCCCTGGATCGTGATGTGCTTTTCATCGCATCCACCCTGAGCGCAGCGCGCCAGAACTATTTCGGCGGTCGTGCAGTCGGCGGAGCCGGACACGCGGACCTTCAGCACCGGCGTTTCGACCGAAGTCGGCGTGCAGGACTCGGTCGGGCTGCCGCCATTCCGCGCCGCAACCGTTGCGGTCTTCGTGACGGTAACGGTCCTCGTCGTCGCAGCGCCACACCCACACGCGGCGGCGGCGAAAGAAACCAGCGCATAGCAGAGAGTGGCCTGGCCGGCCCCCGTTTTTCGGTCCACCACGTGTGAGAGTCGGTGGTTTGGACCCCGTTCTCGTGGACACGGGTTGACTCGTGGAGTGTATGTGATGTAGCGGTTGGGCCGGTGGGCATGTGGGCAACGCGAAGCGTTGTCCAAGCGGTGTGGGCAGCTTGCTGTCCACACCGCGCCATGTCCACGGGCCGCAGGGGGCGATGGGAAAGGGGTGCCCGGCCCCGGGGTTATGCCGCTACGCGGTTGATGCTCTCGGTGGCGGTGTACGCACCGGCGAACGCGACCGGGGTGCGCGTCTTGACAGCGGCGGGCCGGTCGAGCTTGTGCGGCCCGACTCGGGCCTCGTCCTCGACGTTCCGGCCGGCGTGATCGAGTGCTTCCTTGAGTGGGACCGTGCCACCGAGACACAACAGCGGCTTGAGGAAAAGATCGAGCGCTACCAGCTCGCGGAGGCTCGCCTGCACGATGAGACGCAGATGTGCAACGTCCTCTTCGTCGTACCGGGGCCGGGCCGGATCGCCACGCTACGCCGCGCCTACGAGGCGCTTGAGCCCAAGCGCGAACGCCACCGTCAGGACGGCTGTCTGGTCAACCTCGACGGTCGCTGGCCGATGCTCGCCACGACCACGACCGTGCTGCGCGACGCAGGGCCACTGAGCAGGGTTTGGGAGTCGATTGCCGACCCCACCCAGCCGCCACTCGCGCTCGGCGAGCTGCCGGTCAGCCAAGCCCTAGGACGGGCCGACCTGGCGTGCGCGCTCGGGCGCCGCTGGCACCACGAACAGCCCGACTTCTGGGATCGGCTCTCCCCGCTGCACCCCCGTCCGCAAGACCCTTGCGGCAGCACGGTTGAGGACTTGAAGCTTGTCAGCGAATCTGATCTGATCGACCAGCCCCACAGCCACGACGACTACGAGCGGGAGGCCATCACATGACGCGCATCTGCCTCTACACCCGCATCTCCACCGACGAGGAGAACCAGCCAACCTCGCTCGCCTCCCAGCACGAACGGCTGGAGGCGTTCTGCAAGGTGCAGGAGGACTGGCGGATCGTCGCCCGCCACGACGACCGCTCGACTGGCACGAAGCTCGACCGGCCCGGCCTACAGGCCGCGCTCGATCTCGCGCGCCAGGACCACATCGACCAGCTGCTCGTCTACCGCATCGACCGCCTGTCGCGCAAGGTTCGCCAGCTCGCCAGCATCGCCGAGGAGTTGGACGGGCTCGGCGTGATCCTGCGCTCCGCCACCGAGCCCTTCGACACCGGCTCGCCGGCCGGTCGGATGATGCTTCAGATGCTTGGCGTGTTCGCCGAGTTCGAGCACGCCACGATCGTCGACCGGATCACCGCCGGGATCGAACGCCGCGCCAAGGAAGGCCGCTGGTACAGCGGACGCCCACCCTTCGGCTACACCCTCCACGAGGGCCAGCTCGCACCCGATCCGATCACCGCTCCCGTCGTCAGGCGCATCTACAGGCTCTACACAGAGGACCGGCTCGGCACAATCGCCATCGCCCACCAGCTACGCACCGACCGTGCGCCGGCGCCGAGTGCCGGCTGGGGCCACCCGGCCGTCCACCGCGTCCTCACCAACCCTACCTACCTCGGACGCATCCGCTGGCGCGACCAAGACTTCGAGTCCACGCACGAGCCGCTGATCGACCAGAGCGTCTTCGAGCAGGCGCAAGCGATCCTCGCCGAGCGCGGTAGCGACGCAACCCGTCGTCGCGGGAACCGCTCGGACTTCCTGCTCTCCGGCGTCATCCGCTGCGGGCACTGCGGACGCGCCTACATCGGCATGTCAGCACGCGGCAAAGGCGGCACCTACCACTACTACGCCTGCACCGCCCGCCAGAAGTACGGACCCAAAGCCTGCCAAGGTGAGCGCGTCTCGCGCGAGAAGCTCGAGACGGCCGTCCTGCGCCAACTCACCGGCATCTACCGCGACGGCCCGCTCATCCACGACGCCCTCGGTGCCGCGCAAGAGCAAGCGCAGCGCGAGCGACCCGCGCTCGATGAGCAACGTCGGGCGATCACCACCGAGATCACCCGTATCGAACGCTCGACCGAGCGCTACTTCGAGGCCTTCGAGCAGGGCCGGCTCTCCCCCGAGCGCTGCGAACAGCGCGTCTCGCGCCTGAACGCCCGCCTCGACGACCTTCACGCCCAACAGTCCGAGCTTGCCGACGACGGCGCCGACGAGGCCACATACGCGCCCACAGCGGCCGACCTGGCAGCGACCGCCAGCCAACTCGAATCCGTCATCGCAGACGGCGAGCCTGAGAAGACCAAGGCGCTCCTGCGCATCCTCATCGCCGAGCTGCGCGTCAACGGCAAGACCGACATCCAGCCTACCTATCGCGTCATCACGCCCGATCGCGCCATCACGGCCGGGGTTTGCGCAACGTCAGGAAAAGTGGAGACGGCGGGAGTCGAACCCGCGTCCGCAGTCGCGTGAAAAGGCGGCTTCTACGAGCGTAGCCGGCGCTCTGATCTCATCCCCTGCTCGCCTCGCCGGCGGGGTTGCTGGGGACCAGCTCTCTGAAGATTTCCCCGGTTCGGCGAGAGCGGGCCTTGCCGGGTGAGCCTGCTGTCTGATCCCGGTGATCCCCGCCGCAGGCCAACGGGGGCCGAGACCTCAGGCCTGGTTTCTAATCAGGCCGCGAGGGCGTACTCGTGTGAGTCCGCACTTATGGTTTTCCGGGTGATTTACGAGGCCTCCCGGAACCTCGGCTCGCCACCACCCCCACGAACCGACCGCGTCGAAGCCTGTCGTCCCCGGGGATGTTCTTGCCCGCACAGTGTAGCGCGGGGGGGACTTAACGAAAGCGACGCGGTTCCGGGCCGCCTTTCGAGGAACCCGCCTCGGCTGACCTTGCGGCCCTCCGGCTTGGGTGGCGCGGCCTCACACCTCGTTGGCCTCGCTCTTTGGCGGCTCGGTTCCGCGTCTGAATCCAAGATACGCCCGCCCCGCGAAGAATGCAAGAGCTTTTCATAACTCTTCCCGCATCCTCCGGGAAAAACCCTGAACGGCCTCGTTGGCGGCGACGGGAGACCCTCCACACAGCACCGCGGCGGCGACGGGAGACCCTCCACACAGCACCGCGGCGGCGACGGGACACCCTCCACACAGCACCGCGGCGGCGACGGGACACCCTCCACACAGCACCGCGGCGGCGACGGGACACCCTCCACACAGCACCGCGGCGGTTGGGGCACCAGCGAGCAAGTCTTACCCGGCCCTTAGCGCGCCTGCGACAATGGAGATGCCATGGATGAGATCCCGGTCGTGTCCGCGACCTACCCGTCGCACAGCACCACCACGCTGAACGGCGTCCCCCTGGCGCCCGCCGCCACCCCGGCGAGCACCGCCACCGTGGACGGCCGACCGTTCGGACAACAGCGCAAGGGCCTGCGCAAGCGTCTCGGCAGCGCCTTCGCGGGGCTGGTTGCGCTGCTCGCCAAGTTTGGCGCCGCACTCAAGGCGCTTCTGGTGGCGCTGCCCAATCTGAAGCTCTTCACCACCGGCGCCACCGCACTGGTGTCGGTCGCCGCCTACTCGCTTTTCTGGGGCTGGGAGTTTGCCGCCGGCTTCGTGGTGCTGCTGTTCATCCACGAGATGGGCCACGTGATCGCGCTGCGCCGCGAGGGAATCAAGGCGAGCGCGCCGATGTTTATCCCCTTCCTCGGCGCCCTCATCACCGCCAAGTCGCTCGGCGACAACGCGCTCGCGGAGGCGCGCGTCGGACTGGCTGGCCCGATCCTCGGCAGCCTCGGTGCGCTGGTGGTGGCGGTGGCGGGCGCGCTGCTGCACTCCGACCTGCTGCTGGCGCTGGCGTACGTTGGTTTCCTCATCAACCTATTCAACCTGCTGCCGGTGGTACCACTGGACGGTGGCCGCGCGATGGCGGCGATGGCGCCATGGATGTGGTTCCTCGGCTTCGGCGCGCTGGTGGCGATGGTGTTTGTCTTCCCCAACCCCATCCTCTTCATCATCATCCTGTTCGGCGGCATGGAGACGTGGCGGCGCTGGAAGCTGCGTGGCACCCGCTCGCTGGAGCAGGCCGCCTACTACCGCGTGGCGCCCCGCCACCGCCTGCTGGTGGGCGCCGTGTACATCGGTTTGATCGTCGCGCTGCTGGTGGGGATGTCCGAGACGCACATCCTCTCCAGCGCCGGGCACTCCTTCGGCCGGCTGTAGCCTCCGACCGTCCCTCCGCCCAACCCGGAGACCCGTGCTGGAGTCTCCCGAGGCAGAGGGGGTCAGCGTCGCGCTCGCGTGACCCTTTCCATGTCCCGCTTCATCTCCCGCTCCTTGATGGCCTCGCGCTTGTCGTAGAGGTCCTTGCCCTTCGCCAGCGCGATCTCCACCTTGGCGCGGCCGTCCTTGAAATAGATCCTGGTGGGCACCAGCGTGAGGCCGCGCTCGCTCACCTTCGCCGCCAGCCGTTCGATCTCGGTGCGGTGCGCCAGCAGTCGGCGGTCGCGCTCTGGCTCGTGGTTTTCGCGCGCGGCGGGAGCGTAGGGGGGGATGTGCACGCTGTGCAGCCACAGCTGCCCGTCGTGGATCGCCACATACCCCTCTTTCAGCTGCGCCCCGGAGTCGCGCAGCGCCTTCACCTCGGTGCCGCGCAGCTCGATCCCACACTCCAACCGCTCCAGCAGGTGGTAGCGGTGGGAGGCGTAGCGGTTGCTGGCCACGTCCCCCGCCCCCACCTTGCGCTTGCCCGCTCGTGTCTTTGCCATCGTCCTCCGAGCCTACCGCCCGCGCGAGGCCCGCTTTGACGTGCGTGGCGCGGGCGAGGCCCGCTTTGGCGGGCGTGGCGCGGGCGAGGCTCGCTTTGGCGGGCCGCCGCCCTCCTCCTCCCCATCCTCCGGTGGCGCCAGATCGAGGTCCACTCTGCCGCGCCGCGGATCCACCCGCCCGACCCGCACCACGATTGGATCCCCCAGGCGCAGTGTCATGCCGGAGCGCTCGCCCCGCAGGACGGTGCCCTGCTCGTTGAGCTCCCACCAATCGCGCGCGCCCCCGTTGCCTCGCTCCCCCTCGTGCCGGGCCATCGTGGTGGCGAGGCGTCTCACTGGCAGCATCCCCTCGTAGCGGTGACCACCCTCGCTCAGCTCCTCCTCCGAGGAGCGGCCGAACGCGACGAACGCGCCCGCTCCGATCAGGCCGACCACCTCGCCCGGGAAGGCCTGCTCCCAGCCGCCCGCCAGCAGTTGGCGCTCCAGCGCGAAGCAGCGCGCCACGTCGTCGCCGTCGCGCTCCAGCTGCATCGCTTCGCGCTCGCGCTGGGAGGTCCATTCCCCCAGCTCCGTCATGGCCTCCGCGCGCGGCGCGCGCTCGGGACCGCCCAGGGTGGACAGCAGCGCCCGGTGGCACACCAGGTCGGGGTAGCGGCGGATGGGCGAGGTGAAGTGGCAGTAGCACGCCGACCCCAGCCCGGCGTGGCCGAGGTTGCGGGGGGTGTAGTAGGCCTGCTGCAGCGAGCGCAGCACCAGCCCGGTCAGCGCCTGCCTGCCACCGGTGGGCGCCGCCCCCAGGTCGCCGCCGCGCGCGCGGGCGATGGTGCGCTGGATGTGGGCCTCCACCAGACGGGACGCTTCGCCCACGAGCTCAGCTGCCTGCGTCGGGGACATCTGCGCTCCCACCGCCGGCGTGGCAACGCCCAGCGACGCCAGCTGCTCGATCAGGCGCTCCACGCTGGCCGCCCGCGGAGGCTCGTGCACGCGGTACAGGCACGGCACCTGCCGGCGCTGCAGCTCCTGCGCGACGGCCTCGTTGGCGGCGATCATCAGGTGCTCGATCAAACGGTGCGACTCGGTTTGCACGCGCCCTCTGATCTCGCCCACTTCGCCCTGCTGGTCGAACACGAACTCGGGCTCCTCCGACTCCAGCGTGAGCGCCCCGCCGTGGCGCAAACGTGCCTGCGCGAGCGCCGCCGACGCCTCTCTTGCCGCGGCCAGCGGCTGCGCCCACGGCTGGCGCGCGGACTCGCGCCCGGCGAAGATGGCGTCCACGCGCTCGTAGTCCAGGCGCTCGTCGGAGCGGATGCAGGAGCGGTAGAAGGCGGTGCGCCGCACCTCGGCGCCGTGCAGCTCCAGCTCCACCGTCACCGCCGCGCGGTCGTGTCCGGGCAGCAGCGAGCAGGCGTCGTTGGAGAGCGCCTCGGGCAGCATCGGCTCGACCGCGCCGGGCACGTACACGCTGGTGGCGCGCTCCCGCGCCTCCACATCCACCGGCGAGCCCTCGCGCACGTAGGCGCTCACGTCGGCGATGTGCACCCACACCGTGATCGCGCCGTCCTCTTGGCGCTGGGCGGAGATGGCGTCGTCGAAGTCGCGGGCGGTGATGGGGTCGATCGTGAACGTGGCCAGCTCGCGTAAATCGCGTCGCGCCGCGCCCCCCACCGCGATCCTCGGACGCTCGCGCGCGGCCCGCGCGGCGCGCTCCACACCCTCCTCGAAGCGGCGCGCAAGGCCCCGGTCGCGCATCAGCTGCTCGATCGCCTCCCGCGCGCTGTCGCGCTGCTGCGGCGGCCACACCACGCGCGCTCCGCCCGGCCCGCGACCGCCGCGCGCGCCCTTACCGCTCTGGCCACTGCCAGCCCCCCTGCCGGCGGCCCCACCGTCTCGGCCCTGTTGCCCATCCCGGCCGCCCCTCTTGCCGCCCCGGCCTCCTCGGGGTTGGGGCGGCGTCACTTCGCTTTGGCGGCAAGCGTTTGGAGCGCCACCGCGAGGCCGTGGGGTGTGTCCACAAGCTTTGGGGGCACCTTCACTTCGGGGGTGATCCCCGCGCCCTCGCGCACCCCGCCGCCGCCGAGGTTGTGGCCGTTGGGAGTGAAGTACTCGCCGACGGTGATGTCCAAAGCGCCGCCGTTGGCGAGCGACTGCTCCTCCTGGAAGACGCCCTTGCCGAATGTGTGCGTCCCCACCACCGTGGCGCGGTGGTGGTCTTGCAGCGCCCCCGTCAGGATCTCCGCCGCGGAGGCGGTGTTGCGGTCCACCAGCACCACCATCGGGACCTTCGCGGGGATCGCGCCCCCCTCCGCGCGCAGCACCTGGGTGGGCTGCTTGCGACCCCGTGTGGTGAGCACCACCGCCCCGCGGGGCAGGAAGAAGGAGGCGATCAGCTGCGCCTCTTCCACCAGGCCGCCAGGGTTGGAGCGCAGGTCGAGCACCAACCCCCGCGCGTGCTGCTGGCGCAACTCGTGCTCGACGGCTTCCAGCACTTCCGCGTGGGCGCCGGCGCTGAACTCGGCGAGCGCCACCACGCCAAGGGGGATGCCGTGGACGGTGCGCGTGATCGAGGCCACCACCGGCTGGGAGATGGTGGCGCGCGTGACGGTGACGGTGCGGGTGCGGGTGCGGGGATGCCCTCCCGCGTTCGCGCCTTCCGCGGAGGGGGAGGGGGAGGGGTAGGGTTCTTCGATACGCAGCTTTACGTTGGTGTCAGGTGGCCCTTTGACGAGGCTGGTGGCCGCATCCTCCGGCAGGCCGGCGAGCGTGCGGCCGTTGACCGCGACGATCAGGTCTTCGGGCTTCAGCCCGGCGCGCGCGGCGGGGGAGGAGTTGAAGACCTGCACGATCCGCAGCCCCCCGGGGTCGGGGTTGACCTCCACGCCGATGCCGCTGAAGCTGCCGGGGTGGTCGAATTCGCTCAGTTCCTTGGCGGTGAGGTAGTGCGAGAAGGGGTCGTTGAGGCTGGCCACGGCGCCCGCGATGGAGGCGTTGGAGAGCTGTTTTTCGCCGATCGGGCGGTAGTACTCGCGGTGGATCCTCCCCAGCGCTTCGTCCACCACGCGCGTGCCGCGATTGGCGACGAACACGCGCTGCATGAACCCGGGCAGGTCTTCGGGGTGCCCACCCCACCAGATGCCGGCCGCCACCAGCGCCAGCAACAGCACCACCACCGCGGCGAGCGCCGCCAGAAAGGCCAGGGGCTGTCTTCGGCGGGGAGTCACAGCCCCTCAGCCTACGAGGTCGCACCCCCGGTGGGCCGCGCTGGTCGAATAAGGTAGGGCGATGGCGCGCATCGCAACCACCACGGTCCCCACCAACGGGCTTCCCGTCCACCGCGTGGAGGTGCCGGGCACGCGCGCGCTGACCGCGCTGGTGGCGTTCGACGCCGGCGCGCGCACCGAGCGCCCCGAGGAGAACGGGATGGCGCACTTCCTGGAGCACCTGGTGTTCAAGGGCGGCGAGAAGTACCCCACGTACACCGACGTCAACGAGACCGCCGAGCGGTTGGGGGGCGTGCTGAACGCGTACACCAGCCACGACCTGGTGGCCTTCCACATCACTGTGCGCGCCGAGAGCGCGCCGGCGGCGATCGACCTGCTGAGCGACTTCGTGGGCCGCCCGCGGATCGACTCCGAGGAGCTGGACCGCGAGCGCGGCGTGGTGATCCAGGAGATCAACCGCGCCTACGACCAGCCCTCAACCGTGGCGGAGTACCTGATCGACAGGGCTGCCTTCGGCGAGCACCCGCTGGGGCGCACGGTGCTGGGGAGGGAGGAGAATCTGCGCGGCTTCACGCGCGCGGCGATCGTCGCCTTCCGCGAGCGCCGCTGGGCGGGGGCCCACGGCGGTGCCTTCCTGGTCGGCAACCTCGACCATCTGCCAGCCGAGGAGGAGCTGCACGAACAGTTCGCCCGCTTCCCGGTGCTCGGCGAGCCCGAGCCGTACGTGCCGGCGCCGGCGTTTGCGCCGCAGACGATGGTGGAACAGCGCGACACCAACCAGTCGCACCTGCGCATGATCTACCGCCCGGCGGTGGACGTCAGCGATCGCCGGCGGCGCGCGGCGCTGGCGATCTACTCGACGCTGCTCGGGGGCTCGATGGGCTCGCGGCTGTTTGACGAGATCCGCGAGAAACGGGGCCTGTGCTACTCGGTGTACGCGATCGACCACTCCTTCGCAGACGTGCCGATTCTGCAGCTGGGTCGGGACTGGACTCCAGCAAGTGCATCGAGGCGTACACCCGGATGCGCGAGATCGTGGAGGAGCTGCGCGCGGACGGCCCCACCGAGGAGGAGGTGGCACGCGCCCGCGCCTACGCCGCCGGCCGGCTGGTGCTGGCCTTCGAGAACACCAACGCGGTCGCCCGCTACGCCGCCAGCCAGTCGATCGTGTTCGGCGAGCAGATCGACCCCGACGCGGCGATCGCCGCGCTGGACGCCGTCACCTTCGATGAGGTGCGCGAGGTCGCCGAGGGCATCACCGAGAACCTCGCGGTGGCCTGTGTGGGACCGCACGCGGCGGAGGAGTTCTGACCACGCGGACCCGCGACAGAGGCTAACTGGGCTCGTTGGTCGACTCGCTGGCCTTCGGGCGCAGCGGCGGCGGCTCACCTTGGGAGCGGCGGCCAGCCCACAGCTCCGCCAGCTTCTCCATCCGTGGATCGTCACCGACCATCTCGCGGATCCAGTGGATCGCATCGTTGACGTCGAGCGAGCGCGCCTCAACCATCGCCTCGAGGTCCACCCAGTCACGGGCACGATCGAACATCGCCTTGAAGACCGCGAGCGCCGTGCAGTCGAGCACCGGGATGGTGTGGCCCTCGAACGGGACGAGGCGCACGTGCGCCTCGACGCGATCGTGAAAGGGCAGCACGCTGAGAAACAGGTCGACCGGCGTGATCCCCCAGCGCAACCTCACCTGACCGTCGCGTTCGGCCTGCTCGAGCTGGGCACCGCTCGACCTCTACTCCCGCCGGCAGCGCCGCGAACACGTCCCGCGCGCGCTCGGGCGTGACGAAGACGTTCACGTCCACGTCGCGCGTGCCGCGCGGCTCGAAGACGCAATAGCCGAGCGCGATCGCGCCGCCGATTGCATGCGGGATGCCGGCGGCGGCAAGACCATCGTGAACGGCAAGCAGCTGGTCGCCGAGCTCGCTCATGAGCGCAGCCGGATCAGCGGCGGATACTCGAGTTCGCCTCTCCCCTTGAAGGGCAACGACCCGGCCAGATCCAGAACCATCGACAGGACCCGGCCGGCGTGCTCGGCCGCGGCGTCGTTGGCGGCAGGAACCAGGTCGAGGTCGAAGCCCGCTCCACGCGCTATACGCCCCAGGGCGGCAACGGACGGCTGCCGGCGGCCGTGAGCGTAGGCGTTTAGGACCGAGCGGTCGATTCCCGCGCGCCGCGCAAGCTCGGCCTGGCTGAGTCCGCTCCTGGCGCCGATCTGGGCGATGAGATTCGCCCCAACGTCGCCTCCTCTGGTAGGCATGCTCGTGGACATGGAATAATGTTAGCGTAAGCGCACACAAACTTCAAGGAATGTTGGCGTATTCGCCTACGCCCTTATCCCTACCCGATCGCCACCATCCGGTCGATCGGCACCCGCGCCCGCTCGGCGATCTCCGGCGGCACCCGCACCTCGAACTGCATCTCCCGCAGCGCGTCGCGCAGCTTGGGGAGCGTGATCATCTTCATGTATACGCAGCTGGCCTCGGCGTTGGCGGGAATGAAATCGACGTCGGGCGCGGCCATCCGCAGCGGGTAGAGCATCCCCGTCTCGGTGGCCACCACCACCTCGTGGCGCTCGCCCATCCCATTCTGGCCCGCGGTGCCATCGCCATCCGGCGTGGTGGCACCGCCCTCGCCGTCCACCCACCGCTCGACGCCGGCGCCCTCGATGGCCCCGGCCGCCGCGCGATGCTCGGCCTGCTCGGCGTACTTCAGCATCCCGCCGGTGGAGAGCATGTGCACGCCGTCCGCGGCAATGTCGCCGGCGGCGAGGAACTCCATCACCGAGGTGGTGCAGCCGCACTCGGGATGGATCAGGAAGTCCGCCCCGGGGTGCGCTGCGCGGGTGGCGGCGATGTCGGTGGGACGGATGCCGGCGTGCACGTGGCACTCGCCATCCCACACGTGCATGCGTTTGCCGAGCTCCCGCTCGACGTAGGCGCCCAGCCACATGTCGGGGCCGAACAGGATCTCGGTGTTGGGGCCGTGGGTGTCGTAGATGTGGCGCACCACCTGCACGGCGTTGGCGGAGGTGCAGCAGTAGTCGGTGAGCGCCTTCACCTCGGCGGTGGTGTTCACGTACATCACCACCACGCCCCGCGGGTACCGCTCCCGCCACTGCGCCAGCTGCTCGGCATCGATCGAGGCAGCCAGCGAGCAGCCGGCGTCGAGGTCGGGGATCAGCACGGTCTTCTCGGGACAGAGAATCGAGGCGGTCTCCGCCATGAAGTGCACCCCGCAGAAGGCGATCACCTCGCCGCCGGCGGCCGCCGCCTTGCGCGAGAGGCCGAGCGAATCGCCCACGTAGTCGGCGACGTCCTGCACCTCGGGCACCTGGTAGTTGTGGGCGAGAATCACCGCGCCGCGCTCGGCCGCCAGCGCGCGCACCTCGCCCTGCAACTCGGCTATCTCCTCAGGGGCGAGCGTCGGTGTGAGCGCCTGCGTGGGGATCATGGGGAGGTTCATGGCAGCGCCTCCAGGATCATCGAGAGGTCGAGCGCCGGCGCCGAGTGGGTGAGGGCGCCCATCGAGACCCAGTCTACCCCGGTCTCCGCGCGCTCCCGAAGCGTCTGCAGCGTCACCCCGCCGCTGGCCTCCAGCTGCGCGCGCCCGGCGACCTGCGTCACCGCGGCACGCAGCTGGGTGACGTCCATGTTGTCGAGCAACAGGCGCGGCGCGCCCACGGCAAGCGCCTGTTGGATCTCATCGGGGTTGCGCACCTCCACCTCCAGCGTGGCAGCCAGCTCCGGCGCGGCCGCGCGCGCAAGCGCCACCGCGCGCGCGATGCCGCCGGCGGCGGCGATGTGGTTCTCCTTGATCAGGATCGCGTCGTACAGCCCCACGCGGTGGTTGTAGGCCCCGCCCGCCGCCACCGCCGCCTTCTCCAGCATCCGCAGCCCCGGGGTGGTCTTGCGCGTATCGAGCACCCGCGCGCCGGTCCCCTCCACCGCGCGCGCCGCACGCGCGGCCATCGTCGCCACCCCGGAGAGGTGGCCGAGGAAGTTGAGAGCCGTTCGCTCTCCTGTGAGCAACGCACGCGCGCGTCCCTCCACGCGGAGCACCGGCAAGGCGGGCGCTTGGCCGTCGGCGTAGGGCGCCGCTTCCCCCGGCTCCCGCCACACCCCCTCGTCGACCAGCCGCTCGCAGCGCGCTCCGGAGTCGGCCGGTCCTCCGGGATCGACCAGCGCGAATACGGCCTCGACGGCGTCCATCCCATAGATCGCCCCCGGCGCCTTCTGCGTGATCATCGCCCGCGCGCGCGCGTCGGCGGCCACGGTGGCGCTCGTGGTTATGTCGCCGGGCCCCACGTCCTCCTCGAGGGCGCGGCGCACGAGCGCGGTGAGCTCAGCCTTGTCCATCGCAGTGAGATGGGGGGAGGGGGAGGGGGAGGGGTGTACGCACAGCGCACACATACCACTTCACAAAATGAAGGGTTGGGGGCCGAAAGTAATGCATCAAAATGTGCCCCCTACTTCACAAAATGAAGGGTTGGAGCCCGAAAAGTACATACATGCCCGACCCCCAACCACCCCGCCGACGCGGCCTGAGCGGATGGCACGCACACACCCCAACCACCCCGCCGACGCGGCCTGTGCAGATGGGGCACACGAACCCCAAACTAACCCGCCGACGCGGCCTTGAGCAGATAGGCGCGCACGAACCCGTCAAGGTCGCCGTCGAGCACGCGCTGCACATCGCCCATCTCGTGTCCGGTGCGGTGGTCCTTGACCAGCGTGTAGGGATGCAGCACGTAGGAGCGGATCTGCGAGCCGAAGTTGACGTCCTGGGCCTCCCCCTTCTCGCGGGCGATCTCCGCCTGGCGTTCGCGCTCCTGGCGTTCGAGCAACTTGGCTCGCAGCATCGCCATCGCGGTGGCGCGGTTGGAGGACTGGGAGCGCTCGTTCTGGCACTGCACCACGATCCCGCTCGGCCGGTGCGTGATGCGCACCGCGGAGTCGGTCTTGTTGACGTGCTGGCCGCCGGCGCCGGAGGCCCGGTAGGTGTCGACCTGCAGGTCGTCGTCGACGATCTCTATCTCCCCGGACTCCTCCACGACCGGGGCAACCTCCACCCCAGCGAAGCTGGTTTGGCGGCGGTGCGCCGAGTCAAACGGCGAGAGGCGCACGAGCCGGTGCACCCCGCGCTCGGCGCCGAACAGCCCATAGGCGTTCTCCCCCACGGCGCGGAACGTGGCGGACTTGATCCCCGCTTCCTCCCCGGCGCCGGCCTCCAGCAGCTCGACCCGAAAGCCGCGCGACTCGGCCCAGCGCATCTCCATGCGCAGCACCATCTCCGCCCAATCCTGCGCATCGGTGCCCCCCGCCCCGGCGTTGACGCTCACCAGCGCGTCGCCGGAGTCGTAGGGGCCTGAGAACAGACGCTGCTCCTCCAGCGCCGCCAGCCGCGCCTCCGCAGAGGCGATGTGATCCTCGACCTCGCCCGCCAGCGACTCGTCCTCCTGGGCGAGCTCCGCCAGGCCCTCGAGATCCGCGACGTCGCGCTCCAGCGCACGGAACATCTCCAGCCGCCGCGCCACCCGCGCGTGCTCGGCCGACACCTTCCCGGCGCGCTCGGAGTCATCCCAGAAGCCCGACGCTTCCATCTCCCGCTCGAGCGCACTCGCGCGCTCGCTCAGCCCAGCCGGGTCAAAGATAATCCGCGAGCAGCTTAAGCTGATCGCGGATGGCAGCAAGGCGCAGGGGGACGGACTCCGAGGAAGAGGCGGTGGTGGGCATGCCTCAACGCTATCAGCGACCTCGGGCGAACCGGGGGGCATCGCCTGCACCAACGCCAGCGACCTCGCCGACCCCGGGGGCGCCGCGCCCGCACGACAACGCCAGCGACCTCGGCCGAACCCGGGGCGCCATCTACGCGACAACCCCGGGATCGGACGGGCGTACGTCAACCTCCTATTCGCTCGCCGTCACAAACGATGCGATTGCCTCCGCGATCTGGCCGTTGAGGATCGCCGTGTTGTGGCCTTCGGTAGAGGGCAGACCGACCTCCGCGTCGACCGCCGGGTCGACTGCGAGCGCCAGCAGCCCACCGCAACCTTCGGCCCTGGGCGCTCCGAACGAGTTATTCACGAGCGAGTTGTGTTCGATGATCGCGATCGCTCCTTCTTCCTCGAGTGTCAGATCGCCCGGTTTGCCCGTGATCGGTTTATTGGGTGCGGGTGGATTGGTGGTTCCGGTGGTGAATTCAATCGTCACCGGGTTGGCGTCGGAGCCGATGTAGCAGTCTTCTCCCAGAAACGGATTGCTCAATTTGATCTTCAACGGCAGCGACAGCGCCGTTCCGGTCCCGAACGCCAGGTTCTGGGTGCTCACGAAGATCGAATTCGCCGGAGCGGCCAGTTCGGCGGTCGCCGTCACTCCGGTGGGCCCCTTTTCAATGATTTCGTCGAACAGCTGCCGGACACCTTCGGGCAGAGCTTCGGGCGCTACCACTCCCAGCAGCCCGCCCGGAACTGGAAGTTCTGTCTTCGACAGCGTACTCCCATCTTCTGCGCCCACGAACGTGAGCGCCCCTGTTTCCTGGTTTTCGATGGTTCCGCCCTGCAGCGTGATCGTTTTCGTGATCGGCACCGTTTTGTTGCCGATCGTGAATTCGCCGCTCGTAGTGTTCGCGAGCACACACTCTTCCACCGCCGAATCGCCCAGTGGACAATCGGAGAATGGTGCGTAGAGCCCGGTTGGATGATGTTCTACCGCCGATGCCGCCGGCACGACGGACAACGCCGCCACCAGCATTACCGCCGCGACGGAAAGCCGGCGACCGGCGCCACGGAGGCGTTCAATGTGGATAAGCATGGATTCTCTCTCTCTAACGTAGGGACAATTTCCAACGCCATCCAGCCACGCCTTCGCCCTACCGGCGTTTGGGCTGCTTGGCTTTGTGCCTCTTCCTTGGCTTGGTAGTGCGCTTCTTGGTAGTGCGCTTCTTTGCCTTGTGCCGGCTTGTTTTGTGCTGGAGACAACCTGTCACCCCAACCTTCGTCGCCTGCACCACCCGAGCGCCATTTTGGGCGGTGATCGTGGTCGGCATCGTGAGGTTCTGCCCACAGAAGTCTTCATGTGCATCGCCAGGCAGGTTGGACGTGAGCGCGGAATGCGGGCCCTCGGGGAGGCTCGCTTCGAAAGAGCTGATCGGCGCATCCGGCACCGTTTCGAACCTCGAGAAAGTGAAGTCTTTCTTGATCTGCGTGCCGCCCGTCAGGTCGATCCTCACACCGGCTCCCTGCAGCACGAAAACCACGTCCGGATAGGCCGCTCCACCGTGAGAGACGATGTACGCCGGACCTGTCAGCGGAACGCTCAGCACAGGCGTGACAGCGCTCCCCTCACCGATCACCGATTCCGGGGGGCACCCCGCTGGGTTCGCCGCGAACTGAACTTCGGTGCACGCTTTGCGCAACGTCGCGAGACGTGCGGGAAGCTTCGTCGGCAACTGTAGATCGACCTGCCGGATATTGGCTTCGCCCGCCTTCTGAGCGACCTTTACGGTCAACGACGCGCCGGTCAATCGGTGCGCAAGCGCCTGCGTTGACGCGGAGAAGGACGGGTTGAAAGGCAGATTCCGGCAGCCGGCAACCGCGAGCGGGCTCGACACCTGGGCGCTGCGCGGCGCCTCGGTGCTGCCAAGCGGCGGGGCGCCGCCGATCGTGGCTTCGACGTGCAGCTGTTCGCAGCTGGTTGGGTTGAACACGAAATCTTTGCGATTGGCGTCCACCACCACCTCTTTGATCTGGAAGGGGACGCCGTCCTTGATCGTCGGCAGCGGCGTGGAGACGATCGTCAGCGCAGCGCTATTGGGATCGACGAAGATCGCCGCGCGCACCACTTCGGGCCCAAGGTTGAACGGTCCGGCTTCGGTTGGCACGACGATCGACAGCCCATACGGCGCGCCGTCGTAGGGCCCGGTAAAGTAGGCCCGCCCGCGGGTGATCCAGTACGGCTCTGGGCCAGCTCCCGCGGCCACCGAGACGTCACCGATCTTTGAGGATTCCGGGCAGCTCCCGGCCTGTGCCTGCGGTTCCGGGCACTGCGGCACGTTCGCGATCTTCCCCAGCAGACCCGGTGGCATGTGCACCGTGATTCCCGCAAGGTTCTGTTCGCCGTCCTTGCGGGAAAAGACCACCGAGAACGGGCTGAAGCCGCCCGCCTGGTTGATGCTCGTGCCGGCGGTGAACGACGGTTCGAAGCCGCCGCCACAGCCCGAGCCAACAACGAATTCGCTCGTCAACGTCGCAGGCGTGGAGCCGCCGTATGGGGTGAGCCGTGAGGTCGTGGTGTAGCCGCCACACTGCGAGGGAGTCGACAGGGCTCCTCGCGGGCCGCCAAAGAAGCTCATCTTCAATTCGCCGAACGGAAGCTCGGGGAGGAACTGCCCCGTGAGCGGGTCTTCGCCAAAGGTGGCCCGCACCTGTCCAGGCTGCAAGCCGACGCTTGGCTCTTGCCCCCCCAGTTCGACGTGGCCCGGAAGCTTGACGAGCACGCCGCTGCCTTCCGCAACGAGGTAGAGCGCGATAAGGGAGTTGAAAGGGTTCGATCCCTGAGCCGCACCGCCATCCCCCTGCTGCGCGAGATAGACCGCGCCTCCGAGCGGATGTTCGAGCAACGGGGTGAGGACTTCCACCGACCCGAGCTTCGACGCTTCCGGGCATGTCGGAGGATTGGCGTTGTTCAGGCCGATCTCTTCCGGGGTGCAGGCGGCCAAACCGGCCGCCGCCGCCGCAGACACCGAGAATCCCTCTGGCAACGTCACGACCGCGCTCATCAAATTTGCCTCCGCCAGTGCTTCCGTGCTCTCCTGCTGGGGTATTTTGAGCGCAACGTTCAAGCCAGACGGCGAATCGGCCGGCACGGAACTTGGGGAGGGCCGCACGGTAAGGGTGGGGCTGAAGTCCAGGCGAGCGCACCCTTCGATTTCGGGCATCGCCGGCGAGGATTGCTGTAGCGGGGTCCAGAGACCCGGTTCCTGCCATGAGTCGGCACGCATCGTTGCCACGGAAGCCCCCGCGCATTCGGATGGCAACGTCAGTAGCGCTTTGCCAGTGCGCTCGACGGCGCAAAGGCCGCTTGCGAGCGCGCCCGTTTCCAGTTCTTCCTTTTCATTTTCGATGACGGCGTTGGAACGATTGAAGCAGGCCCCGCGTTCGGCATCGTGACTCGCGCTCGACGGATCGCCCCACAGTGTCAGCTTGGTGCCGTAAACGGGAAGGCGCTGAGTGATGCTCGAGACTTCGGCCGAAATGCCATAGTCGCCGCCCGTGCGCACTCCGCCCACGATGTGAACCACAGAGTCGAGGTCTTCCACGTTCATCCCAAGCTCCGCGGGCACATTGGCGGGGGGCACCATGTTGTACACGGCCGCCTTGGCTTGCTTCGCCCCCAGGAAATTCACGTTCACGATCGCCACGCCGATCGCCGTGGAGTTTGGACATCCTGCATTGCTCTCCAGCTGGGCCTCGGTGCACTTCGCGGGCGTGGCGGTTGGGTCCACGATCACACCCTTCGGAAGGTTGACTTCGATGTCTCGTGGGTTGCCATCCGGGATGGGACCTTCTTCGGTTTCGTGGTTGTTGAAGACGATCGTCGTGCTCATCGCGTATGGGTGCGACCCTGCCCGAACCGCGGGCGGCCCCGATTCGTTTGCGAGAAGCTGACTTTCAAAGCTCTCGATCCCAAAATCAGCCACAGCCGTGCTCGGCTGCAGCGCCACCCACATCGCCACCGAAACCCCAACCGCGACGACGATGCCCGGGACCCACCCACCGGGGGACCAAGGCTCGCGGCGCCCCGCATCGCTCCCAATCATCGCTGGCGCCTCCTCTGTCCCCCTCATCATCGCCGTCGCCTCCTTGCCCTCATCCTGGCTGGTGGCCGCCGGCCATAGCTCCTTCTCGCCCGAACTTCGCAGGCATGTCGCTTGTGACGTGGCTTTGCCCTGCATGCTTTCAGCGCCTTGGCCAGCATTTGGGCATGAGTCAGCGGTGGCTTGGCCTTGGGTATCACGGCCGGCAACACGACCATCGGCGGGAGGTTGCCGCTGGCGGTAAACGCCGCGCTGGAGGGCAGCGCAAGGACCGTGGCTTCGCTGGGCGCTCCCCGGCATTCTTCGCCCGCACAAGCCAGCGGAGAACTCGCGGGATTTTGGACGGTGAAGCCGCCGTCGACCAGCGCATCATAGACATCGACGCTGACATCCTGATCCTGACTTACCAGCGGCTGGCGGGTGAAGAAGAACACATCGCTGCCATCGGCGCTGGCGTCGCCGAAGTATGACTGATCTGTGCTCTGCCCCGTCGATATGAGGAAGACGCAGCCTCCACTTTCCTGTGGACAGCTTTCCGCGCCTTCCTCCTCCCACTCATATACGTCCATCTCGCCGTTCGTATCGGCTGGTATGAGCGCTTCGGCGGTCTGGAAGAATATCCGGCTTCCATCGTCCGACAGATTGTGTGTCAAAAACGGATTGCGGCCTTCGAGCGAGGCAGCCCCCTGGGTCTGGTGGGCTAGGAACGCGCTGCTGATGGCCGCGGGCGCATTCGGATTGCACGACACACATATGAGTTCGCCTTCGGGCGCCGAATAACGAAACAGCTCGTTTTGGCCGGCGTTGTCGTATTTTGTCAGCGGTTCGCTGGAGCTGAACAGGGCAACCGTGCCGTCCGGCGTCACGCGCGCGCCCTTCCAACCTTCGTCCGGCCCCGCCAATTCGCTGGAGAAGGAGTCACGCCAGTCGGCACTGTCGTTGAAGTTGCTCAGCCGCGCGACGAACGTGACGACGCCTTCATGAGTCGATGAACTTTCGTGCCACAGATACAGGTTGGCCGAGCCTGCGAGCGGTTCTCCAGCCCCGCTCGCGCCGGCGAGCACCGCGGTGGCGACGAAGTAGATATATGCGCCTTCCCGGCTCATTCCCAGTGTTCCCAGCACGCCGGCGCTGCCACTGCTTGGATGTGTCAGTAGTTCGGACGAGTCGTTGGCGGCGCTGAATCGATAGAGTTCTCCGCTTTCGGTGTAGTCGGCCCACGCTCCATCTGGGGTCGCATCGCGCCAATAGGCCGGGCCGCTCGAGACCGGGACCGTGCGTTCGGCGATCGGCTCTCGCATATAGATCTGACCTGTTCCGATGTCGCTGAAATAGATGCGCGAACCATCTTCGGAGATCGTGTGCTCCGTATAGAACCTGCTGCTCGCTCCGCCCACTTCCCCGACTTCGGCCTCCACCGCACTGCCGCCGGGGCCGGCCACCGCTCCTTCAACCGGCGCGTCGCCGCCTTCCAAGGCGCCTGCCAGCGTCAACGTCCCTTCATCCCACTCGTACAGGTTGATCGCTTCCGGCGCCGCCTGGGGAAGAAGTCGTTCGCGGGACTCAAAGAGTATGTGGGAGTCATTCGCCGTTGCACCAGCGAAGTGAGCGCCCCCAAAGCCGGGCGTGGCAGCCAACAAACGATAGGAGTGATTTATGTTGTCGCGCACGTAAACGTTCATCTGTCCTGGCTGTGCTTCTGGAGCCGGCGCCGGGAAGCTCGGATAGGCGAAGAAGATCGCCTTCGACAGATCCTCGGTCAGACCGACCACGCCGGTCAGGTTGACCGCGGGATTGAACTGAGGCAGCACGCCTTCGGTTGACCAGCCCGCGTCATCGCGAGAGGCTACGTACGTGGGATATTCTCCCGGACTGGGGGTGCCCGGAAAGGGCGCAATAGAATTGAAGGTCACCTTGTCACCCGACGGCGCGCTCTGCACGAATCCCGGATTCCCGACTGCATCGGTGCCGTTCTTGTCGGTAGGGGAGACCTGCTCGTAGGCGCGACAGTCGGGGAGCCGCGCCGCATAAAGCTCTTGCACGCGAACCTGTTCGTTGGGGCATTCTCCCTGGGATGACTCGGCCAGCGACACCCCGCCCCCCAGGAAGGGCGTTTGCGACAACCAGAGCGCCACGGTCGCGAGCGATACAAACACTGCCTGCCGACCCCAACAGCCCGTTACGACCTTCCTCGCCATGCAACCATCTCTCCTCGTGTCACTCTCATCTTCGGTCAGCTACCCACCTCAGATTACCCGGCGCCCTCTTTCGCTAAACCCAAAGATCGGGTCCGCGCCAGATAGCCGTTTCCGTAGTGGGCAGCGAGTAGCCGTTTAGGCGTCTACTACCACGAGTCCCACCACCGCACCGTCCCGATCGGCTAATCGGGTCCGAGCCGATGCGTACGACCGGCTCAGACCCGTAATTCCGTCTCAGCTAATGCTCCACTGCCTATTTGGCCCTGTATTCCAAGCCCGAGACCAGATGAACTTTCTCGGTGCTTTTGAATACGGCAGTTTTCCCGCCCAGCGTCAGGTGACTGCCTGATGTTTCACACGCAATTTCATGTTCTTTCATCAGCGTTTCCCCACTAGGCAGTTTACAGACCTGTGTACCTTCCACTTTGTATTTGCCTTTGAGCGTGCATGTGGTGATTTCGATTGTGACGAATTCCGTGCCGGAGACCGGTTTGAATTCGTCTTCGACCCCCGGTTCGGGGCCTACCAGCAGATCTTTGAATTTGAATTTGATGTTCGGGACACCACAGGTGCCCTGGCCTACAACTTTACATTCTTCAAACACAACTTCGCCTTCGGATGTGCCACCAGTGCCGATCGATCCGGTGAATTTATCTTTTTTACATTCGATCGTGATTTTGGTGCCTAGCACTTCGCCTTCGAGGATGGATACGCCACTCGTACCTTCGACGCTCTGCGGCAGACTGCCTCCCGAAACGATGTATTCATGCGCCGACGCGGATGCCGACACGACCGCGCCGAGCACAAACATGGCTGTGAGGCAGAGCCCCACGATCCTGATACGCTTCATTACTGAACCGCTCCTTTGCTCTTGGGTTTTGATTGGTAACCCCGGAGCGCCTCTTCGTTCAGGGTCAGGGACGCTCCGACGCCAGATGCGTCGGCCCAACGACCTCCACTTCACTCTGCGGAAGTCCTACCGACAAATCAGATATACCCATGAGCTCATCGTCTTATCGGGATGTTTCCCACTCTGACAGTGAGCTAAACGTCAGGTCGATCCTAGGAGCTGGCATCCTCTGCTGGTCAATCAGCCAGGCCATGCCCGCGTCCACGAGCACGACCGAGGTCGCGTCCGGTCTTTACCGCCGTTGTTGAACTGGAGATCCCGAAGAGCCGACGCGAAATGCGGCTATCCGTCGCTTTTCGCGGCCACGCCCGTGAACGCAACCCATCCCGCGCTATTGCGAAGCCCGCTCGCAGCGTAACGGTCGGGTATGATTACACTGCTCTACCCGGCCTCGGCCGGTGAGCGTTTTGATTGGTCGGCGCCGGGGCGCTCTTCTTTCAAGGTCAGGCGTCCCGGCACCGGTTCCTGTCGTAAATGCGGGCAGGCATCTCTCCTCGGCGCCCGCGGCTGGCACGGACATTGGACAGAGAGCACGAAGAGACCTGGCTTGGCCTCTGTAGGTCCCGGCCACCCCTGCAGTCGCGCCTTCCCGGTGCTTACCCGCGCCCCCGCGGCTTCAAACCCGGGGATGACATCTCAGGAGCCGTGGCACTTCTTGAACTTCTTGCCGCTCCCACACCAGCAGGGATCGTTGCGCCCGACCGCGTGCTCGGAGTCCACCACGCGCTGCTCCACCACCGGCACCAGCTCCTGCTCCTCGCCACCGCCGTTGGTGGCGTACGACTGCGCGCCGATCGCGCCGGCGTTGGCGGCCGCGGCGGCGATCGCGCTCGCGCCCATCGCGGCGCTGCCGCCCGAGTAGGAGACCCGGGCGGGCCGCGTGGAGTTGCCCGCCGCGGCAAACGCCGGCACCGCGGCACCACCCCCCCCTCCCCCGCCGCCGTTCTCGCCCTGAACCTGCACCTGGACGTTGAAGATCAGCCGGGCGTAGTCGGCCCAGATGCTGTTGATCAGGTCGCCGAAGAGGGTGTAGGCCTCGTTCTTGTACGCCACCAGGGGATCGATCTGCACGAAACCGCGCAGATGGATGCCCTCGCGCAGGTAGTCCACGTCGAACAGGTGCTCGCGCCAGCGTTCGTCGATGATCTGCAGCAGCAGATAGCGCTCCAGCTGGCCCATCAACTCCTCGCCGAGCTCCTGCTCGCGCGCGTTGTAGCGCTCCATCGCCTGCTCCACCAGGCGTTCGCCGAGATGCGCGCGGTCGATCGCCTCGGGGGTCATCTCCCGCGGGTCGACGTCCAGCGGGAAAAACTGCGACAGCGCGCCGAACATGCCGTCGATGTCCCAGTCCTCCAGGTAGTCGCCCTCGGTGTACTGCTCGATCGTGCGCTCAATCACGCCGGCGATTTCGGTGCGCGCCTGCTCGCCCATCGCCCGCCCCTCCAGCACGTCGTCGCGGTAGGCGTAGATCACGCGCCGCTGCTCGTTCATCACGTCGTCGTATTCCAGCACGCGCTTGCGGATCAGGAAGTTCTGCTCCTCCACCTTGCGCTGCGCTTTTTCGATCTGCTTGGAGAGCATCCCCGCCTCGATCGGTTCCTCGTTGCCCTCCGCGTCCACGCCGCCCAGTTTGTCGAGGATGCGGTAGATGCGATCGCCGGCGAACAGCCGCACCAGATCGTCCTCGGCGGAGAGGAAGAAGCGGGTCTCCCCCGGGTCGCCCTGGCGCCCGGCGCGCCCGCGCAGCTGGTTGTCGATGCGCCGCGACTCGTGGCGCTCGGTGCCGCAGATGAACAGGCCGCCGGCCGCCATCACGCGCTCGCGTTTTTCCTCCACCTCGCGCTCCAGCGACGGCAGCACCTCGGCCAGGCGCCGCTCGTAGGCGGCCGCTGCATCCTCGTCGCGCTCGGCGCCCTCGCGGGGCGGCTTCACCCCTTCGCGAGCAAGCTGCTGCTGGGAGAGATGCTCGGGGTTGCCGCCCAGCTTGATATCCACGCCGCGGCCCGCCATGTTGGTGGCGATCGTCACCGCGCCCGGCTGCCCCGCCTCGGCGACGATGTCGGCCTCGCGCGCCACGTGCTCGGGCTTGGCGTTCAGCACCGTGTGCGGGACCCCGCGCCGCTTCAGGCGCTCGCTGAGCAGCTCGGAGACCTCGACAGAGATCGTGCCCACCAGCACCGGCTGGCCGTTCTCGTGACGCGCGGCGATCTCCCTGACGACCGCGCTCCACTTGCCCTCCTTGGTCTTGTAAACCTGATCGTTGCGATCGTCGCGCACCATCGGCGCGTTGGTGGGGATCTGCACGACGGGAAGCTCGTAGATCTTCATAAACTCCGTCGCCTCCGTCAGCGCGGTGCCGGTCATCCCGGCCAGCTTGTCGTAGAGGCGGAAGAAGTTCTGGTAGGTGATGGTGGCCAGCGTCTGGTTCTCCTCCTGGATCCGCGCCCCCTCCTTGGCCTCGATCGCCTGGTGCAGGCCCTCCGACCAGCGCCGGCCCTCCAGCGTGCGCCCGGTGAACTCGTCGATGATCTTCACCTCGCCGTCCACCACCTGGTAGTCCACGTCGCGCTTGTACAGCGACTGCGCGCGCAGCGCCTGGTTGAGGTGGTTGACCAGATGGCCGTTCTCGGCGCGGTACAGATGGTCGATGCCGAGGAAGCGCTCAGCCTTGGCGACGCCCTGCTCGGTGACCGACACCGTCTTGTGCTTCTCGTCGAATTCGTAGTCGAAGTCGGCGACGAATTCCTTCTTGGTGCGAGGATCCATCCCTTCGGGGGCCTTGCCCGGGGTAAGGCGGGGCGCGAGGCGCGCAAACTTCACGTACAGGTCGGCCGCCTGTTCGGGGGCGCCCGAGATGATCAGCGGCGTGCGCGCCTCGTCGATCAGGATGTTGTCCACCTCGTCCACAATCGCGAAGGGGTGCCCGCGCTGCACCTTTTCGCCGAGATCCTTCGCCATGTTGTCGCGCAGGTAGTCGAAGCCGAACTCCGAGTTGGTGCCGTACACCACATCGCACGCGTACGCGCGGTGCTTCTCGTCGTAGGGCTGCATGTTCTGCAACACCCCCACCGTGATCCCCAACGCGTCGTAGATCGGGCTCATCCATTCGGCGTCGCGGCGGGCGAGGTAGTCGTTGACGGTGACCAGATGCACGCCCCTGCCGGGGAGCGCGTTGAGCGCCACCGCCAGCGTGGCCGTGAGCGTCTTGCCCTCGCCGGTCTTCATCTCCGCGATGCAGCCCTCATGCAGCGCCATCGCACCGATCAGCTGCACATCGAAGTGGCGCATCCCCATCCTGCGCTTGCCGGTCTCGCGCACGATCGCGAAGCACTCGGGCAGCAGCTCGTCGAGCTCCTCCCCGTTCGTGGCGCGCTCGCGCAGCGCGTCCATCCGCTCGCGCAGCTCCGCATCGCTGTCGTGTTCGAGCTCGGCCTCGAACGCCCCGATCAGAGCAACGCGCTTCTCGAATTCCTTGCGCTTCTTCGCCTCGCCTACGTTGAGGGCGCGATCCAGGATGGACACGCCCCCAGGGTAGCGACTTAGAGGGTGGCGTAGTCGGCCTACGCCGACGAGCCGGGCCCTCTTTTTCGATTACTGGCTGCTCGGAAGCTCGGGGGCGACAGCCAGCGTGTGTGCGGCCAGCGCGGCGCGCGTCTTGCGTCGGCGGCGGCGCATCACGCGGTGGCGCTTGACCTGGCGGGCCAGCTCGTCGACCACAAGGTTCAGCGAGTGCAGCATCTGCGGCGAAGCGTCGCGGGCGCGCAACGTGGTGCCCTTCAGATACAGCGTGGCCTCGGCCACCTGACTGTCTGCGACCCGCGGGTTGCGCTCGCGCAGCAACTCGATCTCCAGGCGCGCGAATTTTGAGACCTGCCGCGAGACCTTCGCCAGACGGCGTTCGGCGTGCCTGCGCAAATCGTCGGGGACCGGCACGTTGCGGCCCTTGATCTCGATCTGCATGTCATGCCTCCTTTGGGTTGTGGAGACTCCCCTACTCTCTCTTCGATGCTACGCCTCGGAGCGGCGGTTGTCCATCGGCTTTTTGCGGATCTGCCCGAGCGTACCGACCCAAGCGCTGCGTAAGGTCGGCTGGCTCCTTTGGGAGCGGATGCCCCCGTAGCTCAGCGGATAGAGCGTGCCCATCGCAGGGTCAAGGTCCCGGGTTCGAATCCCGGCGGGGGCATCTGGTAGAGTGACATAACTGCGATGGGTGCGCCCGCTGAGATGGACCGAGGCCAGAGTGCTGACGGTTCAAAGCGGCAGCGCTTTGAGAGCCCGCTTAGGCGGGCTCTCTTTATTTCTGACGTGGCCGCAGGCTCTTGAGGATGCCCGCGTGCCCGGCGATCGCGCCGATCAGGATCGCGCCCGGGGCGATCTCGGTACCGGGGAAGAGGATGCTCTCGCGCAGCTGCGCGCCGTCTCCCACCAGCGCACCGTCGCCCAGCACGAGCGGACCCGTCAGCCGCACGCTCGCGCCAATCTGCACGTCGCGTCCGATCCACACCGGCCCCTCGACCTCGGCATCCCCGGGAATCGGCGATCCGCCACTGCCCGCGCCATCCTTGCCCCTGCCGTCGCCGGCGACGATCACCCCGGGGGCAACCTCCTCGCCGTCCATCTCCAGGTGCAGCTGGCCGCGCAACGCGTCGAAGGTGCCCTGGCGCAACTCCGCCAGCGAGCCCACGTCGTTCCAGTAGTCGTGCACCTCGTGGATGTGGAACGGCACGTCGTTGGCCAGCAGCGCCGGGAACACGTCCTGCGCCCAGTCCACAAACGGGCGCTCGGGGAAGTAGTCGAAGATGCGCGGCGTGAAGATGTAGATGCCGCAGTTGCCGAGATCCGACAGCGCCTCCTCCGGCGCGGGCTTCTCCTGGAAGCCCGTGATCCGCCCCGCGCGGTCGTGCAGCACCACGCCGTACTCGCGTGTATCGGCCACCTTCTTCACCGCCAGCGTCGCCACGCCGCCCGCCTCGCGGTGGCGGGCGGCGAACGCCCGCAGGTCGATGTCGGTGAGCGCGTCCCCGGAGATCACCAGGAACGGCTCCTCGCCGAAGAACTCCGCGCACCCCCGCACCCCGCCGGCGGTGCCCAGCAGCTCCTCCTCGACGCGGTAGGTGAGGCGCTCGCCAAAGTAGTCGCGGATCGTCTGCGGGAAGTGGTGGAGGTTGGCGATCGTCTCGTCGAACCCGTGCCGGTCGAGCAGATCGACGATGTGCGCCATCACCGGGCGGTCCAGCACCGGCACCATCGGCTTGTTGATCTCGTACGTCAGCGGGCGCAGGCGGGTGCCAAGCCCCGCCGCGAGAACCATGGCTCGCATACGGTGGGCAAGCTATCGGATCGGCGGGCGCCTCTGAGTCGACGTGGCCGGAGCCTCTGAGTCGACGTGGCCGGCGGCTAGGCTGTAGCTGTGCAGAGAGCGCTCAGTCCTGAGAGCACCTTCACCGCGCAGGACTACTTCACGCTGCTGCGCGATCGGGCACAGACAGCACGCGAAGGTGGGAACTATGCGATCTCCGCCGCGCTGGTGATCCGCTGCCAAGGGCTTGAAGTGGTGACCGTCGGCATCAACACCCTGTTTGGCTTGCGCGACCCGAGCGGACACGCCGAGATGAACGCGATCCGCCTGGCACAGCGGCTGGGCGCACGCGAGCTCGCCGGCGCCGATCTGGCGGAGCTCCTCAGGGAAGGGTCGCTGCGCATCGGCAGAGTCCCCCACGCGGCGACGGAAACCATTCTCTATACGACGCTGGAGCCGTGTCCGATGTGCACCGCCTGCATCATCACCGCGGGTATTCGGCGAGTGGTGATCGCCGCGGAAGATCCCCCGTCGGGCGCGCTCAGCCCAGCCCGGCTGCGCGCGCTGGCGCCGCTGTGGGGGCAGCTCGCCGAGTCGATTGGGCTGCGGGTCAGCTTCTGCCAGTCGCGCAACCCCGAGGACGGCGACACCTATCTCGCGCCCGCGCTTCGCGACGAGCTGATCGAGCTCTTCCTGGCCAGCAGGGAGCCGCTCGATCGAGCGCTCGGCGACAACGGCGTGCTGGATGTGGGCGCGATCTCCACGAGCGCCGCCCGGGTGCTCGAGGGCGAGCCGCCACCCGGCCTGTGATCTCCCCTCTCCCAGTCTTCCGCCCGCGCGGGCGAACAGTCAGTTGAGAAGGTCGTTCTAAAGCACGGCGGTGGCGAGCAGTCAGTTGAGAAAGTCGTTCTAAAGTACGGCGGTGGCGAGCACGATCAGGAACGACGCCGCAAACGCCAGCTCGAAGCGTAGGAACTGGTAGCCCCGCCGCGTGTTGTTGGACTCGTACCTGAGCACATCCGCCAGCTTCAAACGCTCGGCCGCAAGCTCATGCCAGATTCCGTCTTCGCCGTGGAGCTCGCGCAAGCGCCCGGTGTAGGAGGCGTACGGATCCCGCTCGTCGAGGAAGCGCAGCGGAAAGAACACGCTCCGAGAACGATCTCCCAGCTTGCGTTCGAGCTTTTCCGGGTGGTAGGGCAGCAGCGCGCGCATGATGAAATAGATCGAGACCAGGAACGTGATCAGCACGAGGAACAGGAAAATCAGGGCGATCACCCGCTGCGCGTCGCTGGCGCCGCGGTAGACGCCACCGAGGCTGACCAGCAGCTGGATCAGGCCGGTGAAGACTAGGCCATGAACGATCAGCGCCGCCGAGGCCTTGCTGTCGTTGGCCCCGATCGAGCTCTGCACGTCCTGGATCGAGGCGACCAGCAGGTCGTCGAGGTGTTTGGGAGCACTCACACCGGATTCGCCTTCGACACCCCCAGCCCCGTCGACCACGACCTCACCGCCTACGGCTAATAGCGATAGTGATCGGGCTTGTAGGGGCCCTCGACGGGCACGCCGATGTAGGCGGCCTGATCGGCGCTGAGCCGCGTGAGACGAACCCCGAGCGCGTCGAGGTGCAGCCGCGCGACCTTCTCGTCGAGGTGCTTGGGCAGCACGTACACGCGCCGCTCGTACTCGTCGTTCTTGGTGAACAGCTCGATCTGGGCGATCGTCTGGTTGGTGAAGGAGTTGCTCATCACGAAGCTGGGGTGGCCGGTGGCGTTGCCGAGGTTCAGCAGGCGCCCCTCGGAGAGCAGGATGATCGCGTGGCCGTCGGGGAAGCGCCACTCGTCCACCTGCGGCTTGATGTTGATCCGCTCGACGCCCGCCACCTTGGTGAGGCCGGCGATGTCGATCTCGTTGTCGAAGTGCCCGATGTTGCCGACGATCGCCTGATGCTTCATCCGCGCCATGTGCTCAGCGCGGATGATGTCGCGGTTGCCGGTGCAGGTGACGAAGATGTCGCCCTCCCCCACCACTTCATCCAGGGTGCGGATCGTGTATCCCTGCATCGCCGCCTGCAATGCGCAGATCGGGTCGATCTCGGTGACCACCACGCGCGCGCCCTGGCCGCGCAGCGATTCCGCGCAGCCCTTGCCGACGTCGCCGAAGCCGCAGATCACCGCCAGCTTGCCGGCGATCATCACGTCGGTGGCGCGGTTGATGCCGTCCACCAGCGAGTGGCGGCAGCCGTAGAGGTTGTCGAACTTCGACTTAGTCACCGAGTCGTTGACGTTGATCGCGGGGAACAGCAGGGTGCCCAGCTCGGTCATCTCGTACAGCCGGTGCACGCCGGTGGTCGTCTCCTCGGTGACGCCTTTGATGCCCTCCCCGATCCGCGTCCAGCGCTGGGGATCCTCGCCGAGCGAGCGCCGCAGCAGCGCCAGCACCACCTGGAACTCCTCGGAGTGGATCAGCCCATCTTCGTCCATCCCATCTTCATCCACCTCGGGGACGGCGCCGGCGGCCTCGTACTCGGTGCCCTTGTGCACCAGCAGTGTGGCGTCGCCGCCATCGTCGAGAATCATGTTGGGGCCACTCGTTCCGTCCTCGCCCGGCCAGCGCAGGGCCTGTTCGGTGCACCACCAGTACTCCTCCAGCGTCTCGCCCTTCCAGGCGTACACCGGAACACCGCGCGGCTCCTCGGGCGTGCCGTCAGGTCCTACCGCGACCGCCGCGGCGGCGGCGTCCTGGGTGGAGAAGATGTTGCAGCTGCACCACCGCACCTCCGCTCCCAGCGCCGTCAGCGTCTCGATCAGCACGGCAGTCTGCACGGTCATGTGCAGCGAGCCCGTGATCCGCGCGCCGCGCAGCGGCTGCGCCTCCATGTACTCGGCGCGGGTCACCATCAGCCCCGGCATCTCGTGCTCGGCGAGCGTGATTTCCTTGCGGCCCAGCTCCGCCAGGGAGAGGTCGGCAACCTTGAAGTCGGTGTTGAGCGCTGCGGTGGGGGTCACTGCTGACATGACGAGTTCTCCTGTCTGGTCAGGTGAGCGCCCTTGCTGCAGAGACAGGCCGAGCGTGGCGGATTACAGCCCGTCGCAGCGCTCCTCGGCCGCCTCGGAACTTATCACACACACCTGGCCGGCTCAGGGCAACTGCTAGCGCTCGGCCAGCGCGGACTTCAGCTCGTCCAGGATCTTGACCGGCCCGGGATCGACCCCGCGCAGCGTGGCCAAATAGATCGAGACGAGATCGCCGAGCAGCACCAGCGAGAAGACCCGCTCGATCGCCGTCTGCCCGCGTGTCTCCAGGCGGAAGCTGACCGCGGCGTTGTCGGCGATCAGGCGCTCGGTGAGGTCCATCCGCTCCTTCACGCGCGGATGGGCGTCGGAGTCATCGAGGAACACGGCCGAGAAGCGGGCGGGCGGGTCCAACTCGCGCGTGCCCTCCCAGCCGACGATCTCGTTGTGGTCGAGCTCGGGCAGTTCGCTCGCGAAGCTGGGCTGCTTGGCGTTCTCATTGATCTGTGTCTTCCAGCGGTAGGCGATCGGGTTGGTCAGCCCGGCTCCCGCGATCACCGGCGTGGTGCCCAACAGGCCGCGCGCGATCGTCTTCGCCAGCGACCCCTCCGGCGCGTCGGGGCCCCACTCGGCGACCAGCTGCTCGGCGTGGGCGGCCGCCACATCGATCTCCGAGGTGAGGCGCGGGCCGGCTCCGCAGAGGGCTGCCACCTCCAGGGAGGCGACCGTCATGTAGGCAACCGCGGCGCGCGGTTGGAAGCCGCCGGGGAGCGGGATCACCGGCACCTTGTCGGCGCGCGCCAGCTCCGCCAGACGACCGCCCGTGGTGACCACCACGCGCTGGGCGCCGAGCGCGCCCGCTGACTCGTAGCAGGCCAGCGTCTCCTCGGTGTCGCCGGAGTAGCTGGCGCACAGCACCGTGGTATCGGGCGTGGTCCATGGAGGCAACCCATAGGCACGTGTGACAAGAATCGGCCGCGAAGCGTGGTCGCCCAGCGCCGCGGCCGCCAGCGCGCCCCCGATCCCCGAACCGCCCATGCCGGCCACCACCAGCCCGCCGGGTGTGTCCCACTCGTTCATGATCGCCGACTCCACCCGCCACAGCGCGTCGCGCAGGTGCTCGGGCAGCGTGAGCACGTCGCTCAGCTGTCCGGAGCTGTCCACCGCGGCGATCGCCTCGCGGGAGAGCACCGCCATCACATTCTCGGTCACCGGCATATCCTCTCAGGCTTGACCCGGTGGTGGTGGCGGCGGCGGCGGTGGGCAATCGCGTATCGGCCTGGCGGCAGAGTGCTCACGAGAACCTCAACGCTCCGTCGGGCAGGGTCACGCCCGGGAAGATACGCGCTCCGCGAGACACCGTGTTGTGCGCCCCGATCGTGACCCCCTCGCCCAGCACGGCGCCGTCGGTGATCTGGGAGCCCTCGCCGACGCGACAGCCGGCGGCGACGATGCAGTCGCGCAGCGTGCAGCCCGCGCCGATCTCCGTGCCGTTCATGATTACCGCGCGCTCGACAACCGAACCGGCGCCGACGGTGACACCTTGACCGAGCACCACCAGGCTGCCGACGTGGGCGTTGGCAGCGACCCGCACGCCGGACTCCAGCACCGCGGGGGGGATCGCGCGCCCCTCCACCCGTACGTCCCGCGCGAGCGCCATGAAATCGTTGCCCAGACGCTCCCGCACCGCGGTGTGGACGTTGCCCTCGATGATGTCGAAGGTGCCCTTCAGATAGCGCTCGGGGGTGCCGATGTCCAGCCAGTAGCTCTCCGAGGGGAAGCCGTAGAGACCGCTGCCGATCAGCCTCGGCCATACCTCGCGCTCGATCGACACGTTGCGGTCGGTGGGCACCAGCTCGAGCACGTCGCGCTCCAGTACGTAGGCGCCGGCGCTGATCAGGTTGGTGTGGGCGTGCAGCGGACGATCCGCTGTGACCTGGCCCGCCATCCAGGCGCCGCCGGCGCCCTCCAGCTGGTCGGAGGAGGGCTTCTCGACGAACTCCTCGACGGCGTGCTCGGGGGTGAGCCGCACCAGCCCATACGCGGTGGGATCCTCGACCGGCACCAGCGCCAGTGTGGCGCGCGCGCCGGTGCGCTCGTGCTGGGCGATTTGCGCGGTGAGGTCGATGTCGGTGAGCACGTCGCCGTTGAGCATCAGAAAGCGCTCGTCGAGCATCGACTCGGCGAACTTCAACGCGCCCGCGGTACCACGCGGGTCGGGCTCCTCGACGAAGCGCAGGCGGATCCCGAACGCGGAGCCGTCCCCCAGCACGTTGCGCACGGAGGTGGCGAGGAAGCCGCAGGACATGATCACGTCCTCGATCCCGTGCCGGCGCAGCCATTCGATCATGAAAGCGATGAACGGGCGGTCCACCAGCGGCACCACCGGCTTGGGCACGGTGGAGGTGAGCGGGCGCAGGCGGGTGCCCTCGCCGCCGACGAGGATTACCGCTTGCATCTAGACCCCGTCCTCATGCCGACACCCAGTCGCTTGCATCTAGACACGGTCCTCACGCCGACGCCCAGTCGCTTGCATCTAGACACGGTCCTCACGCCGACGCCCAGTCGTTGCATCTAGACCCGGTCCTCACGCCTACGCCCGGTCGGCTGGTCGGAGGGCCGGCCGATCCCCTCGTAGCGCAGTCCCGCGGCGCGCACGGCGTCGGCGTCCAGCGCGTTGCGCCCGTCGATTATGACGTCGCCCCGCATCGCCTCCGCCACCTCGGCCCAGTCCAGCTCGGTGCATTGCGGCCACTCGGTGACCAGCACCACCGCGTCGGCATCGCGCACCGCGTCGATCGCGCGGTCGGCGAGCTGCAGCCCACCGAGCAGCTTGCGAGCCTCGTGCTCGGCGACCGGGTCGAACGCGGTAACCGTCGCCCCGTCGGCGGCCAGCCGAGCGGCGAGCACCAGCGAAGAGGCCTCGCGCATGTCGTCGGTGTTGGGCTTGAACGCGAGGCCCAGCAGCGCGATGTGCTTGCCGACGAGGCTGCCTAGGTGCTTGTGCAGCTTGCCGATCACGCGGCGCTTCTGCAGCTCGTTGACCTCGATCACGGCGGTCAGCAGCTGGAAGTGGTAGCCGGAATTGCCGGCGAGCTGTTTGAGCGCCTCCACGTCCTTGGGAAAGCAGCTGCCGCCATAGCCGATCCCGGCCTGCAGGAACTTAGACCCGATACGCGCGTCGAGACCCATGCCGCGGGCCACCTCGACCACGTCGGCGCCGGTCTCCTCGCAGACGTTGGCGATCTCGTTGATGAACGAGATCTTGGTCGCCAGGAAGGCGTTGGAGGCGAGCTTGACCATCTCCGCCGAGGCGATGTCGGTGCGCACCAGCTCGCCCCCGCCGGCGCCGCCGTGCGCGGCCGTGAGCAGCGGCCGGTAGAGCTCGACCACGGCATCGCCGGCCCAATCGCCGATGTCGCCGACGACCACCCGATCGGGGCGCAGGAAGTCGTCCACCGCCGAGCCCTCCTTGAGGAACTCCGGGCAGGAGACGTAGCGCAGCCCCGCCTTGCCCCGCTCGCCGAACACGCGCTGAATCGAGGCGCCGGTGCCGCTGGGGACCGTGGACTTCATCACCAGCGCGTGACGGTCGGAAGCGGGGATCGCCTCGACGACTGCGTGCACCGATGAGAGATCGGCGTCCCCGGAGTAGGTCGGGGGAGTGCCGACGGCGACGAACAGCAGGCGCACATGTTCGAGCGCGGGCGCGAGCTCGGTCGTGAAGTGCAGGCGCGCGGCGTGCCGCCGCAGCAGCTCCTCCAAGCCGGGCTCGTAAATCGGAACCTCTCCGCGGCGCAGGCGCTCGATCTTCTCGGCGTCGATGTCGACGCACCACACCTCGCAGCCCAGCTCGGCGAAGCCGGCGGCGCTGACCAGGCCGACGTAGCCGGTGCCGATGACGCCGACTGGCTCGCGCTCAAGGGTCATGGCGTTGAGCCGTCAGCCGCCATCGACCGGGGTGGCCTCCTCGACCAGCACGAGCGCGCGGTTCTCGGCGAACTGGAGGTAGCCGGCGGACTGCTTGAAGCGCACGATCTCCGAGTCCGAGCGATACAGCCGCAGCTCGGTGGGCCGCAACGCCGCCAGCACGGGCTGGTGGTTGGCCAGAAGCCCGATCGAGCCGGTGCCGGTGACCGTGGAGAGCATCTCGATCTCCTCGCTGAACACCGGCCCCTCGGGGGTTAGCACTTCGGCTTGGAACTTCGTGTGGGCCATTATTTCTTCGCCGCCGCGACGACCTCGTCGATCGTGCCCTTCAGGAAAAAGGCGCTCTCGGGGACCTCGTCGTGCTTGCCCTCGATGATCTCGTCGAAGCCGCGGATCGTCTCCTCGATTTTCACGTACGCGCCCGGGGTGCCGGTGAACTCTTCGGCGACGAAGAACGGCTGTGAGAGGAAGCGCTCGATCCGCCGGGCGCGCTGGACGGTGAGCTTGTCCTCGTCGGAGAGCTCGTCGATGCCGAGGATCGCGATGATGTCCTGCAGCTCCTTGTAGCGCTGCAGGATCTCCTTGACGCGGTTGGCGACGCGGAAATGCTCCTCGCCGAGGATGTCGGCCTTGAGGATCGTCGAGGTGGAGTCCAGCGGGTCCACCGCCGGGTAGATGCCTTTCTCGGAGATCGCCCGCGAGAGCACCGTGGTGGCGTTGAGGTGCGCGAACACCGAGGCCGGCGCCGGGTCGGTGAGATCGTCGGCGGGCACGTAGATCGCCTGCACCGAGGTGACCGACCCCTCGCGCGTTGAGGTGATGCGCTCCTGCAACTGGCCCATCTCGGTCTCAAGCGTCGGCTGGTAGCCCACCTGGGAGGGCATCCGCCCGAGCAGCGCGCTCACCTCGGAGCCGGCCTGCACGAAGCGGAAGATGTTGTCGATGAACAGCAGCACGTCCTGGCCCTGGTCGCGGAAGTATTCGGCCATCGTCAGCCCGGAGAGCGCGACGCGCATGCGGGCGCCGGGCGGCTCGTTCATCTGGCCGAACACGAGCATCGTCTTGTCGAGCACGCCCGACTCCTTCATCTCCAGCCACAGGTCGTTGCCCTCGCGCGAGCGCTCGCCCACGCCGCAGAAGGCCGACAGGCCGCCGTGTTCCTTGGCGAGGTTGTGGATCAGCTCCTGGATCAGCACGGTCTTGCCCACGCCGGCGCCGCCGAACAGACCCACCTTTCCCCCCTTGGCGTAGGGGGCGAGCAGGTCGACGACCTTGATGCCGGTCTCGAACATCTCGGTCGTCGGCGTGAGGTCCTCCACGCGCGGCGCGTCCTGGTGGATGCCGCGGCGCTCCACGTCCTTGGGCAGCTCCGCGCCGAGGTCGATCGGCTCGCCGAGCAGGTTGAAGATGCGCCCCAGCGTCGCCTGTCCCACGGGGACGGTGATCGGGCCGCCGGTGTCCACCACCTCGACGCCGCGCGCGAGGCCGTCGGTGGTGTCCATCGCCACCGCGCGGATGCGGTCATCGCCGAGGTGCTGCTGCACCTCGCAGACGAGCACATCCTCCCGCGAGGCCGCTATGTCCTCTTCCTCCTCGCGGGCGGCCGCGGCGGGGCGCGCGACGGTGATCGCGTGGTTGATCTCCGGCAGGCGGTCGGGGAAGACGGCCTCGATCACGACGCCCTGGATCTCGTCGATGCGCCCGACGTTGCGCTTGGCGCCGTTGCCGTTGGCGGCGCCCTGCGCGGCTGGTGTTGACTCTGTGGCGATGCTGGCCTCCATGGTCTCTGAATTCTCCTCAGTATCTATCGCAGTCTGTTGGGTTGATTGTTCTTTTTTCGGCCCCATACCACTTCATTTTGTAAAGGGTTAGATGGCTTTTGATGGACATTCCACCCGGCCCCCACGAGGCCGCCAGCGGGGTGAGATTGTCCGTGTGAAGGGGCGTGTTGTGTATGTAACTTTTTTTTGTCCGATAGCCATTGCTATACGCATTTAGCATTTTCGAAAAAGTGTATCACTATAGCTATCGGCCTTTTAATTTTGTAACTACCTCCGCCCTCACTACCATCGCAATACTCTCACTACCATCGCAATACTGATCCCCTTACAGGACTTGCCATCACGCAAGTCCCTCCGCCCCAGCCACAACCTCCATGATCTCCTGCGTGATCTCGGCCTGCCGCGCGCGGTTCATCTGCAACGTCAGGTCGGTGATGATCTCGCCGGCGTTGTCGGAGGCGCTGCGCATGGCGGTCATCTGCGCGCCGAAGAAGCCGGCGGCCGACTCCACCAGCGCCCGGTAGATCGAGGTCTCGATGTAATCGGGCAGCAGCTGCGCGAGCACCTGCTCGGGATCGGGCTCGTACTCGACCAGCGCGCGCGGGCCACCATTGCCCTCCTCCGGCGCGGACTCCTCCCCGGCAGCCGTGGCGAGCGACAGCGGCAGCAGCGTCTCGCGCGTGACGACCTGCGTGAGCGGGGAAACGTAGGAGTTGAAGATCAGCTCGACGCGATCGAGCCGGCCATCCACATACGCATCGATCACATCGGCCGCCACCGCGCTCGCGTCGGCAAAGGCGGGACGATCGGAGAAGCCCGTGTGGCTGCCGCTCAGCTCGTACCCGCGAAACGCCAGCGAGGAGACCCCGCGTCGTCCGGTCGCGTACCACGCGCTGCGCAGCCCTTCGGCAGAGAGCTCGCCGTGCAGGCGCACGCCGGCGCGTATCACCTGCGAGTTGAAGCCCCCCGCCAGCCCACGGTCGCCGGTGATCAGCAGCAGCCCAACGGTGCCGCCGGCGCCGCCCGAGCCACCGCCACCCTCCGCTCCACCACTGCCTCCCGCGCCGCCGCCTCCGATGCCCCCAGCGCCGCCGGGCTCGCGCATCAGCGGCACGCGCGCGATCTCGCTGGCCCCCGCGGCGCGGGCCGCCTGGCGGGTCATCCGCCCGAGCGCCTCGGCGTAGGGGCGCAGCGCGGTAATCCGCTGCTCGGCGCGACGCAGGCGAGCGGCGGCAACCATCTCCATCGCCCGCGTGATCTTCTGGATGTTCTTCACCGAGGAGATCCGGTTCTTTACGTCGCGCTGAGAGGCCATGACGATTGCGAGCGGGGGCGCTAGGCCGCCGCCTTCGCCTCCTCCCGCGCGGTGTCGGTCTCGGGTGCATCCTGTGTGCGGATCGGCGCGTCCTCATCCAGCGGCTGGCCCTCCTCGTCGAGGTCGTAGCCGAAGTCCCGGGCGAAGGCCTCGACCGCGTCATGAACCGCCGTCTGCGTCTCCTGCGACCAGTCGCCGCCGGCGATCTTCGCGCGGATGTCGGAGTGCTCGGAGTGCATCCGTTCGGTCAGCTCCGCCAGGAACTCGCCCACCCGCTCCACGTTCAGACGGTCGAGGAAACCGGCGGTGGCGGCGTAAATCTGGAGCGTCTGGTCCTCGACCGGCAGCGGAGCGCGCTCGTGCTGGTTGAGCGTCATCACCAGCCGCTCGCCACGGGCCAGCGTGCGCTGCGTATCGGCGTCGAGGTCGGAGCCGAACTGGGCGAAGGCCTCCAGGTCGCGGTACTGGGAGAGCTTGAGCTTGATCCTCCCGGCGACCTTCTTCATCGGCCCGATCTGCGCGTTGCCGCCCACGCGCGAGACCGAGATCCCGACGTTGATCGCGGGGCGCACCCCGGAGTTGAAGAGTTTGGACTCCAGGAAGATCTGCCCGTCGGTGATCGAGATCACGTTGGTGGGGATGTAGGCGGAGACGTCCCCCGCCTGGGTCTCGATGATCGGCAGCGCCGTCAGCGAGCCGCCGCCGAGGTCGTTGTTGAGCTTCACCGCGCGCTCCAACAGACGGGAGTGCAGGTAGAAGACGTCGCCCGGGTAGGCCTCGCGGCCGGGCGGGCGGCGCAGCAGCAGCGACATCTGCCGGTAGGCGTAAGCATGCTTGGTCAAATCGTCGTACACGCACAGCGCGTGGCGCCCCGAGTAGAGAAAGTGCTCGGCCATCGCGCAGCCGGCGTAGGGCGCCATGAACTTGATCGGCGCCGCCTCGTCGGCGGGAGCGGCGACGATGATCGTGTTCTCCAGCGCGTTGTGTTCGTCGAGCGTCTGCGCCAGCGCCACCACCGTGGACATGCGCTGGCCGATCGCCACATACACCGACACCACGCCGGTGTCCCTGTTGTTGATGATCGCGTCGATCGCAATCGCCGTCTTGCCGGTCTGGCGGTCGCCGATGATCAGCTCGCGCTGGCCGCGGCCGATCGGGATCATCGCGTCGATCGCCTTCAGGCCGGTCTGCATCGGTTCCTTCACCGGTTGGCGCTGCACCACGCCGGGCGCCTTGAACTCGGCCGGGCGGGTCTCGGTGATCGGGATATCGCCCTTGCCGTCCAGCGGACGACCCAGCGGGTCGACGATCCGCCCGAGCAGCGCGTCGCCGACCGGGATGTCGAGCAGCTTGCCGGTGCGCTTGACGGTGTCGCCCTCGGAGATGTGCTCCCACTCCCCGAACAGCACCGCGCCGACGTTGTCGGACTCGAGGTTGAGCGCCAGCCCGGTGACCCCGTGCGGAAGCTCCAGCATCTCGAAGGACATGCAGTTCTCCAGGCCATGCAGGCGCGCGATGCCGTCGGCCACCGACAGCACGGTGCCCACCTCGGTCAGCTCCGCCGCGCCGGCGTCGAGCCCGGCGATGCGGCTCTTCAAAATACTGGTGATCTCATCCGGATTGATCTGCATTTCGTCTTTTCCTTAGCTCTTTTCAAAAGGGAGGGGGTGGGGGTGCAGGGGGAGGGGGAGGGCCAGCCCTCCCCCTCCCCCTGCTAAGAGGACCCGTAGGCAACCTGCCTACGCAACTGCTCCAGCCGGGAGCGGATAGAAGCATCAAGAATCGAGTTGCCAACCCGGATCACAATCCCACCAAGAATGTCGGGATCCACGCGCGCGGCCAGCTGCACCTTGCGCCCGGCACGCTCCCCGATCGTCTTGCCAAGACTCTCAGTCGTGGCCGAATCAAGCTCGATCGCGCTGGTGATCTCGACCGGCAGGGTCTTGTTCTCCTCGTCCCACCGGCGCTCATACTGGCGGCGGATGTGGAAGATCACCGGCATCCGGTGGTTTTCGATCAGCAGGTTCAGGAAGTTCAGCAGCACCTCATCGGCGCCGTCCAACAGCTTGCCGAGCGCCTCCTGCTTCTCCTTGGTGGAGAAGTAGGGCGAGAAGAAGAACACCGCCAGTTCCCTGTTCTCGCGCAGCGCGTCGGTCAACTGCGCAAGCTGTTCGCGCAGCACGTCGAGCTTGCCCTGTTCGCGGGCCACCTCGAACAGCGAGCGGGCGTATACCTGGGCCAGCTCCTCCATCAGCCACTCGCCCCCGGCGCGGGCAGACCGCGGATGACGGTTGGATGCGTGTGCATGTGCGGCAACCGAACCATGACGTTCAGTTCTGGCTCCCGGCGATGCTCGAAAAGTCCAATTCGCCGAGCGCCTCCTCCACCAAACGCTTCTGGTCGGCGTCGGTGAGCGCTTTGCGCGTGACCTTCTCGGTGGCCATGATCGTCAGATCGGCGACCTCGCGGCGGATGTCGTCGAGCGCCCGTTTCTTGGCGAGCTCGATTTCGCGCTCGGCACGCTTGGCCGCATCGGCTATCTGCTCCTGGCCGCGCACCTTGCCCTCGGCCTCGTGCGCCTCGGCCGTCTGGCGCGCGCGCTGGACGATCTCTTCGGACTGGGTCCGCGCCTCCTTCAGCCGCTCGCGGTATTCGGCGAGCACCTCCTCGGCCTCGGTGCGCGTGCGCTCTGCCGTGTCGATGTCACCCTCGATCTTCTGCACGCGCGCGTCGAGAGCTTGGCTTATCAAAGGGAAAACCCACTTGCGCAAGATGTACAGCGAGATGGCGAACACCACGATCGTCCAGACCATCAGCCCTACATTGGGGCTGATCAGGAACGATCCGCTGGCGATGGGGAGGTTGGCGGTGAGCTGCATCGTGGCCTACAGGAAGAAGGCGATGAACCCGCCGACGAGGCCGTAGAAGAAGCACGCCTCGGTGAGCGCGAAGCCGAGCCACTGGTCGCGCTCGACCTCGGCGCGCAGCTCGGGCTGGCGGGTCTTGGCCTGGATCGAGGCGTTGAACACCGCACCGATGCCGGCGCCTGCACCGGCCGCGCCGCCGCCGGCGCCGACGCCGAGCGCGATTGCCCGACCGGCGTCCTGGCTCTGCTTGATGATCGGTTCCACGGTCAGGATCAGTGGGTGCAACACACCGAAAAAGTGGAGAAACTCCATTACTCGACAGCTCCCTTGTTTGTTAGTGGCTTGAGACCGCGCCACCGAGATAGATGGCGGTCAGGATGGAAAAGATGAAGGCCTGCAGACCGGCGATCAGCACGGCCTCGAACAGAAAGATGATGACCCCGAAGGGCAGCAGAAACCAGGACACGACCTGCAGGCCGACGAGCACTCCGAGCTCCCCGCCCATGAACGCGATCAGCATGTGGCCGGCGAGCAGGTTGGCCCACAGCCGCACCGTCAGCGAGATCAGCCGCAGGAAGTTGGAGAGGATCTCGATCGGGTAGATGAGCAGGACGATCGGCCCTTTGACGCCGCCCGGCATCAGGCTTTTCACATAGCCGACCGGCCCGTGGTGCCTGACCCCCTCGTAGGTGAAGAGGACGAACACGCTCAACGCGAGGATCAGCGGGAAGGCGACGTTGGTGTCCGCCGCGTAGATCTGCAGCGACGGGATGTGCGCCCCGAACACGTTGAAGCTCTCGCCCGAGTCGACCGGCAGCGGGATGTAGCCGATCAGGTTGGAGACGAGGATGAACACGAAGATCGTGGCGATCAGCGGGAAGTACCTCCCTTCCATCTCCGGGTTCAGGTTTTCCTGGGAGATGCGGCGCATGAAGTCGTAGTACATCTCCACCGCGACCTGCAGGCGCCCGGGGCGCTGGCGCAGACGCCGGGCGACGTAGAACATCACCCCGAGCGTGATCCCGACCGTGAGCAGCAGGTAGAGGATGGCCTTGTTGAACGCGATCGGCCCGACCTGAAACCAGGTGTCGAGTTTGAACTCGTCGGTCGGCGAGAAGGCGCCGCTGGCGACGGCCGGGGCCTTGTGCGCGGTGGCGCCGAACAGGATCACGAATAGGACGATCCCGCCGAGCCACAGGGCGAGCACCCCGTAGAGGACCTTCCGCCCCTGGGTCATCCCTTGCTTCTCGGACGGCGGGGCGGACGGGGTCCTGGTCCCCGGCGCGATCGGCGGAGCCTGTGCCACCGCGCTCATCGCTCGAAGCCCTCTCGTCCGCCGAACAGACGCGTGGCAAAGGCCACCGAGTACGCCGCGAAGATCGTCAACGCCGCCGCCAGCCCGTCGACGCGCCCGCCGACGGCGCCCGCAACGACGATCGCCCCCGCGAGCAGCCAGATCCGCCCAAACGCCTCGGCGATGTCGAGTCCGAGCCGGGACCCCGACACCTGCGCGCGACGAGCGATCCAGCGCCGGTCGGCGTGCCCGAGCACACGTTGCAGCAGCCACGCCCCCGCCGCGATCAGCAGGCCGAAGGCGGGCGCGCCGAGCGCCAGCGCCACCGGCGTGGCGAGCACCACGAGCACGATGTCGAGGTACTGCAGCAGCTGCAGCGGGGATCGGGCGATGACCGGGCTTGCGCCGGCATGGCTCAGGGCAGGGGCCATTGGTTCTGGCTCGTGATTGGGCATGAGAAGTTGGCTGGCACCCTACAGACGAAAGAGCCAAGCACGTCCGCTCATCGCGGACCTCCGCCTGACTCTCCTCTGGCCGTCTGTGGCAGCCGCGCGGAGTCTACCTTATCCGGGACTTAGTAACAAGTTTGTGACATGCGGCTCATGCCGGAGCCCGCGCCGGCCGCAGTGCGGTCCGCGAGCGCCACGCCGCTTCAAGGGCGCGCACGAGCACGACGGCCAGCGCCGTGGTTGCCACGCCCGCGAGCACGTCGAGCAGGTAGTGGTTGCCCGTGGCGAGCACCGCCAGGCAGGTTATGCACGGGTAGAGCACAGCCGCGCATCGCGCCCACAGACGAGTGGACAACGACCACATCGCCAGCGAACACCACACCGCCCACGCCATGTGCAGCGAGGGCAGCGCCGCAAACTGGTTGGCGACCACCGACAGCGGGCCGGTGTGCCAGCCGCCGAGCGCGTGCGTGGAGGCCACCACATCGCTGAAGCCGCTGCCGGCCAGCAGCCGCGGAGGGGCGGTCGGATAGAGCCAGAAGACAACAAACCCGATCACGTTGATCGCCACCAGCATGTTGCGCAGCGGCCGGTAGATGTCGGCGCGCCGGTACCACAGCCAGCCGAGCAGCCCGAGCGTGACGATGAAGTGGGCGTTGTCGTAGTAGTCGGATAGCAGCAGGCCGAGCGTGTGGTGGCCGGTGAGCCAGCGGTTGAGCGCGACTTCCGGGTCGAGGCCCAGCGTGCGCTCCAGATGCAACACGCCCCAACCATGCGCAAGCGCGGCGTGCAGGCGCACGGGCGCGAGGTTGTTGACGGCGTCGTACACCCAGCACAGCCAGACGATCACCAGCGCCTCCACCCACAGGGGGCTGCGCCGCGCCGGTAGAGCCCACGGCAGAGTCACGCCAGACACGTGCCGCGTGGGAGCATGCACGCCAGCCGGCAGCGCGACATCACCACCGGCCGTCTCGATCTCCATGCTCGAGGCCATCAGGCGATTTTAGGGCGCCACCGGCTGGAGCCCCCGCTCGGCGAGCGTGTCGAGTGCCCGCGGCAGCGCCGCGACGGTGCGCCGCCAGGAGCCGGGCGCGGAATAGTCGTCGGCGTCGTGGAGCAGCAGTACGGCGCCGGGGGCGGTCCCGCCGGTGAGCAGCGCGGCGATCGACTCCGGGGTGGCGCGCGCCTCCCAGTCGCGGCCCCAATGGCTCCACAGCAACGTGCGCCAGCCACGGCCGCGGGCCAAGGTCAAAGCCGCGGCGTTGGACACGCCGTAGGGCGGGCGGTAGAGCACCGGCGAGCGGCAGGTGGTCTCCTCGATGATGCCCAGCGCCCGCAGGATGTCCTCGCGCACCTGACGCGGCGTCAAACGCAGCAGGTTGCGGTGGCGGTGGCAATGCAGGCCCACGCCGTGGCCGGCCGCGACGATCTCGGCGGCGAGCGTGGGGTTGCGCAGGACCTGCTCGCCCACCAGGAAGAAGGTCGCCCGCACGCCTTCGCGAGCGAGGATCTCCAGCGCCGCCGGCGTACCCTCTCGGTGGGGGCCGTCGTCGAAGGTGAGCGCGTAGCCGGTGCCGCACGCGGTGCGGTCCTCGATCCCCAGCGGCCGGCGCAGCATCCGGTACTCACCGGCGAGCGCTGGCAATCCATAGGTGGCCGCGTAGCCGAGCGCCACCGCGCCGACCGCGGCGCCGGCCAGCGGGGAGAGAAGACTGCGATCATCGGGGTCGGTCATGCTCGAATTGATCCTTGGCATTGCAGCGGCCGTCGGGGCCGCGACCCTGTACAGCCTAGGGTTTTCCTTTCAGGCGATGGAGGCCCGCGAGGCGCCCCGCAGCGAGCAGCTGCGCCCGGCACTGGCGCTGCGCCTGCTGCGGCGCGTGCGCTGGCTGGGCGGCACGGGACTCTCGATGCTGGGGTGGCCGCTGCAGCTGCTGGCGCTCAGCCTGGCGCCGCTGGTGGTGGTGCAGCCGGCGCTGGCGTTGGGGCTGCCGGTGCTGATGGTGATGGGCGAGCGGATGCTGGGCGAGCGCGCCGGCCATCGCGAGCACCTGGCGGTGGGCGCGATCGTGCTGGGCGTGGTGGGCGCAGGCCTGTGCGCGCCGGCGCGCACCACCACCCACGCGCACTGGACCACACTGGCGGTCGTGCTGGGGGCGCTGGGGCTGGCGAGCCTGCTGCCGTATCTGATGCTGCGCCTCGGCCGCTCGCTGCCGTTCGTGACGATGCTGGGAGCGGGGCTGGCGTTCGGCTGGAGCGGGGTGGCCACCAAGCTGGCCTCCGATGACCTCGCACACGCCTACATCGGGGCGGCAATCGCGTGGGGCCTGGCGACCGGTGGCGCCTCGGCGATCGCGACGCTCAGCGAGATGAGCTCGCTGCAGTCGCGCCCGGCGATCCAGGTCGCCCCGGTGGTGTTCGTGATCCAGACGGCGGTGCCGGTCGCGCTGGCGCCGATTCTGTTCAACGAGAGCTTCAGCACCACACCCGGCGGCGGGGTGCCGCTGGCGCTTTCGCTGGCGCTGGTGGTGGCCAGCGCGGCAGTGCTGGCCCGCTCGCCGCTGCTGCTGGCGCTGATGACCGGAGAGCAGGGGCGCTCGCCCGGCGAGGACGCGGTGGAGGCAGACGAGCCGCCGGACGCAAACGGCGAGCGCCGCGATCAGACGGCGCCGGTCAGCGCGAGCCGGTGAGCGCGAGCAGCGACTCGGCGGAGAGCCCCTCTGAGCCGAGCTTTGCGACAAGGCGCTCGACACCGCTCACCGAGGCGGGCGACCCCGCGACGCTCACCACCAGCACGTCGCCCCGGCGCGCGGGCCGCTGAGGCAACGGCCGTGTGGCGCTGAGCCGCCGCGTGCCCTTGACGGGGGTGGCGCCGATGGTGCGCACCAGCACCACCTGGCCCACGGTGAGGCCACCGGGGGGCTGCAGGAAGTAGAAGTGGCGGTGCAGGCCGAGCGCGTGTGCCTGCGCGTGCAGCGTGCCGCCCGTGCGCATCCAGCGCAGGAAGCTGGTGCCCGGGGGCAGTTCGGGCAGCAATTCGTCACCGAGCGCGTGCAGCGCGGCGATCGTGGCGGGGGCGTGCACGCCCCCATCCGCGAAGGAGACGTGGATCCCCCGCGCGGCCAGCTGGCGCGCCACGCGCGTGACGTCGCCGGCGGGAGTGCGCACGATCACGCCGGCGACGGGGCGATTGGTGGGCACGTGCACGAGCGGGTGCACGTGCAGGATCGCGTCCGCAAGCGCGCCAACCTCGTCGGTGGACATCGTCCACATACCGATACCCAGCAGCACCACAAGCTGCATGCAGAGCGCCGCCAGACGCAGCCGCCAGAGGGGGATCGGGCTCACGCGGCGCGGGGCCTTCAGCACGACATCGACGGCGTGCGGGTGCTCATCGAAAGGGGGATGCTCGCCGGAGGCGAGTCTCCCCCCGCTTGGGTCGGCGGGCGGTGAGGTTGCGAGCGCCGCGGCAGGTGCCGACATCGCCTCGGCTGGCACAGACGCGCACGGCGCGGCGGCGGCGGGTGTGGGCATCTCCCCCGCGCGCGACTCCACAAAGCTGGCCTGCACGTGCTCGCGCAGCTCGCCGGTGTCGTTGGCGAGGCGCAGCAGCTGAAGATCGGCCATCGCGCGTGTGTTCAGCCGAGCGTGGCCGACCGGCAGCCCGTAGGAGACCACGGGTGTCCCGGTGGCCTTCGCCTCCAGGCAGGTGACCCCGCCGGTGGAGTGCACCAGCGCGTCGGCGGCCGCCAGCAGCTGAGGCATGGCGTCGGTGAAGCCGTACACGTGCACGCGCGGCTCGCGCGCGAAGGTGGTGCTGAGGCGCCGATGCAGCTGCTCGTTGCGCCCGGCGAGACAGACGATGCTGGACACCTCCCCCACCCGGCAGAGCTCGCGCACGGCGCCCTCGACGTCGCCGACTCCCCAGCCGCCACCGGAGACGACCACCATGCGGCCCTCCTCCGGCAGCCCCAGCGCACGCCGGGACTCCAGCGGGCAGCGGGGCTGCAGGAACTCGGCGGAGATCAGCGGTGCCACCAGGCGCGCGCTGCCCTCCCCCGCGATGCGCTCCACGGAGGGCATCGACTCGCCGTACATCACCAGATGCATGTCGATCCCGGGCTGCGCCCAGAAGAAGAGGCCGGTGAGGTCGGTGATTGTGGCCACGGTGGGGCAGCGCACCGTCGCGGTGCGGCGCAGGCGCGCGAGCACGACGGTGACGGCGGGGTAGGTGGAGACGATCACGTCGGGGTCGTACTCGGCGATGCGGCGCGCCAGCGGGCGGGCGCCGAACAGGCACAACTGCCAGCGCGTCAGCCAGCGGACGGGGGGCACGTGCTCGAGCAGCCAGTACACCAGCGAGTAGCTCCACGGCAGGAAGCGCAGCTGCACGCGGTAGCCGTCCTGGACCACCTGGCGCAGCACCCGCCCCATCGCGGCGAGGCCATCGATCACCGTGACCTCGGTGGGCTCGGGGGAGCTTTCGATCTGCTGCGCCAGCGCGCGGGCAGCCGCGGCGTGCCCCTCGCCGACGTCGGCTGAGAGGATCAGGACACGGCGGGGCCCGCCATGGTTGGTGTGCTCATCGGAATGTCCCATATCGCCTCGGCTCCCAGCAGCCGACGTATAACGCGCCGCTAGAGCTTACAGTGCGAGGTCGGCGGAGGTCAGCAGCGCCGTTGCAGCCGGCGTGGAGGGAAGCTGCCCGAGCGTGTGCAGCTCCTGCACGAGCACCCAGAAGGCGGGGCGGGGGGAGCCGTGGGGGCCGATCAGACCGGAATCCCACGGTTCGCGGCGGTTGACGCCGGCGCTCCACTGGTAGAGGTAGACCCGCGCGATTCGTGGCGAGAGCGGGGCCAGGCGGTTGAAGACGAAGCGGGTCACCTGCCCGGCGTGGGCGGCCGATTCGGGAAAGTCGTGGGCGGAGTGGTTGTGGCGAGCCACCACGCCGCCGGTCTCCGTGAACCAGATCTGCGCGTGGGTGGCGCCCAGCAGCGCCCTGGTGGAGGCGGTGGAGAGGCGGTTGGCGCCGATGTAGTTGTGCAGACCCCAGATCCCCGGTTCGAAGCCGAGCGCGTGGCGCACGCGGCTGACCCAAGCAACCATCCCGGGCACGTCCAGCAGCTCGGAGGCGAGCACGTTGCAGGAGGGGCAGATCGCTCGCATCTGCCGGTAGTAGGCCGCCACGAGGCCGGGGCTGTGGCAGGTGGGCTGCCCGCAGTAGTTGGCCTCGTTCCAAACCGCGAAGTCGCTCACCCACGGGTAGCGCGCGTGCAGCGTGCGGAACTGGTGAGCGAACTGCGCGGCGCTCGGCAGCTGGCGGCTGCGGCGGGGGATCAGGGAGTGTTCGAAGGAGATCAGCGGGTGCACGCCGTCGGCGTGGGCGGCGCGCAGCCAGGCGGCCAGCGCCCGGCTCTGCGAGGGGCTGGTGAGCGCGTTCCAGCCGATCGAGATGCGCGCATAGCGCAGGCCCAGCGCGTGGAAGCGGGCGTCGGTGAACATCGCGGGGTGCTGCTCGCCGACGCCGATGACCAGCGCGTGCGTGCTCGCCGACGAAGCCCGTACATCGCCAGACACAACCCCCGCGCCGGCGGACGCGGCCATCGCCTCCCCCGGCAGAGCCAGCACACACACGAGCGCAAACGCGCCGAGGATAACCCGCAAACGCTTCACGAGGCGATCGTCTGAAACTCGCCTGTCTCGAAGTCCTGCGTGACGTCCTGCTCGATCTGCGCGGGCGAGGCTTCGGGTCGCAGCCGGCGCAGGCGGATCGCGTCGAGGCGGCGGAACTTGAGGATCTCCAGCACATACACGAGGTACACGCTGGCGAACGCGACGAACAGGGCGAGCGCGATCATCACCAGCGTCCAGCCGAGATAGAGGTGGCCTTTGTGGTCGCTGTAGGGGACGAAGCGCAGCGCCAGCGCGAAGCCGGCCAGCAGCAGCGTCCACCCATAGAGGTAGGCGATGGTGCGCCGGCGGGAGAAGCCGATGCGGGCCATGCGGTGGTGGAAGTGCTCGCTGTCGGAGGCATAGATGGGGCGACGGTACTTCAAACGCTTCAGAACCACGAAGGTTGTGTCGAGAAACGGCACGGCGAGCAAAATCAGGGGAAGTACGAAGGAGAGCACAACCTCGGTCTTGACCGCCCCCTCCACCGTGAGGCAGCCCATCAACAGGCCGAGCAGGTTGGCGCCGCAGTCGCCCATGAAGCTCGATGCCGGTGGGAAGTTGTAGAGCAGGAAGCCCAGCGAGGCGCCGGCGATCAACGCGGCGAGCACCCCCGAGGGCCAGCGTTCGAGATCGAAGGCGATCACCGCGAGCGCGAGGGCGACGATCGCGCAGACCCCCGCGGCGAGGCCGTCGACGCCGTCGGAGAAGTTGACGACGTTCATCAGCGCCACCATTCCCACCACCGTGATGGCGCCACCAGCGTTGGGGAAGTGCAGCGCGCCGACGAACGGCAGCGTGATCAGTTCGACGACGATCCCGTAGTGCACGACGATCAACGCGGCGATGACCTGCCCGGCGAGCTTCACGAAGGGCGGCAGCTCGAAGCGGTCGTCGAGCGCCCCCACCAGCGTGATGAAGGCGGCGGCGATCAGCATCCCGTGCCAGATCCGTTCGTCGGGCAGCCAGATCAAACCGGCGATCAGCGCCCCGGCAAAGATCGCCAGACCGCCGAGCAGCGGCGTGGGCCGCTCGGAGAGCCCCCGCTCGCGCGGCGTGTCGATCGCGCCGACGGCGAGGGCCAGCCGCATCGTGAGCGGCGTCAGCAGCGCCGTCGCGACCGCGGCGGCGAGGAGGGCGTACAGCGCGTCGAGCTGATGAGCGCTCATGCTCGCGGGAAAGCATCGCAGGCGCGGCCGTCACATGCGCGCGGTGGACCACCCCAGCGCCCGCTCCACCTCCGCCGGCCCGACCGGCCCCTCGCGCACGATTCGCCAGCGGCCGTGGGCCTCGTACTCGCACAGGTCGAGCACCGTCGAGGCGGTGCCCGGCAGCTCGCCACCGTCCAGCACGAGGTCGGCGCCGGCCCGCAACGCGGGTGGGATCTCCGAGAGCCGGCGCGCCTCGGGGCCGCCGGAGAGGTTGGCGGACGACTGCATGACGGGGACGCCGACCGCGCGCAGGGCTGCCAGGGGCTCCGGCAGCAGCGGTACGCGCAGGCCGAGGACCTCGGCGGCGCCCGTCAGCGGGTAGCGGCCCGCGCGGTTGGGCAGCAGCACCGTGAGCGCCCCCGGCAGCAGCGCCTCCAGCGCCGCGCGCTCGCGCCTACCGAGCTCCGGGAGCGCGTCGAGCGCTGCGGGTAGCGAGAAGAACATCACCGCCGCGGGGCGCTCGGGAGGCCGGCCCTTCAGCTCGTACAGCCGCCTCACCGCCTGGCGCCGCAGTGGATCGCAGGCGAGGCCGTACACCGTGTCCGCGGGGAACACCGCCACGCCACCGCCGGCGATGCACTCCTGCAGCCGCTCGGCGTCGGTGGCGTCAAGGGCGATCATCGATCGCGCTCTTTGCGCAGGACCTCGGCGGGACTCTGAGACACGGGAACGGGCTCCTGTCTGCGGGCCTCGTCCACCCACTCGCGCATCGCCGGGTGGCCGGCGAGACCGCGCGACGCCTCCAAACCGCCACGTGCCCCCACCACCACCCGCTCGATGCCCGCGAGATCGCGCTCGGCGCGCACGATGGGGAAGCCCGCCCCCCGCATCAACTCCCGCACGACACCCGCCTGCCCGGCGCCGACCTCCAGCGCGGCCAGCCGCACGCGCGGGCGGGCGGCCAGTTGGGCGAGCAGCGCGCGGATCGCGGCGAGGCCGTCGGGGCCCGCGAACAGCGCCTCGGGGGGCTCGTGGCGCAGGATCTCCGGCGCCAGCGTGGCGCGCTCGGAGTCGGCCACGTATGGCGGGTTGCACAGCAGCGCGTCGTACTCGTCGGGCATGCCGTCCAGCAGGTCGGCGTGCATCCACGCGACCTTCAGCCCCAGCCGGGCGCCGTTGGCGCGAGCCACTTCGAGCGCTCGCTCGCTGGCATCGCTGCCCGTCACCCGCAGGTCGGGGCGCTCGTCCTTGAGCGCCAGCGCCACCGCGCCGCTGCCGGTGCCCACGTCGAGCACGCCTACGCCGTGTGGCAGCCCGAGGCCGACCTCGACCAGCAGCTCGGTCTCCGGGCGCGGGATCAACGCGCGGGGATCCACCTCCAGCTCCAGGCGGCGGAAGCCGCGCACGCCGGTGATGTAGGCGACCGGTTCGCGCTGCACAGAGCGGCGGCGCACCGCCTCCTGGTAGGGCCGCACGTCGGGGCCGGCCACAGTAAGCGAGTCGTCGGTGAGCAGGCGCGCGCGGTCCACCCCAAGGATATGGGCGAGCAACACTTCGGCATCCAGGCGCGGGGTTTCCACGCCTGCCGCAGTGAAAGCCGTCATCGCCCCCTCCAGCGCATCCTTTGCGGTCACTGCTCGCCGTGGGGGGGCGCGGCGGAAGTAAGCGCCGCTCTCAGCGGAGGGCGTGTGCGCCACCCTGCAGCCGCGAAGCGAGGCCGCCCATCCCCACCCCTCATACCAACGGCTCATTTCTGCGCCGCCGTCTGCGCCTCCAGCCCGCGGCGCTTCTCGTCGGACTGCAACGCCTGCGTGAGCTCGTCCAGCTCACCCTCCAGCACCGCGTCGAGGTTGTGCGTGGTGAGCTTGATGCGGTGGTCGGTGACGCGCCGCTCACCGTAGTTGTAGGTGCGGATCTTCTCCGCGCGGTCGCCCGTGCCAACCTGCGCGCGGCGGTCGGCCGCCAGCTCGGCCTGCTGCTCGGCGAGCGCCCGCTCGTACAGGCGCGCGCGCAGCACACGCAGCGCCTTCTCGCGGTTTTGCAGCTGGGACTTCTCGTCCTGCATCGCCACCACGATGCCCGATGGCTTGTGCGTGATACGTACGGCCGAGTCGGTGGTGTTGACCGACTGGCCGCCCGGGCCGGTCGAGCGGTAGACGTCGATCTGCAGGTCGCCCGGGTCGATCTGCACCTCCACCTCCTCGGCCTCGGGCAGCACCGCCACGGTCGCCGTGGAGGTGTGGATGCGGCCCTGGGACTCGGTCGCGGGCACGCGCTGCACGCGGTGGGTGCCGCCCTCGAACTTGAACACCGAGTAGGCGCCAGCGCCGGGTGGGTGGGCTCCCGACATGCGGGCCGCGGATCCCGCGCCTTTGATCGCAAACGTGTACTTGCCGTCACCCACCTCCAGCGGTTCCACCTGCAGACCGCGGCGCTCCGCGTAGCGGCTGAGCATCCGGTAGAGATCGCCCGCCCACAGCCCCGCCTCATCGCCGCCGGCACCGCCCTGGATTTCGACAATCACGTTCTTCGCGTCGTTGGGGTCCTCCTCGACCATCGCCAGGCGGATCTCCTCTTCGAGGCGCTCCCCGCGCTCGCGCGCGCCGGTGAGCAGCTCGCGCACCTCCGGGTCCTCGCCGTCCTCGCTCAGCAGCTCCTGCGCCCCCGCCGCGTCGTCCTGCGCCCGGCGCCACTCCGCCGCCAGCTTCGCCGCTGGCTCCAGCTGGCTGTAGGCGCGGCCCGCCTGCGCGTAGCGCTGGCGGTCCGCGATCACGGCGGGGTCGGTCAGCTGCGCACCCAGCTCGGCGAAGCGCGTCTCGATCTGCTCTACCAGGTCTTCGATCATCCCGATCCAGTCTATGCGTCAGACGCGTGGGGGTCTCAGCGAAGCCGACACCTGGTCCACCCAGTCAGTCGCCTCGCGGCGGGCCGGGTATGAGCGATAGGCCGCGTTGGGCGAAGTGGCGATCGAAGGCGAACGCCTCGGTGATGCCTTCTCGCTCCATCAGCGCGAACGAGCTCGCGTCCACGTGGCTCCAGAGCTTGTCGGCGTGGGACTCGAGAATCTCCCAGGCCCGCTCCTCAAGGAGCTCGTCGATCCTTGCCACCTCGATCGCTGCCCCAGAGCGGAAGCGCTGGCCCCACCGGATTGCCTCATCCCTGCCCGTCCTCACCAGCAGCGCCGTGTAGGTCTCGGAGAAGATGTAATTGGAGGTCAGCAGTTGCGCACGTTCGGCCACGAGCGCGGCGAGCGTCTCGCGGGCAGCTCCGTGCTCCCGCTCGGCGCGGTTGCGCAGCGCAACGAACGCGCCGGTGTCGAGAAATACCCTCCTCAACCGTACAGGTCTCGATCGAGCGTCTGAACGGTGGAGTCGCTCGCTCCCGCCGCCGGCGGCTCGTCGATCAAGTAGCGAATCAGCGGATCCGCGGCGCTGTCCGGTCTGCGCGAGCGGGCGACGTCGATCAGCTCGCGCACAACCGCCGCGATGCTCCCTCCTCGACGCGCCTGCTGCTTCAGCCAGCGGTACTGGCCGTCATCAAGGTAAAGCTGGGTGCGATGCTGCATGACGACTTACAGCATACAGCAGCACCAACGCCCCGCCCCTACGCCACGACCTCGACGCCGAGGAGATCCGCGGCGCTCAGCTCGCCGGGGGTCTCGTGCGCCAGCACCGCCTCCAGCGCAGCGATCGCGACCGCGAGCTGGTGCAGGTCGGGCTCTCGCGTGGTGAGCAGCTGCAGCTTCAAGCCCGGCCACATCAGCACCTGTACCCAGCGGCGGCGGCGGTTGCGCCCGGCGAACTTGATGATCTCGAAGGAGATGCCGGCGATGATCGGCACGCCGAGGATGCGGGTGAGCACCAGCCAGTACCAGGCGGGCAGGCCGATCGGGGCGAATACGAAGATCGCCACGATCATCACCACCAGTAGGAAGCTCGTGCCGCAACGGGGGTGCAGGCGCGAGAAGCGCTGCGCGTTGGTTGGCGTCAGCTCCAGTTCGGCCTCGTAACAGGAGATCGTCTTGTGCTCGGCGCCGTGGTACTCGAACACGCGGCGCAGGTCGCGCAGGCGCGAGAGCAGCAGCATGTAGCCGAGGAAGATCGCCGTGCGCACCAACCCCTCGATCAGCCAGAACAGCACCGAGGAGTTGCCGAGCTGGGGCTTGATCAGGCTGGTGATCCCGACCGGCACCAGGAAGAAGAGGCCGATCGCAAACACCATCGCCACAACCACCGTTCCCGCCCACACCGCGGCGGGGATCTCCTGGGTCTCGCCGCCCGGCTCGCCGTTCTCACCCTCGCCGGCGCCCTCGCTGGGGGGCAGCTGCGCGTTGGCGGAGACGCCCAGCGCGCGGAAACCGATCGCCAGCGACTCGCCCAACGCGACCACGCCGCGCACGATCGGCAGGCGCAGGATGCGGTGGCGGCGCAGCGGTGAGCTCAGCGGGAAGCTGGTTACCTCGATCTCGCCGAGGGGCTGGTCCCCTTGAGGCTTGCGAACGGCCACCGCCCAGTTGGAGACCCCGCGCATCATCACGCCCTCGAGCACCGCCTGACCGCCGAGCGGCGCGTCGCGCTGGGCGACCAGCTGACCGTCAGGATCAGGCTCCACCCGCCCGGCCGCCGTCTGCTCTGGAGCAACGGCCGTGGCCATCGACTACTCCGGCTGTTTCTGACCCGGCGTGGCGGTGGCGGTCTGCGCCTGGCGCACGCGGGCCTTCGCCACCCGGCGCTGGAAGCGCTCGACGCGCCCGCCCGTGTCCACCAGCTTCTGGCGGCCGGTGTAGAAGGGATGGCAGTTGGAGCACACCTCGACGTGCAGCTCCTCGCGCGTGGCGCGCGTCGTGAACTCGTTGCCGCAGGTGCAGCGCACGTGGGCCTGTATGTAGGTGGGGTGGATCGAGGTCTTCATGCTCAGAGCATTGTAGCGATGCGCGTCGCTCAGGATTTGGCGCGTTCGCCGGGCTGCTTGCAGATTGGGGTGCGCCGCTCGTCGCGCCTGATGATCTGGCCCTTTTCGTTCAGCCAGCGGTAGCGCACGATCGCGCGGAAGACGGCGGGGGCCGGGAGGTCGGTGACCGCTTGGCGCACCTTGTAGATCCTCACCCCGGCTTCGGAGCGCTGCCATGAGCCGAGGCCTGCGGTGGTGAGCGTGTGGAAGCCTTCTTCTTCGAGGGTGTGCTCCTGCACGACAATCTCGATCGCCATCTTGTGGGCGCCCGCGACTGTTTCCATCTGCCCCGTGAACGTCACCGAGCGGCCGGCCTGAGTGGCCGCCGTCACGCACTGTTCGACGCCTGCGCTCAGGGTGGGGGCAGAACCTGTGCCGGTCCCGGTCGTGCCCATGCCCGTGCCCGTGGTGGAGCCGGTGCTCGACACCGGAAGCGCAAAGGCGAGCGCCAGCAGGGACACCGTGCTCAGGGACGTAAAGAACCTCGATCTCGACATCGCTCCCCCCTAACACTCCGAGAGGCGCCATGGTTGCGCAGGCACAGGCATTGCGTTGACCTTTTCAGACGATCACGTACAGACTCCGGATGGCTATGGGCTGTGGCGGGGCCGTCAGAGTATCTGGTAGAGAGGTCCGTCGCCCCCCTCGGGCGTGGTCAAACGCCCGCCCTTGGCGGTGATCGCTCCGCACTGCACGCAGTTGGTGTAGTTGACGATCACGTCCACCATCCCGTGCTCCGGCGCGTCCTCCGGGATCTCGTAGACGCCCGCCGGGCACATCCAGCGCCAGGTCTCGGCCACCTCGCGGGGCACGTGCTTGCGCACACGGATGTGGTTGGGGGCGTCGTCGCGGGTGGCGTTGCCGGTGATGAATACCGAGGAGAGCTTGTCGAAGGTGTATTTGCCGTCGGGCTTGGGGTAGGAGTCCTTGGTGTTGCCGACAAACATCGGCTCGGCGTCGTCGGGGTGCCACGTCTGCCGGCCCGGCGGAACCTTGCCTTTCGACATGATCGACGGGCCCGCCAGCAGACTGCCGATGAGGAAGCCTTTCTGGAATGCCTGCCTGGTGTTGCGCACCTGGTAGAGCTCGGTCCCGATCGTGGATTTCTCGACCATCTCCTCGTAATTGGACAGGTCGCTGCTGCCGCGCTTGAGCGCGGCGTAAATCGACTCGGCCGCCAGCATTCCGGAGCGGATGCAGTGGTGGACGCCCTTCAGCGCCGCCGTATCCACCATCCCGCCGGCGTCGCCGACGAGCACCGCGCCGGGCATCGAGAGCTTCGGCATCGACCAGTAGCCGCCGCCCGGAAGCGCCTTCGCGCCCCAGGCGATGCGCTCGCCGCCCTCGAGGATGCCCCTCACGAGCGGGTGCGTCTTGAACGTCTGCAGCAGGTCGTGCGCCGAGGTTGTGGCGTCGCGGTAGTTGAGATCGACGACGAACCCGATCGAGACGAGGTCCTCACCCGTCTTCTCGTCCTTCATCGGGTACAGCCAGGTGCCGCCGAGCTGGCCGTACTTGGCCGCGACCTTCAGCGGCCACGGCTGCACAAACGTGTGGATCACCCGGTCCAGCGGCTTCTTGACCTTCCACACCTCCTTTACCCCGAGCTCCCAGACCTGCGGCTCGCGGCCCTTGGCGAGGTCGAACTCTTTGATCGCGGCGCCCGTGAGGTGACCCCAGCAGCCCTCGGCGAGCACGGTCGCCCGAGCCTTGATGTCGGTTCCGGGCTCGAAGTTGCCGAGCGGCTCGCCGTCCTTGCCGCGGCCCTTGTCGCCCGAGCGCACGCCGACCACGCGGCCATCCTCGACGATCAGCTGCGTGGCGGCGGTCTCGGTGAGGATGTACGCGCCGGCCTCCTCCGCCATGCGCTGCTGGTAGCGCGCCAGCGCGGAGACCGAGATCACCTCGTTGCCGTGGTTCTTGAAGTTGGGCACCGCCGGGATCGGGACTGGGAGCTTGGACTTGGGGCCGGTGAGCATGTACACCGACTCCTTCTTCACCTCGCCGAAGGCGAAGCCCTCCTGGCGCCACTGCTCGCGCGTGAGCTCGGGGAAGAGCTCCTGCAGCGGTCCGGGGCGCATCACCGCGCCGGAGAGGTTGTGCCCGCCGCAGGTCTTGGCCTTCTCGACCACCGCGACCGGTACTTCGCCGAGGCGCTCCAGCGTCTCCGGATCGTCGCCGAGCAGCTGCAGCAGGCGGTTGGCGCAGGCGAGGCCGGCGGTGCCGCCGCCGACGATCGCCACGCCCACCTCGATCAGCTCGTCCTCGGGGTCGAGGCCGCGCTTGACGAATTCCTTCTGGGAGTCCACCGGCGGCGGGTAGGCCGCGGGGACGACACGCCCGTTGCTGGAACCATTATGAGACATCGCTGATCACGCTCCTTGTCGTTCGCGCCGGAGCACCCTCACACCCGCCCGTCCTCAACCAGCCTTCTTCGCCTTCACCGCGTCGGTGAGCTTCGGCAGGATCTTGTTGAGATCGCCGACGATGCCGAGGTCGGAGAACTCGAAGATCGGCGCGTTGGAGTCCTTGTTGATGGCGACGATGTTCTCCGAGGACTGCATCCCGACCTTGTGCTGGATTGCTCCGGAGATGCCGGCGGCGAGGTAGAGTTTTGGCGCGACCGTCTTGCCGGTCTGGCCGATCTGCGCGGCGTAGGGGTACCAGCCGGCGTCGACCACCGCGCGGGTGGCGGCCACGGCGGTGTTGCCGCCGAACGCAGCGGCGAGATCTTCGCAGAGCTGGAAGCCCTCGGCCTTGCCGAGGCCGCGCCCGCCGGCGACGAGGATCGAGGCGCCCTCGATGTCCACGTCGGCGCCGCGCTGTTCGCCGCGCACCAGCATCTTCGCTTGCGAGGCGTGGGCGGACAGCTCGAAGCTCAGCTGCTCCACCGGGGCATCGGCGCCGCTGGCGTCGTTGATCTCGAACGCGTTGAGGCGGCCGATGATGATCCCGACGGGGGAGCGGTATTTGATCTCGGAGATCGCGGAGTCGCCGAGGATGGGGCGCTCGGCGATCAGCTCGCCGCCTTCGGCGCGCACCCCGGTGACCTCCATCGCGACGCCGGCGCCGAGGCGCGCGGCGAGGCCGGCGCCGATCTCGAAGCCGAGCAGGCCGCCGCCGAACAGCGCGTAGGAGTAGTCGCCGCCTGAGATCGCCGCGGCCATGGCGTCAACCAGCGGCTGCGCGAGCCCCTCGGGGCCCTCGGCGACGAGCACCTTCTTGGCGCCGTATTTGCCGAGCGTGGCCGCCAGCTCGTGCGGGACGTTCTCGCCGAGCAGGATCGCGTGCGCCTCGCCGCCGAGCTCCGCGGCGAGCTTCGCGCCCTCGGAGACGGCGCCGAGCGAGTTCTTGTTGATTGCGCCTTCGTAGTGCAGCGCGTACACCAGGATGTTTGCCATTTCAGTTCCTTTCCGCCGAGCGCCGCGGGGTGTGGCACATAAACTTTTCGAGCCCCAACCCTTCATTTTGTGAAGTGGTTGGAGGCGATTTAAAAGAAAACATCTCCCGGGTGCTCATCAGATCAGCTTCCTCTCGTCGAGCCAGGCGACGATCTTTTCGACCGTCTCGCCGGTGTCTTCGTCCTCGATGATCTCCCCGGCGGCCTTCGCGGGCGGAGCCTTGGCGGCGACCCACTGGGCGGCGGAATGCTCGCCGCCGACCTTCGACGCGTCGATGCCAACGTCGCCGATGCCAACCGTGTCCAGAGGCTTCTTCTTGGCGCCCATGATCGCCTTCAGCGATGGGTAGCGCGGCTCGTTGATCGCGTCGCCCACGGAAATCACCGCGGGCAGGCCGACCTGCACGGTGTCGTAGCCGTACTCGGCCTGGCGCTCGCAGCGCAAAGCGCCGTCGGCGACGTCCATCTTGATCACCTGCGTGAGCGAGGGCATCCCCAGGTGCTCGGCGACGACGGCGCCGATCGTGTAGCACTCGCCGTCGTCGGACTGCTGGCCGAGCAGCACCAGGTCGGGGCTCTCACGCTGCAGAGTCTGCGCCAGCGCGTAGCCGGTGGCGGCGACATCGGAGCCGGCGACCGCGGCGTCGGTGAGGTGCACGGAGCGGTCGGCGCCGAGCGAGACGGCCTTGTGCAGAGCGCGCACGGCGCTCTCCGGCCCCATTGTGACGGCGACGATCTCCTCCACCGGCGCCGCGCCGCCCTCGCGGATCTGCATGGCGGCCTCAATGGCGTGGGTGTCGTAGGGGTTGAGGTTCTTCTCCCCGCTGCGGTCCATGCGCCCCGTCGAGGGGTCGATGCGCTTCTCGACGGCGGCGTCCGGAACCTCCTTGACAAGGACGCAAATCTTCATTCGGTCGATCTCCTAATGGGTATCTGGACGGTTGTCCGAAAAACGATGGGCCCGGCTCGGCGGCCTCCGGCCGCCTGCGCCACCCTCGCAAATGCTACCGCTTCCAGCGGTTGACTGACGAGTCAATCAATTATGGGCCCGTCGCGCGGTGGCTGTCGTAGAGGCGCCGGCCCAGCTGAGGCGAGGCCACCTATCTCAATCCTCCGCAACCCCCGCGCGGATGAAGTCCACGATCGCTTGCGTGGGCGCGCCGGGCGTAAACACCTCCGCTACCCCCAAACGCTTGAGCTCGGGGATGTCTTCCGCGGGGATCGTGCCGCCAACCGTTACCAGCACATCGTCGACGCCCTGCTCGCGCAGCAGCGCCACCACGCGCGGCACCAGCGTCATGTGGGCTCCGGAGAGGATCGAGAGCCCGACGGCGTCGGCGTCCTCCTGGATCACGGTCTCGACGATCTGCTCGGGCGTCTGGTGCAGGCCGGTATAGATCACCTCCATGCCGGCGTCGCGCAGCGCGCGCGCGATGATCTTGGCGCCGCGGTCGTGGCCGTCGAGGCCGGGCTTGGCGACGACCACGCGGATCTTGCCGTGAGTGGGGGTGGAGGAGGACATGGTGGGATCGCGCGGCGTCAGTGTCGGTGGCGTCGTGCAGTGAAGGAGAAACAGGGAGGTGGGGGGAAGGGAGGTGGGGAGAGGAGGAGGAGGAGGGGTGGGCCGTCAATCGGAGGCGCGTCTGCTGGGATTATGCCGGCGCCCGCGCACGCTCGCCTGCACGCCCCCGCACGACGCGGCCGAGACCGGCGAGCGAAACCCCCGCGGAGAGCGCCACCGCGATCTTCAAACGCCGACCGAGGCGGTCGAGGCGCAGGATCTCCCAACCCTCCTCGACGGCGATGCGGGAGAGCTCGGGGTCGGGGTTGACGACCACCGGGTGCCCGACGGCGCGCAGCATCGGCAGGTCGGACTCCGAGTCGGAGTAGGCGAAGGAGGCGGCGAGGTCGATCGTCTCCCGCGCGGCGAGCTCGCGCAGCGAGAGGACCTTGCCATCGCGGTAGTTGAAGGGCCCGGCGGCACGGCCGGTGTAGAGGCCGTCGCGCACCTCCAGGCGCGAACCGACGCCGCCGTCGAAGACCAGCACGTGGGCGAGCAGGTCGGCCATCTCCTGGGAGGCGGCGGTGACGATGTACACCGGCCGCCCCGCGTCCTGATGGGCGTAGGCGCGCTCGAGCATCTGCGGGTACAGCCGTGGCAGCACCCCGGCGAGCACGCGCGGGGACATCCGCTGCAGGTCGCGCACGGCCACCCCTGCGAGCATCTCGCCGACCCGCCGGCGCACCTGATCGGCCCAGTCGTCGGTGGAACCACGCAGGCGAAAGCGGAGGTTCTGCCACAGATCGCCGAGCAGCCGTCCGCGCGTGATCATCCCCGCCTCGTATGCGGCGCGCGCGAAGAAGATGCCGGAGGATCCGGCCATCAGCGTGCGATCGAGGTCGAAGAAGGCGGCGCCGCGCGCACCGGAGGGGTCTATTTGGTGCGCATCCGCGCGCCGTTCTTCTCTCCCGGGCTCCCGGGGGCGGGACATCGTGTCCCGCCACAATCCGACTTGCTCCGGCGGGGGCGCGTCCATGCGTCGATGTCAGACGCGGACGATCAACGCGTCGCCCTGCCCGCCCCCGGAGCAGATCGCGGCGCAGCCGAGACCGCCGCCGCGGCGGCGCAGCTCGAGCACGAGCGAGCCGATGATGCGCGCCCCGGAGGCGCCGATCGGGTGGCCGAGCGCGACCGCGCCGCCGTTGACGTTGACGCGCTCCTCGTCGATGCCGAGCATCCTGATCGAGTTGAGCGTGACGGAGGCGAAGGCCTCGTTGATCTCCCACACGTCGATGTCGGTGGCGCTCAAGCCGGCCTTCTGCAGCGCCTTGGTCGCGGCCGAGGCGGGGGTGCGGGCGAGGTAGGCGAAGTCGTCGCCGCTCTGTGCGTGGGTGACGATCTCGCCGAGGACCGCCCTGCCGTTGGCGGCGGCCCACTCCTCGGAGGCGACCACCAGCGCGCCGGCGGCGTCGTTGACTCCGGGAGAGTTGCCCGCTGTGTGCGAACCCTCCTTGCCGACCAGGCCCGGCAATGCGGCGAGCTTCTCGAGCGATGTGTCGCGGCGGGGACCCTCGTCGATCTCCACTGTGGTGTCGCCCTTCTTGCCTTTCACCGTGACCGACACAATCTCCTCGGACAGGCGCCCCTCGTCGATCGCCCGCAGCGCGAGCTCGTGCGAGCGCAGCGCCCAGCGGTCGAGGTCGGCGCGGGTGATCTTCGAGCTCGTCGGCGACGGCGGTCGCCTCGACGAACATCTGCTTGCCGGAGAAGGGGTTGGTGAGGCCGTCGTGGACCATCGCATCAAGCGCCTTGACGTCGCCCATGCGAAAGCCGAAGCGCGCCCCGGGCAGCAGGTAGGGCGCCCGGGACATCGACTCCATGCCGCCGCCCACGCCGACCTGCACGTCGCCGGCGCGGATCGCCTGGTCGAGCATCACCGTCGCGCGCAGCCCGGAGGCGCAGACCTTGTTGATCGTCTCCGAGGAGACCTCCTTCGGGATCCCGGCTTTGATCTGCGCCTGGCGCGAGGGGATCTGCCCCTGGCCGGCCTGCAGCACCTGTCCCATCACCACGTGCTCGACCTGCTCGGGCTCGACCCCCGCGCGCTCCAACGCGGCCTCGATCGCGATCGCCCCAAGCTCGGTGGCGTCCATGCTCGAAAGAGCTCCGCCCATCTTGCCGATCGGCGTGCGTGCGGCACCGAGGATCACTGTCTTAGCCATGAAACTTGGTTCTCCTTAGGTTGTTGGGGGCAAGCGGGCATGCGCCATGCTAGTCGAGGTGGATAAGGTTGGCGGATCATGGAAGTCTCGGCAACCACCCAACCGGGCGCCAGCACCGACGCGGACACCGTCGCGGTGGGCATCTTCGACGGTGAGGAGGCCCCCAGCGGGCTCCCCGACGGGGCAGCACAGCTGATCGCCACGGGCGAGGCGCGCGGGACGCCGAAGGCGCTGGCGGTCGCCCACGCCGACGGCAAGCGGTGGCTGCTGGTGGGCTTGGGCAAGCGTAAGGACTTCACCCCAGAGCGCGCTCGGGCGGCGGCGGCGCGCGCACACGCACGGGCGTTGGAGCTCGCGACCCGCACGCTGTGCTGGCAGGCTCCAAGTGGCGACGCCGCGGTGTGCGCGGCGCTGGTCGAGGGCACGGCGCTGGCGGACTATCGCTTCGATCGCCACCGCTCGGCCTCACCCGAGAGCGATGACGCCGCGCCGAAGCATCTGCGGGCGCTGATCGTCTCTCACGCGGCTGGAAACGCCCTCCCGGCAGATGACGTCTCTCACGCAGCCGAGCATGACCCCCCGGGAGATGGACAGGCGAGCGAGACAGACGGGTCCTCCGCGCGGGATCTGCAGCGAACGGTCGCCGAGGCGGCGATCGTGGCGGCGGCGGTCAACGCGGCGCGGAACCTGCAGAACCGGCCCGCCAACGACCTCACCCCGACGGCGCTGGCCGAGCACGCGCGCTTGCTGGCACAGGAGATTGAGGGGCTCACGGTGGAGACGGAGGGGCGCGAGGAGATCATCGCGCGGGGCATGGGCGCGTTCGCCGCGGTGGCGCAGGGATCCGAGCAGGAGCCGGCGCTGATCGTGCTGCGCTACGACGGCCCGCCCACCGTGGGCGGGCCGTCCAATCCGCCATCCACGACACGCGGCCCACTGCTGGGGATGGTGGGCAAGGCGGTGACGTTTGACAGCGGCGGCATCTCGCTGAAGCCGGGCGCGAAAATGGCGGAGATGAAGTTCGACATGTCGGGCGGTGCCGCCGTGGTGGAGGCGGTCGCGGCAATCGCCCGGCTGAAGCTCCCGGTGAGGCTGGTGGGGGTGGTGGGGGCGACCGAGAACCTGCCGAGCGGGCGCTCGGTGAAGCCCGGGGACATCGTGACGGCGGCGAACGGGAAAACGATCGAGGTCAACAACACCGACGCCGAGGGCCGGCTGGTGCTGGCCGACTGTCTGCACCACGCGGTGTCGCTGGGGGCCGAACGGGTGGTCGACCTGGCGACCCTCACCGGCGCGGTGATTATCGCGCTCGGCTCGACTCACGCGGGCCTGATGGGCAACGACGACGAGTTCGCGCAGCGGATCGCGGCGGCCGGCGAGCGGACGGGAGAGATCGTGTGGCGACTGCCGCTGCACGAGGAGTATGACGAGCTGATCAAGGGCACCTACGGCGACCTCGACAACGCCCCGGAAGGGCGCAAGGCCGGCACGATCGTGGGCGCCGCCTTCCTCTCCAACTTCGTCGGCGAGACCCCGTGGGCGCACCTCGACATCGCCGGATCGGCGTGGGATCTCGGCCGCGCCTATGCGCCCAAGGGCGCTTCGGGCTACGGTGTGCGCCTACTGGTGGAGCTGGCGCGCTCGTATACCTGACGCGGCGCCCAGGAACCTCGCGAAGACGATGCCTCACACTTGACGCGGAGGGCAGGTGCAGAGAAGACGAACTTGCCGGGTTCGGTAAATACTTTGGTAGCTTGCGCTGGGGTAGGTATATTCTTTTCAAAAGGTGTGTGCCATTGCGCACGCATTGCGCTGGGGTAGGCACGCATTGCGCTGGGGTAGGCACGCATTGCGCTGGGGTAGGCACGCATTGCGCTGGGGTAGGCACGCATTGCGCTGGGGTAGGCACGCATTGCGCTGGGGTAGGTATATTCTTTTCAAAAGGTGTGTGCCATTGCGCACGCCTTTGATTTTTTTATAACAACACACGTACCTCACCTCTCTCCCAACCACCGTACATCGTGGACTTCGACCTCTCCCCCGACCATGAGCTGATCCGCAGGACCGTGCGAGAATTCGCCGAGGGCGAGGTCGCGCCGGTGGCGGAGGAGCTCGACCGCACGAAGGCGTTTCCCTACGAGATCGTCGCCAAGTTGGGGAAGCTCAACCTGATGGGGATCCCCTTCCCCGAGGAGTATGGGGGTGGCGGTGGGGACTCGCTGGCGTACGCCCTCGCCGTGGAGGAGCTGGCTCGCGTGGACTCCTCCGTGGCGATCACGCTCTGCGCGCACACCTCACTGGGCACCCAGCCGATCTACCTGTTTGGCGGCGAGGAGCAGAAGCGCGAGTGGCTGCCACCGCTCTGTTCCGGGGAGAAGCTGGGAGCGTTCGGGCTGACCGAGCCGGAGGCGGGGTCGGACGCGGGCAACACCCGCACGCGCGCGCGGCTGCGCGACGGGGAATGGGTTGTCGATGGGACCAAGCAGTTCATCACCAACGCCGGAACGGAGATCTCGGGCGTGGTGTGCATCACCGCCGTCACCGGCGATGCAGCCAACCCCAACCACCCCGAAGCCGACCCTACCAACCCCGGAATCGATCCCACTCACCCCAAGACCGCTTCCGGGCGCCCGGGGACCGGCAACCCAAGCGCGGGCAAGGAGATCTCCAACATCATCGTCCCCAACGGCACCCCCGGCTACGAGCAGGGCGAGCCGTATCGCAAGATGGGCTGGAACGCCTCCGACACGCGGCCGCTGAGCTTCACCGACTGCCACGTCCCAGAGGAGAACCTGCTGGGACCCCGCGGACAGGGTTTCAGGCAGTTCCTGCACGTGCTGGACATCGGGCGCATCGGCGTGGCGGCGATGGGCGTGGGCCTCGCCCAAGGAGCACTCGACCAGGCGCTGGAGTACGCCAAAGAGCGTCGCGCCTTCGGCAAGCCGATCGCCAAGTTTCAGGCCATTCAGGGCAAGCTCGCGGACATGTCAACCGAGATCGCTGCCGCCCGCCTGCTTGTGCACAAGGCGGCGCGCGAGAAGGACGCGGGCCGCAACTTCACGCTGACCGCCGCCCAGGCAAAGCTCAAGACGGGCCGCCTCGCGGTGCGCTGCGCCGAGGAGGCGGTGCAGATCCACGGCGGATATGGCTTCATCGAGGAGTACCCCGTGTGCCGCTTCTACCGAGACGCGAAGATCCTCACGATCGGGGAGGGCACCGACGAGGTACAGCAGATGGTGATCGCGCGGGCGCTCGGGGCTTGAGCAACCCCGTGGGCTCCCGGAGCCGGATCGGCGTGAGTCGTAGCGGTGCGCCGGCCAGCCGGCAGGGCGAGGGTGCGCGACGAACGCGGCAGCCGACCGCTCGCCGCGACAGCTCGTCATCGACACGGTGCCAGCGCGCCTGACGCAGTCGCCGGACGAGGTGGTTGGGGGTGCTCATGTCAGCGCGGCCGCGATCCGCTGAGCGGTGGCCGTGACTCTGGGGCCGAACTGGGCCAGCAACTCCTCGCGGCTGCAGGCCTGCACGGGCACCGCCAGCTCGACCGCCGCGACCGCCTGACCATCCTTGTCCAGCACCGTGGCGGCGACGGCCCGCCGGCCCGCGAGCAGCTCCTCATCCTCAATCGCCACCCCCTGCTCGGTAACGATCCGCTCGAGCTCGGCGCGCAACGCCGTCTTGGTGGTGATCGTCTTGGGGCCGCGCCGTACCAGGCGCAGCTGGGAGATCAGGCTCCGCTGCTCCGCCTCGGGCAAGCGCGCCAGGAGCGCCTTACCCGCGGCGGTGCAGTGGATGGGCAACCGCGTGCCCAGCCCGATGCCCGCATCGACCGCGTACTGCCCTTGACGAGACCCCTGCCAGCGGTCGATGTAAGCAACCTCGGTGCCCCCCAGGACCCCCAGGCTTGCGGTGCGGCCGGTTCGCGCGCGCAGCTCACGCAGATGCTCGCGCGCGACCCGCCGAACCACCATTGAGTCAAGCAACGAGAGCCCGAAGTCCGATACGCGCGAGGAGAGCCGGTACTTGCGCGAGGGCCCCTGCTCGAGGTAGCCGAGCGTCACCAGCGTGGTCGCATAGCGATGCGTGGTGGAGCGGCCCAAATCGAGTTCCTCAGCCATGTCGGCGATCCCACGCACCGGGTGCTCGGCGGTGAAGCATGTGAGCATCGCCAGGCCGGCGACCAGCGAGGAGGAGAACCTGCCGGGGTGCTCGGGATCCAGTGGCTTTGACATAACTGAAGACTTGGAAATAAACGATTGTCGGCTTGGCGATTGATTTGGCGATTTTGGCGATTTGAGTAACGGCGGGATGTGGCGGTGTGGCGGGATGTGGCGGTGTGGCGGGATGTGGCGGTGTGGCGGGATGTGGCGGTGTGGCGGGATGTGGCGGTGTGGCGGGATGTGGCGGTGTGGCGGGATGTGGCGGTGTGGCGGGATGTGGCGGTGTGGCGGGATGGGATGTGGCGATGCGGATTGATCTACTTACGTGGAACCTGCAACGGCCTCACGAGCAGGACAATCACATCATGACTAACACTCCGGCGGAGGAAAAGTCGCAACAAGAATGGTCGCGTTGCGAGTAATTAACGCCTCTCGCGACGGTCTGCTCACGCATTATACGAAATCACTTTTACTGTTTCTGATTCGGGGGTCTGCGGCGGCGGCTATCCGCGCTCGGCCGCCCGGCGGACGCCCATCACGAGCATCGCGGGAGCGGCAAGCCCGCCGATCGCGCCCAGCACGGAACGGGTTGCCAACAGCGCCTCCGGCAGCCCGGCCTCACGCGAAGAGAGGTAGTGACTGGCCATACCGGCAAGCACCAGAGAATGGCGACACCCGCCTGGGAGCGCCGTGGTTTGCCGCAGCGACTCAACCGCCAGCCGCGCCAGACCGCTCGCCGCATCTTGAGGCGAGGCGTAGTAGTCCAGCAGACTGCATTGACCTGCCACCGCGTCATCGCGTCTGTCCACGAGGCTGTCCAGCAGCGTGTGCAGCGACCCGATCCAGGGGAAGTAGGCAGCATCGATCGCGGCTGCATCCTCGGCGCGCACCGACTGCTCGGCCGCGGCGGCAATCAGCACGAAGACTCCCAGCGACGAGCCAGCCGAGGCCGCGATCTCCCACCAGTGCAGGTCGCTACCGGGGAGTTGGCGCTCCCGCGCCCAGCGCTCCAGCGCCACGTGGCCACCGCGGCACTCACCCTGGTTGAAGCTTTGGTAGGCCACGATTCGCGCCGCGGCTCTACGCGCGGCAGCCGCCACCGCCGCGAACGATGGCAGCGTGTTCAGCGTGACACGGCAGCTGTCCACGATGCTATCCAGATAACCGGCATCGTCCCGGCAGACATGATGGGCGTAGTAGTCGATCCGTCCCAGCGTGGGGTCGAGCGCGGCCAGCAGCGCATGGTGGAGCCGATCGCCGTTGCGCACCGGATCGGGATTGTCCTGCTCGGCGAGCGTGTCGACGTAGTCGTAGGCCGCTTGAAAAGCCACCTGAGCGCGCACCACGGCAGGACGGCGCACCGCGGGCGCGAACGCGGCGAAAGCCGCCGCGCCATCGAGATTCAAACGCTCCGTTTGCAGGTTCTCAAGCGCGGTTTGGCGCAGAGCCGAATCGGGGATCGCTCTGGCCCTGCCGCGCCATTGGCTGACTTCACGACAGACGCGTGGAAAGACTCTCAGCCAGTAGCGTTGCGCCGCGCCGACAAACTCCGCGGCGAGCGCCGCGCCTGCTCCTCTGCCTCCTTCCATTCGCACAGCTTGGCGCCTCGGGAAGACGACATCACGCAACATCTGTCCATCCAGGCCGCTGGAGCCCCGGCGGCGGGCCTAAACGAACCTTTGGGGCCGGTCAAACTAGCTGAGAAGTTTCCTACTCCTCCAGGCCCCACATTGCCGGGCACCCCCGCGGCGCGCCAGCCGGGAATCGCCTACTCCTCCAAGCCCACATTGCCGGGCACCCCCGCGGCGCGCCAGCCGGGAATCGCTTTACTCCTGCAGCCCCACGTTGGCCGGCACCCGCGCGGCGCGCCAGCCGGGAATCGCGATGACAGCAAGAGCCATCGCGGCAACCAACAGGAAAGTGCTCAGAATCTGCATACCACCCAGCGAGAAGGGCGCCGGGAAGCCCGTGGTGAGCTGCAGCCAGCGACTGGCCAGCGCGTGCCCATACACCCCGAGCACGGCGCCGTCGATACCGCCGATGCTCAACAGGATCAGGCTCTCCAGCAGCAGCGCGCGCCAGAGCTGGCGATAGTCGAAGCCCTGGATCCGCAACGACGCAAGCCTGGCACGCCGCTGCCAGATCGCCGCGCCGAGCGCCGAGGCGACCGACAGCGCGGCCGCGATCAGCAGCAGCGTGGCGATCGCGCCCAGGTTCTGCAAACCTTGGCGTGCATTCTGGTCGTACTGATGTTCCCGTTCGCCCAGCGTCTGCACACCCAGGCCAGGGTGGTCGTGGAGCGCCCGCACAACTTCGCGCCTGCCCTCCGCGGGAGGCACGCCCGGCTCCAGCGCGACCTCCAGCGCCGAGGGGTCGGCGGTCTGCCACGCACGGCGGTAGTCGCTGGCATTGAGAATCACCGAACCAGACGGCCACCCGAGGTTGGTGGTGATCGCCGCAACGCCAAAGCGTGCACCACCCGATGGCGTGGGCAATGTGAAGACGCTTCCCACCCGCAAACCGAGGCTGGAGGCAAACTCTTCTGAGATCGCGGCCCACCCCCCCTGGCGCAAAAGCGCCGTGGCATGGGCGAGATCCCCATGCAAGATCTGACTTGCGGGGATCATTGTGGGGTCGGTGGAGGGCCGGGCGACGATCCACAGGCGCCGCGGGCCGACGTCCAGGAACGCACCCTGGTAGGAGCGGACGGCGGCGACGCCCGGCGCCTTCAGGAGCGCGGCAGGCGCGCCGCCGGCGGGGAAGTCGTTGGTGGTGAGATCGTTGCCGCCGCTGGTCACCCAGATGTCGGCAGTATCGAGATACTGCCCAAAGGCATTGTCGAGGCCGCGCAGAAGATCCTGCCTGGCGCCGCCGATCGCGACGCTGCCATACACCGCCAGCGCGGCCACCCCCGCCAGCGCGATCGAGCGCGTGGCTGTGGAGCGCAGCTCGGTCACCGCGATCACCAGCATGCCACCAGGGATCCGCTCGCCCACGCGCGCCAGCACGCGGATGACGACGGCGAAGATCGCCGGAATCAGGGCGATCGCCGCCAGCGCCAACGCCATCCCGCCGACGACGGTCAGCTGGGGAGCCACCAGCACGAGCACAGCCACGCCGACGATCACCGCCACACCGAAGATCCCCAGCCACATGGCCACCGGTCTGCTGATGCCGATATCCCCGCGCCCTTCGCGAAACACGGCGTCGGTGGGCCGCCGCGCGCGCAGGTCAAACAGCGGCGGCAGCGCGGCGAGCAGCGTGGCGAGCACCCCGGCCCCCAGCGCCAGCAGGACCGTGCCCAGATGAACGATCTGGTGGGCGCTGATCGGAAACGCAACCGCGAGATAGACGGGTACTTTGTGGAATAGCGTCCGCGACAGCACCTCGCCCAACCCGATCCCCACGAGCGATGCGATCAAGCCGAGCAGCAGCGCCTGAAAACCCAGAATCAGCAGCATCTGCGCCGAGTCGAAGCCCTGCATGCGCATGTCGGCGATGAAGCGCCGGCGCTCGGGGACCGTGAGCAGCATCGCGTTGACGGCGAGCAGGAAGCCAACCATCGCGCCGATCGCGGCAAACAGCGTGGTGGACTGATTGGTTGGCTTGGAGGCGGTGGCCAGCAGGCGCAGTTCGTTGTCCGCCGGCTCCACGTTCAGGCGACCGGCGGCGATGCGCCGCAGCTCGCCGGCCACCATCCGATCCGCGCCCGGCAGCGGCCGCACCAGCACTTCGGTCACGCGTCCCGGCCGGTCGGTGAGCTGCTGGGCGAGCGACAGCAGGGTGATCGCCACCGTGCCGTAGGTGGCCACGCCGGCCGGCCCCCCGGCGAGTACGGCGCGCACCGAGGTGGGGTGCGACTGGCCGGCCGCCAGCAGCTTCAGCGCGTCTCCTCGACGTACGCCGATCGCACTCGCCATCTCGGACGGCAGCCCCACCCCGCGCGTGAGCTGCAGTGCTGTGGGGCTGGCTTCCTGGCTGCTCAGCACTCCCAGCCTGACGATGTTTGGATCCACGCCGATCAGCTGAATCGACTCGCGACCCCGGGGGCCGACGACGATCGCATCCTCTCGCAGGAGCCCAGCCGCGACCCCCACGCCGGGCAGCTGGCGAACCGTTTCGACCAGCCCCTCGTCGAACCCGTCGCTGGAGCGCGCCGCCAGCTGCAGGCGCGCCGAACCAACCAACCCATGCAGCAAATCTCCCGCGGAACCTATCAGGCTGTTGTTGGAAACCAGCACGCCGAACACCAGCGCCACCCCCACGGCGATCCCGCCGCCGGCCAGCAGCTCCTGCGCGGTGTGGCGGCGCAGACGCCAGCCGTAGAAGCGGAACAGCATGCTCGGGCGCAGGCCGAGGATCGTCAGGTTCAGCTTGGGAGCGCTCATCGCGGACGGACGGAGCGCAAGCCGGGGATCGCCAAGTTCAGCTGGGGACGGCTCATCGCAGACGGAGGGAGCGCAGGCCGGGGATCGCCAGATTCAGCTTGGGGCGACTCATCGCCGACGGAGGGAGCGCAGGCGCATAATCACGCGAGGCTCAGCGCCAGCTCCGCGTCGAGCCCCTCGCTGAGGTGGCCGTCGCGGAGCGTGTGCACCCGATCCGCAAACGCCCGGGCTTGGGGGTCGTGGGTGACGAGCAGACCGGGGATGCTGCGCTCGCGACAGAGCTCGCGCAGCAGCTGCAGCACCTCCCGGCCACGCTTGGAGTCGAGGCTGCCGGTGGGCTCGTCGGCGAGCAGCAGACGCGGCTCCCCCGCGAGCGCTCGCGCGATCGCCACCCGTTGGCGCTCGCCCATCGAGAGTCGGTCGGGCGTGTGCTGCGCGCGGTCGCTCAGCCCCACGCGCTCCAGCCACGGACGCGTGACGCGACGTGCGTCGCGCAGCGTCCACCCATCCCCCAGCAGCTTCAGCGCGGCATTGTCGAGCGCCGTGGCGCCCGCCATCAGGTGGAAGGACTGGAACACGAAACCTACCTCGCGACGGCGGAAGCGAGCGCCATCGGCGGCCGACAGGCCGCTCACATCGCGCTGGCCAAACCACACGCTGCCGCTGTCGGGCCCCAGCAGGCCGGCGGTCAGCAGCAGCAGCGTGGTCTTACCCGAGCCGCTGGGCCCATACAGCGCGACGAGCTCACCGGGGGCGACCGTCAGTGAGACTCCATCCACGGCCCGCACAACCTCGGCGTCGCTGGCGTAATGCTTGACGAGCTCGCGCAGCTCCAGGCCCGCGCTCGGATTCACGACCCCGAGCGCTCCAATCCCTCTGACGGATGGGGCGAGCGCCGCGGCTGCAATCGCACCACGTTCCCCGGCTCGCCGCCGACCTGCATCAGTTCGCCGCCGCCGATTGACATCAACAGATCGGTTCCCTGCCCGGCTTCGGGATCCTCGGAGGCGACTACCAGCGCGGCATTGTGCTCGCGCGCCCCCGCTCGCAGCAGCTCATACAGCGCTTTGCGCTCTTCCAGACTCGGCACCACCGCGGGCTCGTCGACCAGCAGCAGATGCGGCTGGCGCACAAGCGCCCGCGCGAGCATCACCCGCATGCGCTCGCCCACGCCGAGCGGAGCCGCGAGGTCGTCGGCGCAGTCGGAGGCGCCCGCCCACGCCAGCTTCTTGCGCGCCCTGCCGCGCGCCTCGCTCATCGAGGCCCCATCGCTCACCAGCGGCAGCGCCACCAGATCCACGACCCGCTCGCCCCGTGCGGGATGCCAATCTTCGCTCGCCAGCAACCCAATCCGGTCGCGCAGCAGACGCTCGCGTAACAGCGTCGGCATCTTCGCCAGGCTGTAGCCCTCGAAGTCGATCCCTCCCCCGTCGGGGGACACAATGCCGGCGGCCAGCCGCAGCAGCGTGGACTTGCCCGTGCGTCGTGAGCCGAGGATGCCGACCCGCTCGCCGCGATGGACCTCGAAGGAGACGTGCTTGAGCACCGAAATCTGACGGCGACCATCGGGGTAGGCCTTGCTGACCCGCTCGAAGCGCAGCAGCGGCGTGGCGCCTACGGTGCTACCCGACGCGGGCGGCATATTCATCGATCCGCTGGCGCGCGCGCCTGGCCCACCTGAGCTCGGCGTCCAGCTGGGCAACGGAAGCCTCGCGCACGATGTCCATCACCAGCCCCATCCACGAGCGCTCCGGCAGCGGTACTTCGGAGCCTTTGAGCAGTTCCATGCACTCGCGCTCATACTGGCGCAGCGCCTGGCGCAGCTGCGGCGCGTCCTGTTCGCGCGCGGCCGCCACCTTCGCCTGGATCTCCACGCGCGTGGGCTCGCGCGGGGCGAGCGTTTCCAGCCACATCCGCAGCGCTTCGGGCGCCAACTCGGTGGCGCTGTAAACGGTGCGCTGCTGGCGCGGGTTCTCGGGATCGCTCTCCACCTCGCCGGAGATCAGCCCCGCTCGCTCGAGCTGGTCGAGCATCCGGTAGAGCCGCTTGGGGTCGATCGCCCACGATGGGCCGAGCCGGGCGCGCAGACGAGCGCCGAGGTCGTAGCCGTGCCCGGGACGCTCCAGCACGAGGCCGAGAATCGCGCCCTTCAGGGGCGAGGAGCCCCGCATCCACGTTCGGTCTCCGGGAACTCCGGCGCCGTTGGCGGCCCCCTCATCGACAGCTATCAAGCTATTTGCGGACATATCGTGCGTCTCCCGGTCATCCCACCGACCACCACTCCGATTGCCCCCACAACGTTACACCAAACCACTCCCAAGTGCAGCGAACTTAAGAACCTTTCAAATAAAATGATGCCTACGTTTCCGCCGCCGGAAAGTTTGCCGGCTGGGATTTCAGGACGCGTCGGCCGATTCCAGATCCTCCACGTCCACGCCGGCCCGTTCGAGCAGCGCCGTCGCCGCGCTCGCCGGATCCAGACGGCGCTCCACCACCTCCTCCAGCAGGCGCTCCAGCTCGGCATCCCCGCGCAGGCGAGCCTCCAGGCGCCGGCGCACGCGGGCGCTCGCCAGCGCCAGCACCTCCCCACGCAGGTTGCGCCGGCGGCGCTCGGCGAGCTGGCCGGCGGCGAGGATGTGCGCGCGATGCTCCTCCAGACGCGCCACCAGCTCCTCGACGCCGCGCCCGTGCGCGGCCTCGGTCCTGACGATCGGCACCCGCCAGCGCTGGCTGGAACGGGGATGCTCGCCAGAGGCGAGCGTCCCCCGGCTCCGGCCGGCCTCCTCGCCGGGGCGATCGAGGTTGGCGAGCGACAGCACCCCGCGGATCTCGCGCACCATCGTGTCGGTGAGCGGGTGGTCGGCCTTGTTGATCACGATCACGTCGGGGATCTCCATCACCCCCGCCTTCAGCGCCTGGATCGAGTCGCCCGAGCCGGGCATCAGCACCAGCACCACGGTGTCGGCGTGGTCGATGATGTCCACCTCCGCCTGCCCCACCCCCACGGTCTCCACGAACACGTCCTCGCGACCGGCGGCGTCGAGCAGCAGCGCGGCCTGCAGCGCCGCCTCGGAGAGTCCTCCCAGCGCGCCGCGGTTGGCCATCGAGCGGATGAACACGCCCGGGTCCAGGAAGTGCTCGCCGAGGCGGATGCGATCGCCCAGCAGCGCGCCGTGGGTGAAGGGCGAGGAGGGGTCGATCGAGAGCACCCCCACCGTGCGGCCCGCCTCGCGGCGCACGCGGGTGAGCGCGCCGATCAGCGTCGACTTGCCCACGCCGGGAGGCCCGGTGAAGCCGACCACGGCGGCATTGCCGGTGTGGGGGTAGATCTCCCGCACCAGCTGCCACCCCTCGGCGCGGTTGTCCTCAACCAGCGAGATCCCCCGGGCCAGCGCGCGGCGGTCGCCGGCCAGCAGGCGCTGGGCAAGGGTGGAGGACATACAACGAAGTATCTAGGATGCCCGCTCGTGACACGGACCCGGGATTGCCTGCGCACGTGGCGGTGGATGCGCGAGAACAACATGGTCAACCGCCACTACGCGATGCTTACAGCCAGATGGCTGTGGCTGAAGCTGCGTTGGCGAGGGCGCCTACAGACAGACGGCATCTGCTTCATCTGCCCCGGCGTGCAGTTTGAGATCGGCCGCCACGCCAAGCTGCACATCGGCCGCTGGGCGTGGGTGGGGCACGGCTCGAAGCTGCGCGTGCACGAGGGCGAGGTGCGGATCGGCGCCAAGACGGTGATGGGGCAGGAGTGCACGATCTCCGCCTTCCAGCACGTCTCGATCGGGCGCGAGTGCATCGTCGCCGACCGCGTGATGCTGATCGACTTCGACCACGGCATGGTCGAGGTGGAGCGCCCGATCCGCCTGCAGGGCATTTACAAGCGCGACGTGCGCGTGGGGCACAACGTGTGGATCGGCTACGGCGCCTGCGTCCTGCGCGGGGTGACGGTGGGCGACAACAGCGTGATCGGCACCAGCGCGGTGGTCACCAAGGAGGTCCCCGCCAACGCCATCGTCGGCGGCGTCCCCGCGCGCGTGATCCGCACGCGCGCGGCGCCGCGGTCGCTGCGCTGGGAGTGATCCTCAACCCGCTGGGCTTTGTCGCTGCGTGGCCCCTACCAGCTACTGGACCACTCATAGCTGTCACATGATCGCTGCTCCACGGGTCCAGTTGGTGGCTATGCCTCAAAACTAAAACACACAAACCCCCACCGACACACAAACCCCCCACCGCCGACCGTCACGCCGCGAGCAGCGTTCGGGGCGCTGCGTGCACTGCCAGATTGCGCAGCGCGCTGGGATCGGCGTCCGCACCTGCCGCCAGTGCCCGCTCGACGCCCTGGCGGTGCGCCTCGAAGCGCTCGCGCGCGTAGGGCCCCGCGAGGTCACGGGCGACCATGAAGGCCCAGTCGCTGGACTGCAGCGCCAGCAGCTCGCGCACCGCGGCGGCGCCCGCGCGGCGGCCGGCGCGCAGGACCTGAAGCTCCGCCGCGCGAGTGGCGAACGCGATCTCCGCCACCGCCGGGCCCGACCAGGTCGAGAGGTCGCCGCCCGCGCCCCAGGTGCTCGTCCCCCACTCCGCCGTCTCCCAAGCTGACGTGCCCCTCGCGCCAGCCACGCGCTCGCCAACGCCCGCGTGTGCACGCACGCGCTCGCCAACGCCCGCGTGTGCACGCACGCGCTCGCCAACGCCCGCGTGTGCACGCACGCGCTCGCCAATGCCCGCGTGCGGGGTCGAGACCGTCTCCAGCGGCGCCGGCTGATGGCGCTCCAGCGCGTCGTCGAGGCGTACCAGCGGGAGACCCTGGCGGGTGCACTCCTCCACCACCGCCGCCAGCCACGCGAGGCCCTCATACCACCAGTGGCCGAGCAGCTCGGTGTCGAGCGCGCACACCACCAGGCCACCGCCGGGCAAATCGCGCCCGTCGCGCTCCAGCCGCTCGCGGACGCCCGCCACAAAGTCCTTCGCGTGCGCGCGCGCGAGGTGCAGCGCCTGCTCGTGGTCGTAGGGGCCGCCGTCGTTGGCCCACGGGTTGTGGTGGTGGATCGTGTGATGGTGGTAGTCGCGGTAGCGGCCGTCCGCGGGGTAGCCCCGATCGCTCCACACGCGCGCGATCGTGGCGCGGTCGATCGGTACCAGCACCACCCCCGACTCCCCCACCAGAGGACGCAGGTGGGCTGGCGCCCCAAGACCGAAGCGGCTGGTCAGCTCCACGCATACTGCCCGCACCCCAGCATCCGCCAGCGCGGGCTCCAGGTATCCGGCGTGCGCGCACTCCGGCAGCCAGAAGCCTCCCCGCCACGCCCCGGCGCCGAAGCGGGCGCGGTGGGACTCCACGCCGCCGCGCACCTGCAGCGCCAGCCCCGCCTCGCTCGCCAGCAGCGGGAGCACCGCGTGAGTCGCCGCGGAGGTCCACTGCGCGTAGGGGGCAAACGCGCTCACAATCTCCCCACCGCGACGCTCGAAGCTCGCAAGCGCTCGCTCGTAGTCCCCCCAAGAGCGCTCCACCTCGCGCGCCAGGGTCTCATGGCCCCCCGCGCGCAGCCCGCCGGCATCCTCCGCGTGGGTGTAGCGGCGGGTATCGCCCACAAACCGCGCGAAGCGCTCGCCTACGCCCGGGGCCTCGAGCTGGTCGCACAGCACCGGCGTGAGCGAGATCGTCAGCGGCGCCCCGCGCTCCAGCAGCTCCAGCAGCGGTAGGTAGCAGGTGGCGAGCGCCTCCCACAGCCACTCCTCCCCGAACGGCCACGTCCCAAAGCCCTCCACGTAGGGCATGTGAGTGTGCAGGACGATCGCCAGCTCGCCCCCCGCCCCCGCAGGTCTTTGGCGGGAGTCGCTCACGAAGGCGCGCCACCAGCGGCGGGACAACTCACGCCCGGCACACCGCCACGAAGTCGAGTGCCCCGTCGAGGTCGGCCTGGCCGCGGGGGCGCAGCGCGAAGTCGGCCGTGGAGATCGCCGGGGTGAACCAGCCGTAGAAGCGCTCGGTGAGGCCGAGGCGTGGGTGCACGCTGTCCCAGCCCAGCCGCAGAGCGAGCTCGTGCGCGCGCAGCTTGCGGGCGTGGAAGAGGCCAAACAGCGCCACCGAGGCGAAGTGCTGGCGGCACAGTCGCTCAAACTCGAGCGCGCGGTACTCGTGCACATGCCACGGGTTGTCCGAGCGCGGCGCCCCCTTGGGCGCGAGTGTGAGCACGTTGGGCGTGGAGAGGTACACCGCGCCGCCGTCGCCCACCAGCTCGCGGAAGTGCTCGAGCGCCGACCCCGGGTCCCGCAGATGCTCGATCGTCTGCAGGAACACCACGGCGTCGGCGGGAGCCGAGAAGGTTTCGATCAGATCGCGCTCAAAACGCAGGTTGGCGCGCCGGTAGCGCATGCGCGCGTGCTCGTGGGCCTGCGGGTTGGCGTCCACCCCGACGACACTCGCGGCGCCGGAGGCCAGCACGTCCGAGCCATACCCCTCGCCGCACGCCATGTCGATCACGCGCAGACCCCCCACGCGCGCGGCGATCCACTGGTAGACCACCAGATGCCGGCGATACCAGTAGTTCTCCTCCGGCACGTCGGGCAGCGTGCGCTCGCCGGTCAGCTCCAGCGGAGGCACCCCGTCGGGCTGGTTGAGCTGCACGTATGAAGACGCCGACACCGCGCGCGAGTATATGGTCCCCGCCGTGACTGCCATCCCCAGCCAACCCCACCCCACGCTTCACAAAATGAAGGGTTGGGGTCTCAAAAAATGAATACACACCCCCCCATCCACCGATCTCTTGCCCCCGCACCCGGGGCTCGCGGCAAACACGCGCAACCGATCGGATCGCGCTCATGACGCCCCCGCTCACAGCCGAGGAGATCCGCGACGTCAACACCCGCTACCACGACGTGGCCGCCAGCCACTACGACGCGAAGTGGGGCATCGACTTCGGCGACATCGGACTGGAACAGGTCACCGCGAAGGTGCGCAAGGCACTCGGGGCGGATCAGAGGCGCCCGGATCGGATGCCCGCGGATCGGATGCCCGCCCACCCAGAGCCTCCGATGTACGAGCGCTCGCTTGAGATCGGCTCGGGGACGGGGTACTTCACGCTCAACATGATGCGCGCCGGGCTGATCGGGAAGGCCACCTGCACCGACATCTCCCCCGGGATGCTGGCCACGCTCGACGGTAACGCCAAGCGGCTGGGGCTGAAAGTGAAGACCGTGAGCGCCGACGCCGAGCGCCTGCCGTTCAAGGACGGAAGCTTCGATCTGGTGCTGGGGCACGCCGTGCTGCACCACATCCCCGACCTCCCCACCGCGTTCGGCGAGCTCGCGCGCGTGCTGGCGCCCGGCGGCACGCTGCTGTTCGCCGGCGAGCCCTCGCGCGCCGGCGACCGCCTCGCCAGCGTGCCCAAGCGCTTCGCCGGCACGGTGGCGCCGCTGTGGCGGGCGGCGCTGCGCGCGCGGCCAGCGGGGTGGGCGGACAACGGAGGCGGGGACGCGTCCGATGAGGCGCTGGAGAGCGTGGTGGACGTGCACGCCTTCGTGCCCGGCGAACTGCGCGAGCTGGCCCGCGGCGCCGGCCTGGAACAGGTGCGGGTGAGCGGCGAGGAGCTGCTGGCCAACTGGTTTGGCTGGACCAACCGCACCCTGGAGGCCACCGCCGAGCCGGCCGACGTGCCGTGGGCGTGGCGCCAGTACGCCTACCGCGGCTACCTCGTGCTGCAGGAGCTCGACCGCCGCCTGCTGGAGCCGCGGCTGCCCGCGGCGATCTTCTACAACCTGATGCTCTCCGCGCGCAAGGAAGGCTGACACCCCCTGATGCTCTCCGCGCGCAAGGGAGCCTGACACCCCATGAGGTTCGCCGCGCGCAAGGGAGCCTGACACCCCATGAGGTTCGCCGCGCGCAAGGGGACTGGGACCCCCTGAGGTTCGCGGGCAGCTGACGGTTCACCCCCTTAGACTCTGTCTATGCCGGAGGACCTGCACCGCGACTTCCCGCTGTTTCCGCTTGGCATCGTGGCATTGCCTACCGAGAACGTGCCGCTGCACATTTTCGAGGATCGCTACCGCACGATGATCGAGGAGTGTTTGGAGGACCAGCGCGAGTTTGGGATCCTGTGGATGGCCGAGGATGAGCTCAAGCCGGTCGGCTGCGCGTGCACCGTCGAGACGGTGCTGGAGCGCTTGGAGGACGGGCGCATGAACATCCTCGCCCGCGGCACCCGTCCGTTTCGCCTGGTGGAGCGCCAGGACGACCTGCCCTACCCCGCGGGGGTGGTGGAGTTCCTCGACGAGCACGACGAGCCGGCCGACCTCGAGGTGGTGAGCGCCACCCGCCAGCTGTATGCCGAGCTGGTGGAGCAGGCCACCGACAACGCGCTCTCCGAGGAGGAGATCGCGGCGCTCAACGCCTACCGCATGGCCGCCACCGTGGAGTTTGGCGCCGACGCCAAGCAGGAGCTGCTGGAGCTGCGCTCCGAGAACGCCCGCCTGCGACTGCTGACGATGCTGTTCCGCGCCGCGATCAAACGGATGGAGCTGGTGGAGCGCGCCCAGGCGCACGCGCGCTCCAACGGGAAGGTGCGGTTCGGGTAGGGCCGAAGACGACCCGCGGCCCCGCGGGGACTCGACCAAAGCCCACCGGCCGACTTTCTATGAGTTTCTAAGCCATCTTTTAGTAGGGCTTTGTTAGCTTTGTTACTCGTGTTGTGGCCGGTGGATGGGTACCTGGGCGGGATCGATCGTTTGGTGGCAGGTGGTGCAGCGGCCGGTCCAGCACTTGAAGAGGGGCTGGAACAGTCGGACTGCCTGGGGTAGGGTCAGGCCGGCCGCTGGTGATTTGGGTTCTGCCGCTCCAGGGTGAGGAACCCGTGCGCGGCGGTGACGAGCGCGGTGTGGTGGTACCAGCCGAGCCAGGAGCGGCCCTCGTAGTGGTCGAGGCCGAGCTCGCCCTTGAGCTGGCGGTAGTCCAGCTCGATCTTCCAGCGCATCCGCGCCAGGCGTGCCAGTTGCTCTGGCGGCGTGTCGGCTGGGAGGTTGCTGATCCAGTAGTCGAGCGGGGTGTCGTGGCCTTCTGGCCACTCGCAGATCAGCCACTCTTCACGGGGCTCCTGCTCGGCTCCGTTGCCCCAGCGCGCCAGCGCGCGGACGCGCAGGAAAGCGAACTGGGAGGTGACGGGCTCACCGTCGTCTGGGTTCTCCCTGAAGGTGACGGTCTGCAGGTTCGCTGGCGCGAGGCGCTCGATGAGCTTGCGGACGGGCTCCGGTTTGCAGTCCGGACGCAGCCGTGTTCGTCCCCGGCCGGTATTCCCGGCGCGCTCGGGCACTGCGAACACTGTGTCCGGGGCGAACACGCTCGCGATCTTGTCGATCGAGAACACGTACTGGAAGCCGGCGTCGTCGAGTTCCTGGCGAAGCTGGGTGTTCTTGCCATACGCCTCATCGCCCAGGACTGGCGCTCTCTCGATAGCCCATCCGCCGGCGCGTTCGATCAGCTCCTTCCCGAGCTCTGGCTTCTTCTTGAACTCGACCTCCTCGGGGATCTTCGCCCTCGCCCTGCGCTCGGGGTCCTCACACCACTCCTCGGGCAGATACAACGCCCACCCCAACGGAACCGTGCCCTTGCTGCCCACCGCGTGCACGGAGACACCGATCTGACAGTTACCGATCTTCCCCAAGGTTCCCGAGTACTGGCGCTTGACCCCCGGCGAATACTTGCCGTCCTTCGGGAAACCAGTGTCATCCAGCACCCACGCTTCGACCGCGATCCGCGGCGCCACCCGCTCCGCCGTCGCCTTGACGACGAGCGCCGGATCCCACGTACTCACCGCCAAGAACTGCTGCAAGCTCTCATAGTCGGCCTCCCCACCCAGCCGCGCGACCATCGGCTCAAGAGACTTACGAGGACCCTCCTCGATCAACCCCCGCAGATACGACCGGCCATTGACCAGCTGCACCGGCCGGTTCACAGCCTCCGCCAACACCTCCCCGGCGAACGCCTCCAAACGCTCACGCACCACCACAGGCCCATCCACCACCATCTCCATCATCGCCACCACGAGCCTCCCCGCGTCGAGAACCAGACACGAGAAAGGTTCGCCAAACCAGCGACGAATCCTACCAAAAAGCTAACAAAGCCCTATTAGAAGCCCTGTTGCTGGAGAATCTCACCCTGACACCCCACACACCCGCTGAGCCACTTCCAGCACGAGGTACTGCAGGTGGTGCAGGGCGGAGGGCTGCCCGGCGGAGTTGTCGGAAAAGCGCAGCGTGCCTTCGGCGTCGCGCACTTTGTAGCGGAACACCGACCCCGGGCGCGGGGGCAGCGAAAGGTGTTTGGCGGAGGGGGTTTGCAGTTCTTCGGTGACGCCCCGCGCCTGGATCAGCTGGGGGTCGCTCAGCTGGTGGGTGGGTCCCGGGTGGGCGGGATTGAGACGGGCGGGATTCCTATAACAGCGCACCGCGCCGCCTTCGTTGACCAGCATCGTCAGCTTTTCTCCCCCTCCCGTACGCGTCACCACGAACAGGTCGGGGAGTTCCACGCTCTCGCCGCAGCCCGCGAGCAGGCCCGCCCCGGTGAGCGCCACCACGGTGAGGAGTACCACTGCCAGAGCGCTCCTCATGCCCACACTCCCACCCCGGCGAGCGCCACCACCACGGCAAAGCACGGTCGCAAGCGCGCTCCTCGCGCCACACAACCCCCCCTCCCCCTTTTTTTCTTCACGCCCACACCGCCACACCGCCCCGGCGGGGGTCGCCGGCGCCGAGCAGCTCCCCGTTGCGGCGCTGGACGGCCTGGACGCCGCCGAAGAAGAGGTTGAGGTCGTGGAAGGCCACCACCTCCCCGCCCTGCGCCGCCAGCTCTCCCACGGGGATCCCAGGCTCGGCGTACACGGCGTCCCGCTCGTAGTGCACGCGCGGCGCGCTCACCGCCTCCGCGGCGCTCATCCCGTGGTCGACGACCCCCACGATCGTCTGCAAAAGCGCCGAGCGGATGCGGTTGGAGCCGGCGCTGCCCAGCACCAGCTCCACCTCGCCGGCGGCGTCCGTCACCACGGAGGGGGCCATCATGCTCGGCATCCGCCGGCCCGCCGGGTGACGGTGGAAGCCGAGCGGGTTGAGGTCCTGCTCGCCCATGATGTTGTTGACGTGGATGCCGGTGCCGGGCACCACCACGCCGGAGCCCTCGCCGTTGGTGCAGGTCACGCTGCACGCCCTGCCCTCGCCGTCGAGCACCGAGATGTGGGTGGTGGCGCCGAGGCGGCTCGAAAGGAACCGCTCCAGGAAGCCCTCCGCGGCGAGACCCTCGACGAACTCCGGGGTGCGCTCGGCCTGGGCGGCGGCCATCGCGGCGAGGACCTGGGCGAGCGTGGGCGGTCCGGGGCGGCGGTCGAGCAGGGCGAGCGCGTACGCCAGCAGCGTGCCCCCCGCGGAGGGAGGCGGGTTGGTGAGCAGCAGGCGGTCGCGGTAGGCCATCCGCACCGGCTCGCGCGGCTGCGCGCGGTAGGCCGCGAGGGCGGCATCGGTGACCGACCCGCCGCGCTCTGCCAGCCAGCCGCTCACGGCGGCGGCGATGTCGCCGGTGTAGAAGGGCGCGGGGCCGTCGCGCCCAAGGCGCTCCAGGGCGTCGGCGAGCTCGGGGTTGCGCAGCACCTCCCCCTCGCGCAGCACATGGCCGGCGGGCGCCCACAGGGCGGCGCACTCGGGCGTGGAGAGCAGCAGCTGCGCGAGGATCTCCGCCACGTAGGCCTGCCCGTGGTTGAGCGCCACCCCCTCCCGCGCCAGACGCGCGGCGGGCGCGGCGAGCTCCTGCAGCGGCGCGGTGCCCCAGCGCGCGATCGCCTCGCACACCCCCGCCGGCGTGCCGTACACGCCGCAGGAGGCCGGCCCGATGTGGAACACCTGCACGGCGTCCCCGAACGAGACGTCGATCGCCAGCAGCTCCGCCGCCGAGCCGTCGCCCGCCCGCGGGGGGGCCTCCACGAAGAAGTCCAGCAGCGCGGGCTCCCAGCCGGGGCCTGCCACCAGCAGGTAGCCGCCCGCGCCGAGGCCGGTCAGGAGCGGCTCGGCGACGAACGAGGTGAGCATCGCCGCCACCGCGGCGTCCACCGCGTTGCCCCCCTCACGCAGCACGCGCGCCCCCGCCTGCGCGGTCAGCGGATGGCCGGCCGCCACCACCCCTCGTTCACCGCCGCCGCTCATCCGCGAAGAGTAGAGGGGCGCGTCGATCTACAATGGGACCATGGAGGCGAAGCCGAAGCCCAGGCCAAGCGGGCCGTGGACACCGGAGGAGGTGGCGCGCAATGAGCGCGTCGCGCGGATCAGAGTCGAACGCGACCGTGAGCGTGGTGTCACAGCGAATCTCGAAGACGCGGTCAAGCTGACCCGGTTCGCCAACCGCTTCGCCGAAGCCTTCAGGGATGCGCCCCGCGCTTGACCCGGTCCCGCTGCTGAAGCACCTGCACGATCACGGTGTCGAGCACATCATCATTGGCGGGCTCGCCGTCAGCGCCCACGGCCACGTGCGACCGTCGATGGACCTCGACATCGTTCCGAACCCCACTCGCGAGAATTTCGAACGGCTGGTCGCGGCCCTCATGGGCGCCAACGCGGTGGAGTCCGAAGTGAGCGACTTCAAGCCGGCCGAGCTGCCGATGTCGGCGACCCGCGTCAATGATCTGTTGCAGGGAGGCAACTTCTGCCTGGTAACTGACCTGGGCGACTTGGATCTCTTTCAATGGGCCAGCGGGATCGAGGCGGACGATCTGTACGCCGAGCTCGATCGAGAAGCACTCCCGGGCAGCGTCGAAGGCGTACCCGTACGGGTCTGCGGCCTTGAACACCTACGCGCCATGAAGCGCGCCGCGGGTCGCCTCCAGGACCTGGCGGACCTGGAACGGCTCGGAGAGGGTTGAGCGGCCGATCGCGGCGGTCCCGCCCCGCGGGCAGCGGATCCTACGGCGCGGCGCCCGCCGACCCGAGCGGGTAGGGGAGCGGCGCGAGCTGGTTCATCTTCCAGGCGCCCCCTTCGCTGACCATCGGCATCACGTACTTGCTGCCCTTCGGCCCGTGGAAGAGCGCGAAGGCGCTCTTGCCCTTGATCCGCAGCGCGACCACGCCCCCGGTGAGGGTGAGCGAGTCGGCGTGGGCCGCGGCGGGGCCTTTGGAGAGCGCGGCGAGGGTCCGCCCACAGCCGCCGGCCTGCGCCTTCCCCTTGGCGGCGGCCCCGAGGAGCCGTTCGAGCTGCGTGCGCGTGGGGGTCGCCAGGTAGGTGCAGGCCCGCGGCCATTCGCCTTTGGCGCGAGCCTGCAGGAAGGCGGCGAGCGCCGCGGTGGCGCGTTCCCGTTCGGTGGGGGGCGCTTCGCTGCCGTAGTTGGGGATGCTGTTGTCCCCGCTCGGCGCGCGGAAGCCGGACGCGCCGCCGCCGGAGCCGCTGGAGGAGGGGGAGGGGCTACGTGCCGCGCTTTGCGCCGGCTTGGTGCTCGCCGTCGGGGCGCTCGCCGTGGTCGCGGGAGCGGTGGTGGGCGCGGCGCTCGTCGCGGCCGGAGCCGACGCGCTCACGGTCACGGTCGTGGAGGTGGGGCCGCTGCTGCCGCACGCGGCAAGGCCGGCTGCCGCGAGGACGGCGGCGAGCAGCGGGACGCCCATGCGCCCGTGTCTCTTCGTCCGCGCCTCGGCGGCGTCGTGCTCCCGTCCCTGCCTCACGACCACGATCCTATTAGCTCCTCCCGCCGGGTGCGCCCCTTCCTTGCGTACGCCCACGGTGGCTGGCATTCTTGGCCTTCCGCTTCGCCTTGACCTTGTGCTTGCGCTTGTGGGTGGCCTTCTTGGTCTTGGGACAGCCGGTGACCGCGATCTTCGTGTTCTGGTGGATCGCGTCGCCGTTCTGCGCGAGGAATTCGGTCGGCATCGTCAGGGTGCCCTTGCACGGGTTCCCGATCGCCGCCAACGCCGAGTACTGCCCCTGCGGGAGCGTCAGTTCGAAGCTGCCGATCGGATCGTCCGGGACCGTCTTGAACGTGCTGCTCGTGACCCCCTGTTTGCTGATGTACGTTTCCCCATGCAGATCGAGCGTCACGCCGTAGCCCTGCAGGACGATGATCAGTTCGGGGAACTTCGCGCCACCGTAGGAGACGAAGTACGCCGGACCCGTCAACGGGACCGGCAGGATCGGCGTCGTCGCGGTCGCGTGCCCAATCACAGAGGCCGCCGGGCACAGCGCCGGGTTCGCCACGAACGTCGCTTCCGGACACGCCTTCTGGAGAGTGGGCAGCCTGGAGGGCAGCCGTTTGGGGAGCTCCACTTTGACCAGCTTGATGTTCGTCTGCGTGCCCTGCGGCGCGTTCGGGTAGGTCAGCTTCACGCTCAGGCTCTCCCCGTCCAACCGCGAAGGCCTGCCCGAGGTGGAGACCTTGAACACAGGCTTGAACTGCAGGTTCTGACAGTTGGCCATCTGGAAGGAGCTCGTGACCGTCACAGGGACTTGGTCGGCGGGGTTCGTGAAGTCCGCCCCCGCCCCATCCACCGTTGCAGCGAAGCTCTCCGGGTCACAGTTGGTCGGGTTGATCATGAATTCGGGGCGGTCAACGTAGACCCGGATGTCACGGACGTGGATCACGATCCCGTCGATGATGTGCGGGATCGGATCCGACGCTTTCGCGTCGACCGTCACAACCGCGGTTTCCGGGTTGATGTTCAGCGCAAAGCGGATCACGACCGTGCCGAGGTCGAACGGTCCCACCTTCGCACTCGTGATCGACACGACCGAGAACGGCGCGCCGTTATACGGACCCGCCATGTAGACCTTCCCCGGGGCGTACGCCAACACCGAGCCGACTCCAACACCAACGAGCGTATGCCCGATTTCGCTGTCACTCGGGCACGACGGCTCGGCTTCCTCTTCCGCCCCCGTCACGTGCTTGGCCGCTTCGATGTCCGCATCCGGGCAGAACGGAACCCCCGTCAGCTTCGCCGTCAAACCCGCCGGCAGGACCGACGTGAACCGCGTGATCTCCTGTTCGCCGTCGTTGCGGGTGATGTGGATGTCCATCGGGCTGTAAGACCCTGCGCTGTTGTTCAGCGTCCCCGCGACGATCCCCGGGTTGAACGGGGGAATCCCCTCGGGGGGGCAGGGGCCGCCGCCGATGCCGTGTTCGATCGCGAACGAGCTATCGACCAGCTGAGAGACCAGCGGCGCCGACCACGGCGTGAAGCCCGCTATCGCCGTGTATATCCCGCACGCGGGGGGGCTGACCAGCGGCGAGGTCGCGCCCTGGCGCAGCTTCAGCGTGAAGCGGCTGAACGGAACCTGCGGGTTTTCGTCGAACGTCGTCACGAGCTGCCCCGTCACGGGATTTGGCTCGATCCGCCCGGCGAGTTTGACGATGATGCCGCGGGCGGGGTCCTTCACCACAATATACAACCCCAGCAGCGAATCGAACGGGTTGTCGAACGGCCTGGCCACATACACGTTGCCGGTGAGCTTTTCGTCGAGCAGGACCGGTGTTTCGACTTCGACGGTCCCGATCTTCGCGTCTTGCGGGCACCCGCTGCCCGGCTGCGAAGAGTACGTTTCCGCTTCGTACTGTTCCGGGGTGCACGATCCCAGACCGGAACCCGCCGAGGGGTTGACCGTGTACCCCTCGGGCAGGGTCAGAACGGTGTCCTTGACGTTCGCGGTCGAGATCGTTTCGGGCTTTTCCCATGCCTGCGGGACGACCAGCGAAACATTCAACCCGCTTGAGGATTCAGCGGAGTCCGTCGTCGGCTGGACTTCGATCGCGGGTGCGAACGGGACCCGTTCGCAGCCGGCCATCGCAGGAATTTCCAGGCTCGCCCGCGACCATTCTTCGGGGTGCTCCCACGAGTTCGCCGCGATTGTGGCAGTTTGCGGCCCGCAGCTCGTCGGGTTCGCCAGGAACGGACGTGCCGGAATGTCCGCTTCGTAGCCGCTCGTCGTCGGCCCGGTACCGTTTCCCTGCGTGGCGTCGTGGCAATTCAAGGTGATGGACGCGGCGTTTGAGCAATGCCATCCATAAGACGTGCTGTAGGAGAGATGACGGTGGAGATCATGCGCGTGGGAGGCCGGGACGCCCCACACGGTGACCGATACATTGCGGGGTTCGCCGAACTCGACGATCGACGGGCTTGTGACCGTCAGCCCCAAATCGCCGGGGCGAACCGTGACGATTAGAACCTGCGTTATGAGTTCGGGATTGAAGGCAAACTCCGCGGCGATGCCGGGACTCGTGACTTCCATGTTGTACAGCGGCGCGACGATCTGCTGATTACCGAACTTTCCCGTGAGTTCGCTGCCGGTGAGTTCGAAGGAGATCGTGCCGATCTGACTGGCGATCGGGCAGCCTTCCACACCGGTGCTGAACTGTTCGGATAGCAGTTGCTCCTCGGTGCACGTCGGCGCGGCGTTGTTGTTGCCGACGAACCCGGGGGGAAGGTTCACGACCGTGTCCTTTACGTCGTTGTAGGTTCGTCCGGCGGTGGTCTGTTCGAAATTGAACGCCGTAGTGAGATCCTCGTGAGCGCCGGCCTGGTCGGTCGACGACGTGATATGGAAGCTGCCGGGAGCCAGTTCGAAGGGTTTGCTGCTCGGTTCCGCCGCCGCTGGACCAGCGAGCGCGAGACACCCCAGCAGGATCACGAGGAGCAGCACGACCACCCGTCCGGCCACGCCGCATCGAATATCCAGATAACCACTCATCGACCCGCCCTCCCGCTCGCCTTGGTATGCCGGGCCCGCACGGAGCGCCCCACCTTCCTCTTCCCCCTCCGCTTCCCCGTTTTGCGCCCCCGTTGCTTTTTCGTGGGCTTGGGCTTGGCCTTCGATGCGACCGGCGGCGTCGCCTCAGCGGCGACGTCGCCGGCACCGTGGAACGTTGCGCTGGACGGCGTCAAATCGTTGGGAGCCGCAAACGGTGTCGAGCACGCGTCGCCTTCGCATTCCGTGGGCCGCGTCGGCGTTGGCGACCCACCACCTATACGAGCATCGTAGATATCCCCCGCCGTGTCGGCATCCGTGCCCACCAGCGATTCATGGGTCGCGAAGAAGACATCGCGGCCTCCCGCCGCGACACCCAGCAGTTCGTTGTTTACCCCCCCGCGACCACCCGTGATCAGCGCGAGACAACCCTGGGGCTCGGTGCAGTCATCGACACCGGGGGCGCGCCACTCATAGACATCCGTGCTGGTCTGCCCCGTATCGACGTCCTGCGGGACGAGCGCCTGCGTGGTATCGAAGAAGACATAGTCGCCATCACCCGCGGAAAAGACCGTCCTCGGCGTCCCGTTCACCGGCGCGGCAATGTTTTCGCCACCCTGGACGAGCTGGAAGCGTTCTGAGGGGTTCGGGTTCGCCAGCGTGTACGTCGGGCCGCAATCGAGGCACTGCACGACGCCTGCGGCACTGTCATAGCGGTAGATGTGATCGCTCTTGCCAATGCCCCCCGGCCCTGCGGCAGGGACACCGGCGACGGTCGCTGCCGTAAACGTGAGATAGCGCCCGTCGGGGCCCGTTTCAAGGCCTACGACAAGTTCACCGCGACCGAGGTACCGCAGTGCGCCGGCCGCAACTTCGTAGCGGTAGAGGTCCGCGGCTTCGGATGTGGCCAGCGGGAGCGCTTCGGGGGTGAGTTGCTCTTTGGCGAGGAAGTAGATCGTCGAGAGATCTTCAGAGGCCACGAGTTCGCCGAAGCCCTCCTGATGCGTGGTGGCCAGGAGCTTCGCCATCGCGGATGCGGTGTCGTAGAGAACGAGTTCGTGAGTTTCGCCGCTGCGCTTATCCAAAAGCAATTCCGTGCCATCCCGGTTCGCCGCAACAAACGCATAGGCCCCGATATCGACCGTTTCGGCACCATTCACCCGCATGTAGAGGTGCTCCGGTTCGCCACAGCCACCCACGGGAGCCGCTTCGAAGAAGACACGCGAGCCGTCGGCCGAGACAGCCCCACCAGGCGCGCCGCCGTGATTGCTCCGCGGCATCGTCGCACCGCACACCCCGGCATCACCGCCAACGTTCACCTGGCGCACACCTCCATCGGCGGAGTATTCATAGAGATCTTCCCCGCTGGTCGTGGCGGAGCGATGCCCCGGCACGACGACGCGATCGGTGGTGCGAAAGACAAGCTTCGAGAGGTCGGCCGAACCGGCGACCAATGCCCCCGCTGCAGGCACCGAGGAGCGCGGCAGACTCGCCACGGCACCATAGGGGCCCCCCGGCGGCCCAACCTTCAGTTCGATGGCCGGCGACTTCGTCTTGCTCAAAAGACCCGTTTCCCAGAAGGATTCCAAGCCGAGCTGCGTCAGATCGGAGTCATAAAGCGCTGGCAGATAGACGCTCGGCCCCGTTTCCCCAGCTGGGCGAGCCGAGGTCATCTGCCAAGCCCCCCGCGGGTCACGCGTGAAGAAGTAGCTCGAGATCTTCGGATCGCCATTAGCGCCCCAGTGCAGATCGGGCTTGCGCATCATCAAATGATCGCCATCTTCACTGACGATCACCCCTTCATCGAAGACATCCGCAGTGAAGATATCCTCCGTGCCTTCCTTATCGACCGGTGTCACCTGCTCATACGCCCGGCAGTCGGGCAACCGCGCGGAGGGCCCCGTACGCAGCGCTTCATTAGGACAAGCTTCCACGCTCCCGGGCCCCACCGCGGCCGGCGCCGTGAAGGACTCTTCCTCTCCATCCACGACGGGGTTCCCCGGCGAGTTGTTACCGGCCACGACACGGTAGCGGTAGACGACACCCGGCTGCAACCCCGAGAGATCGGCCCCGACCGCCTCCGCGCTAACGCCCGACCCGAGGTCGACTTCCGGTGTCGAGAGCGCCTCGGCGAACCCGCCTTCGCTGTTGAATTGCGCTTCGCTGACATACTCGAAGTGGTAGTGGGTATCGTCGGCTTCGCCGCCTTCCTGGTCCGTCGTGACGGTCACGATTCCCGAAGGCGTGAGACCGGAGCCGTCGGCTTCGATCTGCGGCTGGGCGCTTTCTCTGATATGGCTCCTACTGAAATCGATCACGTAGGGGCCACCCGCAGGGCCACTCACAAAGACACCTCCTACAAAGACACCTCCTGCGCGTTCGTCGCCCGTATCGGGAAGCGCACGCAGAGCGCGTTCCACAACTTCAGCGGTGGCGTCGAAGGGAATGTTGGCAGCGAGCGCAACGCCGCTGGCGCTGGCCGTCGCGTCCGCCGAGAGCGTCAGGACACCGTCGTTGCCCGCCGTGACGATCGTGGTACCGACTGGGATACCGGCACCCGCGATGTGCTCGCCGCGGATGAAGGGTTCCGGCGCCGTGGACGTGAGTTCCGCTTCAGTGATCGTCGCGGTCGCCGGCTGTTCAAGGAAGACAGTCTCACGAGTTGCGCCGGCTGGTTCCTCGAGGTCCCCGATGGACGCGATCTTGTCACCGGCCGGAATGCCCGGGCCCGAGATCGGTGCCCCAATGACGAATCCACTGCCGCCGGTGATGATCACGTACGGTACTTCCCGGCTTTGGGCAACGAGGTTGCCGATGCCCTTGACGGCGGGATGCAACGCCGTCTGCACCGTCGCCGACCCGGCGGTCACCGTCCCCGCGGACGTCACGGTCGTGCTCTGACCCTTGAAGGTGAGGCTGAACGCGCCGCCCGTGGGGGCGCCACCGATCGTAATCGTCTGTTCGTTGGACGTGGGCTGGCTGTTGGGGTCGACAGTGCCCAGAAGACGTAGCGCTTCGCCGTCGAATGTGCGGGTCGCCAGAGTGCTTGCGCTGGGCGGCCCAAAGGTTTCGAAGCTGCTGGCCGTGGACACGACTTCCTTGTGCGTCTTTTCCCCGGATTTTTCGGGAAATTCGGGTTCCGATTCAGCCGCAAGACGGACGTCATAAGCGGTCCCGGGCTTGAGACCTGCTAGCTCAGCTTCTAGGTTGATACTTTCTGCGACTTCATCGGGAAATAGTTCGTGCTCCATGCGCAATAATTCCGCTTCCGCCTGAGAGATCGCACCTTCTCCGCCCGACACAACCGTCCATGGGCCACCTTCGGAGGTCGCATATTCGAAACGCCAGCGGGTCGCAAAACCCCGGGCTTCAACAGAGCTCTGTAGGTGGACCGACGTAGCCGTGACATTACGGGTTGCAACCTGTTTCACGTTGGGGCGAAGCGGTTCGGTTTCGCAAGGCCCACTATTGCCCTCGAATTCGCCTTCTGCGGAAACTTCCCCCGAGGCGTTGGATAGAGTGGCGAGGATGTAGTAGACCACTTCTGGGGTGAGGTTGGTCAACAGGGATTTTGCTTCGAAGATATTCCCGGCCGGAAAATAAGCGTTGGTGTGCGGCGCCTCCAAGGCTTCGGCCTGGGTGATCGTACCGTTGCCGCCGGGAACCGGGGTCCAGGGACCACCCTTGGTAGTGGAGTACGCGAAACTCCAATGAGTTTCGAGTTCCCCTGCATCGAATTCGGAAAACAGGTGTAGGCCCGCGTGCCCTGCCGGGACGCATCGAACTCCAACTTGCGAGAAATGCGGGGGCGCCGCAACAGCGGACGGGGTGCCGATGGCGAACGCGAGGGCCACCGTGGCGAGCGCAGCAAGCTGCGGGCGCGATAGCCAGCGCTTGCGGTCCGACCTCTTTGCGTGTCTCTTCGCGTGAAGTGCCATCGTTCCTCAGTTCTCGTTTACGGAGTGATGTGCGGTATGTAGTCGTCGATTCAATGAGCGATCGCTCCCCCGGGGCGCTCTCGAGGGGGCCCCGGGAAGCCGGGCCGGCTCGGGCTTGTGGCTATTCGGCGGTCACCGCCCAGGTGCCCCAGGCGAATCTGGGAGCCGCGGCGAGACCCGTGATTTCGAGGAAGGCCCCGGCTGTCGCGGCACCCCCTTCAGCGAAAGCCGAGGCTTTCTTTGGGGGGAACAGTTCGACGTTGAGCGAGACTGTTTCGTAGATGCAGAGGTTGCCTTCTGCCGCTTCGGGTTTTGCGGCGGTGCCCGGACACGTGGACCCGTTGCCGTTCGGCCCAACCAAGACTCCGCTTTCGATTGGGGCGGGCAGCGGGATGTTGAAGGAGATGGGCACTAGGATCTTTTCGCCTTCGGCGTGCAGATCGCCGACCCAGCTGCCGGTCTCGGTCTTGCCCTGTGGCAGAGTTTCTGTGAAGCCGGTGGTGCCGGGCTTACCGTTTTCCCCGTTTTTGCCAGGCGCGCCGGTTTCGCCTTTCGGACCGGTGGAACCCACAGGGCCGGCAGGACCCTGTGGGCCCATGGCCCCCGCTGGGCCGGCCGGCCCAGCGGGGCCGTTGGCGCCGTTGGCACCCGCTTTGCCCTGGAGCGATTTCAAGACACTCGGCTTGATCTGTTTGGTCGAGGTGATCACATAGCGGCCCGCGGCATATGCGCCGCCGCTCATTGCCAACACGAGCGCGAGCGTCACCGCCAGATTTGTGTAGGTGATGCGTTTACGTATTGCTGAGAGCATTGGTATCGCTCCTCCTTTGGGAGTCGAGCGTGCCGGCGCCCAGCGCTACGCACGCGAATTGAATGACGACGTTGAAGACCTGTTTGACGGGTGAGAACACACATCACGCCACCGGTTCCTCGTCACGGTTGCCGAACGCGACGCGCTGCGCGACCTCACGCCCGAGCGCTGTGAGCGTCCACGCGTTCGCCTCGCCCCGAGCATGCCCGTTGCCACCGTTGACCGCGAGACCGAGGCGCTCCAGGCGCGCCAAGAGCTTTGAGATCTGCCCCTGGTCGCTGACCCCCGCGCGCTCGGAGACCAGTCGGTTGCTGATCCCCGGCTCCCCCGCAATGCACTCCAGCACCTGCGCGGTGCGAAACGTCAAACGCATCCGGACTTCGCCCAGCGGGTCACGCCGCGCCGGCAAAAACGCCGAAGTCCCGTGCGCCTGTGGCGATGCTGGCCCGGACGCCAGGCGGCTCTGCTCGCGGCGAGCCGCCGCCGCACCCAGATACGGCAGCACGATCATCCCCATCAACTCGCCAGTGAGATCCACGAGAGGCCGCGGCTCGCCGCGCGCCACACGCGCATACACGATCCCGAATGCCGCACCCACCAGACCCTCCGCGGTCAACGACGAACAACCCGCCGCCCGGGCGCTCTCACCACGCGCCTCGTCGATCGCGCCGGCCAGACGCGCGAGGACCTCCTCGCGGCGCGCCAGAATCTCCGGGCCACCCTGCAGGGCGTGCACCAGACACACCCGCGCGAGCGCCGGCTCACGATCGAAAAACCCAAGAATCACCCCGAGGCCACTACGCACCCGCTCACGCCACACAAGCCCCTCCAGACCCGCCGCGGCGAGCTCCCACTCGATCATCCCAAGGACATCGTCGAGCAGCGCCCCCACGCACTCCTCACGATTCTCGAACAGCTCGTAGAACGTGCGCCGCGACACACGCGCACGCGAGGTGATCTGCGTCACCGACGCACCCGCATAACCCAACTCCTCCAACGCCGCCACCGCACCCGCCAACAACCGCGAACGCTGAATCTCCACCAACCGCCCCTCCCGCGCCACCAACCGCGCCGGCATCCGCGCACGCCGCCGCGCACCAAACGACACCCCCGACTCCGAGCGCGCCCGGGAAGCCGACGCGGCCCGCGCACGCACCTACACCACCCCCCACACCAGCGAGAATCCCCGCTCTCCAAAAGGAGAACCGGGGCAGCGCGAAAGCGCCAAACGACGAGGTTTCGGGGTCAGCCCCCTAGCGCAAGAGAGAGAGAGAGAGAGAGAGATGCGTCAGGCAGCTGACGCATCTAGGTACGCGCCCCGAACGGGTCGCGCACACCCCTGCTGTGTATCTCCCTCTAGAAACCACGCTGACAAACTCCCTCATCGACGACCCGATCCCTCTCCCACCCGCACTCCCCTGCGAGCGCTAACGTCAACCACAGGGTGGGATTGACCCAACCAGACTCTATGTGTGTCCGCCAACCACTCCGGTTGACTATGACTCCGCCATCATAACCACAGAGTGCACGTCTTGTCAATACCCCTGGCGCAGAAGCTCGCGCCCCTTGGCCCTGTGCTTCTTCTTGTGAGGGACCCATCTTGAAGGCGCCGCGACGCGCGGACGGCTACGCGTCGAGTCCCAGCGCGAGCACGAGCGCGGCGTTGAGCCGGCGCAGCGTGAACGGGTCGAGCGCGCCGCGGCGACGGACCAGGCGATCCTTGGCGAGGTTGATGACCCAGTCGCAGTTCGCCACGCTCGGCTCGTGCACGCCGTGCTCCGCCGAGAGCTCCACCTCCGCCAGGTGTCCGCGCACCGTGCTGGTCACCACCACGCACGTCAGACGACTCAGCACCGGGATCGCCGTCTCGCGCGTGGCCACCACGACCGGTCGCACGATCGGCCCGAGGTCGGCGTCCCACACGTCCCCCCGCGCGATCACGCCAGCGCGTCGCCCGCCAGCGCCGCCGCCGCGTCGAGCATCTGCGACTCCTCGGAGGTGAGGGCCGTCGCGGTGTACGCCACCCGGTAGGACTCCGCGATCCGCGCCTCCCGCAGCTGAGCCTCCAACAGCCCAATCGCCGCGCGCACCGCGTCCGCGCGTGAGTCGAACCCCCCGTCCGCGACCGCCTCGTCCAGCAGGCGCAGCTCATGCTCCGTCAAGCGCACCGCGATCTGTGACATGCAAATAGTATACCATTCGGGGATGCAGAGCCGCGCCGGACGCGAAGCCGCTACGCGGTCACCGCGATAACTTCGAGCAGGTCCTCCAGCCCGGCGAAGTCGTCGGGATTGCGCGTGTAGAGCGGCAGCTTGTGCGCAAGCGAGGTGGCGGCGATCAGCATGTCCAGCGTGCGCCGGCCACGGGCGCTGCGCCCAGCCGCCGTCACAGCCGCATAGATCCGCCCGTATGCGCGCGCGGCGGCGAAATCGAAGGGGATCTGCTCGAAGGTCGACTCCGCTCCCTGCAGACGCTCCATGCGCAGCGCACGCTTCTGCGGGTCGGTCGTGGCGTGCGGACCCGCGGCCAGCTCCGCCATCGTGATCGCCGACACGCAGAGCTCGCCAGGCAGATCGCTCTTGCCGAGGCGCTCGAGATCGATCACCACCGAGGTATCCAACAGGCCCCGAACCGGCTGCTCGCGCCCCGGAGGCCCCTCAGGCACGCGGCGTGGGGTCCTGATCGACGAAACGATCGATGTCGGCGCGAAACTCGTCGTAGTCGATATGACCCATGCCGGCAAACGCCGCGATCGCCACCTCCGCCGGCACGAACTGGCGACGGCGAATCGGCCGCAGCTCGCCGACGGGGGTGCCATTGCGAGTCACGATGAACGATTCGCCCCGGTCCAGCTCCCGCATGATCTCCCCGCTCTCGTTGCGCAACTGCCGCTGGGTGATTTCGCGCGCCATCACCCGACTGTAGCACGGGTGCTACCTGGGGACCCGGCTCGCCCTGATGCAATCGTCGGCCTGTCGGCGGCGACACCACGGCGTCACTACATCCGCTACGATGTAGTGGTGGCTGCCAATCCCGCCAAGACACAGCCCTTCTCGATCCGGCTCGGCGCGCAGGCCAGCCTGCTCGTCAGCGACGAGGTTCGCCGCTCCGGGCGCTCGCGCAGCGCCGTCGTGGAGGATCTCGCCGAGGAGGCCGCGAAGGCACGTCTGCATCCCGGCATCGCGTTCCGCGGCAGACCCCGCCGCGCCTGGGTGATCGGCAGCGGCCTCGACGTCTGGGAGATCGTCGAGATGCTGCGCTCTTACGATGGCGATGAGGAGTCGTTGCTGGCAAATCACCCGCTTCTCAACGTCCGGCGCCTGCGTGTGGCACAGGCCTACGCAGAGCATTTCCCCGGGGAGATCGAGCCGCTGATCGAGGAAAATCATCGGCCTCTCGAGGAGCTCCTCGAGCTCTACCCCTTCCTGCACAGCGCACCCTCGCGGTAGCCGCGCCGGTGCGGCTACTGCTCGACGCGCACGTCTCCGGGCCCAGGGTCGGGCACCGGCTGCAAGCAGAGGGACATGACGTGCGCGCGCTCGACCAGGAGCCAGCACTCGAGGGCCTCGAAGACGAGGACGTGCTCGCACTCGCATCCCAGGAAGAGCGCATCCTCGCGACCCAGGACATCCGCGACTTCCCCACGATTCTGCGCGAATGGGCGGAGGCGCAGCGCTCACATGCCGGTGCGATCCTCATCTACGGCATCGATCACAGCGAGTTCGAGCTGATCGCCCGCGGCATCCTGCGCTGGCTGGAGCTGTACCCAGAGCCCGCGAACTGGACCGATCTCGCCGCCGTCCTCGACCGCGACTTCGCCTCCAGCTGAGGCGCAGTAACACCATAAAACCAAAATTAGGGTCCCTACTTTGGCAATCGATACCCAAACAAGCGACCCTACTCCGCCAACCTACGGAGCCCGGGCGAGAAACAGCGTGAGCTCGACCCAGTCGGCCTGCCGCGGGCGGGCGGCAAGCTCGCGGGCGATCGCGTCGAGGATCGCGCCGAACTCGCCGTGGTCGATGCCGACCACAATCATGCAGCCCGCGTGCGCCCGCCCCGCCTCGGCCCAGCGGCGTGCGATCACAGGGAAGTCCTTGACGTCGAACGTGACGAAGATCCGCTGTTCGGCCGTGGCGATTGACAGCAGCTCCTCGTCGGGGAAACGATCGAGATCGCGCTCGTCGTCCGCGGCGCGAACGTCGTGGCCCTGGTCGCGGAGCGGTGTGGCGACGCGCCGTGCCGAGATGTGCGCGTCGAGGAACAGCTTCACGGAGCGTCTGGCGCCCGTTTACACATCGACACGGCTGACAGCTATGAACGGGAATTCCTCTTCGAGCTGCTCGATCGGTCGTCTGTTATCGGCGATCGCGGCATCGATCTCCTCGGGGAACATCTTGTAGTAAGCAAGAGCAAGCCGGATCTGCGGCTCGTTGGCCGATCCGCCTTCGGCCATGCGCTCCACCGAGCCGATGTCGCGGTGGGCGTCGACAATCTGCCATACGTCGAGCGCCGTCCCGATCACCCAAGCACGCCGGTCCCAATCCCTTCCCTTGAAGCCGATGCCTGGAAACAGCCTCATCCGCAACGCCTCCTCGGCGAGCGCCTCCACGATCGCACCCCTGCTGCGGCCGGTGCGCGTGGCCTCCCGGTCGACAAGCGCCTCCATCCGCTTTGACAGGCGCATACTGAACGGGGCCGACTTCGTCGCCATCATCCGACGGTAGCACAGAAATTACGACGTGTTACGGGCGTGTGGTGTCGCCACCGGGTGTCGAGCCTGCGCGGCGTAGGCAAAACCGCGAGACCACACCCCCCGCCCGCTGCTCGCAGATTGCGAGCAGTTCTGCTCTATCATCGCGAGCCCGCTGCCGGCCGGCATCGAGGTCACCGTCGACGCACAGGCCGAGCCGCCGCTGCTCGACCGGCTCGCGCTGCCGCGCCGCCTGCACGAGCGCCACGGCACCCGCACGCTCGTCGTGTTCGACGAGTTCCAGGACGTGCTCACCGCCACCGAGCGAGTGGACGCCGTGATCCGCTCGGAGATCCAGCACCACGGCGACGCCGCCAGCTACATCTTCGCCGGCTCACACGTCGGCATGATGCGCGAGCTGTTCGCCGATCGCCGCCGCGCCTTCTACGGCCAGGCCGCCCCCGTCGAGCTGCCCCCGCTCCCGCCCGACAAGGTCGCCGACTACATCGCCACCCGCTTCACGCGGACCGGGCGCGACATCGGCCACGCGCTCGAGCCGCTGCTCGCACTCGCCCAAGGCCACCCGCAGCGCACAATGCTCCTCGCTCACACCGTGTGGGAGCTCACACCCGACGACGCCACCGCGACCGAGGAGACCTGGGAGGCCGCCCGCACGCGCACCATGCATCAGGTGGGCGACGAGTTGCGCACCGTCTGGAGCGGCCTGTCCGCAAGCCACCGCCGCGCGCTCACAGCAGTCGCCGAGAACACCGACGCCCTCTACGCCGCCGGCCGCCGCCACGGCGGCTCGCGCGGCGGCGCCATCCACACCGCTGTCAACGCGCTCGAGGACCGCGGGGAGATCGCCAAGGACCCCACCGCACGGACCGGCTTCCGCCTCACCGACCCACTCCTCGCCGCGTGGATCACAGACGCGACCATCAACCCGCGGTAGCACAGGGGTTACGACGGGGAGCGCTTCACGTGGTCGGGCGGGCCGAGCCCTCCCACAGCGCGGAGATGGGAATGGCCAGCAGGCGATCGCCGAACGGGAGCACGTGCCGGCCGCCGTAGAGGACCACACCGGCGACGAAGCGCTCGCCCAGCACATCGCGCATCCGCCCCAGCCAGCGAAACCACTCTGGCTTGGGCGTCTGACCGGCCTTGACCTCGAGCGCGGCGACGCGACCGTCGGCGGACTCCAGCACGAAGTCGATCTCGGCGCCCGCACGGTCCTGCCAGTGGAACAGGGCGGCTTCCGTGGCCGACCAGGTGAGCTGACGGCGCAGCTCCCCGAAGACGAAGGTCTCGACCAGCCGCCCGGTGGCCGGCTCGGTGAGATCTTCGAGCGCGGCAGGCGTCTTGCCCACCAGCCACGCCGCCAGGCCGGAATCCGTGACGAACACCTTGGGGCGCTTCTTGACCCGCCCGGTGAGATTGCGCGACCACGCCGGCAACGTGGCCACGAGATGGATCGTCTGCAGCCAGGCACGGTGACCGTAGACCGCCTGGCGCTCCAGCGCCGAATCCTCGATCACGTTCTGCATCACGAGCTCGCAGCCCGACCGCGCGGCCAGCAATCGCAGCAGCTGACCCATCTCGGCCACCTTGCGAATCCCTGACAGCTCGACCACATCGCGCTCGATCGTGGTACGCACATAGTCTCGAAACCAGCCCGCACGCGCCCCCACGGGAAGCCTGTGCACCTCCGGGTAGCCGCCGGCACAGACCCGCTGCAGCAGCTCGCGCCGATCGATCCCGCTGGGCCGATACGTCGCCAACGCGCCCACCCCCGCGAAGATCGTCTCCACGAAGCGATCCGACGTTCCCCCCAGCTCACCCTGGGTGAACGGCCACACCTCGACGAACCCCGCCCTGCCCGCCAACGACTCCGAGATCGTGGGCACCGTCAGGAAGTTCGAAGAACCCGTGAGGACGAACTGCCCGGGGGCCGGGTCACGATCGACCTGAGCCTTGATCGCGCGGACCAACGGCTCGCCGCCCCGCTGCACCTCGTCGATCACCAACGGCCGATCGCCAATCGCGACGAACCCCGCCGGATCGTCCAGCGCCGCGGTGAGCACGCCCTGCTCGTCCAGGCTGCGCATGACACCGCCAGTACGCGACAGATGACCGCCCACCAGCGTGGTCTTGCCCGCCTGCCGCGGACCCGTGACCACGGTCACGCGCCGAGCCGCCACCGTGCTTCGGTAACGCTCCCCGATCGCACGCGCGCGCACCACAGATCAATCATACACTACGCCGACCCTCTACCATACAGAACGCCAGGACGCCGGTAGACGATCCGCACGTCGAAACCAGCCCGCGCGCGCCCCCACGGGAAGCCCTGTGCACCTCGCCTTGGTCGTCGACGATACGCTACCATCTAGAGCATGGCTACCAAGTCTACCTATGTGACCCTGCGCGAGGCCGCGCGGAGCCTCGGTGTGCACGAGAGCACAGTGCGCCGCTACGCGGACCGCGGGCTCATCCATGCCGCCCGACTCCCCTCGGGGGTGCGCCGCCTGCGACGCGCCGACGTCGAGGCACTCACGGCGACCGCCGGCGCACACGATCCGACGCTGGCAGAGCCGAGCGGCCCAGATGTGACGATCGCGACGCTGGCCGCCGAGCAGGGCATCGAGCCGCTCCAGAACTCCACCGCGCTGGCGGACCACGACATCTGGCCGTCCGACGCGGAGGTCGACTTGTTCAACGCCACCGTTCGCGCCGAGCGTGACCGCGACCGCTGAGGCGATCGTGCTCGACACGGACGTCGTGTCGAGGCTGATGCGCGCCACGCTGCCCGCGGCGGTTGCACAGGACATTCAGGGTTTCACTCCATGCGTGACGTTCGTCACCGTCGGCGAGCTGTTCCGCGGCGCCGCCCACGCCGGCTGGGGCACCCGGCGAGTGGCCGCGCTCGAACGCTGGCTGGAGAGCGTGATCGTCATCCCCGCCGACCGCGCCGTCGCACGCCGCTGGGGCGAGCTCACCGGTGCAGCCCTGCGCGCAGGCGCGCCGCTGCCCGCCAACGACGCCTGGATCGCCGCCTGCTGCCTGACCCACGACACCCCGCTGGCAACGCTCAACACCCGCCACTTCGCCGGCATCGCCAGCCTGCGTGTGGTCACAGACAGCTGATCTTCTGCTCAACGGGCACCTCTCCGGGCCGAGGGTCGGAGGCCGGCGACCGCGGTCCTACCCCCTCTTCGTGCGCGAGCGCCTCCCGTGCGAACGACCGCGCGAGCCGGCCCAGCGCCACGATCCCCTATTTCCCGCTCAAGCGCGCGCTCCTTCCATGCGTGTGCCCGTGGTGACTGGCTTTCCCGGCCTTCCGCTTTGCCTTGGCCTTGTGCTTGCGCTTGTGCGCGACCTTCTTCGTCTTGGGGCAGCCGGTGACGGCGATCTTGGTGCTCTGGTGGATCGTGGCCCCGTTCTGCGCGACGAATTCGGTGGGCATCGTCAGTTTGCTCTTGCAGGGGTTCCCGAGCGCGGCGAGCGCCGAGTAGCGGCCCTCCGGGAGCGTCAGTTCGAAGCTGCCGATCGGCTGGTCGGGGACCGTATTGAAAGTACTGCTCGTGATCCCCGCTTTGCTGATGAACGTATCGCCGACAAGGTCGATCGTGACGCCGTAGCCCTGCAGCACGACGATCAAATTCGGGAACGCCTCACCGCCATTGGACACAAAATAGGCAGGCCCTTCCAACGGGACCGGCACCAACGGCGTGATCGCCTTGGCGTAGCCGACGATCGAGGCCGCCGGACAGCCGGCGGGGTTTGCGTCGAACTGCGCGGCGGTGCAGGCCTTCTGCAGCGTGCTCAACCTCGACGGCAGTTGCTTGGGGAGTTCGACTTTGACCTTCGCGATATTCGCCTGGCTACCAAACGCCGCTTTGGGATAGGTTAGATCCACCTTCAGGCTCGCACCGTCGGCTCTCGAGGTCTTGCCCGACGTCGAGACCGCGAATTTGGGGGCAAACGCCAACGTCGCGCAATCCGTGGCTTGGAACGGCACCGACAGCGCCTGTGTCCCGCCTTCGCTGCTAGAAAGGCTCCCGCCGATTTGCGTTTTGTCGCAGTCTGTCGGGTTGAACGTGAACCCGGGGCGGTTGATCGTGACGTTCACGTGCTGGATCTGCAGCGGGATGCCGTCGAGGCTCGTCGGGATCGCGTCACCCTGGGCCTGCGTGTTGCTCGTCACCGTCAACGCCGCAGTCTCCGGGTTGACATTGATCTTCGCGCGCACGAGCACACAATCGCAGGCGTCCTTGCCCTGCTCCAGATCGAACGGCCCGGCCTTCGCCGGGTTCACGATCGACAGCCCGAACGGCGCGCCCTCGTACGGCCCGGTGATGTACACCTTGCCGCCCTTCACGCTGAACGGGTCCCCGCCCACGCCCACACTCACGATCGTTTCCCCGACCAGGCTGCCCGCAGGACACGTGCCCTGGCTGGCCTGCGGTTCGGGACACAGTTCGACGCCCGACAGCAGCCCGGAGAGGCCACTGGGGAGCTTCAGTTCGACCGCTTGCAGACTCTGCTGCCCATCCGTGCGGCTCATCGTCATCGTAAATGGCGTGAACGCACCCGCCTGGATGTTTGTCGTACCGGCCGTCAGGGAGGGTTCGAACGGCAAACTCGTGCCGGGACACGCCCCCCCGTTCGGACCAGCCGTGATCTGGAAGCTCGAAAACGCCGCAACCGGCGCGTTACCGTCCCATGGCGTGAACGATGCCTGCGTTGTGTACGTGCCGCACCGCGATGGCGTCGTCAGCGGCGCGCGTTCCCCGCCGAAGAAGTGCAGTTCGAGGTCTTCGAAAGGCTGCTGCGGCGTGTTCTTGAATGTCGTGACGATCTGCCCCGTCGCGGAACACGACACGCCTTCGATGACCTCGCCCGGGCCTTCGCAGAGTCGCACTTCACCCGGAAGCTTGATCACCGTCCCCGAGGCGGGATCTTCGACCATCAGGTACATCGCGATAAGACTTCCAAACGGGTTGGCGTTCTGCGCCGCCAGGTACACGTCGCCTTCTAGTGGATCGGGCAAGAGCGGGGTCTTGATCTTGACGGTACCGATCTTCGATCCGTTCGGGCAGAAGTTCACGCTCGGCTGCAGCACTTCAGGCGCAGTCGGCGTAAACGTCGCCGTCTGAACGCCCGGTTCGAATTCATGGTTGAATTCAGTGAAGCCGTTGAAGCCCGCCAGCGACTCCGAGCAGGCTTCCAGACCGTCAGACCCCGCGGGGTTGATCGCCACGCCCGCGGGCAGCACCACCGTCGTGTCCCTCAAGGTCGACTCCCCAAAACCCGCGGGGTTCGACCCCGCCTGCTGGGACACGTGCACGTCTACCGTCAACCCGGTTGAGGCGCTCGCGTCCGGAACGTCCGGGGCCACATTGATGGTGGGCGAAAAGAGCAGCTTCGAACAGCCGCTCATCCCAGCTGGACTGCCGGACGCGTCGTGCGTGACCGTGCTAGCTTTGACGAAATGGCCGGGTTCCTGGTAGGAGTCCACTTCAATGCTTGCATCCAGCGGTCCGTTACAGGAGGTCGGCAACGTCAAGAACGGTTTTTGCGAGCCGCTGGGAGGACCGCCGAAGAGGGTCACACGCGTCTTGATCACGGGCACGACAGTAGGGGCGGCTTCCGATGTCGCGGTGTAGCCATAATCGCCGCCCGGCTTGAGCCCATTGTTGACGAACACACTGGGGACCAAGAAGTGCGCGCCGAACTGTGCCGCCACGCCGTGGGGCGGCACCATGTTGAAACAAGGGTTCTTTTTGCAGCCGGCCCGGTCCGTTTATTTCGGCCAGGTCGGCTTCAAGATAGCCGATTTGTGAAGCGGCCGGACAGGGGGTGCGTGAATTATCAAGATCTGCGAGTGGGCACTTTTCTGTCGTGGCGTTGGGATCGCCGACCAGCCCGGGAGGAAGGGTCACGATCACGTCCCTGACATTGCCGTCGGGCTCGAGTTTGTACCGTTCGTCGTCACCTTCTCGATCAGCCAGGATGTTCCGATTTAGGAAGGTCGTATTGAGGACGAAGGTAGTAGTCATCACGTAGGGGTGCGACCCGGCCTGGATGTCAGGACTCCCATTTTCGTTTGCAAACGACAGTTCGAAAGCACTGACACCAAAGCCTTCTCCCACGGTCGCCAGGCGCCCACTGGTGAAATTCGGACCGTTCGCGCTTTCCACCTTCAGGCGGAAGTCGTAGAGCAGCCCCGGCTGCAGGCCTGTGATCACCGCCGACACCGCGACCGGGGTCGTGCCCGAACCGATCTGTGACGGCTTCTGCTGGCATTCGACGCTCTGGTCATAAGAGGCGTTGGTCCCATATTCAAACCAGCATTCCGTGACGGGCGTGCCGCGTGGGTCGATGCTGCCCTCGAGCGTCGCGCCCGTCTCCGTCACGTTCGCCGGAGCGTTGACTGTCGTGGCAGGTACCGTGGTGGCGAACACGTCGATGGTGCCTGCGGCAGGATCTGATACATAGATATCGCCGGTATGGCTGTTGACGGCGATCCCACCATCGTGGCCGGTGGTGGCAGTCAGCTGCAGCGACCCGAAGACCGACACAAGCGCACCCAGGCTAGGCCGTTTCGTTTCTTCGGCCGATTGCACCGTGTAGCCGTTTATCTGCCCGGTGTCCCACTCGGCCAGCGCTGACTGTTCATCGACGTAGAGATGTCCTGTCACCCAATCGGCTGCAACGGCAACGTCACCGGAGCTATTGTCATCGACCCGGCCAAGGTATTCGCCACGCGAAGTCCACTTCTCGACGCAGCCACATTTGGCGTTCACGCTATACATGTCCCCTGGCGGGCCAATCGCAAGAGCTATGCTTGGCCCGCCTTCGCCGGCTATCAAGCTTAGGCTACGCACGTAAGAATTACTCGCAGACCCGTCAAACTCGCTGACGGACAAATCACCATCGCTTTCTTCTACTTCCTGAACCATGACGTTGCCGTTGCCATCCACCGCAACACCCGTCAGTCGCGTGAATTTTTCAGAATTCGGCCCCGTAATCTGGCCAAGGTATTCTCCGCTAGCATTGAACTTGTCGACCACGCCATGACCGGCGTCTACCACATATAGGTCTCCCGCCGAAGGGTCCGAGGGGCTGGTCGAATTGTCGACGGCAATCGCAGCTGTGCTTCCTGGCGCCGCAGGGAAGGCAAAGGCTTTGGCGGGCGTCGCGGCCCCCGTCAGCGTGTTGGAGCCAAGTGCGGAGAAGTCGACCGGGTTGCCGTTTGCGTCGAACTTGTAGACGGTATTCGTCTCGATGTCGGCGACATACACATTCCCACTCGATTCGTCGACCGCTATGCCAGTGGGACTCGAAAGCGAGCCGAAGCTATACAGGAATGGGTGGGTTTCCGCAAAGGAAGCGGAAGCGCCAACGCCCATCATGGCGACCAAGGCGATCACCAGCGAGACTGCTGCCGTTAGCATTTTGGAGAGCATGTTCACCTTCCTGCCTTGTGGACGTGGGCGGACCGCCTGGGCTCTTTCTTGCGCTTTATGCATTTGCCATTTTTCTTCACGAGGCCCTTCCTGCATGTCAGGTTCTTTGACTTGGGTTTTGACTTGCCAGTCGGCGGTGATGGCATCGGCGGCGCGACGTTGCCCGCACCGGCGAATGTGGCGCTTGACGGCTCTCCGTATATCGCTGGCTGCGGCGAGGGTGCGGCACGGCAGGAATCCGCCGTCGAGCAGGGTGGCGAAGCCGAAAGAGCCGAAAAGCCACCGTCGACGCGCGCGTCGACGATGCTGATCGCTTCAGATTCCTGCGTGTCTTGTGGCGTGAGTCGCTGAAGCTCGCGCAGGAACACGTCGCTTCCGTCGGCGCTGGCGTCGATCAGCATCGTTTGCGCAGCGGCCGTGCCCGTCGAGATCAGCGCGATGCAACCGCCGGCTTCGCCGCAGCTACCGACGCCGTCTGGCTCGAACTCATAGACATCCACCTGCCCGTTTGTATCGCGCGGCACCAGTGGCTCCGCCGTTTCGAAGAACACCCGGCCGCTGTTCGAAAGGTAGTGAGGGACGCCCGAGCCCCTGGATTCTATTTGCGCGCCAAGTGGCGTTCCCCCTTCAGTCCTCACAGCCGTCGGCGATTCGCCGGTGGGATCGCAGGACGTGCAATCGAGTTGGCCAGAAGCGGCACTGTAAAGGAAGATCTCAGGATCGGTAAGGCCTGTGTTGAGATCAGTGTTGTCATAGCCGGTAAGGCCTTTCTGCGAGGTGAATGCGAAGTACGCTCCGTCTGAGGACACACGGGCGCACGGTTCACTCCACAGACAAGCTTCAAATTCCAAGTTGACTCCGGCGATAAAGGTCGTGGAGCCTTCGTGGCGGAGATACAGGTTAGCCTGGCCTTCCTTAGCTTTTTCTCCATGGCTGTTTTCGTTTGCGGCCAGAACACCAGCGGCGGCGAAGTAGACATATGAGGCATCTTCGCTGATCCCGATCACTCCCTTTACGTTCGCATGACCGCTGCTGACCGCGCTCAGATCCGTTAGCTGGCCGGTGCTTGCGTCATATTCGTAGAGGTCTGGTTCGTTCGGCGCCGCACTGGAGCCGAACGTCAACTTATTTTCATCGGTGAACAGCACCCGCGAGCCGTCCGCGCTGGCTGCGTCGAACCGGCCTCCACCGCCATTGCCGCCCATCTGTGATGCATCAATTTGCACCGTGCACGCACTGGCCGGACGGGCACATTCTTCACTGGACGATTGTTCTGCGTTCTCGCGAACGTATAGGTTGCCGCCGGCGGTGAAGAAGACACGCGAGCCATCCGCCGAGACAGAGCGGTCGGAGACTGAGCTGGTTGCCAGCGACCCCACCGCCGGCGTGCCGTTCGGGAGCACCGTCACGAGGCGCACGACCCCCTCGTCCCACTCATACAGGTCTTCAACGCCACCTGGCGCCTCTGGGGTCAGCCTCGCGCGCTCGCTAAAGACAACGTGACTGTCATCTTCGGACGTCGCATGGAGGCTTGCGTTTGCCGGTGTGATACCCGGCGGGACGACGTCAACCAACTGATAGGTTCCATTCTGATTATCACGTACAAACAGGTTTTGTACACCCGGTGGTTCGCCACTGACCAATTCCGGATCGAGGCCGTCACATTCGCCGGTGTTGGTATTTTCACCCCTTACCTCGTTGCCACCCTCGCTGAGAATCAGCGACGACATGTCTGCGGAGTAGTCCCCCATGCTCGGCCCGCCCGTGAGTCCGATCACGTCGCATCCGAACCCGTAATAGTCTGTCGGTGCCGCTACGTTTTCCGAGGACCAACCGTTTGTTCCTCGTGTGGCCAGGTAGAATCCGATGCCGGTCTGCGACCCCGGAAGAACGTCGATCGAGAAATATGAGAGACGGTCGCCTTCACGCGACGCGTGGTTGAGGGCAACCCAGTTTGTACGAGACGCAGTGTAGAACGGGTCGGGCTCAGCGGAGGCGTCGTTTGGGACCGTTACCTGCTCATAGGCGCGGCAGTCTGGGAGGCCCGCGGAGAAGCCGAGGCGCAGTTGTTCATTGGGGCAGCTTCCCTGAGCGGCCGTCTCGGTCTCGAACGTCTGGTCGGGGCCGGTAACGGTGCCGAGCGCGCTCGTCGCGATGACACGATAGTGGTAGGTCGTTCCGGGCTGCAGACCGCTGGCTGACGCCCACACGGTTGTCGGCGTGAGGCCCGTACCCGCGTCGCCAATCGGGAACGGCGTCGCGTGGCCATATGCCGAGGTTGTCCCATATTCGAAGTAGTAGTGGGTGTCTTCGCCGCCAGCATTGATCAGGGCACCGAGCTTTGCTTCAGAGGTGCCCACTTCGGATACGAGCTCCCTGCCGAGCGTGGGCGCGAACGTCCGCGCGAAAACCTCTACCTGATTGTGGCCGCCATCGCTGACGTACACGCGTCCGCTCGAGGCGTTCACGGCCACCATGTCGATGGCTCCATAAGCCTCATAGGCTTGATCCTCGATTTCGCCAGCGCCAACGTCGGCGGCAACCTGCGCTCCGGTGGCGCTGTACTCCAGGAGGTGGTAACAGGGTGGCGTGAGCGAGCCGCACAGGTCGGCGCTGTTGAGCACAAGCGCAAACAGGCCACCGGCAGAGTCGACCGCGACGGTCTGCACTCCAGCGCTCGAGATCGACCGCTCAAAGCTGCCATTCGCGCTGAACTCCTCGACGCGACCGTTTCCGGTGTCGGCAACCCACACGTTCCCAGAGGGCTCCACGGCGACACCCGTCGGTTCCTTCAACGCTTCGGAACCAGAGCCAGTGAATGTCTGTAGCAGCGTCCCGCTTGGACTGTACTCCTGCACCGCGCTGTTGGGCGCACAGGGCAAATACACGTCTCCCGACGAGTCAGTCGCGATCTGTACAAGCGTGAAGTTGCCGGAGAACCCTCCGGCGCACCCTGACACCGGGAACGACGACAGCTGCGCGCCGCTGCGGGGATCGTAGGTTGCAACCACGGTTTCGTAGACTTCACTTGTTTCGTTGATGATGTTGTCGACCGCATACACGTCGCCATCGGTGGGGTTCACCGCCACACCCGACTGGTGCCCGCCGTTCGTAGCGAACGGCGACGGAGGGGAGACAAGTTTCTCCGCGGAGTTGAACTCGTCGATTTTCGCGGAAAGAAAGTTCGACACGTACACGGATTGGCTGGATTCATCGACGGCGACCCCCATCGGGTCTTCTCCAATCTGACCCGAGCCGAAGCTACCGGCGGGCACGAGGCGCGCCTGCGCAACGCCGCCACCGAGGGCGAGCAGGGCGGCGCTCAACGCGCAAGCGGCGAGCGCAGCGGAACGCACCCCGGTGACCCTGCGGTGTATGACCACTGTTGCCTTCATGCCAAGCGCCTCCCTCGATTTCCGTTTCATCTGATTCCCGTCGTTTGCTCATCACGGCTGCTACCCACCCGCCGTGCGACTTCATGCCCGAGCGCGGTCAATGTCCACGCATTCGGCTCACCCTTCGCGTGCCCCTCGCCGCCGTTCACCAGCAACCCCAGGCGCTCAAGACGCGCGAGCAGCTTGGAGATCTGCCCCTGGTCGGAGACCCCCGCGCGCTCGGCGACCACCCGGTTGCTGATCCCCGGCTCCCCAGCGATGCACTCGAGCACCTGCGCGGTGCGATACGTCAAACGCATCCGCACCTCCCCCAACGGATCACGCCGCGCCGCCAAAAACACCGACGGCCCACCCACCGCTGCCGAAACCGGCCCAGGCGCCGAGCGGCGCTGCTCACGACGCGCCACCCCCGGCCCCAGATACGGCAGCACGATCATCCCCATCAACTCACCGAGAAGATCCGCCAGCGGCCGGGGCTCACCGCGCGCCACCCGCGCATACACAATCCCGAACGCCGCACCGACCAGGCCCTCCGCCGTCAACGGCGAGCAACCCGCCGCACGCGTACTCTCACCACGCGCCCCGTCGATGACCCCGGCCAGACGCGCAAAGGCCTCCTCACGACGCGCGAGGACGCTCGGCCCGCCCTGCTGGGAGTGCACCACACACACCCTCGCGAGCGCCGGCTCACGATCGAAGAACCCCAAAATCACCGCAAGGCCGCCACGCACCCGCTCACGCCACGTAAGACTCTCCAGGGCTGCCCCCGCGAGCTCCCCCTCCACCATCCCCAGAACATCGTCGAGCAGCGCCCCCAGGCACTCCTCGCGGTTCTCAAACAGCTCGTAGAACGTGCGCCGCGACACCCGCGAACGCTCGGTGATCTGCGTCACCGTGGTACCCGCGTAACCCAACTCCTCAAGCGCCGCTACCGCGCCCGCCAGCAGCCGCGAACGCTGAATCTCAACCAAACGCCCCTCCGGCGCCGCCAACCGCGCCGGCACCAACGCACGCCGCCGCGCACCAAGCGACACACCCGACACGGACGCCTCACGCGCCGCGACCCGTGTTACACCAGCCACCATCGAGCCACGACCAGGCACCGCAGAACGACGCGACCCGGAACCCCGGGGAGCCGCCGCGGTCCGCACGCGCACCGCTACACCACCCCCCACGACATCGCGAATCCCCGCTCTCCCAAAGGAGAACAAGGGCGGCGCGAAAACGCCAAACGACGAAGGCCGGGGCCTAACCCCCTAGCGCAAGAGAGAGAGAGAGAGAGAGAGAGAGAGATGCATCGGCAAGTTGCCGAAGCATCTAGGTACACGCCCCGAACGGGTCGCGCACACCCCTGCTGTGTATCTCCCTCTAGAAACCACGCTCAAACAACTCCCTCATCGACGACCCGATCCCTCTCCCACCCGCACTCTCTGCGAGCGCTTACGTCAACCACAGGGTGGGATGACCCAACCAGACTCTATGTATGCCCGCCAACCACACCGGTTGACTATGACCCAGCCATCATAACCACAGAGTGCACGTCTTGTCAATACCCCTACCGCAGGTGCGCGCGAAGCAGGCGAGGACGCAGCATGGCGCAGCGCTGACGCACCTCAGCCGCGCGGCATGAACTCGGGCACGTCGAGCTCCACGGAGGCACTCCCGCCGCGACGCTCGCGCTCGCGCCGACCGCCGGCGCGCTGCACGCGGGGCTCGCCCGCGGGCTCCTCCAGACGGCCGCGCCCGGAGAGGCGGGGACGCTCCTGCTCGTAGCCGGTGGCCACGACCGTGACCCACACCTGGTCTTCGAGCTTCTCGTCGACCATCGCGCCGAAGATGATGTTGGCGTCCGGGTGCGCCGCCTCGGAGACCGCCTTGGCGGCCTCGTTGACCTCCCACAGCGAGAGATCCCTGCCGCCGGTGATCGACAGCAGGATCGAGCGGGCGCCCTCCATCGAGGTTTCAAGCAGCGGCGACTCCACCGCCTTCATTGCGGCCTCGGTGGCGCGGTGCTCGCCGCCGGCGCCCATCCCGATGCCCAGCAGCGCGTTGCCGGCGCTACTCATGATCGTGCGCACGTCGGCGAAGTCGAGGTTGATCAGGCCGGGCAGCGTGACCAGGTCGGAGATCCCCTGTACGCCCTGGCGCAGCACGTCGTCGGCGACGCGGAAGGCATCCACCATCGAGGTCTGCTTGTCCAGCACGCTCAGCAGCCGGTTGTTGGGTACCACGATCAGCGTGTCCACCTCTTCGGCCAGCGCCTTGATGCCCTGCTCGGCGGCCTCCGCGCGGCGCGAGCCCTCGAAGCCGAACGGCTTGGTGACGATCGCCACCGCCAACGCCCCCACTTCGCGGGCGATCCGCGCGACGATCGGCGCCGCGCCGGTGCCGGTGCCGCCGCCGGCGCCGGCGGTAATGAAGATCATGTCCGACCCCTTCAGCAGCGCCTTCGCGCGGTCGTAGTCCTCCATCGCCGCCGCCCTGCCGAGGTCGGTGTCCGAGCCCGAGCCCAGGCCGCGCGTCAGCTCGGCGCCGATGTGCAGGGTGATGTCCGCCGTTGACTGCTGCAGCGACTGCAGGTCGGTGTTGATGGCGAGGAACTCCACGCCCGCCACCTCGGCCTCCACCATGCGGTTGACGGCGTTGACGCCCGCGCCGCCCACCCCCACCACGCGGATCACCGGGTGAATCACCGGCTGCCCGCCGGCCATCGTCGCCGCCTTGGACTCTTCGCGCGCATACACGTCCACCGGCGGGGGCGCGTCGGTTGCGGAGGGAGATGCGTCAGCCGTGGCTGCTCCCGCCGCGCCGGCCGCGGTGGCCGCGGCGGGGCGCTCCATCATGTTGGCGGGGATCTCCGCGGAGAAGACATTGCGCAAACGCTCGCGGGGGCTGGGGATGGAGGTCTGCTCCTCCTCCTCGACCGCCTGCGGCTGCTCCTTCGCCGCCTCGGGCTGCTGCTCGGACTCCTTTGCCTGCTCCTCCTCGGTCTTGCTGAACAACGCCGCCAGGGGGCCCTCCCGCATGCTGGCGCGTTTACTCTGGGACATGAGCAAGGTCCTCCTGAGCTCGGCCTTGATGCGCCAGCACCTCCTGCGCGAGCTGGCGGTATGACTGCGCCGCCACGCCCTCCGGCTCGTACTTGAGCACCGACATCCCCTTCACCGGCGCCTCCGCGAAGCGCACCGTCTTGCGGATGCGCGAGGCGAACACGCGATCGCCGAAGTTCTCCTCGAGGATCTCGATCGCCTCCTTGGCGTGAATGGTGCGTGAATCCACCAACGTGGGAAGGATACCCTCGATGTCGACGTCCGGATTGAGATTCTCACGGATCATCGCCAGCGTGTTTTGCAGCTGGATCAAACCGCGCATCGACAGATACTCGCACTGCACGGGGACGATCACCTTGTCGGCGGCCGTCAGCGCGTTGATCGTCAGCAATCCCAGGCTGGGGGGCGTGTCGATGCAGATGAAGTCGTAGTCCTCGCGAATCGGCTCGAACGCCTTCTGCAGCGAGCGCTCGCGGCCGATCATCGTGGACATCGCGATCTCCGCCCCCGCCAGATCGATCGAGGCGCACGCGATGTCCACCTCGCGCCGGCGGATCACCTCGCGGATCGAGGTTTTGTGCACCAGCACGTCGTACATCGATTTCTCCAGCGTGTCGGGGTCGATCCCCTGCGACATCGTCAGGTTCCCCTGGGGGTCCATGTCCACGCACAGCACGCGGTGCCCCTCCTCCGCGAAGGCGGCGGCGAGGTTGAGCGTTGTGGTTGTCTTGGCCACCCCGCCCTTCTGGTTGGCGAACGCGATGACCTTTGCCCTTGGTTGCACGGCGGGCTCCGATGCTCGATGGTGGATCTGAAAGAAGAGGGGCCCGACCGAAGCCGGGAGACACTCGCCTTCGGCTCGCATCCCCGTTTCGGCCAGCCGGCCTACGGCCGACCGCGCCACGCTTCCTTTAAAGCTCGTCGTCGTGAGTATTCGCACGCGGTGGTCGGATTCCTGCACGACTACGATCCCCCCGTGCCACGGGCCAGCCCCTCACCCCTCGCGAAGCGACTGCGCGGCAGAAGCGTCTGCATCTGCGCCGGCCCGGGAGGAGTGGGCAAGACAACCACGGCGGCGGCGCTCGCCCTGGGGCTGGCCTGCCGCGGGCAGCGGGTGGCGGTGGTGACGATCGATCCCGCCCGGCGGTTGGCGAGCGCGCTGGGCATCGATGAGCTGGACAACGAGCCGCGGCGGATCGACCCCGCGCTGCTGGCCGCGCAGGGGATCGAGTGCAAGGGCGAGCTGTGGGCCTCGATGCTGGACGCCAAGCGCACCCTCGACGCGTTGATCGCCAGCATCGCACCCGACGAGCGCGCGCGCGATGAGGTGCTGTCCAACCGCATCTACCAGGAGCTCTCCGGCGCGGTGGCGGGCACCCAGGAGTTCAGCGCGATAACCAAGCTGGCCGAGCTGCACCGCGAGGGGCGCTTCGACACGATCGTGCTCGACACGCCACCTTCGCGTAACGCGCTCGACTTCCTCGACTCGCCGCTGCGCATGACGAGCTTCATGGAGGGCCGCTCCATGCGCATGTTCCTCGCTCCCGGCAACTTCGCCGTGCGCCTGGTCGGCCGCGGCACCGGGCTGGTGCTGTCGATGTTCTCGCGCTTCACCGGCATGGATTTGATTGGCGACCTGTCGAGCTTCTTCGGCGCGCTGGCAGTGATGCTCGACGGCTTTCGCGAGAGCGCGCACACGGTGCATCGCCTGCTGCGCGACCCCACCACCGCCTTCGTGCTGGTCACCTCGCCCGAGCCCGAGCCGGCGCGCGAGGCGCTGTTCTTCGCCGAACAGCTCGACACCGAGAAGATGGCGCGGGCGGCGCTGATCGTCAACCGCGTCCACAGCGACGGCCTGGAGGGACACACGCCCGTCGAGGTGGCGGGGCTGCTGGCTGGCGAGCTGGGCGAGCGGCTGGCCGCGCGCGTGGCGGATAACCTCGCCGACTTCGACGTGCTGGCACAGCGCGACCGTGCCACGGTGCAGCGGCTTTCGCGCGCTTTGGAGGATCCCCACCCGATCCTCGTGCCCCACCTAGACGGGGATGTTCAGGATCTCGCCGGCCTGGACCGCGTCGCTCGGTTCCTGTTTTCTTGACGGCCCACGCCGTGCCCTGATCGGCCCCTGCCGCGTCGGCTCTTGAGACTCCCGTGGTCCCTGCGGCTCCTGCACCACCAGCAACGCGTCGGCGCAGCGGACCAGATCGGGCGGCAGATGTCCGCAGACAACGTCTCGCAGCACCGCCCGCAGGTGGCCAGCGAGCTCCGCCACGAGCGCGTCGCAGCTCGCGTGCTCCACGGCCGCGCCGGTGATCACGTCGCGCTCCAGAGCGATCGCCTTCAGCACGCGGCGCGTCAGACCGGCGCGCTCCTCGGGCGTCGCGCAGAGCGCCGCCAGGCGGCCCGCGAGCAGTCCGCTGGCGGGGCCCTCCGGCTCCAGCAGCGCGCGCAACGCGAGCAGGTGGTCGCTCAGCGCCTCCAGTTCCGATGAGCGTTCGCAGCCCATCTCGAAGCGGGCCAGCGCCCACGCCAGCTCGGGCCGGCCGATCGCCGGCGCGCGCGTGTGCGCGAGCTCGGGCGCCACCACGCCCATGCCGTGCAGCGTCTCGATCAGCGCCACCTCGCCGGCATTGGTGAAGGCCGTGGCGTCCAACCGCGCGAGCGCGTGGCGCAGCCGCTCCTCGTCGAGCTCGAAATCGGAGCGCTCGGCATACACCTCCTCCAGCAGCGTCCTCAGCACGACGGTCGCGCGCGAGCGCCGATCGCCCCGCCCGATCCGCACATCGTGCTGGAGCAGGTAGCGGTCGAGCCCCTGCAGACATTCCAGCAGCCGCTCCGCCGCGGCGCAGCTCTCCAAATTCGCCAGCGCCGGCCAGCGCTCGCCGATGAACGCCTCGGTGAGCGGCCGGTAGCTGTACAGCTGTGCTCCCCTTCTCGGTCCCCGCCCTCGCGGGGAGCTCGATTCGAGTTCGAACGGCACCTCCGCGCCAGCGTCCAACTCGCTCTGCAGGTACGCCGCGGCCTCTCGCACGAACTCGGTTATGGCCGTCTCAAGCTGGTGGGAGCGCACGGAAGGCCATTCGCCGGCACCCAGAGCGCTCCTGCTCAGCGCAGGCGGCGTTGCAGACCCGGGGCCGAGACCTGACGGCTGAGCCTCAAGCACGATCGCGGCTCAGGCGATCGGGCTCCGGCGATCGCGGCTCAGGCGACCGCGGCGGCCGACGTCTGCGCGAACACCGCTGAGCTCATCCTGTCCTCGCCGCAGCCCTGCACGATCCAGCGCTCGCCGTAGACGCGCATGTCGTCGATGATCGGCAGCAGCGCCGCGCCCTTCTCGGTGAGCGCGTACTCCACGCGCGGGGGCACCTCGGAGAAGGTCTGGCGCGCGACGATGCCCTCCTCCTCCAGCGCGCGCAGACGCAGCGAGAGCGTGCGGGGGCTGATCCCCTCCAGCGAGCGCTCCAGCTCACAGAAGCGCGAGCGGCCCTCCGCCAGCTCGCGGATCAGCAGCAGCGTCCACTTGCCGCAGACGATCTCCGCCGTGCGACACACCGGGCATGTCTCATCGTTCGCCACACCAACCACTTTACCAAATGAAGTGTTGGAGGGCCTAAACGACTGTCAAGGACGGCCCACTCGGGGCAGGCGTGGGGGCAGCCGGGGCGCCGGCGGGCGCCTCGCCGCGCTGCTCCTGCGCGGAGGCGACGTCCTCCATGGTGGTGCCGCGGCGGCCATCGGCCTGCACCAGCAGCTTGAAGTCGTGGGGGCTGGAGGCCACGCGCAGCGCATCCTCGACGGTGACCCGCCCTGCCTTGAGGTGCCCGAAGAGGGCCTGGTCGAAGGTCTGCATCCCGTAGTAACCGCCAGCGGTGATCACCTCGTGCAGCTTGCCGGTTTGGGCGGGGTCGACGATCATGTCGCGCGCCCGGCCGGTCATCCGCAGGATCTCGCACACCGCCACCCGGCCGCCGTCGGCGCCCGGGACCAGACGCTGGGAGATGACGCCCTTCACGGTGCCCGCGATCATCGAGCGCGCCTGGGCGTGCTGGTGGGGCGGGAAGAAGTCGAGCATCCGGTTGATCGACTCGGTGGCGTCGACCGTGTGGATCGTGGAGAGCACCAGGTGGCCGGTCTCGGCCGCCGAGAGGGCGGTCTGGACGGTCTCGTCGTCGCGCATCTCCCCCACCAGAATCACGTCGGGGTCCTGACGCAGCACGCGCCGCAGGGCGCGCTTGAAGGAGGCGGTGTCCATCCCCACCTCGCGTTGGTTTATCACCGAGCGCTTGTCGCTGTGCACGAACTCGATCGGGTCCTCGATCGTGACGATGTGCTTGCTCATCGTGGAGTTCATGTGGTCGATCATCGCCGCCAGCGTGGTCGACTTGCCCGAACCGGTGGTGCCCGTGAGCAACACGATCCCGCGCTCCTCCTCCGCCAGTTCCCGCACGACGGGGGGTAGCGTCAACTCGTCGATCGAGCTGATCTTGTGGGGGATCGCGCGGCAGGCCAGCGAGATCACGCCGCGCTGGCGGAACGCGTTGATGCGGTAGCGCGCCAACCCGACGATTTCAAAGGAGAAGTCCACCTCGTGCTCCTCGGTGAATTCCTGCAGCTTCACGGGGTCGTGCAGCAGGTCGTGCAGCGCGTGCTCGGTGTCCTCGGAGCTCAGCGCGCCGACGCGCTCGTCGTGGGTGAGGATGCCGTCCACCCGGTAGAGCGGCGGCGCGTCCACCTTCAGGTGCAGATCCGAGCCGTGGCGGTTTACCAGCTCACGCAGAGCTGCCTGCACGTCGAACATGCTTCTCGCATCGGCATCCCCGCCGGGGGGCTTGAGCGCCTCAGGAGCGGGCGGACCAGGCTAGGCCACGTCGCGGAGCTTCTGCGCCTCCGCCAAAGACTGAAGCTTCTTCAGCGACTGGTTCTCGATCTGGCGGATGCGCTCGCGCGTGACGTTGAAGGTGCGGCCCACCTCGTCGAGCGTGCGGGGGTGCTCGCCGCCAAGGCCATAGCGCAGCTCCAGCACGCGCCGTTCGCGGTAGGAGAGGTTCTCCAGCGCCTCGCGCAGCGCCTCCTTGGTGAGGATTTCGGCGGCGCGCTCGTAGGGGGACTCGGCGCGCTCGTCGGCGATGAACTGGCCGAACTCCGACTCCTCCTCGTCGCCGACGGGCTTCTCCAGCGAGACCGGGGCCTGCGCGGAGCGCTTGATCGAGTCGACCTCTTCGGGGTCGATCCCGGTGATGTCGGCGATCTCCTCGGCGGTCGGTTCGCGGCCCAGCTCGGTCACCAGCTTGCGCTCGGCGCGGCCGATCTTGTTGAGCTTCTCCACCACGTGCACGGGGATGCGGATCGTGCGCGCCTTGTCGGCCAGCGCGCGGGCGATCGCCTGGCGGATCCACCAGGTGGCGTAGGTGGAGAACTTGAAGCCCTTGCGGTAGTCGAACTTCTCCGCCGCGCGCACCAGTCCGAGCGTGCCCTCCTGGATCAGGTCGAGGAAGGGCAGGCCCTGGTTGCGGTAGTTCTTGGCGATCGACACCACCAGGCGCAGGTTGGACTCGACCATCTTCTGCTTGGCGTCCAGGTCGCCGCGCTCGATCCGCTTGGCGAGATCGACCTCCTCCTGGGCTGTCAGCAGCCGCACCTTGCCGATGTCCTTGAGGAACAGCTGCAGCGAGTCGGTGGTCATGTCCGGCTTGAGATCGAGCGTCGCTTTCGCTTTGCGCCGGCCACGTTTGTCCGGCGCGCGCTCGATCTGCGACGCCGCGGCGGTCGCGGGGTCGATGTCCTCGACGAGCTCGATCTCAGATTTCTCGAGGAAGCCGTGCAGCTCCTCCACGTCCGTCTCGTCCAGATCCAACTCGGAGGTGGCGGTGGAGATCTCCGCGAACGTCAACACCCCCACCTGCTGGCCCTTCGCCAACAGGCCCTTAATCTCATCGAGCTCCTGCAGTTCGACTACTGACATCGGTTTCCGTTTCCTTAGACAGCGATTTCGTGCCGGGAGGGCTGTGCGCCAAGCGAGACGACCGTAGCGAGACGGCGAGCGTCTGCCCGCCCCTCCGGTCGAGACCCGCCCCACGTTACAGCCGAACGTGGCCCATATGTAACGCCTGCGCGCCCCCATCCCGTATGCCTGACGCAGATGCGCGATGATTGCGCCCACTCCATGAGCCCCCCGAGCAAAGACAAACGATCCGGCGGGCGCCGGCGGGCCGACACAACCTCGCCGCCGGCCGGGCCGGCAGAGGAGGCGGGCGTGCTGTCGAGCCTGCCCAGCACCCGCCCCCAGCGCCCCAGCGCGCGCAGAGCGGCCGCGCGGCAGAGCGCCGCGACCCGGGCCGAAACCACGCCCAAGCGACCCGCCCGCACCCCGACCGCCAAACCCCGGGCCACGCCCAAGCGACCCGCCCAAACATCCCCCCGAACCGCCAAACCTCAGCTCAAGCGCTCCAAACCCGCCGAGCCGCCGGTGCCCCGCCAGGGCTTTGAGTCCGAAGACGCAATCCAGATGGGGCGACCGGTGCAGCCGCCCAGCGGAGGGGAGCTGGCGGCGTCGGTGGTGGATCTCGTCGGAGAGCTCGCCCAAACGGGGATCTCCGCCGGAGGGCGCGCGCTGCGAGACGCATTCACACGGATTACCGGCGGCTGACTATGTATACTCCGCCGCACGCCGAGCCTCTGCGACCCAGGTCGTGGAGGACGGGGGATCCATTGCGGAGCGAGTCATTGCTCCGCGGGGGCGAATCGGCCTCATCGGGGCCGTAGCGCCATCAGGCGCGAGCCCGTCAGCTCACCTCGTAGGCGTACGACGACGACCATGCACACCGTTTCGCTCAAGCACGCCCTTTCGGCAGGCCTGTTGGCCGCATTGCTCGCCATGGCCGCACCCCTCGCGGCGCGCGCGGCGCAGACGCCTGCCGATTCCGCAAGCGCGGCGCAGACGCCTGTCGAGAGCGGAGGCGCGGCCCAGGCTCCAGCCGAAACGAGCGGCGCGGCGCAGGCTCCCACCGAGACCGGCGGAGCGGCCCCCGCACCCGCCTCCGCCCATGGGCGGACGATGGCGACGTGGTATGGGCCAGGCTTCTACGGCCACACCACCGCGTGCGGACAGAGACTGACCCCAAAGCTGGTGGGACTGGCCAGCCGCACGCTTCCGTGCGGGACGCTGGTGCGAATCTCCTATCGCGGCCACCTGCTCACCGCACCGGTGCTGGACCGCGGGCCGTACGGCAAAAACGGGGCCATGTGGGACCTCACCTGGGGCGCCGCGCGCGCGCTCGAAATCAAGGAGACGGTGCATATCGGCACGCAGGTTGTCGGCAGCGTGCCCAACACCCCCACGCTGGGCGAACCCTTGTCGGCCACGCTTTCGCCGGCAACCCCCGCCTCCTCAGAAGCATCCCCCGCGCCACTCGCCAGCTCCTCCGCCGCCACCGGCGGAGCATCCGCAAGCTAGGCTCAAAGTGTGCCGGCTAACGCCGCGATCACCAACCTCTGCGACCACACCACCGTGGATGCGGACACCGGGGCGATGCGCTCGGTGCAGACGGCCGACCTGGTGCTCAGCGAGAACGCCCTCGGAGAGTTGTGGTCGGCCGAGAATTTGGAGCGGCTGGCGCGGACCTACTGGCGCTTCCTCACCCGCGTCACGCTCGGCCTGGTGCGGGTGCGCTACACCGAGCGGGAGCGCTTCGTGGTGCTGCTGTTCCGGCCGCTCACGCTGCTGGCGTTCCGCGCCCCGGAATACGAACTGCAGGCCGATCAGGGGGTGGTGCGCTGGCGCATCGAGCGGGGGCTGCTGGTGGCCCGTGCGGGCCGCCAGAGCAAGGGGCACCTGCAGATCGACGTGCGCCGCCTCGACGCGGAGGGCTCCCGCGAGGACGGGGATGGCGCGCGGGAGGACGCGACCGCGGCGCATCTGCACATCGAGGTAGAGGTCGCCAACTTCCACCCGGCGATCGCCTCAGGGATTAGCCTCCGGCTTTATAACGCCACCCAGTCGCGCATCCATGTGATCGTCACCCACGGCTTCTTGCGCTCGCTGGCACGTCTCGATCTGGCGGAGTCCCGGGTGGGACGGTTGGCGGCGGCCTGATCTGATCATATCCCCCGGGGAATTGAGTGGGGGGGGTATGTCTTTCGAAATCGGCCCATAACCACTTCATAAAATGAAGGGTTGGGGCCCGAAAAATTACATCTGTCCCCAGCCTCCCCCACCCATGGCTCCCATCACCATCAACCAAACCGCGCGTCGCCATACAGCGCGCGCAGCTTGGCGCGGTCGTGGCGCGCGGAGATGCGCCGCACGGTGCCCGAGCGCGTGCGCATCACCAGCGATTCGGTGGTGGCGCCACCGGCGCTGGGGTAGCGCACCCCCTGCAGCACGTCGCCGTCGGTGATGCCGGTGGCGGAGAAGAACACGTCCTCGCCCGCCACCAGGTCGTCGCGGTCGAGCACGCGCCGCAGGTCATAGCCCGCATCCAGGGCTGCGGAGCGCTCGTGCTCGTTGCGCGGCCACAGCCGCCCCACCAGCTGGCCGCCGAGACACTTGATGGCGGCGGCCGAGATCACCCCCTCGGGGGTGCCCCCGATGCCCCACAGGAGATCCACCGGGGAGCGCTCGGTGACCGCCAGCAGCGAGGCGGAGACGTCGCCGTGGGGATCAGCCGCACCCGCGCGCCCGCCTGGCGGATCGCCTTGATGCCCTGCTCGTGGCGCGGGCGGTCGAGCACGACCACCGTCACGTCGCCGATCTCGCGGCCCTTGCGCTCGGCAATCAGGGCAACGGTCTCCGATAGGGGACGGTCGAGGTCGAGCAGATCGGCGATCTCGGGGGCGCCCGCCATCTTCTCCATGTACACGCACGGCCCTGGGTCGAACATGGTGCCGCGGCTGGAGAGCGCGATCACCGCCAGCGCGCTGGGCATCCCGTGGGCCGCGAGCGTGGTGCCCTCCAGCGGGTCCACCGCGATGTCCACCTCCGGCGGGGAGCCGTCGCCGATGTGCTCGCCGTTGGCGAGCATCGGCGCCTCGTCCTTCTCGCCCTCGCCGATCACGACGAGACCATCCATCTGCACGGACTGAAGGGCGTAGTGCATCCCGTCGACGGCGGCCTGGTCGGCGGCCTCCTTGTCGCCTTTGCCCACCAGCCGCGCCGCCGCCAGAGCGGCTGCCTCGGTGACGCGCACCAGCTCCAGGGCGAGGTTGCGATCAGGTCTTTGATGAGTGGGATCGGGGCTCAAATCGACACCTCGCCGTCGGTGGATGTGGTGGATTGGTCGCGACCGCACCCGGGGTCCCGCCGGAGCCGCGGTGGAGAGACTTGCCGGCGCTGAGTCTGGTGGAGCTCAAATGGATACCTTTATTGCGGCCGTGCATGCGAAACCTACACCACCAGAGGAGGAGGCATTTTGAGCCAGATCGGGTTCATCGGCATGGGCAGGATGGGCGGCGGTATGTCGCACCGCATCCTGCGCGACTCCGAGCATCAGGTGGTGGTGTACGACCCCGACCGCGACGCCGTGCGGCGGGCCGTGTCCCACGGCGCGCTCGGCGCGGTCTCGCTGGCTGACCTCGTCAGGCGCCTGCAGGCGCCACGCACGGTGTGGCTGATGCTGCCCGCCGGGCAGATCACCCAGCGCACGATCGACCGGCTGGCCAAGCTGCTGGACCGCGACGACACGATCGTGGACGGTGGCAACACCAAGTGGACCGAAGACAAGCTGCGCGCGGGGGCACTCAAAAAGAGCGGCATCCACTACGTCGACGTGGGCACCTCCGGGGGGGTGTGGGGCCTGGAAGTGGGCTACTGCATGATGGTTGGGGGCCCCACGCGCGCGGTGGCGCGGCTGGCGCCGATCCTGGACGTGCTGGCGCCGCCCACCAACGAGACGAGCGTCGCGGCGATCGGCCCGCGCGGGTGGCAGCACTTCGGGCCCGCGGGCGCGGGGCACTTCGTGAAGATGGTGCACAACGGCGTGGAGTACGGCCTGATGCAGGCGTACGCCGAGGGCTTCGACCTGTTTGACAAGTGCGAGTATGAGCTGGACAACGCCAGGATCGCGCACCTCTGGGGGCAGGGCTCGGTGGTGCGCTCGTGGCTGTGCGAACTGGCGGCCCGCGCGTTTGAGGCCGACGGCAACGATCTGCACGAGCTGAGCGGCTACACCGAGGACTCCGGCGAGGGGCGCTGGACGATCGAGGAGGCAACGGCGCGCGACGTCCCCACGCCCGCGATCACCGCCTCCCTCTACGCGCGGTTCACCTCGCGCGGCAACGGCGACTTCTCCAACCGCGTGCTGGCGGCGCTGCGCAACCAGTTCGGCGGGCACGCGGTCAGGAAGAGCGGATGAGCATCGCTGGAGGGCGACGCGACGGCTCGAGGCTGGGCACGAGGCCCAGCCCCTGGGCGGCTGTTGGGCAGCCCACGCACGCGGACGATCCCCTATGAGCACCGTCGAGCAGCAGCCCGAGAACCCCCTCGTCGAAGGGCTGGAGCGCCTACCCGTCGCGCCGACCACGCTGGTGATTTTCGGCGCAACCGGCGACCTTGCCCGGCGCAAGCTGCTGCCGGCCCTCTACAACCTCGCCCACGAGGGCGCGCTGCCGGAGCGCTTCAACCTGGTGGGCGTGTCGCGCAAAGAGAAGGAGCGCGACGACTACCGCGCCGAGTGCGAGCAGGCGATCCGCTCCTTCTCGCGGCGCACCCCCGACGAGGACGTGCTGGCGGGGCTGCTGGCGCACATCAAATACGTGCCCGGCACCTTCGACGACGAGCGCGTGTACCGCGAGCTGGCGTTTGTGCTCGACCGCTTCGACGAGCGCGCGGGCGAACCGCTGAACCGCGCCTTCTACCTCTCCACGGCACCCTCCTTCTTCCCAGTAATCGTCGAGGCGCTGGGCGCGCAGGGCCTCGAGCGCCGCGCCGGCGCCGAGGTGCGGGTGATCATCGAGAAGCCGTTCGGCACCTCCCTGGCGGAGGCCGCCGAGCTGAACCGCAACGTGCTGGAGGTGTTCGACGAGAGCCAGGTGTTCCGCATCGACCACTATCTCGGCAAGGAGACCGTCCAGAACATGCTGGCGTTCCGCTTCGCCAACGGGATGTTTGAGCCGCTGTGGAACCGCAACTACATCGACAACATCCAGATCACCGCCGCGGAGGACATTGGCATCGGCAGCCGCGCCGGCTACTACGACCACTCCGGCGCGCTGCGCGACCTGATCCAGAACCACATGCTGCAGCTGCTGTGCCACGTGGCGATGGAGCCTCCGGTGAACTTCACCGCCGAAGAGGTGCGCAACGAGAAGGTGAAGGTGCTGCAGGCCATCCACGCCCCCACCACGGTCGATGTGCCGCAGATGGCGGTACGCGCCCAGTATGGACCGGGACACGCCGGCGGGGAGGATGTGCCGGGTTATTTGGAGGAGGAGGGGGTACGTGATGAGTCGATAACCGAGACTTTTGCGGCCCTGCGCTTGGAGGTTGACAACTGGCGCTGGGCTGGGGTCCCGTTCTACCTGCGCGCCGGCAAGCGCCTGGCGCGCAAGATCACCGAGATCGCGATCACGCTGAAGCCGGTCCCCCACCTCGCCTTCAGCGCGGAGGGCTCGCTCGGGATCCGCCCCAACCAGCTGGTGCTCACGCTGCAGCCCAACGAGGGCGTGTCGCTGCAGCTGGGCGCCAAGATCCCCGGCACGCGCATGATTATCCGCCCGGTCAACATGGAGTTCCTGTACGGCACCTCGTTCCTCTCGCAGTCCCCGGAGGCCTACGAGCGGCTGATTATGGACGCGATGCGCGGCGACCCCACGCTGTTTACGCGTAACGACGAGGTGGAGGCGCAGTGGGAGATCTGCGACCCGATCGTCAAATATTGGGGTTCCGCCCACCCCGATACGCCGGGGCCGCTGCCGCAGTACCAGGCCGGCTCACAGGGGCCTTCGGAGGCCGGCGAGATCCTGGCCGAGGGCCACTCGTGGCGGGCGATCTGATGAGCCATTCACTTGGCTTTGGGTATAGCGATAGTATGTATAAATAGGAGCTGGGGGTTGTTATAAAAAATTCAGAACCCGATAGCAATTGCGCACGGCTTTTGAATTTTGTTCAACACTCTGCCCCCACTGCAATGGCTATACGGCCTCCCCCCACTTCAAACTGACCCACATCGAAAAGAGCGCGACTGAGCCATGCCCGCCACCAGCGACGCCGTTTGGAGCGCCCAGGACACCACGCCCAATGCGATCGAAGCCGCCCTGCGCGAGCTGCTGGTCGCCCGGCACGCCGAAAACGGCGGGTACGTCCCCGCGCGCGCGCTGAACATGATCGCGTTCGTCGATCGCGCGTGGAGCGGGGAGATCGCCAACCGCCTGCGCGGCGTGGGGCGCTACCACGCCTCGCGCCTGATCGTGCTCTCCTACGAACCCTCCCGCGAACACCTCGACGCGCGCGCGACGGTGGCCTCCGAAGGCGATCCGCGACCCGGCGAGCTCACCCTGCTGCGCGAGACGGTGGTTGTGGAGATCGGCGAGCGCCACCTCGACGACCTGCTCACGATCGCCGACCCGCTGGTGGTCAGCGACCTGATGACGCTGCTGTGGTCCCCTCACGGCCACCCCGATGTGGTGCGGGGGCTGCTACCGCTCGTGCAGGCCGTGCTGCTCGATTCGGTCGACGAGCCCGAGCCCCGCGAGGCGATCGCCCAGGCGCGCTCGCTCTCGCAAGACGCCTACGTGGTGGATCTCGCCTGGCTGCGCACCACCCCGTGGCGCGAGCGGCTCGCCACCGCCTTCGACCCCCCGGAGATGCGCCGCCAGCTGCACACGCTGACCGCAGTCACGATCCGCCATCACCCCGAGTCGGCAATCTCCGCGATGCTGCTGATCGGCTGGCTGGCCGCGCGCCTGGGCTGGCGACTCAACCCCCTCGTAGCGCATGCGGGCGAGCTGGCGGGCAAGGCCAGCGGACGCCGTCAAGACATCGCGCTGCGGCTGATCTCCACGCCCGAGCAGCAGGTCCGCGGGCTGGCGGGGCTGGAGCTGGACACCGCCTCCGGCCTGCGCCTGCGCCTGGACCGCGGCCCCGGCGGGCTGCACGCCTTCCGCCAAGACGCCAAGGGTAGCGAGCGTGAGTGGACGATCCTCGGAGCTTCACGCGGCGAGGCGGGCATCCTCGGCGAGGGGATCCGCCAGGCGCTGCTGCGCGACCCAACCTATGCGCCGGCGCTGGCCGCCGCGGGCGAGATCGTGCCATGAGCCGCATCACCACGCTGCCCAACCCCCGGGGCGCCGCCGAGTATGCCGCCGCGGGCGAGATCGTGCCATGAGCCGCATCACCACGCTGCCCGACCCACAGGCGGCCGCCGAATACGCGGCGGGCGAGATCGCGCGGGCACTGCGGGAGGCGCTCGATCGGCGCGGCGTCGCCCACCTGGCCCTTTCGGGTGGCAGCACCCCACGGGCCGCCTACCAGTCGCTCGCCGGGCTGCTCGAGGACTGGCGCGCAGTGGAGTTGTGGTACGGGGACGAGCGCTGCGTGGCGCCCGAGGACCCTGAGAGCACCCATCTGCTGGTGGCGCAATCGCTGCTGGCCCACATCCCCGGAGGCAGACCGGCGTGGCCGATCGAGCATCGTATGCGCGGCGAGCTCGGCCCCGAGACGGCGGCGCGGGAGTACGCCGAGGAGCTGCGCGCCAGGGTGCCCGCGGCCGAGCCGGACGGCGTGCCCACCCTGGACGTGTCGCTGGTGGGCATCGGCGAGGATGGGCACACCGCCTCGCTGTTCCCCGGCCATCCGGAGGTGCAGGACGCCAGCGGCGCGCTGTGTCTGCCGGTGCGCAATTCGCCCAAGCCCCCACCGGAGCGAGTCACGCTCAGCCTCCCGGTGCTGCGCGCCGCCCGCTACTCGCTGCTGCTGGTCGCCGGTGCAGGCAAGGCCGAGGCGCTCGCCGCCGCGCTGGCAGGGGGCGGGCGGGCTCCTGATCCACGCGTACCCGCCAGCCTGCTGGTGTCCGAGCGGCTGCACGTCGTGGCCGACGCCGCCGCGGCGGCGCGGATCCACCCCAACGACGCTGTCTCTTCGAGCCCGTCAGAGTGATCGTTGCGGTGCCCGCATCCCGCCGCGACCGGCGGTGTGACCGGCTCGACGCTCGATCCTTCTGACAGTTCCGGAAACCGGGGGAGGCGTACGCGGGACCCGAGCGCGCTAAGGTCCTACCTTGAGTACGCGCCCGGAGCTCATGGCCCGCACCGTCCCCCAACCCACCGTCGTGCCCCCCGCCCCACCTGCCGAGACGCTGGCGGCCCTGGATGAGGCTCGCCGCGGCACGCTGCGGCTGGTGGCTCATCTCGACGACCACGCGCTGGAGCGCACGCACTCGCCGATCATGAGCCCGCTGGTGTGGGACCTCGCGCACATCGCCGCCTACGAGGACCTGTGGCTGGCTCACCGCCACGCTGGCCTGGAGTTGCTGCGGCCCGACCTTGCCGAGCTCTACGACGCTTTCGAGACGCCCCGCGCGCAGCGGGGCGAAGCGCAACTGCTCGATGCCTCCGCGGCGCGCGCCTACCTGGAGGCGGTGCGCGAGCGCGTCGTCGTCGCGCTCGCCCGCGATGGCATCGGCGACGGCGTCCTCACCGAGTTGGTGGTGCGCCACGAGCTGCAGCACTCCGAGACGATGCGCCAGACACTCGCGCTCGCCGGCCTGCTCCCGCCGGGGGACCGATCGAAGATCGGTCAGCCGCTGACGCCGCTCGGCGGCGATGAGGGATGGCTGGAGTTCCCCACCGGGGCCTTCTTGATGGGTGTTTCTCCCGCCCCCGGGGCGGAGGGCTTCTCCTACGACAACGAGCGCCCCCGCCACCTCGCGCGCACCGGCGCCTTCGCAATCGCGCGGCGTCCCGTCACCAACGCCAGCTGGCTGCGTTTCAGCGAGGGCGGCGGCTATGAGCGGCGCGAGTGGTGGTCGGACGAGGGCTGGTCGTGGAAGGAGGAGTACGACATCACCCACCATCCTTCCGTGGCAGCCGGCCACTCGCAGGCGCCCGTCTGCCACGTCAGCTGGTTCGAGGCCGACGCCTTCGCCCGCGCGCACGATGCGCGGCTCCCCACCGAGGCGGAGTGGGAGCGGGCGGCGACCTCGGGGCAGCCGGACGGGCTGGGGGGCATCGGTGAGGACTTGGGAAGACCCAGGCCAGGGCTGGAGGGCGTCGGACAGGACTTGGGAAGACCCAGGCCAGGGCTGGAGGGCGTCGGACAGGACTTGGGAAGACCCAGGCCAGGGCTGGAGGGCGTCGGGCAGGACTTGGGGAGACCCACGCCAGGGCTGGAGGGCATCGGGCGAGTGTGGGAGTGGACCGCCAGCTACTTCGGCGGCTATCCCGGCTTCGTGGCTCACCCCTACCGCGAGTACTCCGAGGTGTTTTTCGGCGATGACTACTTGGTGCTGCGCGGCGGCTCGTGGGCCACGCACCCACGGGTGGCAAGCCCCACCTTCCGCAACTGGGACTACCCCCTGCGACGCCAGATCTTCGCGGGCGTGCGGCTGGCCAGGGACGTGGTGTGATGGGGCCGGTGCGAGAGCCCACCAGCACCACGAGCGCCAACGGGGACCAGGCGAATGGGCACTCCTCCTCCGCCGACGCCATCCAAATCGACTCCCACCTCGGCGGCCCCGAGCAGCGCACACTCGCCGAGGATGTGCTGGACGGGCTGACCCGCCCCTTCAAGGAACTGCCGCCCAAGCACTTCTACGACGCCCGCGGCGCCGAGCTGTTCGACCGCATCTGCGAGCTGCCCGAGTACTACCCGACCCGCACCGAGCGGGGGATCCTCGACGCCACAGCCGAGGAGATCGCGTCGGCGACAGGGGCGGTCGAGCTGGTGGAGCTGGGCTCGGGCACGGCCGCCAAGACGCGCGTGCTGCTGGACGCCCTGCACAGAACCGGCACGCTGGAGCGCTACGTGCCGGTGGATGTCACCGAGAGCATGGTGCGCGACTGCGCCGACGAGCTGACGCTCGAGTACCCCGGCCTGCGCGTGCACGGGGTGATCGGCGACTTCGAGCGCCACCTCGACCGCGTGCCCCCCGCCGACGGCCCCCGCCTGGTGGTGTTCCTCGGCGGCACGATCGGCAACTTCCCCCCCGGCAGCCGCCGCCGCTTCCTGCGCCAGATCGCCGGGCTGCTCGGGCCGCGCGACCACCTGCTGATGGGCACCGACCTGGTCAAGGACGCGGGCGTGCTGGAGGCTGCCTACGACGACCAACAGGGAGTCACGGCCGAGTTCAACCGCAACGTCCTGCACGTGCTCAACCGCGAGCTCGACGCCGACTTCGACCCCGGCGACTTCGACCACGTGGCCCTCTTCGACGACCGCCACGAGTGGGTCGAGATGCGCCTGCGCGCGCGGCGCGACCACACGGTCACCGTCAGCGCGCTCGAGCTCGACGTGCACTTCGACGCCGGCGAGGAGATGCGCACGGAGATCTCCGCCAAGTTCACCCGCCCGCGCCTGGAGGGAGATCTCGACGCGGCCGGCCTACAGCTCGTGCGGTGGCTGACCGATCCGGAGGATCTCTTCGCGCTGACGCTATCGCGGCCGAGCGCCTGAGGGCCAGGTCGTCGGGCGTGGTTTGGTCGTGGTCGCGGTTGTGGTTGTGAGCGGGTGGTGACGTCGGGGGCAACGAGGTGATGTAGGCTCCGCCGCACATGCGGATCGAGGGCAGCTCAGCGATCGTCGTTGGCGGGGCCTCCGGGCTCGGCGCGGCCACCGTGCGCCGTTTGCACGCCACGGGGGCGCTCGTCACGATCGCCGACGTCAACGCCGAGAAGGGCCAGGCGCTCGCCTCCGAGCTGGGGTTGGAGTTCGTGGCCTGCGACGTGCGCGAGGAGGCGCAGGTGCAGGCCGCCGTCGAGCGCGCCGCCGCCGCGGAGGGAGGGCTGCGCATCGCGGTCTGCTGCGCCGGCACCGGTTGGGCGCAGAAGGTGGCGGGCTCCAAGGGCCCCCACCCGCTGATGCCCTTCGAGACGATCGTCCAGATCAACCTGATCGGCACCTTCAACGTGTTGCGCCTCGCCGCCGCCGCGATGATCGCCAACGAGCCACTCGGAGAAGACGGCGAGCGTGGCGTGTGCGTCAACACCGCCTCGATCGCCGCCTACGACGGGCAGGTCGGGCAGATCGCCTACTCGGCCTCCAAGGGCGGCGTTGTCGGCATGACCCTCCCCGCCGCCCGCGACCTCGCCCAGTACGGGATCCGCGTCTGCACGATCGCCCCCGGCCTGTTCGACACGCCGCTGCTCGCCGCGCTGCCCGAGGAGGCCCGCCAGAAGCTCGGCGCGGGCATCCCCTACCCGCAGCGCCTCGGCCGGCCCGAGGAGTACGCCCACCTCGCCTGCCACATCGTCGAGAACGTGATGCTCAACGGCGAGGTCGTTCGCCTCGACGGCGCGTTGCGGATGCCCCCGCGGTAGATTTTCAGACGCACGTCTGAGACGCCGGACCCTGCGGGTAGAATTGGTTGGATGAGTATTCGTGCCCTGATGCAACGCGAGCCTGGTGCCGAGGCCGAGTGGGCCGAGCTCAACCGCGAAGAGGCCGAGCAGTTGCGCGCCCACAGCATGGCAATGACACCCGCGGAGCGGATCGAAAGCGGCCAGAAGCTCTCCCAGCAGGCGGTCGCGTTGCTTGCGGCCTCGATCCGAGCCGGCAATGCCCCTGCCCGAGCCTTCTGGTCCTGACCTGAGCGGCGTAATCGCCGACGCCAACGCGACTGGTCTTGAGTATGTGGTGATCGGCGGCTTTGCCGTCATCTTCCACGGCTACATCCGTGCGACCAAGGACAGTGACCTGCTGATCCCCGATGGCCTCCAGGCCGACGCTGCCCTGCTGCGCTTCCTGGAGCACGCCGGCGGTCGGCGACTGTACGACGGCAAGGTACTCACAGCAAGCGACGTCGCCGACGTGCCGCACCTTCGGGTCAGCACACGTCACGGAATCGTCGACATCATGCGCGGCGGCCTGGAGCCACTCGACTACGACACCGTCGCCCAGACCGCAACCGCAACGGAGATCGGCGGCGAAAGCGCGCTCGTTGCTGGTCTGTCGAGCGTGGTGGGATTCAAGCGTCTTGCCGACCGTCCGCAGGATCGCACCGATCTGGAAGAGCTCGAGGCCATCTACGGCGAGCTCCCGATCGAGTCGATCCCTGGCCTCGACGATCAAGACTAACGGTCGCGGCACCACCTACCCACTGGTGCGCCGCGACCGAGAGCAAGCGTCAGCCAACCCGCTCCACCAGCATCGCCATGCCCATCCCGCCGGCGACGCACAACACTCAGCTTGGGGGGAGCAGGCTCCCCCCAAGGGCCCCCCACAACGGCAGGCTCAGCTGAGCCGCTCCACGAGCATCGCCATGCCCATGCCGCCCGCCACGCACATCGACTCGATGCCGTAGGTGCCGTCGAGTGTCTGCAGGTCGTTGATCAGCGTGGTCATGATCCGCGCGCCGGTCATCCCGAAGGGGTGACCCAGGGCGATCGCCCCGCCGAAGGGGTTGAGCTTCTCGTCATCGATGCCCAGCTCCTCTTTGCAGGGGACGATCTGCGCGGCAAACGCCTCGTTGATCTCGACCACGTCGATGTCGTTGATCGACATGCCGGTGTTCTTCAGCAGCTGCTGGATCGCGGGGATCGGGCCGAGGCCCATCACCTCGGGGCGGATCGCCACCACCGTGGAGGCGAGGATCTTCACTTTGGGCTTCAATCCCAGCTCCCGCGCGCGCTCCTCGGATGTCACCAGCAGCGCCGCGGCGCCGTCGTTGAGCGGGCAGGCGTTGCCCGCCGTCACGGTGCCGTCCGGCTTGAACGCCGGCTTCAGCGATGCCAGCTTCTCCAGCGTCGTGCCGGGGCGCGGACCGTCATCCTTGGTGACCACCTGCTCGGGGATCTCGATCTCGTTGCCTTCGCGGTCCTTGTCTTTGTGCGCCGGCGCCGTCACCGGGACGATTTCCACGTCGTAGTGGCCCGACTCCTGCGCAGCCACCGCGCGGTTCTGGGAGATCACCGCCCACTCGTCCTGCGCCTCGCGGCTGACTTTCTTTTCCTGCGCCACGTTCTCGGCGGTGAGGCCCATCGGGATGTAGACGTTGTACAGCGACCCCTCCGACCCGTCCAGCTGCGGGTGGAATTCGAACTCGCCCCCCTGCGTGGCGCGCGAGACCGCCTCCACGCCGCAGGCGATGTAGGTGTCGCCCTCGCCCGCCTTGATCGCGTGGAAGGCCATCCGTGTGGTCTGCAGCGAGGAGGCGCAGAAGCGGTTGACCGTGGTGCCCGGCACGTGGAAGTCGATGCCCGCCAACAGCGAGGCGTTGCGCCCGATGTTGTAGCCCGACTCGCCCTCGGCGAAGCCGCAGCCCATCATCACGTCCACGATCGAACTCGAATCCAGCTGCGGGTTGCGCTCCAGGATCGCCTTCAGCGGCACCGCCGCCAGATCGTCGGCGCGAACCGATTTGAGCGACCCCTTCACCGCCCGCCCGATCGGCGTGCGTACGGCGTCAACGATTACGGCGTCAGGCATGCGAAGCTCTCCTTGGTCGTTTTTGCGGCGGGTGGGCGGGCCACATATCCTGCGGCGATCTCTCCCCTGCGGGACCCATCCTATGCGATCGGCTACAGATCCAAACGGGAGACGCCCAGCTCGTCGAAGCCCACGTGGTGGGCGAGCTCGTGGCGAACCGTTCTCACGACCTGTTGGCGCAGCAGCTCGGGGTCGTGGCCGAAGTCGCGCCGCAGCGTGTCCCTGAAGATCACGATGCGATCGTGCGCGGGGGCGCCGAACACCCTGTCCTGCATCTGGTCGCCCTGATAGAGCCCGTACGCGCCGGCCTGACGACCCTTGTCGGAGATCACCACCGCCACGTGGCGCAGCGCGTTGCGCAGCAGATCCGGCAGGTCGTCGAGCGCGTCGCGCACCAGCTCTTCGAAGTCCTCGTCGTTGAGGGGGTCGAGCGCCATGAACTCCGCTTCATCGGGGTCCACCGCCAGCCCTTCGCGGCCAAGATCCTCGGCGCGACGCACGATCTCTTCGAACTCCTCCTCGGACTCCGGGTCGTGCCAGCCCGCCATCCGCACCGCCACGAATGCGATCGCCGTCGTCAACAGCGCGACCGCCGCCATTCCCAGGACCAGGTCCTCCACCACCCGTACCGCGCCAACCGTGCTGAAGCCCTCCCCCACCACGATCACGACAAGGCCCAGCGACAGCGCGATCAACGCCGCCAGCCCGATCTTTCTCAGCTGGCCGACTGCTCCGGGAGGCTTGGGTGCGCGCATCGTAATTATTTGGGCCCCGCCCGACCCACCCGCCCCGCCCGCCCGCCCTTACTTGAGCGTCCGGGCAATAACGAGCCGCTGGATCTCGTTGGTGCCCTCGTAGATCTGAGTGATCTTTGCGTCTCGCATCATTCGCTCCACCGGATACTCCTTCACGTAACCGTACCCCCCCAGCACCTGCACCGCCTCAACCGTCACCGCCATCGCGGTGTCCGAGCAGAACACCTTCGCCATCGAGGAGTACTTCGCACGCTGGGGATCGCCGCGATCGGCCATCGCGCACGCCTTGTACAGCAGCTCCCGCGCAGCCGCCGTGCGTGTTTCCATATCGGCCAGCTTGAACTGGATCGCCTGGTGATCGATGATCGGCTGACCGAACTGCACCCGCTCGCGGGCATAGCCGACCGCGTAGTCGGTCGCTCCCTGGGCGATCCCCACCGCCTGCGCCGCCGCCCCGAGGCGCGTGCGCTCCAGCGTGCCAAGCGCCACCCGCAGACCGCGGCCCACCTCGCCGATCACGTTCTCCTGGGGCACCCTCACGTCCTCGAAGATCGGCTGGCCGGTCGGCGAGGCGCGGATCCCCAGCTTGTGCTCCAGCTTGCCTACGCTGAAGCCCGGCCGGTCGGCCTCGACGACGAACGCCGTGATCCGCCGGCTCTCGCGGTCGGTGACCGCGAAGCAGATGTAGAAGTCGGCCACCCCCAGGTTGGTGATCCAGTTCTTGGTGCCGTTGATCACCCACTCGTCGCCGTCTTTCACCGCCGTCGTTTTCATCCCCGCGGGATCGGAGCCGGCCTCGGGCTCTGAGAGCGCGAACGCCGGCGTCCACTCCCCGCTGGCGCACTTGGGCAGGAAGCGCTCCTTGAGCTCCTCGGAGCCAAACAGCTGGATCGGCAGTGTGCCCAGCTCCTGCACCATCAGGATCAGCGCGCACGCCGCGTCCACCTTGGCGATCTCCTCGACCGCCATGTTCAACATCAACGTGCCGGTGCCGGTACCGCCATACTCGATCGGAAACGGCAAACCGAGGATGTCCTGCTCGGCGAGAATTTTGCGGATGTCCCACGGGTACTCCGCCTTCTCGTCGATCTCCGCCGAGCGCGGCGCGATCTTCTCCTGCGCGATCTGGGCGATCGTGGCGCAGAAGTCGAGGTGCTCCTGAGGGATCGTGTAAACGTCGCTTAGTGCCTCCATCGAACATGGATGCTAGTGCCCCGGCGCGCCGGGAGGGGTCCTCGACCCAAAGTCCAGCGGGTACGCGGCGATCGGGCCGCTAGGCTCCGTCGATGGCCACAGGCGGGGAGCCCTCCGAGATCGACATCGAGCCGGCCCGGGTCGCCCTGTGGCTGGCCGAGGATCCCGGCGTGCAGCTGGTGGATGTGCGCGAGGATTACGAGCGCCAGGCCGGCCACATCGGGGGCAGCCGCCACATCGAGCTCAACCAGCTCACCGCCCAGGCCCCCACGCTGGCGCCTGACCGGCCAGTCGTCTTCTACTGCCGGGTCGGGGCCCGCTCGCTGATGGCCGCCCAGGCATTCCGCGCGTCAGGCTTCCAGGCTCATTCGATGAGCGGCGGCCTCGTGCGCTGGGCCGCAGAAGGCAGGCCGCTCGTACCCGAGAGCGGCCACGTGGCCGACCACTAATCGATACCGCGACCAAAGGAGATCACATGGAGGCATCGGAGTACCCCAACGTGACCGTCGGCGAGGGCTACGCCGTGGGCGACCTCGACGCGCTGGGCGAAGGCCACGGCTTTCGCAAGGTGCGCAAGGGTCTCGGCGTCACCGCGTTCGGGATCAACGCGATCGTCATGCCCGCCGGCTATCAGAGCGGGCGCCACTACCACGACGTCCAGGAGGAGCTGTACTTCGTGCACCGCGGCACGATCGAGATGGAGTTCGGCGACGGAACCGTGCACCGCCTCGGGGAGGGGGCCTTCGCGCGCGTCGATGCCTCCACCGTGCGTCGCGTGCGCAACGTCGGCGAGGAGGACGCGATCTACCTATGCGCAGGCGGCAAGGACGGCTACGTTGGGCGCGACGGACGCATGCCGGAGGGCGATGAGCGGGTCAGCGCCACAGGCGGCCCTCCTGGGGCAGTTGGGGCAGGGCCGATCGACAGAGCATGAGCGTTTCTCGGGGGCGGTAGCGCGGGCCCAATCGACGGAGCCCGGTCACTCCAACAGCCCGTGGACATAGCGTTGGTGCTGCTGTCCAAGCGGCGTCGTGGTGGGTCGGATGCCGAGCGCGTTGTCCAACCCGGTGGCGAGCGGCATCCACGTGATGAGTAGATAGGCGCCGAACACCAGCGCCGTGGTGCGCAGCGCGCGCGAGCTCGACAGCGCCGCCAGCGGCAGCACCCACAGCACGTACCACGGCAGCACCCAGCTCAACGTCAATAGCAGCGCCATCGTCGCCCAGCCGGAGGCCGTCAGGGCGTCCCGCCGGCGCCATGCCATCGCGCAGCAACCCGCCACCGCCCCAACCAGCACCAGGCTGAGCAGGCCGCGCATCGTTTCCGTCTCCCCGCCCTGGCCCAACAGGAGGCCGAGGAGGTTGGGCAGGCCCATTGGGATAACCAGGCGGCCCTGGGCGCCAAGGTCGGGCAGGTGCATCCCGAACACGACCACCGAGCACACCCCCAGCACGATCCCGCCCCCGAGGAGACCCAACGCGACCTGCGCCAGCCGGCGCGGAGCCCTGAACAGTCCCGCCAGGATCACCGGGACGAGAATCGCCGCCGAGGCCTTCAGCGCAATCGCCGCCGCCAGTGCCACCCCTGCCCCCAGTTCGGCCGGCGCCAGCGGCCACAACCAGCCGCTCAGACCTGCCTGCATGGACGCCCCCGGGCCAGCCTCCATCGACGGCGTCGAACCTGCCGGCATGGACGCCCCCGGGCCAGCCTCCATCGACGGCGTCGAACCTGCCTGCATGGACGCCCCCGGGCCAGCCTCCATCGACGGCGTCGAACCTGCCGGCATGGACGCCCCCGGGCCAGCCTCCATCGACGGCGTCGAACCTGCCTGCATGGACGCCCCCGGGCCAGCTTGCATCGACACCCCCGACGCACTTGCCGGCACCGCCTCGCTGGCAACGCCCACACCGGGGGAGATCCCCGGGGCGCGCGCGCGCAGCAGCAGATAGAAGGCGAGCGTGATGCAGAACATCATGAAGAAGTCGTTGTGGTCGCCCCCCAGGCCCCACACGAGAATCAGCGGGTTGAGACCCACCAGCACGATCGCCGCCACCGGATCGCGGCCGAGCAGGCGCGCGCAGCGCCACACCAGCAGGATCGTGGCGAGGCTGAGCACCATCAGCAGACCCTTGAACATCCACAGCGACCCCGCGATCCCGAGCGGCACCACCGCGTAGGTGATCAGCGTGAAGAGGGGACCGTAGGGCGTCAGCAGCTGATGCCAGTTGCTGAGCGAGTAGCTGGGATCGCCGTGTGGCCCCAGGGCGGGGATGGTGGTGTAGGGGTCAAGACCGTGCAGCACCCCCATGCGCCCATAGTTGATGTAGTTGAACACATCGGTCAGCGACAGCGGCGGGGAGAGCAGCAGGATCGCGTGGACGGCGACGATCGCCGCGATCGTCCAGCGCGCTCGCAGCAGCGGCACGTACCGCAAGCCCACCACGTAGGCCGCGTACATCGTCACCAGCGCGACCGTCAGCAGCAGCTTGGTGGCCCGCGGGCTGCGCGTAAACCCTGGCCACACACCGCCCAGCGGGCCAGCCAGCCAGTGGGGGAAGAAGCCGTAGTGGGAGGAGGAGGAGAGGAAGCTCGGACGGTCGGCGGCGGCGAGCACGATCAGCAGCACGCACGCGCCGATCCAGATCAGGACCGAGACCCCGATCGCGGTGTCTCTGCGGGTGCGCTCCAGCGCGCCGGTGTGCTCGTCTCTGGAGGCGCCTCCGTTCCCCGAGGGCGTGCCCCTGCGCGCGAGGTCGGCGGGGTCGTCAAGCAGCGAGTCCCGCAGGGGAAGTGTGGTCGCGTCGGTCGACATACCAGAGGGGGCCCGGTGACGACCGGACCCCCCAAGGTTACTGCTCTATGTTGATGATCCGACGATCCTCCGCTTGCTAACCACGCCCATCCAGGACGTGGCCGCGTGGATCGTCAGACGGACGGCGTGGCGACTAGATCGCGGCGACGTTGACGGCCTTCGGCCCCTTGTCGCCCTGCTCCGCGTCATAGGACACCTTGGCGCCCTCCTGAAGCGAGCGGTAGCCCTCGCCGTTGATTCCGGTGTGGTGGACGAACAGATCCTTATCCCCGTCATCCGGGGTGATGAAACCGAATCCCTTGTCGTCGCTAAACCACTTCACTGTGCCAGTTGGCATGTGACATTCCTCCACGATTCGTGCGTGCTGCTGCGCGGAGGATGCTACGAAGAGCTTCGACCTGCGAGAGCTTGCACTGCTTTATGCCGGTTCTTTGCCCGGCCCAACACGCACGAAGGTAGCAGGTACGGAAGCGGTTGTGTTCTCCAGATGTTGCCGAGGCTAGGGTGGAGCCGTGAGCTCCCAGCCAAGCACACCCGCGCCCGCCGTGCTCACACCGCTGATCGGCTCGGCTCCGGAGCGCCGTCAGAGCGCCGCGCAGGTGGTCGAGCGCCTGCGGCTGTGGGACCCAAGCTCGTCGGGCCAGCCGGCGGGGGAGCGACCGTCGGGGCGGCCAGCGCAGACGCACCCGCCGGATCAATCAGCCGAGAAGCGCCCGCCGGACCCATCGGCGCAGAGGCGCCCGCGCGTGTTCCTCAATATGGCGTGCACCGCCGACGGACGCGCCACCCTGGGAGGACGCTCGGGGCCGATCGGCAACCGCGCCGACAGCGAGCTGTTCCATGCGCTGCGCGCCGCGGTCGACGCGGTGCTGGTGGGCGCCGGCACCGCCCGCGCGGAGCGCTATCGCAGGCTGGTGCGGGATGAGCGGCAACGGCGTTTGCGCCGGGAGCGGGGGCTGGCGGAGGAACCGCTCGCCTGCATCGTCTCCGCCAGCCTCTCGATCTCCGCTGAGTCCGTCCCGCTGCTCGCGGATCCCGCCGCGCGGGTGGCGATCCTCACGCCCTCTCCCGCGGGCGAGCTGCCAGCGGTCGCCTCCGCCGGACACCCTGCTCACGGTCAACGCCTCGACGGTCCCGAGCGGGCCGCCCCAGCCGAGCGGGCCGCCCCAGCCGAGCGGGCCGCCCCAGCCGAGCGGGCCGCCCCAATCGAATATGTGCGCGCGGCGAGCGAGGGAGAGATCGACCTTCGGGCCGCACTCGCCGAGCTGCAAGCCAGGTGGGGGGTGCGCACCATGCTTTGTGAGGGAGGGCCCCACCTGAACGGCGCGCTGCTGGCCGCCGGACTGGTGGACGAGCTGTTTCTCACGCTCGCTCCCAAGCTCGGAGGCGGCGCCGGCTTGGAAGCGTCGCTGCGAATCGTATGTGGGCCGGAATTCGACCCCCCGGTCGAGCTGGAGCTGCTCGACGTGCTGGAGAGCGAATCCAACCTGCTGCTGCGCTACGGGATCTCGCGCTAGGAACCGCCCGCAAGATCGACACGCCGGGATGGGTCGCCTTTGGACGCTTCGTCCGGGTGTCGAAGCGTCGCTACTCGCGCAGGCTCTCGCGCAGGCCGGCCTCGGTGTGGACGGCCACGTTCAACACCACGCTGTTGGGCACAAGCGTCGAGCCGTTGTCGGTGGCGAGCGTGGTGTACATCAGGCCGAGTGAGCTGACCACGCCCTCGATCTGGCCGGCGAGCGGGCCACCCTGCAGGCGTATGCGATCGCCGACGCGGAAGGGACCGGCGCTGAGCAGCACGGTGCCCGCGATCAGGTTGCCCAGCGTCTGCTGCGCCGCGAGGCCGAGAATGACTGCGGTGAACGCCCCGCCGACCGCGAGTGTGCGCGGATCCACACCCGCCACCACCAGCGCCACCAGCAACGCCACCGCCACGGTCAGCAGGCGGATCACAAAGCCCACCGTTCCGGCCGTCGCTGGGTCGAGGCGGCGGAACAGCGCAGGCCGCAGCGCCTGGCCGGCGTCGCGCGCGATCGCCCAGCCAAGGATCAGCAGCGCCACCACGGTCGCGATCTGCGCGATCGCTTCCACTTCCGAGGAGAGCTTGCCGAAGATCGCGTCGCGGTTGGAGTAGACCACCACAACCGCCACGAACAGCGGCACCAGCAGCAACGCCTGCAGTCGCGCCCGCCGCGCGGCGCGCGGACTGACTTCGTGTAGCAACCCCACCTCCCGCCAGGCCTGGCTGCGCGTCTCGAACATGCGCGGCGGGGTTTTCGGCAGGGGCGGGGTGCGCGGCATCGCTGCCCTCAGCGTACCCCGGGGCGCAGCGGAGCTTGGTTTGTGTATAGCGATAGTATTTTAGGCAGGAGGTGGGTGTGTTGTTATAAAAAAATCAGAACCCGATAGCAATTGCGCACGGCTTTGAATTTTTTGCTTCAACACCAGGCCCGATGCAATGGCTATACAGCCCCGATCCCATCTCCAAACTTTGACCACCCCAGCCACTTCACAAAATGAAGGGTTGGGGTCCCAAACAAAGGGTCCCAAACAAAGCCCCACCCCCACCCCCAGCCGCTTCACAAAATGAAGGGTTGGGATCCCAAACAAAGCCCCACCCCCACCCCAGCCACTTCACAAAATGAAGGGTTGGGGTCCCAAACAAAGCCCCACCCCCACCCCCAGCCGCTTCACAAAATGAAGGGTTGGGATCCCAAACAAGGGCCCACCCCCACCCCAGCCACTTCACAAAATGAAGGGTTGGGGTCCCAAACAAAGCCCCACCCCCACCCCAGCCACTTCATAAAATGAAGGGTTGGGGCTCGAAAAGATGTACACACCACCGGCTCCGCCCACCTGCATCCCGGCCTCGCCCACGTGCGTCCCCGAGGCCAACCGGCCGGATGCCCCTCGTGAGAGAGCTCTCACGTGATGGGTCCGCCGCACGGCGCCGGTGTAGCCTGTCGCGCGGAATGAGCAGCTCAACCCTACGCAAGCTCGTGGTGCCGGCGGTGATCCTCGGCGTCGTGCTGGTGGTGGTGGCGATCGTTTACTTCGTCACTCCCGAGCACTCGCTGCCCTCGTTCTTCCCCGGCCACGCCGCGACGGGGAGCGCCGAAGCCGATCACCACCACACCAAGCACGGGCTCGCCGCCCTGATCGTGGCACTGGCGTGCTTCGCGTTCGCCTGGTTTCAGACCGGGCCCAAAGCGCGCGCCACCGGGCCGGACGCCGCGGGCGGCTGAGTCTGCGCCAGCGCGCCCAGCGCCGCGACACATCCCCCCCCCTCCTCCTCCCCCTTACCCGCCCTCAAACCGCAAACGCGACGGTGCAAACGGTGCCGAAGGCGATGCAGTAGATCCCGAACGGGCTCAACCGATTGGTCTCGAAGAACCGCAGCAGGAACTTCACCGCCAGGAACGTGGTGGCCGCCGCGCAAATGCCGGCCACCAGTGCGGGGCCGCGCACGCCGTTGCCCTGCGAGCCCAGCAGTTCGGGCAGCTTCAGCGCGGCGGCGGCGAGGATCACGGGAGTGGCGAGCAGGAAGGAATAGCGGGCGGCGTCCTCGTTGGAGAGCCCGGCTAGCAGCCCGCCCCCCATCGCAAAGCCCGAGCGCGAGATGCCCGGGATCAGCGCGGCTGCCTGTGAGGTGCCGACCGCGATCGCCTGGCGCCAGCTGAGCTTGGCGATGCGAGCGTCGCCGTCGCCGAGGTAGTCGTCGGGCTGCGGCGGACGTTTGCGCAGCCGCTCGAAGATCAGCAGCGCGATCCCGTTGACGATCAGGAAGGCGGCGGCGATCGCGGCGGAGGCGAACAGTTTGCGCAGCGATTCCTGCAGCAGCAGCCCGATGATCCCGGCCGGGATCGTGCCGACAATCAGCAGCCAGCCGAGGCGCGCGTAGACGTCGTCCTCGCGAATCTCGCGCATCCGCAACGAGCGCAGTATGCCGCCGACGATCTTGACCCAGTCGCGCAAGAAAAACAGCAGCAGCGTGAGCGCCGTGGCGAAGTGCGTGGCCACCAGGAAGGTGAGGAAGAACTTGTCGCCCTGGTGGATGTTCCAGCCGAACAGCCGCGGCAGCACCACCGCGTGCCCGAGGCTGGAGATCGGAAAGGGCTCTGCCACCCCCTGCGTGAGGCCGAGGATGATCGCCTGGAAGTAGGAGATCGGATGGTGCATGACCGCGAGAGCTTAAGGCGCGGTGCGGCGGGTGGTCGCACGCTTCCAAGATTCGCCTTACCCTAAGTCACACGAAGACGGAGGGAAACGGCCTGGCGGGGCGACCACGATGGGTCCGACCCACCGAACACTCGCCAACCAGCCTCCGCACGTTTTCGATGTGTGCTAGAGTGTTAGAACATTCGTGGAAGAGGCGGGAACCATGACTCGTAGATTGATCCACCTACCGAGCCTGATCCTGGGGACTCGCTCCGTGATCGCGGCTGGGGCCACCTGCACCCTCGTTGTGACCGTGACGATCTGCGCGGCGTTGGTAGCGCCCGTGCGGGTGAATGCTTCCGGCGCGGCGCGCACCGCAGCCGCGCCGGAAGCAACCTTCGCCACTGCGCGCACCGCAGCCGCGCCGGAAGCAACCTCCGCCACGCTCGCGCCCACGCTCTCCCCCAACCGGCCGGGCGCCAAGGGAGCCCTGACGCTTGCGGTGACGTACGCGGGTGGCGTGATGGGTGTGCCCGAGCCGGTGCACCGCACGGTGCTGAGTCTCCCCGCCGGGCTGGCGCTCGAAATCCCGAGCCTGCGCAGTTGCAGCGCGACGCGCCTGCGAGACCACGGTCCCGGCAGCTGCCCGCCGCAGTCGCTGATCGGACGTGGCCACGCGCTCGCGGAGGCGCTCGCGGGCTCGCAAGTGATCTCCGAGGAAGTCGCGCTGTGGGCCTTCATCGGCCCGCCGCAGGGCAACAACCCAACGTTCGAGTTGGTCGGCGAAGGCTCCACGCCGGTGCCCGCCCAGCTGGTGGTCACCGGCACGGTGGTTCCCGCCCACCCTCCCTACGGCGAACAGTTCGTGATCCCGCTCCCGCCGATTCCATCGCTGCCATCGATATCGGAAACCGCGCTGGCCAACCTCAGTCTCACGATCGGTACCAGCGGGTCGCACCGCTCGCGCGCGGCCAACACCGTACTGATGCCCTCACGCTGCCCGGCCGGCGGGTGGCCGTTCGCCGCCTCGTTCACCTTTGCCGACGGCTCCAACGACAACACCGTCGCCAAGCAGCCGTGTCCCGCCAGCGCCAGGCGTCGCGCCGTCGGCACCAGGACCCACCCGGCGAGGACCGTCGCCCGCACCACTCGCGCGGCGACGCCGCCAGCGAGGAGCGCCCGAACCGTCTCCCTGAACGAGGCCGGCAACCTGCGCCTCACCAGCAAACACGGCTTCACGCTCAACGAGCAGGGGACCGCGACGGGTACCTTCAGCGGCGCCATCCACGTGCGCTTGACGATCGTCTCCAGCAACCACGTGAAGGCCGAAGTGAGCATCTCCCGCGGCCGCGGCTCGATCTCGGGCGTGGCCACCGCCAGCTACCACCGCTCGAACACAAGCGCCAGCTTCTCGGGCTCGCTGTCGGTGACCGGCGGCACCGGCAGCTACAGCCACGCCCACGGCTCGGGCCTCAGCTTCGGCGGCACGATCCAAAACTCCAACGACGCCATCGCCGTGCACCTCAACGGCCCGATCTCCGATTGAGAGGCGCCAGGGATGCTGGAACTGCGCGACCTCGTCAAGCACTACCCCGCGATCGGCGGCGAGCCGGTACGCGCGGTGGACGGCGTGTCGCTGCGCGTGCAACCCGGCGAGATGGTGGCGCTGTACGGGCCCAGCGGCTCGGGCAAGACCACACTGCTGCTGATGGTCGCCACGCTGCTGGCGCCCACCTCGGGCACGGTGCTGATCGGCGGGCGCGACATCTCCTCGCTGAGCGAGCGCGAGGCGTCGCGCTTCCGGCTCACAGAACTGGGCTTCATCCGCCAGAACTTCGACCTGCTGCCGGGCGTCAGCGCGATCGACAACGCGGTGCTGAAGCTGCTCAAGAGCCACCGCTGGAGCGCCGCGCAGCGCGAGGTGGCACCGCTGCTGGAACGGCTGGGGCTGGGCGAGCGCCTGCGCCACCGCGCCGAGACGCTGTCGATGGGCGAGCGCCAGCGGGTGATGATCGCCAGAGCGCTCTCGACCCAACCCAGCCTGCTGCTCGCCGACGAGCCCACCGGCAGCCTCGACACCCAGCGCGGGCGCGAAGTGCTGGAGCTGCTGAGGGGGCTGTGCCGCGAACGGGGCGTGGCGGTTGTGCTCGTCAGCCACGACCCGATGGCCGCCGAGTACGCCGACCGCGTGCTCGCGCTGCGCGACGGCCGGCTCGGCGAGCACACCGCCGAGCGGGTCTTCGTGTGAGGCCTGCCAACCTCCTGCCCCTCCATCGCGTTAGGCGCGTGTGAGGCCCGCCAACGTCCTGCGCCTCCACCACGCGAGGCGTGCGTGAGGCCCGCCAACGTTCTACGCCTCTACCGCGTGCGGCTGCGCGCGCGGCTGGCGCAGGAGTGCCTCGCCGTGCTCGGGATTGCCGCGGGCGTGGCGCTGCTGTTCGCCTCGCAGGTGTCCAGCTCCAGCCTGCAGAGCTCGGTGGGCGAGCTCACGCACGGGATCGCCGGCAGCGCCACACTTCAGCTGCTGGCGCGCTCACCGCAGGGCTTCCCGCAGAGCACGCTCGCGCGGGTGCGCGCAATCCCCGGCGTGCGCACGGCGGCGCCGCTGCTGGAAGCCAACGCCAATGCCTCCGGGCCCCACGGCAGCCAGTCGGTGGAGCTGGTGGGCGCCGACGCCAGCCTCGCCAAGCTCGGCGGCACGCTGGTGCGCCACGCCGAACTGACGCCGTTCGGGGGGGTCGGCGCGATCGTGCTGCCCGCGCCGCTGGCCAAAGCGATCGGCGTGACACAGTTCGGCCAGGAAGCCACCTTCCAGCTCGCCGGGCACACCGCCACGGCGCCGCTGTACGCGCAGCTGCACGCCCGCCAGATCGGCGCGCTGATCGGAACTCCGGTGGCGCTGGCGCCGCTCGCCTTCGCACAGGAACTCGCCGGCGTGGGCGCGCGCGTCAGCCGCATCCTCGTGCAGACGGCGCCCGGCGCGCAAGCGCACGTGCAAAATGCGCTCGCGCGAATCGCCGCGGGCCGGCTGGACGTCGCGCCGATCTCCTACGAGGAGACGCTGTTCGCCAAGGCCGCCGCGGCCAGCAACCAGTCCACCTCGCTGTTCGCGGCCATCAGTGCGCTCGTGGGGTTCCTGTTCGCGTTCAACGCCATGCTGCTGACGGTGCCGCAGCGGCGGCGCCTGATCGCCGACCTGCGCCGCGACGGCTACACCCCGCTCACCGTGATCGCGGTGCTGCTGCTCGACGCGCTGGTGTTGGGGGTGATCGCCTGCGCGCTCGGACTAGCGCTGGGCGACGAGCTCTCGATCCACCTGTTCCACTCCAACCCCGCGTTTCTCTCGCTGGCGTTTGCGCTGGGCAGCGCGCGCGAAGTGAGCTGGCAGGCGGTCGCGCTCGCCGCTGGCGGGGGCATGCTGGCGGCGATCGTGGCGGTGATGAGCCCCTTGCGTGACATCTTCGCGAAGGATCCACTGGCGGCGATCGCCGATCCCGCCAGCACCGCGGGCGCCGGCCTGCGGCGAGCCTCGCTGCCGCCACTCGCGGGCCTGGCGTGCTTCGCCGGCGCCACCGCGATCCTGCTCGCCGCGCCCGACGCGGCGCTGCCGGGAATGGTGCTGCTGTTCGGAGCGCTGCTGTTGGAGCTGCCGCTCGCGCTCAGCGCGACGCTCATGCTGGTGAAGTGGCTGGCGGGCAGGATCACCAGCCCCGTCGCGCACGTCGCCACGATGGAGCTGCGCGCGGCCCGGGCGCGGGCGATGGCGATCGCGGCCACCGGCGCGGTGGCGGTGTTCGGCAGCGTCGCCATCCAGGGCGCGCACGGCGACCTGCTGAAGGGCCTCGAAGGCGCGGCGCGCGACATGAACGCGTTCACCGATGTGTGGGTGGCGCCGGCCGGCTCCTACAACCTGCTGCACACCGCCCCCTTCCAGCCGACGCTACGCACGCGCCTGGCGCGTCTGCCGGACGTACGTGGGGTGGGCCTTTACCGCAGCGGGCTGCTCGACTACGGCGAGCGCCGCGTGCTGGTGATCGCCCCGCCGCGCAACGCGCTGGCGCCGCTGCCCGCCGACCAGCTCGTGCAGGGAGACATCCGCCGCGCCAGCCAACGCGTGCGCGACGGCGGCTGGGTGGTGCTGTCGCGGGCGCTCGCCGAAGAACACCACCTGCACATTGGGCAGGCGTTCACGCTGCCCAGCCCCAACCCACAGACGTTCCGCGTGGCGGCGCTCTCCACCAACCTCAGCTGGGAGCCGGGCGCGATCGTGATGAGCGCCTCCGACTACGCGCGCGCGTGGGGCAGCGGGGAGGCCACGGCCTACAGCATCACGCTCGCACCCGGTGTCACGCCCAGCGAGGGCGCCCGCGAGATCGAACGCGCCGTGGGCTCGCCCGCCCGCTCCGGGCTGGCGGTGCAGACCGCGCGCCAACACGCCGCCCAACAGAGCGCGCTCAGCCGCGAGGCGCTCGCGCGCCTCACCCAGATCGCCGCGTTGATCCCGCTCGCCGCGGTGCTGGCGATGGCGGCGGCGATGGGCGCGCTGGTGTGGCAGCGCCGCCCGCGCCTGGCCAAGCTCAAGCTGGAGGGGCTGGCGCGCGCCGAACTGTGGCGCACCATCCTGCTGGAGAGCCTGCTGCTGGTGGGCGTCGGCTGCTTGACCGGCGCGCTGTTCGGCCTCTACGGCCAGCAGCTCGCCGACCGCGCGCTGGCGGAAGCGATCAACTTTCCCGTCGTGCACTCAGTCACAGCGCTGGCGGGCCTGGAGAGCATCGCGCTGGTGAGCGCCACGGCGCTGGCGATCCTCGCGCTCCCCGGCTACATTGCCGCCTGCGTGCCGGCGGCGATGGCGCTGCAGGACTGACGCCAGCACCCGTGGACACCCGTGAAGGCGACGATCGTCACCGCGATCGAGCGTTTGCTGGCGGCGGAGCCCTCGAACGTTCACCACCTGTTCACAAGCTGATTCCCGGCTCGTTACAAGAACCCGCAATTTGCGGCCGAATCTTGTGGTGTGGATGCATACGGCACGACTATCCAGGAGCAGGCTGGCGTGCGGTCGAGCCCCGCGCCTGACGCTGCGAGCCGCGTCGATCTGCACTGCCACTCCCGCGCCTCAGAGATGTCGCGGCTGGGGGTCCAGCGGGCGCTGGGGCTGCCCGAGTGCGCCACGCCGCCGGAGGAGGTGTATGAGCTGGCGAAGCGGCGCGGGATGGACTTCGTCACGATCACCGACCACGACACGATCGACGGGGTTCTGGCAATCGCCGACCGGCCCGACGTGTTCGTATCGGAGGAGCTGACCGCTCATTTCCGCGGCGAGCGCCAGGCCGTGCACGTGCTCTGCTACGGGATCACACCCGAGGATCACGAGTGGCTGCAGCGCCACCACCACGACGTGGAGGCATGTGCCGAGTACATGCACCAGCGCGAGATCGTGTGCGCGCTGGCCCACCCCTACTACACCGTCGCCGCGCCGCTGCTGCCCCGCCACCGCCGCCGCCTGGTGGAGATGTTCGGGATCTGGGAGGTGCGCAACGGCGCCCGCGCGCGCGAGCTCAACCGCCCGGCGGCGATCTACATCGCCACCCACGACGGGATCGGGATCGGCGGCAGCGACGACCACGCGGGAGTGGACATCGGCCGCACCTTCACCGAGACGCCGCCGGCGGGATCGCCAGCCGAGTTTCTGGGCCACCTGCGTGCCGGCCGTGCACGCGCGCGCGGCGCGCAGGGCAGCGCCGCGAAGTGGGCCCACGCCGCGATTGCGCTCGCCGCCCGCTCGCTCGGGGCCGGCGGAGATGGGCGGAGGGCAGGGCAGGGGACAGTCGGGGCAGAGCCGATCGACCGGGGGCAAGCGAAAGATGCCCAGCGGAGAGCCGGGCAGGCCAAGCCGGCTGGGCAGGGGCCGGACCCCCGCATGGTGATGCGCATGGCCGAGCGCCTGCTACGCGAGGGCGACGCCCGCCACGGGTCGACCGGCAACGACCTTACGCCAGCCGACGCCCGCCAGCTGCTGCACGCCTGGCTGGCCGCGGTCGAGCTGGACGAGCACGAGCTGATCGCGCACATGCAGGCTGAGGACTTCACTCACTCCGATCTCTACCGCCGCGCCTGCCGCACGCACGAGCACAAGCTGGGCGACGCGGTGGGGTCGGTGGCACACGCGATCGAAGCCGGCGGCGGCGTCGACCTCACCGCCGCCGCCACCGCGGTGTTCGAGGGCTGCATCGCCGCGATCCCCTACGCGCCGGCCGCCGCCTTCCTGGGGGCCGAGAAGGCGAAGCTGGACTCGCGCGAGGGCGAGACGCCGCGGGTGGCGGTGATGGCCGACGGGATCGCCTCCACGCACGGGGTGTCGCGCACGATCGAAGAGATCCGCGCGCGCGGGGTGCGGGGTTTTGAGATCGAGGTGATCGGCACCGACCCGGGCGTCGACAGGCGGCTGTCGGCGGTGGCCGAGCTCGACGTGCCCCTCTACCCGGGGCTGCGCATCGGTGTGCCGGGACTGCCCGCCGCGGTGGAGACACTGGCGGAGGGCGCGTTCGACGCGATCCACGTCTGCTCGCCCGGCCCCGTCGGCATCGCCGGCGCGCTCGTGGCGCGCGGCCTGGGGGTGCCGCTGATCGGCAGCTACCACACCGAGCTCACCGCCTACGCCGCGCTGCGCTCCGGCGACCCCAGCCTCGCGCAGGCGATGGACCTCGCCGTGCGCGCGCTGTATGGGGCGTGCGATCTGGTGCTCTCCCCCTCCCCCGCCTCCGATGAGACGCTGCAGCGGCTCGGCATCGCCGCCGAGCGGATCACGCGCTGGGACCGCGGCGTGGACAGCTCGCGCTTCGATCCCGCCTTACGCGGCGAGCGGACGCTGCCGGGCGAGCTCAACGTCCTCTACAGCGGGCGCATCACGCGCGAGAAGGGGGCCGACCTGCTGGCCGACGCCTTCCTGGAGGCGCACCGGCGCGACCCGCGGCTGCACCTCGTGCTGGCCGGCGGCGGCCCGGAGCAGGAGCGTCTGCGCGAGCGCCTCGGCCGGCACGCCACCTTCCTCGGCTGGCAGGAGGGCGCGGAGCTGGCGCGGGTGTATGCCAGCGCCGACATTTTCCTCTTCCCCAGCGCCACCGACACCTTCGGGCAGGTGATCCTCGAGGCGCACGCCTCCGGCCTGCCGGTCGTCGCGGTCGCCGCCGGGGGGCCGCTGTCGCTGATCGAGCACCGCGTCAGCGGCCTGCTGTGCGAGCCCTCCGCCGACGCGCTGGCGGAGGGGGTGCTGGAGCTCGCCGGCTCGCCGCTGCTGCGCGGGCGACTCGCGGCGGTGGCGCTCGCGGGAGTGCGCCGGCGCACTTGGGAGGGTGCGCTTGAGCGTCTCGGCAAGGGCTACCGCCGCGTGCTGGACCCTTCGCACAGCGCCGCGGGCAGCCCGGGGGCACGCCGTGCCGCCTGACACGCGATCGGGACTTGGGAAAATGTTATTCCAACGAGCCCCTATCACTTCACAAAATGAAGGGTTGGGGTCGCGAAAAATTGTGACCAACCGACGCACCATCGCGGTGGCACTGCACGACGTCGAGCCGGCGACCTTCGAGCGCTGCGTGGAGATCCGCACCTGGCTGGACGAGCACGGCGTGGATCGCGTGACGCTGCTGGTGATCCCCGCGCGCGATCTGCACCCCGTGGGAGAGCGCTCACCGAAGCTGGCCGACTGGCTGGCGGCCCGCCGGCGCCTCGGCGACTCGATCGCCCAGCACGGCTTTCAGCACGAGCAGCTGCGCCGACCCAGCTGGCCGCGGCGCGTCTGGGCGCCGACGGGGGCACGTCGCGCCGCGGAGTTCGTGGGGCTGGACGGGGAGGAGACGCGCCGTGCCGTGGAGGCCGGCTGGCGGCTGATGAAGCTCGCGGGGATCGAGCCCGACGGGTTTGTGGCGCCCGCCTACGCCTACACCCCCGCCCTGCGGGACGCGCTCAGCGCCCGCTTCCGCTGGTGGGCCGGCCTGCTGAGCCTGCACGGAGACGGCCCCCAGCGCGAGCGCGAGCGCCCCCGAAGCCGGCTGATCCCCGCTGCGAGCCCGAGTTCGAGGCTCGCCCCCGCCTGGGGTCCGCGCTCGATCGGCGTCGGCGCGCTGCTGGCGGGTGAGAGGCTGCGCCTGGATCTTTCTCCCACCCTCCTCGAACGCCCCCAGCAGCGGCGGGCGCTGGATCGAACGCTCGCCCGCCTCGCCCGGCGGCGGATCGCCGTCACCTACGACGAATTGGCGGGAGCCCCGCTCCAGGCCGAGAACACCGAGGCTTCCAGCGCGCTGAGGCCACGCGTCGCGGCGTAGCCGAGCGGCGGGAGCCCGAAGAGGTTCTCGATCGTGCGCAGCAGCGAGAAGTCGTTGAAGGGTTCCTGGTTGAACGTGGCGGGCTTGACGTAAGGCGAAATCAACAGCGCCCCCACCTGCCCGCCGCCCTGAGGCGGCAGGTCGATTCCGGATGTGGCCGGCGCCGGTGTGCTCGCGGCCGGCGCCGTCGCGGCCGGTGTCGTCGTGCTTGACGTGGGCGTGGTTGGGGCTGTGGTGGCGGGAGCGGGCGTGGTTGGGGCTGTGGTGACGGCAGCCGGCGTGGTTGGGGTTGTGGTGGCCGGCGACGCCGTGGTGGTCACCGTGCTCGGCGTGGCGCTGGTCGACGTGGTCGTCGCTGGCGTGGTCGCTGCCGGCGTGGTCGTGGTTGTGGTGGCGTCGGGGTTGGTGGTGCTCCCTGGTGAAACCGCCACCGCGGGAGCGGGGAAGCGGGGCTGCGCGCAACAGGAGCTGGAGTCGGCGTACTCCCCCGTGGTGGGGGCCTGATCGGTGGTGAGGATCAGCAGCCCGCCATGCCGGTAGGCGGGAGCGGCGAGGATCTCGGGGATCACGCGGCGCAGAAACGTTTCGGCGGCCGGCAGACCGCTCGGCGCACCGGGCACGCACGGGGTGGGGCGGCCGTCGTGGCAAAGGTTGGGGACGATGTAGGAGAGCGCGGGGGTGCTGTTGGCGCCCTTTAAATCGTTGCGCCAACCCCGTGATGGGGACATCGTCGTGGGCGCAGGCGGAGGAGTGCAGCACGCCGTCGAAGTAGGTGAAGGGGTCGCGGAAGGTGGCGAACGAGTCGCCTTCGGGCGCCTGCGAGGTGGGGTCGGCCGCGCCAAATTCGGGGTGCTGACAGGCCGCGGGCAGCCCTTCCGCATACACCTTCCAGCCGAGCCCCTTCGCGGCGAGCTGTTCACCGACGGTTTGGGCTTCGGTGGGGTAGATGCAGCCCTGTCCGCTGTACTGGCCCTTGCTGTTGGCCTCGCCGGGGACGATGTCGGTGAAGGTGGGGCAGTCGGCGGCCGTCTGCGGGGTCGGCCCGAGGCCGCTGATCAGCGCGACCTCGTCCGCGAGCTCCTGGTGGGCGACGGCGTAGAAGCGCACCAGCAGCTCGCCGCGGTGCTCCAGCGTGTGCGCGATGTAGGGGGCAGGCGATTCCGGCCCGAAGGTCTGCGCGTAGGCCTGGTCGGCGAGCACGATCAAAAAGACGTGTTTTACCGGCGGCAGCTTCGGCGCTTCGCCGGCAGAACCGGAGCCCGAGCCTTCCGAGCCGCCGCCCGCATGCTTGTGGCCCCCGCTGGAAGGCGAACTGGATTCTTCCGCGGCCGGCGGCGATTCTTCCGCGGCGGAGCCGACCGGTGCCGCTTCCGGAGTGGGGGTGACCGCGGACGGGGGCGGCGCGGATAGGGCGGCGAGCGGGGTGCTGGGGGCGGGGGCGGGAATCAACAGCGTGAGTGGCCCACGGCGCAACGCGTTGAGCGCGCCGGAGGGGTTGGAGGCGGCGGCGCCGGTCACCGTCCCGAAGCCGAGCATCGCCAGCGTCAGCACAGCGGCCACACGGGGACTCGGCAGCCCTCCCACCCATGCGCCGCGCGAGCGCCGCGCGATGGGAGCGCCAGCCACCGAGGCCCGCCCACCCGCGCGCAGGTCATCGAGGATCCGCTCCAGCGCCGGCGCTCGCGGTCCAGTGCGGGCACCGCAGCCGAGGCAGTAGCGCTGATCGCCGGCCAGCGGCGAGCCACACTCAGGGCAACACGATGGTTGGCGCGTCGGCATTCTCCTCCTTACCGAGCGGCGGGTTACCAAGCGGCGGGCTGGAGGACCCACCGTTGGCAGCCGGCGGCTGGCTGGACGATCCGCCGTTGGCAGCCGCGCTCGGGACGCGCTCCATCAGAACCTTGCCGCACTGCCAGCAGTACAGCGCGCCCCGACCGTGCACCGCGGCGCAGTCGGGGCAGGTGCCGGTCTCGACGTGCTCGCGGAGGCTGAGCACGCGCTCGAGCTCGCCGAGCTCGGCGTCGCGCTCCTGCAGCTCTGCGGCGCGGCGCACCAGCACGTCGAGGCGGAAGTGGTCGCGAATCGCCATCTCGTAGGCCAGCCCGCCCAGGTCCCAGTGCAGCTCGGCAACCTGCGCGAGCAGCTCGTCGCGCCGGCGCTCCAGGCTGGCGCGACCCTCGCCGCCGTCGGGGGAGCCGCCGGACGCGGCGGGGGCTTGTCGTGGAGCGTCGGCGCCGGGGCCTCCGCGCAGCGAGTCGAAGATGCCCATCAGCCCGTGGTCACCACGTTGGGGATGTTGCGAGTCTTCTGCTCGGCGCTTTCGCCGCTGCTGCCAGATTTGGTTTTGCCAGAGCCGCCGCCACTGCTCGACGATCCCCCCGAGGAGCCCCCGGAGGATGACGATTTCGAGGAGGAGGAGGAGGAGGAGGAGGAGGATTTTTTCGAGGCAGACGACGATGGGGAGCTGTTGCCGGCGGTGCCCGGGCTACCCGTGTGCGATCCCGAACCGCTCCCGTTGGTGGCGCCCCCGGCGGAGGATTCGCCCGCGGGCGTGGTGGCGGTGGGGTTGACGGCGGCGCCCGAGCCGGCACCGGCGCCGGGAGAGGCGACCGAGATCACCTGCGCCGGCACGGTGGAAGCTTTGCCAGCGCCCGCGCGGCCGATCAGCACGCCGACGCCCATCGCCAGCAACAGCACCCCGACGCCCGCCACGGCGGTCGCGCCCGAGGAGCGGCCGCCTCCCGCCGCCCCGCTCGAGGGCGCTGGCCCGGAGGCGCTGGCGGGCGTGAAGCGGCTCAGGAACTGGCTGCGCGCCTGCGCCTGACGCCCCCCGCACTCCAGGCAGTAGCGCTGATCGTCGGCGAGCGAGGCGCCGCAGTAAGCGCAGGCTCTCATAGGTCACCCATCATAAGGTTTCGCCCCGGCCGTAACTGGTGACGATTCGGTGAACACATCTCCCAGGCAGGGGATCACGTGAGAGACTGCGCCCACACCGCGCCGGTGGGTAACAAATTCTTCACACTTCTTTCACACGATCGGGTCGCCCGGTGCCCAGCTTTCTCGAGCCTCTCACGACTCCCAGCCCCGAGCCTTCATTCTCGGAATCCTCGCCGGCCGTGGAGGAACAGCGGGCACAGACCTTCGGCAACCTCGAACTGCGCCCCGAGGAGATGCAGGCGCTGGTGGCAGGCGCACGAGTGGGCCTCACGGTGCGCGAGTTCCAGGTGCTGGCCGCGCTGGCGGGCCGCGAGGATCGGGTGATGCGCCGCGCGGAGATCTACCGGCAGGTGTGGGGCGGGGAGATGAAGCATCGCGACCGCGCCGTGGATGTGTTCGTGCGCAAGGTGCGCACCAAGCTGGCGGTGGTGGCGCCCAGCTGGACCTACATCCATACGCACTTCGGGATCGGCTACCGCTTCGCGCCCGAGCCGACGCCTCCCGCGGAGACGGAGGGGAGCGCGATATGAGCCGCCACGTCCGCCGGCCAACGATGCTCGCGGGAGCGCTGTCGGCGGGAGCGCTGCTGGCGAGCGCCGCGCTGACGCTGCCGCTCTCCTCGGGGGCAAGCCCCAAACCGCCCAAGCTCAAGCCGCCGCACGCCGCCACCGAGCGCGCGGTGCACGCGGGCGAAACCACCGTCGCGCTCGACGGTACGGTCAACCCCCACGGCCAGGAAACCACCTGCTACTTCCAGTACGGCGCCACCACCGCCTATGGGTCGCAGACGCCCACCGCCGTGGCGGGCAGCGGCACCACGGGCGTGAAGGTGAGCCAGGCGCTATCCGGGCTGCACCCGGGCACCACCTACCACTACCGCATCGTCGCCACCAGCACGGGGGGCACATCCGACGGGGTCAATCGCATCTTCACCACCAAGCGGATCCCGCTGAAGTTCGTGATCGTCAAGGCCACGAGCGCGAGCGTGTTCGGGAGCCCCTTCTCGCTGTCGGGCACCCTCTCCGGAGCCGGCGGCGCCAATCACCAGATCATGTTGCAGGCCAGCACGTTCCCCTACCTGACCGGCTTCAGCGACCTCGGCGCGCCGGCCACCACGAACGCCGCCGGCGGCTTCACGCTCACCACCCCCAGCCTCACGCAGGCGACCGAGCTGCGCGTGCGTACGCTCGACGCACCACCGATCTACAGCCAGATCGTCAGAGTGAAGCTGGCGGTGCTGGTCACGCTCAACGCGCGCGCGACCGCGAAAGTGGGCACCGTGCGCCTCTACGGCACCGTGGCACCAGCCGAGGTCGGCGCGCCCGTGAAGTTCCAGTGGATCAGGCCTACCCACAAGCCGGTGACCGTGGCAAGCACGGTGGTGCGGCGCGGCAGCGCCAGCGTGTCGCGTTTCAGCGCCACGGTGACGATCCGCCACGGGGGCTCCTACCGCGCGCTGGTAAAAGTGAGCAACGGCAAGCAGGTGTCGGGCTCCAGCCGGACGGTGCTGCTGCGCGGTGCGCCGGCGAAGCATAAGCGGCATCGCGCCCACCGCTAACCCTCTCAGCCACGAAGCTTCCGAGACACGAGCCTGACCGCGTAGGTGCGCGTGGCTGGGGGCTTCGGAGCCACCACATGGACCGCAAGGTTTGCGCGCAGATGCCCGCCGCCGGCGAGCAGTCGCGAACGGCCGACGCGGTCGAGCCGCACCACAACGGTCGCGACCCGGCCGGGCGCAATCAAGAAGCCGGCCCTGGCGGCGATGACCGTGCGGAACCCTCCCGCGGCACGGGCCTCTGGCGGGAGCGCCAGCGTGAGGCGCCCGCGGCATCTGGTGGTGGCGGTGCATCGCAGCCTCACCCGTGTACGCCGACCCTCGGCCGGCAGGCGTCTGCGCAGCAGCACCACGCCACCGCCCGCGACCCTGTATGCCGCCACGCCGTGTTTGGCGGTGGGGTCGGCGCCGCCCGAAGAACCACCACCGACGGGAGCCTGCGTCTGCGTGCCAGGGTTGGTTTCGCCGTTCGTCTGCGATCCGGAGGGCGGGGATTCCGGCGGCTGGGGTTCGTCCCCAAACACCCACGCCGCGCCCGCCTTATTGCTGTCACCGATGCCGCCAACGAGGGCGGTGGCGCCGTCGGCGGAGAGCGCCACGCTCCAGCCAAATTCGCCCTTGCCACGCTCTTCTTCGCCGCCGGTGAGCTTTTCGCCCTGCTGCGCCCAGGTCGCGCCCGCGCCGGAGCCGGTCCGTGTGAACAGCCACGCGGCGCCCTCGTGTTCGTCGTCCTCGAAACCGCCTACCAGCGCCGTGCTTCCATCCGGAGTGAGAGCGACGGCGTCGCCGAAGAAGCCCCCGCCCACCTCGCCGGCGCCGGTGAGCTTGGCGCCCTGCTGTGCCCAGGTGGTGGCCGGGCCGGAGCCCGTGCGGGCGAACACCCACGCCGCGCCCGCGCCGGCGCCGTCGTGGAAACCGCCGATCAGCGCCGTGTCGCCATCGGCGGAGAGCGCCACGCTCTGGCCGAACTCGCCTTCGCCCGCCTCTTCGGCGCCGGTGAGCTTTTCGCCCTGCTGCTCCCACGTTGAACCTGCGCCGGAGTCCGACCGCGCGAACACCCATGCCGCACCCGCGCCGGCGCCGTCTTTGCGGGCGCCGATCACCGCGGTTTCGCCGGTGGCGGAGAGCGCCACGCCCCAGCCAAACTCGCCTTCGCCCGACTCCCCGGCGCCGGTGAGCTTTTCGCCCTGCTGCGCCCACGTGGCGCCCGCGCCGGAGCCCGACCGCGCGAACACCCACGCGGCGCCGGTGTCGCTGTGGTCGACAAAGCCACCCACCAGCGCGGTGACCCCATCCGCAGAGAGCGCCACGCTCTGGCCGAACCAGCCGCTGCCACTCTCCCCGGCGCCCGTTAGCTTCGCCTGCTGCGTCCACGTGGCACCCGCGCGCGTGAACACCCACGCGGCGCCCACGCCACCGTCGTTGGGGGCGCCGATCAGCGCGGTGTCGCCGTCGGCAGAGAGCGCCACACTGCGCCCGAAGCGAGCCCTCCCTACCTCTTCTTCGCCATCGGTGAGCTTCGCCTGCCGCGTCCAGGTGGAGCCGGTACGTGTGAGCACCCACACCGCCCCGGCTTCGCCGCCGTCACGCGGCGCACCGATCAGCGCGGTGTCGCCGTCGGCGGAGAGCGCCACGCTGCGCCCGAAGCGAGCCGCGCCGCTCTCTTCTTCGCCGCCGACAAGCTTCGCGCCCTGCTGGAACAGCGGGGCCGAACCGCTGGCCAGACCATCGGGGATCGCTGCGCCGAGCAACAGCGCCAGCGCCATCAGCGCAACCGCCGGCGCGCCGCGCCGTAGGGCCTTCAACTCGATTGCGAGCATGTGCGCCCATCTAACTCCACAGGCGCGCATATGCTCCAACGCTTCACTAGATGTTCACAGCCGCCGGGAGGGCGCCGCCCAGGCTCCTGCCATGCAGGCAGCCGACCGTGATCCCCGCGTGCTGATGCTCGGGATGGGCTGGTTTCCCTCGACGGTGGGCGGGCTGGACCGCTACTACCGCTCGCTTTTCGAGCAGCTTCCGGAGGCCAGCGGCGTGGTGATCGGACCGGCCGCCGGCGCGCCCGCGACGATCGTCGCGGCGGGCCGACGCGACCTCCCGCTCGCGCGCCGGCTCGGCGCTTACTGGCTGGCGGCCCGGCGGGGTACGCGCGCCGCCGAGGTGGTGGACGCGCACTTCGCGCTATACGCGGCGGCGCCGCTGCTGCTCGGAGCGCGCCGAGGCCGCCCGACGGTATTTCACTTCCACGGGCCGTGGGCCGACGAGCACGCCGCCGCGGGGGACGCCTCGCGCGTGAAGCTCGCGCTGCGCAGAGCCCTGGAACGGCGTGTGCTGCACCGCGCGGATGCCCATGTGGTGCTGTCCAGCGCCTTCCGCAGGGCGCTGGTGGAGCGCCACCGGGTGGCGCCGTGGAACGTCAACGTGTGGGCGCCCGGAGTGGCGCTCGAGGAGTTCACCCCGGGCGATCGGCCGCGCGCCCGCGCGCGGCTGGGGATCGACCCCGATGCGTTCGTGGTGGTGTGCGCCCGCCGCCTGGTGGCGCGCATGGGGATCGACCTGCTGCTCGACGCGTGGAGTGGGATCGAGCACGAGCTGCCGAAAGGCTCCGTGCTGCTGCTGATCGGAGACGGGCCGTTGCGCGAGGCGCTGACGGCGCGCGCCGCGCTGGCGCCCCTGGCCGGCAGAGTGCGCATCATGGGCCGGCTCTCCGACGAGGAGCTGATCGACGCCTACCGCTGCGCCGACGTGGCGGCGGCGCCGAGCGTCGCGGTCGAGGGCTTCGGCCTGGTGGTGCTTGAGGCGGCGGCGTGCGGCACCCCCAGCATCGTCAGCGACGTGGGCGGCCTGCCGGAGGCGGCGGGCGCGCTCGATCCCTCGCTGGTGGTCCCAGCCGGCGACGCCGAGGCGCTCGGGGCGCGCCTGCGGGCGGCGGCCCGCGGAGCGCTGCCCACGCGCGCCGCCACACGCGAGTATGCCGAGCGCTTCTCCTGGCCGGCGGTGGCCGAGCGCCACCGCGCGCTGCACCGCCGGCTGGTGAGCGGCACGGACGAGCGGCGCCTGCGGGTGGTGTACCTCGACCACGTCGCCCGGCTGTCGGGGGGTGAGATCGCGCTGCTGCGCCTGCTGCCGCACCTGCGGCGCGTGAACGCGCACGTGATCCTCGGCGAGGAGGGGCCGCTCGCGGCACGGTTGGCGCAGGCGGGCATCTCTGTCGAGGTGCTGCCGATCGCAGCCGCGGCGCGGGACGCGCGCAAGGACACGGTGCGTCTCGGCGGCGCCTCCCCCGCGGCGCTGCTCAGCACGCTGGCGTACCTCGCGCGGCTCACGCTGCGCCTGCGCCAGTTGAAGCCCGATCTGGTGCACACCAACTCGCTGAAGGCCGGCGTGTATGGGAGCCTCGCCGCCAACGCCGCCGGCGTCCCGGTGGTGTGGCATCTGCGCGACCGGATCGCCGCCGACTACCTTCCCCGACCCGCGGTGCGGCTGGTGCGAGAGCTCGTGGGGTGCCTGGCGGACGGCGTGGTCGCCAACTCCACCGCCACGCTGGACACGCTCGAGGCCGGCGCTCACGATCGCGACCGGGGACGCCGTGCGAACTCCGACTCGGTGGCGCTCTCCAACCATCGCGACAGGCCCGGCGCGCCGGCAGCCGGTACTCGCGACCAGAGCCGGATACATCACGTGATCCCCGACTCGGTCGAGCCCTCACCGTACCCCCGCGCGGCCGACTCGCCCACCACCACGTTCGGGATCATCGGGCGAATCGCCCCATGGAAGGGACAGGACCTGTTTGTGCGCGCCTTCGCCGCCGCCTTCCCCACCGCGGGAGCGGAGCGAGCGGTGATCGTGGGGGCGCCGCTGTTCGGCGAGGAGTCCTGCGAGCGCGAGTTGCGCGAGCTCATCGCGCAACTGGGGCTCGCCGAGCGGGTGCGGCTGCGCGGCTTTCGCGAGGACGTGTGGAGCGAGCTAGCCCGGATCGACGTGCTTGTGCACGCCTCCGTGATCCCCGAGCCATTTGGCCAGGTGGTGCTGGAGGGCATGGCGGCGGGCCTACCGGTGATCGCGCCCGACGAGGGTGGCCCCGCCGAGGTGATCGCCGACGGTGAGACCGGCCGCCTCTACGCGGCCCGCAGCGTGGACGCGCTCGCCGCCGCGATGCGCACGCTGAGCACCGACCCGCAGGCGCGCGAGCGGCTGGGAAGCGCGGCGCGAAGCGCAATCGAGGCCTACCACCCCGCGCGCGTGGGCGAGCAACTGGAGCGGGTGTATGCGGAGGTGCTGGAGCGTTCATTCCCACCAGACCGTCAACGTGGCTCATGGCCGGGCGATGAGTGACTCAAGACCGTCCGGCTCCTCCCTGCTGATCACTCGGGTGGCCCACTCCCGTACGGCGACGACGGTCCCCAGTGCGCCAGCCCGGTCTAGAGATGGCGCGTCGAACGGATCTGCGTAGCGGAACTCGACGGCCCACGGCGTCAGAGCAACGGCAGCCTTCAGCTCTGCGGCCAGGTCCAGCCCTGCGTCCTCGATCAGGCTGCACAAATAGTCGATGTCGTGCCTACGCTCAAACGGCACGTTACGTGCGGTGAGGACCGCCTTGAGTGCCTTCTCGATCGCTTGCTGCGCGAGGAAGCCGGCGACATGATCGGGCACGTCGTGGTGGTCTACGAGTGCGCGCAGTCCAGCCTCATCGCCGCTGGCCTTGGCGAGCAGCGCGTCGGCAACGTCGTGTTCATCACGCTTCGACAAGCACCCGACCCTCGGAAAGAGCGGCGTGAAGCACTGTCCCACGTGCCTCGCCCCACTCCTCGACCTGAGCCTCGCTGTAGACGAGCACGTCGATCGGTCTGCGCAGATCGTGCAGTGCGCTGCGCAGACGCACCATCTCGGCGTGCCGGTCGGGCACATCGGGCTCGATGACGAGGAAGTCGAGGTCGCTCCCGGCGCGTGCGTCGCCGCGGGCATGCGACCCGAACAAAATCACCCGGACAGGCGAGCCTGCGGTCTCGGCCAGCATGTGTGCGGCCTGTTCGATGGCGGCATCCATGACGATCACGCTAGCGGATGAAGGAAACGCAGGAGTATCGCGTGCTGTCACCGGAATTTGCGGACAATGCCAGATTTGCAGACGAAGTAAATTCCCATACGATGACGAACGATAGGAGACGGGGATGGAGCTACTGAGCGAGTGGATCGACTACGCAAGCCCCGCCGGGGCGGTCGCGGGATACCTCACCCGACCTCGCGCGGTCACCACGCCAGCGCCCGGGGTGGTGGTGATCCAGGAGGTGTGGGGCGTCGACGCGCACATCGCGGACGTGGCTGACCGCTTCGCCAACGCCGGCTACGTGGCGCTGGCGCCCGACCTGTACTCGGCCGGCGGGGGGCGACCGCCGACGCTCGCCGCCGAGCGTGTCACGGCCGCCAAGGCGTTCCTCAACACGATTCCGACAGCGCAGTGGATGGCGGTGCTGAGCGACGAGCAGCGGCGTGCCGAGGCGCTCGCGCAGCTCCCCGCCGACGAGGCGCGGAAGGTCGGTGAGACGATCGCGGCGCTGTTCGGCGGGGTGGGCGGCGACCCCGCGCGCCATCTCGGCGTCCTGCGCGCGGCAGTCGCCTTCCTGCACGCCCACCCGGCCTGCGCGGGACGGGCGGTCGGCTCGGTCGGCTTCTGCCTGGGTGGCGGTCTATCTGCGCTGCTGGCCGGTGAGGAGCCCGAACTCGGGGCGGCGGTGATCTTCTACGGCGCCTCCCCAAGCGCCGAGCAGGCCGGCTCGATCCACTGCCCGCTGCGCGGCTTCTACGGCCACGACGATCCTCGCATCGTGGGCGGCCTGCCCGCGTTCGACACCGCGCTGAGCGAGGCGGGCGTGGATCACGAGCTGCGGATCTACCCCGACACCCCGCACGCCTTCTTCAACGACACCCGCCCCAGCTACCGCCCCGAGGCCGCGCGCGACGCGTGGGCTCGCACGCTGGCGTTCTTTGCCGAGGCCCTCGGGTCGGTGCCCACCGTGCCGGTGCAGTAGTCCCACCGTGCCGGTGCAGTAGTCCCACACACGTCCACCGCGGTATTCCCCCGTCAAGCGGGTCCGCGCGGGGGTCGATCGGATCACCAGAGGCCAATCCCCGGCAGGCCTCGCCAGCAGAGTGCTCCGAATCGTCATATCCACCCATCAGCTTCCGCCTGCCCGACGGGCCTGGCCGGCGCGCTTGCTCGCCGTGGCGTTTGCGGTCGCGATTGGGCCGCTCACGCCGGGGTCCGCCGCGGCTCAAACCATCCGGCATCCCCGCTCCGTGGCGCACCGGAGCAGCGCGCACCAGTCCTGCCAGCCAAAGCGCCGCGGCCAGTCCTCCAACCACGGGCACTCCTCAACGAAGTGTGCGAAGAAGCGCACGACCAAGGACCAGCATCCGCCCGTACACCGGTCCCCCGCGAACTCCGGCAGGGGCGCGGGCGGCAGCCCCTCCACAAATCATCCGAACGGCGAACTGCCCCCCGCGGAAGTGACGGGCGCCACCACGGCCCCGGGGCAGACCCACGCATCCGCCACCGGCTCGCCCGGCGTGGCACCCGGCGGACCGGGCGGAGGCTCCTCTGAACAGGGCGAAGGCGCCGGCGGAACCCTGACGGACCCGATCGACCCCAAGTACCTGACCGAGTCGCCGTTCGGGACGACCTCCTTCTGGATTCAGCCGTGGCGTGCCTACATGGACACGTGGCCGGCCTCGCGGCTGCTGGAATCGCTTGGGATCAACTTCAACGTGAACGCCCCCCAGGCGGAAGCGACCGCGCAGTTGCTCCAGGACAGCGGCTTCAAGCTGGCCCGCATCGCGCTCAACTGGGACGGGCTTTCCTACGACGATCCCACCCGTTTCGCCGACGAAGCCGGCGTGCGCACACGTTTGGAAGCGCTGCACAGGCATGGGCTGCGGCCGTTGATCCTGCTCGACGCCAACAGCGAGGGCCCAACCCCAGCCAAGCAGGTCGATCTTGAAACGACGGTCGAAGCTCCAGCCGGCGCTCAGACAGTTACCCTCACACCCACGGCCGCGGCGACGGTGGTGCCCGGCAAGACCGGCTTCGACGGCCTCGTATTCGGCGGCGACCCCGACATCCTGATCGACTCGATCGGCCCGGGCGACCTTGCCACGCTCTCCAAACCGCTGCCGAGCGCCCTACCTGCCGGCGCGCATAAGGGCGCCACGCTGCTGTATGCGCCCTTCAGCGCTCCCACCCTCGCCAACGGCGAGCCGAACCCGGCCTACCAGGAAACCCTCGCGGGCTGGTTGGGCTATGTGGCGACCGTGTGCAAAGAGGCCGCGAGCATCTTCGGTCCCGAAGGGTACGACCTCGAGATGTGGAACGAGCTCAGCTTCGGCTCGCAGTTCCTCAACGCCGAATATTACGAAGCACCCGCCGGCGCCGAAGGGGTGAGCGCGGCGACCAGGGAAATCACCAAAGCGCTGCTCGATGAAACGGTCGCCTTCGTTCGCAACCCCGCCAACGGGATCGGGCCGGGCGTGGGTATCAGCGACGGCTTTGCCAGCCAGACGCCATTTCCCTCCGGCGCGCAGGCGCCGCCGGGTTTGACAGCGCTCAGCAAGCACCTCTACAACGGCGCCAAAACCTACCCCGCCGCCGACCAGGAACGGTCGCTGATCCCGTTGAATGCGCTGGGCGAACGGGACACCTCCGCCGAGAACGTCTTCACACCGCTGTTTGTGCCCCACTATCAGTCGCTGTTCCCCGAGTACTACCTCGCGGCCACCCAAACCGAGACGCTGGTGCGCGACCTCGCGCCGGTCACAACCGAAGTGTACGGGCTGCCGCACGGCCGCAACGTCGGTCCGCCGGGGGGCAGCCCGCTGCAGAAGTGGATGACCGAGTACAACCTTTCGCTTAACAACGCGACCCCGGTCGGCCCGGACGAGAGCACCCCCGCGCCGACGGCGCTAACGCCCGCCGACAGGGCCCACTTTCAAGCCAAGGCACTGCTGCGCAGCCTCGTCGCGATGATCAACAAGGGCATGACCCGCGAGTACTTCTACGCCGCGGCCGGCCAAGCCCTCGCGCTGATCCCCCCCAGCTTCTTCGCCGCCCTGCAAGCCCACCCCGAAACCTACCCCGGCGACTCGCTGGGCGGTGAAACGATGAGCGGCTTTCGCGACATGCTCGCCCAATTCCGCGGCCCCGGTCCCGGCGCCGACCCGCGCCAGCTCACCCTCCTCTCGATCGCCCAAGACGGCGAGCACGCGCAATTCAGCGGCGACGACACCACCGCTCACCCCAGCCTTTACGACCGCGAAGTGCTGGCCGTCCTGCCTTTCCAATCCTCCCCCACCCGCTTCGTGATCCCCGTCTACGTGATGACCCGCGACCTGCTCACGCTCTACGAACCCGAAGCCCCCACCGGCGACGTCCACCGCTTCGACCTCCCCAACGAGACCTTCCAGGTCACCCTCGGCAACCTCCCCGAAACGGCCACACCCCCCACCATCGCCGCCTACGACCCGCTGCGCAACGAAACCACCCCCGCCAAGCTGCTCAGCCAAACCGGCCACACCGCGACGATCGAACTCGCCGCCACCGACTACCCCCGCGTCCTCACGATCGAATACCCGTGAGCAGCCGGCCGCGCCGAGCTACCCATCCCCGCGCGGGCCCGTTGCGCTCGCCACCGGTTGCAATCTCGCGAAGATGGCCGTCCAGGGGAGCTGCAGCAGCGCGGTGACGCGCGAGCCGCCCCGCGGTGCGAGCACCTTGCGCTCCAGTGAGACCGTGTCGGCCGAAAGCAGCCGATTGCCGTTCAGGGGAACGCCGGTGCTGAGCGAGGCCAGGTCGGGAAGCTCGGCGGCGCACTCAACCCGGTCGAGAATCTGGCGCAACATGCCCTCCGGGTCGGCGAGGAACTCCTCGTGTCGCAGCAGCATCCTCCGCTCGCGCGGCTGGCGCAGGAAGATCGGCACCGACAGCAGGTGCGTTAGCCACAGGTTGGCGTTGGTGTTGAGAATCCGCAGCCGGCGCTCGGCCACGTCGTTGCGATTCAGGTGCAGATTGAATGAATCGATGACGCCGCGGGGGTCGCGGACCAGAAATATGAGGTACAGGTCGATGCCGGCGAGCGCCTGCAGCTCCCGCGCGCGCAGCGGGAAGTGTGAGGTGTCCACGACGTGTGTGACTCCCGCCGCGCGGGCGATCGCCCGGTAGAGATCCTCGGTGACCCGGCGGTAGCCCTCGCGCAGTCGTCGCCGTACCCGCCAGCGGTGAATCCGAAACGGCGCGAAGGAGCGTTCGAGGTAACGCTGCGCCCTGTTGCCAAACAGCTCGGAGGCACCCGGAACATCGTCACGAACAGTGCTCCAGAAGCGCGTTCGTTCCAAACCCCCGAGGACAGGGGCACCGGAGCGCACCAGCCAGTTGTCGAGCTCGCCGGCGTAGAAGACGCCATCGCAGTTGCCGAGCGCGACGCCGAGGATGGTGCTGCCGCTGCGGCCCGACCCCATCACGTACACGACCTTCGGGCGCGCCGCGCCGACGGCAGGTACAGCGTCGGATGTCGTTCTCTCCGTCATCGTGTGGGCATTCTCCCGCACCCTGCCCGCCCGCTCTGGTGGGTTCACACAAAAGACACATTTACGGCTCAACTCGGCGCGCCGCGGGTATCATCCGCCGCGATGTCGGCCTCCCCTAGCTCGGTGCTGTTTGGCACGCCGCTGTGGGGTCGCAACGGTGGGGTCGCGGCACACGTCCAGACGAGCGCGCGGCTGCTCGCCGAACATGGTCTGCAGGTGACGGTGGTCGCGGCGAAAGTCGATCCAGACCTGCACGTGCCCGGTGTCACGGTGCATCGCAGCGCCGAGCTCTTCAAGGCGCATGTCCCGATCGATGCGCGCCTGGGGGCCGCCGCGCAGTCGCGACCCGACGTGATCCATCTGCACCAGCTCGACGACCCCACCGTGGTGGGGGCCCTGCGAATCAAAGCGCCCGTGGTGATGAGCGCGCACGGATACACCGCATGCACCGCAGGCGTGCACTACTTCCGTCCCGGCCATGAGTGCGCACGCCCCCACGGGCCGGGGTGCGTACCCAATCTCGCGCTGCGCGGCTGCGCGCACGTTCGCAATCCGCAACCGCTGCCGGCCTCCTACCGGCAGACGACCCGCGCGCTCGAAGCCCTCCGCAGCGCCGACCTGGCGGTGGCGTACTCGAGCGCCGTGGCGCGGCATCTCGCGGTCAACGGCGTGGCCCGCCGAACGGTGATCCCACTATTCGCCACGCTGTCGCCGCACCCGCCGCACGAGCCCCGCGCTGTGCGGAGGGTGGTGTTTGCCGGCAGGGTGGTGAAGCCGAAGGGACTCGGCGTGCTGATCCGCGCCATGCGAACAGTGGACGCGGAACTGGTCGTCTGCGGCGACGGCATGCAGCTGGCGGCGATGCGCAGGCTGGCGCGCAATGTGGGAGTTGAGCAGCGCGTGCGCTTCCGTGGATGGCTCGACGCGGAGCGACTGGCCCGGGAGCTGGCGGGGGCGTCGGTCGTGGCGATCCCTTCGCTGTGGCCCGAGCCGTTCGGCCTGGTTGGGATCGAGGCCCTTGCCGCCGGCCGGCCGGTGATCGCCAGCCTCACCGGGGGTATCTCCGACTGGCTGCAGGACGGCGTCACCGGCGTGGGCGTTGGACCAGGAGATGTGCGGGGGCTCGCGCGAGCACTCGATGAGTTGCTCGCCGACCCCGGGCGTCAGCAGAAGATCGGGGCGGCCGGCAGGGAGATGGTGGCTGAGCGGTTCTCCCCCGAGCGGCATGTCGACGCGCTGCTGAAGGGCTACCGCGTCGCACGCACGAGCTGGGAGGAGCTAGCCGAAGTCAACGCCAACCTGTAGGAAGCGACTCGTCACATCCACGCCAAGGACCCCGGTGAGTAGCCCTCTGACCGCCTCCACCGTGCGCTTGACGCCCATCCGCTCTTCGGCGAAAGCGCGGCCACGCGCGCCAAGCGCCTCGCGCGCGACGCCATCTTCAAGCAGCTCGTGAATCGCATCGGCCAGCGCCGGTGCCGCCGGCTGGACCACGGCCGCAGCCTCGGCCCAGACCAGCTCCAGCCAGCGACGGTGACCGTCGATCGCGAGCACCGGCCGGCCGGACGCAAGCGAGGCGGCGAGCGTGCCCTTGCGCGAGGAGGGGCCCGCGGCATCGGCGAACAGCAGCAGATCGCAGGCGGCGAGCGCATTCGAGAGGTCCTGCGCGGGGAGCGTGTCGGAGAACTCCAGTCCGTGCTCGATCCCACGCGCGCGCGCCTCCCGCACCCACGTCCCGGCCACCGCCGAAGTGGGCCCCGGCGCCCCGAGCAGCACGAGCCGCGGTGCTACACCACGCCGTATGAGCAGCACGATCGCGTCCAACACCAGCGAAAGTGCGGCCCCCTGGTAGGAGTAGCCGAACAACCCAAGCACCGGCTGCACGCGATCCGCTGGTGGCTCGGCGAGCGCGGGGGCCCGGTTGGAGGGCACGAGCGGCGACCGTGCGACCAAGGGCGGCAGGTTGGAGGGCACGAGCGGCGACCGTGCGACCAAGGGCGGCAGGTTGGAGGGCACGAGCGGCGACCGTGCGACCAAGGGCGGCAGGTTGGAGGGCACGAGCGGCGACCGTGCGACCGGGGGCGGCAGGTTGGAGAAGACCGGCGCGACCGCGGCGGTACGCCGCGGCAGCCAGGGCCGTGACGCCAGCCACCGCGCGCGGAAGTCGGTGGTGAGCAGCACCGCCGAGGAGCTGCGCATCACGTCGATCAGCAACGCCCGCTGCGTGAGCGCCCACGCCTTGCCCCGCAGGCCGCCGTGCCGCCAGGGGTAGACGAACTCGTGCAGCACGGTCACCACCGGAATTCCCGAACGCCGCAGAACCGCAAGCGTGGGGGCGACGAACAGCGGCAGCCCGCGGTGGGAGTAGGCGAAGACCGAGTAGTGCAGCAGAACCGCATCCGGCCGCTCGCGTGCCAGCTCGCTGGCGAGCGCATGCCCCCAAGCGCGGGTCTCCGCCCCTCCGCCGCGAACCGATTCCTCACGGCGCCCCAACCATTGCAGCGAGCACGACACCTGCGCGCGACTCAACCCCTCGGCGAGCAGCAGCGCGTGGTCGCGCGCACCGCAGGTGGGTCCGGCGGACATACCGACCACCGCAATGCGAATCGACGGCCCGCGCGCAGAGAGGCCCGGCTCGATGCACCCACCGGCGTCTGGCTCGGGCACCGCCCTCGCCGATGCCCAACTCTGTGTCCCGCTACCCACCGAGGACCTCCCCGCGGTAGGCGGCGTCGATCGCCTGCGTGAGCGCCTCCAGATCCCCAGTCGGCAGCACCAGCCCGTTGCGCCCCGGGTCGATCAGCTCCTTCATCCCGGTGTTCTCGCTGACCAGCGCGGGGACACCACAGGCGAGCGCCTCGACCGGGGCGTAGCCGAACCCGTCTTCGTAGCTCGGGTGCACGCACAGCGAGGCGCGCTGAAGATGAGACAGCGGGTCGCCCGGATTGACCACGATCCGAGGGTCCTCAGCGCAGACACGCTGCACGAAGCGCCGCATCCCTCGTGTTCCCCAGCCGCCGGCCAGCACCAGCCGCAGATCCGGGTGGCGCAGACGGCGAACGGCGTCGATCAGCAGCGGCACCCCCTTGACGACGGAGAGGCTGCCGACGTACACGATCTCAAAGCTCCCCGAGGCAGCGCGCGTGCGTGCGTCGGGCACGAAGCGGGGGTCGGGGGTCAGCGGAAAGAGCGTGAGCACCTCCTCGGGCACCCCCTCCTCCACAAACGACTCCAAGGCGTGCCGGGAGGAGACGTAGATGCGGTCGGCGAGCGCGTACTCGGCGAGGTTGCGCCCCAGCAGCCGCGTCGCCCACGAGCGCTCCAGCGGGTACTGCCGGTGGGCAACGGCGTGCATGCGCACGACCCTTCGCAGATGCGAGTTGGCTGACATCAGCGCAACCGATCGCATCCGCGCGCGCCCGGCGGCGCGCATCTGCAGCAGCGCCGAGCCGTTGAACGCGATCAGATGCTCGCCGGCCGGTGGTCGTCGGGCGGCGCCGAGGTCGAAGGCAACGTTCGCGGTCCACGTACTCCAGGCGGGCGAGCGGCGTGCGAGGGGAGCGATCACATCGCCGAGCATGCGCGTCCCGACCGTCCGAGCGGGCGTATCGAGTCGAGCGCCGCCGGCCTCCTTCTCGCCAAGGGCCGGGAACGGGTCGCAGACGCAGACCGCCTCCGCCCCCCGCCGCGCGAGCGCCCCCATCGCCTCCTGCAGATGGCGCCCGAGACCGCCCACGCCGAGCGGCGTGGAGCACGACACCACGACCCGGCCCGACGGCATGACCTCCGCCTGAGCGCGCTCGCGCTCGGCCCGCCACCGCACGTCGAACGGCCCGCGCGGAGCGCCCTCGACCGCCCGCCACTCGACTGCCCCACCGAGAGCGCCCTCGACGGCGTAGCGCTCGATCGACCCCCCGCGATCTAGCTCGACCGCGGGCCGCTCAGCCGAGGCGGTCATAGCCCCACAACGAGCCCAGATCGCGGCCCAGATACTCGCTCAATGCCGCCACCTCCGGCGCGAAGCGCCGCCGCAGCTCGAGCATCAGCGCCTCGTCCGGTGGCTGGGGAGCACCGTAGAGCAGGCGCCGGCGCACGACCCGCATCGCCCCGGCGCGCATCCGCTCGGAGGTGAGCACCCGGATCGGCGTGCGCAGCTTCACCCCGAGCGGGCCGCGCCCAGTACGCACCGCGTGCGTCAGCCGCGCCAGGCGCACCGAGCGCATGCGGACGGTGGGGTTGGCTTCCAGCGGCTCGATCCCCACCGTGTCGTCCACCTCCAGGAAGCGCAGCACGTGGCGCACCGTCGCCTCGTTGTCGGCGCGAAAATCATCGTAGATCAACACCAGTACCCGATCGGGCGCGAACAGCTCGTGGTAGCGGCGCAGCTGCTCGACATAGCGCACGCGCTCGGAGTAGCGCAGCACCGTGCGGCCGTCGCGCACGATCTGCTCGCGCGCCAGCGCCGTACGAAGATCGCGCTCGCGCTCGACGTGGTCCTGAGTGCACCTGCAGGTGCAGCGAGCGCACAAAGCTCGCGGGCTCACGCAGGATCGCGACGATCCGCGCGTCGGGCTGAAGCTGTGCGATGCGGTCGACCGCGATGGGCGAGCGCAGATACGAGGGCGAAGCCTCCCCGGCGCGCTGGTCGGGCCGCGCCGGGGCGAACAGCGCCAGGTACTCCTCGAGCGTGCGGGGAAGCGTGCCCTCAGGCGCGCCGCAGGGGGCCGTCGGGTGAGGCACCGTCTCAGCCTCCTGGGGAGGACGCTCCTCGGCGGCGAGAAAGTGCGGCTCCTTCAGCGCGGGCATGAAGATCTGCGGGTGGCGGCGCAGCATCTCGTACAGCGCGGTGGTGCCGCTCTTGGGATTGCCGACGATGAAGAAGTCGGGCGGCCTGCCCCGAGCGGCAGCGGGAGTCACGCCGACACAACCCCCCTCCCCCTCCAATATCCCGCCCCCGCCTCGCCGCGGCGAGGACGCCTGCTCAAGCGAGGCCGTCATAGCCCCACAGCCCCACCAGATCGCGCCCCAGATACTCGCTCAGCGCCGCCACCTCCGGCGCGAAACGGCGGCGCAACTCCATCATCAGCTCCGCGTCGGGCGGCGGCGGCGCTCCGAAGACCACGCCCCGCCTGACCGCGCGCAGCCCCGCGCGCCGCAGCCGCCGCGAGGTGACGGTCTTCATCGACGCCTTGAGCGCCGCCGACACCGGCCCGCTCCCCACCGAGACGGCCTGGACGGCCTGGTGCAGGCGCAGGGAGCGCACGCCGACCGTGGGGTTGGCCTCCACCGCCTCGATCGGCGCCAGCTCCTCGACGTCGAGAAAACGCAGCACACGGCGCACCGTCGCCTCGTTGTCGGCGCGGAAGTCGTCGTAGATCAGCACCAGTACCCGAGCGGGCGCAAACAGCTCGTGATAGCGGCGCAGCTGCTCGACGTAGCACACCTGCTCGGAGTACAGAAGCGCCTGCGGGCGCGAGGAGCGGGGTGGGATGTTGCGTCCCCGACGGCGTTCGGGCTCGAGTGCCAGCGCCGTGCGCAGGTCGCGCTCGGACTCGACATGCATCTGCACGTTCTGCAGATGCAGCGAGCGCAGAAAGCCCGCCGGCTCGCGCAGAATCGCGACGATCCGCGCCGCGGGCGCCAGCTCGGCGATGCGCCCCGCGGCGGAGCGCGACATTAGATAGGAGGAAGAGGCCTCGCCCGCCCGCTGGTCGGGCCGGGCGGGGGCGAACAGCGCCAGGTACTGATCCAGCGTCTCGGGACGCCTGCCGATCCCCGCACCGCGGAAGGGCGAGCGCAGCTCCGGCGCGAGAAACCACGGCTCCTTGATGTCGGGCAGGAAGATCTGCGGATGCGAGCGCAGCATCCGGTAGAGCGCAGTGGTGCCGCACTTGGGGTGGCCGACGATGAAGAAGTCGGGCACCCTTCCCCCCGCTTGAGCGGGGCCCCCTCCAGCGGGCCGACCGCCGCGGCCGAGCATCGTGGGCGTGTCAGCCGAGGCGGTCATAGCCCCACAGGCTCACGAGGTCGCGATCGAGATACTCGCTCAACGCCACCACCTCCGGCGCGAAGCGCCGCCGCAGCTCGAGCATCAACTCCTCATCGGGCGGCGCCGGGGCCCCGACGACGAAGCGGCGCCGAACCGCCCGGAGCGCGGCATGACGCAGCGGCCGGGGCGCCAGCGCCTTGACCGGCGCCTGCACGGCGCGCACCATCGGCGAGCGCCCCACCGTCAGCGTGTGCACCAGCTCGTCGAGTGCCTGCGAGCGCATGCGCACGGTGGGGTTGGCCTCGACGGCGGACACCGGGACGGTGGGGTCGACCTCCAGGAAGCGCAGCACCCGGCGCACCGTGGCCTCGTTGTCGGTGCGGAAGTCGTCGTAGATCAGCACCAGCAGCTGCTCGGCGCCGAACAGCGCGCGATAGCGACGCAGATGCTCGACGTAGCGCACGCGCTCTGAGTAGAGCAGCGCCTGCGGGCGCGGCGAACGGCGCGGGATCCGCCGACCCTGGCGCCGCTGTGCCTCCAGCGCAAGCGCCTTGCGCAGGCTCTTCTCGGTCTCGATGTGGTTCTGCAGCAGCTGCAGGTGCAGCGAGCGCAGGAAGCTCGCGGGCTCGCGCAGGATCGCGATCAGGCGCGCCGCGGGGGCCACCTCTGCGATCCCGCGTGCGGCGGTGGTGGACCCGAGATATGACGAGGATGCCTCCCCCACCAGCTGGTTGGGGGCGGCGTCGGCGAACAGCGATACGTACTCCTCGAGGGTCACGGGCAGCGGGCCGCTGGTTTTGGGCTGGAAGCGCAGGCGCTGGTCGGTGGCGAAGTAGGCCGGCTCCTTCAGCTCGGGCATGTAGATCCGCGGGTGGCGGCTCAGCATCTCGTACAGCGCGGTGGTGCCGCACTTGGGGTGGCCGAGGATGAAGAAGTCGGGCACCCTCCCCCCCGGACGGGCGAGACCCTCGCCGGCGGGCCGACCGCCGCAGGCGGGCATCGCGGTGGTGTCAGCCGACGCGCTCATAGCCCCAGAGCGTCACCAGATCGCGACCCAAATATTCGCTCAACGCCGCCACCTCGCCCCTGAAGCGGCGTCGCAGCTCGGCCGCCAGCTGCGCATCCGGCGGGGGCGGCGGGGCAAAGACGATGCGCCGCTGGAGGGCGTCACGCGCGCGACGTCGCAACCCGGTCGGTGTGAGCGCCTTGACGGTCCCCTTCACCGTCAGCGAGAACGGGCCGTGCCCGACGGAGACCGCGTGCAGCAGCTCGTGCAGGCGCTGCGAGCGCGCGCTCACCGTGGGGTTGGCCTCGACCGGGTCGATCGGGACCGTGTCGTCGACGTCGAGGAAGCGCAGCACCCGGCGCACGGTCGCCTCGTTGTCGGCGCGGAAGTCGTCGTAGATCAGCACCAGCATCCGATCGCGCCCGAACAGCTCGTGGTAGCGGCGCAACTGCTCGACGTAGCGCACGTGCTCGGAGTAGAGAAGCACCCGTGGCCAATAGGTGTGACGCGGTATCCGCCGCCCCTCGCGCCGCTGCCCCTCCAGCGAGAGCGCCGTGCGCAGGTCGGTCTCGGTCTCGACGTAGGTCTCCACGAACTGCAGGTGCAGCGAGCGCAGCAGCGCGGCGGGCTCGCGCAGGATCGCGACGATCCGCGCCGCCGGGACCACCTCTGCGATCCCGCGCGCGGCGGTGCGCGACCACAGATACAGCGCGCTCGCCTCGCCCACGCGCTGGCCGGGGCGCGCGGCGGCAAACAGCTCCAGGTACTGCGCGAGCGTCGCCGGTGTCCCTTCGGGGCGCGGCGGCGTGCGCTCGTGCAGCTCGCGCGCGAAATACCACGGCTCCTTGCCGGCGGGCATGTGGATCTGCGGGTGGTGGCGCAACATCTCATACAGCGCGGTCGTGCCGCTCTTGGGCTGGCCGACGATGAAGAAGTCGGGCATGCTCACCGCACCTCCAGCAGCCCGCTCATGGGCGCGCCGGCGGCGAGCGCGGAGGCGGTGCGGTAGTAGGGGCTGTGCGTCTTCAGGAACGCCGTCGTGTCGAACGCCGCCAGGCGGCCGTCGACGATCACCATCACGCGATCGCAGATGTCCAGCGTGGAGAGGCGGTGGGCGACGATAAAGAGCGTCAGCTCGTGCTTGAGCGCGCTCAGCGACTCCTGAATCAGACGCTCGGAGGTCGGGTCCAGCGCGGAGGTGGGCTCGTCCAGCACCAGCACCTGCGGGCGCGCCGCGAGCGCGCGCGCCAGACAGATGCGCTGCTGCTGGCCGCCGGAGACCGCGTCGGCGCGGGGGCCGACGATCGTCTCGTACCCCTGCGGCCAGGCGATCACCTCATCGTGGATGCGAGCCAGGCGCGCAGCCCGTTCCACCTCCTCGCGCGAAAGGTCGCGGAAGTAGCCGATGTTCTCCGCGACCGAGGCGTGCACCAGGCGGGGCTCCTGCGAGACGTAGGCAACGCGCCGAGTCCACTCGCTGCGCGCGAACTGCTCGGCGGGGACGCCGTTGATGAGGTAGCGGCCACGATCCTGCACGCGCAGTCGCAGCAGGATCTGCACGAGCGTCGACTTGCCGGCGCCGGAGGGCCCGACGATCCCGATCGCCTCGCCGCCGGCGACCGCGAAGCTGATCTCGCTGAGCACCGGTCGCTCGGCGCGGTAGGCGAACGAGACGCACTCGAAGGCGAGACTCTCGATCCGCCCCAGCCGTCGGCCGCCGTCCAGCGGGGCGCTCTGCGAGTAACGCTGTTCGGCCGCCTGCAAACGCTCGATGAAGGGCAGCGACTGGCGCAGCCCCTGGTAGGCCGTCTGCGCCTGCTGGCCGTTGTTGCCGGCGCGCACCAGCAGCAGCACCACGGCTCCGAGTGAGGCGGCATGGCCGGCGTCGGCGAGGTAGAGCCCGCCGAGGCCCGCCACGATCAGCAGATAGATAATGCTCTGGTAGAGGTTGGGCACGAGGCGGGCGATCAGCCAGGTGCGAAAGAACAGCTCGCGGGCGGTGTCGATCAGCCGCCCGATACGCTCGCGCTGGGCGCCCGCGACGCCGAACACCTGCGTATCCTCGGCGACCCGGATCGCCTCGCCGATCCCCCCGGCATACTCGAGCTGCGCCTGCGAGAGGGAACGGGCGCGGCGCGAGCCGAGCGCGCTCAGCGGCCGCAGCAGACCGAACAGCGCGACCGCCACGACGAGCACGATCGCCGCGGCGATCACGTTGAGCACGAGCGCGGAGATCAGCAGCACCACAAATGTGATCAGCGAGGTGAGCAGCGTCGTCGCCTGCACCGCGCCGCCGGTCGCCTGAATCACCTGGCTGGTCATCGTCTCCTGCAGGTGCCCCTCGCGGTCGCTGGACTGCACGCCCCACGAGGCGCGCGTGAAAGCGTGCAGCAGATCGCGGCGCAACCGCGCCTGCACCTCCCCGCCGATCCGCGCCGGCAGGATCGAGATCGGCACCTGCAGCGCGAGGCGAAAGGCGGTGAGCGCAAGCGCCAACAGCAACAGCTCGCCGACGCTCGAGTCCAGGCGCAGCGGCCCCATGTGCGTGTGCACGCGCCGCGCCCCCGTGGTGATCGCGGCCGCGATCTGCGTGAGCAGCACCAGCATCCCCGCTTCGGCGAAGCCCGAGAGCACCGAGCTGCCGGCGAGCGCTGCCACCGACCCGCGGCGGTCGCCCAGCAGCAGGCTCAGCCGCGCGCGCGCGTTCGCACTCGACCGCGGCGCGCGATCACGATGCTCGCGTGAGCGCCGGCGCCTCATGCCCGATCAACGCTCCTCGCCGCCCGCATATGCGCTGCTCACCAAATCGTCACCTCTCGCGCGCCTGGGGCCGGCCAGCCAATAGGCGGCAATCCCGACGGCAAACCAGTAGAAGGGGCCGGCCGCCGCGCTCGCCATCACCGGGCCGTTGGTGCCCATCAGGATCAGCGCAATGAAGGCCCCGAACACTCCCGCGAGGTAGATCCGGATCTCGGGATCGCCGACGCGGCGCAGGCGGCGCACCGCCAGCCAGATCACGCTCAGCGAGAGCGCGCTCCACAGCAGCAGGCCGGGCAGGCCGAGTTCGTCGGTGACGTAGTTGTACTGCGTCTCCGCGCTGTGGCCGTGGCCTTCGAGCGTCACCGTGGTGTGCCCGCCGAAGTTGGACGCCGCGCCCGCGGTCGCGAGGCCGAAGCCGAAGGGATCGTTGGCGATGTCGTTGGGGATCTGCGCGAGGCTGGCGGCCTTGTAGGTGGTGGAGGTGGAGGCGACGTTGGAGGGGGCGATGCTGACGTAGCGCGAAAAGACGCCGCCACCCTCCAGCGAGACCAGCGCCACGGCGAGCGCCCCCGCCACGGCGAGGACCGCCAGGAGCGCCCCGAGCGGGCGCGTCGCCCGGCGCTCGGCGCGGCGGCAGAGCAGCGCGAAGGCCAGCAGCGAAAGCACCGCGCCGAGCACCGACAGGCGCGCCAGCGAGGTCGCGATCGCGAGCAGCGCGCCGATGCAGAGCAGCGCCGCAAACCACCGCCGCCGCCGGCGGACGGTCGCGAGCAGCGCCACGACGCCAGCGAGCGCGATCACGCCGACGCTGCCGCCGAAGCCGGCGTCCGAGCCGAGCGCCGGCGGGCGCACCCGCGCGACGCCTTCGCTGAGGTACCGGCGCGCGGAGAGGGTTTGGTTGCCCTGCACGAGTTCCGCATAGCCAGGGCCCCAACTGGCCAGCTGCGCCGGCGCCAGCCGCGTCTGGTAGAGGCTGACGGCACCATTGGCGAGCGCGATCGCGCCGAGAATCGCGAACAGCTGGCGAAAGCGCTTACGCGAGCGCATCAGCGCGTAGCCGAAGAAGAAGAACGGCACCCACTCGAGCTCCTGGCGCAGGCCGCCGAGGATCTTCAGCGTCCCCAGCGTGTTGGGGTTGAACGCGTTCGCCAGCACAAGCGCGACGAACGCGATCACCCAGCCCGACAGCGGTGGCAGCCGCGGCCGCTCGTGGCCGGCCAGCAGACGCACGATCGCCCCCAGCGCGACCGCGGCGATCAGCACGTCGCGGACGGCCGACGCCGCCTGGTTGGCGCTCAGCAGCTTGACCGGCCCGTCGAGCATCCCCAGGTAGATCGCCAGCAGCGCGACCGACACCTCCAGACGCGTGTTGACCGCGAGCGCAACGATCCCCACCGCGCCGAGCGCCAGCGCGAGCACCAGCAGGAAGTTGGGGTCGGGCACGGCAAGCGCAATGCCGAGCGCCAGCGCGAGCGCGATCGCCCCGGCGCCCACGAGCAGCGCCAGCTCCGCGAGGCGCCGGCTCACCACAGCCGGATGGGCGCCAATCATCCTAGAGTCGGCCATGGGCTCATCGGGAGATCGTCCATGCCCAAACACCCCTCCGGCGGATGGATCGTCGTCCCTGGCAAGGACGCAGTGAGCGAAATGTGCTCCGCACATGAGCGATCGAGGACGCCGCCAGGGGCGACGAGACGCCGCCGGAGGCTCATCGGGCGATCAGATCGCGCAGCCTGCGCGGCTGCCCATAGGGGGCACCGAAGCCGTACTCCTGCACTTCGGCGCGCGAAACGCAGTTGGCGAGCACCCCGAGCACCGGGGCGCTGGAGACGCGCGCGAGCAGCTGCATCAGCCGCCGCGCAGCCGCTTCGTGCGTGTGCCCGGAGCGCGCCACCAGCACGATCCCGTCCACCAGCCCAAGCAACGGCAGTGCGTCGCTCACCTGCAGCGGGGGGGGCGCGTCGATCAACACATAGTCAAACTCCTCCGCCGCCGCGCGCAGCACGCTGCGCATCAGCTCGCCGCCGAGCAGCGCCGGCGGGTTGGCGGTGTGACCGCCGCTGAGCAGCACCGACACCGAGCCGGCGGCGCGCGAGCCGATCGCCGTCGAGACCTCCTGCCCCGCGCCGGGCGCGGTGGCATAGCCTTGACCCGCGCCGGGCGCCGCCGCCGCGGTCTGCAGGTGCATCGCGCTCTGCCACGCCTCGCCCAGCGAGAGCGCGCCCGCCAGCACATCGCTCAGCCCGTAGGGCGCACTCACGCCGAGCAGCCCCGCCAACACGGGCCGGCGCATGTCCGCCTCGATCACCGCCACCCGCGCGCCGGCGTCGCGCTGCACCAACGCCAGGTCGGCGAGCAACGTCGACTTGCCGTCGCCGGCGTCGGCGCTGAGGAACAGGATCAGGCGCGGCGGGCGCTCGCGGTCATGCTCGAGCATGTCGCCGAGCCGCAGCGTGGTGTGCAGGCGCCGCAGCGGCTCCAGCAGACCCTCGCCCGGCGCCGGCTCGCCGCCGGTGCGCACAATCGGCCGGCGCACGGACGGCAGCGCGCTGAGGATCGGCGTGCCGAAGGCCGCCTCGATGCTCGCCAGCGAACGCAGCCGCCGGTCGAGGCGCCCGAGCACGTAGGCGGCCGCGGCGGCCAGCAGGATGCCGAGCACGAAGCCGAAGATCGCGTTGCGCCTGGGGCTGGGCGAGGAGAGCGCGGCCTTGGTTTTGCCGGAGCTGATCTCCTGCACGCCCGCGACCTCCAGATCGCCCTCCAGCTGGTTGATCTTGCTGGAGAGGTTGGCGGCCTGCACGGTCGCGGCGCCGCTGGCCACCCCCGCCGCGCCGGGCGCCTTCCCATTCGTGGACTTGGCCTTGGCGGCGGCCGCGAGGCCGGCTTCGATGCGGCTCAGCTGGCGGCGCGTGGTGGCGATCGCCGCATTCACCTCGTGCCGGTAGTGGGTGTGCTGACGCTTCACGTACGCGGCGGCATAGGCGGCGGCGAGCTGTTCGGCGCCCCTGGCGGTGCGCGCTTCGGCGGTGATCGTGATGAAGTCGCTGCCGTTGGAGGCGCTCGCGTGGGCCCTGCCGCGGGCCGCCGCGCGATGGTGTTCGGCGCGCAGCCGCTGATGCACCGGTTCGCCCAGCGCGCTGGAGTTGATCAGCGTCGCCTGGTCGGTCACGTTGCGGTCGGTGAGGGTGACCTTGCTCTGGGTGGGGTTGAACAGCCCCTGTTCTTCGGAGCTCCCCCCCAGATAAATTTGCGTGTTGACGGCGTAGCTTGCGGGCCGATGCTTGTAGTAGAGGTAGGTCGCCCCCGCGACGGCGATCCCCACAAGCAGGATCAGCCACTTGCGCCTCCAGATCGGCGCGAAGATGGCCGTGGCGTCGGTCGTCTCGTTCATTGCTGATGGCCCCCGCGAGGCGGCGGATGAGCCACCCTGAGCGTCGCGAGGGGCTCAGATTGACAGCATTGCGCGACCGGAGCAAAGCTCTTCACAAAAACTAAACATCGCGCGCGGCCTCAGAGCTTCACGATCCGGCGCGGCATGGCTCGCGATCCATCGGCGCCCGCCGCACAGCGCCGACGGCGGCTCCTGGCAATCAGCCATCCAGCCGTGGTGAACGTCAACCAGGAGGTGTATCGCGAGCTGCAGCGACGCGGCTGGGAGGTGACGATCGTCCTACCCAGCCGCTGGCGCAGCGAGTACACGCGGCGCACGATGAGCCCGCAGAAGCTGGCGGGACTGGAGCAGGCGCTGCGACCCGTGCCGGTCGCTCTGCGGGGGCGCCCGCAGCGGCATGTCTACCTGACGCGCTGCGGCGCGCTGTGCTCCGGCGTCAAACCGGACGTGGCGTTCATCGAGGCCGAGTCCTACTCGCTCGCCGCCACGCAGTGGGCAGGGGTTTTCGCGAGGCAGGGCATTCCCTTCGGGGTGCAGTGCGCCGAGAACATCGACCGCGCGCTGCCGCTTGCGGTGCGGGGATTGCGCTCGCGAGTGCTGCGCCGCGCGGCGTTCGTGGCCGCTCGCTCGGAGAGCGCCGCCCGTCTGGCGCGCGCCTGGGGGGCACGCGGAGAGGTCGCGCTCGCGCCACACGCCGTCCCCGGGTGGGAGCTCGCTCCCCGCGCGGTCGAGCAGGACGGCGCTCGCCCATTCACGATCGGCTACGCGGGGCGCCTGGTGGAGAGCAAGGGCCTCGCCGGTCTCCTGGCCGCGGTGCGCACGCTGGAGGCCCCGGTCGAGCTGTTGCTGATCGGGGACGGCGAGTTGCGCGCGCAGCTGGAGGGACAACCGATTCCCGGCTCGCGGGTGCGCGTCCTCGACGGCTTCACCCACGATCGGATGGCATCTGCGTATGGGCGCCTGGACGTGCTGGCGCTCCCCTCCCGCACCACACCGACGTGGAAGGAGCAGTTTGGGCGGGTGATCGTCGAGGCGTTGTGGTGCGAAGTCCCGGTGGTCGGCTCGGACTCGGGTGAGATTCCCTGGCTGATCGAGCTGACCGGTGGAGGGCTCACCTTCCCCGAGGGCGATGTCGGACGGCTGGCCGCGCGGCTGACCGAGCTGCGCGCGGCCCCCGAGCTGCGCCGTCGGTTGACGGAGAGTGGGCGGAGGGCCGTCGAACGGCTGTTCTCGGTGCCCGCCGCGAGCGATGCCTTCGAGCGCCTGCTCGCGAGCACGCGGCAGCCCAAAGAATTGATTCCCTGAAGGTGTGAACATTTTCTTTACAACATTTTTCGGTATTCAAATCGGCTATGCTGCGCGTCCGCGATCCTTGAGCCATGGATGGGATGCTCCCATGGTGTGAAAGTTGTGTGAAGTTAAGGTGAAACCACCCCCCTCGAAGCGAACGGAGACCCAGGAATGAGAAGCTTCAAAACGGCGGCCGGTATGGTCGCGACGATTGGCGCGCTCGCTGCCTGCGCGGCACCGGCGACCGCCCACCAGTTCACCGCGAGCCGGCTGCCCAAACCGCTTTCGGAAGCCGAACCCGGTAAGACCAAAGGCCACGGCATCGGCGCGACCGAACTGGGTGGCACGGAACGCAGCCAGGAATTGAAGTTCGGCGTCTTCTACATCGTCTGCGCCGCCAAGACCTCGGGCAAGACGATCGACGAAGGCGCGGTGTCGTGGGCCACGTCGCTGACTTTCGCGACGGAGGTCAAATTTGAAAAATGCCTAACCCGCACCAACTTCAACGGATTCCTCGCGGGCACCAAAACAACCTTCAACGTGAACCCCGAAACGAAAAAATCCGAACCGATCAAGTTCGTGTACCACGTCAACGGCTTCGTGCAGCTCGGCACCGGCGAAACCGAATCCGAAGTGGAAGTCGGCGCGGGCACGGCCTCGTTCTCGATCGCCGGCAAGATCTGCAAGATCGACTGGCCGCGCCAGACCGTGCCGGCGAAGGCCGTGAACAAGCCCCAAGAACCCTACTCGGCCGCGAGCTACTCCAGCGAGGAAGTGCCGGTCGAAGAAAAAGAGCTGAAAAAATTTCCGAGCGGCTTTCAGACGAAGCTTCTGATTGCCAATGAATTCAAGAACATGGAATGGTCTTATGAAGAAGGGCAATGCCTCGGAGAAGGCGGCTTCGAAGAAGCCGCCAAACAGGAAGCTGGCAAAACGGGCCTGTACAAAGGCTCCTTTGAAGAGGAACTGACTCTCGGCAACCTGGGCTTCGAATAGTCTAATCCGCCAACAGCCGCCGGTACAGCGCTTGGTGCTTGACCACCATCTCCTCCCAGGAGAAGCCAAGCGCTGACCGGCGAGCGGCGGCGCCGAGACGCTCGCGGAGCGCGGGGTCAGCGGCCAGCCGGCGCAGGCCGGCGGCGATCGCCTCCGGATCGGGCGCGATCAAGAGGCCGTTGCGCCCATCCTCGATCAGCTCACGCACGCCGTTGACGGGCGTGGCGAGGATCGGCAGGCCGCTGGCGGCCGCCTCGAAGGTCACCAGCGAGAAGGTCTCATAGCCCGACGCCAGCACGAACGCATCGGCGAGCTCGTACACCACCGGCATGTCGCGCACCACCCCCAGCCAGTGCACCGCCCCGCCCACGCCGAGCGAGTCGGCCAGCTTCTGGTATGGCGCCACGTGCCCGCGCCCCGCCACCACCAGATCCCATTCGGGCGCGCCGGCAAGCGCCTCGATCACGGTGCGCAGCCCCTTGTGGCCCCAGTCGCCGCCGACGAACGCCACCACCAGCCGCTGGGGCGCCATCCGCTCCGCTCCCTCCTCCACCACCAGCCGCTGCGGCGCCATCCGCTCCGCTCCCTCCTCCACCACCGGCCGCAGCGGCGCCATCCCCAGCCGCTCGCGCAGTGCGCCGGCCTCGCGCGTTCGCGTCCCCGGCGCGAACGCGCCGGTGTCGACCCCGTTGTGGATCGCCACCACGCCCGCGGCCAGCTTGGGAAAATGCTCGCGCACCTCCGCGGCCACCCCGTCGGAGACGCACACGAACTTCGCCGAGCGGTTGGCGCGAAAGCACAGCCGCTCGCTGACCCGCGCGAGGACGCCCACCGCGCGCACATACCAGCGCAGCAGCGGCAGCGGGCGGTTGGGACTCGCGCGGTGCACCTGATGGCAGCAGTGCACCGCGATCGCGTCCACGCGGTTGAGCACGATCGCGCCGGTCGCCTGCACCACGCCCCGGCGCCGGCGCCACACCAGCAGCGAGCCCGCCAGCGCAAACCACGGGTAGGCCACGAGGAACGGGCGACTCGGTCCGCGCACCCGGTGAAAGACGACGCCCTCCTCCGCGGGCAGCTCGCAGGTGCGCGCAATCACCCGCACCTCGTGCCCGGCGCGCCGCAGCCCGACCGCCAGCTCGGCCAGCTGGCGCTCCATGCCCCCCACCGGACCGACATCGTGGGCGACGATCGTCACCGCGCACCCCTGGGCGCACACCCGCGCGGCGGCCTTCCCGGTCTTGCGGGGCGCCCCGGTTGTGCGGTGTTCGATCAGCTCCCGCAGCCGCCCGAAGAACCGCTCGCGCATGGCGGCGTCGGTGAACTCTTCGGCGTACCGCTCACGGCCGGCCTCGCCGAGGGCGCGACGCAGTTCGGGCGAGGCCAGCAGCGGCTCCAGCGCATCGGCCAGCGCACGCGGCTCACCCGAGCGCGCCAGCACACCGGTGCGGCCGTCCTCGACGTACTCGGCAGGCCCGCCGGAGTTGACGGCGACGACCGCCACGCCCCGGGCCATGCCCTCCAGCAGCACGATCCCGAAAGGCTCACAGTCGGATGCGTTGACGAGAATGTCCATGCGCTCGATGTAGGGCGCAGCGTCGGGCACCTGACCGGTCATCGTCACAGCGTCGGCGAGCCCGAGTCGCTCGACGAGTCCTGGGAGCGAGCGCGGCGTATTCCGGTGAGATGTCGTAGGCGTCGCCGCCGACCATCACCGTGTGAATGCGGTGTCCCCGCTCACGCAGCAGCGCCTGGGCGCCGAGCATTCGGTCCTGGCCCTTCCACGACTCCATACGCCCGACGAGCCCGACGATCGGCACGTCGCCGGGGAGGTCAGGCAGGGCCTGTGGCGAGGCGCCGTTGGGGGGCAACTGCGCCGAAGCCCCGTTGGGAGAGCGGGTACCGGGAGCGACCACGAACGTCGGGCGCGCCGGCGACAGTTGCGCCTGCGCACGGGCGACCGTCTCCGAGGAGCAGCCGATCGCGATCGCGGGCAGCGCGGTCGCGCAGCGGTCGATCCAGTGACGGGCTTGGATCGCATGCTGCCACCACAGCACCCGATCCGGCATTCCCGCGAGCGCCGCCGCGGGCGCGCCGTACAACTGCGTCTTCGCCGACCAGTTGAGGATCAGGTCGGGCTGGCGGCGACGGATGATCCGCGCGAGCCGCGCGACGGTGGCAATCCAGCGGTGGACATCGCGCAAGCGCCCGGCCTCCAGCACCTCGACGCGCAGGCCGGCCTCGCGCAACTCCGCCGGCCACGGCCCCCCCTGCAAGAACACCAGCTCCAGCTCGTGGCCGCTCTCGTGCGCCCCGTCGAGCACCGTCTGCAGCATCGCCTCGGCGCCGCCGAGACGCTGGCCCCACGGCATTGTGATCAGGACACGCATTGGACGGCCCCCCGTCCACCACGCCCTGCGCAGCTCCGCTCACGCACCGGCTGAGAGTACCCCAACCTCGGCGCTGTTGGTGGCGCCGCGGGTGCAAACGTGACCGTCGCCCGCAACATTTTTACATCTCCCCAGCCGGCCAGAGGATAGCTTGCATTCAACCCGGGGAGGCCCGGGTGTGCGATCGGTCTGTCGACCAACTGTGAACACTCAATGAGTCACATATCCAGCCCTTCGCCACCAGCTGGGCCGTCGAGCAGCCTCGCTCCCCTGGTCGGGCAGATCCGCCCCGCGCACACCCCTCCGGCAGCACATTTCACCAGTCTTTCACCACCACCGCCGCGAGTCAGTCTGGCGCACGACTACCTGTTGGTGATGCGCGGAGCGGAGCGCACATTCGCGGCGATGGCAGAGCTCTATTCGCAAGCGCCGATCTTCACCCTGCTTTACGACGAGCAGGGCACCGACGGGCGCTTTGCGGGGCGCGCGATCACCACCTCGCCGCTGCAGCGTCTCGGCGCCGGCCAATCCAACTTCAGACGGCTGCTGCCGCTCTACCCGAGCGCGGCAGCCCGCCTGCGACCGCCGAGCTCCGACGTGGTGATCAGCAGCAGCAGCGCCTTCGCGCACGGCCTGCGCGCGCCCGAGGGCGCGGTGCATATCTGTTACTGCTACACCCCCTTCCGCTACGCCTGGGATGAGCAGGAGTTCGCCCTGGGCGAGGTTTCGGCTGCGCTGCGCCCGCTGCTGCGCCGCCAGCTGCGCCGCATCCGCAGGTGGGACCTGGCCGCCAGCCGCCGCGTCGACGCCTACATCGCGATCTCCCAGCTGGGGCGCGAGCGGATCAAGCGTTGCTACGGCCGCGACGCGGCGATCGTCCACCCGCCGGTGGAGACCCACCGCTTCCTGCCGGGCACCCCCGGTGACGCGCTGCTGGTCGTCTCCGAGCTCGTTCGCCACAAGCGCGTGCACATCGCACTCGAGGCGGCCCGCCGCGCGCGGGTGCCGATCCGCGTGGTCGGCAGCGGGCCCGACCACGCCGTGCTGCGGGCGGCCTACCCCGAGGCCGAGTTCCTGGGACGCGCCGGCGACGGCGACCTGGTCGAGCTGTACGCGAGCGCCCGCGCTGTGGTCGTGCCGAGCGTGGAGGAGTTCGGGATCACCGCGGTCGAGGCGCAGGCGGCCGGACGGCCGGTGATCGCCGCCGCCGCGGGCGGGGCGCTGGAGACGATTCTCAACGGCCACACCGGATCGCTGGCGAAGGTTGACGACGTCGAGGCGTTCACACGGGCGATCGAGGGCATCGACAAGCTCGACTTCGACCCCGCCCGCGCGCGTGAGAACGCGGAGCGCTTCTCGGTGGCCGCTTTTCACCGTCGCCTCGCCGAACAGGTGAGCAGAGCGGTGCACCGAAGTGGCATAGTCGCCACGGGCGATGACGCGTGTGCGCCGCCCGACGAAACCTGTGTGCCGCCCGACGAAACCTGTGTGCCGCCCGACGAAGCGCGCGTGGTGCCCCTCACCCACGCCGCGCCGCGGCGATCATCGTCCCCCAGCGCGCTGCCAGCGATGAACCTTCCTCCCGCGCAAGCATCTGGAGAGAGGCGCTACGCGAGCAGATGAACGCCAGCCGGCGCAGGCGGCGGTAGTCATCCATACCTGCGTAGTCGGCGATGTTGCGCGCCAGCGCCACCGCGTTGTAACCAGACCGCGCGGCCAGCTCGATCACCGCGTCGCGAGTTGGCACCAGCACCAACTCACCGTGCGCGTCGGGCTCGTCGAGGTGTGAAACTTCAAAGAAGCTCGAGCTTGCGCCCGAGAGCGCGGTGTCGATCACCAACAGCTCTGCGCCAGTGGCCGCCATCCGCTCGATAAGCTCCACCGGCTTGGCGACGTGTTCCATCAACCCGAGGCATAGAACCACGTCGAAGCCGCCGCCGAAATCGTGTGTGAAAACGTCGCCCTGCTCGAAGCGGTAGCGGGCGGGGTCGACACCCTTCGCCGCGAACACGAGTTTGGCCTGGTCGATGTGCATCTGGCGGACGTCCACACCAAGCACGAAGTCCGCGCCGGCCTCGATCGCCTGCAGCGACCACCAACCGGCGTTACACCCCAGATCGAGCACGCGCCGCCCTTTGAGCGAGCCGCCCGCGACCTGCAGCAGCGCGTCGAAGAAGTAGCGGCGGCGCTGCTCGTGGCGATTGACTTTGCCGATATCCACCACGGGGGTGCTCACACCGCCCTCGAACTCGAAGCGGTAGTGCCAGCGGGGGAAGGCCGCGATTCGCTCCTGAAGCTCCTGGGGCCGCACGGTGGGATCCTATCGGTGCTTCAGGGTCCGAGCGCCCCGAGGGGTATCACCATGATCCCGTCCTCGCGGCGGTGGCCGTAACCCGTCCCGACGATCACCCCGAGCGCGGCGGGCTTGCCGGAGATCTCGGTGTCGATCTGCTCAGCCAACCTGTGAAGCGAGGCGGCGGCCTGCTCCACCTGCCCCGACCCGAGCTTCACCTCGAACGCCGCCCAGCGGCCATCCGCATGTTCGACAATTGCATCGACCTCCAGCCCACGACTGTCACGGTACTGGAGCACGCGGGCATCGGCCGCCTGGGCGTAGATGCGCAGATCGCGCACCACAAGCGACTCGAAGAGAAAGCCGAGCAGCTTGATATCGCGCAGCAAGCGCGCCGGCGTGGCACGCAGGGCCGCAACCGCCAGGGAGGGATCGACGAAATGACGCTTCACTGCGCCCCGCGTGGCATGCTTGGACCTCAGGTGAGGCGCCCAGGCAGGTTGGTCCTCGACGATCATCAGCCGCCTGAGCGCCTCCAGATAATCGCCGACGGTGTCGTCCTTCAGCGGACTGCCGGCTTCTCCGGTGTCGCCGGCGAGCGTGGTGGCAGCCGCGTAGGTGGCGACGTTGCGCGCGAGGCTGCGCAGCAGCTGCCCCACCTTGTCGGGGTTGCGGCGTCTCTCTTCTACACGACTGACATCAACGCGGCGGATCTCCTCGAGGTAGTCGCGCACCGCGCGCAGCGCCTGCTCCACCGCCAGGCCGCGGAAACCCGGCCAGCCGCCGATCGCTATCTCCCGCGCGAGGTCGGCGATCCCCAAACCGGAATCGGCGCTCCGCGGCGGCTCGCCCTCGAGCAATCTCGCGAGCGAGATCCCGCCGCTGCTCACACCAGACTCGAAGAGGCTCATTGGTCGCATCCGCAGCCGCGTGATCCGGCCGGCCCCGGTGTGCCGCGTGATGTCGTCGGGTGGAACGGCCGAGCCGGCGAGGATGAACTGGCCCGGAGCGTGACGGTCGTCGACGGCGCGGCGAACGTGGTTCCAGATAGCCGGCTCCAACTGCCACTCGTCGATCAGGCGCGGCGTCGCGCCGTCGAGAACGAGCGCAGGGTCTACCGCCGCCGCTTCGCGGGCGTTGGCATCGACGTCGAGCAGCACCTCGCTCGCCGCGATTTGCCTCGCGGTGAGGGTCTTGCCACACGCCTTCGGGCCCTCGATAGCCACCGCGCCGGTCGCCTTCAACCGCGCGGACAGCTCGTTGTCGACGATCCTCGGTTGGTATGCGTCGGGCATCCCAACGGGGAGATTAGCAGGATTATAACGGGGAGATTATCGGGCTTCCAGCGGGGAGATTATCGGGGTTTTGGGGGGGATAACTCCAGATCCTCCCAGTCGGCGAGCGCCCCGGCTACCGCCGCAAGGCCGACGGGTTTCGCAGTCGTGCCCCGCAGAGCGACGAGCGGCAGCTCACGTTCGCGGACGACCTCTGCGGCGTAGCGCATGGCCTCACGGACATCCTCGGCCTCCAGGCCCGGGTAAGCAGCAAAGATCTCTGGATCACTCATACCGTCCGCAACCATTCCGACCACCGTGGCGACCGGGATCCGCAGATCGCGAACGCACGGAACGCCGCCCGTCTGGTCGGGTCGTACCGTGATCCTCGCGAAGGTCATCTCTGCTCCAGCTTACCGGGCTGTCTGCGGCTCCCCCCCTTCCAGGAGTTCATCCGACGGCGCTTCAATGAGGCTACGCCGTCTGGGAGAGCCGAGCTGGCTGCGCGCTCCGCGTGACCTCGCTCGGCAGCAGCAGCGACAGCAGGCCGGCCACGAGCACGAAGCCCGCCGACGTCCACAGGCAGGCGGTGAGACCCTGCCACTGGTAGATCACGCCTGAGAGCACGGTCCCGGCGAGGCGCCCGCAGGCGTTGGCCATGTAGTAGAAGCCGACGTTCATCGCAACCTTGTCGTTGTCGGCGTAGGCGAGGATCAGGTAGGAGTGAACCGCGGAGTTCATCGCGAACGCGACGCCGAAGGGGATCAGCCCGCCAACGATCGCGAGCGTGGGACTCACGCCGGCTGTGAGAGCCAGCGCGATCGCGGCTGGGCACACCGCCAGTCCCAGCGCCAGCCACATCGCGGTTCTGCCGTCGGGCTCGCTGCCCGAGTCGTGCACCCGGCGACGCACGAAGCGCGGTGCGGCCGCCTGGGCGGCGCCGTAGCCGATCACCCACACCGCCAGCAGGGTCCCCACCTGCCAGAACGTCCAGCCCAGGACCGAATATAGGTAGAAGGGCAGGGCGACCACAAACCATACGTCGCGGGCCGCGAACAGGAAGATGCGCGCCGCGGCGAGAATGTTGACCGCGCGGTTGTTGGAGAACATCTGGGTGAACTTCGCGCTCTTGTCCGGGCGGTCGAGGTAACCCCGCATCAGGCTGGAGGTGGCGAGCAGAACGATCAGCACCAACGCCGCCATCGCGAGTGCGGCCGCCTGGAAACCAAAGAGTGTGAGCAGCAGGCCGCCGAGGAAGAAGCCGACTCCCTTGAGCGCGTTCTTGGACCCGGTGAGAATCGCGACCCAGCGGTACAGCGAGGACTGGTCGTTCTCGGGCACGACCAGCTTGACGGCGCTCTTGGAGCTCATCTTGGTCAGGTCCTTGGCGATGCCCGACAGCGCCTGGGAGGCCATCACGTAGGCCACGACCAGCAGCGAGGGTGGCGCAAAGCCCAACATGCAGAGCGCCACAACCTGGGTGGCGAGGCCCGTGAATAGGGTTACCTTCAATCCCAGCCGGGCCGCCAGCCAGCCGCCGACGAGGTTGGTGAGGATGCCGGCGATCTCGTACAGAATGAACAGCGAGGCGACCTGCAGCGGGCTGTAGCCAAGCTGGTCGAAGTAGAACAGCACCAGCGTGCGAGTCGCCCCGTCGACGAGCGTCTCGGTCCAGTACGCCGCGGTCCCCAGTGCGTAGTTGCGCAGGTCGTTGTGGCGCTGCCGTGGAGCGCCCGCGATGGGGGCTACCGGGCTGGCCATCCGCGGCCACTCCCGCGTGCGTTGCCGGGCTGGATATCGACAGTCCTACCGGCGAGGGTCACCTTGCTACTGGCCATTCGCGGACATCCCCGGGGCCATCACATGTTCCTCCTCCGGCAGACTTTCGGCAACGGTGCGCGCGAGCTCGACGAGGCGGTTGGCGTAACCCCACTCGTTGTCATACCACGCGAGGATCTTCACCTGCGTCCCGTCCGTCACCATCGTCGAGGGGAGATCGACGATCGCCGAGCGCGGATCGTCCTTGAAGTCCACCGACACCAGCGGACGCCGCTCGCACCCGAGGATACCCGCCAGCGACCCGGCGGCCGCCATCTCCAGCAGTCCATTCACCTCCCCCACCGTGGTGGCGCGGGCGACCTCGAACACGCAGTCGGTCAGCGACGCGTTGAGCAGCGGCACGCGCACCGCCAGACCGTTCAGCTTGCCCTCCAGCTCGGGGAAGATCAGCCCGATCGCGGTGGCCGACCCCGTGGTGGTGGGGATCAGCGAGACGCTCGCGGCACGCGCCCGGCGCAGATCCCTGTGCGGAGCGTCGACCGGCGTCTGCGTGTTGGTCATGTCGTGCAGCGTCGTGATCTGCCCGTGCTCGATCCCGATTGCCCCATGGATCACCTTCACCACGGGCGCAAGGCAGTTGGTCGTGCACGAGGCCGCGGTCAGCAGATGGTGTCGCCGCGGCTCATACAGGTGGTCGTTGACGCCGACCACCACGTTCAGCGCCCCCTCCTTCACCGGCGCGGCGACGATCACCTTGCGCACGCCCTGGCGAAAATAAGCGTCGAGCGCCTCCGCCGTGCGGAACCTGCCCGAGCACTCGAGCACGATCTCAACACCGCGCTCGCCCCACGGCACATCCCCGGGCTCGGCGGCGGCGCTGTAGCCGAGCGCGCTCCCGTTGACGGTGAGCACCTCGCCGTCGCCGTGCACATCCTCCGACCAGCGTCCGTGGACCGAGTCGAACGTCAGCAGGTGCGCCGCCGTGCCCGCGTCGCCGTGCAGCTCGTTGACGTGCGTGAACGCGAGCTCCGGGCAGTCCCACGCAGCCCGCAGCGCCAGCCGCCCCATGCGGCCGAAGCCGTTGATGCCGACGCGTGCGTTCATCGGGCCTCCTGCCTGAGCGGCTCACAAGCATCCTTGCGAAGGCATTCGCGCGTCTGCCGGGGGTACATGCCGCAAATCGTATTACATCGACAAGCGCGAGTGTTATTGATATATGTATATAGATACCGGTCGATCTGGAGCTAGCCCCCAAGCAGAAGCGCGCCGCCGGCGAGCGCTGTTGCGAGCCGGTCGTCTACCCGGTCCTCTGAAAGCGTACTGAATGGTACGCTGAGAGCGTACTGATGATGGAACCAACGCCATTCCGCTACGAGGAGCCGCTGCCGGCCGGAGAGGAGTTGGTCGATCGTGAAGAGGAGCTGACCGGCCTCGCCGAGCGTGCGCTGGCCGGACGCAACACGCGCGTGGTGGCGCCGCGGCGCTACGGAAAGACGTCGCTGCTGAAGCACCTCGTCGCTGGCCGCGACCGGGCGGGGGCCGGCTTCGCCGCCGGGATCTATGTGGACCTCTACGGCGCGATCGGTGCCGCCGAGGTGACGATGCGGGCGGAGCGAGCGCTGCGCGGCGCCCGGCTGCCCCGTGGAGAGCGGCGCTGGCTGGAGGGGCGCCTGCGGACGTTCGCACGCAGCACCGGCATCCGCGTCGGCCCGCTGAGCGTGGCACGCAGCGACGCGGCCGGCCCACCGCAGAGCGACGAGCCCGGGGCGCTGGAGGACCGCTTTGCGATCTTCGCGGAGCTGCAGGAGCGCGTGAGCGCGCCCGTGGTGGTGGTGCTCGATGAGTTCCAGGCGGTGCTCGCCGGCGCGGGCGAGATCGACGCGGCGATCCGCAGCGAGATCCAGCACCACGATCGCGTGGGCTACATCTTCGCCGGCTCCCACGTCGGCATGATGCGCGAGCTGTTCGCCGACCGCGCCCGGCCGTTCTACGCGCAGGCCGCCCCGCTCACGCTCGGCCCACTACCTCCGGTACCGCTCGCCGAGTACGTCGGCGTCCGCTTCGAGCGCCACCGCCGCGACTGCCAGCGAGTGCTGGGAGCACTGCTCGACCTCGGACGCGGGCACCCGCAGCGCTCGATGATGCTGGCCGCCCACCTCTTCGGCGCCACCCCCGAGGGCGCCGGCGCCGACGAGGCCACGCTCGAGCAAGCGCTCGACAGCGCGATGCGCGAGGCCGAGGGCGAGCTGGAGGGTCGGTGGGAGGCGCTCACCCTCTCCCAGCGCCGCGCGCTCGCCGCGCTCGCCGACCGCCAGGCTCCCTTCAGCCATGCAGCGGCGCGCGCACACGGTACGAGCAAAGGCGCCACCGGCAAGGCGCTCGCCGCGCTCGCCGCAAGCGCCGACGTCGCTCGGGCGGCCGGCGGCAGCTGGATAATCGTTGACCCCTTCATGGAGGAGTGGGTCCGGCGACTGCGCACGCGCGGGTGAGCCTCTCAAAGCCCGCGGTAGGTACTACATCGACAACCGCGAGTGTTATTGATATATGTATATAGATGCCCGTCGATCTGGAGCTAGCCCCCAAGCAGAAGCGCGCCGCCGGCGAGCGCTGTTGCGAGCCGGTCGTCTACCCCGACGTGGCCCGCGATCACGCGCTGCGCATGGCCGAGGTCGCGAAGGCCCTTGGCGACCCGATCCGTTTGCAACTCGTCGACGTGCTGCGCAAACACGCCGGCAAGGTCTGCGTCTGCGAGCTGGTGCCCCTGTTCGAGATCTCCCAGCCCACGCTCTCCCACCATCTGAAGAAGCTCCGCGACGCCGGGATCGTGGACTCCGAGCGACGGGGGCTGTGGGCCTATTACTACGTCATCCCCGACTCGCTGAAGGAGCTGTCCGCATGGCTGAGTTGACCGAGCAGACCACCGACATCCGCGAGACCGTCCGCGAGCGCTACGCCGCCGCCGCCCGTGCCGTCGCTGAGCACCAGTCCTCCAGCGAGCAAGCTCCGGCCGCGGCGACGTCCTCGTGCTGCGACTCCAGCGAGCCGATCGTGACCGAGGCCATGTCTTCGTGCTGTGGCCCCGCCGTGTCCACCATCGGCGCGTCCAGCGAGCAGGTGTTCGGCGGGGCCCTGTACGAGCCGAGCGAGGCAGCCGCGGCGCCCGCGACGGCAGTTGCCGCCTCGCTTGGCTGCGGCGTGCCAACCGCCGTCGCCGACTTGAAAGAGGGCGAGACCGTGCTCGACCTGGGCTCCGGGGCGGGCGCCGACGTACTGATCTCCGCGCGGCGCGTCGGCCCCACCGGCAGGGCGATCGGCCTGGACATGACCGACGAGATGCTCGCCCTCGCGCGCGGCAACGCCGAGCAGGCGGGCGTCGAGAACGTCGAGTTCCACAAGGGCTACATCGAGGCGATCCCGCTCCCGGACGCAAGCGTCGACGTCGTGATCTCAAACTGCGTGCTGAACCTCTCCGGCGACAAGCCGCGGGTGCTGCGCGAGGTCGCGCGGGTCCTGCGCCCCGGCGGACGCTTCGCGATCTCCGACGTGATCGCCGACGAGGACATGGACGACGCCACCCGCGCGGACATGCGGAAGTGGATGGGCTGTATCGCCGGAGCGCTCACCAGCCGGGAGTTCACGAGCGCACTCGCGGACGCCGGCCTCACCGACATCGAGATACGCGAGACCCACCGCGTCCACGAGCAGGCCGCCTCGGCGATCGTGCGGGCTCGCAAGCCGACCGACGAGGAAGAACGCCACAGCGACGCGCGGTGAGAGGCAGCCGCTTGATCCCTACAACCCCCGCCGCCCCACCACGTGCGGGACGGTGCGCAGCAGGATCTTGACGTCGGTCCACAGCGACCAATCCTCGACGTAGCGATGGTCGATCGCGACCATCTCGCCGAGTGAGGCGCGCGTGGGGCCGAGGACCTGCCAGGGGCCGGTCATGCCCGGCATCAGCTCCAGGCGGCGGCGGTGATGGCCGGCGATCCGCTGGTCCTCCTCGACCACGAGCGGGCGCGGACCGACGAGGCTCATCTCGCCTTTGAGCACGTTCAGCAGCTGCGGCAGCTCGTCCAGCGCGCTGCGGCGCAGCCACCGACCGACGCGCGTCACGCGCGGGTCGGCGGCTATCTTGAAGAGGCCGTCCAGCGCTTCGTTGTGAACGCGCAGCGCCTCCTTCATCGCATCGGCGCCCGGCACCATCGTGCGGAACTTCAGCATCGCGAAGTGCTGCCCGTGACGGCCGACGCGCTGCTGGCGGTAGAACACGCCACCGCGGCCATCGAGCTTGATCGCCACGGCGATCACCACGATCAGCGGCGCCAGCGCCAGCAGCCCGAGCGTCGCGCCGAGCAAGTCGAGCGCGCGCTTTACCCGGTAGGAGCCATCCAGACGAACCCCCGCGTTCACCGCGGCAGGCCCCTGAGGGCGGTCTAGCTCAATCGCCGAGGGCACCGCTGCATCCTGTCGCATGCGGCGTCGAATAAATGTCGAAATTTCGTGATCGCGCTAAGGCGATCTGGCTTTTCGGCTAGCCCGTTAACGACGACCGGGGCCGCCCCTACTTGGGCCGGCCCCGGCATCTCACATCGGTGCGTCTGGTGCTACTCGTCCCTCATGGTCGCCACAGCGTCCGCGAGAGTGAGAAGCGCGTCTCTACGGTTTTTCCCAACCGATTTCCTTGACGCCTGCTTCGGCCTCTTTCAGGACCGTGCCAGACACCTTTTCGTAGTCGTGGGTTTTGATGTCGTAACCGCCGCCCTGGGTTTTGGTGCTGAGCTCCCAGAGGAGGTAGTCGCGAGTCGTCTGCGCCACGTTTTTGCCTTCTTCTTCTTCGGTCGGCGTCCCACCGTGCGGCAGGATGTACGGCTTGTATTCACGCAGCGCGAGGTCGTAGGTCAGGCCGCAGATGGCGTACTTGACCTGCACCAGCTGCGCTTTCACCGTCGACCACAGTTCACGCGTGCTCGTCGGCGGAATCACTTCACCGATTTTGCCGATGTACTTGGTGTTGGCGCAGTTGGAGTTGGCGACTTTTTCGACATCGCCATCGCTGGAGGGGTCGGTGTATTCGACACCCGCCACTTCGCTGTTCTGAATCACAGCCCAGAACTTGTGGTTCTGTTCACCGAGTTTGAGTTCCGAGCCTTTTTTGTTTTCGCCGCCGCATTCAGGCGGTTTGACGCCGGTGGGGCATTTCTTCGAGAAGAACCCTTCTTTGCGGGCCACCGCAAGATCGGCGTAGCCGATGCTGCTGGGTGTTTTGTTGACTTCGCCGACGACGCCCGGGTTACCCTTCGTGAAGGGGCGGACGACTTTGGCTTTCAGCGGCCAGCGCTGGTTTTCGCACCCTTCCTGGACATTTGCCCAGGTCTTCGATTCGGGTGGCAGCACCACACCGCAGGGGTTTTTCTTGAGGACGCCTTCTTCGCTGATTTCGTTGAATTCTTCCGCTTCGAATGTATGGCTCGGGCTGACCTGCGCCAGGAACGACTTGAAGATGTGCGTCGTGCCTGATTTGTCGGTGCGCACCACAACGTTGATCGGCGTTTCCTCTTCGGCCGCGCCGCCCGTGCAGGTGATCACGTCATGCGAGTCGGCCTGCGCTTCTTCAACTTCTTTCCAGTTGCGGATTTCGCCTTCGTAGATCTTGGCGACGGTCGCGTCATCGAGCGCCAGCCGGCCCTGTTTGACGAGTTTGGTGCCGACCCTCGCTTCGTCCTTGGCCACGCAGCCGCTGGGGAGGTGGATAATCATCGCCTCCGAGCCCTGTAGGACCGGGATCGACTCGATCGTTCGCGTTTCCGTGTCGGAGGACGCTTTGTTGGCTTCCATCAGCGCAACCGCCGAGGCGTTGGGCGCTTCATCGGTGGCGCAGTAGGGGTATTCCTTGTATTTCGGCGCTTCGCCGTCGCCGAAGCCCTTCAGACAGGCGCCGCTGCCGGCGTGGCTGCCGGTCGATTCGTACGTCACGGTCGGCTTTTTGAGGTCGCCCTGACCCGTGTTGCCGGCGCAGCCCAACAGGTTCGTGTCGATGCTCGCGTTGAAGTCGACATTCCACACGGGTTCCTGCGCGGGGGCCTGGAAGGTGGACCCCTGCCCTTTGATGTTGGCCCCCGAGCACTGGCTCGTGAGGTCGCTGGTTGCACTCGCCGTGCCCGCCGTCGCCATCGCCAGCGCGGCCACCAAGGCCACGGCGGCGATACACGCCGAGAGCATGCGTCGTGCGGAGAGATACGTCATTGCGTAACAACCTCCTGGTTGGTTCCGATTCCAGCGCGAATCGAGTCATCCGCGCCGGCGGGGAGTGCTCCCTCGCACACGAAAATCTCGCATCCGTGGAGCCCGAGAGGGTTACCATCCTGTGCCCCTGAGCCGATTTTACCGGCTGTTCACACAGAGAGGAAGGGCCGCTTCACCACTCCTTCACAGCCCGAGCGCGGAGTGGCAACAACTGCTTCACCACCCGTTTACAGCTCCTACTTCTTGCGCTTCTTCTTGCTCTTGGGTCCGTACTTCTTGCGCGCCGTCGCTTCGCACTTGCCGCGCTTGCTCTTGGGCCCCTTCTTGCACTGCTTGAGCGCTTTGGCGAGCAGCTGCGCGCGGGTGGGTGGTTTGTGTGCTTCCTCTTCGTGCTTCTTCTGTTCTTCTTTTTCTTTGGCTTCTTTGGCTTCTTTGGCCGCTCTTGCTTCCTGCGCTTCTTTGGCCGCTTTTTCAGCCGCCGCCTGCCGTTCTTTCGCTTCTTGCGCTTCTTTGGCCGCTTTTTCCGCGGCTTCTTGTTTTTCTTTGGCTTCCTGGGCTTCTTTGGCGGCGTTTTCTTGCGCTTCTTTTTGATGCTGGGCTTCTTCGGCAACGCTTTCGTTAACCGTGATTTCAAAGCTCGTTTTGACAGGCGTCCCTTCGGCCGCTGTGTCTTCGACGGTCAGCGTGATCTTGCATTTGCCTTTGCCACAGCGCGAGGCGAAGGTGTGTTTGACCTGCAGTTCGCCCGGGTTGGGTAGTTCGCCGGGGGTTTCTTCGACAGCCGCGCTGCCATCGCCGAATTCCCACTTGACCTTTTTCAAATGCAGCTTGGGTTTTTCGCTTTCGTTGGGATCTTCGACGGTCGCCGAGAGGGTGGCCGCTTCTTCGCCCGCGCGCACCGCTTTGGGCAGCGCCGGTTTGAGGATCGGCGGCGACGCCTTGATGGCGACTTTGAGGGTTTCGGCCGCTTTGACGGTTTCGCCGGCGAGATCATCGCCCTGCACCGTCTCGCTGATTTCGTAGTTACCCGCGTGCTTGAACTCGTATTCGAGCGGCAGGAATTCGTATTCGCCGAGGTGGTTGCGAAGCTGCGCGCCCGTCTGTTCGACCGCTTCTTCGCCTTCTTCGCCGGTCGCGGGGTTCTTGTATTTGAATTCCCACTTCACGCTCTTGGCGTCGGCGCCCTTGAGTTCGGAGGCCAGCGTCACAGGCTCGTCGGTCGGCGCTTCGGAGGCGTCCTGGGCGAGTCCGAAGATCATGTGGGGCGCGGTCAGAGTCGCTTTCGGGCACCCGCTTGTGGCGCCGTTGGGACCGAACGCAAAGCTTTCCACTCGCGGGCTGTGGCTTCCGCCTTCTTCGAGATAGGCGTCGAGCACCAGCACCCGTTCCTGGCCCGCGCCCATCACTGCCGTGACGTTGTCGGGGGAGGGGATGCCGCACATTTCACCGGCGCCGCCCGCGGTCCAGCCAAGGTCGCTCACCTCCGAGGCCTTGTCCGGTGATTCAGTGTAGTGCAGCGCGAGCGGAATCGGTTCGTGCTCGAAGCCCTTGACCGAGAGATAGATCCTGCCTTCGGTGGCGCCTTCGGGGGCGAACGACATCACCGGACCGGCACCTTCTTCGGGGGGTTCCAGGTTGAGCAGGCCGCCGAGCTGGTGTTCGCCGTAGAGCATCGTCGGCGTGATTTCGAGTTCTCCTTCGCCGCTTTCGCTGCCGGGCGTGGGCACTTCCCAGATCTGTCCTTCGCTCTGGGCGCCCGAGTAGATGAGCAGGTTGCCACCGGGCGTGACCACCGGCGAGAGCGGCACGTCGGTCAGTTCTTCGGGCTGGCAGCCCGGTTCGCCGGGGCGCAGCGCGTCGGCCTTGTCGACATAACGGTGGCCGAGTTTCCCGCCGGTGAGTTTGCCCGTTTTGACCACAATGGCAATGAACTGGGCGGCGGCGCGACACTGTTTTTCGGCTTCTTCTTTCTCGACCTTTTCGTCTGATTCTTCGTCCTCGACGCCCAGGATCACCGGGTCGCCGCTTTTGGGGTCGATCGCCATCCCGCGGGGATTGAGCAGCGCTTCCTTCGGTTGTTCGCTCTGATCGGCGAACGCGGTGGTCGAGGATTCACTCGTCGTTTCGGGGACGATCGGCACCGGTATGCCTTCTTTTTCCTTGGCCGAGACGAGTTTGCCGCTGGCGAGTTCAAACCCGTACAGCTCGCCCGCCGCATGTTCTTCGGAGTCGAGTGGGACTCTTTCCCAGCAAGTTTTGGGCGGTTCGCAAGTCTTTCCTTCGTTTTCGAGTTCTTTTTCTTCTTTTATCAGCGCGTTTTCTTCGTTTTCGCTGACGTTCCGTCGTTTGAACAGAACAAGCGCATACACGCGGTTGTTCGCGGAGTCGACGGCCAGCTGCAGCCCCACGCCGGTTTCACCGATGCCGTCGTGGACTTTTTTCGGTTCGGGCGGGGTAAACGAGATCGACGCGTCCTGCTGGCCTTCGACAAACCGCTGGATCCTGAATTCACCGGGATTGGGCTCGTCGCCGACGTAGTAGCTGGAGTCGGAAGTGTCCGTGGCAAACGCGAGCACACTGGCGCTCGACGTGAAGTTGACGTCTTTTTCCGCTTTGCCCGTGGGAATCGCGAAGTGACCCAACTCGCCCCATTCGGCGCGGGCCGTGCCAGCCAGTGCGCACAGCATCAGCAGAGCGCACACCGTGGCTAGTGAAAAGTATCGGCGAATGGTGGTCAAGAGGTCGATCGGAAGTGGCACGTCGTGTCGCCCCAGAGAGTGCCTGCTCGCGCCGGCCACCATGTTTCCAAGCGGTGAACAATCATGTTGCGGAACAGTGAATATTTGGTGAAAGCACGAGGGATGCTCAGGAATGACTCCTGTTGCGGTTCCGGGTTCGCCCAAATCACCGTCCGTCGCGAGGACCGCCGGTCATCCGCCGCTGGGCGCGCGCGCCCGACACCGTGGCCGGGGCGACCCGCAGCTTCGTCCCGCGGCGGCGCGAGCGGCGGCCGATCGAGGCGCCGGCGAACGCGGCCAGCACCAGCAGGCCGAGCACGTAGGCGGAGTCGGGCTCGTGTTCGTGGGCGCGGTAGGCCACGGCCTGGTTGGAAACCGACTCCGTGGCTTCCTCCTCCTCCTCTTCCTTCTGCGCCGCCTCCACGGGAGAGGTGACCGCCGAGGTGCCGCTCGGGGGCGTGGGGTTGGCGGCCGGCGGGGGTGGCGGCGGAACGAACACGACCGCCGGCAGGGGAGCGAGCGGGGGCGGCAGGAACGGCGGCGGCGGCGTGCGCGGCGGCGGCGGCGGCGGACGCGCGGGCACGGGCGCGAGGAGCGGCGGCGGGGGCAGCGGCACGGGCGGCGGCGTCGAGGAGGCCGGCGTCACGTTGGGCGAGGTGGTCGGGGGGGGAGGCGGCGGCGGCGGGCTGACCGTCGTTTCGGCGGGCGTGCGGGGCTTCAGCGGCACGGTGCCGCACGGCTCGCGGACGCTCCCGGCCTGCACCGTGACCGGCAGCGAGGCGGACATCCCGCCCGCGCGGATCGTCACGGTGGTGGTGCCGGGGTTGAAGGCGCAGAACAGCCCCGACTGCGCCACCAGCGGCTTGCCCGCTTCCCGTTCATCGGGGATCGGTTCGCCCTTGGCGTTCTGCAGGACGTCGCGCACATCGGTCGAGGCGGTGTTGCGCTCGACGAAGCGCCCCACTTCTTTGTCCGAGGATTCGAATTCGTATTCGGGCAACACCGCCGTCTGGCAGCCGGTGACCACGCACAGCGAGGGGATCGGCGTGTACTGGTTTTCCGCGCACTGCGTCTGGCCGGCTTCGCTCGCCCGGCAGCCCCCGCGCGGGCGGCGCGCGAGCCCTTCAAACAGCGCGGGCTTGCTGCGGCGCAGCAGCGTCCCATCCTTCGCTTCGAGCGCCAGTTCGCCGATCACGGGGATCAGCTGCACCGACACCGGCGCTTCGTCGTCGGACCTGCGTTCTGTCGTGTGGACGTGACCGAGCAGGATGCCCTTCGCGCCGTGGAAGTCGCCCTGCGCCTCGGTGGAGGCCTGCTCGTAGCCGAGCGTGCCCGACCCGAACGCTGCCAGCTGACGCCCGTTGTAGGTGAGGCGTTCCTGGGTGTTGGCTTCGGGGGAGTCGTAGAAGTAGGCCGAGGCGACGTAGCGCTCGGGGTCGCCCGAGCCATCGGGGTTTTCGCCCACCAGCGCGGCCAGCAGCTTGGTCGCTTCGCCGTCGTGCGCGGCGACCTGGGCGCCGAGGTTGGAGTTGGCCACGACGATCACCGGCTTCGCTTCGGCGCCGGCCACCCCCAGGCGGCCCTCGACCCATTCGCGCTGCGCCTGGTTGACGTCGCCGTGCTGGGAGTCGTCCAGCACCAGCGCCCACACGCCTTCCTTTTCCACCGCGTAGTAGGCCGCCTCGCAGCCGAGCGAACCGCCGCAGCGGGTCGGTTCTTCGGGGCCCGCCGGGCCTTCGCCGCCGAACGGCCGCGGGAAGGCGGCGAACGCCGCTTCCCAGGAGCTCTCGCTCCCATCCAGCTCGGGACGGGCGTCGAGATCGTCGGGGGAGATGGAGTCATACACGGGAATCTGCGAGCCGGTGAAGATCGAGGCGTAGCGGTCGAGCTCATCCGCAAACGGGATCGGCGGGGATTTGACGCCCACGAAGGCGCCCGCCGTCACCGTGGGGCCGGTGTCGAAGAAGGCGCCCACGTGCGCCCCACCGGCTTCGCCAACCCGGCCGGCGAGCGCGAGCGCCGAGCGCAGCCACACCTGCGGGCCCACGCCCGCGTCGGCGCGATCGGAGCAGGGCGCCGCGCACAGCGCTTCGCCGCCGAACGCGAATGTCGCCGGGCCCGGCGAGGCGATCGGCGCGGAGCTCGCGCCGATCGGCGCGGCGCCGACCGCGGGGTAGCGCTCGACGTCGGACGTCTCGACCTGTTCTTCGGGGTTGGAGATGCCGCCGACCGCCCAGCCATGCGTGCCGGTGGGGTCGATCAGGACCGAGAAGATCGGGTCGGGCCGGTAGGGCAGGTCGAAGAAGACGAACGAGCCTTCCTGGCCGCCGGCCGGGTTGAGCTCGTGGCTCTCATCGCGCCAGCCGGTGGCCGTCTGACGCAGCACGCCGCCGCTTCCGGGCCCGGCCGACAGCCCGCCGGAGGGCGCCAGCGGAGGCGGGAACCCCGGCGTGGTGGTGGAGATTCCCGACGCCAGCCCACTGGCTCCGGCGGTCACGATCGCGCGCAGCGCCCCGTTTTCGCGGAACAGGGCGAGCGCCCCCGCGGGCGAGCTCGGCAGCGGCGTCGGCGCCCCCCGCCACGGCGCGCCCGCCGCTTCGCGCTCGTACAGATGCTGACCTCCGCCGGCGGCGGTGGCGACGAATGCGGCGCCACCGTCGGGCAGTCCCGCGACGGCCCGCGGGACGGAGCCCACGCCCGCGACCGCTTCGGCTTCCTGATCGACCCGCCAGCCCGAGCCTTCGTTGACCAGCAGGCCGCCGACGAATTCGTTGACCTGGGGGTTGGGCTGGGCGCTGTAGGCGACGATCGCCTCCGAGCCGGCGAAGGCGATCGAGTTGAAGCTTGCCCCCTTCACCTGAGGGGGAAGCGCAGTTTCTTCAGTCCAGGTCTTGCCGTAGCGCAGCAGCACCCCCCCCTGCCCGACCGCGTTGCGCCCCACGGCGTAGCCGCGCGCCGGGTTGCCGGGGTCGAAGGCGATGCCGAACAGGTTGGCGCGGAAGTTGATCGGGGTAGCCGGATCGCGTTCCCACAGCCCCGTTTCCTGACGCCACAGCCACATTTCCCCTTCTTCGCCCACCGCGTAGGCGCGGTGGGGCACCGGCCAGGCGACGGCGCGCAGGCGCACACCCGTTTCCGCGTGCCCCCCCGGCCCCAGCAGGCTTTCCGGCAGCCAGCCCTCTCCCGGCTTGAAGCGCGCGACGGCGCCGCCTTCGCCGACGGCGAGCGCGCCGCTCGAGAGCGAGCCGACCGGGACACCCGGTTCGGGAGCGAGCGCCACCAGCGGGCGGCGGAACGACACCGGCCAGGGCTGTAAGCGGTTGGGCTGCAGCCGTGCGGAGAGCGCGAGGTGGACGGGCATCGCGGAGTAGCCCAGCCACCCTTCCGTGGGCGAGGAGAAGGCGGCGCCGAGCGTCGCGCCCGGATCGTCTGCGCCGCCGCCGAGCGCGAGCACGCGCTTGAACGATTCCCCTTCCAGGCGCAGGCTCACACCTTCGGGCAGGCCGGTGATCACGCGCTGCCCGTAGCGCGACCCGTCGGCCCAGCCGATGCTGCGCGCGGGGCCGAGCGGCAGCGGCTCGGGCAGTTCGTGTCCGCATGCCGGGGTGCCGGCGGGCGCTTCGGCGGGGAGCTCGCACCAGCTCGCCTGCACCGCGCCTCCGCCGGCGCCTTCGGGTTTGAAGAACAGCGTGGTGGTGACCGGCGCGCGCAGCGTGAGGTCCCCGCGAGCGCCATCGATCCAGATTCCTTCGGGCGTGACCGTCAGCAGCTGGGCCGCGATCGCCGGCGTGCCGGCGGTGCCCGGCACGATGAACGGCTCGCCTTCCGGCGGAGCGCCGGGGCCTTGCACGGGGACCGTGAGCGGGTGAGCTTCGCCATCCCCCGCTCCGGCGCTCAGCGCCACCGGCTCCCAACTCCAGGACCCCGGCGTCGCTTCGACGCGGCGAAACAGCGCCACCGCGCCGCTGGGGTAGTTGGCAGAGAGCCGGGCGAGCAGCCAGGCATTGGCGGGCGAGCTGGCCCCGATCGCCAGCACGCGAAAGTCTTCCGAGCTCTTGGCGGGTATCTCGATCGGCTCGCCGCTCCACTGGTGCCCGTCCCAGTGCAGCACCTCGTTCTCGACCAGCCCTTCTTCGCTGACCGGCGCCACCAGCGCCCCCGCTTCCCCGCCGGCCTCCTGCAGCGGCGCGATCATCGGCGCGCGATCGACGCCGAACAGGTGCTGGCCCTTGAGGAGCAGGGCTTGCGTTTCGCCTTCGAACGACACGGGGGCGGTCGCTTCAAAGGCCCCGCCGGGCTTGCGCACGAGGACGACCTGGCGGCCGTCGGCGGCGCCCGAGGCCGTGCCGATCAGCACGCCGAACCCCTTGCGCGTCATCTGGCCGGCAAGCGGGCCGGGGGCAAGCCTGAATTCTTCCGGGAGCTGTTCGGGCAGCGCCGGCCCCAGCGTCCAGCTCCCTTCCTGCGCTTCGATCGCCCCGGGGTGCAGGTAGTAGCGGACGAGCACGGTGCTCGAACCCTCGCGCCCGACGCCCCATGTCTCTTCACCGCCGGGCGCCCCCGGTTCTTCAGGTGTCGCGCCGATCATCGTCACTTCACGAGCGGGCAGCGAGGCGTCGGTCTGGGGTAATGCCGTTTCGGGGAATCCTGGCTGCGCGACGGCGAGCGAGCCGCGGTGCGAGCCGGGGAGGGCGAGCGCCAGCGCCAGCGCGCTCGCCGTGAGCAGCGCGCCCACAAGCAGCACCAGCCGCGCGCGCGCCACCCTGACGCGAGGATTCCTCCAGGCTCTCAAGGCAGCAGATCCGGTCCGCTTGTCAGCACACTGTGCGGCAGCACCGCAAATCCCGTCGACACGGTCGTGACGTTCGCGCCTTCGCCCGTGACCGAGGAGACGAGCGGCAGCGGCGCGAGCGCGTGCGTCTGCAGGCTCAGCTTGGTGGGCCAGCGGCGCGGGTTGAGGCTCAGCAGGAGCGTGCGGCTGCCCGCCTTCAGAGTTCGCATCGGCGTGGACGCCACCAGGTGGCCGTGGCGCTTGGCGAGCAGGCGGACGCGAGCCTTGACGGCGAGATGGAAGCTCAACCGCAGCGTCGCGCCGTGGATCAGCTTGCTGTGCAGGCGCGAGAGCAGCGGCAGCTGCACCTTCGATTCGCTCGGAGGCGCTTTTTCTTCGCCCGTCACAAGCGTCTGCAAGGGCACTTCTTCGTTCAGGCCGGAGGTGTCGGGGGGCGGCGCGTCGGCCGCCACCTGTGGCAGCCCTTGGTCGAGCGGGCGGAACGTGATCACGCTGTGAAAGCCGCTGATTTCGTTGGCCGGCAGGGTTTGCTCGCCTTCCGGGGCGAGATGGAACAGCCACCCCTCGGTGGTCGCCATCCAGCAGTTTTCGACCGCGGGACAGGAGATCCGCGCGGCGGCGCCCTTCGGGCCGATGCCCGCTTCGGCTTCGGCCTTGGAGGGCAGCGTCTGCGTGCCGAGCACCTTGCCTTCGGCTGAGATGTGCACCAGCACCGCGCTCACGCCTTCGCCGGAGCCCGTCGGCGGGCGCAGCGCCAGCCAGGCGTCTTCGCCGCCCGGTTCGGCGGCGATCGCGCTGACCCCCGCGTACTTGGCTTCGCCGCCCAGCAGCTTGCGTTCTTCGGCTTCGCTGCCCAGCACGTGCCCGAGCGGATGCGGCGCAATGCCGGAGCCGGGCGAGCCGGGGCCGAACGGCTGGCTCCACACGCCCTGGACGCGGCGCACCACCGTCACCTGGCCGGCTTCTTCGGGGGGCACGATCGCCTTGAGGCTTTTCCCCGCCGCGCCCCACAGGGCGCCTGCGGCCGCCGAGAGATGCAGGAATTCGAGCGCGTCGGAGAGCTCGCTCGAGGATCCGTAGAGGGGCGGTTCCTCGGCTTCGGGCGCGATCGCGGGGGACGCTTCGGGTTCGATCGTGTGCAGCACCGGATACCTGCTCTGTTCTCTGGCGACGCGATCGCCGGCGCGCACGCGGACGCTCTCGAACAGCACGCCTTCCAGCACGCTCATGCTCTCCACGGCATGCCCTTCTTCGGGGTACGGTTCCGCTTCCACGGCGCTGCCGTTCCAGTGCAGGTGGAAGGTCCCCAGCTGCGGTTCCGGGAGCGCGTCGCCCCCGAACCAGCAGTCGCCGGAGTTGACGGCGGGCGGTTGCGGCGGTATGCAGGCGGTGGCGTGCATCGCCTGGTAGGAATCGGCCTCGCCGGCGGGGTGGGCGTAGGAGCCGACCACGCCGCCGCCGGCGAAGTGGCAGAGCGTGTTGTCTTCGAGCGGCACCTGGCGTTCGAACTGGGTGCCGGACGATTCGCTGGCCTGCCCCGGGCGCCCGTCGGAGACGGTCCAGAATTCGTCGGGGCCGGCCCACGCGATGCTCCCTTCGCTGGCGCCGCACACTTCGGCGATCTCGCGCCATTCCACACCGTCGTAGGCCCACACGCCGGGGGGAACGGCCTTGCCGTTGCCGTGGGTGATCAAGAGGCCGCGATTGGGTTCCCAGAACTCGATGTCGCCGACCTGGCCGAGACCGATCGGCAGCGCCGCTTCGGCCACGCCGGGGGGCGCCGCGGGTGCACGCGGCTGTTCCAAGCGCCACACGGCGCCCGCTTCCCCGCCTTCCTCGGCGACGGAGGCGGGCGGCACCGCGCACGCGCACGCGCCCACCAGAGCGATCGGCGCGAGCAGCGCCCCGAGGTGTGCGACCCGTCTCATCGCCGCGCGGTCCTGTGACTCCGGGAGCGGGCGGCGGCGCCCCTGCGCGCGCGCCGCGCCGCCCGGGCGGTGGCTATGAATGAGATGGCGAGTTTTTCATGCAGGGTGGGCTGGCCGCGCGAGGTGAAGGTGAGGCTCGCGCTCGCCGAGAGGCCGCCCGGCTGCGCGGCGAGCCGGGCGTAGGCTTTGCGGGGTTTCAGCATGAGCGTGACCAGTTCTCCCTCGGGCGCACGCGCGGCCTGGCCGGCGATGGCGAGCGTCCGGGTCACCACGAATCGGCCCCCTCCTGCGCGGGCAGCTGCACGGGTGGCGCGGCGGGAGTGCGAGGAGTGCCCGTGGCGCCGCGCCTCGCGCGAAGTGCCGCCGGCCCCGATGAGCAGCGCACCGCGCGCCTGCGCTGTGAGCGTGCCGGCGGAGGGAACCGCGACATACAGCACGACGCTCCCGTCGGCGCGGGAGAGCGCGGTCACTCCCAGCCGCCGCGTCGGTTCGGTGCCCGTGGCGGGCGCGGGGCTTACGTACTGGGGTGTCGGCAGCGGCGCGAACGCCACCGGCTTGACCAGGAACACGTCGCTGCCGTTGGCGGGCGCCGCGGAGGGGATGTCGCCGGGCGGGGTGTTGCCATCCCCGTAGACGAGGTTGTCGGCGGTAGAGGTGAAGACGAGTGTTTCGCCGTCCCCCGAGAAGGAGGGCGAGAGCGCGCCGAAGCCGTCGGGGAGCAACCCGTACTGGTCTTCTTCCTGCAGGTTGGTCCTGTGCGGCTGTTCGCTGGGCCCGCCCGCGTAACCATGCGTCACGCGCGTGAGCGTGCCGTTGCGGAGATCGACGTCGAACAGTTCGGGCATCCCCGGTTCGGGGGCCGGGGCGTTCACGAACTGCGGGAAGCCCAGCGGGAACTGGGTGCGCAGGGTGGTCAACGCGATTTGCGCGCCGTCGGAGGAGATTTCGAAGTCGGCGATCGGCGCGGCGTAAGCGAGCTTTTCGGGTCCGATCTCGGTCAGCGGCGTGAGCGCCTGATCGCGTGTGAGACCTGGATGCATGTCGGCCACGAACAGGTCGGCCGGCTGCCCGGTGCCGCCCCTGCCGAAGTCGGGTTCCTCGGCGAGCAGCTTCTCCTCGGAGAGGAACGCCACGGTGTAGCCGTCGGCGCTGAGCCGCGGGATGAAGTCGCCGATGCCGCGGCTCTCGCCCCAAATCCCGGTGTTGAGGCTGCCACCCCCCTGTTCGGTGACGAACGGCCCCTGGCAGGGGTCCGAGGGGGAGGGCGTGGCCGGCAGCGCGATCTCGCCCGAAGCGGCGCAGAGCGGATCGCCCGGGTCCGATCCTCCGGTCACCCGCTCGGTGGGCGTTTCCGAGCCTGGAGCGATCCGCCGCCACAGCGGTTCGGTGTATTTCGGCGCGAACGTTTCGGCGGGCAATGCGACCGCCTGCTCGCCGATCTCTTCGCCCATCCACGCCACGGTGCTGCCATCGGCGCTGATCGAGGCTCCCGGCCATTCGCCAGTTTCTGGAAGCGAGGGGAACTCGAGCCGTTCCCCCGGGTAGACGGCGCCGAGCTGCCCCCTGCCGACGACCGGTTCGGCGGCTCCGGCGGCGGCCGATTCGCCGCAGTTGAAGTAGCAGCGGCTGACCAGCACGGTTTCCGCGTTGGCGATGCGGCGCACCGCGACCTGCCCGGCGGGCGTGTGTGGCTGCGGCGTTTCGCCCCTGGAGCGTTCTTCTTCTTCGAGCTTCGGGTAGGCGACGAGGTTGGAGACGGCGGTCGTGACAAACGCCACCTCGCTGCCGTCGGCGCTGATCGCCGAGCGGGCGGCGGCGCTCGCCCCCATCGTCGTGCTGGCGCCGTGGTAGGCGAGCGGTTCGGCGGAGCCGTTCGCCGCCGAGACGACCGTGAACGCGCCCGCTTCGCCGGGCGCCAGCGCCATGTTGCGCACGTACACGTTCACCGCTTCCTGCTTGGGGGCTTCGTCGGGCAGCCCGTCGGTGATCGCGGGGAGGCTCGCGCCTTCGTTGGTGGTGAAGCTGAGGTACTGCCCGTCGGCGCTGATCGACGGCATCTCGGCGTCGCCGCCGGCCACCTGTTCCAGGGCGCCCGTGCGCAGGTCGCGCCGCCACACGCCGGTGACGCCCGCGATCGAGCCGTCGAACGCCACGTACTCGCCGTCGCCGGAGATCGCGGCGTCGTGGGCGTATTCCAGCTGCTGCGGCTCACCCCCGCCGAGCGCCCCCTCCGAGACCAGCGAGATCGGCCCGAAGAGATCGGCTCGGGCGGGCGCGGGCACCACGAGCAGGGCCGCGGTCAAAAGAACACCAATCAGCCAGTTCCAGCCGGCGCATGCGCCGGCTGGCGGACTCGTGCATGCACGAGTCCGACCGGGCCGCACATGTGCTGGCCGATCGGAGATCCCTCGATCTCCGATCGGTCGGCGCCACGTCGCATGCGACGTGGCGATCCTCATTGCGCGCTCACCCACTGGCTGACCACGCCCTGGTTGCCGATCCGGTCGCCCACGTGTACGACCACGCGGTACACGCCCGCACGGCTGTAGCGGTGGGCGAAGATCGTGCGTCCGCGCGCGTGCGCCCCGTCGCCGAAGCTGACGCTGACGTCCCGCTTGGCGACGCCTGAGAAGCGGTCGAGCACCCGCACACGCACACCGCCACCGCCTCGCCCCGCGGCGATTCTCACCGTGGGAGGCACGCCGTCGATCTGCATGCTGGCGGGAGCCGAGAGCGTGGACTGCCCGTCGCTGTCGGTGGCGAGCACCTGCACGCGGTGGCGCCCGGAGCTCAAACCGCGGGGATCGATGTGCGCCGCGAGCACGCCCGCCGGCGTGGGCTGAACGTGCCCGTCGAGCACGAGGTGGTAGGTGAGCGGGCCGACGGCGCTTGGCGCGGGGTGCCAGGAGACGAGCGCCTGGCCGGGCTTCACCCACCCTTTGGGGACGCTCAGCAGGAACGTGGCGGGCGGCGCGGTGGCCTGCGCCGCGACGATCGCGGCGTCGCCCAGCTGCCCCTGGCGGAAGGCGATCAGGCCGTCGCCGAGGCCCGAGCGGCCGACCGCGAGTTCTGTCGCTTCGCCGCCGGCGCCGCCGCTCACCAGCGCCGTCTGCACGGCCCCGCCCGGGAAGTCCTCGCGCACCGCCACCGCGGGATGGCCCTGCGCTTCGACGCTGGGCCACGCCGAGAACCCCCCGCCTTCGGGGTTCATCACGCTCACGGCGAACGGTTCGTCGCCGGCGAACGGGGGTCCGAGCGAGAGCGCCCCCGTCAGCCCTTTGTCGCTGCCTTCGATCACGCGGGGAGCGCCGTTGCTGTCGTAGAGCAGGCGCACGGAGCGCTTTTCGTCGATGTCGATCGCCGGCGGTCCCACCGCCGCGCCCCTGCCGCCCGAGACGTTCTGATCGGCGACCGCGGCGCCTTGAAACTCACCGCCGCCCGCCGATTCGCCATCGGGCAGGATGTTCAGGAAGATGCGCGGCCCCGGCAGCGGCGAGGACGGCCCTGCGGCCTGGCGGTAGGCAACCTCGGCCTGGCCGAGGCGCGAGAAGGCCACGCTGGGCGCGTCGGCGTCGTCGGTGATCGGCGCCCCGTTGTAGGTTGGGGCGGAGACCGGCATCACGTAGTTGAGCGCGCCGGCGAAGATCCGCCGCGCCCAGATCCGCGCCACGCCTTCGATGTCGGGCTCCTGCCAGACGACCACGCCGTTGCCGGTCGGGCCGATCGCGACCTGCGGCGCGTTGTCGGGCGTGGGCGGGCGCATGCCGACCGCGGAGTCGCGGTTGATCGTGCCCAGGCTCGACCAGCGCCGGCCGTCGAAGCGCGCGACGCGAACGCTCTCAGGAACGTCGCCTGCTCGCAGCAGCGAGACGCCGACTTTGTCGGTGTGGATCACCCTGTAGACCACGTCGGCCTGGCCGGTCGAGCTGACCGCGAGGTCGGGGTTGGTGGCGGTCCCTTCTTCGATGTCGCGGTCGACGATCGTCGGTGTCCCGAAGTGTTCGGCGCCGGGCCCCAGCACCGCGGCGAGCAGCTCATAGATCGGCTTGCCGGTGGTGGGACTGGTTGCGAACGGGGTGGCCCACACGACGATCAGCTCGCCGCCGGTGGCCGCGCCGATCCGCGGCCAGCTGGCGGCGAAGGGCTCCTGGCAGTGTTCCCCCTGTTCGGCTCGCTTCTGTTCTTCTTCCTGTTCGGCCGCCGAGGAGACCAGCCTGCAACCGTCCACCTGGATCGGCGCCAGCCAGTGCCCTTCGACGTAGCGCGAGACGAACACGTGCGCCACGCCCGCGACGGTCTTGAGGTAGACGACCCCGCCGCTGCCGTCTTCGGCCATCGCCACCCCGCCGAAGCCGACGATGCTCTCGCTGGGGCCGTCGATCGTCGTGGCCGGCAGGATCACCGCCTGGGCGCAGGCGGGAAGGATCGCGAGAGCCAGAACCGCGGCGAGAGCGGTGAGCGTCTTCCTCGATCCGGAGCGCATCTCACGAAGTCGATTTATTGAGGGCACCCGGCGTCGGAACGTAGGCGCAGCGGAAGTTCTGCGCTTCGCCGACCGGCTGGGACCCGGCGAAGCCGCCCTTGGTGGCATTGCTGTAGACGTCCACGTACTGCAGCGATTCCGGCAGCGGGTTGGCGGGCAGCGGGATCGGGTTGGGCTGACCCTGGCGGGGGTTGCCGGTGGCGCCTTCGCTGACGCCCTCGAAGCCCGCGGCCGCCGAGCCCGCTTCGGTGGTGACCAGCGTGGAGCTCATCTCGCGTTCGTCTTTCAGGCCGCGGCTGGGGTCGAGGTTAATCGTGGCGGTGAGCGGCGAGTCGTGGATCGTCGACTCCAGCTTCACGCGCGCGGCGCCGCCCAGCAGTTCCGCGGCCGAGGGCAGCCAGCCGCCTTCTTCCTCGCACTTCTTGGCAGCCCAGATGAAGTTGTTCTTGCCGAGATCCGCGTTGGTGAGCGAGAAGGGGGCCGATTCCAAGCACCAGGTGCCCAGGTCCACCGTGTCGGGCGGGCACGAGGGCACGAGCGCTTCGGCCCGTTTGCCGTCGAGCTTCTTAGCGTCGTTGGCGGTGGCCACGGTGGGGATCGCGGCGGCCGGGAATTTTGCGTTGTGCCCCAGCGTCAGCAGGCCGCCGGCGTGGGGCTTTGCACTGACCGGGTGTCCCGCGATCGCCGCGACCATCGCGTGGCGGGCCGCGTCGGCGAGGCCGGTGGTGGAGAAGACCAGCGCGACCAGCGCGACAACCATCGCCGGCGAGGGCAGCCGGCGACGCGCTCTCATCGCACCCACCCGGAGTCGCCGCCGAGCGGAGCGGGCGGGCGAGGTGAAACAGAGGCTCTCATTTCGCCTGCTCGGGGTCGCCGCGGGTGGTGAAACGCGGAGGCGTGATGGAGGCACGGCGCACGTCGCGCAGCTCCTCGAGCGTCACCTCCTGCACGGTGGAGAGCACCGCCTCAAGGGCCACGCCCGAGAGCGTCTCCTGCTCCAGGAGCGCGGTGGCGGTCTCTTCGACGGTGGACCAGTTGCGGTCGAGGATCACCGCGGCGCGCGCCTCGGCGTCGCCCACCAGCCGCTCCACCTCGTCGTCGATCACGTCCAACGTGTGCGGCCCGACCGAGCCGAGATCCTGCAGCGAGGCGCCGAGGAACACCTCGCCGCTCTTCTCGCCGATCGTCACGAGACCCAGCGCGGGGGACATTCCGAACGAGGTGACCATCGAGCGCGCCAGCGCGGTGGCGGCGTGCAGGTCGTCGTTGACGGAGGTGGAGTGGTTGCCGAACGCCATCCGCTCCCCCGCCAGGCCGGCGAGGATCGAGATCAGCTGGCGGTGCAGGTCGGGCTCGCTCATGATCACCTGGTCGCGGTCGGTGAGCATGTGCGCGGCGGTGCCCAGCTGCCGCCCGCGCGCGACGATCGAGAGCTTGCGCGTGGAGGTGGTCTGACCGAGCGCGTCGGTCACGACCGCGTGCGCGGACTCGTGGATCGAGATCAGCCAGCGCTCCTCGGCGCTCAGGATGTGGCGCTTGGCGGGGCCGGCGACGACGCGGTCGATCGCCTCCTCGAGCGTGTGCTGGTCGATCTGCACGCGCCCGTCACGCACGCTCAGGAGCGCCGCCTCGTTGATCACGTTGGCGAGCTCGGCGCCGCTGAAGCCGGGCGTCTGGCGCGCCACCTCTTCCAGCGAGGCGTCGGCGGCCAGCGGGCGCTTGCCGCCGTGCAGGCGCAGGATCTCCAGGCGCCCGTGCACGTCGGGGTTGTCGATCACGATCTGGCGGTCGAAGCGGCCGGGGCGCAGCAGCGCCGGGTCGAGGATGTCGGGTCTGTTGGTGGCACCCATCACGACCAGGCCGCCGTCGCCGGCGAAGCCGTCCATCTCGACGAGGATCTGGTTGAGCGTCTGCTCGCGCTCGTCGTTGCCCTGCCCGATGCCGGCGCCGCGCTTGCGCCCTGCGGCATCGAGCTCGTCGATGAAGATGATCGCGGGCGCCGCTTTGCGGGCCTTGCGGAAGAGGTCGCGCACGCGGGCCGCCCCCACGCCGACCAGCGACTCGACGAAGTCGGAGCCCGACAGCGAGAAGAAGGCCGCGTCGGCTTCGCCGGCGACCGCCTTGGCGAGCAGCGTCTTGCCGGTGCCCGGGGGGCCCACCAGCAGCACGCCCTTGGGCGCGGCGGCGCCCACGCTCAGATATTTCTGCGGTTCGGCGAGGAAGTCGCGGATCTCGCGCAGCTCGGCCACGGCTTCGCCGGCGCCGGCGACGTCGGCGAAGGTGATGCGGTCGGAGGTGCCCTTGCCCTTCTTCTTGCCTTTACCGGCGAACTGCGAGAAGCCGGCGATGCCGCCCGCGGCACCTTCGGTGCCCAGCCGCATGAACAGCGAGAAGAGGCACACCAGCAAGAGGATTGGGATCAGGAACTGGATGATGATCGTCTTGGTGCCCTTGCCGGACTGCTGGTCGACGCTGACGATCGCGCCGCCGGCTTCCAGTTCGTGGATCAGCCCCTGCGTCTGCGCGCCCGAGGCTGGGTAGGAGGCCCAGAAGACGTGGGCGCCACCCGCGGTGGCACCAGACGCGGCGCCAGTCGTAGCGGCCCCGGCGCCACCGGTCGCCCCGCTTGCCCCTTCCTTGCCGGCTGCTTCTCCGCCTGCTTTGTTCGTGGCGAGGATCGCGCCATCGGCGGCGATTGGGGGGGCCTTCGCGTTCGTAACCAGCTCGACGCGGTTGTCGTGGTCGAGCAGCAGCGCAGTCGCGATCTGGTGGTGGCCGGCGAGCTTGTGCACGGTGCTGAGCGGAACCTGCCGGCCCGCGCTGCTCGGGGCAATCGAGCCGAGCAAAGTGGCGAACGCGATCGCCAGGCCGAGCGAGGCGAGCGCCAGGAAGAGCGCGATCGGGTCACGGAAGGCGATCCGGCGCGCGCTGTGCAGGGCCGCGCCCAGCGTCGCCAGCACCGGGCTGCGGCGCTGCGCCAAGCCTGAGCGCACGGCGGCACGGCCGTCCGCCGGACGGCCGTTGGCGCGTCCGTTGCTCGCGGGCGTGGGCGCGGGCGGGAACGAGGGGTTGTCGGAGCTGGGCTCGTCGGTCATGAGCGATGGCCTCCACGCGGCGATGCGCGCCGGCGGAGACGATCGAGGTGGCGACGAGAAGTCGGCGCCGGATCAACCGCAGGTCTACATGAGCACGGCTGAAAAGCAAACCCTTTTCACAAAAACAAAACATCGTCGGGCGGCCGCCTCGCTTTGTTCACCAAATTTTCTCCATCTGGGAACCACCTGTTCACTTGGGTGGGGCGGCGAGCGGCTGAGACTGCAACGCCCCTGAAAGCAAAAAAGGAGTCCCCTGTGCGCGCACACCGCACCCTCGCCGTCTCGCTCACTCTCGCCCTGATACTGGCCGCGCCCGTCGCGGCCGTGGCCGCCAAGCGCCTGATCGTCGGAGGATCGACCTCCGTGCTGCCGCTGGCCCAGAAACTTGCGTCCGCCTACCACCACCAGTTCCCGCACCTCCCCGAACCGAAGGTCGAGGGTGGGCAGTCGGACATCGGCATCGCGGGCACGGCCAGCGGGCGCTTCGACATCGGGGACTCCTCGCGCGACCCGCTCAGCACCGACCCGCACGGGCTGGTGTTCACGAAGATCGCGCGCGACGGCATCTGCGTGATCACCAACGACAAAAACCCGGTGGCCAACTTCTCCCAGGAAACGATCCAGAAGATCTTCAGCGGCTCGATCCGCGACTGGAGCGAAGTCCCGGGCGCCACGGTGTCGGGGCCGATCGACCTGTTTGACCGCTCCAGCGCCTCCGGTACGCAGGACGCCTTCCAGAACATCTTCATGGGTCTCGACCTGAAGATCTCCACCGCCGCCAGCGCGGAGAACTCCAACGGCGAAGTGCAGAACGCCGTCTCGGCCGACGCGGGCGCGATCGGCTTCGTCTCCTTCGCCTACACCCCCGGCGTCCACCCGGCCGCCTACCAGGGCGTGGCGTGCAGCCTGCGCAACGCCCGCTCCGGGCAGTACGGAGGGGTGCGCAACTTCTGGATGGTCACCAAGGGCGAACCCAAGGGCGAAACGAAGAAGTTCATCGGCTGGGTGATCAGCGGCAACAAGACCACCAAAAACATCATCAACTCCAACTGGATTGCGATCCATTAGCACGAGCCCTGTCGAGGCGCGCCAGCGGCACGCCGCGCAGCTGGCCGCCAACCTGAAGGACGCCGCGCGCGACCGGCGCGTCGAGCTTGCGCTCGGCGTGCTGGCCGCCGGCACACTGGCGCTGATCGCGGCGATGCTGGTGACGGTGCTGGTCAACGGCTGGCCGTCGTTCGCAACCAACGGCCTCAGCTGGTTCGGCAACGGCGGGGATCCCGTCACCCAGTTCCGCGCGATGCAGACGGGCACGGCGCTGCCCGGCCACCCGCTGCTGTACTTCAGCGCCTGGCCGTTGATCTGGGGGACGCTGCTGAGCACCGCCGGCGCGGTGGCGATCGCGCTGGTCGTCTCGACGCTGGCGGCGATCTTCCTCACCGAGTTCGCGCCGCTCCCGGTGCGGCGCGTGCTGGAACCCGTGGTGCGCCTGCTGGCGGGCGTGCCGTCGGTGATCTACGGACTGGTGGGGCTGCTGTTGATAGCACCGTGGGTGAACGGCCTGATCAGCACCCAGCGCAAGGAATCGGTGCAGTACGTGGTGCAGCTGAGCGGCTCCAACCTGCTGACCGCGACGCTGGTGCTCACGGTGATGATCCTGCCGATCATGATCGCGCTGACCGCGGGCGCGCTTGAGGCCGTCCCGCCCGCCTGGCGCGAAGGCTCGATGGCGCTCGGCGTCAACCGCTGGCGCACGATCTGGCGCGTATCGGTGCGCGCCGCGCGGCCGGCGATCGTCTCCGCCACGGTGTTCGGCACCGCGCGCGCGCTGGGCGAGGCGATCATGCTGGCGATGCTCGGCGGCGGGCGCCCATTCGCGCCCAACCCGCTGGACGGGCTCACCTTCTTCTTCGAGCCAATCCAACCGCTGGCGGCATCGATCGTCAAGGAATTCGGCGATAACCCCAACACCCCGATCGGGCACACCGTGTACGCGTTTGGCGCCGTGCTGCTGTTCAGCGCGGCGCTGCTGTCGCTCGCCGGATGGGCCGTGAGGCAGCCGCTCAAACGCTACGGAATCGGCATCTGATGGCAAGCGCCGAGCCCGCGCTGCTGCCACCCTCCGCAGCGATCGTGCGCCCGCGCCGCGAATCGACCTCCTCGTGGCCGCTGGCGGACCGCCTCGCCTACTGGCTGTGCTGGGCGGTGGGGATCGGGCTGTGCGTGGTGGCGGTGGGGATCGTGGTGTTCATGCTGGTCAAGGGAATCTCGGCGCTGAACCTGAACCTGTTCGTCGAATCGCCCTCGCCCGGGGTACTGGCGGAAAAGCACTCCGGCGGCTTTCGCGACCCGCTGATCGGGACGTTCATCGTGACCGCCATCGGCATCGCGATCGCCGCGCCGGCCGGCGTGGGGATCGCGGTGTGGCTGGTGGAGTATGCGCGTCCGCGGTGGCTGGCGCGCACGGTGGAATCGGCGATCGAGACGATCGCGGGCATCCCCAGCATCGTGCTGGCGCTGTTCGGCCTGCTGATCTTCGCGCGGCCGCTGTTCGCATTCCTCTCCACGAGCGCCAGCAATGGGACGGTGGGCGGCCAGTCGTTCCTCAACGCCGGGATCGTGATGTCGGTGCTGGCGCTGCCGCTGGTGGTGGCCACCACGCGCGAAGCGCTGCTGCAACTGCCGGCCAGGATGCGGGAGGCGTCGTACGCGCTCGGCAAGACGCGCGCGACCACGATCCGGCGGGTGCTGCTGCCCGCCAGCCGCCCGGGGATCGCCAGCGGCGCGGTGCTGGGAATGGGCAGGATCATCGGCGACACCGCGATCATCCTGATCCTGCTGAACACCCTGAAGCTGGAAGGAGCCGGGGGGGCGCCGCTGCTCAGCACGCTGCGCGGCACCGGCACGACGCTCAGCTACTACATCTTCTACTACGCCCCGACCGGCGACGGCAACTCCCCGCAGAAGGCGTACGCCGCCGCCTTCGTGCTGCTGATGATGGTGCTGGCGCTCAACGCGCTGGTGACGCGGCTGACGCTGAGCAGCGGCGGCGAGCGCCCGGCGACGCGCGGCGTCATGGGGCGAGTGTGGGCATGGGAGAGGTGGCCGTGGAGCGCCTGACCCCCCCGCCCGTGCGCCGGATCGCGGTGGACCGCCACCCGCGGGTGGTCACGCCCGCGCCGCCCACCGACGGCTCGGGCAACGGCACGGGCACCGCCGTGGTGGGCGGCGGGGCGGGCACCGCTGTCGCGGGCATCGCCCTCACCGGGGGATCCTCGGCGCTGGCCCGCCGCCGCGCCACGCGCCCGGCGGCGGCGTACCCCCCGGAAGAGCGGATGCGGATCGAATCGGTGTCGCTGGCCTACGGCGAGCGCTGGGTGGTGCGCGACGTCAGCCTGCCGGTGCGCCGGGGCGAGGTGCTGGCGCTGATCGGAGCCAGCGGCTCGGGCAAGACGACGCTGCTGCGCTCGCTCAACCGGCTCACCGAGATCACCGCCGGGGCGGGCCGCGCCGGGCGGATCACGCTCGACGGCGAGGAGATCCACGAGATCGAGGTGAACGCGCTGCGAAGGCGCGTGACGATGGTGTTTCAGCAGCCCAACCCGTTCCCGATGAGCATCTTCGAGAACGTGGCATACGCGCTGCGCGAGCGGGTCGATGCCCACCCAACCCGCCGCCTGCGCCGGCGACGCCGCGCCCGGCGCGCGACCCTGGAGCCGGCGGTGCGCGAGGCGCTGCGAAGAGCCGGCCTGCACGAGGAGGTCGCCGAGGACCTCGACCGCCCGGCGCTGTCGCTCTCCGGCGGCCAGCAGCAGCGGCTGTGCATCGCGCGCGCGCTGGCCGCCGACCCCGAGGTGCTGCTGCTGGACGAGCCGTGCTCGGCGTTGGACCCGATCTCCACCGCCGTGATCGAGGAGCTGATCGTGGAGCTGCGCGAAAGCGTGGCGATCGTGATCGTCACCCACAACCTCCAGCAGGCCCAACGCGTGGCCGACCACGTGGCGTTCATGCACCTCGGCGAGCTGGTGGAGTACGGCACCGCCGAGCAGGTGTTCGACCAGCCCCGCCAGCAGCGCACGCGCGACTACATCGGCGGGGCCTTCGGGTGAGGATCGCCGTTGCGCTGCTGCTCTGCGCGCTCGCGCTGGGCGGTTGCGAGAGCAGCCAGGAAAAGAGCGCGCGGCTGGAAAAGCGGGCCAAGCTGGTTGCGGCGGCAGATCCCGTGCAGGCCGCCAAAGGCCTCTCGATCGCGCACGCCAGCAGCGCCGTGACGGTGGTGGCGACGCAGGCGCTGTACAGCAGCGAAGGGACCGCGGTGGCGGTGACCCTGCGCAACTCCTCCCCCCACGCGCTGCGCGATGTGCCGATCGCGATCACGGTGAAGGGCAAGGGCGGGAGCACGCTCTACCAGAACAACGCCCCCGGCTTGGAAGCGGCGCTCACCTCCGTGTCGCTGCTGGCGGCGGGACAGGCGTTCACGTGGATCGACGACCAGGCGCAGGCGAGCGAACGGCCGGCGAGCGTGAGCGCGCTCGTGGGCGAAGCGCCACGGGCGCCGGCCTCCGTGCCGCGGATCGTGCTTACCGGCGTGCACGCCAACGAAGAAGGCGGCATCCACGGCGTGGCGGGGACGGTCCACAACGACTCCGCGGTGACCCAACACGAACTGGTGGTCTACGGGGTGGCCCGCCGCGGCGCGCGGATCGTGGCAGCCGGGCGGGCGGTGCTGAGCGAGGTGGCGGCGCACGGCTCCAGCCCTTTCCAGGTGCTGTTCATCGGCAGCGCCGACGGCGCGCACGTCGAAGCGAACGCGCCGCCGAGCACGTTCTGAGCGGCCGCGGCCCGCTCGCGGGCGGGCCAGGAGCCGCGAGCGACCACGGCCGCTTGACGCGCTCCCACACGATCATAATGTCGAGTAGATCGATCGACTTTACTTCGTCAATCGACTTTGGTATAAAGGGGTGTTCGCGGGTGGGTCGATCGCTCGCTTCCAACCCATGCACGTAGACCCATACATAGTCCTCGGAGCCGCCATCGTGGGGCTGCTGGTCGGCATGACCGGCGCCGGCGGGGGCGCGCTGATGAGCCCAATGCTGATCCTGCTGTTCGGGATCACGCCCTCCACCGCGATCTCCAGCGACCTGGTGGCCGCAGTGCTGATGCGCCCCGTCGGAGCCGGGGTGCACATGCGCGCGCGCACGGTCAACTTCAAACTGGTGGGCTGGATGGTGCTGGGCTCGGTGCCCGCGGCGTTCCTCGGCGCCTACCTGCTGCACCTGATGGGCGGATCGAAGATGGACCAGGAAAAAATCGAGATCGTGCTCGGCACGGCGCTGCTGGTGGGCGCCGGCGCCATGGTGCTGCGCATGGTGCTCGACCGCCGCGCCGGCCACACGCGCACGGGCGTGGTACACGAGGTGGTTGCCCACCCCCTGCCAACGGTGATGATCGGGATCGTGGGAGGGCTGATCGTGGGAATGACCTCGGTCGGCTCGGGCTCGCTGATGATCGTGATGCTGCTGTTCCTCTACCCGGCCCTCAGCGCCAGCCAGCTGGTGGGCACCGACCTCACCCAGGCCGTGCCGCTGACGGCGGCCGCGGCACTCGGGGCGCTCGCCTTCGGCCACGTCGACTTCGGCGTGACCACCTCGCTGGTGATCGGCAGCGTCCCCGCGGTGTACGTGGGATCGCGGTTCTCCTCCTCGATGCCCGACCGCTACGTGCGCCCCGTGATTGCCTTCGTGATCTTCGCCTCAGGCCTGAAGTACGTGGGCGTGGAAACCACCGCGCTCGGCTGGATCCTCTGCGCAACGCTGCTGGCCTGCGGCGGGCTGTGGCTGATCGGCGCCCGCTCGGGGGGCACGAAGCCCGAGGCCGCCCCGTCGCCAAGCCCGGCGCCCGAGGACTCCGTCCCGCTGGTGGACCCGGAGCCAGCTGGGGCGAGGTAGAAAAGATCGGCCCGAGGGAGAGAGGCTCACTGGGGCGTTCGCGTGTCAGAGTAGCCCCGCAGTCACCGTCCGAGCCGGTACGCTGAGAGCATGTCACGGCTGGATCGCATCGCCACCGTCCCGGACATCTGCCACGGGCAGCCCACGATCCGTGGTCTACGCTACCCGGTCGAGAGCCTTCTGGAGCTCCTGGCTTCGGGCATGACGATTGAGCAGATCATCGCCGATCATCCAGACCTCGAACGCGAGGATCTGCTCGCCGCTCTGGAGTTCGCGGCGCTGGCCGCCGGCGGGCACCGGGTCGTGCCGCTCGGCGCAGCATGAAATTCCTGATCGATGCTCAACTCCCGCTGCGGCTGTCCAACCTGCTGACTGAAGCCGATCACGACAGCATCCATACCTCCAGCCTGCCAGACGGCAATAGAACCAGCGACCGCCAGCTTGCGGACATCGCCGACAACGAGAACCGCGTGGTGGTCACAAAGGACCGCGACTTCCGCGATAGCCACCTACTGTCCCGCGCCGTTAATTCTTTGCTTAAGTGTGGTATGCTGTGGCATGCCCAGAACTGGACGACCCAAGCAGGTGCTGGAATTGAGTGACGCTGAGCGCGATCAGTTGGTGCGGTGGGAGCGGCGCAGAAAGTCTTCCCAAGCATTGGCGTTGCGTTCGCGGATCGTCTTGAGGTGCGCCGAGGGGCGCTCCAATAAGGATGTGGCGGTGGCGTGTGGGGTGTCAACGCCGACGGTCGGGAAGTGGCGCCGACGGTTTTGTGAGCTGCGGTTGGACGGCCTCTCGGACGATCCGCGTCCGGGTCGCCCGGCGAGTATCACTGCAGAGCAGGTCGAGGACGTAGTCGTGGCAACGTTGGAGTCCACGCCGGAGAACGCGACGCATTGGTCGCGCGCGAAGATGGCCGAGCGCTCGGGATTGTCAAAGTCGACGATCGGGCGGATCTGGCGGGCGTTTGATCTCAAGCCCCACCGCGCGGACACCTTCAAGCTCTCCAACGACCCGTTGTTTGTAGAGAAGGTCTATGACATCTGCGGCCTGTATCTAAATCCGCCGGAGGCCGCGGTGGTGTTGTCGGTGGATGAGAAGAGCCAGGTGCAAGCGCTCGCGCGCTCCCAGCCAGCGTTTCCAATGATGCCCGGCATGCCAGAGAAGCGCACCCACGACTACCTGCGTCACGGCACCACGAGCTTGTTTGCCGCGTTTAACACTCAAGACGGGACCGTGATCAGCTCGACTCATCGCCGTCACCGCACGATCGAGTTCAAGAAGTTTTTGACCAAGATCGACAGCCAGGTACCCGAGCACCTCGACGTGCACCTCATCTGCGACAACTACGGCACCCACAAGAGCCCAGCCATCCAACGCTGGCTCGACGCGCATCCCCGCTTTCACATGCACTACACCCCGACGTACTCCAGTTGGATCAACCAGGTGGAGCGATGGTTCGCCTACCTCACCGACGATCTACTCAGGCGCTCCGATCACCGCTCGGTCCACGCGCTGGAGAAAGACATCCGCAACTGGGTCGCAGCATGGAACGAGAACCCCAAACCATTCATCTGGGTCAAGACCGCCGAGCAGATCCTCAACTCCATTTCACGACTTCTAAAACGAATTAACGGCGCGGGCCACTACTGCAGAACCTTCCACGCCGGCTCCTCGTGGTCGCCACCGGCAACATTGCCAACGACGACCTGCTCGCCCTGTTCGAGGCCAACCTCGGATTGATCGCCGACGCCTTCGAGAACGCCTCCCTCGTCGAAATCAGCGAAGCGAGCGTCGTCATACACGACGACCGGTGATCCGCCACGCCAGTGCCCGTAGAACGGACTCTCGCCGCGGGGCATTGGAACTCCTATTCGTTGAAGCTGAAAAAGGGACCGACGTAGTAGTGCGCGTGTTCGTACGTGACAGTGGTACCGGCCTTCCGCAAAGCCGGTCGGTGGTGGCGGCCACCGATCGAAGTATCAGCGCCACCGCCCCCGCTGCTTGAGCACGATCCCCTCCAGCACGTGCGCGACCGTCTCGCAGGCATCCACGGCGGCCTCCAGCGACTCGAAGATGTCCTTCCAGCGGATCACCACCATCGGGTCGATGCCGCCCGCGAACAGCGAGGCGACGGCGTCGCGCTGCAGGCGGTCGCCCTCGTTCTCCAGGCGATGGATCTCCACCAGGTGGGGCCCCAGCTCGGTGCCGGTGCGCAGGCAGCGCAGGGCTCTGGCGATCTGCTCGCCGGCGCCCACCAGCACCTCCGCGAACTCGACCGCCTGCTCCATCGGCGCCTCCACCCCGTACAGCACCATCTGCGCGGCGGCGTGCTCGGTGTAGTCGACGATGTCGTCCAGGGCGGTCGCCAGCGCATAGCCGTCGCTGGCCGCGAAGGGCGCCCGCACACGGCGGCCGGCGGTGAGGCGGTGGATGATGTCGTGGGTGATGCGGTCGCCCTCCTGCTCGCACACCTTCAGATCGCGCGCCAACGGGGCGTGCTCGGGGAAGTCGGCCAGCAGCTCGCGCATCAACAGGCCCGAGCGCTGCACGTTGCGGCCCGCCTCCTCCACCAGCTCCATCAGGGAGCCGTCCATGCCGCGGCGCAGGATGCTCATGACACGCGGCTGAGCGGGCAGGGCCGCGGATGGGTGTGGACGAAGGACAGGACACGGGTGCCCGATAGGACGCGGGCGCCAGAGAGGAAGCTCATGGGCGCAGGATATTCCCCGCGCGGCGCCGACGGAGGCTGCCCCCACGCTGGAGATAGGGCTTTCACATTTTTTTTACGAATGAATCACGAGTTCGCAACCCGGAGACGCTCGGGCAGGGCGATCATGCTCTCGTGGAAGAGGCTCTCGGGAATGGCGACTCCGCCAACGGCGGCAATGGCGGAACCCTCTACGCGGGGGAGCTGGAGATCCATCCCGCCGAGGGGCTGGCGCTCGCCACCGGCCAGGCGCTGACGCTCTCGGTGCGCGAGTTCGAGCTGCTCGTGGCGCTGGCCAGGCGGCTCGGGACGATCGTCACGCGCGAGGAGCTCTACCGCGTGGTCTGGAAGCAGGAGCTGCGCGCCGGCGACCGCTCGGTGGACGTATACGTCTCCAAGCTGCGCACCAAGCTCGAAGCCGCGATGCCCGACCGCCGCTTCATCCATACCCACCCCGGCTTTGGCTACCGCTTCCAACCGCAGCCTTCACGAAATTTTCACACGACAGCGGCGGCGGACTAGAACAGTAGAGTCGGCACCACCCTGGGCGGGGAGCGCCTTGCGGCCATGCTCGCCCCGACACGATCCAATGACCCCAATCAGAGGGAGACTCAACTAGTGATCACCAAGAACAAGATCGCGACGGCCCTGGGCGTCGCGGCGCTCTCGCTGCTGGTCGCCGCCTGCGGCAGCTCGACCTCGACGACCGGCACCACGAGCTCCACGAGTTCGTCCGCCACCATCTCCGGCGCCGGCTCCACCTTTGCGGCGCCCGTCTACGAACAGTGGGGCGCCTCCGGCTCCGCCTCCGGCGTGACCGTCAACTACCAGGCCGTCGGCTCCGGCGCCGGCATCACCGCGCTGGAAGGCAAGACCGTGGACTTCGGCGCGTCGGACCCGCCGCTGAAGGCCGAAGAAGCAACGGCCCTCGGCAAGGTCGGCGAACCGGTTCAGATCCCGATGTTCCTGGGCGCGATCACCGTCTCCTACAACCTCCCCGGCGTCAAAACCGGCCTCAAGCTCGACGGCACCACGATCGCCGACATCTACCTCGGCAATATCAAAACCTGGAACGACCCGGCGATCGCCGCGCTGAACCCCGGGGTCACGCTGCCCAGCACTCCGATCACCGTGATCCACCGCTCGGACTCCTCGGGCACCTCCGCCGGCTTCACCGGCTTCCTCGCCGCCGTCGACCCGGAATGGCTGAAAAAGGTCGGCCCCGGCAGCAAGGAACCGGCATGGCCGACCGGCACGGGCGCCAAGGGCAACGCCGGCGTGGCCGGCGCCGTGGAGCAGACCACCGGCGCAATCGGCTACGTCGAGCAGGCCTACGCGCTGCAGCACAACTTCACCTACGCCAGCGTGAAGAACAAGGCCGGCAACTTCGTGGCCCCGTCGCTGGCCTCCACCACCGCCGCCGCGGAAGGCATCGAAGTGCCCGCCAACCTCGGCTTCAAGATCAAAAACCCCTCCTCGCCGCAGGCCTACCCGATCACCTCGCAGACCTTCGTTATGGTCTACAAGGACATGTGCAAGGCCGGCGTGCCCGGCGGCAAGGCCGGCGCGGAAGGCGTGGTGAAGTTCCTCAACTACGGTCTCGGAGCGGGGCAGAGCATCCTCGCCAAAGCCGACTACGCCTCGCTGCCGGCGGCGATCCTCGCGAAATCCAAGGAAGCCGTGGGTGGCCTTGAATGCGAAGGCTCCCCGCTGACATGATTAGAGAAAGGTCGAGGGGCCCAGCTCGCCTGCCTACGGCAGGCTGCGCCACCCTCTAGGCTGAAAGGCGCTTTGGAGGCAGCATCAATCCCAGGCGGCGATCGCTCACTACTCGAGCGGTCGCCGCTTGCGCGCCTGCCCGACCGCGCCCTGAAGTACGGGCTCACCGCGCTCGCCGCGCTGATCCTCGTTCTGATCGTCTACTTCTTCGTGCGCCTGTTCGGCGAAGCGCGCCCCGCGTTCGCCGCCGCCGGCGTATTCGGTTTCGTCTTCGACAACAACTGGGACCCCAGCGCCGGTCAGTTTGGCGCCCTGGCGCTGCTGATCGGGACGCTGATCACCTCGGCGCTGGCGCTGGTGATGGGCGTGCCGATCGCGGTCGCCACCGCGCTCTACCTCACCGAGCTCTGCCCCAAACGCGTGCTGGCGCCGCTGACGGTCCTGGTGGAGCTGCTGGCCGCCGTGCCCTCGGTGGTGTACGGGCTGTGGGGCATCTTCTTCCTCGCCCCCAAGCTGCAGCCCGCCGAGCAGTGGGTGGCCGACCGCCTCTCCTTCATCCCCTTCATCGGCGGGGGCATCGTCACGATTCCCAACTGCTTCATCGCCGGGCTGATCCTCGCGATCATGATTCTCCCGATCGTCTCCGCGATCGCCCGCGAGGTGATGAGCACCGTGCCGGGCGACCACAGGGAGGCCGCGCTCGGGCTCGGTGCCACCCGCTGGGAGATGGTGCGTATCGCCGTGATCCCCTACTGCCGCTCCGGGATTGTGGGCGGCGCGATGCTCGGCCTCGGCCGCGCGATCGGCGAGACGATCGCGGTGACGATCGTGATCGGCGACTCCCCCACGCTCGCCCATCACCTCTTCGGCCAGGGCTACACGCTGGCCGCGGTGATCGCCAACGAGTTCGGCGAGGCCACCGGGCTGCACCGCTCGGCGCTGTTTGCGTGCGCGCTCGTGCTGTTCGTGCTCACCCTGCTGGTCAACGCGCTCGCCCGCCTGCTCGTGCTGCGCGCCGCCCGCGCCGGTAAGCCCACCGCTGGACCCGGCGAGGGACCCGGCGACCTCGGGGCCGCGGTGGCGGCCGGGGCATGAGCGCGCACGGCGCAACCCCCGATCGCCTCGCGCGCTTCGCCGTGAGCGCCCGGCGGCGGCGCACCGACAGGGCGGCCCGCGTCCTGCTGCTGGCCGCCACGCTGATCGCGCTGGTGCCGCTCGTGCTGATCGTCTACTACCTCCTGCGCAAGGGCCTCGGCGCGTGGAGCCCCAGCTTCTTCACCACCGACCCCACCGGCAGCACGTTCTTCGGCGGCTCCTCGATCGGCGGCATCAAGAGCGCCATCGTCGGCACGCTCGTGATGGTCGCCCTGGCCTCGGCGATCGCGATCCCGGTCGGCGTCGGCGTGGCGCTGTGGCTGGTGGAGTATGGCCGCGACAGCTGGTTTGCCAGCACCGTGCGCTTCTTCGTGGACGTCCTCACCGGGGTCCCCTCGATCGTGTTCGGGCTGTTCATCTACATCGCGCTGATCATTGGCACCGGCTCCACCTACGCCGGCTACAAGGGCTCGCTCGCGCTCTCGCTGCTGATGCTCCCGGTCGTGATCCGCTCCGCCGAGGTGATCCTGCTGCTGGTGCCCAACGCCCTGCGCGAGTCCGCGCTGGCGCTGGGCGCCGCCCGCTGGAAGGTGATCTTCCGAGTGGTGCTCCCCACCGCGCTCACCGGGATGCTGACCGGCGTGCTGCTCGCCGTGGCCCGCGCCGCGGGCGAGACCGCGCCGCTGCTGTTCACCGCCGGGCACGCCAACGAAACCACCCTCAATCTCGGGCAGTTCATGAACTCGCTGCCCTACCAGATATACAACGACGTCATCTCTCCGACGCCAGCCGTGGTAAACCGTGCATGGGGCGCCGCCCTCACCCTCGTCACGATGATCCTGATCCTCAACCTGTTCGCCCGCCTGCTCGCTCGAAGGAGCCGCCTTGCATGAGCAACGACGCACCCCCCTCCTCCACCGCGGGCGAGTCGCCTGAGCAGATGCTCGAGCCCGCTCGCCAGCCCGCCCCCTCCGCTGGCCCTGGGACCGGCGACCCCGTCGGCGCCTCCGCCACCGAGTGGGCGAGCGGAGTAGCGGCGATCAAGGCCGGACCCGAGATTCGCCTCGAGCGCCTGCGCGCCTTCTACGGCGCCTCCGAGCAGGTGAAGGGGATCGACCTGCGCTTCCCCCCCAACCAGGTCACCGCGATCATCGGGCCGTCCGGCTGCGGCAAGTCGACGATGGTGCGCTGCATCAATCGCATGCACGAGGAGATCCCCGGCGCCCGCGCCGAGGGCCGCGTGCTGCTCGACGAGCTCGACGTCTACGACCCGGCGGTCGACGTGATCGCCGTGCGCCGCGCCGTCGGGATGGTGTTTCAGAAGCCCAACCCATTCCCCACGATGTCGATCTTCGACAACGTCGCCTCCGGCCTGCGGCTCACGCTCGGGCGCTCCCGGCGGGGCGAGCTCCAGCACCGCGTGGAGAGCGCGCTGCGCGGCGCCGGCCTGTGGGAGGAGGTCTCCGACCGCCTCTCCTCCCCCGGCGTCGGGCTCTCCGGGGGCCAGCAGCAGCGCCTCTGTATCGCCCGCTCGCTCGCCGTCGACCCCGAGGTGCTGCTGATGGACGAGCCCTGCTCTGCTCTGGACCCGATCGCCACGCTGCGGATCGAGGAGCTGATCGAGCAGCTCAAGCGGCGCATCACGATCGTGATCGTCACCCACAACATGCAGCAGGCCGCCCGCGTGGCCGACCGCACCGCCTTCATGCTGGCCGGCGAGCTGGTCGAGGTGGGTCCGACCGACGAGATCTTCACCAAACCCTCCGACCCCCGCACCGAGGAATATGTCACCGGGAAGTTCGGATAGAGGGTGGCGCAGTCGCCCGGAGGGCGACGAGCCGGGCCCCTCTTCTTCGGTCAATCCCTCGGGGGGGCGCGCGCCCGTCCCCCGCACCCGTCCGGGGAGCTCGCGCGCGGGCGCCAACAGCACGGCGGGCGCGGCGCTGACCGCTGGCAAAACCACGCCCCGCCAGCACTTCCAGGAGCAGCTGCGCGAGCTGGAGCGGCGCGCCCTCGGCGGCCTCGACATCATCGTCGAGCAGCTGGATCGCGTGCTGGAGGCGCTGGAGCATCAGGACGTGGAGCTCGCCCAGATGGTGATCGCCGACGACGACCGCGTGGACGGGCGCTACCTGGAGATCCACCAAGGGATCCTCTCGCTGCTGGCGCTGCAGTCGCCGGTGGCCGGTGACCTGCGGGTCGTCGCCGCGCTGCTGCACGTGATGAAGAACATCGAGCGGATGGGCGACCAGTGCGTCAACATCGCCAAGCTGATCCCGCTCTCCGGCAACGAGCCCCCGGTGCGCCGCTCGCTGCTGGAGGGGCTCCTGAAGATGGGCGGACTCGCCCGCTCGGAGGTCACGCAGTCCAAGGCCGCCTTCGCCGGGCGCGATGTCGCGCTCGCCGAGGACCTGGTGCGCCAGGACACCTCCATCAACCGCCTCAACCGCGACATTTTCCGGATGGCGCTCGACATCGGCGACGACCCCGACACGCGCGAATGGGCGATGCACATGATCCTCGTCGCCCGAGCCCTGGAGCGGGTCGGCGACAACGCCGTCGACATCGGGGAGCAGGTGGCCTTCGTGGTCACCGGCCTGTTCCGCGAGTTCTCCGACTCCTCCCACCCGTTCGGGCGGGATTGACGCTCTTTTCCCCGGCGGGATCGCGTGGCAATTGTCGCAATTAGCGACACGCCTGTGAACATCCTGTGACTATCGTCCGAGGAGCCAACATGGGGACCGAGAGTTTGCTTAGACTGAGGGCCGCGATGATGGAAACCATCCGCGCCGAGCAGGGGGGCCCAGCGGACGCTCGCAGCCCCTCCTCGACAGCCCCGCCACTACGAGTGGCGGTTCTCGACCGCGACAGCGGCTTCATCCAGGTACTCTCCAAGCGCCTGGACCGGCTCAGCTGGGAGCATCGCGTGCTCGGCAGCCCCGTCCCGCCCGAGGCGATCGGCGCGATGCGCCTGTCCGCGCTCGTGGTCGATCTCACGGTGCTGGGGCCGCAGGCGTGGGAGTGGCTGGAGCGCCTCTGCGGCGCCCTGCCCGACCTGGGGATCGTCGTCTGCACCGGCCCCTCCACGGTGGCTCAGCGGGTGCGCGGACTGCGCTTAGGCGCCGACGACTGGATCACCAAGCCCTGCCACCCGGAGGAGGTGATCGCGCGCATCCAAAGCGTGGTGCGCCGCCGGCGCCGGCCCGCCGGCCGCGCCGAGGTCAAGTCGGTCACCGCGGGCGAGGTCGAGATCCGCTCCGACCGCTTCCAGGCATTCGTCACCGGCCACAGCCTCGACCTGACGCGCCGCGAGTTTGAGCTGATCGAGCTGCTGGCCGCCGCCGACGGGCGAGTGCTGGAGCGCGAGGAAATCTACTCGCGCCTGTGGGGCTACGCGATGGTGCGCGGCGACCGCTCGGTCGACGTGTTTGTACGCAAGCTTCGCCAGAAGCTGGAGAAGGCCTCGCCGGAGTGGCGCTACATCCACACCCACTTCGGCATCGGCTACCGCTTCGCCGCCGAACCGGCCGACGGGCCCGTGGTAGCTCCAGAGCAGCCCGAAGCGCCGACCCCCGCGCTCGAAGGTCCAGCCGGACAGGGTCGAGGCTCTGGTCTAATGCCGGCCGGCAGTCCCTTTTAGCGCCACAAGATCAGCCTCCACCATCCGCTCCACTAGCTGCTCGAAGCCGACGGCGGGGAGCCAGCCCAGCCGCTCCCTCGCAGCGCTCGGATCACCCACCATCGGCGTGACCTCCGGCGCTCGCACCAGCTCGCTTGTCACACGCAGGTAATCCTCAGCGTCCCTACCGACGCAGGCGAATGCCGCGCGCGCCCATTCGGCGACCGTGTGGGGCTCGCCGCTTGCGAGGATCAGGTCCTGTGGCTCATCCTGCTGGAGCATCAGCCACGCGCCGCGCATGATGTCCCCGGCAAACGACCAGTCGCGCACCGCGTCCAGGTCCCCCACCTCCACCTCGCTGGCCAGCCCCAGCTCCACCGCCGCCGCCGCGCGCGTGAGCTTGCGCGTCACGAACTGCTCGGGGCGGCGCTCTGACTCGTGGTTGTAAAGGATCCCCGAGCACGCATACAGCCCGTCGTGAGCCCGCATTGCCCCCGAGAGGTTGTGCGCGGCGAGCTTGGCGATCGCGTAAGGGGTCTCCGGCCGGCAGGGGGTCTGCTCGCGCTGGGGGCTCTCCCCCGCGGCGCCGAAGATCGCACCGGTGCCGGCGACGAACACCCGAATCGCTGGATCCACCTCGCGTACAGCCTCAAGCAGCGCCGCCGTCGCGTTTACGATCGCCGCGCAGGTCTGCGCCGGGCGCTCCCAGGAAGCCGGCACGAACGAGGGCGCGGCGAGGTGGTAGAGCTCGTGCGGGCGCACCTGCGTTACCGCCGTCCGTAGGCTCTCTGGGTCCAGCAGCTCGCCCGGGACCGCATCCACCCGGCCGCGCAGGTGCTCGGCCGCGCCCAGCGAGGCGCTATGCGGCCAGTCGCGCACGACTCCAGTCACCGCGTACCCCTCCGCCAGCAAAAGCTCCGCCAGGAACGAGCCGTCCTGGCCCGTCAGCCCGGTCACGAGCGCGCGGCGCGTGGGCTCAGCCACTCACCAGCCTGCGATCCGCGCCGCTCAGCAGCTTGTGGTCGGCGTCGACCATCAGCCTGATCAGCTGCTCGAAGCTCGTCTGGGGCTCCCAGCCGAGATCCTCGCGCGCCTTGGTGGGATCGCCGATCAGGTGATCGACCTCGGCGGGGCGCACCAGCGACTCGTCGATCACGACGCGCTCGTCGATCTCCACGCCGGCTTGGTCGAAGGCAATCTCCAGGCACTCGCGCACCGAGTGCGCCGTACGCCGTGGCGATCACGTAGTCCTCGGCCTGCTCGCGCTGGAGCATCAACCACATCGCCTCTACGTAGTCCTTCGGCGTACCCCCAGTCGCGTTCGGCGTCGAGGTTGCCGAGATGCAGCTTCTCCACCAAGCCAAGGCGATCGCGGCCGCGTGCCAGGTGATCTTGCGCGTCACGAACTCCAGCCCGCGGCGGGGCGACTCGTGGTTGAAAAGTATCCCGCGACGTCGCGTGCAGCCCGTAGGACTCGCGATAGTTGACCGTGATGAAGTGCCCGTACGCCTTCGCGACGCCGTAGGGCGAGCGCGGGTAGAACGGGTGTCTGCTCGGTCTGGGGCACCTCGCGCACCTTGCCGAACATCTCGCTGGAGGAGGCCTGGTAGAAGCGCGCCTCCGGGCACACCTCGCGCATCGCCTCCAGCATCCGCGTCACCCCCACGCCTGTGAACTCCGCCGTGAGCGTCGGCTGGATCCAAGAGACCGCGACGAACGACATCGCCGCGAGGTTGTAGATCTCCTCGGGGCGGGCAGCGCGCAGCGCGTCCACCAGCGAGCGCTGGTCGAGCAGGTCGCCCTGGTGCAGGGTTATCCGATCGCGCAGGTGCTCGATCCGCTCGAAGCGCTCGGTCGAGGAGCGGCGCACCATGCCGTGCACCTCATACCCCTTCTCCAGCAGCAGCTCGGCGAGGTAGGAGCCATCCTGGCCGGTGATCCCGGTGATCAGCGCAGAGCGTCCGTTGTTGGCCACGGCGGCACCCTATCGCGTGCGCCAGCGGCTCAGGGTGAACGTCAGGTGAGCGTCCCGGCCTTGCGCTCGCCAGCCATCAACGCCAGCTCGCTGGGACGCAGCAGCGCGATCAGCTCCCCGCCCGGGCCGTCGATCCTGACCACTGCCAGCCCGCCCTTCTTCAGATCGATGCGAGCTCCCGTCAGTTCGGCGACCACCGTCGAGAGGTCGGGCTCGTGGCCTACAAACAGCACCCGCACAGGCGCCGCCGCCTCGCCGGAGAGAGGCGGGTGGCTGGGCAGGGCGCTCACCGCCGCCAGCGCCTGCCGCGCGTGGAAGCCTTCCGCCAACGGCGAGTAGATCTCCACGTTTGCTCGCTGGCCCAGCCCATCGGGCTGTGTGTCGACGTTCGACCGCTCGACGGCCGATCGCTCGACGTCCGACCGCTCGCCCTCCGATCGCTCGACGTCCGACCGCTCGCCCTGCGATCGCTCGCTCCACGCCCGCGCCGCCACCGTCGCCGTGCGCAGCGCGCGCTCCTTGGGGCTGCTGAGCAGCGCCTCGAACTCGACTCCCATCAGCGCGATCGCCGCGCCCGCCAGCCGCGCCTGACGCTCGCCCCGCTCGGTCAGGCGCCGCTCGGAGTCCTCGCGGGTTCCGTGCGGCTCGGCGTCCGCATGACGTAGCAACCAGAGCTGGCGAGCCATCTCCCTCTCGCTTCACAGTAGCGATATGTTCAGGGTGTAGCGTTGAGGGTCGCATGAGCATCGATCAAACCCAAGTCGAGGGCGAGCTGGCGCTTGCCCCACCACAACCGCGGGAGCGCCACCTGAACGATCCCTCGCTGTACCTCAACCGCGAGGTCTCATGGCTTGACTTCAACGAGCGTGTGCTACAGCTCGCCGAGGACGAGGAGCTGCCGCTGCTGGAGCGCGTGAAGTTCTGCGCGATCTACACCACCAACCTCGACGAGTACTACATGGTGCGCGTCGCCGGCCTGCACGACCAGATCGAGGCCGGCGTGGAGGACCCCTCCCAGGACGGATCCACCCCCTCCCAGACGATCGGGCTGATCCGCGAGCAGGTGCTGGAGCTGGGGGGGCGCCTGACCGCCTGCTTCGAGCAGCGTTTGCGCCCCGCACTGGCCCACAACGGCATTCATCTGGTCCGCTTCGAGGAGCTCGACGAGCGCCAGCGCACCCACCTGGCGCGCCACTTCCAGCAGGTCATCTTCCCTACGCTCACCCCCCTGGCGGTGGCCCCAGGCCGGCCGTTCCCGTACATCTCCAACCTCTCCCTCTCCCTGGCCGTGCGCGTGCGCGACCCCGTCACCGACCAAACCGTGTTTGCGCGCGTGAAGGTCCCCACCGAGATCCTGCCTCGCTTCATCGAGATTCCCGCCGCGGCGGGAGGCGAGGGCGAGCGCGCCGCCGACGGGGTCACGCTGGTTGCGCTGGAGGAGGTGATCGCCCACCACCTCGGCGCGCTGTTCCCGGGAATGGAGATCGTCGACCACCACCTGTTCCGCGTCACCCGCGACGCCGACCTGGAGGTCTCCGACGATGCCGCCGACCTGCTGCAGGCGGTCGAGGATGAGCTGCGCCGCCGCCGCTTCGGCGAGATCGTGCGCGTCGAGCTCGGCGCGCACTGCTCTGCCGCCCTGCGCAGCGAGCTGATCGGCCTGTTGGGCGTCGCGGAGGAGGAAATCTATCCCGTCGACGGCCTGCTCGACATGGGCTCGCTGTGGCAGATCGTGCGTCTCCCCGGCTTGCGCGAGCTGCGGGACCCCCCGATGAGCGCCATCACCCACCCGCGGCTGCTGGCCACCGCCTCCGCCGGCGGGGGGGATCCCAATCTTCGCTCGGCCGAGGGCGAGCGGCCCGACGTGCTGGCTGCGATGCGCGAAGGCGACCTGCTGGTGCACCACCCCTACGACTCCTTCTCCACCTCGGTCGAGCGCTTCGTGCAGCAGGCCGTCGCCGACCCGGATGTGCTGGCGATCAAGCTGACTGTGTACCGCACCAGCGACGACTCGCCGCTGGTGCCAGCGCTGATCGACGCCACCGAGAGCGGCAAGCAGGCGGTGGCCCTGGTGGAGCTGAAGGCGCGCTTCGACGAGCGCATGAACATCCACTGGGCCAAGGCGCTGGAGGAGGCGGGGGTGCACGTGGTGTACGGCCAGCCGGCGCTGAAGACGCACGTCAAGTGCGTGCTGGTGGTGCGCCGCGAGGGCGAGGGGGTGCGCAACTACGTGCACATCGGCACCGGCAACTACCACTCGACCACCGCGCGCCTGTACACCGACTTCGGGCTGTTCACCACCGACCCGCAGATTGGGGCGGACGTGACCGACATGTTCAACTACCTCACCGGCTACGGGCGCCCCCTGCACTACCGCAAGGTGCTGATTGCCCCCACGCAGCTGCGCGACGGGCTGATCGCCGAGATCGACCGCACGATCGCCGCGCACACAAGCGGGGGGGGCTCAGGTCCGGCGCGGATCACGATGAAGATGAACGCGCTGGTGGACGGCCACTGCATCCGCGCGCTCTACCGAGCCTCCCAGGCTGGGGTGCGAGTCGATCTGAACGTGCGCGGGATCTGCTGCCTGCGCCCAGGCGTGCCGGGGGTCTCCGAGAACATCCGCGTCATCTCCGTGGTGGGGCGGCTGCTGGAGCACTCCCGCGTGTACGCCTTCCAGCGCGGGGGCGAGCAGCTCGTGTACATCGCCTCCGCCGATTTGATGCCGCGCAACCTCGACCATCGCGTCGAGCTCGCCGTGCCGATCGAGGCCCCCGAGCTGCGCGCCGAGGTGCTGGACGTGCTGGAGCGCGCCTTCCACGACAACCAGAACGCCTGGGAATTGGGATCCGACGGCGCCTGGCGGCGGCTGCATCCGGGGCCCGGCGAGGAGCCTCGCAGCATGCAGCTGGAGCTGATCGAGACCCACGCGCGACGCGCCGCGGAGTAGGTGGAGGCCGCACATGTGCGGCCTCCTGGACCGGCCACATGTGGCCGGTCCAGGCAGAGGGCCGTATACGGCCCTCTGCCCCGGGCAGTGCATGCACTGCCCGGCCGCCGGCGCATGCGCCGGCGGGGCAGCGCCACATGTGGCGCTGCCATCCTGGAATGGATATGTAGAGTGCGCGCATGGACCTGACCTTCAGCGATCAGGAGACCGCATTCCGCGACGAGCTGCGCGCCTGGTTTGAGGAGAACCACCCGGGCGCCGAGCCCGAGGGGGACGAAGATCGCAAGTACGCGTGGCGACAGGACTTCCAGCGCCGGCTCGCCGACGGCGGCTGGGCCGCGGTGCACTGGCCGCGCGAGTACGGCGGCCGTGGGGCGACGCTGACCGAGTCGGCGATCTTCTTCGAGGAGCTCGGGCGCTCCGGTGCTCCCCTGCCCGCCAACGTGCTCGGCCTGCTGCTGGCCGGTCCGACGATCATGACGTGGGGCACCGATCGAGCAGAAGGAGCGCTACCTGGCGCCGATCCTGACCGCGGATGAGATCTGGTGCCAGGGCTTCTCCGAGCCCGACGCCGGCTCGGACCTCGCCAGCCTGAAAACACGCGCCGTGCGGGATGGCGATGAGTGGGTGCTCACCGGCCAGAAGGTGTGGACGAGCGCCGCGCAGTACTCCAAGTGGTGCATGCTTGTCGCGCGCTCGGACCCCGAAGCCCCCAAGCACAAGGGACTCACCTACTTCCTGCTGGACATGGAGCAGGAGGGCGTGCAGATCCGTCCGTTGCGCCAGATCACCGGCGAGCCCGAGTTCAACGAGCTGTTCCTCGACGGCGCCCGCGTGCCGAGCGAGAACGTGCTCGGGGGCACGGGCAACGGCTGGAAGGTCGCGCTCACCACGCTGATGAACGAGCGCGCCGGGCTGGGGTTCTTCCTCCAGGTCCGCATGCGTCAGCTGCTCGACCGCTTGATCGAGGAGGCCGCCGGCAAAGGCTTGCTGGACGATCCCGTCGTCGCCGACCGCCTCGGCGAGCTGCACCTGCGCACCGAGATCGTGCGGCTGGGAGCCTACCGGGGGCTGACGGCGATCGAGAAGTACGGCCAGCCCGGCCCGGAGGGGTCGCTCACCAAGTGGATGTGGTCGGACACCAACCAGCGGCTCACGCAGCTCGCCGCCGAGCTGCTCGGCCCGGGCGCGCTGCGCGCGGGCGATCCGTGGGCGTACGAGCTGCTGCGCGCTCGCGGCAACTCGATCGAGGGGGGCACCACGGAGGTGCTCAAGAACATCGTCGCCGAGCGTGTGCTCGGCCTCCCCAAGTCGCGGTAGGGGGATTGACCGTGGATTTCGACCTCAGCTCCAACCAGCGGGAGATCAAGGATGTCGCACGGGAGCTGCTCAGTGCACGCTCGCCGTTGACCAAGGTACGAGAGGCGGCGGAGGCTGCCGTGTACGACACCGCGCTGTGGAGCGAGCTGGTGGAGCTCGGCTGGCCGGGAATCGCGGTCGCCGAGGAGCACGGCGGCCAGGGACTGGGGGCGGTCGAGCTGGCGGTGCTGGCCGAGGAGCTGGGGTATGCGTGCGCGGCCACGCCCTTCCTCTCGACCGCCACCGCCGCGGCGGTCATCCAGGCCGCGGGCACCGACGCGCAGCGGGCGCGCTGGCTGCCGGGGCTGGCCTCAGGCGAGTTGAGCGCCGGGATCGGCACGCGCGAGCTGGCGGCCGACGCGGCGGGCGCCGCGGTGGTGCTGGTGATCGAGGGTGATGATGCCGAGCTGATCGCCGCGCCCGAGACCGGCGAGTTCGTCTCGATCGACCCCACCCGGCGATTTGCGACCGTCGCGGGCGATGGAGAGCCCCTCGGCCCCGGCGCCGCCGATCGGATCCGCGCGGCGATCGCGGCGGAGGTCGTGGGCGTCTGCCAGCGCGCACTCGATATGACGCTCGCGTACGTCAAAGAGCGCAAGCAGTTCGGCGTCCCCGTCGGATCCTTCCAGGCCGTCGCGCATCGCTGCGCGGAGATGCTGCTGCACACCGAGAGCGCGCGCTCCAGCGCCTACTACGCGGCTTGGGCGGCCGACGCCGACGCGCGGCTGCTACCCGAGGCAGCGGCGCTCGCGGGCGCCGCGGCGGCCGAAGGCGGCCCATCGGTCACCGCCGGCGCGATCCAGATGCACGGCGGGATCGGCTTCACATGGGAGGCCGACGTGCACTGGCTGTTCAAGCGCGCGCAGCTGGACGCGGCGCTGCTGGGCGGCGCCAAGCGCCACCGTGCGGCACTGGCGCGACTGGCGCACGCGAAGGTCAGGCAGCCGACGTAACCGCCAGCCGCCGGTGCCCGGCGAACAGCGCGAGCGCGTAGCGGCCGGCGGGATGCTCGCGTGCGCGCTCCACCAGCGCCGCCATGCTGGGCGGCAGGATGTCTGGCTGCGGCAGTGGCACACCGTACTCAGGGGGTACGACCAGCGGAGCCGACAATGCCGCGAATGTGAGATCCGCCGCCCCGAAACGCTCGCCGCACAGATATGGACGTCCGTCCGCGAGCAGCTCCGCCACAAAGTCCAGCTCGCGCCAGACGGCCGCCTCGTCCTCGACCTCCACCCCCGGGCGGATATCGAGCACGCGCCCGACCAGACGCTGCGCCAAAGGCCATCCGAGGCGGATCGCGCGATCCTCCCACGGGGGCACGCCCTGGTTGTTGAAGCGCAGCGCCAGCTCGCGCGCGGTGAACATGTGGACGTACATCAACCGCCGGCCCTTCGGCCCGAGCTCCTCGTCCCAACGCCGGCAGAGGCGCTCGACCTCCGCGCGCGCGTCCGGCTGCGCCGGAAACAGCCGGTGCTCCAGCGGCGTGCGCTGATCGACCCACGCGAGGATCTCCCGCGAGTCCCCGATCGCGCCCTCGGCACTCACCAGCACGGGAACCGTGAGCCCACCACCGGCTCGGCGCACGGCCAATCGGTGGATGACCTGGACGTGGCGCTCCTCGCGATAGGCCAACCCCACCCGCTCCAGCGCCCACCGCGCCTTCTCGCAGTAGTGGCTGATCGGGATCGTGACGAGCCTCAGCACTGCAGTCAGTATGCAGCAGCGGCCCCGGTTCCTCCTTGACGCGCTCGCCGTCGGCGGTGCTCGACCCAACCTCCACGCAAGCGCCAGCTCGGTGGTCGGCTAGGCGATCGCGCCCGGAACCTCCTCTTTGAGCATCGTTGAGATCTGCTCGCGCAGCTGTGGCGTGTTCTCGTGCCCGTGTACCGCCACCGCGTGGGCGACGGCGGCGTCGAGGACATGCTCGTCGCTTCCCGCCATCGCCAAATCGCAGTTGTTGTCGCTGGGCATCTCACGGCAGTCAATGTATTTGCGGGACATTGCTCCTCCTGTCATTGTGGGTGGATTCGCTACCTTACCCCTCAGTAGGTAAGAGCTCAACTGCTTGCGAGCCTCGCCTGCACTTGAGGGACCGATCGGCTCTGAGTTCTTGGCGGCTGGCGCTCTGAGTGGCAGTTCGCGTCAGACCGGCGTCCAGGTCTCCTCCGCGCTGGCCCGGCAGGCGTTGGCGTCGGCGTGTGTTCGCAGCAGGGCGAGGGCGTGGTGTGTGTTGTCCTGGTGCCAGATGAGCGAGTGGGGGTAGGCCGGGGTCGGTTGGTGCAGCGCGACGAGTCTTAGGTCAAAGCTGGACAGACTTGCTGGGCGGGTGTGTGCTCCCATGAACGTCGCGAGCGTTGGGGAGCGCGCGATCGCCGTGAGCATCTCCTCCGATCCGAAGTTGGGGCCGGAGGTGTCGATGCTGATCCCGAGCGCTCGACTCAGCTCGGCGTAGTAGATCGTCCACTCGGCGCCGGCCACAAGCGACGGCATCCAGATCGGATAATCGGCAAGTTCGGCGGGGCGGACACTCTCGCGTGAGGCGAGCGGGTGGCGCGGGCCCAGCAGGAGCATCAGCGCCTCGTCCAGTACGCGCATGCCCACCAGACCGCGCGGGAGCGGCATGCCGGGGAGCGGGGCGGCGCGGAAGGTCGCGTCGATCGAGCCGGCACGGATGGCGTCCAGTGCGGTGGGGGCGGCGAAGATGGTGAGCACCTCCAGCGGCACGTCGGGGTGCGCATGGTGGAAGTCGCGCAGCAGCTGCGCGGGACCGCCCCGCACGTTGATGACGTCGACTCTCAGAGCTCGGGCGTCGGGGCGGATCGCCGCGAGGGCGCGAGCCTCGGCTCGTAGCAGCTCTCTGGCGCGCGGCAGCAAGGCCTGGCCGTCGAGCGTGAGAAAGGCGCCACGTGGAGAGCGTGCGAAGAGGCGTACCCCGAGATCGCGCTCAAGGACCGCGATTCGCTTGGAAACCCCCTGCTGGGTGATCCCCAGCTGTCGCGCGGCGCTCTGAAACTGGGTGGTGTCGGCGACGGCGACGAACGCGCGGACAGCTTCAAGATCCACGCGCCGCACCCTATAGCACAACCTCTGGTTGTGGATACAAGCCGTCGGGTTGTGCGGGCGGCATCTGCCGGGGGTGATTCGCTCTTGCCATGCGCGACACACGCTCTCTGGGCCGCCGTTTCGGCTGGCTGTGGGCCGCCTATGCGGTCAGCGCCTACGGAACCGGTCTCGGCTTCGGGGCGATGCCGTTCATCGCGATCGGGGCGCTGCACGCCGGCGCCGGCGAGGTCTCGCTGCTCACCTCCGTCGGCCTCGCCGTAGGGGCGTTGCTTGCTGTGGCGCTCGGACCCTGGGTGGAGTTTCACCGCAAGCGCCCGGTGATGATCGCGGCCGACATGACGCGCTTCGCCGCGCAGATCACCGTCCCAATCGCTTATCTGCTCGGCTGGCTGACGTTCATCCAACTGCTACTCGTGACCATCCTGGTGGCGGGCGCCAAGATCGCCTTCCAGACGGCCAGCGGCGCTCACCTGAAAAGCCTGGTCGCACCCAAACAGCTGCTCACAGCCAACAGCCGCTTTGAGTCCACGACCTGGAGCGCGATGATCGTCGGCCCACCGCTCGGCGGCGCCGCCATCGGCCTGATCGGCTCCGTCGCCACCATCACCGCCGACGCGCTCAGCTATCTGCTCTCCGCGCTGGGAATCCGCATGATCGGCGACCACGAGTCGCCACCACCCAAAGCAGATCCCGCCCGCCCCGGTTTTCGCGACCTGCTCGACGGCTGGCGCCACATCCTCACCCACGCACGGCTGCGACCCGTCTTTATCAACGTGGTGGTCGTCAACAGCACGATCATGGCCACCGAGCCGCTCCTGGCCGTGCTGCTGCTCCGCAACCTGCACTTCCACCCCTGGCAATACGGGCTCGCATTCGCGGCCCCATGCATCGGCGGTTTCGTCGGCTCACGCCTCGCCCATCCGCTCGTCGCCCGAGCGGGACAAACCCGTGTGATTCTCATGGCCGGCATTCTCCGCGTCGGATGGCCGATCGGACTGGCGTTCGTCCCCGCGGGAACCGTCGGCCTCCTGCTCGTCATGGGACTGGAGCTCGGCCTCATCACCAGCTGCGCAATCTTCAATCCCGTCATCGCAACCTACCGCCTCCAGGAGGCCGCACCTGACCGCGTCGCTCGAACCCTCGCGGCCTGGTCGATCAGCACAAGCCTCTGCATCGCCATCACCACCGCCCTCTGGGGCCTGCTCAGCGAGCTGATCGGCATTCGCGCCGCCATCGCCGCGGCCGGCGTGCTCGCCCTGCCGACACCCTTCCTCCTGCTGCGCATACGAAGGCCAAGCGTCACCCACCCCGGCCGCCGAGAACGCCTCACCGCTGGCGGCGTGCGACCGCCCGCCCGCGGGCAGCTCAACTAGCCGGGGTTCACGGCCGCGACGATCCAGACGGAGCCACGGCTGACTATGGAGCCGTCGGACTTCTGCCAGGCGGCGTAATGCTCCCTCAGGGCCTCGGCGATCTCGCCTCGACGGCTCTCCCCGTACTCGCCGTTCAGGCGGATCAGCTCGGCGCCGGGTCCGATCGCGAGCAGGGAATCGATCGCCTCGTCCATGTCCGCGCCCATGAAGTAGTCGAAGTCGCGCTGATGCAGCTCGATCTCGTCGAACCCGGCAGCCTCGAGAATCCCGCGGGTGGTCTCCGGGTTACCGAGCGAGAATGGCCCGGGCCCGCAGGTGTCGGCCTCGTACTGGTCGGGGCGCGAGAGAAACCGTCCGACGACCTGCTCGGTCTCCGCCCACAGCGGGCTCTCGGCCTTGCGCCGCCAGCAGACCTTGGCGAGCCTGCCACCGGGCTTGAGCGCGCCGCGGATCGCGCGCATAGCTGGGACCGGCGCGGCGAAGAACTGCGTGCCCATGCGCGAGAAGGCGTAGTCGCAGGTGGGATCCCACGCAGCGGTCTGCGCATCCGCGGTCTCGAACGCAACGTTCTCGACTCCCGCCTCGGCGGCCTCGCGACGGGCGTCCTCGATAAACCGCGGTGAGGAATCGACGCCGAGCGCGAAGCCTCCCGGTCCGATAAGCGCAGCCAGCTGCTGAGTCGTCTCGCCGAAGCCGCACCCGATGTCGATGCAGCGCCCACGCGCGGGCGGCGGAAAGAGCTCAAAGACGTCATCGGTGACATCTGCCAGCGCACCCACAAACACGTTGCGGTTCGACTTCCAGCGTTCATACAGGACGGTGTCCCAGGCGCGCACCGCTTCCTCGTTGGCCGCCGCCACGGCACCTGCGCGCTGCTGTTGCGCCATCGGCCGATATTACACTTGCACGGATGCCCTCAGGCGGCCGGACCGGGCAGCGTATCCAGCGCCGCTTTGAGGTCGTCGACCGACTGGTAGCCCAACCCCAGACGATGGTCGTGGCGGTGTCGAACCACGCCCCGCTGGTCGATGATGATGACGGCACGCTTGCCGCTGGCGCTGTAGGCCTTGCCGACGACCTTATCGACGTCGGCCAGCAGCGGAACCGTCAGGCTGTTCTTCTCGATGAAGCCGTTGTGGGAGTCCAAATCCTGCGCGGAGATCCCGACCACTGTCGCATCGAGCGCGGCGAAGTCTTCGGCGCGATCCCGGTAGGAGCAGAACTGCTTTTTACACACGGGCGTGTTGTCGCCCGGGTAGAACAGCAGCACCACGCGCTCGCCGCGGTGCGCGGAGAGCTTGAACGGACCGTCGGTGCCCTGCAGCTCGAAGTCAGGCGCCTGCTCTCCAACCTGCGGTGTCTTGGCCATGTTCGTCCACCCTTCGCTCTCGATCGGAGGTGGCAGTCGGCCGCAAGGCGGACGAGCCGCGCCCCCGTCTTTGGTCGGCGATGCCCGATCAGCATAACCCGCGGCGCGCGGCGGCGCCAGCGCGTTCCCGGAGGGCGACGCAGCGTCGGCGACCCGACGCCGCGGGCCGCCGACGCTCACTGTGGCGCCGAGGTTGAGGGGACCTCGGGCCGGCATGAGATCCGTAAGGCGGCCGGCGGGAGAGAGATCGTGTACCGGCTGCTCGGAACGCACGTCGCTCCTATCCCCTGTTGGGACACGACAAATGCTTGCACCCTTGGACGTCGCGGTTGTGATCTTGTGGTGATGTCCGCGATGACGTCGGGCGTCTGCTGTTCAATCCCACGGTGCCCGTAAGCGAAGCCCGTGCCAGCGCGACCGACCCCGTGACAACTCGGGCCGCTCTCGCCGTCCTTTCCGCCGTCCCTTCATGGTGGGCCAGGCGAGCCAGACTCGTTGGTCTACCAGTCGAGTGGTGGGACTGGAGACGAGCCCTTTCCGAGCCTCCGGTCATCCTCACAGACAACGTAGCCAAACCGCTTGTCTCGGCCTCCGGCTATACGCTTGGCGAGGCATATAGCTGCGCGCTGAGCCACCCTAGTCGAGTAGCGCACGGCAGGTACTACACACCCAAGGTCCTGGCGGACGCTCTTTGGATGGAGTTGGATAGGACACGAGTGGATCGCGCCGGCGGCCCGACGGTCGATTACGCATGCGGAGCTGGAGCGCTCATGCTGCGCCCCCTTCAGCGATTCGTCGCACAAAGCGACGCATCCCCTGCGAGGGTTCTGACGGAGGTTGCCAACCGTTTCATCGGAATAGACAACGATGCTCTCGCCGTGTGGCTGGGTAACGCGATCCTCGCCGCCGAGCTGCTCCCCCTATGGTCACACCTACCAGCAGGCCGACGCCGCCCACTGCCGAGACTGCTACACGTTGGCAACGGCCTTCAAGTGCAGCGGCGCGCCGCTGGGATGGTGGTTATGAACCCTCCCTTTGGGAGGGCCGCCCTGAGCTCCGGAGATCGTATTCGCTGGAGTGGCTCGCTGCATGGTCACGCAAACTGGTACGGCGTATTCCTCCACGCCGCGGTCGAGCGCACAGCGCCAGGTGGGCTCATCGGCGCTGTGCTGCCCACGAGCTTTCTGGGTGGCGCGTACTACCAACGTCTTCGTAGCTTCCTCGCCCGGGAAGCGCCGCTTGTGCGGCTGAAGCTAATCGACGACCGTTCGGGCGTATTTGCATCCGGCGTGCTTCAGGAAACCTGTCTCGCGGTCTTCCACAGGGGCGTCCCAGGCTCAAAGGTTTTCTGCTCGACACAGAGTGTTAATGGGCGGATTAGCAGCACAGCCCTCGGTCGCACCGCGATCGATCCAAGCGCCCCAGACCAGCCGTGGGTGCTGCCGCGTGTGCGTGGGGACCGTCGCCTGATCGGCGTCGCGGCGACCCAGCGCCACCGGCTCCGAGACTTCGGCTGGCGGGCAAGCACCGGTCCGCTCGTCTGGAATCGGCATAAGTGCCAGATCGGCCACCGGTCGGGGCGAGACCGAGTTCCGATCATTTGGGCGGCCGACCTCGAGACTGGGCATATCCGCCGCAGCCCGGCCAGGGAGCAACAACGGTGGATCAAACTGCGATCGAAGGATGAGTTCATGCGGCTCTCCGAGCCTGCCATACTGGTCCAGCGTACAACCGCGCCCGAGCAGCCGCGCCGGCTTGTCGCAGCGGCCCTGACGGCCAGCGCCTTGACGCGGGATTGGGGTGGTGCGGCCGTTGTCGAGAATCATGTGAACGTCCTGCGCTGCGCCTCCAGCGATAGTCCGCTCACGCCGGAGATGCTCGCAGCGTTGCTCAATTCGCCAACTTACGACCGGCTCTATCGATGCATGACCGGCACCGTGGCGGTCTCCGCGTACGAGCTGGAAGCGCTGGCCCTTCCGAGCCCCATGGTTTTGCGGCGCTGGGCGAAGCTGACGGGAGAGGATCTGAACACCGCCATAGCAAACGCGTTCGCATGAAACTGCTCAACAGAGACGCGTGCGGTGTACGACTACGCGCGATCTTTCCGGCCAACGTTGTCGAGGATCCCAGAATAGTGTCAGGTCCGTTGGCAGCTGCTGCTGTCTACGTTTGTGTCTATCTGGGAGCCTTTGAGAGCCACAGCCCAATTCGCCCCAGCATGGTGCTCTGGATGTGTGACGAGGTCGCCGCACGAGCAGGACGAGCTGACCCAGAGCAGTTTGTAAACGATCGAGAACGGTGGTATCGCGCGGCGCTACGGGGTCACAAAGATCTCACAGCGCTACTCGGCGGGTGGGGTTTCGCACATCGGCCTTGGTATGCCGACAACTCACGCGAGCCCTTGCGCGATGAGGTCTTCCGTGAGTGGCTGCGGCTCGGAGCAATGATGCACGACCCATCCCTGTCGACCACCTCACCACGACCCGCCTGGACGCTACGCGGCGACTTCGCCGCCCTCTTCAAGCCTCAACTCGCCGGAGACGAATTGGCCGAAGCCATTGGCATCTGGCAGGACGAGCACCTCGGCGCTGTAGGTCGCGCCCGGATCAGGCTCGCAAGCGAGCGCGCGGCCGCGGCGCACTCGGTCGAGGTGCGTCTGCCGGATGGCACCGTCCGCTCCCTCTCCCCTGGAGACAGCTCACTGATCCTCAAGGGGATCGTGGAGCACGTTGCTCCCCGTCGCTTCAAACAGCCAGGCGTCCTGGCGATCAGCGAGAGCAAGAAGAAGATCCATGTGCCCGACGGCGAGTTGCTGAGCGAGCTCAAACTCACAATTCACGCGGCCGAGCTGCTGCCAGATGCACTGCTCTTCGATGGCGCAGAGGGACGGTTCTGGTTCGTCGAGGTCGTCGCGACCGACGGCGAGATCCATGAGGCACGCAAGGCCGAGCTCTTGCGCTGGGCCGCAGAGCATGGGATCAAACCGGAGCAGTGCGGCTTCATCACCGGCTTCCTTTCGCGCACCCACGACGCCTTCCGTCGGCGTGCCTCCCGACTCGCGTGGGGCACGGAGGCTTGGTTCCTCGATGAGCCCGACCAGATCATGCGATTGGAGGAGCTACGCGGCCAATCTGGGGAGAGCCCAACCACACCGCGATAGCGATGCGCTACAAACCCCTGGATGCCCTCCCGGTTCCGGCCTTTTCAGCCCATGCCTGGCTGATTGCACCCCCAGAGCCAGTCGTCTCGTGACCCAGCCTCATATCCGCCACTTCACGGTGTCAACGCTCATGCTCATGCTCGCCGCACTGCCGGTCGCAGCCTGCGGGGGAAGCGTCGCCCCGGCCTCCGCTCCCTCCGCCGTGTCCGGATCTTCCGCGGCGTTGCCCACTTCCACAAGCGCCTCCGCCTCCAGCGTCCACCCAGGGACGACGACGCCAATCACCGCCTCACTGCGCAACTGGCCGGAGTTCGGTCTCGACCCGCAGCGCGGCGACGCCACCAACGCGAGCACCGGCATCACCGCCGCCAACGTCGGGCACCTGCCCTCAAGCTGTCCCGCCAGCGACTCCGCGATCCTCTCCCGCGGCGGCGCCGTGGTGGAGCCCGGAGGCAGGCGCATCCTGATCGATACCGGCAACGCCCCTTGGAATGGGACCACCAACTTCGGCGACTCCGTACTCGAGCTGACCTTCCCCGGTGTGCACCTGCGTCAGACCTACACCCCCGTCGACCAGGAACACCTCAACACCAGCGACACCGACCTTGGCTCGAGCGCCCCGGCACTGCTCGGCCACAACCGTGTGGTGCTGGCCGGCAAGGACGGGGTCATGCGCGTGCTGGCGCTTTCGCGCTTGAACGGCCACCCACCCGCCGGCCCCCCGTCGGCGCGGCACACCACGCTGGGCGGCGAAGTCCAGCAGTTGCCCACACCGGGCGGCGGGGAGCTGTTCACCGCGCCCGCGGTGTGGCATCGCGGCGGGCGCACCACCGTGTTCGTGGCCGACGCCGAGGCAACCGGCGCCTACGCGCTGCGCGGCGGTCAATTGCGGCAGGTGTGGCTGAACCACAATGCCGGCACCAGCCCGATCGTGGCGGGTGGCCTGCTCTACGTGTATGAACCAAACGGCGGCGGGATCGAGGTCTACAACCCTGCCTCCCCCAACCCGCTGGCCAAGCTGCCGGGGGCGCCCGGCCACTGGAACAGCCCGATCGTGGTGGCGGGACACGTGGTGGAGCCCGAGGGCGACGCCAACGAACACCAGCTCAGCGGGACGCTGGATCTCTTCTCGGCGGGGTGATCGATCGGGGTGGCGCCGCAGCGCTCCTCCGATGTTAAGGGAGCGTGAACGCAACGCGTATATGGGAATATTCCGATCTACGGTCTGATAGTTTTTACCGTCCGGGCTCGACTTCGCGTATCCACCCCAGTCGATCCCGGCGCCGCGTTTCCCCGGCGCGGTCGCCGTGTACGAGCAAAAGCACGCCAAAAGGAGTTGCCATGACTGACACCGCACAGACCGATCCAGAGTTTCGGTTCAAAGGCCACCCCGAGATCCAGGTCCCGGAGCTGCTCCCCGACACGCTCGGGCCGTTGGCGCGGCTGGTGGGAGACGGAGACACAGCGACGTGGACCGGCGATGGCTTCAACACCATCTGGCGGCCGCACGCGCTCGCCGGCAGCGGCCAGGACCGCTTTCTCGAGTTGAATCTCACCACCGAGAAGCTCGTCTTCACCAGGATCAAGGGCGCGATCCCCAACCGCGGACTGCTGATGCCCGACATCAACATGTTTGGCATCACCTACATGCAGCAGATCGCCGAAAAGCACGACCCGGCGGAAGGACTGCACATCGAGCCGGGGATCTGGGCCAACGTCCCGCACACCACCAACCCGGCGGAGCCTCCCACGGTGGTGCGGATGGGCTCGATCCCGCACGGCACCGTGATCCTTGCTCAGGGCACGGGGAAAACGATCCTCGGCGGGCCGCACATCGGCGAAAACAACATCATCCCCTTCGCGATCGGCTCGCCGCCGCCCCCCAACTCCGACTTCGCCTCCGCCGAGGCGGTGTTCACCGAGCTGAACCTCGCCACCCCGACGCAGTTTCGCCACATGTCGCCGGGCGTGACCGAGGAGCTGGTGAGGAACCCCAACAGCTTCCTCCAGAAGGGGCTGGTGGGGAAGAAAATCATCAACACCACCGTGCTGGCGATCTCGACCCTGCACACTCCGGTCAAGGGCGGCGGGACGGCGAACACGGCGTTCCTCGAAGCCGCGAGTTCTCCGCCCGGCGGCAACGCCAAGGCCGTCGAGGTCCACGCGATCTTCTGGATCGAGGCCGTGGAGGGCGAGGGGGGAGCGCCCAACACGCTGCAGTTGCAGTACACGCAGCTGGTGCAGCTCGACTTCAACGGTTTGCGCTGGCCCCATGTCACCGTGGGCACGCTGCAGAAGGAGTGAGCTGACCGCGCGAGGACGGCACTTTGCCATGAGCCTTGGCCACAGGGGTAGCCTGGATGTATGGAGGAATCGCTGAGCGGACAGCTGCTGCTCGCCGCCCCGTCGCTGCTGGACCCCAACTTCCGGCGCAGCGTGGTGCTGGTGGGCGCCCACAGCGAAGCGGGGGCGATGGGCATTGTGCTCAACCGCCCCTCCACGGTGACGGTGGGCGAGGCGGTGCCGCAGCTCGAGCAGGCCGCCGGCGAGCGCGAGCCGGTGTTTGTCGGCGGGCCGGTGCAGCCCAACGCGATCGTGTTTCTCGCCGAGTTCCTCGACCCCTCACCGGCGGGGCTGCTGGTGCTCGGGCGCATCGGCTTCCCCGCGCCCGAGGCCGATATCGACGAGCTCACCGACGCGATCGCGCGCCGGCGGGTGTTCGCCGGCTATGCCGGCTGGGGCGAGGGTCAGCTCGACGAGGAGCTGGACAACGGCGACTGGATCGCCCACCCCGCGCGGCCCGACGACGTCTTCACCGAGGACCCCGAGGAGCTGTGGGCGCGGGTGCTGGCCCGCAAGGGCGGAGCCTACGCGCTGATGGCACGGATGCCGCTGGACCCGCGGATGAACTGAGGCCGAGGACGGCCGCTGAGCAACGAGATTGCAGTGGGGTCAGTTTGAAGTCGGGTCAGCTTGAGCACGTACTGCCCCCTTGTTCCGCAGGCTTGGCCTTGGTATAGCAATAGTAGGTACATAGAGGTAGGTTGGGGTTGTTATACAAAATTCAAAAGCCGTGCGCAATTGCTATCGGGCTCTAAATTATACCAATCGGAATGTATAACAATTGCTATCGGGTCTTTTATTTTTTATAACAACCCCTACCCCCACTGCAATGGGCTATACAACCACCGACCCTACTTCAAACTGACCACTACGACCGAGGGAGATGCGCCAGCACCCGACCGCGTGCGATCTTCTACTCTCTCTACGGAAGCCCCGCCCGCGCACAGGCCATCCGCCTTGCGCATGTCCCAAGCTACCCCACCGCCCGAGGTCGCCGATGCTCAAGCTCGCCCGCTGGTCAACCACCCATCGCCGTCTCGTCGTGATCGGCTGGATCGCGATGATCGTCGCGATCGGCGCCCTCGCCTCTTCGGCGGGGACGGAATACTCCAACAACTTCACGCTGCCCAACTCCGACGCGCAGCGCGCCTCGGATCTACTGGAACACAGCTTCCCGGCGCAGGCGGGGGATCGCGACCAGATCGTCTTCCGCGTTGCCACCGGCAGCGTGCTGGACCCGACGGTGCGCGCGCGCATGGAAGCGATGTTCGCCGAGGTCAAAAAGCTGCCGCACGTCTCCGCGGTGATCAGCCCCTACGCGGGGCCCTCCGCCGGGAGGGCGATCTCGGCCGATCGGAAGATCGCTTTCGCGACGGTGGTGTTTGACCAGAAAGCCAACCTGCTGCCCCAGAGCGCCGCCGAACGCGTGGTCAAAGTGGCCAAAACCGCGCAGCGGCCGGGCCTCGAAGTGCAGCTGGGCGGGCAGGCGATCGAGACCACCGAGCAGGTGGGCTTTGGGCTGTCCACCGCGGTGGGGTTGATGGCGGCGATCGTGGTGCTGCTGATCACCTTCGGCTCGCTGCTGGCGATGGGTCTGCCGATCGTCACGGCGCTGTTCGGCCTCGGCACCGGCCTCAGCCTGATTGCGCTGTTCACGCACGTGGTGGACACCCCCAACTTCTCCTCCGAGCTCGCCGCGATGATCGGCCTGGGGGTGGGGATCGACTACTCGCTGTTCATTCTCACCCGCTACCGCGAGGCCTATGCCGGCCCCGGCCCCACGCACGGACAGGTGAAAGAGTCGGTGGTGCAGGCGATGGACACCGCCGGACGCGCCGTGCTGTTCGCCGGCACGACCGTGGTGATCGCGCTGCTGGGGATGATGCTGCTGGGCGTGGACTTCCTCTACGGCGTGGCGATCTCAGCTTCGATCGGCGTGCTGCTGGTGATGTTCAGCTCGCTGACGCTGCTGCCGGCGCTGCTCACCTTCGCCGGCACCCGCTTGGCGAGACCGAGCCGGCGCGCGCGCCGGCGTGCACGCAAAGCAGCCGCGTCAGCGGGAAGCGCGGCAGCAGGCGGCAACGGCGCCACGGCTGGGGCATCCGGCAACGGAGCGCCCGCGGCCTCCAGGAACGGCGCCCCGGCGGCGCAGAGTGGGGTGGGCGGCGGCAACAGCGCCACTGGTGTTGCCGCCGGCGGCGCGACGTGGCTGCGCTGGAGCAACTTCGTGGGGCGCCATCCCCACCGGGTGGCGGTTCCCTCGGCGCTGCTGATGTTGTTGATCGCCATGCCCGCGATCGCGCTGCGACTGGGCTCCAGCGATGCCGGCAACGACCCCTCGAGCACCACCACCTTCCACGCCTATCACCTGCTGGCGGAGGGCTTCGGCGAAGGCTTCAGCGGGCCGCTGCAGGTCGTCGTGCGGCTGCCCCACCCCGGTGACGCGAGCGCGCTGCGTGAAGTGCAGAGCGCGCTGGCCACCTCCAGCGACGTCGTGGCGGTCACCCCCGCGCGCGTGAACCCGACGGGCGAAGTGGCCACCTTCTCGGTGTACCCGAGCAGCTCGCCGCAGGCGTACGCCACCACCCTGCTGGTGAGGGATCTGCGTGCACACGTGATCCCGCCGGTGGCGGCGCGCACCGGCGTGAAAGCGTACGTCGGCGGCGTGACGGCCGGAGGCGTGGACTTCGCCAACGTGCTGGCCCACAAGCTGCCGCTGTTCATCGGCGTGGTGGTGCTCCTCTCCGCGCTGCTGCTGATGGTGGTGTTCCGCTCGCTGGTGATCCCGCTGCAGGCGGCGGTGATGAACCTGCTCAGCATCGGCGCCTCGCTGGGCGTGATCGTGGTGCTGTTCCAGTGGGGTTGGATGCCGGGGCTGCTGGGGGTCAGCCCGGGCCCGATCGAGTCGTTCATCCCGGTGATGCTGTTTGCGATCGTGTTTGGCCTGTCGATGGACTACGAGGTGTTCCTGGTGTCGCGCATCCACGAGCAGTGGACCCGCACCCACGACAGCCGCCGCGCCGTAGGCGAGGGTTTGGCGCTGACCGGCCGCGTGATCACCGCGGCGGCGGCGATCATGGTGTGCGTGTTCCTCTCCTTCGTGCTGGGGGAAAACCGCGTGATCCAGGAGTTCGGTTTGAGCCTCGCCAGCGCCGTGTTCCTCGACGCGCTGATCGTCCGCTGCATGCTGCTGCCGGCCCTGCTGCACATCGTCGGCGCGCGCGCCTGGCGGATCCCGGGGTGGCTGGACCGCCTGCTGCCGCATCTGAACATCGAGGGCACCTCGGTGCGGGCGCCACAGGTGGAGGATCGGGAGCTGGCGTTGAATGGTGCGGCCCGCACACGCGAGAAGGTCCGCTGAGGAGGGGGAGGAGGAGGGGTAGTTATCGAGTGGCGGGGCGTGGTTGCGCCCACAAAACCCAGGGGCAAGAGGAGCGGTAGGGGTAGTCACCTAATAGCGGGGCGTGGTCGCACCCACAAGGCGCTAAGCAGAGCAGGCGTGGCAGGCTCCATGGAGCACAATCTCGTGCTCGGAGACCGCCAGGGGCACGCGCTGGCTGAGCTCGTCGATCGCGCGCTCCAGCGCCTCATCGGCGAACGGCATCACCACGCCGCAGCTGTCGCACACGAGATGATGGTGGTGTGCGCCCTCGGCGTCGTGCGCTCGCTCGTAGCGCACCATCGCCTGCCCGGTTTCCACGCGCGCCACCAAGCCGGCGCGCTCGAGCTCGTCGAGGATCCGGTAGACGCTGGCGCGGCTCACCGGCCGTGGCGATCGCGCGCCCAGCGCCTGCTCGATCTCGGCGGCGGTGAGCGCGCACCGTTGCTCCCCGAGCAGCAGCAGCATCGCGCGGCGAGCGCCGCCGCTGCGGCGGCCGGCCGCGGCCAGCGCCGCTTCGGCGCGGTCGGCCCAGGCGCGGGCTGGATCCTCAGCGGAGAGGGCCCCCGGCGGGCGAGGCGGGGTGGGCGCGGGGACGGTGCTCATAGCTCGATGGTATCCACGGCCGCCGAGGGCAGGCCGCGCGCAAAGCGCAGGTGCGCCCTATCCCACAGCGCCACTGCGCAATAGAAGGCGATCGCCACCAGGATCACCGCGCTGCCCGGAGGCAGCGTCCCGGTCAGATCCGCCAGCGCAAGCCCCACCCACATCGCGACGAGTGCGATCGCCGCGGAGAGCGCCATCCCCCTGTAGGGGTTGGCGGTGAGTCGCAGCGCCGCGCCCGCCGGGGCGGCGAGCAGGCCCAACAGCAGCAGCGCCCCCACCGCCTGCGTGGCCTCGGCCGCGTCGAGGCCCAGCAGCACCAGGAAGGCGAGCCCCAGCGCCCGCACCGGCACGCCCCGGGCTAGCGCCAGCGGCGCGTCGATCGAGGCGAGCAGCAGCGGGCGGGCGATCGCCAGCAGCGCCGCGGCGAGCGCCACGCCGACCAGCGCCGTCAGCCGCGCCTGGCCGCCGGTGAGGGAGAAGATCGAGCCGAACAGCGTGCGCGAGGCGATCGTCCCGTTGGCGCCCGAGGCACCGGTGTTGAAGATGTCGAGGAACAGCACCCCAAGGCCGAGCACCCACACGAACACCATTCCGATCGTCGCGTCCTCAGCCCCTCCGCGGGAGGAGGGGCCGGCGCCGCCGAGGATCCCCAGCACCAGCGCCACCGCCACGGTCGCCGCGAACAGCCCCACCCGCAGATCGAGACCGGCCGCGGCCGCCGCCAGCGCGCCCGTGAACGCGACGTGGGAGAGCGCGTCGCCGGCGAACACCTGCACGCGCAGCACCACGAAGTAGCCGATCAAACCGCTCGCCACCGCGATGCAGGAGCCGGCCAGCAGCGCGTTGGCGAGGAATCCGATCACAGGCCCCGCGCGAGGCGCGCCGCCGCGAACAGCGCCAGCGCGATACTGGTGACGAAGAACCCCGCGGGGTCGTTGGTGAAGTAGGAGAGGCCCAAGCCGACCCACGCGATCACCAGCCCAAGCAGCACGCTCAGCCCCAGCCCCAGACCGATGCGGGGGGTCAGCTCGCGCGCGATCGCCGCGGGCGCCAGCAGCAGGGCGAAGACCAGCAGCACGCCGGTGATCTGCGCCGTGGCCGCCACCGCCAGCCCCAGCACGAACAGAAATGCCGCCGAGAGCACGCCGACCGGCACGCGGCCGGCGGCGGCCAGCGAGCCGTCGACGGAGGCGAAGAACAGCGGGCGGCCGACGATCGCGAGGAACGTCACCGCGCACGCCCCCACGATCGCCAGCGTCAGCACCTCGCCCCGCGTGACCCCCAGGATCGAGCCGAACAGCAGCGTCTCCAGGCTCTCCAGCACGCCGCCGTAGAGGCTCAGCAGCAGGTAGCCCACCGCGAGCGCGCCGGCGCCCACCATCCCCACGACGGCCGCCTGGCGGCTGAGGCCGCGCGTGCGACCCGGACGCGAGGAGCCGGCGATCACCAGCGCCCCCGCGCCGCAGAAGACGAAGTAGCCCCACGCCAGCGGCAGGCCGGCGAGCGCCGCCGCGGCCGCCCCGGGGAACGACATCATCGAGAGCGTGTGCCCCGCGAAGGTCTCCGCGCGCAGCACCATGAACCAGCCGACCACCGCCGAGGTGACCGCCACGATGCCGGCGGCCTGCAGCGCGTTGACCATGAACTGGTAGGCCAGCAGCTGGTGGACGTCGGAGACGAGGTTGAACGAAAGGTGGGGGTTCATCGCAGTACGTGGCGGGGCCCGTGGAGGTGGGGCGCTTCGGGCTGGCCAACCACCACGAGGCGGCCGTCGGTCGTGCTCAGCACCTCGATCGGGGCGCCGTAGAGGCGGCTGAGGGTGTCGCTCCTGACGACCTCCTCCACCGGCCCCATCGCGGCGCGGCCACCAGCCAGGTAGAGCACGCGATCGACGTAGGGCAGCAGCGGGTTGACGTCGTGCGCCACCAGCAGCACCGTCACCCCCGCGGAGCGGCAGATGCCCTGCACCAGCGCCGCGACCGCAGCCTGGTTGGGCAGGTCGAGGCCGTCGAGCGGCTCGTCGAGAATCAGCATCCGCGGGTTGTGCACGAGTGCCTGGGCGATCAGCAGGCGCTGCTGCTCGCCACCGGAGCACTCCCCGATCGGCCGCCGGGCGTACGCGCCGGCGCCGACGCGCTCGATCGCCTCCCGCACGTGCTCGCGGGCCTCGCGTGAGCGCGCGCCGAAGCGCCCCACCGGCGGCAGCGGCAGACCCCAGCGGTGCCCGTCGAGGCCGAGACGCACCATGTCCACCCCGCGCACCCGCGTGCCCGTGTCGAACACCCGCCGCTGGGGCAGGTAGCCGATCCGCTCGTTGTGCGCACCGGGCCGCTCGCCGAGCACCCGCGCGCGGCCGCGGTCGAGCGCCAGCAGGCCGAGCAGCACACCCAGCAGCGTGGACTTGCCCGCCCCGTTGGGGCCGAGGATGGCGACGAACTCGCCCTCGGGCACCAGCAGATCGACAGCGCTCCAGATCGTGCGCCCGCCGCGGCGCACGGCCGCATCGGTCAGCTCGACCGCGGGAGTGGCGCCCCTCAACGCGGCGGGAGCGCCCACGGCGGACGCCGCCGTTCCAGCAGACGCTGCACCCTCGGGGCCGGGGTCGCGCGCGCGCATCCCCTACCTCCCCGTGGCCTCGCGCAACGCGCGAGCGAGCCCTTCGAGCTCGGCCACCTGCCACTGCTGGAAGCTGTCGCTCGCGGGCGAGAGCGTCTCGGTGACGGTGGCGATCGGGATGTGCGCGGCGCGCGCCAGTTCGTTCACGCGCTGCACGTCGGGAGTGACGTTCTGGCTGTTGAAGACCCACACCGCGATCCTGTGTTGTTCGGCCTGGCTGTCCACCGTGCGCTTGTCCCGCGCCGTCACTTCGCCCCCCTCGGCGACCGCCTTGGTGAAGCTGTAGGGGGTCAGCAGCCTCAATCCCAGATCGTCGCCCAGGCCCTGGAAGATGCTCTCGCTGTAGCCCACCGGCGTGCCGGCGTAGCGCCGGCGTATCTCGCTGCGCAGCTGGTTGTAGCGGGCGAGACTCTGCGTTTCGAAGGCGTGCCGGCGCTGCCGGAAGTAGCCCTTGGCGCCCGGCTCCAAGCGTTCGTAGTCGTGGACGATCTGTCCGATGACGGCGTGCACGTCCGCTGGGAAGTACCAGCGGTGGGGGTTGTCTCCCTCCCGCAGCCCGAACAGCCGGCCGACGTTCAGCGTCACGCGCCCGCTCAACGGGCTGGCCGCGAGCAGTTTCGAGGCCCATTCGTCGTAGCCGACGCCGTTGACGAGCGCCAGCCGCGCGCCCGCCATCGTGCGCGCGTCTTGCGCTGTGGGCTCGTAACTGTGGGGGTCGGTGGCGGGGTTGACGATGATGCTCCGCACCTGCACGCGGTCGCCGCCGAGTTGTGCGGCGATGGAGCCCCAGAAGTTCTCGGCGGCCACCACCTGGAGCCTGCCGCCGCTGCCGGCCGCGGTCCCTTCGCCCTGGCCGCAGCCCGCGACCAGCAGAAGCGCGCCGGCAAGGAGAATGGGAATGGGCGGCAACCATCGCACCTCCGGCACCCTACCATAATAAGACTAAGTCTTGTTCTTATTTGGGTGTGGCCCATAAGACTTAAGTCCCGTTCTCGTTTGGTTATGGCGCCGAAGATGAGAGCAGGGCGGGCTGGGTGGGGCGAGAACTTTATTTTTACGGGCCCTAACCAAATGAGACTAAGTCCTGTTCTCATTTGGTTATAGGCTCGAAAAGAACAAAGACTGCGGCCGGCAGGTCCCGGGGAAGGCGTACCTCACCCCTTGGGCAGCTCCAGCTCCAGCAGCTCGCCGCCTCCCTCGTGCTCGACCTGCAGCGTGGTGTGCTCGACTCCGAAGCGCTCCACCAGCAGCTCCCGCAAAGCCCGCCCCGCCGCGTGGCAGTCGGCCTCGCGCGCGACCAGCACGTGCGCGGAGAGCGCCGGGAAGCCCGCCGAGAGCTCCCAGACGTGCAGGTCGTGAACCTCGACCACGCCGGGGTGGGCCGCCAGCGCGTGCCCGATCTCCCGAGGGTCGAGGCCGGGAGGGGCGGCCTCCAGGAAGATGCGCCCGGAGGCCCGCAGCAGGCCGGCGGCCGAGCGCAGCATCAGCGCGGCCACCAGCAGCGAGGCGATCGGGTCGGCCCGCTGGAAGCCGGTCAACAGGATCACGGCTCCCGCCAGCGCCGTGCCGATGAACGCGAACAGGTCGGTGAGGATGTGCTGGAAGGAGCCCTCGATGCTCATGTGCGACTCGCGCCCCGCACCCGCGAGCGCGACGGTGGCGGCGCCGTTGACCGCGATCCCCGCCAGCGCCACCGCGACCATCGCCCACGCCGAGACCGTCGGCGGGGAGATCAGCCGGCCCACGGCCGAGTAGACGATCAGGGCGGCGAGCACAAGCAGGGTGATCCCGTTGGCCTGCGCCGCGAGCGCCTCGACGCGCAGAAAGCCGTAGGTCATCGCCCCGCGCGCGGGCCGCGCCACGAGGCGCAGCGCCACCAGCGAGAGCCCCAGGGCGGCCGCGTCGGTGAGCATGTGGGCGGCGTCTGAGAGCAGCGCCAGCGAGTGCGAGAGCACACCCGCCACGACCTCGACCGCCATGAACCCCAGGATCAGCGCCAGCGCCGCGCCGACGCGGCGCGTGGAGGCCGGCGGGGCATGCAGCGGACCGTGTGCGTGTCCGGCGTGGATCGGCCTCAGCTCGGGTCGGCGGGCAAAGAAGCAGAGGACGCCTCGCCGCCGGGGCCTTCCTCCTCAAGCGCGCGGCGGCGGCCGACCAGCAGCACAACCAGCACGACCACGATCACCACGATCAGGATCCCTCCCGCGATGTAGCGCAGTTTGTGGTGAGCCGCTTTGGATTTGGGCTTGGCGGTGGCGATCGCGAACGACGAGCCGCCGGCGAGCGCCGCTCCCCGCAGCAACGGCACCTCCGCGGGCGTGTAGGTGACCGTCACATGCCCGCCATTGCCGAGCGAGGCGTGGGCCTTGTAGCCCTGCGGATGGAGCACCACCGCGCGCACTTCCCGGTGGTGCATCTGCGCCAGCAGTTCCTGGTAGCTCTCGGGCTGGAAGTGGGTCGCAAGCGCAGGCGTCGCGGCGAGCCCAAAAAGGGATACAGCGCACACGGCGGCGACCGGCAGACGTCTGATCGAGTGGGCCATGTGCGAAACCCTAGCGCGCCAGGCGAGCGAACCATCCCAAGCGGCTCCTATGATCGCCCGCGGCTTTCCGGCGTGGTGTAACGGCAGCACGCGTGACTGTCTCTCGCTGAGGTGTCGGTTCGAGTCCGGCCGCCGGAGCCATGAAGTTGAGGGCAACGGCAAGGCTTGGTAGCCTGGGCATGCGAGAGACAGTCGCAGCCTGCGGTTTGGGCGCCAGAGTCTTGCCGAAGCCCGCTATTGCGGGCTTCGGCCGTCAAAGGCCTACACCCGCCCGGTGTCGCGCCGGTAGGCGCGCTGGGCGAGCAGGGCGAGAACCACCGTCCAGACGGCGATCACGATCCACGCCTTGGCCGGCCAGGCGTGGCCGGTGAGCGCGACGTGGCTGGCCTGCACCAGCCAGTAGGAGGGCAGCAGCTGGCCGACGTCGTTGAGGAATCCGTGGCTGGGGATGGGGAACCAGGTGCCGCCGAGGAACGCCAGCAGCGCGACCCCGCCGCCGACCGCCGGCCCGATCGAGTCGGGGGTGAGCATGTGGCCGACGGCGATCCCCAACGCGGCGAAGGGGATCAGGCAGATCAGGATCAGCACCGTCATCTGCAGCCACCTCCCGGCCGGCAGCGAGACTCCGAGTGCCGCGCCCGAGGCGTACAGGACGAGGATCGTCAGCAGCGCCATCATGTACGCCGTGAGGACCTTCGCGCGCAGGTAGGAGCGGGTCGAGAGCGGGCTGATGCGCAGCTGCCGATTCCAGCCGACCGCGCGCTCGGCGGCGATCCGCGCGCCGCTGGAGAGCATCCCGCTCATCGTCCCGAACGACACCATCCCGACCATGTAGTAGAGCGGCGCGAACAGGCCTGTGCCGGCGAGGTCGTGGTTATTGCGCTGGGGACCCGCGATCAGGAAGTAGAGCACCAGGGGAAACCCCAGCGAGAGGATGAAGAAGCGGCGGTTGCGGAACGTGCGTAGCAGCTCGTAGCGCATGTAGACGAGCCCGTTCATTGCGCGCCTCCCCCAAACGCCGCCTCGGCGCCACCGCTCGGGGCGTCACCACCGGCCGGGGCGGCACCACCGGCCGGGGCGTCACCACCGGCCGGGGCGGCACCACCGGCCGGGGCGGCACCACCGGTCGGGGCGCCGCCGCCGGCCCCGTTGATGTCGGCGTCCTCGGCGGTGAGCTGCAGGAACGCCTCCTCCAAGCCTGCCGCGGCGATCTCGATGTCGCGCGCGTCGGGGAAGGCGGCGAGCAGCGCGCGGATCGCCGCGTCGGAGTCGGCGCAGCTCAGCACCACCGCTTGGCCGCGCCGATCGGCGCCGCTGACGCCCGGCAGCCGTGCCAGCGCGTCCAGGGCGGCGCCCGGGAGCGTGGCGCGGATCGTGCGCGTGCCGACCATCGCCCTGATCTCCGTGGGAGGCCCGTCGGCGACGATCGTGCCGTGCGCCATCAGCACCGCGCGGTCGGCGTAGGCGTCGGCCTCCTCCAGGTAGTGGGTGGCAAACAGGATCGTCTTGCCGCGTGCGGCCAGCTCGCGCATCGTCGTCCAGAACGAGCGCCGGCCCTCGACGTCCATCGCCACGGTGGGCTCGTCGAGCACCAGCAGCTTGGCGTCGCTTACCAGCGCGACCGCGAAGCGCACCCGCTGGGTCTGCCCGCCGGAGAGCTTCTGCGTGCGCTGGTTGGCGATCTCGCTGAGGCCCGTCAGCTCCAGCGCCTCCGCCACATCCAGCGAGGCGGGGTACAGCGAAGCGACCATCGCCACCAACTCCCCCACCGAGAGGTCGCGGATCAGCGCGCCGGTCTGCAGCATCGCGCCGACCTGCCCGGCGTCAACGGCCGCCGTCGGAGAGCCGCCGAACACCGAGACCGTGCCGCCGTCGGGCTCGGAGAGGCCGAGGATCATGTCGATCGTGGTGGACTTGCCCGCGCCGTTGGGCCCCAGCAGCGCGACCGTCTCGCCGACGTCGATCGACACGTCGATGCCGCGCACGGCGTGCACCGAGCCGTAGCTCTTGCGCAGCCCCGCGACCTGGATCGCGCTCATTTGCCGCGCCGGATGCGCGCCGCCTTCATCCGCTCGGTCTTACCCAGCTCCACCTTGCGCATGCGCACCGTGACGGGCGTCACCTCGACGCACTCATCCTCGCGCACCCACTCCATCGCCTGGTCGAGCGTGAGCTTGCGATGCGGGATCAGCCGCTCCAGCACATCCGAGGTGGAGGAGCGCATGTTGGTCAGATGCTTCTCCTTGACGGGGTTGACGTCGATGTCCTCCGAGCGGGCGTTTTCGCCGACGATCATCCCCTCGTACACCTCCTCGCCGGGGCCGACAAACATGGTGCCGCGCTCCTGCAAGTTCATCAGCGCGAACTGGACGGTCTCGCCGCGGCGGTCGGCGATCAGCGCCCCCGAGGCGCGCGTGCGCATCTCCCCCGCCCACCGCTCCCAGCGGTCGAACACGTGGTGCATCATCCCCGTGCCGCGCGTCTCGGTGATGAACTCGGTGCGGAAGCCGATCAGGCCGCGGGCGGGCACGAGATAGTCCATCCGCACCCAGCCGGTGCCGTGGTTGGTCATGTGCTCCATGCGGCCCTTGCGCAGCGCCAGCATCTGCGTGACCACGCCGACGAACTCCTCGGGCACGTCGATCGACAGCCGCTCCACCGGCTCGTGGCGCTTGCCGTCGATCGTGCGCTCCAGCACGCGCGGCTGGCCGACCGTCAGCTCGAAGCCCTCGCGGCGCATGATCTCCACCAGCACCCCCAGCTGCAGCTCGCCGCGACCCTGCACCTCCCACGACTCCGAGCCGACGCCCCCGGTGTGGAGCACGCGCAGCGAGACGTTGCCGATCAGCTCGGCGTCGAGACGGTCGCGCAGCTGGCGCGCGGTGAGCTTGCTCCCCTCACGGCCAGCCATCGGCGAGGTGTTGATGCCGAGCGTGATCGAGATCGACGGCTCATCGACGGTGATCACCGGCAGCGGCCGCGGGTCCTCGGGATCGGCGAGCGTCTCGCCGATCGTCACCTCGGCGATCCCCGCCACGGCGATGATCTCTCCCGGGCCGGCCTCCTGCGCCTCCACGCGCTCCAGCGCCTCCGTCACGTACAGCTCCGACACCTGCGCCCGCTCAATCGAGCCGTCGGCGCGGCACCAGGCGATCTGCTGGCCGCGGCGGATGTTCCCGTTGCGCACGCGGCAGATCGCCAGGCGCCCCACGTAGGGGGAGGCGTCGAGGTTGGTGACGAGCGCCTGCAGCGGGTGCTCGGGCTCATACATGGGCGCGGGAATGTGCTCCAGCAGCAGATCCAGCAGCGGCGCGAGGCTGCCCTCTCCGGCGGCGGAGCCCGCATCCGCCCCCGACCCGCTGCCACCCGCCCCGCCGCCACCAGACCCAGCTTGCCCTTCGCCGGCCCCAGACCCGCTCCCGTCCGCCCTGCTCCCCCCGGCCCGATCCCCGCCCACCAGCGCGGCGCGCGTCACCGACTCGTCGTACTCCAGCGAAGCGACCCCCGCCTTGGCGTTGCAGTAGACGATCGGGAACTCGATCTGCGACTCGTCGGCGTCGAGGTCGAGGAACAGCTCGTACACCTCGTCGATCACCTCCGCCACGCGCGCGTCGGGGCGATCGACCTTGTTGACCACGAGGATCACCGGCAGGCGCGCCTCCAGTGTCTTGCGCAGCACGAAGCGCGTCTGCGGCAGCGGCCCCTCAGAGGCGTCCACCAGCAGCAGCACCCCGTCCACCATCGTCAGCCCCCGCTCCACCTCGCCCCCGAAGTCGGCGTGGCCGGGGGTGTCGACGATGTTGAGCTTCACCCCGCCGTAGTGCAGCGCGGTGTTCTTGGCGAGGATCGTGATCCCCTTCTCGCGCTCCAGGTCCATCGAGTCGAGCACCCGCTCGGCCACGTCCTGACCGACGCGGAACGCGCCCGACTGCCACAGCATGGCGTCGACGAGCGTGGTCTTGCCGTGATCGACGTGGGCGACGATCGCGACGTTGCGGATGTCATTGCGGGGTATGGGCACGGCGTGACAGGCTAGCGGGAGATTGCCGCGCCCGCCGGACCGGGCACCCCGGCAGGCCGGGGACATTGAGTCCGTTGATTAGAAACATTTCAAAGCGGACGATATGGCCCTGCCGCACGCCCGGCACGCGGCGGCCCGTGCCCCACCTTGACGCCCGCGGGGCGGACGGGCATCTTTGGAGGCAGGAGACACTTGGGAGCGCATAAATCAAAGGAGGGACGTAATGGCAAAAACAGTAAAAATCGTTCAATCGAGCCTGCTGTTGCTGCTGGCGATCGGCGCCGTCACGGCGGCGCCCGCGTCGGCGGCCTCACCCGAATGGTGGGTCGAAGGCAGCGAAATCGCCAAAGCGGAAACGATCGCCGAAGCGGTGACCATCAAACAGGCGCCAACGCTTACCGTGGGCAGCATCGTCACGATCACCTGCTCAACGCTCAAAGTGAAGAACGGGATCGCCAGGCCGGGCAACTCAAACAGCGGGATATTCGCATTCGGAAGCTGCTCAGCCGTGGGTCAGCCACACTGCGAAGTCCCCAATTTCAACTCAGAACCACTGGTGTTCCCGCTCGAAGGAAAAGGCGCGACACTGAAACTGAACTTCCAGCCGGCAAGCGGCAGAACGCTGGCTGTGGTCGTCATAAAAAGCAGCGGCGGGACGTGCGCGGTGGCAAACACCTACACCCTCACGAGCGGCACGAGCAGGGGCATGGCGTGCAACTACCCTGGAGTGGAAACGGAAAAAACAGAACACGAGCTGGTGTTCAACTCGGAAACCGGCAGCGAAGTATTTGTCGGCTCTACCAAAGTGCTATTCGAAGGCGACTTCTTCGCGAAACTCGCCTCAGGGGACAAATGGTCGGCTAAATAGCGCCCCGACCCGTGCCACCTACGTGCGCATCGCCCGTGCTCCCTGACGGGCGATGCGCATCCCAAAACGCGTCAGCGCCGAGGGCATCCGTTCGGCGGCGGCCACGACCGTTTCCAGCGCGGCGGCGAACCGGCGTATCTCCGACTCCGCGATCACCAGCGGCGGGAGCGCCTTGATCACGTTCATGCGGTGGCCGGCCACCTGACAGAAGATGCGGTGCTCGTGGAAGAGGGGGACGGTGATCAGCTGCGAGAAAATGCCGGGCTGAGCCCGCTCCAAAGCGTTCCACGCCGCGCGCGCGACCCGGCCTTCGGGAGGGCCGAGCTCGATTGCCCACATCAGGCCAAGACCGCGCACGTCGCGCACGATCGCGTGGCGCTCGATCAGCGGTTGGGTCAGCTCCAGCAGCAGCGCTCCCAACCGCGCGGCACGCTCCACCAGCCGCTCCTGTTCGAGCACCCGCAGGGTGGCGAGGCCGGCGGCGGCGGCGAGATCGTTGCCGCCGAACGTGGAGCCATGGCGCACCGCCCGCTCCATGCCGTCGAACACGCGATCAAACGCCTCGCGCGAGACGAGCACGGCGCCGATCGGCACCAAGCCGCCGGAGAGCGCCTTGGCGACAGTGACGATGTCGGGTTGCAGGCCCCAGTGCTCCAACGCGAAGAAGTGCCCGGTGCGCCCCAGCCCGGTTTGCACCTCGTCGCAGACGAGCAACGCCCCGGCGGCGCGGCAACGCTGCTGGGCGCCGGACAGGTAGCCGTCGGGAGGGAGGTTGACGCCCTTGCCCTGCACCGGCTCCACCACGAACGCGGCAACGTCGCCCCGCGCGAGCTCGTGCTCCAGCCTGTCGAGATCGCCGAACGGGACCGCATCGCAATCCGGCAGCAGCGGCCCGAATCCTTCCCGGAAGTGGGCGTCGCCGTTGAGCGACAGCGAGCCGAGCGTGAGCCCGTGAAAGGCGTGCTCGGCATACAGGATCCGCGACCGGCCGGTGGCGGCGCGGGCGATCTTGACGGCCGCCTCGATCGCCTCGGTGCCGCTGTTGGCCGGCACCATCGCCGCCACGCTCGCCGGCGCGCGGGCGAGCAGCTGCTCGGCCAGCACGCCGCTGAGCAGCGTGACGCCCAGCTGCGGCAGGTTGCCGGTGTGCGCCGCCAGCGCCTCCTCGATCGCCGCGATCGCCTCGGGGTGGTTGCGCCCGATCGCGAACACGCCATAGCCGCCGAATAGGTCGAGGTAGCGGTTACCGTCGGCGTCGATTAGGTGCGCGCCCTCGCCCCCCACCCACACCCTGTCGAACCCCAGTGTGCGCAGGATCCGCCCCATCTGCGGGTTGAGATACCGGTCGTTCAGCGCCAGCTCCTCCCCGGTTCGGGACGCGAGAATCTCGCGCACCGAGGGGATGGGAGCGGGGGTCATGTCATGAAGCGTAGGCCCGCTTGCGCGCGCGGCGCTCCTCGGGGACGCTCACCACGTCCCACGCCAGCCCGGTGCGCTTCAACCCGTGGATCACCAGCGCCGAGACGTCGGGCTGGCGCCAGCTGAGGCCGTGGCTGGCGGATGTGGGGAAGGCGTGGTGGTTGTTGTGCCACGCCTCGCCGAACGTCGGCAGCGCCAGCCACGCGAGATTGCGGGAGTGGTCCTCGGTGGTGTAGTCGCGGCGGCCAAAGAAGTGGCAGAGCGAGTTGATCGAATAGGTCATGTGGTGCAGCACGAGCATCCGCACCGCGCCGCCCCACAGCAGGCCGGTGAGCCCCGCTTGCCATGTGCCGCCGATCGCATAGCCGAGACCGAAGGCGACGGCGAGACCCCCGAGCGCCCACACGAAGAAGGTGCGATCCACAAACTCGACCACCGGATCGGCGAGCAGGTCGGGGGCGTAGCGCTCGCGCGAGCCGCGCTCGGTGTGGATGAACAGCCAGCCCAGGTGCGCGTGGGCGAGCCCGCGCAGCGCGCCGCGCAGACCGACGCCGTGGTCGACGTGGGGGCTGTGGGGGTCGCCGTCCTTGTCGGAGAAGGCGTGGTGCTTGCGATGGTCGGCCACCCACGAGATGATCGGCCCCTCGATCGCGGCCGACCCCAGCACCGCGAGCACGCCGCGCACGGCCGGGTAGGTCTTGAAGCTGCGGTGGGTGAAGAGGCGGTGGAAGCCGACGGTCACGCCGAGCCCGGTGAGCAGGTAGAGAATCGCGAACACGATCAGGTCGGAGCGGTGCAGCAGCCCGTCCCACATCTGCCAGCCGACGAAGCCGAGCGCGAGCATCGGCCCGATCGTGATCAGCGCGGTGAGCACGCGGTTGAGCGTCTCGTTGATGACCGGCTGGATGTCGTCCGGCCCGGGGGTGGCGAACTGGACGCCGTCGCCCCCGGGAGGAGCTGGCTGGGAGTCGCTTGGCCCCGGCGTATCCGTGTCCGCAGCGCCGAGAAGTTGAGTGTCGCTCATGTCGGTCCTACCGGCAAGCTAGCAAGCATCGCTCTACTCTGTCGCAACGAGGCTACCGCCGAGCGCGGACAGTAGAGACCACCAACGCCGATGCCGTTCGCGGCACACTCCCCCACCCCGTGATCGCGCCCCCCGCTCAACACCAGACCGCCCCCGACAGCGATGCCGTTCGCCCGCACTGAGCCGCTGCGCCGGGAGCTCGCGGGGGCACTGCCCGAGCGACCGTTCGCGCTGCGCTTCTGGGACGGCACGGAGCTCCCCGCGACCGCGCCCGACGGGCCGGTCTTCACGGTGCGCTCCCCCACCGCGGTGGCCCACCTGCTGCGCGCCCCCGGGCAGTTGGGGCTCGGGCGGGCATACGCCGCGGGCGAGCTGGAGGCCGACGATCTCGACCGCGTGATCGGGCTGCTGGACAGCTTCAGGGCGCCCGCGATCGACCACGCCACGCGCCTGCGTCTGACGCTCGCCGCGGCGCGGGCGTGCGGCCTGACGCGCCCGCCGCGGATCCCCGCCAGCGAGCTGCGCCCGCGGGGCGCCCGCCACAGCCGCGCGCGCGACGCGCGCGCGGTGCGCCACCACTACGACGTTTCCAACGACTTCTTCAAGCTGTTCCTGGACGCCTCGATGACCTACAGCTGCGCGGTGTTTTCGCGCGGGGCGAGCACGCTGGAGGATGCCCAGCTCGCAAAGCGCGAGCTGGTGTGCACCAAGCTCGGCCTGCGCGAGGGCGAGCGCCTGCTCGACGTGGGTTGCGGCTGGGGCAGCTTCGTGCTGCACGCCGCGGCCCGCCACGGCGTGAGCGCGGTGGGGATCACGCTCTCACCCAACCAGGCCGAGCTGGCCCGCCGGCGCGTGGCGAAGGCCGGTTTGGAGGACCGCGTGGAGATCCGCCTGTGCGACTACCGCGACCTCATCCCAACCGAATCCGGCAGACCCTCGCCCTCGGCGGGTGTCTCCGGTCGCGCCAGCAGAGGCTTCGACGCAATCGCCTCGATCGGCATGGTCGAGCACGTGGGCGCCAGCAAAATCGACGAGTACGCCGCGCAGCTCGCCGGTCTGCTCGGCCCCGGCGGGCGGCTGCTCAACCACGGCATCGCGCGTCTGCGCCACGGTGACCCCGAGGCGGGCGCCTTCTCCGAGCGCTACGTCTTCCCCGACGCCGCCCCGCTGCACGTCTCGCGCGTACTGCTGGCGCTGGAGCGCGCGGGGATCGAGCCCACCCACGTGGAGGGCTTTCGCCAGGACTACGTGGACACCCTGAGCGAGTGGATCGACCGGCTGGACGCCAACCTCGCGGAGGCCGAGCGCCTCGCCGGCGGCGAGCGCGTGCGGGTGTGGCGCCTCTACCTGCGCGCGGCGCGCAACGGCTTTGCCACCGGCTTCACCTCGATCTTTCAGGTTTTAGGCACCCACTCGAGTTAGTACCACCTGGGTGGTACACTGTTGGTGTGCCGTCCGCCAAACCACGTGTTCAGGTCACACTCGACTCCGAGTTGGCCGCCGCGGTGAGGGAGCTCGGCGGAGCCAAGCCCCGGTCGCGCGCCGTGCACGACCTCGCACTGCGTGGCGCGGAGGCTATTCGCGCGGAACAAACCGCGCGTCAGGAGGCGACCGAGCACCTGCTGCGAATCGCCCACGGCGAGGACGACGGCTACGACTGGTCGGTTTCCGAGCGCCTGCATGCCGAACGCTGAGGCCTACGGCTCCGGCCAAGCGCTCGTCTTCGACACCTCGGCCTGGAACCGTCAGCAGGATCCAGCCGTGGTGGCCCGATGGTCGGAAACCGTGAAGCGCAACATGCTCCTGGTATGTCCAGTGGTTGCGCTAGAGCTGCTCGCGGCCGCCCGCAACGAGGAGAAGTTCGCCAGTCTCGACCGAACCTTCGCCGCCCTGCCGTCGGCGCCCGTCACACGCAGCGCCGGCACCGCGGCTATCGGCGCCTCACGCGACTTGCGCGGCGAGCGACGTATCCCAGCCGCCGACTACCTGATCGCCGCAGCGGCCGCCGAGCGCAGCGCGGGGGTGCTGCACTACGACAGCCACTTCGACTCCCTCTGCCGCGTGCTCGGGATCGAGAGCGTGTGGATCGCCCCGCCCGGCTCGATCGACTGATCGGCTGGACAAGCTCGGCGGATTCCCCTCGCCCGCTACCCCAGCGAGGCCATCACGTGCTTCACCACGGTGTAGTCCTCCAGCGAGTACACCGAGAGGTCCTTCCCGTACCCCGACTCCTTGAACCCGCCGTGCGGCATCTCCGAAACGAGCGGGATGTGGTCGTTGATCCACACGCAGCCGAAGCGCAGCGCTTTTGAGACGCGCAGCGCGCGCCCCACGTCGCGCGTCCACACCGAGGAGGCGAGGCCGTAGCGGGTGGCGTTGGCCCACTCGATCGCCTGCCGCTCGTCGGTGAAGCGCTGCACGGTGATAACGGGGCCGAAGATCTCGCGCTGGATCAGCTCGTCCTCCTGCCGGGGGCCGGCGATCACCGTCGGTTCGAGGTAGAAGCCGGGGCGCTCGGGCTCGCGGCCGCCGGTGACGATCTCGGTGTGGGCGGGGCGGCGCTCCAGGAAGCCCTCCACGCGCTCGCGCTGGCGGGCGGAGTTGAGCGGGCCGAGCGTCGTGTCGGGGGCGAGCGTGTCGCCGATCACGAGTCCCTTGGCCTGCTCGGCGAGGCCGGCCACCACGTCGTCGTAGACGCGCTCGGCGGCCAGCACGCGCGTGGCGGCGGTGCAGTCCTGGCCGGCGTTGTAGTAGCCGGTGCCGGCGATCGTCTGCAGCGCCGTCTCCATCGCGACGTCGTCGAAGACCAGCACCGGGGCCTTGCCCCCCAGCTCCAGGTGCACGCGCTTGAGCGTGTCGGCGGCGGTGCGCGCGAAGTGCTTGCCGGTGTCCACCGAGCCGGTCAGCGCGAGCATGTCCACGTCGGGGTGTGAGATCAGCGCCTCCCCCGTCGGGCGGCCCGGGCCCATGACCACGTTCAGGACTCCTTTGGGCAGCGTCTCGGCGGCCAGCTCGGCCAGGCGCACGGTCGTGATCGGGGTGGTCTCCGCGGGCTTCAGCACCACCGTGTTGCCGGCCGCGAGCGCCGGGGCGAATTTCCAGATCGCCATCATCAGCGGGTAGTTCCACGGCGTCACCTGCCCGATCACCCCCACCGCCTCGCGGCGTGTGAAGGAGGTGTAGCCCTCCATGTACTCGCCGGCGGCGCGGCCCTCCAGGCAGCGGGCGGCCCCCGCGAAGAAGCGCAGGTTGTCGGCCATCACCGGGAGCTCGTCGTTCGTGACCGCTTCGATCGGCTTGCCGGCGTTGAGCGCCTCCAGACGCGCGATCTCCTCACTGTGATCCTCGATCAGATCCGCGATCGCCAGCAGCGCCCGCGCGCGCTGGGCCGGCGGGGTGGTCGACCAGCCCGCGAACGCCGCGCGCGCGGCCCTGACGGCGCGGTCCACGTCGGCCGCGCCGGAGATCGGCGCCCGCGCCAGCTCCTCGCCCGTGGCGGGGTTGAGGATCGCTTCGGTGTCGCCGTCGGAGGGGGCGCGCTCACCGTCGATGAAGTTGCTCAGGGTCTCGATCTGGGTGGCCATCTGAATCTCCTCGGGTCGCGGGACTCAAAAAAGGCAAAGGGGAGGGGGAGGGGGAGGGGGAGGTATTAACTTTTTTTATCCGATAGCAATTGCGCACACCTTCTGGATTTTTCATATGCACACCCCGCCCCTTCTCCCTCCTTTTTTCCAAATTCTGAATCTACTATTGCAATCTCCATTGGCCATGACGGCTCAACTGCTCTGACCGACGGCGGCGCCGAGCGCCTCTGCGACCGCCGGGTGGGTGATCTGGCCGTCGCGCACATTCAATCCGAGACGCAAACCGGGGTCGAGCTCCAGCGCCTCCTGGATGCCGTGATCGGCGAGCGCGATCACGTAGGGGAGCGTGGCGTTGGTCAGCGCGTAGGTGGAGGTGATCGGTACCGCGCCCGGCATGTTGGCGACGCAGTAGTGGGTGATCCCGTCCACCTCGAAGGTGGGGTCGGAGTGGGTGGTGGGGTGCGAAGTCTCAAAGCAGCCGCCCTGGTCGATCGAGACATCCACCAGCACCGCATGACGGCGCATCAGGCCGAGCTGTTCGCGGCTGATCACGTGCGGGGCGCGGCCGCCGTGGATCAACACCGCGCCGATCACCAGGTCGGCGGAGGGCAGCATCTGCTCGATCGCGAGCGTGGAGGAGTACACGGTGGAGGCGCGGCCGCCGAACGCCACTTCCAGCTCGCGCAGGCGGTCGATCGAGCGGTCGAACACAAACACGTCGGCCTGCATCCCGATCGCGATGATCGCCGCGTTCATCCCCACCACGCCGCCGCCGATCACGAGCACCGTGGCGGCCGCCACGCCGGGCACGCCGCCGAGCAGGATGCCGCGGCCGCCGAGCGGCTTCTCCAGCATGAACGCGCCGGCCTGCGTGGCCAGCTTGCCCGCCACCTCGCTCATCGGCGCCAGGAGCGGCAGGTTGCCGCGGGCGTCCTCCACGGTCTCGTAGGCGATGCAGGTCGCGCCGGAGGCCTGCAGGCCGCGCGTCAGGCTCGGCTCGGCCGCGAGGTGCAGGTAGGTGAACAGCGTCTGCCCCTCGCGCAGCAGCGACACCTCGCCCGGCTGGGGCTCCTTCACCTTCAGCACCAGCTCGGCCTCCGCGAACACCGCGCGCGCGTCGGGGAGAATGCGGGCGCCCTGCGCCACGAAGTCGGCGTCGGCCAGCGCGCTGCCCTCGCCGGCGCCGGCCTGCACAATCACCTCGTGGCCGCGCGCGCTCAGCTCGCGCACGCCCGCCGGGGTCAATGCCACGCGGTACTCGTCCAACTTGACCTCGCTGGGGACTCCGATCCTCATCGCCGTGACCTCCTGTCATCGTCGGAATCGCAATAGACAGCCCCCTCCCAGACCCCCCTTGTGGGGGTCCCCCTCCAAATAAATCCGTCTCTCATCGTGCCAGCTCCCTCCCCCGCAGCGCCAGCCAGAACTCGATCCGATCGCGCGCCGTGGAGAAGTCGCGGCCGGTGAGCTGTTCCACGCGGCGGATGCGGTAGCGCAGCGTGTGGCGGTGGCAGTACAGAGCGGTGGCGGCCTTCTCCCAGTGGCCGTTGTGCTCGATGAACACGTCCAGCGAGCGCAGCAGCTCGTCGCCGTACTCGCCCTCGCCCGCCTCCACCGGGCCCAGCACGCCGCGGCAGTAGGTCAGCAGCGCGTCGTCGTCCTGGAGGGAGAGCAGCAGCTGGAAGGCGCCGAGGTCGGCGTAGGAGGCGACCACCTCGCTGCCGGCGCCGTTCTGTAGGCGCACCGCCTCCAGCGCGCAACGGGCCTCGTGAAAGCTGAGGCGCAGCGACTGCGTCGGCGCCACGCGGCTGGCGCTCGCGCGCACCTCGCCGCCGACACGCGCGATCAGCTCGGCGCGGATCTTGCGGGCCAGCGCGATCGGGTCCACCTCGCCGGAGGGGTGGGGCTCGGGCGAGCGGCCGCCGCCACGCTGGCGCTGAGAGGCATGGGCGCCGTTTGCCGGCGGCGGCGGCCCGCCGTCGATCACCGCGCACAACAGACCGCCGCGGATCGCCACGAGGCTGCCGAGCGACCGCCCGGCGGCGCCGTTTTTCTGAGGCCCCCCCGCCCGCTCGCCGAGCGGATCTTCGCGCGCGAGGATCCGCTCCACCAGAGGGGCCACCACCGCGGGGTCGGCCGATCGTCCGGGATTGACCAGCGCGAACGCCAGCACCGCCGCGCGCTCGCCGATCCCGAAGGGGCGCAGCCGCGCCTGCAGCTCCTCGGGGTAGAGGCGTCCCGTCAACGCCTCCGCCAGCACGTCCCCCGCCATGCTGCGCTGCAGCATCTCGTAGCGCTCGTCCAGCAGTTGCGCGAACACGCGCTCGGTGATCGCGATGAACGGCAGCTCGTACGGCACCTCAAACAGCGGGAAGTCGCGCTTGCGCGCCTCGTCGGCCAGCGCCGGCGGCAGGCGTTTGTGGGCAAGGCCGGTGCCGAAGCCGAGGCCCCCGATCTCGTGCTCGGCCAGGCGCGCGATCAGCTCGCGCTGAGCTTTGGCGCTCTGCAGCTGCAGGCCGGTCGTTAGCAGCAGCTCGCCGCCGCGCAGCCACGGCGTCGGGTCCGGCAGCTCGGTCGAGTGCACCCAGCGAACGTGCCCTTTCGCCGCCTCCTCGCCGCTGATGAGCTTCAGGCCCAGCTCCGCGACGAGACCCTCGACCGTCAGCATCCTCTCCCTCCCCTCCTCCGCTTGCGCACGCTCGGCCCCTACCGATCCCCGATCCGCTCCCACGCCTCGCTCAGCACGGGGCGCAGGATCGCCTCGATCTCGGCGAACTGCTCGCGGTCGGCGATCAGCGGCGGCGAGAGCTGCACGATCGGCTCGCCGCGATCGTCGGTGCGGCAGATCAGCCCGCGGCGGTACAGCTCGCCGGAGAGGAAGCCACGCAGCAGGTACTCCGCCTCGTCGTCGCTGAACGTCTGCCTGGTCTCCCTGTCCTTCACCAACTCGATCGCGTGGAAGTAGCCGGCGCCGCGCACGTCGCCGACGATCGGCAGGTCGCGCAGGCTGTCCAGCATCGCTCTGAACTCCGTCTCGCGCGCGCGCACGTGCTCGCACAGCCCCTCGCGCTCGATCACGTCGATGTTGGCGAGCGCCACCGCGCACGCCATCGGGTGCCCGCCGAAGGTGAAGCCGTGGTTGAAGATCGCGTTGCCGTGCAGGAACGGCGCGATCAGGCGGTCGGAGGCGATCACCGCGCCAAGCGGCGCGTACGCGGAGGTGATGCCCTTCGCGGTGGTGATCATGTCGGGGGCGTAGCCGTAGCGCTCGCAGCCAAACCAGTGGCCGATCCGTCCCCACGAGCAGATCACCTCGTCGGAGATCAGCAGCACCCCGTGGCGGTCGCAGATCTCGCGCACGCGCTGGAAGTAGCCCTCCTGCGGGACGAAGCAGCCGCCGCCGTTCTGCACCGGCTCGAGGATCACGGCGGCGACGGTGTTGGGGCCCTCGAACAGGATCGCCTCCTCGATCGCGTCCGCCGCCCACAGCGGATCGCGGTCTTCTTTCCAACGATAGGAGTTGGTGTTGGCCACGTGCCTGCCCCCGGGCGTCAGCGGCTCGAACGGCTCGCGCAGCGGCGGCAAGCCGGTGGCGGTGAGGGCGCCCATCGAGGTGCCGTGGTAGGCCAGGTAGCGGGAGACGATCTTGTGCCTGCGCGGCTCTCCGCGGGCCGCGTGGTAGGCCTTCGCGAGCTTCCACGCGCTCTCCACCGCCTCCGAGCCGCCGGAGGTGAAAAACACGCGGTTGAGGTCTCCGGGAGCGAGGCTCGCGATCCGCGCCGCCAGCTCGATCGAGCGGGGGTGCGCGTAGCTCCAGTTGGTGTAGAAGCCCAGCTCCTTCGCCTGGCGCGCGGCGGCCTCCCCCAGCTCGGCGCGGCCGTGGCCGATGTTGACGCAGTACAGCGCCGACAGCCCGTCGAGGTAGCGCTTGCCGTGCTGGTCGTACACGTAGCAGCCCTCGCCACGCACGATCACCGGCACCTCGTGCTCGGCGTAGGAGCCCATCCGCGTGAAGTGCATCCACAGGTGGCGCTTGGCCAACTCCTGGAGGTCCCCTCCGCCCGCTGCCGGCGGGGGCACGGCCTCGGTTCCCATGATCGGATCGGTCAGGTTGGTGGCCATCTCCCGTCTCCTCCAGTCTCCTCTATCGGAACTCCAGGTTTTACGGATAGACACTTAGCACAACCGTACCGCCGCTTTGGGCATGCATCAATGCGCTGCTCGTTCAAGACATCCCGACACTCTTATACGAAACGTCTAAGCCCAACCGCAAACTTTGGGGATCGCGCCCATTGGCGCTCGCCCACGGGGGTCGTAGCGTTTGCCACGACGGCCACCGATGGTTCCGGGACCGCCTACCGTTCTTTAGAGGCAGAGGAGGGCGTGAGATGGCAACTGTGAGCGTCGCGGAATCCGGCGGTACACCCGATCCCCCGGGGGTGATGGACAAGGGCCTGAAGAAGAACGCGATCGGCTACGTCTCCAACATCGTGATCGGCGTCGCCTCCACGGCGCCCGCCTACTCGCTGGCCGCCACGCTGGGGTTTATCGTCGTGGTGAAGGGCGTCGGCGTGCACGCGCCCGCGGTGATGCTGGTGGCGTTCCTGCCGATGCTGCTGGTCGCCTCGGCCTACAAATACTTCAACCGCGCCGACCCCGACGCGGGCACCACGTTCGCGTGGACCACCCGCACGTTCGGACCCTCCACGGGCTGGCTGAACGGCTGGGCGATCTTCCTCTCCGACGTGATCGTGATGGCCTCGCTGGCGGACATCGCGGCGATCTACACCTTCCAGCTCTTCGGCTTCAGCGAACTCGGGGAATCGAAAGTGGCGATCATCATCGCCGCGGTCGCGTGGATCGCGATCATGACGGGGATCTGCTACCGCGGCATCGAGCTCTCGGCGCGCATCCAGCAGGTGCTGCTGAGCGCCGAGATCCTGATCCTCGGGGTGTTCGCGGTGGTGGCGTTCGCCAAGGTCTACGGCAGCCACCCGCCGGCCGGCTCGATCAAGCCCTCGCTCGATTGGATCAACCCGTTTGCGATGAACTTCGGCGACCTGGTGGTGGCGCTGCTGCTCGCGGTGTTCATCTACTGGGGCTGGGACTCCGGGGTGGCGGTCAACGAGGAGTCCGAGGACCCAGCGGAGGGCCCGGGGAAGGCCGCGGTGATGTCCACGATCCTGCTGGTGCTGATCTACGTGGTGGTCTCCGCCGCCGCGCAGTCCTTCCACGGGGTGGGCTTCCTCTCCAACGAAGCCAACCAGGAAGACATCCTCAAGGCGCTCGGCACCGGCGTGCTCGGCGAACCGCTCAACAAGCTGCTGATCATCGCGGTGCTCACCTCGGCGTCGGCTTCCACGCAGACCACGATCCTGCCGACCGCCCGCACCACGCTCTCGATGGCGCACTGGAAAGCGGTCACCTCCCTGCTCTCGCGCGTCCACAAACGCTACCTCACGCCCACCGTCTCAACGCTCGGCTTCGGCGCGCTGTCGATCATGATCACGATCGCGCTGCTGCTGCTCTCCGAAAGCGTGCTCGCCGACTCGCTCACCGCGATCGGCTTCCCGATCTGCTTCTACTACGGCTTCACCGGTGTGGCCTGCGCCTGGTACTTCCGCCGCGACCTGCGCGAAAGCACGCGCAACCTGCTGCTGCTCGGCATCGGTCCGCTGCTGGGCGGCCTGATGCTGTTCGGGATCGGCATCAAGGCGGCGTTCTACTACTCGCATACCGCCAACGTCGAATCCGCGCCGATCCTCGGCATCACGCTGCCGCTGTGGATGGGCATCGGCGGGATGCTGCTGGGCGCGGTGATCATGTTGATCTCGCGTCCCTACTTCCGCGAGTTCTTCTCGCGCCGCACCGAAACCGCCCCGCCGGGGCTGCTGGAGCAGCCGCCGCCGAGCGGGCCGGTTCCGGGGCGGGTGGAGTTCTGAGGTTCACAGCTGCCCTGGGGCGGAAGGAACGGAGCGCGGCCCAGATGCCGCGCGCGCTCCTTACACACCCAGAGACGCCCTGCCGGGCGCTAAAATTCAGGGCCATGGCGACACGCGAGCACGTCCACAAGCTGGTCGACGAGTTGCCGGACGCGGCACTGGGTCCCGTGGCGGAGTTCATCGCCGCCCGGGGGGGAGCGGTACCGGCGAAATCATTGACCAGTGGGGAAACCTCGACGCGATGCTCGACGGGGCGGCCGACGATTTGATGGCGGATCTCGATGAGCAAGAGATCGCGACCTCCGGCGAGACGCTCGCCGACGCTTGGGCCCGTAAAGGGCATGGCCCCCGATGAGACGGGGCGAGGTTTGGTGGTATGAGAGACCCGATGAAAAGCGACGGCCCGCGGTCATCCTGACTCGCAACGAGTCGATCGACCATCGACACAGTGTCATTGCCGCACCAACCACCGGCACCGTCCGCGGATGGGATACCGAGGTGGTCCTCGATCAGGACGACGGAATGCCCGAGCCCTGTGTCGTCGTGCTGGACAACACTTTCTATGCACGCAAGGCCCGGCTCACCCAACGCATCGCAGAGCTCGGGCCGGAGAAGATGCACCAGATCTGCAGAGCCCTCAATATCGCCACAGACTGCGGCGCGGGCTAAGAGCCCACGAACCCTAAGAAATCACCTCCTCGCCTTCCCGCGCTTCTTGGGCCGCTTCTTCGTGTTCTTGGTCGTCGTCTTGGCGCAACCGGTGACCGCGATCGGGGTGGTCTGGTGGATCTCGGCGCCGTTCTGGGCGACGAATTCGGTGGGCATCTGAAGCGTCGCGGGCTCGCTCTGCTTGACCTTGCGGGTGATCGTCTTCTTGCGGCCGTGGACCTTGACGGTGACCCTCTTCTTGACGGTCACGGTCTTGGTGGCCGAGCAGAGGTTCCCGAGCGCCGTGAGGGCGCTGTATGGGCCCTCGGGTAGCGTGAGTTCGAAGCTCGTGACCGGCTGGTCGGGGACGGTCTTGAAGGTGCTTGAGGTTACGCCCGCTTTGCTGATGAAGGTGGTGCCGGTGAGGTCGATCGTCACGCCGTAGCCCTGGAGGACGACGACCAGGCTTGGCCACCCTTCGCCGCCGTGGGAGACGAAGTACGCGGGGCCTTCCAGCGGGACGGGGAGGATCGGCGTGATCGCCTTGGCGTGCCCGATGATCGACGCGGGCGGGCACCCGGCAGGGTTCGTTTCGAATTGTGCGGCGGTGCACGCTTTCTGCAACGTCGGCAGCCGGGAGGGGAGTTGCTCGGGGAGTTCGACTTTGACCCTGGCGATGTTCGCCTGGGTGCCAAATGCGCCGGGGACGGTGAGCTTGGCGGTGAGGCTCGCGCCGTCCACCCGGCTGGTTTTGGCGCTGGTGGAGACGCTGAATTCGGGTTTGAACTGCAGGCTCGAGCAGTCGGCGGCCTGGAACGGGCTCTGCACGCTCACCGGCATCTGGTCTGCCGGGTTGGAGGGGTCCGCGCCGGCGCCGGTGATGACATTTGAGATCGTGTTCGGGGCGCAGCTGGTCGGGTCGAGGATGAAGTCGTGGCGGTCTATGTATGCGCGGATGTCGCGGACGTGCACGACGATGCCTTTGATGATGTGCGGGATCGGGTCCGAGCCGGTGGCGCTGACTTCGACCTGTGCCGTCGTGGGATTGATGTTCAACGCGAAGCGGATCACGACCGTACCGAGGTCGAACGGGCCGACCTTTGCGCTTGTGATCGACACAATCGACAGCGGCGCGCCGTGGTAGGGGCCGGCAAGGTAGAGCCTACCCAGGGCTTGGGCGAGCACCGTGCCGACACCCGCTTCGGTGATCGAATGTCCGATTTCGCTCGCCTGCGGGCACGATGGGCCGGCTTCCTCCTGTGCGCCGGTCAGGTTCTTGGCCGCTTCCACATCGGCGTCGGGGCAGAACGGGATACCGGTCAGGTTCCCCGTCAGCCCGGGAGGCATCACGGTCGAGAAGCGGGTGAGCTCCTGTTCGCCGTCGTGGCGTTCGATACGCAGGTAGAACGGGCTGTAGGCGCCTGCCGCGTCGTTGACGGTGCCCGCGACCACCTGCGGATCAAATGGCGGCACGCCGCCCGGTGGACACGCACCTTCATCGATGCCGCTGGTCAGCGAGAAGGCCGGCGCGTCCACGCGCTGCGGCGTAGCGGGTTCCGACCACGGCGTTAGCAGCGCTTGCACGGCATATGCTCCGCAGGTGGGCGGGCTAACGAGCGGCGCGGTCGCGCCAGGGCGGAAGTGCAGGGTGAAGCGACTGAACGGCTGCTGGGGATTGTTGAGGAAGTGCGTGACGACCTGCCCGGTGAGAGGATCGAGGTGCACTTCGCCGGCGACCTTGACGATGATACCCCGAGCGGCGTCCCTGGCGACGATGTACAGGGCGAGCAGCGACCCGGAGGGATTTTCATACGGCTGAGCCACATAGACCGCACCGGTGATCTTGTCGGCAAGCAGCGGCGTTTCGATTTCGATCGAGCCGATCTTCGATTCAGGCGGGCAGCCCGTTTCGGGCCCCGTGAACGCCGTCTCGGCTTCGTACTGCGCGACCGAGCACGCGCCCAGGCCCGCACCCGAGGACGGGTTGATGGTGAAGCCCAACGGCAGCGTGACGGTCGCGTCCTTCAGATCGGAGGTCGCCACTGCTTCGGACTGGCCCCATGTCTGGGGCACGACGATCGAGACTTCCAGCCCCGTCGCGGTATCGGTCGATCGCGTCGTCGGCTGGGCGAGAATCGCGGGGCTGAACGGCACCCTTTCGCATTCCTCGATGGGCGCCGTGGTCGTGCTCGCTTCCGAGTACACCGGCGCTTCCTCCCATGAGCTTGCACGCATCGTGGCGGTGAACGGGCCGCAGCTCGTGGGGTTCGCTAGAAAGGGCTTTTCGCCTTCCACGCTGCGACCGTGGCCCGGTTCTGAGGCTAGCGTCGTACTCTCTTCGTCTTCTTCCGTGCGCCTGCCCACGGTGACGCACCCGTATTGCAGGGTTGGCAGCAGTTCGCATTGCCGTCCCCGTTCGAGGTCGTGGCGCGGCGAGCCCGGCACGCCCCATACCGTGACGGACAGCTTACGGGCTTCTCCCAGCTTGGCAATGTTCCGCGCCGTCACGGTGATGCCATCGTCGCCGGGGCGCACCGAGACATCGAGCAACTGCGTGAACAGCGCGACCTTGAACCCGAACTCCGCGGTCACGCCCGCGCTGGTCGTTTCGAGGTTGTACAGGGGCACGGTCTCTTCGCGCAGACCGCCCTGGACCTGCAGCACGGTGAGCGTGACCACTCCGATCTGAGTCGCGAGCGGGCACATAGTCTCGGACGCGGTCGGCAGCCCCACGGCCAGCAGCTGCGCCTCCGAGCACGTGGGGACAGCGGTGCTGTTGCCGGTGAAGCCCGCAGGAAGGTTGACCACCGTTTCCTTCACGTCGTTGAAGGTGTTGCCGGCGGTGTTGTGCGCGAAATCGAACGTCGTTGTGAGATCCTCGTGAGCTCCGGCCTGCACCGTCGAGCCTTCGAGATGAAAGCTGCCGGGCACGATCGCGAAGGGACGTTCGCTGGGCTGCGCCCACACCGCACCCGCCGGCGCCAGCAACATCACACCCACCACCGCCACAGCACACAGGAGCCTTCGTGAGATACCCATGACTACCTACCCCTCCGTTGGTCGCTCTTCTTGGCCTGCGTCTTAGGCTTCCTCTTCCTCTTCTTCCTTGCCTTCCTGCTCTTCGCCACGAGTTGCTTTTGCTTGGCCCCCGTGCCGGGTGTGGGCGACACCGCGGGTGCGAGGTTCCCCGCGCCCGAGAACGTCAGACTCGACGGCGTCGGATCGTTCGGAGCCGCCGGTGGCGTGGAGCACGTGCTCGCTTCACATTCCACCGGAAAGGTCGACTGCGGAAAACCACCATCGATGCGCACGTCATAGACGTCCGCGGCGCCATCGATATCAGTCGGCGCGAGCCTGGAATCTGTCCCGATGAAGACATCCCCCCCAGAAGCGGTAGTGCCCAGCAGCAGGTTGAGATACCCATCCACACCATGCGTGATCAACGCGAGGCAGCCCTGAGCATGCGCACAGCCGTCGACACTATCGGCGCGCCACTCATACACGTCGCTCGAGGAAGAGTACATCACGCCGAGAGCATCCTGGTGTTCTCCCGGCGGGACTTCACCGTTGACATCTTCGGGTACCAGCGCCGCAGGGGTGTCAAAGAACGCGAAGCGGCCGTCGGCGGAGGACGACACGAGCTGGGGCATACCCGGCTGTGTCGCGAGCGTGCCGCTTTCCTCGCCGAAACCCGCGAGATGCCCCGCGAGTTTTGGCGAGGCATCAAACGGAGAGGCGCACGATACACACTCCACCGTCTGTTCCCGGCTGTCATAGCGGTACACCTGCACGTCTTGGCCGGCGATCGTCCCGCTACCACCGGGGAGACCGGCCACGCCGCCTTCGAAGTAGAGATAACGCCCGTCGGGACTCAGCTGGAGATTGTTAGCGCTAACCTGCCCGATGAATCGCAGTGTCTTAGTCACAATACTATATTCGTATAGGTATCCGCCGGCTTCGTCTGGCGTTTCCGACGTCAGGTGAGCCGGCGTCGTGAAGTAGAACGAAGTGAAGTTCTCCGACAGGCGCCCACTTGAAACCGTTGCTGTGAAAGCCGGCGTCATGACGCGGGTTTCAGTGTTGTATACAGAGTACTGTCCACCGGGACTGGAGACGAGCACGCTGCTACCGTCGGCGTTCGCTCCCGCAAAGCGGTACGGGCCGATGTCGATCGTCGTCGCACCGTTCTCGCGCACATACAGATGCGCCGGCTGGCCGCAGTCCGACCCGGGCACCGCCTGGAAGAAGACACGACTGCCTTCCGCGGAAACCGTGTTGCGCGATGCAAGGCTCTTACCTTGGGATTCTTCGTATCCCTTAGCAATCTTCGCGCCGCACGAGCCGACCCCGACGTTGACCTGGCTGAAGGCGCCGTGAATATACTCATACAGGTCATCGCCGGAGATGGTGGTCGTGGGAGCTCCCGCCAGCGTGCGGTCCTGGGTCTCGAGAACAAGCGTCGAGAAATCCGCCGAGGCGGCCACCCAACCATCGCCGGTGTCACCCGTCTTGGCGTAAGGCACCGTCGCCGCCACGGTGTACGGGCCTCCAGGCGCCCCCAGCTCATAAAGCACGTTGCTGCTGTGGATCCCTTCACCCGTGTCCCATTGGGCGGCGAATGCGAAGCGTTCGAGCGACGGGCTGAACAGTGACGGCGAGTATTGGAACACCCCGCCTTCGGGCTGAGGCTCGCCCGCCACGAGGCTCCACTTCCCCGGCCGCCGGGTGAAGAAGAACGGGCTGTCCCCACCGGCGCTGTCCCAGTGCACCAGCGGGTTAGAAACCATAAAGTGCGAGCCGTCTTCGCCGACGAGGACTCCCGCATCGTCCACTTCGAGACCGTACTCGAACAGTTCGAAAGTTCCGTCCTTGGCCTGAGGGGTGACCTGCTCGTAGGCACGACAGTCCGGCAGACTCGCCGCCGAACCCTGGCGCAGCGAGGCGTTTGGGCACGATTCGCTCACGCTCGCTGACGATTCGGGCGGGGTGGTCAGCGTCTGTTCGTTACCCAGGACAGGACCATTGGACAGCGCGTTGCTCGCAACGAGCCTGTAACGGTATGTGGTCGCGGGCGCTAGCGTCCCCAGATCCGCCCCGACGATCGCGAGGGGAAACGCAAAGTGTTCAACGACGATTTCGCGACGTTCGCCCGCTCCGGCGTCCACTTCCGGCGTGCTGCTCGCGTCCGCCCACCCAAAGGCGGCGAACTGGTCCTGGCTGACGTATTCGAAGTGGTAGTGGGTGTCATTGCCGTTCGGGCGCACCGTCCCAAGCGCCCGCAGCTCTTCGCCATGGATCCCATGGGTCGCGAACGTCGCGACATCGCTGGGGGCCCCGGCGGTCGAGAAAGCCACCACTTCGGAGTGGCCCACCTTGATCGTGCCCGGTTCCGGTTCGTCTTCGGCGTACAAGCGGACAAAATACTGCGTCGAGGGACTCAAGCCCGTGAGCTGCGATTCGGGGAGCGTGATACCGTTACCGAGCGCCTCGCCGAGCGGGTTCGCTTCTGCTTCAGCCTGCGAGATCACCCCCGCCGACGTAATCGTCCACGGCCCTTCGGCGGACGTTGCCAGTTCGTAGCGCCAATGCGTTTCGAACCCGTTTGGGTCAACCGACCCCTGTACCGTCGCCGCTGTTCCGGTAACCTCCCCCACGGTACCTTGACCGCCGATGAAAGGGGTAGGGCGCAGCGGCTCGGTTTCGCAAGTCCCTTTTTCTTCCAAGCCGCCGTCCTGATTGTGGGCCTTTAGCATGATGAAATACGACACTTCCGGGGTCAGGCCGCCAAGAGGGGCCTTGAGCGGCACGTGGCCTTGGGTTGGGAGGGCTTCCGCTTCGGCCTGGGTGATCGTCCCGGAGCCGCCGGGGATCGGCTTCCACGGCCCTTCCACCGCAGTGGAATACAAGAATTCCCACTGGGTCCCATACGTGTGAGGATCAAGATTCAATTCAGCGATGAAGGACGTATGGCCCGTCCGGGCGCAGCGGACTGGCCCTTCCCCGTCTGCCCACGGTGGACCGGGGTTCGTTCCATTCTTGGCCAGCCCCGTTGTCGCGGTGACCGCCAGCAGCGCACAGCCAGCCAGGAACGCCGCGAACATGGCACCCCAGGTGCGACGGCGGTAGCGGGCCCGGTCTCCGGGCGGTGTGATCCTGTTGACGCGTGTGGCTCGCATCAGAGGCTCCTCTCGACAGGGGGGCAAGTCATTCGGCGGTCACGGCCCAGGCGCCGACTGCTTCCACTGCACCCGCTTCTTTGGCGAACACGATCAGGCCAAAACCCGTCTTGCCGCTCGCGGACGGGGCTTCAAATTGCCCAAGACCGCCTTTTTCGAAGGACATGATCTTTGGGACGACGGTCTGTGGAGCGCCGATTTCGCCGAGATTCGGCTCCACGTCATTTTCGGAGATCGCATAGACGCAAAGGTTCCCCGGCTTGGCTTCCGGGCTCGCAGCACTGCCGGGACATTCAACCTGTTCGCGTTCTTCTTCGGCTTTGGTTGAAGTGTTGTAGAAAGGTTCTTTGCCGTTAGCCCGGATGTAATGGGAAACCGGTGCTTCGGCAAGCGGAATGCCGAAGCTGACGCTACTCACGGCTTTGCGGAACTGGCCCGGCACCTCCGCGTAAAGACTCCACTGGCCCTTAAGTGTCTTCCCGGACGGGAGCGTCGCGGTGAAGCCGGTGGTGCCAGAAGGGCCCTGGTGTCCTTCTGGTCCCTGGGGACCGGCAGCGCCGGTTTCGCCCTTGGCTCCGGCCGGGCCCGTGCCACCCGCCGGCCCACCGGGACCGGTCGCGCCCGCGGGGCCGGTCGCGCCTGCGGCGCCGGTCGCCCCCCTGGGCCCGGCAGGCCCGCGCACGCCCTTGGAACTCGACTTTTTCTTCTTGGCCGCGCTGGCGTGCGGGGCCGAGAGGGTCGCTTTGGCAGGCGCGCTGTCATTGCTTCCCGGACCACTGCCACCGGCGGCATACGCGCCGCCCGTGACCGCGAAAACCAAGGCCGCAAACGCCAATACCGTCGCGGGAGTTACCTGCTTACGTATTGCCTGGAACATCGGTTATCTCCTCCTAAGGAGCACGGAGGGACGTGGCCCCTCGGTTGGTGTGTGACAACGTGCCAGAGGGGCACGGCGGGTGAAGATGGAGTGGGGTCTGAACCTGGTGAGGCATGAGTTGCAGAGCCACAGACGTCGGAGATCGGGTTGCGCATCACTGGGCCCCCCCACCAAGAGCCGCGACGCTGAGGCGCCGCTCGACCTCATAGCCAAGCGCGGTGAGCTTCCACGCGTTCGGCTCACCACTCTGATGTCCCCCGCCGGTATTCACCGCGAGACCCAAGCGCTCCAGACGCCGCAAAAGCTTCGATATCTGCCCCGGGTCCGTGACCCCGGCGCTGCTTGCGACCGTGCGGTTGCTCGCCAGCGGACGCTCGGCGATGCACTGCAGCACCAGCGCGGTGCGATACGTCAAACGCATCGGTAGATCCCCCAGCGGGTCACGCTCGAGTTGCGCGCCATTCACACTGCCGCGAGCACGCGGCACCTGTGACGGTATGGGCGCTGGGCGCCCCTGCTCGCGGCGCGCCGCCCGCGCCCCCAGATACTGAAGCGCGATCATCCCCATCAACTCATCCAACAAACCCGTCAACGGACGACGATCGCCGCCGCGCAACCGCGCGTACACCACACCGAACGCTCCACCCACCAAACCTTCCGCGGTCACCAAGGTGCACTCGCCCCCACGGGAGCCCTCCCGACGCCCCTCATCCAGCACCGCCGCCAACCGCGCGAGAATCCGCTCGCGACACTCCATCACCACCGGGCCGCCGTGCAGCGCCTGCACCACACAGATTCGCGCCAGCACCGGCTCGCTGTCCAGGAACGAGAGGATCCCCCACAGGCCACCACGCACCCGCTCACGCCACCCCAAGCTCAGAAGGCCCGCCGCCTCCAAGTCCCGCTCGACCCGACCCGCGGCATCCTCCAGCAGCGCCACCAGACACGCCTCACGGTTGCCGAATAGTTCATAGAACGTCCGCCGCGAAACCCGCGCGCGAGTGGCGATCCCTTGCACCGAGGTCTGCTCATAGCCAACCTGATCGATCACCGCCGCCGCCGCCGCCAATAGCCGCGAACGCTGAATCTCCTCCACGTGCACCCGCGGCGCACCCACCGCCGAAACCACCCCCGCCGACCCGCGCCGCGCACGACGCTCGACCGGCCGGGGACGCTCCCCCACACGCACACGCACGGAAGCGGGCATTCAGCACCCACCCCCCGCGGGGACAAAGCAAGGGCGGCGCAAACGCGCCCGACGAGGAGCCCCTTCGACTAGATCGCTAGACGAAGAGAGAGAGAGAGAGAGAGAGAGATGCGACAGCGCCATGCTGGCGCATCTAGCATCAGCCTTCCTGCCGACGGCGCACATCCCCATCATGAATCTCCCTCTAGAAACCACGCAGAACCAACTCCCTCATCGCTCTGATCCGGACCCTCTCCCACAACAACAAACCCTGTGAGCGCTTGACGTCAACCACAAAGCGGTATGACCCCAACCAGACCCTATGTACCCGGCTCCCAACAGTGAGAGAACCGGACTCCTGACGCAGCGTAACGCACCGCAGCGGAACTGTCAAGCCCCGGGTGAACCTCGGCGCCGCCAGCCCCTGGGTTCGCTCATCGAATCCGCAGCCCGAGCACGAGCGCCAGCGCCTCGTCCAGGGCTTCCAGCTCTGCGGGAGCGAGACGGCCCAAGCCGCCCTTGACGGTCTGCACGTCGAATACCCTCAGCTGGTCGGTCAGCACACGAGTGGGAACCCCGGAAACCTCGATCAGTGGACGGAATGTCGCCGGTGCCGCCCCGCGCGAGGTCGGCGCGATGAGCACCGTGCTGAGAGCGAGCAGTTCATCGGCCTGAACCACGATGCCCGGCCTCGAGCCCTGTTGCTCATGACCGCGAGCTCGCCGTGGCGGTGAGATCCGAACTATCTCACCGCGATCCATCTCAGTCGGCAGGCCACTCAGGCATCAGCTCGTCCAACTCTCCACGCAGAGCCTCGAGCTCCGCACGGTCCACCGGGTCATTGGCGAGCCGGTGCGCCTCTTGGCGCAAGGCCATGCGCTGACGACGATGCGAGCGCGCCTCGGTCAGCGCTTGGCGAACCGCCTGCGAGTCGGTCATCCCCTCAGCCCGCATCACCCGGAGGGCGGCTTCGGAGTCCTCATCGAGCCGGACATGAAGGGCACGGGCCACGGCCTCTAGCGTACTACAAATCGTCCTACGATTCGCGGATGGCCGAACCGCAGGCTTGGGACGTAGACACCGTCTACACCGCTTCCTCGCGCTGCCCGTGCGGCGACCCAAACGCGGCGAGGCGCTCAAGGAACGGCCCGGGTGAAAATGCCTCAGGGCCAAGCACGCCCGTGCCGCGCCACGTGCCATCGTCGAGCAGCTCCAGCGCGACCGCCGGATTGATCGCGGTCTGCCACACGACCGCCTGGCAGCCGTACTCGCGCATCGTCCGCTCGTTGTCCACCACGTGGTAGAGGTAGGTCGCGCGCGGGGCGCCGTCACGCCCCATGCCCGTCACCCACGTGCCGGCGCACGTGCGCCCGCTCATCCGCTCACCGAGCGTGGCGGGGTCGGGCAGCGCGGCCGCCACCACGTCGCGGGGGGACACCTCCACGCCGCGCACCGTCACCGGCTGGGTCGAGTCGAGGCCGAGCTTGTGCAGCGTGCGCAGCACGCCGATGAACTCCTCCCCCAGCCCGTACTTGAACGTGACCCGCTCGCACGCCACCCAGCGCGGGATCAGCACGACCTCCTCGTGCTCCACGTTCACGCACTCCACCTTGCCGATCCCCTCGGGGAACTCGAACACCTCCGGCTCGGAGAACGGCGCCGTGGTGTAGAAGCCGCGCTCGCGCTCCCAGATCAGGGGCGGGTTGAGGCACTCCTCGATCGTCGTCCAGATCGAGAAGGTGGGAGCGAAGTCATACCCCTCAACCACCAGGTCGGCGCCGTCGCGCACCCCCACCTGCTCGACCCGCGAGAAAAGCTCGTCGGCGGCGTAGCGCGCGAAGACGTCCGACAGCCCCGGCTCCACTCCGATCCCCACCAGCGCCAGGAGCCCGGCCTGCTCCCACTGCTCATGGCGCTCCAGCTGATGCTCCCCGAGCATCACCCCCGGCAGCTCGTACGGGCGCTGCGTGTGGGGCTTTGAAAGCGTCATCGCCATGTCGAGGTACGTCACCCGCGCCTGGAAGCAGGCGCCAAAGATCGGCTCGTTGAAGCGCGGGTCGCAGGCGTTCAGCACCGCGTCGGGCTTCAGCTTGCCGATCAGCGCCACCAACTGCTCAAGGCTTGAGGCATCCACCTGCTCGGCGGTGAAGCGGTCGGCCTCGCCCAGCCGCGCCGCGGCGGCGCGCGCACGCTCGGGGGAAACGTCGGCGAGAATCACCTGCTCGAACGCCGGCCGGCGCTGCGCGATCGCCGCGAACGCCGCGCCCACACCGCCAGCTCCAACCACCAGGACTCGCATCCTCACACGATCGTAGCGCGTGGTCATCAAGCTTCGGGGCTACAATCGAGGCGATGACCACCCGCGAGAAGGCGCACAAGCTGCTGGACGAGTTGCCCGAGTCCGAGATCGAGCCAGTGGTCGAGTTCATCGCCTCACGGGGTGGAGACCCCGTCTTGCGGCTGCTGGACAACACACCCGAGGAGGACGAGGAGATCACTCCCGAGGAGGAGGCCGCGGTCCAGGAAGCTCGCGACGAAATCGCGGCAGGAGTTCCACTGATCCCGTTTGAGGAGATCAAGCGCGAGTTCGGGTACGACTCGAAGTGACCGGCGGACCGTGGAGTCTTGACTTCACGGTCCGCGCGCGCCGGGACCTGCGACGTCTCGACCCCCAGATCAGAGACCGTGTGCTCGCCGCACTCGATCGACTGCTCGCCAAAGACGCCTCACTCGACATCCGGCGCCTTACGGCATCCACCGAGGAGCGCCTCCGTGTCGGTGATTGGCGCGTGCGCTTCATTCGTGACACCGTGACGCAACGGATCGTCGTTCAGCGCGTCCTGCCACGAGGTAGGGCATACGACCGCTGAGCATCGACTCTCGACCGAGGCGCATATATATCCTCAGGCGATCGTCGCGGAGCACACAACGGCTCGCAGAAGCAGGCGGCGCCTCGCGCTGGCGGCCGTGCTGTTGGTGGGGCTGTCCTACGCGACGCTGATCCAGAACTTCTCCTGGAACCAGACCTCGCACTTCGACGTGCTGCAGGCGCTCTACCACGAACAGACCACGATCGACCCGTACGCGAAGAACACGGGCGACAAGGTGCGCTACCACGGGCACTTCTACTCGGCGCGCGCTCCCGGATTGGCGCTGTTCACGATGCCCTGGTACACCGTCCTGAACGGGGTGAACGCCGCGCGCTGGGCCGAGGAATCCCCAGCGCAGCCCGGCCCCGACGAGCTGGTGTACCTGGTGGGGCTGTGGGGCAACGTGCTGCCGGGGTTGCTCCTGCTGGTGCTCGTGTGGAGCGCCGCCGAGCGCCTGCAACCCGGGTTCGGGGCGGCCACCGCGGTCACGCTCGGGCTCGGCACGATGGCGCTGAGTCTCTCCACGCTGCTGTTCTCGCACATCTTCACCGCCTTCCTCGGCTTCGCCGCGTTCGCGCTGCTGATGCGCGAGCGCGACGGCCCCCCGCGCGCGTGGCTGTGCGCGGCGGCAGGCCTGACGATCGGTTATGCGATCTCCTCGGAGTACCCGCTCGCGCTGCTCGCCGGCCTGCTCGGTCTATACCTGCTCTCGCGCCGCGACGCGCTCACGCCGCTGGGCGTGCTGCGCCGCGGCGGCGCCTTCGCGGCGGGGGCACTCGTGGGGTTGGTACCACTCGCGCTCTACAACCGCGCCGCCTTTCACTCGCTCACGCACGTCGCCTACGCCAACGTGCCCCAGCAGCACAGAGGCTTCTTCGGGATCACCGCCCCCTCGCTGCGCGTGGCCGCGACGCTGCTCGGCGACTCCCGCGGCCTGCTGACGCTCGCGCCCGTGCTCGCAATGGGGGCGCTAGGCGCGGTCGCGCTGTACCGCCGCGGCGTCCGCGCGGAGGCGCTGGTGATCGGCGGCGTGTGCCTGCTGTACCTCACCTACAACTCCGGCTACTACCTGCCCTTCGGGGGCGCGTTCATGGGGCCGCGCTTCCTCGCCACTGTCTTGCCGTTCCTCGCGCTGGGGCTGGCGATCGCGTTCGAGCGCTGGCCGGGCCCCACGATCGCGCTCGCCGCGGTCTCGGTCACCTGCGCGATGCTCGCCGCGATCGCCCACCCGCTGATCGGCTACGACACGCAGCCGGTCGTCTGGATGCGCCACCTCCTCGACGGCTACTTCCAGCCCACGATCGCCTCCGCCTACGGCCTCGGCCGCGGCTGGGGGGAGATCTGGGTTTTCCTGCTGCCGGCGCTCGGTGCGATCGGTCTCGCCGCGTACGTCACCCCCCGCATGCGCCTCTCAGGCGGCTCGCTGCGCGCGGGCCTGCTCGCGCTCGGCGCCTGGGCGCTGTACGCAGCGCTGGCCCCCACCCTGCTCGGCCTCGACCACCAGGGGCTGCTCGACATCCTCCACTCCGGCGACCCGAAGGCGCTCGCCAAGGGCGCCTACTACGGCTCCTACCCGCTACGCGCGTTGGTGCCCCTGGCCTGCGGCTTCGCGTTGGTGGCGCTCATCGGGGCGCGGGTTTGGCGCAATGCCCCGGGGGATCCCGCGGAGTCCTCAACCGATTCAGTTGTCGACCGTCTTGACGTTGCAGTGCGCGGCGTGTAGCTGCCTGCAGACCACCACGTAGCCCGGGCGGGGCTTGAAATGCGCGTTCGTCAGGCCCGCGTCAAAGCGCGTGGAGGCGGTGCCGCCCGTCCAGTCATAGATGTAGAGGCGCTTGATCCGGGGGTTGGAGCGCGCCACGCCGAACGTGAAGTTGAGCACCTGCGCCGCGCGCCTGAGGCCCGAGCCGTGGATGTTGGTGAAATGGGCGAATTTCACGATCCCGCCGGTCTCCGTCAGCCACACTTCTCCACCGAGATCGGCCTCCAGGTCGCGCGTACGCCAGCTTTCCAGGCGGTTGACGTCGGAGTAGTCGTGCAGACCCCAGGTCGTGGGCATCACCGTTCGCAGGCGGCCGATCTCGCGCTTGAATTCGGCGATGTAGTCGATCGTCGGGTAGACATCTTCCTGGTCGAGCACATCCAGACCGACCACGGTGCAGGGGATGCAGTCGCGCTTCAGCGCCTGGTAGTACTGCGCGTCCTGCACGGCGGTGGGGCTCTGGAAGTAGCCGGGCACATACCCGCGGTTGGCCTCGTCCCACGCCTGGTATTCGCGGATGTGTGGGAAGCGCTTGATGAACTTCGCCACGTCGCGCTTGTAGGTCGCGACGCTCGGCATTTTCATCGGCGTGTACTCGGAGTGGTAGAAGGCGAGCAGGATTTTCTGGTGGCGCGCTTCGGCGGCGTGGATCCACGCTTCGGCCTGCTCGAGGTCGTACGGCCGCACGGCCACGTCGTAGGGCACCGTGAGGCGCGCGATCTGCGTGTGCAGCTGCTGCCACAGCTGGCTGGCGAACATCTCGCCGTGCGAGTCGCTGATGCCGGTCATGTAGGAGGGGCCGCGATGGCCCGACTGCTTTGCCGAGGAACTGCCGGCGAGCGTCCAGGCGAGCGCCAGCACGCCGATCAGCGCCGCGCACAGCAACGAGGCGCTCGGTCGAAGCCGAGCGCCTGTCGCCCCAAGCGGTCGCCGTTTCGACCAGTGGGAGAGGTATCCGGGCATCCTCACCGACAACAGGCTAGGCGCTCGGAGGTTGCGGCGGCGCCACTTCCCCGGGGTGCAACGAAGCCTGCGGCGCCGCTCCCTGCGGTTGCAACGCGGCCTGCGGCGCCGCGCTGGCCGGCCGCAGCACGATCACCTCGCCGGGGACGTTGGTCAGCAGCCACGCCACGGCCTCGGGCGTGAAGCCCTCCCCCGAGCTGTCGGCGCCGGCCGCGACCACGATCCGCTCGAAGCGCTCGTGCGCGGCCAGCTCGCGCAGCGCGTGGCGCACGGTGCGCCCGCGCTCGATGCGCGAATCGACCGGCACCTCAGCGCGGGCGGCGCGGCGCTCGATCGTCTCCAGCATCGGCAGCGCCACGTCGCACTCGCTGCGCAGCGGCACGTCCACCGACAGGCGCAGCGGCACCAGCGCCAGGTACACCGGCATCAGCGTGGCGCCCTCCGCGCGCGCCAGCCGCAGCGCGGCGGCAAGCGCCGGCTCGGAGAGCCCCTCCCCGGTGAACGGGAACGCGATCCGACGCACCCGCTCGGTGCCCCGCAGCGCGCCCGCGCGCCGCCGGCGCTCGATCGCCACCGCGGCGCCGAAGCCGACCGCCAGCGCCACCACGATCAATGCCGCCGTAAGCGCGGTCACAGCGCCGCCCCCTCCTCCTCCGCGACATCTTCGGTGGGTAGCAGCGTGCGGTCGGCGACGATCCGCAGGTCCACCCCCGGCAGGCCTTTGAGCAGCTGGAAGGGCAGCGCCGGCTGGCTCAGGCGCCGCCAGGCGTTGCGGGGCTTGGGCGTCCCCATCAGCAGGTATGTGGTGCCCCGCCCCCGCGCCACCCGGATCGCGGTCGCCGCGACCTCGTCGGCCTCCTCGATCAGGAGGTGCGCGCCCAGCACCGACGCCAGCCGCCGCAGCGCCTCCAGCTGTTCGCGCTCCTGCCTGCTCGGCGTGGCCCCCGGCGGGCGCACCACCAGCAGGTCGAGCTCGGCCCCCAGCCGCTGCGCCGAGCGCCACGCGCGGCGCACCACGCGCTGCGAGCGGGGGGTCGGTGTCACCAGCGCCAGCAGCCGCTCGGAGATCACCTGCGGGGCCACGCTGGCGATCAGGCTGTCGTCGCGCCGGCGCACCACCGGCGCCTCGCGGCCGCGGCGCTCGAGCTCCACCCCCTCCGCCACCTGGCGCAGCGCCGTCTCGCGCAGCGCCGCGAGGTTCTCGATCTTGAAGAAGTTGCTGAGCGCCGCCTGCACCCGCTCCGGGGCGTACACCTTGCCGGCGCGCAGCCTGCCGATCAATGCCTCCGGCGTGATGTCCACCAGCACCGTCTCATCCGCCGCCGAGAGCACCGCGTCGGGGATCGTCTCGCGCACGCGCACCCCCGTCAGCTGCGTCACCTGGTCGTTGAGGCTCTCCAGGTGCTGCACGTTGACCGTCGAGAAGACATCGATGCCGGCCTCCAGCACGCTGCGCACGTCTTCGTAGCGCTTCTCGTGCTCCACCCCCGGCGCGTTGGTGTGCGCCAGCTCGTCGATCAAGCACAGCTCGGGCGCGCGCGCCAGCACCGCTGGCAGGTCCATCTCCTCAATCTCGGTGTCGCGGTAGCGCACCCTGCGGCGCGGCACCATCTCCAGGCCCTCCGCCTGGGCGACCGTCTCCATCCGCCCGTGTGGCTCCAGGTAGCCGACCACGACGTCACGGCCCGCCTCGGCCTCGGCCTGGCCCTCCTGCAGCATCCGGAACGTCTTACCCACGCCCGCGGCCATGCCGACGAAGACCTTGAGGTGTCCGCGATCGGATGGCATCGCACCATTCTCCTTCACGCGGCGGGAGATCGCGGCCTGGGATAGCCTGCGGGGCTTGTCCGACACGCAGTTGGGCGCAATTTTCCTAGCCGGTGTCGTCGTCAGCCTCGGCGCGTCCTGGGCGCTGGTCGTGCGGATCGAGCGCGTCGGCGCGCGGCTGGGCCTCTCCGAGGCGCTGCTCGGAATACTCGCCGCGCTGGCTGCCGACGCGCCCGAGATCACCGCCGCGGTGACGGCGCTGGCCCAGCACGACACGCGCATCGGCGCCGGCGTGGTGATCGGCTCCAACGTCTTCAATCTGGCGGCGCTGCTCGGCCTGGCGGCGGTCGTGGCCGGGCGGATCGCGCTGCACCGGCGCGTGATCGAGCTGGGTGGGGCGGTGGCGCTGTGGGTGGCCGGGATCTGTCTGCTGGTGGTGCTCGGGACGCTGCCGCCGGCGGTGGGGCTGCTCGCCGCGCTGGCGCTGTTCCTGCCCTATCTGGCGATCCTCGGCATGGGCCGCGAGCGGCTCGCGCGGCTGGCGCTTCCCGACGCGTGGGCGGCCTGGCTGGCGGAGGCGGTCAGGGAGGAGGAGCTGGAGCTCGAAGTCGCGATCCACCCCGACCGCGGGGGCGCGCGCGACGGCGCGCTAGCGGCGCTCGCGGTGCTCGTCGTGGTGGGCGCCTCGGTCGCGATGGAGCGCACCGGCTCGGAGCTCGGCGCGCGCCACGCGATCCCCCCGATCGTGATCGGCGGCCTGATCCTCGCCGCCGTCACCAGCCTCCCCAACGCGGTCGCCGCGGTCTACCTCGCCGCCCGCGGCAGGGGCGCGGCGACGCTCAGCACGGCGCTCAACAGCAACGCGCTCAACGTCATCGCGGGGCTGCTGATCCCGGGAGCGATCGTCGGTCTCGGCAGCCCCTCCGGGCAGACCACGTTCGTGGCCGCCAGCTACCTCGGCCTGACCGCCGCCGCGCTGGCGATCGCCTACCTCGACCGCGGCCTGCGCCGCCTCCCCGGCGCGCTGATCGTCGCCGCCTACATCGCGTTCGCGCTGGTGCTGGTGAGCGGCGCGTAGCGAGCGGGCGTTAGTCTGCGGGTTGAGTCATTTGAGCGCCGTCACGACACAGCCGCCGCCTCCGCTGGCGCCGCCGCCCGGCCAGACGCCCCTCGAGCCGCCCCGCCGTCGCTGGTGGATGGCCGGGCGCGTGCTGCTCGGCGCGGTCGGGGTCGTGTTGCTGTCGGCTGGGGCGAGCGTTGTGCTGGCGCGCAACGAGGTCAGCAAGGTGGTGGCGGCGCTGCGCCAGAACAGGCCCGTGAAGGTCGCCGCGAGCATCCTTCCGGCCGCGCCGAGCGGCGCGCCGGAGACGCTGCTGCTGGTCGGCAACGACGAACGGCCGCCCCCCAAGGGCAACCCCGGCGGCGCGGTGCTGCCGCACTCCAACGAGATGCTGCTGGTGCGGATCGACCCCAGCAAGCCGACGATCTCGATGCTCTCGATCCCGCGCGAGCTGCGCGTGCCGTTCACCCGCCTGAACGGGCAGGTCGAAGAGAACCGCATCAACTCCGCCTACACCTTCGGTTATGAGGAAAGCGGGGAAACCACCTCCGGCGGGGTGAAGCTGATGGTGCAGACGATCAAGCGGGCGATCGGTATCACCCCCAACCTCGTGTTTGTCACCAACTTCAAACGCTTCAAGCGCGCCGTGGACGAAATGGGCTGCGTTTACATCACCGTGGACAAGCCCTACCACCACGTCAACGAACCGGGCGGCGAACAGTACTTCGAAATCAACCTCCAGCCCGGCTACCAGCGGCTGTGCGGCCAGGAAGCGCTCGAATTCGTCGCCAACCGCCACGAAAGCACCTCGCTGATCCGCGACGCCCGCGACCAGCGCTTCCTGCTCAACGTCAAGGCCGAGTACGGGCCGACACTCTTTGAAAACCGTGAAAAGTTCGAGCGCATCGTCGGCAAGGCGGTGGAAACCGACCTGCGCAGCGAAGCGCAGGTGCTGCAGCTGCTGGAGCTGCTGGTGCAGTCGGCCGGCAAGCCGGTGCGCCAGGTGCCCTTCCACGTCAACCTGCACAGCAACTACGACACCGCCACTCCGCGGGAGATCGCCGAAGCGGCGCACTCCTTCCTGCGCGGCACCGCCGCGATCGGCCCACACCGGCTGCATGGCGCAAGCCGCGGGCGCGCCCACTCCGCGCACCGACACGCCGCGGCGCGCGCACCCACGCCTCCGCCCCCGCCCGCGTTCTCGCTGTCGCCAACCCCGAGCGCAACACTCGTGGAAGCGCGTGCGATCGCACCGCGCCTGCCGTTCGCCGTGGAGGTGCCGCGCTACCAGGAAACCACCGGCGAATCAGAACCCGACGTGGTCCGCCGCTACGACATCCGAGGCACCGAAGGGAAGCTGTACCCCGCCTACGTGGTGTCCGTCGACAAGGGCGAACTGGGTCAATACTACGACATCCAGGGCAGCACCTGGACCGGCTCGCCGCTGCTCAGCAACCCCAATCAGGAAGTGTCCGTCGGGCGTCGTGTGTACAGCCTCTTCTACGACGGCGAACACCTCAAGACGATCGCCTGGCGCGAAGGGGACGCGGCCTACTGGATCGAAAACACGCTCACCAACGACCTCTCGCCGCAGCAGATGCTGGCGATCGCCCAGCAGACTCATCCGGTGATCGGCACCGCCACCGCCGGCGCCACCGGGCCGGTGAGCCCGCGCGGCTTCAAACTCCCCCCGCCCGCGGGGCACCCCGCGAGCACGCTCGCGAAAGTCGGCGCGCTACTCGGCTTCGTCGGGCTGCTGGTGGTTGGGCTGCTGGGAGTGTGGGTGCTCTCGCGCCAGCGCGAACTGCGGGCGCTGCGCGAGCAGGTGGCACAGGCGCTGGCGCTCGAAGCGCGCCAGCGCTCGCGGGCCAGGTGAGATCACCCACCGAGCAGGTTGTGCACGATCAGGTCGATCAGCTTGATCCCGATGAACGGCGCGATCAGGCCGCCGAGGCCGTAGATCAAGAGGTTGCGCCGCAGCAGCGAACTCGCGCCGATCGGGCGGTAGCGCACGCCGCGCAGCGACAGCGGGATCAGCAGCGGGATCACGAGCGCGTTGAAGATGATCGCCGATACGATCGCCGATTCCGGCGAGCCGAGGTTCATGATGTTGAGCACGTGCAGCGGCCCCTTCGCTTCGCCCGCGGCCGCATAGGTACTGATGAACACCGCCGGCAGGATCGCAAAGTACTTGGCGACGTCGTTGGCGATCGAGAAGGTGGTGAGCGCGCCGCGCGTGATCAGCAGCTGCTTGCCCACCTCGACGATCTCGATCAGCTTGGTCGGGTTGGAGTCGAGGTCCACCATGTTGCCCGCCTCGCGCGCCGCCTGGGTGCCGGTGTTCATCGCGACGCCCACGTCGGCCTGCGCGAGCGCCGGCGCGTCGTTGGTGCCGTCGCCGGTCATCGCCACCAGGCGCCCCTGCTGCTGCTGCTCGCGGATCAGCGCGAGCTTCGCCTCGGGCGTGGCTTCGGCGAGGAAGTCATCGACGCCCGACTCCTCGGCGATCTTGGCGGCCGTCAGGCGGTTGTCGCCGGTCACCATCACGGTCTTAATGCCCATTGCGCGCAGATGGTCGAAGCGGACCTTCATCCCCTCCTTGATCGTGTCCTTGAGGTAGATCACCCCCAGCACCTGGCTGTCGCGCGCGACCGCCAGCGGCGTGCCGCCCTCGCGGCCGATGCGCTCCAGCTGCGCCTGCAGCTCAGGCGGCGGTGAGCCGCCCTCCTGCTTGACGAACTCGACGATCGCGTCGCCCGCGCCCTTGCGCAGCTGCTGTCCGTCATAGTCAATCCCGCTCATCCGCGTCTGCGCGGTGAACGGCACGAAGGTGGCGTTCAGCGTGCTCATGTCGTGCTCGCGCAGTCCGTACTTCTTGGCGAGCACCACGATCGAGCGGCCCTCCGGCGTCTCGTCGGCGAGCGAGGAGAGCTGCGCCGCTTCGGCGAGGTCGGACTCGGCGACGCCCGGCATCGGGATGAACTCCGAGGCGAGGCGGTTGCCGATGGTGATCGTGCCGGTCTTGTCGAGCAACAGCACGTCCACGTCGCCTGAGGCCTCCACCGCGCGACCAGACAGGGCGAGCACGTTGCGGCGCACGAGGCGGTCCATGCCGGCGATCCCGATCGCGGAGAGGAGCGCGCCGATCGTCGTGGGGATCAGCGCGACCAGCAGCGCGATCAGCGTGGTCTCGGAGATCGCCGTGCCGGCGAACAAACCAAAGGGGCGCAACGTGGCGACCACGATCATGAAGATCAGCGTCAGGGCGGCCAACAGGATGTTGAGCGCGATCTCGTTGGGCGTCTTGCGCCGCTCGGCCCCCTCGACCAGCGCGATCATTCGGTCGAGGAAGGAGTGCCCGGGCTCCTGGGTGATTTCCACGACGATCCGGTCGGATGTCACGCGCGTGCCGCCGGTGACGGCGCTGCGGTCGCCGCCGGACTCGCGGATCACCGGGGCCGACTCGCCCGTAATCGCCGACTCGTCCACGGTGGCGATCCCCTCGATCACGGTGCCGTCGCCGGGGATCAGCTCGCCCGCCTCCACCACGACCACGTCGCCGCGGGTCAGCTCCGAGGCGGCCTTGGTGGCGCCGTCGCGCATCGTCGCGACCGTCTCCTTGCGCATCGTGCGCAGCGTGTCGGCCTGCGCGCGTCCGCGCCCCTCGGCAAAGGCCTCCGCCATGTTGGCGAAGATCACCGTCAGCCACAGCCACAGGGCGATCGTGAACGTGTACCACCCCGGCGCGTGCCCACCGCCGAGCGGCTTGCCGCCAAACGCCTGGATCAACCACGTGATGGTGGTGATCACCGAGCCGATCTCCACGACGAACATCACCGGGTTGCGGACCTGCACACGAGGGTCGAGCTTCTTCAAACTATCGATCAGCGCGCGGCCGACGATCTCACGCTGGAAGAGCGAAACGGCCTGGCGCTCGGTGGCTGCCGGAATCGTTGACATCAGCGTGTTCCTCCGGTCAGGCGATCGAGGGCTAGATTCAGTTCGAGCACGTTCACTCCCGGTTCGCCGGAGAAGCCGAGGCCGCGACCCGATGTGTACTTGGCGATCAGACCATTCACCGTGGCCAGGGAGAGGCCGCGCACGGCCGCGATGCGGTGTGCCTGAATCCAGGCGTTGGCCTGTGAGATTTCCGGATCGAGGTTGGAGGCGGAGGTGTTGGCGGCATCCACCGGGACCCTCGCCGCCGTGAGACCGGGGTCGTATTCGGTTTTGGTCGTCGGGTTCCTGTTCAGTTCGAGGTAGTCCTTGATGTTTTCTTCGTCGGCTTCCTTGGTCTTCACACTGTTGGGGCCGCGGTTGGAAAAGGTGCTGGCGGCCGCGTTATACGCGCCGCCTTCGGTGGCCGAGGGGCGCGACTGGAAGTAGCGCGGGTCGGGCGCCGTGACGAGTTCTTCTTCCTTTTCCTCCGGCTTGCCGTTCTTCCCGATCACCGGGGAGGCGAAACTCTGGCCGATGATCTTCGAGCCGATCGCCTTGCCGTGCACCTTGATCTGCTGCCCGTTGGCCTCGCCGGAGAAGGCGACCTGGCTGATCCCGGTGATCGCCAGCGGGTAGACCAGCCCGAGCAGGATCGTGAACACGATCATGCCGATGATGGAAGTGACGATGTCGCGTTTCATTTCAAGTGGGAGGGGGTCATGGGCCGATGTCGCGTTTCATCGATTGCGCAAGGTTGTGATGGGAGGAGCGTTCACTAGTAGAGGTGCCCCGTCAGACCCTGAACGATCGGGCCGAGCAGCAGGGCGGGGAAGAAGGTGAGCGCGCCGACCAGCACGATCACGCCGATCAAAAGCACCGCGAACGTGCCGTTGTCGGTGCGCATCGTGCCAAGCCCGGCGGGGGTGACGCGCTTGCCGGCCAGCGCGCCAGCGACCGCCAGCGCGAACAGGATCGGCACGTAGCGCGCGAACAGCATGTCGAAGCCGCCGAGCAGGTTGGCGAAGGTGATGCCGTGCGCGCCGGCGTTGCCGGCGACGGGCTGGACGAAGCCGGTGTAGCCGGCGAACGCCGAGCCGTTGTTGTTGGCCTGCGAGAGGTAGGCGTAGAAGGTCTCGGAGAAGCCCTGCGGCGTGTTGGCGCCCGCCTTCGAGAGGGCGACCGCGGAGATCGACTTGCGCCCCGCCTGCGTGGCGGTGGCCATCGCCGTGCAGAACAGCGCCGCCAGCGGCGTCACCAGGATGGCGAGGCCGGCGAGCTTGATTTCGCGCGCCTCCAGCTTCTTGCCCAGCCACTCCGGCGTGCGCCCCACCATCAGCCCACCGATGAACACCGCCAGGAGCACGTACAGCAGGATCGAGTACAGCCCGGTGCCGACGCCGCCGAAGATCACCTCGCTGGCCGACAAATTGGCGAACGGCACGGCCCCGCCGATGCCGGTGAACGACTCGATCGCGCTGTTGACCGCTCCGCACGAGGTGACGGTGGTGATCACGTCGAACAGCGCCGATCCGGCGATCCCGAAACGCTGCTCCTTGCCTTCCATGTTGCCGCCGCCGGAGCCGTGGATCACGCCCGTGTGCAGGCCGGCGGCGTGCTGGGCGGGCGAGCCGTGCGCCTCGGCGATGTAGGCGACGCAGACGGCGCCGAGGAACATGAACATCACCACGCCGTAGATCGCGTACCCCTGGCGGCGGTTGCCGGCCATCCGCCCGTAGGTGAAGATCAGCGCCGCCGGGATGACCAGCACAAGCAGCATCTCGAAGAAGTTGGTGAAGCCGTTGGGGTTCTCAAACGGGTGTGCGGAGTTGACGTTGAAGAATCCGCCGCCGTTGGTGCCGAGCTCCTTGATCGCCTCCTGCGAGGCGACCGGGCCCATCGCGATCGTCTGCTGCAGGCCGGTGATCGTGTGCACGACCACGTAGTTGGAGAGGTTGGCGATCACCCCCTGCGAGGCCAGCACCAGCGCGGCGATCACCGAGATCGGCAGCATGATGTAGAGCACCGTGCGCACGATGTCCTGCCAGAAGTTGCCGATCCCCTTGCCGTTGCGCCCGACGATCCCGCGGATCAGCGCGGCGGCGACAACGATCCCCACGCCGGCGGAGAGGAAATTCTGCACCGTCAACCCCACCATCTGGCTGAGGTAGCTCAGCGTCGTCTCGCCCCCGTAGTACTGCCAGTTGGTGTTGGTGAGGAACGACGAGGTGGTGTTGAACGTCAGGTTCCACGGCCCCGATTTGAAGCCCTGCGGGTTGAGCGAGTGGGGCACGAAGAAGGCGTTCTGGGTGCGCAGGATCAGGTACAGCAGCAGCCAACCCGCGAGCGAGAAGACGATCAGGCTTTTGGCGTATGCCTTCCAATCCTGCTCGCGCGCGGGGTTGACCCGCATGATGCGGTAGAGCAACCGCTCCGGCCCCGCCAGCAATGGTGTCAGAAAGACCCGCTGGCCTGTGAAAACACCCGCCATGTAGCGGCCCAGCGGCAGCGCCAGCGCGGTGAGGATGACCGCGAACAGCACGATCGTCAGCCAGCCGGTGAGGGTCATGGCCGCTCAGAGCTTTCTGTAGGAAATGACGCCGCGAGGCGGTCGTGAACCCACGGCCGCCTCACAGATTCTCTCCGCGGATGAGTGCGTAAAAAAGGTAGGCGATGATCAGCACCGACACGACCAGACCAAAGAAGTCGGCGCCGCTCATGTGCGCGACGAACGCGCCCAGCGGAGGCATGTTCATATCCTGTCGATCCCCTCGATTATCGCGAGCAGGATCGCGAACATCACGATCCCGAGCACCACCGCAACAACGTCCATGAGTGCACTATTCCTCCTGCGCCGTCACGAGGGTGTGACGATTCAGCGCCCACGCATAACGATTTCGTTACGGCACGGGCACCAGCGGCGCAGGGCGGCGGGCGGTGACTACGGGATGCTCACCAGCGGTGCCGGGAGGTGGTGGGCGCGGTAGGCAGCGTCAAGCGCCGCGACGGTGTGCGGGTAGGACTGTGATGGACGGCGACCGGCGAAGGTGACGGTGACCGAGCCGGAGTCGCCGTGCAGCGCGATGACGCCACCGTGCACCCGACCACTGGAGACCGGCGACCCGACCACCCCCCCGGGTTCGTCGGCGAGGCGCACACGGCGCGCCCACCACGGCAGCTTCCAGCTCAGCGGCGTGCCGGCGGCGAGCGCGCCATGCCAGGCGAGGGACTCCCCTTGCCGCGTGGAGCGCTCGGTGAAGGAGATCGTCCCGTGGTTGGTGGGCGCCGCGGTCACGGTTATGTGCTGCCCCGGCCCCAACCAGGCGGGGCTGGCCCCGTCGAGCAGCTGCACGCCGCCCGCGGGCGTGTCAGCGACCAGCATGTTGCGCAGCAGCGCCACATATTCGGCGGCGAACGTGCCGTGCGGGGCGAGGTTGGTGCCCGACAGCCGCCTGCCGTAGGGGGCGACACCGGTCTCCCAGCCCGCGTCGGTGGCGGTGGTGTGCGCGAGCTCCGCGTACAGCCCGGCGACGGCGTCCGCGGCGTCGCCGGCCTCGAGCTCGGTCTCGAAGATCCGGAAGCCGAGGTAGTCGTGCAGCTCGCGGCCGTGCAGGTAGGTGGGCAGACCCTCAGCCATGTGCGCCCGCGCCCACCGCAGCGTGGCGGCGACGGCGGGGGAGCGGGGGTCGAGCACCGGCACGGGATACGCCGCCCAGTAGTTGCCCCAGTCCTGGCCGCCCTTGGCGTCGAGCACCGGCGGAATGTGCCCCGTGCGGGCGACGGCAGCTTCGATCTCCCGGTGCAGCGCGGCCTCGAAGCGCTGATCGACAGCGCTCCAGGCCGCGGCGTCGGCACTCTGCCCGGCCAGCGTGGCGGCGGCGATCGCCGAGCGCAGGCCGGCGACCGCCCACAGGTCATCGCCCGTGATGTGGCCGTATGCCAACTCGTTGTCGTGAGGGTTGCTCGCCGGCAGCAGCCCCAGCGGATCGGTGGCGCTCGCCGCCGAGAGCCAGTCGATCGCCGCGCCGATCCGGCCCAGCTGCGCGGCGGCGTAGCCCCGTTCGCCCGTGAGCTCGGCGTGTTGCGCGAGCGCCCACAGCGCCTGCCCCCAGCCGTCGTACTGCCCCGGTTGGCTGATGAAGAGGCCGTCGGGCCGCTGGAAGGCGTCGATGAAGGTGAGGTTCTGCGCGGCCGCGACGTGCAGCCCGGCGAGGTCGAGCGCCTGCGTCTCGATCGCCGCGTCGCGGATCCAGAAGGCGCGGTACTGCAGCCGGTTGGGCATCTGCTCCCAGCCCCCGGCGGTCTGCACGCGCGATTCGAGCATCTGCACGATCGCCGCCTCATACGTGGCGCTCACCTTCGCCTCGGGCACGGCGATCCGCATCATCCCCGCCTCCTGCCCGGCCCACAGCGAGCGCAGCGCCGCGCGGGCCGCGCCGAGCGGCATCGCCTCCAGCGTTCGGACGGCGCCGCCGGCCGGTGGCGGTTCGAGGGAGATCTGCCAGGTGAAGCGGGCGCTGCGGTGGGGCGCGAGGCGAACGCTGAGCACGCGCCCGTCCTGGCGCGTGCTCGGCAGGTTCGGCGCAGCGCTCGTAGGCGGTCGGCCGCGCACCAGTATCGCCGCCCGTGCGCGCTGGGGCCGCCCCGAGACGTTGGCGGCAGCGACCGTCTCGTACGCCACCGGCCGCCCTGCCACCGGTACGGCGAACAGGGTCACCCTGTAGCGCACCGGCCCATCCGAGAGCGTGCTGGAGAGCAGCGGCACCCCGGAGTCGGGGAGCGTGCGCGTGGGCTGGTTCCACCTCCTGAGGTGGCGCCCAAAACGCAGTTCGTACTCGGCCCACCCGGTGTGCAGATCGCCCTCGGGGGTGACCTCCGCGCCCGCGGCCATCCCCGGGACCGCGAGCTGCTCGGTGGGGGCCGAGAGGAAGCCGGTGGTGGTGGTGGCAGCGGCGGCGGAGGTTGCGGCGGGGGAGGCAGCGGCCGCGGCCGTGGTCGAGAACCCGGCGGCGAGGATCAGCGCGCCCAACCCGGCAGCGAAGCTGCTCATCCCGAAAACCGGTACCCCACGCCCGGGTCGGTGAGGATGTAGCGGGGACGCCCGCCGTGCGGCTCGATCTTGCCTCGCAGCCGCGCGATGTGGGTGCGCAGCGCCTGCACGTCGTCCACGTAGCCGGGGCCCCACACCTCCGCCAGCAGCGCCCGGTGGGTTATCAGCCGGCCGCGGTTTTGCGCCAGCACGCGCAGCAGCTCGAACTCGATCGGCGTGAGGTGCACCGGCTGGCCGTCGCGGCGCACCGTGTGCGCGGCGAGGTCGATCTCCAGGCCGTCGGTGGCGATCGTCGGCTGCGCCTCGCCCGCTCCCTCGCTGCGACGCAGCGCCGCGCGCAGGCGCGCCACCAGCTCGCGCGTGCCGAACGGCTTGGTGATGTAGTCGTCGGCGCCGGCCTCCAGCGCTCTCACCTTCTGCTCCTCCTCCCCCACCGCCGAGAGCACGAGAATCGGCATCTCGCTCCACTCGCGCAGGCTGCGTGTCACCTCGACGCCATCGCCGCCCGGCAGCACGAGGTCCACGATCGCCGCCTTCGGCCCCCTCACCGCGGCAAGGTCGAGTGCCTCCGGGGCGCTTTGCGCGGCGATCACCTCGAAGCCGGCCTCGCGCAGCACCACGCGCAGCGCGCGGAGGATCTGCAACTCGTCGTCGACCACCAGCACCCGCGGCTTGGCCGCCGATGCGTCAATCGAAGAAGAGGGGCCCGGCTCCCCGGCCTCCGGCCGGCTGCGCCACCCTCTAGTTGCCATCCGTCTCCGACGCTCGTGCCGCCACGGCCGCGGCCGCCTCCGGGCCGGCCCGCTCCAGAGGCAGCTCGAACACGAACGTGGCGCCCTGTCCCGGCAGCGACTCGACGTGCAGCGAGCCACCGTTGGCTTCGATGAAGCCGCGCGCGATCGCCAGCCCGAGGCCCGAGCCGCGGCGTCCGCCGCGGGCGGTGCCGGCGCTGTAGAACGGCTCGAACACGCGCTCCAGCTGCGCGGGGGGGATCCCCGGGCCGCGATCGACGATACGCACGATCAGGCGGTCGCCCTCGCCCGCCAGCGTCCGCACCACGCGCGCCCTTACCGACACCGGGTGGCCTCCAGAGTGTCGCCGCGCGTTCTCCAGCACGTTCACGAACGCCCGCTCCAGCTGGGTGGAGTCGGCGCGCACCAGCGGCAGGTCGCGGTCGATCGTGACGTGGAACTCCTCCCGCGGAGATTGGGAGGGAGAGGAGGGGGAGGGGGGAGGGGTTGCGTTGTTGGTGGACGGCAGCGCCGCGAGGTCCTCCAGCGCCGGGGGGGGTGGGGACGGTGGGGGCGCCAGATCTTCCAGCGCCGTCCCAATAGCCTCCTCGACCGACAGCCACTCGCGCCGCGGCTCGGCCGCGCCCGCCTCGAGCTTGGAGAGGTCCAGCAGGTTGTCCACCAGGCGCGAGAGTCTGCGCGTCTCCGCCAGAATCGCGCTGGCCAGCTCCTCGCGCTCGGGCGCGGAGACGCCCGGCAGCGCGATCGCCTCCGCCGCCGTGGAGATCGCGGTGAGCGGGCTGCGCAGATCGTGCGACACCGCCCGCAGCAGCGCCGTCTTGACGACGTCGGCCTGGCGCAGCGCCGCCGTCTCCACCACCCCGCCCTGCAGCGTCTCGCGCTCCAAAGCCGCGCTCAGCAGCGCCTCCAGCGCCGGCACCACCCGCTCCTGCAGGCGGTAGAGGCTGCGCTCGGAGCTGTCGGCGCCAACCACCACCGTGCCCAGGCGGCGGTCGCCCTCGCGCAGCGGGAACGCCACGCTGCGCGGGTCGGGCTCCACCGCCTCCATCACGATCGCCGCCGACTGCAGTTCCAGCGCCTGCGCCATCCTCGCCGCCGCCGTCGGCAGCACTTGCGCGAGGCTCTCACCCTTCAGCAGCAGCCTCGCCATCTCCAGCACGAGGCTGGCCTCGCGCCTGCGCTCCAGCGCCTCCTGGCGCGGGCGCGAGGTGGGGACGGGAACGATGCCGAGCATCCGCGACATACGGCTTCAGCGTAGAGGGTGGCGCAGCCAGCCGCAGGCTGGCTGGCCGAAACGGGGACGCGCGCCGAGGGCGCGTGTCACCCGGCTTCGGTCGGGGCGGGCGGGATCGACTTCTCTCAGTCATACGAAAGCCCGGGCGCGGTCTTCGTTCGTCCGTCGATGATCGCCAACCCTCATACTTGGACGCGCTACCGTCGATCTTCGCGACGTGAATCCGATCGAGGTGCAGCGCCCAAGGATGCTCAAAACGCGCAGACGCTCGGCCATCTGGTTGGCAGCTGGTGTGCTGCCCGCGCTGGCGCTCGCACTGCCCACCGGCGCGGCGGGCTCGGTCGCACCGCTGCCCACCGGCGCGGCGGGCTCGGTCGCACCGCTGCCCACCGGCGCGGCGGGCTCGGTCGCACCGCTGCCCACCGGCGCGGCGGGCTCGGTCGCGCCGCTGCCCGCCTCCGACTACCTGGCGCACCCGGCATGCCCCACGCCGGCCCCCCGCCACGCGGGCTGCCTGGCCATGGAGCTGGTGGCGAAGACCGGCGAAGCCCGCGCCCGCACCCACCCGCTGGGGATGACCCGCGGCGGCCCACTCGAAGCCTCCGGCCCGAAAGGGGGCGCGTACGGCCTGCGCCCGGTGGACCTGCGCGCGGCCTACTTCCCCGGCGAAGCCGCCGAAGCGCCGGAAGGGGCGCCGCAGACGATCGCGCTGGTGGACGCCTACAACGACCCCGAAGCCGAAGCTGACCTGTCGCTGTACGACAAAGAATTCGGCATCGCGGCATGCACCGAAGCCAGCGGCTGCTTCGAGCAGGTCAACCAGCGCGGCGAACGCGGCAAACCGCCGTTTCCCAAGAGCGAAGCCGAACGCGAAGAAAAGCTCAAAGTCTGCGAAAACAGCAAAGAAGCAAAAGCGAAACGAGAAGCGGCGTGCGACGCTGTGCAGGAAGCGGAGGGCTGGGCGGTGGAGATCTCCACCGACATCGAGACCGCCAGCGCGATCTGCCAGAAGCACTGCCATATCGTGCTGGTGGAGGCCACCACGGACTCCTACGAAAACCTGGAAACGGCCGAGGAAACGGCGGTGAGGATCGGCCACGAAGCGGAAACGTCGCCCGCCTGCGAAAGGGAGGCATGCAACACCGAGGTCTCCAACTCCTGGGGCGGCTCCGAACCATTCCTGGACAGCTCCGCCTTCAACCACCCCGGCACCGTGATCACCGCCTCCGCGGGCGACGACGGCTACCTGAACTGGACCCAAGCAAAGGAAGCCGAAGCGGCCAAAGAAACGTATTACGCCGGCGCCGACTACCCGGCGTCCTCGCCTAACGTGATCGCCGTCGGCGGCACCCGGCTGACGCTCAGCGGCGGCGCCTGGGAGAGCGAGACGGTCTGGAACGACGATCCCCGCGGCGGCGAAGAAAACTACGGCGCCGGTGGCGGCGGTTGCAGCACGCAGTTCTCGGCGCCCGCGTGGCAGCGCGCGGTGGCCGACTGGGCGCAGGTGGGCTGCGGCACGGGCGCCCAAGCCAAACGCGCCGTCGCCGACGTCTCAGCCGACGCGGACCCCTACAGCGGCGTCGCCGTCTACGACTCGGTGCCCGACTTCCATGAAGAAGTGGCCGGCAAAGTGGTCAACACCCCGCTCGGATGGTGGCCAATCGGCGGCACCAGCGTGGCGTCGCCGATCATCGCCTCGATGTTCGCGCTCGCCGGAGGTTCGCACGGCGTCGAATACCCGGCGCGGACGCTCTACGAACATCTGGAAACCGGCCTCCTGCACCCGGTCATCTCGGGCGGCAACGGCGAATGCGACGATCTCTACACCTCCTGCAGCGGCTCACTCAGCCCGCTGTCAGCCTTCGACTGCGGCGAAGGCGCCCTGATCTGCAACGCCGGCCCCGGCTACAACGGCCCCGCCGGCGTGGGCACCCCCAGGGGGATTGGGGCGCTCCAGCCGTTCACCGAAGCGCAACGGAAGGCGATCGAAGAAAAACACGCCGAAGAAGCCGCGGCGAAAGCCGAAGCGGAAGCGGCCGCCAAACACAAAGCCGAAGAAGAAGCGGCGGCCAAACACAAGGCTGAAGAAGAAGCGGCGGCCAAACGCAAAACCGAAGAAGAAGCCGCCGCCAAACATAAGGCCGAAGAAGAAGCCGCGGCCAAACGCAAAGCAGAAGAAGAAGAAGAAGCCACAGGGCAAGCCAAAGGCGGAGAACAGACCGAAGGTCCACTCGAAGAAGAACTGGCGCCGGGGGAAACGGGCTCGAAAGGCGGCGGGGGGACGCTCACCACAGGCATAGCTGGCGGCGGGGGGAGTGGTGGCGGCGTGAGCAGCGCGGGGCCGGGTGCGGGCAACCCCTCGTTGGTCGGCCCGTTGAGCAATCAGGCCACCGGATCTCCCGCCGCCACAGGCTCACACCACTCCCACCGCCGTCATCCCCGCCGCCATCACCGCCGCCGCAGGCATCGTCGCCGCCGCGCTCACCGTCACCCCCACCGGTGACTGCTACCGCCGCGCCGCGCGCGCGGTGGATACTGCCATGCGCGCGGCGGCTTGCTGGATCTGCTCACCGCGGAGCGTGAGTTCCCACGCGTTGGGGGCACCGCGCAGACCGCCGCCGCCAACGTTGGCGATCAGGCCCTGAACCTCCAGGCGACTGAGCAACTTGGAGATCTGGCCCTGGTCGACGACCTCAGCGCGGTTGGCGATTTCGCGATTGCTCGATCCGGGCCGCTCGGCAATCGCCGCGAGGACGCGCGCGGTGCGGTAGGTGAGCCTCTGGCCTACGCCCTCCCCCTCCATCACCGCGCGCCCGCCGCGCGGAGGCTGCGCGCGGCGACCTCGGGGAGGCCGACCGGCGGGCCGGGAGATCTCGCGCTTGGCGACGGCGCTCCCAAGATAGGGGAGCAGGATCAGGCCCATCAGCTCACCTTGCAGAGAGGTGGGCGGCTCGGGCTCGGGCGCCAGCAGCCGCGTTTGCAACACAACCAACAGCGCACCCACCACTCCCTCGGCGGTGATCGCGGGGGGCTCGGTGCGGACCCTCGACTCCAGCCGCCCCCGATCGACATACTCGGCCAGCGTCGCGATCGCCGCGGCGCGGCTGCGTAGCACGCGCGGGCCGCCGCCGACGGCATAGACGATCCACAGCCGCGCCAGGTCGGGCTCCCGCTCGATCAGCTCCAGCGCGACGCCTAAGGCGGATCTGATCGCTTCGACCCACCCGTGCTCGTCGGCGTAGGCCTGCGCCATCTCAGCGCCGGCGCGCTCCGAGCACCACTCGAAGGCAGTGAGCAGGCACCCTTCGACGTCGGCGAACTGTGCGCGAAGCTTGCGCGGCGAGATGTCGGCCCGCGAGGCGATGTCGGCGAGGGAGACGGGCTCCCCCCACCCTCCCGCGCCCGACCCACCTGGCGTGCCCCCGCGTCGCGCCGCGACGGCGACGGCCGCCGCCCTGAAGATGCGTGTGCGCTCGTCGTCGTCCACCGAACCCCCTGGCTGCTGCACCCTGACGTCTTCCTCTCCCCGGCGGCTAGCTTGATCTTTACCTTCGACCCTATCTTCTCAATGTCCAGCCTATCTGGCTAGTGGTAGGGGGGTGTTTCCCTAGATCTCGGCCCGAGTCGGAAACTCGCTGGCCCCGCTGTTTCCCACTATTCGGGCTCCAACCATCGACGGTCGGCGCCCCTAATTTCGTATGTATGCAGGGAAAACGCGGTTGTTTGCGAGATGGCCGCGAGCAACGATCCGGCACCGCTCGCAATTTGCGTTGCGGGATCCCCAGACCGGGCTTACCCTCGAACGAATGGTGTTCAGACCGTCCCATGCGCCCGTAGCTCAACTGGCTAACGGCCACGACAACAGTGGCGCCGAATCTCCAGGTGTAGTCATTCAACCGGCGACGAGCACCGGGCCGCGTGCCCGCGCGGCTCGCTGGCCGGCGGCTATCTGCCGCTTAGCGGTCGCTTGGTATGACAAAGCCCGCGCGAGTCGCCGGTCTAAGAGCAGCGGCCTTCTAAGCCGCCGATGTGGGTTCGAGCCCCGCCGGGCGTACTTCCCGACACGACACGGTGGAACGCGGTTGGCATGGCCCAGCCCGCCAGGACCGGGGGCACGCCGGGCGTCCTTCCTCGCGAGCGCGTGAAGTGCTCGATCAGCTTTTACAGGTGCTGATCGCCGTTGCGCCGCGGACCAGCTTCTCGGTGATCCCGCTCCACAACCCGCGCAGGGGCGCCGATGCACAGATCTTCCGCGGCGGCACTCGCGACGGAGAGCCGCGCGGGATGGGCGAGACGGGCGCCGTCGAGTCGCGCGGGGTGGGCGACGTAGAGCCGCGCGGGGTGGGCGACGTCCAGCTGGCCGCGGCGCGCGAGGCGCTCGCCGCCCTCCCGGGGGTGGCGGACGTGAAAGCGCGCGCTGACTCGCTGACGGTGCGCTTCGCCGACACGGCGATCGCGCGGCTGGGCGAGCGGCTGGAGGCCGGCGAGGAGGGGGTGTTGGATGCGCGCGATCTGCTGGGCAGCGCCGAGGTGCTGGTCAACTTCTGCGACGCCAACCCCACCAAGGCGCTACACGTCGGCCACCTGCGCAACATCGCGCTCGGCCAGGCGCTCGCGGGCGCCCTGGCGGCGGCGGGCGGACGCGTGACACGCCAGAGCCAGGTGAGCGACTACTGCCGCAGCATGGGCGAAGCGCTGGCGGGCTATATGGAGCTGGCGGAGAACGTCACCCCGCGCGGCCTCGGCGTCAAGAGCGACCACTTCGTGGGCGAATGTTTCGGGCGCTACGCCGCGCACGCCGCGGAGCGCACGGGAATGCCCAACCCTGCCGGTAGGCCCACCGATCGAGATGTCATGCCAGCCAGTCGGGGAGACGCCGAGGGTGCCGACGATCCGGCGCTGAGCGCCGAGGCCGCCGTCCGCAACGACCTGGCCGACCAGCTGCTGGAGCGGTTGAGCGCGGGCGACCCGCGGATCGTCGAACGCTGGCGGCGGCTGCGCGGGTGGGCGCTGGAGGGGCAGGAGGCGACGCTGGCGGCGCTCGGCGTGAGTATCGACCGGCTGGTGTATGAGTCCGATTCGCGCCCGCTCACAGAGTGGATCCTCGACCGCGGCGTGGCCGGCGGCGTGCTGACGCGCACCGAGGGCGGGGCGGTCGTGTATGAGACGCGCGAGGAGGAGTACCCGCGGCTGCTGCTGGCGCGCGCGGACGGCTTCCCCACCCAGCATCTGCGCACGATCGCGCTGTGGCGCTCGCTGCGCGAGACATTCGGCGAGATCCGCACGATCGAGCTGGTGGGCGAAGAGTGGCAGGCATACGTGCGCTACCACGAGCGCCTGATGCACGGGGAGCGCCCGGCACCCGCGGCTGCAAGAGGATCCACTCGACGCTGACGGGTATCCCTCCAGGGCTGAACAGCTCCGTCACGAGCGGCGCCAGTCGCCGCACCATCCGAGCGACAACGTGATCTACGGGATGGTGACTGTGGACGGCGGTGCGGTGAAGTCGAGCCACGGCAGGCCCCCGCTGGTGGACGGGATGCTGGAGCGGCTGACCGCCTCACCACCGCTGCGGGAGCTCGCGGCGCGCAGCGAGGGGCGCTTCAAGCCGCGCGGCCTGGCCGCGCTGGTGACGCTCGGCTTCTACCTGGGCCGCCCCACACGCAAGCCGGTGGATCTCACGCTGACGGAGATGCTCGACCTCACGGGCGGAGTGGGCTGGGAGCTGGCAAGGGCGGCGGTGAGCGCCTGGGATCCCCGCCACGACGGCCCGCCCGACCCGGCGCCCGAGCATGCCGGGTACCGCCACACGGTGATGCAGTCGGCGGTCCACCGACGGCTGCTGGCGCGCGCGGTGGAGCAGCTGGACGTGTACGAGCTCGCGCGCTTCTATGGGCATCTGAGCCGCCGCTACCTCGCGGCCGCCGCGGATGCGCGAACCGCCCGCGTGATGCGCACCCTGCTCACCGCCGGCATGGGCGCGCTGGGTTTGCCATGCGCGCCCGAGGGCCGGGAGGGGACGCACGAAGGTGGTGGCGCAGTACACAATGGCCTTGGTGGGAGGCATGAGGGCCGTAGCGCGACGCACGAGGGCAGTGGCGCGCGATGACACCGATAGCAAGTCCGCGCGCGGATGGACAGGTGGCGCAGCTTGACGGCCAGGTGGCGCAGCTTGACGGCCAGGTGGCGCAGCTTGACGGCCAGGTGGCGCAGCTTGACGGCCAGGTGGCGCAGCTTGACGGCCAGGTGGCGCAGTTGGACAGCCAGGTGGCGCAGCTTGACGGCCAGGTGGCGCAGCTTGACGGCCAGGTGGCGCAGCTTGACGGCCAGGTGGCGCAGTTGGACCGCAACGAGGCGCTGCGCGGGCCCCCACCGGGCGCGGTGGAACGCGTACACAAGGCAATCGCGCGCGGACACCTCTACCCGCACGAGGCGACGGCGCGCGCAACCGCCGCGACCGCCCACCACATCGGCGTGGATCCGCGCCAGCTGATCCTCACCACTGGCGTGGACGAGGCGGCCGACCTGTGCATCCTCGAGCTGGGCGACCCCTACACGATCACGCCAGGCTTCGACGGGTATGGCGACCGCGCCGCGGCGCTCAACCACCGCAGCCGGGCGTTCCCGCTGACCGCCGAGCACGCGCTTCCGAGTGAGCTGCTCGAAGCGGCAACGGCTGGGCGGCTGGTGATGCTGGCGAGCCCCAACAACCCGACCGCGAACGCGTTCGCGCCTCAGTCGCTGTGTACGCTGCTGAAGCGCTCGGCTTACCTGCTGCTGGACGAGACGTACGCGGACTTCTGCGCGCATGCCCCGGGGATGGCGTGGTTGGCGGAGTACCCGAGCCTGCTGGTATTCCGCTCGTTCTCGAAGGCCTACGGCCTGGCGGGGCTGCGGATCGGCTGCCTCGTCGGCGAGGAGCGCCTGATCGGGCAGTTGCGCGCGCGGCAGGCGTACCTGACGACCAGCGGGCTGGCGGCGGAAGCGCTGATCGGCGCGCTGGAGAGCGACCCCGACTTTCCGCGCCGCCACGCGCGCGAGGTGGACACGCTGCGCGCCGCGCTGATCGCGCGCCTGCGTGCTCTGGAGCTATTCGAGCGTGTGCACGACAGCGAAACCAACTTCGTGTTCGTCACCTGCGCCTCGCCCGCCGCGGCGGGGTCGATTAGGGAGACGCTGGCGGCACGCTGGAACGTGATCGTCGCCTCGACCGCCGCGCTCGGAGCGCCCGCGGGGCTACGGATCGGCGTAAGCCTCAAAGGGGCCGCCGACCGACTGATCGCCGGTTTGACGGCCATCGCCCACGCGCCCGCCTCCGAAGGGGCCACGGACGCATTGGTATAGCTATAGTATATATAAAAAGGAAGGGTTGGGTTGTTATAAAAAATTTGACCCGATAGCAATTGCGCACGGCCTTTTAATTTTTTGTTCAACACCCCAACCTATTGCAATGGCTATACGGCTCCCTCGCTCCGAACTGACTGACCCCACCCGGGATTTTCAACACGACAACTACCCCCTCCCCCATAAATTAAAACCTGTTAATACGATCGCTATCCACAGCTCGCCAGGAGAGATACCACCCATGAGCACCCACACCATCGCCCACACCACCCCCGAGGCAATCGACCGCGCCGCGTTCCGGCCGACGCTTTTGAGAGCGCTCGACTACCTTGCCGGGTGGGCGACGGCGGAGCTGCTGATGGCGATCCTCGAAGACGAGCCGCTGCTGAGCGCGCTGGAGCAGGGCATCAGCGCCGAGGAGCTGGCGCAGCGGTTGGGCTCGCCCGGCAGCCCAACCACGGGCGCGTCGGGGAGCGAGCTGACCGGCGCGCTGCTGCAGGCGCTGCACTCCGAGGGCGCGCTGGTGAGGCAGAACGGAACCTACCGCCTCGCCGAAGACCTCTCGGAGCTGCGCGCGGCGCACGGCTGGTTGGAGCTCCTGATGGAGGGCTACCGCGACCTCTTCAAAGGCGTCGGCAGGCTGATGCGCGAGGGCGACGGAAGCATCGAGCGCAACCACCTGCGCGTGGCCACCGGCAGCGCCCGAATCGCGATCTACGACGCCGTGCCGTTGACGCTGCGGCTGATCGGGCGCCTCGGGGCCTCCGAGGGAGTGGTGCTGGACTACGGCTGCGGCAGCGCGCTGTATCTGATCACGTTGTGCTCCCAGCACCCCGGCCTACGCGCGATCGGCGTGGAGCTCGCGCAGGAGACAGTGCAGGCCGCGCGCGCACACGTGCGCGAAGCCGGGATGCAGGATCGCATCGCGATCGAGCACGCCTCCGCGCCCGACTATGTGCCCAGCGAGGAGGTGGATTTCGTCGTCTCGGCCTTCGTGCTGCACGAGATCGTCGGCCAGCGCGGAGTGCAGGGGACCGTCGAGTTCCTGCGCTCCTTCGGCGCGCGCTTCCCCAACGCGAAGCTGCTGATCATCGAGGTGTCCAACCCCTACGAGGAAGGCCGCGGCGAGCTGGTCGGCTCAGACCGCCAGGGCAGGGGCTATTACAACTATTACATCTGGCTGCACTCGGTCACCACCCAGCGACTGCTCCCGCACGCGCAGTGGCTGGAGCTGTTTGCGCAGGCCGGCTACCGCGTACTGCACGAAGAGCGGGTGGATGACATCGTGGACTCCACCGGCCTGGAGATTGGGTACGCGCTGGAGCGGATGTAGAGAGCTGTCATTGGCGATCGACCGCGCGGTGGATCAGTCATTCGCGATCGACCGCGCGGTGGATCATTTTTTCTTCCCCGTCGGCGCCTTCTGCAGATGGACAGTCGCCGTGTCGATCGTCTTACCGCCCGAGCTGACCGTCACGATCGCCGTGAGCTTGCCGAATTTCTCCAGCAGCGCGTTGCCGGTTCTGTTGAGCGTGAGCTCAAGCGTCTTGGATGCGCCCGCCGCCAGCGAGGCGCTCCCGGTCGCGATCACCACCTGCTTCTTCTTCACCGCCGCTTTCTTCTTGCCTTTGCGCGCGGTGACCGCGATAACCTTGCGACCCTTCAGATGCTCGGTGACGGTGGCCTGAACGTTCACGGCCTGACACGCCGCGCCGCCGGCTGGGCAGGACAGCGTCACGGTGAGCTTGCCCTGCTTGTTGCGCGAGATCGAGCCGACGTGGACGACCTGAGGCTTTGGCCGCGGCGGCGTGCCGGTACCGGGGCCACCCGCCGACGCGCCGTAGACAACCCCGACAAAGGCGGGGGTGGATGCCTCATGCGAGTAGTCGGCGGTGAAGCCGTTGGTGAGCGCCCCGAAGGTACCTTCGAACTTGCCGCCGTCGAGCTCGAAGAGGTCGAACTCCTGCCCTGCGGCTGGCACGAACCCACCGATCAGAGCCGGCGCCAGCGTTCCCCCCGCGGTGAACGTTCCTGGCCCGCTGCAACAGGGGCCGGTCAACTGGATGGCGCCGATGCTCGCGGCGCTGGCGATCTCGGGGGACAGCGTGCCGTGATTGACGAACGACGCGGCCTCCTGGAGCTGATAAACCGCACCCGGCGCAACCGTGACCAGCCCTTCGTTGGTGGTAACAGAGCCGTTGTTGCCCTGGAAGATCCCACCCTTAACTTCAAGCCTGCCCGACGCGCCGTTGATCAGGCTATCGAGAAGCTGGGTAACCCTCGTGGCGGTTTCGGTTTCATCGTCGATTAGACCGTTGTTGTGAATCGCCCCGGATTCGACGTTAACTGCGCCGCCGCTGACTTCGCCGGTTCCGGTCGGGTTGAGCACAAGCGTCCCATCGTTCACCAGTTCTTTGCCACCGCCGCTCAGGGTCGTGCTGTAGGAGGTCTCTCCGCCCGAGCTGATCGGCTCGCCACGCACGGTCACCGTCTGACCCGCGGGGATCGTGCCGGTGACCGTGACCGAGCCATGGTTGCCGAGAAATGCCCCGCTCCCCGCCGAGTCCGCAAGCGTGGCACCGTTCTGAAGCACCACTTCATCGCCCGACACCGAGCCACCGCTCTGCGTCCACTTTGCTTCTGTGCCCGACACCGTGATCGAGCCGTCGTTGATGACGGTCGCGTCGTTGATGAATGACGCCTTACCTGCAAAGCTTGGCTGCATTTCTACCGACGCGCCCGCAGCAACCGTGAAAGTTCCTTCGTTCGTCACCGTCCACGGGTAGGAGCCTTCGCCTTCCTTGAGGAACAACAGCGTCCCCGACGTGTCGAGCAGGCTCGCGCCGGGCTCGATCTGCAGATTGGCAAGCTTGATTCGATTCGCCCACGGTGCTCCGTCGTTGACCGCTTCGATCTGGCCCGCCTCCACGACGCTTCCGCCCACCAACCCTCCGCCCGCGCCATGCGGTTCGACTTTGGCTTCGGTGGTGGCGTTGGTCGATTCCAGAACCAGCTTCGTATTCGCGGCAAACGACGCGGTTTCCACCACACTCAGATCTGTCTCGTTCGAAGTGTTGCCCGCATTGTCGTAACTCTCGCCGGCCACATCGATCGTTACCTCACCCGATCCTCCACCCACCGTCAAAGTCTTCGCAACCCCGCCATTGGGTGGCAGAACCACCGTGGCCGGCGCTGCAATACACACGCTATCCGAGCTGCTTGGGACACCTTCCGGGCTCCAAGCGCTTGCCGTTCCCCAGCTCCCGTTCCCGCCCTTCCAGGTCTTGCACGCCCCCTGCGCGCTGGCCACCGACACAGCCAGGCAGCTGAGGGCCAAGATACATACGAATAGTGAGCGGGTACGGGTCACGATGGTGAATCCTTCCGTTGCGGTGCGGGTTCGATGGTCGCGCCCAGCCCGAGCCTCAGGCGGGAGCGTGCAATGTGGCGGGCGCCCCGTAGGGTCCCAGGCATTCCGGCAGCGCGACCGAGCCGTCCTCGCGCTGGCCGTTCTCCAGCAGCGCGATGATCGTGCGCCCGACCGCCACCGCGGTGCCGTTGAGCGTGTGCAGCATCTCGACGCGCTTCTCCCGGCGCACGCGGATGTTCAGACGTCGCGCCTGGTAGTCGGTCGTGTTGGAGCAAGATGTCAGCTCACGGTAGCGGCTCTGGCTGGGCAGCCACGCCTCGCAGTCGTACTTCTTGGCGGCGGGGGCGCCGAGATCGTTGACGGCGATGTTGACCACCCGGTAGGGCAACCCCAGTTCGCCAAGAATCTCCTCCTCGATCCCGAGGATCCGCTCGTGCTCCGCGCCCGAGCTGGAGGGCTCGACGAAGCTGAACATCTCCACCTTGTCGAACTGGTGCACGCGGAAGATCCCACGCGTGTCTTTGCCGGCGGCGCCGGCCTCGCGGCGGAAACAGGGGGAGAAGCCGGCGTAGCGCAGCGGCAGGCGCTCGGCGTCGAGGATCTCCTCGTCGTGCAGCGAGGCCAGCGCGACCTCGGAGGTGCCCACCAGGAAAAGCTCGTCCGCAGGGAGGCTGTAGATCTGCTGCTCGGTGTCGGGCAGAAAGCCGGTGCCGTACAGCGCCCGTTCGCGCACCAGCACCGGCGGGATCACCGGTTCGAAGCCATGCCCGCGCAGCTTCTCAAGCACCCACCGCACCAGCGCCAGCTCGAGCATCACAAGGTCGCCTTTGAGGTAGGCGAAGCGCGCACCCGACAGCTTGGCGGCGTGATCCATGTCGATCAGCGAGCCAGCCAGCTCCAGGTGGTCGCGGGGCGCGAAGGCGGGCCCCGAGTCGCGCACGCCGAGCCCACCAGGTCCCGCCCCGCCCACGGCGAGCCCGCCCAACCCGGCCTCCCCCACGACTCGCACCAACTCGTCCTCCGGACCCGGGGCGGCGGTCGGGTCGGGGAGGTTGGGCAGCGGGAGGAGAAGCGACTCCAACTCTCGTTTGGCGCGATCGGCTTGGTCGACGAACTCCTTGACCTGAGCGCTCATCTCCTGCATGACGGCTCGCAGCTCAGGCGCCTCCTCTCCACGAGCCCTGGCAGCCCCAAATGCTTCAGATCGCGTCTTTTGCATGGCGCGGAGGCTCTCCGCGGAGGTTGTCGCGGCGCGCCACTCTTGATCCTTTTCCAGAATCAGACCAACGGCCTCAGCCAGACCCGGGGTGCGTCGGGCGAGAGCCGCGCGCACGCCGTCGGGGTCCTCTCGGATCAGCTTGATGTCGAGCACGCGACCAAGCCTCGGGCCGGCGCCCTATTTGGCGGCGTGCTTGCCGTTGGAGGCGGCCGGCGCCGCCGCGGCACCCGCGGAGGTTGCGGTGCTTGCGGGCGCAGCGGTGCCTGTGGAAGTCGTCGAGCTTTCAGAGGAGCCCGGGATTGAGGTGTTTTCGATCGAGGGCACCTTCGGGGCCTGCAGGCCCGCGTACTTGGCGAGGAACGTGGCGACTTCTTGAGCCTGCACGCCGACAACGATGTTCTGGGGCATGATCGCGCCGGAGAAGCCACCATTGCGAATCGCGTAGAGAACCTGGTTGTACTGCTCCTTGCGGAAGTTGAAGTTGGGGCCGTTGGTGCGCACGCGATCCTTGATGCTCACCGCCGAGCCCTCGGCGCCGACGGTGGCCAGCGTGTGGCAGCCAGAGCAGCGCTGCAGGAACAGTGCCGCCCCCTTGTAATAAGGGCTGGTTTTGGAGAGCTGGATGCCCTGCGTGCCGCAGGCGCTGACGCCCACGGCCGCAACGGCGGCCACGGCGAAGGTCGCGGCGAGCTTCGATATGGCGCTGATGCGAGACTTCGGTTGGGCGCTCATGCGAGCCGGAATATATAGGCTCGGCGGATGCGACTCCGGCCCCTCGCGGCGGCGCTGCTCATGCCGCTTCTGCTGGCGGGCTGTGGAGCCGGGCAAACAGCACACCTCACGGGCCACCGCCTCGCGCTCACGCTCGAGGAGTACCGCATCCTGCCCCAGACGGCGAGCGTGCCGGCGGGGACGCTGAGGATCACGGCGTGCAATCGCGGCATCCTCACGCACAACGTGGCGCTGCAGCGGGGCAGCCTCGACTCCGGCGAACGGACCACGCTCACCGACATCCACACGCTGCTGCCCGGCAGGTGCGGCTCGGCGCTCACCCAGCCGTTGGCCCCGGGCCGCTACCTGCTGGCCAGCACCGTTGGCAACCAGGCGGTGCTGGGGATGGCCGCCACGCTGATCGTGCGCTGAAACGGCGGCCACCCACCGATTGAAGCCGTGACCACCCAGCCAATCGACGACCGCGGACACCCGACATGTGATGGTACGATGGCACTCCAATGGTGGTCCGTACCCAGATCACGCTCGACGCCGACGCGCACAGGCGCGCCAAGCGCCGCGCCTCGGACCTGGGGATCTCCTTCGCGGAGTACGTCCGCAGAACGCTGGACCAGGACCTCGGCGAGGAGCCCAAGGGCGACATCAGCGAGATCTTCGGCCTTTTCGACTCAGGCGTGTCCGACGTATCCGGCAACGTGGACAAGTACCTCGGCGAAGCTGCCCGGAACGAGTACCTGCGTGAGACGGACCAGTCGGGTCGTTGAGCCTGTTCGTCGACACTTCTGCGTTCTACGCCGCCACCGACTCCCGCGATCGACACCACGCGCGCGCCGCCGAACTGCTGCGCGACGCAGATAGCCTCACCACGACAGACCACGTGCTCGTCGAGTCGTGGCGATTGATACGCGATTTCGGCGGGTTTGCAAACGCAGAGCGCTTCTGGGCCGCAATCCGCAAAGGCCTTGCCACCATCGAGACTGTTCTGCCCGGCGACCTCGATACCGCGTGGCGAATCGGAGAGGTCTTCCCCGACCAGGACTTCTCGATCGTCGATCGCACCAGCTTCGCCGTCATGGAGCGCCTGGGCGTCACAAGCGTCGCCAGCTTCGACGCACACTTCTCGATCTACCGCTTCGGGCCTCGCCGTGAGCGGGCGTTTGAAGTGCGACGCTAGACGGCGAGGGTCTCCTCAAACCCCATGCGCGGTTTCCGCCGCGCGCAGCAGCAGGAACACGACCACCAGCGCGGAGAGGGCCATGATCCCCTGCTCGCGGCGGACGATTGCCGCGACCACGGCCTGCTGCTCGACTTCCGGCAGCCCGCCGACCTCCTGGGCGCTCGCCAGGCCGCGCTGGTCGAGGATCGTTTGGGCGGAGGCGATGCGCAGCTGCTCGGCGACGAACGCGACCGCGAGCGGCAGCAGGGCGTAGAGGTAGAAGAGGTTTTCGCTCGATGTGCGGCCGGCCGCGGCAAGCACACCGACGGCGAGCGCGTACACGACGGCAGCGCCCTGACCGATGCGCAGCAGCACCCAGAAGAGCCGGCTGGCCTGCCAGCGGTACCAGCTCCAGCCACCCAGCAGGGCTGGGATCGCGTTGACAGCGGCGGCCGCGATCGCGCCCACAACCGCCGCTTCATTCACCGCGCTTCTCCCCGGCGGGTGAGGCAGCGACGATGCGGAAGCACGAAGCCAGCGGCCGCGTGAGGAAGGCCCGAGGCACCGCCACCGCAACCGTCCGATTTCGAGCCGATCGTCACTATGTAACACTCTGGCACAAGCATCGGCGTGCGGTGGTATAACAGCCGCGGTGCTGCGCTCCTACCTCCCCGCGCTCGTTTTCCTGATCCTCGGCGGCGCCGTGGGCGGGGCGTTTACGCTGCTCAACGGCGTGCTGGGCCCGCGCCGGGCGATCAAACAGAAGCAGGATCCTTACGAGTGCGGCCTGCCGTCGGAGGTCAAGCAGGGGCTGCGCTTCGGGATCAGCTTCTACCTGATCGCGATGCTGTTCATCCTGTTTGACATCGAGGTGATCTTCCTCTACCCGATCGCGGTGCAGCTGCGGGCGTTCGGCAGCTACGCGCTGAGCGAGACCGCCGTGTTCATCGTGCTGCTGGTCGTGGCGTTCGTGTACGTGTGGCGGAGGGGGGCGTTGGAGTGGAGGTGACCCGCCTCAACGCGTCGCAGCTGCTGCGCGGCGGCGAGATGGACGGCCTCAACCTTCCCGCCCACCTGGAGGGCGCGGAGCTCGAACGCCACGTCGAAGAGCGCGTGCTGACCACGACGCTCGACCGCGCGGTGGCGTGGGCGCGCTCCAACTCCTTCTTCCCGCTGGGCTTCGGCTTGGCGTGCTGCGCGATGGAGCAGTTCCACACCGCCGGCCCGCGCATGGACATCGCGCGCTTCGGCTTCGAGGCGTTCCGCGCCTCACCCCGCCAGGCCGACCTGATCATCCTCGCGGGGCGGGTGTCGATCAAGATGGCGCCGATCATCCGCCGCCTGTACGACCAGATGCTGGAGCCCAAGTGGGCGATCTCGATGGGCGCCTGTTGCAGCTCGATGGGGGTCTTCAACAACTACGCGCTGGTGCCCGCCGACAAGTTCCTGCCGATCGACGTGCACGTCCCCGGCTGCCCGCCGCGCCCGGAGGCGCTGATGCACGGCATCCTCAAGCTGCGCAAGCTGGTGCAGGACGACCCCGACAGCGGCTGGCGCGAGCGCTACGACGCGGTGGGCACGGAGGAGAACGTTCCGGGTGCCTGACGCCACTGGCCTGGAGCTCCTCGCACGCGGGCTGCGGGAGGAGCTCGGCGACGAGGCGGTGCTCGACACGGTCTTCTTCCGCGAACGCGCCACGGTCCAGATCGACCCCACGCACGTACGCGCCGTGCTCGCCCACCTGCGTGGACAGGGCTACGCGTTCATGGCGAGCCTGCACGGCGTCGACTACTACCCGCACGAGCCGCGTCTCGGCGTGCACTACGAGCTGCTGGACATGAGCCGCGTCGATCGCCTCACCGTGCTGCTACGCGTGCCCACCGACGCGCCCAAGGTGGACTCGGTGACGACGCAATGGCCGACGGCCGACCACCAGGAGCGCGAGGTGTACGACATGTTCGGGGTCGTCTTCGACGGGCACCCCGATCTGCGCCGCATCCTGATGCCAGAGGACTACGAGGGCCACCCGCAGCGGCGCGACTTTCCCGTGGGCGGCGAGCCGGTGCGCTTCACCTATAACGACAACCCAACTTTGGGGGCCCCGCGATGAGCACCCACCTCTCCGAGTACCGCCGCGGCGAGCAGAGCTTCACGCTCGACCAGTCGGGGGTGGGCGGCGCCGCCGGCGTGAGCGCCGACGCGATCGGCTCAAGCGACGAGGCCACGCACGAGCTGCTGACGCTCAACTTCGGCCCCCACCACCCCGCCACGCACGGGGTGCTGCGGCTGCTGGTGACGCTCCAGGGCGAGGTGGCGCGCGACCTCAAACCGATCATCGGCTACGTGCATACGGGGATCGAAAAGACCGCCGAGGACAAGGCCTACTGGAAGGTGATCCCGGTCATCGAGCGGATGGACTACCTCTCCTACTACTTCAACGCGATGGCCTACTGCGGCGCGGTGGAGCGGCTGCTTGAGTGCGAGGTGCCCAAGCGCGCGCAGTACCTGCGCGTGATCCACCTGGAGCTCAACCGCATCGCCTCGCACCTGATCTGGCTGGGCACCTCCGTGCTCGACCTGGGCGCCACCTCGATCTTCCTGTACTGCCTGCGCGAGCGCGAGCTGATCCTCGACCTGTTCGAGATGTCCTCCGGCGCGCGCATGCACACGCGTTACTTCCAGGTGGGGGGCGTGATGGAGGACATCCCGCGCGGCTTCGAGGCCAAGGTGCGCGAGTTCCTGAAGATTATGCCCAAGCGCGCCGACGAGTACGGCGCGATCCTCAACTCCAACGAGATCGTGCTGCAGCGCCTGCGCGGCGTCTGCCCGCTCGACGCCGACACGCTGCTGGGGCTGGGCGTCACCGGCCCGCTGCTGCGCGCCGCCGGCAACCCGTGGGACCTGCGCAAGGCCGACCCCTACAGCTCCTATGAGGATTTCGCCTTCAAGATCCCCGTCGGCACGGTGGGCGACAACTACGACCGCTTCGCCGTGCGGATGGCGGAGATCTACGAGTCGCTGCACATCATCGAGCAGGCGCTCGACGGCCTTCCCGAGGGACCGCACATCACCGAGGACCGCAAGGTGGCGCTGCCGCCCCGGCACGAGCTGGCGACCTCGATGGAGGCGCTGATCCACCACTTCAAGCTGGTCACCGAGGGCATGCGCGTACCGCCCGGGGAGATCTACAACCCGATCGAGTCCCCCCGCGGAGAGCTGGGCTGCTACGTGCGCTCCGACGGCTCCTCCAAGCCGGCGCGAGTGCACATGCGCGACCCCTCGTTCGTCAACCTGCAGGCGCTTTCGCACATGACGCGGGATGCCTACATCGCCGACCTGATCGCGACCACCGCGATGCTGGATCCGATTCTCGGGGGGATAGATCGATGATTGCGATCGCCGCATGCGGCGATCGTCCGGACGGCGCATGCGCCGTCCGGCGGGTGGGTGCATGCACCCACCCGAACAGCAGGAGGCCCTCCGGCGTTATGAGCACCCCCGTTCCCCGCTATGCCCACGGCTCGCGTGTGCCCGGCTGGGACATGGCCGCCGACCTCGACAAGGACCCGGCGCTGATCCCCGACGCGGCGACCACGGAGGTGCCCGAGGGGCTGCGCGCGGAGATCGAGGCGCATATGGCGCTCTACCCCGACTCCCGCTCTGCCATCCTCCCCGCCCTGGAGGCCGCCCAGCGGGTGCACGGCTGGTGCTCGCCCGAGGCGATCGAGCAGGTCGCGTGCGTGATGCAGCTGACTCCCGCCGAGCTGGTGGCGGTGGCCACCTTCTACGACATGCTCGAGACCACGCCCGTGGGGCGCCACTCCGTGTACGTGTGCACCAACATCTCCTGCTCGCTGTGCGGGGCCGACGAGCTGTACGAGGCGATCCGCGCCGCCGCGGGCGAGGATCCGGAGCTCAACGTACGCTCCTTCGAGTGCCTCGGCGCCTGCGACATCGCGCCGATGGCCTCCGTCGACGGCGCCTACGTGGGGCCGCTGAACGTCGCCGACGTGCCGCAGCTGCTCGATGACATCCGCGCCGGCCGCGAGGTTCTCCCCGAGAAGCAGCTCGCGCGGCGTCCCTGCGCCGATCCGGGGGCGGGATCGTGAGCGACAACCTTCAATCGGAGGTGGGGGAATGACCGACAAGCTGCCATCGGGGGTGGAGGCGTGAGCGACAAGCTCCTCTTCGACCGCATCGACGAGCCCGGCCTGAACACGCTGGATGTCTACCAGCGCCGGGGCGGCTACGAGGCGCTGCGCAAGGCCCTGGCGATGCCGCCCGAGGCCGTGCTGCACGAGCTGGAAGCCTCCGCGCTGCGCGGCCGCGGGGGAGCGGGATTCCAGATGGGCAAGAAGGTGTCGTTCCTGCCCCAGGGCGGCATGGACAAGTACCTGGTGTGCAACGCCGACGAGTCCGAGCCCGGCACCTTCAAGGACCGCGAGCTGATGCAGAAGTGCCCGCACATGCTGATCGAGGGGATCGTGATCGCCGCCCACGCGGCGGGCGCCACGCGCTCGTTCATCTACATCCGCGGCGAGTATGTCCTGCAGGCCGACATCCTCGACGCGGCGCTTGCCGAAGCGCGCGCCGCCGGGCTGGTCGGCGAGAAGATCCTCGGCTCCGACACCTCGCTCTCGCTGGTGGTCCACCGCGGCGCCGGCGCCTACATCTGCGGCGAGGAGACCGGCCTGCTGGACTCGCTGGAGGGCAAGCGCGGCAACCCACGCCTGAAGCCGCCGTTCCCCGCCAATCAGGGCCTCTACCAGGGGCCAACGTTGATCAACAACGTCGAGACGCTCTGCACCGTGCCGACGATCCTTCGCATCGGCGGCGAGGAGTACGCCAAGCTCGGCGTGGCCACCTCCACCGGCACCAAGCTGGTGTCGGTCTCCGGGCACGTGCAGCGGCCCGGCAACTACGAGATCGAGCTCGGCATCCCCTCGCGCGAGATCATCTATGGTCTCGCCGGCGGGCCGCCGGAAGGACGCAAAGTCAAGTGCTGGTTTCCCGGAGGCTCCTCCTCTCCCGTGCTGACCGGCGACGATCTCGACATCCCCTACGACTTCGACTCGATGGCCAAAGCCGGCACGATGCTGGGCTCGGGGGCGATCATCGTGGTGGACGACTCCACGCCGATCATCGACGTGGCGCTGAAGGTCGCGAAGTTCTACCGCCACGAGTCCTGCGGCAAGTGCACCCCCTGCCGCGAGGGCACCAACTGGACGGTGAAGATGCTGGAGCGGATCGACGCCGGCGAGGCCACGCCGATGGATCTCGAGATCATGGCCTCCGTGCAGGAGCACATCATCGGCAACTGCCTGTGCGTGCTGGGCGACGCGATGGCCATGCCGATCGGCTCGATGATCGCCAAGTTCAAAGACGAGTTCGAAGCGCACATGGCGAGCAAGCGATTGGTGGCAGCCTGATGCCCCGCCCCGCCCCGCGCACGATCACCTTCACGATCGACGGCCTCGAGGTGCAGGCGCCGGAGAACTCGATGCTGGTCGACGCCGCCAAGCAGGGCGACGTCGAGATCCCGGTCTTCTGCTACGAGCCCAAGCTGGGCAGCCCCGTCGGCGCCTGCCGCATGTGTTTGGTGGAGATCGAGGGCATCCCCAAGCTGCAGACCGGCTGCTCCACGCCGGTGAAGGACGGCATGGTCGTGCACACGCAGACCGCGCGTGTCAAGGAGGCGCAGAACTCGGTGGTGGAGTTTCTGCTGATCAACCACCCGCTCGACTGCCCCGTGTGCGACAAGGGGGGCGAGTGCCCGCTGCAGGACATCACCTTCGGCTGGGGCAACGGGATCTCGCGCTTCATCGAGCCCAAGCGCCACTTCGTCAAGCCGCTCGCGCTCTCGCCGCTGATCGCGATCGACCGCGAGCGCTGCATCCTCTGCTACCGCTGCGTGCGCTTCTCCCAGGAGATCTCCGAAGACCACCAGCTGGTGCTGCAGGAGCGCGGCGCCCACTCCTACGTCTCCACCTTCGACGGCCACCCCTATGTGGCGCCCTTCAGCGGCAACATCGTCGAGCTGTGCCCCGTCGGCGCGCTCACCTCCCAGCCCTACCGCTTCCGCGCGCGACCGTGGGACATCGAGGACGCCGGCTCGGTCTGCACGCTGTGCCCCGCCCAGTGCAACGTCACCCTCACCGTGCGCGACGAGCGCGTGCTGCGCGTGCTCTCACGCCAGCACCCCGAGATCGACGACGGCTGGCTGTGCGACCGCGGCCGCTTCGCCTACCCCGTGCTGGGCGGCGACCAACGCGTCACCGCGCCCTTGGTACGCGACGGCGGCGAGCTGCGCCCCGTCTCCTGGGAGCGCGCTCTGGATGAGGCAGCCGCCGGGCTGCGCCGCGCCGGAGAGCGTGTCGGCGGGCTCGCGGGCGGCGGCACCACCAACGAGGAGGGCCTGCTGCTGGTCCGCCTGCTGCGCGAGGTGCTCGGCTCGCCTCACATCGACTCGCGCACGGCGGGCACTCTGGCGCTCGATCTCCACCGCGCCCTCGCCGAGCCGGCGCTACAGGCGCGCGTCCCCGACCTGGAGTTCGCTCACGCCGTGCTGGTGCTGGACTGCGAACCGATCGCCGACGCCGCGATCCTCGACCTGCGGCTGCGCAAGGGGGTGCGCCGCCACGGGCTGCGGCTGGTGCCCGCCGGGCGGGAGCAGCTGCTCGACGAGACCCAGCGTAAGGAGCTGCTCGACACGTTGCGCGCCACCGGCGAGGAGATCGTCGTGCTGTGGCACGAGCGCCTGGCCGCGGGCAGCAACGGGGAGCAGGCCGTACGCGCCCTGCTCGATCTGGCCGCCACGCTGGGCCTCGCCGAGATCGACGGCGCCGGGCTGCTCGAAATCCCCGCCCACGCCAACGGCCGTGGCCTGCGCGAGGCGGGCGTGCTGCCCAACGCCGGACCGGAGCTTTGCGAGCTCGACGAGCACGCCGAGAACGGCCTCGACGCGCGGGGGATCGCCGCGGCGCTGGCCGCAGGGGAGCTGAGCGCGCTCTACCTGCTGGACGCCGACCCGCTCGCGGGCCCCTCCCCCCTCCCCTCCTCCCAACACCTCCGCTCGCCGTGGTCGGAAGGGCAGCCACTGTGGGAGCAGGCGCTGGAGCGGGCCTCCACCGTCATCGCCCACGCCACCTTCCTCACCGAGGGTGTCCGCGCGCACGCCAACGTGGTCTTCCCCGCGCTGGCCTATGCGGAGAAGGAGGGCACCGTCGTGCACCCCGATGGCCGCGTCCAGCGGCTGCGGCCCGGGGTGGCGCGGCCGGGCGAAACGCGCGCGGAGACGCGGGTGCTGAGCGATGTGGCCGCCCTACTCGCGCCGGTGGCGGCATGATCGCCACCGTCGGCTTCTATGAAGAATGGTGGGTCCAGATCCTCAAGGCGATCGTTATCTTCGCCGTCGGCCTGCAGCTGGTACCGGTGGTGCTGCTCGCCGAGCGTAAGCTGCTGGGCCGCTTCCAGTCCCGCTACGGCCCCAACCGCGTGGGGCCCTACGGCGCGTTGCAGCCGCTCGCCGACATCCTCAAGCTGCTCACCAAGGAGCAGTTCCGCCCCACCACCTCGATCGGCTTTCTGTTCGCGTTCGCGCCGGTCATCTCGATCCTGACGGCGGTGGCGGCGTTCGCGCTGATCCCGTTCGGCAACGTCCAGCACATCTTCGGCACCCCCGTGGGGCTGTATGGGGTGGACGTCTCGATCGGGCCGCTCTACCTGTTTGCGTTCGGCGCGATCGCCTTCTACGGGGTGATGCTCGGCGGCTGGGCCTCGGGCTCGAAGTACTCGTTCCTCGGCGCCATGCGCGGCGCCGCCCAGCTGATCTCCTACGAGGTCTCTCAGGGCCTCGCGCTGGTCGGCGTGGTCATGACCGCACAGACGCTCTCGCTCACCGGCATCGTCTACGCGCAGGAGGGGATGTGGTTTCTGATCCCGCAGTTCTTCGGCTTCCTGATCTTCCTCACCGCTTCCTTCGCGGAGATCAACCGCGCCCCCTTCGACCTGACGGAGGCCGACGCCGAGCTGGTCGGCGGCTACAACACCGAGTTCGGCGGCGGGCGCTTCGCCTCCTACTACTTCGCCGAGTACCTCAACGTGCTGGTCGTCTCCGGCATCGTCACCACCGTCTTTCTCGGCGGCTGGCTGCTGCCGTTCGGCATCCACCCACCGGGTTGGGTGGACCCGTTCGTGGTGCTGTTCAAGATGGGCCTCTTCACCTTCTTCTTCATCTGGGTGCGCGCCACCCTGCCGCGCCTGCGCTACGACCAGCTGATGAGCTTCGGCTGGAAGGTGCTGCTGCCGCTCGCCACGCTCAACGCGCTGGTGACCGCCGTGCTCGTGGTGGTGACACACTGATGTCCACGCCTGCCCAGCCAACTCCTCCTCCCTCCCCCTCTCCCTCCACCGCGGGCGCCGCCAGCCTCAACGTCAAGGCGTGGAGCCCGGGCGATGATGTGATCGTGGTCCAGCGGACGCCCGCCCCCGGCCCCGCGCGCAGCACCTGGCGCACGTTCGGCGAGACCGTCCGCGGCCTCTTCACCACGTTCGGCCGCATGCGCGAACCGGTCGTCACAGTCCAGTACCCGGAGGAGAAGACCCCCGTCTACCCGCGCTTCCGCGGCCGTCACAAGTTGCACAAGTTCGAGGACACCGGCCTGGAGAAGTGCGTCGGCTGCTCGCTGTGCGCCGCCGCCTGCCCCGCCGACTGCATCCGCGTGGTGGCCGCCGAGAACACCCCCGAGAATCGCGTCTCCGCGGGCGAGCGCTACGCGGCGGTGTACGAGATCAACATGTCGCGCTGCATCTTCTGCGGCTACTGCGAGGTGGCCTGCCCGTTTGACGCGATCACGATGGGCCACGACTACGAGCTCTCCGACTACTCGCGCTCGGATCTGATCTTCACCAAGGAGATGCTGCTCGCCGAGCCGCTGGAGCGCACCCCATTGAGGAATGAGGGGGAGTGAGCACGATCTTCTTCTTTCTCGCCGCCTTTGGGGCGATCGCCGGCGCGGTCGGCGTGATCGCGCTGCGCGACCCCTTCTTCAGCGTGCTCGCGCTCGTCGCCCACCTGCTGTCGCTGGCGATCCTCTTCCTGCTGCTGCGGGCGGAATTCGTGGCCGCCGCGCAGGTCGTTGTGTATGCCGGCGCGGTGATGGTGCTGTACGTGTTCGTAGTCGCCTACATCGGGGACGGCGATGAGTCGTTGAGCGCCCGGCTGCGGGCGCCCGGTGGCGCCAGCCTGCGCCTCGGCGCGGCAGTGCTGGGCGGCGCGCTGCTGGTGGAGCTGTTGATCGCGCTGCTCGGCTCTGGGCTGAAGGCGATCGAAGGGTACGGAGCGCCCTACGCGCCGGGACCGCGCACCTACGGCACCCCCGCCTACATCGGCAACCTGCTGCTCACCCGCTTCCTGCTCGCTTTCGAGATCGCGTCCTTCCTGCTGCTGATCGCGGCCGTCGGCGGCGTCGTGCTCGCCCGGCGCCGTGGCGGGCTGGAGGACGAGCAGGCGGAGCGCCCACGCGAGCTCACCCCGCTGGACCTGCTGCGCCCGCGCGGCACCGGCACGATGGCCGAGGGCGTCACCGGGCTCGCCTTCGCCGCCGCGCACACCAACGGCGCCGCCGAGGAGGAGCACGCCGCTGTGGCTGGCGCCGAGGGGGAGGGCGGCTGGTGAGCATCGCCTGGTACCTCGCCGTCTCGGCGATCGTCTTCGCGCTGGGCGCCGTCGGCGTGATCGTGCGTCGCAACCCGCTCGTGGTGCTGCTCTGTCTGGAGCTGATGCTCAACGGCGCCAACCTCGCGCTGATCGCGTTCGCGCGCATGTGGGGCAACGGCGACGGGCAGATCCTCGCATTGATCGTGATGACCGTCGCCGCCTGCGAGGTGTGCATCGGCCTCGGCATGATCGTCGCGATCTACCGCCGGCGGCTGCCGATCGACGTCGATGAGCTCAGGGAGCTGCAAGGATGAGCGCAACCACGTGCGGCTGGCTGGTGCTGCTGTTCCCGCTGCTGGGGACGCTGGTGATCGGCTTCGGCTTCCGCGTGTTGCCAGGCCGCACTGCGGGGTGGATCGGCACGGCGGCGATCGGCCTTGCCTTTCTCGCCGCGCTCGGTGCCCTGATCAAGCTGCAGGGCCACGCCCCCTCCGGCCGCGAGCTCAACTCATCGCTGTGGAGCTACGCCGTCACGGTCGGGATCGACGCGCATGTATCGATCCTCGTCGACCCGCTGTCGGTGTACATGATCCTCGTGGTCACCGGCATCTCCACGATGATCCACCTCTACTCGATCTCCTATCTCGAAGAGGACCACGGCTTCGCGCGCTACTTCTCCTACCTCAACTTCTTCGTCTTCTCGATGCTGCTGCTGGTGCTCGCCGGCAACTTCCTGCTGCTGATCGTCGGCTGGGCGTTCGTCGGCGCCGCCTCCTACCTGCTGATCTCCTTCTGGTACCGGCGCACCACCGCCACGCGCGCCGGGATCAAGGCGTTCGTGATCAACGTGGTGGGCGACGTCGGGCTGGTGCTGGGCACCTACTTCATCTTCAAGCACACCGGCACCCTGGAATTCACGAAGGTGTTTGCCGCCGCCCCGCACGTGTTCCACTCCGGCGAAGCCGACATCACCGCCGGCTGCCTGTTGCTGCTGGTGGGCGCCGCCGCCAAGTCCGCGCAGATCCCGCTGCACACGTGGCTGCCCGACGCGATGGAGGGCCCCACCCCCGTCAGCGCGCTGATCCACGCCGCCACGATGGTGACCGCCGGCGTCTACCTGATCGCGCGCATGCACACCCTGTTTGAACTGGCTCCCGCCGCGCAGGACACCGGCGCGGTCATCGGCGCGCTGACGCTGCTGATCGCGGGCACGATCGCGCTCGTGCAGACCGACATCAAGCGCGTGATCGCCTACTCCACGATGTCGCAGATCGGCTACATGATCATGGGCGTCTCCGTCGGCGCCTACGCCGCCGGGCTGTTTCACCTGATGACCCACGCCTTCTTCAAGGCGCTTTTGTTCATGGCGGCCGGCTCGATCATCGGCGCGATGTCCGGTGAGCAGTCGCTGGACCGCATGGGCGGCTTTCGCAAGGCGCTGCCGTTCACGTTCGCCTGCTTCGTGATCGGCGGCCTCGCCCTCTCGGGCATCCCCCCCTTCTCCGGCTTCTTCTCCAAGGACGAGATCCTGCTCGTCACGGGAGAGCTGGGCGGCTGGCACTGGGCGCTGTACGTGGTCGGCTACGCCGGCGCCTTCCTCACCGCGATCTACACCTTCCGCATGATCTTCCGTGCCTTCTACGGCGACCCCGTCGCCGAGGCCAGGGAGCTGGAAGGTGGCCACCTGCACCACGCCGAGGTGCCCACCAACCCGGCGACGGGCGAGGTGGAGGACACCGACGTCGGCTTCCCCGGCCCCCACCACACGATCGCCGAGCGAGCGCTGCCGATGCGCGTGGCGATGAGCGTGCTCGCCGTCGGCGCGATCGGCGCCGGGCTCGTGCAGATCCCCGAAGTGGACGACGTGATCGTCAACTTCCTGCGGCCCACGTTCGCCGGCTCGCCGCTGTACGAACCCCACACCCGCGACGGCCTGCTGGTGTTCGGGCTGATCCTCGGCACGCTGCTGGGCCTCACCGGCATCGCGATCGCCTACCGCATCTGGGTGCGCGAACCGGCGTTCGCCGTTCGTGCGCGCAAACGCTGCTGGGTGGCTTACACGCTGTTCGTGCACAAGTGGTACTTCGATGAGGCGATCGACCTGCTGGTCATGCGCCCGATGTCCGCCGCGGGGTGCTGGGCGCGCGGCACCTTCGAGCGCGTGTTCGTCGACGGCACCATGATCGGCGGCACCACGGGCGTGGTGCGGGCCGGCTCCGCCGCCGTGCGCGCCGTGCAGAGCGGCTTCCTGCGCTACTACGCCGCGCTGCTGTTGCTCGGCGTGGGAGCGGTCGGCCTCTACTTCCTGCTCCAGTCCTGATGCCAGCGCTCTCGATCCTGATCTGGTTGCCCCTCGCCTTCGGCGTGCTGGGCGCGCTGCTCTCACGCTTCGACGAGGAGCTTCCTGCCCATATCGCGCTGCTTGGCTCGGCCGGCGCGCTGGCCCTGTCGATCGGCTACATCGCCGACTATCACTCGGGCGCCGGACTGCAGCACGTCACCAACGTGGTGTGGATCCCCGCGCTCGGCATCCACTACAAGCTCGGTGTCAGCGGCCTCAACGTCTTCCTCGTCGGCCTTACCACGCTGCTGTTCGCGGCGGCCACGCTGTCGCTGGCCGTGCGCAAGGAAGCGCTGAAACCGGAGCGCCCAGCCCTCTTCTTCTTCCTCTTCACGCTCGCCGAGTCCGCCGTGCTCGGGGCGTTCCTCGCGCAGGACCTCGCGCTGTTCGTCGCGTTCTTCGACCTGATGCTGATCCCCTTCTACTTTCTCGTGGGGATCGACTGGCAGCCGGCGGCCCCCGCCGCGGGCGCTCCCGCGGCCGGCGCAGGCGAGCACCCGGGCGCCGCCGGCGAGCACGCAACGGCGCGTCCGGACCGTGTGAAGGCGACCCAGAAGCTCGTGATCTACACGCTGGTGGGCTCGTTGTTGATGCTCGCGGCGGCGATCGCCACCGGCGTGCTGGCCTCAGAACAGCACGGCACGCCGCTCACGTTCGTGCTCTCCTCGCTACACGCGACGGCGCTCAGCACCGGCTCGCAGGAGTGGATCTTCCTCTGCTTCGCCGCCGCGTTCCTCGTGAAGATGCCGGCCTTCCCGCTGCACGGCTGGATGCCCGACGGGTATCGCGCGATGCCGATCGAGGTGCTGATGGTGTTCTCCGGGGTGCTCTCCAAGGTCGGTGCCTATGGCTTCCTGGCGATCGCGCTGCCGCTGTTCCCTCGCGCGGCCGTGCACTGGCAGACGCTGATGCTGCTGATCGCGCTCGCCTCGATCCTGTACGGCTCGGTGATGGCGTTTACGCAGACCGACGTGCGCCTGATCGCCGGCTTCTCCTCGGTCGCGCAGCTCGGCTTCATCACGCTGGGGATCTTCGCGCTGAACCCCCAGGGCGCCCAGGGGGCGCTGCTGCAGATGGTCAACCACGGCCTCGTGGTGGCGCCGCTGTTCTTCATCATCGCCCTGCTCGCCGCCCGCGCCGGGGGCTCGGAGGACGTGCGTGACCTCGGCGGGCTCGCCTTCCGCGCCCCGGTGCTAGCCACGCTCTTCCTTATCGTCGCCTTCGCCACCCTGGCGATGCCCGGGTCGGCCAACTTCGTCGGAGAGTTCTTGATCCTGCTGGGCGTCTTCAAAGCGAAGCTTGCAATCGCGATCATCGCCTTCAGCGGCGTGGTGATGGCGAGCGTGTACGCGCTGCGCCTGTTCATCCGCGCGATGCACAACCGCGTCCGCGATGGCGTGGACTCCCGTGAGATCGCGCTGCTCGACTCCGCGGTGCTCGTCCCGCTGGTCGCGGTGATCCTCCTCTTCGCGGTCTACCCGCAGCTCGCGCTGCAGCGCAGCGAAGGGTCGGTGAAGGCGTCGGTCTCCTCCGCGCAGGCGGCCCTGATCTCAACTGGCTCGGCCGCCATTCCAATCGCCACTCAGCCGAGACCGATCGCCCAGGCTTCGGGAACGTTGGGGGCCGGGAAATGAGTCCTCCTTCGATTGCGCTCCTCGCCACCGCCCACCTCAAAGGCCCGCCCGTCAACTTCGCCGGCCTCTCCCCCCTGATCGCGCTGCTGGGCGGCGCGGCGGTGGTGCTGCTTGTCGGCCTGCTGCGCTCCCGGCGCGTGCGCGAGCAGCTGGTGCCCGCGCTCGCGCTCGTCGCGCTCGGCGCGGCCGCGGGACTGACGATCTGGCAGTGGGATGAAGGGAAGTCGATCCTCTCCGGCGCGCTGCGGATCGACGACCTCGCATTGATGCTCAACCTGATCCTGATGGCCGGCGGCACGGCCACGGTGCTGCTGGCGTGGCGCTCGCTCGCCGCCAGAGAAGCCGGCCACGGCGAGTTTCACGCGCTGCTGCTCACCTCGATCGCGGGGATGTCGCTGCTGGCGGCGGCGCAGAACACGGTCGCGCTGTTCATCGGCCTGGAGCTGCTGTCGATCCCGCTGTACGTGCTGTGCGCGACGGAAATGAAGCGTGAGCACTCGCTGGAGTCGGGCTTGAAGTACCTGATCATCGGCTCGGTCGGCTCGGCGACGCTGCTGTATGGGATCGCGCTGATCTACGGCGCGACCGGGGCCACCGACTTCGGCGCGATCGCCGCGGCGATCTCTGGCAAAGGCCTTGCCACCAACGTGCTGCTGCTGAGCGGCATCGCGCTGTCGGTCGCCGGCCTCGCCTTCAAGGCCTCGGTCGCCCCCTTCCACCAGTGGACGCCGGACGTGTATGAGGGCGCGCCCACGCCCGTCACCGCGTTCATGGCGGTCGCCACCAAGGTGGCCGCGCTGGGCGTGTTCCTGCGCTTCTTCGATGTGGCGCTGATCGCAGCCCAGAGCAGCTGGGCCCCGGCCGTCGCCGCGCTGGCGGCGATCACGATCGTCGTCGGTAACGTCGGCGCGCTGGGGCAATCGTCGCTGAAGCGGATGCTCGCCTACTCCTCCGTCGCGCAGGCCGGCTACATGCTGGCCGGCGTCGTGGTCGCCTCGCAGCTGGGGGTGCGCGCCACCGTCTTCTATCTCGCCGTCTACCTGTTCATGAACATGGCGGCCTTCGCCGTGATCCTCGCGCGCGAGCGCGCCACCGACCTTGGCGACAGCACCCGCGCGCTGGCGGGGCTGGGGCGCGAGCAGCCCTGGTTAGCGTGGCCGATGACGCTCGCGATGCTCGGCCTCGCGGGGATCCCCGCCACGGCGGGCTTCATGGGCAAGTTCTATTTGATCGACGCCGCCGTCTCCGGTGGTTACACCTGGCTGGGGATCGTGATCGTGATCGGCTCGATGATCTCGCTCGGCTACTACCTGCCGGTGATCGCGGCGATGTGGATGCGGGAGGCGCCTTCCGGGGAGGAAACCACGGCCACGGCGCTCGCGCCATCTCCTGTGGATCCGCTGCCGGTGATCGCCGGTGGGTCCTCCGAGCTCGACGCCGAGACCCCACCGATCCACCCGGTGGGCACTCAGCCAGAGGTTGTCCTCGTCGCGCTCCTCGCCGGCGCCGCCACGCTCTTCTTCGGGCTCCTACCGCAGCCGCTGTTCGATCTCGTGCGCCACGTGGGCGGCGGGCTCGGGCTGTTCTGAGCCTAACCCTCGCCCTCGCGGGGCTGCTCGCCCATCAGCGCGATCTGGTCGCACAGCGGCACCGCCTCGCGGATCGCGGCGATCGCCGCGTCGCGATCGCGCTCCGGTTGGCGGCGTTCGAAACCGGTCAGCTCCAGCACGCGCCAGGCGCTTGAGCCCGGGACGCAGACCACGCGCATCGCCTGACCGCGCCGGCCCAGCCGGCGACGGAGCCTGAACAGGACGCCAATCGTGGCACTGTCGATGTAGGTGGCACGGCTGAGGTCCACCACGACCCCCAGCGCCTCGTTGGAGAGCCCGCGCGCCGCGTCCTCAAGGGTCCCCACATTCGACACATCCAGCTCGCCGGCGACCGCGACGATGCACACACCCTCCCGCTCGGAACGCTCGACATCCGCCAGCGCGGTGGCGTCGAAGGACCCTCCCAGGGCTGACTGCTCCGCGCTACTCATCGCCGGCGGGCGCCTTGCTCATGCGCACGGTCGTGCCTGAGGATGCCCGCTGGACATCCACCGCATCCATCAGCTGCTCGATCATCCCCAACCCCAGCCCGCGCCGCGACCCGCGCGCCCGGCGCCAGCGACCGGAGTCGGACACCGCGATCACCACCTCGCCGGCGGCGCGCTCCGCGTGCACGTGGAAGGTGTGGCCGGGCTCGTGACCGTAGGCGTGCTCGACAGCGTTGGCGCACACCTCGCTCACCGCCAGCTTGATCGCAAAGACGTCGTCGCGCCCCTCCCCCGTGGCGGCCAGCCAGCGCTCCACGCGATGCCGTGCCACGGGCACCGACGCCGGCTCGGCCGGTAGATCGAGATCGAGCGCTCCCTGCGCCGCCACGCCCGCCAGCCTCACCGCCAGCAGCGCGATGTCGTCCTGCGCGTCGCCGTCGCCGATCGCGCGGTCGAGCACGTGCGAGCAGAGCCCCTCCAGATCAGCAGGGCCGCTGGCGAGCGCCTCGCGCAGGCGCTCCAGCCCCTCGTCGATCGCCTCGCCGCGCCGCTCCACCAGCCCATCGGTGTACAGCAGCACGGTGGCGCCCGCCCCCAGCTCGTCCGCCCACTCGCTGAAGTCGATCCGCTCCTCGGCGCCGAGCGGGGGGTCGTGGTGGTGTTCGAGCAAGCGCGTGTCGCCGTCGGCGTCCATCAGCAAGGGGGGCAGGTGGCCGGCGCTTGCGAAGCGCACATGGGTGCCGTCCTCATCCACCACCATGTACAGCAGGGTCGCCACCATCCGCGCTCTGTGCGTGCTGGCCACAAGCGCGTTCAGCGACCCCATCACGGCGGCGGGCGAGCGCGGCTGGCTGACCGCGTAGGCGCGCAGCGCGGCGCGCAGCTCCCCCATCAGCGTCGCCGCGTGCACGCCGTGCCCGACCACGTCGCCGATCACCAGGCCGGTGCCGCCGCCCGGCAGCTCGATCGCGTCATACCAATCCCCGCCCACCTGCGCGAGGCGCTCACTCGGCCGGTAGCGCGCGGCCATCGCCAGCGCCGGCACGTCGGGCAGCCGATCGGGCAGCAGGTGGCGCTGCAGCGTGCTGGCGATCGCCTCGGCTTCGGCACGCGCGCGCGCCTCGCGTATGCGCTCGCCGCGCTCGCGCTGCAACTCGACGAACACCGCCACCTTGCTGCGCAGCACATCCGGATCGAACGGCTTGACGACGTAGTCCACGGCGCCGGCGGCGTACGCGCGGAAGACCTGCTCGACGTCCTCGGCGTGAGCGGTGAGGAAGATGATCGGGACGTGCCGAGTGCGCGCCCGCGCGTTGATGTAGGCAGCGGTCTGCAGCCCGTCCAGGCCCGGCATCCGCACATCGAGCAGAATCACCGCGAACTCTTCGTGCAGCAGCCGCCGCAACGCCTGCTCGCCGCTGCTGGCGCTCACCATACGTTGCCCGAGCGGCTCCAGCACGGCGCGCAGCGCGCGCAGGCTGCGCTCGTCGTCGTCCACCAGCAGGATGCTGGTCGCCGCGGGCGGCGACTCGGGCCGAGCAGGCGCCGTCGGCAGCACGACAGGCTGAGGAGGCGCTGCCGGCGCGGGCGCGACAGGCTGAGGAGGCGTTGCCGGCCCGGGCGCGACAAGCTGAGGAGGCGCTGCCGGCGCGGGCGCGACGGGCTTGGAGGCCGCCCGCTCCCCGGCGCTGGCCTCCACGGATGTCACGGCCCCAGCCACGCGCCAATCAGCGACAGCAGCCGCTCTGGCTCCACCGGCTTGGTGATGTAGTCGGAGGCGCCCGCCGAGAGGCTGCGCTTGCGATCGCCCTCCATCGCCTTCGCCGTGACGGCGATGATCGGCAGCTCGCGCAGACCGCGCGTCTGACGGATCGCGGCGATCGTCTCATTTCCGTCCATGTCCGGCATCATGATGTCCATCAGCACGATGTCCACGTCGGGGTGGCGCTCCAGCGTCGCGAGCGCCTCCTTGCCGGTCTCGCCAAAGACCACCTCCATGCCGCGATCCTCCAGCAGACTGGCGAGCGCGAACAGATTGCGAACGTCGTCGTCGACGATCAGCACCTTCCTGCCGATGTGCTCACCGCTGGCGGAGCTCGACGCCGGGGCGGTGGCCGTCGCGCTCTCCTCCCCGGCCTGCGCCGGTCCCAGCATGAGCGGCGCGGCATCGCGCTCGGGCGCACGCTCGGAGGGCAGCAAGGTGGGCGAGTGGGCGCCGTTGGCGGTGTCCCCCGCGTGGATGTCGAGCGTGTGCGCCAGCGGCCGCGGGTAGCTGAGCGGCAGCACCAGCGTGAAGATCGTGCCCTCCCCCACGGTACTCGACACTTCGATCTCGCCGCCGAGCGCACGCGCCAGCTCGCGACTGATCGAGAGGCCGAGGCCGGTGCCTCCATACTTGCGGCTGGTCGTGCCATCGGCCTGCTGGAAGGCCTCAAAGATCACCTGCAGCTTGTCCGGGGGAATGCCGACGCCGGTGTCGGACACCGCGAACGCGATCCGCCCGCCGGAGCGGCGCTCGACGCTGAGCGTAACCCCTCCCTGCTCGGTGAACTTGAACGCGTTGGAGAGCAGATTCCTGAGCACCTGCTCCAGGCGCTGCTCGTCGGTGACGATCGTCGCCGGCAGCGCGGGGTCGGCGGCGATCGTGAAGCTCAAGCCTTTGTCGGCGGCGATCGGGTCGAAGGCGCTGGTGACGTACGCCTGCACGTCGGCCACGCTCACCAGGTCGGGGAGAATCTCCATCTTGCCGGCTTCGATCTTCGACAGGTCGAGGATGTCGCTGATCAGCTGCAGCAGGTCGGCGCCGGCGGTGTAGATCGTGCGCGCGAACTCCAGCTGCTTGTCGCTGAGGTTGCCGTGCTCGTTCTCCAGCAGCAGCTTGGAGAGAATCAGCAGGCTGTTCAACGGCGTGCGCAGCTCGTGCGACATGTTGGCAAGGAACTCCGACTTGTACTTGGAGGAGAGCGCCAGCTGCGCGGCCTTCTCCTCCAGGCCAAGCCGCGCCAGCTCGATCTCGCGGTTCTTGGTCTCGATGTCGAGGTTGCGATCCTCCAGCAGCGCCGCCTTCTCCTGCAGCTCGTCGTTGGCCCCCTGCAGCTTGTCCTGCTGGGACTGCAGCAGCTCCTCGGAGGCCTTCAGCGATTGCGCCTGCTGCTCCAGCTCGGCGTTGGAGCGTTTGAGCTCCTCCTGGCGGCGCTGCAGCTCCTCGGACTGTGTCTGCAGCTCCTGGGTAAGCGACTGCGACTGCTGCAGCAGCTGCTCGGTGCGCATGTTGGCCATGATCGTGTTGAGCACCACGCCGAGCGTCTCCATCAACTGCTCCAGGAAGGTGCGGTGAACCTCGCTGTAGGTCTGCAGCGAAGCTAGCTCGATCACCCCCAGCACCTGTTCCTCGAACAGAATCGGCATCACGATGATGCTCGCGGGCGGCGCCGAGCCGAGGCCCGAGGTGATCGAGATGTAGTCGGCGGGCGCTTCGGTGATGAGGATGCTCTTGCGCTCGACCGCCGCCTGCCCGACCAGGCCCTCGCCCAGCTCGAAGGTGTTGGAGATGCTCTTGCGCTGCTGATACCCGTAGCTGGCGATCAGCCGCAGGCGCGTCTTCGCCCCCTCGCCGTCGGGTAGCTCGGCCAGGAAGAAGGCGCCGTGCTGCGCGGAGACCGTGGGGGTCAGCTCGGACATGATCAGCTGCGTGACGGTGCCCAGCTCGCGCTGGCCCTGCATCAGACCGGAGATGCGGGCGAGGTTGGTCTTCAGCCAGTCCTGCTCCTCGTTGCGCTTGGTGGTGTCCCTGAGGTTGGAGATCATCTGGTTGATGTTGTCCTTCAGCTCCGCCACCTCGCCCTGCGCCTCGACGGCGATCGTGCGCGTCAGGTCGCCCTGCGTCACCGCGGTGGAGACCTCGGCGATCGCGCGCACCTGCGTGGTGAGGTTGCCCGCCAGCTGGTTGACGTTCTCGGTCAGCCCCCGCCAGGTGCCCGACACGCCCTGCACCTCGGCCTGGCCGCCCAGCTTGCCCTCGGTGCCCACCTCGCGCGCCACGCGCGTCACCTCGTCCGCGAACGAGGAGAGCTGATCGACCATCGTGTTGATCGTGTTCTTCAACTCCAAAATCTCGCCCTTCACATCGACGGTGATCTTCTGCGAGAGATCGCCCTGCGCAACCGCCGTGGTGACCTGCGCCACGTTGCGCACCTGATCGGTCAGGTTGGAGGCCATGAAGTTCACGCTCTCGGTCAGCCCCCGCCAGGTGCCCGACACGCCCTGCACCTCGGCCTGGCCGCCCAGCTTGCCCTCGGTGCCCACCTCGCGCGCCACGCGCGTCACCTCGTCCGCGAACGAGGAGAGCTGATCGACCATCGTGTTGATCGTGTTCTTCAGCTCCAAAATCTCGCCCTTCACATCGACGGTGATGTGCTGCGAGAGATCGCCCTGCGCAACCGCCGTGGTGACCTGCGCGATGTTGCGCACCTGATCGGTCAGGTTGGAGGCCATCCGGTTGACGGAGTCGGTCAGGTCCTTCCAGGTGCCGGACACGCCCTTCACCTTCGCCTGGCCGCCCAGCTTGCCCTCGGTGCCCACCTCGCGCGCCACGCGCGTCACCTCGGCCGCGAACGAGGAGAGCTGATCGACCATCGTGTTGACGGTGGTGCCGATCCGCAGGAACTCGCCCTTCACCGGCTGCCCCTCGATCTTCAGCGCGATCTTCTGCGAAAGGTCGCCCTCGGCGACGGCCATGATCACGCGCGCCACCTCGGTGGTGGGCCGCACGAGATCGTCGATCAGAGCGTTGACCGAGTCGATGCTGGTCGCCCACGCCCCGCTCGCGTCGGCGAGCGCCGCGCGCTCGGTCATGCGTCCCTCGCGGCCGATGATGCGCCCGACGCGCACCAGCTCCTTGGCCATCCGCTGGTTGGTCGCCGCCAGTTCGTTGAACTCCGCCGCGATCTCCCCCAGCAGCCCGCGGCGGCGGGTGCTCAGCCGTGCCGAGAAGTCGCCTTCGCGAACCGCCTGCAGCGCCGTGAGCAGATCCTCCAGCAGCGCGTCCTCCGACTCGCGCGCCCGTCGCGAGGCAGGTGGCTGGGCTCCCGCGCTCGCGGGCTGGACTCCCGCGCTCGCGCCACCTGAGACGACCGCCGCCACCTCGCCGTTGGCGCCGACTTCCGGTCCCTCGTCCTCCCTCATCCTCCCGCGCGCCTGGCGCCGGGCGGTCGGTGCCGCAGCCATCTCTCTCCTTATGTGTGCGCCTGCCTTCGTCCCTTGGCTTCCACGCTCGCATCCAGCATTGGCGTGCCGGAGCCCCGATTCAGCTCCTGTCTACCCGCTGCGATGCGAGCCCAAACGCGCCAAACGCAAGCTGGTGGGATGGGTCGATTTTTAGGAGTAGTAAGCCAGCCACGCGAACAGGCTGGTGGTGCCCGCCATCGTGCGGAACATGCCCGGCAGCGTCTGCGAATCCCTGATCGGGCCGCCCCACCAGCTGCCCAGCCACAGGCCGTCACCGATCGTGGCGTGTTGGGCCGCCGCGGCGGCGTTGGCCTGCGCCACTTCCAGCCAGTGGTCATCGCCGACGGCCTTGCCGTAGGCCATCATCCACTCGAAGAAGATCGAGTCGTACAGCGGCGCGAAGTTGTACTTGACGCCGTAGATTTCTGTCATCGAGCGCGCCTGCGCCGAGGAGTGGGCGCAGTAGCCTTCGTCGCCGCTGGCCCGGCAGAGCAGGTATTGGGCGTAGATCAGCGGCGCCTCCACATAGTCGATCACGGTGCTGCCCGGGCCACCGCTCAGATAGAGGCCGTGGAAGCCGATGTCGTGGCTGTTGCCCCAGTCGATGAACGTCCGCACCTCATCGAGCTGGTAGCGCTGGTGGTCGATCCCGTACAGCAGCATCCCCAGCAGACTGTCCGCGGCCAGCGCCTCACCCGCGTGGTAGGGATGCTCGGTGTTCCACCACATGCCGCCTCCGTCCGCCGCGTCCCAGCCCTGCGAGGCGACGAAGCGAAAAGCCCGCTGCGCGTCGCTCAGGTAGCGGCGCTCGCCGGTGGCTCGGTAGGCCTGCACGAACGCCACGCCCAGCCAGCCGTTGTCGTCGAACCACGCCTCCGCGCCGCGGTAGCGGTCGCCCGGGTAGGGGGCGTACCCGTTTAGGTAAGGGTTCCAGTAGCGCTCGGAGGCGTGCCCGAAGCGGTTCACCTGCACGCGGTGAGCGGCCGAGGGCGCCGCCAGCTGCAGGGCGTCCACCGACTCGAACATGCGCACGTCGCCCCAGGTCGTCAACAGCGGGTATTCGCCGGTGCAGTGCAGGTACTCGCAGTACCAGCCGCCAGAGCGCCAGCTGGCGCTCTGGCGCTCTCCCTGTTCGGCCAGCGCCACGTAGTTCAGCGGCTGGGCTGGCGTCGGAGGCGACGCGGCGGCGGCAAGCGCGGGCGCAAGCGTGGCGCCGGCGGCAAGAGTCAGCGTTATGGCGAGCGTGAGTAGCGCGCGAGCGATCACACCCCAGTATCGACGGGTGCCCCGCGAAGCTTAGGTCGACGCCGCCCGAGCGGCCACTTTGGCCAGCTCCCAACTGTTCGACTTCGTACGCTACGCCGACGGCAAGCTGGGCTGTTCTGGGCGGGAGCGGAGAGCACATTCAGTATTACAGCGCTTACGCTCGTGATACACTCTTTGCATGCGCAGCCTGCGACTGGATGACCGACTCGATGAGATGACGCAGAGGGCAGCCGCGATTGAAGGCTCCTCGGTGTCGGAGTTCATGCGTCGCGCCATCGCCGAGCGCGCTGAGCGCGCCATTGCAGGTGGCACACAGGAGCGCTTGCGAGACGTGATCGGAGCGATCAACAGCGGTGGAGGTCACGCCCGCGACACCGGCAGGGCATTCGCTGAGATCCTCGCGCAGCGGCGCGAGCGCTCGTGACCACAGCTGCCTCGCGGTCATACCCAACGCTCACCGACGCCGGGCCGCTGATCGCATTGATCGATGCAAGCGAACCCGATCATGAGCGCTGCCGGCGCGCCCTCGAGACGATCCGCCTGCCAATGCTCACGACCTGGCCCGCCTTCACCGAGGCGATGTACCTGCTTGGTCGCGCCGGAGGGGCGCGCGGGCAGCAGGCGCTCTGGCGGCTGGTCCTCCGCGATGACCTGCTGATCGCCACACCCACGCCGGAGGCCACCGAGCGCGCGGCGCGTCTGATGGAGCGCTACGGCGACCGGCCAATGGACCTGGCGGACGCCACACTGGTCGCCCTCGCGGAGGAGCGCAAGCTCACGCGCATCTTTACGCTCGACAACGACTTCCACATCTACCGGATCGCCGGGCGGCGGCGATTCGAGGTGGTGCCAGGATCGAGCCCACGCCAGTCCGCGTGATCAGCTCCGCGCCGCCAGCGCCGCCGCTTCGGCCAGCTCCAGCTGGCGCTCCACGAGATCGAGACCCGCATCCCAGAAGCCCGGGTTGGTGAGATCCACCCCCACGATCTTGCCGAGCTCCTCGGGACCGCGCGAGCCGCCCGCCGCGAGCAACTCCAGGTAGCGCGGCACGAAGTCAGGGCCCTGCTGCTGGTAGCGCTCGTACACCGACAGCGCCAGCAGCTGACCGTAGGCGTAGGCGTACACATAGCCGGGGGTGTTTATGAAATGGGGGATGTACGACCACCAGCTGCGATACCCCTCGGTGATCTCCACCGAGTCGCCCAGCAGCTCCGCCTGGCTCTGCGCCCACAGCTCGCCGATCCGCTCCACCGAGAGCTCGCCCTGCTCGCGGCGGCCGGTGTGGACGAGCTCCTCGAAGCGGTTCATCGCCACCTGGCGGAACACCGTGGCGATGATGTCCTCCAGGTGCTCCGCCAGCAGCGCCAGGCGCGACTGCGGCGTGGAGTCCTCTGCCAGCAGCCGCCCAAACACGACCGTCTCGCCGAACACCGAAGCGGTCTCCGCCAGCGTCAAAGGCGTGCCCTGGTGAAAGACGCCCTGGCGCGCCGCCAGCGCGAAGTGCACCCCGTGGCCGAGCTCGTGCGCGAGCGTCAGCACGTCGCGCCTGCGGGCGGTGTAGTTGAGCAGCACATACGGGTGCGCGGAGGGCACCGCCGAGGCGCAGAACGCTCCTCCGCGCTTGGCGGGGCGCACCGGCGCGTCGATCCAGCGCTCAGCGAAGAAGCGCCCCGCGAGCGCCCCCAGGTCGGGGGAGAAGGAGGAGTAGCAGTCAAGCACCAGCTCGCGCGCTTGGGCGTAGGTGAAGCTCACCTCGTCCCGCGTCACCGCCGCCATGCGGTCGTAGTCGGCCAGGCGCTCGATTCCCAGCAGCCCCGCCTTCAGCCGGTACCAGCGGCGCGCCAGCTCGTAGCGGCCGCGCACCGCCTCGATCAGCGCCGCCACCGACTCGTCGCTGGCCTCATTGGCGAGGTTGCGCGCCGCCAGCCAGTTGGGGTAGCGGCGCAGGCGGTCGTCCACCGACTTGTCCACCAGCAGCGTGTTGAGCACATACGCCCGCGTGCGCAGGCCGGGCGCGAGCGCCGCGGTGACCGCCTCGGCGGCGGTGCGCCGCACCTCGCGGTCGGGCAGCGCCAGGCGGCTGAGCGCCACGTCGAGGGCGACGGGTTCGGTCCCGCCCGCTCCGTCGTCGCCCGTTGGAGAATGAGCTGCAGTCGGCAGCGCCACTTCGATCGACGAGGTCAGCTCCTCGAACAGCCGTGTCCATGCGCTTGAGCCGGTGAGGGACTTCTCGGCGAGAATCTTCTCCTCCGGTTCGCTCAGCAGGTGCTCGCGGTAGCGGCGGACGTTGCGCAGGTGGTGGCGGCAGAAGTCGAGACCCGGGTCGGCCAACAGCTCCTCGGCGCGCTCCTCAGAGAGGGCCGCCCACTCCAGCTCGAAGAACAGCAGCGTGGTCTCGATCGCCGTCTCGCGCTCCTGTACCAGCTGCAGCAGCGCGCCGTTGGCCGGGTTGGCGGTGTCGGTGGAGAAGCGCAGCCCCGCGTAGGTACCGGCGCGGCCGAGCAGTTCGTAGATCTCCGCCAGCTCCCGCATCGCCCGCGCGAGGCCCGCGCCGTCCAGCTCGCCCAGCTTGCTCGCATAGCGCTGCGCAAACGCCTGCGCACGGGTCAGCGCCTCCTGCATCCTGCGCTCGACGCCGGCCTCGCCCTCGCCGTCCAGCAGGGGCTCGAGGTCCCAGGCGGCCTGCTCCAGCTCGGGGTCGGTGGGCTCGGTGGCGGGGGTGGACATGGCGGAGGAGGATAACGCGCCGCGGTGCGGCGGCGGCAGAGCGGAGCGTCCGGGGCAAGCCCTACCATCGCTCGCCCGATGCATGAGACGACCCCCAGCGTGTTCCTGATCGCCCGACCGTCGATCGACCTGGAGGGGATGCGCGCGTATCTGGAGGACGTGGGCGGGGAGTCGTGGTTGGAGGGCCGCCTGAGCGAGGCCGGCTCCGCACACGGATCAGAACCCCCGGAGATCAACGCGGGCGAACTGCTGCTGGAGTTCGGCGGGCGCGCCTGCTACCGCAGCTGGGAGCCGGGGCTGAACCCAAACGTCACCAAGATCCGCACCGACCGGCAGGAGTACTTCGCCAACATCCTGCGCTCAGGCCACGGCAGCGTGCTGGAGCACGCCAACTACTCCTTCGCGTTTCGCAACGTCTCGCGCGTGTTCACCCACGAGCTCGTCCGCCATCGCGCCGGCTCGGCCTTCAGCCAGGAGAGCCTGCGTTACGTACGCCTCACCGACATCGGCTTCCGCGTGCCGCCGGCGCTGGAGCCGGTGCGCGAGCAGGTGCTGGCGATCGTGGAGCGGCTGGAGGATTTTCAGGTGAGCGCCGCCGCCGAGCTCGGGATCGAGGAGCAGGGGGTGCCGTTCCACGTCAAGAAGGAGGTCACCTCGGCACTGCGCCGTCTCGCCCCGATCGGCCTCTCCACCGACATCGTCTGGAGCGCCAACGCCCGCACCCTGCGCCACGTGATCGAGATGCGCACGGCGGAGGGCGCCGAGGAGGAGCTGCGGCTGGTGTTCGACAGGGTCGCCCGCATCATGCTCGCTGAGGCTCCCAACCTCTTCCAGGACTTCGTGCGCCAGGACGGTGGGTCGTGGGTGCCGGAGAACCGCAAGGTCTAGACCTACGCCGGGTGTGGATCGGCCGACGCCGATTAGGCGTCCATGCGGCTGGTGCGCCAGGCGCCGAGACCCAAGAACACCACCAGCCAGGCCACGAGCACGATGAAGGCGACGCCGCTGGACATCGTGACCGTCGCGCCGTGGCCGCCTTCGGGGAGGCGGATCGGGCTGTAGTGGGATACCGCCTGGCTCAACAGGCCCCTGCGGGCGCTGCCCAGCGATTCGATGTTGGCCAGCACCGGGCTGGCGACGATCTGCCATGCGATCAGGGCGATGATGGCCGCCGGCTTAGAGGTGGTCAGCGAGGCGAAACCCACCGCCACCGCACACAGCATCCCCGTGCTCAGCAGGATGAAGCCAAGGCCGTTGAGGATCAGCGACCCGTCGGGTGTGGGCAGGCCTCCGGCGAACACGAACGTCCCGAGCAGCAGCAGCGCGTAGGCGGTGCCCATGATGGAGAAGCACATCGCCAGCGCCGCGGGGACGCGCGAGGCGAACAGCGCCACCCGCGAGCGGCCGGTGACGACGAGGTCCCGGAAGACGCCGGCGGAGGCATCCCCCGTGCCCGCCTCCACGCCGATCAGCAGGGCCGCGAGCGGCCCGAACAGGAGCGCGATCACGCGCAGGCCGTCGTGGAAGTTGGCCACACCGCCCGCCGGTCCGTAACGCTGCGGGTTGGAGGCGTGCTGAATGGCGGCCACCACGAAGAAGATCAGCACCGGCGCGACCGCCAGCACCAGCGCCCAGATCAGCGTGCCGCGCTTCTTGCGCAGCTTGAGGAGATCGGCGCCGAACATCTGCGCCGCGACCGTCACGGGTGAGCGGTCGTCTCCCGTGCTCGTGGCAGGTGCGGGCGCTGTCGGCGCGATGGCACTCATGCCCTCACCTCCTCTTGCGCCGCCGGGGCGTCCAGCCGCGCGGTTACCTCCAGGAAGCGCTGCTCGAGGCTGTGGCGCACAGGCTCCAAGCGCATGACGGCGACCCCGGCCCGCACGAGGCTGGCGTTCACCTGCGCCGCGCTCTGAAGCTCGCCGCTCAGCACCACGCGCAGGCCCTCGTCGGAGCGGCGGGCCTCGCGCACGAGCTCGCTGCCTTCGAGCGTGCCGAGCGCCAGCTCGACGTCGTCGACGCCGACGATCAGCTCGTTGCGGGCGCCGCTTGCGCCGCCGCTGGCGAGCTCGGCGATCGGGCCCTGCGCGATCACCTTGCCGCGATCGACGATCGCCGCGTGGTCGCAGATCTTTTCGACCTCGTCGAGCAGGTGCGAGGAGAGGAAGACGGTGCGGTTCTCCTGCTCGACCATCGCGCGGATCATCTGGCGGAACTCCTGGATGCCGCCCGGGTCGAGGCCGTTGGTGGGCTCGTCGAGGATCAGCAGCAGCGGGTCGGCGAGCAGGCAGCGGGCCACCCCGAGGCGCTGGCGCATCCCGAGCGAGTACTTCTTGACCTTCTCCTCAGCGCGCTCGCTGAGGCCGACGCGGGCGAGCGCGGGGGCGATCCGCGCCTGCACCTCGGGCCCGCGCACGGCGGCGATGATGCGCAGGTTCTCGCGACCGGAGAGGTTGGGGTGAAAGCGCGGCTCCTCCACGATCGCGCCCACCCGCCGCAGCGCCTGGCCGCGCTCGGCCGGCACCGGGCGTCCCAGCACGTGCATGGTGCCAGCACTGGCATGGGTGAGGCCCAGCAGCATGCGGATCATCGTCGTCTTGCCAGCGCCGTTGGGGCCGAGAAAGCCGAAGGCGCTGCCGCGCGGGACGCACAGGTCGACGCCGTCGATTGCCGCGCGCGCGCCGAAGCGCTTGGTGACGCCTTTGGTCTCGATCGCGGCGCCCGACCCCGGGGTGGGGGAACCGCCGTTGTCAGTTGGCATCGGCACGATCAGCCGACAGCCTCGCAGCCCAACATAAACGTCTCGTGAGAAACTACTACCCGTCCTCCTGCGCCTGCAGCTCGCGCACGCGCTCCTCCAGCTGCGAGGTGACCCCTGGGTCGCGCAGCGTGGTGACGTCGCCCAGCGCGCGGCCCTCGGCGATGTCGCGCAGCAGGCGGCGCATGATCTTGCCCGAGCGCGTCTTGGGCAGGTCGTCGGCCCAGATGATCCGCTTGGGGCGCGCAAACTTGCCGATCCGCTCGGCCACCGTTGCGCGGATACTCTCGGTCTCGCGCTCGTCGCCCTGTTGGTCGATCTCCGATCGGTCGCCCTGCAGCGTCACGAACGCGACGATCGCCTGGCCGGTGTCCTCGTCGTGCTGGCCGATCACCGCGGCCTCGGCGACGTCGGGGTGAGCGACGATCGCCGACTCCACCTCGGCGGTGGAGAGGCGGTGCCCGGAGACGTTGACGACGTCGTCGATGCGCCCGATCACCCAGAGGTAGCCGTCGGCGTCGCGGCGCGCGGCGTCGCCCACCAGATAGGTCTCCTTGCCGAAGCGCTCGAAGTAGGTCTTGATGTAGCGCTCCTCCTCCTTGTAGAGGGTGCGCAGCATGGACGGCCACGGGCGGGTGAGCACCAGCAGACCCTGGCCGCGCTCGATGGCGTAGCCGCCGGACTCGTCGTACACCTCGGCCTCGACCCCGGGGAAGGGCTGCGTGCAGGAGCCGGGCTTGGTGGCGGTGATGCCGGGCAGCGGCGTGATCATGATCGCCCCGGTCTCGGTCTGCCACCAGGTGTCGACGATCGGACAGCGCCCGCCACCGACCACTTTGTGGTACCACAGCCACGCCTTCGGGTTGATTGGCTCGCCGACCGTCCCCAGCAGCCGCAGCGTGGTGAGGTTGTGCTGGTTGGGCCACTGCGCGCCCCACTTGATGCAGGCGCGGATCGCGGTGGGGGCGCAGTAGAGAATGGTGACCCCGTAGCGCTCGATCAGCTCCCACCAGATGCCCTTGTGGGGGTAGTCGGGGGCGCCCTCCCACATCACCGAGGTGGCGCCGTTGCACAGCGGGCCGTAGACGATGTAGGAGTGGCCGGTGACCCAGCCGACGTCGGCCGCGCACCAGTACACGTCTGACTCCGGCTTCAGGTCGAACACGTAGCGGTGGGTGGCCGACACGCCGGTGAGGTAGCCACCCGTGGTGTGCAGGATCCCCTTCGGCTTGGCGGTGGAGCCGGAGGTGTAGAGGATGTACAGCGGGTGCTCGGCGTCCAGCGGCTCCGCCGGGCACTCCGGCGCGGCGGCGGCGAGGATCTCGTCGTAGAAGACGTCGCGGCCCTCGCGCATCTGACAGGGCGTCCCCTTACTCCTCACCACGACGATCTTCTCGAGCGTGTGCAGGTCGCCCATCACCTCGTCCACCCGGTCCTTCACCGGCGCCGTCTTGCCCTTGCGCGCGGCGCCGTCGACGGTGATCAGAACGCGCGCCTCGGAGAACTCCATCCGCTCGCGCACGGCCTCCGCGGAGAAGCCGCCGAACACCACGTTGTGGGGAGCGCCGATGCGCGCGCACGCGAGCATGGCCACCACCACCTCGGGGATCATCGGCAGGTAGATCCCGACCACGTCGCCGCGGCGCACACCAAGATCCCGCAGCGCGTTGGCGAAGCGCTGCACCTCCGCGAGCAGCTGTGCGTAGGTGATGTCGCGCTCCTGCCCCTCCTCGCCGCGCCAGTGGAAGGCGACGCGCTCCCCCCGCCCCGCCAGCACATGGCGGTCGAGGCAGTTGTAGGAGGCGTTCAACCGCCCGCCGGTGAACCACTTGTAGAAGGGCGGGTTGGAGTCGTCCAGCACGGTGTCCCACGCCTGGAACCAGTGCAGCTGCTTGGCCTGCCCGGCCCACCACGCCTGCGGGTCGCGCGCGGCCTCCTCGTACACCGCGGGGTCCGACAGCAGCGCCTGCTCGCGAAACTGGGCGGAGGGCTCGAACGTCTGCACCTCCAACAGTTCCGCGAGCTCGCGGTCGAGCGCCTCGCCTGAAACAGACGTGGGTTCAGTCGCCATCTCCGCCTTCTTTCTTCAGTCGCGTTTGCTAATCGGCACTATCGCCACCAGGGTACGCTCAGTCGCGTTTGCTAATCGGCACTATCGCCACCAGGGTACGCTCAGTCGCGTTTGCCCAAAGGCACCACCGGCATCACCGTGCGGCCGAACGTCGAGTTTGTCACAGCCGCGAACGAGGCGTACCACGCCGCTGCGGCGGTCGCCAGACCGACATAGCCGCCCCAGTGGGTGACCGTCGCGTGCGGGCCCACGGCGCCGATCGCCAGCAGGATGAAGGTGGCGGTCAGCAGCATGAACACCGTCAGCACCGCGAGGTTGACGCGCAGCGCCGCCACCGTCATGTAGGCGGTGAAGATGGCCCACGCCCACAGGTACACGCCGACCGCGTGCCCCACGTCGCCGCCGATCGACTTGGCGTAGAACACGTTCAGCGCCCAGAACGAAATCCAGAAGGCGCCGTATGAACAGAACGCCACGGCACCGAAGGTGTTGCCGGTGCGGAACTCCCACATGCCGGCGAGCAGCTGCACGATCCCGCCGTATGCCAGCGCCAGCCCGAGCACCACCGGAACGCCCTTTTCGTCGACCAGGTTCGAGTTGAACATCGAGAGCACGAACGTCGTCATCGCGAAGCCAGCCAGCCCAAGTGGCCCGGGGTCGGCCGGCCTCCACAGGCTCGCCTGCGCGGCCTCGCCGGGCGGGGGCTCGCGACGCGGGACCGACTGAATCGGCTCGGGACGATGAATAGATGCTGCCTCCATGGGATCCTCCCTCCAGCCAGCCCTTTACAGGGCGGCACAGAACGCTTTGTGGATCGTTGGCGAACGGGGAAGGGGGAGTGCGACTGTTCCCACGCTCTCTAGATCGTTATTCCCGTTTGTGGGGCAGCCCAATCGCCCAGAGGGGGGAGGAGGGGGGGTGGGATGGCTGGCGACGCTACTGGGCGATCGTCAGAGGGCCGGCGGGCAACGTCATCCAAAATGGCCCCCAACCCTTTACAAAATGAAGGGTTGGAGTCCCAAAACAAAGCGATCACCATACCCCAGCCACTTCACAAAATGAAGGGTTGGAGTCCCAAAACAAAGCGATCACCATACCCCAGCCACTTCACAAAATGAAGGGTTGGGGACCCAAAACAAAGCGATCCCCATACCATACCCCCAGCCACTTCACAAAATGAAGGGTTGGGGGCCGAAAATAAACAAACTACCCCCGCGCGCCGCGCTTGCGCCGCCGCCTGGAGCTCCCGCCCCGAGCCGGCTGCATGGGCTCGGGCGCCACATCGCCCGTCCCATTGGCGCCTTCCTCGACACCCTGCTTGGCCCGCGCGCCGCGGCCACTCGTCCGGCCGCCCTCCCTGCTGGCCTCGCGCTGGGCGCGGACTTCGAGCTGCGAGGGCCATGGACGCGCTTCGCCGGCGGCCCACGCCGCCGGATCGCCGCCCGGCCAGCGCCCCATCAGCAGGATGCCCGTGCTCACCATCCAGAAGGCCGGGATCAGCTGCTGCGCCTCGCCCAGCGCCAGCCCGAACGGGGTGAAGGCGAGCAGCGCCGCGAAGATCCCCAGGTACATCATCCAGCGGGCCATCAGGCCGGTGCGCGTGGCGCCCAGCGTCACCACAACCATGCCCGCCGCCAGCGCCAGCCCAGTCAGCAGGCCCAGGTACTCGCTGATTTCCAGCACCGCACTCTGGGTCAGCGCGTGGTTGACCGCTTCCGCGGTGAAGTCGCTGCCACCGACGAAATTGCGCGCGTTCAGCACCTGCGCGACCGGGTGGGCGATCGACACGAGCACCATCCCCACCCCCCCATAAAGAACGAGCAAACGCGCCACCCGGCTGGTCTCCGGTCGACGAAAGCGAACGGCGCCAAGCAGGAACAGCAACACCAGCACGAGGAACAGGATCGCCACCGCCTGCAGCAGGTTGCCGGCGATCAGACCGAAGGCGTGGTGGTGGATAAACCGCACCTCGGGCGCGCCGGGGCTGACCGCGGGGTTGGCTTCGCCGCGCAGCGCCGGGGCCAGGCCCTGGATCGTGCCGACCGTGGGCAGCGCACGCAGCGTGGTGCTGACGATCACGCCGCCCAGCAGGAACAGCACACCGCCCGCGATCGCTGGCGCCGCGAGGCGCTCGCGGCGCTGGCTCTCGTGGGCGACCCGCGCGCGGATCGCCTGCTTGTCTGGCTTGGGGGCCGTTCCAAGCGGCTCCTCGCTGTCGCGCTGGCGGGGCATGGGCAGGGCAGTCTATGGAGTATTTGAGCCCGAGGGGCTCGGCTCATCGCCCGCCGAGGGGACGGCGCGGGCGAGGGGCGTAGCGCTACGATGAGCGTATGGAGAGCGGTGGTCTGGGAGACCTGTTCGGAGACCCCGAGGATCTGCAGCGGCGCCTGGCGGATTTCGCGACGCAGATGCAGGGCCAGCAACGCCTCGCGTGGGCGGACAACGCGATCAAGCTCGCGGTCGACATGACGGTGGCGGCCGTCAACCGCATCAACGTGCAGGGCAGCGCCGAGGCTCAGGCCGAACAGATCCGCGCAGTGATGGCGACCGTGTTCCCCGAGGCGGTCACGCTCGTGCGCGAGGCGCGCGAGGGGCTTCAATAGCAGGCGGAGCGGCGGTGACGCTCGTGCGCCGGGGGCTCATGACGCTCGTGCGGGCGCTTCAGTAGCAGGCGGTCACGCTCGTGCGCGGGGCGCGCGCGGGGCTTCGGCGGGCGGCTCGTCGTCCAGCAGGAGCACGCCGGCCCGCTCGGCGCGGCGCTCCGCCTCACGCGAGGCGTGCCCGGCGGCGAGCACCTCGCGGAAAGAGCGGAAGCGGAAGATGAACACCACCGCGCCCAACCCCACCAGCGCGGTGAGCGTGGCGATCGCGATCTGCTGGCCCACCGAGTAGGCCGCCACCGCCGCGGTGCCGGCGGCGCTGGCGGCGAACACCTTCACCAGCAGCGCCTGCTGCACGCCGGCGCCCCCCGGGGTGAACGGCACCGCGCCCGCGACCTGGTTGACGCCGAACACCAGCAGCACGTTCTCCACCGAGCCGCCCACCCGGAAGGCGTCGAGCAGAAACCAGAAGGCGGCGAAACGGCACACCCATCCCGCCGCCTGCAGAGCCGCCACTTCGCGCAGGTAGCGCGGCCGGTCGGAGAGGATCGTGAGTCCCTGGCGGACGCGCTCCCAGAAGGCCTGCACCCGCACCGACAGCAGCGCGAAGGCCACCAGGCCGAGGATCGCGAGGGCGGTGATCAGAAACAGCGTGAAGCGGAAGTGCGCCGCCAGGTAGGAGATGTCGAAGGAGCCCAGTTGCGAGAAGTCGGGTGGCTTGGGGAAGACCCCCTGGGTGAAGGCGAAGATCAGCACCAGCACCCCCACGCTGGCGTCGAACACGGACTCCACGAAGAACGCGGAGGCGACCGTCGGGTAGGTCGAGCCGGGGATCGAGCTGCGCGTGAGGAACAGCTTGATGATGTCCCCCCCGCGCGCGGGCACCACGTTGTTGAAGCCCACCGCCGCCCAGTACGCGCCCCAGATGCGCCGCCACTGGAAGCTCACCGCCGGGTAGGCGGCTCGCAGGCTGTTGAAGAACGCCCGCGATCGCAGCGTGAGGTTGAGGCTGAAGAACGTCAGACCCAGAACCAGCGCCCCCCAGTGGACCGCGGCCAGGTCGGAGAAGAACTGGCCGGCCGCTTCCAGGAAGACGCTGACGCTATGGCCGATCGAGGTCGAGGCGAGGGACACGCCTCAAGCGTACGTGCCCCGGCGGGGCCACGCCTCAAGTGCCGTCTTCGTCTCCGCGCCGTCGGGAACGCCTCGAAGCGCACGGTCCTCGGCGGCGCGCCGCCTCACATGGCGTCCTCGTCCCCATCGTCGTCGATCGGGTCGTCGTACTCATCGAGTTCCAGCTCCTCCTCGTCGGCGCCGAACTCCTCGTCGTCCTCCCACTCCTCGTCGTCGAACTCATGCTCGGGGGCCTCGAGAATGGTGCCCAGCGACATGCCGCTCTCCTTTCGGGGCTCGCTCGTGAACGGTGCTCGTCTTGTGCTTGATACCCGGTACCCGGGGAAACGGAGGCATCATAGTGCCCAAGCGGATCGCGCTCAGGCCACTGTGGGCGGATGCCGGCGCGGGGAGCGGGTGAGGGTAGACGCGCGCAGCCGGTCGCGGAGCGCATGGCGTGGGCATCCGCGGCCGCTGCAGTAGAGAGCGGCCGCGGAATTGCCCGAGAGCCTCACTTCTTGGTCTTGCGCTTGTGCTTGGTCTTAGTCTTGTGCTTCTTCTTCTTGTGGGTTGTCTTCTTCGTCTTCGGACAGCCGGCGACGGCGATCTTGGTGGTCTGTTTGATCTCGGCGCCGTTCTGGGCGATGAATTCGGTGGGCATCGTGAGGTTCTTGGCGGCGCAGAGGTTCCCGGGCGCTGTGAGTGCGCTGTAGGGGCCCTCCGGGAGCGTCAGTTCGAAGCTCGAAGAAGGGCTGGTCCGGGACCGTCTTGAACGTGGTGCTGGTGATGCCGTTTTTGATCAGGGTGCTGCCGGTCAGGTCGATCGTGATGCCGTACCCCTGCAGCACGAGAACGAGGCTCGGCCATCCTTCGCCGCCGTGCGAGACGAAGATCGCGGGGCCCTGCAACGCCACCGGGATCAACGGGGTATGCACGGTTGCGTAGCCGATCTTCGACGCCGCGGGGCAGCCCGCCGGGTTGGATTCGAACTGTGCCGCGGAGCACGCTTTCTGGAGTGTCGTCAAGCGGCTCGGGAGCTGCTTGGGGAGTTCGACTTTGACCCTCGCGATGTCCGCGTCGGTGCCCTGCGGCACGTTCGGGTAGGCGAGCTTCGCGGTCAGGCTCGCCCCGCCCGTCCGGCTCGTCTTAGCGGACGTCGACACCGTGAACTTCGGTTCGAACTTCAGCGCGGCGCAGTTGGTGACCTGGAACGGCGTGGAGATCGTGCTTGAGCCGCCTTCGTTGAGCTGCACCGTGCCAGTGAGCGACATTTTCGCGCAGCTGGTTGGGTTGAACTGGAAGTCCCCCCGTGTGGTCGTGGCGTTGACATGCTGGATTTCCAGGGGGATCCCTTCGATGCTCGTCGGGATCGAGTCCGCTGTGCCGGGCGGGTTGGAGGTGATCGTGATCGCGGACGTCACCGGGTTCAGTTCGATCTTGCCCCTCACGAGCACGCAGTCGCACGCAGGATGGTTGTTCTTCGTGTTTGCGAGGTCGAACGGGCCGGCCTTCGCGGGCACCTCGAACGTCAGACCGAACGGCGCGCACCCCGGTTCCCCGACCGTGCAACTGCCGTGGCCGTTGTAGGGGCCGGTTAGATAGAACTTCCCGCCGGTGACCGTGAACGGATCGTTGCCGACACCGACGCCGATCGTCGCTTCACCGACCTTGCTGTTTTCCCCGCACAATCCTTCGTTGGCTTGCGGTTCGGGGCACAGTTCGACGCCCGTCAACACACCGGAGAGGCCCGGCGGTAGTTTCGCTTCGAGCGACTTCAGGTTCTGTTCGCCGTCTTTGCGGTTCACCGTCACCGTCAACGGCGAGAACGCACCCGCCTGGATGTTCGTCGCCCCCGCGTTCACGGTCGGATTGAACGGCAGCGTCGCACCGGGGCAGGGGCCGCCGCCCGGCCCGTGTTCGATGTTGAACGAGGATTCCGCGGTCACGGGACCGTTGCCGTCCCACGGTGTGAACACCGCGGTCGTCGTGTATGTCCCGCAACGCGTCGGTGTGCTCAGCGGTGCGCGTTCCCCGCCGAAAAAGTGCAGTTCGAGGTTTTCAAACGGCAGGTCGGGGGTGTTCTTGAACGTCGCGACGATCTGCCCCGTCTGTGGGTTCAGCGTCACTTCGCCGGCAAGCTTGATCAAACTCCCCGAATAGGGATCTTCCGCGACGATGTACATCCCAACGAGACTCCCGAACGGGTTGGCTTCCTGAGCCGCCAGATACACCGACCCTTCCAGTTCGTGTTCCAACAGGGGCGTCTTGATCTTCACCGTCCCGACCTTCGACCCATTCGGGCAGAAGTTGACCCCCGGCGCAAGCGGGCTCGCGACCCGCGGCGTGAACGTATTCCACTTCACGCCCGCTTCGTATTCGGCATTAAGTTCTTCCTGGCCCTTGTAGCCGATCTGATCGCCCGGGCTACCGAGCGCGCCTTCGGGCAAAGCGCCGGCGTTGGACGTGCACGCTTCGAGACCGTCGCCACCCGACGGGTTGATCGCCACGCCTTCAGGGAGCGTCACGGTCGTGTCCCTGAGCGAGGACTCCGCCAGACCATCGGGGTTGAACAACGAGGTCTGTGGAAGGTGGACGTTCACCGTCAGCCCCGAGGACGTGCTGGCGTCGCTGCTGTCCGGCGCGACACCGATTTCCGGCGGGAACCTGAGCTTCGAGCAGCCTGTCAGCGAAACGGGCGTACCGGCGGAATTGTGCGTGACAGTGCTCGTCTTCACCCACTGGCCCGGTTCTTCCCACGAGTCGGCCGCCATCGTCGAGCGCAGAGGACCGTGGCAGCCGGTCGGCATCGTCAGGAACGGTTTGCGCCCGCCCGCTTGCTTTTCATACTTGCCGGCGCCGGGAGAAAGCTTGGTGCACGTGCTGTTCGAGTATTTCCCGCTCGATATCGGGACAGCGAACACACATCCGCCCACGACGCCGGAGATTTCCACCCTGCCTCCGATGGCGGGCGCCGTCGCCGGCGCGGCCGTCACCGTCGCCTGCACGGGGTAGTCTCCGCCCGCTAGCACCCCGTTGTTGATATACAAGGTGGGCACGATGAAATTGGCGCCGAGCTGCAAAGCCACGCCGCGTGGTGGCACCATGTTGTAGAGCAGGTTTTGATAGCCTCCCGGTAAACGAGGCTGTGCTTCTGACCAGTACAGATGGTATTCGCCCACGCGTGATCGCGACGGACAGGCTTCGTTCTCGTTTTCAAGCTCATTCTGATTAATAGAAGTCAGTTCATATGAGGTGCACTTCTGGGGGGTCGCATTGGGGTCGCCGACGAAGCCGGGGGGCAGATCGACCGTAACATCCCGCAAGACGCCGTCGGGCAGGCGAATGTACGGTGAGTCAGCGTTCGAATCTTGGCGCTTGAAGTGCGAGTTCATCCTGAAGACGTCGACGAACAGGTACGGGTGCGAGCCCGCCTGCGTGTCGGGCGTGCCGTCTTCGTTCAGGAAGCTGACTTCAAGGCTCTTGATGCCGAAGCCGACGCCCTGGGTCGCGAGCAGACCGCTGGCCTCCCCCGCGCCGTTGGCGTTGGTCGCGACGAGGCGGAAGTGATAGAGTTCGCCGGGCTGGAGGTCTTCGAGCTGCGCGGAGACCGCCACCGGGCTACTTCCCGCTCCGATCTCGGCGGGCGTCTGCTCGCAGGGCACGCTGTGGTTGTAGGGGCCGTTGCCCTGTTCGTTGGTGAGGCCGTACTCGAACTGGCATTCGCTGACGGCGACGCCGCGCGGATCGACCATGCCGCTCAAGCTCGCGGCTTCCCTGGTCACGCCGCTCGCCGCGCTCGCGGTGACCGCGGGGGCATCGCTCGCGAAGACGTAGACCTTGCCTTCGCCCGGATTGCCTGCGCCCGGGTCAGCCACATAGATGTTGCCGCTCGCGCCGTCGACGGCGATCCCGCCCTCGCCCGCGGAGCTCGAGAGCTGCAGCGAGTCGAAGCGCGCGACGAGCATGCCAGCGGCAGATGCCCCGTTGTTGGTCCTAGCGCTGTTGGCGTTCATCGCGCCCGTGTCCCACTCGGCCACGGAGGACTGATCGTCCGCGTAGAGGTGGCCGGTCGCGGGGTCGACGGCCACCGCGACGTCGCCCGCTTCGCCGCTGTCCACGCGGCCGAGCGGGGAGAGGTGCTGCCCGAGCTTGATCGTACACGAGCACGAGGGTTCGTAGATCGGATAGTCATCGCCCGTGGCGGAAACGGCGAAGCCGTGGGCCTGGTGTTCGTTGGGGATGCCCGGTTCACCACCGTTGTAGGCATCACTGTGCCATTGCTGGCGAGCGATGAGATGGTTCACGGCCGCGTCGTCGAATTCGTCGATCAGCAATTCGGTGGAATACGCTGTGTTCACCTCGACGTGCACGGTGCCGCGCCCGTCGACGCCCAGCCCCAGCAGTTCGACTTCGGTGGAGCCGGTGGATGGCGGGAAGCCGCCGATCTGGCTGAGGTATCTGCCTTCGGGGCTGAACTTGTCGATCACCCCGTGGCCTGGGCCAGCATCCATCACGTACAGGTCGCCGGCCGAGGGGTCGAGTTCTTCACAGGCCTTGCCGGTGAGCGCCGGGGTGTGCTGCACACAAGCGTTATCGACCGCGATCGCCGCGGGGCTACCGTACACGTGCGGGAATGAGAACGACGTGGCGGGCGTCGCGCTGCCGGTCAGTTCGTTGGTGGAGCCAAGTCCCACCGCGGAGAAGTCGACCGGTTTGCCGCCCGCGTCGAACTTGTAGACCGTGTTCGTGCCCAGGTCGGCGACGTACACATCGTCGGTCGATTCGTCGATCGCGATGCCATTCGGATTGGTGAACGAGCCGAAATCCTCGACCTTAGGATGAGGTTCAGTCGCCGCGAGCGTCGGGGAAGCTGAGAAGACGAGGGTGGCGAGGATGAGCATGAATGCAGGCGCCAGAGGTCTCTTGAACCAAGCTAGTTTTGTGGACTTGGTGGTTGTCATTACTTGCCCCTCCGGTTGTGGCTGGCTCTTTTTGCCTGCTTCTTGTTCTTTTTTCGTATGCATTTACCCTTTTTGTCCTTCACGAAGCCCTTGTTGCACTTCACGGGCTTTGCCTTGGGCTTGGCCTTCGGCTTGGCTGCGGGCGGGACGAGGTTCCCGACGCCAGAGAACGTCTGACTCGCCGGTTCCCCGTAAATCGAGGGCTGCACTGCGACAGCCGCGCGGCAGGCGTCGGCGGTCGTGCACGGCGGCGGGGAGGACGGTTCGGCGAAGCCACCTCCGACACGCGCGTCGTAGATGACGATCTGTCCTTCCTGGTTGTCCTGCGGCACGAGCTGCTGGTCCGAGCGGAAGAACACGTCGTTTCCGCTTTCGCTCGCGCCCTCCAGGTTCGATTCGAAGGAGCTCGTGCCGCTCAAGATCAGGTACACATGGCCGCGCTCGTACTCGTAGACGTCGATCTGGCCGTTCGTATCGGAGGGCACGAGCGCTTCCGCCGTTTGGAAGAACACCTGGCCGGCGTCGGTGAGCAGGTGCCGACTCCGGAAGATTCCACCGATTTCTTCGCTCATTCCCCCTCCCCCTTCTTCGTCACCCCCACCCTCCGGCACCACACCGGCTCCTGGTTCGCCCGTGGGGTTGCACGAGGCGCAGACGAGCTGCCCTGTGGCGGCGCTGTACAGGAAGAGCTCGGCGCCGGATACGTCGTCATAACCGGTCAGGCTCTTGTGCGATTCGAACGCGAGCCACTTGCCGTCGGGCGAGATTCGCCCGCCGACCCTCCCGTGGAGTAGTACGTCGGAGACGCCGCCGGTGGCGATGAACGTCGTCTTTTCGCCGTTCCACAGATACAGGTTTTCCTTTCCTGCTGCCGCGCCTTCGACGACGGTCTTACCTTCGCTGCTGGTGAACTCCCTCGTGTTGGACGCCAGCACGCCCTCGGCGACGAAGTAGACGTAGGAGCTGTCATGGGGGCCGAGCGGCGTGACGCGCAGCACGTCGGCGTGCTCGCTCCCCGCAGCAATCGTGAGGTCGGTCAATTCGCATTTGCTCGCGCCTTCAGGCAGCGCGCACTCGTACAGGTCCGGTTTCCCAGGCGCGGCGGTCGAGCCTTCCGTCAACTGGCTTTCGTCGGTGAAGAAGACCTTCGAGCCGTCGGGGGTGGCGGCCTTGAAGGAGCCGCCACCGCTGAGGCCCGGCCCGCCCTGCTGTTCGTCGATCCGGACGGTGCGCTGCCCGTCGATACGGTCATACAGGGCGCCGCCGTAGGTGAAGAGGACATGCGAGCCGTCGCTGGAGACCACACTTTCGTGTTCGGCCGTAGCCGCCACGCCCTCCCTTTTTTCCGCAAGCGATCCGGGGACCGCCGTACCGTCCGGCAGCACGCTCACCAGCCGCACCGCGCCTGCGTCCCATTCGTACAGGTTTTCGACGCCGTAGGTCGCGCCTTCGGCCAGGGGCGCGGTCTCCGTGAAGATCACGTGGCTGAGATCGGCGGAGGCGGCCTGGAAGTGGGCGTCGGCCGGCGTCACACCCGGCGGCGTGACGTTGACAAGCTGATAAGCGCCGGTCGCGTTGTCGCGCACCAGCAGGTTTGCATAGCCCACCGGTTCGCCGCTCACGATCTGACTGCCTTCGGGGTTGCACGACTCCGGGCTTTCGCTGAATTCGCCGGATGTGGAAGCGCGTGACCCCGCGCCAGCCAGCATCACGTCCTTGGTGACCTGTTCCGAGTAGGCGTACACGGATTGGAAGTCCGCGCAGGTCACCCCGTCATAGGATTCGAGCGGCATGATGTCTTCCGCGATCCAGCCGCCCGCGCCACGCGTCGCCACGTAGTTTTCGCCGGCGGTGGGCGCGCCGGGGCGCGGTTCCCGGGCGTAGAGCGTGATCGCTTCGCCATCCGCGGCGACCGTGCTCATGTACGCAAATTCTCGCGCAGCATCGAACTGGGACGAGCTCTTGACCGGCGGCGTCACGAGCTCGTAAGCGCGGCAGTCGGGCAGCCTCGCGGCGAAGCCCCCGCGCAGCTGTTCGTTGGGACACGCCGCGTCCTCGGCGGTCAGCGTGGTGAACGTCTGATCGGGTCCGTCAACCGTACCCAGTTCATTGCTCGCCTCGACCCGGTAGTGGTAGGTGCCCCCGGGCGCGAGGTCGCTTGCGGACGCCCACACAACGCGCGCCGTGACGCCTTCACCGACGCTTCCTTCGGGGATGGGCGTCGAGCTGCCGTAGGCACTGGTAGGGCCGTATTCGAAGCGGTAGCTCGTCTGGCTGCCGCCAGGGTTCACGAGCGCTCCGAGCTTCACTTCGGTGGTCCCCACTTCCGCGACGGACTCCTGGCCGACCACCGGCGCGGCGGGGGGCCCGAATACCCAGATCTTTTCTTGACCGCCGTCGTTCACGTATACACGCCGGCTCGCTTGATTCACTGCGACCGTGCTGAAGAAGCCTTCCCCTCCGCCACCATGTGTGCCGAACTGGCCGGCCCCCACATCGGCGAGCTGCCTGCCTTCCGAGCTGTACTCGACGAGATGGAGACAGGGCAACGCCTTTTCGCCGCACGAGTCCGCGTTGTTCTCTACGACAGCGAACACGTCCCCATGCCCATCGAGTGCCACGGACCCCACGCCTTCGCTGTTGATTTCCACGGCCTTGCCGTTCACTTCCACCGGCGCACCGCTGGAAGCGAGCTCCACGATCCGGTTGTTGCCGGCGTCGGCCACCCAAAGATTGCCGGAGGAATCTTCGATCGCGACTCCGGTCGGTTCCCTGAGCCCGCCGGTGGCGGAGCCCGTGAACGTCTTCAGCAGCGTGCCGCTCGGACTGTACTCGAGCACCTCGTTTTCCGGCACGACCGGCACGTACACGTTGCCGGCCGAGTCGACTGCGATCTGCACGTCCGTGAGGAGGCCTTCCCAATTGTGTGACGCCGGCACTTCAAACGGCGTTCCCACCGGCGCGCCCGTGTTGGGGTCGTAGACGAAGATCTTCGTCGCGGGTGTGAACAATTCTTCTTGGCCGAGCACGTACACGTCGCCGTTCGCCGGGTTCACCGCAACACCCGAGTTGTGCCCAGACCCAAACGGGGACGGCGGCGAGAGCAGCTTGCCCGAAGGATCGAACTTGATCACTGGCGCGGGGCCGAATTCCCTCGCTGCCAAGAGACCCGACACGAACAGGTCTCCAGAGGCTTCCACAGCGACACCAGTCGCGAGATACTCGTGCGTGATGAACGATTCGTAGGGAATCAGCTTGGGAGGTTCGGCTTGGGCGACACCGGTACACAGCACAAGCAGAACACAGAGCGCGGCGAGCGGCGCGGCAACCAGACTGTGCGCAGACGCACCACTCCCTTGGGCTTGGAGGAGGCCACGGAGCGTCGCGAAAGGGCCGGCCTTCGGCGTGGAAGCGGGCTTCGCGGCGTGCTCTGTGGGTATCACCTTGTTCTCCTTCGTCGAGGTTGTGAAGTGGCAATTCGATCGACGGTGGCGCGTCATGCCGCCTGCTCCCGGTCGCAAGTGAGAACGCTGAGGCGCCGCGCGACCTTCGCGCCCAGCGGCGTGAGCTGCCACGCGTTCGGCTCGCCACTGTGGTGACCCCCGCCGCTGTTCACCGCGAGACCGATACGCTCCAAACGCCGCAACAGCTTCGAGATCTGCCCCGGGTCGCTCACCCCGGCGCTGTCGGCGACCGTCCGGTTGCTCGCGCCCGGCAACTCGGCGATACATGCCAGCACCCGCGCCGTGCGATACGTGAGCCGCATATCGACCTCGTCCAACGGATCGTTCTCCATCTCGACGCGTGTGGAACCCAGCCCGCTGTGCGGCCCGGGACGCGGGGTGGACGCCAGCGTTGCTCGCCGCTGTTCACGGCGCGCCGCCCGCGGCCCCAAATACTGCAGCGCGATCATCCCCATGAGCTCGTCCAACAAACCCGTCAACGGCCGGGGATCGCCGCTACGCAAACGCGCATACACCACGCCGAACGCCCCACCGACAAGGCCTTCCGCGGTCACCAAAGTGCACTCCTCGCCGCGCGGGCCCTCCCCACGCCCCTTGTCGAGGACCTCCACCAAACGCGCGAGGATCCGCTCGCGACACTCCAGCACCTCCGGCCCACCATGCAACGCCTGCACCACACAAATCCGCGCCAACGCCGGCTCACGATCCAAAAACGAGAGAATCGCCCACAGTCCGCCACGGACCCGCTCACGCCACTCCAGACCCCCCAGGCCAGCCGCCTCCAACTCCCCCCGCACCCGCCCAGCCGCCTCACCCAACAACGCAGCCAGACACGCCTCACGGTTACCGAACAGCTCATAGAACGTCCGCCGCGACACCCGCGCACGATCAGATATCCGCTGCACCGACGCCTGCTCATAACCAAGCTCGTCGATCACCACCGCCGCCGCCACCAGCAACCGCGAACGCTGAATCTCCTCAACCCGCAACCGCGGCGTATCTCGCGGCAGCGCCAGCCGTTTCGCCCAGCGCTGACGCCGCTCGACCGGCCCAGGACGCTCCCCCACACGCACACGCACGGATGCGGGCATTCAGCACCCACCCCCCGCGCGGGAGGCGAAGACGTGACGCCGAAGCGCCGAGCGAGAGGCGCTACCCGCTACCCGGCTAGCTGAAGAGAGAGAGAGAGAGAGAGAGATGCGACAGCGCCAAGCTGGCGCATCTAGCATCAGCCCGCCGGGCCGACGCGCACATCCCCATCATGAATCTCGCTCTAGAAACCACGCTGAAACAACTCCCTCATCGCTCCGATCCAGCCCCTCTCCCATAACTACAAACCCTGCGAGCGCTTGACGTCAACCACAAAGCGGTATGACCCCAACCAGACCCTATGTACCCGGCTCCCAACAACAGGAGGACCGGCTTGTCACCGCACAGTAACGCCTCACGATCCAGATGTCAAGCCCAGAGGCGGCCAAGGCCCGCTGATCAGGCCCAGAGACCGCTGATTGGCATTGCCCACAGACGGTCACCGAGTGGGATCGTTTGAGTGGCTGTACAGACGAGGACTCCAGCCCTGAAGCGCTCACCGATCGAGTCGCGCAGCCGCTCCATCGGCCTGATGTCGCGGCGGGCGACCGAGGCCGCGGCCTTCACCTCGATCGCGACGAGCTCGCCCGCGCGGCTCTTCGAGCACGAGGTCGATCTCCTCCTCGCGCTGACGGTAGTGGTACGCGGTGGTGTCGATCTGCGACCAGTCCGCATGCTTGAGCACCTCGGTGACGACGAAGTTCTCGAGTGCCTTACCCGTCACTTGATCGTCCGCGGCAATTCTGCGTTCGTCGGCGCCGAGCAGATGCGCCAGCAGGCCGGAATCGACGATATACGCCTTGGGCGCCCGCGCCTCTCGTGCTCCAATGCCCGGGCGCCAGGCGGGCAGCAGGCGGACGAGGAAAATCGTCTGCAACAGCCCGACATACTCGCGAACGGTGTCGTGGCTCAGATCGAGCTTGGCAGCGATGCTGCGGTAGGAGAGAACATTCGCGGCCTGTGCGGCAAGCAGGCGCAGGAGGCGGGGCATCTCTTGAAGCTTGCGCGCGTCGCTGAGCTCGCGCAGATCCCGGTCGAGCGTGGTGTCGATGTAGCTGGCCAACCAGCGGCTGCGCCGACGGCCGGTACGCTGCAGCGCCTCGGGGTATCCTCCGGCCGCCACGATCTCCACGAACGCGTCGCGCCCGGCGGTGGCACCGGTGACATGGGGCGGCGAGGACGCAAACAGCGCGTCGAGAAAGTTCGTGGCGCACCCGTGGATCTCGCCCTGGGACAGCGGCCACAGCGGGATCGTCTCCATGCGCCCAGTGAGGGCGTCCTTGACCTTGCGAGCGGTGAGGATATTCGCCGAGCCGGTAAGCAGAAACCGTCCCGGCGTGGTGTCTCGATCGACGGCGGCCTTAATCGCAAGCAACAACTCGGGCGCCCGCTGCACCTCATCGATGACCACGGGGCCGCGCAGGCCCGCGATCAGCCCCTCGGGATCGGCGAGCGCCGCCTCGCGCGTGGGGCGGTTGTCGAGACTCAACTCCACGGTCGGATGGCCCGCGCGCTGCATGCCGGCTATCTCGTGTGCGAGCGTGCTCTTGCCGACCTGCCGTGCACCGGCGATGAACACCACCCGCGTATCGGCGAGCGCGTCCAGCACCAGCGGACGCGCGTGACGGGCGAGTATGTGGGCGACAGCGGGCATCAACAGCTCCGGCAGATGGCGACTTCATGCCTGGCAGATGGCGATTAGTTTAGCGGCAGATGGCGACTTCATGCCTGGCAGATGGCGATTAGTTTAGCGGCAGATGGCGACTTCATGCCTGGCAGATGGCGATTAGTTTAGCGGCAGATGGCGACTTCATGCCTGGCAGATGGCGATTTCATGCCTGGCGGATGGCGGCAATACCGGGCGCAGAGGAGAGTGAATGAGGGTACTGGGCCAAGCTCGGTCGGAGACAGCGCGCGGCGTCGGCGGGGTGCCCGCGGCAGACGAATTCCGTGTACTGGTGCCGCCCTGGCCTCGATGTGTGAGATGAGCGCCGGAGTCGATGACCCCTTGCGCGCGGTGGCCTTTAGTCTGAGTACATGAATCCGAATCGTCCCGTGAGCTGACGGGCACGGGTGGGATGTCGCGGTGGTTGGGCGTGCCACTGCTGGCGCTCGCAGGACGCTGGCCTCGATCGTGGCGCTGGTGGCCCTGGCGCTGGTGACGCTGGTGATGGCCTCTGCAACGCAGGTCCAGACCCACGCTGGCAGGGGCGGCCTCGCGACCGCGCCCCGCCGGTGCCCCGGCGCACCGCCGTGCCCGTACTCGCGGGTGGCAACGATCGGCCGCCGCGCCGAGGGCGTGCTGCGGGTGCCCGAGGCGATCGCGCTCGGGCCACACCGAAGCGTGTACGTGGCCGACCAGTTCAGCCACGTCGTCCAGCGCTTCTCCACCACCGGCCGCTTCGAGGGCGAGTGGGGCTCCTACGGGGACGGCCCGGGCCAGTTCGGCGCGATCGGGGCGCTGGCGGTCGCCGGGCGGGGCGATGTGTACGCGGTGGACAGCAGCCACAACCGCATCGAGGAGTTCGACGCGCGCGGGCACTTCATCCGCACCTGGGGCCGGCGCGGCTCGCGCCTCGGCGAGTTCGACTTCGGCGGCGGCGGCGGCCCCGACAAGCCGCCGGGCGGCGGCATCGCGGTGGCGGGCCCGTGGGTGTACGTCGCCGACACCAACAACGACCGCATCGAGCGCTTCTCGCTCACCGGCACGGGCGCGGTGGCGTTCACGCGCGCGGGTGGCAGCCACGCCCGCTTCGCCGGTCCCCGCGGGGTGGTGGTCAGCGGCAACACGCTCTACGTCGCCGACCTCGGCCACGGCCGCGTCGTGGCGCTCGGACTCCGTGGCAGCTTCCTCGGCCAGAGCCGGCGGCGAGGGCCTCGCCCGCGGCGTCTGAACGACCCGTACGGGCTGGCCGCACACGCCGGGAACGTGTACGTGGCCGACGACAACAACGGCCGTGTCGTGGAGCTCAACCGCCGGCTGCGGTATGTCCGCTCCTACACCGGCCGCGGCGCCAACCGCGTGAGCAAGTGGCTGCGCGACGTGGCAGTGGGCGCCGACGGGCGCGTGTACATCGCCGACTCGGCCCACGGGCGAGTCGTGGTACTCGCCCGCAACGGCACGCCGCTACGCACCTGGGGCGTCATCGGCACCAGACGCGGAGAGATGACCCTGCCGCTGGCCGTCGCCGCCGACCGCCACGGCGACGTGCTGGTGGTTGCCACCTACGGGATCGACAGTCCGATCTACAGGTTCGGCCCCGCGTTTGGCTACCGCGGCAGCTGGATGGATGGTGGCGGCGTGGCGGTCGGCCACCACTGGTTTGCGCCCACCGCCGCCAGCATCGGCCCCGATGGCAGCCTGTGGGTGACCGACCGCGACAACGCCGTGGTTCGACATCTGAGCCCCGATGGAACCCTCCTCGGCACGCTCGGGAGCGTGGGCCCCGACCCGCTGGCGTACCCCGAAGGGGTCGCGGTCGGCCCCACCGGGGAGGTCTACGTCGCCGACACCCAGCACAACCGCATCGTGCGCTTAGCGCCCGACGGCAGCGTGCTGGGGAGTTTCGGCGAGCGAGGACCGCGCGCGCGGCGGCTGCGCCTGCCAACCGCGCTCGCGGTCGCACCCGACGGCGATGTGTATGTCGCCGACAGCGCCCACAACCGGATCGCGGTGTTCAGCGCCCACGGCAGGTTCACGGCGGCGTGGGGCCGCGCGGGCAGCGCCCCCGCGCGCTTCGAGGACCCCGCCGGCCTCGCGATCGGCCCACACGGCAGGGTGTTCGTGGCCGATAGCCGCAATGACCGCGTGCAGGAGTTCTCCGCGCGCGGCCACTTCCTCACGCAGCGGGGCGGGCCCGGAGTCGGAGCGGGAGACCTGAGCCAGCCGGGCGGCCTGGCGATCGACTGCCGCGGCGACCTGCTCGTCGCCGACACGCAGAACAACCGCGTCGAGGTCTTCCGGCGGGTTGCCGCGGCCGCTGGTTGCGCGCGGTAGAGACTTCGGCCGCCCCACTCCCCCATCCACACCCCTTGAACTCCCCATCTGCAGGGCGTCATACTCCCCAATTGACAGGGACGTCCTACGCCGCCGCCAACTCCCCCAACGCCGTCAGCACCCGCGCGTCGTGCTCGGCCGGCTTGACCTTGCGCAGCACCTCGGCCACCTTGCCGTCGGGCCCAACGATGAAGGTTGTGCGCTCGTTGCCCCAGTAGGTCCGCCCATACATCGACTTCTGCACCCACACTCCATACGCCTCGGCGACCGTGTGGTTTTCGTCAGCGAGCAGCGTGAAGTCCAGGGCCTGCTTGTCGTGGAACTTCTTGACCTTCTTCACCGGGTCGGGAGAGATGCCCAGTACCGTGGCCCCCGCTTGCGCGTAGTCGGCGCGGTGGTCGCGCACACCGCACGCCTGCGTCGTGCACCCCGGCGTGTCGGCCTTGGGGTAGAAGTAGACGACGACCGGCTGACCGCGCAGGTCCGAGAGCTTAACGGGGTTGCCGTCCTGGTCGGGCAGCTCGAAGTCGGGGGCCTTCTGCCCTGGCTCGATCACGGTCATTTGGCTGTGGGCCTGCTCGCCGCCGGCCCCACCAGCACGACCGTCTGGGTGTGCTTGGTTTTCTTCGCCTTGCCCAGTTTCAACTCGACGGTGAGCGTCGCCCTCATGCTCGTCACCGCCTTCAGCTGCTTGCGCACAGCCTTGCCCAGGTGGATGTGAAGCTTGGCGAGCTTCTTCGCGGGCAGCGAGAAGGAGAGCTTGCCGAGCACCGATGTGCCGCCGCCGCGCTTGGCCGCAAGCGCAAGCGCTTTCACGTGATGTTTGCCGAAGGAGCCGGTGAGCGTCAATTTGCCGGTGCAGGCTTCGAGGCAGCCGATCGCGATCACGATCACGCCTTTGGAAACCGTGACAACGGAGGGGAGCTGAACCGGGAGCTGCGGGTTGACCTTGCAGCTGGCGGAGCACGGCTCGTTGGGCCCGCCGCCGCCGGAATGGGCCGGGCGTCCACCTTCGCCGCCGGGTTCTCCACCTTCACCCGGCCGCGCGACTTCCTCCAGCACGCCGGTGCCGAGTTCCACCGATCCGCCGCCCGCGACCGCGAAGCTGGGGCCGCCTTCGCCGCCCGCGCCAGGCCCGCCGGGACCACCCGCGCCACCCGCGCCGCCATTCGAGCCGGCGCCGATCGTGGTGGCGGCGTACGCGCTTCCCTGACCGCCCGCGCCGCCGGCCCCGCCGGCCCCGCCGTTGCCGCCATCGCCGCCGGTGCCGCCGCCCTGCGCGACCAGGTCGCCGGCGTAGTCCACCACCGCGCTCGATCCCGCGGTCACGTAGAACGCGAAGCTGCCACCACCGGCTTCGCCGCCGTTGCCGCCGCCACCGCCGTATCCGCCGCTGCCACCACTGCCGCCGGAGTCGCCGCCACCGCTGTTCAAATCATCGAAGTCACCGCTTCCGCCACCGCCGCCGCCACCGCCCGCGCCGCCTTCGCCTTCGCCGCCCGCGCCGCCGTGACCCGGGGTGTAGAGGTTGCTGTAGCTGGAGGCCACGCCCTTGGCGTCCGCGCTCAACGACCCGGCGCCGCCGGCGCCGCCTTCGCCCCCCGGAGAGGTGGCGCTCTTGCCGTTCTCGCAGCACCAGGTGCTTTCGGACACTCCTTCGTGACCGCCGGCACCGCCCTGCGCGTTGGCCGTCGAGTTGCCCTTCTGCCCGGCCTGACCGCCACCGGGATCGCCGCCAAGCCAGCCGCCGTGGCCGCCGAAGCCGCCGTTGCCCGGATTCGGCGAGCGTTGCGGCTTCTGGCCTTCGCTCACCCCGAGCGGTATGTTCTGGCACAGCGCGTTGCCTTCGTAGTACAGCTCCTTGAGTTCTTCGTAAGACATGCTCCAGATACCGTTGGGGGCGGCCACTGGGCACGTTAGGCCCCCGTAGAATTCCCCGCCGTAGAAGTTGTGTTCGGCGAGTTTCCCGCGCACGTCCCCCGGAGTCGCCCCCGCTTCACCGTGTGCGCCGTTGGTTCCGGCGGCACCCTGAGCGCCGTTCGCGCCGCGCGCGCCGTTCGCGCCGCCGCCCGCTTCGACGCGAACGTCCGCAAACGTTGCGTGGGAGCCGTTGATCATCCGCACGCCGTAGGCCGACGAGCCGGGCGAGAAGGCGGCCCTGCCCTGGAAGGTGACCTGCTGGAAGCTCATTTCCGTCGATCCGTTGAGCAGCAGGCCCTGCGTCTGCCCCGCGAAGCGGGTGGGGTTGGTCGGTTCGCGTTCGGCCTTCCAGGTACCCGGGTTCAAATCGCCGTAGACCGAGATCTCCTTCGCGCCATTGAATTCCAGGCCTTCGTATTCCCCGCCGGCGAAGAGGAGCTCGAGCGGGCTGACTTCGCCGTGTTCGTGAGCGATTTCTTCTTCGCGGCGTTCGAGCAGCGCTTCGAGCGCACGGGTCGACCGGAACGGCGCCTGCTTGGTGCCGTTTCCTTCGCTGGCGGCTTCGGCGTCGAAGTACGCGTAGGCCGTGCCGGCCGGCGGGCTGCTGGGCGGGCCGAGTTCGAAGCTCGCCGTATCCGTCTCGCCGCCTTTGACGTGTTCGAGTTTGCACGGGTTCTGGGTCGCACACGAGCCGCCCGACCAGCCGACAAACTGCAGACCCGGATTTTTGCTTTCGGCCGTCAGCGTCACAGCATCCCCTTCGTTGACCGTACAGCTGGTCGCGGTGCAGGAGGCGTCGCCCGCGGCGCTTTTGGCGCTCACGGCCGTTTCGGCGGTCGCGGTGGCCGCGGTGATGGTGACCCGCGCGGTCGTCACATACTGGTAGGCGCCGGACGAGCAGGCTGCGTGCGAGGGACGCGCGGTCCCACGCTGGTCGGTCGCGGGGCAGTACGGTTCCAGGCCGTCTTTGGCGGACGCGGCGAGTGAGCTGCCGATCGCGATCGTTTCGGTCGCACCGCCATTTTCGGCGAGCTTCGGTTCGGTCAAGTTTTTTTCCAGACCGGGATCTTCGGAGATGTCACCGGTCTTGTGCTGGCCTGTAAGTTCGCAGCCGAGGTCGGAGGCGTCGTTGCCGCCGAGCGACGTTGGCAGCTTCCCGGCGCAGCCCCCGCCTTTGTTATCGGCGATGATGTTGTTGGCGATTGTGCTGACGCCCATGTTCGGTGCGGCGCCGTTGTTGAAACCGGCAAGCGCCCCACCGCTGCTGGGGGCCGAGTTGCCCGAGAGGGTGGAGTTGGTGAGTTCGAGCACGGTGCCGTTGAAGATCGCGCTGCCTTCGTTCTGGCTGCCACCGGAGACAGAGTTGAACGCCAACGTCGAATTGACGACCTTGATCGACTCGTGGCTTTCGTTGTTGAGGTTGTCGCTGGAGATTCCCCCACCGAGGCCGCGACCGCCGGTGACGGTGTTGTGAGAGATCGTGCTGTTTTCGACCGTGAGTTCCCCAACGTTTTCGATACCGCCGCCCTCGACCGCGGCGGTATTGCCCATAAGCAGAACTTCGTCGAGCTTCAGCGTGCCGTTCTGTTCGATCGCGATGCCGCCGCCTTCGCCTTTTTCGGGCTCAAAGGGTTCTTCGTGGGGGATCCCTCCTTCTCCGTTGCCGCCGGTGATCTCCAATCGTTTGAGCACGACCTGTCCACTGGAACCCCCTTCTGCGCCGTCGATCAGAACGCGGCTTCCGCCACCCGCGGTGATCACCACTTCATTTGCGCGGGCGCCGAGCCCGACGAGCGTCAGAGAGTACGCATCGACGATGGGGTGGGAGATACGCAGCGGCCCCTTCGTCAGGGTGTAGGTGCCCACCGGAAGTTCGATCGTCTCGTTTTCCGCCGTCACTGCTTCTGCCGCTTCCGCCGCCGCGATCGCCTGGCGCAGGGCACAGGGGGAGGTACACGCGCTCGGCGTGGTCGTGTCGGGGATCGACGGACTGGCGACGAACGTCGTCGCGTCCGCGGAGGGCGCCACGAGTAAGCCGATCACGACCGCCACCACGCGAGCCGACCTGCCGATCCATGGTTGCCGCCTCATGCCCCCTCCAGATTCCTCGCCGGTTGCCGTTGGGCGCCATCCCCGCTGGCCGGGCTCGCGCTGACCGCGATGATACATATAGCTGGGGACAGCCCCGCGGCGCGATTCAAAGGCGCTGGTCGGGTTGATGAAGGTGAATTTCGCCGCTTCCGCGCGTTCGGCTACAGAGACAGGTGGAGGCGCAAGGCCTCGTCGAGAGAAGTCATCAACCCATCTGGCAGCTGACCAAGCTGCTGGCCGACGCGCTCGGCATCGATCGCGCGTACCTGCTCGGCCTGGGCCTTTGAGTCTCGCGGCAAGCCGCCGGCTCCGGCGGGCAGAAGCACCTGAAACGGGTAGACGCGCTCGACGTTTGAGGTGATCGGCACGACCGTCAGCACTCCTCTGGCCAGCCTGGCCGCCGTTTGGTTGGCGACATCGTTGCTCACGATCACGGCTGGCCGTCGCTTGCTCGCCTCCGCGCCACGGACGGGGTCAAGATCGACCATACGCACCTCCCCACGCCGCATCACGCACCATCGCCGACGACGGCGTTCCAGCTCTCCGCTTCGCCGTGCGCGTCCCACTCCGCCCAGGCGTCGCCGTATGCCTCGTGGAGCTCGCCGAGCCGTAGCGCACGGATCGCCTGATGCACGACGGCTGAGCGCGAGGGGTACGCATGGGTGTCGGCGTATGCATCCAGGAACGCCACATCTTCTCCGGGCAAGCTCACACTGACCTTCATCCCCATGATCCTACCATTGTTCTTACCGCTTGGATACCTTACGACCTTGATGGCTTGTGAATCCACTGGCCGCTGCTACTTCAACAGCCGCGACAACCGCCGGTCCTTGAGTACCCGCCCCTCCGTTTGACACGCCGGGCAGTAGGCGATCACGTAGTCCTCGAAGTGCACCGAGCGCAGCACGGTGGCGCAGCGGGGGCAGGGCTCGCCCTCGTGGCGGTGGATGCGCAGCGGCATCGGCAGCTTGTCGGGAATCGGCAGAGCGACGACGCGCTCGTAATGGTCGATCGCGGCGCCGAGGATCGCGACCGTCGCCTCGCGCAGCCGCGCGGCCTCCTCGTCGGCGAGGTCGGCGCCGCGCTTGTAGGGGGAGAGCTGGGCCTCCCACAGGATCTCGTCGACCCACGAGCGGCCAATGCCCGCGATCGTGTGCTGGTCGCGCAGCATCGTGTGCAGCGGGCGGGGGGCGTCGAGCAGCTCTTTGAACCGACCCCGCCCGCCCGGGTCGGGCCACGCTTCGGGGCCGAGCGTCGCGAGCGCATCGTCCTGGTCGAGCTCCTCGGCACGCAGCAGCTTCACCCACGCCGCCTGCTTGGAGCCGAACTCGCGCAGGCGCAGCTCCGCCTCGGTGCCTCCCTCGCCGGCGAGCCGCACCCGCACGAGCAGCCGCGAGGTGCGATCGCGTGGGCCAGCGCGCTTGTCGTAGAGCTGCAGTCGGCCGGCGGACATCAGGTGGATCAGCAGCGCCAGCTCGGCGGCGGCGGGGTCGTCGGAACCATCAACCCCGTCGATCTCGACGATTAGGTGCTTGCCGCGCCGACGCACCCCCGCAATCGTGCGGCCCGCCAGCGTGGTGAGCGGCGGGTCGAAGCTCCGCAGCGCGTTGATGCCCGGGGCCAGCGCCGACTCGATCGCGGCCCCTCGCAGGGCTCCGTCGAGCCGGCGTGCGGTTATCTCGACCTCTGGCAGCTCCGGCATCGCGCAGACCTCGGCCTCGCTTGACAGACGAGTGTTGGACTATGGCATCACCCCACCGTCGCGTGTCGGGAGCTTCCACTTGACAAACGACTTTCGTACTGCCATTGTTAGTACATGACCACGACCAAGGCAGACCGGCTCCAGGTCCGGGTGGATCCCGCTGACAAGTCGCTGCTCGAGCGGGCGGCCGCTGCCGCGCACCTGAACGTCTCGGCGTTCGTTCTGCAAGCCGCGGCAGCGCGCGCGGAGGAAGTCCTCGCGGAGCGTCCAAGCATCCGACTGAACTCACGTGCGGCCGCCGCGTTTACCGAGGCGCTCGCACAGCCGGCACAGGCAAACGAGCGTCTCGCCTCCGCCCTTCACCGCCCCCGCAGGTTCTCCTGGCTTGACTGAGCTTCGCCGCCCGACGCCACTCGACCCCACTCGGCACAACCGCGCCGGGTTCGACTCCGGGGAGCCGGTGCTGGACGAGTGGCTGCGCCGCTACGCCGGACAGAATCGCCGCCGCGACACCGCGGCAACGTACCCGACGACGTCCATCGGACGCTGCGCACGCGCGCGACGGCCCGCTCGTCACGTGTGACGGGCGGGCGGCCTCAGCCTCAGGCCACGACGCGCACGTCGAGCTTTTCGACGTCCAAGCGCGTTGAGGCAGGCCGCGAGGAGGGCTCCCCCTCGTGGCGGTGGACGCGCAGCGGCATCGGCAGCTTGTCGGATTTAGGGGCGTCGAAATGTGGTGTGCGGGACCCGTCGAGTGACGGATCCCGCGTACGACAAGGCGGTCCGGTTTATCCGGTGACCGCCCAGGTGCCCAGGGCGAGGACTTCGCCCGCGGCGACCGCGGCCGCCACCGTTGCGGTTCCGTCGCTGCCGGTACCCAGGAAGTGCTCGGGAATGGCTTTGAGGAACAGGTATTCCTTCGCGTTGGTTTCGGCCTTGGCGAAGACGCAGAGGTTGCCGGAGGCCGCTTCGGGCGCTTCGGGGGTGCCTTTGCACTTTCCTTCTTTGATTGACGCGGCTTCGTTTTTTTCTTCCGCGAGTTCTTCGTTCGTTCCGATGTAGTGGGCTTCGGGTTCGGCTGCCAGCGGGATCGTGAAGGAGATCGCCGAGGAGCCGGGCTGGCCTGCCGCCGTGGCTTCGTAGAGGATCGACCACGTGCCCGTCTCGCTCTTTCCGGAGGGGAGGGTGCCGCCGGCGGTCCAGGGTGAGCCCGGGGCGCCTTTTTCGCCTTCTTTGCCGTTGGTGCCCGGGGCGCCGGCCGAGCCGGGTTCGCCTTTCGCGCCAGCCGGGCCGGTTTCGCCCTTGGCTCCGGCCGGGCCCTGCGGGCCCGCGGGACCGGCCTGGCCCGCGGCTCCGTTCTGGCCTTTGGCGCCCCTCAGCGACTTGAGCACCTTCGGGCTGATCTGCTTCGTGGAGGTGATCGCGTATCTGCTGGCGGCCCACGCGCCGCCGCTCATCGCGAACACGAGCACGAGTGTCATCGCGACATTGGTATAGGTGATGCGTCTGCGTATCCTCGAGAACATCGGGTTCCTCCATTTGCCGGTTGAGCATGCTGGCCGCTACGGCCCCATGCACGAGATCTCGCCGCTACTTCCGCTTGTGCTTCGTGCCGCCCGCCGGGTGGCGTTTACGCGCGCGCCTCTCACACGCCGCGCGGCGGCGCTTCGAGCGATCCCTCCCGCACGCCCTGAGGGCGTTGGCGAGCTTCTGCGCCCTCGTCAGCGCCCTGACGGTCGTCGTCTTCGCTTCCGCGGGGAACGCGATGCCGGGCACGGGTAGCTGTTCGAGGGCCGTGGGTGCCTGCAGCGCCGCGGGCAGCCCGGCGGTCGTGAACGTGACGGGCGTCCCGATCGATTCGCCGTAGCCGCTCACGACCGCGATGCGGTACGCGTAGGTGGTCCCCGCCTGCAGCCCGCTCAACGGGTATGACTCGGGCATCGGGGAGGTCCCGGCGCCGGCCGGCCCGGAGAACACCACCCCGTAGCGCGTCGCCGCGCCCGCGTAAACACCCAGTTCGAACCTGTACGTCGCGGGCTCGCCGCCGGCGTTGACCGCGCCGGTGATCGTCGCCGAGGTCGCGCCGAGCGCGCTGTAGGGGCCGCTCGCCGCCACCGGCGCCGGCGCGGGGGCGGTGGTGAATTCACCGGACTTCACTTCGCCGCTCGCCGCGCCAGCTTCGTTGGTCGCGCACAGCCGGTAGCGGTACGTGCTCGCCGGGCGCAGACCGCTCGCTTCGAGCGTCACACCGATCTTCCCGTACACCGCCGATTCGAGCGCCAGGGTCCTCACCGCGCCTTCGCAGTAGCCCGCGAGCGCCGGGCCGTATTCGAAGAAGTAGCTGGTGTCGGCGTTCTCGGGGTTCACTTCGCCGACCATCACCGCCGAGGCGGCCCTGACGAACGCCACACTCGGCGCGCCGGGCACTTTCGGCGCAACCACCGGCGTCTGGAACGTCACGCGGTTGCCCACCAGCTGTTCCGGCGGCCGAGCGTTCTGGTCCACCCCCGCCAATCGGTAGCAGAATTCTTCGTGCGGGCGCAGACCGTCGAGCGGTTCGCTCGCGGGCAACGACGCTTCTTCGGTGGGGAAGGCTTTGTTCGGGGTCTGGGACCCCAGCGAGCACGTCCTGCCCCATTCAAACCACCCTTCGGTGCCCGCCACATCGTAGGGGTCGATCGTCCCGTTCAGGGTGCAGTCGAACGTGGCATCGGCGTCACTGGCCTGTTCGGGCCCCGCCACGCACGTCTCGGGCCGGCTCGCCAATTCCGCGACCGCCACCGGCGTATAGGCCAAAACTTCATGAGCGCCCAAAGTCACGGCGTACAGTTCGTCGTTGCCGTTGAACCCGATACCGTGGCTCCCCTGCTGAGTGGGAACGGGGAATTCGGTGATCGGGAGCCCGCTGCTGCCTTCGTACAGCGTGCCGAAGAACCGCTTGATTTCCTTTTCTTCCCGGTAGAAGGCTTCCCGCTGAACCACCGCGAGCCGTCCCGCGGGGTCGACCGCGAGCGTCTGGATTGTGATGCGGGCGTGGGCCTGTGGTTCGGTGTGGCTCGCGGCGATCACGATCGGTTCGCCGATCGGTTCGCCGGTGGGCCCGAACCGCTGGACCCGATGGCTGGCTTCAAATTCGGTGCCTTCTGGTTCTGCATAGGCTATATACAGGTCGCCGAAGGCCGGGTCGAAGCTCCTGCAGGTCGGTGTCGTGCTTTCTGTCAGGACTGGGGGGTGCTGCGAGCAGGAGTCATCGACCGCGAGGGCGATCACCGTCCCGGACCCGGTGATTTCGCCCTTCCATTTCCCGCCGGCTTCGAACTCCTGCACACGCCCCTGCTCGCCGACATACAGAAGATCTTCCGCGCCGCCCACCGCGAGCAGGTCGCCAAATCCCGATCCGGCGACCAGCGCACCGTGTTCGGCGCCGCCGGTAATGCTCCGCAGGAATTCCCCGGTCGCCGTGAACTCCTCGACGCGCTGGTTGGTGGGGTCGAGCACGTACACGTCGCCGGTCAACGGGTCGACCGTCACACTCGAGGGCACTTCTCCGAACTGTCCCGCGCCCGTCCCTTCCGTGCCGGCCTGGCATTCGCCTGCTTCGGCCTTGGTGCAGATGTCGCCCCCTTTGCTGTTGACGTCCTTGCCGAACATCGATACGAATTCGCCGGTCGCGGTGAGCTCCTGGACACGGTGGTTGCTCTTGTCCACGACATATACGTTCCCGTCGGAGGCACCGGCGACACCTTCGGGGTATTCGAAGCCGCCCGGCTGGCTGTTGGGGCTGGCGGGCCGACACGATTCGGAGGCCACGAGGCAGAGCTTGCCGCCCGCTTCGCCGACTTCCCAGCCGATGCGGCTGTGGAGGATCTCCTTGACGGGCGCGGTAGCTGCCTGGGCGCCAGCCGCAGCCAACGCTGCGGCGAGCGCAACCGCGATCGTGAACGCGATCGCCGCGATCGAGTGGGCTCCTATGCGCTGGTTGACCCTCATCGGTGTGTCCTCCCGTGGTGTCTTGCCGCCCGGGCCGTGCTGGGCCCGCACCCGCTGACGTTGATCTGGGTGTTCTGTTTGAAGACGGCTCCGTTCTGGGCGACGAATTCGCTCGGCATCGCCAGTTTGCCCCGGAGCTTGCAGAGATCGCCGTTCGCGGTCAGCGCGGAGTACTTGCCCTGGGGCAGGTACAGCTCGAATGTGCCGACCGGCACGTCCGGGACCGTCTTGAACGTGCTGGAGGTGATCCCAGTTTTGCTGATGAACGTGGTCCCCGTCAGGTCGACTCTGACGCCGTCGCCCTGCAACACCACGATCAGCGAGGGGAACGCTTCACCGCCGTGCGAGACGAAATACACGGGGCCCGACAGCGCGACCGGCAGCAGCGGCGTGGAGGCCCTCGCGATCCCGATGATCGACGCCGGCGGGCACGCCGCGGCGTTGGTGTCGAACGTCTGCGCGAGGCATGCTTTCTGCAGCGTCGGCAGCCGCGAGGGCAGCTGCTTTGGCAGCAGCACCTTCACCCGCGCGATGTTCGCCTCCGCGCCAAGCGACCCCGCCGGGTAGGAGAGCTTCACGTCCAGACTCGCGCCGCCGACACGGCTCGGGTGCCCACCCGTCGAGACCGTGAACTTCGGTTTGAACGCGAGGCTCCTGCAGCCACCGACCGCGAACGGGCTCGAGACGTTCGCGACGGCGTTCTGGTCACCGGAGACGCTGGCGGTGATCTGCTGCGCGGCGCAGTTGGTCGGGTTGAAGATGAAGCCGGGCCGGTCGATGTTCACCGTGATCCGCTGCAGCCGCAGCGGGATACCGAAGATGATCCGCGGCACCGCATACGGGCCCGTTTCATCGGTCGTGATCGTCAGCGCCGAGTTTTCGGGATCGACGTGTATCCGCGCCCGCACCACCACCAACCCGAGGTTGAACGGGCCCGCCACGGCGCGCGTGACGATGCTCAACCCGAATGGGTCGCCGCCGTAGGGCCCCGTCAGGTACACGTTCCCTTCGATTTCGAAGGGGTGCGACCCCGCGCCCGAAGCGACTCTCGTCGTCCCGATCTTCGAAGCTTCGCCGCAGCGTCCTTCGTCGGCGGCCGGTTCGCCGCACAGCGGCACGCTCGCCAGAACCCCGAGCAGACCCGGAGGAGTGTGCACCTGGATGCCCTTCACATACTGTTCGCGGTCCCCGCGCGAGAGGTTCATCGTGAACGTGCTGAACTGGCCCGCCTGCGGCGTCACCGTGCCCGCGGTGAACCCCGGTTGAAAGCCCGGGGTGCCGGCACAGCCTTCCACCGTGAAGAACGACGACGGCGTCGCATCCGGCGTACCCGCCACCGAGAGGCCTTCAGGCGTCAACCCAGGCGCGCTCCACGGCGTGAAATCGGCGCTCGTCACCGCCGCCTCGCACGCCGCCGGATTCGCGAGCGGCGCCTTCGGGCCGCCATTCAGATGAATCTTCAGGTCGCTGAACGGCGCCTGCGGCGTCCCCAACACCCTCGTCGTCAACTGCCCCGTCGCGGGATTCGCCTCCGTTTCCAACGGCACCTTGAAATGCACCCCCGTCCGCGCGAGTTCCCCCGTACCACCCAATTCCAGATACAACCGGTAGAGGTTGCCGTCGAGCGCGTCCTGTTCGGTGCACGGACTCTGCCCCGCCCCACCGCACCCCGGGCGCGCCAGATACACGTGCCCTTCCACCGGCACCGGCAAAAACGGCGTGAGCGCCTCCGCGGTGCCCACGATCGACGCGTCGGGGCAGTGACCCGGCGCGAGCTGCAGTTCCCCATTCAACCCGACTTCTTCGGATTCCGGACCTTCGATGTCGATCCCTTCCGGGCCGGTCGCTTCGCACGCCCGGATGCCGTCCACCACGCCCGGGCTCACCGACAGGCCCTCCGGCAACGTCAGCAGCGAATCGCGCAATTGCGGCGTCGCGGTCGACCCCGGTGTTTCGCTCAACGGGACATTTACGTTCACGCCGAGCCCGACCGGTTCGTCGGCCAGCAGCGTGTCGGGTTCCACGCTCACCGAGGGGTCGAACGTCAGCCGGTCACAGCCCGTAACGGCCGGCATCGTCGTGGTCCTTTCCCCGTACTGCGAGCTGTACTGGCCATTCGGCCCAACACTCCCCGGTTCCTCCCAGCCATCGGCGCGCACCGTCGCGACCTCAGGGCCGGCCGCGCAATCGGTCCCCAACGTCAGAAACGGCACCACCGGCGAATAGCCGAACGGTTCACTGGGCGTTTCGCCATTACTTTTGTTTTCGTCGACACAACCGAGCGCCGACCCTAGTACGCTGTCGTTGGCGCAGATCAATCCCCGCATCGGGTCGTGGCTCGAATCTCCCGGAACCCCCCAGAAGGTAAGTTTCGACGCTGGATATCGTGGCGGATGGGATGCCGTTGCTGGCAACCGCAAAGCCGTAACCCCGCGCCGTACGCACGAGATGGCCCGTCAACAGAGGAGTAACCAGGTGCTCCGTGTTCTCGAGCGCGAACTCCGCCGACTGCCCCGCTTCGGGCGTCACGTTCACGATCGGCGCGACGTACGTCGCGCCACCACCATGGCGAATACTGTAGACACCAACCTGGGTATCCGCGGGACATTTATCTTCGCCGCTCGTCGCCACCGTCAACGGACACCGCGGGACGGCCAGCGGGTCGCCCAGCAACCCCGGCGGAAGATAGGTGACGATATCCTTCGGGTCCGCCACCGGCACGATTTGCGGGTTCCCGCCGGAGGCCGCCCTATATTCCCTGGTCGGAAAGGCGATTCTCGTCGTCAGAGCCCACGGGTGACCGCCGGCCTGCGTGAACGGCGTCTTGTATGGCTCGTTGATGAATTCGTGATTTCCATCTACTCCGGTGACCCTGATCACGGTACGTTCCGTCGGTTCCATGGTGAACTTCGAGATCTGAAAAGGCTGCTGTTCCACCGCGGTCGCCGTTGACGCCAACCCCAACATCAGGCCGCCCGCCAGCACGACGCCATACCAACACCGCAAAACTCTCGCGTTCATTGCCCGCTCCTCCCAGCCGCCACGGAACCGTGCGAGCGCCGAGAGGCTCTCCCCCGCTTCGCCTTTGACTTTTTCTTGCCCCTGCGCTTCTTGGTCGCCGATTTCTTCACCTTGGGCACTTTCTTCGGCGTGGTAACAGTGAAGTTGCCACCCGGCGCCTGGGGGACACTGCCCGGCACGAGCAACGGCGCCGGATTGGTCAACGGACCCTGGCACGCATCACCAGCGCATGGCTGCCGCGAAGCGGGCGGTTCCGAGAAACCACCGTCGATGCGCGCGTCATAGACGTCGGGCGCCCCGCCATCCACATCCTGCGCCACCAGCGCCTGGGTGGTCGTAAAGAACACATCGCGTCCGCCGGGCGTAATCACCGCTCGCCCATCCTGCGTTTCCGCGCTGCCACTGGAAAGAAGCGAGACATGCCCTTCCGCTTCGCCCGATTCCTCGTGCCATTCATACACGTCCGGCAGCCCGTTGATGGCACGCGGCGAGAGCGGCTCGCTCGTCGTGAACACGATCCGCGAGCCGTCTTCGCTGATCGCGCGACTGTTCAGCTCGTACTGAAACTTCACGGGGGCGCCGTTCCCATGCCCGATGATCGTTGCGTCGAACGCGCTGTCGTTCCCGTTCGCGTGATAGCCGCCTTCACCGCCCGAGACGCGATCGAGCGTCCCGCTCTGCGCGTCATACCGATACACGTCCTTGGCCGCGTCCGTGTCACCCGCTACGAGCTGCGCATATGTGGAGAACACGAGATAGCGGCCGTCACCACCGGCCGTCTGCGCTTCCGGTTCGTTTTCCGCCCACAGATACGTGTCGCTGCCCGCTTTGCTCGGACAGCTCGTATCTTCGGTGGTCCCCGAGAGCGAGGGCCCCGAGCAGAGATCGGCCACGAACGCGACGTGGCCGGCCGGGTAGCGTTCGTCGTGCTCGTACACATAGAGGTTGTCGGCTCCCCGCACCGGTTCGAGCCCGAGCGCATTCCGACCTTCGCTCAACACACCGCGTGCGAGGAAGTAGACGCGCGACCCATCCGGCGCGACCCGCACCACACCCTGCACTTCCGCAGCCTGCCCGGCGATCGGATCGTGCGAAGCCTGCAGTAGCGAGGTCACAGTCCTTTCCGCGACACCGCACCCCGGCTTGCCTTCCCGGCAACCGATGCTGGCCATGTAGAGATTCTCCGATCGGTCGACGTCCCCCGGGACCAGCGGCGATTGGCCCGCAGCGAGCGGGGCGGTGAAGAACACCACGGTCCCCGTTTCATTCGCGCCGGCAAAATCACCGCTCCCGCGTTCCGACGCGCCTGCGCACGGCAGCTTCGTGCATTCCCCGACCGGCTTTGACACTTCAAGCGTGTGAGTGCCTGCCAACCTCACAAACAGCTGATGACGATTACCTTCGCCGCTGGTGCCTATGCAGGTCGTGAAGAACAGCTCGGACCCGCCGGCCGCGATCGCGTTGAAAGAGGTCGGCGCCCGGCTATAGCCGGGCCCGGTTCCGAGCTCTGGCAGGCACGACGGGCTGAGCGCCTTGCCTTCCCCTTCGTTGTTCACCGCCACAAGACGCAGCCCAGCCGGTTCACCGCCGCAGCCACGATCGAGCTCGTAGAGCGGCGTATCGACCCCTTTCGCCGCAGGCAACAGCGCTCCAAACCCGTACGATTCCCCATTTTCGAATACCACATGACAGAAATCGGCGCTCGCGCCCACGTAGCCAGGGATCAATGGTTCTTTGGTCAGCGTTTCCAACAGGATTCCCCCGAGTGGTTCCCAGGCGGAGCTGACATCGGGAGCTTCGGTGGAGTGAATCCCGTACTCGACCCGGTTGGGCTCCTGCGCCGCGTCTTCGAGATTGGGGAGACGTATCTGCTCGATCTCGGTCCCCAACGTCGGGGAGAGGTCGGCCGCACCCACCAATTCGTTGGACAGCGCCTCGGGCGGCATCAGCGGGACCGTCGACCAGCCGGTGGGGTCGCGGCGCGCCAGGTACGTCACGCTGTCGAGGGCTTCGGAGATGCCCGCCGGGGCGCCCGCGAACGCGCCGGGGGAGTAGTACGCGACGCTTTCGCCGTTCTGCGCGACGCCTTCGATGCCAAGCACGCCGTAGCCGCCCTTGAAGACAGGACTCACAAGCTCATACGCGCGACAGTCCGGGAGACTCGCGGACGGGCCGATGCGAGACGCCGCGTTTGGGCACACCGTTTCACCCGCTTCCCCCGCGGCCAGCGCGGGCGCACTCGCGAACCCCAGCACACCGACCAGCACGCACAGCAAGGGGACGACCCCCATCATCAGCCCGCGAGCACGCATCCCCACGGGAGCGGACTTCGCGGATGGCTCTGTCGTTCTCACCTTGTCTCCTCGGTTGTCGCGTTCAAAGGACGGCTTGCGCGTGGAAGCCTCTTCACAGCAGGTGGGCCACCCCACATCGCTGAGGTTGCGCTCAGGACCAGACATCTCCACGCCCTTTCGGGTCGAAGGTGAGGACGCTGAGGCGCTGTGCAACCTGGTCGCCAAGCCGTGTCAGCGTCCACGCGTTCGGCTCCCCGCTCTGGTGCCCCCCGCCGCCGTTCACCGCGAGACCGAGGCGCTCCAGGCGCCGCAACAGCTTCGAGATCTGGCCCGGGTCGCTGACCCCGGCGCGCTCCGCGACGGCCCGGTTGCTCGCACCCGGCCGCTCGGCGATGCACGCCAAAACCCGCGCAGTGCGGTAGGTGAGACGCATCTCCACCTCATCCAGCGGGTCTTTCTCCGCGCCCAGGGAGACTTGTTCGCTTTGCAGCGGCGGGTGCGGAGCGGGGACAGGACGCCGCTGTTCCCGGCGCGCCGCGCGCGGCCCGAGATACTGCAACGCGATCATCCCCATCAACTCGTCCAACAGGCCCGTCAACGGCTCGCTATCGCCGCCGCGCAACCGCGCATACACGACACCCAGCGCGCCGCCCACCAGGCCTTCAGCCGTCACCAACGTGCACTCCTCCCCACGCGGGCCCTCCCGACGGCCCTCATCGAGCACCTCCGCCAGCCGCGCCAAGAACTGCTCGCGGCGCTCAAGCGCCTCCGGGCCACCGTGCAGCGACTGCACCACACAAATCCGCGCCAGCACCGGCTCCGCGTCCAGGAACGAGAGAATCACCCACAGGCCGCCACGCACCCGCTCACGCCACGCAAGACCCTCCAGGCCCGCCGCCTCAAGCTCCCCCCGCACCCGCTCGGCCGCCTCGTCCAGCAGCGCGACCAGGCACTCCTCACGGTTGACGAACAGCTCATAGAACGTCCGCCTCGAGACCCGCGCGCGGTCGGTGATCCGCTGCACCGAGGTCTGCTCGTAACCCAGCTCGTCGATCACCGCCGCCGCCGCCGCCAGCAGCCGCGAACGCTGAATCTCCTCGACCCGCACCCGCGGCGTATCCCGCGGCAACGCCAAACGTTTCGCCCAACGCTGACGCCGCTCGACCGGTAGAGCACGCTCGGGCACACGCGGACGCCTCGCCGTTCCCGCGCCACCCCGTGCCGCGGCCGCCATCAGCGACCACCCCCCACACACGCGGGCGAAACCGAGACCCCGCCCGCGCAGACCCCGCCCGGAGCCGGTCGAAACCCAACCCCCAGGGGGACGAAACAGAATCGGCGCGAACGCGCCCGACGGGGAGACCCTTCGACTAAATCGCTAGACGAAGAGAGAGAGAGAGAGAGAGAGATGCGACAGCGCCAAGCTGGCGCATCTAGCATCAGCCCGCCGGGCCGACGCGCACATACCCCTCATGAATCTCCCTCTAGAAACCACGCTGAAACAACTCCCTCATCGCTCTGATCCAGACCCTCTCCCAAAACTGCAACCTGCGAGCGCTTTGACGTCAACCACAGAGCGGTATGACCCCAACCAGACCCTATGTACCCGGCTCCCAACAGCGAGAGTACCGGCTTGTCAACGCACAGTAACGCCTCGCGATGCAGACGTCAAGCCCAAAGGCTACGGCTCTGGGGCTTGAACCCTACGGTGCGGGCGTCGCGGCGATCGCGGGGCCTTCGTACTTCGCGCCGCCCGGGCCGCTCCAGCGCACCTTCCAATCGACGCCGGCCACGCTCGAGGTGAAGCTCCAGTAGCCGAGCGATTCGGTGGTGGCGGTCTTCAGCACGCGGTACTTCTTGGACCCGCGCGTCTTGACGAGGATCGTCACTTTGGTGGAGCCGGTCGCGGGACGCACCAGGCCCCACAGCGAGAAGCCGCGTCCCTGCCGGGAGACGACCAGCGGGATCGGCCACGCCGTGTAGAGCGGCTTGGGTCTGCTGTTGACGTACTCCAGGCCGGTCTGGAAGCCGACGGTGCCACCGTGGACGCCCGAGCCCGGGGGGCCACCCGTGGGGTCGTCGTGCAGCAGGTACTGCGAGAAGGCCGCCACGCGCTGGTTTTTCCAGGCGATGTATTCGGCGAGCGCGTCGTATTCGGCCTGCTTGGTGGGCGACACGCCCTCGTAGCGGTTGGGCACGCTCTGCACCCCGAACTCGGTGAGGTAGATCGGGATGCCGCCCCTGATCGCGCCCGCGCGGGCGGCCAGGTTGAGCGCGTTTTCCAGCCGGGGGAGCGTCCCGATCGTGACGTCGTCGCGCTCCGGCGGCACCCACAGGGGGCCCTGCTTCTGGGTGTAGGCGTGGGTGGAGTAGCCGTACGCCGGCACCGATCCGCACGCGCCGGCCTTCCTGTAGTGGGAGTTGAGGCATAGGGCGCCGCGCAGGAACGCCAGCGGCGCCACGTCGTGGAGCCCACCCTGGCGAACCTCCGCGCGGCTGAGGCTGTCGAAGCCGACCGGCGCCGTTTCGCCCATCAGCAGCTTCGGGTGCGCGAGACCGGCCGCCTGCAGCCCCGTGTAGCCGGCCTGGAACAGGCCGCGGTAGATGCGCGGCGAGACGGGCTGGCCGGAGGCGTTGAACTGCGGCTGCAGGAAGGCCACGTCGTTGGGCTCGTTCCAGACCGCGAACAGCGAGACCTCCGAGCCGTAGTGCTTGCCCACGGCGGTCATGAATTCTTCGAAGTCCTTGGCGTTGGGGCTGCCGACGCTTGAGTGGTTGGCGCTCGCCCACTTCGGCACCGGCGAGGTGACGGTGAGCAGCACCGGCCATTTCAGTTCCCGCGCCCTGTTGAGCACCCAGTCGTACAGCGTCCAGTTGTAGGCGGCGGGGTTGGTGGCTTCGAACTTCGGGCGCTGCTTGCTCCCCGAGCTGGGGGCCACGTAGGACCAGTAGAGCTCCACCCGCAGCGCGTGCACGCCGAGATGCTGCATCTGCTGAAAGGCGTGTTCGCGCTTGTGCGGTTCGAGCAGCACCTGGCCGGCCTCGAAGAAGACGGTCTGGTTGCGCGAGGCCAGCGCCGACGGGGCGCTCACGGCGAGCACGACGCCGAGGAGCAGCAGCGGCAGCGAGAGGAAGCGGGCTTTGCGGGCTGTGGGGAGGGAGGTGGGGGCTTTGGGCATGGAGGCTATGACACGGCGGCGGCGGCGAGGTTGCGGTGAGGGAGGGCGCGGAATCGATCGAATCGCAAGTGACATAAGCAACGACCGCCGTCCGGGAGACAGCGGTGACGTCGGGAACGGAAGGGCGCGCGCTCCGATAGCGTGCGGGCCCATGAGTTCAGCAGTCGCGCCGGATGACATCGTCCAGACCCACGCGCAGGCGCGCGAGAACGCCCGGCCGCCGCTGCTGGTGCTGGACCCCCTGCGGGAGTTCCTCGACGCGTACAACCTCGGCGAGGGCGACCTGGAGGCGAGCCCGATTGGCGAGGGGCACTCCAACGTCACCTATCTGATCCGCCGCGCCGACGGCAGCGAGCTGGTGCTGCGCCGCCCCCCGCGCCCGCCGCTGCCGCCCTCTGCCCACGACGTGCTGCGCGAGGCGCGGCTGCTGCGCGCGCTGCAGGGCACACAGGCGCGGGTGCCGCGCGTGCTCGCAGTGGGCGACGACCCCGCCACGATCGGGTGCCCCTTCTACGTGATGGAGCGCGTGGAGGGCGAGGCGATCGTGTTCACGCTGCCGCCGGCGCTCGATCTGCCCAGCGAACGCAGGCGGATCGCCGAGGAGCTGATCGACGCGCTGGTGGAGGTCCACGCCGTCGACTGGCGCGCGGCGGGCCTGGAGGACTTCGGCAAACCCACCGGCTATCTGGAGCGCCAGCTGCGGCGCTTCAGCGGGCTGTGGGAGATCAACAAGACGCGCGAGATCCCCGCCGTCGAACGGGTGGCGGGGTGGCTGGCCGAGCACCTCCCCGAGTCCGGCAGCGCCACGATCGTGCACGGGGACTACCGCCTGGGCAACACGATGTTCGCCACCGACGCCCCCGCGCGACTGACGGCGGTGCTGGACTGGGAGATGGCGACGATCGGCGACCCGCTGGCGGACCTGGGCTACATGTGCATGGTGTGGGGCCAGGCCGAGGACCCGCCGGGTGGCATCAGGGACTCGCTGGGAGCGGTGACGAAGGCCGAGGGCTTCCCCACGCGCGCGGAGCTGATCGAGCGCTACGAAGCGCAGACCGGCCGCTCGATGAGCGACCTGCGCTGGTATGTGACGCTGGCGGTGTGGAAGATGACGGTGTTCATGGAGGGCAACTACAAGCGCGCGCTGGCGGGCGCCACCGACGACCCCTACCTGAAGCATTTCGGCGAGGGCGTGCTGGCGCTGGCCGCCCACGCTGAGGAGGTGGCGCGCGGTGAGTGAGGCGGCCGAGGCGCTCGACGGCGAAAAGATGCGTGCGGGGGGCACCGCGAGCGAGCCGACGGAGGCGCTCGACAGCGAGAGCGCGCCGGGCGCCGGCAACGGCACCCGCTCCGCCCTGTTGATCGACTGGGGCGGCGTGCTCACGACCAACCTGTTTGCGTCCTTCCACGCCTTCTGCCTGGCGGCGGAGATCGACCCGCAGAAGCTGATGGGCCGCTTCAAACGCGACCCCGAGGCGCGGGAGCTGTTGGTGGCGTTGGAGACGGGCAGGCTGGACGAGCGCGAGTTCGAGCAGAAATTCGCCGCGCTGCTGGAGGTGGAGCCGGACGGGCTGGTGGATGGCCTGTTCGCGGGCGTGGGACCCGACGAGGCGATGGTGAACGCGGTGCGCACGGCGCACGCCGCCGGGTTGCGCACGGCGCTGGTGTCCAACTCGTGGGGAGTGCACCGCTACCCCCACGACCTCTTCGAGGAGCTGTTCGACGGCGTGGTGATCTCCGCCGCGGAGGGCATCCGCAAGCCATCGCGCCGGATGTACGAGCTGGGAGCAGAGCGCGCGGGAGTGGCGCCCGAGGCGTGCGTGTACGTGGACGACCTGCCCTTCAACCTCACCCCCGCCGAGGAGCTGGGCATGGCGACCGTTCACCACACGAGCGCCGACACCACGATTCCCGAGCTCGAACGGCTGCTCGGCCTCCCGCTGGCCTAGTCCCGCTTACCCCGCCCGTACAGCAGCCGCAGCGCTTTACCAAGCCGCCGGGTACCGCGACGCGAGTAGGGGAAGAAGTGCGGTTCGCGCTTGAGCGCCAGCCGCGGCGTGACCAACAGGGCCTGCTGGTTGCAGTACTTGCGGATCCCCCCCGCGCCGTGGCGGGAGCCGAGGCCGGAGGCCTTGACGCCGCCCATCGGCAGCTCCAAGGCGGCGAAGTTGATGATCGCGTCGTTGACGCACACCGCGCCCGCTTCCACGCGCCGCGCGAGCTTTTCGCCCTTGTCGGTGTCCTTGGAGAAGACCGAGCCGGCGAGCCCGTATTCGGAGTCGTTGGCGAGGCGCAGCGCCTCCTCGGCGTCCCTGACCTTCATGATCGGCAGCGTCGGGCCGAAGGTCTCCTCGGTCATGATCTTCATCGAGTGGTCCACATCCACCAGCACGGTGGGCTCGAAGTAGTGCCCGCCACCCTGCTCACCGCGGTGGCCGCCGGTGAGCGCGCGCGCGCCCTTGGCGACCGCGTCGTTGACGTGGTCCTCGACGAGCTCGACCTGCGGGGGGAAGGTCATCGAGCCGACCTCCACCGTGCCCGGCCCGCCGCCTGGGCGGCCCTGGCGCAGCGCGCGCACCTTGTCGGTGACTTTGGCGACGAACTCGTCGTACACCGGCGCCTCCACGTAGGCGCGCTCGATCGAGATGCAGGTCTGGCCGGAGTTCTGCATGGAGTAGTAGGTGGCCACGTTGGCCGCGCGCTCGAGATCCGCGTCGGCGAGCACGATCATCGGGTCCTTGCCGCCCAGCTCCAGCGAGCAGGGGATCAAACGCTCGGCGGCCGCCTGCGCGACCTTGCGCCCGGTGCGGGTGGAGCCGGTGAACATGATCATGTCCACCTCTCCGATCAGCGCCCTTCCGGCCTCTCCCCGGCCGGTGGCGACCTGGAAGACGTCGGCGGGCACGCCGCACGCGGTGAAGCCCTCCGCCAGCAGCATCGAGGTGAGCGGGGTGACCTCCGAAGGCTTCATGATCACGGCGTTGCCGGCCGCCAGCGCGGGGATGCAGTCGCCAAAGGAGTTGACCAGCGGGTAGTTCCAGGGGCCGATCACGCCCACCAGCCCGAGCGGGCGGTAGCGCAGGATCAGCTTCTTGCCCTTCACGAACATCGAGCTGGTGCGCACGCGCTCGTCGGCGAGGTACTTCTCGGCGTTCTTGGCCCAGAAGCCAAACGCGGCGGCGCCGTAGGAGATCTCCGCCAGCTGCGCGTCCTCGTAGGTCTTGCCGGTCTCCGAGACGATCGTGGAGATGATTCGCTCGGAGTTGTCCATCACCCACTTCTGCATCCGCGAGAGCACGCGGGAGCGGCCCTCGAAGCCGTACGCCTCCCAGGTGGGCTGCGCGAGGCGCCCGCGCTTGGCCAGCTCCGCCACGGCCGCCGCATCGAGGTCGGGGACGGTCGTGATGATCTCCCCCGTGGCCGGGTTTTCGACGGGGATCTCCGTACCCGCCGGGACAGCGAGCGTCGCTGCGCGCGCCGCGCCGTTGTGAATCTCGATTGCGTGCTCCTCGACAGTCGCCATTGCGGGACCTCCCATGCTGGTTTGCGCTCGGTTACAGAGGCTACACCTCCAACGGGGTCTCGTCTGGCTCGGGAGCCAATTTCTTTGTTCTGGTCGGCGCATGCGCCGACCAGCCGGCCGCGCATGCGCGGCCGGAGCAACGCCGCATGCGGCGTTGCTTACGACAAGTTTGATCGCGACGCTCCCCGCTGCTAGACAGCGCTAGACGCGCTAGACAGCGCTAGACGCGCTAGACGGCGCTAGACTAAGGTCGATGACTCGAGTCGAAAACCCCTACCGCCCTGGCTTCAACGAGCCCCCAAGGGAGCTTGCTGGGCGCGAGGCGGTGCTGGATGACCTGCGCGACGCGATCGAGGTCGCTGCACTCGACGCCCGCACCCCGCGGCCGATCCTGCTCGCCGGGCCGCGCGGGGTCGGCAAGACGGTGCTGCTGGCCGAGGCCGCCGCGATCGCCGGCTCCCAGTACGGGTGGCCACGCGCACATGTGGAGATCAGGCCCGAAACGCCCTTCACCCCCGACCTCCTCGACGCGATCGCCCGCACCCAAGCGTTGATCGAGCAGCCGCCCGCCAAGCGCGCGCTGCGCGCGGAGTCCATGACGCTCCGTGCCGGCGTCCCGGGCGTCGGCGGCGAGGTCCGCTTCGCGCGTTCCGCGGAGACCTCCCCGGACCCCGCGCCCGCACTGCGAGAGGCGCTCACCGGGCTCGTCGGGCTCGCGCTCACTCGCGGCAGCGGCGTGGTGCTCACACTGGACGAGGCGCATCTCGCCACTCGCCAAGAGCTGGCGGCGCTCGCCGCGCTGCTGCAGGAGGGCACGGGCGAGCGCTGGCCGATCGTCGCCGTGATCGCGGGCCTGCCGTTGATGCGCGCGCCAGAGCACTCGGTCACCTATCTCGAGCGCGGCGCCTGGCACGAGCTGGGTCTGCTCTCGACGCGGGAGACAATGCGCGCGCTGCGACTCCCCGCCGAGGACGCCGGCAGGCCGATGGACGAGGACGCGGCCGCACTACTGGCGCGAGCGTCTGGCGGATACCCCTACGCGATCCAGCTCTACGGCCATCACGCCTGGCGCACCTCAGCCGCACGCGATCGCATCGACCGCGAGGCGGCAGCGGCCGCTCTTCCACGCGCACAGCGAGAGCTCGAACGGGGCTTGTACGCCGCGCGTTGGACCGCCGCAAGCCCCGCGCAGCGGCGCTATCTCGCTGCCCTCGCCGGGCTCGGCGACTCCGCGCACCCCGCCACGTCGCGAGCGGTGGCCGACGCGCTCGGGCGCACTCCCAAGCAGCTCTCGAGCGCCCGTGACGACCTCATCAAAGCGGGAACGCTCACCGTCGAAGGAGACGAGCTGCGCTTCACGATCCCCGGCATGGGCGCCTACGTGCGTGCCCTCTGAGCGCCCTACTCCGACAGCTCGATCGAGGCAATGCCGACCGGCTCGACCGGGCGGTCGGAGCCGTCGGTCGCAACGCCCTCGAGGCGATCCACCACGTCCATGCCGTCGGTGACCTCGCCGAACACGGTGTGCTTGCCGTCCAGCCACGACGCCTTCTTCGTCGTCACGATGAAGAACTGCGAGCCGTTGGTGTTGGGACCGGCGTTGGCCATCGCCAGCGCGCCGCGCACCACCTTGTGGGGGTTGATCTCATCCTCGAAGGTGTACCCGGGACCGCCCGTGCCGGTGCCCTGCGGGCAGCCGCCCTGGATCATGAAGTCCTTGATGATCCGGTGGAAGTTGAGCCCGTCGTAGAAGCCCTCGGCGGCCAGCTTGCGGAAGTTCTCGACCGTCTTCGGCGCGTCCTCGTCGAACAACGTGAACGTGATCGCGCCCTCTGTGGTGTTCATGGTGGCTATGGACATGGGCGCAGACTACAGAATCGGGGCGCTACACCGCATGAGCTTCGCGGTCGAGCTCGCTCACCAGCGTGTCGAGGTCGACCAGCGTCACCCGCTCGTCAGCATCCGCCTCTGCCACAAGCTCAGGCGCGAACCCCGAGCGGGCGAACAGAACGATCGCCGGTCCCGCGACGGGCACCTTCAGGCGACCCTCCTGTGCGACGGCGGGCAGCTTGAACTCGCGAAGATCGTCGAGCACACGTTTGGGCATTGGCGTGGAGGTCCACTTGCACTCACCGGCGACCTTGAGGCTGCGGCGCCGCGCGCCGACCACGTCGATCTCCTCACTCAGCCGCTCCTTGGTATGCCGGTATTTGTGCAGCGCCGGGCCCCACCATGCGCCGACGTTCGGCGCAGCCGCACCGTAAACCCGCCGGGTGTAGCGCACGCACAGCTCCTCGAAGCTCGAAGCGATGAACTCGGCCAGATGCGGCTGCACGTCGGCAACCCACAGGTCGTGAGGCGAAAGCCCTTCCTGCAGTCCAGCTTGGTTGCCGAAAACGAAGCGAAACCAAAACCGGATGAAGCCGTCGCTCACCCTGTGCCTGTGCGAGCGCGATCCCTCCGGCGCCCCTACCGGCGCAGCGCTCGAGAGGAGCCGCATCTCGCGCAGTGTGTCGAGGTAGAAGGTCAGCGAAGCGCTCTTCAGCTGCAGCTCGCGGCCGAGTCGCTCCGTGGAGGTGGGCCCAGCCGCAAGTACTTCCAGGATCGAGAAGTAGGTGGCCGGAAGCAGCTTGGTGTGAGAGGAGTCGCGGTGATCCTCCATGACGGCTTGCATTTCGCTCAAAATTTCTTCACGAGCACGCCCTTCGGGGAGCAAAAACGGAAACTCGTCGACAACCGTCAGCAGCTTGTGCTCGCGGCCGAGCCCGTACAGCAGCCTGATCAGCCCTCCCACGCCGCGGATCTCCGGCCGCACCCCCAGCTCCGCCTCCAAGACCCCGGCAAAGCGCGCCATCTGTGTGGTCAGCAGACGGCGGTCGGCCACGAGAATGACGGCGGGCTTGCCGTGGGCAAACTGCCTGAACAACCACGACTTGCCCACGCGACGGCGCCCGACCAGCGCCATCGCATCGCGGGTCGGATGTTCCCACCAAGACTCCAGTTGAGCGAGGTCGTGAACGCGGTTGACGAACTGCTCTCGGGGCGGCCAGTCGTAACGATCCATAAGACAGTCCAAACTAGCATAGGGATACCTATGCAAATCTTGACTAGGTTTTCCGTGTACGCCAGCGCACCTACAGAAGGGTATAGCCTAAAATAGTATAATCTAAACTATGCTGCCGCAATAGTTTCGCGGACCCGGCTACCCCACCCGTTCAAGACGCACGGGGTGGCCCCGCACGCGGCGCTCGCGCAGCGCCTCGATCACGCGATCGGCCTCGTCGGCCGGCACCGAGAGGAACGAGAAGCGGTCGAGCACCAGCACGTCGCGCACCGCCTCGCCGTCGAGGCCCGTCGCGGAGGTGACGGCGCCGACGATGTCCGCCACCTGCACCCCGCCGGCGCGGCCCCCGGCCAGCAGCAGCTTCGTGTGCGGCTCGCTGCCGTCGCGCGTGATTTGCGGCTTGGAATGCCTGCGCGGGCGCTCCTTTACCGGCGTGGGCGGCGCCTTCACGTGCGGCTCCCACGGGGCGATGGAGGTGCCGATGTGCTTCTCGATCGCCAGCAGCTCGCGCTGCTGGCGGCTCTCCACGAACGTGATCGCCCGCCCCGAGCGCCCCACCCGGCCGGTGCGCCCGATGCGGTGCACGTAGGTGTCGGGGGAGGTGGGCACGTCGTAGTTGACCACGTGCGTCACCGTCGAGATGTCCAGGCCGCGCGCGGCCACGTCGGTCGCCACGAGGATCGGCACGCGGCCGCCCTTGAACGCCAGCATCACCCCGTCGCGCGAGCCCTGCGTCATGTCGCCGTGCAGCGCCCTCACGTTCATGCCGCCATCGCGCAGCGTGCGAAACAGCTGGTCGCAGCGCACCTTGGTGCGCACGAACACGATCGCCTGGTCGGGGCGCTCCGCTTTCAGCACCTCCACCAGCTTGTCCGGCTTCTGCTTGGAGTCCACCGGGAGCTGGAACTGCGCCACGGTGTCGATCGTCAGCGTGGCCGCCTCCACCTTCACCAGCACCGGGTCATACAGGTACCCGTCGGCCAGTTTGCGGATCGGCGGGGGCATCGTCGCGCTGAACAGCGCCGTCTGGCGGCCGCTGGGGGTCATCGAGAGGATCCGCTCCACGTCCTCCAGGAAGCCCAGGTCGAGCATCTCGTCGGCCTCGTCCAGCACCACGAAGCGACAGTCGTGCAGCACCAGCGAGTGGCGGCTGATCAGGTCGAGCACCCTGCCCACCGTCCCCACCACCACGTGCCCCCCCGAGCGCAGCTGCGCCTGCTGGCTGCGAATCGGGGCGCCGCCGAACACGGCCACCACATCCACGCCGGCGTGGGCGCCGTACGCGCGCAGCGCCTGCGTCACCTGGATGCACAGCTCGCGCGTGGGCGTCATCACCAGCGCCTGCACCTCCTGGAGCTCCGGGTCGATGTACTCCATGATCGGCAGCCCAAACGCCGCCGTCTTGCCGGTGCCCGTCTGCGCTTGGCCGATAACGTCGCGCCCTTCCAGCAGCGACGGGATCGCCTGCTCCTGGATCGGGCTGGGCGCCTCGTAGCCGACCGCGCGCAACGCCTCCAGCGTGCGCTCGGTCAGCCCGAGCTCTGCGAATGTCTTGGCCATGCGGTGGGGAGCTTACGGGTTGCGGAGCGCTCAAGCGCTCGGGTCGAGCAGCAGCTTGCCCGTGGTGCGCCGTTCGCGCAGGTCGATGTGCGCCTGTGGCGCCTGCTCCAGGGGGTAAGTGTTCCCAACCACGACCTCCAGCCGCGGGCCGGCGGCGTTGGGCGCCACGCGCGCGAACAGGTCCTCCAGCGCCCGCTCGAACATGCCAGGCCGCTCCAGGCAGTGGAAGATGTAGAAGCCCACCACCGCGCGCGAGTGGCGCAGCAGCGAGCCGCTGCGCACCTCGTTGGGCTGCTGGGAGGCGATCCCGCACACCACCAGCCGCCCGAACGGCGCGAGCGCGCGGTAGGAGGCGTCGAACACCTCCCCGCCCGCCATCTCGAACACCACGTCCACCGGCCTGCCCCCGTTGGCGTCCAGCAGCCGCTCGGCGAGACCCTCGGGCGCGGGGTCGATTGCCGCGTCGGCGCCCAGCCGCAGGGCCAATGCCCGCTTCTCCTCGCTGGACGCGGTCGCGATCACGCGGCTTGCGCCGAGCGGGCGGCCCAGCTGCACCGCGAGCGAGCCCACGCCGCCGGCGGCCGCGTGCACCACGACGGTTTCGCCCGCCCCCTCTGTGACGTGGGCCGCGGTGCGGTACATGTGCCACGCGGTGGTGCCCTGGACGAGCAGCGCCAGCGCGGTGCCGTCCTCGACGCCCTCGGGGATCGCGAACACGTGCGCGGCGGGCGCTGTGGCGTACTCGGCGTAGCCGCCGCTGCCGGTCAACGCCACCACCCGCTCGCCCGTGTCCTCGCGCACGCCCGCCACCTCTGCGCCCGGCACGAGCGGCAGCGTGGCCTTGCGCACGTAGGAGTTGGTGCGCGTGTGCGTGTCGGCGAAGTTCACGCCCGCCCTGGTGACGCGGATCGACACCTCCCCCGCGGCGGGCTCGGGCCTTGGCAGCTCAACGGGCTTCAGGACCTCCGGCCCGCCGAACTCGCCGATCTGGATCGCGCGCACGGCGGGGAGGGTAACGCCCGACGAGGGCTTATCGCCTCTTCGTCTTGCGCTTGTGCTTGGCCCTCCCCCTGCGCTTCTTCTTGTGGGTGGTCTTCTTGTGCTTGGGGCAGCCGGTGACGGCGATCTTGGTGGTCTGTTTGAGCTCGGCGCCGTTCTGGGCGATGAATTCGGTTGGCATCGTGAGGGTCTTGCCGCAGAGGTTTGCCCCGTTCGCGGTCAGCGCCGAGTAGGGGCCGGCTGGGAGCTTCAGTTCGAAGCTGCCGACGGGCACGTCGGGGACGGTGTTGAACGTGCTGCTCGTGACACCGTTGGTGATGTGCGTTTCGCCGTGCAAATCGACGGTGACGCCGTCCTCGCCCTTGAGGACGACGATCAGTTCCGGCCAGGCCGCGCCACCGCGGGAGACGAAGTACGCGGGGCCGGTGAACAGGCCGGAGATCGTGGGTGTCGTCGCGACGGCTTCGCCGACCTTCGAGGTCGCCGGACAGGATTCCGGGTTGTGGTTGAACTCGGCTTCGGTGCACGCTTTCTGCAGGGTCGGCAGCCTCGCCGGTAGCTGCTTGGGGAGTTCCACTTTGACCTTCGCGATGTTCGCCTGGCCTTCTTCGACGGGGTAGGTCAGCTTCACCGCGAGGCTCGTGCCGTTCGTGCGCGACGTCTTCCCGGGGGTGGCGACCGCGAATTTCGGCTTGAACTTCAGGGTCGCGCAGTTGGTGACCTGGAACGGCGTCGATACGTTCGAGCTGGCGCCTTCGCTGCTCGTCAGGGTCGCGGTGATCGCGGTCGGCGTGCAGTTGGACGGGTTGAACACGAATTTCTGGCGGTTGATCAGAACGTTGACGTGCTTGATCTGCAGGGGGATGCCGTCGAGGATGTGCGGGATCGCGTACGGCCCGGCCGGGTCGGTCACGACCGTCAATGCGGAGGTGATCGGGTTGACTTCCACCTTCGCGCGGACCACCACTTTGCCGAGATCGAACGGCCCGGCCTTCGCCGGGTTGACGATCGAGAGCCCGAACGGCGCACCATCGTAAGGGCCGGTGATGAACACCTGGCCGCCAGTGACGGTGTATGGGTTGCCGCCCAGACCGACACTGACGGTCGTTTCCCCGATCTGGCTCGCCGACGGACAGGTCCCTTCGTCGGCCTGCGGTTCGCCGCACAACCCCACCTGCGAGAGGCTTCCGATCAGGCCCTCCGGGAAGTGCAGCTGGATCGCCTGCAGGTTCTGTTCGCCATCTTCACGGCCCATCGTCGTCGTCAACTGGGTATATCCACCCGTCTGGATGTCCGTCGACCCGGTTTGGAGCGTCGGATGAAACGGCAACGGGTCAGCGCACGGCGTATGGTTCGGCCCGCTCGTGATCTGAAACTCCGAGGACGAAGAGACGGGTGCGTTGCCCGACCACGGCGCGATCGAGGCAGTGGTGGTGTACGTTCCGCACAACGCAGGGGTGCCGAGCGGCGCGCGCGAGCCGCCGAAGAAGTGCAGACTCAGGTCTTCGAAGGGCAGCTGCGGCGTTTCATTGAACGTCGCGACGATCTGCCCTGTCACCGGGTCGGGTTTGACTTCGCCCGCGACCTTTATCAGTACTCCCGACACCGGGTCCCTGGCGACGATGTACATCGCGATCAGCGACCCGAACGGGTTGCTGTCCTGCGTCGCCAGATACGCCGCGCCGACCAATGGGTTCGGCAGCAGCGGCGTGCGCACTTCAACCGTCGCGACCTTCGCCGATTCCGGGCAGGTCTGTTCTTCGTGGCTGCTCAGCGCAATCTCTTCCAGGGTGCACGCGGACAGTCCGTCCGCGCCCGCCGGGTTCAGCGCAACCCCCGCCGGCAGCGCGACCATCGTGTCCTTCACCGTGGAATCCGACAGGCCCGTCGGGTTCAGGCTCGCCTGCTGCGCGACATGCTCGGTCACGGTCAGACCGGTCGGTGTGCTGCCCTGTTCGCCATCCGGCGTGACCTGAATCGACGGTTCGAAGTTCAACCGGTTGCACCCATCCAGGCCATAAGGTTCCCCGATCCCACCCGCACCGGTCTGGAACGTGTATTCGCCCGGCGCGCTGAACGCGCCCGGATCACTCCACGAGTCGGCTTCGACCGTACTGTGCAACGGACCCAAACACGACGTGGGCATGAGCAGGAACGGCGCGGGCGCGGTTTCCGACGGGCACGATGCCTGCGGCCCACCCGACTGCTCCGATTCATATGACTCGAGACATCGCCTGCCGCGCGAGATGTCGTGCCGCGGATCGCCCGGCACACCCCAGAACGTCAGCTGGTCTCCCATGAACGCCGTATTTACGATGTTCGACACATTCACCACAACGCCGTAGTTCCCACCCGTGCGAACCGACGTGTCGAGGATCACCGGACCGTAAAAAGTCTGGAATCCGAACCTCGCCGGCTCACCCGGCGAGGTTTCTAGGTTATAAACTGATTCTCCATAGGAGAACGGTAGGTTTCTGCCCTCATGCGGGTTGGTCACGAGCGGCAGCGACACGCCGATGATCGTATCCGCCGGGCATTCCGGCGCACCGTCTTTGTCCTGTTGCGTGAACGTCAGCAGGCTGCACTTCGCCACCAGCTGAGGATCGCCGATCAACCCCGGCGGGATGTCGAAGCGCAGATCCTTGGTCAAAGCCACCGGCGTCGCTTCCGGTACGACCACCGATTCGCGCAATGCATGTACGGTCTGCGTGTTAAGCGACAACGTCGTCGTCAGCTGGAATGGGTGCGAACCGGCCTGTGTGTCGGCCCCGCCACCCTCTTCTTCCGCCGTCAGTTCGTAATTTTCGATCCCATACGACGACGGCTGATCCCCGGAGATCACACGTCGCGAGACGACGGGCGCCGCACCGCCGCCGGAGACGCTCGCTTCGTTGACGCCCGCCGCTCCGGGAGTGGCCTTCACGCTGATCGCAAGGACTATGCGTTCATACGGGGCGAGCGGCGCACCGTCGATGCACGTCACCGCCTGCCCCGAGACCGAGCACAGGTTCGGCACTTTGCCACCGCCCCGCCGGATGCTTTCGATGGGAGCGTTGAAATTACGCTCGTTCGACGGGTTCCTCTCCTGCCCTCCGATAGTTTCCTCCTGCACCGGCGTTTCTTCTCCATACGCGTTCACGACGCCTCCCGCCACCGTCAGGCCCGCCGGCAGCTTGTCGGTGACATCGATGAAGCCCTTTGTTTCATCACGCACCAGAGCTTCCGCGAAATGTTCCACGAACGTCCCGCTTGTAGGCGCATCGCCCAGATTGGTGACTTCCACGTCGACGAAGCCTTCACCGCCGCTCTTCTGCGGCGGCGAGTAGACGGTGTTCACATGCCACCACGGCTCGGCCGCAACAGCCCGGCCATTGGCCAGGCCCACCGTTGCCAGCAGCACCGCGGCAGTGCCCACAATGCCCCTCATCAGGATCCCGCACATCATCGCCGACCTCCCTCTTTGCTCGCCGCGGACCCATGGGCGCTGCTGCGCCGCCTGGTTGGGGGCCTCCTATGCCGCGTACGTCGCTTGCGCTTGAGCTTGTGCTTATGTTTGACGACCTCCTTGGCGACTTCGCTCTTGGGAGGCTGGGTGAGGTTCCCCGCACCGGAGAATGTCGCACTCGCCGGCGCGCCGAATATCGCCGGCTGCGGCGAAGGCGCCGCCTTGCACGAATCGCCCGATGTGCACGGCGGCGGCACGACCGGAGTCACCGAACACGGCGCCGCCGCAGAGCAGACATGCGCATCGTACACGTCATACGCCGCGTCGAGGTCTTCCGGCACGAGCCGGCTCGCCGTGATGAAGAACACGTCTTCGCCGCTTTCGCTGGCGTCGTAGAACTCGGATTCCTCGCTCGATGTACCGGCCGAGAGCAGATCCACACAACCTCCCGCGCGCTGGTTGAACGTCACGCTCGCGCTGCCGCAGCTCCCGACGCCCTCCGGCTCGTACTCGTACACGTTCATCAGGCCGTTGGTGGCCTGCGACACCAGCGCGTCCGGACTGTCGAAGAACACCCTGCCATCGTCCAATAGCGACCGCGGCTGATAGAACGTTCTCGTCGAATCCGCTCCGAAGATGCGCCACCAGGTCGGCAGCATCCCGGCGAGCCAGTGCCCGCCGGTGGTGCCGGCGCCTTCGCCGAACGGGCCCCACGCATCTTCGGGGTCGACCAACAGGCGCTCGGCGCCATCCAGGACTCCGCTGGGGCGTGCGCCACTCGGATTGCACGACACGCACACCAGGCGCTTCGCAACCGCGTCGTACATGTAGACCTCCTCATCCGGCTGGCCGCTGGCCGCATCCAAGTTGTCATAGCCGGTCAATGAGCTCTCCGACATGAACGTCACGTAACGACCACTGGGCGACACACGCGAACTGACTTCATTAGATTCCGAACCCCGACAGTCACACGAGTGTGATCCCTTCCCTTCACCGCTATGGGCATACCAGTCATGTTCGTCTTCGTTTGACAATGTCGCGACATACACGGTGCTCCAGCCGCTCGCGCTGTCGTGGAGAACGTAGAGGTTGTCGGCTCCGCCCGTCGGAGCGTTCCCTTCGCTGTTTGCTCCGGCGAGCACCCCCGTAGCCACGAAGTAGACGTCGCATTCCCCGTGGATGCCCACGTCGCATCCTTCTGTGCTCGCTCCGAAGATGGTGTCCTGCACCCCCGCGTTGCTTTCACCGGGGCCATGAGCCGCCGTGAGGTCGGCCTGTGCTCCCGTGTCCACGTTGAGTTCAAAGAGTTCTTCGTTTTCACGGAAGAACAGGCGAGATCCGTCACTGCTCATGGTCTCGAACTCGGGACGGGAGTGCCCGACCTCCACGGTTCTCTTTTCGACCATGTCACGAACGAATAGTTCGATGCCTTTCTCTTCTCCGAGTCTGCCATAGCTCCACACGATCCGGCGACCGTCATTGGATACGGTGTTCGCCGCTATTTGGTTCGAAGAGTTGGTTTGCATACCCAGATACGCACCCGGTCTCGATTCACCGTTCGGAAGCACATTTACCAATTGCAATGAGCCACCGCTCCACTCATACAGGTTCTCTGGATCTTCAACGCCTAGCCTCGCGCTGGCCCCTTTGGTCAGGGCGTACGGCGACTCTACGACGAGATGGTTGAGATCCGACGATCCACCGGCGATCAGCACAGCTTCGCCTTCTTTGGCCCCACCGAACTGTTCGCCGGGCGGTTCGACGTCGGCCGGCGACACGAGCGGCGTGTAGCAGGACTGCGGCTGCGCCCGGCAAGTCAGATCGTCACGCAGGTAGGGCGTCCGTTCCGTTGCGCCGGCAGCCAACGGTCGCGCCGTGCTGGGTTCTTCTTGTTCGACCACCGCCGACGAGAGATCCTGCGAAAAGAGCCTGAAGGGACTGCCACCTTCGGGAAGCTGCGCGGCGACCCCTTCGGGCGGCAGGCTGTATGGTATCGAGATGTCTTCCGTGCGCCAACCGTTCGCGCCACGCACCGACAGGACCTGGCTGATGTTGCTCTTACCAACCGGATTTTCGCCGACCGCATTGCTGGCTTGGTAGGTGATCGCACCGCCGCCGGCGGCAGCCTCGATCACGTGATAACTGTTGATCGGCTGGATCAGTGCACCATTTTTGTTGGCCGGGGAGACCAGTTCCCACGCCCGACCGTCGAGCAACGCGAGCTCTTCACCGCCCAGCTGCGTGGTGAACGATCGATCGGAGCCTACGATCGTGCCGGCTTCGCTGGTCGTGACCAGCCGGTAATGGTAGGTCACACCCGGTTCTAGGCCCTGCACGTGAAACGCGAGCGAAACGTATTCTTCGCCTTCGCCGACACTGCCGCCGAAGACATGCCCGTAGGACGCGGTCGTGCCCCATTCCAGCCGGTATTCGGTGCTCGACTCCAGCGGGTCGATCCGCGCCGCGAGCGTCGCGCTCGTCGACGCCACGTTTGCCGCCCACGGACCATCCACCTGCGCCGCCGGCAGCTCCCGAAAGCTCTGCGCTTCCCCGGTCGTCGTGCACGTGCGGCCCGGTTCGCATTCGCTGCTGGCAACCACTCGCCAGTCGTACGTTTCGTCCGGCGTCAACGCTTTTGCGGGCAGGCTCGCTTCCACGTGCTGCGCTTCGAACCCGGGGCCGATCGTGCTCGCGGCGGTGCTCGACGCGCCCGTGAAGCCGCTGGCTTTGAAGTCTGCATCGGTGACGTACTCGAAGTGGTACGTCGTTTCTGCGCCCTCCGCGTTCAGCGCTGCCCCCAGGGTCGCGGCGCCATGCAGACCGGGCGTAGCGGACTCATCTTCGACCACCGGGCCCGGGGACGGGATGGCTACGGTGACGATTTCGCTTGCCGAGTCGTTTGCCACATACAGCTGTTCGCCAGCCGGCGTGTCGGCGAAGGCGATGCCACGCGTGCTGCCAACGGTGCCGGCGCCGAGGCTGTCGAGCTCCCTGCCCGTCGGGCTGTACTTCAAGAGATGAAAGCCGTTGGCGGAATCCGCGACGAAGAGATCCCCGGAAGGATCGAGCGCAAGCCCTTCCACCGATTCGCTGCCCGCATCGAAGACAACGGGCACTTCCGTGCCACCGGGCGCAAACTCGCGCACGCCGGGCACACCTTCATCCTTGACGAACACATCCCCCGCCGCGTCGACCGCCAACGAAGTGATCTTACCTTCTTTGGACAGACCGGCAAGCGATATATCTTCCTTCCACGCACCCGACGCTTCGAAGACCTCCACACGCGCCTTGTCGCCGACATACACCGCGCCACCCGGCCCCCCCGCGACAATCCCGTGCGCCTCATAAGGCCATTCGAACTGGCCATCTCCGCTGCCGGGTATCCCGCTCTTGCATCGTTCGCCCGCCAAGCACACGTTCGTACCGTTTTCGTTGACGTCCCCGCCGAACATCCCGAGGAACACCCCTTCGGAGCCGAACTTCTCCACCCGATAGTTTCCCCAATCCTCGACATACACGTCACCGGCCGATAAGTCGCCCAAAGATTCGTTGTCATCCACCGCCACCCCCTGGGGACCTTCGCCAGAGAACTCACCCGCGCCTTCCCCTTCCGCGCCTCTCCGGCATTCGGTTGCGACCGTGCACGTCTGCAATTCCGGGACGGGACTGCTCAGATTTACCTCCCAGCCCCAAGCGAGCAGAAAGCTCCCCGACCCTTCGAACGTGTCGATCCGATGGTTGTACTGATCCGCGATATACACATCGTGCGACGCGCCATCGACCGCCACACCGACCGGGCCTTCGAACTGGCCGGCGCCCGTTCCCCGTTCACCAAAGCGCGTCGCTGCGCCAGCCACACCCGGACCGGCGAAAGTGACACCAAAAAGCACGCACAGCGAGACGACCAGCGCCACCCACCAGCGACCGATACGACCAAGCCCGCCCAGGCCCACCGGTAGCGACCTACGAGCTTCTACAACCATGTCTCCTCCTCGCAGGCAGCTCCATTGGTCACAGCCGGTCATCACTGCCTCCCTGTTGTTGTCGCCGTGCGCCCAGGTCAGGCTTACGCGATTACGATTCCTTTTCATTTCTTCTGTTCGATGCCACCCGCTCATGTGCACTGGGGGGCACGACGTTTGGTCTTGCGCCAGTCCTGTTCTGGACATCACGCGGCCTCGCGTTGGTTGGGGGCGTGCATGCGGATGCTCTGGGTGACCTGCTCGCCTTTCGGGGTCAGCACCCAGGCGTTCGGTTCGCCCTTGGCGTGCCCCGCCCCAGTGTTGACGAGCAACCCGAGGCGCTCCAGACGACGCAGAAGCTTCGAGATCTGCCCCGGGTCGGTCACGCCGGCGAACGTGGCAACCTCGCGGTTGCTGGGGTCCGCGCCGCCCCTGCTCAGCTCCGCGATGCCCTCGAGCACCCTGGCCGTCCGATGCGTCAGGCGCAGGTTCACATCCGCGAGCGGGTCACGCGCGCCCCGCGGAGCAGCAGTGCGCGTGCTCGGCTCCACCGTGGGCGCGACGGGCGCAGGCCGGGTCCGTTCGCGCCTCGCCGCCACGGTACCGAGGTAGGGCAGTACGATCATCGCCATCAGCTCGCCCAGCAGACCAGTCAGCGGCTTACTGTCCCCGCGAGCGAGCCGGGCGTAGACGATCGCAAACGCCGCCCCCACCACCCCCTCCGCGGTCACCGGGGTCAAACCGTCGCCACGCCCACCGTCGGTACGGCCCTCATCAATCACTACCGCCAGCTGCGCGAGAACCGCCTCGCGGCGCCCCAAGACCAGCGGGCCCGCGCGCAGCGCCTGCACCACACACACTCTCGCCAACGCCGGCTCACGATCGAAGAACGCAAGGATCCTCCACACACCCGTGCGGACCCGCTCCCGCCACGGCAACCCCTCGATGCTCGCAGCCGCAAGCTCCCCAACGACCGTCGCGACCAGCTCCTCCAGCACCGCCGCGAAACACTCATCGCGGTTGGCAAACATCTGGTAGAAGGTCCGCCGCGACAGCCGCGCTCGCCCCGTGATCTGTCCCACCGTCGCCTGCGGATAACCCAGCTCATCGATCGTGGCGACCGCGCCGGCCAGCAGCCGCGAGCGCTGAATCTCACCCACCCGCGTACGCGGCAACGCCACATCGCTCAAACGCGCCCGCGCCAACGCCGACTCAGACCCGGACGCCCGCGCCACGCGAGTACGCGCGGCCCGCCGAGGCGCACCCATCCCCCCGCCGCCACGCGCACCGTTACCAACCGCGAGGCTCACGAGAGCCCCCCAAAACACAAGCGGTGCCCACCCCACGCGGGGGACGAAGAAAGACCCCTTAGGACCCGAAGACGAGGAGCCTCTGCGGCTAGGTCGCTAGCCGAAGAGAGAGAGAGAGAGAGAGAGAGAGATGCGACAGCGCCAAGCTGGCGCATCTAGCATCAGCCCTCAGACGGGACGCGCACATCCCCGCTACGTATCTCCCACTCGAAACCACGCTAAACCCAACTCCCTCATCCGTTGCGATCCGATCCCTCTGCCCCACCTGCACCCTGTTAGCGCTTGAAGTCAACCACCGAACGCGGCGACCCAACCGGATCCTATGTTCGCCAGCCACCCTTATGGGATGACCATGACAAAGGAGACCGTACACCACCCCCGCACGGTTGTCAATACCCCTACAGCGAAGCTCCACCACACAGGCCCCACGCGCCCTGCGTGGAGACCTGGGGGCGGTTCGGAGTTTCGTCCCGGTCGCCGGGTAAGTTGGTCTGCTCCTGCCCGAAACCGAAGGCGACCGATGCCGCGAATCTCCTACTTCTACGGAATCACGATCAAGATGTTCTGGCGCGAGGGCCACCACGGCCGTCCGCATTTCCATGCCTACTACGGTAAGTATGAAGCCTCGCTTGACCTGCATCGCCGGCGAGCTACCGAGGCGCCAGCTTCGCCTCGTTCAGGCCTGGGTCGAGCTGCACGCCGACGACCTGCTCGCAGACTGGCAGCACGTCGTCGACAGAGAGCCCACGAACCCGATCGATCCGCTGCGCTAGACTCGCGCAATGGATTACGTCTCGCCCGGCAAGCTCGTCCCCATCACCAAAGTCGAGGTCATTGGTGACCATGAGTTGCGCCTGACGTTCAAGGACGGCGTCGTGGGCGACATCGCATTCGACGACAGCGAGTGGCAAGGCGTGTTCGAGCCGCTGCGCGACCCCAGACGCTTCGCGAAGGTCGCGATCGAATTCGGCACGATCATCTGGCCCGACGATGGTCTGGACATGGCGCCCGAGCCGCTGTACGAAGAAGCCTGCGCGCACCAGGTCCGCAGGGCAGATCACGTCGCTGCCTGAAGCGCAGTGCGACATGCGAACCGTCACACACCGCGAGATGCGAAACCAGAGCGGTGAGATCCTGCGGCAGGTCGCTGATGGGGAGACGATCCAGGTCACCAATCATGGGCAGGTCAAGGCGCTGATCGTCCCCCCGCGCACCGATACGCTCGCGGACCTCGTAGCGCGAGGACAGGTGCGGGTGGCACGACAGCCGCCTCCAGCTTGCGATCGGTGCTCCGACGCAAGAGCACCGCTTCAAGCCAGGCGATCGTGGGCGATGTCCGCGGCCGCCGGTGAGGATCGCCTAGATCGTCACCTACGACGGAGAGCTCGCCCAGCGCGCGAGCGCGGCCGGCTTGCCCGTGCTGTCGCCGGGAGCCGACTCGCACCAATGACCCAACCTCGTGCCGCATCCCGCCCGTGTAGGGTGCGGGCATGCCAATCACAGTCGTCGGATCGATCGCCTACGACAGCGTCTCCACGCCCTTCGGCGAGCGCCAGCGGATGCTCGGGGGCGCGGCCGTGCACTTCGCGCTGGCCGCCTCCTTCTTCGGCGAGGTACGTGTCGTCGGGCCCGTCGGAGACGACTTCGGCGAGACCGAGCTCGACGTGCTGCGCAACCGCGGCGTGGACATCTCCGACGTGGAGCGGATCCCCGGAGGCAAGACCTTCTTCTGGCGCGGCAAGTACGGCTGGGACCTCAACTCGCGCGAGACGCTCGACACACAGCTGGGCGTGTTCGAGGGCTTCCAGCCGAAGCTCTCGGAGAGCTCGCGCTCCAGCGACGTGCTGTTCCTCGCCAACATCCAGCCCGACCTGCAGCGCGAGGTGCGCGCCCAGTTGCCCGACGCGCGCTTCGTCGCGCTCGACTCGATGAACCTGTGGATCGAAGCGGCGCGCGAGTCGCTGATGAAGGCGATCTCCGAATGCGATTGCCTGATCCTCAACGACTCCGAGCTGCGCCAGCTCACCGACAAAGCCTCGCTGTACGCGGCCGCCCGCGAGGTGCTCTCGTGGGCCTCCTCCCCCCCGAGTCCTCCCCTGGCGACGCCACGGCCGACGGCGGCGATGGGGCGCTGCCTGTGCGGCGTGGGCCGCGGGTGATCGTCGCCAAGCAGGGCGAGTACGGCGCCGCGCTGGTCACCGCTGACGGCTTCTTCTCGCTGCCCGCCTTCCCGCTGGAGTCGGTGGTCGATCCGACCGGCGCGGGAGACACGTTCGCGGGCGGGTTCGTCGGCTACATCGCCGCCCACGCCGAGGAGGAGATCACCGACGAGCTGCTGCGCCAGGCGATGGCGCACGGCACTGCGCTGGCCTCCTTCAACGTCGAAGAGTTCGGCACCCACCGGATCGAGACGCTCGCGGGGGCGGAGATCGTCGCGCGCGTACGCCAGCTGCGCGAGTTCACGCAGTTCTCGGCCGCCCCGGTGCCGCTGGGGGAGTGAGCCCCCTTCCTCCCTACGCGCCCACGGGCCAGCGGACGAGACCGGGGACCGTTTGAGTATTAAACTTTTCGGCCCCCAACACTTCATTTTCTGAAGGGTTGGGGTGTCGATCGAATAACAAATCTTCGCCCCAACCACTTCATTTTGTGAAGGGTTGGAGTGTCGATCGAATAACAAATCCTGGTCCCTACCACTTCATTTTGTGAAGGGTTGGGTGTCAATTTGAAAGACACATGCGCCAGCCCTCCCGGCATCACATATCTACATTTGCATTGGCGCATAGCGCTGTAGGCTCCTCCTCGGCCTCCGTAGTCACCCGCAGGCCGAGATCGGTAGTACGATCGGATGTGGAGTGGATGCCTGGACCTTCATCTGGCTGATGTTCATCCTGAAGATCCCGATCGTCGGGCTCTTCCTAATCGTGCGCTGGGCGGTACGCCAGGAGCCGGAGGTGGCCCCCCAAGAGGACGGCGGCATCGGCCACAGCCCGCGCCCTCGTCACCCCAGCCATCCGCGTCACCCGCACCCGCGCCTGCCGCGCTCCCCGCGCCGCGGGCCCCACCAGGGGTCGCCTGCGACGCTCTCGCCGCCTCGCATCCGTACCGCCGCCGCACTTGCTCGCCTCTCGCAGCGCTAGCTTGCGAGCGGCCTGCCAGAATCCCACGCCGTGACGCAGCCCCAGCCCACCTCCGTCCTCTCCGACGGCACAATCGTGCGCCTCGTCGAAGCGGGCCGCATCGCGATCGACCCGTGGGATCCCGTGCTCGTGCAGCCGGCCAGCGTGGACCTGCGCCTGGGCAGCACCTTCCGCGTCTTCCACAACCACAAGATCACCGCGATCGACCTGCGCGACCCCCCGCGCGGGCTCACCGAGCAGGTCAGCCCCTCGGAGGGCGAGCCGTTCGTGATCCACCCGGGTGAGTTCTGCCTCGGCAGAACGCTCGAGCACGTGGAGCTCCCCGACGACATCGTCGCGCGTATCGAGGGCAAGTCGAGCCTGGGACGGCTGGGGCTGATCGTGCACGCCACCGCCGGCTTCTGCGACCCCGGCTGGAAGGGCACGCTGACGCTCGAGCTCAACAACCTCACGCGCGTGCCAATCAAGCTCTACCCCGGCCTGCCGATCGCGCAGCTCTCGTTCATGACGCTCGACGCTCCCGCCCTGCGACCCTACGGGCACGAGGATCTCGGCAGCCACTACCAGGGGCAGGTCGAGGCCACCGAGAGCCGCTACGGTGGGAGCAGCTGACCGGGTGCCAGCGAGGCGGCGGTCAACCGGCTTGAGTTGCCCCATAATCGGGCAAAAGATCTCTGGAGGCGAGACTAGGAGAAAGCGATGAGCACCGAGACGGCGGGCACGCAGAGCGGGGCCACTGGCCAGGCAACAGCCCACAACGGCGCCTCCCCCGCGCAGACGCTGAGCGTCACCGACAACCGCACCGGGCGCACCTACGAGCTGCCGGTCGCCGACGGCACCGTCCGCGCGATCGACCTCAGGCAGATCAAGACCGACGAGCACGACTTCGGGCTGATGGCGTACGACCCGGCCTTCACCAACACCGCCTCGTGCCGCAGCGCGATCACCTACATCGACGGGGACGCCGGCATCCTCCAGCACCGCGGCTACCCGATCGAGCAGCTGTGCGAGCACTCCACCTACCTTGAGGTCGCCTACCTGCTGATCAAGGGCGAGCTGCCCACCAACGCGCAACTGGAGGAGTGGGTGCACGAGGTGACGATCCACACCTTCGTGCACGAGAACGTCAAGGACTTCATGCAGGGCTTCCGCTACGACGCCCACCCAATGGGGATGCTGGTGGCCTCGGTGGGCGCCCTCTCGACCTTCTACCCCGACGCCAGCCGCGTCAAAGACGAGGGTATCCGCGACATCCAGATCATCCGCCTGCTGGCGAAGATGCCGACGCTGGCGGCGTTCGCCTTTCGCCACAACATGGGCCAGCCCTACGTGTACCCCGACAACGACCTCTCCTACTCCGGCAACTTCCTCTCGATGATGTACAAGATGACCGAGCTGAAGTACCAGCCCGACCCGCGCCTGGAGCGGGCGCTGGACGTGCTGTTCATTTTGCACGCCGACCACGAACAGAACGCCTCCACCAACGCGGTGCGCTCGGTCGGCTCCACCCAGGTGGACCCCTACTCGGCGGTGGCCGCCGGCGTGGCCGCGCTGTACGGGCCGCTGCACGGCGGCGCCAACGAGGCCGCGCTGCGGATGCTGGGGAGAATCGGCAGTGTCGAGAACATCCCCGGCTTCCTGGAGGGCGTGAAGGCCGGTAACGAGCGGCTGATGGGGTTTGGGCACCGCGTCTACAAGAACTACGACCCCCGCGCGCGGATCATCCGCAAACACCTCGACGACGTGTTTGAGGTGCGCGGCAAGAGCCCACTGCTGGAGGTGGCCACGGAGCTCGAGAAGCGCGCCCTGGACGACGAGTACTTCACTCAGCGCAAGCTCTACCCCAACGTGGACTTCTACTCCGGCCTGATCTACGAGGCGCTCGGCCTGCCGGTGGCGATGTTCCCGGTGATGTTCGCGATCGGGCGCACCTCCGGCTGGATCGCGCAGTGGCTGGAGATGGTGCAGGACCCCGAGCAGAAGATCGCGCGCCCCCGGCAGATCTACACGGGCGATCGCGACAGAGACTACGTGCCGGTGGCGGGGCGGGGGTAGCGGTCGGGGGTAGCGGTCCGACGTCCGGCGCCGCGCCAGCCGTCCGCTACAGCACCAGCGTCGCCCCATGGCGGCGCAGCCAGTCGCGATCCTCCCGCCAACGGGGCCAGCGGCGCTCCACGAGCGCCCAGAAGCGAGGCGAGTGGTCGAGAATCTCCAGGTGGCAGACCTCGTGCCAGACCACGTAGTCGAGCACGCTCTCGGGGGCCATCAACAGGCGCCAGTTGAAGCTCATCCGCCCCTTCGCCGAACAGGAGGCCCAGCGCGAGCGCTGCGCGCGGATCGACAGGCCGCTGTAGGGGGTGCCCGCCAGCGCGCTGGCGCGATCGAGGCGCACCGCGATCTCCGCGCGCGCGGCACGGCGGTAGAAGCGCTCGAGCGCCGGGCGGGGATCGCCCGCCGGCACCAGCAGGGACTCGCCGCGGCGGTGCACCCGCGTGCGCCCAGGCTGCGCGACCAGCGCCAGCGGCTCGCCCAGATATGGAACCGTGGCGCCCCGCTCGGCGATGCGCGCAAGCGTCTGGTGGGCCTCATGCAGCCGCCGCTCGATCCACGGGCGCAGCTCCTGCACCGCGGCGGCGGCCGCACGCTCGGAGGCACGCGCGGGGAGCACCACCTCCACGCCAGTGTGAGCGTGCACGTTGACGCGCACCCTGCGCGCACGCGTGGAGCGGCGGATCGTGTAGGGGATGTCGCTCATCCGCGGAAGGGTACGCGGCCCGCCGGGTGCATAATCCAGGCCGCCATGCCCCGCTCGATCGTGAAGCTCCCCGGTGAGGTGCGCCCACCCTACGAGGTGTACCTCAACGGCGTGCGCCAGGAGCTGGGCGCGGACTATCTCGTGCGCGACGGCGCGCTGGTGTTTGAGCGGGAGCTGCGCAAGGATCACATCAGCGGCTGGCGCTGGCTGCTGGGCGCGTGGGGCGTGGGCACCTACCGCCAGAACGACTCCGTGGACGTGCGCTACGAGGCCGGCGACGGCTCGCCACGCGTGGCGGAGGGGCTGGAGATCGAGCCTGGGTGAGTGGCCCGCTCCCACGGCCGCGCCAGCTTCAGCGCGCTGAGGATGGCGCGCGTGGCGGGGGAGCGGTTGAGCGTGTAGAAGTGGATGCCGGGGGCGCCGCCGGCTAGCAGCTCGGCGCACTGCAGCGTGGCGTAGGCCACGCCGAAGTCGAGCACCGCCTCGGGGTCTTCGCCGCGTGCGTGAAGCTCACGACGCAGGCCGTCGGGGATCGAGGAGCCGCACATGCCGGCCATGCGCTCCACCTGGCCGACGTGGGTGATCGGCATGATGCCCGGGATGATCGGAACCTCGATCCCGGCCGCACGTGCGCGCGCGACGAAGTCGAAGTACACGGCGTTGTCGAAGAACAGCTGCGTGATCAGGAAGTCCACGCCCGCGCGCACCTTCTCGCCGAGGTGTTCCAGGTCGGTCTCGGGGCTGGCCGCGTGGATGTGGGTCTCGGGGAAGCAGGCGGCGCCGATCGCGAACGGGTGGTTGCCGGCGATCAGCTCGACCAGTTCGCGCGAGTACTCCAGACCCCCCTCCGTCTTCGTCCACGCCGCCTCACCAGCCGGTGGATCGCCGCGCAGCGCGAGCACGTTGTCGATGCCCGCCTCCCGCATCTCGGCGAGTGTCGCCTGCAGCTCCGGCACGGTGGCGCCCACGCAGGTGAAGTGCGCCATCGCCTCCAGGCCGTACACCTCGCGAATCCGCTTGACGATCTCGATCGTCTTCTCCCTGGTGGAGCCGCCCGCGCCGTAGGTGACCGACACGAACGCGGGGTCGAGCGTCTTCAGCTCCCCGAGCGCCGCGTACAGGTTGCGCTCACCCTGCTCGGTTTTGGGGGGAAAGAACTCGAAGGAGAAGACGGGGCCGTCGTTTTGGAGCAGCGTATCGATGCGCATCGCCGCTCAGTTTGCCACCCACTGCTCGGGCTCGCCGGGGACCCGCCGCGCGCGGCCGGTGACCTCCAGGTGCGTGAGGAAGGCGAGCGTCTCGGTGAGCAGCCACGGCGCCGTGTTGGGAGAGAAGGGCACCTCGTAGAGCACCTCCGGCACGACTTCAAAGGCGGTGCGGGGGCGCTCGGAGATCACCTCCAGCACGCGCTCGGTGCGCTCGCGCACCAGCTCGCGGTTGCCTTCGATGTGGGCGTGCACATCCGCGAACGTGCGCCCGTGACCCGGCAGGCAGAGGCGTGCGCCGAGCCGCTGCACCACGTCCAGAGAGCTCACGAATTCGCCCACCGGGTCGGGTGAGTAGCCGTAGTCGAAGAACAGCGAGATGCGCCCCAGCAGGTGATCGCCGGAGATCAACAGGCGCCGCTCGGGCTGGAACAGACAGACGTGCGAGGGGGCGTGGCCGGGCGTCTCGTGCACCGTCCAGGGGCCGAGGTCGGTGGCGACGGTGACGCCTCCCAGCAGCGCGCGGTGGGGCTCGATCACCGCGGCGATCCCCGAGTCGTGCTCGCTGCGCTGCTCGGCGTAGCGGCGCAGCGGCTCCTCGGGCACCCCGCTCTGGCGCGCCACTTCCAGGCGGCGCGCGATCGCCGCGTCGGTGTCCTGCGCCCACTGCAGCATGTGCTGGTAGTTGGGGTGCATCCACAGCTCGCAGCCGGTGCGCTCGACGATCGTGGCGGCCTGGCCGTAGTGGTCGGAGTGGGCGTGCGTGCACACCACCAGGCGAATGTCCTCCACGCGCAGCCCGCACATCGCGAGCGCCCCTTCGAGGTTGGCGAAGGAGCCCGCTTCGTGCATCCCCGTGTCGAACAGCACCACCCCGTCGCCGGCGGCGACGGCCCACGCGTTGCCGTGGGGAACGCCCGGCCAGGGCAGCGGCAGGCGCAGGCGGAAGACGCCCGGCAGGATCCGTTCGCCGCGGCCCAGCTCGCGCCGCAGGGCCGTCTTCGACGACGGTGCCCCCGACCTGTGGTCGGTCGGTGTGCGATCGCTGGTCTCGGCCACCGACGGGGAGCCTATTGGGCTCTACACTTTCAAGCTTCGCCGCAACCACCCAAGGAGCAGAGAGTATGCCCGAGGAGACCGCAGAGCAGGCCGCGACCAGGGTGCAGGAGGCCGCAGCCAACATCCACCCAACCGCCACGCCCCGGGAACGCATCTCAGGGGAGCGCAATGGGACCAGCGAAGCGGAGACGGTGGCGCGCCGCTACTTCGAGGCGATCAACGCCCATGACCTCGACGGCGCGGTGGCGATGTGGGCTGTGGGGGGACGCGAGAACGTGCGCGGCCAGATCGACGCGGCCGCCCCCGAGGGGGTGCGCTCGTTCATCGGCGACCTGCTGGGGGCGATGCCCGACCTGCGCTTTGAGCTGCTGAGCACCACAACCGAAGGCGAACGCTGCGCGGTGCAGTGGCGGCTGACCGGCACGTTCACCGGCCCGGGCACCTTCAACGGGCTGACCCCCACCGGCCACCCCTTGACACTTGAAGGCGTGGATCTGCTGACGGTGCGCGATGGGCTGGTGCAGGGCAACGACGCGTTCCCCGACACGATGGCGGTGCCGCGCCAGATCGGGATGATGCCGCCGCTGGGCTCCACCGCCGAACAGCGGATGATGGGTGCGTTCAACGTCAAAACCCGCATGACGGGGCGGATGCTCCCCGAGGCGGAACTGATCGCCGAGGGCGTGTGGGTGGTGCAGGGCCAGCCGGGCCGTTGCAACGTGTACCTGATCGAGGACGAGGGCGGGGTGACCATGTTTGACGCGGGCGCGCGCACGATGGTGCGCGCGGTGGCCGCCGCCGGCGCGAAGCTCGGGGGCATCCGCCGCGTGGTGCTGGGCCACGGCCACACCGACCACCGCGGCACCGCGCCCGCGCTGGGAGTCCCGGTGTACTGCCACCCCGAGGAGGTGCAGGACGCCGAAGGCAGCGGCGGCTTCCGCTACTGGCCGGAGGGCCTCGCGGGCCTGCCGACACCCCATCGCCAGATCCAGCGGGTGATGCACCGCTTCGCGTGGGACGGAGGCCCGGTGAAGATCGCCGGCACGCTGAAGGAGGGCGACGAGATGGCGGGCTTCCGCGTGATCGATCTCCCCGGCCACGCCCCCGGGCTGATTGGGCTGTGGCGCGAGTCCGACCGGCTGGCGCTCACGAGCGACACCTTCTACACCCTCGAAATGTGGGGACGCGACAGCCCGCCGAAAGTGCCGTTCGCCGTCTACAACTACGACACCGAGCAGGCGCGTGCCAGCATCCGCAAGCTGGCCGCCCTGGAGCCCGCGGCGGCGTGGCCGGGACACGCCAAGCCGCTCACCGGGGATGTGCGCAGTCAGCTGGAACAGGCGGCCGACGCCACCTGACGGCCCCCGGCGGAGCCGTGCGAATCCGCGGCGCATACGGCGACAGGGACGCATCATAGGCTGGACGAAGTGGCAAAACGCAAGCCCAAGCAGCGCCCGCAGCGGTTGAAGGCGCCGAACAGCGAGTACACCGACGCGGAGGGCAACGTGCTGGCGTTGCGCGGCTCGATGACGGCGGCGACGCGGGTCAAGTACGCCGAGACGGTGGCTGGCACAGACGCGCGCGCGGCGAGCACGCTCGAGGACACCTGGCAGCGGGCGGTGGAGTTGCTGTTTGAGCACCTCGCGGTGCGCTGGACGATCGCGGGCGCGCCGATCGAGCGTCAACGCGAGTTGCTGGAGCGCTTCCGCGCGGGTAGCCCCGCCGAGCGCGCGTGGGTGCGCGAGGCGCTGCGCGAGCATTGCAAGGAGCACTTCCCTGAGCTGACGGCGCCTTGAAGGCGGGCGCGGGTATCTATATAAAAAATCAAAAGCCCGATAGCTATAGCGCACACCTTTTGAAAAGTTAATAACAAACCCCTCCCCCTCCCCCTCCCCCTCCCGGCATCTCTCTTCGTTGGCCTTCGGCGCAGACGCAAGCAACGTGCTTGCCGCTCCCCCCTCCGGCAAAGTTGGGCGGAAGCACCCGTGGCGAGCGGCTCTGATCGCTACCGTGCGTGCGGACATGCGCCGCACCAAGATCGTCGCCACGATCGGCCCCGCCTCGCGCGAGCCGGAGACCCTGCTGAGAATGGTCAACGCGGGGATGGATGTGGCACGGCTGAACTACTCGCACGGGACGCTCCAGGAGCACGCGGAGACGGTGCGGCGGGTGCGCGACGCCGCGGGCAGGGCGGGCCGGCCGGTGGCGATCCTGCAGGATCTGCCCGGCCCAAAGCTGCGCATCGGCCCGCTGAAGGAGGACGTGGTGGAGCTGAAGCCGGGCGACGTGGTGACCTTCACCTGCGGCGGGGCGGGCGACGGCAGGGGGGAGGAGGTGGGGGGGGATGCCGCGCATATGACCATCTCCTGGCCGGGGCTCGCCGACGCGCTGACGCAGGGGGACGTGATCTATCTGGCGGACGGATCGGTGCGGCTGCGGGTACTCCAGACGCGCCCCGGCATGCAGGAGGTGGAAACGGAAGTTCAGGCCGGTGGCGCCGTGGCCTCCCGCCAGGGTCTCAACATCCCCGGCCCGGTGGACATGCTGCCGGCGGTGCCCAAGGAGGATTTGGAGCTGCTGCGACACGGGGAGTCGATCGGCGTGGACATGGTGGCGTTGTCGTTTGTGCGCCGCCCGGAGGACATCGAGCAGGTGCGCGAGCACACGCGGCTGCCGCTGATCGCGAAGATGGAGAAGCCGCAGGCGGTGGAGCGCGCGGAGGAGATCCTGAGGGCGGCCGACTGCGTGATGGTGGCGCGCGGGGACCTGGGCATCGAGCTGCCGATCGAGCGGGTGCCACTGGTGCAGAAGGAGCTGCTGCGCCTCGCCGGGTGGCTGGCGCGACCGTCGATCACCGCCACGCAGATGCTCGACTCGATGGTCACCTCCTCGCGCCCCACCCGCGCGGAGGTGGCGGACGTGGCCAACGCGATCCTCGACGGCACCGACGCGGTGATGCTCTCGCAGGAGACCGCGATCGGCGCCTACCCAGTGGAGGCGATCGCGATGATGGCGTCGGTGGCCGAACAGGCCGAGTCGATCGCCCCATACGAGGAGTGGAACGCCTCGCGCGTGCGCCGCACCGAGGCCGACCCCGCCTACACGCTGGCCCACAGCCTGTGCATCGCGGTGCGCGAGCTGAGCCTCGACGCACTGGTGGTGCCGACGCTCTCCGGGCGCTCCGCCCGCCTGGTGTCGGCGCACCGCCCGACGGTGCCGATCTACGCGCTGTCCCCCGGCCGCGAGACGGTGCGCCGCTGCGGGCTGATGTGGGGCGTGCAGGCCGCCTCGATCCGCCGCCACGAGACCACCGAGGAGCTGATCGCCGACTCGGCCAAGCGCGTGGTGGAGCTGGGCTGGTGCAAGAAGGGGCAGCGCGTGGGCATCACCGCGGGCCTGCCGAGCGGGCGGCCGGGGACCACGAGCCTCGTGCAGATCCAGGTGCTGTAGGGGGGATCGTCCGCGTGCGTAGTTGACCCGACCAGGCGCCCGGGCGCCGGGCCTCCGTGCCCGGCGACAAGACGTTTTCGCCGCCGCCAGCCCGAAGCCCGGCCTAACTCACCGCGCCGACCCCGCCCCGCGCGTAGAACTCGGCCTCTTGACGGCCGAGCTCCGTGGCGGGCGAGTCGCCGTAGGCCCACTCGCGCGTGACCAGATACCAGTTGGCGCTGGCCCGCAGCTGGGAGAGCACCGCCAACGTCATCATCTCCATGCGCCGGCCGAAGAGATGATCGGCGGGCATGTCCTGGTGGCGCATGTGGCGGAAGTGGGTGGAGCGGGGATCGGAGCTTTGAATCATCACTTCGGTGGCCAGCTCTGGCGTCAGCGCCACCACCTCATCGGTGGTGTACCAGCCGATTGTGTCCTCAAGGAACGCCAGCAGCTCCTCGGGATCGACCCGCTCCGGATACGGCAGGAAGCCGGCCCGCGCCATCAGCTGGTGCAGCCCCGGCGCGTCGTGCTCGATCACCGCCCGCTGCACCGCCATCTCCAGCTCGACCGGGCCGGGGTCGAGGCGCTTGAAGAGGCCGAAGTCCATGAACGCCACACGCCCATCCTCCAGCAGCATGAAGTTGCCGGGGTGAGGGTCGCCTGAAAACTGGCGGTGGCGGTAGAGGCAGCCGAGGAAGAAGCGGAACACGATCTCGCCGAGGCGGTCGCGCTCGGCCTGCGGGCGGCCCTTCAGCTCCTCGAAGCCGGCTCCCCGCACGAACTCGCTGACCAGCACCCGCTGGCGCGAGAGCTCGGTGATCACATCGGGGATCACGATGAAGGGGTGCCCGTTGAAGATCCGCGCCAGCGACCGCTGGTTGGAGGCCTCGAGCTCGTAGTCGAGCTCCTCCTCGATCCGCTCCCTGAGCTCCGAGGCGATTCCGCCCACGTCGAGCTGGGGAGTCATCCGCTTGAGCAGGCGCATAACCATGTTGATGCTCTGCAGGTCCGCCCGCACCGCGGCGGCAACGCCTGGGTACTGGACCTTCACAGCCACCTCGCGGCCATCCTGGCGCAGCCGCGCGCGGTAGACCTGCCCGATCGAGGCCGCGGCGATGGGCTCCTCCTCAAACTCCTCGAACACCGCGGTGATCCGCTCTTCGAGGTCCCCTTCGATCACCTTGCGCATCTGCTTGAACGAGACGGTGGGGGCGGCGTCGCGCAGCTTGCCGAGCTCGCGCTGGAACTCCTCGCGGTACTCCTCCGGCACGAGGCCGACGTCCAGGAAGGACAGCATCTGCCCGAGCTTCATGGCGGCGCCCTTCATCGTGCCGAGCACCGCGACGATCTGCTTGGCGGTCTCCACCTGCCGACGCGCCAGCGCCTCCTGCGATGCATCATCGCCGCGCGCCACATTGGCGGCGCGTGTGCCGAACTGCTTCACCGTCTCGCTGGCCGCCAGCCTCCCCACCGTCGCGGTGCGGCGCACCCTCGATGTTGGGATCTTTTCCCGCGCCACACCCACATCTTATGGCCCGCCAGCCCTACCCCAGGCGTTTGACCTTCGAGCCGGGCACTATGTCGTTGGAGCCGTCGGGCCAGCGCACCCACGCCTTGTGCCCGCCGTCGTAGTCGCCGCACAGCAACACCAGCGTGGCGGGCTCGCCCAGCGCCGTGCAGCGCTCGGAGCCCTCCGCGTCGAGACCGCGCCACACGCGGATGAACGGGTTGTGCTCCCACTCCTCGGCCACCGATGTGGGATCGGCGTGGCCGGGCTGGATGACCGTCTCCGGCGGCAGCTCCATCAGCGTGCCCATGATCGAGTCCTTCAGGTCGGTGTAGGTGGTGTGCCCGGGGGCCCGCACGCCCCCAACCGAACCGCGGAAGAGCGTGTCGCCGGTAAACACCGCCCCTTCCCGGCCCGTGAACCCTCCGGGCGCGGTGGTCGAGGTGGGACGCGACTGCCCGTCGGGCACGCACACCGCGAACGACAGCATCCCCGCCGTGTGCCCGGGCGTCAGCAGCGGGCGCACCTCGAGCGCCCCGAAGCGCAGCGCCTGACCCGGCTCCACGGTGCCCGTCACCACGCCCTCCTCCAGCAGCTCCCGTTCCACCGGGTGGATCACGACCTCGAGCTTTGGCCAGCGCTCGCGCAGCGCCCCCACCTCGCTGACGTGGTCGAAATGGTGGTGGGTGAGCAACACGTGCGTGGGCGCCACCTCCAGGCGCTCGGCCGCCTCGATCAGCCCCCCCACCGGGCCGCCCGCGTCCACGAAGAACGCCGGTCCACCATGCCCGTCGCAGACAAGGTAGGTGTTCGACAGGAACTGCGGATGCGTTGCGCGCTCAACTATCACTGCTGCCTCCATCCAAAATCATCGCGCCATCCTTGCACGAAGCGGCTTGCGGGGGCTTGCGAGGAGGGGAGCCTCCAAAGCGCGGTCTCCGGCGACCTCAGCGCCACCCCCACGATCGCCGCGCGGCCTCGCCGAGGACCGCAGGCCGTACACTGCCTCGCATGCCCCTCCTCCACACCTGCTATCGCATCACCGACATCGACCGTTCGATCGCCTTCTACAACGCGCTCGGCTTCGAGGAGGTCGGGCGCATCCCGATCGGCGAGGAGGCGGTCAACGTCTTCATGAACCAGCCCGGCGACGGGGATATGCCCCGTCTGGAGCTGACCTACAACTTCGGCGTGGATTCATACGAGATCGGCAGCGGCTACGGCCATATCGCGATTACCGCCAATGACCTCGACGCGACATTGGCGCGACTTGCCGAGCAGGGCATCGAGCCCGAGAAGCCGCCTTACAGCGTCCGCGAGGGGGGCTCTCGGCTCTGCTTCGTGCGCGACCCCGACGGTTATCGCGTCGAGATACTCGAGATGTAGAGACGCTTGATGTATCGAAGACCCGATTCTGGTGGAATCGAATTGATTGATGACCGAAGCCAGCCGGGCCTTGAAGTGGTATGCTGGCATACGTGGTACGCACTACGGTAAAGATCCCCGAGGAACTCGACGAGCGGCTGCGACACGAGGCTAGACGCCGCGGCAGCACCATCTCGGACGTCACCCGCTCGGCTCTAGAAGCCCACCTACGAGGCGGACGTCGAAAACTGCGAGCCGCTGCCGCCGGCCGCAGCGGCAACACCGACATCTCCGAGCGGATCGAGCAAATCATCAGCGCGGAGCTGGGCGATAGCGCTCATCGTTGACGCCGGGCCACTCTACGCCTACGTAGACGGCGACGACGCTCATCACGAGGCGTGCCTTGAGTTGCTGGAGACTCATCCCGGCCCCCTGATAGTTCCGACCCTCGTCATCACCGAGGTCGCATACCTGATTGCGAGTCGTCTCGGTTGGCAGGCCGAGACTCGATTCCTCGGCGACCTCGCGGCTGGCGAGATGAGCCTGGAGCCGGTCGACCCCAAGGACATCCTGAGAATCGCAGAGTTGGTCGCGCGCTATCACGACCTTCCCCTTGGCACCGTCGACGCATCAGTCATCGCTGTCGCCGAGCGCCTTGGCGTGACCGAAGTGGCGACACTCGATCGCAGACACTTCACTGTGGTACGCCCGCGCCACGTTGAGGCGTTCAACCTCCTCCCCGACCGCGCCTAGTTCCCGCCTTCCCCCTTCTGGCTTCGCCCTCCACGAGAAGCGCAAACAACAGTGATAGATCGACCTCGTGCCGTGCGTGAGTTGCAAGCGACCACTACCTCGACGGGTACCGCGTGGAGATATTGGAGATGGGCTCCTTGGCCTGCCCGCGAACGGACTGCAGATTGACGAGCTCCGGAATCTCGGGATGGGCGACGGGACGCTCGCCCGCCTGTGCAGATAAAAGTCTGGCAGCCACTAATCAGTAGACCTTTTGCCTGCCACCCGTCAGAGTGCCCACCGATGAGCGTGAGCACGATGGAGGAGTACAAGGCCGAGCTGGGCGAGTACCTGCGAGGTTTCGGTCAGAACGTCCGCCGTCTGCGCATGGCCCACGATCCGCCCCTGTCGCAGACCGGGCTCTACGACGCGGCCGAATTGCATCGCACGGAGATCGGCAATATCGAGACCGGCAAGACCGAGCCACGCCTCACGACGCTGGTCATCATCGCGGACGCCCTGGGAGTGTCGCTGGACGACCTCGTCGCGGACTTGCCGATTCCCAAGGAGCGCAAACCGGCGCAGGGATACGGGCGTCGGTGAGCGCACCTGTAGACGTAGTCGCTTGCTTTACATCTGCGGGTCGGAAACTCCCCAAGGCTCGCGACAGGACGCGCCCACGGCGCGCCGTCAGTCATTAGCCTCCAGCTGCCCGCGCAACATTTGCACGCCGATGGGGTCTCATGGGCCATGAATCCAACAGACCAACACCAGCAGCCATTTCGGCCTAGAGCGCAACGGGCGGAGTTATGTGGAGTAGGCTCCGCTAGAGGACGCCGCAACGTGACTACGGGAAGGGAAGATCGTGAGCGCTACAAGCCAGGATCAGACACCGCTCGACGAGCTGGGCGTCGCTGACCGCGCCCACTTCCAGCAGGGGCCGCCGCTGGAGTTGTTCAGGCGGTTGCGCGCCGAATGTCCGGTTCACTGGTCGAGCGGCATCGCTGAGTTTCCGGACGAAGCCGGCTTCTGGTCGGTGACGACCGCCGAGGACGTGTTCGATGTCAGCCGTGACTGGCAGACCTACTCCTCCGAAGTCGGCGGCTTCACCGCGTCCAACGCAGGCTTGTCGTTGGAGATGCAGCAGGCGATGTTCATCGGGATGGACCCGCCCAAGCACGACCGGCTGAAGGCGCTGTTCCAGCGTGGCTTCACGCCGAAGCGGATCGCCGAGCACGAGGACGCGATCCGCGCGATCACGATCGAGGTGCTCGAGCGTTTGGAGGGCCCGCCCGCCCGGGAGACCTGCGATCTGGTCAGCGACGTCGCCCAGCCGGTGGTGGCGCGGGTGATCGGCAGCTTCATGGGCCTGGCGCCCGAGGACGATCAGGCGTGGGCGGACCTGATGAACGCGATTGTCGGCGCGGGCGACCCGGACGCGACGCCGGAGGGTGCGCAGAGCGTGATGGAGCGCGAGGTGCCCGAGGTGTTCGCGCGCTGCGGCAAGCTGATCGCCGAACGACGCGCGACGCCGACCGATGACCTCACGAGCGTGCTCGTGCACGCAGAGCTCGACGGCGAGCGGCTTGAGGACCACGAGATCGTGATGGGGTTCCTGCTGCTGATGGCCGCCGGCAACGACAGCACCAAGGCGACCTACTGCAGCCCCGATCGAGTTCTCGAATGGCATCGCGCATGACCGCGCGACCCTTTTGGGTGCTGTGGTCGGAGTCCTCGGCGAGCACCGCCAAGTCGAACTCGACGCGAAACGTCGGGTCTTGCACGGATGCGACGGGCACTAGCCCTCCCCGTCGGAGGAAAGCCCGCCGAGAATCTGCTTGAACTCCTCAGCAGTCGCTGCCCGGCCCTCGAATGTGGGCGTAACCGTCGGGTAGGAGGGATCGGGGCGCAACACCAAGCGCCCATCGGGCAGCTCCTCCTCGACCAGGTAGTCGCCAGCGCGATCACCGGCGAGCGTGACGTGCATTGCGCTCTTGGACATGGCTTCTAGTGTGCCACGCTGGGCGGCCAGCGCCAAGTACAGCAGTCGCCGCCAGACATCAGCGCAGTCTGCTTTCAATGTCACCGATGCGTGTTGCCCCGAGCCACTGCTTGAGATCGTCGGCGCTGAAGCGTACGTAGTGGCCGAGACGGTGGTGTGGGATGCGTCCGGCGCGGGCCTGGGCAAGCAGCCATGTGTGGGGTACTCCCAGCAGCCGCCCGGCGGCCTTGGCGTCTATGAGCGGCGCGAATGGGGTACCCTCATCATGGATGCCACGTCCGCGGCGCCGCGGAAGTACAGACACGGCGCGTTTGCGCATGGGGTGCCGGCCTGATGGGCGAATGGACCGAGCGAGCATGGGGTCTCCAGTCGTTGTCATGATTGCTCCTCAGGCCTCGTCCAGGGATCGAGGCTTGAGGGTGTGAGGTGTTCTCATATCGGGACTGCCTTTCAAGAATTCGTGTTGGCCTGGCTCCGGCAGGCTCCAGCCTGCCGGAGACTGGTGCCCCCCAGCGGAGGGGTCGGGTTCTATCAAGGGCGGGCCGTCAGGCCCCGCCGAAGGCGGCCCCGAAGGGGCGCCCTTGACAGGTTCCGACCCCGGAGCTACACGTCGGGTGTCCCGTGAGGCCCGTCCGATCCCGGCCGCGACGGCTGGGATAACATGCTGTGAGCCCGTCATGCCCGACCTCGCTGGCGTCCCCCAACCTTGGCGGCGGGCTCGTCGCTTTCGCGTAGGTGCCATCCGTCGGGGCGGTTCACGAACCTCGTGTGTTTTCCGCGGTACAGGTGCGAGGAGACCCTTGCCAGCGGCACACCGAGCGCCTTCGCGATCTCCCCCGCGCGCGAGCCGGGATGCCCCGCCAGGTACTCCGCTACGTCCCCCTGCGTGATCTGCCCCGGCGTGTGCGGCTCCCCGAGCAAGGCGGACCGGGCGGCCTGAAGACGCTCACGCTCAGAAAGAAGCTCCTGGTAGCGCGCAAGCTCACTATCCAAGGCGGCGAGCTTTCGGTCTATCTCGGCGACCACGCCACGAGACGCGACACCAAGCCCACGGGCACGATCAGCCATTAGAGCATCCCTGGAGATAGATCAACATACGAAGCATCACAAGCAACACGTTAGCACATCACTGGGCATGTCGCTGTCTAACATCGCGCCTCGCGGGGTTTGGGGCGTAGGCCGACGAGCGCACGCGACGTCGGCCGGAGCCCCACAGACAAGACAACCACCCATGCTGCCACCCCACGCCACCCCGCTTCCCACCCATCCATCTCCATCTTCTCTCCACCTCTCTGGTCCCCATCCTTGGTCACCCAATCACTCTGGTCCCCCACCGCCACCACATCATCACCCTGTCTTCCATCCCACGTTCAGGATCCCGGTCCTTGACCACCCGAACTCGAAGTTGTGGGCGCAGCATCGCGACCGCCCGACGCCGACGGACTGGGCCTACCAATTTCCCGAGGAGATCTCCCGAAGCGCGCGGTTCTCAAGCGCCTGGTCAGCCACGATCGCCTTCAACCGCTGGTTCTCGCGCTCCAACTCCTTCAACCGCTTGACGTCCTGCGCCTTCATCCCGCCGTACTGGTTACGCCAGCGATGGAACGTCTGCTCGGAGACCCCGAGCGCCTTGGCGACCTCCGGGATGCCCTTGCCCTCGCCGAGCATCCGCTCGGCCTCCCGCAACTTGCGGATGACCTGCTCCGGCGTGTGCCTGCGTCGCTTCATCAGAGTTCCTTTCTCGCCCATCATCGCGGGCGCAAGAAACTCTCACAAGGGCCGGACCGAACTCAGGGGGTCAGGCCACCTCGGCGTAAGCCATAGCAGCGCTCTCAAGCGCCTCAACATTACCGACCGCAGCCAATTGGTCGGGTGCCTCGCGGATGTCGATCTCATCAAGCGTCCCAAGAATGAGCCGCTGCAGGATCCCTGCATTCTCGAAGCAGTCCGCGATAGCCCGTTCATACATGAGCGTAGAAAACTTGAGGTTGAGTGCCTTGCCGCCACGACGGAATATCTCACCCAGGTCGGGGGCGCTCCACACGATCGGAACCTCGCGGACACGACCGGTAAGATCGGGGTTCAGGAAAAGTAGAAGGTTCTGCTCGCTCCAAACCCCCACGATGATGACGAAGACGCCGTAGTCCCACAAAGCCTTAAGGTCGAAGGCGAATGCCCGTCGCTCATAGACGGATAGGTAGTGGAAGTCCTCGATCACCAGTCGGCGTTCCGAGACCTTCAGCAAGTCCGCCACGAATCGTAGATCGGTGATGTCATGCCCGACGGCCTCACTTTTTGTTTTATCAGTCTTCTGGGCCTCGATTGCGGATCTGACCCCAAGCCGCGCCAGGAGCTTAATCCCGAGGTCCCCCTGCGTTTCGACGCGAGCCTTCCACTGCGCTCCAGATACGCTTTCCACATCCAGGCGTACCTCAAGCTGGCTCAGCGCATCGCGGTAGATGTCGAGTGTCGTCTTGTTCAAACGGCATTGCACCACGAGCGCATCGGGCAGCACGGTCTGGCGCAGCCAGGACTTCCCACACTTCGACTCGCCTCGCAACGCAATGTGCGTAGGACGCTCAAGAAATGCCTTGACCTCCTCATCGAGCGCACCACGATCGACATAAAAGTCGGGCAAGACAGTATTCGAAACCCCGAACACTTCGTGTGCCTTCTTACGGATATCTGGGAGCATCACGCCCTCATTCAACCACCGGCCGAAGAATCGTGACGCGCGCCTACCAGCAGACTCTACACCGCTGGGGTGGCGCTTGAGAGGTTGGTTTGGAACGCTTCAGCTATAAGCTGCGCATCCTCCTCGCGCGGTGCGTAGTGCAGGTAGCGCATGGTCGTCTGGATATCGGCGTGGCCCATCCACTCCTGCACGCGGCGGATGTCCGCCTTGGCGATCATCCGCGTGCCGAACGTGTGGCGCAAGTCGTGGAACCGCAGCGAGCGCAGTCCCGCGCGCTTGAGCGCTGCCGTGTAGCGGCGGCGTAGCGCCGAGCCGTCGAGGAACCCGCCGGCTTCGCCCACGAAAACAAGGTCGTCGTCAGACGTGAACAGCTCGCGGTCGGCCAAGCGCGCCAGCGCCTGCGCCACGTCCGGCGCGAGCGGCACCGAGCGAACCTTGCCGGACTTCGGCACCGTGAGCGCGCCGCCAGCGTAGCTCGCCCGTACGCGCAGCACGGAGCCCGCGAAGTCCACGTCGCGCCAGCGCAGCGCGATCAACTCGCCGCGGCGCAGGCCCGTGAAGGCAGCGGTCAGGAAGAGCGCCCCGTCCTGCTCGGACGAGGCAGCGCGGACAAGCGCCCAGACCTCCTCGGGGCCGAAGACCTCGATGTCACCCGCCAGCTTGACGGGATGGCGCTCGACTCCCGTCACCGGATTTGCTGGGAGCCCGTAGAACTTGCAGGCCCGCGCGAAGATGCCATGCAGCAGGACCACGATGCGGTTCTTGGAGCTGTTGGACAGCGCCCGGACAGCGCGCCGGCGTCGCGGCACGCCCTCCGGGCACGGCGTCTCGCGTCGACGCCCGCCGCCGCCCACACCCTTCAGGTTGGACCGCCACAGTTCGATGTCCGCCGTGGTGATGTCCTCAACGTGCTGCGAGCCGAACGCCGGCAGCAGGTAGGCCGCGACGATCGAGCGGTAGCCGCGCAGCGTGGAGGGCTTGAGGCTGCGATCTTGCTCGGCGTAGCGCAGGAACTCGCTAGCGGCGTCGGCGAACGTCGCCCCGGTGCGGACCATCCCCGGGAGGGTGCCCTTGCGGGCCTGGTGGATCACCTCGTGCAGCCACTCCTCGGCCTGGCGCTTGGTGTAGTAGCCCGCCGGCGGCCTGCCGCGCTCGCTCCACGCCGGGCCGACTCGCTTCTGGACCTGGCGGCCGTCAGGGAGACGGTACTTGGCGTACCACACCGCGCCGCGCTTGCGCTCGACCCGGAAAACATGTCCGCTCGGTGGCCTGCTTGCAACCTGCGCCATGACCCAATGATACCTGGGCTTGGGACATATTGGGGACATATTCCCGAACCTGGCGTGATCGGGTTCACGCGATTTGGCTTAGATACTGGCTTTTCTCACGCGCCAGGAGAGATTCGAACTCCCGACCTTCGGTTCCGTAGACCGACGCTCTATCCAGCTGAGCTACTGGCGCAGAGCAGGCAGTTTAGTAGGGACCAGCGGCGGAGAGACCTGCGGTGGACGACGGCCCACGATCAGCACTCGGCGAAAGCGAAGATCCTCCGTGCCGCAGGGCAGTCCGGCAGGTCGAGGATCTCTGGGTCGTGGACCCTCAGGGCCTATCCCGGTAGAGGACGTGCGTCCGGGGCGTTCGATGGCCAAGCAGGGCAAGGACGCAGGGGCGAAGGCGTGGCAGCGCCACGTCGAGTCCCGAGGACGCAGCCATGCGCCGGCCAGCGGGCGCATCCGGTGTGCGGACCTACCGGGATAGGCCCTTAAGCGTCAGCTACGAAGAAGCTGCTTCATCATTGCGCGCAACGAAACGGCCGGCGCCGGAGAGAGACCGGGAACGGGTGGAGGCTTGCGCGGAGAGCGCGATGACTTGGCTGGCGGCTTGATGATGCCCGACTCGTACAGGAAGACGCTGGGGTGCTCTGCGTCGTAGTGGATCTCAAGGCGTTCCTGCGCACGGGTGAACGCCACGTAGCCGAGGCGACGCTCGGCCTCCAGACCCTCGCCGCGGGCGCGATCCTCATCGCTCACGTCCTCCAGTGAGCGCTTGTGCGGCAGCATCTTCTCCTCGCATGCCACCACGATCACGTGCGGCCACTGCCGACCCTTCGCACCGTGGATCGTCGACAGCTCAATACCTTCCTTGCTGTCGCGGCACGCCTGGAGTTGCCGCGCCTGGTCTTCGAGCTCCCGCAGATAGTCGCGTGGGCTCATGCCCTTTGCGTTCTGTGCGGCCTGTTCAAGCGCTTCGCACTCGAACTGGTCGAGGCCGCCCATTCCATCCTCATTCTCGAACCATTCATCCAGGCCGCCAGGACCGCGCAGCAGGGCGACGGCCATCCCCGCGTCCTGGCAGTGCGCCAATTTCGTGAACAACTCGGCTGGCGCCAGCAGCTTCCCTCCGGCGCGTTTGGGTGCGTCGATGCTCGCGAAGGCCGCGTCGAAGGGCTGCCCGGCCTGCAGCCAACCCGCGATTGACACCCGATCCTCGGGTGAGACCGACCGTCCAGGCGTCTGACACACGCTGCGGAGCAGCTTCTCATCGGCTTCGTGAGGTACGAGCGCGAGGCGAAGATGATCTTCAAGTGCCTTGCGTGCACCCTTGGGCTCGAACAGCTTCCGCGGCCCGTCGACCTTGATGCCCACGTCCGCGCAGGCCAGTGCCACCGGGCGCAGCGCGTCGGTGGTGCGCGCAAGCACGACGATCTCGCCGCGAACGCAGTCCTTGAGCGTTTGCGCGGCAGCGGCCGCCGACTCGGGTTTGCTCGCAAAGCCCTGTACGAGGATCGGGCTGCCATGACCGTCTGGCTGCCCAGCCGTGATCTGCTTGGAGAAGCGGACCTTGTTGTGCTCGATCAGCGTACGTGATGCCTCCACCACCGCCGGCGGGCAGCGATAGTTGACGCCCAGCGCAACTCGCTCGAGGGCCGGATAGAGCTTGTCGAGGAGGATGATGCGCTCCACGCTCGCGCGACGGAATGCATACAGCGTCTGATCCTCATCACCAACGCAGAACAGCTGGTCCTGTGGCGCCGCCACCAGACGCACCAGCAGCTCCTGGGCGGGCTCGATGTCCTGGTACTCATCGACCAGCACGTACTGGTAGGCACTTTGCCAGCGACTCCGCACGCTCAAGTCCTCGCGCAAACGCTGCACCGCGCGCAGGATCATGTCGTCGAAGTCGATCCGCCGGCCATTTTCGCGCTGCGACTCCTCGTAGACGCTATAAAGCGCGGCCACCGTGCGCTCCCGAGCATCGCTGCGCTCGTCAAGCGTCTGCGCGTACTGCCGCGCGCTCATCATCTTGCCGAGCTTGATGTTGCTCACCGCGCTCTGGGCCTCCGGCGGATCGAGCCAGTGCCCGTCCTCGCCAACCGCGCTCTTGGCCAACAATGCCAGTCTTCGCCACTGTCCGAGCGAAGGGCTCCACGGCTCGGTGTTCCTGGGGAGAGCGTTGGCGGAGCGCAGGATATGAAACCCGAGGCTGTGAAAGGTCCTCGCCTTGACCTCACCCACGCCGGCCGCGGCGAGGCGCTCCTGAAGCTCATTGGCGGCTGCCGTGTTGAACGTCAGACACACGATCGCCTCGGCTCGAGCGCCGCGTCGCAGCAGTTCGCGCACCCGCTCCACCAGCACCGCCGTCTTGCCGCTTCCCGCCGGCGCGATGATCTGCACCACGCCCTCTCCGGCCCGCACCGCACGCTCCTGCGTCACGTCAGGGATGAAGCCGGATTCGCTCAGCAGACGTGGGGTCGCTGTTGTCGCCGCTCTTCCTCCAAGGAGGCACCATCGCAACCGCTCAAACGAATAGGGATAACCAAAATAGGGCTCGAGAAACCGCGCCGGGTCGAGCTGCTCGAACTCGGTTTGGCCGCCAACCGCGAGCTCGATGCCCAGCCGAGTCGCCGGCTCCACCACGAAGCCCAGCAGGTCGGCCACGGCGTCGGTGTCATCGAGGCTCACATCCACGACTGCCAGCTTGTCCACCTCCGTCAGCCAGGCAAGCCACTCGTGCGCGACGCTCAGCAGCGACGGTCGATGCATGTCCGTCTTGCGAGCCGGCATGACCCAGTGCTTACGCAACTGCGGCCACTGAACGACCGTGAAGTCTTCTGCCTCCAGGTCCTCACGCGCAGGTGCGACCTTCCAGTGCGCTGGCCCGGCGTAGAAGCGATTCTCGGAGCGCGTGCTGTCCATAGTCATGACCTGCCTGTCAACCAGAATCCTAGATCGGCACGATTGGGCGACAGCTACAGCATGCTCGCCGGGACCCGCACAACATCGACCTGCTCGTGGGCCTGCCCACCGGGTTCGAACTACGCCCCAGGCCCCAGCCGAAAAACGAACGGAGAGGGAGGGATTCGAACCCTCGAACGAGGTTAACCCCCGTTACGCGATTTCCAGTCGCGCCCGTTCAACCGCTCCGGCACCTCTCCAACCATCCATGATGCTCGCGCTCAGCATAAGGCTATCGCGACGCGCTCCCACCACGCGAGCGGCTGGTAGGCTTCCAAACGCCCTAAAACCACCGACGGAAAGCCAACCAAACAATGCTTCTCGCCTCAAGCGCAGCTTTCAGCAAGGACGTGGGCCTGATCATCACCTTCATCGGGATCGGGGTGGTGGTGAACGTGATCCTCATCTACATGGCCATCCAGATCAGGGGCGAGCGCCAGCAGAATCAGGAACACCTCGCTTCGCCCAGGCGACCGCCGGGCCCGTGAGCGACCGCGCGCCCGCCCCGCCCGCGGAGCTGGCGTTTGCCGGGGTGGCGGAGCACGCGCGGATGCTGGCGGCGGGGGAGCTGTCGGCGCGGGAGCTGGTGGAGCTGTCGCTGCGGCGCATCGAAGCCTCGGAGGAGACGCTCAACGCGTTCCGCTGCGTACGCGCGGAGGGGGCGCGCGCAGACGCGATTGAGGCCGATCGCCGCCGCGCACAGGGCGAGGAGGCGCCGCTGCTGGGCGTGCCGGTGGCGATCAAGGACGACGTGGACCTCGCGGGTGAGGAGAGCCGCTTCGGCTGCCCCGGCAGCTTCGCCCCGCGTACGGCCGATTGCGAGTCGGTGCGCCGCCTGAAACAGGCGGGCGCGGTGATCGTCGGCAAGACCAACACGCCAGAGCTCGGCCAGTGGCCGTTCACGGAGAGCACCGCGCACGGGGCCACGCGCAACCCGTGGAGCCTCCAGCACACGCCCGGGGGCTCCTCGGGCGGGGCCGCCGCGGCGGTGGCCGCGGGTCTGGTGAGCGCCGCGGTCGGCTCCGATGGGGCTGGCTCGGTGAGGATCCCCGCGGCGTGGACCAGCCTGGTGGGGATCAAGCCCCAGCGCGGGCGCATCTCCACGTGGCCGGAACCGGAGTCGTTCAACGGCGTCACCTGCATCGGGCCGCTGACGCGCACCGTCGAGGACGCCGCCTTGATGCTGGACGTGCTGAGCGGCAGCCACCCGGGCGACCGCCACCGTCCGCCACCGCCGCCGGAGCCGTACGCGACGGCCGCCAAGCGCGCGCCGGGGCGCCTGCGGATCGGGCTGTCGCTGCGGATCCCCTTCAGCCTCGCGCCGGCGAAGCTCGATGGGCGCGTGCGCGCGGCGGTCGAGCGAATCGCCGGGGTGCTGCGCGGGCTGGGCCACGAGGTGGTGCGCGACGACCCGCCCTACCGCCTGATCGGGCTGACGTTCGTGCCGCGCTCCACGGCGGGGCTCAACGAATGGATCGCGCGCGTGCCCGACCCCACTCAGCTCGACCCGCGCACGCTGCACAACGCGCGCATGGGGCGTCTCTTTGGCGGTCCGGTGCTGGCGCTGGCGAAGGCGCTGGAGCGCCCGCTGCAGCGCCAGGTCGGGCGAGTCTTCAAACGCGTGGACGTGGTGCTGGCGCCAACCACCGCGAAGCCGCCGGAGCGGATCGGCGCGATCGACGGCCTCGGCAACTGGGACACCGACAAGATCGTCGTCGGCGCCTGCCCCTACGCGTGGCCGTGGAACGTGCTGGGCTGGCCGGGCGTGAACGTGCCGGCGGGCCTCACCGCGGAGGGGCTGCCGCTGGGGGTCTCGCTGCTGGGGCCAGCCAACAGCGAGCCGCGATTGATCTCGCTGGCGGCCCAGCTGGAGCAGGCCGAGGGCTGGCAGGAGCGCCGCCCGCCGCTGTTCGCGTGAGCCTCTATTTTCACCACCCCGCGTGCTTGGAGCACGACCCGCGCGCGCACATGCCCGCTCACCCCGACACGCCCGAGCGGCTGGTGGCGCTGGAGACCCACCTGGACAGCCTCGACTGGCTGGGTTGGGAGCGCCGCGAAGCCCCCGCGGCGAGCGAGCAGCAGCTGCAGCTGGTGCACAGCGAACACCACGTGCGGACGATCCGCGAACTGTGCGCGGCGGGCGGCGGGGAAATCGACGCCGACACCTACGTCGGGGAGTCCTCCTACCGCGCGGCGCTGCACGCCGCGGGCGGGGCGTGCGCAATGGTTGAGGCGCTCCTGGCCGGCGAGGCGGCGGTGGGCTTCTGCGGGGTGCGACCCTCCGGCCACCACGCCGAACGCGACCGCGCGATGGGCTTCTGCCTGTTCGACAACGTTGCCGTGGCGGCGGAGCTGGCGATTCGCCAGCACGGGGTCCAGCGCGTGTTCATCCTCGACTGGGATGTCCATCACGGCAACGGCACCGCGGAGATCTTTCGCCGCCGCAACGACGTGCTGTTTGTGAGCATCCACCAGACCGGCATCTTTCCGGGCAGCGGCCCCCTCGGCGACGTCGGTTCGGGGGAGGGTGAGGGCTACACGATCAACCTGCCGGTGCCGGCCGGCTCCGAAGAGGAGCTGTGGCTGTCGCTGCTGGAGCACGTCATACTGCCGGCCGCTACAGCGTTCCAGCCCCAGCTGGTGTTGATCTCGGCAGGATTCGACGCCCACGCAGACGACCCGCTGGCGGGGTGCCGGCTGCGGACGGAGTCCTTCGCGCAGATCGCCTGTCACGTGCGCGACGCGGCGGCGGCGATCGGCGCGCCGCTGGGGGCGGTGCTGGAGGGCGGCTACCAACCGCGGGTGCTGGGCGAGTGCGTGCAGGCGACCCTGAGCGCGCTGGCCGGCGTGGGCGATGCGATCTCGGTGGCGCCGGACGCGCTGCTGACCTCGCGCGCGGCGGCGCAGATCGGCCACTACTGGCCGCTGTAGCCTGACCGGCTGGCCGCTGCGGTCTGGCCGCCCGGGCCGCTGCGGTCTGGCGGCACTCGCCACCACGGCCTGGCCGCACCCCCGCTGTAAGCCTCGCTCATGCTGACCGCACTGGCGCGCGGGAGAGGCGCGTGCCCGCCGCCCGGGAGCGGGGAGAGTTGGCGGCGGGCCCCGCGCGGTGACCGCAGAGGGGAAAACGTCGGCGGTCCCAATTCATCCTCACATTTTCGGGCCGCCCCGGCATCCCGGACTTCCCGCTTGCCGCGAGCGGATACCCCACACAAAGACAGGGGTTTTTCCGCAACCCGCCTCCTGCTCCGCGAACACCTGCAGTGGCTGCAGGCGGTAGCCACCGCGCGCAGGTGGATCCCGTCGAGCACACGGGACGGCGGCTCACGCCACCGCGCGCAGGTGGCGGTAGGGCTCGCCGCGCAGCGAGCGCACCAGTGCGTCCACCACCCCCTCCTCGTCCTCGGCGCGGCCGTCGGTGACGGCCCCGATCACCGCGCGCTTGCGCTCCAGCAGGGTGGCGATCGTCTCGTCGATCGTGTCGGCAGCCAGCAGGTAGGTGGCGTTGACTGCGTCCTGCTGGCCGATGCGGTGGCAGCGGTCCTCGGCCTGGTCGTGCTTGGCGGGAGTCCAATCCAGCTCCAGGAAGGCCACGTTGGAGGAGCGCGTCAGCGTCAGCCCCTGCCCGGCGACGTCGATCGAGCAGACGATCAGCTGGTTGCCCTCCCCGTCGGGCGCCTGGAAGTCGTGCAGCGCGGCCTCGCGCGCTGTCGAGCTGTCCTTGCCGAGGATGTGCAGCGCGCCCGGGAAGCGCTCGATCAGAGCGCTCTGGATCTCACGGTGGTGGGCGAACACCACCAGGCGCTCGCCGGAGGAGAGGAAGTCATGAATCCACGCCAGCGCCCCGTGCAGCTTGCCGCGCGCGGCAAGCAGCTTCAACGCGTTCAGCCTCACCAGCCGCTCGGCGCGCAGCGCGGCCGCCACCTTCGCGTCGAGCGTGCGCAGGTCCAGCGGCTGACTCTGCAGCCACGCCACCACGTCGCGCTCGGCGAGGCGGTACTCGGCCTCGTTGGTCAGCTCCACCGGCACCACCGCGCGCGTCTTGGCCGGCAGCTGCGGCAGCACCTCGGACTTCAGGCGGCGCACGAAACAGCGCGCACGAAGATGCCAGTGCAGCCGCAAATGCGCGTCGGGCCCGCGGAAGCGCCGCCCGAACTGCGCGCCGGAGCCGAAGTCGTGCAGGCGCCCGAGGATCCGCAGCTGCGCGATCAGCTCCTTGGGGCGATTCATCACCGGCGTACCGGTCAGCGCCAGCACCAGGCCGTCGTTGGGCACCGCCGCGGCCAGCCGCTGCACCGCCTGGGTGCGCTTGGCGGCGGCGTTCTTGCAGTAGTGCGACTCGTCCAGCACCAGCGCGCGGGGCTGCAGCGCGCGCAACTCATCCAGCCGAGCCGCCAGGATGTCGTAGTTGACGACGGTGATCTCCGCCGGCGGTAAACGACCGCGGCCGGTGCCCATCAGCACCCGCGCGCCGCGCGCCGGCAGCCAGCGCTCGATCTCGCGCAGCCAGTTGAGCTTGAGACTGGCCGGACACACCACCACCGCGGGGTAGGCGTCGTCCGCCTCCAGCGCCGCCAACGCCTCGATCGTCTTCCCCAGCCCCTGCTCGTCGGCGAGGAAGGCGCGCCGCTGGGCCAGCAGGTAGTTCACACCCGCGCGCTGGAAGGGCTTCAGCTCGCCCACCAGCCCCGGAACCTCCAGCGCCGCGTCGGTCGCCGCCGAGAGCGCCACCAGGCCGGCCGCGCGGGCGTGCTCCTCGCGGACCTCCTGCAACAGCTCCAACGCCGGCGGATCCACCCAGGTCCCGCGCTCGGCCAGGAAGGCGTCGAGCTCGGGGACGCAGAAGGGATCGGCGCGGATCGCCGGCAGCTGGGCGTGCTCGTGCCCGGGGCCGCGCGCGGGCTTCACCGGCAGCGCTCCCGCCAGTCCCGCAAACGCCTCCAGCTGCGCGGGGTCGTGACCGGGCGCAAGCACAAACGTGGGGTCCTCGTGGATCGCCGAGCGCTCCAGCACCGCGGGCGGCGCCGGGCGCCCCTCGCGCAGCGCCGCCGCGCAGCGCGACGCCGCGGCGCTGATCCAGCCGCGCAGCCGCCCGTCCATCAGCCGCCACGACTCCAGCGTAAGCGGCACGCTGGCGCCGCCCGGCACCGTGCTCGCATGCTCGCGCAGCGCTCCGGGCAGCCGCTCGGGGTCGCCCAGCAGCAGGAACACCGGCTCCTCGCCCGAGCCCCCCACCTCGATGTTGCCGCGCCACTCGGTGGCGCGGTCCAACCACGCGCTCACGCGCGGGTCGACGCTCCCGGCCTCCAACTCCTCGAGCAGCTCGGCGATCTGCGGCGCGTCGTGCGTTACCGCCGCCAGCGCGTATGTTCCCGCCGGCCCATCGCCCCCGCGCAGACCCGCCCGCTCGGCGAGCACGCGCGCGAGCGCAGTGTGCACGGCGGCCAGCAAAATCCACTGCCTGCCGCGGCGGTCACGGCACAGCGCCACCTCGTCCAGCGCGTCCAGGCGCGATGCCATCGCCCGCTCGCGCCGCCGCTCATCCTCCGATCCACCACCCTCAGCTCCGCTGTCTTCGCCGCCCCCCGACCAGCTCCCGCCCGCCTCGCCACCCTTCCCGTCGGCGCGCCGCGATCCCCCGCCCGCCGCTTCCCGGCGGGCCTGCTCGCGCAGCGCCACCAGCGCCAGCCGCGCGTCCTCGCTGAGGCGCAGGCTCTGAAAGCGCGTGTTCAGTTCCCCCACCATCCGCACCGCGAGCTCGTCGAGCGGGATCTGCGCGCGCCCGATCGCCGGCAGGCCATAGGCGTCGGGGTGTTCCATCAGCGCCTCCAACAGCTCCGCGTCGCCGTCGGTCGCAAAGCCCAACCACCACCCCGCGTCGGGTCGCACGCGCTCCACCAAGCACTCCCCGCGGCGGCGTCTGCGCCGGCGGCGCTCGATCGCGTGCGCCAGCGCCTCGCTCACTTCGAGCTGCGGCAGCTCGGCCAGCAGCCGCGCGAGCGCCTCTGCCGGCTCTGGCTCCAGCGGCACGCACCAGGCCCGCTCCTGCGGATCCCAGCGGCGCCCCGGGATCGCCCGCAGCAGCGTGCGCAAGCGCTCGTCGTAGGGAAAGCGCAGCACGGCCTCGCCCTGTTCGAGGGTTGCGTGAAAGGCGGGGGACATGAACACTGCACGATAGGCCCCGCCGGGGATGGGAGAGTCAACGTCCGCGAGCGCGGCACCGCGAACGCGCGCTGGACGGAGCGCCGCGGCGAGTCAGCCGGTGGCGATGGCGACAAACGCGCGCGCCGCCGGCGACAGCCGCCCGTTGCGGTGCACCAGCCCGATGCGCCGCACGATCCGCGGGCGGGCGGCGCGCACCACCGCGCCGCGGCGGCCCGCCTCGTGCGCGAGGGGCGCCGGCAGCAGCGCGGCGCCCGCGCCCGCCAGCACCAGCGGGACGATCCCCTCGCGCGCGTCGGTCTGGACCGCGATCCGCGGGGTCACGCCCACCGCCTCCAGCGCCTGCTCCAACAGCATCCGCGTCGAGGTTCCCGGCGGGCTTACCACCAGGGGGATATCGCGCAGCGTGCTCGCCGGCAGCGCGCCCTCCGCGGGAGGGGTGCCCGGCGGCAGCACAAACAGCAGCTCCTGCCTGCCCAGCTCGTGCGCGTGCAGGTCCTGGCGCGGCAGCGGCAGGCGCGCGAAGCCCAGCTCGCAGGTTCCCTCGCGCACCATCGCGCCCACGCCCGCCGTGCTCGATGGTTCCTGCACCCTCACCGCCACCCCGGGGTACTCGCGGCGAAAGCGGCCGATCAGCGCCGCCAGCGGGTCCACCGCGAGCGTCGCCAGCGCCGCGATCTTGAGCGTTCCCGCCAGCACCTCCACCACCTCGCGCACAGCGCCGCGGGCCGCGTCGATCGCGCTCAGCACCTCGCGCGCCGGGCCCACCAGCGCAAGGCCGGCCGCCGACAGTCGCAGCCCACGGCCCACGCGGTGGAACAGCTCCACCCCCAGCTCCTCCTCCAGCGCGCGCAGTGTCTGCGAGAGCGAGGGCTGCGCCACATGCAGCCGGCTCGCGGCCCTCGTCACGCTGCCCTCCTCCACCACCCCTAGGAAGTACCGCAGCCTTTTCTCATCCATTGCCCACCGCCGGAACGCACGGCGGGCCGCTCTCATTCATAAACTTATCCTATCCCATTATCCATAAAAATGTCTTTGACCTATGAGACAAACAGCGCTTCAATCCTGTTGTGGACGCGCTCCTCGGCACACCTCTCGCAACGCCGCGGCCGTGGCTGCTGCGCGAGCCGGCGCGGCCCGCGCGCATCCGCGAGAGCCCGCGGGCCCACGCCTTCGTGGTCGGGGCGGTGTGCATCGGCGCCTTCATGGGCCAGCTCGACGCCTCGATCGTCACGCTCGCCCTACCCCGCATCGGCGCCGACCTGGGCGAGAGCGCCGCGGCCGTGCGGTGGGTGTCGCTTGCCTACATGCTTATGCTCGCGCTCACGCTCGTCCCCGTCGGGCTGCTCGCCGACCGCTTCGGGCGCAAGCTGCTGTACACCTACGGCTTCGCCGTCTTCGCGCTCGGCTCGGCGCTGTGCGGGCTGGCCCCCACCCTGGGCTGGCTGATCGCCGCGCGCGTCCTGCAGGGACTGGGCGCCGCGATGCTGCAGGCCAACTCCGTCGCGCTGATCGTCGAGAGCGTGGCGCCCCGCTCGCTACCCCGCGGCCTCGGCGTGTAGGGCGCCGCGCAGGCGGTCGGTCTCGCGCTCGGCCCCGCCATCGGCGGGCTGCTGCTGGCGCTGGGCGGCTGGCAGCTAATCTTCCTCGTCAACCTCCCCGCGGGCGTACTCGGGATCGCGCTGGCGTGGGTGCTGCTCCCGCGCAGCCGCACCGCCGAGGGGGAGCTTCGCGGTGCCCTGCCCGGGGAGTCCCGCCGCGCATCTCCGACAGCGCCGCTTAGCACCAACTTCGCGCCAGCGCATCGCGGCAGCCACCACCGCGATCGCCTTGACCGGCGCGCCCTCGCCGTGGGTCTCGGCGGCGCGATGGCCGCCTACGCGGTCATGTTCGGAACGCTCTACACCGTCTCCTACCACCTCGCCGCGCTGCACCTCCCCACCGCGCTCGCCGGTTTGGAGCTCGCGGCCCTGCCGGTCGCCCTCGGAATCTGTGCGCCGCTCGCCGGTCACCTCTCCGAACGCATTGCCCCGCGGATGCTCACGGTCGGAGGGCCGCTGCTCGCCATGATCGGGCTCGTTGCTCTGGCGGTGAGCGCTGGCGATCGCGCCGGCCTACCGGTCGGTCTCGCGCTCATCGGCGCCGGATTGGGGGCGTTCATCCCGCTCAACAACGCCAGCGTGATGCGCGCCGCCCCGCGCTCGCGCGCGGGACTGCTCAGCGGGATCCTCAACACCACCCGCTGCCTCGGCTCCGCGCTCGGGGTCGTGCTCCCCGCGGTGCTGTAAAGATGTGTGCATGCCCGAGCGGATCGGATTTCTGGGCCTCGGCATCATGGGCTCGCGGATGGCCGCCAACGTGCGCCGCGTCGGCTTCCCGCTGACCGTCTGGACACACACCCCCGGTAAGGCCGCGCGCTGGGCGGCCGAGCATGACGCGGTGGCCGTCGAGACGCCCGCCGAGGTGGCGCGCGCGAGCGAGATCGTCGTGAGCATGGTTGTCGACGGCGCACAGGTGGCCTCGGTGCTGCTCGGCGCGGGTGGCGTGGCGTACGGCGGGACTAGCGACGAGCAGGGCGAGCGAGATGGAGCCCCCAGCGCTGAGAGCGGGAAGCTGCCGGGGGCGGCCGTGGTAGACGGCGCCCACGACGGACTGCTGTGCGTGGACATGTCCACGATCGCCCCCGCCGACACCCGCCGCATCGGCGCGGCGCTACGTGAGCGAGGGGTGCGCATGCTGGACGCGCCGGTCACCGGCTCCTCCCCGCGCGCGGAGGCGGGCACGCTGACGATCATGGCCGGCGGCGAGACCGAGGACTTCGCCCGCGCGCGCGGGCTGCTGGAGGCGATGGGCGAGGTGATCGTGCACGTCGGCGCGCTCGGGCAGGGCGAGATGCTGAAGCTGATCAACAACTCCGTGGGCGCCGCCAACGCCGCCGCGCTGGCCGAGGGACTGCTACTCGCGCGCGCCGCCGGCCTCGACCTCGACGCCTTCGCGCGGGTGCTCTCCAGCGGCTCAGGCGCCTCCGCCCAGCTGGAGCTGAAGGCGGGGGCGATGCGCGCGCACGACTACACCCCGCTGTTCAAGACCGCCCACATGCTCAAGGACGTACGCCTCTGCCTCGAGGAAGCCCAGGCCGCGGGGATGCCCTTCCCCGCCGCCGCGCACGCGCGCGACCTGCTGGCTGCCACCGTCGGGCGCGGCCACGGCGAGGAGGACTACGCCGCGATGATCGAGGCCGCCGAGGGCCTCGCCGGGCGGCGGCTGTAGGTCAACCGGCAGCGGAGCCGTTGCGGCCACACTGGCGCAGGGCAGTGGACAGCGGGCGCTTATCAGGCGCCCATGCAACCAATGGCCATCGCGGCCTCCCGCAGGCGGTCATCGCCCCAGAACAGCTCCTCCCCCACCGCCACCGTCGGCACGCCGATCACTCCACGCGCGTGGGCCTCGTCGGTGGCCGCGCGCAGTGCCTGCTTGATCCGCTGGTCTTCGCTCGCCGCGCGCGCCGCGCCCGGGTCGAGACCGGCCCGCTCGGCGCTTTGCAACACCTGCTCTGGGACACTCAGGTCGCGACCGCGCCAGAAGGCGTCGCGAAAGGCCTGCAGCGCGAACTCCTCCCCGCGTCCCACCTGGAGGGCGAATGTGGCGACGCGCATCGCAAACAGGTAGTTGCTCGGCCATGGATCCGGCCAGCGCGGCTCGGGCAGCCCGTACGCCCGCGCGCGCCGCGCCACCTCCTCGATCCCATCCGCGCGACTCGCGGGATCGCGCAACGCCCAGGAGGAGCGCCCGTTCGCCTTGAACAGCCCGCCCAGCGAGATCGGCTGCCAGACGATCGCGCCGCCACTCAGCGCCTCGCCGCCCAGCACTTCGCCGTCCAGCCCCTCGCCGTCCAACACTTCGCCGTCCAACACTCCGCCCAGGCGCTCCGCCGTGAGGTAGGCGTAGGGCGAGCCGAGGTCGAAGTAGAAGGTGGCTGGCGGTCGCTGCATAGAAGATGGTTGAGTCATGGTCGTGTAAGTGCAAAGTATTGCCCCTGCTGTGGCAGTGCTCGCCGCCGGGGGTCGCCCCGACTATCCTCACACCATGAGCGGGTGGGAAGCGGGCGCCGCCGACGCCGCTGTGTCGGTGACGTTCGACAACCTTGGCGAGGCCGCCCAGCTGGAGCTGGGCATGTGGCCCGAGGAGGTACCTCGGGGGCGGCACTTCACCGTGGTGGAAGTGCTCCCCCGGCTACTGGAGCTGCTCGCCGCCCGTGGCCTGCAGGCTACGTTCTTCGTCGAGGGCCTCAACGCCGAGATGTACCCCGACGCACTGTGCGATCTTGCGCGGGCGGGCCACGAGGTCGCGGTGCACGCCTGGCGCCACGAGGAGTGGGCCGCGCTGGACGCCGCCACCGAGGTGGCGCTGCTGGACCGCGCCACGGAGGCCATGCGCTCGATCGGGTTGGAGCCGCGCGGCTTTCGCCCTCCCGGCGGCGGGCTGACGGCGCGCACGCTCTCGCTGCTCGCCGAGCGCGGCTATAGCTACGTCTCCCCCGCCGGTCAGCGCGAGGGAGTGCTCGCCGGCCTCGCGGTGCTGCCGTTCCGCTGGCAGCTCCTCGACGCCTACGCGTTCCTGGCGCAGTTCGCCGGGCTGCGCGAGCGCGACCGCGGTGACGCCGAGCCATACGGGGCCGAGCGGATGGGCGAGGAGATGATCGCCGCCCTGCGCGCACACGCCGCTCGCCGCGGCCACCTTGCGCTGCTGTTCCACCCCTTCGCCGTCGCCTTCACCGGCGAGGATGGCTGGGCCGCGCTCGATGCGGTGCTCGCGGAGGCGGCACGTCTCACCGCGGCCGGCGCGCTTGCCACGCCGCGCATGGATGAGGCGGCAGCCCTGGTGCTCGCGCACCCCGAGGACTTCAACCACCCACCACAACTCGACGACGCCACCTGGATGGCGCCATCCGGGTAGAGAAGGAGCACGATGCCACGGAAAGCGACGGTGATGGCGATGGGCCTGGTACTGAAAAGCCCTGCCTTGCGACGCATGGCGTTACGCGCGTCGCTGAGAGCGCTCCGCCCACGCCGCCCGTTCACGGTGATGAACGCATTCGGCACCGCCGCGCATCACACCTTCGAGGTTCGCGCCGGCGTGGGGCTCGTGTTCGAGCCGTTCATCGGCCGGCGCGGCGCGGTGGCGCTGTGGGCCGCGGGGCTGCCCGCGTGGGCCGCGGCCGCGTGGCTGGGCGAGGGCGAGGCAATTGAGAAGTGGCTGGCGCTCAATAACGGCGCCGGGCTCGCCGGCGGGATCGTGCACTTCGTCGAGTGGCCCTGGGAGCTGCGCGGCGGCATCCCCCATCTGGTTGAGGCGGAGGGCATGACGCCCGAGCGGCTGCCCGCCTACAACCGGGTCCTGCAGCTGTGGGTGCTGGCGAGCGCGCTGGCGCTCGCGCTGGAGACCCCACGCCACGCGTGGCGCTGGGCGTTCGCGGGCCTGCTGCTTGGCGAGCCGCTGCGCCGCTCCGCGATCCACCACTTCCGTTGGGCGCGCGAGCAGGCCGAGCGCGATCCCGAGCACTGGAGCCCCGTGTTGCGCGAACTGGCCCGCGACCGCGTCGTGCCGGGGCAGCCGGCCGCGCCCGCGTAGCGTTCGCCTGGCGCCGCACATCTCACGACCACGGCGCGATCCAATACTCCGCGCTCGGGATGCCGTCGGGATGGGCTCGCATCACTGACTCGATCGCATCCGCGATCGCGCCGGTTGCCCCGCGGCTGCGACTACGGCCGGCGGGTAGAAGGATCAGGCCGGTGTGACCGTGTCCGCTGGCGACACGCTCGGCCGCGAGCGGACGGAAGTCCTTGACGTTGTTGGTGACCACCGCGCGCTCCTCCCGACACGCCGTGGCAACCACCTCGTGGTCGGGCGCCTGCCGCAGATCGGTCCTCTCCACCACAGCCTCTGCGTCCAGTCCGCGCTCGCGCAACAGCCGCGCGATCAGCCCTGAGAGCTGCTCGTCGAGCAGCACCCTCACCCTTCCAGCGCCCTCCGCCCGGCCTGCGATGCGGCGTAGCCGCGCTCCCACTCGGCCTCGTTGTCGGCGATCTGCGCGTCGATCTCCTCTTGGTAGGCGCCGTAATAGGCGATCGACGCCTGCACCAGCCCGAGCGGGATCTCCAGCAGCGCCGCGGTTTGCTCGAGATCGTTCTCGCTCTCCTTGGCCGTGGCGACGACCTCCCACACATCCAGGCCGCTGCCAGCCAGTGCGGCACGCCGGCCGCTCGGGCCGTCGGCAAAACGCACGAGCGGATGTTCCTCCTGGCGCAGGCCCTCATCCACATAGCGCTGCGCCAGCGCCCGCGGCGCGTAGCCCATTCGCCGGGCGTGCATCCGCAGCCGCTCGCCGGCCCCGGGGCGCAACCGCAGAGTGAAATGATCGCTCACGCCAACATCCTACCACCGGGTGTCACACCGTGTCACATGGGGCGACGTACCGCGCGCGGTGCCTCGACTTGGCTCCGGACGGGCACTCCTCGGCACACAGACCGCGAGCCTCCGTCCGGGCCCTCGTGCCGCTCGGTATGTCGATCGGCCACAGCCTGATGAGGCTAGCCGGTCACGGCCCAGGTGCCCGCCGCTGAGACTTCTCCCGTTTTCTTAGCTGCCAGGAGCAGAACCCCGCCGGTTGGACCGACGCCGAATGCGCCGGGTTTGCCGACGCTCATAGCAGCCAGCACGCCGAGGCCTCCCTTTTCGCCTTCCGGTACTTCGCCTTCAAAAATACACACGTTTGGTTCGGCACCCGCGGCCGGAGGTTCAGCTCCGGGGTCTTCAACGGTCCCGGTGCATGGGCTCTTCACAGGTTCGCCCAGGCTGATTACCGTGGCCGACGCCGGCCCGGACAACTTGATCGGGAACGAGATAGGCGTGAACTTGTATTCGCCAGTTGCGGCAGCTGTCGCGAACAGGGAATAAGTTCCGGTCTCGGTCGCCCCCTGGGGCAGGGTCCCTCCCGCTGTCCACGGTGACCCTTCCTTACCATCGCACGCGAAGCTTTTGCCGCTAGCGGTGGTGAATTCGGTGCCGCCTTCTTTGTTGCAACCCGCGTCTTTGGCGCTCAGCGCCTTGCTCGTGACGCTCACCCCTTCTTTACCCGCGGCTCCTTCTTTTCCGGCCGCGCCTTCTTTTCCCGCTGCGCCGGCGGCGCCCGCTTTCCCTTCTGGTCCCGCGGCGCCCGACGGCCCAGCGGGACCATTCTTGCCCCGCAGCGCCTTGAGCACGCTCGGGCTGATCTGCTTGGTCGAAGTGATCAGGTATCTCTTCGCGGCGTAGGCGCCGCCACTCATCGCGAACACGAGCGCTAGCGTCATAGCGACATTCGCGAACGTGACGCGCTTACGAATCCTTGAGAACATCCTTCCTCCCTTATGATCTATTTCTTCTTCTTAGGTTTTGGCTGATACTTCTTACGGGCGGCCCGTTCACATCTTGTACGCCGGTCTTTCGGGCCCCTCCTACAAGCTTTCAAAGCATTCGCGCGCCTCGGAGCGGTCCTCACCCGTCTTGGCCCCACCACCTCGGGGAACGAGAGCGGCGGGACGGGCAGCAGGAGGAGCGCGGGGGTCAACGGCAGCACCGCGGGCAACCCGGCGGTGGTGAACGTCGCGCCCTGGCCTACCGACTCGCCGTTGGCGCCCTCGGCCGTGATCCGGTAAGCGTAGGTCGTGCCCGGCTGCAGGCCTTCGAGTGTCAGCGCCTCTTCGACCGGGTTGACCGCGGCGCCCACAGAACCCGATGCCACGATCCCATACTGCGTGACGGACCCGCCGTAGACGCCAAGTTCGAATTGGTAAGTCGCCGGCACGCCACCGGGGTCGACGGTGCCGGACACCCGCGCGCCCGTCGCGCTCACGTCAGTGGCCGCGCCAGTGACCGCGGCCACAGTTCCCGCGACAGGGGTGGTGAAGCTCGCTTCGGGACCCTTCGCTTCGAACTTTTCGCTTTTGGCTGCATTTTCGCTCGTCGCGACGAGACGGTACAGGTAGCGGGTCCCGGGCTGTAACCCCACGACTTCGCCGGCCGCCCCGATCTTGCCGTAGGCCGCCGACTGGACCACCCCAGTCTCGGCGCTACCCTGGCAGCTTGCGAGCGTTTCACACAGCTCCGGCTGGTACGCGGCGTACTGAAAGCGATATTCCGTGCTCGCGTTCTCCGGGTTCAGCTGGCCGACCATCATTGCGGACGAAGACCGTACAAACGGCGTTTCGACTTCCCCCACCCACGGCGCGACGGCCGGCGTGCTAAACGACACCGCTTCACTGGACAGCGATTCCGGCGGCTTGGCATTATGGTCATACCCAACAAGCCGCTCCTCAAACGCTTCGTTCGGGCGCAATCCAACTATGGGAGCACCCACTTTGAGGAGCCCTTCTTCTTCACCTGCCTTACTCTTCGTATTCACAATCGCCTGCGACGCCGTTTCCACAGAAGGCGCCGATGATCCTCCCCACACAAACCGCACTTCCGTTTCCGTTACGCCCCACGGATCAATTTCGCCCGCAAGCGTGCAGTCCAGTGTCGCCGACGTTTCCACTTCGCCGCTCGGAACGCATGCGGGAGCGTCCGCCGCGAGTTCCGCCACCGGATTGGGTGCGTACGTAACCACTTCCTGTCCAAAATCGACATACATTTCATCGTCCGGACCAAAGGCGATGTCATTGGATGCCGGTCCTTCATGCACCACGAATTTGGTGAGCACACGGCCGGTGCGAGAATCCAAAAGCTCGCCAAAAGGTTCGGCCGCACTTCCAGTACCTCCAAACCCGATCACTCCCAACGCTCCGCCGGCGTCGAACGCTAGCGCACCGATACTACCACTTTGACCACCTATAGGTGCAGGAACGATCTGCTGGACTGCATTACCTGCCGGATTGAACTCGCGGATCGTGTCGGTACCCAAAACCGAAGATGAATCCGCGTAAACAAGGTAGACGTTGCCGGCATCGTCGACTGCCAGCGATCTCACAGCGGCAAATGGTTCATCCGAGATCGCGGTGAGCTGGAGTTCTCCGGCGTATTTGCCGTCGGTTTCGAACTCTTGGACGCGATGTTCGTCGCCGACATATAGCAGATCTTCTCCTGGTTTCGCCACGTCGGGCGCGAGCGCCAGCAGATTAGAAGCAAAGGTCGCCAACATGAATGAGCCAGCTCCACTTTCGCCGCGCGTACCCTCTGTCGGAGCGCCGCATTTCACGGTCGTGTTCTTGATTTCTTCCGCTGTGCAGAGGTTGCCTTTTGTGGTTTCGTTGACTTCCTTTCCGATCTCGAGCACAAAAGCGCCTTCAGGGGTAATCTCCTGCACCCGTGACTTCACATCTTGTCCGTGGTCTCCGCTATCCCGTTCCGCAACATATATATCGCCGGTGGTGTCGTTGACGACAAGGCTTGCTGGCAGGTCAAACTCCCCAGGTTCAGGACTTATGACTCCTGCCTTGCATTTGTCCCCTGGTTTAGCCGGGCAGACATTTTCGTGCGCAACTTCGTGGTTGAGATGCGCGGTTTCGTTGACTTCCCTGCCGACCATGCGGATGAACGTCCCGTCCGCTTCGAACTCCTGTATCCGATGGTTGCTCCTGTCGGCGACGTACACGTCTCCGTTTGGCGCGACGGCGACTCCTTCGGGGTACGCAAACCCGCCGCTGCTCGAGCTTTCAGTCGCCGTCTGGCACGCGTTGGCGGATGCGACAGTGCAAATATTGCCACCCGTAGTCTGGTTGACTTTGGCGCCCCAGCGACTCGCTGGGAGCTCCTTGATGGGTGCGCCCGCACCCTGAGCCGCGGTGGCCCCAGCGAGTAGGAGCGTTGCGGCGAGCGCAAGGATTGGGAAGGTCGTGTGGCCGTGGTTCCTCATCATCCGGTCCTCCCAGGTTTGTGAGTCGTGCTTGCCCTGTCGCGATGTCGGTTGATCCCGCTGCCGGCTTTGCAGCCGGTGACGGAGATCTGTGTGTTCTGTCTGAAGACGGCCCCGTTCTGCGCGGTGAATTCGGTCGGCATCTTTAGCTTGCTCTGAATCTTGCATAAGTCGCCGTACGCGCCGAGCGCCGAATACCTGCCCTTGGGGAAATACAACTCAAACGTGTTGACGGGCACGTCTGGGACCATATTGAAGGTCGAAGTGGTGACACCCTTCTTGTTGATGAAGGTGGCACCGGTCAGATCGACCCTGACGCCATCTCCCTGGAGCACGACGATCAGCGACGGGAAGGCTTCGTTACCGTGGGAGACGAAATACACTGGGCCGGAGAGCTCGACCGGCAGCAGAGGGGTGCTCGCCCTGGCGATGCCGACGACCGATGCCGAAGGGCAGCTCGTGGGACTCGCCGCGAAGGTGGCGGCCAGACATGACCTCCGCAGCGTTTCCAAGCGCGAGGGCAGTGCCTGCGGGAGGGACACTTTCACGCGCGCGATGTTCGCGTCGTTACCGAATGCCCCCTTTGGATAAGAGAGCTTCACATCCAGGCTTGCGCCATCCGCGCGACTGGTGTGGCCGCTTGTAGAAACTGCGAACGCGGGTTTGAACAGAAGGCTCCCGCAGTTGCCGACGGCGAACGGGCTCGAGACCTCCGCGACCGCTTGCTGGTTGCCTGAGATCGCCGCTGTGATCTGATGGGCACCGCAGTTGGTCGGGTTGAACATGAAGTTCGGCCGGTCGATGTCCACGGTGATGCGCTGCAGGCGCAACGGGACACCGAAGATGATCTGCGGCACGGCATACGGCCCCGTTTCGTCGGTTGTGATCGTGAGGGTGGAGTCCTGCGGGTCGACGGCGATCCGGGCCCTGACGACGACGAGCCCGAGGTTGAAGGGCCCAGCGACCGCGTGCGTGACGACGCTCAAGCCGAACGGGTCGCCGTCGTGGGGCCCCGTGAGGTAGACGCTGCCTTCGATGTCGAAGGGGTGTGAGCCTGCGCCCGTGGCCACTCTGGTTGTCCCGATCTTCGATGCTTCGGGGCACGTGCCCGTGTCCGCCTCGGGTTCGCCGCACAGTGGAACGCTTGAGAGCATCCCCAGCAGCCCGGGCGGGGTGTGAATCTGAATGCCCTTCACATACTGTTCGCGGTCCTTACGCGAAATGTTCAGCGTGAACGCGCTGAACTTCGCCGCGTTCGGGGTGACAGTCCCGGCCACGAACCCCGGGTTCAACCCGGGCGGGGTGGCGCACCCTTCGACCAAGAAGTGGGTTGCCGGTGTCGCGTCGGGTGTGCCCGCCATGAACACGCTCGGGGTACCCGGCAGTTCGGGTGTCAGGCCGGGCGCGCTCCATGGCGAGAGATCGGCTGTGGTCGTTGCCGGACCGCATGCCGGCGGGTTTGCGATCGCGGCACGTTCACCGCCCGCGAGACGAACCTTCAATTCGCTGAACGGCAGCTGCGGGTTACCCTCGAAATGCGGCGGATCGCCAACCATGAAGCCTTCAAAACGCGTCGTCAGCTGTCCCGTCGCCGGGTTGGCCTGAACCTCGCCGGGAACCTTCAAGTGCACGCCCGTGTTCGCGAGGGGACCCGTCCCTCCCAATTCCAAATACAGCTTGTAGAGGTTCCCGTCGAGCGCGTCCTGTTCGGTGCATGCGCTCTGCCCGGCACCACCACAGCCGGGCTTCGCCAGGAACACGTAACCCTTCACGGGTTCGCGCAACAACGGCGTGACGGCTTCCGCTTCGCCGACGATCGACGCGTCGGGACAATCCCCCGCGGCGAGCTGCAGTTCCCCGTTCAAGCCTTTTTCTTCAGAGAGTGGGCCAGTAAAGTTGATTCCGTGCGGTCCCGATTCTTCACACGCCTGCACACCATCCACGATGCCAGGGTTCACCGACATTCCCAACGGCAGCGTCACCACAGCAGAACGCAACTCCGGAGTCGCTAGCCTTTCGGCTTCCTCCACCTGAGGGACCTTCAAATCGACACCCAGCCCGACAGGCGCATCGGCCAATACCGAGTCCGGTTCCACGGCGATACCAGGGTCGAATTGCAACGCGTTACAGCCGGTCACCCCGGGGAGCGTCGCCGCTTCTTCAACATAACCTTCATAGTGCTGTTCCCGCACGCTCCCTGGTTCCTGCCACGAATCCGAACGCATCGTCGCGGTCGAGGCGCCGGCCGTGCAGTCTGTTGGCCACGTCAAGAACGGGGTCGGCTGTCCTCCTCCCGGCTTCCCACCGTTCCTGCAATGCCTAAAGAGGGGTTCGACTTGGGAATTCGACGAACATTCAATGCCTCGCATCGGATCGTTACTCGCGGCGGCAGGCATTCCCCAGAACGTTGTTTCCACTTCAGTGAGTTCCACGGCAGGAATCTCGTTGCTGACAACCGTCAACCCGTAACCCGCCGGGGTGCGTACCACGTGGGCGGTCAACACGGGGTTGACTTTAGCTTCATTGGCAAGCACGAACTCCGCCGACTGACCAGCTTCTGGGACAACATTAAAAATCGGTCCGAGCAGTTCTTGAGTGCCGTTCCAATGAAATCTATAAACTCCGACCTGGGTCGACGCAGGGCACGGGACCGTGCCACCAAGCGCCACGTCAAGCGGACAGCGTTCGAGGGCCGCCGGATTGCCCAACAAGCCCGGCGGCAAACTAACGACGATGTCCTTTGGGTCACGCGCGGGCACGACGACGGGTTCGGCGCCCGTCTTGATTTCTTCGTTTGCTATTGCGAAAGTCGCTGTCAGGGCTTCGGGGTGGCCGCCAGCCTGGGTGAATGCGTAGGGTTCGTTTCTGAATTCGGTTTGCCCTCCACCCAACGGCACTTCAACCGTTCGCGTCGTGTGCAACGAAAAGTCGACTCCATAAGGTGAGGCTTCCCCCGCGCGCGCCAGTGGCGCCATCATGGCCCACATCGCGACGGTCGCAACCGCTACCGCACATACGTGGCCATGCAATGACATCACGCGCATCAGAGAGTCCTCCTTCGGTTGGCCTTGCGCGCACCACGCCCTTTGCGCGACGCACGCTTCACCTTGCGTTTCTTGAACTTGTGTTTTTGGGCCCCCTTCGTCGGGCTCACTTGCTTTACCGGTACCACATTTTCACCCGGCGCCTGTGACACGCTCCCGGGCACGAGCAACGCCGCTGGAGCGGTCACCGACCCCTGGCACTCTCCCGGTGCACAGCGCTCAGGGGTATCCGCCGGTTCCGGGAAGGCGACCGGTTCACCAGGCCCATGCGGTAGGCGCGCGTCGTAGATATCTGCTAGGCCGTCGGTGTCCTCAGAAACCAAGCCCTGCGTCGTCGTGAACAGCACATCGTCACCCGAGGGGGTCATCGTGGCACAACAGTCACCCTGAGGCGAGGAACCACTAGATACAAGCGACACCGCCCCATCATGCCATTCGTACACGTTGTTCAAATCGTTCGTTGAAATCGACGACAGGGGCTCACTCGATTCGAAGATGATCCGCGAACCATCTTCATTGACAGAGCGGTGGTTCGGTTCGGCCTGTCCGATCAGAGCGTCCGAGTTATGCTGGCTTGAGCTGCCGCGGTTGCCGTTCGTGTCATAGCCGTCTTCGCCGACCGATACGCGTTCCAGCCGACCCGTTTCCGCGTCATAGCGATACACATCTTGGGCATTGTCAGTATCTGCCTGGGGGCCACGCACGACGAGCCGCGCGTAGGAGTCGAAAACAAGAATTCCACCGTCGGCCGCGGTCTGCGCCAGAGGCACTCCGGATCCCCAGAGGGTCGCGTCGGTGCCTTGCATTTCCTGCGGGCAGTTGGGATCAGTGATGGTCCCCGAAACGCCCGAGGCCGAACAGAGGTCAGCGACAAACACCGTATGCCCGGCTGGAAATCGTGAGTCCCGCTCGTAGAGATAGAGATTGTCGGCGCCCTTGAGCGGCCGTCTGCCTTCAGGATTCGCCCCTTCGCTCAACACTCCAGTCGCGACGTAGTACACGTGCGTGCCATCGGGCGTGATGCTCACCGTGCTCATCACTTCGGCCGCTTCGCCGGTGACCGAACTATGGGACACCTGGACAAGTGACAACACTTCCCGTTCGGAGGCCGAACATTCGGGACTACTCGGTGGGCAGCCGATGCTCGACATGTAGAGGTTGCTCTTTTCATCGTGATCTTCACCCACCAGTTTGGCTGCGGTCGTAAAGAAGACTCTCGACCCGTCTTCGGACGCTCCCTGGTAGAACGCTCGCGGACGAGTTCCCGCTCCCGGCTCACACGGTATTTCGCCGACCTTCTTACACGCTTCCCCCAACGGCTTTGAGACTTCGACCGTCCGTTCCCCACCCAACCGCACGAACAGCTGACTATCGCCGTTCGAGCAGTCGGGACGCACGCCAGGCTTGTCTTCTACATTCGCGGTAACGAAGATCGCACTACCGTCTGCCGAAACCGCGCCCGAATCACTCTCTTTTCCTCCCCCATTCAGCCCAAAAAACGCCCCGAGAGACATCTCGCAGCTGAAATTGATGAGTTCCGGTTCCCCGTGCGGTCCGTTTTCATTCTTGACATCCATGAGCCGCAGGTACGGCGTTTCCCCATGGCATCCCTGCGACATGTCGTATAGCTCACCATCTATGGCCCCCTTTCGTTCGGCTTCGGGCAAGAGAGCGACGTTGAGGGGATCGACGATTACGTGGCAAAAAGTGGCACTAAAATCCTTCTGTTCGACGTGTCCGATCGGCCCGGAGAGGCTTTCAAGCACTCCTTCGTTGGGGCCGATGCGCCGCCAGGCAGTACCTTTACCCGGTGCCAGTGGGGTGGCAAGGAAGGCGCCCTGGGTACTCGCCGAATTTGCGTTTCCACCGGAGCTACCCAGCGTGGAGTTCACCAAAGCGTATTCCAGCGACGGCGAGAAACTCATCTGATGCGCGAACAGGCCATCCGGCTGCGCCAGCGACGCGGGAGGTTCAAGCTCCGTCGTCGACCAGCCCGTGTCGCTGCGACGAACGAGATAGTCGTTGAAGAGGTTGTTGTCGAGGGTGCCATCAAACGCGCCCTGCGAGATGAACGCGGCGCTTTCCCCGTCAGGCGCGAGCGCTGCCGTGGAAAGAACCCCATAGCCACCCTTATACGCCGGGCTCACCAACTCATATGCACGGCCTTCCGGTAGGGCGGATGCGCCGGCTGTCACCATGGTCAGGACGAGCAGCGAAACGGCAAGAGCGGCGAACACGAGATGAACCACCCGAGGACCGCGAGGAGCCCGACCGAGTGCCGCTAGGCGTCCTGCCCTCATCCCAACCTCAGGTACCCTGGGTACTCGTATCCCAAGAGCACGAGATCGAATCTTGTCTCCGACCTTCGGTCGTGCGTGTACGCTTGAGTGCACAAGTTGCCTCCAGTCGTCGGTGGGGTGCAATCGCCCGCGGGGCGATTTCGGTAATGGTCTCTTCGTCTGCGCCACGGCGCGCGCCCCGCGGGCGCCCGTAACGGGGCGGCTCATCGGACCACCCCGCTAGCCGGTTGGCTGGGCAGGCGGATGCTCCGCGTGACGCGCTCGCCTCTTTCGGTGAGCGTCCAGGCGTTGGGCTCCCCCCGCACGGGACGATCGCCTCGGTTCTCCAACAGCCCCAGCCGCTGCAGTCGTGCCAAGAGCTTTGAAACCTGGCCGGGGTCGGAGATGCCCGCGCGGTCGCCCACGTCGCGGTTGCTGGCGCCCGGCCACTCGGCCACGCCTTCCAGCACCCGCGCGGTGCGGTATGTGAGGCGCATCGTCACGCCATCCAGCGGGTCCTCGGCGACCCCCGCGGCCTCGATTGCGACGCCGCGGGTGCCCGCGCCTCGACCGGGCGCCGGACGGGCCTGCACGCGGCGCGCCGCCGCGGGCCCCTGATATGGGAGCACGATCATCCCCATCAGCTCACCCAACATGCCCGTCAGCGGCCGGCGCTCGCCGCGCAGGATCCGCGCGTACACGATCGCCTGCGTCGCACCCGCCAAGCCCTCCGCCGTCAGCCGCGTGCGCTCCCTACCGCGGCCGCCCGCGCGGCGGCCCCCGTCGATGACCTCCGCCAGGCCGGCGAGGATCTCATCCCGGCGCGCCAGCACCGCCGGGCCACCCCTCGCAGCCTGCACGACGCACACGCGCGCCAGCTGCGGCTCGCGATCGAAAAACGAGAGGATCGCCCACAGGCCCGTGCGGACCCGCTCACACCACTCAAGCTCCGCGGCGCCCGAGCCATTCACCTCGGCTTCGGCCAGCGCCACAAGCTCATCCAGCATTGCCGCCAAACACTCTTCGCGGTTGGCGAACAGTTCATAGAACGTGCGCCGCGACACCCGCGCGCGAGCGGTGATGTGCGCAACCGTCGCGTCGGCGTAGCCCAGCTCGTCGACGGTCTTCACCGCCGCCGACAGCAGCCGCGAGCGCTGCACGTCGAACAACCGCCGCCCATGCAGGGCAGCGGCCTCCTGGCGACGCGCCAGCACCGCCGGCACCTACACCACCCCTCCACGACGGCGTGGGGTGCCCACGCGGCGCACATGCGCCGCCGAACCGAAGCTCGCCGCTAGCTCAGCGGCGCGACCCGAGCCTGAAGAGAGAGAGAGAGAGAGAGAGATGCGACAGCCCATGGCTGGCGCATCTAGCGACGGCCCGCTCACCGAAGGCAGGCATTCCCGTCACGTTTCTCCCTGCAGAAACCACGCTGAACAAAGCTCCCTCTCAGGTTTTCGACCCGGCCCCTCTCCCAAGAGACCCCCGCTTGCGCTGAACACTCGAGCCACGCAGGCCCAAGACCCAGCCGATCCAATATGTGCGTCCCGCGAGGCCGACCCTTGGGGGGTAGCCATGCAGGAACAGGTTGTATCTAAGCACAACCCCCGTGTTGTTGTCAAGACCCCACCCAGTTTTGGGATATCAAGTCCTGTTGGCCGGCAAGCCCCCTCCTCCGCGTGGCGGCGCCGGCGGGCTTCGCCGCCGCGCGGGGGAAAGTCGCCTCAACTCGGCTCCGGCTCCATCCTGATCGCCCCGCACGGGCACTCCTCGGCACACAGGCCGCAGCCCTTGCAGTAGTCGTAGTCGATCTCGTAGCGCTCGCCGGGGGCCAGCTTGATCACGGCGTTGTCGGGGCACACGGCGTAGCAGTTGTCGCATTCGAAGCAGTTGCCGCAGGAGAGGCAGCGGCGGGCCTCGAACAGCGCGTTGTCGGGGTCCAGACCCTGCTGCACCTCCTCGAAGCTCGACTGGCGGCGGATCGCGTCCAGGCGCGGCGCCTCGGTGGCGGGGGCGTCGGCGAAGTACCAGGTGTTGAGCACGTCGAAGCCCGCCGGCTCGTGCCGGGGGGTCGGGGCGGCGGCACGCACCGCCTCCGGCAGCTGCGCCAGCCACGCGTCGATGTGGCGCGCGGCGCGCTTGCCGTGGCCGGCGGCGACCGTCACCGTGCGCTCGGCCGGCACCATGTCTCCCCCCGCGAACACGCCGGGGAGGCCGGTCATCATGTTGGGGGCCACCTGCACGACGCCGTCCTGCACCTGGATGCCCGGCAGGCCCTCCAGCAGCGAAAGGTCGGCTTCCTGGCCGAGCGCCAGCACCACCGCGTCGGCCGTCAACTCCTCGAGATCCCCCGTGGGCTGGGGGAAGCCGGTGTCGTCCAGCTCCATCCGCTCGACCACCACGCTGTGCTCGCCGGCGCTCTTGATCGTCGACAGCCAGCGCATCGTCACGCCCTCCTCTTGGGCTTCGCGCACCTCGGCCTCGTGCGCGGGCATCCGCTCGTGCGTGCGGCGGTAGACGACCGTGGCGTCGTGCGCGCCGAGGCGCCGGGCGGTGCGCGCGGCGTCCATCGCGGTGTCGCCGCCGCCATACACGATCACGGTGCGTCCCAGCCGTGGGCGCTCCCCCTCCTCCATCCCGCGCAGCAGCGACACCGCGTCGAGGATGCGCGCGGAGTCGCCCGCGGGGATGTAGGCGCGGCGGCCGATGTGAGCGCCCAGCGCGAGAAACGCCGCGTCGAAGGCGCCCTCGCGCATGCTCGCGACGATGTCGGTCACCTTCGCGTCGCTGTGCAGCGTCACCGCGTCGAGCGCCAGCACCCGTGCGATCTCCGCGTCCAGCACCTCGCGCGGCAGCCGGTAGGCGGGGATCCCGTAGCGCATCATGCCCCCCGGCCGCGGCCCGGCGTCGTGGATCTCGACCTCGTGGCCGCGCAGCGCGAGGTGGTGGGCGGCGGCGAGCCCCGACGGCCCGGCGCCGACGATCAACACGCGTTTTCCGCTGCGCGTCGCGGGTACCTGCTCGCCGCGCCCGCCCGTACGCTCCGCGGGTGCCTGCACGCTCCAGCCCTGGCGGATCGCCTCGTCGCCGAGGAAGCGCTCCACCGAGTTGATCCCCACCGCCTCATCCAGCTGCGCGCGGTTGCACACGCTGGTGCAGGGGTGGTAACAGACGCGCCCCATCACCGCCGGGAACGGGTTGTCCTTGACGATCTCCCGCCACGCCGCCTCGTAGTCGCCGCCCTCGGCGTGATACAGCCACTGCTGGATGTTCTCGCCCGCCGGACAGGCTTTGTTGCAGGGCGGCATCCGGTCGACGTACACCGGGCGCTCGTCGCGCCACGCGCCCGTCTTGTTGGCGAGGCTGGAGCCGACGTCCAGCGTGATCGCGAACGGCTTGTCCATCACGCCGTCCCGTTCGCGTCGCCGGTGATCGAGACTGGGCGGTTCGATGCATGCGCCGTCCTCCGGCCGGGCGGACCGGGGATGCCGGCAACTACTCCCTCCCCCTCCCCCTCCCCCTCCAACCCAAAGCGCCTGATGTTGCGGTCGGCCAGCGCCTGGATGTGGGCGATCGCCTGCTCGTCGCGCCGCGGCTTGAAGAGGTGCGCGTAGCGGCCCTGGAGCTGCAGGTACTCCTCCACCGGCCGGCGCCGGCGGATCTTCGTGGCGCCCGTCAGCTCCCCGTGCTCGGCCTCGAACACGGGGAACAGGCCAGTCTCTTTGGCCAGGCGCGCCACCTTGATCGAGTCCGCGGAGGCGCAACTCCAGCCGAGCGGGCAGGTGACGAGGATGTGCAGGTAGCGGGGGCCGTGCAGCCCCATCGCGTACTCCACCTTCGTCTCGATGTCGCGCAGGTCGGCGACCGTGGCGGTAGCGACGTAGGGGATTTCGTGCGCCATCGCGATCAGCGGCAGGCTCTTGCCCTGGCCGAACGCCTGACCGGGGTGCTGTCCCACCGCCTGCGTGGTCATCGTGCGCGCCATCGCCGGCGTGGAGCCCGAGCGCTGCACGCCGGTGTTCATGTAGGCCTCGTTGTCGTAACAGATGAACAGCACGTCGTCGCCGCGCTCGAACATCCCCGACAGGCACGCCAGGCCGATGTCCACGGTGCCGCCGTCGCCCCCCTGGCCGACCACGCGGATGTCCTCGCGGCCCTTCACCTTCAGCGCGGCGGCGATCCCGGTGGCCACCGAGGGGGCGTTGGCGAACAGCGAGTGCAGCCACGGCAGACGCCACGAAGACTCGGGGTAGGGGGTCGAGAAGACCTCCAGACAGCCCGTGGCGTTGGCGGCGATCAGCCGGCCGCCGGTGGCGCGCATCGCGGCGTCCAGCGCGTAGCGCGCGCCCAGCACCTCACCGCAGCCCTGGCAGGCGCGGTGGCCCTTGGTGATCGCGTTGCAGCGGCCGGGATCCGACTGCACCGAGCGCTGGTCGGGGTCCAGCAGCCGGTTGCCCGCCGCGTAGGAGCCCACCTGGTAGAACTTGATCGGGCGCACGGCCATCCTCTACACCGGCCCCGCCGCGATCGCGCCGACGTCGCGCAGCATGTTCTCAGCGTGCGGCCCCGAGCGCCTGCGCTCGCGCGTGCGCGCCAGCTCGCGCTCGATCAGCTCGTGGTTGAGGTCCAGGAAGCTCATGTGGGGCAGACCCTCCGCCGTGGCCTCGCCGAGCAGGCGCACGAGCGAGGTCTGCGTGATCGGGCGGCCCCCCAGACCCGCGATCACAGTGTGCACCGCCGGCCGCTGGTGGAGTGTGTCGTGCTCCAGCGCGTTGCGCACGTTCTGGGAGACGATCCCGCCGAGACCGACCGCGAACGCCTTCTCGATCACCACCACACGCCGGGCGTGGCGGAGCGCCGCGCGCACCTCCGCCAGCGGAAACGGCCGGAACGCCTTGATCGCGACGGCGCCGACGCTCACGCCCCGCGCGCGCAGCTCGTCCACCGCGTCCTCGATCGTGCCCATCACCGAGCCCAGCGCCACCACGATCGTCTCGGCATCCTCGGCGCAGTAGCCGCGCAGCAGGCCCACCGGCTGGCGCCCCAGCGCCTGGCCCAGCTCCACGGCCAGCTCGGGGATCAGATCGAGCGCCTGCATCTGCTTGAGGTGGGCGAGGTACTTCACCTCCGTGAACGCCTCCGGTCCGACCATCGCGCCGATCGTGACCGGCTCGTCGGGGTCGAGCACCTGGCGCGGCTCGTACGGCGGCAAAAACGCATCCACCTGCGCCGCGCTGGGGATGTCGATCTGCTCGAAGGCGTGGGTGAGGATGAAGCCGTCCATGCACACCATCACCGGCTGCGAGAGCTCCTCGGCCAGGCGGAACGCGAGGATGTGCGTGTCCACCGCCTCCTGGTTGGACTCCACGTACAGCTGCAGCCAGCCCGAGTCGCGCTGGGACATCGAGTCGGAGTGGTCGTTCCAGATGTTGATCGGCGCGCCGATCGCGCGGTTGGCGACCGTCATCACGATCGGCAGCCCGAGTCCCGAGGCGTTGTAGAGCGCCTCCGCCATATACAACAGACCCTGGCTGGCGGTGGCGGTGTAGGTGCGCGCGCCGGTGGCGCTGGCACCGATCGCCACCGACATCGCGGCGAACTCCGACTCCACGTTGACGAACTCGCACGGCGAGAGCTCGCCGCTCTTGACCATCGCCGAGAGTGCCTCGACGATGTGGGTCTGGGGTGAAATCGGGTAGGCCGGGATCACCTCCGCGCGGCACAGCGCCACCGCGCGGGCGACCGCCCTGGAGCCCTCCAGCTGCTCAAGCATCGCGCGCGCCCTCCGCCGCGCCCGCACCCGCATGCGACGCTGCGCCCGCACCCGCATGCGTCCTCGCTGGCTCACGCATGGGCAAGCATCTCCAGCTCCCGACCCACAAGCTCGTAGCACGCGCTCGCCGCCGCGGCGTTGGCCGCGGCGAGCGTGGGGGCGAAGCGCTTCTCAATCGCGCGCGCCACCGACTGCAGCCCCACCACCCCGGTCAGCGCCGCCAGCCCGCCCAGCAGCGCCGCGTTGGGCCGCGGCGCGCCGAGGTGCTCGCGCGCGATCTCGGTGGCCGGCACCGTCAGCACGCGCTCGCGCGCGAACGCGCCCGCCCACTCCCCCAGCCCCAGCTCGGCGAAGGTGCGCACGGAGTTGATCAGCACGTACCCATCGGCGCGCAACCCGCCGAACACATCCACCTGGTGCAGCAGCGTGGCGTCCTGCACGATCAGCGCGTCGGGCGCGGAGATCGGCTCGCGCGTGCGGATCTCGCGCTCGTCGATGCGACAGAACGCCACCACCGGCGCCCCGGTGCGCTCCGAGCCGAAGCTGGGGAAGGCCTGCGCGTGGCGGCCCTCGGCGAACGCCGCCAGCGACAGCAGCTCCGCCGCCGTCACCACGCCCTGACCGCCGCGGCCGTGGATGCGCACCTGGAACATCTCAGCTCACCGACCCCGTCGGACGCGCCGGCGCCACCGTGGCGAGCCGCACGCGCGCATCGACGATGCTCGCGCCCTCCGGGCCGACGAGCACCGGGTTGAAGTCGAGCTCGGCGACCTCGGGGTGCGCCTCCACCAGCGCGCTGAGGCGCAGCAGCACAGCTTCGACCGCCGCCACGTCGCAGCGGGCCGTGCCGCGGTAGCCCTCGAGCAGCGCGAAGGTGCGCAGCGAGCGCAGCATCTCGGCCGCGTCGAGATCGGTCAACGGCGTGATCCGCACCGCCACGTCGCGCAGCAGCTCGGCGTTGACGCCGCCCGCGCCGCAGGCGATCACCGGGCCGAAGCTCTCGTCGTGCACGACGCCCATCAGCAGCTCCACGCCCGCCGGCGCCATCGGCTGCACGATCACCCCTTCCAGGTGGTGCCCGGCGCCCGACACCGCCCGCCTGATCGACCGCGCGCCCGCGCGCACCTGCTCGGCCCCCTCCAACCCCAGCCGCACGCCGCCGGCATCGCTCTTGTGCAGCAGGCTCTCGGCCACCGCCTTGAGCGCCACCGGGCCGCGGATCTCCGCGGCGGCGGCGACCGCCTCGCGCGCGTTGGCCGCCACACGCGTGGGCAGCAGCGGCAGGCCGTAGCAGTCGAGCAGCGCGGCGAGCGTGCGCGGGTCCAGCCAGCCGCCGCCGGCCGCCGAGCCGCCCCCAGCCCCCGCGGCCGGGGGGCGCGCGCCTGCGGCGCCGATCCCCATTTCCCCCAACGCGCGGGTGACGATCGCCGCGGCCTCCTCCGGGCGGCAGCCGTCCAATGCGGGATACCCACCCTGCGGGCGCTCGCGCCAGCGCGCATACCCGGCCGCGTGGGCGAGCGCGCGCGCGGCGTCCTCGGGGAAGTAGAAGGTGGGGATGCGAGGGCGAGGCGCCTCGCCCTCGTCGTTGAGCTCCGGCGGGGCGCCCTCGCTGGTCATAAATACAGCGCTCAGCGTGACCCCCCGCATGCGCGCGGCCACTCTTCGCAGCTCGCGCGCCACGTCCCGCGCCGCGGTCACCAGCGGGGGCACGAAGATCGCGACGATCGCATCGGCCGCGTCCTCCTGCACCAGCAGCTGGATCGTGCGGTGGTAGTCCTCCGCGGAGGCCGTCGCGATCATGTCGATCGGGTTGCCCGTGGATGCCTCTGGGGCGAGGATGCGCGACAGCCCACGACGCACCTTCTCCGAGAGCTGCGGTACCTCCAAACCGCCGGCCTGGCAGGCGTCGGCGCAGAGGATGCCCGGCCCGCCGCCGTTGGTGACGATCGCCACCCGCCCGCCGCGCGGCACCGGCTGGGAGCACAGCAGCGAGGCGACGTCGAACAGCTCGTGCATGGTGTCGGTGCGGATCACGCCGGCCTGGGCGAACAGCGCGTCCACCGTCACGTCGGAGGCCGACACGAGCGCGCCGGTGTGCGAGGAGGTGGCGCGCGCGCCGGCCGCCGAGCGGCCGCTCTTGACCGCCACGATCGGCTTGACGGCGCTGACGCGCCGCGCGATGCGCGCGAAGCGACGGGGGTTGCCGAAGGACTCCAGATACAGCAACACCACGTCGGTGTGGGGGTCGTGCTCCCAGTAGTGCAGCAGGTCGTTGCCGGAGATGTCGGCCTTGTTGCCGACCGACACGAACGAGGAGAGGCCGAGGCCGAGGCGGCTGGCCGCTTCGATGATCGCGATCCCCAGGCCGCCGCTCTGGGAGAGGAAGCCGACGCGGCCCGCCAGCGGCGCGCCCGCGGCGAAGGTGGCGTTGAGGCGCACGTCGGGCGCGGTGTTGAGCACGCCGAGGCAGTTGGGGCCGACGATCCGCATGCCGCTCTCGCGACAGATCTCAAGCAGCTCGCGCTGGCGCGCCGCGCCCTCGGCGCCCATCTCGCTGAAGCCCGCGGAGATCACCAGCAGCGCGTGCACGCCGGCCTGCGCGCATTCGCGCGCCACCTCCGCGACCTGCGCGGCGGGGACCGCCACCACCGCGAGCTCCGCCGGCGCCGGGAGCTCCCCGATCGAGGGGTAGGCGCGGCGGCCCTGGATGGTGTGGGCGTTGGGGTTGACCGGGTACACGGTGCCGGTGAAGCCACCCGCGAGCAGGTTGCGCACGATCTCCGCGCCCACCGTCCGCCGCCGGCGCGAGGCGCCGATCACCGCCACCGCGCGGGGCGCGAGGAAGCACTTCAGCGCCGCCACCGCCGCGGTCTGCTCGCGCCGCTGGAAGCGCTCCAGCGCCGGCGCCGAGAGCGAGGTGGGCAGCTCAATCTCGATCACCTCGCCGCCCGAGCGCCGCGCCACCGGGAAGCCGCTGTCGCGGAACACCTCGATCATGCGGTGGTTGTGGGGCAGCACCTCCGCGGTGAACACGGCGATCCCATGCTCCTGCGCCGCCGCGGCGAGGTGGGCCAGCATGATCGTCGCGATCCCCTTGCCCTGCCAGGCGTCGTCGACGAGAAACGCCACTTCGGCGCGCTCCTCGCCGGTGCGCACGTACGCCGCGTGCGCCACGATCCGGTGGCGGGGACCGAACACGGCAACCAGCGCGTGGCGGTCGGCGTAGTCCACGTCCACCGACCACCCCGCCACCCAGTCGAGGTTGACCGCGCCGAAGAAGCGAAAGCCGATCGACTCCCGCGAAAGCCCTTTGAGGAAGACTTCGATCGCCGGGCGATCCTCGGCGGCGACCGGCCGGATGTGCAGCGTGGAGCCGTCGCGCAACGCGACGTCGGTCTCGCTGGCCTCGGGGTAGGCGACCGTCTGACTCACCCCAGTCATGCTCATCCGCATGGCGCGCTGCTGCATCGGTAGTAGCCCGCACCGCGTGCTCGGCACGCCACGGATGCCGCGCCGGCGCGTGCGCGGGATAGTTGGCCGGCACGCTGTCACCACTCCGCAACTCAAGGATCCGGGTATGAGCACACTCGCCACCGACGCCCCCACACGCCCCTTCTCGGACCTCAGCCGCGCCGACGTCGCATACGCCGGCGGCAAGGGCGCCAACCTCGGCGAGCTTACGGCGGCAGGGTTGCCCGTCCCGCCCGGGTTCGTCGTCGGCGCCCCTGCGTACGCCGCCTTCTGCGAGCAGAGTGGCGTACGCACCCAGTTGCGGGAGATTCTCGAAGGCATCGACGTCGAGGATGGGGCCGCCCTCGAGGAGGCGGCGACCAAGGCCCGCCAGGCGGTGCTCGACGCGCCGATGACCCCCGAGCTGGCCGAGGCGATCGGCTCCTCCTACCAGGAGCTGGTGGCCGGCTCCGAGCCAGCGGTCGCCGTGCGCTCCTCGGCGACCGCCGAGGACACCGCGTCGGCCTCGTTTGCGGGCATGAACGAGACCTTTCTGAACATGCGCGGCGCGGAGGCGGTGATCGACGCGGTGAAACGCTGCTGGGGCTCGCTGTTTGGCGCCCGCACGATCTACTACCGCGGCCAGCGCGGCTTCAGCCAGGCCGACATGGATATCGCGGTGGTGGTGCAGACCCAGATCCCCGCCACGCGCGCGGGCGTGATGTTCACCGTCGATCCCGCCAGCGGCGAGCGCGGCGAGCTGGTGATCGAGGGCGCCTTCGGCCTCGGCGAGGCGGTCGTGTCGGGCAGCGTCTCACCCGATCGCTACGTGGTGCGCAAGCGCGACCTGGCGATCACCACGCGCTCGGTGCGCCCCAAGGAGCTGACGATCGAACCGGCCCCCGGCGGCGGCACGGTGACGCGCGATCTGAGCCCGCGGGAGAGCATGCGGCCGGTGCTGAATGACGATGAGGTACTCGAGCTGGCGCGGCTGGGGCTGGCGATCGAAAAGCACTACGGCAGCCCCCAGGACACCGAGTGGTCGTTTGACCCCGAGGGGCGGGCGTGGATGCTGCAGAGCCGGCCGATCACGACGATCGCCGCGCCCGGCCATGGTGGCGGCGAGGTGCTGGCGCACGGGCTCGGCGCGGCCCCCGGCAGCGCGAGCGGCGCCGTGCACCTGCTGAGCGACCCGCACGACACGGCGGCGTTCCACGACGGCGAGGTGCTGGTGACGCACATGACCACGCCCGACTGGGTGCCGCTGATGCGCAAGGCGGCGGCGATCGTCACCGACTCCGGCGGGATGACCTGCCACGCGGCGATCGTCTCGCGCGAGCTGGGCATCCCCTGCATCGTCGGCACCGGCGATGCCACGCGGCGGCTGCGCGACGGCGAGCTGGTGACCGTGGACGCGACGCACGGAACGGTGCTGGAGGGCGCCGTCGCGAGTGTGGCCCCCAACTCGGGCACCCAGGCGCCCGCCGGGGCCGGTGCCGCCGCGGGTGCCGGGGAAGCAGGGGGAGGAGGAGGGGGAGGGGTACCCATCACCGCAACCCACCTGCTCGTCAACCTGTCCGAGCCCTCGCAGGTGCAGCGCACGGCTGCGCTGGAGGTCGACGGCGTCGGATTGCTGCGCGCCGAGCTGATGGTGATGGAGGCGCTGGAAGACACCCACCCCAAGCAGTTGATCGAGGAGGGCCGCCAGGAGGAGTTCGTGGCACGGATGGCCGAGGCGCTGGGCACGTTCGCCGCCGGCTTCGCGCCGCGGCCGGTGACCTACCGCACGATCGACTTCCGCACCAACGAGTTCCGCGGTTTGCGCGGCGGCGAGCGCTTCGAGCCGCAGGAGTCCAACCCGATGATCGGCTACCGCGGCGCGCTGCGCTACATCCAGGAGCCGGAGGTGTTCGCGCTGGAGATGCAGGCCGTGCGCAGGGTGTGGGATGCCGGCCACGAGAACTTCCACGTGATGCTGCCGTTCGTGCGCACCGCCACGGAGCTCGAACGCTGCCGCGAACTGGTGGCAGCATCCGGTCTGTTGCGCCGCCGCGGCTTCGAGCTGTGGATCATGGCGGAGGTGCCCTCGGTGCTGTTCAACCTGGAGCGCTACGCGCGCCTGGGGATCACCGGCATCTCGATCGGCTCCAACGACCTCACGCAGCTGATGCTGGGCGCCGACCGCGACTCGGAGGTGCTGGCCGCGACCTTCGACGAGCGCGACCCGGCGGTCCTCGACTACCTCTCGGCGCTGATCCCCCGCGCGCGGGAGCTGGGGCTGCGCACCTCGATCTGCGGGCAGGCTCCCTCGGTGCACCCCGAGTACGCGGAGCTGCTGGTGAACCTCGGCATCGACAGCATCTCGGTGAGCGTCGACGCGGTCGATCGCACGCGGCGGCTGATCGCCTCCGCCGAGCAGCGACTGCTGCTGGCGGCGGCACGCCAGCGCCGGCGCGCCCCTCAGTAGACGGGCGTTTGTCCTCCCGCCCGCGGCTCGGGCTCGTGCTCCCGCCGCGGCAGCGAGTCGCCGCAATGCTTCGCCGCGACGGCGCTCAGCCGCGGCGCAAGCCCCCTTGAGGCGGCTGCTATCAGTAGTAGCTCCGCCCTGGGACCCGGCGGAGCGGACCTCGAACCCGACTGCAAGGAGAGCGGGCGATGCTTGACGACGCGCCGACATCCACCACCGAGAGCCAGCCGGGCACGACCGACCGCGCGCGGTGGCTGGCGCTGTACGTGCTGTGCGCGGGGGTGCTGATGATCGTGCTGGACGCCACGATCGTGAACGTCGCGCTGCCCACGATCCAGCGCGAGCTCGGCTTCACGCAGTCGGCGCTGGCGTGGGTGATCAACGCCTACCTGATCGCCTTTGGCGGCCTGCTGCTGCTCGCGGGACGCCTCGGCGACCTGGTCTCCCGCCGGGGCGTGTTCGTGTGGGGCCTGGCCGTCTTCACCGTCGCCTCGCTGGTGTGCGGCCTGGCGCAGGACCAGACGATGCTGGTGGCGGCGCGCTTCGTGCAGGGCGCCGGCGGCGCCGCGACCTCGGCGGTGGGGCTGGGAATGATCGTGACGATGTTCCCCAAGCCCCACGAGCAGGCGAAGGCGATCGGCGTGTACGCGTTCGTCGCCTCGGCGGGCGGCTCGATCGGGCTGCTGGCGGGCGGCGTGATCACGCAGGCGCTCGACTGGCACTGGATCTTCTTCGTGAACGTGCCGATCGGGATCGCCACGGCGGTGCTGGCGCGGCGGCTGATCGCGCCCGACAGAGGCGTGGGCTTGCGCGAGGGCGCGGACATCCCGGGGGCGGTGCTGATCACCGGCGCGTTGATGCTGAGCGTCTACACGATCGTCAAGCCGGCGGCCGAAGACGGCTGGGGCGCGGCCAAAACACTGGAGCTCGGCGCGCTGTCGCTGGCGCTGCTGGTGGCGTTTGTGGCGCGCGAGGCGACCGCGCGCACGCCGCTGATCCCGCTGCGGATCTTCCGCTCGCGCAACGTCAGCGGCGCCAACCTGATCCAGGCGCTGACGGTGGCGGGGATGTTTTCGGTGTTTTTCCTCGGCGCGCTGTACATGCAGAAGGTGCTGGGCTACGACGCGCTGCAGATCGGCCTGGCGTTCCTGCCGACGACGGTGGTGATGGGGGCGATGTCGCTGCGCCTCTCCGAACCGCTGATCATGCGCTTCGGCGCGCGGCGCACGCTGATCCCGGGGCTCGTGTCGATCGCGGTGGGCCTCGCGCTGTTCACGCGCGCACCGGTGCACGGCAGCTACGCGCGCGACATCCTGCCGACGATGATCCTGCTGGGGGCAGGCATCGGCAGCGCGTTCCCCGCGCTGATGAAGCTGGCGATGTCGGGTGCCACGCCGGCCGACGCGGGCCTGGCGTCAGGCCTGGTCAACACCACGGTGCAGGTCGGCGGCGCGCTGGGGCTGGCGGTGGTGGCGACGCTGGCGGCGACCCACACCAACCACCTGCTGGCGAGCGGGCACTCGCAAGCGGCGGCGCTGACCGGCGGCTACCAGCTGGCGTTCACGGTTGGGGCGGGGTTGATCGTCGCGGCGCTCGCGGTCGCGCTCACGGTGCTGGTGGCCGAGCCCCTGCTCGCCCCACAGGCCCATCAGGAAACCGCCACCGAGCACGGGGCATCCGAGCGCGAGGCGGCATACTCAGAGGTTTCCTAGGACGCTCGCGGGGGCAAGATACCAAGTCGACGCATCTGATGCCAAGCTTGCTAACATCAAGGCATCATGCCGCGCACGACGCTCGACATCGACGCCTCGGTCCTCCGCGAGCTACGCCGGCGCGGAGCGCACGAGCACAAGAGCATGGGGAGGGTGGCGTCCGAGGTGCTGGCAGTGGGCCTGCACGAGCAGGGGCCTCGTGCGGAGCAGCCGCTGCGCTGGCCGAGCAGACATATGGGTAGGCCCAGGATTGACCTCGACGACAGGGAGGCGCTGGGCCGGATGCTGGATGGGGAGTACCTCGCCGGGCTCGACCGGTGAGCGTGGCGCTGGACGCCAACGTCCTGCTCTACGCAGCGAACGCCGACGACGCTCGCAACGAACGGGCTCGGCAGGTGCTCGCCGAGCTGGCCGCGGGGCCCGAGGTGGTTTATCTGTTCTGGCCCGTCGTGATGGCCTTCCTGCGGATCTCCACTCGGGAAGGCCTCTTTCCCCACCCACTCCCCCCCGCGGAGGCGCTGGCGATGGTCGGCTCTCTGCTGAGCCGCGACCACGTGTACTCGCCCGGCGAGGACGATCTGTTTTGGAGTGCCTTTCACGAGATCGCCGAGGAGCAACGGGTGCGCGGCGATCTCGTGAGCGACGCACACATCGTGGCGCTCATGCACCGCCACGGGGTTCGCACGATCGTCACCCACGATCGCGACTTCCGCCGCTTCGACGGCGTCCGCGTGCGCGACCCCTTCGCCTGAACCAGAGATCGCTTGGGCGTCCGGCGCGGCCGTTTGAATCCAGCCCGCCGCGCCTCAGCCCCCGCGCCCACGCGAAACGGCAGTGCGACGGAAGATCTCGGTCACGCCGAACCGCGGCGCGATGCGCTCCGCCAGCTGGGGCGAGAGCTGTGTGAGTGCCAGCGCCGGGCGCAACGGGGTGCCGCTCTCGATCGCCTCCGGGAGATCCTGGCGCACGGCGCGCACCGTGGCGTCGCACACCTTCTCAAGCGTGGTTTCGCCCATCAGCCGATTTGACTTCATGCCTTCTTCGACCATCCGCTGGTACATCCCGTCGCCCTCGATAAAGCCCGGGCAGATCACCGAAAAGCCGGCCGGCCCGCCGCGGTACTGGGCGCGCAGCGACTGCGTGAGTCCGATCAGCCCCGCCTTGGTGGCGGCGTATGGCGCCTGATAAGCGGGGCCCAGCTTGCCGGCGATCGACGCGATGAACACCACGTGGCCGCGGCCGCGGGAGAGCATCCCCGGCAGCACACGGTGGGTGAGCAGCAGCGGCGCCGTGAGGTTGAGGTCGATCATCCCGGTGAGCTCCCCGCGCGTGTAGGAGCAGAAGTCGCTGGTGATCTCCACACCGGCGTTGTTGACCAGCAGGTCGAGCGGCCCCAGCGCGGTCTCGGCGCGCTCGATGAGCGGATCGATCTGCCCCAGGTCTGAGAGATCGATGGGCAGCGCGGCGGCGCGCACGCCAAGCGCCTCGAGCTCGGTCGCAAGCGCCGAGAGCTCCGGCTCGCGCCGCGCCGCCAGCGCGACGTTCATGCCCTCGCGCGCCAGGCGGCGTGCGAGGTGGGCGCCGAGTCCTCCGGAGGCGCCGGTGACCAGCGCGGTGCGGCCTCGCAGTTGCTCCATGGTGCTCCTTCCTTCGCTCGCCGACCGTGTGCTCAGCGATGTTAGCCGCCTGTTGCGTTTACAGGCTTGGCCGCAACTACTCGGACGCCGCCGTGTCGTAGCGGCCAGATGCCGTTCGCACAGCGGCAGCCAACCATGCCCATGCATCCAGGAGGCTCACCGTGCTACCGAATCCTCTGAGGCGTGTCGCGATGATGGCCGGCGCGCTCTCCCTGCTCGCCGTGGCCGGCCCCGTGGCGGCGGCCAGCGCGATCGAACCAGCGACTTCCAACATCACCTCGCCCGCCGGTCCGACATACGCGCTCAACAACGAAAGCGAATCATCGCCGCCGCCGGCCTTCAAAGTCGAAGGCACCACGAACCTCAGCGGAAAGCTGACGATACGCTGCTACTTCGGAACGGGATCCGAAAGCTACGCCACCTTCGTCAACGAAGTGGAAATCAGCGGGGGAGCGTTCTCGGCGACGGTGGAATCGAAATCACTCACACCCGGCCAGCTGGACATCGGTCCCTGTGTGTTGCGAGCCGTGCCGGTGGGCAACAAAGAAGCCCATCCCCCGGGCACAGCGGCCGAAGAAACGACAGCCCCATACAAAGGGCCCCGCATCGTCGGCTCCCGCTTTCGACTCCGTTCGGAAAACAGCATCAACTACGACTATGAATCCGAACCCGACACACTGGTCGGCTATTTCAGTATCACTTCGGTCGGAGATTGCGGACTGGCTTATTCGAATTTGTCGGCGCCCGAAACACTCGTGGAAAGCGAAGGCCTGTTCGACTGCAATGCCTTCCTCTATCTGCACAACTACCCGGCGTCCGGGGAAGCCACGCGCTCGGAGCTGCAGATCGACGGCGCCAACGCCTACAGCCCGGCAACGGCGCACAATCTCGAAAACGAACTCAAAGTCAAAAGCACACTGCCCGGCGCCCCCCAGGCGACGGTGGAACAGACCTTTGAGCCGCTGACCGGCCTGATCACCGTCAAGGAGGTGGACCCGATCGTCAAGTGCTCGTCGCCGGTCGTCTTTGGGTTGGGAGGCTCGCCGTTGACCGCGTTTCCGCCCACGGCCGCCGGATGCCCGGCGTTCGTCTCCACCGGGGTGCAGCTCGAACGGACCTGGCAGACAAGCAACGCCGGTCAGGTGGCTGCGATGACCGACACCTGGAAGTCCACCGATGGCGCGGCCCATTCGCTGAACGCGCTTTACAATCAGGAGACGGTCAATGATGGCAAAGCGGGTGGCGCTTACGAGTTCCCGGGGACCAACGTATTCACAGCCACCAACAAGGGCCAGGCTGTGACCCTGCCCCCGGGCCTGGGCAGGATCTTCTATAAGGAGGACGTCGAAACGCCCAGCGCAGGAGACGGTGAACATCCACAGGGTGCGATCGTCTACGACACCCCACCCAACGGAGCTATTTCGGTATACCGCTCAACTGCCGCCAAAGAAGGCTACAACGGCTTCGAGATGCCCTACCAGGGCACGATCCCCGCGGGCGGCTCCTACACTCTGAACATGGCCTTCATCCAGGCCTACAAGCTCTCCGAAGTCGAATCGCTGGCGTCGGCAGTGCTTGCGGGATACCCGCCAAGTGAACCGCCCGCGCTGAGCATCGCGTCTCCCGCGAGCGGCACTACGGTCGCCACCCCGAGCGTCACGGTCTCCGGCACGGTCACCGACAAACGCGTGATCACCTCGTTCACCGTCGACGGTAAAGCGGTGAGCGTGGCAACCAACGGGGCGTGGTCCACGAGCGTCGCCCTCAACAAGGGCGTCAACACGATCACGGCACTCGCCACCGACCAGGCTGGCTTCTCCACCGAAAAGTCGGTGGGCGTGACCTATACGCCCGTGCCGCCGGTCGCCCACGCCAAACAGGTGGGCTCCGTCAGCGGAGCCAACGGACAGGTCCGCTTCGCGATCCTCTGCTCGGGCCCCGCGGGAACGAGCTGTGAAATCGAAGCGACGCTCATCACCGTCGAGAAGACCCACAACGGCAGGCTGATCGCCGTGTCCGCGAGGCGCCACCACGGGACGCGCTCCACGCCGGTGACGGTGGGCACATCGAAGCTGACGATTCCCGCCGGTCAGCGCGTGACGATCGAGATCCCGCTCAACGCAACCGGGCGGAGCCTGCTCACTCAGTTCGGCAAGCTGCCGGTACACCTGACAGTGGTGCAGACAAGCACCGTCCATCGCTCAATCGTGATCGCCCAGAACCTCACCGTCAGGCCACCCCACAGTCATAAAAGGCATCACCACCATCATCATCACCATCATCACCACCACCACTGAACGCCGCGCCGGCTGAGCGGCACGTGATCAAACGCCCCGGGGCGGGTTCCACACCAAACGGCGGGAACCCGCCCCGGGCTTTACCGCGCGGCTAGAAGATCTGCTGGTAGATCAGGAAGATGTTCAGGGCGGTAATCAGCCCGGCGAGCCCAAACGCCGCGACCGTGGTGTGCAGCCGGTTGACGTGCACGCCCATGATGGTGCGGTTGGAGGTGAGCAGCACCAGCGGGATCAGCGCGAAGGGGATGCCGAAGGAGAGCACGACCTGGCTGAACACCAGCACCTGCGTGGGGCCCAGACCGACAGCGAGCACGGCGATCGCGGGGGCCATCGTGACGAGGCGGCGCGCCAGCAGCGGGATGTTGAAACCGATGAAGCCCTTCATCACGACCTGGCCGGCGTAGGTGCCGACCGACGAGGAGGAGGCGCCGGAGGCCAGCAGCGCGACCGAGAAGGCCAGCGCGGCGCCACCGCCGACGAGCTGGCCGAAGGCGGCGTGGGCCTCGGGGATCGTGCTGACGCCGGCGTGGCCGCTGTTGTGCAGCAGCTTGGCGGCGACGGCCAGCATCGCCATGTTGACCAGGCCGGCGAGGCCCAGCGCGACGATCACATCGAGGCGCTCGAAGCGCAGCACCCGTCCACGCTCGCGGTCGTTGCGCACGGGGGTGCGCCCGTTGGTGAGCGCGGAGTGCAGGTAGATCACGTGCGGCATCACCGTGGCGCCGATGATCCCCACCGCGAGGTAGAGGCTGCCGCTGCCCGCCAGGTGCGGCACCAGCCCACCGAAGGACGCGCGCGCGGAGGGGCCGATGTGCAGCGTCTCGTACAGGAAGCCGAGGAAGATCACGCCCAGCAGCGCGGTGATCGCCAGCTCGAAGCGCCGGTAGCCGCGGCGTTGCAGGCCGAGGATCAGGAAGGCGATCACGCCGGTCATCAGCCCCGCGGTGAGCATCGGCACGCCGAACAACAGGTTGAGCCCCAGCGCGGCGCCGACGAACTCGGCGATGTCGGTCGCCATCGCCATCACCTCAGCCTGCACCCACATGCCCCAGGCGAAGGGGCGGGGGTAGGTGGCGCGGAACAGCTCGGGGAGGCTGTGGTCGGTGATCACCCCCAGCTTGGCGGAGAGGTATTGGATCAGCATCGCCATCACGTTGGCCACCAGCACCACCCACAGCAGCAGGTAGCCGAATTGCGCGCCGCCCTGGATGTTGGTGGCGAAGTTGCCGGGGTCCACGTAGGCGACGGCGGCGACGAACGCGGGGCCCAGCATCGCCAGCGTGGCGCGAATGCGCCCGCGCGCCAGCAGCTTCTCGAGCGCGCTCGGGCCGAGTTCGAGCGCCGCGGCAGGCGCCTGCGCGACGGGCTGTGCGCTCACGCGGTGGCCCCCTCGCGGTCGCCGTCGAGCTCCACGCGCATCGCGCGCGCCAGCTGCCCGCCGATCGGGTGCTCCTGCTCGCCAAAGCTCACAAACAGCGGCCCCCCGAAGGGCTGGCGGTCGCGCACCTCGAAACGGTCGCCGGGGGAGATGCCGCGCCGTGAGAGGTAGCGCAGCATCTCCGGGTCGCTGTCGGAGACGCGCACGAACACCCCTTCGGCGCCCGCCTGCAGGCTCTCCAAGCTGTGCGTCTCGGGTTCGCGCAGTTGCAGGTCGGCGCTCGGGATCGGGTCGCCGTGGGGGTCGAGCGTGGGTTCGCCGAGCTTGGCGGCGATCAGCTGCTCCAGCTCCTCCGAGAGCACGTGCTCGAGCACCTCCGCCTCGTCGTGCACCCGGTCCCACGGCATCTGCAGCGTCTCCGCGAGGAACAGCTCCAGCAGCCGGTGGTGGCGGATCACCTCGAGCGCCACGCGGCGGCCTTTGTCGGTCAGTCTCACCCCGCGGTAGGGGACGTGGGTGACCAGCCCCAGCTCCTCCAGCTTGCGCAGCATCGCCGACACCGAGCCCGGCGTGATCTCCAACCGCTCGGCCAGCGCGTTGGTGGAGACGGGCTCATCGCCGCGGGACTCCAGCGTAAAGATCGCCTTGCAGTAGTCCTCCACCGCGGAGGATCGCTCGTGTTCGCGCGCTGCCATAGATTGATTTTATGGCATGCCAAGATTTCTGTCAAGGGCATAGCCAGATGTTTGATTTGGGGTGCCACCGGAATGTGTTGGGAGGCGACTTTTAGGAAAGATGCACTCGGTGAACCGCGATTACGAGTTGCAGACCCACAGGGCGGAGGACCGCCACTGGTGGTATCGCGGCCGCCGCCGCGTGCTGGAGCGCACGATCGAGCGTCTCGGTCTACCGGCCCATGCGCGGATCCTCGACGCCGGCTGCGGCAGCGGGCGCAACATGGTGGAGCTGGCACGCCGGGGCGATGTGACCGGCGTGGAGATCTCCTCCACCAGCGCCGAGCTCGCGCGCTCGCGCCACGTCGGCGAGGTGGTGGAGGGCTCGGTGATGGAGATGCCGTTCGCCGCCGATTCGTTTGACCTGGCGGTGTGCCTCGACGTGATCGAGCACCTGCCCGACGACCGTGGGGCGCTGCGCGAGCTGCGACGCGTGCTGGCCCCCGGCGGAGCCCTGCTGGTAACGGTGCCTGCCTACCAGTGGCTGTGGAGCGGGCACGACAAGATCAACCACCACTGCCGCCGCTACTCCCGCGCGACACTCGAGCAGGCCGCGCGGGAGGCCGGCTGGGAGTGCGAGTACGCCACCCACTTCAACGCGCTGCTGCTGCCGGTCGCGATCGCGCTGCGGGCGCTGGAGCGCCTGCACCGCGGCACCACCGAATCGAGCCTCGACTTGTGGGTGCCGCCCGCGCCGCTGAACTGGCTGTTGCGCCAGCCGCTCGAGCTCGAGGCCGCCGCGATCGGCCGCGGCGGGCGGATCCCCGTTGGGCTCTCGCTGCTGGTTGTGCTGCGCTAAGAGAGCGGCGCCGCCGGCCATCAGGCTGGCGAGCCTGGCCCCTCGCCCCCCAATCGGGGTGCCGGGTCCATGCGGAAGGTCCAGGCGCGATTGGCGATGAACGTGAACACCACCACGATCGCCGTCGCGCACGCCTGCCCGAGCAGCTTGTCGAGGCCGGCGTCGTGCACGAACACGAACACCAGCCCGAGGTTGGCGGCCAGGCCGCAGCCCTGCACCACGATCCAGCGGACCGGCGTCAGCGCGTCGCCCACGTGGCCGCGAAAGGTCCAGCGGCGGTTCCACAGAAAGCCGTTGACCATCCCCACCGCATAGCCGATCGCCGACGCCGCCAGGTACTCGACGCCGAAGGCCTTGAGCAGCAGCGCGTACACCGCGAGGCTGAGCAGCGTGTTGAACACCCCCACGACCCCGAACTTCACGAACTGCGCCACGAGCGCCGGGTTGAGCTTCGCCTTAGGGGCGTCCACTACGGTGGCCCTGTCCATGGATGAAAGAAGAGGGGCCCGACCGAAGCCGGGGGACACTCGCCTTCGGCTCGCATCCCCGTTTCGGCCAGCCGGCTGGCCGGCTGCGCCACCCTCTAAGCTGTCGATTGTCTCATCAACGCTTCCCACCCCTGCAACTTAAGCAGTTTTCCCAGTCCTCATGTCCGACTCCCCCCGCAGCCCCACCCTGCTCAGCGTCGTCGCCCCCGTCTACAACGAGGAGGAGTTGGTCGAGCGCTTCGTGCGCCGCGCCTGCGCCGCCGTGGCGGACTACACCTTCGAGCTGGTGCTGGTCAACGACGGCTCCAGTGACGCCACCCCCGAGCTGCTCGACCGGATGGCCGCCGAGGACCCGCGCGTGAGGGTCATCCACCTGTCGCGCAACTTCGGGCACCAGGCGGCGCTCACCGCCGGCCTGGAGCACGCGGTGGGGGACGTGGTGGCGATGATCGACGCCGACCTGCAGGACCCGCCCGAGCTGATCCCCACGATGGTTGCCCGCTGGGAAGCCGGCGCCGACGTGGTGTACGCGGTGCGCAAGCAGCGCGAGGGCGAGACCGCCTTCAAGCTGGCGACCGCCTCCTGGTTTTACAAGCTGTTCGACAAGCTGGCCCAGGTCGACCTGGAGCCCAACTCCGGCGACTTCCGCCTGCTCGACCGCCGCGCGCTGGACGCGCTGCTGACGATGACCGAGCGCTCGCGCTTTCTGCGCGGCATGACCGTGTGGGTGGGCTTCACGCAAACCGCCGTCCCCTACGAGCGCGACGCGCGCCACGCCGGCGAGACCAAGTACACGCTGCGCAAGATGCTGCGCTTCTCGCTGGATGCGATCGCCTCCTTCTCGCATGTGCCGTTGCAGCTTGCAACCTACGTCGGGCTGCTGTCCGCCGGCCTCGCCTTCTTCGCGATCCCGGTCGTGATCGGGCTGCACTTCGCCGGCTCCTACCTGCCCGGCTTCGGCTCGCTGACGATCGCGATTCTGTTGCTGGGCGGCATCCAGCTGATCGCGCTGGGCGTGATCGGCGAGTACGTGGGGCGCATCTACGACGAGGTCAAGCACCGGCCGCTGTACATCGTGCGCGACGAGCGCAACCGCCCCACCGGCGCCCACGGGCCGCTGGCGCCGATCGCCCGCGCGGGACTGCCCGCCGCACAGGTCTCGCGAGAGCGCATCATCGGCGGCTGAGTCGTGGCCGACCCCACCGCGCGCCCGATCCCGCAGGAGGAGCTTTGAGCATGGAGCACCGCCAGGAGCGCATCCGCCTCGAGACCGTCCGCCACCGCATCGAAGGCTCGATCACGCTCGCCCGCGACGGCTACCGCAGCCGCGTCTCCGACGTGCTGAACGCCTCCGAGCGCGACTTCCTGACGCTCACCGAGGTCACCGTCGAGCCGCTCGACGGCGGCCCGCCCGAGGATCACCCCTTCCTCGCGGTGGCCCGCCGCCACGTGGTGTTCGCCGTCGCGCCCGTCGAGGAGCCGGCGGAGTAGACACCGCCGGCCTCGGATGCAAGCCAATGAAGTGGGCTCACTTCGGCGCACTCGAATCGCTGGATATGCTGGCGCCTGAAGTTGTGTAATCGAGCATTTCAAGCCTGAAGGGATCTTGGTGGAGACTGACCTGCTGGCGCGGATCTGCGCCGAACTGCAGCAGCGCATGGCCGAGCTGCGCCCGTTGCTGGACGAGCACGAGCGCTTGCTGGAGGCAGACAGCGCGCTCGATTCGTTCGAGGCCGCGCCCACCGATGACCCGCCCGCTCCGGAGCCTGCGCCCCGATCCGCGCCACCGCGTCGACGCGCGCGTGGGCCGCGCGGTTCGGCCGCCGGAGCGATCGAGCTGGCGGCCTCCACTCCCGAGCCGCTGGCGCAGACACCGGAACCCACTTCCTCAGCGCCGCGCACGCGGCGCACTGTGGGCTCGACCCCGACGCTGCGCTCGACGCCGACGCTGCGCACACAGCCCACGCTGCGCACTCAGGCCGCGCCCGCCCCAGTTGAGGCGCCCCCGCCGGCCGTCCCCGAGCCGGTTGCCGCCATTGAGCCCGAGTTCGAGCCCGAGCCAGAGCGCAAGCCGGCTACGCCAAGCGACGTCCGGCACGCGATCGTCGCGGCGCTGGAGCACGGCTCACACACGATCCCCGAGCTGGTGATGGTCACGGCGATGAGTACCTCGGAGATTCGCACCAACCTCAGCCAGCTCGCGCGCCAGCGGAAGGTCGCGCGGGTCAAGCGCGAGGGCGACGGCAAGAGCGCCTTCGCGCTGCCCCCCTCCTCCGAGCAGACCTGACCCGCCGCCGCCAGCCGCCGCCCACACGGCAACGCGCGGGCCGGTGGGGCGGCGATCGCCACGGGCCGCCGTATATTTGGCTCGATGGCCGCGCCCCCGCCACTGGAGACGACGCTTCTGCCAGGGGCGCGGGAGCTGCTGGCGTTCCACGCGCGGGAGCTGCCGCAGCGCGACGACCTGTGCGGAGCCTTCTGCGGCGCGCTGGCATTGCGCGCGGGCGGGGTGGAGCGTTTCGCGGGCGAACCAGTCGACCAGGACGCTGTGGCGCTGGCGGCGGGGAGCGTGGTCTCGGCGACGCCGGACGTCAGCCACCTGCCGCACGGCGAGACGGGGCGGCGCGACTACCGGCTGGCGCTGCCGTTTGTCGAGGATGCCGCGGTGTCGGGAACGACAGCCGCCGGCGTGGTGGAGGCGGTCGAGCGGCTCGGCGAGGGGGCGCTTACAGCGATCCCCTTCAGCGACCCATGGACGGCAGGAACGCTCGACGGCCTGTTCGAGCTCGCCGCCGGTCTCCAGCGACCGGTCGCGTTGATCGCCAACCTCGCCACCCACCACCTGTGGGGCGGGCGGGCGCGCCTCGACCAACTGCTCGCCCATCTGTACGAGGGGGCGCAGAGCGGCCCCTCGCCCGACTGGGACGTGGGGCACTTCGTCTGCGTGTTCGGCCGCGTGCGGGGCCCGCGCGGCACCCTCTACGGCGTCGCCGACACCTATCCAGCGCTGGGCCACGGCGGGGTGCACATGCAGCCGGCCGAGCGGCTCGCGGCGGCGATCGAGCGGCGCGACAAACCGGCCGGGGGCGTGGTGGTGGTGCTCGCGGCCGCGGATGCCGCGCGTATGCGTGTGGATGCGCGCGCGCAGGGGCTACACGAGGGCATCTGGGATAACGGGACGGCGCTGGCGGAGATGGGCCGGTGAGCGCAACCGAACCGCTCGCCCCACATGGTATGCGGACGCCGAACCGCTGGTGGGGCACCGCCGAGGCATCGCGGTGAGTTCGACTGAGCTGGTCTCGCTGGTTTGCTGCGATCTCGGCGGAATCGTGCGCGGCCGCTCGCTGCTGAGCTCCGAGCTCGGGGAGACCTTGCGGGCGGGCGTGGGCTGGGTGCCCGCCAACCAGTCGCTAACCCCGCACGGCCCGCTCGCCGAGCACACGCCGTTTGACTCGACCGGCGACCTGCGCCTGCTGCCCGACCCCGACACGCACGTGCGCGTGGAGGCCGAGTCCACAGGGAGCGGGATGTCCGACACCGGCGCCAACGCGCTGGAGCTGGTGCTGTGCGACATCGTGGAGACCGACGGCACGCCGTGGGAGTGCTGCCCGCGGCGCTTCCTGCGTGAGGCGCTGGCGGAGCTGGAGCGCGAGCTCGGGGCGCGGGTGGTGGCCAGCTTCGAGCACGAGTTCCAGCTTCTGGGCGCCGAGCCGGCGGCGAGGGCGTTCTCCCCGAAAGCACCGGCGGCATTCTCGCCAGAGTCAGTGCCGGGGGCGTCGTTCTCCGTTGGGCCGGCGGCGGCGCCCTTCTCGCTGGAGGCGCAGCGGCGCGCCGAACCGTTCGCGGCCGAGGCGATGGGCGCGCTGGTCGAGGCGGGGGCACAGCCGGAACGGATCTTCGCGGAGTTCGCCCCCCACCAGTTCGAGATCCCGGTCGAAGCAGCGGAGGGGATGACGGCCGCCGACCGCGCCGTGGTGCTCAGGGAGGTCGTGCGCGAGGTCGCCCGGCGGCGGGGGCTGCGCGCCACGTTCACGCCGCTGCTGCACCCCGACCAGCCGGGCAACGGGGTGCACATCCACCTCAGTATGCTCGACGCCGACGGCGCGCCGCTGCTCTACGATGCGGGCCGCCCCGGCTGCCTGAGCGAGCTGGGGGGCCGCTTCGCGGCGGGGATCCTGAGCCACGCGGGGGCGCTGTGCGCGCTATGCGCCCCCTGCCCCGTGTCTGCCGCGCGCCTCACCCCCCACCGCTGGAGCGCGGGCGCGGTGTGCTTGGGCGAGCGCAACCGCGAAACGCTGCTGCGCATCCCGCCGCTGGTGGCGCTCACCGCGAGGGAAGGGGCCGCATCATCCTCCCCCTCCCCCTCCCCCTTTCCCCCCAATCCCTCACGCGATCTTGCTCGGCAGCTGCGCCTGGAGTACCGCGGCGCCGACGCCGCCGCCAATCCCCACCTGGCGCTCGGTGCGATCCTCCGCGCCGGGCTCGACGGGGTGCGCGCGGGCCTCGCGCCGCCGCCGATCCTCGACCGCGACCCCGCGCTTCTGGACGCCGCCGAGGCCGATCGCTTTGGTGTCGGCGCGCTGCCGGCGTCGCTGGCGGATGCGCTGCGGGCGCTCGCCGCGGACGACACCGTGCGCGGGTGGCTGGGCGCGACGCTGTATGAGGCGTACGTCGGGGTCAAGCAGGCCGAGCTTGACGCCGTCGCCGAACTCGACCTCGGCGAGGTGTGCAGGCGCTATGCCGCGATCTACTGACCTGCTGCGGCAGCTGCTCGACGGCATCGAGCGCGAGCTGCCGCGCGCGGTGGAGCTGCGCCACCGGCTGCACGCACGGCCGGAGCTCGCGCACGCGGAGGAGTGGACAGCAGCGACGGTCGCCGCGGAACTGCCCGTGCCTTGCGCAACTGTCGCCGGAACTGGGCGCATCGCCAGGGCGGGGCCACATGGGCCGGACACCGGCGCGCCGGTGGCGGTGCGCGCCGAGCTCGACGGCCTGCCGATCGAGGAGCGCACGGGCGCACCCTTCAGCGCCAAGGGTGGAGCGATGCACGCGTGCGGGCACGATGTGCACATGGCGGCGCTGGTGGCGCTGACGCGCGCGGCTCACGCGATCGAGGAGCGGCTGCCGGCGCCGCTGCTGGCGGTGTTCCAGCCGAGCGAGGAGGCCTACCCCTCGGGGGCGCGGGAACTGGCTTTCGGCGCTGAGACGGCGAGCGGCATGTCTGCGGCGCCGCCAGAGACGGCGAGCGGGACCTCTGGGGCGCCGCCAGAGACGGCGAGCGGGACCTCTGGGGCGCCGCCAGAGATCGCGCGCGGCCCCTTGGCGAAGCAGACGCCGTCAGAGATCGCGCATGGCCCGTTGGCGGAGCTTGCACCGATGGCGGTCGTGGCGGCGCACGTGCACCCCGAGCTCGGCTGGGGCACGGTGGCGCTCGACGAGGGCGCCGTCAACGCCTCGTGCGACGCGGTCGAGATCGTCGTCGAGGGAGAGCCCACGCACGGCGCCTACCCCCACCATGGGGCCGACCCGATCCTCGCGCTCGCCCAGATCGTGGTGGCACTGCACGCGCAGGTCGGGCGGCGCATCGACCCATTGCACGCGGCCACGCTCACGGTCGGTGTGCTGGAGGGAGGGGGGGCGGAGAACGTGATTCCGGCGCACGCACGCGCGCGGGCCGCGCTGCGCGCCCACCGCCCCATGGACCGGCTGGCGCTGCGCGCGCTGGTCGAGGAGGTTGCGGAGGGAGTCGCGGCCGCGCACGGCTGCCGCGCGCGCGTGCGAGTGACAGCTGGCGAGCCGCCGCTCGTCAACGACCCCCGCATCGTCGCGCGAGCGCACGCGCTGCTGGCGGAGGCCGGCTTCGAGCCCGCCCCGGAGTGGCGCTCGTGCGGCTCCGACGACTTCGCCTTCTTCGCCGCCTTGGCGCCGATCGCGATGGCGTTCGTCGGCCTCGACGGCGCCCCTGGGTTCACGTCCCGCCCACTGCACCACCCCGCGCTGCTGGTGCCCGACGAGGGAGTCGGGGCGGTGGCGCGGGCCCAGGCGCTCCTCTACGTGGCCGCGGCGCTCGGGCCAACCCCGACCGCCTGAAGCTGGGCCGTGCTGAGAACGCGCTCGACATCCGGCGAGGTCCCCTTCGCGTGCGCGCTGCTCTATTCGCCCCAGCGGGAAACCATTGGCTCAGGCGCCCACTTCGGCCAAGTGGCAGCCCCGATTGGCAGTCCCCCGAAGAACTCCGCGATCTTGGCTGGGCCAACGGACCGCGAGTTGTCATACACAACGGCCCTGTCCGCCAACGAGATCGCGTGCGCAACGAGTCGCCACAACCGGTGGTAGCGCTCGCGGATCTTGTGCTCTGGTACGTCGTGCCCGCCCGCCTGCACTCGGTATGCAACCCGCCTGACCGCCAGCTCCTCTGGCACGAGCATCACATGGAGGACAACCCGATAGCCCGCCACTTGCGCAGAACGGATGAAATCGAGCTTCGACGGATGGGAGAAGACGGTCTCGGCGATAAACGGCCGGCCGCCGGCGATGAGGTGCGCGCGAGTCTCGGCAGCTACCCGAGCGGCCTCGTAGGCGTGCGCATCGGAGTCGGCGGGCCACCGGACCTTGGCGATTTCGTCCGCGTTGACATACGCATAGCCCGGCAGTTCAAGCGCGAGAAACTCTGTGACGAATGTGGTCTTGCCCGCGCCATTCGGTCCAACGACCACGTGCAGCTGCTTCAAACGGACGCGCTCGTTCCGTCAGGCCGATACTCCGTCAGTTCGCCTTGCTCGTTCAGCGCCACGGTCGTGACCCCGCGCGCGGCAAGGACCGCGCCGAGGTTGGTCGTTCGCAGACGCGCGTCCAGCCGGGACTGCACCTCAGAGTCGAACACGATTCCCTCCTCATCGGAGAGATGCTCGACTGGGAGACCCCCTGCCAACGCGGCTTCCACCCGATGCCTGGAAGCTGTCTGTCGCGCGCAAACCGACCTCCCCACGCGCGCCCAGTGTTCGAGCTGCTGCTTGGCAGAACGATTCTCCTTGGCGGCCTCAACGACCGCACTGTCGAATAGGTCGGATGCAACTCGTGTTGGCCGGTCGGCGATGGTAGCCATGAGCAACCCCTTGGTAGAAGACTGCTACGCAGCGTAGCATAATGATACAGAGGTTGGCACCTGCTCAAGCGATCGGAGGACAGATCGCCATGGGCCCCTCAAACCGTCGGCAACCCGCAATCGAATCGATCCGCGTTGGGCGCATCCGACGCCTCCATGCCCCCCCGACGTCACTTCCCGTTCTTCTTGCCCCCCTTGGCCCTGTGCTTGGCGTTCTTCGCGTGCACGGCCTTCTTCTTCGGGCAGCCGGTGACGGTGACCGGTGTGGTTTGGTGGATTTCGGCGCCGTTCTGCGCGACGAATTCGGTCGGCATCTGAAGCGTCGCGGGCCGTGTCTGCTTGACCTTGCGGGTGACCGTCTTCTTGCGGCCGTGGACCGTGGTCGTGACCTTCTTCCTGACGGTGACCGTGGTCGTGGCCGAGCACAGGTTGCCGAGCGCGGTCAGCGCGCTGTCAGGGCCCTCAGGAAGCGTCAGTTCGAAACTCGTGACGGGCTGGTCGGGGACCGCGTGGAACGTGCTGCTGGTGATCCCGGCTTTGCTGATGAACGTCGAGGCCGTCAGGTCGATCGTGAAGCCGTAGCCCTGGAGCACGATCTCGAGGTCAGGGAACGCTTCGCCGCCGTGGCTGACGAAGTACGCCGGGCCTTCCAGCGGGACCGGGAGGATCGGCGTGATCGCTTTGGCGTGCCCGATGATCGAGGCCGGCGGGCACCCGGCGGGGTTTGTTTCGAATTGTGCGGCGGTGCATGCTTTCTGCAGCGTCGTGAGGCGGGAGGGGAGCTGCTCGGGGAGTTCGACTTTGACGCGGCTGATGTTCGCCTCGGTGCCGAGCGCGCCGGGGATCGCGAGCTTCGCGGTAAGGCTCGCACCGTCCGTTCTGCTGGTCTTCGCCGATGTGGAGACGGTGAACGTAGGTTTGAACGCGAGGCTGGAGCAGTCCGCGGCCTCAAACGGCGTGGCGACCGTCACCGGGACCTGGTCGGCGGGGTTGGCGGGGTCCGCGCCGGCGCCGTCGATCGTGTCCGTGATCCGCAGGGAGTTGCAATTGGTGGGGTTGATGATGAACTTTTCGCGATCCATGTAGACGCGGATGTCGCGGACGTGCACGACGATCCCCTTGATGATGTGCGGGATCGGATCGGAGTGGGTGGCGCTCACTTCCACCTGGGCCGTGGTCGGGTTGATGTTCAGCGCGAAGCGGATCACGACCGTCCCTAGGTCGAACGGGCCGACCTGCGCAGAGGTGATCGAGACGATCGAGAGCGGCGCGCCGTTATAGGGGCCGGCGAGGTAGATCTTCCCCGGAGTCTGCGCGAGGACGGTCCCAACGCCCGCTTCGACGATCGTGTGCCCGATCTCGCTCGCGGCGGGGCAGGAGGGGTCCGCCTCCTCCTGGGCGCCGGTCTTTTCCCTGGCGAGCTGGATGTTCGCGTCGGGGCAGAACGGGATCCCTGAGAGGTTCCCTGTCAATCCCGGCGGCAGGGTCGTTGAGAAGCGCGTTAGCTCCTGTTCGCCGTCTTCACGAAGGATTCGCAGGTAGAACGGGCTGTGGGAGCCGCCGGCGTTGTTCTGTGTGCCGGAGATCACCTGCGGTTTGAAGGGTGGGACACCGCCAGACGGGCAGGGGCCTTCGTGGACGCCTTGGGTGATCTGAAATGGCTGGCTTGGGGTGAAGCGCGGTTCGGTGGGCGCCGACCACGGCGACAGTTCGGCCTGGGTGCTGTAGGAGCCACACGCCGGGGGGCTCACGAGCGGCGCGGTCGCGCCGGGGCGGAACTTCAGCGTGAACTTGCTGAACGGCTGCTGCGGATTGTTCAGGAACGTCGTTACGAGCTGCCCGGTCACGGGGTTCGGCGTAATCTTCCCCTCGACCTTGATCACGATCCCTCGCCGCGGATCCTTCGCCACGACATAGAGCGCGAGCAGCGACCCACCCGGATCCTCGGGTGAGCCGAATTCAGGCACGTTGTTGTAGGGCGTGGCGATATAGATCGCCCCGGGGATTGTTTCGGCCAGCAGCGGCGTTTCGATTTCGATCGAGCCGATCTTCGATTCGGGGGGGCACCCTTCGCCCGGCAACGAGGAGGAGGTCTCCGCGGCGTACTGTTCGCGGGTGCACGCTCCCAGGCCGGCCGCGAGCGACGGGTTTGCCGTCATCCCTTCCGGCAGCGCCACCTTTGCGTCCTTGAGGTTGGAAGTAGCGATCGTGAAGGGGTTTTCGTAGGTCTGGGGGACGACGAGGGATACATCGAGGCCGGTGGAAGATTCGGCCGCCGTGGTGGTCGGGTCGACTTCGATCGACGGATCGAAGGACACGCGCTCGCATTCGCCGATCGGGCTGACTTCGGCGCTCGCCCGAGACCAGTGCGGGTCGCCGAGGTCGGGTGAGCCGTCGGGCAGCGTGGCGCCGGGTTCCTCCCAGGAGTCTGCCTCCATCGTCGCCTGCAGCGGCCCCATGCAGGCGGTCGGGTTGGAGAGGAAGGGCCGGGGGGGAATGTTGACGGCTTCGTTACCGCCTTCGCAGACCGGTTCGGCGGTGAGGTCGGCGCTGAAGATGCCGCACTGCTGGCCGCGCTGGGCGTCGTGTTCGTAGGAGGCGGGAATGCCCCACACGGTGACCGCGATTTCACGGGGTTCGGCGACGGCCGCGATGGCGGGCGCGGTGACAGTGAGACCGTCGTCGTTCGGGCGGACGCTGACGTCGAGGAGCTGCGTGAACGTGTTGAGAGCGTTGAAGCCGAGCGCGGCGGTGGTGCCGAAACTCGTGACTTCCATGTTGTAGAGGGGGAAGGTGTATTTGACCGGCTTCGCCGTGATCGCGTCGAGCTCGATACTGATCGTGCCAACCTGGGTGTCGAGCGGACAGTGGTCGCCGAGCAGTTCGGAGGCTCCGCAGGTGGGGACGGCCGTGTTGTTGCCGGTGAAGCCGGCGGGGAGATTGACGACGGTGTCGCGGAGGTCGTTGTAGGTCTGGCCGGCGTATTTGCCGCTTTCGACGTGGGCGAAGTCGAAGGCGGTGGTGAGGTTCTCGTGGGCGCCGGCCTGGTCGGTGGAAGCGGTAATGCGGAAGGAGCCCGGGATGATTTCGAAGGGGTGTTCGGGGTAGGGAGCGGCAGTGGCCGCGGCGGGCATCGCGATAACCGCGAAGAGGCAGGCCATCGTCATTCTGGAGACCGGCCCAAGGAGGGATCTAACGCTCATCGCCCGGCCCTCCCGTGCACCTTCGTGGTCTTCCCATGTCTCCAGGCGGATCGTTTCCGGCCCTTGGGCTTGGCTTTGCTCTTGTGTTTCGTGGACTTCTTGGGCCTGGCCTTTGGCGCGAGGAGAGGTTCGATGAAATTGCCGGCGCCTTGAAAGGTCGAGCTCGACGGCGTCGCGTCGAGCGGAGCGCTCGGCGGCGTCGAGCACGCATCGCCTTCGCATTCGATCGGCGGCGGGGACGGAAGCGGGAAACCGCCGCTTTCGCGGGCGTCGTAAATGTCTCCGGCGGCGTCCCGGTCGGTGATGGCAAGGGCTTCGTGGGTGGCGAAGAAGACGTCGCGGCCTTCGTGAGCGGCGCCGAGCAGTTCGGTTTTGAAGCCACCCTTGCCGGCAGAGATCAGGGCGAGGCAGCCCTGGATGGCGGAGCAGCCGTGGACGCCGTTGGCGCGCCACTCGTAGACGTCGTTGGCCGGGCCTATGTTGGAACAGAGATAGTTGAACTCGTCAGAACCAGAACATGCGGCTGTATGTTCGACCGGGCCTTCACCGTCGACGTCGGTAGGAAGCAGGGCGGACTGGGTCTCGAAGAAGAGGTAGTCGCCGTTGGCGGAGGCGACGACCGCGCCGGGGATGCGCTCGGACGAGGCCTGCAGACCGATGTGCCCATTCTGCCCGGGTAGGGAGTCGGAGCTGTACTTGGGTTCGGGGTCGAAGGGGGAGGCGCAGGAAACACAGGAGACAGCTTCTTCGGCGCTGTCATAGCGGTACATCTGCTTGCTTTGGTTGCGGTCGGGGTCGAAGCCGGCCACCCCATTGGCGCCGTCTTGTTCGAAATAGAGGTAGCGACCGTCGTGACTCATGGCGAAGTTTCCGAGGCTGATGCCGGGAAGAAGGAAGCGGAGGGTCCCGGCGGAGAGGTCGTAGCGATAAATTCCGCCGCCGGGAGAAGCGCCGGTGCCGGGGAGCTGCGCGGTGCTACCGAAGTAGACGGTGGAGAAGTCGGCGGAGACCTGGATTTCACTACTGGCGGAGGTCGCCGTGAAGAGATGCTTAAGGGAGGCCGTTTCGGTGTCGTAGAGGAAGACTTCGCGGGTCTCCCCGTCGCCGAGGAGCTTTTCGAGCAGAACCTCTGTGCCGTTGGAGTTGGCGATGATGAAACCGTATTCGCCGATGTCGACGGTTTCCACACCATCGACGCGCATGTATAGGTGATGGGTGCAGTTGTCGGTGAAGAAGACGCGGGAACCGTCGGAGGAGACGGCGCTGGGGGCGGACTTGTATCCGTCTTCCGAAGGACTGCCCCCGGCCATGATCGCGCCGCAGGTGCTGATTGTGGTGCCCGGGGAGCCACCGAGGACGTTGAGTTGGCGGATCTGGCCTTCGGAGTATTCGTAGAGGTCCTGGCGGGATTTGGTGCCGGTGCTGGGACCGGCAAGAGTTCGGTCTTCGGTGGAGAGGATCAGCTTGGAGAAGTCGGCGGACGCCGCAGCCCAACCATCGCCTCCCTTCTGCGCCTGCTTGATGGGGACGGAGGCGACGGTGGTGTAGGGGCCACGGGGTGGCCCGCAGCGAATCCGACCGTGGGCGGCTCGTTGGGACCCCCTTCCGCGGGCGAGGTCTTGAAGTTGATTTCGATTCCGACCTGGGTGAGGTCAGGATCGAAGAGGGTGGTTTCGAAACTGTGGACGCCGGCGGCCGGCTGAGGCGTGGCGGAGGACATCTGCCAGCCGGCTGGGCCGCGGGCGAAGAAGTAGCTGGACTCCGAGGGGTCGAGGCTCGCGCCCCACTGGGTGCCGGGTGCGTGGAGCATGAAGTGTTCGCCGTCTTCGCAAACCTCGTAGGCGTCGGCGGCGCTCGTGTAGGCGTCGATGTCCAGGGCGCCCTGCTTTTCGGTGGGAGTGAGGAGCTCGTAGGCGCGACAGTCCGGGAGGTGGGCGGAGGGACCGACGCGGAGAGACTGGTTGGCGCAGGGCGGTTCGGGGCCGACCGCGGCGGGGGCGGGGACGGAGAGGGTCTGTTCTTCGCCGAAGACAAGCGGTTCCGCGGGAGCGGTGTCGTTGCGGGCGGCGAAGCGGAAGTGGTAAGTGGTGCCGGGTTGGAGCTCGGGGAGATCCTGGCCGACGTACTGGATCTTGGAGCCTTCGCCGCCGCCGAGGTCGATTTCGGGACCGCTCTGCGCGCCGACCCATCCGTTCGTTTCGAACTGCTGCTGGGTGACGTATTGGAAGAAGTAGCGATTGTGGTAGGCGAAGCCGTTCTGGACGGTCGTGACGGTGCAGGCGGGGTTGGTGCCTCCGGTGAGGGCGGAGGCGTCACAGACGAGCTGAGGCTGGTCGGCGCCTCCGAGGGCGCCGGCGAATTCGACGGTGTAGGGGCCGCCGGGGTTGCCGGAGATTCCGAGATTGCGCGCACCGACGGTCGAAAGGGCTTCGAGAGCGCTTCGCACGTCGGCAGGGCGAGCGTCGAAGGCGAGCGGCGCGGTCGTCTGGCCATCGAAGCCGAGGGTGAAGGAGCCACCCGTGGGAGCGCCTTCGACAGCGATCGCCTGGCGCTCGTTGACCGATTTGGTGCCCGTGCGGAGGGCGCCGAGGGCGCGGAGGGATTCGCCGTGGATGGCGTGGACGGGGAACGTGAAAGCGGCGCTGGGAGGGCCGGCGGTCTGGAAGGAGGCGGGCGATGATGTGGCAGCCGGAGGGTTGCCGTTGTCGAGGGTAATGCGGGCGTAATAGTGGGTGGCCGGGCTGAGGCCGGTAATCGTGGCGGCGGCGTAGAAGTACTGTTCGGAGGCGAAGAGGTCCGACGGGGCGGCGACGATGCCTTCGCCGCCAGGAACGGGGGTCCAGGGGCCGGATTCGCTGGTGGCGTATTCGAAGCGATAGTGGGATTCGAAGTCCCGAGTATGAAACGAGTCATTGAGGCTGGCAGAGGTGGCGGCGATGTCACCGACATTGAGCTGGGTGACTTCGGGCGATGTGGGCGTGGTCCGGAAGGGCGCAACCTTGGCGATTGAGCCCACCGCATTTGTGGCTCTTAGGCGAACGTAGTATTCGGTGGCGGGAGCGAGGCCCGTGAGCTTAGCGGTAGGGTTGGCCGATTCCTGGGCTGCGGTCACTGTGCCCGTGACTTCGCCGGAGGTGAAGGGTTGCCACGAAAGGCTCGCTTCGGCGGGTGCGTGGCCGGCTTCGGGGAAAGAGTATTCGAAACTGTAGTTGGTGTCGGAGCCATTGGCCTCAACACCGGCTGGAAGCCTATTTTCCCCTCCTCTTTGAACTGCGTGGAAAGCGGCGTAGGTGGAACCGATCTGGAAACCTCCACCGCTCGCGATTTCAGGGGTCGTCAATTCGCCGATTTCGGGGGCTTCGGGGGCCGGGGCGGTGAACTGGAGAGATTGAGTGGCGGTGCCGAGCGCGTTAACGGCGTAGAAGCTGACATAGTAGGTGGTTTTGGGGGTGAGATGGTAGAGTTCACCCCCAAGGCTGTGCACAACAACACCTTTGTGTTCTGTCAAGAGTGTTTGGCTCGTGGAATATTCGAAATAGGCTTCGGTCAGCTTGGAGCCATTGCTTTCAGCAGGTCCGGATTCGACCAAGGTGCGGGTGGCATGCAGGCCTTTCACCGTGGCGGGGCGAGTAAAGAAAGGGGGGCCGGCGGCGAGGACGGTGGGGGCGGCAAGGAGGAGCAGCGGGATCGCGACGAGCGCGCAGCCGAGAACACCGGGAACAATGCGACGAAGGCACAGGTGCGCACCGGCCCCGGCGCTACTGAGCAACGCACCGAGCGTGACGAAGTTGCCGGTCACGGCGCGCGGCGACTTCGGGGAGCGCTCTGTATGAGTCACTTTCGTGCCTTTCTCTCGGAGACGGTTCATTGCGGTCCTTCGTTGCGGTGCGAAATTTCGGCGGTAGCGGGTCGGCGGCAATCCTGGTGGGCGCCGGAGCTCCCGGACCAATGTGCGTCCGAGAGCCCCGGTGCGTTAGGTGTACGCCCAGGCCGACTGGCCTATTCGGCCGTCACCGCCCAGGTGCCAACGTAACGGAAGTTATCCGTTTCTGCCTGCAAGTTGACGTGTGCCCCGGACTTGCCAATGCCCCGTTCTTCACCGTTACCTGGTTCGGCGGGGCCGACCACTCCGCCGGTGAGATGTTCTCCAGCTTCGGCGAAGCCTTCACCTTCGAAGATACAGAGATAGCCCGCTTCGGCTTTGGGATCCGAGGCAGTGCCACTGCAGCCAGATGGAATGTGGCCTTCTGCGACCTCCTGGGCCGTCACTACATGTATGCGTTTTTCACCGACGATGGGTTCGAACGCAATCGCTGCCGACAACGGAATCGGGAACGAGATCGTCAGCGGGGCAATTCTGAATCCGTCGAGTTCAGTTGAAGTGGATTCCCAGGCGCCGGTCTCGGTCTCGCCAGAAGGGAGGGTTGAGGTGAAGCCGGTTTCGCCGTTCTTGCCGGCTGCCCCGGTTGCTCCGGTCGCGCCGGTTGCGCCCGTCGCGCCGGTTGCACCCTGGGGCCCTTGAGGGCCAGCCGGCCCCGTAGCGCCGGCCGGGCCCGTGGGGCCGGTGGCGCCCGCGGCTCCGGTGGCACCCTTGGGGCCGGCGGGACCGCGAGGGCCGACCTTGGCCCTAGTCTTGGCCTTGGACGCAGCGGCAGTGACGCGCGTCGCAGAGGCAGTCGCCTTCGGTCCCGCGCCGCCCCCGCCTCCACCGTTGCCGCTTGCGGCAAACGCGCCGCCGGTGACAGCGAAAACCAGGGCCAAAAAGGCGATCAGCGTACTCGGGGTCAGATGTTTGCGTAGTACTGAGAACATCATTGGTTATCCCTCCTCCGTGAAGTGGAAAACGTGCCGGCGCACAGCGCTACGCACGCGAATTGGACAAATTGGCCGCAGCCGAGCGTGGGCAGTTGGACACGTCGACCCACCCACAGCCGAGGGCCCCGATGCCCCCGGACGCGGTGACCTCGCCGACGATTGGCTTCCGGGCGTCACGGCGCCTCCTCATTGCTTGGGGTGGCGACGCTGATCCGCCGTGCGACCCGGGCACCCTGCCCTGTCAGCTTCCACGCGTTCGGCTCGCCACTCTGGTGCCCTCCGCTGACATTCACCACAAGGCCCAGGCGATCGAGGCGCCGCAAAAGCTTCGAGATCTGCCCCGGGTCCGCGATCCCTGCCCGGTCTGCAATCGTGCGGTTGCTCGCGAGCGGCAGCTCCGCGATGCACTCCAGCACCCGCGCGGTGCGATAGGTCAGGCGCATCGGGACCTCCCCCAGCGGGTCTGGTTCGTCCTCGGCACCCTGCCCAAGGTTCGAAGACGCCGGGTGCAACGCGGGAGGAGCCGGGCGCTGCTGCTCGCGCCGCGCCGCCCGAGCCCCCAGATACTGCAGCGCGATCATCCCCATCAACTCATCCAACAGCTCCGTCAATGGACGGCGGTCGCCGCTGCGCAAACGTACGTAGATGACGCCGAACGCACCGCCCACCAGGCCTTCCGCGGTCACCAACGTGCACTCTTCCCCACGCGCACCCTCCCGGCGCCCCTCGTCCAGGACCGCCGCCAACCACGCGAGAATCCTCTCGCGACGCTCCATCGCCTCAGGCCCCCCGTGCAGCGCCTGCACCACGCAGATCCGCCCCAGGGTCGGCTCGCTGTCGAGGAACGAGAGAATCACCCACAGGCCACCGCGCACTCGCTCACGCCACGCAAGACCCTCAAGGCCGGCCGCCTCAAACTTCCGCTCGACCCGCTGCACGACATCGTCGAGCAACGCCACCAAACACGCATCGCGGTTATCGAACAACTCATAGAACGTGCGCCGCGAGACCCGCGCCCTGGCGGCGATCCGCTGCACCGTGCTCTGCTCATAGCCGAGCTCATCGATCACCGCTGCCGCCGCGGACAACACACGCGAACGCTGGATCTCCTCCACGTGCACGCGCGGCGCACCGAGCGACAGCACCAGCTCCTTCGACCCGCGCCGCGCGCGCCGCTCCACCGGCCGGGGACGTTCAGCCACGCGTATACGCGCTGATGCGGGCATTCAGCACCTACCCCCCGCGGGGACGAGGCAAAGGCGGCGCGAATGCGCCCGATGAGGAGCCTCTTCGGCTAGACCGCTAGCTGAAGAGAGAGAGAGAGAGAGATAGATGCGACAGCGCCAAGCTGGCGCATCTAGCATCGGCCTTTTGGCCGCACGCGCACATCCCCATCATGAATCTCCCTCTAGAAACCACGCTCAAACAACTCCCTCATCGCTCCGATCCGGCGCCTCTCCCATAACTGCAAAACCCTGCGAGCGCTTTGACGTCAACCGCAGAGCGGTATGACCTCAACCGGACCCTATGTACCCGGTCTCCCAACGGTGGGAGAACCGGCCTGCTGACGCAGAGTAACGCACCCCGGCACAACTGTCAAGCCCCCAGGTGATGCTATGCGCGGGGGCGGCGACTTATTATCAAGAGGGGCGCGTGATCGCCGGGCACGGAGGCCCGGCGCCCGGGCGGGTGGGATTCGCGGCCACGCGCGCGGACGATCCCAAAAAATTCCCTACACCAGCACCCGCCGCCTGAAGTTGCGCAGCCCCAGGCCGAGGAAGAAGGCGCAGAAGGCGATCAGCACCGGGTAGATCACATACAGCGGCATGTGCGAGGCTTCGGTCAGCCCGGCGCGCATCCCCTCCGCGACGTAGATCAGCGGGTTGATCAGCACCAGCATCTGCAGCCAGTGAATCCCCGCGACTTCCACGGGGGCGAGCTTGGTCCACTGGTAGTAGGTGCCGCCGAGGAACGTCAGCGGCAGCACGACGAAGCCGAACATCAAGCCGATGTTGCGCGGCTCGAAGGTCGTGCCGAGCAGCAGCCCCAGCGAGGTCATCGCCACCGCAGGCGAGCGGGATCAGCGTCAGCACGATCCCCCAGTGCACGACAGGTGGGCGTGCACGCCGGGGGCGTGGATGACCGCGGCGATCGGGAACACGATCACGGCCGCGAGGATCCCCTGGACGGCGCCCGACAGCACCTTCGCGATCGCGACCAGCCAGATCGGGCAGGGCGCCTGGACGCGATCCTCGATCTCGCGCGTGTAGCCGAACTCGGTGGACATCTGCAGGGCGACGGCCTGGATCCCCTGGAACATGATCGAGATCGCCACCACGCCGGGGACCAGTACGGTGGCGAAATCCGACTCGGTGGTCGCGTTGGAGCCGTGGCCACCGCCCCCGATCCCCTGGCCGATCGTGGGGAACACGTACAGGAACACGAACACCAGCAGGAACGGCTGGATCAGCATCGCGGGCGACGAATTCGGGGACGTTCTTGCGCAGCACCGTGAGGTCGCGCAGGATCAGCGCGCCCAGCGCGGTGCGGCTTGCGTCGAACGTGGAGCGCGTCGGCGTCAGCGTTATCGCGGCCGGGGACGTGTGCCGCCTGCCGTCGGCGCTTGCGGCGGGGGCGCCCGGTGTGGTGGTGGTCGCGTCGGAAGCGCTCATTCCCGCAGCTCCTTGCCGGTGAGGTTGATGAACACGGTTTCCAGCGTCGGCTCGGCCACCGACAGGTCGGCCAGCTCGAAGCCCCCGCGCTCGGCGGCGGCCACCACCCGTGGCACGATCCGCTCAGACCCCTTGACGTGCAGCTCGACGCCGCCATCCACCACGCGCGCGCGGGTCACGCCCCCGATCTCCCGCTCCAGCGTCGCCGCCAGCTCGGCGCCGTCGCCGGGCGCCTTCACCGTCACGATCGTGTCGGCCCCCACCGACTGCTTGAGCCCCGCGGGCGTGTCCAGCGCGAGGATCTTGCCGTGGTCCATAATCGCCACGCGGTGGCAGAGATGGTCGGCCTCCTCCATGTAGTGGGTCAGCAGCATGATCGTCTGGCCGGCCGCGTTGAGCTCGCCGAGGATCTCCCACAGCGCCAGGCGGCTCTGCGGATCGAGGCCGGAGGTCGGCTCGTCCATGAACAGCACCGCCGGGCGATGGAAGATCGCGCGCGCCACCATCAGCCGCTGCGCCATCCCGCCGGAGAGGGCGAACACCGACGCCTGCGCCCAACGCGCCAGGTGGAACTGCTCCAGCAGCTCGTCGGAGATGCGCCGCGACTCCGCCGCGCCCAGCCCGAACAGACGGCCGTGGAAGTACAGGTTCTCCCACACCGTCAGCTGCCGGTCCAGCGTGTTCTGCTGGGAGACCACGCCGATCAGCTGCTTGGCGAGCGCCGGGTGGGCGATCACGTCGACGGCGCCCACCGAGGCCGTCCCGGCGGTGGGGATCACCCGTGTGGTGAGCATCCCCGCGGTGGTCGTCTTACCGGCGCCGTTGGGCCCCAGCAGGCCGAAGATCTCACCCCCCTGGATCTCCAGGTCCAGGCCATCCACGGCCGCGAAGTCGGCGTCGGCGTACACCTTCGTCAGCCCGGCGGTGCGGATCACGGCCGCATCGGCGATGACGGCGCTCACGCTCATCGTCCCACCCTACCCAACCCCACGCAGGCTTAAGCGCCGCCGACTGAGCTCCCCCGGGCTCCCGACCCGACGCGCTCACCTCACACCGTGCGCCCGCTCCACCGCTTGACGAACGCGGCCTTGGCCTCGGTGTAGGCCTCGCGATCGTCGCGGTGGCGTGCCGCGAGGGAGCGCTTCAGCGTCGCGTACTCCTGTGCGAGCGCCGGATCCGCGCGCAGGCGGTCACGAAAGCGCAGGCGCAGCTCGAGCTCCTCACGCTCGTCCACGAGATGCAGGTGATGGGTGCGGTAGGAGGCGGTCGGGTAACAGAGAAAGCGCCGATGGACGAGCGAGGCGTTGAAGGCAGGCGGAAACTGGTAGCCGGCGCTCTCAACCAGCCTCGCGACCGGCGCGTCGAGGTCGGGAACCAGCGCGATCATGTCGATCACTGGCTTTGCCGCAAGACCGGGCACGGAGGTGGAGCCGAAATGGTGGATCTCCACGTCTCCGAGCAGCGGCGCCAGCCGCTCACGCTCGGCCTCGTACATTGCCGGCCAGGCGGAGTTGTATTCGACGATCTCCACCACGGCGTCACGCACACCGGCTCGCGCGAGGTCCTCGGCCGCAGCGCGGTGGCGATCTGGTGGCGGCATCTGTCTCAGTGTCACACACTGGCGTCGGCGAAGTCCACGCTGAAGGGGTTTTCAACCCGCACCCCCGCGTAGTCCTGACCATCGCTCAGATCCTCCGAAAGAACGACCCCACAACCCAGCGCGCGGGCCGCCTCGAGAATCGCCGCATCCCAGTAGGAAATCCCAAATCGCTGCCGTGTGGAGATGGCAGCCAGCATCACGCCGACTGTGATCTCCTGGACGTAGAATCGCCGGAAGGACTCGACGAGCGCGGCGGCCTGCTCGTGCGTTAGGCGATCAGTTCGGGCGTCGCGGGTCGCCTGTACAAAAAACTCCTGGAGCACCTGGACAGAGAGCCCCACGTCTCTGCCGGAGAGGAGCCGGCCGGCTTGTGCCGCCTTCTTGCGCTCTTTGGGGTCGCGTGAAATCGCGTAGAGCAGGACGTTGGTGTCAACGAACCGCACGCCCGTGCAGCTTCTCGCGATCGAGTCGGTCGCGGGCGCTGAAGCGGTCGATCTGCTCGTGGATGCGCTGCTGCTGAGCCTCAAGCCTCGCGAACTCGGCCTCCCGCTCCGTAAGCGAGCCCAGGTACTCCGCGACGAGCGCACTGACCGAGCTGCCACGCTCCGCCGCGCGGATCCGCGCGGCGCGGTAAACGTCATCAGGAACGGAGACTGTGATATTTGCCACTGTGCTTCACAGTATCACAGAAGCACAGAAATGGGCCGGTTACCGTGTGCGGGCAACTGACGATGTGCACCATCTGGCAAGCTGAAGGCCGATGCCCGGTCCCGTACTCACCGGAGGCTGCCTGTGCGGAGGCGTGCGCTTCGAGCTGACCGCCGCGCCGCCCGCCGCAGGCTACTGCCACTGCACGCGCTGCCAACGGCGCACCGGCACGGGCAGCTCGCTGCAGGCGCGGATCGACGGGCGCACGTTGCGGCTGTTGCAGGGCGAGGAGCTCGTTAAGGCCTGGCGCCACCCCGACGGCGGCTTTGAGAAGCTCTTTTGCCGCGAGTGCGGTGGGCACCTGTTCAGCCGCAACCCCGACGACCACACGAAGATGAGCGTGCGCATGGGCGCCTTCGACGGAGACCCCGGCGTGCGGCCGAGCTGGCGCGCCTACGTCGCCTACGCCGCCCCGTGGGAGCCGATCCCCGACGACGGGCTGGAGCGCATCGCCGAGGGCAAGCCGCATTTGTAAGGGAGGCGTAGAGGGCCGCGCTCACGCTCAGGGCATCGAGACGCCGACGCGGCTTGCATAAGCGTGCCCGGAGGGAAGGGTGATGTAGGTCTCCGACACGTTGTTTCGGTCGCTTGCTTCCACCAAATGGTTGTCGGGGTCGGCGATCTGCACGTACGCGAAGCGACCGCGCAGCCCCGTAACGTCGATCCACTGTTCGGGATACGCATATGGATAGACGTCCGACCACCCGACAGAGGTACCGAGGACGTCGCGTCTCATGTGGGGATCCTCGCTGCACCCCTGGTAGACCGCCGCTTCCGGAGAGCGCTTGGAGGGGCGGGTCCGCACCAGGTCCCGCAAACAGTAGTCCACCTTGGGGCCCCGCCGCACCAGCCGCAAGGCCCGGCCGCGCGCGTCGACCGACCAGAGCTCGAAGGCGGCGGCATGCTTGAGCTTCCAGTAGCTGGCCGCTCCGACGTTGCCGTATTCGTAGCGTTCCCCCGGGATGTACTTGAAAACCAGGTGGGCGGCGGTGCCAAACAGATGCGGGCGGCCACGACGGTCACGAATCACCTGATACACCACGGTGTGGCGCCGTCCCGTGCGATCGGCTCGCAGTTCGAGCGGGCCGTCGCCGTGGTTGTTGATGGAGCTGGTCGCGCGCAACAGCACGCGGCCGGGCAGCGTGCTGCGGTCGAGATGCAGTTCACGTGGGGCGGACATGATGAGATCGGGGCACAGCAGGTGCATCCGCCTGATCGCGCAGGGTTCGCCCGCGGCCCCGCGCGAGCTGGTTGGCGCAAAGATCGCCATCGGCTGCCCCGATGGCAAAAGGATGCCCGCCGCCAGGACGGCTGCACCCACCATCAGGCGAATTCGCGCCGCGTACTGCAAGCGGTACAGCCTCGCCAACACCGGCTGACCCCGTCGCGGGGAACTCGAGCGCACCTGGGCGAGGGTACCGTGCCGCCGCGGAGCAGTACCCGCCGCAGAGCTCAATCTCGTCTCGGACCTTGTGGAATCCACTACCTTAAGTTCCGTCATCCCGGAGGGGTGGCAGAGCGGTTGAATGCGGCAGCCTTGAAAGCTGTTGGTCGGGCAACCCCTGGCCCGAGGGTTCGAATCCCTCCCCCTCCGTACAGCCCTGGTCCGAGCCGGCGAGGCGTAGCCATGATCGAAGTCGAAAACACGGCTGCAGAAGAGGCTCTCAGTGCTGCCGGCGTGAACGCGCGGCCGGGGGCCTATACTTAGGCTTCGGGCGGGCCTGGCACCATCGGGGTGCGATGGCACATGGTCGAGATCATGCTGCATCATGTGGGACCGCTTGATATCGTGGCGCCCCCGCCACCGTCACGGCCTTTGGAGGCCTCTCAAATGAGCAGTGTCCCATATCAACCGATCGTTAGTCGTAGCCCCGAAGAACATCCCGTGGTTGAGATCGAGCTTGAGGATCTGCAAGACGCGCGCCGCGATCCGGCCGTCCAGATGCTCCTGAAGGAAGCTGCGGCAGAGGGCGCCAAGGTTGAGCGGGAGGGCCGACAGCGTTGGTAGGGCGGTCGGCGGATCATCCTATGCGGCCACATCCCGACGCACTCTGAGTGGCCTGGCTGGAGTGGATCGGTGAGTTCTGGAGTCGACGGCCTTTGGTATCAGTGGACCCCTGCCAATGCCGATAGCGTCGCGTACGAGGACGTAGCGCAGGCAGTGCAGGAGTTCGACTCGCTTGATACTCCCGGGGGTCAAGCGGCAACACGATGGCTTCGTGAGGATGCTTGGCGAACCATCCCTCGACCCTGACTTACATCCTGCTGTCGGAGAGCCGCATCGAGGGGTACTTCGCGATTGCGTCGAGTTCGGTGACCTTAAGGCAGAGCCACCGAAGGCAACTCGGCCCCGGCCAGCGGGACTTCGTGCTGTCGCCCACGCAGGGGGCGTCGCTCATCGCCTGGCTTGCAAAGCACAAGGAAGCCGAGGTTACCGGGCGCCACCTGGTGCTCTACGCCCTGTCGATCGCTCTCCGGGTTGCGCGCCTACAGGGCACGCCTGTCGCGGTTGTAGACCCGTATGACGCCGACGTGGCTGCGATGTGGGCCGAACGCTACGACTTCAGGCGTTCGCAGACCAAGGGGGGCAATGATGTCCGCCTCTGGACGCCACTGCATCCCAAGTAACCAGGGAGCAACTACCAGCCTTGCCGGCCCTCCTGCTCGACAAGCCTGCCCGCTGCCTCGGCATCCTTGAGCAACGTGCTCACGCGCACGTCTCTCCTAGCCTCTTCCAGGTCATCCAGGTCAATCACGACCGGCTCCACTGGACCTGATGCCGCTGCGGCAGTTACGTCGTGCTCAACGTGGTCTGGCTCAGGCTCACGGTGTGTGGGAGATTGTTCCATATGTTACTAACTATAAGCTCGACATATCGCTGCGTCAAGGCCAGTTGCTCCTTGGGCATCGGCACAATCCGGCGTCAGCTCAATCGCCAGAGGCTTAGGCTTCCTACAACTGGCTAGAAACCAGGCTGCGAGAAGAAGTATCGATGCGCCGTCGGACACACCCAGAGCGAGCACAATGCGGAGATCGCGCTGCGAGCGATTACTTGGTCGAGCGAACCACGGTGCTTTCGCTGGAGAAGGTTGCTGTCGTCTGCACCGCGCTGAGCACCGCTACAAGCTGCGGCTGAAGGACTTGGGGCGGTTGGCTTCGCGGAAACGCGCGGCGTGCAGCTCGCTAATGCGTTTCCACACAAGGTTCGGGTTCGATCTTCGTCCCTCCCTCCCCGTCCGCCAGGCTTTCAGGCGTACGTTGCCGAGCCAGGAACAAAGCACCCATCGTCGCGTTATACTCGCTAGGTATGACTGGTCGGATCGGAGCGAAGGGGCAGGTGGTGATTCCCAAGGCGTTGCGGGATCGCGCGCATCTGCAACCGGGCGATGCGATCGACTTCGAGCTTCGCAACCAGGAGATCGTGATGGTTGCGCGACGCTCCGCCGCGCGTTTGGGAGGCCGGTTCGCGCAGACGGGGATGGCGGCGCGCCTACTCGAAGACCGCGCGCGTGAACCTCGGTGAGGGTATGTCTGGACTCCTGGGCGATCCTCGCCTGGATGGACGGAGAGGAGCCGGCGCTCTCGCGCGTTGAGAAGGTGATCGCCGATAGGCCACTGGCAAGCTGGGTGAACCTAGTCGAGGTGTACTACCGCGTCGAGCGTGACCAGGGACGAGACACGGCCGACGAGACACTCGCCGACCTGCGAGCGGCGCTCTCGCTGGACCTCCCCGGAACCGCCCGGATGATCGACGTCGCCCGCCTGAAGGCTCGCACTCCGATCGCACTTGGGGACTGTTTTGCGATCGCCACCGCCGCGGCACACGATCTGGCGCTACTCACCGGCGACCCCGAGATAATCGAGCTCTCGGATCGGCCTTGCCGAGTCGAGGATCTTCGTCCCCGCTAAGCGATCGGCTCGTCCCGATCGACTCGGGAGCCCTCCCGCGCGGCAGCCGCAGGCTTTACACTGGTGGCTCGACCTCCAGGAGAGGTGGCCGAGTGGCTGAAGGCACTCGCCTGCTAAGCGAGTATGGGGATTAAACTCCATCGCGGGTTCGAATCCCGCCCTCTCCGTCCTGCCAGACAGGCAGATGCACGCCTACCTCCGCGGTTTCGTATTACAATTCCCTCGTGCAGATCCATCCGGCGGCGCGCAAGCACGGCATCGCCGATAAGGACATCGAGCACGCAGCGGAGCACGCAATGACGATTGAGGATCAGGACGACGATACCCGTCTCTACCTTGGCCCGGCGCGAAACGCCGCACTGCTGGAGGTCGTCACGATCAGGCGGGACGACCGGTCAGAGCTGGCGATCCACGCGATGGCAATGAGAGCGAAGTATCGGCGGCTGCTGCCAGGAGGCTGAGCATGGCTAAGAAGACACAGGGAAGAACGGCGAGCGGGGCCCCGATCACCGACGAGCTGATCGATGACCTCGCCGAAAAGGCCGAGGCGGGTTACGACGTAGACGCGATGCTGCGCCGACGCGGGGGACGCCCGCCGATCGGCTCAGCGGCGGCCAGCGTCGAGTCAGTGCGGCTTGAGCCGGAGCTGCATCAAGCGTTGGCTCTCCGGGCCCAGCGCGACCACGAGACGGCCTCTTCGGTGATCCGCAAGGCGCTGCGCGACTATCTCAAAGTCGCCTGATCGCCTCCGCTGCCCGATGGCGCGCGCGCCGACCAGCAGGCTCCATCAGAAGCCCGGCCAAAGCCTCAAGCTGGGCTCGAAGGTTTGCAAACCGTCCCGATCTCCCCGCCATTTGCGCGACGTTCAAACCCTGGCCGGGTTTGCACGTCGTCCCGATCTCGCCGCTACTGGCGATTTCTAGCCCCGCCCTCCGCAGATGCCTGGGCGATGCTCGCCGCGAGCGCCGCCACCGCTGGCTGGATGGCGGCGTCGTTGAGGTTGGCATAGCCGAGGACGATCGCCGGGGTGCTCCCGTCGAGTCCCTCCAGCGCGATCCCCCGTGACCGTGCCGCTGCGAGCACCGCCTGCTCGCTGACGCCGTCGGGAAGGCGCAGCACGGCGTACAGGCCGGCGGCGGCGCCGTGAACGCTCAGCTCGGGCAGCGTAGCGGCGAGCGCGGCAAGCAGCGCATCGCGCTGGCGATGGTAGCGCCGGCGTTGGCGGCGCAGGTGACGGTCGAGCTCGCCGCGCTCGATCAGATCGGCCAGCGCGAGCTGCTCGAGCGGCCCGGGCATCCCTCCGCACAGGCGCTGACGAGCGACGACGGCCTGCACGAAGCGCTTTGGGAGGACCAGCCAGCCCAAACGTATCGCCGGGGCGAGGGTCTTGCTGGCCGAGCCGCCGTAAACCACGCGTTGCGGTTCGAGGCCCTGCAGCGAACCGATCGGCTGGCGGTCGTAGCGGTACTCGGCGTCGTAGTCGTCCTCAACGATCAGCGCGTCCCGCTTCCGCGCCCACGCCACCAGTGCGGCTCGCCGCTCAGGTGAGAGGACCGCGCCGGTGGGGTACTGGTGGGCGGGCGCCACAGCCACCGCGCCGACGTTCGCGAGCTCCAAACGCTCCACGACCAGCCCCTCGCCGTCCACCGGGAGCGGCACGATTGACAGCCCGGCCGCCGTGGCCGTCTCGCTTATACCCCGCCAGCCTGGATCCTCGACGGCGACCCGCAGTGAGCCGGCGGCAGCGAGGGTTGACCAGAGCAGCTCGATGCCCTGGCGCAGGCCATTGGTCACCACAATCTGCTCTGGGTCGCCTCGCACGCCGCGCACCCGGCCGAGATAGTCGGCGAGCGTGGCACGCAGCTCGGGAGTGCCAGCGGGGTCGGGGTAGGCAAGGCGCTCGTCGGGCACGGTGCGCAGCACCCGCGTAACGGCAGCCAACCACGCGGTCCTGGGGAAGCCGCTCAGTGCCGGACGGAAGGGATTCATGTCGTGGCGCACCACCGCTGTGGGCATGGCGATGGACCGTGGCGAGCGCTGGCGTGTGAGCATCGCGGAGACCGTCGTTCCCCCGCCGCGGCGAGTGCGCAGATAGCCCTCGGCTGCCAGCTGCGCGTAGGCATCCACAACCACGCCACGCGAGACGCCTAGCTCGATGCACAGGGCGCGCGTGGAGGGAAGACGCGTGCCGGGCGCCAGACGCCCTCCGCGGACGGCATCGCGCAGCGCGTGCTCGACACGCGCGCGCAGCGATCGCCCGGGAGTGCCCGCCAGATCGAGATGCAGATCCATTGGCCCTAGATTCTCACATATTCTTGGCTCTGTTCTTCGAGCCAAAGCTGGCGTAGCGTGTGGGTGTGCCCACCGCGCCTTCCCCACGCACGAAGGTTCGTCGCATGCCCGCCCGCGCCTGCTACGACCGCCAGACAATCGACGCGATTCTCGACGAGGCGATGGTGGCGCACCTTGGGTACTCGCGGGAGGGCCATCCCCAGGTAATCCCGACACTGCAGGCACGCATCGGCGACGAGGTGTACTTCCACGGCTCCGCCGCCAGCCGTACGATCCGCGCCCTCATGGCCGGAACGCCAGCCTGCCTGACGGTGACGCTGCTCGACGGAGTGGTGCTGGCCCGCTCGGCCGTGCACCACTCCGTCAACTACCGTTCGGTGGTCGTGTTTGGCACCGCCCGTCCCGTCGAGGACCTCTCCGAGCGGATGGCGGCGGTGCAGGCCTTCACCGAGCGACTCATCCCCGGACGCTGGCAGGAGGTTCGCCCGCCCACCGTCAAGGAGCTGAAGGCCATCCATGTGCTCGCCCTCCCCCTCGACGAGGTGTCGGCAAAGATCCGTACCGGGCCTCCCCTCGACGACGAGGAGGACTACGCGCTCCCCGTGTGGGCAGGCGTGATTCCGCTGCACACCCACGCCGACGCGCCGCTACCCGACCCGCGCCTGGCGAGCGGCATCGCCCCTTCCCCAACGGTCAGAGATTGGACTCCGCGGCGGGCTTGAGCGGGCGGCAGATGATCTCCCACAGGTGCCCGTCGAGGTCGCGGAAGTAGCCGGAGTAGATACCCCATGGACGGTCGTGCGGCCGGTCGGTGAGCGTCGCGCCGGCTTCCTCGGCGCGAGCGAGCAGAGCATCGACATCCGCCCGACCGGCAACCATGTGGCCGATGCTGAACTCGCCACTCTGCGGCGAACCGGGCGCAATGTTGGCGTCCTTCGCGAGCTCGCTGCGCGGGTACAGCATCAGCATCAACCCGCCCGCGAGCTTGAACATCGCCGCCGCTCCCGCCGGCGTGAGCTCGTCGCCGGGGTAATCCATGCCAACCAGCTCGCCCGACTCGAGGCCAAGGCCGTCCCGGTAGAACTCCAACGAGCGCTCGAGATCATTCACGGCGAGGGTGATCACGTCGATGTGCGGCTCCATCTCATGCCTTTCCGCCGGCGCCCGATGAGTCGGTCTCAGGCGGCACTCTAATCGACTAAACCAGATCTAGGAGTGGGCCTGCTTGGACACTATTCGAACCACGACCTACAGGGGTCGCTTGGCCGTCTGGCCGAGAAGCTGGCGGCCTTGCGGGCCAGTGGAGAGCCTCGGCGGCAGCCTGTGGCCCGCCGGCAGCGGTCTCGCCGGCCGGGCTGGGTGCTCAAGGCCGTGGTCCAGGTGCTGGCCGACCGGGGCGAGCCGATGCGGGCCAAGGACATCCACGCCGCCGTTGAGGCGCTGGTGGGCGAGCCGGTGCCGCGGTCGTCGGTCAAGGGCGCGCTCGCCTCGGACGTCTCGGGCTCATCAACATGCTTGGTCCGGGTGGCGCGGGGGCGCTACATGCTGACCGAGAGCACCGCATCAGAATCTCGCGCTACCCTGACATCGTGAAGCATTCGGTCCTGAGCACGACGCCCACCGCGGAGCAGCCTACGCTGAGCCAGGAGGAGCGCACCGAACGCCTGCGATCCCTCGCTGAGCGCCTGCGCAGCCCAGACGGCCTGGACCACGACGCGCTCGCGCGCATCGAGCAGCTCACCGACACCGAGCGATAGCCGCGGTGGACACCGCCGAGCTGCTGCGCAGCGATCAGCCGTTCATCGCCGACACCTCCGCGTGGTGGCGCATCGCGACGCTCCCGGAGGATCTTGGCGCCCTCGTGCAGGAGGCGATCCTCGACGATCGCATGTGGATCACGCCAATCGTGCGCATGGAGGTGCTCTATTCGGCGCGCAGCACTTCCGAGTATCTCGCGTTGGAGGCCGAGCTCGACGCGCTGCGAATCCTGCGCAACGATCGCGCCGTCGCCAATGCCGCGATGAGCGCCTTCGGCGAACTGGCCGAGCACAGCGACGGCTACCATCGCGTGCCCGTCACCGACGCGCTGATCGCCGCGGCAGCCGCGGAGCACGGCGGCCTCGCTGTACTCCACCGCGACGCGCACTTCGACAAGCTCGCCGAGGTGCTCGTCTTTCAGCGCGTCCAACTGCCGGGCACCTGAGGTCGAACCAGCATCTCGATTCCGTTAGCGAGGTGATCTTTCCACGGGGGCAGATCGAGCCTCCGTCAAAACCCGGATGGCTCAGATTGAGTGCTCTAGATCGACACGCCCGATCCGTCCGCCGGGCAGGCAAGGATTATGAAATGCAGGTTCGCTCCTTCGAATCGCTCGACATCGGCCAAGCCTGGCAGCGTGTCCGAAAATGGGCCCGAACCGCTGCGATGGAGGTTCCAGACAGGCTTCCATTCGAGGTTCTGGACCGACTATACGGTGATCAGGGACCGCCTCTCCGACCCCACTACGAGCCGGGACCGGCTCAGCTAGTCATTTCTTCCAAGAAGAGTGGAACCGTACGTCCATTCGTGAGGCTCCGCCCCACCGACCTTATCCTCTACCAGGCCTTGATGGATCAGTTAGCGCCCGCGATTGAGAGCGCGCTGCCGCCACGAGATCAAGTGGGCGCGTATCGACAACGGCTTCAACCGGGTGATCAGCCATTCTGGACGACACCGTCCAACGATCAGTTTCGACACAATCTGCGCGAAGCATCATCGCACACGAGGATTCATATGTCCTTGAGTCAGATATCAGCGGATACTTCCTTGGCATCCAGCTGATCCAGCTCAAGGCCGCTCTTCTCGATACGTCTGATCGTGCCGACGTAGTCTACGATCTTGTTGACCTGCTGACCCAGTGGCAAACGTCGGGCGTGCGCGGCCTGCCGCAGGGAGTGCGACCCTCTTCACCGCTAGGGAACTTCTATATTGCTTCCCTTGATCGTGCGATGGGTGAGTCTCCTGACGGGCTGCCCTTCATCGACTCCGCCGTCCTGCTCACGTACTCCCATGCCTCGATGATCGCGTCCTTGAAGCTGATTGGTGCTGCCGATAGCCGTTCGTGGTGGGCACGCGCAGAACAGTGGCGGTGCTCCGCCGGGTTGTGCGTGGGGTCGCGCTCGTAGCCGCCGATCTCCTTACCATCGACAGTTAGGAAGTAAGCGTACTTCTCACGATGTATGTTGTTGCCTTCGATGACGACGATCTCGTGCATGTGGACGTAGGCATCATCGGCGAGATGCACACCGCCCAACAGTCGGCCGCGCTGGCCGTCAGTATCGGCCTCAGCCGCCATCACCAGGGGTCGCCGATGATCCTCGGCGACCGAGACTTCACCGCATTCCCTGCGCCGCTCTTCAAGGTACGCCCAAACGTCCACGGACTACCTGGATGATGCAAACACGCGCTCGACACGGCCGAGCACGCCGCCGGGCTCGGTTTCACGCAGGCGTTGTACGTCCTCATAGAAGCTCGCCCATACATGGCGGTCGAACTGCCTCATGTTTGGTGGCAGGCCATCATCCGCAAGATGCGCTGCGTAGAACTCGCCCGAGGTCATCCCGTAGTGGCTCTCCAGCTCTCGCATCGCTTGGGTGAGCGTCTTCGCATCATAGGTTGGGCGGGTCATATCAGAAGTCCTAGCCATTGCTCAGCATCGACCGACCATCACTTGAGCTGTAGCACAATCCTACCCCTTTGGCGGCGGCGACAAGGTTTCGGCGCTACGAATTTAGCGGACCGGCACGCTCGCGGCTCGCCACGTCAGCCCGGAAAGCCAATGCTTCCAAAGTGCTTCCATAGGCTCCAAAACCAGCCTAGAAAGTCTCAATCTTCGATGGGCACGGGTGGTTTCGAACCACCGACCTCTCGCGTGTGAAGCGAGCGCTCTCCCACTGAGCTACGTGCCCTCTACGCTTGATTCTATTGGGCGAATGGGTTGGCTGCCGACTCGATCAACGCAGCCACGGGGCTGCTGTCGCCGCATAAGTGCATATTTGATCCCCCCGGCAGATCCGCGGCCGCCTACACCACCACCCCAGGCGCCGGATGCGGTTCCAGGCGCACCGAGGGGATCGAGTAGAAACGCGCCAGCGCTTCTACCTGGCTTTCGGTGAGCGAGGCGCCGAACGCGGGGGCGCCTCCCAGCTTGAGGTAGGCGCTCTGCAGCGCCTTGCCGACCAGCGACAGGTGGTAGTGGCCGTCGTAGACACAGTAGATGTAGAGCGGCGCGTTGGCGTGCAGAAACCGCGCGGCCGCTTTGCTCGCGGTGCCAGCCGCGGCGAGGTACTGCCACCCGCGCTGGGTGAGGCGCACATAGGACTTGAGCATTCCGGCCAGCCCGACGGCGGGCCCGGTGATGCTGCCTTCCGTGGTGATGTTGGCGGGCAGCGTGAGTGCGGCGGCGCGGTGCGCCGCCGTGGCCGCCTCCATGCGCAGCGCGGGGGCAACGGCGCGGGGCAGCCCGCCGGCGAGCGACGGCCACGCCGCCCGCGCGGCGGCTACCTCGCGGGCGGTGGGGGTTTGCAGCTGGCGCAGGGTGTGCGCCAGCTGCACGAGATCCGCCCGCTCCACGCGCAACGCGGCCGGCCGAGGATGCGCGCCACCGCAACCCGCCGCCACCGCGACGGCGGCGCTCGCCGCGAGCGCCGCCGCGACGAGTCGCGCGAAACGGGGAGTCGTAGCTCCTGTTTTTATGCGGACAGCAGGTCGACGATGAAGATCAACGGCGAGTTCGGCGGGATCTTGGGAGGCGACCCGGCCTTGCCGTAGGCCAGTTCGGAGGGGATGATCAGTTCGCGCCGTCCTCCGACGCGCATGCCGGCGACGCCCTGGTCCCAGCCCTTGATCACCTGGCCCTGGCCGAGCGTGAAGGTGAACGGTTCTTTGCGCAGCCACGACGCATCAAACACCTTCCCATTGCTGTACAGCGCGCCGACGTAGTTGACCGTGACCGACTCCCCGGCCTTCGCTTCGGCGCCGGTGCCCGTGATGATGTCCTTGGTCACCAGTTTCGTTGGGGCGGGGCCCTTGGGGGGCGTGATCGTCGGCTCGGTGGCCAGCGGGCCGCTGGTGGGCGTGGTGCCAGCCGCGGTTTCCGGGGTCTTTTCGACGACGGCGCTGGCCGAGGTGGACTCGTTGCCGACGGCGATCGTGCTGGAGCCGCTGGATCCGCAGCCGGCGATCAGCGCCGCCGCGCCGATGGTCGCAAGGCCGAGGCCGCGACGGGGGAAGTTGAGTTTGGAGAGGTTCATCACGGTTGGGCAGCCTACCGGAACGCGACATACTTGTGGTGCGGCTCCTCAAATCCGGTCCCGGCGCGCTAGGATCCACAGCGGACCGTGCTAGGCGGGGAGGTAGCGGTGCCCTGCACCCGCAATCCGCTCTAGCGGGGCTGAATTCCCCCCCGAGGGGCGTTCGCCCCGGTCGCTCCTCCGTTTGGGGCGTCGATGGCTTGGGTCCCCGCGCGGTGTCGGCTTGTGAACCAGGTCAGGTCCGGAAGGAAGCAGCCTTAAGCGATCCCCGGCAGGCGCAGCGGGTGTTCCCGATCCGGAGTCCCAAACGGCGATCAGGCGACCGGTGGTGGAGCCTCGACGGGGGGTGCACGGTCCACTTAGAGGGTGGCGCAGCCGGCCGAAGGCCGGTGAGCCGAGCCCCTCTTCTTTCATTCACGGCAACGCTGGAGGATGCGCCACGAGCGGTTGGTGCGGGTGACCGTGAAGCCGGCCGGCACCGCCACCGCCCGGTGGGGGTCGTTGCGGTCGAGGATGTAGTCGTTCTCCACTTCCCGGTCGGCCGGGTCCACGAAGGTGCCGCGCGCGATCGTGGCCATCTGGAGGTTGGCGATCGCGCGCGGAGGGGTTTCCAGCCACAGCGCCAGCAGCGGCAGCGGCGCGTGGTTGGTCACGCCAATCGGCTCACAGCGGGTGGTGATGGCGTCCGCGCGCACCAGCGCCAGCAGTTCGTTCTGGATGCGCTGCTGGCGGCCCAGTTCGTTCAGTTGGTGGTGGTTGGCGCGGTATTGGGAGGGAACCCCCACCAGCAGCGCGACCACCGAAACGGTCGCCGCCAGCAGCCACCAGCGCCGGTGGGGGTCGCCGCGGGGCAGCTCCATCCAGCCGCACACGGCGGCGCCGGCGAAGACGCACAGGATCGCCGCGGCGAGGAAGGCGTAGCGGGTGTCGATCGGCAGCCCCACGCTGGCGAAGGCAGCGAACACTGCCACCGCCACCACACCCGCGAGCGCGCCCGGGAGCGCGCGGGCGCGCAGCCACAGCAGCGCCAGCACGCCGCCCAGCGCGGCTGCCACAAGCACGAAGGGGCCAAGAATCTCGCCGATCCGCCGCGGGATGTACTCGGGGACCTTCCCGATCCCCGTCTCGCGGTGCAACGCTTCAGCGGTGTGCCTGGTGTTGGTGAGCGACCACAGCGCGTTCCCGGTCACCAGCCAGTCGCTTGCCACCCAGATGATCGGGGCGGCCGCCGCGAGCAGCGCCAACCAGGCCAGCCGGCCGGGGGCGCGCGTTGCGGCTTCGCGTTGCCCCAGAGCGCGCGGCCCGCCGACGACGGCGCCGCGCCGCGCGCGCACGGCCGGCACGACTAGATACAGCCAGTACAGCCCCGAGAACGCCCACGCCTCCGGCCGCAGCAGCCCGGCGAGCGCCAGCAATACCAGCACCGGCGCTCCGGCGCGCCGGCGGCGGGTCTCGACGATCAGCGCGCACAACACCAGCAGCAGATAGGGGATGTCCACATAGGCGCGCACCCCGTAGGAGAGGATCGGCACGCGCGTGAGCAGCAGCAGCGCCGCGACGGCGCCGGCGGGCCGGTTGAACCACAGCGCCCCCAGCCGGTACACGGCCCATCCGCAGGCCGACAGCGCAAGGAAGCCAAGCGCGACGGCGATCTGCGAGGTGACGTGGGGGCCCAGCGGAGCGCCCACCACCCCAAGCGTCTCCACCAGCGGGTGGGGTGTCGGCGCGATCGGGATCCCGTACTGCGGGGTTTCACCACGCGTCAGCTGCTGCCCCCACACGAGCGCGTACAGCGTGTCGTAGTTGGCGAACCCCACGCCGCTGATGACCCACAGCAGCACCGCGCCAACGACAATCGCCAGGAGCGTGGCGAGGCGCGTGGGCAGCGGGCCGACGTCTGAGCGCATGCCCTTCGCATCGCCTCCCGCGACGCCCCGAGCGGCGTCGCCGGTTGCCACAGAAGTGGCGGGAGCGCTTTGGGAGAGCTTTTCGGCGGGGGACGCCACAGCTGCGCACGCTACCGCTGAGAGCCGAGGGCGGCCGGATAGACTCAGCCACAGGGTGCCGGAGCGCGATAATCAGCAACAGCAGCAGTCCCTCTACCGCCGCAACCGCCCGCGCACGTTCGCCGACGTGGTCGGCCAGGAGCCGGTGGTGCGCACGCTGCGCGGCGCGGTGGAGCGCGGGAGAGTGCACCACGCCTATCTGTTTGTGGGCTCGCGGGGGACCGGCAAGACCTCGATGGCGAAGATCCTCGCGGCCTGCCTCAACTGCGAGCGCGGCCCGACGGTGGAGCCGTGCGGGGAGTGCGAGTCCTGCCGCGCGATCGCGCAGGCGCGCTCGCTGGACGTGATTGAGATGGACGCGGCCTCCAACAACTCGGTGGAGGACATCCGCGAGCTGCGCGAGAGCGTGGCGTTTGCGCCGGTGAGCGGGCGCAGCAAGGTGTACATCCTCGACGAGGCCCACATGCTCTCCCAGGCGGCGTGGAACGCGTTCCTGAAGACGCTGGAGGAGCCACCGCCGGACACGGTGTTCGTGCTGGCGACCACGGAGGCGCAGAAGGTGCCGGCGACGGTGGTGGACCGCTGCCACCGCTTCGACTTCCAGCGCCCCACGGTCGAGCAGATCACGGGCGTGGTGCGCCGGGCCGCGCGGACGGAGGGGATCGAGATCCCCCCCGAGGCGGCTGCCGCCGTGGCGCGCGCTGCCACCGGCAGCTTCCGCGACGCGCTGGGGACGCTCGAGCAGCTGCTCACCTACAGCGACGCCGAGATCGCGCTGGAGGACGTGCTGGCGGTGCTGGGGGTAACCGACTCCCAGCTGCTGGAGGAGACGATCGACGCGGTTCAGCGGGGCAGCGCCAGGGAGGCGCTGCTGGCGGTGGCGCGCTGCGCGGACGGCGGCAGAGACGCCGGCGCGTTCACCGCCGACCTGGAGGGTCGCGCGCGCGAACTGCTGGTGGTGCACACCCTCGGGGAGGTGCCGGCCGAGCTGTCGCTGACCGCCGAGGCGGACGCCCGCCTGTGGGCGCAGGCGCAGCGGGTGCCGCAGGCGACGGCCGTACGCCTGCTGGAGCAGCTGGGCGGGGCGCTGGAGGCGGTGAGGGCGGGAGGCGAGCCGCGCACGCAGCTGGAGCTCGCGCTGGTGAAGGCGGCGCGACCCGAGACGGAGGGCTCGTTGAAGGCGCTGCTGGCACGGATCGAGCGCCTTGAAAGGCGGTTGGAGGAGGGGGAGGGGGATGGGTCGGCGCCGACCGGAGTGGTCGCGGATGCCCACGCGTCTTTACCCGAGGAGCCCGCCACATCTCACCCCGCCGACGGCCTGCTGGCGGTTGCCGCGGCGGATCGGCGCCCAGCGACGCAGAGTCCCCCCGCGCCTTCGTCGAGACCCTCACCGAGCGGGGAGCCTGCGCTGGTGGACGATGTGGAGGGACCGGTGGCGCCCGCGGCGCACGACCCACGGCCGCCCGAGGTGGCGCCCGCGGCGCACAACCTCGGCGAGCTCGACGAGCTGTGGCCGGCGGTGGTGGAGCTGGTGGGGGCGGAGAACAAGCTGCTGAGCGCGGTGCTGGCGGACGCGCGAGCGGTGGCGCTGAGCGAGGAGGAGCTGACGGTGGCGTTCGCCGCGACGGCGTCGTTCCTGAAGAAGAAAGCCGAAGACAGCACCCACCGCACGACGGTTACCGAGGCGCTGCGCCAGCTCACCGGGCAGCGGCGGCTGCGGGTGGTGTATGAGCTGCGCGAGGAGATGCCGGCACCGGCGGAGGGCGAGGGAGGGCAGGCGCCACGCAGCGAAGACGAGTGGGTGGCACGCTTCAAGGAGGAGCTGGACGCGGAGGAGCTCGTCGGTGCGGGCGAGGCGATCAGCGAAAGCGAGTAAGGAGCGAGCACGATGGCCCAGCAGAAGCGACCCAACATGCAGCAGATGCTCCAGCAGGTGCAGAAGATGCAGCGCGACATGGAGCAGGCCCAGGAGGCGCTCACGCACGAGACCGTCGAGGGCTCGGCGGGCGGCGGCGTGGTGAAGGTGCAGGTCTCGGGCGACCTGCAGGTCAAGGCGGTGACGATCGCCCCCGAGGCGGCCGACCCCGAGGACGTGGAGATGCTCGGCGACCTGGTGCTGGCGGCGGTCAACGAGGCGCTGCGCGCCGCCCAGGAGCTGGCGGCCGAGCGCATGGGCGGGGCCACCGGGGGCCTCGATCTGGGCGCGCTGGGCGGGCTCGGGCTGCCGGGTTTGTAGAGACCGTGGGGGGTTCGTTTGCAGTGGCCTCGATGACGGCCCCACCATCCCCGAGATGAGCGCCGCGGCACTCGCGTGAGCACCTTCGCGCCTCCTGTTCAGAAGCTCGTCACCGAGCTGTCCAAGCTGCCCGGCATCGGCAACCGCACGGCGCAGCGGCTGGCCTTCCACATCCTGCGCGCCTCCGGCGAGGACGCCACGGCGCTGGCGCAGGCGATCCTCGACGTGAAGGAGCGGATCGGGCTGTGCGAGGCGTGCTTCAACCTCACCGATGAGTCGCGCTGCCGCATCTGTCGCGACCCGCGCCGCGACCACGGGGTGATTTGCGTGGTGGAGGAGCCCTCCGACGTGATCCCGATGGAGCGCACCCACGAATTCGAGGGCGTCTACCACGTGCTCGGGGGCGCGCTCTCGCCGATCGACGGGGTCGATCCAGAGGACCTGAAGATCGCCGAGCTCTACGCGCGCGTGGCGGGCGCGGCAACCCCGCGCGGTGTGCCGGCCTCAGCCGGCGACCCCATCTCGCCGATCGAGTCCTCGCCGGGGGTGGATGGGACGTCGCAGGCGGCGGTGACGGTGCGCGAGATCGTGCTCGCCACCAACCCCACCACCACTGGCGAGGCCACGGCGCTGCACATTGCGCAGGGTCTGCACGAGCGCGCACCCGAGCTGCGGGTGACTCGCCTGGCGAGCGGCCTGCCGGTGGGGTCGGACCTGGAGTACGCCGACGAGGTCACCCTCGGCAAGGCGCTCTCAGGTCGTCGCGCCGTGTAGGTCGCCGTCCTGCGCCAGCACCGGCGGGCAGGGATCCTCGACCAGTTCCTCGACCAACGTGTCGGCCGCGCCCTCGTCGAGGCGGGCGGCGGGCCGCGACGGACTGGCTTGGCGCAACTTGGAAACGATGCCGTCGAGCTCGAACGAGGCCCAGCAGGCTCGTGCCAGCTCGTGCCCGTGGTTGGCCCAGGTGGCGTTGATCACCTTGAAGCCGCGCGACTGCAGCCATTCGACCGCCGGCAGGTAGTCGGTGTCGCTGGAGACCAGCACCGCCGCGTCGAACGCGCTCTCCCCCGCCAGCGACAGCAGCCCCGTGACAATCGCCGTGTCGACGCCTTTCTCGGTCGACCAGCGCAGCGTCTCCTGACAGTTGGGGCACTTCTCGATCGAGTGCTCGCACGCCCTGCAGTACACCGAGCGCGGTTTGGAGCGGCGCACGCGGGTGGTGACGCGAAAGCGCGGCTGCTTGTCGAGGAACGCGTCCAGCCAGCCCTTCAGCTTCTTGCCGGGGTCGTCTTCGTCGTAGGAGGCATACACCAGCGCCTCCTCCAGATGCAGCGAGTCGTGGAAGCCCGCGAGCTGCAGCTGGCGTTCGCTCTCGCCGAGCAGCTCCGCGGGGACCTTTCTCCAGTCGATCAGGTCGCCGTGGGCGCGGTTTCTCCATTGCAGGGAGAAGTTCCAGAAGTCGATGAAAATGCTTGTGCGGTAGGCCACGCCCTACCCCCTTACGGGTCGATTGCTCAATGACATGACCTCCAGGATAGGCATTGAGGGCCTCCTTTCCGCCACCCCCTCCCGGAGAGGTCCTATCCTGCGTGCGTGTCCGACATCGTGGTGATGAAGTTCGGCGGCACCTCCGTGGCCGACGCCGAGCGGATCAAGCGTGCTGCCCGGCGGGTGGTGGAGCGCCGCGAAGGTGGCGCGCGCGTGGTGGCGGTGCTGTCCGCGCGCGGCAAGACCACCGACGAGCTGATCGCGATGGCGGAGGAGGTATCCACGGCGCCGGATGCGCGCGAGATGGACATGCTGCTGTCCACCGGCGAGCGCATCTCCTGCGCGCTGTGCGCGATGGCGATCAAGGATCTCGGCCACCACGCGATCTCGCTGACGGGCTCGCAGGCGGGGATCGTCACCGACGCCTCTCACACCCGCGCGCGTATCCTCGACGTGCGCGCCGATCGCATCAAGGCGGCGCTGGAGGAGGACCACATCGTGCTGGTGGCGGGCTTCCAGGGCGTCTCGACCGTCACCCAGGACGTCACCACGCTGGGGCGCGGCGGCTCGGACACGACCGCGGTCGCGGTGGCGGCCGCGCTGGGCGCGGAGGTGTGCGAAATCTACACCGACGTGGCGGGCGTCTTCAGCGCCGACCCGCGGGTGGTGCCCGAGGCGCGCAAGCTGGCCACCGTCACCTTCGAGGAGATGCTGGAGATGGCGGCCTCCGGCGCGGGCGTGCTGCAGTTGCGCTCAGTGGAGTACGCGCGCAACCACGGGGTGCGCATCCACTGCCGCTCCTCGTTCGACGACACCCCCGGTACCGTGGTGGGCTCAGAAGGAGAGAACATGGACCACGCCGAGAAGCCACTGATCACAGCCGTCACCCACTCGACCTCCGAAGCGATGATCACCCTGCTGGGGGTCCGCCACCAGCCGGGCGTGGCGGCGAGCATCTTCGAGGCGCTCGCCGAGGCGGGCGTGGATGTGGACATGATCGACCAGAACCGGCCCACGGGCGGCGAGCTGGCCGAGATCTCCTTCACGGTGCCGCGCGAGCATCTGCGCGAGGCGCGCGCGGCGCTGGCGCCGCTCACCGGCGAGCTGTTTGCGGAGCTGCTGGCGTACGAGGAGATCGGCAAGGTGTCGATCGTCGGCGCCGGCATGCGCTCGCATCCGGGCGTGGCCGCGAAGGTATTCAGGGTGCTGGCCGCCGAGAATCTCAACATCGACATGATCTCCACCTCCCCGATCAAGATCTCGTGCGTGATCCCGCGCGAGCGCGTGGAGTCGGTGGTGCGCGCCCTGCACAGCGCGTTCGAGCTCTCCGGGCCGGACACGATCCGCGAAGAGGAGGCGGCGCGGGCGCACGGGGCCGCGTGAGAACGCGGCAGCCGGCGGGGGCACACGGGGCCGCGTGAGAACGCAGCAGCCGGCGGGGGCGCACGGGGCCGCGTGAGAACGCAGCAGCCCGCGGGGGCGCACGGGGCCGCGTGAGAACGCCGAGCTCCGAGCGCTCCGCGTAACCCATCCTTCACGTTCTGTTCGCTCGCCCGGGTAGAATCGGGAGGCGATTGTTAAGACTCGCCAACCTGACCGCAATCTTCACAAGGCCCTGCCGATGTCGATGACGCCCACCTACATCTCCCCGCAATCGCCCTCCGCCCCGGAAGAGGCTGGCGATCGGGGGCAGCCGGGAGAGGCCGACTGCAGCCCCAACGTGCGCTGGCAACGCTCCGCGCTGACCCGCGCACGGCGCTGGGAGTCATTGGGGTGCGCCGGGGCGACAGTGTGGTTTACGGGGCTGCCGGCGGCGGGTAAGTCGACACTGGCGAGCGCCGTGGAGGAGCGTCTGGTGGAGGGAGGTAGGTCGGCGTTTCTGCTCGACGGCGACAACCTGCGTCACGGTCTCAACGGCGACCTCGGCTTCGACGAGCAGGCGCGCCGCGAGAACGTGCGCCGCACCGCGCACGTCGCCAGGCTGCTGGCGGAGTCTGGCTCGATCGCGCTGGTGAGCCTGGTGAGCCCCTATGCGGCCGACCGGGAGGCCGCGGCCGCGCTGCACCGCGACGCGGAGCTGACGTTCTTCGAGGTGTTCGTCAACACGCCCCTGGCGCTCTGCCAAGAGCGCGACCCCAAGGGGCTGTACGCACGGGCCCGCTCGGGTGAGCTGTGTGGCTTGACCGGCGTGGGCGCCCCCTACGAGGCGCCCGAGCACCCCGACCTGGTGCTGCGCTCGGGTAGTGAAACGGTGGCGGAGGCGGTGGAGCAGGTGATGCGTTTACTGGAGATCCGAGCGCTGCACGCAGCTCGCAACGGCCACAACGGCGCTCGCTGAACTGGCCGGACGGGCTCGCGTGGCGTCAGCCAGCCGCGGCTTCGGCCGCGAGTGGCCCCAAACGGGGTTGGTGGCCGTACAGCTCAAACACCCTGAAGCCGGCGAAGGTCTTGTGTTCGGAGCCGTGGAAGTCGGAGGAGCCCGTTGTGAGCAGGTCGAGCTCCACAGCGATCTCGCATAACAAACCGACCTGCTCGGCGGTGTGGGTGGGGTAGAAGGCCTCCACGCCGTCGACCCCGAGCGAAGCGAAGCGCTCGAAGCATCGCGCGCACCGTCTGAGGCTCCTGCACATCCCAGAAGGGGTGCGCCCACACCGCGACGCCGCCGGCCGCGTGGATCAGCTCGATCGCCTCCGCCACCGTGGGGCGCGTGCGCGCGACGTAGGTGGGCACGCCGGGCACCAGATAGCGGGGAAACAGCTCCTTCAGGCTGCCAATCCCCTCCTCGGCGATCCGCTGCGCGTTGGCGGGGTGGTCGAGCAGCGCGTGCGCAAGATGGGGGCGCCCGAGCGGATCGCCGGCGGCCTGGCGGCGGCGCAGCTCGGTGTCGTCGAGCTCGAAGCCCTCCGCGCGCAACAGCTCGGCCATCGCCAGCACGCGCCGCTCACGGTCGCCGCGCAGGTCTTCCAGGGTGGCAGCAAAGATGGGGTCGCGGTGGTTGACGAGGTAGCCGAGGATGTGCAGCTCCTCGTAGGCCTCGTCAACGGAGGAGAGCTCGGTGGCGGGAATCACACGCACGCCGGCGCGCGGGCCCTCCGCCAGCGCCTCCTCGACGCCCGCCACCGAGTCGTGATCGGTGAGCGCCAGCAGCTCCACACCCGCGGCGGCGGCGGCGCGCACCACCTCCGCGGGGGCGAATTCGCCGTCGGAGTAAAGCGAGTGGGATTGCAGGTCGAAAGTCGGGCGCACTGTGGGCGTACCCTAGAGGGTGGCGCAGCCGGCCGTTCGGCCGGCTGGCCGGGGCCCTCTTTTTTCAGTCCCTCTCAACCGTCCAGCGAGCGCTGTAGCTGCTCCAGCACGCGCACCACGCGCAGGCCTGAGTGCCCATCCGAACGGGGGGTGGCGCCGGCGCGGATGCACTGGAGGAAGTGTTCGCACTCCACCCGCAGCGGCTCGACGGGCGGGATCTGCGGGGAGAAGATCGCACCGGAGCGCGCGATGTACTCACCCCACGAGCGCGTGTCCTCGTCGAAACCCTTGTCGTACAGCGTGAGCTTGCCCTCCAACTGCATGTCGTCGAAGGTCGCCATCCGCCGCGCGCCGACGACCGTCATGCGCCGCTCCTTGTGGGGGTCCAGCCACGAGAGGTGCAGGTGCGCGACGACCCCGGAGGGAAAGCGCAGGTAGCAGAAGACGACATCCTCGACTCCCTCGCGCACGTAGGAGCGCCCGTGCGCCACGCACTCAGAGGGCTCCTCGCCGATCAAGCGCAGGATCACCGAGACGTCGTGCGCGCCGAGGCTCCACAGCGCGTTCTCGTCGGCGCGCAGCTTGCCGAGGTTGAGGCGATTGCCGTACACGTAGTACAGCTCCCCCAGCTCTCCCGCGTCGAGCAGTTCCTTGAGGCGATCGACGGCGGGGTGGTACTCCAGCAGGTGCCCCACCATCAGCACCCGCCCCGCGCGCTCAGCGGCGGCGACGGCGGCTTCGGCGTCGGCGGTGGTGGTGGCGAGCGGCTTCTCCACGAAGCAGTGCTTGCCAGCCACCGCCACGCGGATGGCAAGCTCGGCGTGCGTGGGCACCGGCGTGGCAAGCACCACCGCGTCGAGCTCGGGGTCATCGAGCAGCTCTCCCAGCTCGCCCGTAACCCGCGCGCCCGGGAACTGCGGCGCCACGCGCGCCCGGGCCTGCTCGGAGGCGTCGCACAGCCAGCGCAGCTCGCAACCGGGGAGCGAAGCGAAATTGCGCGCGAGGTTGGGCCCCCAGTAGCCAAGGCCGGCGACGCCGACCCGAACGGTGGAATGCACGGTGTCGTTCATTGGAGATCATCCGCGCGGGGCACTTTGGCGCCGAGCGCTTGGGCGGTGGGCCTCAGTGCCCACCGACGGCGGGCAGTGGGGCGGTTCAGGCGGGTCATCGCGCGGCGAGCGTATCGATCGCGTGCACGCAGCGCTCGGCCGCGTGCCCGTCTCCGTACAACGGCGGCCGCTCCACCCGCGAGCGATCGATGCTCCGCCAGCGCTCCAACGCGGCGAGCACCGCGTCGGAGTCGAGATCCACAAGCGTGTTCCAGCCGGCCTGGACGGTCTCGACCCACTCGGTGCTGGAGCGCAGCGTGATGCACGGCACCCCTGCCAGGTAGGCCTCCTTTTGGATGCCGCCAGAGTCGGTGAGTACCGCGCGGGCGTTGCACAGCAGCGCGGCCAGCTCGCCGTAGCCGAGCGGCTCGCAGATGCGCAGACCCTCGATCGCCGTCACCTCCTCCAGCAGCCCCGCTTCGTGCAGGCGCGCGCGGGTGCGGGGGTGCAGCGGTAACACCACCGGCGCCGGCAGCCCCCGCACGAGCTCCACCAGCGCGCGCAAGCGTGCGGGAGGATCGACGTTGCCGGCGCGGTGGGCGGTGAGCAGCAGGTACTGGCCCGCGCGCACACCGTGCGCCTCCAACGTGCTTGTGTCGGCGCGCGCGGCCGGCTGCAGGCGCAGCGCGACGTCCACCATCACGTCCCCCACCACCTCGACCCGCCCGGCGATCGACTCGGCGCGCAGGTTGGCGGCGGCGGTGTCCGACGCGCACAGCAAAAGCTCCGCGAGGTGATCGGTGAGCACGCGGTTGCGCTCCTCGGGCATCGCGCGGTCGAACGAGCGCATCCCGGCCTCCACGTGCACCACCGGCACCCCCGCGTTGGCGGCGGCCAGCGCGCCGGCGAGCGTGGAGTTGGTGTCGCCGTACACCAGCGCCGCGTCGGGCCGCTCCTGTTCGATCAGCGGCCCCAAGGCGCCCAGCATCCGCGCCAGCTGCGAGGTGTTGGACCCCCCCGCGATCCCCAGTTGGCGCTCCGGCCGCACCAGCCCCAGCTCGCGGAAGAAGACCGCCGAAAGCGAGTCGTCGTGGTGCTGGCCGGTGTGCACCAACAGCTCCTCGTGGCGTTCGCGCAGCAGGCCGGAGACGGCGGCCGCCTTGATGAACTGCGGGCGGTTGCCGACGACTGTGAGGATCTTCACGGACGCCACCCCGATTGACATGGGGGGAGGTCGGGAGGGGGGCCTGCCCCCTTCCCGCTCCACTGCGTGAGGATCTTCACGGACGCCACCCCGATTGACATGGGGGGAGGTCGGGAGGGGGGCCTGCCCCCTTCCCGCTCCACTGCGTGAGGATCTTCACGGACGCCACCCCGATTGACATGGGGGGAGGTCGGGAAGGGGGCCTGCCCCCTTCCCGCTCCACTGCGTGAGGATCTGCACCTGCCGCAGACTACGCGGCGGCGCCGACGACCGACGCCGACCAGTCGATCACCGACGTGGGGCGCACGATGTGGCGGTTGAGGCCGAGCTCCTTGGGCTGCAAGCCGAGCGCGAGACCAACCAGCTGGGGGAGGTGCAGGACGGGCATTTTCAGCTCGCGCGCGACCATTTTCTCGGCGAGCGGCTGCTGCAGGTCGAGGTTGAGGTGGCACAGCGGGCAGGGGGTCACCAGGCAGTCGGCCTCGGCGTCCACCGCGTCGCCGAGGTGGCGGCCGGCCTGCTTGAGCGAGGCCTCCTTGTTCATCGTGACGATCGGCCACCCGCAGCACTTGCGCATGCCGGCGTACTCGATCACCGTGCCGCCGAGCGCGTCGATCACCTGCTCCAGGTAGTGGTCGCGCGGGTGCTCGGCGTCGATGCCCAGGCGCTTGCGGGGGCGCACGATGTAGCAGCCGTAAAACGGCCCCACGCGCAGATTGGTGAGCGGCCGCTTCACGCGGGAGCGCAGCTCATCGAGGCCGAGCTCCTCGACCAGCAGCCACAGGAAGTTCTTGTTGGTGAGGCCTCGCTCGTAGGTGAGACCCTCGGGGGCAAGGGTCTCGTTGACGTGCGCGCGGTACTCGGCGCTTGCGTCCAGGCGCTCCTGGCACTCGCTCTGGGCGCCCTGGCAGGTGGAGCAGATGTTCATCATCAGCTCTGCCCCGTCCACCTGCTGGGCCAGCGCGAAGGTGCGCGCGTTGAGCGTGTCGGCGAGCTCCTGGTTGTGCTCGGCGATCACGCCGCAGCCGGTGCAGCTGGCGCGGTCGAGCTGAACCAGCTCGATGTCGAGCAGCGGCGCCACGCGCGCCATCGAGCCGTGCAGCTCGGGGGTGAAGCCGCGGCTGACACAGCCCGGCCAGTAGGCGACCTTCATTCGTCCTCCCCTGAGATGTAGAGGTTCAGCTCGTAGCGCTCCGGGCGGCTCTCCACGGTCTGGTAGATCCGCTTGACGGCCTCCAGGTCGGCCGGCGGGATCTTGTGGCCGAGCGCGGCCTGCTTGATCCCGACTTTGCGGCGCACGATCCCCTTCAGCACCGACGGCAGCGAGGCGAGCAGCTCTTTGCCGGCGGCGGGGTGGAACTTGCCGAACCACGAGTTGCCGCCGTAGGAGCGGGGCAGCATCTCCGCCTCGTGCAGCAGCCCGTAGTCGCGCACCAGCGTGGTGAGCGCGGCCTCGTGGCGCTCGCCGTTGTTGGCGTCGACGATGTGCTGATCGGAGGTGGCGATGCGGCGCAGGCGCATGATCTGGCCCATCGGGTTGACGTCCTTGGGGCAGGCCTCCACACACTTGAAGCAGTGGGTGCAGTCGAAGATCCCCTGCGGGTCTTCGGAGAGGTCGAGGAGGCGCTCGCGCTGGCGGTCGTCGCGCGGGTCGCCGACGAAGCGGTAGGCCTTGGCCAGCGCGGCGGGGCCGATGAAGCCGGGGTCCACCTCCATCGCCAGGCAGTCCGACACGCAGGCGCCGCACTGGATGCAGGCCATCGACTGGGTGACGTCCACCATCGCGTCTTTGGCCACCACATACTCGCGCTCGGGCACCGGCTGCTTGGCGAGCAGCCACGGCGTGACGCGCTGGATCTTCTTCCAGTGCACCGCATCCATGTCCACGATCAGGTCCTTGATCACGGGCATGTTGCCCATCGGCTCGATCTCGATCACCCCGTCCTTCCCGGAGGCGCGGGCGTGGTCGAGATGGGTGTGGCAGGCCAGGCCGGGTTCGCCGTTGATGCGCACCCCGCAGCTGCCGCAGATCGCCGCGCGGCAGGAGCAGCGGATTCCGATTGAGCCGTCGAAGCGCGCTTTCGCCTGCAGGATGCCCTCCAGCACCGAGCGGTGGGGCTCGAGCTCGATCGTGTGCTCGTCCCAGTAGGGGGCCTCCCCGGACTCGGGGTCGTAGCGGCGCACCTTGAGCTTGAACTGCTCCGGCGGACGGTGGGTCTCAGCCATCGGCGGGTCGCCTCCTCAGAGCGTGGGCAGGTTCATGGCACATCTAATACTTGCGCTCCTCAGGCTGCCACTGTGTGATCGTCACCGGCGAGTAGCTCACCTCAGGAGCGCCGTCGGCGCCGAGGGAGATGTCGATGTGCTTCAGCCACTGCTCGTCGTTGCGCTCGGGGAAGTCGGTGCGGAACTGCGCGCCGCGCGACTCCTTGCGCTCGATCGCCGCCACCACGGTGGCCTCGGCGCAGTCGAGCATGTAGCCGAGCTCCAGCGCGCCGAGCACGTCCTGGTTGAAGACCGTACCGTGGTCGTCGACGTAGGCGCTCTGGGACTCCTCCTGCAGGCGCTTAACCACGCCGAGCGCCTGCTCCAAGCCCGCCTGGTCGCGGTACACCGCGACGTACTGGTTCATCGTCTCGCCCAGCTCGCGCTTAATCTCCGAGATGCGCCTGCCGGACCGGTCGCGCGCGAGGATCGCGTCGATCGCGGCGACGTCGTCGCTCAGCTGCCCATTGGCGGCGGCGGGCATCGACATGGAGAGCGCGCGCGCGGCGGCGTGCTCGCCGGCGCGGCGGCCGAAGATCAGCGTGTCCAGCAGCGAGTTGGCGCCGAGGCGGTTGCCGCCGTGCACCGACACGCACGCCACCTCGCCGGCGGCGTACAGCCCCTCGATCGGGGTGGCGCCGCCTGAGTCGGTCTTCACCCCACCCATGATGTAGTGCTGGCCGGGACGGATCATGATCGGCTCGCGGGTGATGTCCACGCCGGCGAAGTCCTTGCCGATGTTGACGATCTCGCGCAGCGCCTCCAGCGTGCGCTTGCGGGGCACCTTGGTGATGTCCAGCCAGATGCCCGAGCCGTCGGGGCCGACGCCGCGGCCCTCGAGGATCTCGGTCTGCTCGGCGCGCGAGACCACGTCGCGGGAGGCCAGCTCCATCTTGTTGGGGGCGTACTTCTCCATGAAGCGCTCGCCCTCGGAGTTGAGCAGCACCGCGCCCTCGCCGCGCGCGCCCTCTGTGATCAGCAGACCGTTCTCGACCAGTGTGGTGGGGTGGTACTGCACCATCTCCATGTCCATCAGCGGGGCGCCGATGCGGTAGGCCTGGGCGATCCCGTCGCCGGTGACGATCAGCGCGTTGGTGGTGGGGCTGTACACCTGCCCAGCGCCGCCGCAGGCGAGGATCGTGTTCTTGGCGTTGAACGCCTCCATCCGCCCGGAGCGCACGTCGCGCGCCACCACGCCACAGCAGCGCCCCTGCTCGTCGCGCAGCAGCGAGGTGACAAACCACTCCTCGAAGCGCTCCACCGTCTCGTGATGCTTCATCAGCTGCTCGTAAAGCACGTGCAGGATCGCCTGGCCGGTGATGTCGGCGACGTAGGCGGTGCGCTTCATCGAGGCGCCGCCGAACGCGCGCAGGTCGAGCAGGCCCTGCTCGTTGCGGTGGAAGGTGACGCCGATGTGCTCCAGATGCATCACCTCCGCGGGCGCCTCCGAGCACATGATCTCGATCGCGTCCTGGTCGCCGAGGAAGTCGGAGCCCTTGACGGTGTCGTAGGCGTGCGAGTGCCAGTCGTCATCCATGCTGATCGCCGCGTTGATGCCTCCCGCGGCGGCCACCGAGTGCGAGCGCACCGGGTGGACCTTGCTGAGGATCCCCACGCTGGCGCCGCCCTGCGCGGCGGCTAGCGCCGCGCGCTGGCCCGCGAGACCTGCGCCGATTATCAAGACGTCGTGTGCTGGCATGGCTCCCTGGAGCGTGAGAGGAGAACGGGTGGTGGCCCTGCTGTCGGCGGAGACTCTATAACGCGACGCCGCCGTTTCGCTGCGATGGGGGCGCGCAGCACTCGATTGGGCTACTCATACGCCCGCCGCCGGGCGCAGCGCCTGGCGGATCTGCGCCACGGTGACGACCCCGCGCAACACCCCGTCGTCGTCCACCGCCACCATCGCCCCCAGGCGCCCCAATCCCTCCGAGCGCAGCAGCGATTCAAGGGGCTGGTTCTGCTCGATGCGGACCGCGAGGTTCTCCTCCAGCACGTCGCTCACCGGCAGCGCCGGCCGGCCGGCGGCGATCTCCGCGTCCACCCGTTCGGAGCGCACCACCCCGAGGAAGTGACGGGCCGGGTCGACCACCGCAAACCACGGCCAGCGGTAGCGCAGAAAGAAGTGCTCCTGGGCGTCCAGCAGCCCGGTCTCGGCGGGGATCGTCACCGGCTCGGGGTCCATCACGTCGGCCACCTTCAGCCGCTGGATGCGCTGGTTGACGGTCCCCTGCAGCACCGCCGCGGTGGCGCTCTGGTAGACGAACAAACCGATGAACGCCAACCACACACCGCTGATGTCGCTCAACGCCAGCAGCACACCAATACCGGCCGCCCCCAGCAGCACCCCCATGCCCTGCCCCAACCGCCCCACCACGCGGGTGGCGCGGTTGCGATCGTCGGTGCGCCACCACAGCAGCGCATGCACGATCTGGGCGCCGTCCAGCGGGAAGGCCGGGATCAGGTTGAGGATCAGCACCAGCACATTGAGCGTCACCAGCCAGCTCAGCCACAGCACGACGGGCGTGGTCAGCACGCCGCCGCTGCCGACGGCGACCGCGAAGAAGTGGTGGCTGCTCGCCACGGCCGCGCCCAGCGCGGTGCTGAGCAGGATCACGGCCAGCGTGACGAGCGGCCCCGCGGCGGCCACCCGCAACTCCACCCCCGCACGGGGCATCGGGCCGGTGCGGGTGGTGCCGCCGAGCGCCCACAGCTCGATCCCCATCACGGGGACGCCGCTGCGGCGGGCCACCAGCGCATGGCCGAGCTCGTGGAGGATCACCGAGGCGAAGAAGGAGAGCACGATTGCGACCATCACCAGGTAGGCGGTGGTGCGCGAGCCCCCCAGAACTTCGTGGAAGTAGGGGGTGAGCGTGTCGGCGAAGTAGATCAGGATCAGGCCGAGGATCACAAACCAGCTGATCCCCACGCCGATGCGGATGCCGAAAACACGCGCGAGCTGAAAGTTCCGGCGGACGGGCATAGGTTTCAATGGTAGGCCGCCGCTGCCCCGATCCCGGTCAACTACCTCAAATCCGGGTATGTGCCCCAGTTTGGTCGGCCCGCCGGCGCGGCGAGGCGCCATAGAAGTGTGGTTGGCACACAACCAGCCACTGGACCTCCCATAGCTGTCATCTGGTCGTTGCCCACAGGTCCAGTTGGTGGTTGGGGCCCCAAACTGAGACACCATCCACATCCGCACTCAGCTGTGCCGTGCGCGGTGGGGGGGGGTTTACGCCTGCACGCGGCCGCGGGCGATGATCGCCTCGAAGTCCGTGCCAGCCGGCAGCGTGCCGTACTCCAGGCCCGCATCGCGACCGAGGCGCGCGGCGCAGAAGGCGTCGGCGACGGCGGGGTCGCCGTGGCGCACCAGCAGCGAGCCCTGCAGCGCGAGCGCCATCGACTCCACCACGCGGCGGGCGCGGGACTCGAGCGTCGCGGGGTCCACGAACATGTCCTTGAGGCCGTCGAGGTGGGCGTCCAGGCGCCGGTCGGCGCCGCGCGCCTGCTCGAGCTCGTGCAGGAACACCTCCAGGGAGCGCGGCGTGCGCACCAGCGCGCGCAGCACGTCGAGGCTCATCACGTTGCCCGAGCCCTCCCAGATCGAGGCCAGCGGCGCCTCGCGGTAGAGGCGGGGCATCCCCGACTCCTCCACATACCCATTGCCACCGAGGCACTCCAGCGACTCGAAGGCGTGGTTGGGGGCGCGCTTGCACACCCAGTACTTCGACACGGCGGTCGCCAGGCGCTTGAACTGGTGGGCGTCGCTCAACTCCTCGCTTGAGGCCAGCGACTCCGAGCCGGCCTCGTCGTAGGCGCGCGCCAGGCGCAGCGCCAGCATCGTCGCGGCCTCCGACTCCACACACAGATCGGCCAGCACGTTGCGCATCAGCGGCTGGTCGATCAGTAGCTTGCCGAACGCGCCGCGATGCGCGGCATGGTGGGTGGCGGCCACCACCCCGGCGCGCATCCCCGCGGCGCAGCCGATCACGCAATCGAGGCGGGTGTGACCCACCATCTCGATGATCGTCGGCACGCCCCTGCCGGGCTCCCCCACCATCCGCGCCCAGGCGCCGTGGAACTCGACCTCGCTGGAGGCGTTGGAGTGGTTGCCGAGCTTGTCCTTCAGGCGCTGGATGTGGAAGGCGTTGCGGCTGCCGTCGGGGAGCACCCGCGGCATCAAAAAACAGGAGGGGGCGGCGGGACTCTCCTCGCCGGTCTGCGCGAGCACGAGGAAGACGTCGGACATCGGCGCCGAGCAGAACCACTTGTGACCCGTGATCTCATACTCGGCTCCCGGGCCGCCGCCGTTCAGGGGCCGCGCGACGGTCGTGTTGGCGCGCACGTCCGAGCCTCCCTGCTTCTCGGTCATCGCCATACCGGCGATCGCGCTGCCCTTCTCGTCCGCCGCGATCAGGTTGGGGTTGTACGTGGTGGCGGTTAGCAGCGGCTCCCACTCGGCGGCCAGCTCGGGCTGCGCCCGCAGCGCCGGCACCACCGCGAAGGTCATCGTGATCGGACAGGCGAAGCCGGCCTCGGCCTGCATCGCGGTCATGTACAGCGCGGCGCGTGCCACATGCGCGCTGGGCTCGGAGCTCGTCCACGGCAGCGAGTGCAGCTCGTTCTCCACGCCCATCCGCATCAGGTTGTGCCAGGCCGGGTGGAACTCCACCTCGTCGATGCGCTGTCCATAGCGGTCGTGCGTGCGGAGAATGGGCTTGTTCTCGTTCGCCAATCGCCCCCAGTACTGCTGCGGAATGCCGCCGACATACTGGCCCAGCGCGGCGGCCCGCTCACGCGCCCAGCCGCCGCCCTCGCGCTCCAGCGCCTCGACCAGGGGCAGGTTGCTGGAGAAGACGTCCACGCCCTCCAGCGGCGGCGCCTGGTTGGCGACCTCGTGGGTCCTCCACGGCGCCCGACCGCCGGCGTGCGCCGCGGCAGGCGGTGGCACCCTCGGCGACGCTACGTCCTCACCGGGCGAGCCGAAGCCGGCGGTCTGTGACACGGTGGCCATCGCACCGACAGGTTACCGGCTCGCGATAGCATCGCCGCGCTGACAGCGTCGCACTCCTCCCCCTCCCCCTCCCCCTCCTGCGCCTCTCAATTCCAAAGCCTCCCGCCTCTCCAAGCCCTCCCGCTCTCGATAGGACCCCTGCACATGGCCAAGATCAAGGTGAAGAACCCAGTCGTCGAGCTCGACGGCGATGAGATGACACGGATCATCTGGTCGTTCATCAAGGAGCAGTTGATCGTTCCCTACCTCGACGTGCAGCTCCAGTACTACGACCTCGGCATCGAGCACCGCGACGCCACCGCCGACCGCGTCACGGTGGAGGCGGCCGAGGCGATCAAGCGCCACGGGGTCGGGGTTAAGTGCGCGACGATCACCCCCGACGAGGCGCGCGTGGAGGAGTTTGGGCTGAAAAGTATGTACCGCTCGCCCAACGGCACCATCCGCAACATCCTCGGCGGGGTGATCTTCCGCGAGCCGATCGTGATCGCCAACATCCCGCGGCTGGTGCCCGGCTGGCGCAAGCCGATCGTGATCGGCCGCCACGCCTTCGGAGATCAGTACCGGGCAACCGACATGGTCGTGCCGGGCGCCGGCAAGCTGACGCTCGCCTTCACGCCCGCCGACGGCAGCCAGCCAATCGAGCTCGACGTCTATGACTTTCCCGGCGGCGGGGTGGCGCTGGCGATGTACAACCTCGACGACTCCATCCGCGACTTCGCCCGCGCCTCGCTGCGCTACGGGCTGGAGCGTGGCTACCCGGTGTACATGTCCACCAAGAACACCATCCTCAAACGCTACGACGGGCGCTTCAAAGAGATCTTCGCCGAGGTGTACGAGGCCGAGTTCAAGGCGGACTTCGAGGCTGCCGGCATCACCTATGAACACCGGCTGATCGACGACATGGTCGCCGCCGCGCTGAAGTGGGAAGGCGGGTATGTGTGGGCCTGCAAGAACTACGACGGCGACGTACAGTCCGACACGGTGGCGCAGGGCTTCGGCTCGCTGGGGCTGATGAGCAGCGTGCTGATGACCGCCGACGGCAAGACGGTCGAGGCGGAGGCCGCGCACGGCACGGTCACCCGCCACTACCGACTGCACCAACAGGGCCAACCCACCTCCACCAACCCGATCGCCTCGATCTTCGCGTGGACGCGCGGGCTCGCCGCGCGGGGGCGGATGGATGACACACCCGAGGTAACGCGCTTTGCGCAGACGCTTGAGCGGGTCTGCGTGGAGACGGTCGAAAGCGGCAAGATGACCAAGGATCTCGCACTGCTGATCGGCCCCGAGGAGCCGTGGCAGACCACGCAGGAGTTCCTCGGCTCGATCGAGGAGAACCTGCAAACGGAGATGGCGTAGGCGCCGTGCGGGTTTTCGAGCCCATCAGCGCCCAACCCGCAACCACCACCCCTACTTCCAGGAGATGAACCAGTGAGCAAACCCGTACGAGTAACCGTAACCGGCGCGGCCGGTCAGATCGGATACAGCATCGTCTTTCGCATCGCCTCCGGCCAGCTGTTGGGGCCCGAGCAGCCGGTCGATCTGCGCCTGTTGGAGATCCCACAGGCGATGGGGGCGCTTGAGGGAGTCGCGATGGAGCTGATCGACTGCGCCTTCCCGCTGCTCGCCGGCCTCGACCTGCACGACCGTCCGGCGGATGCGTTCGACGCCACCAACGTCGCGCTGCTGGTCGGCTCGCGCCCCCGCACGAAGGGCATGGAGCGCGCCGAGCTGCTGAGCGCCAACGGTGAGATCTTCACCGTCCAGGGCAAGGCTTTGAACGCCGTCGCCGCCCCCGACGTGAAGGTGCTGGTGGTCGGCAATCCCGCCAACACCAACTGCCTGATCGCGATGAACAACGCGCCCGACATCCCCCGTGAGCGGTTCACCGCGATGTTGCGCCTCGACCACAATCGCGCGATCGCGCAGCTCGCCGCCAAGCTCGGTGTGCCCGTCACCGACGTGTCCAATATGGGCGTGTGGGGCAACCACTCGCCCACCATGTACCCCGACCTGTTCCACGCCAAGGTCGCCAACCAGGTGGCCGCGGAGGCAGTCGACGACCAGGCATGGATCGAACAGGAGTTTCTGCCGGGCGTGGGCAAACGCGGCGCGGCGATCATCGAGGCGCGCGGCGCATCCTCGGCGGCATCCGCCGCCAACGCCGCGATCGATCACATGCACGACTGGGTGCTGGGCACCGACGGAGCCTGGGTCTCGATGGGAGTACCCGCCGACGGCTCCTACGGAATCCCTGAAGGCCTCATCTGCGGCCTGCCCTGCACCTGCGCGGGGGGCCAGTGGTCGGTCGTGGAAGGCCTCGACCTCGACCCCTTCTCCCGGGCGCGCATCGACGCCAGCGTCAACGAGCTCCAGGAAGAGCGCGCCGCGGTTCAGGAGCTCGGCTTGATTTGAGTCTCATCGATCCCGGTCGGCGCAGCAGATGCTCGGCTCCCCGTATCTGCGTCTCTCAACCGAATCACCCCAAAAAACAGCCCCGGCGTGTCATCACGCCGGGGCTGTTGTGCATCTGGTGTTGCGTCAAACCCTATTTGCCTTTTGGATGCCAACCGCGGCCCTGCTTGACGACCTTGCCTTCCTCCTCGAGGATCGGCAGCACGCGGTAGAGGTAGTTCTGCTTGATCCCCATGCGGGCAGCCAGCTCGGGGATCGTGATGCCGGCCTGCTCCTGCACGAAGGAGAGCGCCTGCGCGGCACGCGTGCCACTGCCTTTGCGACGACCGGCTTTGCGCCTGGCGCCTCCCCGTCCCCCCGGCGCCGGCGTTGTGGCTGCGGGCGCCGAGGCGGCGGCTGCTTTGGTTTTGGTTTTCGAGCCGCGCGGCCGGCCCGGCCCACGACGACCGGGGGCTTTTTTGCTGGCCGCTTTAGCGGCTGCTTTAGCGGCTGCTTTGGGGGCCGCTTTGGGGGCTTTCGCCACGGGAGCGGCGGGCGCGGCGGCCGACCTGCCCAAGCCGTCGAGCGCGGCGACGGCTGCCTCCAGGCGCTGGTACTCCTCCACCAGCGGCTGCAATTCAGCCAGCCGATCGGTGATCTCTCGGTGCTTCTCGTCAAGGAAGTCGGTCACAGTTGCATCCTGTTCACTCGGATTGCGTGATTTTCATCACGGGTTTGTTGGCTTACCTTACAACATTCAAAGATCGCGCCACTAAATCGCAAGCCGACTGTCACGCCGAGGGAAAGCAAATGTGAGGGAGACGCGCCAGCGGTACTCGCGCGGTTACTCCAGAGTCGCCCCGAGAGCTCCGGGCTTGCCATTCTTGAGCAGTTCGCGCAGGCGCTCGATCGTGTGCCGCGCCTCCCGCTCGGGCATTCCTCCGACGAGCGCGCGTGAGGCGAGCGCGCCCACCGGCCCCAGCGGAGGGCGGAACTCGTTGCGATAGTCGAAGTGCGTGCCATCCCCCTCGGCGCGCAGCGCGTATTCGGTGCGAGCACGCGAGCGGGCCGGCCCGCGGCCCTCCCATACGGCCAGCCGGCATGGCTGGCACCGCACCAGACGCCAGTGAACGTCGAGACTCACTCCGCGCAAGTGGACCTGCTGCTCCATCTCGTATCCCACCTCGGGCGGCCCTCCGTCGGCCCACCGCAGCGCGCGGTGAATCGTGACCCACTCACCGAGGCGACGAGGATCCATTACCGTCTTCCACACCTCCTCCGGGGGGGCGGCGATATGGGCGGAGAGGGAGACGACGCTCATCGCGCGGCCAGCGGCTCGGCCGCCTCCCACTCCCGCAACGCGCACTCAACGGCAGCCTCATAAGAGTGCAGCTCAACCCCCAGCAGCTCGGCGGCGTGATCCTCAGCAGGTAGCAGATCCCCCTGGAGCCCCTCCATCAGCGGCAGCACCAGTGCTGGATCCTCGCCAGCCAGAGCAGCCGCGAGGCGGGCGGTGAGCGGTGTCATTGTTACTCCCAATCCGAGCGTCGGCCGGGGAAGCAGCAGCAGCTCGGCGATCCCTCGCAGCAGCTCCTCATAGGTGAGTGCCTCCGGTCCGCCGATATCGAGCGTGCGGCCGCCCACGTTGGCAACGCGGGCGGCGGCGGCGAGCATCTCAACCGTGTCACGCACGTCGATTGGCTGCGTGCGAAATCCACGCCACGCCGGCAGCGTCAGCACGGGCATGCGCTCCACCAGCCGCACCAACAGCCGAAAGGAGCGCGATCGCGCGCCGATCACGATCGAGGCGCGCAGGGCCACGGAATCGGGGACATGCTCGAACAGGATCTCCTCCACCTCCGAGCGGCTTGCCAGATGGCGCGAGACGGGGCCGGAGCGCGGCAGCAGACCGCCGAGGTAAACGATCCGCCTCACGCCCGCGCGCCGGGCCTGAACCGCGAACGCGCCAGCCGCCCGGCGCTCACGCTCGGCGAAGCCGCTCTGGGATGCCGCGCCCATGGGGGCGCTTTCCATCGAATGGATCAGGTAGTAGGCAACCTCCACTCCTTCGAGTGCGCGCGCCAGCCCTTCACCAGTGAGAACGTCACCGCGGACTATTTCCACGCCCGGAGCGTTGGCAAGCTCTGTCCCCGCGCCTGGACCGTCGGCAAGCGCCGCTCGCGCGCGAGCATCGGTAAGCGCTGCCCCCGCGCGCTTGGGTTCGCGCGCAAGCGCGCGCAGCTCATGCCCTTCGGCCAGCAGCGTGGGGGCGAGCGTCGAGCCGATGAAGCCGCTGGCGCCCGTGAGCAGAGTGCGCATCACCGGCAATAATGACGCGCATGCAGCCGTCAGACATCGAGCTCGCCTCGCAAGCTCCCTCCCGATGCGACCTGGCGATCGTCGGCGGGGGGATCGTCGGGTTGGCGCTGGCCCGCGAGCTGACCCGCCGCCATCCGCGCCTGTCGGTATGCGTGCTCGAGCGCGAAGCCGAGCTTGGCATGCACCAGACCGGACACAACTCGGGGGTGATTCACGCCGGCGTCTACTACCAGCCGGGCTCCTTGAAGGCGCGTCTGTGCGTGGAGGGCGCAGGTGAGCTCTACGAGTACTGCGAGCAGCGGGGGATCGCCCACGAGCGCTGTGGGAAGGTGATCCTCGCAACCGACGCGAGCGAGCTGCGGCGCCTGGATGAGCTCGAACGCCGGGGCAAAGCCAACGGCGTTCCCGGGCTGCGCCGCATCGACGCGGCCGGCATCGAGGCGCTGGAGCCTCACGCGCGCGGCATCGCCGGCCTGCACTCCCCCGACACCGGCATCGCCGACTTCGCCGCGGTCGCGCGCTCCTACGCACGGGACGTGCTGGACACCGGCGCCACCGTGGCGCGGAGCTGTGGTGTGGAGGAGGTGTCCGTGAGAGGACGCTCGCTACGCCTGGCGCATGCGCGGGGCGTCACCGAAGCCACCCACGCGGTCTTCTGCGCCGGCGCCTGGGCCGACCGCCTCGCCGTGGCCGCCGGCGCCGATCCGGACCCGCGCATCGTGCCATTCCGCGGCGCCTACCTGCGCCTGGCCCCCGCGCGCCGCGAGCTGGTCAGCTCGCTGATCTACCCCGTGCCCGACCCGTCGCTGCCATTCCTCGGCGTTCACCTCACCAAGCACATCGACGGCGACGTGCTGATCGGGCCGACGGCCCTGATGGTCGGCGCCCGCGACGCCTACAGCCTCGCCACGCTCAACGGCCGGGACCTGATCGACACACTCGCCTGGCCGGGCACCTGGCGGATGCTGGCCAACTGGTGGAGGACGGGCCTAACCGAGCTGCGCCACGCCGCCGTACGCTCGGCCTTCGTCCGCGCCGCCGCCCGCTACGTGCCCGACCTGCGGGCCGCCGACGTGCAGCCCGCCTTTGCCGGCATTCGCGCCCAGGCCCTCGGGCGCGACGGCAGGCTGGTCGACGATTTCGTCTTCTCCCACACCCAGCGAGCGCTGCACGTGCGCAACGCCCCCTCGCCGGCCGCCACCTCCTCGCTGGCGATCGCCCGCCACGTCGCCGACCGCGCCGACGAGGCTTTTGGGCTGGTGGAGTGATGCTTCCCAAGAGGCAATCCCCCGCCACGTCCCGACCGCGCGGACAAGGCCCTGGGCTGCACCGGCGAGCGCGACGCGGAAGCTCGGAAAATGCGGCGTTTCCAAGGGATTGTCACAAGATAGTGACCTAACGCTGGGTCTTTGCGGGTAGAAAAATCTTTTCCCTGCGATTTGCGAGAAGTCCCCTTGAGCGCGGCGGCGGCGGGTGCTTTGATCCCGCCCTCGTCAGTTCATCTCGTCGCTGCGCACCGAGTGTCGAGATGTCGAAAACACTCAAACTTATGGGGAGCCACCTTGGCGCAGGGACGGAAAAGCGCGCGCGATGCCGCGCGCAAAGTGACGTGCGAGGAATGCTATTTCAAGCGCAACATGCTCTGTGCGCTCGACTTAGATGAGCCGTGCGCCACGTTCCGGCCCCACGCCGCCCAGCTCAAACCGCCGCCGCAGCTGAGCTTCGTCTTTCGCCACGAGCGCCCACGCGCCGCCTGGGCCTTTCCCACCGCACAGGAACAGGCGGCGTTGCACGCGTAGGGTTTTGCGCCAGAGGGGTATATTGAGGTGGACCCACGGTAAAGCTCCAAGTAGAGGCGGTGGCTGGATGGCGGCAAAAGAGAGCATCGGCAAGGCTTCGGCGGCGGCCCGCGCCGCCCAGGGCAACCAGTACGTGAAGCGCATCATCGAGGACGACGAACTGCGCGGCAGCCTGCTGGCGGCATATCTCGCCGCGCGCAGCGCATACGGGCGGATGAGCAACGGCAAGCCGGCGACCAAGGCGTTGTTTGAGGATCGCAAGCTCCAGCACGAGCTCGCCGAGGCGGTGGGGGCGCTGCGCGACGCGAGCATCGCGCTCAAAGAGCCCCCCAAGCGCACACGCCGGCGCGGAGGCTTCGCCCGCACGCTGATGCTGGCGCTGGTCGCGGGCGTGCTCGCACTGGCGCTCAGCGAAAGCCTGCGCTCGAAGGTGCTCGACCTGCTGTTCGGGGCCGAGGAGGAGTTCGACTACAGCTCGACCACGATGCCCGCGCAGGAGGCGCCGAGCTCGGTGGGGGCGCCCGCCTCCTAAGGCCGCGCCTCGCAAGCGGCCCGGCTGTCACTGAGGACAATGGCTTCTGCTGTCGAGAGCGGCGCGCGCGGCAAGGACGCCAGGCCGCTCTCGGGCGAGCGCGCGCAGCGGATCGTGGAGGCGATGCGCCGCAGCGTCGCCCAGCACGGGACAGCGGGCTCCACCTTTGAGCGCGTGGCGCGCGAGGCGGGCGTGTCGCGAGGCCTGCTGCACTACTACTTCGGCACCAAGGAGCAGTTGCTGGCCGAGGCGGTGCGGCGCGACTGCCAGCTGCGCCTGGAGCGCCTGCAGCAGCAGCTCGCCGGGGCGCAGACGGCCGATGACTTCATCGGCCTGATGGCGCAGCACCTGCAGGACGCGATTCGCGAGGACCCCGACTTCATCACGCTCCTGTTCGAGCTGTTCACGCTGTCGCGACGCAACGAGGACATTGCAACGGAGTACGCCAACCTGATGCGCACCATGCGCGAGCAGGTCGCAGGCATGCTCACGGTGGCGCAGGACGATGGGGTGCTGCGCCTGCACGCCGACCCGGAGGCGATCGCCGACATCCTCTTCTCGCTCGGCGACGGGTTTGCGCTGCGGATGCTCACCGAGCCCGACCGCGACTTCACCGCGACGATCGGCGCCGGCATCGTCAGCGTGCGGGCGCTGTTGGCGGATTAGAGCGCTCCACGGGGGGTGTTCCACGTGGGGCCTGGTGCCCTTGGCTTGGCACTCCTATAATCTGAGTGCCAATGCCAATCTACGAGTATCGCCGCCCCGACGGGAGCACGTTCGAGATCATGCAGTCCTTCTCCGACGAGCCCCTCGCCAAGGATCCCGAGACCGGGGTGAAGGTCCAGCGCGTGCTGCACGCCCCGGCGGTGCACTTCAAGGGCAAGGGCTTCTACAACACCGACTACGGCACGCGCAAGCGCCAGCGCGAGACCGCGGCCGCCGCGGAGAGCTCCTCCTCCGCCAAGGATTCCAGTTCCTCTTCGGACTCCGCTTCGACGGATAAGAGCTCCTCCTCCTCAAACGACAAGAGCTCGACCTCTGAGAGCAAGTCCAAGACCGACAAGGGCTCCGCCAAGAAGCCCGAGCCGGTCGCCGCCAAGAGCTGAGGCTACCCCGCCATGAACCGCGCCACCGCGGCGCGCTTCTGAGCTTCGGAGACCGTCAGGCCTTCTTCGCCGTCGGGCAGCGTGATCTGGCCGGTGGGCGCCAGCAGATGGGTGGGGGGGTGCCACCGAGCTCCAGCGCGCCGAACAGAGCCAGCAGTTCGGGGCCGCTCATGTCGGAGATGATCGTCGGCGGGGCGTTCCAGGAGATCAGCGGCAAACGTAGGAAGCTGGAGAAGGAGAGCAGCTGGGACTTCATATCCTGCAGGAGTTTCTGCTGGCGTTCCTCGCGGTTGAGGTCGGTCTGCTGGGGGGCGCAGCGGTTCTCGCGGGTACGCGAGAGCGCCAGCGCTTCGGTGCCGTCGAGGTGGTGGGTGCCGGCGGAGAGTCGCAGCGTGAAGCCGCCGTTGGCGGAGCCGCCGTCGAGGTAGGACACCACACAGCCCCCCGTATAGGTGATGCCGCCCATCGCGTCCACCAGTTCGGGGAAGTTTTCGAAGTTGACCTCGATCAGGTGGTTGATGGGGACCCCGAGATAGTGCTTGACCACCGAGATCGACTCCGCGGGTCCGCCATAGGCGTAGGCGGCGTTGATCTTCTGCAACCCATGACCGGGGATTTCGATCACCGTGTCGCGCGGAATCGAGAGGCGCGCGGCGTGCCCGCCGCCGGTGCGGATCAGCATGATCGAGTCAGAGCGGCTGGGCCCGTTGATGTCGGCGCCCGGTTCCTTGGAGTTCTGCTGGCGTTTGTCGGAGCCCAGCACGAGGATGTTGTTGGCTGAGGTGAGCAGGAAGCCGCCCGGTTCGAGCTGACCGGCCACGTTGGCCGGCGGCGAAACGCGCCGGAAGTGGGAGCTGAGAAGGAACAGCACGAGCGACAGCGCCACCCAGCCGACGATCAACGCCAGCAGGCCGAGCGCGGCGCGCTTGGGCGTGATCCGCCGCCACCACGAGGGCCGCGCGCCGGTCCTCGCCGCGCCTGGGCGACGGGGCTGCTGAGGCGGCGGCGGGCCCTGCCAGTCTTCTAAAAGGCGGCTCTCGCCACCGCGCGTGGGCTCCACCAGGCCGTTCGCGCCCGCCCTCCCCTCGCCGGGACGCGGCAGCCTGCGGCCCGCGCGGTAGCGGGTGTACTGCGGCTTGGGGTCGCTCTCGTTGGCCATCGGCGCTCTCTATATTGGCCGAATGCCGGGCGAAGACGCGCACGTTGCGCACGTTGGGCGGGCGCCTGCAGCGGGGAAGCTCGTCGTGTGCCCCACGCCGATCGGCAATCTCGAAGATGTGACGCTGCGTGTGCTGGGCGCTTTGGGCGCGGCGGACGTGGTTGCCTGCGAGGACACCCGCCACACGCGCTTGCTGCTTCATCGCCATCGGATCGAGCCGCGGGAGCTGCTCAGTTTTCACGAGCACAACGAACGGGAGCGCGCGGCGAAGTTGGTGCAGCGGATGCGGGCGGGGGCAATCGTGGCGCTGGTGTCCGACGCGGGAACACCCCTGATCTCAGACCCCGGCTATGAGCTTGTGCGAGCTAGCATCGCGGCGGGAGTGCCGGTGGACGCGCTGCCCGGCCCGAGTGCGGCCGTGAGTGCGCTGGTCGCCTCGGGTCTGCCGGTCGAGCGGTGGTGCTTCGCCGGCTTTCTCTCGCGCCGACGAGGGGAGCTCGAACGGGTACTGCTGCACAACCCCGCGACGCTCGTTGTGTTCGAGTCCCCGCGGCGCCTCCTCGCAACCCTTGAGACGCTCGCCGAGCACGACCCAACCCGCCCAGTAGCGGTGTGCCGCGAGCTGACGAAGCTGCACGAGGAAGTCCGTCGGGGGAGCGCGGCGGAGCTGGCAGCGCACTACCGCGAGCATCCCCCACGAGGCGAGGTGGCGCTGGTTGTGGGCCCCGTGGATAGGGCGCACCTCGATTTCGCTGGTCGCGAGGATGCGCTGGCGGCCCTGCGCGAGTTGGTGGCAGCGGGCTCCCGCGTGCGCCCCGCGGCGGGAGTGGTGGCGCGGCTCACGGGCGCGAGCGCCAACGACCTCTACCGAGAGCTAACGCGCGATGAAAGTAGTACTGCACGGTAGGTGCTTAATCGTGTAATATGGTGTCGATGCCCGCGCCTACCCGACTGAACGTGACCTTGGATGCGCAGTACGCCGCCAAGCTATCCAGGCTGGCCGAGCGCACACACGTCCAGGAGGGAACCCTGGCTCGATCGCTGCTGTCCAGCGCGCTGGACGAGGCCGACCCCGACCCTCGGACGATCACCGCGCTGCTCGACGGCATTCCGGGCGCGTACGAGCGGGCCCAACGGGGGTTGAGGGAGGTCGCCGAAGGCAACACCATCCCTCTCGACGCGCTGTAGTCCCCGTGGGACGCAGAGCGTGACACACGTCGAGCTGCACCTCGCCGCGGTCGAGGATCTCGATCGCATGATCGTAACCCACAGCCTCCCTGCCGACACGCGGAAACGCGTCCAGCGCTCGTTGCTCATCCTTAAGCGGTTTCCGTCGGTCGGGCGTCAGCTGGAAGGACAGTGGCAACACTTCCGCTTCATCGTCGGTCCGTGGCGGTGGCTGCTGCTCGTCTACATCCATGACGAGCAGAGAGATGTCGTTTCCGTGGTCGGCATCGAGGATGCACGCTCATCCACCGCGGTGACGCATCTAATCGCCCCGCGGATCGACTGAAGCAGGGTGAGCCAGTAGCCTGGTCGGGCAGTGCCCTCCTTCTACGTAACCACCCCGATCTACTACGTCAACGCGGCGCCGCACCTGGGGCACGCCTACACGACGATCGCCGCCGACGTGCTGGCGCGCCACCACCGCCAACGCGGCGAGGAGGTGTTCTTCCTGACCGGCACCGACGAGCACGGGGAGCCGGTGGCCGACGCGGCACACGCGCTCGGGATCGAGCCCCAGGAGCTGGCCGATCGCAACGCCGAGCGCTTCCGCGCGCTGGCGCCGCGGCTGGGGGCGTCCAACGACTTCTTCATCCGCACCACCGATCCTCAGCACATGGCAAAGGTGCAGGAGATCCTCGCGCGGGTGCGCGAGAACGGGTATGTGTACAAGGGCGTCTATGAGGGCTGGTACTGCCCGCGCTGCGCCGACTTCAAGGCCGAGAACGAGATCGATGAGGGCAGGCGCTGCCCGATCCACCACATCGAGCTGGTGCGCGAACAGGAGGACAACTACTTCTTCAAGCTCTCCGCCTTCCAGCAGCAGCTGGAGCGGCTGTACGCCGAGCGCGAGGATTTCGTCGCCCCGCGCAGCCGCTACAACGAGGCGCTGGCATTCATCCGCTCCGGCCTGCGCGACGTGCCGCTCACGCGCCACAAGCTCACCTGGGGGGTGCCGGTGCCGTGGGACCCCCAGCACGTGTTCTACGTGTGGTTTGACGCGCTGCTCAACTACTACTCAGCGCTCTCCTACGCGCCACCCCCGCCCGCGGTATCGGTCGCGGCTTCGGATCCCGCCCCCGCCAGCGATGCCGGCACCGACCTGGTGTCCACGTTCTGGCCGGCTAACTACCACCTGATCGCCAAGGACATCCTGCGCTTCCACGCGATCTACTGGCCGGCGCTGCTGCTGGCCGCGGGGCTGGAGCTGCCGCGCCGCCTGTTCGTGCACGGGTATCTGCTGATGGAGGGCGAGAAGATGAGCAAGTCGCTGGGCAACGTGCTCGACCCGTTCGCCGTGATCGAGCGCTTCGGCGCGGACGCGCTGCGCTTCTACCTGCTGCGCGACGTCTCCTTCGGCCAGGACGGCTCGGTCTCCACCACCGCGTTCGAGCAGCGCTACGAGAGCGAGCTGGCCAACGAGTACGGCAACCTCGCCAGCCGTACCCTCGCGATGGTGCGCCGCTACCGCGACGGGGTGGTGCCCGCCGCGTCGATCGACCCCGAGCTGGCCGGTGACTTTGAGGGGCTGGCCGGAGAGGTGTGCCAGCTGCTCGACCGCGCCGAGCTCACACAGGCACTCGATGCGATCTGGCAGCGAGTGAGGCGCCTGAACCGCTACGTCGAGGAGTGCGCGCCGTGGACTTTGGCAAAGGACGAGGAGCAGCAGGGGGATTTGGATGGGGTTCTCGCGTCGCTCACGGAGGGTGTGCGCGTGGTGAGCCTGCTGCTCTACCCCTACCTGCCGGCGAGCACCGAAAAACTGCTGGACGCGCTGGGCGCCGAGGACCGCTCACTGGCGGCCGCCCGCCTCGGGACGGGTTACAACTCCCCCGCTCGTGTCGGCGAGCTCGAACCCCTCTTTCCCAAGCCATGAGCGCCGGCGCCGCAACAACGTGACCCATCCCCCATCCCCAAAAAAGAAAACTCCCAACCCGCCACGCGATGATTGACAGCCACACCCACCTGGACCTGTGCGAGCCCCCCAACCGGGAGCTGGTGGCCGCCGCGGAACAGGCAGGGGTGACGCGGATCCTCACGGTCGGCACGGGTGGCGACTCCTGCCGCGCGGCGCTGGCGGCGGCGGAGGAGTTCCCGCAGGTGTACGCCGCGGTCGGCCGCCACCCCAACTACGCGACCGGCTTCAACGACGCCGATCTTGCGGAGCTGCGCGCGCTCGCCGCCCACCCCCGCTGCCTGGCGATCGGCGAGACGGGGCTCGACTTCTACCGCGACTACGCCCCCCACGCCGCCCAGCAGCGCGCGTTCGCCGCACAGATCGAGCTGGCGCGCGAACTGGGTAAGCCGCTCGTGATCCACACGCGCGCCGCCGAGCGCGACACACTCGACCAACTTGCGGCGCAGGCGCAGGGGGTGAGCGTGGTGATGCACTGCTTCTCCATGCCCGCCCACCTCGACGAGTGCCTGGCGCGCGGGTATGCGATCTCGTTTGCCGGCAATGTGACCTACAAAAGCGCCGCCGACCTCGCCGCCGCCGCGCGACGGGTGCCCGACGAGCGGCTGTTGATCGAGACCGACGCTCCCTACCTCACCCCGCAGCGGGTGCGCAAGCACCCCAACCAGCCCGCGTTCGTGGCGCACACCGCCGCCTTCCTCGCCGAGCTGCGGGGTGTGTCGGTGGGAGAGCTGGGGGCGGCGGTGCAGGCCACCGCCGCGCGCGTGTTCGGGTGGTGAGCGGGGCAGACGCCGTGCGCAAGGTGAGCGGGGCGGACGCCGTGCGCGAGGTGAGCGGGGCAGACGCCGTGCGCGAGCGCCCAACGAGCAGCCGTTCCCCCGAGCCGAGGCCACGCGCCGGCAAGAGCAGCCCGAGCGAGCGGAGCGCGCCGACGCAACCCACACTGCGCCGGATGCGCCAGTTCGACGTGCGCCCCGACCGTGAGCTCGGGCAGAACTTCCTGATCGACTCCAACATCCTCGGGGTGATCGGCCGCCTGGCGGAGCTCTCCGACGCGGACGTCGTACTCGAGATCGGCGGTGGTGTGGGGGTGCTCTCCGAGTACCTCGCCGAGCGCGCCGCCCACGTGCACGTTGTGGAGATCGACCAGCGTCTGCGCGACGCGCTGGGCGACTCCGTGGCCCGCTTTGCCAACGTCACCCTCCACTGGGATGACGCATTGACCGCGGATCTCGCCGCGATGCGCCCGGCCCCCACGAAGGTGATCGCCAACCTGCCCTACGGCGTCGCCGCCACCGCGCTGCTACGCACGATCGAGGAGCTGCCCACGGTCACCGACTGGGTGGCGATGGTGCAGCGCGAGGTTGGCGCACGGCTGGCCGCCGATCCTGGCGGCCGCGACTACGGGGTGCCGTCGGTGCTCACCCAGATCGCCTGCCGCGTGCGCGTCGCGCGCGCGGTGCCCCGTTCGGTCTTTCACCCCGTGCCCAACGTGGACTCGGTGCTGGTGGAGCTTACCCGCGCCGGACCGGCCGCCACGCCCGCGCTGCGCGCGCTCGTCGCCGGCGCCTTCGCCCACCGCCGCAAGGCGCTCGCGCGCTCGCTGGCGCTCGCTGGCGTGGCGGAGCGCGAGCAGGTGCGCGCGGGGCTGGCCAGCATGGGCCTCCCGTTGGATGTGCGTGCCGAGCGTTTGGACCCACAGGAATTTGTGGCGCTCGCGCGGGAGCTGAATCTGTGAGCACTCTGCCGCTGCATACGCTCGCCCCCGCGAAGATCAACCTCGGCCTGTTCGTTGGCCCCACCCGCGCCGATGGCCGTCACGAGCTCACGACCGTGATGCAGTCGATCTCGCTGGCGGACGAGCTCACGCTCTCCGTTGCATCCAACCCCGACGGCGGCGGCGACGTGGTGGTGTGCCCCGGGGTTCCCGGCCCGCCGGCCGAGAACCTCGCCGCGGCCGCGCTCGCCGCATTTCGGGGCGCCACCGGCTGGGATGCTCCGCCGCTGCAGCTGCACATCATCAAGCGCACACCGGTCGCCGCCGGCTTGGGCGGTGGCTCGGGCGACGCCGCCGCCGCGCTGCGCCTCGCCGCCTCCGCCTCGGGGCTGGGCGACCGTGAGCTGCTGGCGGAGCTCGCCCGCACGCTCGGCGCCGACGTGCCCGCCCAGGTGCAGCCCGGGCGCTGGCTGGCTGGCGGAGCCGGGGAGCAGTTGCGGGCGCTGCCCGATCCCGTTGTCCCGCTGGGGGTACTCGTGCTGCCCCTCGCCCAACCCCTCTCCACCGCCGATGTGTACGCACAGGCCGACCGCATGGGCCTCGTGCGGGAGCAGTCGGAGATCGCGGATGCCCGCCGCGCGCTGGCGGACGCGCTCGCCGACGGCTCCCCGCTGCCGCCCGTGGCGCTACTGCGCAACGACCTCGAAGACGCCGCCCGCGCGCTCTGCCCGGAGATCGAGGCCGCCCTGCTGGACGCCCGGTCGATGGACGCCGATGTGGCATTGGTGAGCGGCTCCGGCCCCACCGTGCTCGGCCTGTTCGCCGGGTCCCGCGGCCCCGCCCGCGCACGCGCCGCCACCCGCGCGCTGGCGGAGCGCGTGCCCGCGCCGCTTGCCGCGGATGCCATCACAGCGGGCTTCGTCGGTGGGATCCCAACCTGGGGCCGGCATAGCGATGACTGAGCCACCTCAACCGACCCGTATCTATCACATCACACACATCAAGAACCTACCGTCGATATTGAACGACAACGGACTTCTATCCGATGCCGAGATGATTGCGCGGGGAGACCCCCAGCTCGCAATCGGCATGAGTGAGATCAAGCAGAATCGGATGCGATTCCCGGTGAGGTGTCACGCCGGTGACGTCGTTGGAGAATACGTGCCTTTCTACTTCTGCACGCGTTCAATCATGCTCTATCTGCTGCCTATGGCAAACCATCCCGGCTTGACCTACCGCGGCGGGCAAGGTCCCATCGTCCACCGCCGCCTGCAAGCGCGAAGAGGTTCAGCCTGGGCGGATGTTCGTGCACGACACGGGACGGTCGGTACCTCGTTGGATCATCAACTTCCCGACCAAGCGCCATTGGCGCGGCAAAAGCCGCATCGAGGACATCGAATCTGGGATGGACGCGCTGGTACATGAGATCGAGGCTCGCGGCATCCGCTCGGTGGCCATCCCGCCCCTAGGCAGTGGCCTTGGTGGGCTCGCATGGAGCGACGTGCGCCCAGTGATCGAAGCCGCGTTGGCGGATATGCCCGACGTGCGCGTGATCCTCTACGAGCCGGGCGGCCAATCCGAGTCCGCGCCGGTCAAGTCCACCCCGAAGATGACCGCTGGGCGCGCCGCATTGGTCGGTCTGATGCGTCGCTACCTGACCGGCATGATGGACACATCCATCAGCCTGCTTGAGCTGCACAAGCTCATGTACTTCCTACAAGAGTCCGGCGAGCCCCTGAAATTGCGCTATGTCAAGGCGCCCTACGGTCCCTACGCCGAGAACCTCCGGCACGTTCTCCACGACGTCAACGGACACCTGATCCAAGGGTACACCGGGGGCGGAGACGTACCGACCGATCAGGTGACGCTGATGCCTGGCGCAATCCAGAAGGCCGACTCATTCCTGGCCGCTCACCCGGAGACCCACAAGCGGTTCGATCGGGTCGGTGAGCTGGTCGAGGGCTTCGAGACACCATTCGGACTGGAGCTGCTGGCGACTGCCCATTGGGTGGCTGTCAGCGAGAGCGCACACACAGACCAGACGATCACCAACGCATTCTACGCCTGGAATCCAGGCAAGGCGCAGTTCGCTCCCGAACAGATCGCGATAGCCGTCGGCCGCCTCCGCGAAGGCGGCTGGGTGGGCGGTCACTGATCAAAGTAGCGTCAGCGCACCTCGACTGCTTCGATCGGAACCGTACCTCGCTTGAGCTGACGATCGCCGCGCGATGCGTCGCGACCCGGAACGCTACCTACACGAGTTCGGCGGTCGGCCTCGCCGTAGGTAACAATTAGAAGCCGGATGAACGAAACCGACGTCACCTACCTCATCGCCGTCTGCGCGGCGGTGTTCAGCCTGGCGCTGTTCGTCGGCCTGATCCTCGCGCCCGCCTGGTCGTCCTACTCGCGGGTCTGGGAGCGCGTGGCGGCGAGCGTGCTCTCGCTGTATGTGCTCGCGGTGCTCGTCGGTATCGGTGTGGCCGGCGGGCTCGCCGTCGTCTACTTCTGGGTCTAATCCCGTGGCTGAGCTCTCTGCCCTCGATGCCGTCACCGAGGCGGTCGAGTCTGGCGCCGGGCTGCCCGAGGTGGTGCGTGCCGCCGCGCGCGCGCTCGACGCCAGCCTCGCCGTCACCGACGCGCAGGGGGGGACCCTGGCGGTGGCGGCCCGCTCGCCCGCGGAGGAGCGTTCGCTGCTGGCGGGCGGCGACGGCGTGAGCAGCATCCCGCTGCGGGTCGCCGACGCCGTGGTGGGGTCGCTGCACGTGCGCGCCCGCACCGAGCCCTCCGTCTCGATGCGGCGGCTGCTGGTGACGATGATCGCCTCCGAGGTGGAGCGCGTGCGTGCGCCCGGCCGCGCCTCCGAGAATGCGGCCGCCGACTTTTTGCGCGCCATCCTCGCGCGTGAGCTGAGCAACAGCGAGGAGCTGCTGGCGCGCGGGCGCGAGCTCTCGCTGGAGCTGCAGGACGGCGCCAGCATGATCGTCGCCCGCGCCCACCCCCAGGCGCCGACCGAGGACGGCTGGCGCCCGCGCGTGCGGGCGGTGGCTGAGCGTGGCGCCCGCGCCGTGGTGAGCCGCTCGATCGCGGCTCTCCCCGAGCGCGAGGGGTCTCCTTCCGCGGAAGTGCTGCTGCTGGTGCCGGGCCGCGAGGAGGCGGTCGCCGCGCGCGCCGCCGACTCGGTGCTGCGCGAGTTGCAGGCCGGCCTGCCCGGCTGCACCTTCGCGGTGGGGCGCAGCCGCATCGCCGAGGATCCCTCCGAGCTGCCGCGCGCCGCCAGTGAAGCGCTGCTCGCCGCCAACGTCGCCGAGGGCGGGGGATTTGATCCCGACCGCCCCGCGCTGGCGTTCGAGCAGACCGGCGCCTACCGGCTGCTGCTCTCCACGATGAGCGACAACCCCCGCGAGCTGCAGCGCTTCTACGCCGAGACCGTCGAGCCGCTGGTGGCCTACGACGAGCAGTATGAGACCGAGTTGGTGCGCACCCTGGAGACCTTCCTCGAGGCCGACGGCAATGTCGCGGGCACCGCGCAGCGCCTGTTCACCCACCGCCACACCATCTACTACCGCCTGGAGCGCGTGCGCGAGCTCTCCGGCCTGGACGTGGGCTCCAGCGACGGCCGTGAGAAGCTCTCGCTCGGGTTGAAGGCGATGCGCGTGCTCGGCATCGCCCACACCGGCGGCCCCGCCTCCGAGGCCGGCGCCGGGGCCGGGCGCGTGCCGCGCGGGTCCGGCCGGCGGCCCTGATTGACCGGCGGGCGGCTACCGCTTGCGCACCGCGAAGTCGACGGTGTAGGTGGCCCCCACCTGCCCTTCCGCCAGCGCGGCCGGCGCCGCCGGCGCCACGCCCACGCCGATGTCGCGAAATTCGCCGGTGAGCATGATCTGGCGATGGGGCGGCGAGCGCATCCACGCCTGCACGATGCCCGCCGGCGTGGCATCGGGGCCGGTGCCCCAGCCGATGTTCTGGCCCATGGAGGCTCCCCGCGAGTGACCGAGATAGTGCGCGGCGACGATCCGCCGCAACGGCGTCTGCCCGGAGCGGCTGTTGTCGCCGAAGTAGTCGCCCAACACCATTTCGCGCGACTGACCCCCTGCCACCGCCTGCAGGGAGCGGTTGGCGCGCAGCGGCGGCAGACGATGGGCGACGCGCAGCGAGTCGATTAAGCACGTGGTCGCCGCCGCCACCGCGGGGATATCCGCCGGTGTTGGCTGCAGGTTGCTGTTGGGGCACGGTGGCGTTGGCCGCTTGGCGGTCGCCGTCGGCCGCTGGGCGGTCACGGTGGCCGTGGGGGCCGCGGCGGCACTCCCCGCTCCCGCGATCGGCGCCACGACAAACGCTACGGCCACGACCGCCGCGGTAGCTAGAATGTACGCATTGAGACGTCCACCGAGATGTCGATAAACGCCCTCAGAAGCGACCGACCCATGCATCTACGCGCTCTCCCAACTACTCGCTTCCCCAACTGCGGGTTGCAGGCATCCTTGCAAAAAGCAGGAATGAGAGTGTTTTGGCAATGTTCCCGGTGAAGCATTTCTTGCAAGCTCTACCCGCGCCACAACGGCCCAGGTGAGAGCTCGTCCCCGCTGGGGGGTCGTCCAATGGCAGGACATCAGGTTTTGGTCCTGAGAATCGGGGTTCGAGTCCCTGCCCCCCAATCTTCGCTTCGCACCCCCTCCGTCCGCGCTGCGCGCGGCCGGGATCCCCGGAGGGGAGGCCGATGGAATGGACGCCCCCTCCGTCCGCGCTGCGCGCGGCCGGGACCCCCGGAGGGGAGGGCTGGTGTGACCGCCCCCCAATGCCGATGGTGTGAGCTATGACCGCACCGACAGTTGTTGTGCTGGCGGCAGGCCAGGGGACGCGCATGCGCTCGGCGCTGCCGAAGGTGCTGCACGAGATCTGCGGCCGGCCGATGGGGCTGTGGCCGGTGGCGGCGGCGCTGGAGGCGGGGGCCGGCAAGGTGGTGGTGGTGGACTCGCCCGCGCGGCCGCTGGCGGAGGTGCTGCCGAGCGGCGTCGAGCTGGTGGTGCAGCCCGTCTCCAACGGCACCGGCGGCGCGGTGGCCGCGGCGGCGGGCGCGATCGACCCGCGGGCGCCGGTGGTGGTGCTGAGCGGCGATGTGCCGCTGGTGAGCGCGGCGGCGATCGCCGAGCTGGTGGCAGCCCACGTCGCGGGCGGAGCGGCGGCGACAATGGCCACCACCCTGCTCGATGATCCCAGCGGGTATGGGCGCGTGGTGCGCGACGAGCGCGGCGCGGTGGCGCGGGTGGTGGAGACCAAGAAGGCGGGCGACGCCACGGCGGCGGAGCTTGAGATCCGTGAGGTCAACACCGGCATCTATGCGTTCGCTGGGGAGGCGCTGCTGGCGGCGCTGCCTCGCTTGAGCGCCGACAACGCCCAGGGCGAGCTGTATTTGCCGCAGGTGCTCGACCTGCTGCGCGCCGACGGCCAGGCGGTGCTCGCCCACGCCGTCGAGGACCCGCACCTCGTGCTGGGCGTCAACGACCGGGTGGCGCTGGCCCAGGTGGGCACGCTGGCGCAGCGGGCGATCCTTGAGCGGCACATGCGCGCCGGGGTGACGGTCGTCGACCCGCTCGCCACCTGGGTCGATGTGGATGTGCGGATCGGCGAGGACGCCCGCGTCGAGCCCGGCACCGCGTTGCGCGGCGCCACGGCCGTCGGAGCCGGCGCCACGGTGGGGCCGCACACCACCGCGATCGACTCCAGCATCGGCGCAGGCGCGACGGTGCGTGTCTCGTGGCTCGACCGTGCCACGGTCGGCGCCGACGTGAGCGTGGGCCCGTTCGCCTACCTGCGCCCCGACGCCGTGCTGGGTGACGGCTCCAAGGTGGGGACGTTCGTGGAGATCAAGAACTCCCAGATCGGCCCCGGCGCCAAGGTCCCGCACCTCTCCTACATCGGCGACGCCGACGTCGGCGAGCGCGCCAACCTCGGCGCGGGCACGCTCACCGCCAACTACGACGGCCACGCCAAGCACCGCACGAGGATCGGCAAGCGCGTACGCGGAGGGGTGGATACCGCGTTTGTTGCCCCGGTGACAGTCGGTGACGATGCTTACACGGCGGCGGGCTCGGTGATCACCGAGGATGTCCCCCCCGGCGCGCTGGGCGTGGCGCGCGCGCGTCAAGTCAACCGCGAGGGGTACGCCGAACGTCGGGAGAGCGCTTTACACTCCGAGGAGCAATGAGCAGCGCGATGGATACGCGCGCGAGCGCCGCGACGAGCCTGCCGATCGACTACAACAAGCGGCTGATGCTGTTCGCTGGCCGCGCCAACCCGCAGCTGGCGGTGGACATCGCCGGCAAGCTGCAGATGGACCCCGGCCCGGTAACGCTGAAGACGTTCTCCAACGGCGAGGTGTACTGCCGCTACGACGAATCGATCCGCGGCGCCGATGTGTTCATCGTGCAGTCCACCTGCGGCAACCCCGTGACGGGGGTGACGGCCAACGACTCGCTGATGGAGCTGCTGTTCATGATCGACGCCGCCGTCGGCGCCTCCGCGCACCGCGTGATCGCCGTGACGCCGTGGTTTGGGTACTCCCGCCAGGACAAGAAGTCCGCGCCGCGCGAGCCGATCTCCGCGCGTTTGGTGGCGCGGATGCTGGAGGCCGCGGGGGCCGACAGGGTGCTGACGATGGACCTCCACGCCGGCCAGATCCAGGGCTTCTTCCAGAAACCGGTCGACCACATGACCGCGCTGTTCATGCTCACCCAGTACTTCGACGACCTCGGCCTCTCCGACCTGGTGGTGGTGGCGCCCGACGCCGGCCGGGTGAAGCTCAACAAGAAGTTCGCCTCCAAGATCGGCGCCGAGCTGGCGATCCTCGACAAGGAGCGCCCTGCCCAGCAGGTTGCGGAGATCGGGTATGTGATCGGCGATGTGAAAGGCCGCAACGCGGTGATCGTCGACGACATGATCGACACCGCCGGGACGCTGGCGGCGGCCACCCAAACGGTCTACGAAGCGGGCGCCAAGAGCGTCTACGCGGCCGCCACCCACGGGGTGTTTTCGGGCGACGCGTTCGAGAACCTGGTGTCGTGCGGGCTGAAGGAGATCGTCGTCACCGACACCATCCCCGTGCCCGCCGAGCGCCCGGAGCACATCCGCGTGCTCCCCTGCGCCGACCTGCTGACCGACTCGATCCGGCGGATCTTCACCGACGACTCGGTCAGCGAAGTGTTCGGCGGCGAGAACCAGCTGTTCTGATGAGCGCCGGGCCCGGGCCCGGCGGGCGCAATCGGCGCCCACGGCGCTTCTCCCGTGGGACGCGCGCCGCGCTGATCACGGTCGGGGTACTGCTGTTCCTGGTGATCAGCGGCATGCTGGCGCGTTACTTCTCGACGGAAAACGTCGAACGCGACCACGAGTGGGCGCTGATGCAGGCCGAGGCGCGGGGCGATGCGCGGGAAATGCTCGCGCAGCTCTCCGGCTGCCGCGCCAGCGCCTCGTGCACCGCGACTGTGCGCGCGGATGCCCTCAGCCTGCGGCGGCCGGGGGTGGTGGAAATCCTCTCCACGCAGTCCACCACCAACCACTCGCTGGGCGGCTCGAGCGGTGAGACGCGCGTGGCGTGGAAGGTCAGCGGGCGCTACCCGGTGGTGCAGTGCGTGCGAGTCCGGCGCTCGGGCAACTTCCTCACGGGCATCTCCGTCTCGCTGCTGCGCGTCGGCCCGCGGATCGCTTCCACGGCGGATTGCTAAAGTCCTCTCCCCGCGATATATGGCCGACCAGACATCCACCCAGCTCGACGTACATGCCCGCCAGCCCGATGGCTCGCGCAAGGCGCGGCGCACGCGCCGCGACGGCCGCGTGCCCGGGATTCTCTATGGCGGTGGCGAGCAGCCGTTGAGCTTCGAGGTGGACGCACGGGAGCTGCGCCTGGCGCTGGCAAAGGCGGGAGCGGTGCTTGACCTGAGCGTCGACGGCGCCGCCGCCACACCGGTGGTGCTCAAGGAGGCCCAGCGCCACCCGGTGCGCGGGGAGACGGTGCACGTGGATCTGCTGCGGGTGCGTCTGGACAAGCCGATTCAGGCCGTGGTCGCGCTGGAACTGACGGGCCTGGAGGACTCCCCCGGCATCCGTGAAGGCGGCGTGCTGGAGCAGATCACGCGCGAGCTGAACGTCGAAGCGCTGCCGACGGGGATCCCGGAGTCGATCGTGCACTCGGTGGCGGAGATGAAGATCGGCGAGACGCTGACGATCGCCGCGGTGGTGGCGCCGGCGGGCGTCACGTTGCTGGACGCCCTGGAGGAGACGGTACTGGCGACGCTCACCCCACCGCGCCTGCAGAGTGAGACGGCAACCGAGATCGAAGCGGAGACCGAGGTCGTCGGCGAGGCCGAGAAGGCCGAGAGCGACGCCGCCTCCGCCGAGGAGTAACCCCCTCTGCGGCGACCCTTCGCCGGTATCGGCCGTGCTCGCGCCGGCGGGGCCGGGGCCCGCACAGGCGGGGCGGCTGATTGGCTGATCGTGGGGCTGGGCAACCCCGGCAGGGAGTACGCGCGCACGCGCCACAACGTGGGGTTCATGGTCGCCGACGAGCTCGCCGAGCGGTGGGGCCTGCAGCGCGCCAAACCACGCTTCCGCGCGCTGCTCGCCGAGGGGCGAGTTGGAACAGGTCCCCACCCAACCCCCCGCGTGGCGGTGTTGTGGCCGCAGACGTTCATGAACGAGGCCGGCCGCGCCGCCGGACCCGCGCGCGGCTCCTACAAGCTGGCGCTGGAGCGCGTGATCGTGGTGCACGACGAGATCGACATCCCCTTCGGCGAGGTGCGCACCCGCCTGGGCGGCGGCCTGGCGGGCCACAACGGGCTGAAGTCGCTGCGGCGCGAGCTGGGCGGGCCGGACTTCTGGAGGGTGCGGGTGGGCGTCGGGCGCCCCGCTTCGACCGACCCGGAGATCGTTTCCGCGCACGTGCTCGGCCGCTTCCGCGAGAGCCCCGAGGAGGTGCGCGAGCTGGTGGCGCGCGCGGCCGACGAGGTTGAGCGGGTTGTGGGTGAGGAGGGGTCGGCGGCAGACGCCGACGGCCAGCGATGAGCCTGCGCTCGCTGCTGGGCCTGGCACAGGACGACCCTGGAGGCGCGCGACTGGCGCGCGAAGGCGGCCACGCGTTCGTGTCGGCCTCGCTGCGCCCTTATCTGATTGCTGGCCTTGCCGAGATCGGCGTTTCCAGCGCGGCTGACCCCGGCCTCGGAGAGGCCGTTGGTCCACGACCGACGTTGGTCGTGGTCGGCGATGACCGCGCGGCGCGCGAGCTGGCGAGCGACCTGCGCGCGTGGTTGGCGCCGCGCCGGGTGCGCTACTACCCCTCGCGCGGGGTGACCTACGAATCCCACCTGACCCCCCCGGCCCACCTGATCGGGTTGCGGGTGGCCGCGCTGGACGCCCTGCTGGCGGAGCAGTCCACCGCCGACCGGGTGGGTGGGCCTCCAGTCGTGGTCGTCTCGGCGGTGGCGCTCTCGGAGAAGGTCCCCGATCCCGCCTTGCGCCCGCGCTCGTTCAAGCTGCGCCGGGGGGAGCTGCTGGACCTGCACGAGTGCGCGGATGAGCTCCTCGCGGCAGGGTATGAGCGTGTTGACCAGGTGGATGAGCGGGGCCAGTTTGCGATGCGTGGGGAGATTCTCGACATCTTTCCCGCCACCGAGGAGCGCGCCGTGCGCGTGGACATGTTCGACGTGGAGATCGAATCGCTGCGCTGGTTCTCGACGTTTACGCAGCGCTCGCTGGGTGAGGTGGAGGATGTCGAGATCGCGCCCGCGGCGGAGCTCGCCGCCGAGCACCGCGAGCTGGCGGAGATCGCCGCGCTGGAGGACGCCGCCGAGCGTCCGGACATCGCCGAGCTCCTGCCGGTGGAGCGTTTTGGGGCGCTGCTCGATCTGCTAGGGACCGACGCAGAGAAGCAGGATGGAGGAGGGGGGGGAGGGGCTGGTCGCCGAGCGACCGAGGTGATCGTCGCCGCCGAGGAGGAGCTCGACCCGGCGCTGGAGGACCACTGGGGCGATGTGTGCGCGGCCTTCCACGACGCCGACGCCCACCACCTGTACGTGAGCCCCGATGAGGTGCGGACGGCGCTTCAGCAGCGCACGCGCATCTGGCTCTCCTCGCTGGTCGCCGACCAGGAGATTCAACTGCGCGCCCAGTCCGCCGACACCGCCGCCCGTTCGCTGGCGGACGCCGAGCCGCAGCTGGAGAAGCTGGTGCGCTCCGGCTACCGCACGGTGGTGACGTTTCCCCATCGCGGCGAGGGCGAGCGCGCGGCGTACAACCTCGCGCGCCTCAAAGCAACATGGCTGGCGCCGGCGCAGCGGCCAGGAGCCGCATCGGGGACCGAGGGAGCCCCGACGCCGGAGCAGGCCTCGCGCATTGCCGGGGTGGACGTGACCGCCGCGCCGCTGGAGGCCTCGCTGCGCTTCGCCGCCGCCTCGCTGCGCGAGGGCTTCATCGCGCCCTCGCTGAAGCTGGCGGTGTTCCCCGAGCACCGCCTGCTGCGCCGCCGCCGAGCGGAGCGGGCGGGTGGGGATCCCAATCAAAGCGCCGACGGCCGACCCCGGCGGGGCGCGCTGCGCTCCTTCACGGAGCTTCGCACCGGCGACATCGTGGTTCACGAAGACCACGGCGTGGCGCGTTTCGCCGGTTTCGAGACGCGCACCGTGGCGGGCATCACGCGCGACTACCTGTACCTCGAATACCAGGGCGACGACCGCGTGTACGTGCCCACCGAACAGCTGGCGAAGATCTCACGCTACGTCGGGGCCGGCGGCGACCATCCACCACTATCGAAACTGGGGGGCTCGCGCTGGGAGGCGATGAAGTCGCGCGCGCGCCGCGCCGCGCAGGAGCTGGCGGGCGAGCTGCTCGCCCTCTACGCCGAGCGCCGCCGGCGCTCCGGGCACACCTTCGAGCCCGACTCCGAGTGGGAGCGCGAACTCCAGGAGCGCTTCCCCTACACCGAGACCCCCGACCAGCGCGACGCGATCGAGGCGGTGAAGGCCGACATGGAAGCCCCGCGGCCGATGGACCGTCTGATCTGCGGCGACGTGGGCTACGGCAAGACGGAGGTGGCGCTGCGCGCCGCGTTCAAGGCCGCCGCGCAGGGCAAGCAGGTGCTGATGCTGGCGCCCACCACGATCCTCGCGCAGCAGCATTTCGGCACCTTCTCCGAGCGCCTGGCCGACTATCCGGTGACGATCGACCACGTCTCGCGCTTTCGCACTCCCGCCGAGCAGAAGGCGGCGATCGCGGGCTTCGCCAAGGGCGCCGTGGACATCCTGATCGGCACCCACCGTGTGCTCTCGCGTGACGTGCGCGCCAAGGATCTCGGTCTGCTGGTGGTCGACGAGGAGCAGCGTTTCGGCGTCAAGCAGAAGGAGCTGCTGCGCCAGCTGAAGCTGCGCGTGGACGTGATCTCGATGTCCGCCACCCCGATCCCCCGGACGCTGCAGATGTCGCTGGCGGGGCTGCGCGACATCTCCGTGATCGAGACTCCCCCGGAGGGCCGGCGGCCGGTGCGCACCTACGTCGGCGAGTACGAGGAGGAGCTGGTCAAGCAGGCGATCATGCGCGAGCACGAGCGCGGCGGACAGGCCTTCTTCATGCACAACCGGGTGGAGTCGATCGAGGAGACGGCCGAGCGCTTGCGCGCGCTGTGCCCGGGGGTACGCTTCGCCGTGGCGCACGGCCAGATGGGCGAGGGGGAGCTGGAGAGGGTGATGATGGACTATCTGCGCGGCGGCGCGGAGGTGCTGGTGTGCACCTCGATCATCGAGTCCGGCATCGACATCCCGCAGGCCAACACGCTGATCGTCGAGCACGCCGACGCCTTCGGTCTCGCCCAGCTCTACCAGATCCGCGGGCGCGTGGGGCGCAGCCGCGAGCGCGCCTACGCCTACCTGCTGTACGACTCGGCGGCGGCGCTCACGCCCGAGGCCGCGCAGCGGCTGTCGGCGCTCTCGGATTACACCGAGCTGGGGTCGGGCTTCAAGATCGCGATGCGCGACCTGGAGATCCGCGGCGCGGGCAACCTGCTGGGGGACGAGCAGTCCGGGCACGTGGCGGCGCTGGGCTTCGAGCTGTACATGCAGATGCTCGATGAGGCGGTTCAAGCGGCCGGTCCCGCCGATGAGAGCGCGGAGGAGCTGCCCGAGCCTGTGCGTTTGGACGTCAACGTGGACGCTTACGTGCCCTCCGACTACGTCCCCTACGAGCAGGCCAAGATCGAGATCCACCGCCGCGTCGCCGGCGCGTTGGAGGTGGCCGACGTGGAGCGCCTGCGCGAGGAGCTGGAGGATCGCTTCGGCCCCGTGCCCGAGCCGCTCGGCAACCTGCTGGCGCTGCAGCGCGCCCGGATCAAGCTGGGTCAGGCGGGGGCGCGCGCCGTGAGCTTCCGCGGCGATCGCCTGGCGGTGACGCCGATCGACCTCGACTCCGCCCGCGCGCGGCGTCTGCGCGAGCAGCTACCGGAGGCGCTGTACGAGTCTGGCAAATCGCAGGTGTCGGTGCGCGTGCCGCGCGAGGGCGCGGAGCGCTTCCCCGCGGTGGTGCACGCCGCCGACGTGCTGCTGTCGGTCGTGCGCGAGGCGGCATAACGGCCGTGCGCGAGGCGGCATAAGAGTCCTTAAGAAACTCGTTAGACACCCGTTACGGACATCCATTAGAGTGCCCTTCCTGTGATCAAGCCAATCCGTTGTGCTGCGGCGCTGGGCGCCGTTTTCTTTGCCGTCGGGGGCGTTGCCGCGTGTGGCAGCGGCATCCCCGGCGACGCCGTGGTGCAGGTCAACGGCCAGCCGATCACCAAGGCGACCCTGGCTCACTGGGTGGGTGTGGCCGCCAGCGCGAGCGCGGCGGCGCCGGGCCAGAAGGCCGCCAAGCCAGTCGCGCCCGACCCGCCCACCTACACGAACTGCATCGCGCACCTCAAAGAAACCGAACCGAAGCCCGCCAAGGGTCAGAAGCCGAAGACCGAAGCGGCGCTGAAGGCGCAGTGCGAACAGCAGTACACCGCGTTCAAGCAGCAGGCGCTGAGCTTCCTGATCGGCGTCGACTGGGTGTTTGGGCAAGCCGAAGAACAGGGAATCAAGCTCAGCGACAGGGAAGTCCAGACGAAGTTCAACGCGCTCAAGAAGCAGCAGTTCCCCAAGGAAGCGGAATTTCAGAAATTCCTGGCGAGCACCTCATACACCGTCAACGACCTGCTGTTGCGAGTGAAGTACGGGTTGCTGACGACCAAAATCCAGGAAAAGGTCACCAAGGAAGCCAAGAAGAACGTCAACGAAGCGGCCGTCGCCAAGTACTACAACGAACACAAGTCCCAGTACGGCAAACCGGAATCGCGCGACCTGCGGATCGTCCTCACCAAGACCGAAGCCGCCGCCCAGCAGGCGAAGAAAGAAATCGAATCGGGCAAGAGCTTCGCGAGCGTCGCCAAGAGCAAGTCGATCGACCCGACCAGCAAGAGCACCGGCGGGGAAATCAAAGGCGTCGTCAAGGGCCAGGAGCAGAAGGCGCTCAGCGAAGCGGCGTTTGCCGCCAAGCCGAGCGTGCTCGGCGGCCCGGTGAAGACTCCCTTCGGTTACTACGTGTACGAAGTCAAGGCGATCCACACACCCAGCCAGCAGAGCCTCGCGCAGGTGAAAGAAACAGTCAAGAGCCAGCTCGCATCCACCCAGCAGCAGACCGCGTTCACCTCCTTCGTCAAGGAATTCCGCAAGCGCTGGGAAGGACGCACAGAATGCCGCGCGGGCTACACGGTGCAGGATTGCAAAGGCTACAAAGCGCCCAAGTCCGCCGCCGCGGCGGCGGGGGCGGCGGCGACTACCGGGGCGGCGGGCGCGGCCGGATAGGCGGCGCTACACAAGCTCGTGGATTTGCGCTAGAGTCGGCCTGCTGTGTTCAAGCCAATTCGTTGTGTCGCGGCGCTGGGCGCCGTTTTCTTTGCCGCATCGGGGCTCGCCGCCTGCGGTGGCGGCATCCCCAGCGACGCCGTGGTGCAGGTCAACGGCCAGCCGATCACGAAGACGACCTTCGAACATTGGATGGGGGTGGCGGCCTCCGCGAGCGCGGCGGCGGCGCCGGGCCAGAAAGCGCCCAAAGCGGTCATACCCGATCCGCCGAGCTACACCAACTGCATCGCCCACCTCAAAGAAATCGAACCGAAGCCCGCCAAGGGCCAGCAGCCGAAGACCGAAGCGGCGCTGAAGTCGCAGTGCGAACAGCAGTACAAAGCGCTGCAGCAGACCACGCTGGGCTTCCTGATCAGCGCCGATTGGGTGATCGGGCAAGCCGAAGAACAGGGCGTCAAGCTGAGCGACAAAGAAGTCCAGAAGAAGTTCAACGAACTCAAGAAGCAGCAGTTCCCCAAGGAAGCCGAATTCCAGAAATTCCTGGCCACCACCGGGCAGACCGTCTCCGACCTGCTGCTACGGGTGAAGCTCAGCCTGCTGACGACCAAAATCCAGGAAAAAGTCACCAAGGAAGCCAAGAAGAACGTCAACGAAGCGGCCGTCGCCAAGTACTACAACGAACACAAGTCCCAGTACGGCAAACCGGAATCGCGCGACCTGCGGATCGTCCTCACCAAGACCGAAGCCGAGGCCCAGCAGGCGAAGAAAGAAATCGAATCGGGCAAGAGCTTCGCGAGCGTCGCCAAGAGCAAGTCGATCGACCCGACCAGCAAGAGCACCGGCGGGGAAATCAAAGGCGTGGTCAAGGGCCAGGAGCAGAAGGCGCTCAGCGAAGCGGTGTTCGCCGCCAAGTCGGGCGTGCTCGGCGGCGCCGTGAAGACTCCCTTTGGGTACTACATCTACGAAGTCAAGGCCGTCCACCCGGCCAGCCAGCAGAGCCTCGCGCAGGTGAAGGAAACGGTCAAAACCCAGCTGGCCTCCACCCAGCAGCAGACGGCGCTTACCAAGTTTGTCAAGGAATTCGAAACGAAGTGGAAGTCGCGCACCGAATGCCGCGCCGGCTATGTGATGCAGCGCTGCCAGCAGTACAAGGCGCCGAAGACCACGCCGAGCACCCCGGTCCCGACGCCCGCCGGCTAGCAGGCGCGCGGAGGGCCCGCGAGCCGCGACGACGAACCCTTGAGCCAGATCGACAGAGTCCACGCCCGCCAGATCCTCGACAGCCGGGGCAACCCGACGGTCGAGGTGGAGATCGCGCTGCGCTCCGGCGCCCACGGTCACGCGGCGATCCCGTCGGGAGCGTCCACGGGAGAGTTCGAGGCCACCGAGCTGCGCGACGGCGGGGAGCGCTGGAGCGGCAAGGGCGTGGGGCGTGCGGTGGCGGGCGTCAACGGCGAGATCGCGAACGCCGTGCGGAGTTTCGACGCCGGCGACCAGCAGGGCCTCGACCAGGCGCTGATCGAGCTGGATGGCACCCCCAATAAGTCGCGGCTGGGCGCGAACGCGATCCTCGGCGTCTCGCTCGCGGCGGCGCACGCCCAGGCCGCCGAGGAGGGTCTCCCGCTGTGGCGCTACCTCGGCGGGGAGGCCGCCCGGGTGCTGCCGGTGCCGATGATGAACGTGCTCAACGGCGGCGCCCACGCGGACAACAGCGTGGACTTCCAGGAGTTCATGGTGGTGCCCTGCGGCGCCGAGAGCTTCTCGGAGTGCCTGCGCATGGGGGTCGAGGTGTTCCACGCGCTGAAGGCCACGCTGCATGGACGTGGGCTCTCCACCGCGGGAGGCGACGAGGGCGGCTTCGCGCCCAACCTGGCCTCCAACGAGGAGGCGCTGCAGATGCTGATCGTCGGCATCGAAGCCGCCGGCTACGAGCCCGGCGTGGACGTGGCGATCGCGATGGACCCCGCCACCAGCGAGCTCTACCGCGACGGCGCCTATGTGCTGGAGCACGAGGGCCGCACGCTGAGCGCCGCGGAGCTCGCCGACTACTGGGCCACGCTGGCGGCGCGCTACCCGATCGTCTCGCTTGAGGACGGCATGGCCGAGGAGGACTGGGAGGGCTGGAAGACGCTCACGGAGCGCGTCGGCGAGCATCTGCAACTGGTGGGCGACGATCTGTTCGTGACCAACACCGAGCGCCTGCGTCGCGGGATCGATCTGGGAGTCGCCAACTCGATCCTCGTCAAGGTCAACCAGATCGGCACCCTCACCGAGACCCTCGCCGCGATCGCGCTGGCCCGCGAGGCCGGCTACACGGCGGTGATGAGCCATCGCTCGGGGGAGACCGAGGACGTGACGATCGCCGACCTAGCGGTGGCGACGGGCTGCGGGCAGATCAAGACCGGCGCCCCTTCGCGCTCGGATCGCACCGCCAAGTACAACCAGCTGCTGCGCATCGAGGAGCAGCTCGGCGCCGACGCCGAGTTCCCCGGTCGCGCGGTGTTTCGCAACTGAGCGGCCACAGTCTTCCCGATCGCTCTCTCGACCTGCGGGGGCCGATGTGGCAGGTGAGGTTGCGGGGGCTGGGGTGTGTGTATCTTTTTGGGCCTCCAACCCTTCATTTTATGAAGTGGCTAGGTGGGTTGCGCTGTTGTTTTGACCCTCCAACCCTTCATTTTATGAAGTGGCTAGGTGGGTTGCGCTGTTGTTTTGACCCTCCAACCCTTCATTTTATGAAGTGTTGGAGTCTGTTTGGATGACATCTCCCCCTCCCCCTCCCCCTCCCCCCTCCCCTATCACCCGATCCGCGGCAGGAGCCCTTCCACGAACGGCGAATGCCGAAGGAGATGAGATCGACCACGCGCGTGCGCTGGGACCGCTTGGGCCGCATGGCGATGATGTGCGTGCTGGGCGCGCTGCTGTACCTGTACCTGAGCGCCGGCGCCTCGCTGGTGTCAACGTGGAAAGAGGCGCGAAGTGACAGCACCCAGCTGGCGGCCCTGGAGCGCCAACATGCGGCGCTCGAGCGCCAGCACACCTCCCTCGCCAGCCCCGGGACGCTCGTGCAGAAGGCCCGCCGACTCGGCATGATCCGCCCCGGCGAGCAGACCTACGTGATTACCGGCCTGCCATCGAACTGAGCGCGAGCCCGGCCAACTACCCAAACTGAGCGCGAGCCTGCTGCTACCCTCGCGGCCGGTGCCGGGCTTCGAGAACGCGATCCAACAGTGGCGCCAGGGCCAGCGCCGCCTCGAGCAGGCACCGCGGGAGCGCCGGGCGTTGCTGGAGCGCGTGGTGGAGACGCTGGTGGCGGAGCTACGCCGGCGCCTGGGTGGCAGGTTTTCGGCGGAGGAGCTCGCACAGCTGTACGAGCGCGGCACCTCGTGGTGCCTGCAGCTGGCGATGGACACCGCTCCCACCGACCCGTGGGCGTGGGATTCGGGCATCGTCGTGGACGCCGCCTTCGGTCGCTACCTTCGCGAGGCGGCCGACTACGCGGGAGGGCGGCGGGTCGCCGCGGAGAAACAAACGCCCTAGTCGTCGCCGCCGACGCGGCGAATGATTATTTGGTCCTCCTCGACGAGGACCTCGACGGGGCGGTGTCCGGCCCAATGCTCGGCGTAGATCGGGTTGTCCTGGACGGCCGGGTCCAGCCACAGGCCATAGCCCTCCTCGCCGTGGTCGAAGGTGCCCTCCAGCGGAGCGCTGCCGCGCGCCGCGGGGCGTCGCCGGCCGCGTCCTCCCCGGCGGCTGCGTCGACGCGTGGGCGCCTCCTTCTCCTCGTCGTCGTCCTCGTCGGCATCCTCCTCGTCGCTGGCGCGCTCGGCCCGTTCGGCCCGCTCGCGCTCGGCCGACGCCTCGGCCTCCGCGCGCTCGCGCTCGGCTTGGAGCGCCGCCGCCTCGAGCTCGGCGGCGATCAGGGCATCGTCCTCCGCGCGAAGGTCGATCTCCTCGCTGAAGTCGGCCGTGGGCGCACCCGAGGCCGCCTCCTCCCCTCCCAGGTCGTTCTGGCGCTTGAACTGCTCGATCTCCTGCACGGTGACCTCGAGCTGGTGAGCGACCCAGGCGTCAGTGCGACCCTGACGTACCCAGGCGCGAATCTGGTTGAGCTGTGGACGGAGCGACTTACGTGGCATCGACGGTCCGGGAGACTAGCAGCCGGTGCTTCGTCGCGACCGCGACAGAAATTTGGGCTTGCGCGCGTTATGTGGACAGAGCCGGTCGGCCGGCCGGACGAGATCCCATTTCTGGGCCCTCGAATATATATGCTTGGCTGAAAGGCCTGGTCTGCCGGTGATCGTGTCAGGTGCCGTCGGCCCAAACGAAAGGGTACGTGGAATGCTGGTCCTGACGCGCAAGACCAATCAGAGCATCATGATCGGCGACGATGTCGAGGTGTCGGTGCTGTCGGTCGTCGGCGAGAAGGTGCGCATCGGCATTCAGGCGCCCCCCGACGTGCCTGTGTTCAGGACCGAGATCTACATCGAGATCCAGCGCCAGCAGGGGGAAGGCCAGCCCCCTGAGGATGTCCGCTCGGAGGTGGACGAGGCGATCAAGGACCTGGGCGAGAGGGATTGAGAAGAGAGGGGCCCAGCTCGCCGGCCTGGGCGCCGGCCGCGCCACCCTCTAGCCCACCTCTAGCCCAGCAGCTGGTAGAGCGTGAAGAACATCGCCACGGTGACGACCACCGCGGTGAGGATCAGCGCGCACACCAGCAGCGTGAAGCGGACCGTGCCGCGCTTGTTGCGCCGCTGCACCTGACGCTTCAGCGCGCGCTGCTCGGCGGTGCGGCGCAGCGAGTCGCGACGGTGGCGGTCGAGCGAGACCTCCTCGGCGAACGCCTCCTCGATCTCCGCGACGCTGCGCCTCATTTTCAAAGCGTGCATCGCCATCAGCCTACTCCCCGGGGTGCGTCGAGCCCTAGCCCACCCGGGCCTTGCTCTCCGCGCGCTCGTACACCTTGACGAAGCGCAGGTAGTTCTGCGCGATCTGCTGCGCCGCCGCGCGACGCTCGATCTTGCCGTCCACATACGCTTTGAGCGGGTCCCACCAGATCGAGCGTCCGATCGCAAAGCCCACGAAGCCATCCACCGGGGCGGCCTCACCGAGCCAGTGGTCCACCTTCGCGTCGTCGGCGCCGCGGCCGAGCACCACGCACACCACGCCGTCGCGCCCGCCCGTGCGGGCCTGGGCGACGAGCATCTCGCAGTCGGCGCGCGCGTCCACGCCCTCGATCTTCCACACGTCCACCTCGATCCCCGCGTCCTGAATCTCGGCGATCGTGCGCCGCATGAGCTCGGGGCGCAGCTCGGCGTCGTAGCGTTCGCCGTCGCCGCCCACCGCCTCCAGCTGAGCCGCTGTGGCGGGCACCAACAGCTCGAACAGGAACTTGCGCTGGCGCTCGTGCAGCCAGTCCGAGAGCTGCTTGAGCTTCTCGCGCTGCTCGCGGTTGCCCTCCGCGTCGCCGTCTGGGTTGTAGCGCACCAGCACCTTCGTGAAGTCGGGGTCGAAGCGCTCGATGTGCTCGCCGAACCGCTCTCCGTACTGGAAGTCGAACATCTCCTGACCGGAGCGCTCAGCGGGCATCGCCAGCCGCAGGCCCTGCGCGCGCGCCTCCTCGGGAACGGTCGAGCCAAACTGCTCGTCCACCAGCACGCCCGTCACCGATGGGTCGGCGCCGGCGGCCACGGCGTTGCTGAGGCCCTCGAAGACGAGATGCTTGGCGTCGGCGATCATCGCCGTCTGCTCCGGATCGGGTTCGCCGTCGATGCCGAAGAACTTCTTCTGGAAGGAACCGCGGTGGTCGAACGCGAGAATGTAGAGCTGCTTGTCATAGCCGAGTGAGGTCATGCCCGGACTCTACCGCCGAGACGCCGAGGAGGGAAGCTGGGAGCCTCGGAAAGATCCCTGCCGCCCGGACGAGGGAGGGGCCTAGAATGGATCGGCGATGTCTTCGGGTGCCGATCTGTTCGTGGTGTGCAAGCAGTGTGGCTCGGAGGTCAGCCCCTACATCACCGAGTGCCCCTACTGCGGGCACCGGCTGCAGCGGCGGGCGCCCAAGCTGCCGCGCGAGCACACCCCCCAGCGCGCCCACCGGGCGCGGTTGGGAGTGCCGTCGCTCGGGCGGTTGCGCCGGGGCGAGATCGCCGGCGTGCGCGCCGACTCCCCGCCGTACGCCACGATCGCGCTGGTGGCGGGCAGCTGCGTGGTGTGGGTGCTCACCAGCGCCGGCTACCTCGGCCTCTATCGCGTGGTGGTGGCGGGACCGCTGCTGGGCGACTGGTGGAAGCTGCTCACCACCCAGTTTGGCTACGGTGGCGGCTTCTACGCCGGCGTGTACGCGTTCTCGGCGCTGCTGGCGGTGGCACTGTTCGGCTGGTTGCTGGAGCGACGCCACGGCCCCCCCGCGGTGCTGCTGGCGTTCTTCGGCGCCGGCGCCACGGGCGCGCTGGTGGCGCTGGCGGTTTACCCGCTGCCGATCGTCGCGGGCGCCAACGCCGGTGCGCTGGCGCTGCTCGCCGCGTGGGCTGTCCCCGACCTGCGGGCCGCCGCGGGCAAGCGCTACTACGACGGCGACCTGCTCGGCACCGCGACGATCGCGGCGGTGCTGCTGGCGATGCCGTTCGCCCGCTGGGAAGCCAGCTGGCTGGCGGGGGTCGCCGGCGCGGCGGTTGGGCTGGTGCTGGGCTACGGTCTCAGCAGCACCCGCGCCGAGGCTGGGTAAGCGCTAGATATAGGCAACACACACACCCACACGACAGGAGAGGCATAGCCAACATGGAGATCCGCTTTCTCGGCCACGCGGCTTTCGAGCTGCGGGATGGCGACACCACGGTGCTGATCGATCCCTTCCTCACCGGCAACCCCAAGGCGGCGGCGAGCGCCGACGAGCTGAACCCCGACGCGATCCTGCTCACCCACGGGCACGTCGATCACATCGGCGACACCGTCTCGATCGCCAAGCGCAGCGGCGCCGACGTTGTGGCGGTGGTGGAGATCGCCAACGAGCTCACCGCGGAGGGCGTGCAGAACGTGGCTGACCCCAACCTCGGTGGCACTGTGGAGCGCGACTGGGGGTGGGTGCGGCTGGTACCCGCGTGGCACACCTCCACGACCCCCAAAGGCACCGCCAATGTCCCCGCCGGGCTGGTGGTGGGCTTTGGCGGCAAGGTTGTCTACCACCTCGGCGACACCGCGCTGTTCTCCGACCTGCAGCTGGTTGGCCGCCGCCAGTCGATTGACGTGGCGCTGATGTGTATCGGCGGCCACTACACAATGGACCGCTTCGACGCCGTGGAGGCCGCGCGGTTGGTGGGCGCCAAGCAGGTGATTCCCTGCCACTACGACACCTTCCCCCCGATCCACACCGACGTGCAGGCATTCAAGGCCGACGTGGAGGCCGCCGGCGCCTCGCAGGTGGTGGTGCTGGCCCCCGGGGAGTCGCACACGCCATGACCCACGCCTCCTTGCCCATGACCATGACGCTCGCACGCACGCCATGACCCACGCCTCCTTGCCCATGACCATGACGCTCGCACGCACGCCATGACCCACGCCTCCTTGCCCATGACCCTCACACACACGCCATGACCCACGCGGTGGTGCTGATCGAGGCCGAGCGCGACGCCCTTTCCACGCTGGGGGGCGACCTCGCGGACATCGAGGGGGTCGCGGAGGCCTACTCGGTGACGGGCGAGTGGGACTTCGTGGCGATCGTGCGCGTCCCCAACCACGAGCAGCTCGCCGACGTGGTCACCGGGACGATCTCCACACTGCCGGGGGTGTCGCGCACGCAGACGATGGTCGCCTTCCAGGCCTACTCTCGCCACGATCTGGAGGCGCTGTTCTCGGTGGGTGAGTGACGCTGGCCGGGCGGCGCACTGGGATAGGCTCACCCTCGATGCCTGCGCTGCCGCTCAAGAGCGAGTACCGCCCAACGCTCGGGGAGTTGCTGGCCCCCCGCTGGCGGCGCGCGTCGGCGGGGGCGCGCCTGCTGTGGGTGGCGGTGGCGGCGCTGCTGATGGCGGCGATCGCGGGCGCCGCGCTGACGCTCGCCAGCCCCACGGTCTCCCACGGGGGGCCAGTCCCGTTCAGCTTCAGCTACGGGGGGCTTCACCGCACCGGCCCGGCTCCCGGGGGGTACGCAAGGGTGCAGCACGTGGTGGATGGCCGGCTGGAGGACTCCTTTGCGGTGGGACCCCTCCTACTCCCCCCCTACCATGGCGCGATCGGTGCGGCGTTGGCGATGTATGCATCCGGCTACACCCAGCGCCTCGCCGCCGCACGCGTTGCCGGCCAGAGCGGCTTTGTGCTGCGCGGACAGGGCAGTACGCAGATCGACGCGGTGTCGAGCTATGCCACGTACAACGTGTTCTACACCACCACCGTGAGGGGGCGGGAGATGTATGGGCGCAACGTGCTGCTACTCCCCGACCGGCCAGGTGCGCGCAGGGGCGTGGAGATCGCGATGCTCACCACTGTGGCCGGCAACCACCAGGTGACCTCGCCGCTGGACGTGGGCGTCAAAGGCGTTCTTGAAGAACCACTGGGGACCTTCTCGCTGGAATGAGACTCTACGGCCCGGGGGTGCCGCCGACGGCGGCTTCAACCGGATTGGGCGCGGTGGTTTCACCGGCTTCGCCTGGGCTGGGTGCTTCCGGCCCCGATTCCGCCGATTCGCCGGTGGGAGCAGCCGATTCCGTAGTGGTGGAAGTGGTTTCGACCGGCGCAGGCGCGGTGGCGACTGGGGTGGTGCTTGTCACGGTCGGATCGTCGGCCGGCTGAGAGGGTGTGCTGGTGGGGGGAAGCTGGGTGGTCTCGGTGGTTACCTGCACGACCGCGGGCGGCGTGACGGACGGCTGGGTGACGGGCACCGAGGAGACCGGCGGCTTGACGACCGGCGCTGGGTCGGTGACATCGCCGGGCGTGTGGGAGTGCGGGTGAGCACCGGCGGCGCCCCCTCCGAGCCGCGGCTTGAGCGGTGGGTGCTGGCCACGCCTGGTCGCCAGCCGCGCGGCACCTGCCACGGCGGCCACCTGTGCGCCGGTGCTGATGGGCTGTGGCAGCGAGCGCACGACCAGCGGCGCAGAGCTGTGGGTGGCGGCGGGGCCGGCCGAAGCGAGCGCTGGGGACGTGGAGGGGTGACGGCGGACATGGCTGGGGCTGACGGCGACCGCGCCCGCGGTGACGAGCGCGGCGGCGGCCAGCGTGGCGGCGGCCTTCGTCGCGATTGCCCCCGCACCCGCGGTAACAAGGCCTCCAGCGGCGCTCGCGCCTCCGGCTGCCCCCGCCCCGGCGCCCGCGGTGAGCAGGCCGCCCGCGGCGCCCGCCGCGGTGGCTGTGCCGGTGGCTCCGCTTGCGGCGCCAACCCCGGCGCCGGCGCTCCCGGCGCCGGCTGCGTGGCCGGCGGCGGAGGAGGCGCCGAACTTGCTGAACACCAGGTGCTTGAGCAGCAGCAGCGGTCCGACGGGAAAGATGGCGGCGAGCGCGTGGTTGTTGTCTTTGAGCAGCTTGCGGAACGTGCGACAGCGTTCGCAGTCGCGCAGGTGGCGGCGCGCGGGGGGGGTGATCTTGACGAGACCCTCCGCCACTTCGCCCAGCTCACCCCGCACCTGCTCGCAGCTGAGCTTGCGGGCCTCCGCGGCCTCCGCCAGGGAGATGCGGGCGCGCACCAACAGCGACTTCACCGAGGGCACCGTGGTGTCCATCGCGAGCGCGATCTGCTCGTAGGAAAGCGCGTCGATCTCGCGCAGCAGCAGCGCCGTGCGCTGCGTCTCCGGCAGCTGCCCCACATCGCCGATCAGCTGGCGGAAGCCCTCGCGGCGCAGCACCTGATCGCCGGTGGAGAGGCCGTGTTCGGCGAAGTGGATGTCCATCGAATCCACCCCGATCGCGGAGGCGCGGCGCAGGTGGTTGAGTGAGCGGTTGCGCGCGATCCGATACAGCCAGGGGCGCACGTTGATGGGGCGCTCGTCGGCAAGCACCGCGTTGAAGGCCGCGGCAAACACCTCCTGCAGCACGTCCTCGGCATCCTCGCGCGAGCCAAGCATGTGCCGGCAGAAGGACAGCAGGCGGGAGTGGTAGCGCGAGAAGAGCGTCTCGAAGGCGGCGTGCTGACCGCGGCGCGTGAGCGCGATCAGGCGCTCGTCGGGCTGCAGGCGCAGCAGGGGGCTGGCCCCTCGCAGGCCTGATGCGACGCTTGGTTTTAGTGTGGTGACCTCCACGGCGGTCCAATCACGCTGCTTTCGTCTCTATAGACACCGTAACAACCGCTTAGTTGCGGCCCGGGGGAGCGGCGGATGGCTCCCGCATATGTTCTACCCCCCTACCCCCAACGGCAGATAAAGCACATATGACAGGGAGTCGCGGCCACCGCGAGCCGCCTGCCCATGGGGCGCTGCCGCCCAGCGCTCTCATAGACTTAAGCGGCTGGTCGCAGAGAGGAGCAGGGCAGCCACGCCCGGGTGGCGGAACGGTATACGCAGCCGACTTAAAATCGGCGCCTCGAAAGGGTTTGTGGGTTCGACTCCCACCCCGGGCATCGCTGGAATGGCATGCGAGGCGCGGGGCTATGTACGCGACGGTCTGAATCGCCTGCGCGGCGTGGGGCTACGTCCGCGACGGTCGGCTGGCGCGCGTGAGCTCCCGCGTCAGGGCATGGACGGATCGCTCCAGCTGCTTGATACTGGCGGTCTCGACCCGTTGAAGTCCGACCGTGCGATTGACCCAGGCGTTGATCTCGCGGTGGCTGCGACCGTCGTGGCGGTGTAGTTCGGCCACCAGGCGACTGCGCTCCTGGCGCAGCTGCGCCTGGCGCTCAAACGCAGCCACCGGCGCCGGCTGGGCAGCCTCATCGGCGGCACTGGCGGGGATGGGAGCGTGCGCTGGTTGGGGCGCGCCGAACAGGGTCATCTGTGCGGCGAACTCGGCGCTGAGAGGCACGAACTCCGCCGTAGGAGACGGCTCGCTGGCGCGCCGCTGCACCGGCTCCTCCCAACCCTCCTCGGGCTGGTCGCGGTGGAGTGCGTGGCGCAGCTCGGTTTCCACTTCCGAGGCATGCGCGCGCAGGGTGGGATCGGCGGGCAGGTACAGCCAGCTGGGCTCGGCCGCGCCGGCCGCGCCGGCCGATCTTCGATCGGTCGGGAGGGTGCGCACGAAGCGCCCGACGATCTGGCGAAAGATCAGCGGCGTCTTGGCGGCCGTGGCATATACCCCCACGCGCAGCCGCGGGATGTCTACGCCCTCGGAGACCATGTTCACCGCCACGATCCACGGCTCGTGCGAGCCGCGGAAGTCGGCGAGCTTGCGCGCGGCATGGGACTCGGTGTGCAGCACAACCACCGGCGAGCGCCCAGTCGTCTGGGCCAGCAGCTTGGCGATCCGCCGGGCATGCGTGGCGTCCGCCGCGACCGCGAGGCCACCCGCGTCGCGGTGGCCCGCCGCGCGCAGCGCTCCGAGCTTGGCGTGGGCCTCCCGCAGGATCCGTGGCAGCCCCTCCGGCAGCTCGGTGGAGATGGCGGTGCGATAGCGGCGGCTGGCCTCGCGCGCGCTGAGCACAGTCTCAAACGAGGATTCCACCACGTCCTGGCCGCTGCGCCACGACAGGGTGCCGTCGAACGTGACAAATGCCACCGGACGGCAGATTCCTTCGGCGACGGCTTCCGCGTAGGTGTAGGAGACGTCGGGCACCACCAGCCCGTCGTGGTCGTAGCGCACGCCCGGGATCGGGGTGGCATCCGAGCGAAACGGTGTCCCCGACAGCAGCAGCCAGCGCGGCGCGGAGGCGAACGCCCGCTGAAAGCCGGTGCCCCACGCCAGGTCCTCGCCGAGATGGTGGGCCTCGTCGACGATCACGAGCGTGTCGGCGGGTACCTTGGCCGCCCAGCCGCGTGGATCGCCAGCCACGCGCGCGTAGGTGACGGCGACGCCATGGAAGTCGCGGGGTGGGCGCGGGCTTTTGGCGTCGGGCTGCAACTGCACCCCGAGCAGCGCCGCGGCCGCCGCCCACTGACGGGTGAGCGGGGTGGTGGGACAGAGCACCACCACGCGCTCGACGATCCCCGTGGACAACAGCTCCCTTGCGAACTGGATCGCGGGGCGTGTCTTGCCGGCGCCTGGCGCGGCGGAGATCAGGAACGGGCCGTCCCGCCAGTCGGCCATGCGGTGCAGCGCACGGTGTTGCCATGTGCGCAGGGATGTGGAGGGGGAAGGCGCCAAAGAGCCCGGCATCCTGCGGCATGCGGCGGACGGATCACGTGGCATCCGCGACCTGTCTCGCCGTGGCCTGCCGCTGCGGGCGGGCAGCGTCCGCGACCCGCCTACCCTCCTCCCGCCGCCGCGGGCGGGCAGCGGGTAGAGTCGCCGGCGAGCATGCCCACGGATAACGCTTCACCGCGACAGCAGCTGCCGGCGACTTACCACGGCGGGCGTCTGGTGGCGCGGCGTCTGAAGGCGCACGGGGTGAGCCGGCTGTTCACGCTGTCGGGAGGCCACCTCTTCTCGATCTACGACGGCTGCCGCGCGGAGGGGATCGAGATCGTGGACGTGCGCCACGAGCAGACAGCGGCGTTTGCTGCGGAGGGCTGGGCGAAGGTGACGCGCGAGGTGGGCGTGTGCGCGCTGACGGCGGGACCGGGGGTGACCAACGGGATGAGCGCGATCGCCAGCGCCCAAGCCAACCACTCCCCGATCGTGGTGTTGGGCGGGCGCGCCCCGGCGGGCCGCTGGGGGCAGGGCTCGCTGCAGGAGATCGATCACGTGCCGTTTGTGCGGCCGTTGAGCAAGCTGGCGGCGACGGCGGGAAGCGCGGCGGAGATTCCCGAACTGGTGGAGGACGCGATGGCGGCGGCGCTCGCTCCGCACGGGGGCCCGGCGTTTGTGGATCTGCCGATGGACTACGTGTTCATGGAGGCGCCGGAGCCCGAGGGGGGGCGCCAAAGCGACGGCGGCGCGGCAGCGGAAGGGAAGGAGGGGGAGGGGTTGGCGACCGCGCCGAGCGGCCTCGCGGACGCCTCCCGTCCGCGATCTGCACCGGAGGCGGTGGTGGAGGCCGCGGGCAGGCTGCTGGGTGGTGCGCGGCGCCCGGTAATCATGGCGGGCACCGACCTCTACTGGGGCCACGGCGAGGTGGCGCTGCGGGAGCTGGCGGAGGCGATGCGTATTCCAGTGTTCCTCAACGGCCTCGCGCGGGGTTGTGTGGCGGCGGATCACGAGTTGTACTTCTCCCGCACACGCAGCCGCGCGCTGCGGGAGGCGGATGTGGCGCTGGTGATTGGGGTGCCGATGGACTTCCGGCTGGGCTTCGGCGGGGCGTTGGGGGAGGAGACGAAGATCGTCGCGATCGACGTGGCGGAGCCCCACCGCCGGCACCCGCGCGAGCCGGCGGTGGAGCTGTATGGGTCGCTGCAAGAGACGCTGAGCGATCTGCGAATGGCGGCGAGCGAGCACGCCGCGCGGACCGGGGGCGGGTCACCCCCGAGCGACGACGGCTGGGTGACGGGGTTGCGCGCGTCGGAGAGCGAGCTGCGCGCGGGCGAGCGGGCGGAGTTGGGGGACGCGCGGGCGCCGCTGCATCCACTGCGCGTGTACGGCGAGCTGGCGGAGGTGCTGGATCGCGACGCGATCGTAATCGGGGACGGCGGCGACTTCGTCTCCTACGCCGGCCGCGTGGTGGACAGCTTCGAGCCGGGCTGCTGGCTGGACCCGGGACCGTTTGGGTGTTTGGGCGCGGGACCGGGGTATGCGCTGGCGGCGAAGCTGGCGCGGCCGGAGCGCCAGGTGGTGCTGCTGCTGGGGGACGGCGCGTTTGGGTTTGCGGGGATGGAGTGGGACACGCTGGCGCGCCACGGCGTGAACGTGGTGGGCGTGATCGGCAACAACGGGGTGTGGGGCCTTGAGAAGCACCCGATGGAGTTCCTGTACGGCTACTCGGTGGCGGCCGACCTGCGGCCGGGCACCCGCTACGACCTGGTGGCGGAGGCGCTGGGCTGCGAAGGCCAGCTGGTGGAGCGCCCCGAGCAGCTGCGCGGCGCGCTCGAACGGGCGCTGGGAGCGGGGAAGCCGGCGCTGGTGAATGTGCTGACGGACCCAAGCGTGGCGTACCCGCGCCGCTCCAATCTGGCGTAGTGCCTGCTTAAAGCGAGGAAGCCGCCCGGCAGGGGGCGGCTTCCTCAGGTAGGCCTCGAGGGACAGGCAGGGGTACGTTCCTCAGAGGCCTCGGGGGTAGGGTGACCCGGGCGGCGGGAATGCCGATCGCTCGGCAGGTTCGCCCAGGTCTATGGACCGGCTGAGGAGCATAAGACACAGTGTCCTACACCTCCTCGCCAAGCAGTGTATCGGATATCGGAATCCCATGCAAGCCCAATCGAAAAAGATTTCAGATCGGCCATTTGCGCCACTCTTTGGAAGGGACTCTGGGCCGATTCTACTCGGTCGAGCGTTGGCGGCCGCGCCCTACGAGCCGCCTGGGACGTCTTCCAACGCGATCGGGGGAAGGTGCCCAGCCGGTAGCCGGGCCACGCGGGAGTTGCTCGCGTGGGCCCCCTTTTCAGGCCCGCGCGGCGCGGCCTCACTCCAGCCCGGCACCAGCCGCGGCGCGGCGCGGCACTGGCCTCACTCCAGCCCCGCCAGCCGCAGCGCGCCGCCGCGCAGAATGTCGTGCTCGGAGACCTCCACGCGATCGAGCTCGAAGGCGCGCATCGCCTCCTCCAGCAGGATCATCCCGGCAACGATCGTGGGGGCGCGGTCGGGATGCAAGCCAACGACGTCGCGGCGCTGGGCTTCGGTCATGCCGGCGAGGCGAGCGAGCAGCAGCTCGACGGTGGCGAGCAGCAGCACATGGCGGTGCACACGCGCGGAGTCGTACGGGTCGAGCTCCAGATCGATGGCGGCCGCGGAGGTGGCGGTGCCGGCGACAGCGATCCCGTGCCGCACCGGGGCGCGCTCCTCGGGGGGCAGACCATCGAGGTAGATGGAGCGCGTGTCGAGGGCAAGGCTCTGCAGCTCCACGGGGGCGGGGGGATCGGAGTGGATGTGGCGTTCGCTCATGCGTACGACGCCGGCTTGCAGTGAGACGTGGAAGCCGGCGGTGTGGTGGTGCCCAACCACAAACTCGGTGGACCCGCCCCCGATGTCGATCACAACGGTTGGCTGGGGCGAGGATTGGCGATCGCTCATCGCGCCAAGGAAGGTGAGCGCAGCCTCTTCGTCGCCGGAGAGGGTGCGCGCATCCAGCTGGTAGTCGCGGCGCACGCGCTCAGTAAAAGCAGCCCCATCGGAGGCGTCACGCACGGCGGAGGTGAGCACGGCAAGGTTGGCGTCGCACCCGTGGTGATCGATCAGCGCGCGGTAGTCGGCGAGCACCGCGCAGGTCCGCTCGACAGCCTCCGGGGAGAGCCCCCCATGAGCGTCCACGCCCGCGCCCAACCGGGTGACGCGAGATTGGCGCAGCAGCTCGGCCACCGACCCGTCGGGTTCCACGTCGGCAAGCAGCAGCCGGGTGGAGTTGGTGCCGATATCTACTACGGCGACGCGCATGGGCGGGGATGGTAGGGGACGCGGCGGCGCGCGCGAAGGGTGGGCGGGAGGAAGAGATGAGGAGGAAGGGCGGGGATCGTTGACCCCGGACCGGCCAGCCGGGGGCAGGCGGGCTGGATGAAGCTGAAGACCGCGCCGGTGGAACGAGCGGTAGGGCTTAAGTGGGCTGGTGGACCGTTCTCTGCGGTTCGCCTCATCGCGTTGGCGTGGATCCGTTTGCTAGACTGATGAGTCCGCCGCGGGGTGGAGCAGTCTGGTAGCTCGTCGGGCTCATAACCCGAAGGTCGCAGGTTCGAATCCTGCCCCCGCTACTCAACGAAACCCGCTCAACTGAGCGGGTTTCGTGCTTTTCAAGGCCGAGCGCGACGGTGGCAAGCAGGCAGGTGTGAACAGAAGTGCAAACACGTCCACGGGCCGGGTGCGACAGCTGCAGTGCTCTTATCGACCCGCGATGGGATGATGGTGTGCTCATGGGCTTGTTGTTGGACTACTCGCTGCAGGCGAAGACGTATGACCGGACTCGTGCGGCGAGCCCTTCGTTGCTCGGTCCCCTGCGTGTCGCGCTTAAGGGTGCGCCAGGGCGTTGTCTCGCCGATATCGGCGGGGGGACCGGTAACTACGCGCTCGCCTTGCGGGATGAGGGATGGGAGCCGGTCGTGATCGACCGCTCGCCGGAGATGCTCGTCGGGGCGACCAGCAAGGGGTTGACCACGGTCGTCGCGGATGCGACGAGTCTTCCGTGGCCAGATGGGAGCTTCGACGCCGCAATGCTCATCTCGATGCTCCACCATGTAGAGGACTACGCCTCGGTGCTTATGGAGGCTCGTCGTATCTTGCGGAGAGGTGGCCGCTTGGCGCTGATGGTCTACACGCGCGAGGACATCGAGGATCTTTGGATGCTCGATTTCTTTCCCTCGACCCACGCGTGGATGCAGACAACCCATCAACCGTTTGCGAAGCTACTTGAGCTATTGCCGGATTCACGTCGCCACCCGGTGGTGTTTGGCGATCTGCGAGATGCCTCGCTTGCGGCGCTCGCGTCGCATCCGGAGAAGGTGTTGGATGAGAGTTGGCGGAGGCAGACCAGTTATTTCGAGCGCTTGCAGCGGGAACACCCGGAGGAGTTGCGAGAGGGACTGGAACGCTTGGCGCAGCAGGTGGAAGCTGGAAGCCCGCCGAACCGTCCCGGGCGGGGTTCTGTGGTGGAGTGGACCAAGGGAGATTGACCGGGCGGCGGGCTTCCACCCGGCGAGAGGAGCCTTTATGAGTCTGACCTGCACTGAGATCGCAGAGGCATTCCCGGAGTACCAATTCGTCAAAGAACTTGGGGACGGGACCTTCAAGGTCGCTTGCCTTATCGAGGAGGGCGGTAAGCGAAAGGTCTTGAAGGTCAGCAAGGCTTCCGTCGACGGTCCAGACGCCAACCTGCCAGAGCGCCTGCGCCGCGAGATCGAGGCGATGAAGAAGGTCGGAAGCGATCACATCGCTTGTGTCCTCGACGGGCCTGGTGTTCGGGAGGTTGCCAGCGAGGATCGCGTCTTCTACATCGAGCAATTTTATCCAGGCGGCACCTTGGCCGAGCGCCTCGACTCGCCATGGTCTGCGGAGGACGTGGTGAATCTGATGCGAGGCTTGCTCAGTGCAGTCAAAGCGCTCGAAGGCGCTGGGATTGTCCATCGAGATATCAAGCCTGAAAACGTCGTCTTCGACGCTGAAGGCAAGCCGGTTCTCCTGGACCTTGGCATCGCCTATTACAGAGATTTGAGTTCGATCACTGAGCCGTTTGGACCATCGCCAAAGACCCCTCGCTGGGCCGCCCCGGAGCTTTTCGCCATGCGATCAACGGTAGTGATCGACTCACGGACGGACCTGTTTGGGGTTGGCGTCGTATGCTTCGAAGCAGTCACGGGTGGAGTCCATCCGTTCAACCCCGACGAACCTGCGCACTACATGGAGCGCCTTGATGGAGGGCAGATCGACACGCAAGCGCTAGGCGACGCTTCGGTGCCCGAGCCCCTTACGGGCGTTCTTGTTCGACTTTTGCAACCCGCCCCGAACCGCCGCTACCGCAAGGTTGACGCGGCCCTTGCTGCGCTGGGGGCATGCTGATGGCGGCGTTCTGGATCCAACAGGGGTACGGTAAGTCGGACAAGATCACCCGTCTCTATGACGCAGGCCTCCTAGGTGGAGTCCTCCTGAGTCCAGCAGATGAGGAGCCGCCGGCGCTACAGGCAACCCGCGATTCCACTCCTGACATTGAGGTCATGCTCGATCCGCAGACCTACGTCTATTCGATCCCCGGAGGGACAGCGAGATGCCACGAAGCACACGGGCTGGGCACACCCAACCTGAACTGGGGGATGCCAGCGTCTGAGGTCGAGGAAGTCGTACGGGCCGTGATCGCAGCCAACGACCGTCTCGGTGTCACCAACCTGATTGCGCCGACCTGTGTTCAGAGATCCCTGAACGATGTCTGGACCTCGCTTGCCTTGCAGATGGCGAGAACGACTATCGGCGTCGTAGATGGACAACGCCGCGTCTTTGCGTCGGCAGTGATTGAGGAGTCGGCGCTTGCCAACTGGGGAGACGTTGCGAACTGGCTCGACGTAGCGACCAGTCTCGATGCAGACGGCTTCTACGTGATCGTAGACCGAGTGACCCAGGGGGCTTATCCAGCGATGTGGAACCCAAGCCACCTGACCAACCTGCTCCGTCTGATCTACAGCCTGTCTCAGTTGAACGAATACGAGGTACTTGCAGGCTACTCGGACGTCGAGGGCATCCTGCAAGTCGCGGTCGGCGCATCGGGAAGTGCGGCGGGCTGGTTCTATTCGCTCCGGGCATTCTCGGATTCAAAGTGGCAGCCGTCGAGCGGAGGCCGCCAGGCGATTCCGCGGGCCTTCTCTGTTGGGTTGCTGACGCCGCTGCTTGCCGTTGGAGAGGGGGAGCAGGTAGCGCGGTCTGAACTCGCGGTGGACGCGTACCCAGATGAAGCTGTGAGGACAGCCCTCAGCAGCAACCCAGAAGGATGGTCCTTGGTAGATGCCGCGAATCATCACCTCAGCTCACTCGCAATGGTGGTCAATGACGTTGCACGGCAGAACCCCATCGCTGCTCGTCTCGGTTTTGTCGAAGCCAGACTTGTCGATGCGCGCGGTAGGTTGGCTACGCTCGAACAGCAGGGTGTCCCGTTCTCGGGCGCCTATGGTCAGCGCCTTGACGCCTTCCGCCGTGCCCTCGATGACTTCCGGACGCTCGAAAGCATCTGACCTCGGCCGTTCTCAAGAGCACGGATCGCCAACTCACCCAGCCATAGGCGAGCAGCGGGAGAGACGGGTCGGCTTGGGGCCTGCTTCTGCCACCTGATCCCTGCTGCTGGGTCGACGATGAGCAGCCCGATGGTGCCTCGCTTCAGCCTCTGACGCTCAACAAGACGATTCGCGGTCTGTGGCACAAGCAGCGCGCTTCGCTGAGCCATACGACGGGTTCGGGCCAACTGCGCCAGGCCACTCTTCCAGCTCGAAATCTTCGCCTCGATGAGGAGCGAGTCTGCGACCAACGGCACCGCTCGTCCGGCCTTGGCAGTCGTCCACCCTCGGTCTCGAAGGCGCTTCGCCACCGATGCGGCGTGTTGGCGAGATACACCGGTCATTCCATTGCCCGTGAGCCATGAGCCGAGCACGCGGGCCTCTACCCAGTTCTGCAGCCGGAGACCATGCTTTGAATGCGCGCGAAGCGCGCTGCTGGATGCCGTTAGGAACAGCAGGTCAGGCCGTCCGATCCCGATCTCAACCTCCGTCAAGACGAAAAGTGAGCGGCCTGGACCTGGACGCAGGAGATCGGTCGCGCTTTGAAGAGCTGCATTCGTCAGCGTTGTCTCGGCACCCGGAGAGCCGACGCTATGGACTTTGCCAGCACTCCTGCTTGTCGTCGCCAAGGTCCGCAAATCAAATCACAGCTACGGGCGGCTGGCCGTCAGCGGCCGCGGTCGTTGTCAAGTCCTGGTCCGCGTCGATTCATCGCTCGAGACGGGTCTATGTGCGGCAGCAAGGCGTGCGGTCGCAGGGGGTTACGGCTAGGTTCCCACGCGCGGTCTCGCAGCTCGTCGTAGCGGAGCGACGGCGTGTGGCTGCGGCTGTGGGTCATGCGCTCCGCGAGGCGCTGGATGCGCTCTGGGCCTGGGCCGTCGATGCCGAGCTGGTCTCGCGCGAGGTACCAGTCGGTGCCGTGGCGGGCACGGGTGGCTTGCACATAGACGCTCTCCTTGCTGGTCTGCCATCCGCCGGTGAGCACGACGGCGCGATCTACGGTTGCTCCCTGCTGGCGGTAGACGTGCTGGGCGTAGGCGAGCCGCAGGGACTCGATGTCCTCGCTGGCGAGCCGGACCGTGCGATGCGAGCCGTCCAGTGCGAGCGTGACGGTTTGATCACGGCTGATGTCCGTGATCTCGCCGCGGGTGCCGTTCTCGACGCGCGCTTGTCCGGGTGGCCGATGCTGAGCGACGAACGCGATGTGGTCCCCTTGCCGTAGTCCGTAGTGGACGCTCGCGAGCGGGAGTTCGTCGGGGCCGAGTTCGCCGCGCTGAGCGCGGAGGTGTTGCGCGCGGGCGTTGAGCTGGTCGATCTCCTTGTTGGAAGCGTCCGCGATCAGGGCAACCTGACGGATGTCGTGGTGTTCGGTGAGCTGCGCCCACGTTTGGACCGCGTTCTCGGCTGCCTGGTCGCGTGTGTCTGCCAGGTGGAGTCGTCCGCGGGCCTGGTAGTGGGCCATCGCGCGCTCGGGTTCGCCGGCCCGAAGGGCCTGCCATGCTCTCTGCTCGTCGGGATCCTTGGTGCGGTGGATGGTCTCCAGCTCTACCACGGGCGCCTGCTGGGTGAGCCGGTCGAACATGCCTCCGGGTCCGATGGAGGGGAGCTGCTTGCCGTCGCCGACGGCGATCAGCTTCGCGCCTGTGTGCTCCACCAGCTCCGTGAGCGCGTCGAGGCGTTTGTGGTCGGCCATGCCTGCCTCGTCGAGGATCACGGTCGTGTCGGGACCGACGCGGATGCTGCCCGTGTTCGCTCGCGCGAGGAGTGCGTCGAGCGTGAGGGTCTGTCCTTGGAGCGCTGGGCTGTCGGCGCCCAATCGCTCGGCGGTGGACCCGGAGACGGCGATCCCGAGAGTTTCCCGTCCAGCCCACTGCTCGGCCCGTGCGGTCGCGTCGATCACGATGCCCTTCCCGGTGCCGGCAGGGCCGACGAGCGCGGCGACCCGCTCCGGTCCTGTCAGGACGAGCAACGCTCTTGCCTGCTCGGCTGTGAGCGGGCTGCCGATGCTCTCTGCGACCTCGCGCGCGGCGTTGGTCCTCGCCTGGTGCCCGACGTCCCGTCCAGCGGGTCGGGCGAGGCTGGTTGTGCGTCGTTCGATCGCCTGCTCTTGGGCGCGAATCGCGAGCGTCGTCATCCGGCCACCTTCGAGGGTGAGGATTCGCCGGTCGCGGATCATGCCGTCTGCGATCTGGAGTGCGTGGTGGGGTTCCAGCTCCCCGGCGGTCTGCTCCAACGCAACCGTGCGCAGCTCGCGTGCCTCGAAGACGGCGTGACGTTCGGTCAGTCGCTCCTCGATCCGGTCCTCCACCGGCCGGAGAGTGCGGGGTGGACGATCGCCGGCGAGGAGTCGCAATGCCTCGTCGGGACCGAAGTCGTATCGGTTTGCGGTCTCCCTCCAGGCGTTCTCGAGGTCTGAGCGCGTGGCGAGCTGCTTGGCGCGGCGGTTCTCGAGTGCGAGGTTTCGCAACTCGCCGCGCTCAGGTGCTCTGCCGTAGCGGGCGCGGAACCTGTCAGCGGCCCGCGCAACCTCCCGCGAGCGGCCGGAGAACGCCTCCCGTAGCTCCTCCGGCACGCCTGCGATCTCGAAGTATTTGCCGTCCCGGCCGGTGCCATGATCGATCCGGTAGCCCTCCCGGGCGAGTTCTTCTGCGAGCACGGAGCGGTAGAACGCGCCGAGCTCCCCCGCAGCGCGGAACACGGGACGGGATGCGACGGCGACGATCCGGTCGTCCTTGCGGATCGCGCTGGTGATGACGACGTGGCTGTGCAGTTGCGGGTCGGGCGCGCTGGCGCCCGAGACACCACGCGCGGTCGTGTGGCGGTACTCCACCGCGATCAGATCCTTCGCGGGCTCCTCGACCACCTCGCCGCCGTAGCGACGGCGGACGACCGGGACGTGCTCGCGCATGTATTCGACCGTCTGCTCGACGGCGTTGGCGTGAGCGTTCTCGATCTGCTTGCGCTGCCACGGATCGGCCAGCGCCCATGCGACCGAGACGGACTTCGGGGCGCTGAACACGCTGTCGATCCCGCCGCCGCGACCGCCGTCCGCGCCGGCGCGCCGCAACCACCTTCCGGTATGTGGATGGCGACCCTCCATCAGCGAGACGAAGTCCTCGCCATCCGCCGGACTGTCCCGCCGGACGTCGAGCCGTTCGAGGGTCTGCGGGTCCGCCAGCCATCGCCCGGCGGCCTGCGTCATCTCGCCATCGGGGGTGAGATAGTAGTCCCCGCGCTCCGGCGCGACGGTCTTGCTCTCCAGGTAGCGGGCGTAGTCGCCACCCCGGGCCGCGGGGATGCTCGCTGCGGTCATCACATTAAGTGATGACCGTGAGAAGGCCAAAACGGCCACCGACTTCGTCACACAGCGATCACACACCGCGCGCACGCTTGTGCATCTGGTCTGCATCGGTGGCTGCTGAGTGGCGCGGCGCTGCGAGGGCGAGGCGATTGCAAGCGCGCCGACGCGCGTTCTTCTTGCGGTGATACGAGGTCTGATGAGGCGCGCTCGGACGCGCAACCGGCGCGGAGGCGGTCGCCGCCGGAGGTGGGCGCTCTGAAATTCGTTGGCCGTTTCGCCGCGCTCACGGTCATAGATATCGAGGGTTTCCAAATCCGATCCCGTAACGCGAGTCATGGAAGGAGGTCCCAGATGATTGAGCTGACCGTCAGGCTCACCGATGAGCAGCTCGCCGAAATAGCCGAGCGTGCTGCCGCTCTCATCCCAGCGGGCACCCCAATCGTCTCGCCGTGGCTGAACGTTGTTGAGGCCGCCGAGCACCTGCGATGCCGCAAGGACCGGATCTACGACCTGATCGCCCTCGGCAAGCTCCACCCCCGCCGCGACGGCCGCCGTGTTCTGCTGCACCGCAACGACCTCGACGCCTACATCGAAGGACGCGCAGGATGACCTTCCTGCGGGTGCGCTTTGCGTTATCCTTGCGACTTATAGTGTATAGACTCATAGTAGTCAAGCGGCGACACTTGCTGTCTTGCCCGCGATCTCTCCCCTCCACGCCGCGTTTGGTGATGCGCTCCGCGAGCTGCGCAGCGAGCGCGCCATGTCGCAGGAAGCGGTGGCGCTTGAGGCCGGTCTCAATCGCGGCTACTACAGCGGCATCGAGCGTGGTGTCCGCAACGTCGCTCTCGCCAACATCGTCAAGATCGCGGGTGCGCTCGACGTGCCCGCGTCGGAGATCCTCGTGCGAGTCGAGGCGATTCTCGCCGCTGCCCGGCCACCTCGGCGTGGGTCGGGCGATGCCCGAAGCGACGGGGGATGATCTCGTAGAGCTGCAAGGAGGTGGGTGATGGCGGCGAAGATGGAGAAGACCCGCACGCCGGGGATCTACAAGCGTGGGAGTCGGTACGTGTTCGCCTACCGCGTGGACGGCAAGCAGCGCTGGGAGTCATGCCGCACTCTCGATGAGGCGCGCCGAGCAAAGGCGGCGCGAGCGACCGATATCGGACGGGGCGAGTTCGAGGAGCGCTCCCGGATCACGCTGCACGACTACGCCCGCGAGTGGATCGAGCGCTACCAGGGCACGGGTCGCAGGGGCTTCCGCGAGGAGACGCGCTCCGAGTACCGGGCGCTGCTCGACAAGTACGCGCTGAGCCACTTCTCGTCGCGAACGAAGCTGACCGAGATCACGCCCAGGCACATCGCGTCCTTCGTGGGCTGGCTGTGCGATCAGACCAAGTCGGCACCGACGAAGGAGGAGCCAGACAGGCGAGTGCCGTTGTCGGACAAGACGGTGCGCAACGCGCTCGGGCCGCTCAAGGCGTGCCTGGCGACCGCTCGTCGTGAGGGCCTGATCCGCCACAACCCCGCGACCGACGTGGCGCTGCCCCACAGGGCGCGAATGGATGACGATGAGGATCGGCCCCGGCCCTTCCCTCGCGTCGAGGGCGATGACGGCGAGGCGGTCGAGACGATGGAGCTGGTGGTCGAGCGTGTCCACGAGTCGCATCGGCTCATGTTCGAGCTGCTGGCCGCGACCGGGCTGCGGCGGTCGGAGTTGCTCGTGCTCGAAGGCCGTCATCTCGCGCTGGACGGCAAGCGACCATACGTGAAGGTCCGCCAGCGCGTCCGTCGTCGTCGTGGCGAGGGTCTTGTGATCGGCCCGCTCAAGTCTCGCTATTCCAAGCGCGACGTGCCCATCCCGCGCGGGCTGGCGGATCGCCTGTCGGCCCACAGTGCTGTGCAGGGCGAGCTTGTGTTTCGCTCGGTCGCCGGCTCGGTACTTGATCCCGACAACCTCGCCACGCGAGTGCTCGCGCCCGCGTGCAAGGCGGCGGGTGTCGAGTGGGCGGGCTTCCACACGTTTCGCCATACCGTCGCGTCGCGGCTGTTCGCGGAGGGGCGCAACGTCGTGCAGGTGCAGCGCTGGCTCGGCCACCACTCGGCCAGCTTCACGCTCGACACCTACGTTCACTTGCTCGACAACGATCTCGGCGAGCCACTCCAAGCCGCAGGCGTGGCGTTAGCGGACAACACGCGTCTGACGAGCTGATGAACACGGTTCCGGGCGGGCTGTCTGATCAATGAACGAGTCGCGCCTTGAGAGATGCTGACCGTGGGCAGTGAACGCCGATGAACTTGGTTGCTAGCGAGAGTGGTCTCTAGGCATTTCTCTCCGGTATTCACCATGGGGGTACTCAGGGAGTCGTCTGCATTACTAAAGGTCCCGCTGGCATGTCGGATGGTATGCAGTCATGGACGCTGGTCTTTGGCGCATTGTGTGTCATGCTACAGGGCATGGAGACCGATGTAACAGCCACCCCGGAGGACACGCTATTGGATCTGCTCAACAGGTCGCGGCGCCGGAATGTTCCGATCCGCCGGTCATTTCTGCAGCTCCCTGGGTCGCCAAAGCAGCCAGGGCCGCTTGCCGGGTTCGTCGAGGGTCGCCGCCCGATCGCTCTTGACCTCTGGCTGTTGCTGCACGCTGGCGCTGCGTCGCGCCCGTGGGATGTTCGCCAGCCCGCGATGAGCTGGGCGCGGATGCTCGACATGTCACAGACGCTGAGTTCCGAGACGACGATCTCGCGCAACTGGAGCTGGCTTGAGCAGCGCCGGCTGGTTCGCAGTGAGCGCGACCATCGCGTGCGTAAGGTCTTCCTGTTGATGGAGGACGGCTCAGGACGCGCATTCAAGCGCTCAACCGGCCAGCAGCGCGGCTTCTTCAAACTCCCATACGCCTATTTCACGCAGCGCTGGCACAAGGAGCTCAAGCTTGCCGGCAAGGCAACGCTCCTGATCTGCCTGGCCCAAGCCCCAACGTTCACCCTGCCGACCGAGCACGCCGCTGGGTGGTACGGAATCTCGGCCGACACGCTACAGCGCGGCCTTGATGAGCTTCGCGAGCTTGAGCTGCTGAAGGTCTGGACCCGCGCCAAGAAGGCTCCTCGTACCCGTTTTGGTTACACCGTCGAAAATCATTACGCCCTTCAGGGGCCATTCGTACGCGCGCCGATCGAGTTCGCAACTGGTGCGAAGGTGGCGGCTTGATGACTGACAAGGACCTTCAAGAGGCCTACACCGGCGAATCCATCGCCGAGGCTCTTGCGGACTCCGAGCCCACCTGGATAACGCTTCCATCGCAGGAGAATGAGGTGCCAAACGAGCTTCGAGACGCACTGGACGCCTTCGACGCCGGTGAGCGCCCCGCAGGCTTGGCCGCACGTACGTGGCTGCGAACCGCGGCGCTCGCCTCTCATCAAACCTCGCGCACCCGTCTGCTCATCGCTGGCGGTCGCGTGGTGGGCTTCTACTCGCTGGCGTCGGCGCAGGTCGAACTCAGTCAGCGCGATCGCCGGCGCATTGATGTGGCCCCTGTACGAGTGCCCGCAGCCCTTATCACCTGGATCGCCAAGGACAAGCGAGCCGAGATCGACGGCAAGCTGCTGCTGCTCCACGCGGCCGCGACTGCGCGCCGCGCGGCCGAGCTGCAGGCCACTTCAGTGCTCGTCGTCGACCCCTTCGATGAGGAGACGGCAGCAATGTGGCGTGAGCGCTACGGCTTTAGAACGTCGGTCGAAGCGAGGATGCCCAAGCGGCTCTGGTTGCCGCTACAGCCAGTGGACTAGCGGTTACGGCCCTGCTGCTCGAGCTCGACGAGGTAGGCGTCGGCCTGCGTGAGGAACGACCGGACGCGCGGGTCCTGCCTAGCTGCCGCGAACTCCGCCGTGTCTATCACCGCGACGATCTCCTCGGGCAGATCCTGTCCCTGGCTCGTCGTGTGGGTGTCGAATGTCGAAGCCATCATCAGTCTTGTCGGCATCAAGCCGTCACGGGTTTATGTTGTAGACGATAGCCGCTACACCTGTCCTAATCAACTTGGACACCGTTGGCGCGTCGGTTGGCTCGGGCTCGGACTCGATCGACCTAGCCCACTTCGGGCCGTCTATCGAGCTCAGACAGCGCTCTTGCTGCCTGCGTGAGCGCGCCAGATCTTCTCAGCCTTGTCCGCCCATCGCGGCGGCAGCACTGCGCGGATCTCGGCAACGAACTCATCAGCTGGTGTCGCGGTCGGTGGAGGAAGCTCGGCGAAGAACGCGTCGATCTCGGCGGTCGTCTGCTTCAACGCGTCGGGGTGGTTCTGCTCCGTCCATTCCAGGATGCTGCCGGCGACCTCCTCCAGCGACGCGCGCTGCGCAACCCTGGCGATCTGGAGCACCTGGGCGATCTCCAGGTGCTTGTCCCGGCGGCCCCATCGCTGCGGCTCGACGCCGAGCGCCCGAACTGCGCGGCTCATGCCGCCCGTATCTAGGCCGATGAATCCGGCGGCCTGGGAGAGCGTCGGAAGCGAGCGAACTCGACCGGCGCGTGGATGAACGGCTATCGCGGACATGAAGACAAGTTAGCACACAAGACGCTGACAACACAAACTACACAGCATACGCAGCAATCACAGCAGAAAAGCATCCTGCTCACTCGGCCGTTCGATCGTCGCTCGCCGCCTGAAGGAGTGCCAGAACATCGCAGAGATCGTCGGTGTCGAGGGTGTGGGTTGCCGCTTCCCGCGCATCGGGCGTGGCGTTCAGCGCGATCGATGCGCCGGCACGACGGAAGAGCGGGACGTCCGAACGAGAGTCGCCGACCGCAGCGACTTGGCTCATTGAAAACCCGTTCTGCGTGCACCAGTCCTCCACGAAACGCACCTTGTCATGCTCGTCGAAGTAGCGGCTCACTGTGCCGGAAAGGACCCCATCGGTCGCTTCCATCTCCGTCCCGCTGACCGCTGCAAACCCATAGCGCTCACGCAACATCTCGGCCGCGAAGCTCCAGGTGATCGTCCCCAGCAGGAGGCTAACCCCATCAGCGGCAAGCGCCTCGAATGTCTGGGTCATCCCGGCGATCCAGGTGCCCTCCGTGAGTACTCGCCAAGCCTCGGCCGTGCTCTGCCCTGCGAGCCATCCAGCAGACGTGTCCGCCACGACGCTATTGGATATCTCATGCGCGTGGAATGCCCGCTCAAGCTCCGCGATCTCCTCAGTCTGTCCGAGCCATTGGGCGAGCAGCAGCGATACGCTCGTGCCGCGCAGCAACGTCCCGTCAAGGTCGAAGACAACAATTGGGTAGAAGCCCGATTCCCCCACCCACCGGATCGTAACTCGTCAGCTCGCTGGGCGGGTGGACATCACACCCCGTCTTTGACGAACTGCGACCTGTCCGCAGATGGTCGACCCAAAGTGCAAACAAAGTGCAAACATGCCCCACGCCATTCCACGACATCGGCAAATCAGCCGTGAGCCGTATCCTCAGCAATAGAGCCAAACCGACCGACACAGCGACACCCCACGACATCTCCGAAACGACCTCATAACCCGAAGGTCGCAGGTTCGAATCCTGCCCCCGCTACTCTTCGAAGCCCGCTTGAACAAGCGGGCTTCGGCGTTCTTGGGGTTTGGGACAGTGTGCCAAATGATTCCCGGGTCAAGCCTCGGGTCAAGGTTTGCGGAAGCTGGATCCACACAGCCGATGCCTCGCGGCTCCGCCAACCGACCTTCTGGGCGATCTCGACGGCTATGGGACTGCGTCGCGTCTACTGGCAGGATCGGGCCCGATGATCGATTTTGACCGGCTGCTCAAGCTCCGCCTTGTCGTTGCCCGCCAGGGCGAGATGGATCGAGCTGCGTGGTGGAACACCCGGGGTATGCTGGGCCACCATGGCGCGATCGCACTCCAACGCGGACTCCCCCGAACACACAAGTTCGCTCAGGCCAGGGTCGTCTTCGCGGTCGCACGCCTGCGTTGCCAGGAACTATTCGACCCGCCCGGCTGCGTGACGCTCTGGAAGCTGCCGGTCGAGGTAGAGGACGAGTTTGAGGAGCACTGGCAGCGCTGGCTCGATGCCCCCGGCCAATGGGATCCGCTCTTTGATCGGCTGGCGAGGTCTGGAGAGGACGACTGCTGAGTGAGCTTGCTGGTTGCGAGCTGATCACTCCCGCTGAGGCCGAATCCGTCCACGCGCTACGGCGCTCGGCGGAAGGCCGCGCAGTGCAACTGCGCGGCGAGTGGGACCTCACCGACGAACTGGTAACGCTCCTGGCGGCGGGCTTCGCCAGGGGCGAGCGTGGCGCACCCGCGATCCCTTATGCAAGGCTGGCTGGATGAGCACGGGGAAGTCCAGGTCGCAGGTCATCTCGTCCTTCACGATCATCAAGGGGTCGCTCATCGAGGAGACGTACGCGACGTTCGCGGGCTGGGACCTTTCGTTGTCCAAGCACGAGAATCTGCGATTGCTGCAGGAGGACAACAGGATCGGCTCGCAGAGCCACAACTGGCTGCGCGACGTACGCAAGGTCCTCAATCGGCGCTTCGACCCCGAAGGCCGGGATCGCCCACTCGTCGAACTCGCCCAGGGCTCGTGCGACCGCGCGATCTGGAGGCCGCTGCTGCTCTGGCACATGACCAGGGACGAGTTCCTCGTGCGCGACTTCCTCACCAACTGGCTCTACCAGCAGTACATCGATGGCACATATCGTCTCAAGCCCGACGATGTCGTGCCCTACCTGCGCGCGCTCGCCAAGAGGAAGGGGGTTGTCTGGTCAGGCGACTGGAGCTCGGCCACGACCGAGCGCGTCGCCTCCGGTTTGCTGCGCATCGCGGCGGACTTCGGCCTGCTCACGGGTGTTGCCGTCAAGCGATTCGGGTCCTATCACCTGCCCGAAGAGAGCCTCCTCTACCTGCTGCACGCGATCGCGCAGTCCGAGCCAAACGCTGGCCGGATTGTCGGTTCGCCCGAATGGCGCATCTTTCTGATGGACACCGACGACGTCGAGCGGGAGCTCCTGCGCCTGCACCAGTTCCACCGCCTCGAATACGAGGCCGCCGGCAGTCTCATGCGCCTCGATCTCCCCGCCGAATCGCCCAGCGCCTACGCCCGGGAGCTGGTCGCGTGAGCGACGATTGGAAGGCGCGCCTCCCCGGTCAGCTCGAGCCGATCCTGGCGCAGCCCGACCCGCGGCCGCAGATCAGCGCCTACCACGACATGCCCTACGCGATCTTCCGGTACCTGCCCGAGGACGAGTTCGCCGTGCGCGGGGAGGTAGCTCTGCTGCGCACGAGATTGGAGCAGGCCGGCAAGCGCGTCACGAGCGTCTCGCTCGCCGAGTGCATGTATGCGGCTCTGAAGGCGGAGGGCCTCGGCACGCAGGCGCTCGTCGACGCCGAGCGGGCGACGGGCCTGGAGATGACGATCGAGACCATTCACGAGATCCTCAGCACGTACCGGCCGCTGGACGGGCTCGTCGCGGAGCGGATTCCGCCTGACGCGCGCCCCGAGCGGGACATCGTGTTCATCGTCCGATCCGGTGCGCTCTTTCCGATGTACCGGACTTCCTCGCTGCTGGAGCAGCTCAAGGGCAAAGTCCACGTTCCCGCTGTGCTCTACTACCCGGGCGTGCTCGACGGTGCCGCGGGCCTGCGCTTCATGGGGGTCATGGATGCCGAGCACAACTACCGACCGAAGATCTTCTGAACCTGAGATGACGGCAGCCACAGTCAAGGACCTATTGGCGGGCGAAGTCTCGCGCAACATCGAGGAAGTCATCAAGCTCGATCAGGACGACGAGCAGATCCTCAGCGAGGAGCTCGCCGAATACGTCGCGACCGATTCGATCCGCTCTTACCTCCGCACGATCCTCGAGCGCTACGCAGAGACGCCGAACAAACCTCACGAAGGCGTAGGTGTGTGGGTGTCCGGCTTCTTCGGGTCGGGGAAGTCGAGCTTCGCAAGTACCTGGGGCTCGCGCTCGGCAACCGCGAGATCCTCGGCAAGGGAGTCGCCGAACGGCTTGCATCGCAGATCGGCGAGCAGACGATCTCAGTGCTGCTGCGCAGCATCGAGGAGCACGTTCCCACCCACGCCGTGATCTTCGATGTCGCGACCGACCGCGGCATCCGCAGCGGGAACCAGACGCTCACCGAGATCATGTACCGGGCCTTTCTCCGGAGTCTCGAGTACGCGCACGATCTTGACCTCTCCGAGCTAGAGATCACACTTGAGGAGCAGGGGCGGCTAGAGGAGTTCGAGGCCAAGTACGAGGAGGTGTTCGAGCAGAGCTGGGACGTCGCGAAGGGCAAGCTTGCGCTTGCCGTGCAGCAGGCCAGCCGCGTCATGCACGAGCTCGAACCCGATACCTTCACGACAGCTGACAGCTGGCGCGAATCCGTCCGGGGTCGGGCAGACATCACCCCCAAGCTGCTCGCTGAGAGGTGCCTGGAGTTGATGAGGCGCCGGCGGCCAGGAAGCTCACTAGTGTTCGTGATCGACGAGGTCGGGCAGTTCGTCGCGCGCGACGTGCAGAAGATGCTCGATCTGCAGGGAGTCGTGCAGAGCCTCGGCCGGGTGGGCCGCGGGAAGATGTGGCTGATCGTCACCTCCCAGGAGAAGCTGGGCGAGTTGGTGGGAGGCATCGACGATCGCCGGGTCGAGCTCGCGCGGTTGATGGACAGGTTTCCGCAGCCGCTCCAGGTTCACCTCCAACCCTCCGACATCGCTGAGGTCACCAGCCGTCGCGTGCTTTCCAAGAACGCCGAGGCACAAAACATCCTGCGCGAGCTCTTCGCGCGACACCGCGGGCGTTTGACTGACAACACCCACATAACCGCGGCGATCAAGCTGCCGGAGCTCTCCACAGAGGCCTTCGTCGATCTCTATCCGCTGCTGCCCTACCAGATCGACCTGATCATCAACGTCGTCTCCGGGCTGCGCACCGCCGATGGCGCCAGCAAGCACGTCGGCGGCGCCAACCGCACGATCATCAAGCTCGCGCAGCAGCTGCTCATCCACCCAGACGTGAACCTGGCCGCCAAGCCGGTCGGGGAGCTGGCCCGGATCGACCAGATCTACGACCTCGTTTCAAGCAACATCCCGAGTGAGCTGCGCGGGAAGATCGAGGCGGTCTCCGATCAGGTGGAGCATCTGCTGGCGCAGCCGGTCGCGAAGGCGATCTGCCTGCTCCAGTACGTCCAGAGCATCCACCGCACGCCCGAGAATATCGCGGCCACGCTACAGTCGAGCGTGGAGGGCGACTCCAGGCTAGCGGAGATCAAGGCGGCGCTCGATGAGCTCGAGCGAGCGCTGCTGGTGCGGCGCGGCGACGACGGCTACCGCATCACCTCGCCCGCGGAGGACGATTGGGAAGGGCTGCGAGCGAGGTCCGCGCTCAAGCCGGCCGACGAAGGCCGGATCCACGCCGACATCGTGCAGGGCCTGTGGCAGCCGCAGCCCTCCCACACGCTCCATGGCGTCAAGGTCTTCAAGGCGGGTTTGTACCTCAACGGCCGGCAGGTTGTGACGGGTGACATCGACGTACATCTGACGCTCGTGAGACCCGAGGAGCTGACGCGGAGCGTGGAGGATGCGCGTCAACGCAGTCAGGCCGAGGCGAAGTCGATCTTTTGGACGGCTCCCTTGAGCGACGCGATCGATCGCGAAACTGAAGAGTTGTTCCGCTCCCACGAGGTTTTAAAACGCAAGGAGCGGGAAGCTCAGACCAAGGATGAGACTAAGCTGGTCGCGGAGGAGAAGCGCCGGGAAAAACGCCACAAGGACGAGCTGCGGAAGCTCTTCGAGCAGGAACTGCTCTCAGGTTCGGTGTTCTTCCGGGGCAACGATCGCAGCCCCGACGAGTCGGTCACCGAAGTTGCCGAGGCGACGAAGCAGATCCTCGCCATCGCGCTACCGGAGGTCTTCGACCGCTTCCAAGAGGCGGCCACGCGAGTCGCGAAGGGCGATCTGGAAGCTTTGCTGGAGAGCGACAGCCTACTCGGACTGCCGCCGGTGTTCACACAGTTGCGGCTCGTTCGCGACGAGTCGGGCAAGCCGGTGTTTGTGACCGACGGCGGACCGCTTGCGGAGATGTTGGCGACGATCAAGGATCGCTCGGACTACGGGGAGATGCCCACCGGCAGGTATCTCGCCGAGGCGTTCGCCAAGGAGCCGTTCGGATGGGATTTCGAGGTCGTGCGCCTGTTCGCCGTTGCGCTGCTGCGGGCCGGGAAGGTCCAGGCGACCAGCAAGACCATTACGATCGATTCGGCGATTTCGCTGGACGCCCGCAATACCTTCCCCAACAACAACCTCTTCCGCAGCGCTTCCTTCCAGCCGAAGGTTGGATCCGACTACGCACTCCTCGTCGCTGCTGTCGGCAGCTTCAAGGACACATTCGGCAAGGACATCAAAGAGGTCGAGTCGCGAGCGATCGCAGCTCAGATCCGCGTCGAGGTCGAACGTCACGAACAGGGCATCCGTGACGTTTACACCAGGCTGGCGCAGAACGCGCTGCCCGGAGCGGAGATCCTCGATGCCGCCCTCATCCAGATGGCGGAGATACGTCGTGGCTCAGACGACCAGGCGATTCTCGCCTTCAACTCCTGCTGCGAGGAGCTCAAGGAGGCGAACAAGCGGGCCGCGGAGCTGGCCCAGGCCCTCACCCCCGGCGCCCTTCACGATCTGCGCCGCGCGCGCGAGGTGCTCGAGCGGGTTTGGCCATCCCTGAGCGCTGAGCTCGACCTGACAGTGGCAGAGCGCGCGGACGCGCAGGCGCTCGAGGACCTCCTCGCCCGCGAGAGCTTCTTCCGCGATCTCGCGGAGATCGACCAGCGCGCCCGCGGACTCGAGGAGGCACATGCGACCCGTCGCTCCGCTGCGGCTCGGGCACGCTCGGAAGCCTACGAGCAGGCGCTGGCGACGCTGCATGGCACCGCGGGCTGGGAGCGGCTCGACTCAGGGCAGCAGACGCAGGTCTCGAAAGAACTCATCGCCAGAGCGCAGGCGCCCGACGGCAGTGGTGTCTCGATCCAGCTCATGCGCGAGCAGACCGAGAACTGCGGTCTGGTCCTCAGCCGGGCAAGGGCGCAGATGCTCGAGCTGATCGACGGCAACCGGCTCGCGCACGTCGCGCTTGGGAGCGACTTCGCCGACGGCATCGAGGACGAGGAACAGCTCGAAGCCGCCCTCGACGCTCTCCGTGAGCGGATCGTTGCGCTCCTCAAAGAAGGCAAGCGGGTCATCGTCCAGTAGGGCGCCGAACTGTGGACAAGGATGTACGGAACCGGATCCAGCGGGCGACCCAGAATGCCCGTGCGCTGCTCGAGTGGGAGTTCGCCGAGCAGCTCGAAGGCGCATATGACATTCGCAAGGACGGCTCGATCGCGCAGGAGCCGGGGATGCACCTCGACGAGCGGGGCCGGCTGGTGCGCCAGAAGCTCGTCGCGGCGGTCGAGCCGCCACCTCGTCGGGGGAGCCGCTCGCGAGGAGGCGGTTGCCGGGTACCGGCGCGAAGCCGCCTTCACCTGCGTCAACCGCTTCGTCGCGCTGAAGATGCTCGAAGCGCGCGGACTGGTTCAGGAGTGCGTCGCCAGCGGCGAGGAGTCCTCCGGTTTCAAGGAGTTCGGTGGGCTCGCGCCGGGAATGGTGCGGATGCCCGATCATGGCTACGAGCTCTACCTCAAGAGCCTCTTCGACGAGATCGGGCGAGAGGTCGGAGTCCTGTTCGATCGCCGCGATCCCGCCGGGCTGCTGTGGCCGCAGACGGCGGGCGCGAGATGAGCTCTTCGCGATCCTCAACGACCCGCAGCTGCACGAGATCTGGGATCAGGACGAGACGATCGGCTGGGTCTACCAGTACTTCAACAGCAAGGAAGAACGCGAGCACATGCGCGACGTAAGCGCGGCGGCTCTCAGGCGCCGCGCAACAGCCGTGAGCTCGCCGTGCGCAACCAGTTCTTCACGCCGCGCTACGTCGTACAGTTCCTCACCGAGAACACGCTCGGGCGGCTGTGGTATGAGATGCGGGGCGGGCAGACCTCGCTCGCCGAGGGTTGGGAGTTCCTCGTGCTCTCGTCTGAGGAGCCGCTTCGACCGCGGCCCACGAAGGACCCCCGTGATCTGCGTGTGCTCGACCCGGCCTGTGGTTCGGGGCACTTCTTGCTCTACAGCTTCGACCTCCTGCTGGCCATATACGAGGAGGCCTGGGAAGACGAGAGCATCGATGTGCGCAGCGAAGTGACCGGCAGGACGCTGCGGGAGGACTACTCGGACCTCGGGGCCCTGCGCCGGGAGTCTCCTGCGCTGATCATCGAACACAACCTCCACGGCGTGGACATCGATCCGCGTTGCGCGCAGATCGCGGCGCTCGCGCTATGGCTGCGCGCGCAGGGGGCGTGGCAGGACGCCGGCATACCTGCACCGGAGCGACCACGCGTGCAACGCACGCATATAGTTGTGGCCGAGCCGATCCCGGGCGACACGGCGCTGGTCGAGGAGTTCGCCGCACAGCTCGACCCGCCGCTCCTGCGCGACCTCTTCAAGAGGATCGTCGGCGAGGTGAGTCTGGCAGGCGAGCTCGGAGCGCTGCTGCAGGTGGACCGCGGAATCGCGGCCGAGCTGAAGCGAGCGCGTGAAGTGCACGCCAAGCAGCGGCAGACCAGGAACTCCCTGCCCGGGATGGAGCCCGCGCAGAAGGAGGGGGAGCTGGATCTCTCCGGCATCGACAACGACGGGTTCTTCCACGAGGCGGAGGCGCGCATCATAGAGGCGCTGCGGAGCTTCGTTGAGACGGCCACCGGTGGCGCGAGCGTGCACCGACGGCTATTTGCGGGGGATGCGGCCCAGGGCATCGCGCTCATCGATCTGCTACGCAGCCGCTTTGATGTCGTACTGATGAACCCCCCATTTGGCGCCTGTAGCGTGGCGGCCAAGAGGCAGTTTGAGAAGAGCTATCCGCGCACCAAGAACGACCTGTACGCCGCTTTTGTTGAGCGTGGTATCCAGCTACTGCGCTCTCGTGGCTTGCTCGGAGCCATCACCTCGCGCACCGGCTTCTTCCTATCTAGCTTTCAGAAGTGGCGCGAGGAGATTCTTCTCAAGGAAGCCCCGCCTGTGGTCTTTGCGGACCTTGGCATCGGTGTTCTTGACAGCGCTTTGGTTGAGGTATCCGCCTACTGTCTGGAGGCAGTCAAATGAGGACTGTTTTTCTACGAGCACTGGAGGTCACGGACAAGGAGCGGGCACTGCGCGTGGCAATCAGTGCCCCTGGAGTGGCCGCTGGCAAACAGCGTTTTGCAATCGACACCGCGAGCTTTGCTGTAATTCCAGGTGCGCCTTTTGCCTACTGGGTGGATGAGCGGCTGCGGCTGCTATTCCAGAAGCAGCCCTCGTTTGAGGTTGAGGGGCGAACGGCGAAGGTGGGACTCCAGACCTCGGATGACCTTCGCTTCGTGCGCGTTTGGTGGGAGGTTGCAACAATGCAGGTTGGGAACAAGTGGTATCCGTTTGCTAAGGGTGGAATATTTTCACCATTCTACGCTGACGTGCATCTTCTCGTCAACTGGCAGAAGGGAGGGGTAGATGTATACGGATATCCAAAGTCTTTTGTTCGTAACGCCGACTTCTTCTTTCGCCCCGGTCTTACTTGGCCGCGGCGAACTACAAGCGAGCTGTCGGTCAGGGTAATGCCGTCGGGTTGCATCTTTGCGGACAAGGGCCCGGCGGTATTCGTTGAAAACGACGACGCTGACCAACTGCTTGCATTGTTGGCAATCGTCAATTCAAGCGCCTTCCATGCGCTCGTTGAGCTGCAATTGGCAGCTGGCGAGGCCAAAGGTGGCGCGGCTCATTCCTACGAGGTGGGTGTCATTCAGCGTACCCCGATCCCCCGTATTCGGCCGGGGGATGTGGCGCCGCTCTGTGCTCTCGCTCGCCGTATCTGGTCACTAGAGCGCTCACTCGACATCGGGAGTGAGGTTTCGCATGCGTTTACCGTGCCGGCGGTGCTGCGGGTAACAGGAGACACACTGGCCGTCCGTGCTATGACATGGGCTCAGCAGATCGCAGTGATCAAGGCGGAGGTAGCGACTCTTCGGGCAGAGAGCGATATACGCTGTCTGGACCTATACGGCATTGACGAGGCTGACCGTCGCCTGATCGCCGACGGCTTTGGCGGAGACGTCGAGGAGTTCGGTAAGCCCGTCGAGTTGGCTGAGGAGGATGTCGACCAAGACGACGATGTGGGCGCCGAGGCTCGGATTGACGCGACAACCCTGGTAGCCGAGTTCGCATCGTGGGCTGTGAGCGTCGCCTTCGGCCGCTTCGACATACGACTGGCCACAGGCGCACGCCCGCTGCCCACAGAGCCCGCCCCTTTCGACCCCCTGCCGGTCTGCTCACCAGCCATGCTCACGGGCGATGAGGACCTGCCGCTCGCAAGCGCTCCCGCCGACTACCCCCTGGCTTTCCCCGACAACGGAATCCTGGTCGACGACCCCGGCCACCCTCGCGACCTTACTGCCGCCGTGCGCCGCGTATTCGAGGTCGTCTTCGGCGAGCACGCCGACGAGATCTGGCAAGAAGCCGCGTCTCTGCTCAGCCCCAAGGACTACGACCTGCGCACATGGCTGGCCTCGACCTTCTTTGAGTACCACCTCAAGCGCTACTCCAAGAGCCGGCGCAAGGCGCCGATTCTGTGGCAGCTCGGCGTGCCCTCCGGCCGCTACAGCGTGTGGCTCTATGCGCACCGGCTCACGCGGGACAGCCTCTTTCGGATGCAACGCGATGTTGTCGAGCCGAAGCTCCTCTACGAGGAGCGCCGGCTCACGGGCATGGTGCAGGACGCGGGCAACAGCCCGTCGGCCAGGGAGCGTAAACAGATCGCCGCCCAGGAAGACTTCCTTCGGGAATTGCGAGGATTGCTCGGGGAGGTGAAGAACGTGGCGCCCACTTGGAGCCCGACGCTCGACGACGGCGTGGTGCTGACAATGGCGCCGCTGTGGCGGCTCGTGCCCCAGCACAAACCTTGGCAGCGAGAACTGAAGAGCAAGTGGGAGGAGCTCGCCGCGGGCAAGTACGACTGGGCGCACCTCGCGATGCACCTCTGGCCCGAGCGCGTCGCGTCGAAGTGCGCGAGCGACCGCAGTCTCGCCATCGCCCATGGGTTGGATAAGTGAATCCCTTCGACGAGTACCTTTGTGGTCAGCTCGAACAGCGGCTCGCCAAGTACCGTGTCGTTGTCTTCCACGACTCGTCCGCTGCGTTTGCGTCCTTCTTCGACGACGCATCTCCGCAGGGCGAGACCGAGTCGAATGGCCTCGAGCGGGTGATGATCGGCGAACGGCCCACGTTGCTTGCTCGCTACGACGGCTCGTTCTTCGGTCTGCGCGCTGCAGTCGAGCCCGTCGTGGCCGAGGACGAACCCGACCCGCTCATCCTCTATCTCCCAGGGGTCAAGCAAGACCTAAAGGCATCGGTGTTGATGGAGCTCGAGCTTGGGGGGACGGCATATAAACCACAACTGAAGCGTCTTGCACAGAACGTCCTGCGCCAGTTCTATACCAACAGGGAAATCGACGGCCTACTCGCGTCTGAGGCCCTGACCTACGCTGACGTCGTCGGCTATTGCGAGCAGGCCTCGGGCGGTCAGTGCGCGTTGGTTCTAAAGACGGTCCTCCACACAACCTCAGATGAGGCGCTGTTCGCGCAGTGGCTCGCCGACGACGACCATGACGTCGGCATCGCTGAGAAGGGAGCCGTCGAGGAGCTCTACCGGCTCCTCGAGACCAGACTCGGCCTCTCCCTGACGCCCGAGACGCCCGTCGGCGAGGCGCGCGAGAGGGTCGTGCGCTACCTGCTCGTGAACGAGTTTCGCGCCGATCTGGAAGGGGAGCCGCCAACCTCGTTGGGGATGGTGCCGAGATCGCCGTCCAACGATCACAGTGTGCGCATCCATGAGGTGAACAGCGCCCTGCGCCGTCAGCACCCTGACGGCTACGCAGCCCTTGCGGACCGAGTCGAGGCCGACCTCCACCTCGCCGCCGCAGTCATCGATCCGCGCTCGCTTGGAACGACCGACACCTTTCGCTTCGAGGAGGCCCGCCTGCTAGGGAGGGCGATCGAGTTGACTGCTGCAAAGCAGTACGACGGAGCGCTTGACATCCTCGTCGGACGCGCACACAGCTTCTGGCTTGACCGTGACGTCGCCCGGCGGGCACAGTGGGAGGCGTGTCGCCTGGCGGCCGAGCTTGGACGCGAGACGGCACGCATCGCCCCGATCCTCGAGGGTCACGTTGGCGACTCGACGGCATGGGTGAATGCCTACAGCACCGCGGGCGGCTGGTTCGAGGTGGACAAGCTGCGGCGGCGCCTGGAGACGTTGGTAACTCAGCTGGACGACGAGCCCGGGGCCGAGCAGGCCATAGCCGTCGTCCGCCGCGAGCACGAGGAGCTGCTCAAGCGGATGGCCGCCGGGTTCTCCATGGCCTTGGAGGGTACGGGTTGGACGGTGCCCAAGGTGCTGTATCAGACGCATGTCTATCCCGAGGTGGTGCAGGCGGGCGGACCTCGGGTCGCCTACCTCCTGATCGACGCGATGCGCTATGAGATGGGCGTCGAACTCGGCGACCAGCTCCAGGGTGCGCGGGAGCTCGTGGTGCGCCCGGCGGTGGCCGCGCCGCCGACGATCACCGCGATTGGGATGGCCGCGCTCCTGCCCGGGGCAGCGGCGAGCTTCTCGGTGGTCGACCACAGGGGCAGGCTGTCCGCCTGCGTCGACGGAGCGGTGCTGAGCGACCTCAAGGAGCGCCAGCAGTTCCTCAAGTCGAGGGTTCCCGGCGTGGTCGACATCAAGCTGGAAAAGGTGCTCGACACCTCGGTGCAGAAACTCACATCCGCGATCGAGGGGGCTCCGCTGATCGTGGTTCGCTCGCAGGAGATCGACCTCCTCGGCGAGACCAGCGAGCTCCTGGCGCGCAATTTCATGGACACCTCGATCGGCAACATCGCGCGTGCCGTGCGCAGGCTTGCGGCCGCCGGCGTCGAGTCGTTCGTGATCGCCGCGGACCACGGCCACCAGTTCTCGCTGCGCAAAGAGGAGGACATGCACACCGACAACCCCGGTGGCGAGAAGGTTGCTCTGCACCGACGCTGCTGGGCGGGGCGAGGCGGCGTGACACCTACCGGCGCCGTTCGCGTGAGCGGTGCGGAGCTCGGATACGACACGGATCTCGACTTCGTCTTTCCCGCCGGCCTCGGTGTGTTCAAGGCGGGAGGTGGCCTCTCTTACCACCACGGTGGGCTCAGCCTCCAGGAGCTCGTCGTCCCGGTGGTGAGCTTCCGCATTCCAAAACTGGTCGGGGCAACATCGCAACAGCATGCGGTGCAGCTCGCCGACGTGCCCAAGGAGCTGACGAATCGCACGTTCGGCGTGCGCCTCGTGGTCATCGGCGACCTCCTGGCGAGCGAGTCGATCGCCCTGCGCGTCGTGCTCGTCGCTGGCGATCGGCAGGTCGGCGAGGCCGGCATGGCACAGGGCGCCGACTTCGACCGCGCCTCCGGCGTCCTCACTGTGCCCCCCGGCTCGGAAGCTAACGTGGGTGTCATGCTCACCGTCGAGGATTGCAAGAGCGTGCGCCTCGTGGTGCAGGACCCGGCGACCGACGCGGTCCTCGCGCAATCCGAGGAGATTCCCGTGAGGCTCGGAATATGACGGTCGTGGACGAGCGGGTCCCGCTGCGCGACGATCTTGACGACAAGGTGACGGGCGTGTTCGCGGGCAAGGTCGTGCGCAAGGATCTCGTGCGCAAGGTCAAGGTCGGCGCCAACGTCCCGGTGTTCGTGCTCGAGTACCTGCTCGGCAAGTACTGCGCCTCCTCCGACGAGCTGGCGATCCGGATGGGCCTCGACGTGGTCAACGGCACGCTCGCCGAGCAACTACATCCGGCCCGACGAGTCCACCAAGGCGCAGAGCCTGGTCAAGGAGCGGGGGAAGCACACGTTCATCGACAAGGTGAAGGTGCGACTGGTGGACTCCCACTACTGGGCCGAGGTCACGAACTTCGGCCATCGCCACGTGCACGTCCCCGACCGCTACGTGCGCGACTACGATCGCCTGCTCACCGGCGGCATCTGGGCGCAGATCGACATGCGCTTCGAGTACGACGAAGAGGAGCGGGGCAAAAACCCGTTCTGGATCGAGACGCTGACACCGATTCAGCTCGCCACCTTCGACCTCGAGGAGTACCGACAGCGGCGGTCCGAGTTCACGACAGAGGAGTGGCTCGACCTCGTCGATCCGCAGCATGGGCTACGAGCCCTCGTTGATGGACCGGCGGCTCAAGCTGCTCTTCCTGATCCGGCTGATCCCACTCTGCGAGCGTAACTACAACATGATCGAGCTCGGGCCGCGCGGCACCGGCAAGAGCTATGCGGTGCAGGAGCTCTCGCCCTATGCGGCCCTGTTGACGGGTCCGACGACCGTCGCCAACCTCTTCGGCCACATGAGCGGGCGCGAGAAGGGCATGGTGATGATCTGGGATGTCGTCGGCTTCGACGAGGTCGCGGACCTCCAGAAGATGCCCAAGTGAGGTCATCACGACGCTGAAGACCTACTGCGAGTCGGGCCAGTTCCAGCGCGGCCGCGAGGCGGCCGCCGGTTACGCGAGCATCGCCATGTTCGGCAACACCAACCAACCGGTCGATGTGATGGTCCAGACCGGGCACCTGTTCGCCCCGCTGCCGGACGTGATACGCGATGACATGGCGTTCATCGATCGCCTGCACTTCTATCTGCCGGGATGGGAGGTGCCGAAGATGCGGAACGAGCACTTCACCGACCACTACGGCTTCGTCGTCGACTATCTGGCGGAGGCGCTGCGCGAGCTGCGCAAGCTCAACTTCACCGAGATCATCGACCGCGAGTTCTCACTCGGCGCCCACCTCAACGCCCGTGACCGCAAGGCGGTGCGCCGTTCGGTCTCGGGGCTCGATGAAGATCCTGCACCCTCACGGGGAGGTCTCACGGGAGGATCTCGAGGAGATCCTCGACCTCGCGCTCGAGGGGAGGCGGCGGGTGAAGGAGCAGCTCAAGAAGATGGGCTCCTTCGAGTACCACCACACGTCGTTCAGCTACCTCGTCACCGAGACGGGCGAGGAGCGCTTCGTCGGCGTCCCGGAGCAGGGCGGGCGTGACCTGATCTCGGCCGACCCGCTGCCCCCGGGGACGGTTTACGCCGCGTCCGTCAGCGGCGACGGAACCGTGGGTCTCTACCGGCTGGAGGTGACGCTCGCGGCCGGCACCGGCAAGCTGAAGCCGGCGGGCGGGATTGCCGGGACGATGAAGGAGTCGATCGCGCGGGCCTTCAGTCACATGCTTGCCAACAAGACCGCGTTCGGCGTGGCTCACGAGGTCGATGCCTCGGACTTCCACGTCGAGGCGATCGATCTCCTGGGTAACCACGTGGCGGCAGAGCTCGGCGTCGCCTTCTTCGTGGCCGCCTACTCGGTGCTGCGCAAAGCGCAGGCGCAACCGGCGTTGCTCGTGCTGGGGGACATGAGCATCCAGGGCAATATCAAGCCGGTCCGCTCGCTGGTCGAGCCGCTGCAGGTGGCGATGGACAACGGTGCGAAGCGGGCGATGATCCCGATCGAGAACAAGCGAAACTTCCTCGACGTCTCGGGCGATGTGCTGGAGAACATCGACCCGATCTTTTATGGGGACCTGCGGACGGCCGGGTTCAAGGCATTGGGGCTGAACTGACCACGAGGTCTTGTCAGGTCATTGTCGGAAAGGTAACGCCACATGTGGCGTTACCCGACCGGCGCATGCGCCGGTCGTTCCGGGCAGTGCATGCACTGCCCGGAACGAGGCCGCACATGTGCGGCCTCGCCCCTCGGCGCATGCCCCGCGGGGAACAACATCATCGAAAAGGGATCCCCGGATCTCATGGACCGAGCAGCGCCGCGGGTACGACCGCGATTTCGTCGGAGCGCCGGTAGGCCGCCTGTCCGGTTGTGACGACCACGGCGTCCACGAGGTCGTCGCCGAGCTCCTCGCGCAGCCAGTGGAGGTGGCGCACGTCGCGCTCCTCGGGCGCCTGTCCAAGCTTCACCTCGATCGCAAGGATCGCTCGCCCGCGCTCGACGATGAGATCCACCTCGCGCTCGCCGCTCCACGTGCGCAGGTGGGCGGTGCGCGCCTCGGCGGCCTGTGCGTAGACGCGTACGCTGAGTGTCACCAGCGACTCGAAGAGGGCTCCGAGCAGCGTTCCCTCCCGGGCGATCGGCGGGCCGGCCGGGCGCGCGTGCAGCAGCGTCCTCGCGTCGACGCCAAGCAGGCGGGCCGCGAGCGCTGGATCGGCGAGGTGGTGCTTGGGCGGAGAGGAGAGGCGCGCAAAGCGGTTGGGGGTTGGCAGCCACGCCGGCACCGGGTCGAGAATCCAGAGCCGCTCGAGCACGTCGCGGTAGGGCTGCGTCGTGGCCCTCGTTGGCTTCTCGCCGTGTCCGCTCGTTGCGGCGTCTCGGATCTTCTCGTAGGACGCCGTGGTCGCGGTCGCCGCGGCGTACGCCTGCATCCATCGGCGCAGCGTCCCCGGCCTTCGCACCTCGCGGCCGAGCTCCTCGAAGTCGCGGTCGACGATACGGTCGAGATAGCCGTCGAGCTGCGCCCGCGACAGGCGCTCGGGGAGGCCGCTCAGTCCGGGGAAACCCGATGTGAGGATCTCCTTCACGTAGCGCTCCAGGCCGACGTCAGTGCGTCCGGCGAGGGGCGCCCGTCCGCCTGCGAGCAGCCGCCCGAGGCTCACCGTCGGCGACCCCACGTCGCGCTCGGCGAGCGTCATCGGACGCAGACGCACCCGTACGATCCTGCCGGCTCCTGAATGCGTCGGAGGGGTCGTGGGGGACGCCGAGCCGGTCAGCAGAAAGCTTCCGGCGCCGGCACCCTCATCGACCGCGCGGCGCACCCGGTCGAAGGACTCCGGCAAGCGCTGCCACTCGTCGATCAGCACGGGCCGCTCTCCCTGGAGCAACCGCGATGGGTCGGCCTGGGCGATCGCGCGCTCCCCCTCGTCGTCGAGGCGATAGACCGTCGCCGCTCGCCGCAGCGCGCTCGCCGTCTTGCCGACCGCCTTCGGGCCCTCCAGCGAGATCGCAGGTAGGCCGGCGCACAGCTCATCGAGCTCCCCATCGACGATGCGCCGTCTATAGCGTGCCTCTGCGGTACCGCTCGACCCCGGCCCATCAGTGTTTGCCATCTGCTCTAGCATACCATTTCGCAAGCTTCTATAGAACAGTTACGCAGACACCAACGGCACGTATCCGCAGACTTTGGCCATCACAAGGTCTCATGGCCAGCTTATCCCCGTTCGGCGAGCGACCGGGCCCGGCGCATCGTCATGCGTGGACTGTTCAAGCACCCTCGATGACCAATGGCAACGCAACGGAATATGACCTTCGGGGTGCAAACCCGAAGGTCAGGGCTCATAACCCGAAGGTCGCGGGTTCGAATCCCGCCCCCGCTATGGCCTTATTTGCGACCATGCCCGCAAAGTCGTCTAGGTCGCTTGCTGTGCTGAAGGCGCTCGATATGAGCGCCTTCAGTCGTACTTGGGGCTTGTTTCGGTCAAGCTCGACAGCGAAGTGGAAGGCTTCGTAGACGCGGCGCCGTAGTTCGGGGTCGGCTTTGGCGAGTGGCTTTGCGAGGTTGGGCAGCGAGTCGAGCACGCCGCAGGCGTCCTCAAGGTCGAGGATGGTGCGCTGGCGTTGCTGTAGGTCCATTTGCGCGAGTGCTGTCTCGGCTTGGTGGCGTTCGCCCTTGAGGGCACGGATACGCTCGCCGACGAGCACGGGATCGACGCCTGACTCGATGGCGGCGATTTGGCGCTCGATGCGCTGGTCGAGGTCTGAGAGCTGGGAGGTCAGCCGCTCGCGCTGCTCGGCGCTCTCGTCTTCGATGGATGGTGCGAGGTCGGTGTGCTGGGCGCGGAAGTGCGCGACGGCGTTCGGCCCGAAGATGTAGGTCGCAAAGAAGCGGTCGATCATCTCGGTGAGGCGGTCCTCCCGTATGTACTGCCATTTGCCGTGGCCGAGTGCTTCGGCGGCGTTGTCGCCGTAGGCGGCGCGGTAGCCACAGGCGTAGTAGGTGATGCCCTTGCGTTCCTTGCCGTGCATCCGCAGGGGGTTGTGCCCGGTGCCGCAGTGCACGATCCCGCGCAGCAGGTAGAAGCGCTGTTGTGGGCGGCGTCGCTGGTTGCTCTGGCGGGTGCGGCGTCCGGCCATATCGACTTGAGTGCGGGCGAACCAGTCCTCGGGGATGAGCGCCTCGTGCGGGCGCTCTGCCTGTATCCAGTCCTCTTCGGGGCGGCGGATAAGCGGTCCCTCGCCGAGCTTTGTCTGGCGGAAGTCCAGGCGGTTCCAGTAGAGCCGGCCGCTGTCCCGCCAAGAGCTACTGCGCGAGCTCGGAAAATCCAAGCGAAAGCGCAACCGGATCACCGACGCGATCGGGCGACTCGTCGCCGCCGGCCTGCTGGACAGCTCCGAGGGGATGCTGTTTCTGTCCAGGGCAGCGCTGCGCTACGACCAGCTAACAGTATGAGCGGCGCTTCAGCGCTCGTCCTCAACAACCCCGCTGCCACCAGCCCGACGCGGCGCGGGATATGCAAGCGGACGGCGAGCAAGCAAAGCGGGACACACCTCCGTGGACGCGCGTCGCAGCACGGGCACCGCCAGCCGCCCGCCGCTTCGGCTGGCGATGTGCTCGGCCAATACACCGACAGCCGTGGGCGCCCACTATACGGAGAACATCAACGCGTCGCTGTGGAAGGTCGCACTTTTCATCGCCGTCGCAACGCTGATCCTGTTGATGTTCTTCCTTCGCTCGATTGTTCTACCGCTCAAGGCTGTCCTGATGACGGCTCTGACCGTAGCCGCATCCTACGGTGTGCTGGTTGTCATTTTTCAATGGCGCGCCGGCGGCATTGGCCGGCCCCCGTTTTTCGGTCCACCACGTGTGAGAGTCGGTGGTTTGGACCCCGTTCTCGTAGACACGGGTTGACTCGTGGAGTGTATGTGATGTAGCGGTTGGGCCGGTGGGCATGTGGGCAACGCGAAGCGTTGTCCAAGCGGTGTGGGCAGCTTGCTGTCCACACCGCGCCATGTCCACGGGCCGCAGGGGGCGATGGGAAAGGGGTGCCCGGCCCCGGGGTTATGCCGCTACGCGGTTGATGCTCTCGGTGGCGGTGTACGCACCGGCGAACGCGACCGGGGTGCGCATCCCGAGCGCGGAGTGCGGGCGACGGTGATTGTAGTCCTCTTGCCAGTCGCCGATCACCACGCGCGCCTCGGCTAAGGAGAAAACGCATGGAACCACCACACTCACAAGACACAGACGGCGACGAGGAGCGCACCTCACCAAAGGGCGCGACGTTCAACCGCGACAACCTGCTCGACCTGGTGCGCTCGATCGTCGGGCACCCCGCCGTGAGGGGCGCCACCGTCGAGATGGTCCGAGACGGACTCAGCCAGCCAGCCGAAGCGCGCATGTCCGAGGGGATTCACGCCGGTGCAACCGAAGCGGTCACCCGCCTGTCGGACGGGCTGCGCGGTGGTGTGAAGGATGCGCTCGACGCGCTCGGCGAGGACGACTGGACGTTGATCGCCCGCGAGATGCTGGAAAGCGCGCAGGAGGAAGCAGAGGCGGCATCGGTGGCGTAGCCAGCGGAGCGTCTCGCAGGGCGACGGGAAGTACCCCCTGTTCTGTGTCCCCACCACGGTTCAGCCCGTCGCCCTACGAGACGCCCTGCTCACACCGTCCGCAACTAAGGTCAAAACGTCGTGGAGGATTTTTTCACCGTGACACTCACGGGCTTTTACGGGCGGCCTTCGATGATCTACGTCAACAGTGATGCCTCCTACCGCGACGGCTGGGCCGGGATCGCGTACCAAAGCGACAACCTCGAAAGTCACAGCCGGCTGGTGCAGTGCCAAACCAGCAGCGAGGCCGAGCTACGGGCACTGCTGCTGGCGATGAGCGCTGCCGAGCAGGCTGGGCTCACCGACGTCATCTTCAGGACCGACTGCGAGTCCGCAGCCCAGCCGGATCGCGGCAAGAACGAGTACCTCCGTCCGCTGCGCGATCGTGTCGCCAGCTACCTGGCGGCGCACCCCGGCTGGCGCGTCAAGAAAGTCAACCGCACCGAAAACGTCCTCGCCAACACCTTGGCCCGGCAAGCCCGGCGGTCCGCCGACGACGTCACGGTGACCGTCCACTCCGAGATCGCGGTTGCGTTGATCGAGCGCGCCGGCATCCCCGAAACACGGCAGGGACGCTGGCAAGTCTCACCCGATCGACGCTCCAGCAGCCGAACCGCCGCTCTGACCGCCGCGCTCGTGTTGCTCGCGAAAGGCGCGACGCCGATCCAGGTCATCTGAGACCGGCTCGTCTCGCTCATCTGAGATGGTCCGGTTGATCCGTCGTCGTGACCGGCAAGCCCCACCCGCGAGTCGGGTCAAGGCGGTGGGGTAGGAGCTGCTGGAAGGCGCGTTGGGCGAGCGGGCTCTTATATTCGTGGTAGCGCAGGGCGTAATGCCAGTGCCCGACGAGCCAGAGCAGCACGCCGACAGCGAGCAGGATGATCCCGGCGAGGCTGTGATCGATGGCCAGTACGAGAACGCCGAAACCGGCGACGATCATGCCGCCGGCGCGCAGGAGCACTCCACCGACGACCCAGAAGCCGATGATCGCGACGACAGCGATTGCGATGGCGACGGTGAGCATCTACGGGCTCCTCCGAACTTGTTGCTACTCGTCCCGAAGGATACCCACTCTGCTCGTTGGACCTCGACGGGTGGCCTCGAGCCGTCTGGACGCTGGTAGGTGGCACACTGGCATGGTGCCTTCGAGCCTGCGCGCTGCGCGCGTGACATTGCGGCCCTTGGAAGACGGCGAGGTTGACCAGCTCGCGGCCATTCTGACGCGCCCCGGCGTACGGGAGTGGTGGGGCTCACTAGATGATCCCGAGCACACGCGCGAGGGCCTTGACAACGATGGCGCCGCGTTTGCGATCGAAGTCGACGGTGCGCTGGCTGGGTGGCTTGGATACAACGAGGAGACCGATCCCGACCACCGCCACGTCAGCCTAGATATCTTTCTGGCGCCCGAGTATCAAGGCCAACGGTTGGGACCCGCTTCGCTGCGGCTCGTCGCGGAATGGTTCTTCGGTCAGCGCGGACACCATCGCCTCACGATCGACCCAGCGTGCGAGAACGGACGCGCGATTCGCGCATATGCGCTGGTCGGCTTTCGCCCAGTGGGGGTAATGCGCTGCTACGAACGTGGCGCCGATGGCCGCTGGCACGACAACCTTCTAATGGACCTGCTAAGCGATGAGTTGCGGGGTGACGATCCGCCCGTCGACCGAGGAGGACCGTGATGCGGAAGTTGATCTACTCGTTGACTGTGTCGCTTGACGGCTTCATCGCTTCACCGGACGGCGCGATCGACTGGTCGGTGCCCGATGACGAGCTGTTTCGGTTCCACCTTGAGCATGTGCAGGAGGTCGGTGTGCAGCTCTGCGGGCGGCGGCTCTACGAAACGATGGTCTACTGGGAGACCGCTGAGGAGAGTCCGCTGCCAACGGATGAGGTCGAGTTCGCACGGACCTGGAAGGCCCTGCCGAAGGTCGTGTTCTCCACGACGCTTCAGAGCGTGGTGGGCAACACTAGGCTGGCCACAGACGGCGTCGGTGAGGAGGTCTCCAGGCTCAAGGAACAGCCCGGAAAGGACATCGCCGTCGGCGGCGCCGGCTTCGCTGGTGCGTGTATGAAGCTGGGGCTGATCGACGAGTGGCGGCTGTTCGTCAGCCCGGTCGTTCTTGGCGGCGGCACGCCCTACTTCCCGACCCTGGAGGAAAGGATCGACCTGGAGTTGGTCGAGACGAAGACGTTTGGCTCTCGCGTCGTTTACCTTCGCTACCGGGTCTCTCCCGCACGTTAGGTTCGCAAGCAGGCGTGTGCCGCTCCGCACTCGCTGCGCTCGGATCTCGTTCCGAGGGCGTCACCGACCGCGACTACGTTCGCCTTCGGGGCTGAGCGGGAGCCTCGGGGCGGCCTGACGTCTCGCTGCGGCTATCAGATGCGAGCGCCCCAGCGAAGGCCGCGCCCACGCGCGCAAAGGACGAGTAGGTCTGGTCGATCGGGATCTCGCTGAAGGTCAGCTTCGCGCCGACGTGCGGCGGCTGCGCTTATGGTCGCTTCAGGAACCTCAAACCGAACGCCGCGAACACCAGGACAATCCCGACGTTTACCATCAGGCGCTCCCAGAACCGATGCCTGAAGAACAAGACGTCCACGTCGACCACGACGTTACCAGGGCGAGCACGTAAAGCACGACGCCTGCCTGCCTTCCTATCGTTCCATCCTACTGCCCTCCCGAGGTGGGCCACGCCTGCGTGTTACGAAGCCGCACCGGCGGCCCTCGATTCCGGCGCGAGGCGCGTGCCGCGGACGAAGCTGGTTCGTCATCGATTGGCTGCGTTGAGGATCGCGCGCGCGGTGCGACGAACGTCCTCTTCGGTTGTCGACCAGTTGGAGAACGACACCCGCAGAGCGTGATGTCCGCGCCACGTTGTGCCGCCGAGCCAGCATTCCCCGTCGGCTTGCACGCGGGCGAGGTGCTCCGGCGTTCCCGCGACCAAGACCTGGTTCAGCACGACGTCATTCAGCACCTCCAGGCCGCCCTCCCGAAGTAGGGAGGCCATCAGCGTCGCATGCCCGCAGCATCGCTCAACCAGTTCGGCGACGCCGCGCCGGCCGAGATATCGCAGCGCCGCGTACACAGGGATCGCACGCCCCCGGCGGGAGGCCTCGGGCACGAGCTCCGCCGGCTCCCGGTGATCGCTGCGGGCGAGACCCATCGCGCTCACCGCCATCGCACGCGGCAGCGCCTCTGGCGGCGCGACGATCGCGAACGCGCAGTCGTAGGGAACGTTGAGCCACTTGTGCGCATCGACGGCCCAGGAGTCGGCCCGCTCCCTGCCGGCCACCAGGCCCTCCAAGCGCGGCGACGCGGCGGCCCACAAACCGAACGCTCCATCGACGTGAAGCCACGCGCCGTACTCAGCCGCGAGGTCACCGATCGCCCCGAGGGGATCGCAAGCACCAGTATTGACGTTGCCCGCCTGGGCACAGAGGAGCACCGGCCCCTCGGCAGCGCGCAGCGCCCCCTCGAGCGCCAACGAGTCCATCGCACCGTTCGCGTCGACGCCCACCCGCCTCACGCGATCGTGACCAAGACCGAGGTAGCCGAGCGCCCGTAACACGGTCACGTGCACCTCCTCGCCGACCAGCACCTCGATTGGCGGAGCCCCAAACAGTCCTTGCGCGTCAGCGTCCCAGCCCGCTCGCCGCAGCAGCGCGCCGCGCGCAGCCGCCAGGCAGCTGAAGTTGGCCATCTGCGCGCCAGTGACGAAGCCAACGCTCGCGCTCCGCGGAAGATCAAGCAACTCCAGGACCCACCCTGCCGCGACCTCCTCGGCGACCGCCACCGCTGGCGATGCGCTGTACCTGCCGCACATCTGGTCCCACGCGGAGACAAGCCAATCAGCCCCGAGCGCGACCGGGAGCGACCCGCCGACGACAAACCCGAAGTAGCGCGGCCCAGCGGACGCGACCAGCCCTGGATCGGCATCAGCGGCCAGCTGCTCAAGGACGTCTACCGCACCCACACCGGAATCGCTCAGCGGCCGGCGCAGCGCCACCGGGTCGGAGCCGCCCACGTGCCGCTCGCTCACACCGTCGAGGTATGCGCGCGCCAGTCGGTGTGCATGAGCGAGCACGTCTTCGTCGGTCACCGCCGCAACAGCCTATCCCGGCCGCAGCCGCATGCCGCTTCGAGGACGCAGGGGCGCCCAGACGAAGGCTGACGGACGCACGTAGACTCTCCCGGCGTGCCGGCCACGGGAGACCCTGGGTATGCCCTGAGCTCCTCCAGCGAGGACGAGCACGAGCGGCTCGCCCGCCAGGCTGACATGTATGCGCCGTTCACGCGCCGTCTGCTGGCGCGCGCGGGGATCGAGTCAGGGATGCGGGTGCTCGATGTCGGCTGTGGGCCGGGCGACGTCAGTTTGCTTCTGTGCGAGCTGGTCGGCGCCGACGGCTCGGTGGTCGGGGTCGAGCGTGACGAGCAGGCGCTCGCGAGGGCGCGTCAACGGGCGGCCGAGGCCGCCATCGAGAACGTCGAGTTCGTGCTCGGGGACTTTCGCGACATCGAGCTCGCCGGCGACCCGTTTGACGCGTTGGTCGGGCGGCTCGTGCTGATGTACCAGGGTGACCCGCCCGCGGCGGTGCGGGCCGCAGCACGCCACGTACGCCCGGGTGGGGTGGTCGTGTTCGCGGAGATGTGCATGCGCACGGGGTCTGCGATACCGCAGAGGTTCTTGGTGTCCTGGCCGCATACCCCGGCGTCTGAGCAGCTCAGCGAATGGATCGATGGCGCTTTCGGCGGGCTGGGCACGCAGCCGGACATGGGAATGCGGTTGCCCACGACGTTCGCCGAAGCCGGCCTGCAACCCAGCCTGGACCTCGACAGCGAAGTCGCGATTGCTGTTGGCGAGGACGCGGTCTCCGAGGCCGTGGATTTCGCCCGCAGCTTGCTGCCCGGGATCGTGGCTGCCGGGGTGGCCACCGAGGAGGAAGTGGACATCGACACCCTCGCCGAGCGCCTGCGCGCCGACACCGGACCGGTCGGACGCATCTCGTTCTGGCCGACAGTCATCGGCGCCTACGCGACAAAGCCGCAGTAGCGCTACTGCTCGCGCGAGCAACCGGGCGCCCAGGCCACCGCCCCGCAGGCCGTTCCAGGTGTCGTCAAGCATTGCACATAGATCGGCGAGTGGTTGTACAGCGAGTGCGTTGCCGGCGCCGAAACCTGAATCCTGGGGCAGGCGGGCGAGCGTGCTCACCAGTCACTATCGTGCCGTCCATGATGCGCCTCTATCACCGAGAGCACGCGGGCCGGCCGATCCGCGTCGCCTGGGTGCTCGAGGAGCTCGGCGAGCCGTATGAGATCACGGTGATGACGCGCGAGGAGAGCAAGGGCGAGGAGCATCACGTCCGCCATCCTCTGGGCCGCGTGCCGGTGCTGGAGGACGAGGATGGGTTCGTGTTCGAATCGGCGGCGATCTGCCTGCACCTCGCCGACCTGCATCCCGACGCCGGCCTCGCGCCGGCACCGGGGACCCACGAGCGAGCGCTGCTTTACCAGTGGACGATCTTCGCCCCAGCCGAGCTCGAGCCGCCGCTGATCGAGTCCGCCGTGCACGCCCAGAGCGACCCCGACCGTTCCGCCGTTGCGCGACAGCGCTTTGACGAGGCCGCACGCGCGGTGTCCAGCGCCTTGGATGGCAGCGGCTATCTCGTCGGCGGGCGCTTCACGGTGGCTGACGTGCTTGTCGGGAGCACGCTGGCTTTCACGGAGCGCATCGGCTTCGCGGATGAGCTCCCGGCGAACCTGAGGGACTACCTGGCGCGGCTCACGCAGCGGCCCGCCCGCCAGCGCGCTCTCGAGCGCACGATGTCCGGCTGACGCACGGGAGCCCTTCGGGTGAGGCGGCTCACGCCTGCGACGCGATGCGGAAGTGTCCCTCTTGGCGCGCGCCAGTGCCCGGCTTCGTCCTTTGCACTAGTGAGCGCGGCCGGTGATAAGACGCCCGCTCGGCCCGGAAAGCACGAGCGCGGCGCCCTAGGGCTCGATCATGTCCGATATCGGCCACGCGGGGTTGCCGTGTATGTTGGCGTCGTGGATTGGGGGCTTGCCGCTGTCGGACTCGCGCTGCTGCTGGTCGCGGCGGTGTCGCGGCGGCTGTCCAACACGCCGATCACGCCCGCGATGGTGGTGGTCGCCATCGGTGTTCTCGTGGGCCCCTTGGTGTTCGACGGCCTCACCGTGGGACCGACTAGTTCGACGGTACGAAGGCTGGCCGAAGCCACGCTAGCGGTCGTGCTGTTCTCCGATTCCTCCCGCATCGATCTCAGGGCCCTGCGGCGGGAAGCCTCTCTCCCGGTGCGCCTGCTCGGCATCGGTCTGCCGCTGACGATCGCGCTGGGCGCGCTGGTCGCGCTCGCCCTGTTCGGATCGTTCTCACTGAGCGAGGCACTTGTCCTCGGCGTGATCCTCGCGCCGACGGACGCGGGGCTTGGCAGCGCCGTCGTGACGGACCCGAGCCTTCCGCAACGTGTGCGGCAGTCGCTGAACGTCGAGAGCGGGCTGAACGACGGGATCTGCGTGCCGATCCTGTTGATCGTTCTGGCGACCTCCTCCGGGGCCGCTGGCGCGACCCACCCGGCACAGGTGATCGGCGAAGAGATCGGCTACGGGCTCATTGGCGGCATCGTCGCCGGGGCGATGGCCGCGGGGATCGTGAACACGGCCGGGGCTAGGCGCCTCATCGACGATGCCTGGCGACAGATCATCCCCGTGGCCGCGGCGGTGTTCGCGTACGGGATCGCGGAGGCTCTCGGCGGGTCGGGCTTCATTGCGGCCTTCACGGCGGGCGCACTGTTTGGCCTGGTCGCCCGCGAGAACCCGGCTGGAACGATGGGCTTCACCGAGGAGACCGGGGCGCTACTCGACGCCGTCACGTTCCTGATCTTCGGTGCCATCCTGCTCGGCCCCGCGCTTGAGCACGTGAGCTGGCAGATCGCGCTCTATGCCGTGCTGAGCCTGACGATCGTGCGCATGCTGCCCGTGGCCCTCTGCCTGCTGGGCACCAAGGCGCGAGGGCCGACCGTGGCGTTCATCGGCTGGTTCGGTCCACGCGGGCTTGCATCGATCGTGTTTGCCGTGATCGTCGAGGACACACACCAGGCTCACGGCGCGACGATCCTCACGGCCTGCTATTTGACCGTGGGTCTATCGGTACTCGTGCACGGCCTCTCGGCGTCGCCGCTCGTGAGCCGCTACGCCGCCTGGTACCGCGCCGCGGCAGGCGTGCGACCTCCAGAGATGGAGAGCGAGCCCGCCCACGAGCATCGTGCCCGGGGACCCAGCGCGCTAGAAGGCAGCCAAACCGCCGCGCAGGCCTGAGCAAGGTTAGGCCTCAGCGGATCAGCCCGGGCGTCGGCCGCTCACGTGCGGGCCCCATGGGCACGGGACCGGTGTCGCGGAAGCGCCTCGAAGAGGATCATGTAGATCGCGACGGCGAAGTAGAGCGCCACGGCCACTCGTGGTGCGACGAGCCCGATGAGGATCGCGACCAGGTACCCGCCGAGCACGGGAAGCAGTTCGAGTGGTTCGTCCTGCTGCTGCTCGCCCGCTTGCGGGGGCGAGGAGAGGTGCTCGCGTCGGGCATAAGCATCCAGTGCGAAGCCGAGAACCCGGATGGCAAGCAGCGTCAGCCCGTACATCGTCACAAAGACGCGCTCGCTCGTGTTGGAGTGCAAGGCGTCCGCGACCAGTTTCGTCGGGAATGGCAGGAACGCGACCACGAGCAAGACCAGTAGGTTGATTCGCAGCAACAGCGGATCTGTCCGGGCGAGCCCCTCGGTGAGCTGCGAGTGGCCCAGCCAGGCCGCGCCGATCGTCAGGAAGCTGACGACATACGCAAAGTAGAACGGCCAGGCTTTGAGCACCTGTTCGAGTGCTGTGCCCGGCGGATGGATCGCTATGTCCAGCACCAGCAACGTGGCGGCGATCGAGAAGACACCGTCGCTGAATGCTTCCATCCGCGTGGTGCCAAGCGATCGGCGCGCGCGCGGCACGTCTTCGCCGGTGGGCATGCGGCAATCTTCCCAGGTCCGCCGATAGATGACGGGGAGACGCAGGCTGCCGCCCGCGCGAAACAACCTACCGCCGACCGTAGTAATGCCGGATGCGCGCCGGCCATCCAGGGCGCATAGTCCCGCCATGAAGGCCGTGCGAGTGCAGCACGTCTCGCGTCAATACATAGTGAGGAGGTCACAATGTCAGCGTTCGCCGATGAGGAACCGCCCCGGTTCGCGAGCCTGTGGTGGCTGGTCATGTTGTTCGGCGTAGCCGTGCTCGGCGTCGGTGTGTTCTTCGTCGCCTCGCCGCACGAAACCCTCGCCACGTTCACGGTGATCGCCGGGATCTTCCTGCTGCTCGACGGGGTGCTGGCGATCATCGCTTCGATCTTTCGCCGAGGTGAAGGCCGCGGCATGCTCGCGATGATCGGTGTGCTCAGCGCGATCGCCGGCCTGGTGCTGATCAAGAAACCGTTCGGCACGCTCGTTGTCTTTGTCCTGATCTTCGGCGTGTGGCTGATCGTGGCCGGAGTGGTGCGCTTCGTCGGCGCCTTCGGCGAGCCCGAGGGGCGAGCCGGAAGCATCGCCATCGCGATCCTCGACTTCATCGCCGGCATCGTCATCCTCTCCTGGCCCGCTCCCAGCCTGGCCACGCTCGCGGTGATAATCGGCATCGTGCTGATCTTCCGTGGCGCCCTCTGGATCGGCGCCGGGTGGGAGCTGCGCGGCCTCGGCCACGAAGTGGACAGGGAGCTCAGAGCGCGACCGGCGACCTGACGGCTGAGGCACGTCCATTCCGCTGCCTGCCAAGGGCCGCATACGGCCGCGAGGTCCCTCAGGACACGCCGCTTCGCCCCGAGCCCGACCACTCGTAGTCAGCTTGCGCGTCGCGCGCTGGTGTTCCGCCACCAGGCGGGGTCTGGACGGAACGGCGTCGCCGGCAGGCCTCTCGTGTCAGTGTCGAACCGGTATGCGAGACCGGCTGCGGGCTCGTGGCGGCGCTGCTCGTCGGTCCAGTCCTCGGTCGCCGTGGTGACGTAGAGACGGTGCAGCTCGGGCCCGGCGAACGCGCAGGACGTGCTCTGCTTGGCTGGCACCATCAGCGCCTGCAGCAGCTCGCCGTCCGGGGAGTAGCGATGGACGCGTCCACCCCCGTATATCGCCACCCACAGGTCACTGGCGGCGTCCACGGTCATCCCGTCGGGTGCTCCGAGCTCCTCAGCCACGGTGAGGAGCACGCGCCCGGCGGAGATCGTGCCGCTGTCGGGGTCGAACGTATACGCGTGGACTACGCGGGGGCCACTGTCGATGAGGTACATGGTGCTGGAGTCGGGGCTCCAGCCGAGGCCGTTTGGGATCGTCAGGCCGCTCAGCATCTGCTCGATCCGTCCGTGCCGGTCGAGCCGGTAGAGCGCTCCGCCTCCGGCTCGATGGTCCCCGGCCATCGAGCCGGCCCAGAAGCGGCCCTGCGGGTCACACGCACCGTCGTTCATCCGGGCTCCGACCGGCGCCACCTCGGCAATCGTGTACAGCGAGCCGTCCGGATCAAGGCGCACGAAGCCCCGTCCGGCGGCGAGCAGCCAGCCATCGTCGCCCGCGACAGGCGTGATCGCACCAACCGTCGTGGGCACCTGGTAGCTGCGGACGGGAATGAGCGCGCCGTCGACCGCGACCCGGTCCCGGTAGACCCGTCCGGCGATGATGTCAACGCGCAGCAACTCTCCGCGGCCGGCGTCCCATCGCGCACCCTCCCCCAACAGCGTCTGCTCGGTCGTACACGCCACGGGCGAGTCAGAGCTGCGTGGCGTGTCTGCCTGATCGGTGGGGTTCACGTCAACGCGAGGACCTGCGCTCAGGCCGGCGTAAGGATCGCATGCGAGAGCATGCCTCCCGAGATGACCCGAGCGTCAAAGCCATTCTGGGCCAGGATTCGTGCGGCGGAGTAGGCGCGCTGGCCTGAGCGGCAGATGGTCCGGATCTCGCGGTCGCGGGGGAGCTCATCCAGGCGTGAGCGCAGCTCACCCAGAGGGATGTTGACCGCGCCGGGCAGATGCTCGACGGCGAGCTCGACCTTCTCCCGCACATCGAGAAGAAACGCGTCCTTCCCGGAGTCCCATTGGCTCTGAGGCATGTCGCCGCGAAGGATGTCGGCCGCAACCATTCCGGCGAAGTTGACCGGGTCCTTCGCGCTCCCGAACGGCGGTGCGTAGCACAGCTCGACCTCCTCGAGGTCATAGACGGTCGCACCCATCTGGATCGCCAAGGCGAGCGTGCTGATGCGCTTGTCAACCCCGTCCTCGCCGACCGCCTGTGCGCCGAGCAGCCGGCCGTCCGACTTGCGAAAGAGGACCTTCATTGCGATCGGCTTGGCCCCCGGGTAGTAGCCCGCGTGCGAGTTTGGATAGATGTAGATCTTTTCGTAGTCGCTGTCGCCTAGCTTCTTGAGCGTCTTCTCGCTGGCGCCAGTCCAGGCGGCTGTCCCGCCAAACAGGCCGATGATCGAGGTGCCCTGGGTGCCGCGAAAGCGCGAATCGCGCCCGGCGATCACGTCGGCGGCGATCCGCGCCTGCCTGTTCGCCGGCCCCGCGAGCGCGATCAGACTCCACTGCCCGGTGACGAAGTCCCTCACCTCGACCGCATCGCCCACCGCAAAGATGTCAGCGTCGCTCGTGCGCATCTGCTCATCCACGCGGATCCCACCGAGCTCGCCGATCTCGACCCCGGCCATGCTCGCTAGCGTCGTGTCCGGCCGCACGCCGAGCGCGAGGATCACGAGGTCAGCGTGATAGCGCTTGCCGGACTGCGTTGAAACCTCCAGCGCACCGCCCTCGACCTGCTCGAATCCGGCGACCCCATCGTTGAGGGCCACACGGACACCGCGCAGGGCGAGGGAATCCTCGACGAGCCGTCCGTACTCCGGGTCAAGCGGGGCGAGCACCTGATCGGCCATCTCGACCACCGTCACCTCGAAGCCCCGCCCAACCAGGTTCTCGCTCATCTCCAGGCCGATGAAGCCGGCGCCAACGACCACCGCATGCTTCTTCGGCCGCACCGTCTGAAAGCCCGAGTACTTCTCCATCCCGGCGAGGAAGCCCGTGCCTCGCTCGATCCACTCACGGATCTCGCTGGCGTCCGGCACCGTCCTCACCGGGAAGATCCCCCGCAGGCCGATCCCGGGAAGCGGCGGGCAGACCGAGGGCGCCCCCGGCGAAAGGACGAGCTTGTCGTAGGACTCGCTCGTCACCTCGCCAGTCGCGACGTCGCGCAGCTCCACAGTCTTGTTCTCGCTCGAGACCCCGACCGCCTCACAGCGGGTCCGGCAATCGACGTTGAAGTGCTCCCGAAACACCGTCTCGTTGGCGACCAGCAGATCCGATTTGTGCTCGATCACGCCGCCGACGTAGTAGGGCAGCCCGCAGTTCGCGAACGAGACGTAGGGCCCACGCTCCACCATCAGGATCTCGGCCTGCTCATCCAGCCGGCGCAGGCGTGCCGCACACGACGCGCCGCCAGCGACACCACCGACAATGACCACCTTCATCGCGTCAGCCCACCTTCCCTCGAATGGTTGTAGCTCTGCGGGCTAGGGAGCGGCCCCCATTTCCCCCGGCTGCGGCGTCCCTGCCCGCGTTCAGCGTCGCGGCGCTCATGACTGCACCCACGGGTCACGCCAGCCCCCTTGACCGGCGATGAGCGCACCCGCTGCCTCGGGACCCCACGTACCCTGCGCGTAGGCATCAACGGGCGGCGGCGCGTCGAGCAGCGGCTGGAAGATCCGCCATGTCTCTTCGACCTCATCCTGGCGCGTAAAGCGCATGCTTTCGCCGACCATCGCCGCGTAAAGCAACACCTCATACGGGGTCGCACCCTCGCCGCCCATCTGCGCGAACTCGACGTCGAAGGGGATCGGCGCCGCCAGCGCAGCGTCCGAGCGCCGCGCGTCGAGGACCATCCGAATCCCAGTAGACGGGTCCAGCTTGATCACCAGCTGGTTGGGCTCCGGCCGCCGTTCAAGCGCAGCGAACCCGAGCTCGGGTGCATGCTTGAAGATCAGGCGGATCTCGGTCTGCATCACCGGCAGGCGCTTACCCGTGCGGATAAAGAAGGGGACGCCTGACCAGCGCCAGTTTTCGATCTCCAGACGCACCGCCGCGTAGGTCTCAGTGCTCGAGTCAGAAGCGACGCCGTCAATGTCGAGGTAGCCGTCGTACTGGCCGCGCACGTAGCGGGCCGGGTCGGCCTGCGGGATCGCACGGAACACCGAGACCATCGCATCCTTCATCGTCTTCGGATCGCCTCCAGCCGGAGGCTCCATCGCGGCCGCCGCGAGAACCTGCATCAGATGGTTTACGACGACGTCGCGCAACGCCCCGACCGGGTCATAGAAGTGACCGCGGTCCTCGACGCCGAAGTCCTCTGCCAACGTGATCTGAACGCACTCCACGTGATTGCTGTTCCACACCGGCTCCAGCATCCGGTTCGCGAAGCGCAGGAAGATGATCTCCTCGAGACCCATCTTCCCGAGGTAGTGATCGATCCGGTAGAGCTGGGACTCGTCAACGTACTCGTGGAGCTCCTCCGCCAGCGCTCGCGCAGAGGCGCGGTCGTGGCCGAAGGGCTTCTCGACCACGACCCTGCTGGCGTCCGTCAACCCGGCTTCGGCTAGCCCCTTGACGACCGTCGCAAACAGGAACGGCGGGATCTCGAGATAGAAGACCGGCATGGCAGCACCCCCGATCGCGTGGCCCACGCGCGCGTAGGTGGACGAGTCACCAAAGTCGCCCTGCACGTAGGAAACGCGCGCCGCGAACCGCTCGAACACCGCCTCGTCGAGCCGCTCACCCGCGGCCAAGATCGAGGCTCGCGCGCGCTCCACGAGATCCTCCACCGTCCAGTCGTCCACCGCCACACCGACGATCGGCAACGAGAGCAGTCCGCGCAGCTCGAGCCGGTAGAGCGAGCGGAACGTCATCACCCTCGCGAGATCGCCGGTGATCCCGAAAATCACCAGAACATCCGCGGGCCGGCCGCTGTCACGCGCGCGCCGCCGTGTGGTTGTCCCAACCGTTGCTGCACCGCCTCTCATCGACGCAAGCAATCAGCGGTTCTCGACGTGGACCTTGCCGTCCGCTCCGCCCGATCTCGAGCACAGGCAGCACCGCAGGTCCGCGAGCTCATGAGCATTTGAGGGCTTCGAACGCTTTCTTGTAGTCGGCGCCAAGCTTGCTAAGCGATGCCTTGATCTTGGGTTCAGCACTCTTGAGCGCTGCTTCGAGGTTCGAGGACTTGCTTGCAGAGGCGACGCTCGTGGTGATTACGGCGATTTCGGTCTCGAAGGCTTTGTCTGCAGCATCGATTTCTTCTTTGCTCGCCGTGGGGAGGTTCGGCGCCGCTTCGTTGATCTGCTTGATGCTCTTGTCGATCGCTTCGACGCTCGCCTTAGCTTCGGTTGGGAAACTCGAGGAGATCGGCAGCGTTTCGAGCTTTTTGATCTGTGCGGAGATTTCGCTGGTCGCCGAGCACACCTGTTTGGTCGCCTTTTCCCCAGACGATTCGCCACAAGCCACCAAGCCCAGCGTGCTCAACACGAGGAGTGCTACGGCAAACAAGGACTTGGACATCGGGGACCCTCCTTCGCTGGTGGCTGTCGTGAACTCCGTCGCATCAGGCTGGCTATTCCGCCTGCTCGGCTTCGAGCTCGGCTTCGACCGCGACGATGGCGATCCCCAATGCCTTGGTGATCCTTGCGGCGGCGGACACCGTCCGTGGCGTGCCGACGATCGGCGCGACCGCGATCAGGATGCCTTGAACCTGCTCCAGCGTGACACCGGCGTCCGCCGCAGGGCCGATGTGCGCGAGATAGGAGGCCGCAGGGGCATCGACAGCCACGAGAGCAGCGATGCGTGCCGTAAGAAGCGAATTGCCGTCCAATCCGCAGCGCTCGACAGAGTCCGCAGTGATCGCGGCGAGCGTGTCCAAGACGGGTGTGTCGGAGATGATGGCCATCCTTTGATCCTTTCGGGTTGGGGCAAGGGCGCCGTTGGTTGCGCTAGACCGCTGTGACGGTCACGTCCGGCGGCTCGGAACCGTCGGATGCGGGCACGTGCACAACAGGCCGATCAGTCGATGCCGTTATCTGGCGGCTGTGGCCGAGGCTCGGCCACAGCCCGTCCGGGCAGCTAGGCCGTGGCGTACTCCTTCTCTGCCTTGTCGAGTTCCTTCTTGAACTCCTTGGCGTCGACGTCGATTTCCTTCTCGATCGTCTTTTCCGCGCGCGTGAGAATCTTGTCGAGCTGTTCTTCAAGGCGCGATTCGCCGATCACGAGCAGGGTTGCCTCGCCCGCCTCGATGAGGTCGCCCAGTTCCTTGGCGTCGCCACTTGAAATGCCCTTTTTGAAGTGTCCGCCGAGGCCGCCGATGACACCCCCGAGCAATGCCGCGGGGATGACCGCCGGCGCGGCCACGACCCCAACCGCCGCTCCGACGGCGAGGCCTCCCCAGGTGCCGTGCTGAGTCGGCTTCTCGTGCTTCTCGACGTGGACCTTGCCGTCAGCGTCCTTGGTAACCAAGGCAACGTCATAGGTGCCCACGAGCTTCGCCGCATGCAGTTCAAGAAGGATGTCGTAGTCGCCTTCCGCGCCCGCGGCGTCGGGATAGGTGGCGGCGTAGATAAAAACCGGATTGTCGCTCATCTCGTCTCCTGTTCTTGGGGGTGTCGACATTTGAGCGCGGCCGCAGGCGGCCAGCATCGGCCAAATAGGTTGAAATTTGATGAGCTGGCCGGGGGGGTACCCTGCGCGTACGTTGCCGATGCGCTTCGGCAGCCGGCCCAGCTGGTGTCTTTGATTGTCGACGCGAGCTCCGCAGAGCCGACGGTGCCTAGGACTGAAGCGACCGTCCCGCCCGCGGCGATGCGCCGATGCCGGTCGGCCATCGCGTCGCATCCTCCCGGTCATGCGTGGACGTTTCAGCGTCGGATGCTCCCGACTTCATCAGCCAGATCGGGCGAAGTCGCGAGAACGTGGCACGGCTAGCGAGTCGATCAAACCGAGCTTTGCCGCGTGCTCGATCGCCTCGCTGCGCTTCGTGACCTCCAACTTGCGATAGATAGACACAGCCTGTGTCTTGATCGTGGCTCGCGAGACGTATCGCCGCTCAGCGATCTCAGCGATGGTGAGGTGGGTCGCCAACAGCGGTAGCACTTGCAGCTCAGCCTCGGTGAGCAGTGGGGTCCAGTCACCGGTCAGGGCGTGCATCGCGTTGACCCGATCACGGAGTTCGCCGGCCTGCCCGACGAGCACGCCGAGGTCGGGGACCCGTCTTAGCAGCTGGTCGATCTCCCTTTGCAAGATCATTGCACCCGCGGCGTCGCCCAAAGCGATACGGGCGCGCACCAGCTCGAGACGAACCTGCACGCCGTTGAACGGCATGAAGTACGTCAGCAGCGGTCTTAGGCGGTCGGCCCCAGCGAGATGCGTCTGCGCCTGTGGCAGTTCCCCCCGGTGTAGCGCGACCCTGCCCAGCGCGGCGAAGGTTGTCGCACTCGGCAGATACGCCTCGAACCGTCCTTCGAGCACGCATCGCTCCGCGTCCTGGGCGAGCTTTTCGGCCGTGTCGAGGTCGCCCCTCGCCGCCGCCAGTAGCGAGCGCTGAGCGATAGCGACCGATGCGTTGCTGGGCATGTCGAGTTCCTTCGCCGTCTGCGAGTTGTCGCTGAAGACCTGATCCGCCTGCTCGCTATCACCTGCGAGAAGCAATGCGATGCCGAGCATGTTCGACGCCACCGGTCGCTGCAAGCTCCAGCTGGGGGACAGCTCAAGCGTTCGCTCGGCGTCGATCCTCATACGGTCGACGCCGTGGCGGCACATCGCCGCTTCAAGGCATCTCACCCACGGCTCGATCGTCGCGCCTCCGTCCGGCGCCGGCTGGTCGGTGTCGCCCTGTTTGGCCTCCATCGCCCAACGCTCCGCCTCGACAGGATGGCCTGACAGGCCCTCGCACCACGCCCCCAGGACCGCGACCGCCGGAAATTGTCGTGCGGCTCCACGTTCGGATAGGCGCTCGATCCATTTTCGTACCGTCTCGAGCCGCCCGGCCTGGTGCGCCGGGATCGCGCAAACGGCCACCAGCGTCGCGGCGCGCTTGACGTCGTCGCCCGCGAGAGCGTAGGTGATCGCCGCCTCCCGCGCACCGTTATCCTCGCTCCAGTCAGCTGCGCGGCGGTTGAGCGTCGGGATCAAGTCCGGCTCGCGGAGGTCAAGTTCGCGGGCGAGCAGATCACGGAAGAGGTGGTGGTAGCGATACCACTCACCGTGCCGGTCGAGCGCCACGAGCAAACGGTTTGACTGCTGCAGCGACTCAAGGATCGCTGCGCTCCCCGTCTGCTCGAGCACAGCGTCGCACAGCGGCCCGCACATCCGGTCCAGCACAGCGGTCCGCGTCAAGAACTCGACCTGATCGGGCGGTAAGCCTGACAGGACCTCAAGCTGAACGTAGTCCGCGATCCGACGCGGCGTTCTGCCGATCTCGAGTCCCGCATGCCGATCGCGAGTGCCGGTCTCACGCAAGGAGAGTGCTGTTAGATAGATGCTGACGGCCCACCCCTCGGTATGGGCCGTCAGCTCTGCGATCTCCTCTTCGGTGAGAGCGACCCCAGCGGCGCGAAGCAGGGACCCCGCCTCGACCACGTCCAGAGCAAGGTCATCGACCTGCAGCTCAGCAACACGACGCTCAGCTCGGACACGAGCGAGAAAACGCTGCGGCTCGTGGCGGCCCGCGAACATAAGCTGGGAGCCCGCCGGGATGTAGTCGCAGATCGCGCTGAGAACGTCGCACGCATCGCGCTCGCAAAGCACATGCACGTCGTCGAGCACTATCACGACCGGATGCTCGATCGAGATGAAAGCCGCTCGAAGCCGCGGGAGTGTCGTCGACCATAGCGCGTGAGGCGGGTTGCTAACGGCGTCGAAGGTCGTCGGATCAACGCTGCTGACCGAGCTAAGAGCCTGTGCGAGATGGGTCGCCAGGACGACGGGATCATTGTCGGCGTCTTCGAGCGAGATCCACCCGAAGCGCCGACCATCGAACTCCGACGCTTGGGCGAGGAGGGTCGTCTTTCCGTATCCCGCCGGCGCGAAGACCGCCACGACGGGCTCCGCTTGGTGGGCCAATCGCCGCAGTAGCGCAGTCCGCGGGATCAAGTCCGGATGCAGCCGTGGTCCCCCTGAGGTGACCCGTGCTGGCGCCTGAACGTCCGGCTGCGGCGCAGCCGCCCTGTCACTTCGCTCCGAAACCGAGATCACCTGTGCCCCCTTTGACTGCTGAGCATTACATCCGCTCTCAAGCAGAGTACGGGACCGATCGCCCCCGTCTAGCGAACTTCTTCGCGCAATCCCGTGGAAAACTACTTACCGTGGCTCGCCGGCGACAGGTGGCGGCACGCCCTGGCCACTAGCCCAGATCGCTGAACTCTGTCTTCGTGCGATTTCAACCTATATGGCCGATGCTGGCCCGGCGTCCCCGCGCTGCAATGGCGAAGTGGCCACGACCGAAGACACGCTCGCGAGAATCGCGCTCAGGGACGAGCGCTTCATCCAATCCTTGAGCCGGTCTGGCGGCGAGGGAGCCCAGCTCCACCCTGAGCTCGACCAACGCACGTGTGAGCTCGTCAAGCTGGCTGTGCTGATCGGTATCGAGGGAGCTATCCCGTCCTATGTCGCGACTGTCCAGGCGGCCCAGGCCGCGGGCGCATCGGACGCAGAAATCGTCGACACTCTCGTAGCGGTCCTCCCGTCGGCCGGCATCGTTCGGACCAGCTCAGCCGCGCCGAAGCTTGCGCTCGCGCTCGGATATGAGCCGAACCACGCGCTCTGCGAGGACGAGCCCGAAGCGCCGCGGGGACATCGCCCATGATGCGTCTCTATCGCGCTGGCCGTACCTCGCCCACCCACCTATCCAAGACCTCAAACAACGCCTAGGGGGTAGGCGATGTCTCCTTCAACAGCCCAGTCTTCAAGTGGGCCTCGCCCGATTCGTGGCTCAGCCACCGCAAAAGGGAACGGTACGGTCAAGGCGGTACCGCACCTGAGCGTCGCAGAGCGTGTGGCCCGCGGCAAGGCGGCCCGTGCCGAAGTGCCGCGGGCCAGTCACGCAGAGTTCAACCCGCCGTCGCGGCGCCCTGATCCGATAAAGCTACTGGAACGCCAGGCAAAGACGCGCGTGCCCGAGCTCGTCCCGATCCGTTATGGGCGCATGATGGTCTCGCCGTTCACGTTCTACCGGGGAGCTGCGCTGATCATGGCCAGCGACCTTGCCGCCACACCTCGCTCCGGGCTTCAGGTGCAGTGCTGCGGCGATGCGCACCTGTCGAACTTCGGCGTGTTCGCGTCGCCCGAGCGACGGCTGGTGTTCGACGTCAACGACTTCGACGAGACGCTCCCAGGACCCTGGGAGTGGGACGTCAAGCGACTCGCGGTAAGCATGCTCATTGCCGCGCAGTACAACGGTTTCCCGGTCAAGGACCAGGAGAAGATCGTGCTCGACACCGTCGCGGAGTACCGCACCGCAATGGCACAGTTCGCCGCCATGAAGAACCTCGAGGTCTGGTACGCGCACCTGGACGTCGAGGCGACGGTCGCCGAACTCGGCTCGCAGTTCAAGCCCAAGCAGGTCAAGCGAACCGAGAAGACGCTCGCCAAGGCCCGCACCAAGGACAGCATGACCGCGTTCTCCAAACTCTGCCACGAGGTCGACGGGCAGCCACGGATCATGGCGGAACCGCCCTTGATCGTCCCGATCGACGAACTCGCGCAGGGCATGGAACGCGACGAAATGTTCGACGCGCTGCACGACACCCTGAGCTCCTTCCGCACCACGCTCCAGCGCGACAGGCGCGTCCTGCTCGAGCAGCTCCACTTGGTCGACTTCGCGCGCAAAGTGGTGGGCGTGGGCAGCGTCGGCACACGCGCCTGGATCGCCCTGCTGGTCGGCCGCGACGGTCAGGATCCGCTGTTCCTGCAGCTGAAGGAGGCGGAGGCATCGGTGCTCGAGGAGTTTCTAGAGCCGAGCGAGTTCGAGAACCACGGCGAGCGGGTCGTCACCGGACAGCGCCTGATGCAGGCCTCGAGCGACATCTTCCTCGGCTGGCTGCACGTCGAGTCAGGACTCGACGATAAGGCCCGCGACTTCTATGGCCGACAGCTGAAGGACTGGAAGGGCTCCGCCGAAGTCGAACAGATGGTTCCGAGCGGCATGGCCACATATGGCCGGCTGTGTGGCTGGACGCTCGCACGCGCGCACGCTCGCAGCGGCGACCGCATCGCGATCGCCGCCTACCTCGGCAAGAGTGCAGCCTTCGACCGCGCGATCCTCGAATTCTCCCACGCCTACGCCGAACAGAACGAACGCGACTACAAAGCCCTGAAAGAGGCCGTCGAATCCGGCCGCATCACCGCCGAGACGGGGCTCTAGCCCCGTGGAATGACCCAAGCACACACCGCCACGCTATTGGGGGAGAGTAGGCCACCGGTCCCGACGGCGGCCAAGGAGACCCGGGCCGCCAAAACCACAATCGAGGAGATCCAAGTGTCATCAGAACCAACAGCCCAGCCCGACGAGTTCGAGGCGCTGTATGTCCAAAGCGCCCAGGGGGTCACGAGCGCAAACGGCTCGATGACACTCCAGGGCCTCGCACCCTCCACACTGATGTTCTCTGACCGACCCGAGCGCATCGTCGGCCACCTCACGTCCGCACAATTCGTGGACGGCTGGGGAGATGGGGACAACAGCTTCCTCGAGGATCCCCCCAACGCCGTGCTCTCCTTCCTCGCCGCCCAGGACGAGACGCCCGAGGACGTGGTCGTCACGCTCACGAACCCGAGCTTGGACGGCGAGACGCTCACCTACAACGTGGACGTGCTCGAAGGCGAAATCCCCAACGCAACGGGCCCCTGCTCACTATTCATAGACCCCATCGGCCGGCCGCTGAGCCCCGTGTCGGTGTGCGGCGTGCGCCGGCGCTCGCGCCGAAGGGCGAGGCGCTGATGCTTTAGGTCAGCCGCGGCGCGCGGCTCCCCACGCGATCACTCGAACTGACACTCGCGCCACAAGCACCTTGATGCAGACGCACGAGCCGAGAGCTCAACACAGGCTCCGGCACTCTTCCCTTCCCCCTCAATAGATAAAGGACGACACCATGATCCTGGCGACCAGTTACCCATTCCTCGAAATCCTCTGGACGATGCTCATCTTCTTCGCCTTGGTGGTCTGGATCTGGCTCATCATCACCGTGCTGGCCGACATCTTCCGCCGCCACGACGAGTCCGGATGGACCAAGGTCCTGTGGATCATCTTCATCATCGTGTTGCCGTTTCTCGGCGTCTTCGTCTACCTCATCGCGGAGAACGACGGGATGGCCGAACGCGCGCTGAGTAGGCAATAGTGGCGCGGCCACAGGTCGACCCTCGTGGAGCGCTGGTGATTCCATGGCCCGGCTTCAGCGTGCCGGGCTTGCTGCCCGTGGTGAATCCTCACCGAAAAAGACGCCAGCCCAGCCGGCCGAGTCCCCGGCGTCTGATCGCTAAAGGGCGCTGAGCGAGGTGTCGAGTAAGGCAACCGCGGCGGCGGCTGGCGGTGTTCTGCTGACCCTGTGCGCGGGCCAGTTCCTGATGATGCTCGACAGCTCTGTGATGAACGTGTCGATCGCGACCGTCGCCAAGGACGTCGGCACGACCGTCACCGGGATCCAGACGGCGATCACCCTCTACACGCTGGTGATGGCCGCTTTCATGATCACCGGCGGGAAGATCGGACAGATCATCGGCCGCAAGCGCGCTTTCTCGATCGGGTGCGTCATCTATGGATGCGGGTCCTTCATCACGGCGATCTCGCCGAACCTCGGGGTGCTGCTGCTCGGCTGGTCCTGCCTCGAGGGCATCGGGGCCGTGCTGATCCTGCCATCGATCGTCGCGCTCGTGGCGGTGAACTACGGCCCCGCCGAACGGCCTCGCGCCTACGGGATGGTCGCCGCAGCGACCGCGATCGCGATCGGCGTCGGCCCGATCGTCGGCGGCCTGTTCACCACCTACCTCTCATGGCGCTGGGTGTTCGCGGGCGAGGTCGCGATCGTGCTCGCGATCCTCGTCCTCGCCCGCCGCATACCCGAGGGGCCACGTGAGAAGTCCGGACACCTGGACCTCGCGGGTACAGCCCTGTCGGCGCTCGGCCTCGGGCTGATCGTCTTCGGTGTCCTGCGCTCAGGCGTGTGGGGCTTCGTCAAACCCAAACCGGGGGGCCCCGAATGGATCGGGCTTTCACCGGTGATCTGGCTCATCCTCGCGGGCGGGCTGGTCATCTATCTGTTCATCGAGTGGGAGGATCGCGTGCTCGCCCATGGCGGCGAGCCGCTGCTGGACCCCAAGATCCTGAAGGTCCACGTGTTGCGCGGCGGCCTGAACTCGTTCTTCTTCCAGTTCTTCGTGCAAAGCGGGGTGGCGTTCGCCGTGCCGTTGTTCCTCTCCGTCGCACTAGGGCTCTCCGCGATCCAGACAGGAGTGAGGTTCCTACCGCTCTCGATCGCCCTGATCCTCGCGGCAGCCGGCATCCCAAAGCTGTTCCCCAAAGCATCGCCGCGCCGGGTGGTCCAGCTCGGTTTCATCGCGATGTTCGCCGGCCTCGTGATCCTGGTCGCCGCACTCCAGGAAGGCGCGGGAGCAGGGATAACGACCTTCCCGATGCTGCTCGTCGGCCTCGGAATCGGAGCCTTGTCCTCCCAGCTCGGAGCCGTCACCGTCTCCTCCGTTTCCGACGAGCAGAGCAGCGCGGTCGGCGGGCTGCAGAACACGATCACGAACCTCGGCATCTCCATGGGAACGGCGCTCACGGGCGCAATCGTCATCGCCGCGCTGAGCACCTCGTTTCTGACGGGGGTGCAGCAGAACTCCGCCGTTCCCGCGCCCGTCAAATCCCAGGCATCGACCAAGCTCGCCGGTGGCGTCCCCTTCATCTCCGACAAGCAATTGAAGGACGCGCTCAACAAGGCCCATGTGCCACCCAAAACCACCGACGCCATCGTCGAAGAAAACGCGAAAGCGCGCCTGGACGGGCTGCGCGAGGCGCTGTCGATACTTGCCATCTTCGCGTTGATCGGACTGGCCTTCAGCCGACGGATCCCTGCCGACCCACCCGGCTCGGCGAAAGAACCGGCTCCCGCGGCAGAAACGGCCCACACAACCCAAACGGCTACAGCAGCGTGACTTTGCCCACCTCGGCCAGAGGGGATCGTGGTCGGGATGCCTGAGGGCCTTTCGGCGAGCGAGGTCGGCAAGGAGATCGCCGAGCATCGCGAGCACCACGCCCCAGAGGATCACTCCCGGCGCGACCGCTACGTTTCGATCGCCGAGGCCGTGCTGCTCTCGCTCGTGGCGATCATGGCCGCATGGTCGGGGTACGCAGCGGCCAAGTGGGGCACCGACTCCTCGCTTTCACTGGCGAAAGCCTCCTCCACACGGACGAAAGCCAACCAAGCCGCCATCGAAGCGACGCAGATCCGCACGCTGGACTCGGTGGACTTCAATGCCGCAATCACTGCCTACGCCTCGCACAATCCCCTGCTCTTCCGCGTCGCGCTCAAGCGGCTGCGCCCGAGCGCACTCGCCGCCGTCGAAGCATGGCGAGCCACCAAGCCCCTCACGAACCCCAACGCGCCAGCAGATCCCTCCGACATGCCGCAGTACCGGATTCCACAACAGGCCCAAGCCAAGGCTCTGAACGCGAAGGCCGATGCCTACTTCAACCGCGGCCAGTCAGCCGCTGGAACGGCAGACAAGTACGTGCGCCTCACAGTCTTCCTAGCGGCCGTCCTATTTCTCGTCGGGATCGGTAGCCGCCTGCCGCTGCCCGCCGCTCGCTACGGGCTGGTCGGGGTCGCCAGCGTGATGTTCGTCGTATCGGTCGTGGAGCTTCTCAGCCTTCGGGGACCACCGAGCTGACCTCAGCCGGCTGGCACCACGAGGCGCCGCGAGGCGCCCTCCAGCGGGCACGACTCGCACAACTGCAGCCTCGCCTATCCGCGTTGGCGACGGGCGCCTCACACTCGGGCCGCGGCCATCATGGGGCGTCGCTGCGAAGACCGCCGGTGTTCTTGAGCGCCCCTCCGATTGCATCCAGCCGGGTGGCGATCTGATCGAGCTTCGCGGAGAGCGGGTCCGTCTGCGTGCCCTGGAGGCGGCGTCGGGCGGACTCGACGAACGCTGAGGTGATCGCGGCGGTGATGACGGTAGGAAGCCGATCCCGACAACCATCACCAGCGCGGCGAGGAGCCGTCCCGCCGTGCTCGTGGGCACGAAGTAGCAGCGATCCTCGCACGGCAAGACTGGTCGCACGTGCTGCGAGGGAGCCTCGTTCCGACGCTGTCGCTAAGACACGACCAGGTCGCCGGCGCCCTCGCCCTGCTCGGCACCACCCTCACCAGCTACGTCTACGTGTGGGAGACCGTCAGTCGGGGCTCAGAAGAGCCGCATGACGACGGCCCAAGCAAGCAAGAGCTTTCGCGGGCGAGGATCGGCGCCGTGGTCGGAGCCGTGTTCACGGCCGTGACCATGTGGTCCATGCTCGTCGCCTCCGCGGCGACACTCGGTCAGCACCACGAGACGGTTGCCTCAGCGCAGGACGCGGCCCACGCGCTGCGCCCGCTCGCCGGGTCAACGGCGAGCGACCTGTTCGCGTTCTGGCTCCTCGTCTCAGCGGTCGTAGCCCTCCCAGTGCTCATGGCCACCACCGCCTACGTGGTCGGCGCACAGTTCGACTGGCGCCGCGGGCTCTCCGAGCGAGTGGGCGGAGCCCAGCGCTTCTACCTCACCCTGGCGGCGTCCATCGGTCTCGGCCTCGCCGCGTCCCTGGCCAGGGTCTCGGTGATCGACATGCTGGTCGCAGCCAGTGTCATCGGAGGGCTCGCAACGCCGTTTGGCCTGACGGTACTGGTTCGCCTGGCCCGGGATCCCGTGGTCATGGGCGCCCAACCCATCTCGCGCGGCCTCGCCATCGCCGGATGGACGGTCGCCGCGGTTGTCGGCTGCTTCGGCCTGCTGTTCGTTGTCGTGGCTGTCCTGGGGAGGGTCTGATTCGATGCTCACGCGCGCTCGGACTAGGCGGCGCCCAAGTTCCGGACTGAACCACAAGCTGATCTGGCGGACCGACACGCCTGTCCTTGTGGTCTGACTGCGACGACGAGGCGAGGGTGGTGGCGTCGCGTCGACGGTCCTGGATAGTTCCCTGTCTCTCCTGCCTTCCACCGTGGGTGTCGCGTAAAGTTGTCGTGGGCGGTGGGCGAACGCCGGCGGTGGTGTCTGTGGGGGTCGGGTTCTGCGGGCCTGGTCGGGTGTCGGTGCTGCCCTGGTGCCGTTTCAGGCGGCCTGGGCCACTAGGTGGTGCTTGTGGAGCTTCATCAGGTTGTGGGTGGCGGTAATTAGGCGCCATTCGGAGCGTGCGGCGGATCTGCCTCGCCTGTGGAACTGGTTTATGCGCCGGTTGTGCTTGGTTTGAGCGAACACGGGCTCGACTATCGCCTTGCGCTTTCGGTAAAGCCCGCCGCCATAGTCACCGGCGAGCACGGTGCGCATGAAGGCGTAGCGGCCGCCATCCCAGCCGCGGCGCGGTGTGTCGCGCTTGCCCGCATCGGGTGGGATCAGCACCTCGATGCCGTCGCTCACGACGTTATCGATCTGCTCCTCGTTCCAATAGCCGCTGTCAGCTACCGCGACCCCGGGCGTCTCGGTGATACCCACCTTTTCCAGCTCTTGCTTGGTGGCTTCGACCATCGGCTGTAGGTGACCGAAGTCCGGGGAGCTGGCGGTCACCTCCGCGGCGAGCACGATCTGATGCTCGTTCACCGCGGCTTGCGTGTTGTAGCCCTGCGTGTAACTGCGCGGGGTCTTCACGTTCCGTGAATCAAGATCAGTCGTGTTGATCTTTCCCGCCGGGGTCTCGGGCGGCTCATATGGCTTTGGTGGGCGACTGAGTCGTCGGCCTTGCGTGTCGCGCCCATGCGCCCGGTAGTGCTCATATGCCTCGTTCGCTTCGCGCTCAACCGCGACGTTCTGCTGCAACCGTCGCTCGGCCTCCAACAGTCGCCCGGCACGCGAGCGTGGGATCGGCATGGCCTCACGCCGGCGGTGCTCATCGAGCTGACGGCGAGCCTCGAGCAGCCACCCGTCGCGGCCCTGAACCCGCGGGACAATGACCTCGGCCTCGAGCTCGATCTTCACCCCGGAAGCCTCGGCCTCGCCGCCCGCGCGCCCGCTCTCCTCGCGCTCGCGCTCAAGCTGTTTCTTGGCCTCCGCCAGGGCGGCACGACGCCCCTCGCTTGTCCGAAGATGCTCGGGCAGCTCATCCCCACGAGCATCCCCGTAGAGCCCGTCCTCGGCCGCGTCGAGGTCCCCGGCCTCCTTGAGGATCTCCCGTGCGAGCTGCTCGTAGTCGAGGTTTGAGTGATGCGAGGCATTCGCGTGCATCTTCGTGCCGTCGATCGCGATCACCCCGACCTTCACGAGGCCTGCCCGCCTGCACAACCCGAGCACACTGCTAAACAGCTCAGCCAGCGCGTCCTCATGGCGGGCACGGAACCTCGCGATCGTCGCGTGATCAGGCTTCTGCTGAGCGGCGATCACCCGGTAGGCAACATCCTCAACGCACTTGCGCTCGATCCCACGCGATGAGCGCTCACCCCGCGCATACGCGTAGAGCAACAGCGAGACCATCATCGACGGCTCGAACGCCGCCCGACCCCAGCCATCCTCGCGGTAGGAGCCATAGAACGGGTCCAGGTCCATCTCCTGAACCGACGCCAGCACGAACCACGCCAAATGACCCTCCGGCAGCCAATCCCGCGGGTCCGGCGGAAACAAGAACACCTGCTCACGATCACACTCAAGAAAGTTCTGGGGCATACCCAGCATCGTCTTAAACGCCTCGGACAGACCCCGGTTTGCGCGACACCCACCGTCCTTTGCGGGCGCCGGGTCGCCGCCGGTGGCGACGCCTCCTTCTGGTGGTGGGTGTCGCGCAAACCCCCGGTCCGTCCGGGTGGGTGGGGAGACTTTGGGCATGGCTATGAACTTCTTGGCGTGTGATCGTGAGCAGGTGTTTTTGATGCCCCCGGACCCGCGTGATTGGTTGCCGGAGGGTCATCTCGCGTGGTTTGTGTTGGAGTCGGTGGGGCAGATGGATCTGGCGTCGTTTTATGGCTCCTACCGCGGGCAGGTTCCTCCTCAGGACGATGGTCAGGCGTCTTGCTACCTGTGAAGCGAGCTACCTCTTCGCCTGGCAGAAGCGAGCGTGTGGAGTCTGTGGTGCTGTCACCGATCGCGACATACCGTTCAAACGCGGGCATCGGGCACCATCGGGCGCACGATATCTCTCGGCATCGCGGGCAGAGCTGCCGTCAGGTGGTCCGAGGCGCTGGCGCGTGGTGTGGCGCCCAGGCACGATCAAACGCGTCTTGGTCGAGAGCCAGCAGCCAGCAGGCGGCGATCTGGTTCCCAAGCAGCCGGTAGAGCCCGACAGTCGACCAACGATGTTCGACCCCGCCGAACGTCGCGGTACCGTCCGTCAGGACTGCGACGTGAGTGGCGCCCACGAGTATCTCTTCGGGATGCAGGCGGAGGGTGTTCGACGCTATCGCCCGGCGCCTGTGGAAGTAGTCGATGACCTCGCTGATCCCGTGGTAGTCGCCCGCGATCGCGTTCTCGCCCGGGACGTGCCACTCGATCTCCTCGGTCAGCAGCGCTCGTATGGCGTCCATCTCGCCGCCGGAGTACATCGCGTGCTGCGCATCGTGCAGAGCGCGGAGGACCGATAGAGCGTGAGCGCGATCGATGCTGCTGGCGCCGGCGGGCTGATGGGCGGTGCTCATGTGGATCGGTGCCAGTGCTCGAGTAGTCCCATGTGGATGAGGTCCCAGTAGCCGTCGCTGGCCTTGCGTGCGTCTCGCGCAAGGCCCTCGTCTCTGAAACCTGCCCGCTTGTAGCAGCGCAGCGCGGGCTCGTTGAACGAGAACGCTACGAGCTCCAGTCGGTGCAGGTGGAGGTCGTCGAAGGCGAACGTGACGAGCCAGTCCATCAGTCTCCCGGCGATTCCCCGTCCGCGCATCTCCGGGGCTACGGCGAAACGACCGACCTGTCCGAGCTCGTGCTGGGGCAGGACCGTCAGCTCGACGTGTGCGACGACGGTCTCAGGGGTGCCGGTCACGGCCGAGATCAGGTGCCGGTGATCGCCGGAGGTGTCGGCGTACTCGGCGAGCTGACGCTCATCGAGGGGGAAGCTGAAGCGCAACCCGGTCCATTGCAAGAGCTCGTCGGGTGTGCTGGCCCAGCCCAGCAGCGCCTCGGCGTCGCCTGGGCGAAACGGGCGGAAGACGAGCTCATCGGACGTGGCGTTCATCGTGGATCGACCAGGCAATCTACGGAGTGCCCGCCCGAGTACGTCGAGATCATCGCATCACACCGGCGCGGTCGATCCAAGGCATCGGGTGCAGCGAATCGCCGTTGTGTCGTCCGCCTGTTCAGTGGGAGGTGTGAAGACGCGTGCCGTCGGCCCTCAGGCGGCCGATCCCTGGGAGGAAGCGACCGGTCCGCGCGGCGTAGGCGGTGTACCGCTCGCCGTGCACGCGTGAGAGGTGGGGCTCCTCGACGAGCCGCGTCTGCAGCTCGACGGCGAGCGTCAGGAGGACGGCGCCCGCGATCGTCACGGCGTTGGGTGCGAGGAGGGCGATGCCCGCAAAGGAGGGGATCATCGCCGCGTAGATCGGGTTGCGCACGCGCGAGAACGGGCCGTCGGTGACCAGCTCGGTGTGCTCGGCGGGATCGACGCCGACCCGCCAGGCGTCGCCCATCGCGAACTGGGCGAGCGAGGTGACGGCGATTCCCATGCAGGCGAGCACAACGCCGAGAATCCGGGCGGCCTCGCCGTCGAGCGCTTCGATGGGGCTTATCGTGCCCGCCAGCTGGAGCGCCGGGCCGGCGAGGCACAGCACGAGCGCCAGTGTGAACAGCAGCCCGACGATCCGCTCGGACCGCGAGACGCCGCGCAGGCCCTTGAAGCCCGTCGACCCCGTCCGGCGAGCCTGGACGACTATCCGCACCCCGAAGGCGAGCAGGCCGTAGAGGACCACGAGAGCGAGTGCGAGGGTGGGCACCCCCGTATACTGAGTAATTGCTCGCATGTCGTCAACTCGCGTTCCCGGCCGGCGTCTTGAGCCACGCAGGCTCCCCAAGCAGGCGCGCTCGGGGGCGACCGTCGAGGCGATCCTCCAGGCGGCGGCTCAGGTTTTCGAGCGCCAGGGCTATGCCGCCGGGACCACCAACCGGATCGCCGAACGGGCCGGGGTATAGATCGGCTCGCTCTACCAGTACTTCCCCAACAAGGACGCGATCCTCGTAGCGCTCGTGCACCGCCACCTCGCTGAGGGGACAGCAGCGCTCGAACCGCACCTGCGGCGGTTGAGCGACGGGGCGCGCTTTGACGAGGTGCTCCCGGACATCGTGGGCGCGACGGTCGCGCTGCACGCGCTCGCGCCCATTCTCGACCCCATGAACAGCGGGGACCGCGAGAACTTCGAGCTTTTGACGCCGCTCCTCGCTGGCGCTGACGGACGTTCCTTCGAGATCTTCTCTGTCTCGCCCTTACGCGCGGATCAGGTGTCCATGTACGCACATCTCCACTCCTCCGAGCCGCGCTGGTGGCTCTCTTAAGACTCGCCGTGGCCAACGGCTGTGGGAGAATGCGTGGCGATGACGGGGCGAGCAGCGACGACCTTCGACAGCACCGTGGAAGAGCTTTGGAAGCTGATCGGCCAAGTCAGCGACGGAACGCTCCAGTTGCCCGAGTTCCAGCGGGACTGGGTGTGGGATGACGAGCGCATCAGGAGCCTGCTCGCCAGCGTCTCCGTCGGCTACCCCATCGGGACTCTGATGCTGCTGCAGACCGGCAACCCGGAAGTGCGCTTCAAGGCGCGCCCGATCCAGGGCGCGCTTGCGACAAGCGTTGAGCCGGAGCGGATGCTCTTGGACGGGCAGCAGCGCATGACTTCCCTCTACCAGGCGCTGGCGTGCGACGCGCCGGTGCAGACGCAGGATGACCGCAAGAAGCCGATCCAGCGCTGGTACTACATCGACATGAGGCGCGCGCTCGACCAGCGCGTCGACCGGGACGAAGCGATCATCTCCGTGCCGGAGACGCGCCAGCAGCGAACCCTCCACGATGTCGTCCTTGACGTGAGCAGCGAGGCGCTCGAGTGGGAGCAGTGCCTATTCCCGCTGCGGCTCGTCTTCGGACCGCACGCCGAGACGCGCCGGTGGCTGCGTGGCCTTGAAAGGCACGGACCACCAGAGGAGGCGAAGGCGCGCGAAGATCTCATGGACCGCTTCGACGCGGAGGTCTTGAAAGCGTTCGAGGGCTACCTGATGCCGACGATCGTCCTCGGCAAGGAGTCTCCGAAGGACGCCGTATGTCAGGTCTTCGAGAAGGTGAACACGGGTGGCGTCTCTCTGACCGTCTTTGAGTTGCTCACGGCGACGTTCGCCGCCGACGACTTCGACCTGCGCGAGGACTGGAAGCGTACGCACGAGGCGCTGGCTGCGCACAACCCGATGCTGCGCGCAGTCGAGGCAACTGACTTCCTGCAGACGATCGCGCTGCTGGCGACGTTCGACGCGCGGCGGCGCTGGGACGAGCGGGCGCTGTCCAACGGCGAGGTCGAGGAGGACGGGCGCCCAGCGGTGAGCTGCAAGCGCCGGGACGTGCTCCGGCTCACCCTGGAGGACTACGAAGCGTGGAGAGAGCTGGCGGTGCGCGGCTTCGAATACGCGGGTCGCCTGCTCACGAGCCAGTACCTGTTCACGCCCAAGGACCTGCCCTACCGCACGCAGCTGGTGCCGCTGGCCGCGATCTTCGCCGTCCTTGGCCATGTGGCGGAGGAGGAGGCAGTGAAGGCGAAGCTGCGCCGCTGGTACTGGTGCGGCGTCTTCGGTGAGCTCTACGGCTCAGCCACGGAGACGCGCTTCGCCCGCGATCTGCCCGAGGTGGTCAGCTGGGTCGGGGGCGGGCCGGAGCCGGACACGGTGGCGCAGGCCAACTTCGCACCCGGGCGCTTGCACACGCTGCGCAGACGCCAGAGCGCCGCTTATAAGGGCCTGTACGCGCTACTCATGCGCGACGGTGCGAGGGACTTCCGCACCGGCGAAACGATCCAGCTCGCCACCTATTTCGACGAGCAGGTCGACATCCACCACATCTTCCCGCAGGGCTGGTTCAAGGACCAGGGCATCGACAACCCGGTGATGGACTCGGTCGTGAACAAGACGCCGCTCTCGAAGCTGACGAACATCCAGATCGGCAAGAAGGCGCCGAGCGTCTACCTGAGCGCGATTGAAGCCAAGTACCGCCTGTCGCGCGAGGAGCTGGATGCGATCCTACGCACGCACGTCATAGACCCGGAGATCATCCGCACGGACGACTTCGACGCGTTCTACGCAGCGCGCTTCGAGGAGCTGCTGCAACGCATCGAAGCCGCGATGGGCAAGCCGATCCCCCGGGAACCGGAGGAAGCATCGGCGAGCGCGGGCCAGGAGAGCGTGGACTACGAGGGTGCCGCTGCTGCCGACGGCCCGCTGAGCACCGTCGGCACCGGGGACGAACTCGCCTCCGTGAGCTGAATCGGCGCTCGAAGCACTTCATGCGCGGCGAGCCCGCTGCGGCGCGTGTATGACTGCGGGTTTGGGGCGCTCACCCTGGAGAGTGCCCCGGTGGACCCACAGTTCTGAAGCTATGACGATGTCCAGGCGAGCTGTTCGCCCGCCGCCAGGCGTCGCCCCGGAGGCGATTGCCGGCGAGATCACAGCGCTCGTGCACGCCTACATCCAGAAACAGGTTCCGCATCAGGCCTCGGCGCGGAAGCTGCGCGCGATCTCCTCGCCGGTGCCGAAGTAGTGCCGGAACACATACAGCAGGGGGCTCCAGCGTTGAGGATCGATGTGGCTGGTGGCGGGCTTGACGATGCTCGTCGACGCGTGGACCCGTTGTACGTGGGTCTCGACAATCGCGAAGAACTCGCCGTCGGGACGCGTGGCGGGCTTGTGGACTGCTGTGACCTTCGCCTCCAGCTGCAGCGGGCACTCCGCGATGCGTGGTGGCTTGACCGTCTCTGAGGTGGTTGGGGTCAGGCTCGCGGCCTCGAACTTGCGTGGCTCGTAGCGGAACGTGTCGGCCTTGTGTGGCCCCGGGGGGTTGCGGCCGGTCAGCGGCGCGAGCGCCTCGACCTGCTCGGCGAGGTCTGGGCCGGGTAGGTTGATCACGCACTCGCGCTCGCGTCGCAGGTTGGCGAAGGTGTGCGCGGTGCTCTCCCAGCCCATCACGATGACGTACCCGAGCGCCCAGGCCGAGGACATCGGCCCGATGTTCGGTGTGCCATCGCCGTTCAGCGTGGTGACGAGCGCGACCGGCGTGCCGAAGTAGAGGATGCTCGGCCAGATCACCCGGTGCTCCCCCACCGGGGGTATGTGTGCTGCCCTGGCCTCACCCCGGCGCGGTCGCACCGTCGAGGCCTCATCCCGCGGCGCTCGTGCTTTCTCGGCGTGCCCCTGCCTTGATCGCATCGCCGCAGTCTCGCCCGCATCGTTTTGGTGTGCGCCGAAATGTGCGCGGCTACGATGGGGCGCCCCGGTATGGAGAACACGCTCGACATCACCCGCCTCGCGGGGCTGCTGGCCGACAGCTCGCGCGCCACGATGCTGCAGGCGCTCATGGACCGGCGCGCGCGCATCGCCGGTGAGCTCGCCCGCCTCGCCAGGATCGCGCCCTCCACCGCCAGCCAGCATCTCGGCCGCCTCGCCGACCGCCAGCTCGTGGCGGTCGAGGCACAGGGCCGCCACCGCTACTACCGGCTGGCCGACCCCCGGGTCGCTGCGCTGCTTGAGAGCATGATGGCGTTCGCGCCCGCCTCTGCGCCCGCCGCGCCTCGCGCGTGGAACATCAGCTTCGATCTGCGCTTCGCCCGCACCTGCTACGACCATCTCGCCGGCGCCGTCGCGATCGCGCTCTACGACCGCCTCGCCGCCGACGGCACGCTTCACGCCACCCCGCACGGCGTCGCGCTCACTCCCACCGGCGCCCGGCGCATGCGGTCTCTCGGCATCGACACGGAGGCCCTGCAGGTGGGTCGCCGGCCGCTCGCGCGCGCCTGCCTGGATTGGACCGAGCGCCGCCACCACCTCGCCGGCGCGCTCGGCGCCACCCTGCTGGACAGCTTCCGCGCACATGGCTGGCTCATCCCCCGCAGCGCCCCCCGCGCACTGCGACTCACGACCGCAGGGCGGCAGGCGTTCGCCAGCCACTTCGACATCGACGTCGGCGTCCTCACCGACGCGCGGACGCTCCCGGCACACGCGCCATCGCCATGAGCAGTCCGCAGGAACAGCTGCTGCGCCGCGCCTACGAGGCGTTCAACGCGCGCGACATCGAGGGCGCGCTCGCGACGATGCACGCGAACGTGGATTGGCCGAACGGGATGGAGGGCGGGCGCCTGCACGGCCACCGCGAGGTTCGCGAATACTGGCGGCGGCAGTTTGACGTGATCGACTCGCTCCTCGAGCTGCGGCAGATGGAGCAACGACCCGACGGTCAGGTGATCGCGACGGTCCGCCAGGTCGTGCGAGACCCCGCTGGGAACGTGGTTTCCGATCAGATTGTCGAGCATCGCTTCGCGATCGCCGGCGGGTTGATCGAGCGCATGGATGTCCACCACTCCTGGAGGATCTGCAGCGCCGGCGAGGAGAGGATCGCGGCCGTGCTCGACCTGTGGGTCGCGGCGGGCAGCGTTCCGAGCGTCAGCGACTCTCCCGAAGGACTGGCGCGGCTGCTGGCCACCGACCCCCAGGCGCTGCTGGTTGCCGAGCTCGACGGCGTCCTGGTCGGCTCGCTGATCGCTGCGTGGGACGGCTGGCGTGGGAGCTTCTATCGGCTGGCGGTCGCCCCTGAGCATCGACGCAAAGGGGTCGCGACTATGCTGCTCAGGGAGGGCGAGCGGCGCCTGCGCGAGCGGGGCGCGATCAGGCTCACCGCGATCGTCGCCGACGACGATCCGACCGCGATGAGCTGCTGGCGAGCCGTGGGCTACGAGCGCCAGCAGCACAGGGCGCGGTTCGTGCGCCACCTCGATGGATAGCGCCCAGTACGCTTCGTGCGGTGTCACGACCCGTGAGTTGGCGGTCCGATATGCTGGCATGTACACCCGGTCGGCTTCCCGGGGATCCGTGACGTGAAGCCTGACCACCCGGCTTTCGAGCACATGCGTCTTGCCGTTGAGGCGCTCGTGACCGGCCCGGGACCCGCACGCGTTCGGTTGCAGGCGGCGGCGCACTTCGGCGCAGCGTTCGAGAGCAAGATGCGGACGTCCGCGGAGGAGCATCTGCGGCTGCGTATCGGAGCGGGCCTCGTCGAAGGGGGAGAGGAGGGAGGTGACGAGGCCGATGTCGAGGCTGACGCGTCTGATGCTGAGATCGCTGAATCGATCGCGCTGCTCGATGAGGCACGAGCAGTCGAGATCGCCCGCGACATGCTCCGTCTGTACGAACTGGTAGCTGGTCTGCGTACCGACGACGGCTTCGGGCTATCCGAGTGACCCGGCTGACTCTTTTCCGGACCCTCCGACGGCGCTGCCTCGGCCGTTTAGCATGCCGGCGATGCGCCGCGAAGCAGACGAGCCCACCGACGAGGCCGAGCGCCGCGGCCCGTTCTGGGATGTGGTGGAAGGTCGCTCCGCGCCTCCGCCCGCGGCCGTACTGCTTGGCTTCGAGCTCGTAAGTGTCGACCCGCGGGCCGGCACGATCGAGGTGGCGTTCAACGCGACCGAGCGGTTCCTGAATCCCGCTGGCACGATCCAGGGCGGGCTGCTCGCGGCGATGCTCGACGACACGCTTGGGCCGGCGCTCGTCGCGACGCTGTCGCATGGCGAATGGGCGCCGACGACCGACCTGCACGTGCAGTTCCTGTCACCCGCGCGGCCGGGGCGTGTCGTCGGCCGCGGGCGCGTTGTCCGCCGCGGTGGCCAGGTCGCATTCATGACCGGTGACCTGCGCGATGAGGAAGGCAACCTGCTCGCGACCGCCACCGCCACGGCGGTCATCCGCCGGAGCGGTTAGCGCGCAGCCGGGCGGGGAGCACCCGGTGAGCAAGCGCCGAGCGTAGTTGCGGTCTCGCGGCGTGCCGCCGAACGCCACGGGTTCCCTTCGAAGGTGGGCTCAGCGAGAGTGGGTCTTGACGAGACGTACCCCCACGTCAAGCGCGGCCTGTGTGCGAAGTTGTCCGTAGCGACGATCCCACTCGCCGTTCTCGAGGGCCTGGCGGAGCCGGTTCAGTCCGCTGTCCACGACCGAGGGCGCCAGCAGGTGCCAGATCGAGGAGGCCCGGCGCACGGCTGGGTCGAGGTGCGCCTCGGGCCGGCTCCAGAGAGCGACACAGAAGCCGTCCGTGCAGTCGCCGGGCACGAGAACGGTCTCGACCTGAACGCCGGGAAGGACATCTCGCAGGTGGGGAATCGTCGGGAACGTCTCGCGGTCGTGCTCGATGATCTCCGGCAGGTAGTCGCGACAGAGCCACATCTCGGCGGTCACGTCCAGGTCGAGGGTCAGGAAGACGATCCGCTCGCGGGTGACCCGGAGCACCTCGGCGAGGCCGCGGTCGACGTCGTCCCAGTGCTGCATCGTGAAGACGCCCATCGTCGCGTCGACGCTCTTGTCTCCCAGCGGGAGGGACTCGGCGGTTGCCTGGATCGCCGGGGCGGCGTCGGCTGGGCGCTGGGCGATCATCACGGGGGAGGGCTCGACGGCGATGACCTCGCGGTCGTGCGGCTCGTAGGAGCCGGCTCCCGCCCCGATGTTGAGGACGAGCTTGGCGTCACCGAGCGCTCTGTGGATCGCCGCTTCGAAGCGGGGGTCGGCGCGGCGGACCTTGCTGTAGCTGAGGCCGATGTGGTCGTAGGCGGGGGCGCTCACCGTTTCGCGCTTGCGCGGCGGCGGGGCGGCTTCTCGGGGCGGCTCTCGCGCATGAGGGAGACGAGCAGCTCGACGAAGTCGCCGTAGAGGTCGTGGCGTACCGCGTCGGGGCTGACGAGCGATTCGATCGCGAGGCCAATGCCGAGCGCGCGCAGGACGAGCGCAAGATCGTCGACGGGCATCGCGAGCTCCGCGCCGGCCTCCTGGTGGTAGTGGGCGATGTAGCGCGCGAGCGCCTCGCGCATCGCCGCGGAGCGGGTGCCGAACCGCCTCGCGAGCTCGGGGTCGCGGTCGGCGTGGGCGATGAACTCGATGTGCAGCACGAGCGACTCGCGATCCCGCGCGAGCCGGTCCATCCACTGGTCGGCCAGCGCGCGAGCACGGACCTCGAGGGGGGCGTCGGCGGGGAGCGCGGTCTGTGTCTCGGCGAGCTCGCGGACCCGTTGTGCCATGTAGTCCTCGAAGACGGCGAGGAACAGGTCGGCCTTGCCCTCGAAGTTGGAGTACACCGCGCCGTGGGAGTAGCCGGCCTCCTCGGCGATCTCCTCGACGCTCGCCGCCTGATAGCCGCGCCGGGCGAACACCTTCGCGGCGGCGTCGATCAGCCGAGCGCGGGTCTGGGCCTGCTGCTCGGCTCGCGTCAATCGTCGTGCGGAAGCCATACTCAGATGAGTGTACCAACTCAGATTGTAATTATCATTTAGGTGGTTTTATCTCGGTCGTGTGAAAGGCTCCGCGTCGTGAGCTTTCGCTACCGCGTCCTCTATCGAGTCGGCTTTACCCCTTGGGATCAGGATCACGTTCCGGCTGAGCTGGCGGCGCTTGTCGAGGGTCCGACCGCGCTCGCGCCGGGTCATGCGCTCGACATCGGCTGCGGTACCGGCACGCAGGCGGTCTATCTCGCCGAGCACGGTTGGCAGGTCACGGGTATCGATGCGGTCGAGCGAGCGCTCGCGCAGGCACAGCGCCGGGCAAAGGATAGGGGGGTCGAAGTGAGGTGGGTCACAGGTGACGTCGCGAACCTGCCGACACTCGGGCTCGGTGACGGGTTCAACCTGGTGCATGACCGCGGCTGCTTCCACGACCTCTCTGCCGCGGCGCGTGACGGTTACGTGCGTGGTGTCAGCGAGCTGGCCCCTCCGGGCGCAACGCTGCTGCTGCTGGCGTTCGCGCACCGCGAGCGGGGCATCGGTCCAAGCGGAGCCTCCGAGGAGGAGATACAGCGACGGTTCCGAGATGGCTGGGAGCTGGTCTCGGTGCAGAGCGACTCGGGTCCTGCCCCGTCCGGCCCGATGCGGCGCGTGCCGCGGATCTGGTACCGGCTGCGGCGAGGATGAGGACAGCAGCAGCGAAAAGCGAGTCCTGAGCGTAAAACCAGCCCAAGGATGTCGTTTGCTCAGCCCCAGAAGATGCAGGTCGGGTCGCGGTCTATCTCATCAAGGAGCACGCGAACATCGGATGTCGGATCGAGCAAGTCGTAGCGGTGCCAGCGAGTGTTGCGGTCTCTCCAGTACAGCGTCCATAGCCCGCTCTTGGCGGTGTAGCGCAGGCGCGCGATGCCGTGAGTCGTCCACTCAGGGCCGATGCCCTCCCGCCAAGGCGGCCGGCGCTCGACGATCGTCACCGCCCCTCGACTCACGACGAGGTCGACACGAAGCTGGTCGAGCGCATGGGGCGGGACACGCTGCTCGCAGTAGTGGCGGACGATCGCGACGTCGAGCCCCGGAAGCACGCACCCGATCCTAACCTCGGCTCCGCGCTCCCAGCCGCCGCCTCAGCTCGGGCTCGTCGATCCCCGCGACGCGCACGAGCTTCTCGCCGTGCACTACCGGGCCGGCATCACGCCAGCCGACCATGTTCATCCCGAGGTGTAGCGTGGCGGTGAGCATCGATCCGCTGAGAACCAGTGGTGTACGGTGCCGAGGTGCCCTACGACGAGGATTTCGCCAATCGCGTCCGCGAGCAGCTCTCCGACCAGGACGGTGTGACGGAGAAGGGGATGTTCGGCGGGCTCGCTTTCTTGCTGCGCGGGAACATGGCCGTTTGACGACGCTCACGGTCAATAACCGTAGTGAGGCACACCCACGCCCCCATATCAGCGTCCCCACCTACCCCCGATCATCCCGCCATACTCGCCGACGGGCCGCTTCTCTCACCGACAGAGGTCGCCCGACTGCTGGCGGTCAAGCCGAGCTGGATCTACGAAGCAGTGCGCGCCCACCGGATGCCATGCCTGCGAGTCGGGAAGCACATCCGCTTCACGCGCCCGATGCTCGAACGATGGCTTGCGGAGAACGAGGAGCTGTGATGCCGCAGGAGCCCCTTCCCGTCGATCCGGGAACGATGCGCGATGGCCGGTAGGCGCTCGTACGGCAGCGGGCGACTCTTCGAGGTCGCCGACAAGGCGGGCGCGTCAGCTGGTACGGCTCGTGGTGGTCGAGCGGCGCGCGCGTGAAGCGCAAGCTCGGGCTCAAGCGCACCCAGGGCACCGCCGACGGGCTCACGCGCGCCCAGGCCGAGAAGGAGCTGCGCAAGCGGATCGAGCGCGACGTGATAGTTCCCACCGCGGCCCGGCGAACCATCGAGCAGGCCGGCGGCGCCTACGTCGATCACCTGGAGCACGTCATGGAGCGCAAGCACTCCACGATCCAGGACTACCGAGGACACCTGCGCCGACACCTCGTGCCGTTCTTCGGCGAGCGGCCGATCGACAAGATCGACCCGGCGCACGTCGCGCGATACCTCAAGCGCAAGCGCGAGGAGGACCTGTCCTCGAAGACCGTCCAGAACCACCTGAACTTCCTGCACGGCATCTTCTCGTTCGCGATCAAGCGGGGCTGGGCGCAGAGCAACCCGGTGGCCCACGTGGACCGCCCGAAGAAGAATCGCTCCCCCCATCAGCGCGTCCGCTTCCTACAGCCGTCCGAGCTGGACGAGCTGATCGACGCCGTGCCCGAGGACACCCTCGGCGCCGTCGAGCGGCCGCTGTACCTCGCCGCCGCGCTCACCGGCCTGCGCCAGGGCGAGCTGCTGGCGCTGAAGTGGCTGGACATCGACTGGCAGGTCGGGCGCGTCCGCGTCGCGGACAACTTCACGCGCGGGCGGATGGACACCCCCAAGTCCCACGAAGGCCGCTCGGTCCCGATGGCTGCGCGGCTCGCCCGCGAGCTCAAAGCCCTGCACCGGGGCTCCAGCTACGGAGGCGACGGGGACCTCGTCTTCTGCCACCCCGAGACCGGCCACGTGCTCGACCCATCCAAGATGCGCAAGCGCTTCAAGGACGCGCTCGCGCGCGCCGACGTACGCGAGATCACCTTCCACGAGCTGCGCCACACGTTCGGCACGCAGATGGCAGCCGCCGGCGCGCCGCTGCGCGCGATCCAGGAGTGGATGGGCCACGCGGACGCCAAGACCACCGAGATCTACCGCCACTACGCGCCCGACCCCACCCACGGTGCAGCGTTCGTCGACCGAGCATTCGGCGGCAGTCAAGGGCCGAGAACCGACGCGGGCGATCAGTACGCTCCGAGGCCGGATGCCTGATCCGCCCGTTCATCGACCGACCGGGACCCCCGAGTCGCCGCGCAGCTACGAGGAGTTCCTTGAGGACATCAAGGCGCGCATCCGCAGCGCCCAGGCGCGCGCTGCCCGGGCGATCAACGCGGAGCTCATCGACGTGTATTGGCAGATCGGCCATGAGATCCTGCGACGCCAGGCCGAGGAGGGGAATCGCCGCGGGCGTGGCGGCCCCAAGATCGTCGAGCGGCTGTCCGCAGACCTGCGAGGGGCCTTCCCCGGGGCACGAGGCTTCTCCGTGAGGAGCCTGCGCTACATGCGGGCCTTCGCCGCGGCATGGCCCGAGCGGGAAATGCTGCAGTCCGATATTGCAGCATTGCCCTGGGCTCACATCACGCTGCTACTTGACAAGCTCTCCGACCGGACTACGCGCGACTGGTATGCAGCTCGTGCGTCGGGCTGGACCGGGGCGGAGCTGGAACACCATATCGCCAGCCGCTTGCACGAGCGGCAAGCAGCGGCGATCACCAACTTCGATCGCGCACTACCGACCGGTGACGCTGAGGTCGTGCAGCGGATCACGCGCGATCCCGTGGTCTTGGATTTCGTGCGTCTGGCCGAAGGCGCCAAGGAGCGCGACTTGGAAGCGGCGCTGCTAACCGACATCGAACGCTTCATGCTCGCTCTCGGCGAGGGCTTCTACTTCGCCGGACGCCAGAAGTCGCTCCAGATCGGCGAAGAGGAGTTCATCCTCGACCTCCTCTTCTACCACCACCCGACCCGCCGCTTCGTGGTCATCGACCTCAAGATCGGCCCCTTCCGAGCGGAGTTCGCCGGCAAGATGAACCTCTACGTCAATGCCGTCAACGAGCTCATCGCCCACGACGAGGATCGCGCAACGGTCGGCTTCATCCTCTGCACTGACCGAGACGAGGCGGTCGCCCACCTGACGCTCCAGGGCATCGTTACGCCGATCGCCGTCACGCGCTACACCGTTGGCGAGCGCGGCGTGCTGATGACCGGTGAGGAGGCCCAAATCACGGAGGGCATCGAGGAGGAGATGGAGGGTATGCGGCGCGTGGAGCAGCAGGTCGCCCAGTTCGCCGCTCGACGCGCGCGCGAGCTTACGGAGAACTCCAAAGAGATCGAGCAATAGGACCGGGCAGGTCCAAGAGATGCCGCCGCTGGCGCATTCTCGATAAGTTTCGGCTATGGCAACTGCCGTTGACGGTGGGTGTCGCGTAAAGTGGGGTCTGTCCGAGGCGTTTAAGACGATGCTGGGTATGCCCCAGAACTTTCTTGAGTGTGATCGTGAGCAGGTGTTCTTGTTTCTGCCGGACCCGCGGGATTGGCTGCCGGAGGGTCATTTGGCGTGGTTCGTGCTGGCGTCGGTTCAGGAGATGGACCTGGACCCGTTCTATGGCTCCTACCGCGAGGATGGCTGGGGTCGGGCGGCGTTCGAGCCGTCGATGATGGTCTCGCTGTTGCTCTACGCGTATGCGCGGGGTGAGCGCTCATCGCGTGGGATCGAGCGCAAGTGCGTTGAGGATGTTGCCTACCGGGTGATCGCCGCTCAGCAGAAGCCTGATCACGCGACGATCGCGAGGTTCCGTGCCCGCCACGAGGACGCGCTGGCTGAGCTGTTTAGCAGTGTGCTCGGGTTGTGCAGGCGGGCAGGCCTCGTGAAGGTCGGGGTGATCGCGATCGACGGCACGAAGATGCACGCGAATGCCTCGCATCACTCAAACCTCGACTACGAGCAGCTCGCACGGGAGATCCTCAAGGAGGCCGGGGACCTCGACGCGGCCGAGGACGCGTGGGAGGCCGAGGACACCGAGGCACAGTACTCGCGCTCGATGGCGAAGAAGGTCCAACCCCGGCTCGATGACGGCGATCTGCCATTCGCTAGCAGCGAGATCATGCCCGTCCACGGCTACTACGGTATGTCCCGCAGCCGGGCCACGACGCAGTATCACACCGGCAGCATCGTCGCGGCGGACTTCATGGAGCGCGTCGCCGACGATGACGAGGAGCTTGACCTCTATGCGTCACTTGCGGTCCGGTGGGGTCGGGGCTTCTACCTGCGCTGGCGCACCATGCACGAAGCCGAGTTGCGGGCAGTGTCCCATACAGAGCGTCGCCCCAGTCGCCGGCGTTAACTTGTGTCGCGGGATCGTCGCCTGGTGTCCTTCAACAGCATTGCGGGATTATGCGGCGCTACTGTATGTGATCGTCTCGTGGATCTGCACGCCGAGTGCGTCGGCGATGCCTTGTAGCCGGTCGAGTCCCACGCCGCTGTAGTCGTTGGCCTCCCAGCGCTGGACCTGCTGCTCGGCGACGCCGATGCGCTCGGCGAGCTGGCGCTGGGTAAGCCGGGCGGCGATACGTGCTTCGATCAGGGCGCTCGGCAGGTCCCGTAGCGAGGTAATCTCGCGGCTGGTTATGTGTCCGTCGCGTAGTCGCTCGTAGTGATCGATCTGCCGCTGCAGTGTTTCGATCTCGCTGGCGATCGCGTCGTGCACGACCTTCCTCATACCAGGGTCTTCGCGGGGTCGAAGCTCCCGTGTCTCGTTGGCAACCAGCTCCTTTTCGAAGCGGGCGATCCAGCTCTTGGTTATGCGGTATTCGCGCTGGTTGGCGATCACGGGAGGCCTGCCAGGTCGATCGCAATGATGCCCTTCGGGCGTTCGGTGACGTTGTTGTATTGGAAGTAGTCAAGGAACGTTGTGCCGTCTGGATGCGCGGGCCATTGGGCCGGGAAGAACTCGCCGCCGTAGCGCGCCTTTTGAGCGGCGCGGTCGTTGCTGAACTCCTGCAGCTCGGAGTCGAGACGGTTGGGCACCACGCCTGCTGTCTCCCAGCAGGCGTCGAAGTCGTCGGGGTTCGTCTTGGCTGTGACGAAGCTGCCGTCCAGGTAGGCGGTCGAGCAGCCAGCGGTCTTCAGCGAGCGCAGCGCGTCTAGAAGCCCGTCAAGCAGGTCTCGTCGGTGGGTGCTGGTTGCGTAGCGCGCCACGATCTCGTTCCAGGTAGCACGGTGGATGCCGGGCGGAAGGTTCCCGCGCTCATCGAACTCCGGTATCATAACACAACGATACCGTTGGGTTGGGACCGAACTCGCGCTAGCTCCACGGCCACGGGGCCACCCATTCAATCGGCACTGAGATGTCGCCGATAAGGACGAATCCCGCCCCCGCTATGGACCCATTAGCGACAAGGTCCTGGAGATTGTCTGATTTGAGCGCGCTCCATACGAGCGCGCTCATTCGTATCTCGGGCTTGTTGCGATCGATCTCGAGGGAGAAGTTGAATGCGTCGAGGACTTGGCGACGCAGTTCGGGTCTGCGTCGGTGAACTGGAGTGGATACCGTTTTTGACGGACAGCTGATGGCTTGGGTGGCTTGGACGAGAAAGGATGTGCGCCATGCCGAAGACGAGACCGCCGTATCCGCCGGAGTTCTGCGGCGAGGCTGTGCAGTTGGTTCGCTCTGGGCGCTCGGTGAAGGATGTCGCCGAGAGCTTGGGCTGCAGCGATCAGTCGCTGCACATCATCTCCCAAACTGCAGGCCGTTCAACTGCTCACCCGGCCGCTAACCAAGCGCCAGGGAGGGTGTGGTCGACTCCTTGGTGTGGAGGAACGCCTCGATTGCGTCGACGTCGAGGGGGCGAGAGCATAGGAAGCCTTGGCCGTGTCGCAGTGTTCGCGTTTCAGTGTCTCTAGTTGGGATTGCTCCTCCTCGATGCCCTCGGCTAGGGTCTCGATGTCGAGCGTCTTGCCGAGTTGAACTAGCGTGTGGATCAGCGCTGCCGAGCCCTTCGATCCGGCGATGCCGCTGATGAAGGAGCGGTCGATCTTCAGGGCGTCGACAGGGAATTGGCGCAGGTAGGCGAGCGAGCTGTAGCCGGTGCCGAAATCGTCGATCGCGATGCGGACGGCCATCGCCGTACCAAGGCGCGGCTTGCCTACATGCCTCCTGCAGGACCCAGCGTCCGATCGGGACGATCAGCCCACTCTCCTCGGCGATTGGGATGAAGTCGATCGGCGCGATCACGCCGCGCGTGGGGTGGTTCCAGCGGATCAGCGCCTCAACCCCGATCACTCGCTCTGATTGCAGGTCGAAGGTTGGCTGGTATTGAAGGAACAGTTGTTGCTGCTCGAGGGCGTCGGCGAGGTCAATCTCGAGCGTCAGTCGGTCCTCGACCGCGGTCTGCATCCTGGACTGAAAGAGCATGTAGCGGTTTTTGCCGGCGGCCTTCGTCTCATATAGGGCGATGTCCGCGTCGCTCAAAAGCTCGGCGGCGTTCGCGCGTTCGCCCAGCGCGATGCCGATGCTCGCCGTGAGCGACAACGGCCTGCCGGTCTGGTCGTCCATCTCGTAGGGCTGGCGCGGTACTTACAGCAGACGCTCGGCTACCAGCTCGGGACCGGCATCGAGCGTGGAGCCCTCGACTAGCACGACGAACTCGTCCCCGCTGAGACGCGCCGCGGTGTCACCCTCGCGAACGACTCCCCCCAGGCGGGTGGCGACGATTCGCAGCAGATCGTCGCCGGCCGCGTGTCCGAAGGTGTCGTTGACGTGCTTGAAGCCGTCGATGTCGAGATACAGCGCCGCGACCGGGATCTGCTGGCGCCGCGCGCGGGCCAGCATCTGCTCCGCGCGGTCGAGCGCCAGCACGCGGTTGGGCAAGCCGGTAAGAGCGTCGTGCAACCACTGGTGAAGAAGCTCTCCGGTCTTCTCGTGCACCATCCCGAGAGCGCGCTCGCGCGAGCGCGTCAGCACCAGCACGAGCGCGAACAACAGCAGGCTGACAGTCGCTCCTCCGATGAGGACCAGCAGACTCTGCAGATTGGCCGAGAGCCAGCTCACGGCCACCGAGCCTCGGACGACCGCTCGCCACGTGCCGTCGATCTGCATGATGGTTTCATGGGTGAAAGCGCCCGCGGGAGAGGCCGTGCCGACGCGGCCGATCAGCTGTTCGCTCTCGCCGGGGTTGCTGTGATAGAGAGCCACGCTGAGGCCCTGCACCAGCCGCCCACTGCCCGCCCCGCCCAAGCCCTATGATTCTGTAAATTACACTTATATTGTTCAACTGACAACCAGGTCAGTAAATCTTCACGGGTGTGCCTGGGCCGATACGGGCAGCCAGCCAATCGATGCTCGCGGTGGCGAGCCGGATGCAGCCGTGCGATTCGGCTCTGCCAGGCGTTCCTCCGAGGCCCTCACGGCCATGTATTCCGATCTGGCCGGGACCGCCTTCGAATTCCTGCAACACGTTGGAGCGTGCGCTGAGTGCCAGCGCGAACGGACCATCGGCCTCACCGGGTTTCATCTGCACGGTCTCCTCGACGAAGAACTGGCCGGTTGGAGTCGGCGTGGACGGCTTGCCCACCACGGCTTGGAAGGCTCTCGCCTTGCGTCCCTCGCGATAGACCGTTACGCGGCGTGCGCCGAGATTCACCAGGATACGCCAGCCCGTCATGAGCTCGCGAGTGCCCTCTTTGGCGATCCATCCCGTCGATCCGTCGGGGCGGCCGGGAAGCATCACCTTTAGCCATGCCGTCGCGTCTGTCGCCGTTGAGTGTCCGATCACTGGCAGCGTCGTCCGCTCTCCCGTGATCGGCCTACGATCACGGACGAACGCTACCTGGCGCGAGCCGGCCGCCGGTTCGCTGTGAACGATGTGGCCACTCAGCAGCTCCGCGAGTTGCTGAGTGGCCTGCACCCGTGTTGGAGTGTCTGCGCCGAACGCTGAGCCTGTCGCGAAGCCGAGCAGGCACACCGCCATCCCGACGACACTCAGCCGGTAAATGAGCCGGGCCTGTGCGGAAGCGCCGGGCGGGCCGGCGAGGGTGGCGTGGAGGATTTGTGCGCGCGATGGCGCTTATGGCGTCTATGGTGCCTGGCAGTCGTCTTCGACGCAATCGGCGCCCTTGGGGTAGTAGTGCCGACGCCGGGACTCGATAGGACGGCTCCCACGCCAGTTGTCGTCACCGCTGCACCGCTGCTGGTCGTGCCTGTGCCGGTGGTCGTGGTCGTTTCTCCGCCTGTGGCCGCTTTTTCGAGCGCGGCCGTTTCTTGCGGGGTGGTGGTTTCCGTGCCGCCGCCGCTTCCGCTGCTGCTGGAAGCACACGTGGACGTTGTGATGGTGTTGTTTTCGAGGGTCACCGCGGCGGTCTGCGCAAGGAGCCGACCGTGGATCGTCGCGCCGGTGTTCGCCGTGATGCTGTCCGCGGCCATGATCGTGCCGACGAAGTGCGTGCCGGTCCCAAGCGTCGCGGAGGAGCCGACCTGCCAGAAGACGTTACACGCCTGCGCCCCGTTTATGAGCGAGACGCTGGTGTTAGAGCCCGTCGTCAAGGTGGAGCCGATCTGGAAGATGAACACCGCATTCGGGTCACCCTGGGCGTTCAATGTCACGCTCCCGGAGGAGAGCAGCAGCGATGTGCTTGCGGTATAGACGCCCGGCAGGAAAGCGTGCCCGGCGAGATCTTCCCCGGCCGACCCGTTGCTCGCTTCGTTTGCGGCTGTGGTCGCGGCGGTCGTGAGGGCGGTCTTCGCTTCATTCGCCACCGCGTCATCGACATGTTCTGCACCGAGTACCACCGGGGCGCCGGTCACCGAGGAGCCGGGAGCGAGGCCGAGATCGCCGAACATCGTCGTCGGTCCCGTGTTCGTGATCGTCGAGCCGCCCAGCACCGAGAAGCTCGCGGCCTTCCCCAGCCCCACGGTCGTGGCGCCAAGGGCGCTACTCGCGAAGATCAGGGTGAGCAACGAGCCGAGCAGGATCAACCCGACTCGAAACGTCCTCCGCTCGGCCTTCTGAAGGGAACGAAGCTTTACTGCGAGGTAGCCGCCGATCGGCGGCTGGTGCTGCTGGGAAACGCCGCGATGTGTGCGTGTCTGGTGCTGCGATGGGACGCCGCTGTTCATAGGGCGTCTCCTGACTGCGGTTTTGACTCGCCGCGATAGAAGGGGAATGGCTCCCCGGTCTCTTTCGACCTGTTATGTCATCGACAGATCTCCGCCATAGCATGACCCGCACGCGAGCAAGTTACGTATGTCGAGCACGATTTTGCGCACGATCTAAGCCCGATGCGTTCACGATGGCTGCGTTGGGACTAACAGATGCTGTTCAGGAGTATCGGGCTCCGTGTCCGCGCCGAGGGCGTCGATGAGGCGTGATGGTGCGGGCTCGGGGGAAGCGCGCATCTCGGCTGGGCTGCTGATCCGGTTCATGCGCAGGCGGCGCGGCAAGCTCTCGACGGGTGCGAACCCCGAGCTTGCGGTAGATGTTGCGTGCGTGGGTGCGGACCGTCTCGACACCCACCCCCAGGGCGAGAGCGATCTGTGCGTTTGAGTCGCCGCGCTGCAACAGCGGGAGCACCTCGACCTCACGCCATGTCAACAGAGCGCTGGGGGCAAGCAGACCGCTGGCTGCGCTCCCCGCTGTGCGGGGAATTACCTGGAGTCCCCGCGACGCGAGATGGATCGCGTTGATCACATCACGCGACTGTGTATCCCTGCCAAGGCAGGAGCTCGCTCCGAACGCAAGCGCCTGCGCGCACTCGACCGGCGCGGGATCGTGCCCGAGCAGAAGCAATCGTGTCGCGGGATAGGAACTGCTGAGCTCACGTACCTCAGCCAACTTCGCCAGGGCGCCGAAGTCGAGGATCGCCACGTCCGGACGGTGAGCCCGCAGCACGACTCCGATTCGCCGGTGCTGCACATCGGCAGCGACAACCAGGAGACTCGGATCGCTCTCGATCAGCGTGCGCAGCCCCCCGGCGAAGAGATCGTCGAAGTGAGCGAGGACTACGGTGATGGGGGTATGTGACGGCATAGGCGGCCCAGACGTGGGCCAGCGCGTGTGTCTTCATCGGCAGCAATCAGCGCAGGGGTGAGCCCCGCCTCACCCCAGCTCCCCCCGCCACTCCCCCCAAGACCACCCTCCAAGGAGGAAGAACAGAGCGCCCGCCAGCCTCAGCATGTAAGGCATGGCTCGTCTCTTGCTTCCAGTCATCCTCGCAACAACGCTGCTGCTGCCCGCGTCGGCCGCCGCTCACAGGGGCCCGTCTCACACACCGGCGACAAACCCAGTGGCGCTCTCGCTGAAGCTCGCTGAGCAGTACTGGCACGGCGTCCCAGCCTGCGGGACTCCTACGATCGTGACCAGTGCCCATCAACTTCCCAACCCCAACTACGAAACCATCACGAGCCCCGAACCGGCGAATTCCGTTGTCGAGATGTGGACAGAAGTGCAGAAGTGCACGATCACGATCAACACCTCCCTCTGGCCAAGTTGGCAGCAGGACGATGAATCCTTTCAGTGGTTCTGCGACGCGATGACACACGAGGTAGGGCACCTGTTCGGGCACCTCGATAGCGGACAGACCAACCCATCGTCGATCACTTATCCGTTCCTCAACTCAACGAGCCCCAACTTCAACTCTGTCACCGAGTGCAAGAACGTAACCCTGCAGTACGGCTCGCGGGAAATTCGCAACGAAGAAGTAATCCCCCGTTACCGATCGCAGCGATGACTCGCGTCAGCTCAGCTGCTGGATCACCATGGACGCAACCGCAGGATGCGTGCCTCCGGCGAGCGGTGTGATCGTGAGCGCCGGAGTGTTTCCCGCCGGATTACGAAGCTCGACCTTCGAGCTCGCGGCGGTGGTTGTGATGAGTGCATCGCCGGCAATCTGACTTGTACCGGTCGCCCGCCCATACACCGTATAGGGCAATTCGACCATTCCGCCCCCGGAATCTAGTGCGATCGCCAGCTGACCCGGCTCGGCTACTGACACCGAGAAATCCACGCTGTACGTGCCCGCGCGGGGTAGCACGAATTCGCCCAGGTTGAGCCTAACGACGCCGCCCGCCGTCGGCCCGTCTTGGGGAAACAAGACCGGGGCACCGGCCGCAACCGTCGCCGCATTATCCGGCGGCATGAGAGCGTAAAACTCCGCGTAAGCCGGCGATCCAGCCGAGCCTTCAGGGCCAGCCGGACCGACAGCCCCGGTCGCGCCGACGGGACCAACCGAGCCCGACAGGCCAGCCGCGCCTGTTTCGCCCCTGGGGCCCGCGCTTCCCGCGACACCTTTTTCGCCCTGGAGCCCGGCGGCCCCCGCGTTTCCCGTCGCGCCGGTTTCGCCTTTGGGTCCGGCTTGTCCTTCGGATCCGGCGACGCCCGCCGGCCCGACTGGTCCCACGGATCCCGTAGCGCCCATAAGGCCAGGGAGTCCTGGTTGTCCTGCAAATCCCGTAGCGCCGGTCAGTCCGGTTGCTCCCGACGCTCCGCTGAGTCCTGTGAGTCCGATCGGCCCTGCCGGTCCGGGTGCGCCTTCGTTGCCGGTCAACCCAGTGGATCCTGTTACGCCCGTCGCGCCAGGTGGTCCCGCAAATCCCGTGGCACCCGTGGCGCCGGTGAGTCCGGCCGGTCCTGTAGCGCCAAGCAGACCATGCAGGCCTTCTGGTCCGCCCGGGCCGGGTAGTCCCGCGAAACCCGCTGGGCCGCGAACACCCACGGGTCCGCGCCGTCCGCGTGGTCCTGAAGTCGACCGTGCTCGTCGTTCGCACCGTGATGGGTGTGCGGGACCGACCCGCCCCGTGAAAGCGGCTGGCGTACACGATCGAGCTGAGGTTGGCTGGCCTAGCGCTATGCCTGGGGTCATGGCCGCGCTTCCTGAAAGCCACCACGCACAGGCCACTACCGCAAGCACGTCGCGAAAACGTCGCCGCACCAGCCCACGCAAGTCGATTGGCATGAAAATTACCATTAGTTAGAGTCTCGACGGGTATCGTTCCCGTCTTGAGTCTCGACGGGTATCGTTCCCGTCTTGAGCGTTAGCCCTCGATCGCGTAGTGTCCTCATTCGTGTCTGTGGATTCCCCACCTTGAATCGGGGGCCGAGTACCTCGACATGCGTGCAGGCATGCAACGCATACGAGTCGCCGACAGCCTGCGCGCCGCGCTGTTGAACGGACGCTCCGCGGAGGCTGAGCGCGGCTACCTCGATGTCGCGCGGGTCGTGCACGAGCGCTCGAACGGGCCCGGCCCCCCATGAGCGCGCGACCGCCACCGCTGTAACTCCCAGCGAAGGTCCGCGACACCTACGGCTGGTCTGCCACCGAGCTCGCCGCGCTGCAGCCGGGGCAGCGGATTCTGCTGATCACGACCGACATATATGTGCCGTACCAGCACACCGACGCGCTGCGAATGCTCGCGCTGCCCTACGGCGTGGAGGGCGACGTTGCGGGCATGCAGCCCGGCAAGCTCGATGTGCGCCTGCAGCAGTCGTTTGGCCCGCACAACTACCTCCAGGAGGTGCGCTCGACGATCCGCGCCGCGTGCCCTCTACGCGGCTCTTTAGCGAAGCTTCGCCAGCGCCTGAAAGTGGGCGCCGCGCTCCTGGAAGTCGCGGTATGTGTCGTAGCTGGGGGCGGCCGGGGAGAGCAGAACCGCGGTGCCCTGCCCAGCCAGCCCCCGCGCCCGCGCAACGGCCTCCTCCATGCCGGCTGTCTCGATCGCCCGCGTTGTGGGGACGCCCGCGGCGCGTGCCGCGGCCACGAGGCGTGGGCCGGTGGTGGGCAGCCCGATGACAGCAGTGCCGCGCGCGGCCAGCGCGTGGCTGAGCTCCGTGTAGTCCTGGCCCCGATCCTGGCCACCGGCCAGCAGGACGATCGCGCGATCGGCGAAGCTCGCCAGCGCCGCAAGCGTCGACTCCGGAGTCGTCGAGATGCTGTCGTCGATCCACGTGACGCGATCGCGCTCGGCCACCACCTCCAGCCGGTGGGGCAGCGCTTTGAAGCCACGCAGCGCATCCGGCAGTCGCGGCGTGGCGATACCGGCGGCGGAGAGCGCCGCTAGCGCCGCGCACAGGTTCAGGGCGTTGTGTTCACCGCGCAGCGGCAGCTCCGAGGCCTCCACCACGAGCTCGCCGCGCAACTTGACGCCGCTGGGCCCGGCATTCCAACCGCCCGGCTGCCCGTAAAGGATAGTCGCGATGCCGGGACCCACCGCGTCGAGGAGGCGCTCCTCGCGCGCGTTGACGACCGCCGCGCGCACGCCCGGCAACCCCAGCAGCCGCAGCTTGTCCGCGCGGTAGGTCTCCTCGGATCCGTGCCAATCGGTGTGCTCGCGGAACAGGTTCGTGATCACCGCAACCTCCGGTCCGGTCGACAGGTCGGCGATCTGGTAGCTGGAGAGCTCCACGATCGCGAGCTCCGTGGGCGGTCGGTCGAGCAGGTCGAGCGCGGGAGCCCCGATGTTGCCCGCCAGTCCCACCGCCTCCTCGCTCGCGCGCACCAGATGGGCCAGGAGGGCCGCGGTCGTGCTCTTGCCCTTCGTCCCCGTGACCGCAATCACGCGCCGTCCGTCGCGCTCGGCGAGCCAAAGCGCCGTCGCGGTCGTGACGGGCGTTCCCGCGGCGCGCAGCTCGCACAGCTCCGGCCGGTGCGTCGAGACGCCCGGCGATCGCACCACCACGTCGCAGCCCGCGAGCGCGCCGACGATCTCGGCGCCCGTAACCAGGCGCGCGCCCGGCGCCCCGAGTGCGGCGCGGACGTCCCCGCCGGGGTCGGTGTCGAGCGCCACGACAGCGATCCGTGCCAGCGGCAGACGGCGAGCGAGCTGGGCGGCGAACGAGATTATCTCCCGGCCCGCGCCCCAGACGCCGACGTTCGCGCCGTCAAGCTCCGAGAAGCGCAGTGACATCCCGGAGGAGGTAGTCGGGCACGAAGTGCTCGTCGCTGAGCGCTAGCACCCGCGCCGGGTCGCCACGGGTGGCGTCGTAGCGCGGCAGCACCTCTGCGACCAGGCGCCGGACGACGCGATGCCCCCGCCAGCGCGCCTGCGTCGCGAGTATACGAATCGCGGCGAGGCTCTCCTCCTCCTCGCCGACGCACTCGAACGGCTTGTGGCCGCCCGTCGCCGTGAGCAGCGCGAATCCGGCGAACTGGCGCTCGTCGTCGAGCAGGTCCCGTCCGAACACCTCGCGCAGGTGCGCCGGCTCGCAGAAGGGGGCGAGCACGAGGAACACGAAGCGGCACTTTGGGCAGTCGCGGCACCACGACGTCCCCCGCAGCGCCGGGTCGAGCCGGAAGATCGCGTTGCAGCTTGTGAACGCCCCGTGGTAGCGCTCCATTCGCGCGAAGGCACGCGCGATTGCAAGCTCCGAAGCGGGCCGCAGCACGGAGAACAACTCCAGGCCGGGGGCGACCTCGGCCACGGCCGATCGCAGCAGGCGCTCGGCGCGCAGGCTCTTGCTGAACTGGTGGTTCACGTCGATGCCGTCCCAGGCCACGTTGCCCTTGGACGCTGACCGCTCGTTGGCCATCGCGACCGCGTCGAACCCGTGCAGCGCCGAGGTGAGCAGCGCGACGCACGACACTATCGCGGTGACCGGGATGTGGCCGTTGAGCGCGCCGGCGCGGTTCAGCGCGGCGAGCCCCGGATCCAACCGGCGCGCGCAGATCAGGTGCGGGAGGCCAGCGACGGCAGCGGTGCGCGCGATCGGAGGAGCATCCCCCACCGAGAACAGCGCAATCTCACGGCCCGATCGGCGCATCACCTCCAACGCGACGGCCGAGTCCTTGCCGCCACCGACAGGAACCAGCACGCTTGGGTGGCGCCGGCTCTCGACGGCGCGTGGACGCTCCGTCGCGGGACCGACCGGAAAGGTCGGGCGCGGCAATGCCGGCAGCCTGTTCCTGTAAGCGAACTCGCCGAGACCCTCGGAGTAGAGGGCATCGAGCAAGGTGGCTGTAGCCGGCGGCGGGGCTCCCATCTCGCAGTCCACCATGCGCGGCACCGCCGTCTTGAAATAGCTGACTCCGGCGACCCAGTGCAGCAGCGACAGCAACCCGTCCACGCGATCTCGGGCTGCAGGGCTCACGCGTGTTCCAACCGGCAGGTCAAACTCCTCGACGAACTCGATCGCGTGATCGAGCGCATAGCGCAGAGTCACCCGCCCGCGCTCATCGATCTCGCGCGCCAAGAAACGGAAGGTCTCGAAGGCCGCTGGGTTGAACAAGGCTCGGCCGCGCTTGACGCTGGTAGCCATACACTCAGCCTAATGCGCAGCTTGCCTGATATGCCGTGCCATTCCCCACCGCGGGAGCAATCGTCGCGGTACGCGGGTCGACTCAGCCGATCGAGTCCGCCCAGTCGCGCAGCCGGCCCGAGAACTGTGGCGCGGCCGCGCCCACCTCGACCACCGCGTCGGCCGGAATGTCGGCCTTGCGCGCAGCGGCGAAGATCGCCTCCGGCGAAGGGGCCTCGTAGAGGCAGTAGGTTCGCCGCCGGTCGGCGCTCAGGAACGAGAACAGCCAGCTGACTCCCTCGTCGCCGTTGATCTCCTCGATCATCTCGACGTCGTCCTCGCTGAGCTCGAGCTGCTCGGCGAAGCTGCGCTCGATCATATACAGAGGCATACCGCGATGGTAGCGGGGACCACTCCTAAGTTGAGGCAAGCCCATGCCGGTGTGCATAGGAGGCCGCCTCGGTACGGTTCGTGCACTCGGTCTTGCGCAGGATGCTGCGGACATGGTTGGCCGCGGTGTGTTCGCTGATCGACAGCTCCCCGCCGATCTCCCGATTGCTCAGCCCTCGGGCGACCAAATTCAGGATCTGGGCCTCGCGCGGGGAGAGCCCGTCGGGCAGACCGCTGTCGGCAGTATGCACACCGTGCGCGCGGACCCTGGCCAGCAGTCCAGCCATCCCGATCCGCTCGGCAAGGCTGGCCGCCTCGCTGAGCAGCGCCTCGGCCCGCTCGCGGGACCCGCGGCCCCGGCCGAGGAGGAAGCGGGCGTGCTGGTAGGCGGTGTGAGCCACCCACGTCGACGCGCCCATCCGCTTGTTCTGCGCCATCGCCCGCGTAAAGTGCTGCTCGGCCCGGTCGGCCTCTCCCAGCGTCGCGGCGAGCATGCCCAGGTAGCGATCGGCGGCGCCGTAGCAGGCGACCAGGTGGCCGATCATCACCGTGGCGCCCACGAGAGCCTCGAGCTCCGGGTAGACGATCGCCGCCATCGTCTGGTCGCCGAGCGCGGTGCTGGCGTCGGCGAGATAGGCGAGCGTCGCCAGCCAGAGGGAGGCGCGAAAGCCATCGATGCCGTCCGTGGCGAGCCTTGTCAGCTCGCGCCTAGCCTCCCGCTCCATGCCAAGCTCGGCGAGCACCGCGACCAACCCCGGACGCCAGGGGCCCTCGCGATCCGCATGGCTGGCCAGGATCCTCACCGCCGGCGCCAGCTCGGCCAGCCGTCCCTGCTCGCGGCGCACGCCGAACATCTGAATCCCGTAGATGGCCGACGCGTCGCGGCCGGTCAGCAGCAGACCCCAGTCGCGGGAGCGCCTCGCCCGCTCCTCGGCTGCGATGAGGTCCCCGTCGCAGAGGGCGATCGCCGACCCGTAGTGCTCGGCGACGTGGTTCATGAATGGCTGCGCGGTCCGCTCGGCCATCTCCAGCTGGGCGGCGACCTCCTTGCGGGCCGACTGCAAGTCGCCGAGGGCGACGAAGGTCGGCACCCGCCAGGCCATCGCCTCGGTGTGAATCTCAGCATCCCCCAGCGCCTCGGCCAGATCCCTTGCCTCGGTCAGCATCGGCAGAATCTCCTCCAAGGGAGTTGTGCCGCGCGCCCAGTAGGAGCGCACCAGGACCCTTGCCAGCCCGGCGCGGTCCCGCTGGCTGCGGGCCAGCGCAATCGCGCTTTCGCGCACGATCGCCCCGCGCTCGCGCTCGCCCTGGAGGTCGAGCGCGCGGGCCAGGCCAGCCAATAGGCCGGTCCGCGGCTCGCCGCCGTCGGGCCCCACCGCCGCCAGCCCCTCCTCGAGCAGATCGACCGCCTTGCGGCTCGGCAGCCCCGGGCGCCAGCAGGCCTCCTCGTAGCCGATCGCCGCCCGTGCGAGCAGCTCGGCGGCGCCCAGCTTGCGGGCCAGCTCCGCAGCCGAGACGAACGCCTCCAGGGCATCGGTCGCGTTCCCGGCCCGGTGGCTGGCGGAGCCGAGCTCGAGCAGCGCCTCCCCCCGCCGGTGCTCGTCCTCGATGCCGATCTCGAGCGCGGTTCTCAGGCGGTCTGCCGCTTCGTCGAAGGCCAGTGCGGCGCCCGCCGTGCGTGCCGCGCGCAGGTTGTAGACGATCGCCCGTTCGGCGCCACCCAACGGCGCCGCTGCGCCGAAGTGATGGGCGAGGTCCGCGAGGCTGCGGTCGGAGGCCGGCCCGGCGCGCTCGAGCGCCTCCGCGACGCGGAGGTGAAGCTCGGCGCGGCGCAGGCGCGAGAGCCGGTCGTAGAGCGCGCGCCGCACGATCTCGTGGGTGAAGCGCCAGGCCAGCCGCTGCGAGGGGAGCTCCTCGATCATCCCGCTTGCCACCGCCTCCTCGAGGGCCGCGAGCAGCTCCGCCTCGCTGAGCTCGGCGGCACGGCTGATCGGCTCGAACTGGAACTCCGAGCCGGCCGCGGCGGCGAGATCAAGCAGATCCGCCGTTTTCGCAGCCAGGCGCGAGAGCCGCTGATTGACAAGCTCGCGGACGCTCTCCGGCGTCCCCAGCGCCGACAGCGGCCGGGTCACGATGAGGCGACCGCCAGTGGCCTCGACGGTCCCAGACTCGACGAGGGCTCGCCACAGCTCGCAGACGAGGAACGCGTTGCCGCCGGTGAGATCGCGGATCGTCGCCGCGAGCCGGCGCAGCTCGGGCCCGGGGTCGCTTGCGGCGGCCTGGCCGACGAGGTCGGCGATCTCCGCCTCGGAGAGCCCGGAGAGACGCATCCGAACCACATCGTCGGAGCGGCCGAGATCAGCCAGCGCGTCGGAGAGCTCCCCCGACACATCGGCCTCGGTGTCGCGGAAGGTCACCAGCAGTAGCAGATGGGCGTTCCAGGCCGAGCGCGTCAGGTGCCGCAGAAGGAGCAGCGTCGGGGCGTCCGCCCAGTGACCGTCCTCGAGCACGAGCAGGACCGGCCTGGCGCGACCGGCGTTGTCGAGCAGCTCGGCGACGGCAGTGTGCAGGCGGTGGCGCTCCGTGTCCGGATCGGCCGCGACCGGTCGCGGCAACTCGCCGCCAATCCGCGCGGGTAGATCGGGCAGCAGCCGGGTCAGCTCGCCGCCACCAGCCCCGAGCGCGCCTCGTAGGTCCGCCGACTCGGTCACCCGCACCAGCCGGTCGAGCGCCTCCACGAACGGCCCGTACGGGGTCCGCACGACCGCGTCGCATGCGCCGTGGAGGACGAGCGCGCCGTCGGCGGCTGCCCAACCGGCGAACTCGCGCACCAGGCGGCTCTTCCCCGCGCCCGGCTCGCCGGCCAGCAGCACCAGCCTCCGCCCCTCTCCCGCGGCCCGCGGCAGCACACTCTGGAGCTTCCCCAACTCCGCCTCCCGCCCGACGAAGGGGAGGCTCGAGATCGGACGGAGCGAACCCGGAAGGCTCGGGATCTCAGCGTCCATGCAAACAAGATAGTCAGTCTTGACCATTCCAACGGGAATCGCCCAACGCTCGATGCGCTCGAAATTGGGTCAGATCGGGTCATGACAGTGGAGGCTGGGCGGCCTAGCCTCAGCGAGGACAACCAGTGGCATGAGCCAGGAGGAAAACGTGAGCACTCCCAACGCAGTAATTCAGTCAGCCCGGGCCGAGATGTCCGGATTCAAGGGACGGCTGACCGGTCCCGAGGACGCCGGCTACGAAGAGACGCGCAAGGTCTACAACGCGATGATCGACCGCCGGCCGGCCCTGATCGCGACCTGCACCGACGTGGACGACGTCGCCAAGGTGGTGTCGTTCGCGAGTAACCACGAACTGCTGCTTGCAGTGCGCGGCGGCGGCCACAACGGCGGCGGGCTGGGAACGTGCGACGGCGGCGTCGTGCTCGACCTCGCCGGCCTCAAGGGGGTCGACGTCGATCCGGGGGCGCGGACCGTGCGGGTGGGTGGCGGCTGCACCTGGAGCGAAGTCGATGCCGCCACCAACGAGCACGGCCTGGCGACGCCGAGCGGCATCATCTCCACCACCGGCGTCGGCGGCCTGACGCTGGGCGGGGGCCTCGGGCACCTGACCCGCAAGTGCGGCCTGTCGATCGACAACCTGCTGGAGGCCGACGTGGTGCTCGCCAGCGGCGAGCGGGTCCGCGCCAACGCCGATCGGAACCCCGACCTGTACTGGGCGCTGCGCGGCGGCGGCGGCAACTTCGGCGTCGTCACCTCCTTCCTCTTTCGGCTGCACGAAGTGAGCACGGTGATCGGCGGGCCGACGCTCTGGCCGGTCGAGCTGGGCGCCGAGGTGCTGGCCGCCTACCGCGATTTCCTGCCCAGGGCGCCACGGGAGTTGAACGGCTTCTTCGCCTTCCTCACCGTCCCGCCCGGGCCGCCCTTCCCCGAGGAGATCCACATGCGCAAGGCATGCGGTGTTGTCTGGTGCTACGTGGGCGCTGAAGAGGAGGCGCAGGCGGCGATGGCCCCGCTGCTGGACTCCCTCCCGGAGCCGCTGCTGCACGGCACACAGCCGATGCCACACCCCGCGTTGCAGAGCGCCTTCGACGGGGTCTACCCGCGCGGTGACCAGTGGTATTGGCGCGCCGACTTCGTCAACGAGATTCCCGACGCCGCGCTCGCGGCCCACGCCAAGTTCGGCGCCGAAATGCCAACCTGGAAGTCGACGATGCACCTCTACCCGATCGACGGGGCCGCCCACGACGTCGCGCCGGCCGACACCCCCTGGAGCTACCGCGACGCGGTCTGGGGCTCGGTCTTCGCCGGCGTCGACCCGGACCCGGCGAACGCGGATGCGATCCGCCGCTGGTGCGTGGAGTACTTCGAGGCGCTGCACCCCCACTCGGCCGGAGGGGCCTACGTCAACATGATGATGGACGAGGGCCAGGAGCGGGTGCGTGCCAGCTACCGCGGCAACTACGATCGCCTGGCGCAGATCAAGGCCACCTACGACCCCGCCAACCTCTTCCGCGTCAACCAGAACATCCAGCCGAATGGCTGATCGCGATTACGAGGTTGTGGTCGCCGGAGGGAGGCTTGCCGGGTGCGCCGCGGCTCAGGTGGCGCGGATGGCTTTGTCGGCGCCACGTGGATGACCGTGGACTCCGTGGCAGGGCGAGCTCTGCTGGCGGTCGGACTGCCCACGCTCGCGCCGACTCTCCTCTGCAAGCGCATGGAGTGACCCGACGAATGGCCCAATACGGCGATCATCCGCGCCCTTGCTAGGACGCGGCGGCCTTCTTTCGACCGCGCGATCCGCAAGAATCCCAAGGATCGCACCGGCACGACCCCATTCCTCGGCAAAGTCCGCTGTTCGGCCCTCACTCCAGATAGCCGTGGGCTGGTGCCCGCCGTGCTTGCGCGATCACGCTGAATCCAGTCTCGCCGAGGACTAGGCCGTGGCCCGGCTTGAGGATCTGGTCTCATCGATCGAGGACCGGCAACTGCGCCTAGCACTTGCCGATGAGGTAAAGGCGCTAAAGAGCCACACCACCTTCGGGTTGGTCTACGAGCGGCACCTTCCCGAGACGCTCTGTCTTGCGGCCAACGGAGGCCTCTGCGTGAGCGACGACGTGCGGCTGCGAAAGGACCCTACGGACAAGGATCTTCGACGTGTCGTGAAGATCACTGGGAGGCGGGCGACGCTGGTCGATAGTGAAGGCGTCAAGTCAACGGTACCCATCTCCGACCTGATGGTTGTCAAGCGCTTCGGCGATCCCATCTTCCCAACCATCCGTTCGTTGGGAAGCGTCGATCGCAACAAGTCTCGCCCGTACCATACAGTCATCAACAGCGAGAACTACCACGCGTTGCAGCTTCTGGCCGAGACCTGCGAGGGCCAAGTGGACTGCATCTACATCGACCCTCCGTACAACAGTGGGGCGCGCGACTGGAAGTACAACAACGCGTACGTCGATTCGACCGACACCTGGCGCCACTCGAAGTGGCTGTCCTTCATGGAGAAGCGACTCCGCATTGCGAAGCGTTTGCTAAAGCCGAACGGAGTCCTGGTGGTCACGATCGACGAGAACGAGGTCCACCACCTCGGCGTCCTCCTTGAGGAAAAAGACTTGTTCCGTGAGTACCTCCGCTACATGGTCACGATCGTTATCAACCCTAAGGGAACGAGCAAGGCGAACTTTGGGCGCGTCGAGGAGTATGCGCTCTTCATTGTTCCAGACATCGGACACGATGTCATTGCGCACCTTGCTCCCCCAGACGACAACGCCGACGTGGGACTGATGAGCGACATCGAGGACGACGATGGCTCCTCCGACAATTGGATTAGGCCGCTGAGCAACTCATCCACTGTGCGCCTGCCGGATGCGGTTCTGCGTGAGCTCGATCTCGGCGACGGTGCCGAGGTCGAGATTTCCCTCCGCGACGGAGTCGCCGAAATCCGCGGCGCCGAGAGCGAGGACATCGGTCTGGCGGATGCGCGCGAGCCAACCGAGCGAGATGGATTCAGCGTGCTCCATCTCCGACGCCGTGGTGCCGAGTCGAGCTTCCGCAAAGATCGATGGCGCCAGTTCTACGCCATCAAGGTCGACACCGAACAGAACAAGGTCGTCGGTATTGGTCCGGCGATCGCGAAGGACGGGAAATACCGAAGACTGCAGCGGACTGGCAGCGTCCTCTGGCTCTATCCGATTGACGAGGAAAACAACGAGCGCGTGTGGCGGTATGGGCGCGACACGATGCAGAAGCTGATTGACGCTGGCGAAATCCGCGTCGGTAAACACGCGCCCGATAAGCCGCAGCCGTATACGCTAAATCACTGGAAGCCGCGAGTGGGACCTCGCATTCAACGAGTGCGCACCGTTTGGTGGCGTACCGCCCACGATGCCGGAACTCATGGCACCACACTCTTGAGCCGTCTACTCGGCGAGGGTAAGCCGTTTTCGTTTCCAAAGTCTGTCTATTCCGTGCGCGATTGCTTGGATGCTGTTGTCCGCGACCGCAAGGATGCGTTAATCGTTGACTTCTTCGCCGGGTCGGGTACAACTCTACACGCGACGTGCTTGCTCAACGCAGTGGATGGCGGGCGCCGCCGTACGATTATGGTAACGAACAACGAGGTCGAGGACAAGGTCGCCAAACGCCTGTGCGATGAAGGATTCTTTCCAGGCGATAAGGAGTTCGACGCACACGGCATCTTCGAGTCGGTCACACGTCCTCGATGCGAAGCTGTGCTTACGGGGATGCACCCCGACGGCAAAGCGATCCCCGCAGGTAAGAAGTACCAACACCTCGATGGCCGGCCCTTCGCCGACGGCTTCGATGAGAACTGCGAGTTCTTTCGTCTCGACTACCTCGACCCGGACGATGTCGAGCTTGGGCGGTCGCTCAACGCATTGCACCCTTATCTCTGGCTAGCAGCAGGAGCACGCGCCAAGCGACCGGCGAAGCTAGCCGGCAAGAATGGGTTTGTTGTTGTCGAGGGTTGCGGCTATGCGGTCCTATTCAACGAGGCGGCAATGCCTGACATGATCGCAGCCCTGCAAAACACGTTTGGTGTCACGCACGTCTTTCTCCGCGCAACATCCGAAGACGCCTATGCAGAGATGTGCGAACTACTCGGTCCAGGGTTGACAACACGAAGACTTTACAGCGACTATCTTGACGCATTTCGTCGGCTTGTGAACGCAACGTGAAACTCACGCTCAAGGACTTCCAGGACGAAGCTGTAGCGCAGCTTGCTACCCTCGCGACCAGAGCAAGGGGCAACGCGCGCGAAGGCGAACCACAAACCCTGACGCTCGCCGCGCCCACGGGGGCCGGTAAGACCGTGATCGCTACTGCGTGGATGGAGCGCCTCTTGCAGGGCGATGCGGACCACGCCCCCGATCCGGACGCTGTCTTTCTTTGGATCACGGATCAGCCAGAGCTAAACGAGCAGACTCGCAAAAAGATCCTCGGCGCCGCGACAGCGTTTGCGGACCACGACCTTATCACCATCGACACCAATTTCGACCAACAATCGTTTCTGCCGGGTAAGGTCTACTTCCTCAACACCCAAAAGCTGGGCAAGGATAAGCACCTAGTTGCGCGACGTGGCGATCGGCGCGACTACACAATCTGGGACACCATCAACAACACAGTGGCGACCCACGCCGACAGCCTGTGGGTCATTATCGACGAGGCGCACCGAGGTATGGGCGAGGACAAAAGCGCACGTACTGAGGCCCGAACGATCGTGCAGAAGTTCATCAAGGGCTCGGGGGGCGAGATCGAGCCGGTCCCGCTGATCTTGGGAATCAGCGCAACGCCGGAGCGGTTTGCCGAGCTGATTACCGGGACGCCTCGAACCAACCGGCCGTCCTACAACGTTGATCCGGATCGCGTGCGCATCTCCGGCCTCCTGAAGGAGACCATCACCCTCTATTATCCAGAAGAGCAGCAGCCTTCGGATCTGACGCTGCTGAAGAACGCGGGAACCCTTCTAAAACGCTACGAGACCGAATGGGCCGCGTACGCCGAGCACGAGTCTGCACCACTGGTCCGGCCTGTATTGGTCGTGCAGGTCGAGGACGCCACCAAACAGAAGACGACCAAAACAGATGTCCCAAGCGCACTGCTTGTCCTTGAGGAAGCACTGGGTCCGTTGACTGACGCGCAGATTGCCCACGCCTTCCAGGAGGGGCACAGCATCAAATTCGGCGATCGGACCATCCGCTACGTCGCTCCGTCCGATATCGAGGGAGACACCGACCTGCGTGTTGTGCTCTTCAAGCGCAGCCTAACAACAGGTTGGGACTGCCCTCGCGCCGAGGTGATGATGAGCTTTCGTCGTGCGATCGATAGGACGCTGATCGCGCAACTCATCGGCCGCATGGTCCGAACCCCGCTGGCGCGTTTGGTTAGTGCCAGCGACTTTCTCAACAGTGTGTCGCTGTACTTGCCGTATTACGATGATGAGAGCCTTAAAGATGTCATCGAGTATCTGACTCATCCCGACCCCGAGATCGGCTTCCCGGCACGCGTGCAACGTGGCGACAACCTCGCGACGTTCAGGCGCAACAGCAAGGTCAAGGACGCATTTGCTGCTGCGGAATCGCTACCCACGATCCAGGTGGACAAAGTCAGCAAGCAGAGCAACACGCGACGTCTGCTGCGCCTTGGACGCCTGCTCGCCTGGGACAAGCTAGACGTCGAAGCGCCGAAGGTATTTACGATCGCGCTCGTCGGCATTTTGGCCGCTGAGCACACGAAGGCCAAGAAAACCGGCGAGTTCAAGAAGCGAGTCAAAGAGGCCGCCGTGATTGACGTCCGTGCCGTGACTGTCGGGTACGGAGAGACCAAAGCGCGTGCGGAAGAAGGGCACCAGCTCGCCGCCGTATCGGCTAACGTCGACCATGCCTTTGCCGAATGCGGACGCAAGCTAGGCGCCGGTCTGCACTTGTCATACCTCGAAGTCCAGGCGGCAGCCAAAGGTGCACCGTCGGTGTCCCAGATCAAGCTCGAGCTTTACGCCTTGCTCCAAGACACCAAGGTTATCGATGCAGTGGAGTCGGCGGCCGCGGTGTTGCTGCACAAAACGGATCAGCAACATCGTGCCGCCATCAAGGAGCTCCCCGACCAGCGCCGTCAGCTCTACCGGCACGTCCGCCGCCAAGCTGGACGCCCCGAGGCTGAAGATTGGGAGCTCCCGCCGAGTATCGAGGCGTCAAAGACTGGCCGGAAAGCGCGCCCAAAGCACCTCTATTCGTCGCCGGATGGGACCTTTCCCTGCACCCTCAATCGCTGGGAGGAAAAGGTCATCGATGAAGCCCTCGCTGACAGCAAGGTGATCGGGTGGCTGCGTAACGAGCCCCGCAAGCCATGGGCCTTCAGCATCGCCTACCGCAAAGCCGGCGAAGACCATCCAATGTATCCCGATGTCCTTGTCTTTCGGCGCGATGGTGGCGGTGTGCTATGTGATATCTACGAGCCGCACGCACTCGCCTTCGAGGACAGCGTCGGCAAGGCCAAGGGTCTCGCCGAGTTCGCTCGTGACCATGGCGAGAAGTTCGGCAGAATCCAGCTCCTCGCCGAGCTAAAAAAAGGGGCGTTCAAGCGCCTCAGACTCGACGACACCAAAGTGCGCGATAACGTGCTCGGCGTGGACGGCCCCGACCATCTCCGCCAGCTTTTCGAGCAAGCAGAGCCCTAGAAGCCGTCCCGACGGTTGAGTTGACCCGCACTCGCTCACCAGGCTTCAGCGCCCCGGCCCGGCTGGCACACGGACGCAGGCCTGCTTGAACGCCGGTGAGCTAGTGTCGATCGACTTCGGAATCGCGAGGAAGTACCCGCCGCCGCCCTGATCCCGCTGTAGCCGGCCGGATGCGGGATTGGAGCGCCGCAGACAACGCCATCCGCCACAACAGCCCCGGGGACACGTCGAGATCACGACCGGCACGGCCTCGCGATCGTCAACGCCATCGCCGCCGCCCACCGCGCCACACTGACCGCCCAACCGCGCCCGGACGGCGGGCTGACCGTCGAAGTCACGCCTTCCCGACCGGACGGCGCCCACGGGGGCGCCCCGGGCTGGCTCATCGCTCACCGGAGTTGGCCCGCCGCATCGGGACCCTCCCTAACTCGGACGAATGCGCCCAAACACCGAACATCGTTGAAGTCGCGCTGAACCGAGTCGCCACTTGCCCGGGAGTGCCTGTAGACTTTGCGCTACATGGTCGCCGCCGGGCAACCGAAGCCAAAGCGCCACGCGGTTGGTAACATCGTTCATTCAATCGGGAGTCTTCGGGAAGATGCGTAAGCAAATACATGCGTTTGGCGTAGTGGCGCTGGCCCTGGGCGTGATCGGCTTCGCGGCCGCCGCCGATTCCGCGGCGACGCGCTCCTCGCCCCGCGCCCGCACAGCTCGTTCGACCGCGATCCTCGACACCGTGCCCACCCCCACGGCGAGGGCGGCGCACGTAATGAACGTGAAGGATGAAGGGCATCTGCATTCGGTGCGCAACTCCGGCTCGGAACTTGTCGAGGAAGGGCCGGTGTCGGGAACGATCCCGGGAAAGGTGAGGGTGAGCTTCGACATCGGGGCAACCATCACCGCGAAGTTCACGATCTACGCCAATGGCGGCGGTTCGATCAGCGGCCATGGCGGGGGCTCTCTGCATTCGACCGGCGAATATTCGAGCTTCGGGGGCTCGCTCAAGGTGACCGGCGGCTCGGGCCGCTACGCGCACGCGCACGGCAGCGGCAACCTGTTCGGCTCGATCAACCGCAAGACATATGCGCTCACCGTGCAGACCGTCGGCAAGCTGTACTACTGATCGCGAAGCCGCGTAGCGTCCCGCGGTGGATTTCCGTTTGCGAGCGAATTCAAGTTCAACGACGGCAGCCACGCCGAAGCCGCGACCGCTGCCCCTTGCCCGGCGGTCACCTCGCGGCGGCCCGGCGCGCGGCGCTAACACAACTCGCCGCAAGCCGACGCGGGGACTCGAACCCCGGACCCCAACATTGGGCATGGGGGGAGCAGGCTCCCCCCATGGGCCCCCCACAAACAGCATGAACTCGCCGCAAGCCGACGCGGGGACTCGAACCCCGGACCCCAACATTGGGCATGGGGGGAGCAGGCTCCCCCCATGGGCCCCCCACAAACAGCATGAACTCGCCGCAAGCCGACGCGGGGACTCGAACCCCGGACCCCAACATTGGGCATGGGGGGAGCAGGCTCCCCCCATGGGCCCCCCACAAACAGCATGAACTCGCCGCAAGCCGACGCGGGGACTCGAACCCCGGACCCCAACATTGGGCATGGGGGGAGCAGGCTCCCCCCATGGGCCCCCCACAAACAGCATGAACTCGCCGCAAGCCGACGCGGGGACTCGAACCCCGGACCCCAACATTGGGCATGGGGGGAGCAGGCTCCCCCCATGGGCCCCCCACAAACAGCATGAACTCGCCGCAAGCCGACGCGGGGACTCGAACCCCGGACCCCTTCATTACGAGTGAAGTGCTCTACCAGCTGAGCTACGTCGGCGCGAGCTTGGATGCTACCGCCGTTGCCGCGTCCGCGGCACCGTGTTACAGCCCCGCCAGCGCCGCCAGCAGAGACTCGCCGTGCTTCTCGCAGAAGGCCGGGCCGATGCCGCGGATCTCGATCATCTCCTCCAGGCTTGCCGGGCGGCGGCGCAGGATCTCCTCCAGCACCGTGTTGGCGGCCACCGTAAACGCCGGCTTGCCCTCCGCCTGGCCCAGACGCCACTCCCTCAGCTTCTCGTATTGCGCGTCGTCCACCTGGTCTGGGGACGCGCCGGCCGCGAGAAGTCCCACCGCGGCGACGCCCACCGCTGGATCTGGGGCGCCGCCATGCGTCGCATCGGCGTGACCGTTGAGCGCCAGCCTTCCAGGCCGCCGGCCGTTTACGGTGCTCGCGGTGCCCGCCGGCGCGCGCTTCGTGCTGTGCGCCCCCGCCGCCAGCGCCCGCTCCAATTCGGGGTCCGGATCGCACACGCTGCCAGCAGCGGCCCTCCCGCTCGCCCTCCTGGGAGTCGCCGAAGTGCTCGAGGATCTGCTTGCGGCGACACTCAGAGGCATTGGCGATAAACCGCTCGATCGCGCGGTAAGACGCCCATCCGCGGTCCTTCGCCGCCTTGATCGCCGCCCACGCGGCACGACCGTCGAGCTGGCCGGTCAAGCGCACGCGCAGCACCCCCCGCGCGCCCGGTTGCAGTTCCGCCGCACCCGCCCGCTCGGCGATCGACAGCAGCACCCGCTCGCTGTCCTCCAGCTCGCCCGGCGCGATCTCCGCCACCCCGTTATGCGCCCTGCGGCTCAGACGACCTATGTACCCGCGCACGTCCTCCACGCTCGTCTCCCGCTCGGTGTTGAAGCGGATCAGCCTGCCGAGATCCATCCGCGAGGCCAGCAGCAGTGCCCGCGCTGGCTTCCCGTCGCGCCCGCCGCGGCCCGCCTCCTGGTAGTAGGCCTCCAGGCTGGTGGGGATCGCCCAGTGCGCCACCGTGCGCACGTCCGCCTTGTCCACGCCCATCCCGAAAGCGTTGGTCGCCACCACCACCTCCGCCCCGCCGCCCATGAATGCCTCCTGTGCGCGGCGGCGCTGCGCCGGGGAGAGGCCGGCGTGATAAGCCACCGTGGCGATCCCCCTCCCAGCGATCAGCTCCGCCACCTCCTCGGTGTCCTTGCGCGTCCCGCAGTACACGATCGCCGGGCGTGCGTCGGCGCTCTCCAGCGCGTGCAACAGCGCCGCGCGCTTGCGCCCCACCGCGCCCTTGCCTTCGACCCTCACCACGTCGAACGCGAGGTTGGGGCGGTCGAAGCCCGAGCTCACCGCCACCCACTCCCGCAACCCCAGCTTCACCGCGATCTCACTCGCCACTCGCGGGGTGGCCGTGGCCGTGGCCGCCATCACCGGCGGGCGCCCCAGGGCGGCGATCGCGCCGTGCAGGCGCAGATAGTCAGGGCGGAAGTCGTGGCCCCACTCCGCCACGCAGTGCGCCTCGTCCACCACAAACAGCCCCACCTTGCGGGTGCCCAACACCTCCCTGAAGGCGCGCGAGGCGAAGCGCTCGGGAGCCGCCAACACCAGCTGCGCCCAGCCCGACTCGATGTCCAGCAGCGCCCGCGCGTTGTGGCCCTCCTGCATCCCCGACGCCAGCATCACCGCCTTCACGCCCGTCTCCTCCAGACGCTTCCACTGGTCGTTCATCAGCGCAATCAGCGGGCTGACCACCACCACCAGGCCGCGGCCAGCGAGGGCCGGCAGTTGGTAGCAGAGCGACTTCCCCGCGCCGGTCGGCATCACCACCAGCGTGTCCTTTCCCTCCAGCGCTGCCGCCACCGCCTCGCGCTGGCCCGCGCGGAACGTCTCCAGGCCAAAGCGCTTCAACAGCTCCTCCGGCGCCGGCGGCGGAGCGGCTTCGCGCGACTGCGCGTCCACCACTCCCCTGAGGCCGCCCGCCGCGACGTTCAGCGTTGCGCGCTGCTTGGCATCGAGCGTCCCCCACAGCTCCCTGGCCTGGCTGAGCACCCCACGCGCTCGGGCGCACGCCAACGCGTCGCCCGGGCGCCCATCGAGCTCCAGCCGCGCGGCCTCGATCGCCCGCAGGATCTCCGTCATGCCCCGACCGTAGCGCTCGCTCCGGCCGGTACGCTCGCGCGGGACGTCACACCGCACCCATCCCCGACCCCCCTTGTGGGGGTCCTCCTCCCAGCCCTGACTGAACGAAGAGGGGCCCGGCTCGCCGGCCTGACGGCCGGCTGCGCCACCCTCTACGCCCGCCTGCGCCACACCACGCGCGTGCCGTTACCAGGCACCAGCGTGATTGCGCGCCGGCGAATGCGCTCGCCCCGCTGGAAGCTCCGCCGACGGGCCGCGCTCGGCAGGCGCCGCCGTCGCGTCTCGTGCGGGAGCGAGGGCTCCAGCTCGGCGAGGATCGTGCGCAGCATCAGCTTCATCTCCAGCAGCGCAAACGACGCCCCGATGCAGCGCCTAATGCCGCCGCCGAATGGGATCCACGCGAACGTCTCCGGCTGCCTGCCGAGGAAGCGCTCGGGACGGAACTCACGCGGCTGCTCGTAGGTGCGGGGGTCATGGTTGGTCAGCCAGATCGACGGTGCCACACGCGTTCCCACCGGCAGCTCGTGCTCACCCACGCGCAGCGGCTCGTGGAGGATCCTCACCACCATCGGCACAACGGGGCGCACGCGCATCGTCTCGTGGATCACCGCCTGCATGTACTCCTCGCTCTCGCCCCCGTCAATCTCGGCCGTGAGGCGCGCCAGCTTGTCGGGGTGCCTCACCAGGCGCTCGATCGCCCACGCCACCGAGGTCGCGGTCGTCTCGTGACCCGCCAGCAGCAGCGTCACCAGCTCGTCGCGCAGTTCGGCATCGTGCATCGCCATGCCCTGCTCGTCGCGCGCCAGCATCAGCAGCGAGAGGATGTCGGTGCGCTCCCCAAGGTCCTCCTGCGCACGCCGGCGCGTGAGCTCCGCGTAGATCACCTCGTCGAGGCGATCCAGCGCCCGCCCAAACTCGCCCTTTGGGCGCTCCAGCGTCGGGCGGGTGAGCATCGCACGCAGCAGCATCGGCAGCGTCAGCGGCGCGAACAGCGCTCCCACCGCCTCGCGCATCGCCGCCATTCGCTCAGCCTCCACCCCGAACACCGCGCGCAAAATCACCTCCAGCGTGATTGCGCGCGTGCGCTCCTGCAGCGCCATCGGCACTCCCAGCGGCCACTGCGCGACGTCGCGCCGGGTGGCCTGCGCGATCGTCTGCTCGTACTCCTTCATCCGCTCCCCGTGGAACGGCGGCAGCAGCAGCCGTCGCTGCCTGATGTGCTCGGGGCCGGTGAGCGTCAGCACCGAGCTCGGCCCCATCACCGGCGCAATCGGCGACACCCCAGCCGCCGACGGCGCCACCTCCGGTGGGGCCGCAAACACCTGCTTCACCAACTCCGGCCCGCTCACAACAACGACCCGCCGCCCGCTGGGAAAGAAGCGCATCGTGAACATCTCCCCGTAGCGCTCGCCGCAGCGGTCGAGCATCCACGGCAGCGACACCGCCCACGCGATTGTCTGCGCCAGTGCCGGCCACCGTGGCCCCGAGGGCACCGAGGTGCTCCTCGGTGCTTCGATCGCCGGCAGGGTACTTGCTGCGCTCGCCATTGGAAGAGACTACCGTGGCGCCGGCCGGCCTTCGATGAGGCGTCGGCGCAGACGCGCGGGGCGCGTGGGCGCACGGGACTGCGCCAGCGCCAGCGCCAAACTCGCGTGCGCGCGCTCCACCGCCTGCTCGTCCAGCCGCTGCGGCTGACGCTCCACGTAGGCGGGCAGCATCCGCGCCGGCACCACCCTCACACCCTTGCGCCGGCTCAGCGGCCGGTCCACCCAGGCGCGGCTGAACACCACCAGCGGCTCCACGTGCTGGTCCACGATCAGCTCCACCGCCTTGCGCTGCGCCTGCGCCTGGTCGAGCAGCTTGCCGTGCAGCCGCCCCACCTTGATCGGTCCAGGATGGCTCTTGGTCTCAACCGTGAACACCCCTCCCGAGCCGATCAGGATGTGATCGACGTTGCCCCTTCCGAAGCTCGCGTCGTGCACCACATACCACCCTCGCTCGGGCAGTTGCTCCAGCAGCCGTCCCACGTGCTCTTCGCCGCGCGCGCCCCGATCGTGGCGCTCCACCAGCGGCAGCACCCAGCGAGAGATCGCGAAGATCGCGAGCAGCAGCCCCACCTCCGCCCCCAGGAAGCGAGGGTCCTGCCAGCCGAAGCGCCGTCCCATCACGGTCGTCGCAGCCGCCAGCGCCCCCAACGTCAGCAGCGTGCGCATCCGTAGCCGCTGCACCAGTGAGCGGGTGTACTGCCCGGGCGCGCGGGCAGTCGGGTCACGTTCGAGGAGCACACTTCGACATCGGTCCACCCGCGGCCCGCCTTTAGAACGGTCTCCCCCAGTCCCGTCGAGGTTTAGGCCATGAACGCCTGCGAGCATCCGCCGGACGTCACGCTGCTGCTGCGCGCCCACTCCGAGCAGCGCTGGCTGAGCCGCGAAGTGATCCCCGTGGTGCGCCAGATCCAGACCGGTGAGCGCCTGCCCGAGGAGCAGCTCCCGGCGGCGCTCGCCTACCTGGAGGTGATCTGGGTCGAGGCGGCCGGTCTCGCGCGCGAAGCCGACGCCGCGCTGCACACACTCGACGTCTTCGACGTGATCGAGAAGCAGGGGCCCGACGGCCAGCTGGGCCACTCTCCCAGGGCACGCCAGCAGCTGCCCGCCAGAGCTCGTCGCTACCACGCCTCCGTGAGGGAGCTGCGCGCAGCCGTCGCGCGGCGGGTCGAGGAGTTGATCGCCGCGCCCGTTGCCTACGCCACCGACTCGACCGGTCGACCAGCAGATGCGGTTGCCTGATCGGCTGCTTGGCCGGCAGATGCGCTCGTCTGATCGGCCAGCAGCGCCTGCAGTCGGTAGGCGAGCGTCTCCAGCGCCAGCTCCTCGGAGACGTTGAGCGTCAGCCGCATACGCGTGTCGCGCACCAGCTCCACCGCTTCGCGCAGCCGCGCGGGGAGGCGTCCCGCCGCGTCGCGCTCCAGCTCGGGGCGGCGGTCGAGCGCATACACAAGCTCGCCCGCGCCCTCCGCCACACACCACAGGTCGCGCAGCCACAGCTGAGCGAGACGCAGGGCTAGGTCGAGCGCGCCTGCGCGCGCGCGGCGCTCGGCGCGGCGCTGCGCATCGACGGCTTCGCGCTCGTGGCGTTTGCGCTCCTTGGCGGGCAGCAGCTCGAGCTCGCCCGCCGCGCGCGCCGCCAGCTCCTCGCCGGCGCTGGTCCCGGCGTCGCGGGCGGCCTGCAGCAGCTCCAGCCACGGGCGCCCAGCTGTATCGCCGCTCGCCGCGCCGCGCACGAACGTCTCCACGCGCTCGCGCAGTCGGCTGCCCCACTCCCCAGCCAGCCGGCGGGCGAGGCGCGCGTCGCCGAGTCCCAGGCGCGCGCACGCGGCGAGTGTGGCTTCCGTGATCGTGGCCCCCGTGATCGTGGCCCCCGTGATCGTGGCCTCCGCGGTGGCGTGCTCGCGGCCGGCCTCCACCGAGCGCTCCTCGCCGGGCGCCCCGGCGAGGGCCAATCCTTCACTCCTCAGGCGCTCCTCGATGCGCCCGGGCGGCAGCGGGTCAAAGCGCACCTGCTGACAGCGCGAGGCAATCGTGGGGAGCAGCTCGCGGGGGGTGGGGGCGAGCAGGATGAAGTGCGCGAACGGAGGAGGCTCCTCGAGCGTCTTCAGCAGGCGGTTGGCGGCCTGATCGTTGAGCGCGTGCGCATCCTCCAGCACGAACACCCGCCGGCGCGACTCAAACGGCGTGCGGGCCGCCGCGGCGACAACCGCCTGGTCGATATCCCCCACCAGCATTTCTCCCGCCCCCGAGGGCGTGACCCACGTCAGATCCGGGTGCGCACCGCGCGCCACACGCCCACGCACCTCCTCGGGAGCGGACGACCCCGCCGCGAGCAGAGTTGCCGCGAAGGCGCGCGCAACCGCGCGCTTGCCGACGCCGGGAGGGCCGTGGAAAAGGTAGGCGTGAGTCGGACCTCTTCCACCTCCTCGTCCGCCCGCGGGTGCCTCCTCGCCCGCGAGAAACCTCAGCGCGGGCAGCAGCACCGCGTGCGCGTGCGGATGGGCATCCAGGCCGGGGAGGCTCACGCGGTCAATCGTGACATACGGAGCAAGGAGGGCTTGGGTGGGTTGCAATGTTATGCAAACGGCCTCCAACCACTTCACAAAATGAAGGGTTGGAGGCCAAAAAGTAGACACACATCCCCCCGCCCGGGGAGGGAAGCATCCCAAACGGAGTCCTCCCCCGGAGGCGATACCGTCCGGCGATGCCGCCGGGCACGCTGATCACGATCGAGGGACTGGATGGCGCCGGGAAGACCACGCTGGCGGAGGCTCTCGCACAGGCGATCGCCGCACGCGGGTTGCCAGTGGAGCTGCTGCGCGAGCCCGGCGGCGTGCAGCTCTCCGAGCGGATCCGCGAGCTGGTGAAGGATCCGGCCCTCACAGTGGGGGCCCGCGCGGAGGCATTGCTGTACGCGGCAGCGCGCGCGCAGCTGGTGCGGGAGCGCCTGCTTCCCCTACTCGAAGACGGCGCGCTGGTACTGCTTGACCGCTTCGTGGACTCCTCGCTCGCCTATCAGGGCGCCGGCAGGGAACTGGGCGTGGAGCAGATCCGCGCGATCAACCTCTTCGCCACGGGAGACCTGCAGCCGGACCGAACGCTGCTTTTGTGCGTCTCCCCTCGCTCCGGGCGCGCACGCCGGGGCACACGCGCCGGAGATCCGGACAGGTTGGAGTTGGAGGGGGAGGAGTTCTTTGCGCGGATCGACACGGCCTACAGAGACCTGGCGCGCGCCGAGCCGCGGCGGATAGCGGCGCTCGATGCCGAACTGCCGCCGGATCGAGTGCTGAGCGACGCGCTGGCGGCAATCGAGGATCTGCTCTGAGTCGGGTGCGACACGTCTAGCATGGGCTCGTGCCATTCGCAGCCATCCCCGCTCACGGCCTGCCGCTGCTGGTCACGCTGACCACGAAAACCGCGCCCGTCGTGAAGGCCGCATCCACGACGACGCTCTCCACCGGCGCGATCGTGGCGGCCGCGCTGGCGGCGCTGCTGATCGTCGTGTGCCTGGTGTGGGCGGCGGCGCGCTGGTGGGCGTACGAGCCCCGCTGGAAGGTGTCGCTGCACCACTGCGTCGCGGAGGCCAGCTGGCGCCTGTCGGGCACCTGGGACGAGTTCACCGACTGGCTCAGGCTGGGGCGCTGACGGCCTGAATCCCGCTCCAGAGCTAGTAAAATAGGAGGCTCGCCAGCTAACGAAAAACTTCCGCCGCCGAGCCCGAGACGATGCCTGGCCCAGGTGAAACAGAGTCAAGTGGGCGCCCGTGGCAGGACGCCGGCGGAAGGAGCAAGGCCGATGCAGACAACGTCCCGTCCCACCACCATCATCGAGACCACCCCCGGCGTGGCGCTGTCGATCGAGCGTCTTTTTACGGCCCCCGGGACGCATCCCTTCGAGGCGATCGAGTGGGAGCTGCGCGATGCGCGCATCGGCCACGGCGATCGGATCGCCTTCGAGCAGCGCGACGTGGAGTTCCCCAAGGGCTGGTCGCAGAACGCCACCAACATCGTCGCGCAGAAGTACTTCAGGGGCCAGCTCGACACGCCCGCGCGCGAGCACTCGGTCAAGCAGATGATCGGCCGGGTGGCCGGCACGATCGCTCAATGGGGACGCGAGCGCGGCTATTTCGCCACCGAGGAGGACGGCGAGGCCTTCGAGGCCGAGCTGGTCCACATCCTGCTGCACCAGCTGGCGGCGTTCAACTCGCCGGTGTGGTTCAACGTGGGCTTCGAGGAGAACCCCCAGTGCAGCGCCTGCTTCATCCTCTCGGTGAAGGACACGATGGAGTCGATCCTCGACTGGAACACCAGGGAGGGCATGATCTTCCGCGGAGGGTCGGGCTCGGGGATCAACCTGTCCAACATCCGCGGCTCGATGGAGCCCTTGGCAAAGGGCGGCACGGCGTCGGGGCCGGTGTCGTTCATGCGCGGCGCCGACTCCTGGGCGGGCACAATCAAGTCCGGCGGCAAGACCCGCCGCGCGGCGAAGATGGTGGTGCTCGACGTCGATCACCCCGACATCAAAGACTTCGTCTGGTGCAAGGCCCACGAGGAGGACAAGGCGCAGGCGCTCAGGGACGCTGGCTTCGACATGTCGATCGACGGCGAGGGCTTCTTCTCGATCCAGTACCAGAACGCCAACAACTCGGTACGCGTCACCGACGAGTTCATGCAGGCGGTCGCGGAGGATCGCGAGTGGCGCCTGACCTCGCGCGTCACGGGCGAGCCGGTCGGCGAGCCGATCCCCGCGCGCGAGCTGATGCGCGAGATCGCGCAGGCCGCCTGGCGCTGCGCGGACCCGGGGATGCAGTACGACACGACGATCAACCGCTGGCACACCTGCCCCCGCTCGGGGCGGATCAACGCCTCGAACCCGTGCAGCGAGTACATGCATGTGGACGACTCCGCCTGCAACCTGGCGTCGCTCAACCTGATGAAGTTCCGCCGTTCCGACGGAACGCTTGACGTGCACTCCTTTGAGCACACGGTCGACGTGATGCTGCTGGCCCAGGAGATCGTGGTCGGGCCCTCCAGCTACCCGACCGAGGAGATCGCCGTCAACGCCCGCGCCTTCCGCCAGCTCGGCCTCGGCTACGCCAATCTCGGGGCCTACCTGATGGCCGACGGGATGCCCTACGACTCCGAGCGGGGCAGGGGCACGGCGGCGGCGATCACGGCGCTGATGACCGGCCGCGCCTACCGCCGCTCGGCGGAGGTCGCCGGTGCGCTCGGCCCGTACGAGCGCTACGCGGAAAACCGCGAGGAGCACAACACGGTGATGCGGATGCACCGCGACTCCGCCCACGCGATCGCCGATGCGACCTGCGCCGACCGCGAACTGCTCACCGCCGCGCGGCGCTCATGGGATGAGGCCGTGGAGCTCGGCGAGCGACTCGGCTACCGCAACGCGCAAGCCACCGTGCTGGCGCCGACAGGCACGATCTCGTTCCTGATGGACTGCGACACAACGGGCGTGGAGCCCGACTTCTCGCTGGTCAAGTTCAAGGAGCTGGTGGGAGGCGGGCAGATGACGATCGTCAACCGCACCGTCCCGCTGGCGCTGCAGACGCTCGGCTACTCCGAGCCGCAGGTCGAGCAGATCGAGGCGCACCTCGCCGAGCACGGCACGATCGTGGGCGCCCCCGGCCTCAAAGAGGAGCACCTGCCGGTGTTCGACGTGGCCGTCGGCGAGCGCGCGATCTCGCACATGGGCCATCTGAAGATGATGGGCGCCGTGCAGCCGTTCATCTCGGGGGCGATCTCAAAGACGGTCAACCTGCCGCAGAGCGCCACGGTGGAGGACATCCAGGACGCCTACACCGAGGCGTGGCGGCTGGGGATCAAGGCGCTGGCGATCTACCGTGACGGCTCGAAGACCGCCCAGGCGCTGCGCACCGACGCGGGCACACAGCCCGAAGGGCTGGGTCAGGGCGAGCAGGCCGCCAAGGCCGACGTCGACGTGGATGCGCTGGTGGAGAAGGCCGTTGCGAAGGCCCTCGCTGAGGCCGGCCCGCGCCGCAAGCGGATGCCCCGCGAGCGCCAGTCGATCACCCACAAGTTCTCGATCGGCGGCCACGAGGGATACATCACCGCAGGCATGTACGAGGACGGCAGCGTCGGGGAGATCTTCCTCACCGACATCGGCAAGGAGGGCTCGACGCTGCGGGGCATGATGAACTCGTTCGCCACGGCAATCTCGATCGCGCTGCAGTACGGGGTGCCACTGGAAACGCTGGTGCAGAAGTTCAGCTACATGCGCTTCGAGCCAGAGGGCATCACCGGCAACCCGGAGATCCCCTTCGCGAAGTCGATGCCCGACTACATCATGCGCTGGCTGGCCTCACGCTTTCTCGACACCGACGCCCAGGAGGAGCTCGGGATCCTCACCCCCGAGGTGCGCGCCCGCAAGGCCGCCCAGGAGGCCGCCCAGTCGGTACTCGCCTCCGACACCGCCGGTCCCAGCGCGGGCGAGCACACCAGCAGCGCCGCGCCCAAGGCGTCGGGGGGCAACGGGGGAGCAAGCGCGGGAGGGGCAAGCGCCCCGACGAGCGCGTTCACCGACACCCCGCCGGTGGTGCCAGCCAGGCTGCAGGGTCTCGACCTCGGCCCGGCCTGCAGCCAGTGCGGAGGCATGATGCAGCGGACCGGCTCCTGCTACACGTGTTCGTCTTGCGGAAACAACACTGGTTGTGGTTGATACCGCGACGAAGTTGTCGAAAACCTGATTGCATTTGCAAGATGGGGAGCAGAGCTGTTGCGCCCGCGGCGCTAGCCGCGCTGATCGGTCTCGCCGCGCTCGCGGGCTGTGGGAGCGGCGCCAAGACAACGACGACGGTGGTGACCGCCGTGGGTCAGGCCGGCAGCACGGCGTCGGTGGCGCAGACATCGGCCGCCGACGTGGCGACGGTACAGCAGACGCCGATCACAAAGGCCGCTTACCAACACTGGACGTCGGTCACCGCCGCGCTGAGTCACGCCAAGACGCACAGCAGCGCGGCGCGCGGCGCGCTCAAGAACCAGGTGCTGGGCTTTCTGATCACCTCGCAGTGGGTGCTCGCCGAAGCGGCGCACCTCGGGATCCACGTGAGCGAAGCGGAAGTGCGCCAACGACTCCACCAGATCACCGCTAAGCAGTACCCCAAGGTTTCGCAGCTCAAGCAGTACCTCGCCTCGATCGGCGAGACCGAAGCCGACCTGCTGATGCGCATCAAGGTCGAACTGCTGGAGGCGAAAATCGCCCAGCATGTGACCGCCGGCAAAACCGCCTCCACCGAACCCCACCTGCTGCTGAGCGCCTTCCAGAAAAGCTTCGACGCGCGCTGGCGCGCGCACACCAGTTGCCAGCCCGGGTATGTGATGGAAGACTGCAAACAGTACAAAGGCAAGCCACACCCGCCTGCCGCGAGCAGTTCCTCATCCTCGGCCACGTCCTCCTCGTCCTCCTCCTCGCACGCCACATCGACCAGTGCTAGCTCCAACGCCAGCGGCGAGCTGCCCTCGATCCCCGGGGCGATGGCAATCAGCAGCCCGGCGTTCGAACGCAACGGCGCGATCCCCGCCCAGTACACCTGCGACGGGACCAACATCTCCCCGCCGCTGCAGTGGCAGCATCTGCCCGCCCACACCAAGGAGCTCGTGCTGTTCGTCATCGACGACAGCTCCGACGGCTCGGAAGGCGGGATCCGCTGGGTCGTGGCCGGCATCCAACCCAGCCTCTCGGGCATCTCCGCCGGACAGCTTCCCTCCGGGGCGCTCGTCGGCCTCAACGGTTCCGGCAAGGCCGCCTACGGCGGCATCTGCCCGCCGAAAGGCAAGCCCGCCGCCGTCGAATTCGTGCTGTGGGCACTGAGCAAAACGATCCCCCTCAGCAACGGCTTCATCCCAGCGGTCGCCGAGCACGAGTACAGCCACAGCGAGCTGGCGTCGGCCACGACCTACGCAACCTACCAACGCCCCTGAGGCGAGCCTCGGGAGCCGCGGATTCAGGTCAGTAGGTGATCACCCGCGGCGCGCTCCGCGACCGCGTCCCCCGCGTCGCTGCGGCCGAGGATGCTGATGAAGACCGCGGCGAAGGCGATACCGAAGACAAGGAACTCAAGGAAGCACATGCCGGCGCCGGCGAAGTGCTGGTCGGCGATCGGCGAGAGGCCGAAAGCGCGCGGCGCATTGATGTAGAGCGGGTACTCCGGCTTCGCCAGCCACGTCAGGGGCAGGCACACCGCGGCACTGGCCAGGCGCGAGAAGCCCAGCAGCGCCAGGCGCTGCCCGCCGGGGCGCAAGCGCGCGCGCGGCAGCGGGTCGACAATCAGCCACCACAGCGCCAAGCCGGTGTAGAAGAGGGTGGCGTGCTCGAACGCGTGCACCGCGTCGTGTTCGGTGGCGTAGTCGAACACGCCCGGGATCGCCCACACCCAGGTGGCGGTAGCCCACAGCGGGATCGCCACCCACGGGGAGGTCAGCCGCGCCAGCACGCGCCCAAAGCGCCCGCCGCTGGGCGCCACCGCGAGTAGCGCCCCGCGGGAGAGGCCGAGCGGCAGCAGCGGGCGGCGCAGCCCCAGCACCAGCAGCGCCGGGGCGATGTCGGAGAGCAGCACGTGCTGAGCCATGTGCGCGGAGAGCAGATACCCGTCCCCGATCGCATCCAACGGCGAGAGCAGCGCCACCGCCAGCACCAGCAGTCCCGCGCCGTACGGCACCCAGTGGCCGGCGCCAACCGCGGCGGAGCGAGCGGCGGCACGGCGGTAGGCGCGCGCGTACAGCACCGCCGCTAACCCCAGCGCGAGCACCACGAGCGGCTCGAAGGTCCAGGAGCCCCATCCGGGTGCAGAGCTCATCGTGCGCCTCCAGGGGCCGTTGCGCAGATCATGGGGTGGATCATGCGCGGCATCCTATCGATCCTTCCCCGGGCGTTGCTCGCCACTCTCCCCACGAGGCGTTCAGCCATATGAGGGCGGTGGAGACCCTTCCCCCCGAATCGCCGCAAGCTCGCTGAGCAGCTGTGGTCCGCTGGTGCCGCCAAGCACCCGCAGCCGTGGCAGCCGGTAGGGGTCCTCGCCCGGTTGAGCCCAACCCGGGACCACGGTGGTGGAGCCCCTGTAGCCAGCGGCCCGCACGGCGGCGATCACCGTGGCGTTGTAGTGCCCGGAGGGGTAGCAAAACCAGTTCACGGGCACGTGGTAGAGCCGCCTCACTTCGCCGCGCGCGACAGCCACCTGGTAATGCAGCTCGGCGGGGTCGAGCGTGATCAGGTCGGCGTGGCTGAAACCCTGCGTGTCGAGCTCCCAGCCGGCGGCCACCAGGCCGTGCACCTGTTCGCCAGACAGCCCGCCTTGGGAGGGGGGCAATCCGGTGAGCTGCAGGTTCTCGACCCCCTCCCAGCCCAGCCGCCGCAGAACGGGGAGGGCGTTGGTGTACTGCGACTGATACCCGTTGTCGAAGCTCAGCACGATCGGCTTGCCCGCCGGCAGCGGCGCGCCTTCCCTCCAGTTGGCCCACAACTGGTCGAGCGTGACCGCGTGAAAGCCGGCGTGGGCGAGCGCCCGCATCTGTTCGGAGAACTCTTCGGTGGGCACATACAGGCCGGGGAACGGCGCCCCCGCAGGGGGCGGGTTGATGACGTGATACATCAGGATCGGCGCCGCCTCGGTACCGCGCGGGCCATTCACCGTGCGCCGGCCCCCCGCACCAGATCCCGCCGCGGCACCCCCGCCACCGCGGTTTGAGTGCGCGCCCATACCCAAGGCTCCGGTCCCCCCAGCGGGGGGAGCGGAGGAGCCGCCCGTGGCGAGCACCACCACCGCGACGACCGCCCCCAGCACCGCGAGCAGACCCGTGACGGCGAAGATGCGCCGCCGCCGGATCTTGCGGTGAATGCGGAGCCGATCGCTGTCCAGCGGTGCCCGGCTCAGTTGAGGCGACTCTTCAGCGCACTCGCGGCGGAGAACTTGGCGGCCTTGCTCGCGGCGATGTTGATCGTGGCGCCAGTGGCGGGGTTGCGCCCCTGGCGGGCCGCGCGGTGGCTGACGCTGAACTTGCCAAAGCCGGCAAGGGCGACCTCGCCGCCGGCGGCCAGCTCGTCGGAGACCGTGTCGATCGTTGCATCCAGCGCCTGGCGGGCCTGGCTGGGGGCCAGTCCGGTGCGCTCCGCAACCTTGTCGGCCAGCTCGTTCTTGGTCATGTTGGCACTCCTCCCTTATGGGGTGTGATTGCTTAAAGCGGGCACGCTAGCGTCCCGACAGGACAGATATTCGCGGATGCAGGCAAATTCAGGCTGACACGCGCGCGGTCGGAGGCGCCTCGCGCGGCTCCCGGGCCGCCGCGAGGGGCTCGGGGAGGGGCTCCGCGGAGGGCTCGGGGAGGCGCTCGGGGAGGGGCTCGGAGGGGCGCCCGGCGGCAAAGGCGGTCCACAGCGCGGCCAACCAGCAGCCACACGCGAGGGCGACATGAACCCACACCAGCTCGGTGGGCAGGTGGGTCTCGTACTGGTCGAGGCCCACCACGCCCTGCAGCGCCAGCAGTACGCAGAGCCAGGTGGTGCCGCGGCGCACGCGCGGATCGGCGCCACGGCGGCGCGCCAGCCACCACACAAACACCGCGAGCAGGCCAAACGCCAGGGCGATCTCGCCGTGGCGGTGGATCACGAAGTCCATCGTGCCGCGCCCATCGAAGTCGAGGCGGTTGATGCTTTCGCCGGGGTTGCCCCCGGCGTGGGGCCCGGCGGCGGTGGCGGCGGTGCCGGCGAAGATCGTCACGGCGCCCAGCGCCACCAGCGCGCGAGCCCACCACACCAGCGCGCGATCCCCGCCACGGGAGGGCTGGCCGAAGCGGGGACGCGAGCCAACGGCGAGTGTCTCCCGGCTTCGGTCAGACGCGTGCCCAGCCCGCCACGCCAGCGCGGCGGCCGCCACGAGGATCAGCATCGACAGCGCGAAGTGGCCCATCACCCAGCCGTAGTCCAGCTTGCCGCGCACGGTCAGCCCGCCGAGCACGGCCTGCCCGATCACGCCGAGCGGGAGCAGCGCGGCCAGCCGGGTGAGGTCGCGGCGGTAGGGCCGGCGGCGAAGCGCTCCCGCCCAGGCGAACCCAGCGGCAAGACTGACGGGCACGGTGATGAGGCGGTTGGAGAACTCGATCAGCGCGTGCGTCTGCAGCGGCGGGTAGAGGTTGCCGTAGCACTTCGGCCAGGTGGGGCAGCCGAGACCCGAAGCGGTCAGCCGCACGGCCGCACCGGTGAGCACGATCAGCGTGAGCGCGCCCAGTGCCACGTACGCCAGCACGAGGTACTGGCGGGGCGTGACGGTATAGCCGTTGGTGCGCTCGCGCAGGCCTAGAGGGTGGCCGAAACGGGGACTCGCGCCGGAGGCGCGTGTCTCCCGGCTTCGGTCGGGCCCCTCTTTTTCGGTCCCGCTGGAGGCCATGCCTGGAAGTTTGCCAGCTCAGGGCTCGTACACGAACGGCAGCTCGTCGGCCAGCTCGCGCAGCGTGGGCGCGGCGGCATCGCGGGCGGAGACGATCGGCTCGATCTCCGCCGGCCATTCGATCGCCAGCTCGGGGTCGTTCCAGGCGATGCCGCGCTCCACGGAGGGGTCGTAGTAGGCGGTCTGCTTGTAGAGGACGTCGGCGACGTCGCTGAGCACGCAGAAGCCGTGGGCGAAGCCGACGGGGACGTACAGCGCCCGCATCCGCTCGTCGTCCAGCTCGACGGCCTCCCACTGGGCGTACGTGGGCGAGCCGCGGCGCAGGTCGACGATCACGTCGAGGATCCGCCCCCGCGCGCAGCGCACCAACTTGGCGACGCCGTCACCGACGTGGAAGTGCATTCCGCGCACCACGCCGCGGGTGGAGCGTGAGTGGTTGTCCTGGATGAAACGCTCTTGAGGGGGGATGCCGGCGGCGGCGTGCCACTGCAAGCGGTAGGTCTCGCAGAAGAAACCGCGCTCGTCGGCAAACACCGGCGGCTCGAGCACGACGGGGCCTCGCAATCGCGTCAAGGGGGTGGCGTTCACGCCGCGGAACGGTAGCGAACGTGCCATCTCCCGGCGACACCCCTGCTCGACCGACGCGCCCAACGCTTTCCGAGGGCGCGCTCAGTGGCGGTGATGGTGGCGACGGCGGGGCGGCCGGTGGTAGATGACGAGGCTGCGCTGAGTGGTGTTGCGCAGCTTGTCGATCGCGATGAACGTGAGGATGTTGCGCCCGGTCCGGATGTGCGCCGCGCCGTGCCAGTGCAGCGCCCCCGCGAGCCTACGGGGAAACGCCTGGTTGGTGTAGTTGCGGATCAGCCTGCCGTTGATCTCGAGCGTGATCCGCCCCACGCCCTCGGGGTCTCGGGCGGAGACGCTGATCGGCAGCGTCCCCGTGTAGGTGGTGTGGTCGGCGGGCGCGGAGACGTCGATGCTCGGCCCGGAGAACGACCCGCAGGTTTCTGAAAGCTGATCGCCGTGGCGGGCATAGTCCTGCATGGCGGCGAACGAGGGCTTGCGCGAACCGTTGGCGCGCAGCAGGCCGGAGGCGTCGGCGCCCTGGTCCTGGAGCGGGAACCAGATCGCCACCTGCACGTAGGGGTCCTGTGCGAGGCAGTGGTAGGCCTGGCTGAGGTAGGTGGCCTGCTGCTGGTCGGTGACGCCCTGCGCCTTGCGCCCCGCCCAGAATCCTTCGTCGCACTCCGAGGAGGTGGTGCGCCAGGAGAGCTCGGTCATCCAGATCGGCTTGTCGTCGCCGTTGGCCAGCATCACGTTGTGGATTTCGCGGTAGGCGAGAAACGAGTCGGGGATCATGTGCCCGTCGTTTTCGCGCAGGAAGCTGTAGGGGGAGACGATGTTGCAGGCGGTGTCGGTGTGGACGGCGACGGCGTCGAAGTAGCCCTTGGCGCCGTCCTGGTAGAGCGCTTCGAGGAAGGGGTAGTCGTTGCCGGTCAGCCCGCCGACCAGCACCGTGGCGTTGGGTTCGGCGGCCTTGATCACGGGGTAGGAGGCGCGCAACAGCGCGGCGTAGGCGGCGGGGTTGGGAGCGCCCACCCACCAGCTGGGCGAGTCCTCCTCGTTCCACAGCTCATACGCGGCGACGCGGGAGCCGAAACGCTGGGCCAGACCACCGACGAACGCGGCGTAATCCTCGGGATTGGCGGGGGGCGTGTGTTCGTCGGAGGAGCCGGTCTCCCATTGCGGGGTGCCCACGACCGCGACGATCACTTTCGTGCCCGCGGGCAGTTCGTGGAAGAGGCGTTCGTAGTTGGCGATCCAGCTGGCGGAGTACTCGCCGGGGGCGGGCTCCAGATCGGGCCAGGTGGCGAACACTCGCACCCAGTGGACGCCGAGCGCCTTCAGATCGCCGACGTGGGGGCTGAAGCTGTCGGCCAACACAACCCCAGGTTCGGCCGCGGGGGCGGCAGCGGGGGCGAAGCCGAGCGCGAGCGCCGCCAGCACGGCCAGCAGCGAGCCGAGCAACGGCAGGCGCGCACGGCGTTGGCGCAGGGGCGTGTTCATCACTCTCACTCTCCTTGGATCGTACGTTCGCCGCTTACGCTTAACGGGGAATACCCGCGCATCGACGGATGGTCGCCCCGCGATACGGGCTCAGCCGAGGCCAGTCAGCTCCCGCACGCGGCGATACAGGCTCAGCCGAGGCCGGCCAGCTCCCGCGCGCGGCGCAGGACGGCGTCGATCATCGGCGGCGTGAGCCTGCCTGTGAAGGTGTTTTGCTGACTGGGGTGAAAGCACCCGAGCAGCGCAAACGGCTCCCCCGGGTGCTCGGCGCCGTGGCCGAAGCGGGGCCGAGGTCGTGGCATGCCCCCGCCCCTGCCCCCGCCCCTCCCGCTCCCGCCCGCGGCCCCCGCCCGCAGTCGCAGCGCGGCGTCCCACGCGAACGCGCCCAAACAGAGCGCCACGCGGATCTCGCCCAGCAACGCCAGCTCCGCGGCGCTCCACGGCAGGCAGGCGTCGCGCTCGGCGGCGTCGGGGCGGTTGGCTGGCGGCGCGCAGCGCACCGCGGCGGTGACCCATGCGTCTCGCACCCGCAGGCCATCCTCGCGGTGCGTGGAGGTGGGCTGGTTGGCGAAGCCGGCGCGCCACAACGCCGCGAACAGGAAGTCGCCCGAACGGTCGCCGGTGAAGATCCGCCCCGTGCGGTTGCCGCCGTGCGCTGCTGGGGCCAGCCCCAGGATCAGCAACCGCGCGGCGGGATCCCCGAAGCCGGCCACGGGGTGCGCGGCGTAGCGCTCGTGGGCAAACGCCGCGCGCCGCTCGCGCGCCACCTGCTCGCGCCAGGCGACCAGCCGCGGGCAGCGCCGGCAGGCTTCGATCTCGCCCGCCAGCGCCCGCAGCTCGGCCGCACGCTCTTTCCCGGCCACGCCCGTCGCCTACCTGGCGTCCACGACGATCGCTCCAACCCTCCGCTCCTCGGCCGGCGGGAGCACGCCTACGATTTGATCGCCGGCGAGGTGCCGAGTACCGCGCCGCTGGCGCTGAGCGCCTGCACCTGCACGTACGCCTCGGGGCCGGGTGTGGCGATCGCCGTCTCGAAGCCACTGCGCGCAGCGCTCGCCACGGGGGCGAGCTGCTTGGTGGAGGAGCCGGCGAGCACTCGCCAGGAGGCGATCTCGGTGGCCCCGTTCCAGCTCGCATACACCGTCACCGGGGTGGGTGGGCTCGATTTTCCGGCGCTCGCGGCGATCGCCGGCGCACCCGAGGGGGTGCCCGCCCAGGGGAAGCGATAGGCCCGGTAGGATTGGTCGCCCGGGGGCATGTGCGCGTCGTAGAGCAGCTGGCCGGAGGCGCTGAATTCCGAGAACCACGGTTCGGCGCCCCAGCCGATGAAGAGGTTGCCGCTTCCCAGCAGTTGCACGTTGCCCTGGCTGCCCGCTTTCAGCGCACTGCCGGGGTGCTCAAACTCCGACACCAGCGTCTCGGTGCCCGTCTTCTGGTTGAGCGCCACCAGGATCCCGCGCGACTGCGGGTGCACGGTTGGCACGCCGCCGTTGTCGAACACGGAGACCAGGCCGTTGGGCAGCAGCGTGGCGTCGTGCTGGAAGGCGGTCAGCGTGCCCGAGCCCATCTTGATCGTGCTGTGCTTGCCGCCCGCCTGCGCCTGCACCTGGCCGGTCTGTTCGTTGACCTCATACAGCGCCCACGTGTTGCGCGCGGAGACCAGCATCTCCCCGCCGGGCTCGGGGTCGAGCGAGTTGGCGTGGAAGAAGTCGAACGGCCATTCGGTGCTGGCGCCGTAGGGCGTGGAGTAGGAGCTTTCCAGTGACACGTGGTCGAGGCTGTCCCACTGGCGGCGCACCAGGCCGGTGCGCAGATCCAGTTCCTGGAAGAGGCTGTCGTTGACCGCCGCGTCCTGGGGCCCGTGGACGCCGGTCAGGTTGCAGTGGATCGGGTTGAACACGGTCAACAGCGCGGTGTCGTTGGCGCCTAGGCGGAAGTCGTGCAGGTCGGCCGTGAAGCCGTTGCCGGCATGGACGTGCAGGATCTGCTTGTAGGAGCTGTTGGCGATCACCACTTCGCCCTCGCCAAACCCCTGCGGGGGGATATACCCCTGCCACCACGTCAGCACGGGCTGGCCTTCGAAGCTCTGCACCTGCAGGTTGGCCGAATAGTTCCCCTTGGGGAGCGGATCGAACCACACCAGCTGGCCGCCCGGTTCGGTGATCATCGGGCCGTCGCCGCCCGGTCCGGAGTAGGGGGCGGTAAAGATGTCCCCGGCACTCGATTCCGTGTCGTTGCTCACCTGCACAGAGGGCGCGTTCAGGCTGGGCGCCGAGTGGTAGTGCTGCACTTCACCCGGCTTCCCTTCGGGCTCTTTGCCCGGCGGCTTGGTGGGGACCGGATCGGGCACGGAGATCGTGAAGTGGAAGGCAAACGGCTCCCAGTGTCCGTGGGCTAGCAGTTGGCCGCGCACCGTGACGATCTCTCCCGGCTGGAAGGGCGCGGCGGGCAGGAAGCTGGCGCCGTCGCCCTGGGAGTAGGCGACCACGTGGCCGGGGTGCACCCCGGTTGCCGACCCGCTGAGGACGATCTGGCGCAGCTGACCGCCGGGCATTCCCAGCAGGCTGATCTGGGTGTGCGGCGAGGCGTCCAGCGAGTCCGGCAGCGGCGAGACCCGCAACTGCGTGCCTGGCAGCAGGTCGCTGCGGTTGAGCGTGGTGGGTACGCACTGCGGCGCCGCCGGCCCGCGGAACGCGGCCTCCTCGGCCATGATCCGGTTGCCGCCGACCGTCAGCGCGCCCGCGCTCGATGTGAGAACCAACGCGCCTCCAAGCACCAGCCCGCGCCGCAGCCAGCGGTGGTGGTGGGCCTGCTCTCCCACCCAGACGCGCACGGGCGTCCAGCCTCCACCGGTGTGGCCGGGACGGCGTTCGCTCCTTTTCACGATGTGGCCTGCAATCGTCGCTGCTGCATCGGTCCTCCGGTGGCGCGCGCCGGTCGAGAGGGGAATCCTAGTCTCAGACAACGCCGCCGGCTATGAGTTTCGGTGCCTCGCGCGCGAAGCCTTCAACCCTGCGCCGTGGCGAGCCGGCAACGGTTATGTTACGGCCATGCAAAGACCTCTGGGGGCACTGCTCCTCGCGGCGCTGCTCGCCGCCGCGCTCAGCTCCTGCGGTGGGAGCGCCACCTCCGCCTCGGTCGCGCTGGGCGACCCGGCCGCGGTGGCGGCGGCGGCCGCCAACGCGGTGACGGTGTCGCCGCTGCCCGGCACCCCCGACGCCTCCCCCACGACCCAGATCAGCTTTCTCGGCGGCGCGGGCACCACGGTTGCCAACGTCAGCGTGGTCGGCTCGCGCAGCGGGACGCACGCGGGGCGCCTGCAGGCGTACTCCACCGGCACGGGCGAGAGCTTCATCCCCGGCAAGCCGTTTCTCGCCGGCGAGCGCGTCACCGTGCATGCGCTGGCGGGCGCCGGGACGCCTGACCAGACGGTCACCACCACCTTCACGGTGGCCCACCAGGCGAGCGTCAGCCAGGCGCAGTTCCCACGCAACCCGGGCGACCCGCACGCGGTGCAGCACTACCTCTCGGCGCCGGAATTGACCCCTTCGACGGTGGCGATCACGACGCCGGCGAAGGCTGGCGCGGCGAGTGGCGACCTGTTTCTGGCCCCCTACCAGGGTTTGGGGGCGCCCGGGCCGATGATCGCCGAACAGAACGGCGGGCTGGTGTGGTTTCACCCGTTGCCGCGCGATGACGCGGCCACCAACTTCCAGGTGCAGAGCTATGAAGGCAAGCCGGTACTGACGTGGTGGCAGGGCCGCATCATCAAGGTGGGCTTCGGCGAGGGCGAAGACGTGATCTACAACAGCTCCTACCAGCAGATCGCCACGGTCCGCGCCGGCAACGGCTACCGCGCCGACCTGCATGAGATCCTGCTGACGCCCTCGGGCACCGCCTGGATCGACGCGTTCGACCCGATCCACATGAACCTCGCCTCGGTGCACGGCTCCGCGCACGGGATCCTGCTGGACTCGATCACCGAGGAGATCGACGTCAAGACGGGCCTGGTGATGTGGGAGTGGCACGCGCTCGGGCACATCCCCCTTAAGGACTCGCTCAACCACGTCTCCTCGGGTGAATACCCGTGGGATTACGTGCACATCAACTCGATTTCGCCGGAACCGTCGAGCGGTGCCGGCGCCGACGCCGGCCAGCCGGGGAACGTGATGCTGTCGGCGCGCAACACGTGGACGCTGTACGACGTGAACATGCACACCGGCGGCTATGACTGGCTGCTCGGCGACGGCGGCCATTCGAGCTTCAAACTCGGCGCGGGCGTGCGCTTCTACTGGCAGCACGACGCGGAGTTCCAGCCGGGGGGGCTGATCTCGCTGTTCAACAACGCCTCCGACCCGCCCAAGCAGAGGGAATCCAGCGGCCTGCTGCTGCGGGCCGACCCCTCCTCGCACACGGTGACGCTGCTCAAGCGCTTCGTCAACCCGAGCAAAACGCTGCTGGCATCCAGCCAGGGCAACACGTTGAGCCTGCCCGGCGGCGCCTGGCTGCTGGGTTATGGGGGGCTGGCGAACTTCACCGAGTTCAGCTCCTCCGGCCACGTGCTGCTCGACGGCACGCTGGGCAAGAACGTGCAGGACTTCCGCACCTACCTGTCGCCGTGGAGCGGCCAGCCGGCGACGGCGCCCGCGATCGCGGTGCAGGCCGCGGCGGCCGGCGCGACGGTGCAGGCGAGCTGGAACGGCGCCACCGGCGTCGCCTCCTGGCAGGTGCTGGGCGGCAGCTCCGCGGAAAATCTGGCGCCGCTCACCAGCGTGCCCCGCCACGGCTTTCAGACGACGATCCCGGTGAGCGCCGGCGCCGGCACCGACGTGGCCGTGCGGGCGCTGTCAGCGACGGGACAGGTGCTGGGGTCCTCCGCCGCGCAGTCTGTCCCCTGACCCAGGGGGTTCGCCACCAGCGGGTTCGCCACCCGCGGGGCCGCCGCCGCGCGGAGGGCTGCCCGCTTCGCCGAACGGGCTCAGCGGCCCGTGTTCGCCTTCCTGGCGGCGCAGCCTCGCCAGGGCGGCGCCGCGCGCGGCTTTCTTGGCCGTCTGGAAGTAGTTCTCCAGACCCAGCCCGTGCGCGTCGGCCAGGTGGACCGGCAGCGGACCGCGCAGCTCCTCGGCCAGCGCGCGCCGGTACAACCCGATCAGCTGGCCTTCCAGGGGGCTGGTGCCGGCGCCGTTGTGCAGCTCCAGGCGTCCCGCGCGCGTACGGTAGTCGTAGAGCTCGCGCTCCTGCCCCTCCTGCTCGGGCTCGATCCCTTCGGCGCTCCAGTTGGAGTAGGTGGCGAACTTGGCGTTGGCGGTGCGCAGCGCCACCACGTGCAGCGGCGCGTCGGCCGCGTACGTTTCGGTCGCGAACTCCGTGACGATCTCATCGGTGGCGTGCAGCACGTACGGGCGCCCCTGCGCGCGCGGGCTGGCGAGGATCGCCGCGAGATCGGCGCGGCCGGCGATGTGCGCGTAGCGCTGTTCGGAGCGCCACGCGTCCGAGCCGCTTGCGATCCGCAGCAAGAGCGGCGCCACGTCGACGCTCGAGGTCAGCTGCGTGCGTGGGCGGCGCGGCGCCGAGGTGAGCGCGCCGCGTGGGTCCTTGACGATCAGCGGCACCCGGATCGCCTCCTCATAGGCGCCGGCGCCCTTGCCCCGCAGGCCGTGCGAGGCGCCGTACTCGCCGTGGTCGGAGGTGAACAGCACGACCGTGTTGGCCGCCACGCGCGGGTTGCTTTCCAGCGTCCGCAGCACGCGCCCGACGTGGGCATCCACGTTGCGCTGCAGCTTCACGTAGAGGTCCATGAAGTGCTGCCATTTCCGGTGCGCCTGCGGGCCGGTGAACGGCACCGGCCCGAACGCCCGCGCCGCGGTCTGCTGGAAGGAGAGCTGCAGCAGCGGCTTGCGCTGGGCTTCGAGCATTTCCGGCGTCTCGTAGTTGGGCGGCAGCCCCCGCACCAGCGCCGGGGCGCTGCGCTCGGAGGGGACGCGGTCGCTCCACTTGTGCCACCAGGCGATGTCGTGGGGGTTGACGAACGACACGGTGGTGCACCACGGCTGCGCGGATTCGCCGCCTTCGGCGAACCATTCTTCGAACTGGTTGGCGATCAGCGGGTCCACGCGCCAGCCCTGGCCGGGGCCGCCGTCAGGCGAGGGGTAGGTGCCGCCCTCGAAGCCGTAGGGCTCCAGCGCCCCCGCGTTTTCCAGCACCGACCACTTGTTGTCACCGTGCGTGAGGTGCCACTTGCCATACCACCAGGTGTCGTAGCCCTGTTCGCGTAGCATCGTCCCCCACGTCGGGAAGCCGGGGTCGAGCGTGGAGCCGCCCGTGATCATGCACCCGGTTTGGTGGGTGTAGAGGCCGGTCAGCAGCGCCGCGCGCGCCGGCGAGCAGTCGTTGGAGGCGGTGTAGTGGCGCTCGAAGGAGACCCCTTCGCGGCGCAGGCGGGAGATGTTGGGCAGCATCCGCGCGAGCGTCGGCGAGGCCGTGAACCACTGGGGCGTGCGCAGTTGGTCGACCATGATCACGAGGATGTTGGGCTGGGCGGAGCGGACGGGCGCCCGCCTGGCCGGCGGCTGGGGCTGCCCGAGCGCCTGTTCGGGCACGCTGGTGGTGGGCTGGGTGACCGGGCCCGGAAGATGCCGGGGCGGGTGCGACGCCGGCGCCGGGGGCTCGACCACCTCTTTGGCGACCGCCGCCATCGCGGTGCCACCCAGCAGCGCGCCGCCGGCGGCCACTCCCCCCTTGATGAAGGTGCGCCTGTCGATCCGTCGCTCGGGCATCCCCTACAAACCTATTTCACGGCTCCCTAAGCGCGGGCAAAGGTCAAGTTAAGAGCGCGTTGGGATCGTGAAGGCGCGGGATTGAGGCGTGGGGGTTGTGCATCAACTTTCAAGACCCTAACCCTTCATTTTGTAAAGTGTTATAGGGCTTTTTTAAAGAGAACATCGCCACCCCAGGCATCGCCATTCCCCTCACGTCAGAAAACGGGTGTCTCGGTGTAATCCCCGAACACCTGCTGCAGCGACTCCACGATCTCGCCCTCGGAGGCGCAGGCGCGGGCGCACACAAGCAGCGGCTCCATCAGGTTGCGATCGGGGTGCGCCGCCGCCTCGCGCAGAGCGGCCAGCGTGCGCTCCACCTCGGCGCCGTCGCGTCCCGCGCGCGCGGACTGTAGGCGGTCGAGCTGCTTGCGTTCGAGGGCCTGGTCGATGCGCAGGATCGGCAATGGCTGCTCGTCCTCGAGCACGTGGCTGTTGACGCCCACCACGATTCGCTCGCCGGCGTCGATCTGCTGCTGCAGCTCGAACGCCGCGTCGGCGATCTCGCGCTGGGGGAAGTTGCGCTTGACCGCCTCCACCATGCCCCCGAGCTGCTCGATCTTCTCGAAGTACTCGTAGCAGCGCGCCTCCATGCGGTCGGTCATGGCCTCCACGAAGTAGCTGCCCCCCAGCGGGTCGGCGGTGCTCGCCACGCCGGTCTCGCGGGCGATCACCTGCTGCGTGCGCAGCGCGATACGCACCGCCTCCTCGGTGGGCAGCGCCAGTGCCTCGTCGTAGCTGTTGGTGTGCAGCGACTGGGCGCCGCCCAGCACCGCCGCGAGCGCCTCGACGGTGGTGCGGATGATGTTGTTGAGCGGCTGCTGCGCGGTCAGGCTGACACCGGCGGTCTGCGCGTGGAAGCGCATCAGCCACGAGCGGTGGTTCTTCGCGCCGAAGGTCTCGCGCATCTCCCTGGCCCAGATACGCCGCGCGGCGCGGTACTTGGCGATCTCCTCGAACAGGTCGATCTGGGCGTTGAAGAAGAACGACAGGCGCGGCGCGAACTCGTCCACGTCGAGGCCGCGCTCCACCGCCTGGCGCACGTAGGTGAGGCCGTCGGCGAGCGTGAAGGCGAGCTCCTGCTGCGCGGTGGCGCCGGCCTCGCGGATGTGGTAGCCGGAGATCGAGATGGGGTGCCAGCGCGGCATGCGGCGGGTGCACCACTCGATCATGTCGCCGCACAGGCGCATCGCCGGGTCGATCGGGAAGCACCACTCCTTCTGGGCGATGTACTCCTTGAGGATGTCGGCCTGGATCGTGCCGGAGAGATGCTCCAGCAGCCGGCCTCCATTCGCCGACCCCTCCGAGGCGCCTCCGTCGGCACGGGTGGCGGCTGCGCCGAGTTGCTCGGCGCTCGCGTCCGCCGCGGTCCCGAGTGGGTCGGCGCCCGCTTCCGCGGCGGCCACGTAGAAGGCAAGCATGATCGCCGCGGGGGCGTTGATCGTCATCGACACCGACACCTCGCCGAGGTCGATGCCGGCGAACAGCGTTTGCATGTCCCGCACGGTGTCCACCGCCACCCCCTCGCGACCCACCTCCCCGAGCGAACGCGGGCTGTCGGAGTCGTGGCCCATCAGCGAGGGCATGTCGAACGCGGTGGAGAGGCCGGTCTGCCCGTGCTCCAGCAGGTAGTGGAAGCGCTCGTTGGTCTCCTCGCTGGTGCCGAACCCGGCGAACTGGCGCATCGTCCACAGCCGCCCGCGGTACATCGACCCGTACACCCCGCGCGTGAACGGGTACTCGCCGGGGCGCCCGATCGGGTCGGCCTCGCGCAGCGGCGGCGCCCCGGGCGGGTCGGCGTGCGCGGCGAGGTCCCCCGCGGTGTAGAGCTCCTCGACCGGCTCCCCCGATAGCGTGCGCGCGTCCGCCACGTCCGCCTGCGGTGGGGAGGTGGCGCTTTTCACGATGACTGCAAGATACCGACACCTGGCGGCGCTGATCGTGGTGCTCGCGGCGGCGAGCGTCGCCGTCTGCGGCTGCGGCTCCTCGGGCGGGACCGCCGGCAGGGGGGGTGGGGAGGGCGGCGGAGCCGCGGTGGGCGCCAGCCCAGCGACCCTGCCCGCCCCGCTGGCTCACCCGACGAAGGCGACGTTGATCCTCGACTTCACGCCCAACGCGGTGCACGCCGGCATCTACCGCGCGCTGGCCGCCGGGTACTACCGGCGCGAGCACATCGAGCTGCAGGTGGTGACCCCCAGCGCGACCGTCGAACCGCTCAGCCTGGTGAGCGCCGGCCGCGCGCAGTTTGGGCTGGCCGATGGCAGCGACGTCGCCACCGAGCTTGACCACGGCGGCGGAAATGCCAACGAGATCGACCGCGGCGGCGGCGACGAGGAGGTGATGGCGCTCGTGCAGCGCCCCGTCGGTGGGCTGATCGCGCTGGCCTCCGAGCATCTGCGCTCGCCCGCGCAGCTGCAGGGCCGCGCGGTGGGAATCACCGGCGTGCCCTCCGATCTGGCGGTGCTCGACACCGAGGTGCGCCACGCCGGCGGCGACCCGGCGAAGGTGCACGTGGTGACCGTCGGCTTCAACGGCGCGCAGGCGCTGCTCGCCGGCCGCGTGGCGGCCTTCACCGGGTTCGTCCCCGACGACGGGGTGGGTTTGGCGGTGGAAGGCCATCCGATCACGCCGTTCTGGCTGGACCGCAACGGCGGGCCCTCCTACCCCGGCCTGGTGGCCTTCACCAGCCGCGCGCTCGCGCGCTCGGACCCCGCGTTGGTGCGCGACTTCGTGGCGGCCACCGTGCGCGGCTACGGGGACACGCTGCGCGATCCCTCGCGCTCGCTGGGCGAGCTGCTGCGCGCCAACCCGGGGCTGCCGCGCGCGCTCACCGCCGCCTCGCTGCGCGCCTACCTGCCGCTGTTTGACGCCGGCGGCGTCCCGTTTGGGAGGATCCAGCCGGCGCACATCGCCGAATTGTCGCGCTGGATGCTCGCCAACCGCCTCAGCTCCGCGCCGCTTACGTTCGCGCGCTACGGCAGCAATACCTTCCTACCTTGATAGAACCGTACATCGATGTATAGTGAAGTGTGCGATGCGCGGCGAGGGAATGCGGCGCCGCAGGGGTTGGCAGGGAGAGGGGCGGCCAGGATGGCTTGACGATTGGGCTCCGAACGGGAGGTCACGGTACGGCTGCGCGGGAGGATCGCAAGGCAGTTGCGAGGGAGGACCGCGAAACGGCTGGCCGGGAGGATCGTGCGGCAGCCGCGGGGGAGGGTCGCGATGCGCCTGCTTGTGACCGGCGTGAGCGGGCTGATCGGCTCGAACGTGGCCGCCGCGGCGGCGCAGCAGAGCTGGAGCGTGGTGGGCACCTGGCTGCAGACGCCCGTGAGCCTGCTCGGCGCGCGTAGCGAGCGGCTCGACGTGACCGACCGCCACGCCTGCGTGACGCTCGCCGAAGAACTCGAACCGGACGTGGTGGTGCACGCCGGCGCGCCGAGCGGTCGCGGGCGTGTGGAGCGCGAGCCGCGGCTGGCGCGGGACGACCTGCTCGGCGCCGAGAACACGCTCGCCGCGGCGCGCGCGGTGCGGGCCCGCTACGTGCTGGTCTCCTGCGATCTGGTGTTCAGCGGCGAGCGACCCTCCGGGGAGTATTGGGATGAGGAAGACATCACCGAGCCGACCACCGCGCTCGGGCGCTCGCTGCTGGCCCGCGAGCAGCTCGTGCAGGGGTACGGCGGCAGCTGGCTGATCGCCCGCCCCGCGGACGTGTACGGCGTCAACCTCGCGATCCCGGCGGCTACCGAGATGCGCAACCCCTCCCCCCTCCTCCCCCCTCCCAACGGCCCGGAGGAGCGCGCGCGGCACGTGTGGACTCGCTCCGGCCAATCGCTGCAGTGGGTGACCCTGCTGCGCGCCGGACGGCTGCTGCTGGCGCCGGCGGGCGTGCGCCGCTCGCCGACCTACGCGTGGGATTACGCGCAGCGCCTGTGCGAGCTGATCGCGCAGGAGTGCGAGGGCGTCTTCAACACCGCGGGCCCCACAGCCCTGGGTCGCCTCGCGCAGATGCGCCTGCTCGCGCGAGCGTTTGGCTGTGAGATGGAACTGGTGCGCGACGGCCCCCTCGCGCCATCGCTGCCGGCCAACACGGCGCTGGGCGATCGCAAGGCGAGCTTCATGCTGGGCCATTCCGCGGTGGACCCGTTCAGCGGGTACCGCCTGCTGCGCCGCCAACTGGAACGGGTCTTGGTCACACCCACCCCACCCCACGGCGCCGAGGGGGTGGAGATGTTTTTCAATCGGCCCTCCAACACTTCACAAAATGAAGGGTTGGGGTCTGAAAAGTTGATTGACGACCCCCTGCCCTCGCCCGCCTCATCCGGGCGGGTGGGGCCATTCCCCACGGGGGATCTACGCTGAGATGGTGGGCACGCTCACCGACACCGCGCTCCTGCACGACGAGCTCGCGCGCGTGGTGGGCGTCGAGCACGTGCTCTGCCCCGCCGACCCGGCGAGCGGGGGCGCCGGGTCGGGCGGTTGGGCGCAGTACAACCACGACGCCACCCGCAACCGCGGCCTGAGCGGCAACGCCGACCTGGTGGTGCGCCCCGCCAGTACGGCGGAGGTGGCGGCTGTGATGGCGCTCTGCTACGAGCGCGACGTGCCGTTGATCGCGCGCGGCGGCGGCACCGGGCTGGCCGGCGGCGCCGTGCCGCTCGACGGCGGCGTGGTGTGCGCGCTGGAGCGAATGCGCGCGGTGCGCGAACTGGAGCCGGCGCTGTGGCGGATGTACCCCGAGGCCGGCGTCAGCACGCGCCACGTGCAGCGGCTGGCGCGCGAGAACGGACTGTGCTTCCCGCCCGACCCCGGCGCCTCCGAGCAGTCGCAGATCGGCGGCAACGTCGCCACCAACGCCGGCGGCCCGCACGCCTTCAAGTACGGCGTCACCGGCAACTGGGTGACCGGCCTGGAGGCGGTGATCGCGCCCGGTGAGACGATCGCGGTCGGGGGCGCCCACCGCAAGGACGTCGCCGGGTATGACCTCAAGAACCTGCTGATCGGCTCGGAGGGGACGCTGGGGATCATCACCGCCGTGCGCCTGCGGCTGATGCCGGCCCCCGAGGTGGCGCTGCCGCTGATCGCCTTCCACGCCACGCGCAAACAGGGGTGCGCGGCGATCCTCGACGTGCTCGGCGCCGGGATCGTGCCCGCGGCGCTGGACTTCCTCGACGGCGACGCGCTGCGGATGGCGGCCGGCGCGTGGGCCGGCGCCAGCGCGATGCCGCTGCCGTTGCACGCCGAGTTCATGCTGCTGGCCGAGGTGGACGGCACGCGCGAAGAGGCGCGCGCCGCCTACGCCGAGCTGGCGTCGGTGCTCGGCTCAAGCGCGCTGGAGCTGCGCCGTCCCGACCGCGCGGGGCTGTGGGAATGGCGCGACCGCGTGCCCGGCGCGGTCAGCGCGATGCGCGGGGGGAAGGTCAGCGAGGACGTCGTGGTGCCGGTCGAGCGGCTCGCCGAGGCGCTGGAGTGCTTCGCGGAGATCGCCGCCCGCCACGGGCTGCGCTCGTGCGCGTGGGGTCACGGCGCCGACGGCAATCTGCACGCCAACCTGCTCGTGGACCCGCGCAGCGAGACCGAGCTGGCCGCCGCGGCGGCGGCCAGCGAGGAGCTGTTCGCGCTCGCCGTGCGGCTGGGCGGCTCGATCAGCGGCGAGCATGGAGTGGGCTGGTGCAAGAGCGGCCAGCTCGCCCGGCAGTGGCCGGAGGGGGCGCTGCGACTGCACGAGGAGATCAAGCGGGTGTTCGACCCGAAGGGTCTGCTCAACCCCGGCAAGAAGCTGGCGAGGTAGGCCGCCCCGCCCGCGCCGTGGTCGCGCCAGGGCACCTGGCGGCACCTCCGTGGTCGCGTCGGGGCGCCTGGCGGAACCCCCGCCGACGGTCCCGCAAGAAGCCGATTCCTTTCTGGCAAGCGGTCTTTCCGCCGATATCGCTAGTCTGCGCGCCTTGCCGGTTCTTCAACTCGAAAGGGAGCATCCATGAACAAGACGCAGCTCGTCGACGCGCTGTCCACTGACAGCGGTCTCTCCAAAGCCGACGCCTCGCGTGCGCTCGAGTCGTTCGTCACCACCGTGGGCAAGGCGCTGAAGAAAGGCGACGAGGTCGTGATCACCGGCTTCGGCAAGTTCTCCGTGGTGAAAAGGGCCGCGCGCCAGGGCGTCAACCCGCGCACCGGGGAGAAAGTCAAAATCAAGGCCTCCAAGGCGCCCAAGTTCACCCCGGGAGCGGGTCTCAAGCAGATCGTCCACCCCAAAAAATAGGGCACACCGCCCGCCGCGCCGGGACGGCGGGCGGGCAACCCGCGGACCGGGAAGCATCCACGCCGCCCGCGGGAGGAAAAAGGGGATGAGGGATGGGGCGCGCCGCGCGCGAGTCGAGTCCGCGCGTGGTAGCGTCGCCGCATGCCGCGCGTGGATGAGCTGGAGCTGCCCACCCTCGACTACCTCGACCCCGCGCTGCGGGGAGCGCGCTTCCACGCGAGAATGCAGGAGCTGCTGGGCGGGTTTCGCGCCAACGGCGGGTGGCTGGCGACGGGGCCCTACGGCTACGCGGTGCTGGACCGCGAGGCGGTCGAGTTCTTCCTGCGCACGCGCGCCGCCATCTTCCCCGGAATGACCATCGCGCAGATCTTCGACGTGCGCGAGGGGCCGCTGTACGAGGAGATGCGCCGCAACATCCTCCACATCAACGGCCCCGACCACACCCGCCTGCGCAGCCTCGTCAACCCCGCCCTCTCCCCGCGCGCGGTGGAGCGCCACCGCCCCGCGATGCGCCGGCTGCTGGAGGAGATTTGGACGGGATTTGGACCCGCTCACCCGGGGGGCGCAGGGGTGGCCGCGGAGTCCGGCGCGGTCGGCCCGCCGGGGTCCGCGGGGGGCGCCAGCATGGCCACCTGCGAGTTTGTGCGCGACGTCGCCAAGCCCTACCCATCACAGGCGATCGCGCACGTGATGGGGGCGCCGCTACAGGACGCGCCGCGCCTGCACCACTGGTCGAATTGGATCCAGCGCCAGTTCGACGCGATCTCGATGACCGAGCAGAAACCGGCGATCGAACAGGCGGTGTCGGAGTTTTACGAGTACGCGTGGGGCCTGGTGCGCGCGCGCCGGGAGCAGCCCGGCGAGGATCTGATCTCGCTGCTGATCGCCGCCGAAGAGGAGGGCGAGCGCCTGTCGGACGTGGAGTGCGTGAACCTCGTGCTGAACGTGCTGATCGGCGGCGTGGACACCACCCAGAGCCAGCTGGCGCACGCGGTGAGGCTGCTGGCCGAACACCCCGATCAGTGGCAGCTGCTTGGCGAACGGCCGGAGCTGGCCGCGCAGGCGGTGGAGGAGGCGCTGCGCTACGAGCCCATCACACCCTTCACCGCCCGCATCCTCGTCGAGGAGCTGACCTTCCGCGACGTCACCTTCCCCGCCGGCACGATCGTGATGGTGTGCGCCTTCACCGGCAACCGCGACCTCCCCGCAAGCACCAACGGCGCCGGGGACACCGCCGGCGCCGCCGACCCCGACGAGTTCAACATCGCCGCTACCGATCGAAGATCGGCCAGCAACCGCGCCCGCGTGCTGACGTTCGGCGCCGGCGTTCACTTCTGCGTCGGCGCCAACCTCGCGCGCGTGGAGCTGCAGGAGGCGCTTGCCTTCCTCGCCCCGCGGATGCCGGGCCTGGAACTGGCCGGCCAGCCGGTGTTCGAGGGCATCACCGGTATCTACGGTCTCGCCGAGCTGCCTTTGCGATGGCGCCGCGAGCACTGACAGCGGCCGCCCTCGTCGCAGCCATCGCGCTAGCCGTTTCGGTACCTGCCGCGCGGGCGGGGGAGTACCACGTTTACTCGTGCAGGACTCCCACCGGGTTGGTCGCGCCTACGGATGGGTGGAGTCCGTCGGCACATCCTCTTTACGACATCACGTCGAACACATGTGAATCAGGGGGCGGGCTAATTGCAGCGCTGGATGCTGGCTATGCCCGTGTCTCAGATTCAGAAACCGACATAGCCACCTGGGCTTTCAAGGCCCCCGAAGGAGCGACAATCGCAGGCGCGACCCTATGGCGCGCAGGCGAAACACCAGGCGGAAGCAATGGAGAAGGGTCGTATCTCTTCTGGCTATGGGGTGTCGCACCAGTGGGCGAAAACGCTCAGATCTTCGACGAATGTGCCGCCAAGATCAAAACTAGCTGCGTGAAGCAAGGCAGCCTTACGGAACCACGGGCCGCAGAAAACCGAGTCGTCGTACCACCACTCGCTCTAAATAGTCGCTATCTCGGTTTGAGCACCTATTGCGGGTCGTTTGTTGTCACGTCATGCCCCACCAACGAAGGCGGCAAAATCACCTACGACGCCGAGGTCGAGCTTTTCGCCGCAGACATAGTCCTCTCCCAGCCCAAGGGACCGACCGTCTCCGCGGTGAGCGGCGGGCTGGCCGAAGACCCGACCGTGAGCGGGACCAGCGATGTGGCCTTTCACGCGACCGATCCCGGCTCCGGCGTGTACGAAGCGATCGTGGAGGCCGATGGGCAGACGATCCGGCACGAGGTGATCGACGAAAACAGCGGGCGCTGCCGCAGCGTCGGCGCCACCTCCGACGGGCTGCCGGCCTTCCTCTACACCCAGCCCTGCCCGGCCGAAGCGAGCGCCGACCTGCCGATCGACACGACCGCCCTCACCAACGGCACCCACCACCTGGTGGTGAGCGTGACCGACGCCGCCGGCAACGCCGCCACCGTGCTCGACCGCGAGATCACCGTCGCCAACCAGCTGCCCGGCACCCCCGCCGCCTGCGGCACGAGCACGGCGGCAAGCGGCCAGGGGGCGGGGCAAAGCCCGGTGCTCACCGCGGACTGGAAGCGCCATAGTGGCGCCCGCCTGCGCGCCCGCTACGGCCCCGCGCACACGATCGAAGGGACGCTGACCGGCCCGCCAAGCGCGGGCGGGCGTCCACCCGGAGCGGCCAGGACGAGCGGAGCGCCGATCCCCGGCGCGCAGCTGGAGGTCTGCGCATTGCCCGCCTATCGGGGCGCAGCGAGCACCCTGCTCGCAGCCCCGCGCACCGGCCCCAACGGCCGCTGGAGCCTCGTGCTGCCCCGCGACCTGCCCTCCACCACGCTGCGCATCGGCTATCGCAGGACGCCGCTGGAAGCGCAGCCCGCGGCGCTGCGCACGTTGACGCTGACCGTGCCCGCCGCGCTGCATCTCCACATCGCCCCGCGCACCGCCCGCTCCGGCGGCGCCATCCACTTCAGCGGCCGCCTGCTGGGCGGCCCGCTCCCAGCCGGCGGCAAGCAGCTCGTGCTGGAGGCCCGCTCCCCCGGCGGGCGGTGGATCGAGTTCCACGTGATCCGCACCCGCGCCAGGGGCCGCTTCGCCTACCTCTACCGCTTCCGCCTGCCCGGCCCCGCCCGCTACCAGTTCCGCGTGCTCTGCGAACAGGAGGCCGACTTCCCGTTCGCCGCCGGGGTCTCGAACGTGGTGGGGGTGTTCGAGCGGCGGTAGGCCTGTTGGTCCAAAGCGATATTGGAATGTGGTCCAAAGCATCATCGGAACATGGTCCAAAACGGCACTGGAAGGTGGTCCAAAGCGCTAAGCTGTGCTTATCGCCACCCAGGAATACACGCCACGCCTCGTCGACCGGCGCTTGCGAGAGCTCTTCGCCCAGCTGCCTGCCCTGCTGATCACGGGTCCACGCGCAACCGGGAAGACGACCACCGCGCTGCGTCACGTCACGACCACCGTGCACCTCGATCGAGACATCGAGGCGGGAGCGTTCCGGGCCGACCCGGATGTCGCGCTGCGATCGCTGCCCGAGCCGCTTCTGCTCGACGAGTGGCAGGCCGTCCCCGGGGTGCTCGGCGCCGTGAAGCGAGCCGTCGACGAGGATTCCCGCCCCGGCCGCTTCCTGCTGACCGGCAGTGTGCGGGCGGATCTCGATGCTCCGACGTGGCCCGGCACCGGGCGGCTGGTGCGCCTGCAGATGTATGGGCTCACCGCCGGTGAGATTCTCGGCCGCCCCCGTTCTGAGCCGTTCCTCAGCACCCTCGCGCAGGGGGAGATCGCGGCGTTTGCGCCACCCGCCGATGCCCCGGACCTGCGCGGCTATGTGGAGCTCGCGCTGCGCGGGGGCTACCCCGAGCCCGCCCTGCGTCTGACCGGCACCGTCCGCACCACTTGGCTCGATAGCTACCTCGAGCAGCTGCTCACCCGGGACGCCGAGGGCCTCGGCGGCCACCGTGACCCGCGGCTGCTGCGCCGCTACTTCGAAGCGCTCGCCCTCAACACCGCGGGCCTTGCCGACAGCAAGACCCTCTATGACGCCGCCGGGCTCAGCAGGGCGACGGCGGTTGCCTACGAGCGGCTGCTCACCAACCTGTTCGTGCTCGACCCGCTGCCCGCGTGGCACACCAACCGGCTCTCCCGTCTGACCAAGGCAAGTAAGCGTTTCCTCGCCGACGCCTCCCTCGCCGCAGCCGTGCTCGGCCTGGACGAGCTGGCCGTGATGCGCGACGGCGAGCTGCTCGGACGCGTCGTCGAGACCTTCGTTCTCTCGCAGATCAGGCCGGAGCTCGAGCTCAACGCCCCTCGGCCGCGCCTGCACCATCTACGCGAGCGCAACGGTCGCCACGAGATCGACCTGATCGCCGAGCTGTCCGCCGGCGGCGTAGTCGCGATCGAGATCAAGGCCACCGCCGCCCCAAAAGCGTCCGACGCCAGGCACCTGGCGTGGCTACGCGACAAGCTCGGAGACCGCTTCCTCGCTGGCGCTGTGCTTCACACAGGGCCATTGCCCTTCATGCTCGGCGAGCGCATCTTCGCGCTGCCGATTTGCACGGTCTATCAGCCTTTGTGAAGTCGCGGGCAGACATAGCGCGGGTGGGCCAGCGTGGGGTTGCCCAGCACGACGTAGAGACCGGTGCCGTCTGGAAAACGCCCGCAGGGCTGGGGGCCGGTGCGCGAGATCGGCCGGCGCAGCAGGTAGGCGTCGGTAAGCGTGAGCTGCTGCGGGGCCAGCCCGGGGGGGACCGGCAGCTGGGCGAGCGCCGCGAGGCGTTCGAGGCCGCCGGGCTGGAAGAACAGCGTGTCGGCGGAGGCGCGTTCGAACTCGATCGCCTGCACGCCCCGGCGGCGCAGAGCGAGCAGCACGTTCATGAGCATCGCGCGGGGCGCGCCGGTGATTTCGGGGTGCAGCTGCAGTTCGGTTTCCAGCGACAGCGGCGCGGTGCGCGCGTAGACCTCGGGGTGGCGCCCGGGGCAGATGAAGGTGTAGGTCTCAAACGGCTTCACCGGACTGCCGAGCTCGACGTAGACGCCTTCGCCGTCAGGCAGGCGCTGGCAGGGCGGCGGATCCCCGGCGGCGGGGACGTGCAGCAGCATGAAGCCGTCGTGCGGGCCGAGCGCGCCCGGGTCATACACGGCGGTCGCCGGCAGGCCGGCCTGATCGGCGCGCACGGTCAGGCCGTAGGTGCTGAAGGTCGAGGAGTTGCCGGCGGTACTGCCCGCGTCGAAGGTGATCGTCCGCACCCCCGCGCGCTTCAACCCGCGCATCAGCGCGAGGATGTCGCCTTCGCGTCTGGGCCCGCCGCGCACGTAGCCTTCCGGCGAGTAGATCGTGAACTGCCGCGTGCCGATGCCGCTGCCCGCGGGCGCGCCGGGCAGCGCGACGCGCACCACGTGGCCGATCCCGATCGACACCCCGAGGAAGTCGGCCGCCAGCACCACGCCCAGGAGGACCGTGGCGAGGACGCGCACACGGGGCCGCGCCACCACGATCCAGCCGGTCGCCAGCACCGCCACATACACGAGCGCGGGCAGCGTGAAGCGGGCGTCCTTGTGCCGGATCAGCGTGATTCCCAGCCAGGAGACGAACAGGCCGCCGAGCAGCTCGGGGCCGAGGTTCTCCGGCGTCCAGCGCCGCACGCAGTCGGCGATCGTCATGGCCACCCCGATCGCGAGGAACAGCACGAGCGGCGCCAGCAGCTGGATGTTCAGCGCCGCCCAGAAGTACCACAACAGGCTGGCGCGCGAGAGCAGCGGCGGCGCGGCCTGTTCGCCCGGCGCCGCCCCGGTTCCGCCCTGGCCTTCCACCAGCCCGTTGAGCTGGTGCAGGTGGTGGACGTACCACGGCAGCGAGATCGCGGCGGCGATCAGCAGGAACGCCAGCAGACCGCGCCAGTTGCGCCAGCCGCCACGCACCAGCATCACGGCCCCCAGGCCCGCCAGGAAGACGACGCTCGTGGACTTCGTCATCAGCGCCAGCCCCACCACCACCCCGGCGAGCGCGGCGACGCCGAAGCGCTCGAAGCGCCGCGAGGCCAGCATCGCCCAGGCGCCGGCGGCGACCATCGCCGCCTCGGGCGGGTCCAGCATGAACATGTGCATCTGCGAGACAAACATCGGCGTGGCCAGCGCGAACAGCCCCGCCAACAGCCCGGCGCGCGGCCCGTGGGCGAGCTTGCCGACGCCGTAGCAGCTGATCGCCAGCAGCGGCACGAACACCAGGTTGCAGGCCACGATCACCGCCATCGGGCTCTTGCCGGCGAAGAGCACGGCCAGCGCCCCCACCACGTGCCCGAGCGGCGGGTAGGTGTTGAATTCGGTGAACCAGGTGGTGAAGTCGCCGCTGGCGAACTGGTCGTGGATGCCAAAGGCCAGCAGCGTGTGCAAACCATCGTCGGAGGCCTGCACCTGGTTGTCCCGCGTCAACCACCACACCGTCATCGCCACGAACACGACGATGCCGGCGAGCAGCACCCACAGCTCGCGCGAGACCCCGCTGCGCCGCACCCCCGGGCGGGTGCTATGGCTGACCGGCGCGGACTCTCGCGGCTGAGCGTCTGTCGAAGCGTGCGCGGCGATGCTCGGAAACCTATCGCAGGGATAGGTCGAGCGGGCAGTACCAGCACGCGGCGTGCTTTCTACGCAAGGGACGCGATACGCGGCGAGTCGCCAGGTCCGCTCGCGAAGCGTGCGAGCTCAGGGCTTCCGTCACGACGATGGTAGATGCGGCAGGTCAGCCCGAACGGCTCCACGCCGACGAGCATCTCTTCAGGCTAGTGGAGGTGGAAACCGCGTCGATCAAATCCAGTGCCGCAGGCTCCCCGCCTCATCCCCGGGGTGCTCGGCGAGTAGCCGCTCGAGCGCCGTGACGATGTGCCCGATCGTGCGGTGATTGCCGCGCGGGTATCGGCCCGGGTCGACCAGGATGAGCCCATGGTGTGGATCGCCGCGCCGGTCGTGGTCGTCGGCGAGGGCGCAGAAGTCGGGGATGTTCTCGGTGAGGACCGCGCGCCGCTCCTGTTGCGCCAGTGCAAACACATCGATATCGGCGAGCGCTCGCAGCTGTGGCCGCTCGGTGATCGCCTCCACGTCGTGGCCGTGGCCGCGCAGCTGCTCGGCGATCGAGGGCGGGTACATCTCGTCGAGCAGCACCCTCAAGCGAGCGCTTCCCGCTCACGCTCCCACGCCTCGCGTCCGCGCTCGGCTGCACGGCGGTTGAGCGCGATCCGCTCGTCCACCTCCTCGCGGAACTCCCCGTAGTAGCGCGCCGCCACGCGCACCTGCGCCACCGCCAACGCGCCCCACTCGGCCGTTGCCGCGATCGCCCGCTCCCCCCGCAGCCCGGTCCCTTTCAGCGTCTCCATCACCTCCCACACATCCGGGCCGCCAAACAGCGCCGCCCGGCGCCCGGCCGGCCCGTCCCGGAAGACGACGCCCGGATGGTCCTCCATCCGCAGCCCCTCATCGATCAGCCGCTCCGCCGTCCGCGCCCGCGCCTCGCCGCGACGGCGCGCCCCCAGCTCCAGACGCGACATCGTCCGCTCGCTCATCCGGATCGAGAACGGCTTCTGGGCTGTCGCTTCGGCCATGTAGTGGGGTGTAGTTTAGCGGACTACTTGATTCCCCATCATGAGGAGCGGACCTGAGATGGACGTGGTTGTCAAGGGCGGGGTTGGGGTTTGTTGTTTTGGTGGTCATGGTGGGTGTGGTTGCTGGGGCCGGGCGACCGGTGCGAGGGCAACGACGACTGTCACTCTGAGATTCGCGGGTCGGGACCGCAGGACAGTGTCCGGTCGTGAGCTGCCTCGAACTAAGATCGCGAGTCGGGATCGCATAGGGCCTTCGAGGGTCCTCCGGCGGTCGCACCGGTCGCCCGGCGCCAGCACCCGGGGGTTGGTCAGGCGGCGAGTTCCTCCTTGCGCTCGGGCTGGTTGGTCATTGCTGCCCATAGGAACCCGGTGAGCTCGCGGGCGATCGCGATGTTGACGACGGTCGGGCGCTTGCCGTGCTCGGTGAGGTGGCGGTAGCGGTGGTGCAGGCGGATCTGGGCTTGCCAGGCACGCTCGTCGGGCTGCGGGCCAGATGCGGGCCTGCGGGGAGCGTGACGGTAGTGCCAGGCTGTCTCGACCAGGAGGCGGCGGGCGTGACGGTTGCCGGCCTTGGTGATGTGGCCACGGTGCTGCTGCTCGCCGGAGGAGTACTCGCTCGGAGTGATCCCCAGCCACGACGCCAGCTCCCGTGGATGAGAGAACCGAGCGAAGTCGCCGATCTCGGCGATCAACCCGAGCGCTGTGAGCGTGGAGATCCCGCGGAAGCGAGAGAGGACATCGACCTGGCTGGCCCACTGCTCGCTGCGAGCGACCCGGTCGAGCTGGGTATCCAGCGCGTCAAGTTGACGCTCGATGCCATCGAGGTGGATCAGCATCTGCTCCAGCGCGAGTTGCGCGAGCGGGTCATCCAGACGCTGGCGAGCGACCCACGCGCGGTGGATCTTCGTCCAGGCCTTCTTGCCCTCGCGGAAGACCCGCCCGTGCCGCAGCAGTTGCTTCAGGACACGGTGGCGGGCCGCGGTCCTCGCGCAGCGCAGATCGTCCCGGCAGCGCAACAGATCGCGCAATCCCTCAGTCTCCGGTGTCGGCGCCTGGACGTAGGTCAGCTCGCCGGCGCGGAAGAGCCGCACGAGCTTCTTCGCGTCGCGGCGGTCGGTCTTGACCCGGTCGCCAGAACGAACCGGCACCAACGACGGCGCGATCACCTCGCACGCCACGCCGATACCACGCAACAGCCGCAGCAAGTCAAACCCGCCTGGCCCAGCCTCGTAACAGACCGCCAAGCCCTCAGGGCCACCAAGACGGTCGATGAACCGACGGATCGCCCTCTCGGTCGTCTCGATCCTCTGCACATCGGGCTGCCCGCCCACCGGTGGCAACGTCGAAGCGACGATCGAGAGCTTATGAACATCAAGGCTGACCCACAAACGCACATCAGCAGGCGCAATCAAGGCAGTAACGTCAGGCATGGCTGGTCCTCCATTCGTATGCGGCACTGGCCGCAGCGGTCGGTAACAACCGCGAGGCTAACCCGCGAACCTGCGAACGCCGAGGGCCAGCCCCACAACGTCCATGCTGACTAAGAGTTCGCTCCTTGCGTACCTGGCCAGCTATGAGCAAGGCACCGCCGTCCTTGCCGTCGCGTGCGAGCCGTCTTCGAAGGCGAGCGCGGCGGTGAAGGGGAAGCCTCCACGGGGGCATTGGTCTGGCAGCAGGATGCCGGTTGGGTGGTAGCTGGTGGTTTTGCCGTGGGCGTGTTCGTAGTAGGTGAGTCCGCGCGATCCGAGCGTGGCGTTCAGTTCCGCGACGGCGACGTTTGGCGCTCCCGGGAGGGTGGGGACGGGCGGTACGTCGATGTGGATACTGGCGGCGTTGGGGGCTGGGAGGAGGAGGGCGGGGAGTGCGATTTGAGCACTGATCGGTGTGCCGCCGCTGGCGTAGAAAAGCAGCGCGAAGTGCCCGTTTCGTTCGGGGGCGCGTACGATCGCGACTCCCACTTCCTCTTGGAGGATTTCTGCTCCGATGGCAAACTCGGCGAGGACGTTGCCGTGGCCCATGTTGGAGTCGGCCGGGCAGCCTTCGGGGCCGAGGTATTCAAGTCTGGTCTGCGAGCAGGTCGCGATTCCAAGGCCGCTTACGGCGATACCGAGGGTGCTTGGGTAGCGCAGTTCGAGAGTGGCAAGTGGGGCTGGGACGTGGTTGGCGGGTGTGGTGATTTGAACGTGGATGGCGATTGTTGTGGGACCGCCCAGTCGGTCTGGTGTGAGTTTGACGTGGATTTTGGCGCGCATCAGAATGGCCGCCCCGCCACGCCACACCCCGGCTCTCAATGAGATCGCCTGGGACGCCGTCCTCGATGATGCTCTTGACGGGCGTGCCCACCAGTGAGATGGACTTCGCGGCGCTGCTCGTCGATAAAAGGGCTGCGCGTCAGGCAGCCCTTGAGCAGGTCGAAATAGAGGTCCGAAGGATCGATGCGCGAAGACTATCCACGATCTAACGAGGTGCCGTCAGCCGTGCCGCCGCGAGCTTTGCAAGCATGCGCCCCTCTCGTACCGGGTGGGAGCGCAGGTCCCGGAGTACCCAGTCCGCTCGCTCGCGTCGCGTTGCCCAGACTGCCTCGCGTTGCTCGCGGGCTGACAGCGGGCGGTACTGTGCAGAGGCACGGCGAGGATAGTCGGCCTCGAAGGCTGTTTGGTCTGCGATCCCTGGCGTCCATCCGGGGGGTGGCTCGCCGGAGGCCGTCAACGCCTCGAACAGCCGCTCGAGCTGGCGCGTCAATCTGGCCGGATGCCAGATAGCGTTCGCCTTATCGGCCGCCGCCGCCCCGAATGCAAGTCGGCGTCGCTCGTCGCCGAGCAGGTCGGCTACCGCTTCGGCGAAAGCACGCGGATGGTTGGCCACCCAGCCATTCACGCCGTTGTCGACCACCTCGACTTGGGCGTTGTCGGTCCATGGCGTTGAGCTGGTCACGACCGGGATACCGTGCGCCATCGCCTCAGCGATCGCCAAGCCGAATGACTCGCCGATCGAGGAAGTGCTGGCGAAAACATCAGCGGCACAGTAGAAGGCCGCCAAGCGTTGCGGCTCGCTGGAGGAAGTTAGGCAATGAACCCGGTCAAGCACTCCCAGCCGGCGTAGTTGCGCACGGCGATGGGAGGTTGCGCCCACAAGCACGATTTGGACATCCGGGACAAGCTCAAGGAGATGGGGCGCCATCGTGACCAGGAGGTCGCTCCACTTACGGTCGTCATCACGTCCCACGCGGACCACCGTGGGCCGTCCGGAGTCCAGCCCGAGTAGCTTGTGGGCCTCATCGCGGGAGGTTGCGTTGGCTCGCAGTGCGTCGACGTCGACCGGGTAGTACAGCGTGCGATGGCGGCGATGAAAGGCCTCAAGATCAAGTCCAGCTCGCTCGCGGTAGCGCATCGCGCACATCTGGCTGATGTGCAGATGCGCAGAGAATTGCGCGTCATCTGGGCTGGCATCGCGCCGTCCGAAGACATTGGTCTCGACCAGTGCCTCGACACCCGCCGCACGACAGGCAGCCGGCACAAGGGGCTCGGCCGAGCCAAACCGGTGCACGTGGACGACGTCGACGTCTCGCAACTGTTGGGTCAGCCGTTCAAGGTCATCCTGGGCGCACGCAACCTCGATTCCTTGTGCTTCAAGCTCCCCGGCGCGCACGCCCGGCTCGGTGAGGGCTATCGCCCGCGGACGCACTATTGCGAGGTTGTGGTGGCACGCATAGGTGACAGCAGCCTTGGCAGTGCCGCCCATGCCGAATGAGTTGCACACGACTGCGAGCTCGAGGGGCATGCTCGCGCCAGGATACAGACAAGCCCAAAAGGGCCGCTCAACCCGGCAATGGCGCCAGAGGACTGGGTCGGAGGGTTGTTCAGACTCCCAGGCTCAGCTTTGCTAGGACACGACGGGCGAAACTGGCGCAGTATAAGATGGCCTCGCCATGGGAACCCGCGAGTCGGCACGGCCTACGATCCAAGCTGCCAAGCAAGCCACAGGTGCCGTCAAGCAGTGGGTTGCAACTCTCTCCCCGGTGGAAGGCGCCCTCACCAACCTCTTCCATCGCATGTACTACGGCTTGCCCGATCGTACATGGAACAACACAACGTGGCTGGGAACCTCGATTCTGAAGTGCCCGCTGGATCTTTGGATTTACCAGGAGCTCCTTGCTCGGGTACGTCCCGATGTGATAATCGAGACAGGCACCAACAAGGGCGGCAGCGCTCATTACCTCGCCTCGATCTGCGGTCTCCTGGGCAAAGGCAGGATTATAACCGTCGATATCTCGGCCGAGCCCGATCGGCCGGCGCATCCAAGGATCACCTATATCGAGGGATCGTCCACTTCACCTGAGATCGTCGGTCGCATAGCGGATGAGTCGAGCGGAACGGTCATGGTCATTTTGGATTCAGACCACAGTTGCGCTCATGTACGGGACGAGCTTGCGGCTTATAGCCCACTGGTGACGTCTGGCAGCTACCTGATTGTGGAGGACACCAACCTCAATGGTCATCCCGCCGCTCGTGGGTGGGGACCGGGCCCGATGGAAGCCGTCGAGGAGTTTCTTCAATCACATCAGGAGTTTTACGTAGATCGCGACTGCGAAAAGTTCTTCCTGACGTTCAACCCCCGTGGCTATCTGCGCAGGGTGTAGTGGCCAGGGTTGAGCCGTCCAGCCGTCGATCTCTGCGTCAACTGCTACGAGCGAACCTACCGCGAGGTGTTGAGGCCGGGCTTTTTCCCTGCGCTGTTGGCTGAACATCCATATCCATTCGCCAGGCGTACAGCGATCATCAACAATGTGAGCGATCGAGAGGACGCCCGCCTTAGGGCCGAGGGTCTGCGCGAGGCACGCGAACTCGACGAGTGGTTTTTCGTCGAGGACCACATAGCGCACGCGCTGGTCACCGCCGGTCTCCGCGAGGCCGACATTGCCCGTGCGCCCCATTTCACCGATTGGGGCCTGGTGTTGATGAGCATCCCGGGTCCCGATTGGGTCGTGCATTGCGACCCCGAGGTACGTATGCGAGTGCCAGTTGACTGGATCGCCCCCTCGATTGAGCTGATGGACGGCGACCATCGCCTGATGGTCGCAAATCCGCGGTGGCTAATAGCCCCTCCGCTGCCTGACACGCTCCCCCGCAGCACGTTTGAGCGTCATGGGGAGTTCGCTATCGGACTGGGCTTCAGCGACCAGCTGTTCCTTGCCCGCCGCTCTGAGTTGGCCGCACCGATCTACAGCGAGCGCTGCGTGGCGGCTTGGCGCTACCCGATGATCGGTGTGACACGCTCGTTCGAGGCGCGAATCGACTCGTGGATGCGACATCACGACCGCCTGCGTGCCACGTTCCTCGGCGCCACGTACGTGCACCCAGAGGAGATCGGGGGTGGCTATTCCAAGGGCCGTCTGCGGGAGCGAGTCTTCGCGTTTGCGGGGCGCCTGCTCATCGCGACGATTCGGCGCTCGCCGGTCAAGCGCCGTTGCTGGCGCGCTCTGTAAAACGGTCCACCCTGAAAGGGCTCCGCCGGCGGGCGGCAAGGAAAGCGGTGTTGTCTGAGCGTCGCTTAGCGTCGGGCCATCTCGCCAGCAGGTAGACGTCATGCGGAAAGCGGGTTTCGACGGCGAGCAGTTCCAGGCCCGCGTAGTCGAGCAGCTCGAGGAGGGAGGGGGTGGTGAACGTGTGGTGGTGGACAACTCGCGTGGTGAGGTTCTCGCGCCGTCTGGTTGCCCACGCCTCGTCGTCGCCCGGCTCGCTGTCGCGGCTACGGTCGTGCAGCTTCAGCGTTTCGTCCAGATGCGAGAGATCGTCCTCCCCGACTCCGCGCTCGAAATCGTCGATCATGTGGCGCAGTGTTGTAAGGGGTCTACGGTGATCGAACGTTCCTGCCATGTGCGGGACGATCATCAGCAGGTGGCCGCCCCTGCGGGTCACCGCTCGCCACGAGGCCAGCGCGCGTAGTGGGTTGGCGAGGTGCTCGAACACATGCGAGCAGATGAGCGCATCGTACGTCGAGTCCCCCAGCCCTGTGAGATCGGCTCCGTCGAGCACATGCAACTCGCCGGTCCGGGCCCCTTCGGGTCGATAGCCGTGCTCGCTATCGAGCTCGTGCCAGACGGTATGAGTGGCCCATTGCAAGCCGTCGAGGGAATCGAGAATCGGATAGACGGGGAGCAGGCCGCTCGCGCTGAACACCGCGCTGGGACCACCGATCTCCAACCCGCAGGCGCCCCGCAACGGCTCACGAAACGCCTGTGGCAGTGGGCGGGTGTAATGGCCCGCGGCACGCCATCGCAGTTCGGTCAGCTTCTCTGAGAGGCCCATCGAACGCAAGCGTAATGCGTAGACCCGTCAGCGTCGCAGCAGCAGATCGCGCACCATGAACGCGCCGCGCACCTTCAGCGAGTAGCCGGGGTAGTGGCGGATGCGCGGATCGGGTGCCGGAGCATCGGGAATCGAATTCCAGCGGGGGGAGATCAACTTCGTGTGCTCACGGAGCAGCGGCGTTGGCGTCCCAGGGCCGACCGGGTCGAGCTGGTAGCCAAGCAGCCGGCAGATCGCCGCGTTCTCCCACCAGCGATTGTCAATCAGATCCTCCTGGGCGTAGACGTCATCGAGGAAGGCGATCGTCTGCTCGCCGCCGCGCAGCAGCATCACCCCTGAGTTCGGCATCCGCCCCTCCTTCGTGGCATGCTCGGCCAGGTAGAGGAAACGCCCACCCTCGAGCTCGCTTGCGATATCCAGCGAACGGTCGACGATCACCAGGTCGGCATCCAGCCACAGCAGCAACTCGTACCTGCTCGCCAGCTGGCGCAGCAGCACAACCTTTGTCCACGGCGCTGGGCGCGAGCGATCGAGGATCTCGGTACGAAGCTCTAGCGCATAGCCGTGACGTGCGGCGTATGGCCGGAACGAGCGGGCCGCGAGGCTCAGCAGTCGCGACTGCGGGCCGGCGCCGAGGGAGACGATCGCCTTTCTCATAGCGGGTTCGCTGCGCCTATGCCGGTGGTTGCGATCGGAGAATCGGCCCACTTGGCCAGAAAGTGGCGGCGGTTGCGACGGTGGATCGAGCGCCACGTCTCCGAGCGACCGTCCCACCGTGCCCGTGCCCACGGCATTTGGCGGCGTGAGACTCCCCACTCGTGTTTGCAGTGCACCCCCGCTACCGCGTAGCATCGGTGGCCAGCTGCACGCACTGCCGTGCAGAAATCGACCTCCTCCCATGAGGCAGGTGCGTAACGCTCGTCGAATCCGCCGACAGCCTCCCACGTCTCCTGCTGACAGGCAAACAGGAAGCCCGAGACGACCTCGCACTCAGCCGCCTCGCCAGTGGGGCGCCCGTCCATCTTCACCCAGTCGCGGTGCTCCCCATGCGTCAGGTCCCAACGTGAGCCCACAGGACCGACCACACCTGCGTCGGGGTGCTCACCCAGAGCATCGGCAAGCCCGGCAAGCGAGCGCGCACCCAACTCGACGTCGTCGTTGCAGAACACCAACACGTCGCCCCTTGCTGCGCGAGCAGCGGCGTTCCAACCTGGAGCAACTCCGCGATTCACGCCCAGATCGACAATACGTGCCTGGGGCGGCACGTCGACGGCTTGCGCATCGACCCCGTTGAGAGCTACCACCAGCTCACCTGGCTGGCCGTCGAGCGCCGAGCCGAGAGTTGCCGCGAGGCCCGCGAGGTTGGGGGGCCCGTGGAGCCTGTAGACAGCGACGCAGAGGGAGATCATCGTCGTGACGGGAGCGCGTCGATCAGCTCCGACGGAATCGCGCGCAGGAGCCATAGCGCACCGAAGTAGACGACGCTCCCGACGATCACCGCGGCCACTGGATGTACGAGCAGCGCGAGCGCACCCACGCCGAGCCCCAGGCCCACGGCGGGCACGAAACAGGCGAGAAAGCGAGGGGGCGGCCGGATCCCACGGCGGAAGAGAATAGCCACGTATGCGCCCGCCAGGCCCAGCTCCAGGGCAGCGGTCGTGATTGCTGCGCCGCGGGCGTGCAGGATTGGAATCAGGATCACGCTCAGCGCGAGCGCCAGCGCGAGAGCGCTGGCGTTGGCGAGCACGAGTGCGCGGTGCATACGCAGCGAGAGCAGTACGAAGCCCCACGAGGACACCAGGAAGGTGGCGGTCACTCCGATTCCCATGATGCGCAGCACGCCGATCGCGGGCTGGCCTTCCGCGCCCGCGACCACGTCGATCGCGAAACCGGCGCCCAGCACGATCACGATCGCGAACCACCCGCCCGCGATCACCCCGCCTTCGAAGACCCTGCCTGCCACATAGCGCAGGCGCTGCAGGTCGCTGGCGGCGACGGCTAGCACGGGTAGAACCGCCCCCGCGAGCAGCCACGGGATTCCGTTGACGAGTTCGACGATCCGGAAGGCGACAGCGTAGTACCCGGTCTGATGCCCCGGATCGAGCAGCGACATCGTGATCAGCGCGACCTGGAAATAGACGACGCCGAGCGTACTCGCCACGGCGTAGAGGGCGGTCTCGTGCAGCAAATCGCGCCAGCGCGAGCGCTCGAAGGACGGGCTCAATGGGACGTGGCGCCGGGCGAGCACGGCGGTCACGACGAGCGCCGAGCCCTGCACGAGCACCACCACCGCATAAAAGCCGGTCAATCCGCTGTCGGCGAATACGAGCGAAATCAGCAGCAGCGTGGTCAGGAGCGACCGAAGGGTGTCGATCCCCGCCAGCGCCGGGAGGCGTAGGTGGCCCGCGAGCGCCACCGCATAGGAGCCCTGAATCGCGCCCAACAGGTAGCCAACGGCCCCGAGCGCGAGACCCACGACAAGCACGTGTTCGTAGTTCGCCATGAGGCCGAAGCCAATGGCAACCGCCCCGCCGAGCAGGCCGAGCACAAGGCGCACTCCCGTGAGGTTGGCGATCAGCGAGCGCCGCTCGGGCTCGGAGCTGACGCTGTAAAGACGCACCGCGACGTTGTTCAGGCCGCCCTCTGTCACGGCGGTCACGACGAACAGCACGCTGGTGACGGTCAGGTAGCGTCCGTAGTTGAACGTGTGCAGGTGGTGGACCACGAGTGGCGCACTCAACGCCCCCGCCAGCACGCCGACAAGCGTGCCAACGACGCGCAGGCCACCGCCGCGGATCACGCGCTCACTGGCTTCGCCCGCGGCGTACGGCTCGCTGGCCGCGGTTTGCGCGGCGGGCGGGGCGGTGTCGAGCTCGCTCGTCAAGGTTGCTGGATGGGCGCGGGCAGCAGGATCCCACAGGCACTGAGCAGCTCCTGCGCTCGTGCAACCGTAGTGTTTGCCGCGGCCCACGCTAGCGCTCCGGCCTGGAGTGCCGCGTAACGCTGCTCGTCGAGCGTCTCGATCTGCGCCAGCAGATCATCTGCGTCGCCGTAGGTGATGCAGTTGTTTGAGTCGAGGCCAAACGGGGCGCACGTCGCGGGCTTGCGGTCCAGCTGGCGGAAACATGGAACCGCGCCACACGCTGCGATCTCGTAGTGGCGCAGCGCATCCCAGCCTTCGCGCTTGGCCGTGATCCCGAAACGGGAGCGTTGTAGATCGTCGCGGTAGTCCGCCTCGTCGTTGAAGGCGTACCCGCTCTGGCCTCCCACGCGCGCGGCCAGTTCAGGGTCGACGATATGGCGGGGGAAGTCCTTGTCCTTGGCCGGGGGGGTATTCAGCACCTTCTCTGCTGGGATCGAGAAGGAGATCGGTCGTAGGCCGAGCGTACGCCCCAGCCGAGGCGGAAGCATCAGATAGGAGGCAAACCACCTCGTCAGCGGCGTGAGCTCCCGCTTGAAGCACACCGCCCGGTTGTGTGCTCTCGGCAAGAACCACCAAGCCGGCACCCGCCACCACAGCCCCGAGTATGGATAGGGCTCCACCCGATCAGCGCCATCGAGCACGGCTAGCGGCACGCCCGCGGCGTGTAGCTGGGGCCCCCATTCCGCCCACTGGCCGAACGTCCGCCAGATGTCGCCGAAGACCACGAGGTCAAACTCGCCGGTGAGCGCACGCGGAAGTAGATGATCGCGATCGACCGGTAGGTCGGGCAGCAGCCCGTACAACGTGAATCCTCCGCCTCGCACACGCCCACGCACTCCCGCGTTCGCGGTGTTGTAGATGAACTCGGCCTTCGGGTAGTCCACCGCATTGGCGCCGAGCAGCGTCCGCAGTCCGTGGAAGATTCCGTCAGTCAGGTAGTCCTCGTGGTTTGGGTTGACAACGAGGATCCGCGGCAAGGCGCTCACTCGCGGCGGCAGTACAGTAGATCGTAGTCAGACATGCCCTCAGCGAACTCGTAGCGCGAGCCAAGCCCCGCGTCGAGGAGGGGCTGCTGAGTGCCGCGGTCGAGTGTCTCGAGCATCAGATAGCGGGGTGTATACCCATCGTGCGCACCGGCCTCTAGGAAGGTCCCACCCTCATGGGCATGAGCGCGGCTAGTCGGCAATCCATGCCAAAGAGCGCTGGACGGGAGTAGCGCTTCGATCCGATTGCCTCAGCGATCCCGCGGCGATACCAAGGGCCGTCGAGGTTGTAGAACAAGCGCCGCATTCTGGTGAGGGGACAATCTAGCCGCAGCATGGTGGCAGTCTTTCAGGGCTGTGGGTCGGATTCATCAGTGAGCGTTGCCGACCGGGCGTGAGCCGAGCCGGCACCTACACGCTCACCCGCACATTCGCCGATGCTTTTCGCAACAACGAACCGATCCGGCGCGACCTCGCACAGTGCCCATCGTCGCCCTAACCACCTGTCCGCCAGGACGTCTCCGTGAGCCGCCACCGCGCCCATCAAGTAACCGTGTGAGCAATCCACGCCTGGTAGGCGGGGCACGGAGGCCCCGCCCCCACGCGGCTCTTGACCAAGCCAACGCACGCGGACGATCTCACCCCAACCTCATTTCGACGCGCTGTGTTTGCTCCCCGCCAGCCGCCAGAGACGGCGGTCGTAGCTCAGCAGCTCGCCGCCCAGCTGACGCGCGGTCGCGAGCGCCATCGCGTCGGGCAGGCGCAGCCGCTCGTAGCGGGCGCGTAGCGTGGCTGCCTGCTCGGCGATCTCCTCAGTGAGCGGCGTCACCGCGATCCCCATGGCGGTGATTGCCTCGCGTGCGTCGCGGATGCGCCCAGCCCGCGCAAAAGCCACCAGCGCCTCGCTGTACACGCTGGCGGGGGCCAGCAGCTGCTGGCCCCGTTGATCCGCGGCCTCCACGTCGTCGATCGCGCGCTCGTGGTGAGCGTCCGCGGTGTCCAGCAGCCCGATCAGGACATTTGCGTCGAGAATCAGCGCTCCCACTCGCCGCGCAACCGATCCAGTTCGCCGTCCCGGTAGATGCCCGTTGCGATGCCCGCATGGCGTCGCACCCGCGAGGCACGACTCGCGAGCACGATCTCGCCGTCGCCGGCCGCGCGTACGGCGATCTCGTCGCCCGCGCGCAGACCAGCCGCGCGCATCGCCTCGACGGGGAGCGTCACCTGATTCTTGGCAGACACCTTCGGCATCGCCTTTACTTTATCGCGTATTTGGTAAAGGCGATTGGTGGGAGGCCGGCCTTCGCTTAACCCGCCACGGCCCCCAGCACCCCTAACACCCGCTCGGCGAACCCGTCCCAGCTGAACTCCCGCGCCCGCTCTTGAGCGCGCCGGCCGAGCTCGGCTCTGTGGGGCTCGTCGCCGAGGACGCGCTCCAGGCCCGCCGCGATGCTCGCCACGTCCAGCGGGTCGGCGTACTCCACCGCCTCGCCGCCCACCTCCGGCAGCGAGGAGACGTCCGAGGTGAGCACCGCGGCGCCGGCCGCCATCGCCTCCAGCACCGGCAAACCGAAGCCCTCGCCTAAGGAGGGGTAGCAGAAGACCGCGCAGCGGCGGTACAGCTCGGCCAGCGCCGCGTCGGAGACGTAGCCCAGCATCGCGCAGCGCTCCCCCAGCGAGCGCAGCGCCTCCAGGGTCTCGCCCGTCTGCCAGCCGCGCGCGCCCACCACCACCAGCTGGTGGCGCGCGGTCAGCTCGCCGTTCAGGCTCCGGTAGGCCTCCACCAGGCGCGGCAGGTTCTTGCGTGGCTCCAACGTCCCCACCGCCAGCACGAAGCCGGGCGGGGGCAGCTCCGCGGCCTCCGCTTGATCCAGCGGCGAGTCCAGCGTTGCCGCCACGCCCAGCGGCGCCACCACCGTGCGCGCGGCGGTGGCCGGGAAACGCGCGGCCAGCGCCTGCGCGGTGGCCTCGGAGATCGCCAGCAGCGCCGCCGCACGGCGTGCGGAGCGCCCGAGCGTGAGGCGCTCGATCACCGCCGAGCGGCGGTTGGGAAGCAGCGCCGGCTCGAACGGCACCAGGTCGTAGACGATCGGCACGTCGGGGATGCGCAGCAGCCAGCCCGTCAGGTAGGAGTTGGTCGATAGGAACACGTCGCATTCGCGATTGGCGGCACGCGCGGCGCGCACATGCCACCACGGGTCGCGCGCGTCGATCGTGCGCCACTGGAAGCGCTCGTCCAGCGGTTGCTCGCGCCACCGCTCCCGCGCGTACAGCACGTAGCGTTGTCGGCCCTCGTCCTCGCGCTCGGCCAGCGCCCGCAGCAGCTCGCGCACCAGCCGCCCGCGGCCGGCCGGCACCTCCACCGCGGCGCGCGCGTCGATCCCGATGCTCAGCGTGCGCGTCGGGGAACGGCGATCGCGCCCACGCGGGCGGGGAGGAGCGAGCGTCGCGGGGGCGTTGGTGGTGGGGCTCATGGCCCTATCCCCCCCGGCGCGCCCCCCGTGCTGATCAACCCGCGCTCGATCGCGTAGCCCACCAGCTCCGCGCGCGTGGAGAGGCGCAGCTTCTGCTGGATGTGGGAGCGGTGCGTCTCGACGGTACGCACCGAGAGGTACAGCTGCGCGGCGATCTCGGCGTTGGTGTGGCCAAGTGCGATAAGCCGCAGCACGTCCACCTCGCGCTCTGATAGGTCATCGGGCGGGCCGGGCGGCGGCTCGGAGGCGATGCGGGCACCGAGACGGGGGTTGAGATAGCTCTCGCCCACCGCCGCCCGGTGCACCGCTTCGACCAGCTCCTCGTCGGCGGCCTCCTTGAGCACGTAGCCCAGCGCGCCGGCGCCGAGCGCCTCGCGGGCAAACGCGGGCTCCTGCTGCATCGTCAGCACCACGATCTGCGTGTCGGGCGACTCCGCGCGGATCGCGGGGATCGCCTGCAGGCTGGAGCCGCCGGGCATGTTGAGGTCGAGCACCAGCACCCGCGGGTGGTGGCCGCGCACGTAACGCCGGGCGCTATCGACGTCGCTGGCCTCCGCCAGCACCTCGAAGTCGGGCTCGCTGTCCAGCAGCAGCCGCAAACCGCTGCGCACCACCGCGTGATCGTCGGCGAGGACAATCCCGATTGTCTTTGAATCCCGGTCGGTCACATGTGGGAAGTTAGCGACTGCTTTTATGGGATGCAGGTATGGATGTCTCACCCAACCCGCTCTCCCCGCGGGAACTGGAGGCGCTGCACGCCTACTGGCGCGCCGCCAACTACCTCTCGGTGGGGCAGATCTACCTGCTGGAGAACCCGCTGCTGCGCGAGCCGCTTGCGATCGAGCACGTCAAGCCGCGCCTGTTGGGGCACTGGGGCACGACGCCGGGGCTGAACTTCGTCTACGCGCACTGCAACCGCGCGATCAGGATGCACGACCTGAACGCGATCTTCATCGCCGGCCCCGGCCACGGCGGGCCGGGCGTGGTGGCGAACGTGTACCTGGAGGGCACCTACACCGAGGTGTACCCGCACATCGGCCATGACGAGGAGGGCTTGCGCCGGCTGCTGCGTCAGTTCTCCTTCCCCGGCGGCATTCCCTCCCACGTGGCGCCGCAGACGCCCGGCTCGATCCACGAGGGGGGCGAGCTCGGCTACTCGCTGGCACACGCATTCGGCGCCGCGTTCGACAACCCTGAGCTGCTGGTGTGCTGCGTGGTGGGCGACGGCGAGGCCGAAACGGGGCCGCTGGCGGCGAGCTGGCACTCCAACAAGTTCCTGGACCCCGCGCGCGACGGCGCGGTGCTGCCGATCCTCCACCTCAACGGCTACAAGATCGCCAGCCCCACCGTGCTGGCGCGGATCCCGCCGGCGGAGCTGCGCTCGCTGCTGGAGGGGTACGGGTACGCGCCGCACTTCGTCGAGGGTGACGACCCCACGGAGATGCACCAGTTGATGGCGGCCACGCTCGATGAGGTGGTGGGGGAGATCGGGGAGATCCAGCGCGTCGCGCGCGAGGATGCGGACTCCGCCCACCCGGGCCCCGAGCGCGAACGGCCGCGGTGGCCGATGATCGTGCTGCGCACCCCCAAGGGGTGGACGGGGCCGAAGGAGGTGGACGGGCTGCCGGCGGAGGGCTCGTTCCGCTCCCACCAGGTGCCGCTCGCCGACCTCGCCGGCAAGCCAGAGCACCTCGCGCAGCTGGAGCGGTGGCTGCGCTCCTACCGGCCGCGGGAGCTGTTCGACGAGCAGGGCGCGCTGCGGGCGGAGCTGCAGGCGCTGGCGCCGCAGGGGGAGCGGCGGATGGGCGCCAACCCGCACGCCAACGGCGGCGCGTTGCTGCGCGCGCTGGAGCTGCCGGACTTCCGCTCCTACGCCGTCGAGGTGCGGGCGCCGACGGCCAGCAGCAGCGAACCGACGCGCGTGCTGGGGGCGTGGCTGCGCGACACGATCCGCCTCAACCCCGATCGCTTGCGCATCGTCGGTCCCGACGAGACGGCCTCCAACCGCCTCGGCGCGGTGTTCGAGGCGACCGACCGCACATGGGAGTCGCGGCGGCTGCCCAGCGACGATCACCTGGCGCCCGACGGCCGCGTGATGGAGGCGCTCTCCGAGCACCTCTGCCAGGGGTGGCTGGAGGGTTACCTCCTCACCGGCAGGCATGGGCTGTTCAACAGCTACGAGGCGTTCATCCATATCGTCGACTCGATGTTCAACCAGCACGCCAAGTGGCTGAAGGTGACGCGCGGGATCCCCTGGCGCGTGCCGATCGCCTCGCTCAACTATCTGCTCTCCTCGCACGTGTGGCGCCAGGACCACAACGGCTTCTCCCACCAGGACCCCGGCTTCATCGACCACGTGGTCAACAAGAAGGCGGAGATCGTGCGCGTGTACCTGCCCCCCGACGCCAACTGTCTGCTGTCCGTGGCCGACCACTGCTTGCGCAGCCGCGACTACGTCAACGTGATCGTGGCGGGCAAGCAGCCCTCGCTCGACTACCTGAGCATGGACGAGGCGATCGCGCACTGCACGCGCGGAATCGGCATCTGGGAGGCATTCTCCAACGACGGCGAGGAGGAGCCCGACGTGGTGCTGGGGTGCGCGGGGGACATCCCGACGCTGGAGAGCGTGGCGGCGGCGGCGCTGCTGCGCGAGCACCTGCCGCGGCTGCGGGTGAGGGTCGTCAACGTCGTCGACCTGATGCGGTTGGAGCCCGAGAGCGAGCACCCCCACGGCCTGAGCGACGCCGAGTTCGACGCGCTGTTCACCGCCGACCGCCCGGTGATCTTCGCCTACCACGGCTACCCGTGGCTGATCCACCGCCTCACCTACCGGCGCACCAACCACTACAACATCCACGTGCGCGGCTACAAGGAGGAGGGCACCACCACGACCCCGTTCGACATGGTGATGCTCAACGACCTCGACCGCTACCACCTCGTGATCGACACGATCGACCGCGTCCCCGGTCTCGCCGAGCACGCCGCCCACCTGCGCCAGCAGATGACCGACGAGCGGCTGCGCCACCGCGCCCATACCCGCGCGCACGGCGAGGACCCGCCGGAGCTGACCGACTGGCGCTGGCCGGATTCTTTGGGGGAGGAGGGGGAGGGGGCTCGCCCGGCAGACCCCGACGTGACGGCACGGCCCGGGGCGCAAGGCGCGACATGAACGTGCTTGTGGTCAACGCAGGCTCCAGCTCCCTGAAGCTGTCGCGGAGATTCGCCGATCCCGTCTTGCGCTCGACGTCTACATACATCGCCTGCGCGCGGAGATCGCCGCGATGGCCGCCGCGCGCCCGCACGCTGGTGCTCACCGCGCGCGAGGATCTCGAGATCGCCTGCCAGGTCAGGTCACTGCCGGCGCATACAGCCGCACCAGCCGCGCCACCCCCGCGGTGCACACCCCGAGGCTGACCAGCGCCGCCACCACAATCGCCGTCGCCACGCTGGCCGACAGCACGTGCTCGGCCAGGCCCAAAGAGGCGATCGCGGCGGGCACGCCCAGCTGCGCGCTGGCCGCCAGGCCGGCGGCCACGGTACGGTGCGCGAGCGCCACCGCCAGTAGGTGGATCACGACGTTCAACGCCGCCAACGCGCCCGCCAGCACCAGCAGAGATGGGTGGTTGACGAGGCCCCCCAGGTCCAGCTGCGCGCCCAGCACGACGAAGTAGAGCGGGATGAAGAAGCCGTCGGCCACGCCGCGCATCTGCGTGGAGAGGCGTTTGGGCCCGCCGATCACCGCGACCGTCACGCCGGCGCCAAACCCCGCGATCAAGATGCTCGCCCCACCCTTCTGGGCTAGCCACGCCAGCGCGAACAGCACCAGCAGCGACAGGCGCAGGTCGAGCGCCCAGTGGCGCTGCTTGGAGAGATGGCGCACGCGGTTCACCCAGCCGCCGCCGCCCAGCAGCCGCGCGGCGCCGAGCAGCGCCAGCACCCCGCACGCCACCAGCGCGGCGCCCAGCACGGCGTGCCCCACGCGCGCCGGCTGCAGCACGATCGGCACCGACAGGATCGTAATCACGTCGGCGATCGCCACCTGCGCCATCACCGTCATCACCTCCGGCCCTTCGATGCCCGTCTCCTCCAGGGCGGGGAGCAACACCGCCGCCGAGCCGGAGGCCAGCAGCACCACGTACACCGCCGCGTGCCCGGTTCCCGTGATGCTCGCCGCCAGCAGTCCACCGGGCAGCGCCAGCACAGCGACGATCCCCGCGAGCAGCCCGCCGCCGCGCAGCGACGCCGACAGCCGGCTGTCGCGCAGCGGCAGGTGCATGCCCACCGTGAGCATCAGCATCGCGAAGCCGATTTCGCCGAGGAACGACACCGTGCCGTTGGTGGGGTCCACCGCGTCGAGCACCGCCGGCCCGACGATCACCCCGGCGAGGATCTCGCCGATCACCACCGGGACAAACCAGCGCCCGGCGACCCCCAGCAGCGGCCCGCCGAGCCCGGCCAGCACGATCACGATCAGCGTCCCGAAGCCCACGGTGAGCGTTCAGCCTAGCATTATTCGCTTTTATAGTATAAACTTCCCAGTAATGCGGACGTCGGCCCCAACCATCTTGCCGCTTTTCCGTTCGGAGATGCAGCTGCGCATGCTTTCACTACTGCTTCTCCAACCAGAACGCGGTTGGACACTTCAGGAGCTGGCAGAGGCTCTCGACGCCCCTGCGTCCTCTGTTCACCGCGAGTTGGTCCGAGCGGAGAGCGCGGGTATCATCCGCCGCGAGGCAACCGCACGACCGCATCGGTTTCAAGCTGCCACCAACGACCCACTCAACGAGCCTCTGGTCGACTTGCTACGCCGCTCTGTGGGTGTCGAGGAGCAGCTGCGCGATGCGCTCGAACGCCCAGACGTGCTCGCCGCGGCGATCTACGGCTCCTGGGCGAGCGGGACACGTCGGCCCGACAGCGACATCGATGTCATCGTCATCGGCAATGCCGATCTGCGCGAGCTGCGGCGGCGTGTGCGCCCGATCGGCAAGCAGGCCGGACGCGTAATCGATCTGACGGTGCTGGGTGCCGAGGAGTTTCGGCGCCTGCTCGCCGAAAACGCGAGCTTCGTTCGCCGTGTGCTGGAGGCTCCAGTCACTCCGCTCGTCGGCAACCTGGATAGCATCGCGTTGCCATGACAGATGCACGCGTGGAGAAGGTCTACGCCGACCGAGTGCGAGCACGTGAATTCCTCAGCCAAGCGGATCGGTTTCGCGGCGATGCTGACATACCCGACCTCAGCGCAGAGTCCCAATCCGTGCTCCTGCACAACGCCGCGATCTGTGCCTGCGACGCAATCCTTCAGGCGATCGGCTTGCGCACAACCTCGGGCGACAATGCACACGCACTACGTCTCGAGACGGCACTCGAGCACCTCGAAGGGGACACCGAGGAGTTGCTCGAGAGTCTCGACGTCTCCCGCGAGCGGCGCAACGAAGCGTCATACGCCGCTGCGTTTGTCCCCGAAACAAGCCTGGCCGATGCGCGCGAGGCGACCACTGAACTGCTCGAACGGGTGCGCGCGTTTCTCGGAGGCATAGAGGACGTGTCGGAGTAGGATTGGATCGCGCGCCAAGCACAGCCTTGGTCAATCCCCGCGAGGAGGCATCACGATGACCACACCCCAGCTCGTCACCGGCGTCGACTTCGTCGGCTGCCCCACCAAAGACCTCGAGGCCGCCGTCGAGTTTTACGGCTCCACCGTCGGGTTGCCCCACTCGGTGTACATCAAGGAGCGCGGCTACGCGGAGTTTGAGACCGGCAACCTCACGCTCAGCGTGTACGACGCGCAGGCGATGGGCCTCCCGCACAACCCCAACCCCAACCCGATCGCGCTGCACGTCGAGGATGTGGCCGCCGCCCGCGCGTCGCTGCAGGAGCGCGGGGTGACCTTCAACGGCGAGACGCTCGACACCGGCGTCTGCCACATGGCGTTCTTCGCCGACCCCGACGGCAACGCGCTGATGCTCCACCACCGCTACGCCCCGCGCGCGAGCGCGGGGACGACGGCGGGTTGAGAGCGAGACTCGGGCGCTACGAACCGCCCGAGTCGAGCGCGCGCAGCAAGCGCAGTTCCTCCATCAACAGACGCGGCAGCAGGAAGTGATCGCGCACGTGGCGGTGCCCTCCCTTGCCGAGCTCCCTGGCGAGCTCGCGGTCGTTGAGCAGCGCCAGCATCGCCGCGGCGCACTCCTCGATGCCGTCCACCAGCAGGCCGCCGGTGCCCTCGGGCATCTGCATCGGGATACCGCCCGCGCGGCCGGCCACTACCGGGGTGCCCTTCCACAGCGACTCCGAGACGACCAGCCCGAAGCCCTCGCGGATCGACTTCTGCACCACCACCTCGGAGAGGCGCTGGAAGGCGTTGACCTCGACGTTGCCGACCCCCGTGAGGTTGGTGTACACGTGGATCAGGGGGTCGTGGTTGGCGGCCTCGGAGACCTCGCGGTACACGTCCCACCCCTCGGGATCGTCGAGCGCCATCGAGCCGACCAGCGCCAGCTGCAGGCCCCCCACCTCCTCCCGCACCAGCCTGTAGGCCTCGATCACGCCGAGCGGGTCCTTCCAGGCGTCGAAGCGCGACACCTGCGTCACCAGCCGTCCGGGGAGATCCACCCCGATCCAGTCGAGGATATGGTGGGCCGTGGCCGGATCAAGGTCGATGTTCTTGGGGCTCAGCGGGTCGATCGCAGGGGCGATCGTCTCCACGCGAGCGACCGGCAGGTCGGGGGGCACAAACTCCGCCATCGTGAACACCGCCGCGTCGTAGCCCTCCAGATAGGGCGCCAGAAAGCGCCACGCGTCGGGGTTGGGCTCGCTGGTGTCGATGTGGCAGCGCCACACCCAACGGGCGCCGCCGCTGCCGTGCGCATCCAGCAGCCCGGCCGGCTGGGGGTCGTGGATCACGACGAAGTCGTGCCCGCCGTCCAGCGTCTTCGCGTTCTCGTGCACGCACTCCCGGTAGGCGTCCCGCTCGGAGTCGCTGAGCGAGCGCGGCGAGCCCTGCAGCGCGTTGTGCAGCGCCTTGGTGGCACCGTAATACTCCTCGTTGCCGCCGATCACCTTCCACTCGACCATCAGGCCAAGGTCGCGCAGCAGCGGGACGCTTGAGCGCAACAGCTCTGAGACGCCGCCACCGTAGGCGGTGGCGTTGACGTGCAGGATACGAGCGCCTGCCAGCGCCTCGGCGTGCGCGCGCAGCTCCTCGATGATCGGCGCGGGCACGAGGCCCTCATATCCGTCCATCGACCACCTTCCGACGGCTACCTTCTGGAGCATCGCACGTCTCGGCTCACTGGCCAATCATGTCGCGTCTGTTGAACGCCCACAGCGCCGCCGCGCCGGTGGCCAGCGCAATCGCGAGCATCACCGCCGCGCCGGCGCCGCGGAAGGACTGTGCCGGTACCAGCCCCACGTGCGCAAACGGTGTCACTTCCACCAGCCACTTCGGCACCCCCAGCAGCGAGCCGACCAGCTGCCACAGGAAGGCCAGCACCACCAGCCCGTAGGCGATGCCAGTACCGGCGCGGGGAACGAGCGCGTAGGCGAGCGCCGCGATCCCCCCAAACAGCAGCGCCACCGGCAGACAGTTGAGGCCGGCCTCCAGCATCTTCACCAGCGACACATCCACCCCCTGTGAGGCGGCGCCCGCCCAGGCCAGCGCACCTGCCAGCAGCGACAGCGCCAGCGCGCCGGCGCACGCCAGCAGCAGGCGCCCGCCCAGCCAGCAACGGCGGCTGAGCGGCTGCGCCAGCAACGTCTCCAGCTGCTGCTCTGACTCCTCGCGGCGCGTGGCGCCGATCTGCGCGCACACGAACAGGCTGACCACGACGATGAAGAACAGGAACACAAACGCCAGATACCCGCTCGGCGTGGCGATCGAGCCGGAGCCCAGCTTCGCGATCTCCGCGCGGATGCTCTTGGAGATGCCGGCGGAGGAGATACTCGCTGACACCATCCCGAGGATCAGCGCGAACACGCCGATGCCGCCCGCCCACACGGCCAGCGTGCCGCGCTCGGCACGCAGCGCCTGCGCGGTGGGGCCGCCCAGCAGACCCAGGTCGGGGTCGGCGCTGTCGTGCGCGGGCAACACCCCGGTGCCGATGTCCCGCACGGCGGCAATTCGCGCCGCGAGCGCCAGCAGCGCCACCGTGGCGAGCGCCGCCAGCAGTAGCGCCAGCGGCTGCGGGCCGGTGAACGGACGCAGCTCCTCCGCCCAGCCCAGCGGCGTCGCCCAGCGCAGCCACGCGAGGCTGGTGGAGGTGTCGGCGACCACCCGCAGCAGCAAAAACAGCGCCACCGCCGCGCTCCCCAGCTCCAGCGCGATCCGGCGCGTGGGCGCCAGCTGGCTGGCGAGCGCACCCACCCCGACAAACACCGCCACCACCGACGCGTCAGCCAGCGCGAGGTACATCGAGCCGCCCACGGGTAGACCCCCCACGACGAAGCCGACCGACTCCGCCGCCCACAGGATCGCAACCCCCGCCGCGATCGCCGCGATTGCCGAGCCGAACATCCTGGCGCGCCCTACACCGCCGGCGAGTACCAACTCGGCGCGGCCCGCGTCCTCCTCCGCGCGCAGCGCCCTCACCGCCGCCAGTACGCCGAACACGGCCGCGGCGATCGCCAGCGTCCCGCCGACGCGCCACGCGCTGTAGCCGCTCACCGTCCTCACGTCGTAGGGGTAGCCGTAGAAGAGGCGCAGCGCATCGTTGCCCGCAAAGCTGTGCGCAAACGCCTCCCGGTCGCGCAACGTCGGGTAGGCGTGCCGGTAGCCGGCCGGCTGGATGTAGGCGTACAGCGCGAACAGGTAGGCGAACGCGATCGTGCGCGTACGGGCGTCCCTGAAGGCCCGCCGCGCGAGCGCCTCAGCCGCCGACACGGCCGTCGGAGCTGTCGTAGTGGTGCAGGAAGATCTCCTCCAGCGAGGGTTCGCGGCTGGTGAGCGCCTTAATCGATGTCCCACCCGCCGCGCCGAGCGCGGCGATCAGCGGGCCGACGCCCTCGGCTACCGCGAAGCGCAGCGAGCTGGGTCCCGCCGGCTCGACGCTCACGCCCGGCAGCGGCGGCAGCCGCGGCGGAGCGCCCGCAAACGTCACCTCGACGGTTTGGGTGGAGAGGTGGCGCAGCTGTGCCAGGGTCCCCTCATCCACCAGCCTGCCCTTGCGGAGGATCCCCACCCGATCGCACAGCGCCTCCACCTCGCCGAGGATGTGCGAGGAGAGGAACACCGTCTGCCCGCGCTCCTTGGCTTCGTGGACGCACTCGCGGAACGCCATCTCCATCAGCGGGTCCAGACCGGCCGTGGGCTCGTCCAGCAGCAGCAGCTCGGCGCGCGTGGCCAGCGCCGCGATCAGCTGTACCTTCTGGCGGTTACCCTTCGACAGCGCCCTCACCCTCTTGCGGGTGTCCAGCTGGAAACGCTCCACCAGCACGTCGCGGTAAGCCGCGTCGGTGCCGCCGTGCAGGCGCGCCAGGAACTCGAGCGTCTCGGCGCTGGTCAGCGCCGGCCACAGAAACGGCTCGCCGGGGACGTAGGCGATGTGCCGGTGGGCGGCCACCGGGTTGCGCCACACGTCGATCCCAAACAGCTCGCCGCGGCCGGCGCTCGGCCGGTGCACCCCCAGCAGCAGGCGGATTGTGGTGGTCTTGCCGGCGCCGTTGGGCCCGAGATACCCATACACCTCGCCTTGCTGCACGGTCAGGTCGAGCGCCTGGAGGGCGACGGTGTCGCCGTAGCGCTTGCCCAGCGCCTCGGTGTGGATGGCAGGCTTCGGCATGGCCATAGGATCTGGGCGCCCCGCGCTCACGCCATCCGGGTTTTGCCGCACGCTGCCGGCGGCTTTTAGCGGCTGGCAAGTGGTATGGCGAATAGTTAGCTTTCAATCATGACCACCACCGGCTCCCACCCCAGCAAGCTCCGCGTGATGATCGTAGGCGGCGGCGTGGCGGCGCTGGAGACGGCGCTGGCGCTGCACGAGCTCGCCCCCAACCTGCTCGCCACCACGGTGATCGCGCCCGCCACCGAGTTTGTCTACCGGCCGATGGCGGTGCGCGAGCCGTTCGCCTACCCCGCCGCGCGCCGCTACCCGCTGGCGCCGATCGTGCACGACGCCGGGGCGCAGCTGCTGGGTGACTCGCTGGAGTGGGTGGAGCCCGCCAAGCAGCTGCTGCACACCACCGCCGGCGCGGAGATCCCGTACGACGCGCTGGTGCTGGCGCTCGGCGCGCAGGCGCAACCGCGCTACGAGCACGCGCTGACGATCGACGACCGCCGCCTGGACGAGACCATGCACGGCCTGATCCAGGACATCGAGGGGGGCTACGTCCACAGCCTGGCGTTCGTCTCCCCCGCGCGCATGCCGTGGCAGCTGCCGCTGTACGAGCTCGCGCTGATGACCGCCGCGCGCGCCTACGACATGGGTGTCGAGCTGGCCGCGACGATCGTCACTCCGGAGGAGGCGCCGCTGGCGATCTTCGGTCCCACCGCCAGCAACGCGGTGGCAGAGCACCTGCGCCAGGCGGGGATCGCGACGATCAACTCCGCCTACGCGGAGGTTCCCCGCTCCGGCGAAATCGTCGTCAACCCCGGCGACCGCCGCCTGCACGTGGACCGGGTGGTGGCGCTGCCCGAGCTCTACGGTCCCCCCGTGCGCGGCATCCCGCTGGGCGAGCACGGCTTCATCCGCGTGGACCCCTACGGGCAGGTGCCCGACGCCGGCCCGATCTACGCGGCGGGCGACGCCGTGGACTTCGCGGTCAAGCACGGCGGCCTGGCCTCCCAGCAGGCCGACACGGTGGCACGGTCGATCGCCGCGCTCGCCGGCGCGCCCGTCACGCCCGAGCCCTTCCAGCCGGTGATCCACGGGATGCTGCTGACCGGTGGCGAGCCGCTGTACATCACCGCGCACATCACGGGTGGGCATGGGTTCAGCTCCGAGCTGACCGACGTACCCACCTGGTCGCCGCCCAGCAAGATCGCCGCCAAGTACCTCGCGCCCTACCTCGACGCGCAGGATCGCGCGGGGTCGCGGGCGTAGCCGCGGCATCCTCGCCAGGTCACCGCGGCGGTGCCCCAAGGCGCAGGGGACCTTCCCGGCGCCGCCGCCACCTTGGGACCTTCCCGGCGCCGCCGCCACCTTGGGACCTTCCCGGCGCTGCCGCGACCTTTTTATCTGGACATCTGTTCTACGACCCAGGCCAAAACGCCACGTGAGGAAATCGCGCCGGGCTGTGTCAGAGGGGCATCTGAACCCGACTGCGCGCGTGCGGCGCGCCCGACGAGGAGATTCCATGCGACGCATCTTGCTTACAGCAGCCAGTCTGTCGGTGCTCACATTGACCGCCCCAGGGGCAGCGCTGGCCGGCCAGCGCCACCACCGCCACCACCACAAGTCGCGCGCCCACCACGCGCGGGTCAGCTTCCGTCATCTCGGACCCGCCACCGCCGGCCCCGCGGGACCCGGCGCGGCACCCACCACCAGCCCCCCACCCGCCGCGCCGACCCCCGCGACCACGCCGTCCGCCACCGAAGAAAACGCGGGCAAGGTAGCCTCCTACACCGGCGGCGTGCTCACGCTGACGCTGGGCGACGGCTCGACGGTGAGCGGCAAGGTCACGATCGACACCCGTTTTGAGTGCGTGAGCGCCACCCCCACGCCGCCGACGGGCGACCAGGACGACGAAGGAGGCGAAGGAGGCTCCGGCGACGACAACGGCTTGGGCGACGACCAGGGCGGCGGCGACCGCAACCAGGGGAGTGGCTGGCAGAATGGCCAGCAGCCTCAGGCGGGCGGTCAGTGGCAGAGCGGCGGCGATGGCAGCGGCGGCCCGGGCGAAGGCCAGGACGACGACGGAGCGCCGATCTCCACCGAACCGCCGTGTGACAGCTCTGCCCTCACCGAAGGCGCGATCGTGCGGGCAGCCGAGCTGCGGATCGCCCCCGGAGGGACTGAATTTGAGAGTATCGAGCTGGTGAGGTAACCTCGCACACAGGAGCCCTTGCACGGGTCGCCGGCGCACCGCGCACGGTGGCCCGTGGCGGGCGCCCACCCTGTAAATGAGCCCTTCGGTCTCGGTACGGCTGCTATTGACCCAGAGCGACGCGCGCCTGGTGGCGTTGGCGCGCGCCGGTCACGAGCGCGCCTTCGAGGCGCTGGTGGAGCGTTACCGCTGTCCCCTGCTCGGCTATTGCCGGCGCCTGCTGTTGGCACACGAGCGCGCCGAGGACGCACTGCAGCAGGGTCTCATGCAGGCGTGGCTGGCACTGCGCGACGGCACCGAGGTGCGCGACGTCAAGCCGTGGCTGTATCGCGTTGTCCACAACGCGGCGCTCAACACCCGCCGATCGGCCAACAACCAGGCCCAGCTTGGCGCGGCCCTCTCCCTGACGGCTCCCCCGCCCGAAGATTTCGACCGGCGGATTGCCGCGCGCGAGACGCTGGCGGGCCTCGCGGAGCTGCCGGAGATGCAGCGCGAGGCGTTGGTGCGCACCGCGGTGGGCGGCTACACCTACGAGGAGGCCGCCACCACATTGGGTTTGAGCGAAGGCGCGGTGCGCGGTCTGGTGCACCGCGCGCGGGCCACCCTGCGCGCGGCAACCACCGCCATCACCCCCTCGCCGCTGCTGAGCTGGGCACTCGGCTCGGGCGGCGCCGACGCCCCGCTCGCCGGCCGCCTCGCGGCGGGGGCCGGCGCCGGCTCGGCGGGTCTGGTGGCGGGGCTGCTGAAGGTCACCGCCACGGCTGTCACAGCGGGAGTGGTGGTGGTGGGAGGCGTCGGCGTCTCACGCGACACACAGCATCGCGCGGGCCGCGCGCGCCGGCATGGGCATGTGCACCGGGCGAGCGGCGCGAGCTCGCTCGGGGCTTCCACCGCGGCCGCCAACCACGAGCTGGCGTTCGCTGGCAAAGGTGCCGGCGCAAGCCCGGACAGGGCGATGCCTGCCAGGCCCCGCGGCCCTGGTGCTCGCGGCATGAGTCCCCGCGGCAACGGGCCTGAAGGCAAGCCGATATCCAGCGGCGCGGCGCCTCGTCCCTCGTCCGCTTTCCGCACCCCTCGCCGCAACCGTCCAATCTCATCCGCCGGGCAAACGAAGGAGCGGGGCGTGACGATCGCTCCCGCCCCACCGGCGGCTCCCCCGCTTGCGCCACCCCCGCCGCCCGCTGAAGCACCCTCCACCCACCCCGTCGACGGTGGTGGAGGTCAGCCGCAGGGAAACGGGGGAGCCCAGACGGGTGGACGTCAACAACAGGGAGGCGGTGGCGGCAGCGGGGCTCGACAGCAGGTGGACGGCGGCGGTCGGCAGCCCGGCGGCGACGGCAGCAGTAGCAGTGGGGGCGACGGCGGAGCTCAGGAGGACAGCGAACACCGCCAGTGGTCGGGGCCAAGCGGCGGAGCGCCCACGGGGCAGCACAGCTCGCGCGCCGACTCGCCCAATGGTCACCAAACAGCGGATGGCGGGCAAGACGCCTCCCCGGACTCCAGCTCGAGCCAGAGCTCCGGCGAAAGCGGCGAAAGCGAAGGCGGCCATGGCTCCGCGAGGCCCGATGGCCGCGACCAGGGGCCCTCCACGGGCTCTGCGGAACGCCGGCGGCATACCGGCCAGGGCACCGGCACCACCGCCAACCCCACCCCCTCCACTGGCGAACAGGGCACCACCACTGGGGATTCGAGCGAACCGACGAGCGGCGAAAGAAATTACGGGCGCTAGCGCGCCGCGGCGCATCGATCTCGCGCGCGTGAACGACCGCGTGTTCGTCAACAACGCGTCTCGGCTATCTGCGGCGCAAGACCGAAGCCGGTGGAGAGCCGCGCGTGGGCGTCCACTACCCAAGCGACGTGGCCGCAGGCGTGCTGCTGGGCACGGGCTGAGCGCTGTACGTGTCGCACTGCTTGCGGCGGCGTAAGGTTCAGTGACGATGTGGCGTCGCGTTCAGCACCTGGACCGCCGGCTGATGAGGCGCTCGTTTGAAACTCGCTCACCCGCGCTGGATCGCACCCTCATCGCCATCACGCGGGCGGCAAACTACTCACGACTGTGGCTTGTGGTTGCCGGCGCACTCGCGGTATTCAAGGGAGGGCGAGGGCGGCGGGCGGCAGGGCGCGGCCTCATCGCTATCGCGATCGCGGCGGGAGTGGCCAACGGCCCGGCAAAGCTGCTCGCGCGCCGACGTCGGCCCAGCTCGCGGTCGCACCCGGCGCTCATTCGTACACCGCGGTCAACGTCGTTTCCTTCGGGGCACAGCGCGGCGGCGTTCGCATTTGTCACCGGCACCTGCGCCGAGCTGCCGGTGCTGACGCCGGCCCTGGTGCCGTTGGCAGGGGCCGTTGCCTATTCGCGCGTGCATACCGGCGTCCACTACCCAAGCGATGTCGCGGTCGGAGTGGGGATCGGGATCGGATCGGGCCTGCTGGCCGCGCATTGGCCGTGGATGTTCACCATTTCGGCTCGATCTCTAGCTCGCGCTCGTCTCCCTCAGGCTGGTTCCCGGCCCGATTAGCGCGACCGCAAAGAAGCGTCCACGGTCAGGCGCGACGCGCCACGCCGAGCACGTGGGGATAGGACGGGAGGAAAGGAGCGGGGTTGTAGCGAAAGCGCTCGAACGTCTCGATCCGAAACCCCGCGCGCTCAATCGCCGTCGTGGTGTCCCGCGCCAGGTGACAACCGCCCGCGAAGCGGGGCCAGAAGGTCGCATCGGAGAACCGCTGAAAGCGAGCCTCCCACCTGGAGTGGGCAAGCACATGCTCGTAGAAGCGCAGCTCGCCACCGGGACGTATCACGCGGTGGAGCTCCGCGAGCGCCGACTGCTGATTGGGCACCGTGCAGAGCACAAGCGCCACAACACCGGCATCGAAGGATTCTGCCTCCCTTGGGAGGCGGTCGGCGCCACCGTGAGCGACGGAGACCAAAACGGGTGCCCCCAACGCGGCGTGCTCGGCACGTTCACGCAGGTAGGGCTCGGGCTCGATGGCGAGGACCTCGTCGACCGAGGTCGGGTAGTGCCGGAAGTTCGCGCCGCTGCCGGCGCCCACCTCCACCACCCGACCCTGCAGGCCAGTGAGCAGCCTGCGGCGATGCTCGGCGCCACCGCGACGCTCGCTGATCTCCGCAACCCTCGCATAGATTCGGGCGAAGATCGGATGCGAGGCATGTTCGGCCATGACTCGCCGGTCAGCGTCGCCGGCAGCATCCACGTCCCTGAAGCCGGTTTCCAGGCGGCTCATCACCGATCTTCTTTTTATAGTCCGCGTCACCGCATCAAGATACCTGGCGCCTACCTGTCCGGCTGGCGGACGAACCGCGCCCTGTTCTGCTGAGGCCCGTAACCGGCGGCCCGCCAGAAGGCCATCGCGCCCGCCTCGGCGACCAGCAGCGCCTGGGGGTCGGCGGCCAGCAGCCGGGCGAGTCCCTCGGGTGAGTCGCCTACAGCGAGCGTGACATGGTTCAGACGCACCGCGACCCGACGATAGCCTGGTCGCGTCTGGATGACAACCACAACCAATGAGATCGTCTTCCGCCTGTTCGCCCGGGCGATGCCGAGGGACTTATCCCGCACGGCAAAACCCGGGCCTTGGGCAGATTCGAGACCCCGAGGAGGTGTGCCATGAGCAAGCTCAGACTCAGCATCACGATGTCGCTGGACGGCTATGTCGCAGGTCCGGACCAGAGCGAGGAAGACCCGCTCGGAGTAGGTGGGATGGAGCTGCATGAGTGGTTCTTCCCCCTCAGGGCGTTCCGGGAGATGCACGGCGAGCAGGGCGGCGAGACAAACGTAAGCTCCGCGGTGGTCGAGGAGCGCCGCGCAAACATCGGCGCCACGATCATGGGACGCAACATGTTCGGCGGTGGCACCGGACCGTGGGGCGACGATCCGTGGCCAGGCTGGTGGGGCGAGGACCCGCCCTACCACCATCCGGTGTTCGTGCTCACCCACCACGCGCGCGAGCCGCTTGAGATGAAGGGCGGCACCACCTTTTTCTTCGTGACCGACGGGATCGAGTCGGCGCTCGCGCAGGCCGAGAACGCCGCCCAGGAGCAGGACATCTGGCTTGCCGGCGGCGCGTCGGTGGTTAACCAGTACTTGGCTGCGGGCCTTGTCGACGAGGTCGATATCTCGATCGCGCCGGTGATCATGGCCGGCGGCAGACGCCTATTCGAGGGCCTCCAGCACGGGGTTCTCAAGTTGACGCAGATCCGGGCCGTCGACGCACCCGGCGTCACGCATATCAAGTACCACGTCGGTTGAACCACGATGCGGTGCCTTGGCGTCAGCGCTCGGCTGCTGGGGTGTTAGGAACTTGGGTAGTAGGTAAGCTATGACAGCCCGCACATGGGTCTCTTTGGCTTTGCTGGCGGTGCTTGGCATCGCTGCGGCAGCGGCTTGCTCTGCCGCAGCGGGGGCGGGTGCGGCGGCCCATCGCCGCAGGCGAGCGTGATGCTGGCTGGGCGGAAGGCGTGCCCGCGACAGTCCTTGTTGGCGACGTAGACGCGTGGTTCGGGCCAAGGTCGTTGCATCGCTGCACCGCGGCAGCGGCTACCGTGGGGACATGACCGCTCTTGGACGCACCGGCCTCGACGTGTTCCCCATCTGCCTCGGCGGCAACGTGTTCGGCTGGACCGCCGACGAGCCGCGGTCTCACGCCATCCTCGACGCGTACACCGGCGCGGGCGGCAACTTCATCGACACCGCGAACTCCTACCTGGTCGAGCACGGCCGCTCGGAGACGATCATCGGGCGCTGGATCGCCGCTCGCAAGAACCGTGAGGAGATCGTCGTGGCCACGAAGGTCGGCGGCGGCCACGGAGCGGTCCGCAACCTACGCGCGGAGACGATCGAGCGCGAGGCGCACGCCTCGCTCGAGCGCCTGCAGACCGACCACATCGACCTCTACTACGCGCACGTCGACGACCAGGAGACGCCGCTGGAGGAGTCGCTGCGCGCCTTCGACGCACTCGTCAAGGCGGGCACGGTCCGCCACATTGGCGCGTCCAACTACACGGCGGAGCGGCTCGCCGCGGCACTCGATCTCCAGCGCACGCAAGGGCTTGCAGAGTTCAAGGTCCTGCAGCCGCACTACAACCTCGTGGAGCGCGACTTTGAGCACCTGCTGCTGCCCGTCGCCGAGGCCTGGGACCTTGCCGTGTTGCCTTACTTCGCGCTGGCCAAGGGCTTTCTGAGCGGCAAGTACCGGCCTGGCGGCGAGGCCATCAAGTCCGAGCGCGCCGAGGCCGCGCGTGCTTACCTCGACAGCGGGGGGACAGCGGTGCTGGAGGCGCTCGACGAGGTTGCGGCGGCCCACGCGACGACGGTGGCCGCCGTCGCGCTCGCCTGGTTGCTCGCCCAGCCGCGGGTCGTCGCCCCGATCGCCAGCGCGCGGACGACAGAGCAGCTGGAGCAGATCCTGCCCGCCACCGCGCTCAAGCTGACGCCCACGGAGGTCGACCGGCTGTCGGCCACCACGCAGGCGGCGTAGGCGAAACCCGCCACCATCCTCCCTCGCCTAACCAACCCCTTCCGGCAAGCAGCTGTTCGTCGAGGCGCCGGGTGAGGGATGGGCACTGCGCAGCGCGGGGCTGGCTGCCGTGCCGCAGCTCAGTCAATGGCCCCCGCGCCGTCGAGGTAGCGGAACAGGCTTGGTGCAGCCTCGGCCGGAGCTGTGCCCTCGATCGGCACGTAGGGCGCCGCGGCGTTTCGAGTGTCCCCCTCGTCGGACGGCCTGCGCTGGGCTTCGTCGATGGCTTTCAGGTAGTGGGCGTTTAGGAGATGGCCCCAGGCGCCGTTGTGCCTGAAGCGCGGGCCGGCAATCCGGATGTCGCACTGGCGCGGATCGGGCGCAAGCATGCCGAGGCGCGCCACGAGGTCGTGCTCGTTGCCGTAGCTCTCGATCTTTGGTAGCTCTCGCTCTTGGTCTAGGTAGCCCATCTCGCTCGCGCAGTTGGCGAAGCAGTAGACCTCGAGCTTGGACAGCTCGGTGGGAGTCACTGGCTTCAAGCGGCGTGGGTCGACGGTCAGTCCCTCGGTGGCCGCCTGCTGGCGGATGGCCTCGCGGTCGGATCTCGACAGGTCCCTACGCCTGCCGGTCATTGTGTGCCGATACACGCCGCCGATGAGCCGCAGCACGACGGCAGTGATCAGGGTCCCCTGGGAGTGTGCGATGAGCACGACGCGCTTGTTCTGCGGGCTCGAGATCGCGTCGAGCAGCGGGTGGAAGGCGCTGTCGACGTCCTCGCCCGTCGCGCCGAGCTTCTCCGTGGTGCACTCGAGCAGGTCCACGCCGATCCCGTCGGTCGAGTTCCACAGCACGTTGATCGGCCGGTGGAAGAGGTGGACGAGATATGCCGCGTTCACCCGAGCGACGTCCTGGTTGGTGAGGATGCCGTTGATAAAGAACCAGCTTTCGCCCGCGAACGGCTGCGCGTGGGCCTTCCCCGCGTCCTTCAACTCGTGTGAGCGATGGAAGAGCAGCGAGGACAGCGGCGGGCGGATCCAGGCGGGCGCCCTTCCGGGGACCGATGGGATCAGTGTGTCGGCCAGGTAGCGCGCGAGGCGCGGGACGTTCCCCGACCAGATCAGGTCGTACTCGGAGTACGGAGCCTTCCCCATTGAGCTGAGGTTGCCGAACACCGACCTCGGCCAGTCCAGCGGGTTAAACGACGCGGCGTCCTTGACGCTCCCGATCAGCTCTCCCAACTCGGGCGCGTGGCGGATCGTCCAGTCCTCGGGCGATTCGGTGATCTTCGGCTCAGGGTGGCCGTTGGTGCGCGTGGTCGTACCGGGCATCTGCTCTCTTTTCGCTCTCAGCTGATCGTATCCTCGACGGAGAATTCGCAAGGTCTCGAGGCGCTGCCCTGATAGCCGCTGCTTTCCGCCTGCGCGCTGTGGACGCTCCAGGAGCCTCCCGCACGGTGACGGGCGTAGTCATCGGCGGTACGGCCGAAATCAGGCGAGCAGTCGACCACCGAGCCAGCTTACGAAGATTGGATAGCGCAGGACCCCGGGCGCGAGGACTGAAACGTCAGTCCCGCGTGCCAGCGGCGGGTGCGAGGCGCCAGGGAGGATCGAGCCGGTTCTTGCCGGCGTGGTAGATGAACACCCTGTGCCCGTCGGGGTCAAGCATGATCGCCTCGCGCCAGAGGTAGGACTGATCGACCGGATCGCACGCAAAGCGCAACCCCGCTCGCTTGAGCTCATCCACGGCACGGTCGACGTCGTCAACCTCGAAGTGGATGCTTCCACTGGGCTCAGGCAACGTGTGCTCGGCGCGGTGCAACGAGAGCGTCGTGTCGCCCTGCGGCGCCACGAACCGGGCGTAGTCCGGGTAGTCGGCGACAATCTGTTGGAGGCCCAGGCACGCATAGAAGCGCGCCGAGTTCTCGACATCGCCGACAGCGAGCGTGACATGGTTCAGACGCACCGCGATCCGACGATAGCCTGGTCGCGTCCGCGATGACAACCACATCCGATGAGATCGTCTTCCGTCCGTTTCGCCCAGGCGATGCCGAGGCGCTGCTGCGCTGGACCAGCACACCCGATGAGCTCTTGCAGTGGACCGGGTTGCGCTTCAGCTTTCCGCTCGATGAGCGCCAGCTCGCCGAGTACGCCGACACCTCGGGCGATCACCGCTACCTGGTCTCGGCTGTGAGCAGCACCACCGAGACCGTCGTCGCACACGTCGAGCTGACGGTCCTGCCGCAGCATGAGCTCCGACAGATCGGTCGTTTCACAGTCGCTCCCGAGATGCGCGGCCGGGGAATCGCTGTGCGAGCTCTGCTGAGCGAGGGGATCGAGTGGCACGTTCCGGGCGAGAACGCGATCGCCGGCGACTATCACGGGGTGGAGGAGGTTGTGGACTACTTCCACAGGCGTCGAGCGCTGGCGTCGAGCACGCTCCGCCTGCATCCCGGAGAGATACTCATGGGTGCCACCCATGTCGCTGTCCTGACCGACGGCACCGCCACCCTCTGCGGAGTCGAACATCGTTGGTCCACGGTCGGCTCTACCGGCTACGTGGGCAGCAGATCGCCGCCTGCACCTCAGTAGTGATGCGCGTGATGCGCTAGTATGTGCATCATGCGAACCACAGTTGCTGTGGACGATCATCTGCTTGGGGCAGCGAAGCGGCGGGCGCGCGAGCGGGGTCAGACGCTCGGTCAGGTGATCGAGAGTGCGCTTCGGCGCGAGCTTGCCGAACAGGCTCCAACTGAGCCAGTCGCGGTGCCCGTGTTCCGGGGTGGCAAAGGTCCATTGCCTGGCGTGGATCTGCGATCGAACAGGGCACTGCGGGAAGTGCTCGACCATGGCGCCAGCGGGATAGCCGAGCTGCGTTGAAGTTGCTCGACGTCAACGTGGTGCTGGCGGCCCACCGCGACGACCACCCCGATTTCGACACCGCCAGGACCTGGCTCGATCAGACGATCGCGGCGAGCACGCCCTTCGCGATCGTCGATCTCGTGGCTGGCTCGTTCCTGCGCATCGCGACCAACAGGCGCATCTTCTCGATACCCACGCCGGTGGATGAGGCGTTTTCCTACCTGAAGGCGCTGCGCGCGCAGCCCGCGCACGTCATATTGGCACCCGGACCAGGGCATATCGCTTTACTGGAGCAGCTCTGCGCAAGTGCCGAGGCGTCAGGGGATCTCATCGCCGACGCACAGCTCGCGGCGATCGCCCTCGAGCATGCTTGCGAGCTGGTCTCCTTCGACCGCGACTTCGCCCGTTTCTCCGAGCTCACCTGGAGCCGTCCATCCTCTCCCACGCGCCAGCGCGCGAAGCGGCCGGGGAACGGCAAACCTGCACGCTGATCATCGTCTGGAGCCCGGGTCGTATCCACCGAGCGCAACGCGCTCCACGCCACGCGGCGCGCACTCCGGCTGCCACGAGCCTGTCCGCGGGATGAGTCTCTCCGTTGGTCACCTTCCACGTGGCTCGGCGACGAGACGCCGCAGAGTTCAACGATCCCATACAATTCGCGCCCATGCCAGACTACAGTGATAATTAGTGGTTCATCCGGCAAGTTCGTTTTAGTCATGCCTCAAGCACCTTGCCGGCGTATGTCCACTTGAAAGGGCTGGCGGTCTGGTTGTAGATCTCGATGAACGCGAGCATCCGCTCGGCGAGATCCTCCTGCTGGTGAACATGCCGTGCTTGAGTAGTCGCCGGTAGAGGATCGAGAAGAAGATCTCGATCCCGCGCCGCCAAAACCAGCCAAAATGCAGGGATCTTTAGAAATGAGTCAGCGCTCCCGCGACGTGCTGGACTACGAGATCGGCGCGCGCATCGTCGTGAGGTTCAAGACGAACCGCCGCGAGATCGTGGACTACTCGGTGATTCTCACCGTCGATGACGAGGACGGCGCAGCGACCGTGCGCGTGTACGACGGGGCGCACGGCGTCAACGACATGCACCGGCACGACCGCAGCGGCGAGAAGGCGCCAGCGGAGATGTTCCATCCCGGTACTCTTGGGGAAGGTATGCGGGCTGCGATCACCGCGGTGCGCACCGGCTATAAGGAGATGATCGACGCATGGCGAGCAACGTGAACCCAGCCGAGTCGCCCACAGCGAAGGCGATGGACCGCGCGATCGACCTGGCGATCGAGGGCAGCTCGCCCTACCCCGAGCACGCCGCGTTCGTGGACGCCGATTCGCCCCACGCCGGGCACGAGATCACTCGCGCGCTCGATGAGGGCTACGCGGTCGTGCTCGTCTCAGCCGATGGGCGCGAGCGGATCATCACAGCCAAGATGCTCGCCGCGAGCCGCTGACGGCGACCGCAACGCGGCTACATCCAGGCGCGGCGGATCGTCGCGCGCTGAGTGAGGCGCTTGGCGGTAAACGGGGCTGTCAGAATCGTCCAGGGTTCAGAGTGTCGATCCGGGAACCCCCACAGACCTGTGTGGCTGCTGGTGCCGCAGAAGTAGTTGAGCCGCCGGCCTTCGATCACCGTGCTCGCGCCGCTGGCGAACAGGCACCGGCGGCCGTCGTAGAGTTCAAGCGCCCACGGGCGGGAGCGCACCGATGGCGCTGTGTGGTCGGCGTAGTTGCGTGGCAGCGGCTTGGTCAGGCGAATCTCGATGCCGGTGTCCTTCCAAGGTGCATCCGGGCAGACTACGCTCGAAACGTTGGCGTTCGTACTGAAGCACGGGTCCTCGATCTCGTTGCCCGTCATGCACCGCCAGGCATCGCTACGCGAGGCAGTCCCGGAAGCGGTCCAGCAATACCCGGAGCGGGGTCGGGTGCGAAGGATGCTCGTCCCGTTGGCGCGATACGCCCTGTAGATGGTCGCGGTTGTGACCTGCGGCGCTGCGAGGCCGGTGCTCGCTGACGCAAGCGCCAAGACGACCAACGCCAAGGCTGGGATGAGGGAGCGCTTCACGCGGGGGACTCTATCCGTTTTTGGGGCGGGTGGCGCGAGGTGGATATCGCCAAAGTCCGTGTGTCACTGCGCCTCGCGGAGCGGAGCGCCGTTGAAAGGTGAAAAGGTGACTTGATTGGTGTGAATAGTGTAAACTCCCTTTCACTGAATCAATGTGCCCCCGCGCGAGTGTGATCGCCGGGGGCGCGGCCCCGGCCGCACAAACTCCCGGCGTGTTGGACACCTTACCGGAACGGGTAGGGCGTCCACCTCGCTAGAGCCGTTCCCGGTGCCTCCAACCACAAGGAGGAACCGACGATGACGCGCAGGATGAGCAGGGCGCAGAAGCTGTTGATGGCCGAACGGGCCGTCGTGTTGCAGTGCTCCGCGACGACCACCCGGAGCTGTGGACGCTTTTGGAGTTGACGCGGGAGATCAAGGACGTGCCTCGGCGCGAAGAGGTTCGTCCGCTGGCGCCGGCGACCATCGAGGCGATGCGCGCCGGGTCGGGTGCGCGCGATGCGACCCTGATCTCCGCGATGCCTACGCTGGCCTGCGTCCAGGCGAGGCGCTTGGGCTGCGCTGGACCGACGTGCGCGAGCGGACCCTGCTGATCCAGCGGTCGATCTCGCTCGGCGATGAAGCCGACACCAAGACGCGCCAGCACCGCACGGTGCGGCTGCTGGCACCGCTCGCGTCAGACCTGCGCGCGTGGCGGATCGCCTCGCCACGCCCGAGCGACGACACGTTGATCTTCCCCGGGCCCGCCGAGGAGGCGATCCAGGCTGCCCGAGCGGGGGCATGTACCCGTCTGGTACCCGCGAGCGCGATCCAAGCGGCCGGCTGAGCGCGTCTCGGACACAGAAACCCTGCATTAGCAGGGATCTTTAGAAATGGAGCTAGGGGGACTCGAACCCCCGACCTCCTGGGTGCGATCCAGGCGCTCTCCCAACTGAGCTATAGCCCCGCACACGGCCCGAAACGGCGGGGGTCCGTGGGGGAAGTGTAGGGCGTCGCGAAAAAATGCGCCGGGAGGACCGCTAAAGTACGGTTGCGCAATGGGGTTGTTAGACGATGCCATCCGCGAGCACCTTCAGCTTCGGCGCCGGCACGGCGCCGATCCGAGTGAGGTGTTGAGCAAAGAACAGGAGGCGCTTGGCCCGGTGGCGGCCCAAGCGGACGTTGCCCTTCCCACAGAGGGCGACACGCTCTTTGCGGCAGATTCTTCGCTGGCGGGCGTGGACATCACCGACGGAAACATGGTCGCCGAAGACCGGCGGCGGGAGAGGCGCGAGGGCGACCGGGGCGCGGCTGACCCGTATCTCAGCCAGGAGACGGTCGAGCTGGACATGCGGGCGGTGCTGGAGGGAGATGCCGGCGTGGGAGCTCGCCAGGCGGCGCGCGGTGGAATGCGGTCGATGACCAGCGCCGCCCCGGTTAGAGCGCTGCGCTGAACGCGGCCCAGTTGGTGGGCGCTGCGCTGAACAGGGATCAGCCGCCGCGCCTCGGTAGTCGAGGGTCGGTTGCCTCACCCTTTGGGTGATTTGCTCGCGGGAGCTTTCGGTTTGGCCGCTTTGGCGCGTTTGGCCGCGGGCGCTTTGGCGCGGGTGGCCGCCGCTGGTTTGGCGCGGGTGGGTCTCTTCTTCTCCTCCGCCGCCGGTGCGGCGCTCGCCGCTTTCACGCGCGCCGCGGCTGACTCCACCGCCTCCTTGGGTGACTTCGCCGGCTTTTTGGCGGTGCCTGCCCGCGTGGTGGCGCCCACCCGCGCGGCGGTGCCTGCCCGCGCTTTGGGCCGCACGCGCGGCTTGGCGGGCGACTTGACCGTGCTCGACGCCTCCGGCTTGTTGTGCGGCTTACCGCCATTGGCTTCCGCGTCATCCCGCGGAGTGGGGGCCTTCACGGGAGGTGCGGTGCTCTGCGGCAACGTCGCCACAGGCTTGGCGACAGCCACTGCCTCCTCCGTGCCTTGTGCCGCCGCACCGTCCCCGTTGGCGACGATGACGGTCTCCCCGACGCCCTCGGCGACGCTGACGGCCTGCGCAATGCTCTCGGCCTGGCTGTCCACGGGGATCGGGACCCCCGCCAGCCCTGGCCTGGTCCTCGCCGTGGCACCAGCCATGCCCTTGGGGCCTTTGCGCTTGCGCTTGTTGTTGCGCGCGCGGCGCTTGGGGAAGTTGCGCAACAGCTCGCGCGCCAGCGCCGGGGGCTTGCGCGCCATCCGCGTGCGCGCGCCGCGCAACGCCTCTTCGGCCTCGGGGGTGTGCGCCAGCGCCGCCGCCAGCAGCGCTGCGGCGAGGCGGCGGTCCTGCTTGCGCGAGGCGTGAATCAGGCGCCGCGCGTTGCGTGCGTGGGCGCCGCCGGAGGAGTTGACCAGCAAGCCCAGCAATCTCTTGGTCTCCGGCCAGCGTTGCACCGCGTACTCCTCGTGCAGCTCGCGCGTGTACTCCGCCAATCTCCAGATCCACGCGCTGGCCTGGTCGCGGCGGCCGATGCGCCGCTCCACCAGCGCGCGCAGCATGATCTTCGCGGCCTCTCGGCGCTCATCGCGCGGCCACGCGCCGATCACGTCGATCGCTGTGTCAAACGCGTCGGCGTCGCGCCCCGCGGCGATGTCGGCCAGCGCGCGCAGCCGCAGCTGCGGGCTGGGGTTGCGTTGCACGGCGGTGATGAGGAACCTGCTCTTCAGCTCGCCGCCGCGGTCGAAGTGCAGCATCGCCCGCGCGCGGCGCCAGCCGGCGGCGGTGACGCGCGCGCCGGCAAGCGCCGCCCACACGTGCTGCTCGCCGTAGTCGAGGTTCTCCACCGCGATCCGCCACAGCTCGCGCTCGAACACCGCGAAGCGCCGCTCCTCCTCCGCGCACACCGGCAGCACGCGGCGCTCCACGCGCATCCGCCGGCCGCGCCCCCGGCGCACCGGGCCCACGACGATCGCCCCGCCGCGGTACACGTCGCGGTCCAGCAGCGAGTGCAGCGTCACCACCGGGTCGTCGTGCTTGGTGGCGGGGTGCACGAAGTCCACCACCAGCCCCGCCTCCTTGCCGGGGTTGCGGCGCGTGACGCGGCCCACCCGCTGCTGGTAGATGCGCTTGGAGGCGGTGGGCGCCAGGTGTACGCACACCGTGGCGCGAGGGCTGTTCCAGCCCTCCGCCAGCAGCTGCGCGTTGATCAGCACGTCGATCTCGCCGCGCTCGTAGCGCGCGAGGATGCTGGCCAGCTCGCGCTTGGGCGTCTCGCCCGAGACCCCCTGCGCTTTGATCCCTTCGGCGCGGAACGCCTCCGCCAGGTTGTAGGCGTGGCGCACGCCCGCCGCGTACACCACCCCCGGCACGCCGTTGAAGCGTGTGCGGTAGAGGTTGGCCATCGCCAGGTTGAAGGGCTGCTGGTCGAGCAGCTGCGCGAGCTCCTCCTGGTCGAACTCCACATCCACCTCGCCCCGTCTCAACGGCACCTTGGCGATCGTGCGCACGCCCACGCCCGGCGGGATGCGCACGCAACGCAACGGCGCAATCACCCCCCGGCGCGCCGCCTGGGCGAGATCGAAGCGGGAGGTCTGGGTGGGGAACAGGTCGGTGACGTGGCGCGCGATCAGCGCGCCCGTGGCGGTCATGCCGATGAAGATCGGGCCGGTCCACGCGCGGATCGAGCCGCTGGTCTTCTCGCCCAGCGCGGTGTGCGCCTCGTCGCAGATCACGATCGTGTAGGCGCTGGAGATGCGCCCCGCGTTGCGCACAAACCACTGGTAGGTCTCCACCGACACGGGGCCCTGGGTGGAGTCCTCACCCATGTACAGCGGACGGGAGATGCGGCGCGAGTAGCCGCGGTCGCGCAGCTCGCCGAGGAACTGGTCGACGAGGTTGCGCCGGTGGGTGAGGATCAGGATGCCGCCGGTCTGCGAGGCCTCCACGAAGCCCAGCGCCGCCACCGTCTTGCCGGCGCCGGTGGCGTGCTCAAACCAGAAGCGCTTCGCCGCATTGGGGTCCTCCGGCTGGTCGGGGAGCACCTCCTCCTCGTCCTCGTCCACCCAGTCCAGCGGCTCCTCGTCGCTCTCCTCGGACTCCTCGGCGTCGCTGTCGGGGAGCGGCTCCAGCTCATCCTCGAGGTCGCCCAGCTCCTCCTCTTCGTCCTTCTCCTCCTCCGCGGCCGTTACTCCGTCCTCGTCGTCCCCCGACTCGCGCTCCAGTTCCTCATCATCATCTCCCTCCTCCCCCTCCTCCAAATCCTTAGCGACCTGCGCCCCCGCCGAGCGAGCGCTCGCTGCGAGCACCTTCCCGTTGCCGAGAATCGCGGCCGAAGCCAGCAGCTCCGGCGAGGCGGCAGCAGCGCGGCCGTTGCTGGCACCGTTGCCGTTGCTGCGCTCCGCCTCCGCCAGCAGCGCGGTGAGGGTGCCCGAGAGCGCATCCACCTGGTGGGCAGACAGCACGGTGCCGTCACGCAACCGCGGCTCCTGGTCGGAGAGCACCCGTTCGAGGCCCAGCAGCAGCGAGAACTCCCGCCGCCACGCCGTGGAGGGGTAGCGGACGCTCTCCTGGAGCTCCACCAGCGCGGCATCCAGCGCCCGTCGGCGGGCGCTGCCGTGCGCGAGCGCGACCGCGGCGTCCTCGCCCTCGTGCAGGAAGCGCTCGCGCACAAACTCCTCCGCGCGCGCGATATCGGCGGAGCTGGGGATGGACGCGACCGCAAGGGCCACTGGTGTGGACTCGGCCATAAAAGGCGATGGACTTCGAGATGGAGCCGCCGCAGACTGATAGCTCGGCGTGGCTCGGAGCGCCGGCCCCGCCGGCAGACCCCCGGTTACCCGAAGCAACTTGGCTCCGAGTACATCCAAGATACAGCACTCCGCGGCCGGATTGAAGGGGGTGTTCCACGTACGCCCTCCGGCGCCGCACACCAGCGGCGGGTGCGCTGGCGCCAAACCCGTCGAGCGGGGCGTGATCCGGCGGCGATCTGGCATCCTCAGCGCGATGTCCCCCAGACGCCTGATCGCGCTCGCCGGCGGGCTGGCACTCGCGGTCGTGCTGGTGGTCGGCCTGGTGCAGCTGGCGGGCAGCCCCGCCCCCTCGGAGACCCCTCCGGCGCAGCGGCTGACCCCCGCGCAGATGCAGGCGCGCCTGGTGGGGTCGCCGGCACCGCTGGCGGCGCTGCACGCGCAGGCCGACGTGCTGCTGGGCGGCGGCGCCGACGCGCTGCGGGCGCGGCTGGCGAGGCTGCGCGGGTGGCCGGTGGTGATCAACAAGTGGGCTTCGTGGTGCACCCCCTGCAGGGCCGAGTTTGGCATCTTTCAGCGCACCGCCACCAACCTCGGGCGCAAGGTGGCGTTCATCGGGATCGACTCCGGCGACGCCTCCCGCGCCAAGCCGCTCCAATTCCTCGGCTCCTTCCCCGTGAGCTACCCCAGCTATTTCGACCCCTCCGAGCAGATTGGCGTGGAAGTTTCGGACTCCACGCTGGTGCCCGCCACAATCTTCTACAACCGCCGCGGCGCCAAGAACTACATCCGCCAGGGCGCCTACCCGAGCGTGGCCAAGCTGGAACGCGACGTCGAGCGCTACGCGATGGTGGGGTGAGCCGCGGCGTGCCTGAGATCCGCGTGGACCCGCTGACGGGGCACAAGACGATCGTGGCGGGGGAGCGCTCGCGGCGCCCGGGCGGCGAGCCGCGCTGCGTGGCGCCCGATCCGATCGACGTCCAGCAGGACCCGTTTGCGGAGGGCCACGAGGACCGCACCCCGCCGGAGCTGTACGCGCTGCGCGCCGGCGGCGGGCCGGGGAACGGGACTCCCAACGGCCCCGGGTGGACGGTGCGGGTGGTGCCCAACCTCTACCCTGCGCTCACCCCCGCCGAAGGCCCCGATCCCGGTCGGGACTCCCGTCCGGACCTGTTCGCCGCGATGCCCGCCACGGGCGCTCACGAGGTGATCGTGAACGCGCCGCAGTCGGTGTATTCGCTGGCGGAGCTGTCTGTCGAGCAGGTGGTGGCCGCCGTGGAGGTGTGGCGCGAGCGGATGCGCGCCCACGCGGGGTGCGCCTGCGTGCAGCTGATCGTCAACGAGCGGCGCGAGGCGGGCGCGTCGCTGCCGCACACCCACGCGCAGCTGTACGCGCTGGGGTTTGTGCCGGCGGATGTGGCGCGCGAGCGCGAGCGCGCGGGGGCCTACGCCACGCGCACGATGGGCGGCGAGCTGCTGGGTGACCTCGTCGCCGAGGAGGTGCGCCGGGGCGAGCGGGTGGTGGCGATCGACGAGGAGGCGGTGCTGCTGGCGCCGTACGCCTCGCGGGTGCCCTACCAGCTGATGCTGGCCCCGCGCCGCCCCCGCGCACACTTCGAGCTGGAGGGACCAAGCGGAGCGGCGCTGCTGCACGATGGGCTGCGCCGTCTCGCGCGCCACCTGGGGGCCAGCCCGCCGTTGAACCTGTGGGTGCGCACGGCGCCGCGGGGAGCGGAGCGCTTCTGCTGGCGGATCGACGTGCTGCCGCGCCTTACCCACCTCGCGGGCCTGGAGCTGTCCACCGGGGTCAACCTCAACATCGTCGCGCCCGAGGACGCGGCCGCGCGCCTGCGCTAGGTGTGGGCGCCCATATACGCCTCCACGGTAGTCTGGCGCCGGGATGCCACCGGTCGAGCGTTTTGTTGCCCGCTTCGCGGCGGAGCCTCCCCAGGAGGGGCTGCCGTACGGACGCTGGGCGGAGCGCCTGGAGCGGGAGCTGCTGGCGGCGCTCCCGGAGCTGGCCGAAGCGCCCGAGGATCTGGGGGAGCCGGGGGAGATCGTGTGGTATCCCGACCGCAGCTGGCACGGGCGCACGTATGTGCCGGCGAGCACCACCACCACAGGTGGGTATGAGCTGTATGGGTATGTGCGCTACCTGCCCGCCAGCGATGAGGACGGCGAGCCGAGCGGGTTCTCCGCACAGCTGGACTTCACCGACCAAACTGCCTCCGCCAACCCGCAGTGGAGCCTCGATCTGTGCGACGAGGTGATCGGCCGCTGGCGCGGCTACCACGGCGACGTGGCGGCGATGACGCTCGTTTGGGGCCGTCCGCTGGTACCGGGGGGCAGCGTCGTCACCGCGGAGCTGGCCGACCTGGCGGTGGACCAGTGCGAGCTGGCCGACAACCGCTTCACGCTGATCGCCCCCGACGACTACCGCCACTATCTGCTGGAGATCAAGCTGTGGAGCACCAAGGGCAAGCAGCTCGCCGCCGAGTCGCTGTACGAGGGCGATGAGGAGGGGGAGGGGGAGGGTGGCCCACTTTAGATTGATGGGTGACTGTCGATAAAGGGGGCATGTCGCGAGCGCGCGCGCGTCTCAGCTTGACCGGCCAGGTCGCGCTGCTGAGCCTGATCCCGATCGTGGCGCTTGGATTCGTCCTCGCACGCGTGCTGCAAGCGCAGATCGTGCAGCGCACCCTCGCCGACGCCAACCAGTCCGCGCAGCTGGTGGCACGGCTGGGCGTGCAGCCCTGGCTCACCCCCCGCGACCTGCACGAGGGGCTTGACGCAACGAGCATTCACGCGCTCGACCAGCAGCTGCGCACGCGGTCGGTGAGTGACCTTGCGCGGCTGAAGATCTGGAGCGCGGCGGGCCGGATCGTCTACTCCGACGACCACGCTCTGATCGGGCACAGTCTGGGCGCGGAGGACGACGACCTGCACGACGCGCTCATCGGGAAACCCAATCCGGCCGCGGTGGTCACGCCCGCCCCGCACACCGAGACCGCCAGCGAGGTCGGATTGGGACAGCTGGTGGAGGTGTACGTGCCGCTGCGCTTCTCCAGCTCTGGAGCGCCCGCGGGCGCTTTCGAGATCTACCTCAACTACGCGCCCATCGCTGCCACGGTAAGCCATGACGAGCGCACAATCGCGCTGGTGGTGTTCTTCGGTTTGGCGCTGCTGTGGGCGATCCTCTTCCGGATCGCGGCCAGCGCCTCCGGGCGGTTGCGCCGCCAGGCGCGCGAGAACGATCGCCTCGCGCGCTACGACCCGCTCACCGGGCTGCCCAACCGCACGCTGTTTCGCGAGTGCGCGGCAGAGGCGCTCGGTGCTCTGGCCGAAACGGCCGGCGCCGCGGACCCGAGTCACCGGGCTTCGGCCGAAACGGGGAGCGAAGACGCGTGTTGCCCGGCTTCAGTTGGCGCCGGAGCGAGCGCGGGGAAGCTCGCTGTGATGCTGGTGGACCTCGACGCGTTCAAGCAGATCAACGACACGCTCGGCCATGGCGCCGGCGATGCGGTGCTGCGCGAGGTGGCGGCGCGCCTGCGGGCAGAGCTTCACCGCGACGCGCTGCTGGCAAGGCTGGGCAGCGACGAGTACGCGATCCTCACACCCCGGATCGAGCGCGCCGAGGATGCGCTCGAGATCGCGGCGGCGGCGCAGTCGGCGCTGCATTCTCCAGTGACGTTCGACGGGGTGGCGCTGAACGTGGAGGCCAGCATCGGGATCGCGCTGGCACCCGATCACGCCAACGCGGCAGATGAGCTGCTGCAGCGCGCCGACATGGCGCTCGCTCGCGCGCGCTCACAGCGCGGCCGCGTGGAGGTGTACTCACCCGAGCGCGACCACTCCGGCGCCGAGCGGCTGGCGCTGCTGGGCGAGGTTCGCCCCGCAATGGAACGAGGCGAGTTCACGCTCGTCTACCAACCCCAGATCGCGCTGCGCACGGGGCGCGTGACGGGCGTGGAGGCACTGCTGCGCTGGTGCCACCCGCAGCAGGGGATGGTCCCGCCGCTGCAGTTCATCTCGCTGATCGAGCAAACCGCGTTGGTGGGTCCTTTGACGCTGCACGTGATCGACCTCGCGCTGCACCAAGCCACACGTTGGCGGCAGGCGGGGCTGCAGCTGGGAATGTCGGTGAACCTCTCCGCGCGCAACCTCCACGACCCCGAGCTGCCCGCGCAGATCGCCTCGGCGCTGGCGCGCCACGCGGTCCCGGCGGCGGCGCTGACACTGGAGGTGACAGAGAGCGCGGCGATGGCCGACCCCGTGACCGCAGTGGAGGTGCTGGAAGCGCTGCGCGCCCTCGGCGTGGGTGTGTCGATCGACGACTTCGGCAGCGGCAACGCGTCGATCGCCTACCTGGCGAAGCTGCCGGTGGGGGAGTTGAAGATCGATCGCTCGTTTGTCACCCCGATGTGCGAAAGCGCCCGCGATGAGGCGATCGTGCGCACCACCATCGACCTCGCCCGCCACCTTGGCCTGCACGTGGTGGCCGAGGGCATCGAGACCCCCGAGGTGTGCGAGCGCCTGGCGGAGATGGGCTGCGACACCGGCCAGGGCTACCTGATCTCACGCCCCGCCCCAGCGCAGGAGCTGACGCCGTGGTTGGTGGCACACGTCGGCGAGGACTCGCTGGCGGGGGCCAGCAGCTGAGGGTCATACCCTGACGCTCGATGCGAGCGCTCGTGCAAAGAGTCACCTACGCCGCGGTGAGCGTGGAGGGCCGCGAGGTGGCGCGGATCGGGCCCGGGTTGCTGGTGCTGCTGGGGATCGCCCACAACGACGAACCGGCCTCTGCAGAGCGGCTGGCGGCGAAGGTGCGTGCGCTGCGCATCTTCGCCGACGCGGAGGGCCGCATGAACGAGCCGCTCGGCGAGCGGGAGATCCTGTGCGTCAGTCAGTTCACGCTGTACGGCGACACACGCAAAGGCAACCGCCCAAGTTTCACGGCCGCCGCCGCGCCGGTGCACGCCGAGCCGCTGTATGAGCGCTTCTGTGACGCCGCCGACGCGCAGCGGGGCGTGTTCGGCGCGCATATGCAGATCGAGCTGCTCAACGACGGGCCGGTGACGTTGATAATGGAGTCCCCGTAGCGAGCTCGGCCTGCAAAGCGGTGTCGCGAGCCTGAAAGAACTCGGCGCCCTCGATGCTGGTGTGCGGGACGATCCGCCCCAGCCAGTGCGGCATCCACCAGTTGACACGTCCCATCAGCAGCATCAACGCCGGCACCAGCAGGCAGCGCACGACGGTTGAGTCGAGGATCACGGCGACGGCCAGGCCGACCCCGAACTGCTTGACGGTGGGGTCGCCGTTGAGCACGAAGCTGCCGAACACGAACACCATGATGAACGCGGCGGAGGTGATCACCCGCGCACTGGTGACCAGGCCGGAGACGACCGATTCGCGGTTGTCCTGACCAGAGTGGACGTGCTCCTCGATCTGGCTGACCAGAAACACCTCGTAGTCCATAGACAGCCCGAACAGCACCGCGAACATGAACAGCGGCACGTAGGAGACGACCGGCACCGGCCCTTCGAGGCCGATCAGGCCGCTCAGCCACCCATACTGGAAGATCGCGGTGAGCACGCCGTAGGCGGCGGCGATCGACAGCAGGTTCATCACCGCCGCCTGCGCGGGGATCACGACGGTGCGGAAGGCGAGGATCAGCAGCACGAAGCTGAGCGCGATCACCACCAGGATCTGCAGCGGCAGCTTTTCGGAGATGCGTGCCGCGAGGTCGACGAACCCGGCGGTGCTGCCGCCGATGTCCGCCTGCATGTCGGTGCCCTTTTCCGCCTGCGGGATCGCGGCGGAGCGCAAACGTTCGACCAGTTCTTCGGTCGCTTTTTCGGCGGGACCGGTGGTGGCGATCGCGTTGAAGTAGGCGGTCGTGCCGGACTGGCTGATCTGGACCGGCGTGACCGCCGCGACCCCGGGTGTGGTGGCGATGTCGTGCTGGAGGGCCCGCAGGCGCGGGTCTTCGGCGTTTTTGGCTGGGGAGCCCAGCGACACCGCGATGAGCAGCGGCCCGTTGACGCCTGGCCCGAAGTTTTCGGAGAGCAGGTCATACGCTTTGCGCGCCGTGGTGGAGGTGGAGAGCGCGGCGGTGTCCTGCTGGCCGAGGTTGAGCGACAGCAGCGGGATCATCAGCGGCACGAGGATCGCCAGCGCCGCGAGACCCGCAAGCAGCGGGTGGCGGGCGATCTCGTTTGCCCACCTCGCCCATGCGCCCTGTTCGGTGGCGGCCTCGGGGCGCAGGTCGCGGTGGGGCGGGCGCACGCGCAGCGCGTTGATCCGCGGACCGGCGATCGCCAGCGCCGCCGGCAGCAGCGTTAGCGCGGCGAGCACCGCGACGACGACCGCTATCCCCGCCATCTCCCCCATCGTCGTCACCAGCGGGATGCCGGCCACCGCGAGCGACACCAGCGCGATCGTGACAGTGCTGCCGGCGAAGAACACGGCCCCGCCCGAGGTGGCGGCGGCGCGGGCGATCGACTCGTCGTAGTCCAGGCCGTCCCCCAGGCCGCGGAAGTGGCGAGTGACGATGAACAGCGCGTAATCGATGCCCACGCCCAGCCCGATCATCGTCGCCAGCGTTGGCGCCACGCTGGGCACGGTCAGCACGTGACCGAGGATGCGGATGATCGCAAGCGAGGTGAGCAGCGCCAGCAGCGCGTTGACGATCGGCAGCAGCATCGCGGCGATCGTCCCAAACGCGAACGTCAGGATCACCATCGCCGCCACGATCCCGATCAGCTCGCTGATCTCGGTGGCGGGCTTGGAGACCTTCTGCCCCAGCTGGCCGCCGGTCTGCACCTCAAGGCCGGCCGCCTTGGCGGGGTTGGCGGCGTCGATGATCGTCTGCGCTTCCTGCACCGACAGTTCGCCAGGGCTCTCGCTGAGCGTGACCGACAGGTAGCCGGTGGACTGGTCCTTGCTCAGCGCCGATGCGCCCTGGGGCGTGAGCGGGTTGACGACCGACGCCACGTGCGGCGCCTTGGCGACCGCGGCGGCCGCCTGATCGACCGCGCCGGCGTAGCGGGCTTCGGTGAGCTTGCCGTGCGCGGCGTGCAGCACGATCGGGCTGGAGCCGTTGGCCTGGTTGGGAAACGACTTGGCGAGGGTGTCGGCCGCGCGCTGGCTGTCGGTGCCGGGCAGCGACAGGTCTTCGCTGGTGGTTTCGCCGAGGGAGTGTGAGACCGCGATCAGTGCCACCGCGGCCACCAGCCACACGCCGCAGACGACGAAGCGGTGGCGGACGCAGAAGCGACCCAGGCCATACAGCCTCCCTGTCATCTGCCTACATCCTAAACCTTTCCGAATGAAGCACGGATGGCTACCCAACCGCGCGCCATCCAGGTATCTCCTAAACCTTTCCGAATGAAGCACGGATGGCTACCCAACCGCGCGCCATCCAGGTATCCTCCACTGATTCGATAGTCAGTTTAAAGCCAGCAAATTGAAAAGGGAGGTCTAGGATGAGCCAGGAGCCAATCGACGTCGCCAGCGAGCAGGTGGACGTCCTAATCATCGGCAGCGGGCCGATCGGCGCGACTTACGCGCGGACACTGGTGGATCGCCACCCCACGTGGAAGGTTCTGATGGTTGATCTCGGCGGGCAGCTCTCCGCGCTGCCGGGCGCCAACGCCAAGAACCAGTACCTCTACAACTACAACGAGGATGGTTTGAACTCGCTCTCGCAGGTCGTCAAGGGCGAGGTCACCACGATCTCCGAAGCGGCCCCGGAGCCGTGGCCAGAGACACTCAACCCGATCTCAGACCCCCACACTCCCCCGGTCAAGTACCGGATGAACGGCGTGAACCCAGAACAGCAGGAATGGGACAACGTGCCCGCCGCGATGGCGTCGTTCAACGTCGGCGGGATGGGGGCTCACTGGACCTGCTGCACGCCCCGCCCCGAGGGCAGCGAGCGCATTCCCTTCATCGACGCCCGCACCTGGGATGGGCTGATCGCGGAGGCCGAAAAGCTGATCCACACCACGCAGGAAGCCTTCACGGAATCGCTGCGCGGAAGAGTTGTGCGCGAAGCGCTGGCCGCCGGCTTCGACAGCCGCCTGCCGGTGGGTCGCAAGGTGCAGATGCTGCCGCTGGCGTGCGAACGGTGGAACAAGAAATGGGTGCAGTGGACCGGCGTAGACACCATCCTCGGCGCGCTGGCCCAGCCGGGCAAGGTCCCCCGCGAGCGCTTCGAGCTGCGCGCCGAGACGATCTGCCGCAGGCTCCTCTTCACCGGCGGCCGCGTGACCGAAGCGCAGCTGGAACACCTGCCGACGGGCGCACGCAGCAGCGTCAAAGCGCGCACGTTCGTGGTGGCGGCCAACGCCTTCTACACACCCCAGCTGCTGTGGCGCTCGGGGATCAGGCCGACCGCGCTGGGGCGGTACTTCAACGATCAGCCGATGGTCTTCTGCCAGGTTGTGCTCAGCCAGGAACTGCTGGCGCGCATCGCCAAACTGTGGAACCCGCCGCCGATCAACGTCGACCCGGTGCCGATCCCCCCAACGGACCCCAACCCGAACGTGTGGATCCCCTTCTCCGAACCCGCGCACCTCTTCCACGGCATGATCCATCGCGACGCGTTCCCCTACAGCGCCCTGCCCGACGACGCCGGCGTGGACCATCGCGCGATCGTCGAACTGCGCTGGTTCTGCCGCAAGGAGATCCGCGCCGAAGACCGCGTGGAGTTCTCCGAAAAATACACCGACATGTACGACATGCCCCAGCCCACCTTCCACTACTCCTTCAGCGAGACCGATCGGCGCACCATCAATGCGGCCTTCCAGGACATGGTCCAGGCCGCGTCGCTGCTCGGCGGCTACCTGCCCGGCCGCGAGCCGGCGCTGCTGCCCCGCGGCACCTCGGTGCACTACCAGGGCACCACGAGGATGGGGCCGAAAGACGACAACACCTCGGTGTGCGACGTGCGCTCGAAGGTGTGGCGGATGGAAAACCTGTATGTGGGCGGCAACAACGTGATCCCCACCGCCACCGCCTGCAACCCAACGCTCACGAGCATCGCGCTGGCGCTCTACTCGTGCCAGGCAATCAGCACGGCGATGGCGAATGGGGAGGGGGAGTAGGCGCGGGTACCCATCTCATGCGCGTCCGGGGTGTCCCTGGACCGAGCTCGGGGACGAGCTTTCCGCTCAGGCCCCAACCAGCTCGGCGGCGGGCGCCTCGGCGCGCGCCATGTGAGCCGATTCCTCGGCGATCCGTCGCGCGGTGGCGTTCGCCCGGCCGGTGGTGCTCAGCAGCCCGAGCGCGAGCACCGTCAGCCCGCAGCCAGTGACAACCCACCAGGCGGCGTGGCTGGAGACGACGAAGCCCGAGTCGACCGTCCCCAGCGCGCTCGCCGCGATCGCGCCCGCGATCGCCACCCCCAGGGTCTGCCCAACCTGACGCGAGGTGGAGGCCACGGCGGCCGCGACGCCGGCCTGCGCGGCGGGCATGCCGAGCACGGCGGTGGTGGTGATCGGCGGGTTGACCATGCCGAAGCCGATCCCGAAGATGAAGTAGGCGGGTAGCAACGAATCCAGCGGCGTGTGCGCGGTGAGCCCCGTCAGCAGCGCCCCGCCAAGTGCGATCCCGACCCCGCCGACGAGCAACCCGAGGCGCGGTCCACGCCGGCCGACCAGGCGTCCGGAGAGCGGCGCGAAAATCAGCGTCATCGCCGCGATCGGGAGCGTGTAGAGACCGGCCCTGAAAGGCGAGAGGTGGCGAACCTCCTGCAGGTAGAGGGTGTTGAGGAACAGGAAGCCGCCGAGCGCCGCAAACGAGCAGACCGCGATCGCGCTGGCGCCGGAGAAGGGGATGCTACGGAAGAAGCGCAGTTCCAGCAACGGTTCGGTACGCCGCGACTCGTACACGAGCAGGCCCACCAGGGCCGCCGTGGCGAGCGCGAACAGGGCGATGCTCTGCGTGGAGAGCCAGCCCGCCGAGGGCGCCTCGATGATCCCATACGTGAGCGATGAGAGCAGCACAATCACCAGCAACTGGCCGACGGGGTCGATACGCCGCGGGCGCGGCGCGCGTGACTCCGGCACGAAGCGCATCGTCAGCGCCAGCGCGGCGAGGCCGACAGGGATGTTGATCCAGAACACCGACCGCCACCCCGCGGATTGCACGAGCGCGCCGCCGACCACCGGTCCCAGCGCCAGGCTCAGGCCAACGGTGGCCCCCCACAGTCCGATCGCCTGCGCCCGCTCGCGCGGATCGGTGAAGACGTTGCGAATGATCGACATGGCCACCGGGTTGAGCATCGAACCCCCAACCGCCTGCAACATGCGAAACGCGATCAGCCACCCCAGGGTCGGCGCCGCGCTGCACAGCAGCGACCCGAGCGTGAACAGAATCAGCCCCGTCTGAAAGACAAGCCGCCGGCCGAGGCGGTCGCCCATCGACCCCGACAACATCAGCAGGCTGGCGAGCACCAACGTGTATGCATCCACGGTCCACTGCAGGCCGGACACCCCGGCGTTCAGTTCACGCCCGATCGAGGGCAGCGCGACATTCACGATCGTGTTGTCCAGCCCGACGAGCAGCAGGCTCATGCAGCAGATCACAAGGATCAGTCGGCGGCGTGCGCGGGACGGCTCGGGGGTCGGGTTCTCGCCGCCGCGCCGGTCGCTCATGCCTGCTTGGTGGGGCCCGTTCACCAGTCTAGAAATAGCAAGGTGGGCGACCGGGCCCGGCTGGCCCGATCAGCGACCCGGCAACATCATGAAACAGATGAGTCTTTTTCTGGCGTGACTTCGGACATTGACGACTCGACGAGATAATCGAGCAATCTCATACCAAATGAAGATAACTGCATCTCGCGTCTGTTCTCAAAATCCAAGAGAGGCGCCGTACTACCCTTCATTGAGTCGATGTGAACCCCGCCGTCAAAGGCCAGCCCGTGGCGGCGAAGGGCAGCCATAATCGCCTGTGCCAACGTTGTGCTCGTCTGGAGGTGCTCACTAGTTGCAGAATCGTGTGAGGTGACACCGAGAGCGCCCGCAGTGCGCGGAGCATAGCGCATGTGGATTCGAGAGGAGAGGACGAGTCCGGATGGTGGGCCGCAAATGCTCGCTAGCATTTACCATTGCCAGTTGCGTGACTCGCGGCGACTCCCGCAGGATGGCGCGCCTAGCAGCATTCGACGCGGCCCTTATGGACGTGAGACGCCGTGGAGCGGCTGCTACAGGAAGCTCACAACCGCCAGCGCCCAGTCGTCGTGCGTAGGCGTTTAGTTACGCTTCGGCGCATGGAGCTGCAGCAGCGCATTGCCGAGGGGACGGGTGAGTTCTTGCTGTTCGCGCTGACCCCACCGCGCCTGACGACCGAACCGGAGCAAGCCGGTCAGATCGCCGCGAAAACGCTTGAGCGCCTGCGCCCTGTGGGCATCGACGGCCTCGTGCTCTACGACATTGATGACGAGAGCGACCGCAATCCCGAGGAACGGCCCTTTCCGTTCCTACCCACGATGGACCCAGCCGACTACCTCGCTCGCGATCTCGTCGGCTTGGAAGTGCCCGCCATCGTGTACCGCGCTGTCAGCAAGTACCCAGAGCAACGTCTTCGCTCGTGGCTCAGCGAACAAGCCCCAACCCACGCGCTGTCGGTGTTCGTCGGTGCGTCATCTCGTGAGAAGGCGGTAGCAACGTCCCTGTCACGGGCCTACGAACTCAGGACCGAGGTGCGCCCGGATCTCCTCCTCGGAGGTGTCGCGATCCCGGAGCGGCACACGCGCGGGCGCGGGGAGCACGTCCGTCTGCTAGCGAAGCAGGCGGCAGGTTGCTCGTTCTTTGTCACCCAGATCGTCTATGACGTCAACGCCGCGAAGAACTTGGTCTCCGACTATCACTACGAGTGCGCCGCTCGTGACCTCAAGCCGGCGCCAATCGTCTTCACGTTCTCGGTCTGCGGCTCACTGAAGACACTGGAGTTCGTTCAGTGGCTCGGTGTCGATGTGCCGCACTGGATCGAGAACGAGCTACGCCACGCGGACGACACCCTCGACGCGTCCTACGATCAAGCCGTCGCCACGGCCGTCGAGCTGATCGCATTCTGCCGGCGCGTCGGTGTTCCATTTGGGCTCAGCGTCGAGAGCGTCTCGATCCGCCAAGTCGAGATCGAGGCCTCCGTCCGCCTCGCAACCCGCCTACAAGCAGAGCTACGTCGCTGATGCACGAGCTGCATCGTAGGCAGAGCAAGCCGGCTGCTGGCCCACCGTGCTGCCTTCGTGGCAGAGCGGGCGTCCGAGCGAAGCGCGCCGGTGCAGGCTGTCTCGCTCGCGCCTGCTGGCGTTAGGCAGCCTTGATCCCCTCGCGAGTGGCGGCCTTGAGGATCTTCCGATCGAACGACGAGACCGCCGAATTCGTATGCTTCGCGGTCGCGAGGCAGTAGGCGTCTGGGAGGCTGATCGGGTGGCGTCCTCGCAGGCGCGCTGCCTCGACCCCGATCGCCTCGTTCGGCTGATGCACGGTGACGCCGAGGGCGGCGATCGCCTCCCGGGCGGCGGCGAGCTTCGACACGTCCGCCGAGGGGGCGATCAGCACCTCGCTCAGGTTCACGACGCTGACAGCGCAAGCGTCTTGGTCCTCGCGCCACTTGGTGAACAGCGCGCGAGCCCCTTTATGATGCGGGTCGCTGCCGTCAAGCGCTCCGATCAGGACGTCCGCGTCGAGGAGCAGCTTCACCGCGGTTCGTCTTCGGCGTCGAGCTGCTCGAGATAGCCGACAGGGTAGGTGCCCGTCAGCGTCCCGAACGCATCCTCGAAGGTGGTGGTCGTGCGGCGGATCCGCAGCTCCCCTTCGCCGACCGGCTCGACTGTGACTCGCTCGCCGGCGTGCAGCCCGACCTCCTCGAGCGCCGCGACGGGGATCGTGATCTGGTTCTTGGTCGAGATTCGCGCCATTCCTTTACTCTAGCAGTAAAGGCATCGCTGGGTCCGGCGCGGCGAGGATGAGGCGCCCCAGCCCCGGGCGCTGGTCGAGGGCCGGGTTATGGCCAACGGTGGCCAACGGGACGAAAACGAGATCGCAACATACCCGGAACGGATGGCCGCTTGACGCATAAACCCTGTGATTTGCAAAGTGTCTTCTCAGGGCCCCCGCCAGGAGTCGAACCTGGATCCACCGCTTAGGAGGACACGGACGAACGGTTCCCCAGATGACCGATCTGCGGGCGGTTACAGGGGATTCGGTCTCTTTATCCGTCGCGGATGATGCGGGATCGAGCGCGATTTAGCTGGGTTTGGGCACTGGATGGCCGCTGGTGCCCAAATGCAGGCGGCGGGGATCGGTGCCGTCGCAAGTAGCCGTAGGCTGCGGCGATGAGCCCGAGACGAGATGTGCGGTCTCAACCCTCCGCCGAACCGCCCTTCTCCAAGGGCCAGGTCAATCGGGCTGGCCGGGTCCTTCTGGATGTCGCAGAGGCAACGTCGCGCCTCGGTGCTGATCGAGCGGCCGAGGCGATCGGTCCGGAGGAGATCGTCTTGGCTTTCCAGGCGGTGAGGTGGTGGCGAACCCTGCACGCCCGCCCGCTCTCCAACGTTGCCGCGAACCTCCGCTATCACGTGGACAAGGAGGAAGGCCGATCATCTGGGAGGGCGGCGCCCATACCGAGCTGCGAGTCCCGCTCATTCGCCGCGGCCCCGAGACGACGCGCACCAGCCAGGACACGATCGAGCTGATCCGCCAGCTCGCCGCGCACCACCCCGACCACCAGATCGCCGCGATCCTGAGCAAGCAAGGACGCCTGACCGGCACCGGCCTGCCGTTCACCGAGCCACGCGTCAAGCGCGCTCGAAAACAGCACCAGATCCCCGCGGCGCCACCACCAGACCCCGACAGCGGCATCTTTTCGATCGCCCAAGCAGCCGACGAGCTCGGCGTCGCGCACACCACGATCTACCGGTGGCTACGGGCCGGGCTGCTACCCGGCGAGCAGACGACCCCGCACGCCCCCTGGCGCATCCGGCTCACCAACGAGATCCGCGCCCGGTTCGTGCCCGACGTGCCCAACGACTACGTACCGCTCGCCGAGGCCGCCAAACGCCTCGGGGTCGCCCGCCAGACCGTTTTGCACAAGGTCCAACGCGGCAAGCTTCACGCCATCCAGGTCACAAGCGGACGACGAAAGGGCCTGAGAATCCACGTCAACGGCGCCGCGACTGGACTGTTTGACCAATGACGATCACAAGGAGGGCAGTATGAAACAGGACCGAAGGGCCCCGTGAAGTGGACGTACTTCTACCTCTACGTGATCCTCGACGTGTTCAGCCGCTACGCCGTCGGCTGGACCGTCCAGCACCGCGAGGGCGCACAGCTCGCCAAGGCGCTGATCGCCCAGGCCGCCGCACAGCAGAAGATCCCGCAAGGGCAGCTGACCGTGCACGCCGACCGCGGCAGCTCGATGACCAGCAAGCCAGTCGCGTTCCTCCTGGCCGACCTCGGCGTAACCCGCTCACACAACCGGCCCTACACCTCGACAGACAACCCCTACTCCGAGGCGCACTTCAAGACGCTGAAGTACCGGCCCGAGTTCCCCCGGCGCTTCGAGAACATCCAGCAAGCACACGCGTTCTGCCGCACGTTCATCGACTGGTACAACCACCAGCACCGCCACTCCGGGATCGGCCTAATGACCCAGCCGCCGTCCACCACGGCCGCCCCAAGAACTCCACAACCAGCGCCAGCGCGTCCTCGCCGCCGCCTACACCGCGACACCCGAGCGATTCGTCCACCGCCCGCCCCAACCACCAGCACTGCCGACCGCCGCCTGGATCAACAAACCCACGACAGAGAAAGCCACTCACTAAATTCGACGACCAAGTGTCTCATTCGACTTGACAGGCTCCGCACGAGGACTGTCTCCACAGGGCCTCGTTAAGATCGCCGGTTTGGCCGCATGCCTACAGCGTCGGAGATCCTTGAGGTGATGGACCGGCTCGAACGCGACCCTGATCGTCGCGGCGAGTTGAGCGGAGGCTACGACATCTTCAGGGCGTGCGTTGCGGACATCGCGGCGGCGTTTCTGCCTCTTGCGGTTGCTGCCGCCAGGGCGAAGTCCATAGCGGAGTTGACGGCGTAGCGGGTGGACTCGGCGGTCGGCAGCGCGCTCATTGGGGTTGGGGGTGTCGTCGTTGGCGTCGCGCTGACGGCCGTCGTTGATTGGTGGACGCGAGAGAAAGTCGCAGCCGAACAGGGCGAGCAGGGACGATACGCGCGTGAGCTTGTCGCCGCCGAGGGAATCGATGAGGGTCTCATTCGCGCGCAGGAAGCGCTTGAAGCGAGGATGAGCAGCAAGGACCCTGGGGAGAGGTATGGAGCCGCGAGCGAGGAGTGCGGGAAGGCGTGGGTCGCGTACGGCCCACGACTGCGGCGAGCCGAGTTGCGCGATCGTGTCGAGGCCGTCAAGATCATCCTGAACGAGGCGGCCATCGGAGGAGGGGCGGAGCAGACGATCCCGTCTCGGATCGTGATGCGGGCGATAGCGAACGCGCGGGCTACGCTCGGCCGGTTCATACGCGGCGACTGCCTGCCAGCCAACGCCTTCCCGCCGCCGACCTCAATAAGAACCATGCTCAACGAAGGCGAAGCACAGGGCCACCTCACGAAGCCTTTGGATGAGTGGCTCAAGGTCCATCCGCCTCGACGCGCTGATCGCCGCGAAGAAGGTCCTCGCCCGGGAGGGCCTGTCGACCCCCAGGGCGATCATGGCTGCCGCCACGCGAGGCAAGCCGCTGATCGAAGAGTACGCGGACAAACATGGCCGCAGGCGTCGGCGCCCACGACGGGTGCTCTCCGCCACGAGCATCAACAAGACCATCACCCGATTGGGGCAAATCCTCGAGGTCGCCGTTGAGTACGGGCTGATCGCGGCGAACCCCGCCAAGAGCCGCCGGCGCCGGCTGAAGGCGCAGAAGGCGATCCCCGTGTGGCTCGACCGGGCGGAACACATCGAAGCGCTGCTCGATGCCGCGGGCGAACTCGACCGGCACGCGAAGGTGAAGGGAGGCCACGATCAGAAGGGCGGCCCGGCGTACCGGCGCGCGCTCCTGGCGACCCTCGTGTTCGCCGGCCTGCGCATCGGGGAGCTGACGGCGCTCCAGTGGCGCGACATTGACCTCGCCGGGAATCGGATCACGGTGCGTATGTCGAAGACCGACGCGGGCGTCCGGCAGATCGACCTCCTGCCGGCGCTCCGCGACGAACTGGACGCATACAAGGCGCAGGCACCGAGCACCGTCCCCAGCGGCTACGTGTTCGCCACGACCTCCGGCACCGAACCAATACAAGGCAACATCCGCCGGCGCATGCTCGACAAGGCCGTGGGACGAGCGAACGAGAAGCTGTCCGAGGCGGGGGACATTCCGCTGCCGGAAGGACTGACGCCCCACAAGCTGCGCCACACCTTCGCCTCGATCCTCGTCCCGCTGGGCGTCGATCCGGGCAGTGTCATGGACCAGCTCGGGCACACCGATCCCAGCTTTACCCTGCGGGTCTACCGCCACGGGATGCGCCGCGACGATGTGGCCAGGAAGCGGCTGCGGGCGCTTGTCGAAGGCCCCGATTGGGAAGCAACGGGCAGCAACGAGGCGAACGGCCACCGCGCCCCCGAGCGTAGTCCTCGGACTGTCGCAAGCATCTGAATCCGGCGCGACAACCGCGGCAGGGCACCGTCCGGTGCCGTTGAAAAGTACAGGCGATGGACACCACAACAAGAGACGCGCGGACGGCCACGGTCCATCGCTACTTTGAAAAGCCACTCGTGGTCGCCGCCGTCCTGAGCATCCCGACGACGATCCTTCAATTCTCCCAGGTGAGCGAACCGCTGCACACGCTTGGGGAAACGCTCAACTGGTTGATCTGGCTGGCGTTCTTGGCAGAGCTGGTGGCCATGCTTGTGCTCACGCCGGATCGAGCCCGGTATCTGCTGCTGAACCCAATCGATCTTGCGATCGTCGTGCTGACACCGCCATTCCTCGGTGGCGCGGTTCAGAGCATCCGTGTACTGCGACTGCTTCGGGTATTCCGGCTGCTGAGACTCGCGCCGTTGGCGCGAATCGTGTTCTCCTTGGAGGGTGTCAGAGCAACCGTCGGACTCGCCTTGCTGACGGCAATGGTCGGTGGGGCCGGGTTCGCCGCAGAGGAAGGCATCTCCTTTGGGAATGGCGTCTACTGGGCCACCACCACGATGACGACGGTTGGCTATGGCGATATCACGCCGAAGACAGCCGAGGGCAAGATCATCGCGGTCATCGTCATGCTGGTCGGCATCGGAACAGCCACACTCGTCATAGGAGCAGTCGCACAGCGCTTCCTCGCGCCAGCCGTCGAACACGTGGAGACCGCCGAGGACGACCTGCTCGTACAGGTGCGGGAGATTTCGGCGCAGCTCGGCAAGCTGGAACGTGCGTTGCGCGAGCGAACACAGGCCATGAGCGGCGGCTGAACACTCGTTCTCTGCCGGATTGACACTCGCTCGACCATCCCAAGATGCACCGCGATACGAGGGTCCAGGGAGCGCCTGCGGGCACTCGTCGGGGCCGCTGATTGGGCACTATCGGGCACTGGAGCCCAAAACGGAGCCCTCGCACAGCTCGTCGCCGTCGGACCGCCTGGGGCAAACACCGCTTGAATACAGGGCTCCCAGCTCAATGCCCCCGCCAGGAGTCGAACCTGGATCCACCGCTTAGGAGGCCGACTCCGCTGAGGGCGGATCGGCTGGATCTATAGGCGGCTGCTGGCGATTCGGCCGCTTGCCCCGATCCTGGATCGGGCCGGATTGAGCGCGATCCGACGGGGTTTGGGCAGCAGGATCGGGGCTGCTGCCCATTGACTGAAGCGTCGGGGGTCGTGGGTAGTCTGCGAGGCCGTGACGACCTTGAATCAGCCGCCCTGTTGGCGCCGGCCGCAAGGAGCCTATGCCGCCCAGCCAACCCGCGGATGCCTCTGGCGGGATGCGTGATGCCACGTATCAGCGCGTTTTACGGAATCGTGATTTGGATGTACCACGACGAGGCGCACCACGGTGGGCGTCCGCACTTCCACGCCAGCTACGGCGGGGACGAGGCCACCATCGATATCGAGAACTTGACGACTCTCGCAGGGGGACTGCCGCCCCGTGGGCAGCGACTCGTGGTCGAGTGGGCGAAGGCGCACCAGGCCGAGCTACGCGAGAACTGGGTCCGCGCCCGCAACCACCAACCGCTCGCCCCCATTGAGCCGCTGGGCTGAACTCTCTACCATGTGACCATGCGCAGCACGCCCCTTCTCACCGAGGCCCAACCACTAGACGGATACACCGTGCACGTCCGGTTCGAGGACGGCACCACGGCCGACGTAGACCTCTCCTACCTGCTCGACTACGGCGGCGTGTTCGAGCCGCTGCGCGACCCGGCCTACTTCGCCCAGCTCCGCGCGGACGCCGAGGCCGGCACGATCGTCTGGCCCAACGACGCCGACATCGCCCCAGAGACGCTGTACGCACACGCGCAGTCGCGCGTAGCTACCACGGCGTAGCCAGCGCGTGACATCGACCGACAGCATCGGCCTCTTTCTTCAGAGCGAGTGAAACGGCGCCGACTGAATGAGTTCTGCGCTGTAGAGGCCGCACGGTGGCTTGCCGCGAGTGGGTTCCTCGCCGACTCCGACTCCCGCCCGGGGCTGCCGCTACGAAAGCGACTTCGCCGTGGTGAAGTGATGGGGAGCGAACAGCGTCCCTCTCAGCTCTACGGCCGTTGGTTCATCACAAGTCTCGGCTGAAGCTTTCCAGGCAACCAGGCGCGAGCCTCCAAGCACTCGTCAATGGCGCTGAACAGGCACCTACCTACACGTTGACCTGGCGCGTGGTGGGTTGGCGACGATCGAACCGCCTCATCGCCGAAGTCGCCGCCTCTCTCTCAACCGGACTCGATCCAGTTCCCGCGGAGGCGACCGAGTTGCTTTCCGCTGCGTAGCAGACCAGCACACTCAATCCTCGGCGTGGGTCAGCTGAGCCCCGACGAGGCGCCCCGAGCGAGTCCTGCATGGCTACCGTCGGCGGCGCTGATTGGGCAGCAATGGGCAGCAGCCACGCTCCAGCCCGCCAAGCGTACCTCGCTGCCTGCGGCATCCAACTCCCAATCCCGCATCAACACAGGAGATTGGACCCATGCCCCCGCCAGGAGTCGAACCTGGATCCACCGCTTAGGAGACCGAATCCGCTGAGGGCGGAAAGGCCGGATTATGGGCGGTTGCTAGCGATTCTGCTGGTCTGGCCTGATCTTGGATTGGGCGCGATTGGGCGGGGTTTGGGCAGCAGGATCGGGCTGCTGCCCAAACGGCTGGCCGGCTGCACCCCGATTGGTATTCGCCGGACTCAGCCGGTGTAGGAGCGTTGACCCGAGCGGTATCCTGGATTGGCGATGGCTACCCGCAAGATCAATCTGATGCTCGATGAGGAGCTGGTCCACCGCGCACGTCGGCAAGACACCGGCGAGGCCGGCAAGAGCGACGTGGAGGTCGTTGAGGACGCGCTCGCCGTGTTCCTCGGTCTGCGCGCGCTTGAGGACGCGCGAGCACAGGGCGCTCTGGAGGCCGACGAGGCCGACCGGCTCGCGGTGCAGGAAGTTCGGGCGGTGCGACGGGCGCGCCGCCAGGCTGCGTGATTCGCGCGGTCGTAGACCCGAGCGTCTTCGTCTCGGCGTTCATCGGCGACCCTGACGCCGGGCCGGGCCGGCTCGTTGAGGCATGGCGCGATCGTCGGTTCGTCCTTGTCGTCTCACCGCTGTTGCTCGCCGAGCTTGGAGAGGTATTGTCGCGGCCCAAGTTCGCCCGTTGGGCAGGCGATGGAAGGGGCGATGCCTACGTCGCCGGGCTTGGGGCTCGCAGCGAGCACCAACCGGATCCGTCTCAACCACCGTCCCCGAGGGTGCGCGATCCCGACGACGACTATCTCGTCGCGCTGATGCACGCAACACATGCCGATGTCCTTGTATCTCTCGACCGCGATCTGCTCGATGCCGAGCTTGACGGCATAACGGTTGTCGGCCCGGCCGTCTTCGTCAGCCGGTTGGAGCAGGCCGAGGGCTGAGAACCCGTGGTTTCCCGCACGCCGCTCGTTAGCATTGATCCAGTCCCATGAGCAGCCTTCGTCTTCTCGCCCGGATCATCGCCGTTGAGCCGCTGGATGGCTTCCGGCTGCGGCTGACGTTCACCGACGAGCTGGTCCGCGAGGTCGATCTCTCGGGCGATCTTTGGGGGCCGATGGCTGAGCCGCTGCAAGACCCCGCCTACTTCCGCCAGGTGAGCGTCGATCCCGAACTTGGAACCATCGTATGGCCAAACGGCTACGACCTCGATCCCGACGTGCTCCACGGCGACCATGAGCCGGTCGGTCGGCCTGCCGCGCAGGCATCGCGGTAGTGCGCAGCACGCCTCTTCTCACCGAGGCCAGTACAACCGCCGCGCCCACCAGGCGCTTGGATCGGTACGTCGCGCACGTCGGGTTCGCGGACGGCACCACAGCCGACATGGACCTCTCCTACCTGCTCGACTACGGTGGCATGTTCGAGCCGCTGCGTGACCCGGCGTTTGATTGCAGAGCTTTCGCGTCGAATGCCCCCGCCAGGAGTCGAACCTGGATCCACCGCTTAGGAGGCGGTTGTCTTGTCCGTTGGACTACGAGGGCGTAGAGACCCCGACACGCCGAGTGAGGGCCCCTGCTCGAAGGCTACCGAGACGGATGCAGGTCGGCGAGGCGCTTGAGGTCCTCGCCGGTGAGGCGGTGGGTGATCCACTCGGGCATCGTCTGGGCCCGCAGGCCGCCGTAGAAGCGCAGCGCCGGTTCGTTCCAATCAAGCGCGGCCCATTCCAGGCGCCCACCGCCTCGCTCGCGCAGACGCGCCGCGACGGCGGCCAGCAAGGCTCTGCCGACGCCCTCGCGGCGGTGGGCGGGGCGCACGAAGAGATCCTCCAGCCACACCCCGCTGCTGGCGAGGAAGCTGGAAAAGGTGGGGAAATAGAGCGCGTAGCCGACCACCGCTCGCGGGTCGCCGAGCTCCGCGATCAGCGCCTGCGCCGCGGGTCGCGATCCAAACAGAGCTTCGCCCAGCTGTTTCTCGGTGGCCTGCAGCTCGTGCAGAAGATCCTCGTACTCGGCCAGCTCGGCAAACATCTGCAGCAGTTCGGGCACGTCGCTTGCGGACGCGTCCCTGACCGTCAGCGGCGGGGAAGGGGGTGGCGAACCGGATTTGGGGGAACGGCCGCGCTCAGCCATCACCGGTCGGGCCGCTGCGGATAGATCTCGTCGATCGTGGTTAGCGCCTCGTACTCACCCTGCCCCTCGCCGAGCGCCGCGCGGATCGCTTGCGCTCCGCCGGCGAGGCGGTCGAGCACGCTCACCACGCCCACCACCGTCAACCCCTCTCCGCGCACGCGCTCCAGCGCCTCGATCGTGGAGCCACCTGTCGTGACCACGTCCTCGACGATCACACAGCGCTCGCCCGGCGCGAGTTCGGGGCCCTCGATCCAGCGCTGCAGGCCGTGCTCCTTGCGCTCCTTGCGCACGATGAACGCCTTCTCGATACCCCTCCCAAGCGCCGCGCACGCCACCGGGATCGCGCTCACCGGTACCCCGCCGACCGCGCTTGCCCCCCACGCGCGGGCCCGATCGGCGACCAGCGCGCCGATCGCCGCGAACGTGCCGGGCAGCAGGATCGCCCGCTTGGCGTCCACGTAGTACTGCGCCGTGCGGCCACTGGTGAGCGTCACCTCGCCCACCACCAGCGCGTGCGCGCGCAGATCTGCCCGCAGGCGGGCGCGCGCCGCTTGCAGGCTGCTCGTAGGTTCGGCCACCGTGTCCACAGCGGGATCTAATCTAGCCCGAATGGCGGCTTCCCGCGTGCTCTTTCCGTTTGCGACGCTGCTGCGAATCGCCTCGCGGATCGCCTGCCTCATCGTGGTGGTGTCCTTCGCGCTGTTCGCCATCAACCAAACCGGCAGCGCCTCCACCCACCAACAGGAAGCGCTGCGGGGAACGAATGGGGGACCCACCGGCACGCCAGCGCCCGCACCGGCCACCGACCCCGCGCGGGAGGGCGAAGCTCACAAAGTGATCGACGAAGTCGCCGGCAAGCTCACCTCGCCGTTCTCCGGGATCACGGCGGGCTCCACCAGCCAATGGGTGATTCGCGGAGTGGGCACCGCGATGGCGCTGTTGGTATATGGCATCGGCGTGGGTTATCTGGCGCGCGTGCTGCGCCTGCGCGTGTAGCGGATCCGCGGATGGCGGTTGCGATTTGGCACCGGTGGCCGAGCCGGATTGGTGGGCCGCCCCTCAGTAGTACACGTCCACGGGGGTTCCCACCCTCACCCAGGCGTAGATCGCCGGGGCGTCCGGGATCGGCACCCGCAGGCAGCCGTGGCTGGCGGCATACGTGGGCACTTCGGGGTATCCGTGGATGGCGTAGCCGCGGATGAAGTAGTTGGAGTCCACCATCCCCTCCGAGTTGACCCCGGGCGTCTTCAGGTAGACCCGGAAGCGGCCCAGCACCGTCGGGGTCGAGGGCTTGCCCGAGCTGATCGTGTAGATGCGTCGCACGCGCCCGCGCGGTTCGACCTCTGCCAGCACCTGCGCGGCGAGATCGGCCTCCACGTGTCTGCCATCCCGCCGGTAGCGTGCGTGGAAGGCGCCCGCCCCCCGCTGCAGCAGGTGGAAGACCTGGGCGTCCGTGTCGGGCACGCGCGCGAGTCCCGTCAGCTTGCGGTAGGCCGTCACTGCCTGGCCGGTCGCTTCGTCGAAGACGCCGTTCAGCGGCACCGCGTAGTGCAGCGCGCTGAGGGCCGTCTGCAGCAGCCACACCCCCGGACCGCGCGCGCCTTCGCTCATGTCGGGGGCGATCACTCGCATCTGTACCGGCCGCGCCTTGAAGGATGTCATCTGCGCCGAGGCGGCGTGTGCCGCGCTCACCTGCACCAGCCCCGGCCTCGAGCTCGAATAGCCAAGGCGGAAGCGCCCCGTGCCGCCCGGCCCGGGCAGCACCCTGAGCGTGCTGGCAGACACCCTGCGGCCATCTCGGTCGAAGCGCACGGTTACCCTCTGTCCGGCCTCGAACGGGCGCACCACGCCGCTCACCACGAGGCGTTCGCCGGTGAGCAGAAACGCCGGGCGGGCCTGCAGGTGCTGGGTCGCGAGCGTCATCTGTCCGGCGACCGGGCTGGGCGGCGATGGCGGTGCGGTGGCGACCATCGTCTTCGATCGTAGGGCCTCGGGCGGCGCCTCAGGTCGAAGCGAGGGGCGGCGAGGTGATCACTCCCACCTGCCACAGCCCCACCACCAGCAGGGCAATCGTTCCCAGCGCGGCGGCCGTCAGCACCGGGATCTGCCAGCCCCAGCCCTCCAGAGCGCCGAAGGCGATGCAGTTGTTGAGGCAGTGCGTGGCGATACAGGGGTACAGCGAGCCGGTGTAGCGGTACAGCAGGCACAGCCCAAAGCCCAGCGCCGCGAGCGGAATCAGGTCGACCAGCGGCGCGGAGCCGGTGTGCACGCCGCCGAACACGAGGCCCGTGATCAGCGCCGCCGGCCATAGTCCCCTCCAGTTGTACAGCGACCGGAAGATGAACCCGCGGAACAGGAACTCCTCGCAGACCGGTGCCACCACGCATGTCAGCCACGCGCTCAGCAGCAGCAACGCGGTTCCTTCCCCCGCGCCCAGCTGTTCGAGCAGTTTCTCTTTCGTGTTGACGTGCAGGAGCTCAGCCCAGATCGCGCTGAACACCAGGAACGTGACCAGCGTCACGAGGATCATGCCGAGCGCCCACAGCCAGCCGAGGCGCGGGCTCAGCCAGCCGATGCCGGGGCGCTGCAGCCCGAACTGCCAGGCGCGCACCGTGCGCCCCCCGACTTTGGCGAGCAGCACCGCCACCAGCACGAAGGCCGCGTCCTGCACCACGGTGTCGAGGATCTCCAACCATCCGGGGAGCGATGAGGAGGTGAGGCTGACCCCGAACAGCGCCGCCGGGATATCCACCAGCAGCCCCCCCACCGCCGCCAGCAGCAGCCCGCCGAAGAGGCCCGCCGGCGCCATCCACCACGGCCAGGTGCCGGCCGGCAGCCGCGGCCCGGGGGGCGGCTGTGGCGGGCCGGGCGAAGGCGTGAGCGCTATCTGGGCAGACTCCATCCGCCTCGGAGCCTAGAGGGTGGCGCAGCCCGCCAAAGCGGGCTGGCCGGGCCCATCTTTCTTCAGTCGGTGAGCAGCTCCGCAAGCGAGGCGATTCTCGGCACCCCAGGGGGCGGTTGCGCGGACTCGGCCTGGTCACGGCACAGCAGCACCGCACCGATCCCGGCCGCAAGCGCTCCGTGGATGTCCTGGTCGAGCGAGTCGCCCACGTGCACCGCGCGCCCGGGCGCGCATCCGGCGAGCGTCAGCGCCGCCGCAAACATCTCTGGGGCCGGCTTGGGGCGCCCCACCTCCGCCGATGTCACCACGCCGTCCACCATCCCAGCAAGGCCGACATCGCACAGCACCGCTAACAGCGAGACATCCCAGTTGCTCACCACCACCAGCTTCAAACCAAGGGCGCGCAGTCGCACGAGTGCGGCGCAAGCATCGGGGTAGGCGACGAAGCGCAGGGCATCCAGCATCGCCGCTGTGATCTGTTCGAGCGAGAGCGCCCCCGCCGCCCGGGCTAGCAGTCGCGCGCGCAACACCTCCGCGCAGCGGCGCCGCAAATCCTCCAGTGCATCTGGGTCTCGCCCCTCGTGGTGGTGGGCCCGGTAGTAAGCGATCTCCGCCCGGAATGCCCGCTCGGCGTCCGCGAGGGAGAGCTCGACGCCGTGGACATCTCGCATGCGCTCCACCAGCCCCCGCCAGGGCGGTTCGAGCGCGACCAGCGTGCCCAACCCGTCCAGCAGCACCGCGTCGAGGTTCTCCACGGTCACATACCCAAAGCGATTACGCCACCCAATGCCACGTCGCGAACTCGCCCGCGAACAGCGCCATCAGCAGCGCCATCGCCGCCAGCACCGGCAGGCGCGCCCGCGGCCGTTCCGACAGCCATGCCCCCAGCCACATCGCCAGCGGGAACAGCACCACCTCAAAGCGCGGCAGCGACATCAACGGCTGCGGCGCCACCGGGTAGGAGAGCGGCAGCGCGAGCGCCGTCAGCACGTACGCGCCGTACGCCGCCGGCAGGCGGCGCAGCACCCCGATCACCATCGGCGCGGCCGCCAGCAGGAACGCGAACAGCATCACGTTGTGCCCGGCGTCCACGAACGGGCTGCCCCCCGCCACTTTGAAGTACACGTGTGCGCGCTGGAAGGAGAGCAGCTGACGCACTCCGTCGAACGCCGCGCGCGCGCCGTCCCACACGGCCACGTAAGGGCCGGCAAAATGCCGGTTCCACGCTTCCTGGGCGTGGAAGGGCATCAACGGGCTGCCTCCCGCCAGCGCCAGGTAGGCCATGTACCCGCCGACCCCCACCGGCAGCGCCGCCACCCACAGCGCGTCGCGGCGCAGGCGATAACGAGGCCGCCACCAGGGGCGATCCGGGAAATCGGGCGCACGGTCCTCCCGCGGCCCGTACAGATAGAGCACGAGCATCGGCACCACCAGCACCAGGCCGGCGCTGCGCGTGGCGCTCGCCAGCGCTCCCAGCACCCCCGCCCAGCCCCAGCGCCCCTGGCGCGCGCACCAGAACAGGCCCACCGACAGCGCCAGATACAGCGACTCCGAGTAGACCGCGGAGAAGAACAACGCCATCGGCGCGAGCGCCGTCACGAGCACCGCCAGTCGCGCGACGTCGCCGCCGTGAGCGCCGCGGGCGACCAGGCGACCCAGTTCCAGCGTGCTCAGGCGGTGGATCCCATACAGCGCCACAGCCAGCGCTGCCAGCGAAAGCGCGACGCCCGCGGCGATCGGCGGGGCGCCCAGCCGCGAGATCGCCCACACGCCAAGCGGGTAGAGCGGGAAGAAGGCCGCGCGCGAGGCGGTGCCGAAGGAAGCCAGGTCGGGGCGATAGCCGTAGTGGGCGATCACCAGGTACCACACCGCGTCCCAGCGCGCCACCGGGGCCGCCAGGAGGTTGCCCAGCCAGCCGAAACCGCTGGTCACGCCGGCCGGGTCGAAGGCGCTGCGCGCCCGTCCCACGCCGAACGCCGCAACCGCGCCGGCGCCCGCCGCGAGCACGAGCAGGCGCGAAACCCACAACGCACGCCAGCAGTCGCGCACGGCCGCCATCCGCTGCGGGTCGACCGATCGCAGATCGGCCAGCAGTCGCGCATACCAGCCCAGCGCGCCAGGGACTTGGGGGGCCGGCGCATTTGGAACGTCGGGCAGTGTCGCGCTGGCGAGCTCGCCCGCACCTTCCACAACGGTCATCTCGGCGGTTTCGCTGCTCATCTGTTGGGCGTCCACTCTCGTTCAGCGCCGCAACCTCCGCGAGGCCGTGCGGACGTGACTGGCAGGAAATCACAGATCGGGGCGGTACCCTCCACAAGCAGCCGTTCTCACCTCCCCTCGCATGTCTCGACTCGCACGCCAGCGCCGCCGCAACCACCGGGGGCCATCCCGCATCCTGTTCGTCGGCCTGATCGCGTTGGCGGGCGCGATCTTTCTCGGAGCCGTCGGCGCGGTGGCGTACGTGATCTCGGTTGCCGAGTCCACGCAGGGGCTCGCCGGGCGCCACCCGATCGTCGCGGGCGCCTCTTCGCAGGTGTTCGCCGCCGACGGCACCCGCCTGGGGTTCATTCAGTCCAACGAGCTGCGCTCGCCGATCCCCTGGTCGCAGATCCCCGCCAACCTCTCCAACGCCACCGTCGCGATCGAGGATCAGCGTTTCTACAAAGACGACGGCATCGACCCGACCGGGATCTTCCGCGCGGCCGTCAAGGACCTCCTGCACGGCGAAGCCGTGCAGGGGGCATCCACGATCACGATGCAGCTGATGCGCAACGTCTACCTCGGCGGCGATGAGCGCACGCTCAAGCAGAAGATCACCGAGGCGAAGCTGGCGCTGGAATACAACGAACATCACAGCAAGCGCTCGATCCTCACCAGCTACCTCAACAGCGTCCCCTACGGCACCGTTGGCGGGCAGACCGCGATCGGGGTGCAGGCCGCCTCGCGGATCTTCTTCGACAGGCCCGCCTCCCAGCTCGACCTCGCGCAGGCCGCGCTGCTGGCAGGCCTGCCCCAGGCGCCCTCGGAATACAACCCCTTCCTGTATCCCGCCGCCGCACGCCAGCGCCGCAACGAGGTGTTGGGCAAGATGGCCCAGCTGCACTACATCACCCCGGCGCAGGCGGCCGCCGCTAAGCGGGCGCCGCTGGAGGTTCGTCACGGCGACTTCTACTCGCAGCGCAAAGAAGACTTCTTCTTCGAATACGTCCGCCAGCAGCTGATCGACCGTTACGGACGCAAGACCGTGGAACGGGGCGGGCTGCGGGTGCACACCACGCTCAACCTGCACACGCAGGAACTGGCGCACAGGGCGATCGCCGAGGTGCTGGACCTCCCCGAAGACCCGGCGTCGGCGATCGTCACGATCGATCCCCACAACGGCTACATCGAAACGATGGCAGAGTCAGAGAGCTATGAGCAGTCGCAGTTCAACCTCGCCTCCGAAGGCCACCGCCAGCCGGGGTCCACCTTCAAGGCGATCGATCTCGCCGACGCGCTCTCGCATGGGATCGACCCCAACACCACCACCTACCTCTCCCACACCTTGCCCGCGGGCTGGCTGCCCGGGTATCCCACCTATGAAGTGAAGACCTTCGAGGGCACCTCGCTGAACAAGTCGCTCAACCTGGTGCAGGCCACGCTCGCCTCCGACAACACCGTCTACGCACAGCTTGCCGCCGATCTGGGCGAGGAATCGATCACCGAAACGGCGTACAAGATGGGCGTCAAAACCCATCTGCTCGGCAATCCCGCGCAGGCGCTGGGCGGCCTCGAACAGGGCGTCACACCTTTGGAGATGGCGGACGTGTACGCGACGCTCGCCGACGGCGGCTGGCGCAACACGCCGATCGCGATCACCAAGGTGGTGTTCCCCGACGGCCGCGTGGACTCCAGCTGGGCAGGCCCCACCGCGTGAAGGTGCTCTCCAACGGAGTCACATCGAGGAGACGACGATCCTCCACGAGAACGTCCTTGGCGGCACCGCGACCCGCTCGGCGATCGACTGCCCCACCGCGGCCAAGACCGGCACCACCACCGAACTGGTGGACGCCTGGCTGGATGGTTATACGCCCGAATACGCGAGCGTGGTGTGGATGGGCTACCCCAACCGGCGGGTCCCGATGACCGACGTTCACGGCGAAGCCCAGCAGGGCGGGGCGCTGCCCGCGGTGATCTGGCACGACTACATGGCGGCGGTGACCGAAGGCCAGTCCTGCGTGGAATTTCCCCAGCCGACCGAACCGCTGGTGTACAAACCGTTCTTCGGCAAATACGCCACCATGGGCCAGTCCGCCGTGCCCAGCACCAACCCGGAAGTGAGCCCCGGGGCCGGCGGCGGCAGCGCTCATACCCCGCCCGGCAAATCCCGTCACGGCAGGGAAACCACCCCACCCAGCGGGCCTCCCAAAGCGCCAGTCCCGGGCGCCGAACCGCGGGCGGGCGGTGGGGCTCCCACGGAAAAAACACCAGCCGAACCCGCCGCTCCGAACAAAGGCCGGGCCGAACCGGGCGCCGGCACCCCGGGAGCCGGGGGGCCGGGCGCCGGCGGCGGCTCCGGGGGAGCCACCAGCGGCGGCACCGCGCCGCCGTGAGGATTGCCGACGGCACCGCGTCGTGTCACCGTGACGGTCTCCACCACCATAAGCCGCACCCGCGCCGCCGTGATCACCGCCTGCTGCTAGGTTGTGCGCACTCGTGGCAAAGGAAGACAAGGTCGAATTCGAGGGCGAGGTGATCGAGGCGCTGCCGAACGCGATGTTCCGCGTGAAGCTCGACAACGATCACGTGGTGCTCGGTCACGTCGCCGGCAAGATGCGCCGCTTCAGGATCCGCATCCTCCCCGGAGATCGAGTCCGCTGCGAGCTCTCCCCCTACGATCTCGATCGCGCGCGAATCGTCTACAGGCATCGCTGAGCGCGCTCTGATCGACGCGATCGCGGCGGTGTTGTCGACCGACCCCGGCGGCGAGGGTCGGGTGCTGCGCGGAATCGGCGACGACGCCGCCGTGGTGCGCGCCCGCGCGGTGTGCGTGACCTCGGTGGACGCGATGGTGGAGGGGGTCCATTTCCGCCTGGAGGGTGGCGCAGGCGCCGCTGGCCGATCGGAGATCCCGTTGATGTCCGATCGGCCGCCTTGCCGGGCCCCTCTGCAGCCGGAAGCGGAGGGCTGGATAACGCCCGCGCAGGTGGGGTCAAGGGCGCTGGCCGCGGCGCTGTCGGACCTCGCCGCGATGGGCGCCGAGGCGGGAGAGGCATACCTAGTGCTCGGCCTGCCGCCAGGTTTTGGCGAGGAGCGGGCGCTGGAGCTGGTGGGCGGCGCCCATGCGCTCGCGCGCGGGCACGGGGTCACGATCGCCGGCGGCGACGTGGTGGCGGCGCCCGCGCTCACGGTGTCGGTGACGGCTGTCGGCTGGGCCGACTCCGAGCTGGATCTGGTGGGCCGCGACGGAGCCCGCGTCGGCGATCTCGTCGGGGTGACCGGTCGCCTCGGCGGAGCCGGCGCGGGGCTGGCTGTGTTGGAGCGGCTGGCAGTGCTGGAGCGGCCGACCATCCTGGAGGGGCAGGCCAGCGCCACGGCCGCCACCGGGGCAACACCGGCGCGACCGCGCGACCCGGTGTCACCCAGGGTCACCGCGGCGGCGCTGGCACGGCTGCGCAACCCCGTGCCACGCCTGGCCGAGGGCCGCGCGCTGGCTGGCGCGGGGGCGCACGCCATGATCGACATCTCCGACGGCCTGGCGAGCGACGCCGGCCACATCGCCCGTGCGAGCGGCGTGCGCGTGGAGATCAACCTCGACCTGCTCCCTCTGGAGGAGGGGCTTGCGGAGATCGCGGCCGAGCTGGGGGTATCCGCGTGGCAGCTTGCCGCGGGTGCCGGCGAGGACTACGAGCTGTGCGTCTGCGTCGATCCCGCCGAGCGCAAGCGAACCGAATCGGCGCTAGCCGAGGCGGGGGGCGTGGGTGTCACGTGGATCGGACGCGTGGCACAGGCCGTGGGTGGGGCGCCTGCCAGAGTGGTGCTGCTCGACGCGGAAGGGCGTGCCCAGCGCTTGGAGGGGTTCGAGCACCACTGGTGAGCCGACCGCGATCTACGCGCGTCACCCGAAGGCCGATCCGGCCCGTCTGGCCGAGATACATAGGACTACTCGAACATATCGGCGGTCAAGATATATCCAAGACGTCCGATATTCGTGCCATGCGCACGTCACTGCTGCCGCTGGACTCGGCGCTAGGGCCCCGTGAGCGCCGCGTATTGGGCGCCGCCACAGCGATCCTGATCGCCCTTGTGGTCGCGACCGGCGCCCACGCCGTATTCGGCATCGGTGGCAACGCCGTCGAAGAACCGATCCGCGACTGGCTGACCTCCGCCGTCTACATCCTCGTTGGGGTGATCGTGTGTTGGCGTGCCGTGCGCACCATCGAGTCGCGGAAATCGTGGATGATCTTCGCGTTCGGCATCTCGATCTACGGGCTGGGCAACGTGCTGTGGGCGGCGTGGATCGAACACCTCCCCAACCCACCGATCCCATCGATTTGCGACGGGATGTGGCTGACGCTCTACCCGTGCTGCTACATCGGGATTGTGGGACTCGCACGCCTGCGCGAGCGGCGCGTGCCGGCGCGGATGTGGCTGGACGGCATTATCGCCGGGCTCGGGATCGCGGCCATCGGAGCGGCGATTGTGGTGCGCCCGGTGCTGGCCTCGGTGTCGGGGGGCACCGCGGCCGTGATCACCGAGATGGCCTACCCGCTCTGCGACCTGCTGCTGGCGGCGCTGGTGGTCGGGGTGCTCGCGCTGCGGGGCTGGCGGCTGGACCGGATGTGGGGAATGCTGGGCGCCGGCTTCCTGGCGCTGGCGGCGGCTGACTGCCTGTACGCGCTGCAGGTGGCACACGGTGCGTCGGCGCCGAGCGCGCTGACCAACCCGACCTACGACATCGGCGTGATGCTGTTGGCGCTGGCCGCGTGGCAGCCCAGAGCGACGATCGAGACCGACACCGTTCCGAGCAGCGCGGTGCTCGCGATCCCGGCCGCCTTCACGGTGAGCGCGCTCGGCCTGCTGATCTACGACCACTTCAGCCGCTTGGACCCGATCGCGTTGACGCTCGCGATGCTGACGATGCTGATGGCGTTTGCGCGCATCGCGCTCGCGTTCCGCGATGTGCGCGCGCTCGCCGAAACGCGGCGCCAGGCGCTCACCGACGACCTCACCTCGATGCCCAACCGCCGCCACTTCCTGCGGCGCGTGCGCGACGGAATCGTCGCCAGCCGAGCGACCGGCGCCAGCGTGGCGCTGCTGCTCGTCGACCTCGACCACTTCAAGGAGCTCAACGACACGCTCGGCCACGACGCCGGCGACCAGTTGCTGTGCCAGGTGGGCGAGCGGCTGCGCACGGTGCTGCGCGCCACCGACACCGCCGCCCGCTTGGGCGGCGACGAGTTTGGCGTGCTGCTCGCCGAACCATGCGATGGCGCCACCGCGGCACTGGTGGCTGAGAAGATCCTCAAGACGATCGGCGCAGCCTTTCCCGATCAGGGAAGTGGGTCTGCGGGTGACCGCGAGCATCGGGATTGCCCTCGTTCCCCGAGCATGCCGAGAACGACGAGCAGCTGATGCAGCACGCCGACGTCGCCATGTACGAGGCCAAGGCCGCGCAGTCCGGGCTATGCCTGCTATGCGCGCGAGCGCGACAAACACTCGCTGGAGCGCCTCACGCTCGCTGGCGAACTCTCCCACGCGCTCGAAAACGGCGAGATCGAAGCCTACTTCCAGCCCAAGGCCGACGCGCGGCAGCCGCAGAATCGTCGGCGTCGAGGCGCTGGTGCGCTGGCAACATCCCGACGCGGGGGCTGATCGTGCCGGCGGAGTTCGTCGGCGGTCGCCGAGCAGGCCGGCCTGGGACGGGCACTGACGCGCAGGATGCTCGACCTGGCGCTCGAACAGGTCGCCGGTTTGGCGCGACTGGGCCTCGATCTCCACGTCGCCGTCAACACGACGGTCGCCGACCTCCAGGACACCGATTCCCAGCAGAGGTCGCCCGGACGCTCGCGGAGCGCGGTCTCTCGCCCGCGGTGCTGGTCCTGGAGGTCACCGAGACTGGTGCTGGCCGACCCCGTGCGCGTCGGCGACGTGCTCGCGCAGCTCGGCGAGCTCGGTCTCGGGCCTCTCGCTCGACGACTTCGGCACCGGCTTCTCCTCGCTTACCCACCTGAAGTCGCTGCCCGTCGGCGAGGTCAAGATCGACCGCTCGTTCGTCGCGCAGCATGACCTCCGACCCGGTGGACGCGGCGATCGTCCAGGCGACGATCCAGCTCGCGCACGGCATCGGCATCCGCGTCGTGGCCGAGGGTATCGAGGACCAGGCGACCTGGAGCTCGCTGGTGGCCAACCAGCTGCGAGCTGGTGCAGGGCTACGTCTCACGGCCGCTGCCGGCGCGCGATCTGGACGCGCTGCTGCGCGCCGAGCGTGGATGAGAACCCGGAATTGAGCGACCGGCGGAGTCGGCACATGAGAAGCAACTCAACGGCACGGACGGCGGACAACTCGACGCGCACGGCGGGAAGGCCCAGCTCGGCGGCCGAATGGAGGACATCTCGGGCGCGGACGGACAAGTCCGCTTGTGACGCTGCCGACGCCCGCCCCCACCCCCTAAGGTCTCGCAGCGCCCGGGAGCATCCCAAATGGGAAGGCGTCCGGAGGATCACTGGCTGGAGCGGGAGACACCACCTGACCTGGCGCGCTGAGCACTCCCACCCGATGGTCGACGCTGTCATCGACGAGATCGACGGGCGCTTGATCCGGGTCGGACCGCTGGCTTATCGACTTCGCCTCCTGCAACTACCTCGGCTTCGACCTGGAGCGGAGATCATCGCCGCGGTGCCCGAATACCTGGAGCGTGGGGCACGCACCCGAGCTGGTCGCGGCTGCTGGGAGCCCGTGCTCTACGAGGAGATCGAGGAGCGGCTCACGCTGCTGGCCGCCGACGCGCTGGTGCTGCCGACGATCACGCACATCCATATGTCGGTGATCCCGATTCTCGCCGGCGGCGGCACGGTCTTCCTGGATCGCGCGCCCACAAGACGATCTACGACGGCTGTCCAGATGGCCACGACGCGCGGGGCGCCGCAGTGCAGCGCTTTCGCTTCGAAGACCCGCAG
>CAWCEY010000001.1:0-15352 GCA_963794715.1 uncultured Solirubrobacterales bacterium | reverse complement strand
CTGTTGGCCGAGCCTCGCTCGGCTTCCCCACGCTCGCACAGCTCTCCCCACGTGAGCGCCCCCGGCCAGCTCTCTGGGAGGGCCGTTTGATCGGGATCCCGCCCGCCCGCGTTCTCAAACAGGTAGGGCACCAGCACCGTGTGGCGCACGGTGGGCAGCTCCGCGAGGATCTCCCCCACCGCCTCCCGGCGGTCGAAGTCCTTGCCGCCGTGGCGATACCCGTCGACCGTCAACACCACCTTCGGCGCGATCTGCGCGAAGCGGTCGATCACGCTGCGCGCGCCAAACTCAGGGGCCGACTGACCACACCGCGCCGATGCTGGCGGTTGCCAGGAACGCGATCAGCGTCTCGGGGATGTTGGGCATGTAGGCCACCACGCGATCGCCCCGCTCCACGCCCAGCGCGCGCAGCCCGCCAGCCACCGCCGCCACCCGCGCGGAGAGCTCGCCCCAGGTCAGCTCCGCCAGTGGACGCAGCTCGGAGGCGTGCAGCACCGCGATCGCGTTCGGATCACGCGCGCCTCCCGTTTGGCGGTTGCACAGCATGTTCTCCGCATAGTTGAGCTCCACCCCCTCAAACCAACGCGCACCCGGCATCGTGCGGGCGTCCAGCACCCGCTCGTAGGGGCGCGAGCTGCGCACCCCGAAGTACTCCCAGATGCTCTCCCAGAAGCGCTCCAGCTCCCGCACCGACCACTGCCGCAGCTGCTCGTACTCCGTGAACGTTCTGCCCTCGCGCTCGCCCACCCAGCGCATGAAGCCCGTCAGCCATGCGCGCTCTTGCTCTTGCGGTGTGGGCTCCCACAGCGGCGTCTCCCGGTCAAGACCCATCGCGGCTCTCCCCTCTCCGAACTCCCCTCCCAACCATTGCGGACCCCACTCTTTCAACTCATGGGCAATGATTCGTATAAGCTGAAAACTCAGTATGCCAGTCCGCGCCTGGCCGTGTCGTTCGGTGGGGAGGCGCGTTCACACCGCGCCCGAGCCCTATTCTCCCGCCGGTGGATGCTCCCGCTCTGCGCGCGCAGTTCCCGGTGCTGGCGCGCGCCGCCTACCTGAACGCCGGCACCGACGGTCCGCTGCCCGCCGCCGCCGCTCGCGCCGCCGCGCGGGAGCTCGCGCGCGAGGCCGAGGAGGGCCGCACGCTCAGCCACTTCGAACGCCGCACCGAGCTCGGCGACGCGCTACGCGGCGCCTACGCCTCGCTGCTCGGCTGCGCCGCCGAGGACCTGTCGCTGACGTCCTGCACCAGCGAGGGGCTGTCGCTGGTGATCGAGGGTCTGCGGCTGGGCTCCGGCGATGAGATTCTCACCAGCCAGGAGGAGCACCCGGGGCTGCTGGGCGCGCTGAGCGCCGCCCGCGAGCTGCGCGGCGTGGCCATCCGCGCCGCGCCGTGGCCGGAGGTTGCCGAAGCCGTCGGGTCGCGCACACGGCTGATCGCCTGCTCGCACGTGAGTTGGATGACCGGCTCGCTCGCCCCCGCGGCGCTCGCCCAAACAGGCGTGCCGGTGCTGCTGGACGGCGCCCAGGGAGTCGGGGCGATCCCCACCGACCTGCACGCGCTGGGCTGCGCCGCCTACGCCGGCCCCGGCCAGAAGTGGCTGTGTGGGCCGGACGGCACCGGCATGCTCTACACCACGCCCGAGCTGCGCCGGCGCCTGGCAGTGACGCGCCGCGGCTACGCCAATCTCGCCGACCCCAACGCCGGCGTGGAGGCCTCCCTGCACGAGGACGCGCGGCGCCTTGACACGCTGTCGCTGAACGCCGAGACCGTCGCCTGCGCGCTGGCGGCCTTCGGCGTGCTGGAGCGCTTCGGGTGGCCAGCGCTGCACGAGCGCGCGCGGCTGCTCGCCGCCCAGTTCGCCGAGCAGCTCGCCGCGCACGGCCGCGAGGTGGTGGGTGGCGGCGCCCAGAGTACGCTGGTCGCCTTCGCCAGCCCCGACCCGCTCGCCGAGCGCGAACGCCTCGCCGAGCGGGGGGTGCGCCTGCGCGACATCCCCGACCGTCCCTGGCTGCGGGCCTCGGTGGGAGCCTGGAACGATGAGGGGGATCTCCAGCGGCTGCTGGACGGGCTGGCCGGCTCTTAGCGCCTTCTTAGTCTTAATGCTCTCTTAGCACCGTTTCCGCTTTGCTTGCGTCCCGCGCCAACCTCTCGCCGCGCACCCTTACCATCCCGCCACCATGAGCGCCTCACCAGACACCGCCAGCCAGCAGAGCCCGATCCCGGCGGCGGCCAACATTTCGGCTCCCCTCCCAGCGGCGGCGGGGCGCACGTGGCCGACATTGCGCGCGCCCAGCATGCGCGCCGTGCTGGGCTGGGCGGCGCTGGCGCCCGTGCTGGCGCTCGCCGCCGTGCTGAACACCGAGCGGCTCTCCCAGAACGGCTACGCCAACGTCTTCTACGCAGCCGGCGTGCGGTCGATGCTGGACTCCCTGCACAACTTCCTGTACGCCTCCTTCGACCCCGGGGGGCTGGTCACCGTCGACAAGCCACCCCTCTCCCTGTGGGTGCAGGTGGTGAGCGCCAAGCTGTTTGGGTTCTCCCACCTCAGCCTGCTGCTCCCCGAGGCGATCATCGGGGTGCTGGGGGTGGCCGCGCTCTACGGCGCCCTGCGCCGACCGCTTGGGACGCTGGCCGCGCTCGCCGGCGCGCTCGCCCTGGCCGTGTTCCCCTCCTACGTGGCGGTCTCCCGCGACAACGGCGTGGACCCCTTCCTGATCCTGCTGCTGATCCTCGCCTGCGGTGGCGCCCTGCGCGCAATCCGCACGGGCGGCTGGCCGTCGCTGCTGGCATCCGCCGCGCTGGTGGGGCTGGCGTTCAACGCCAAGACGCTCGCCGCCTACCTGGTGGTCCCCGGGATCGCCGTGGGCTACCTGCTGTGCGCTCCAGCGCCCCTGCCCCGCCGTCTGCTGAAGCTGCTCGCCGCTGGCGTCGTGCTGGCCGCCGTGTCCCTTTCGTGGATCGCCCTCGTGGAACTCACCCCCGCCTCCCAGCGCCCCTACGTGGGAGGCTCCACCAACAACACCGAGAGCAACCTCACGCTCGGCTACAACGGGCTGGGTCGCGTCGAAGGTCAGATCGGGGGGCCCAACCAGATCTTCCTGCACCTCGGCGCTGTGGCGCCGTTCCCGACACAGCATTCACACCGTTCTCACCGCCAAACGCACCGCCGCGCCCAAACACGTTCCCAACCCGATCCTCCCCGACGGCCACTACACCAACCCCACCCCCTTCGGCGGCCCCGAAGGGCCGCTGCGCGTCTTCCACACCGGCCTCGGCGGCCAGGGCGGATGGATGCTGCCGTTCGCGCTGTTCGGGCTGATCGCGCTCGCCCTCTGCGTGCTGTGGCCCCCGCGGGGAACCGCCCGGGAGGGCGCCGAGCCAGCCACCTCCCGCTTTGAGCGCATCCGGCGCGATCCGCTCGCCGCGGTGCTGTTGGTGTTCGGCGGCTGGTTCCTCGTCGAGGCTCTCATCATGGACTTCTCCAAGGGCATCATCCACCCCTACTACATCTCCGCCCTGGCCCCCGGCACCGCCGCGATGATCGCCGGTGGCGCGCTGGCATTCGCGCGCTTCGGCCGCGCCCGCGACTGGCGCATGCTGCTGCTCCCGCTCGCCGTCGCCGCCACGATCGCCGTGCAGCTGGTGCTGCTGCACCGCGAACACTACGCCCACTGGCTGCCCCCGCTGCTGATCGCCGGCGCCGCCGTGGGCGTGCTGGCGCTGCTGGCCGTGCGCCGCCTCGCCGCCGCCGCGATGGCACTGGTGTTGGGCGTACTGCTGATCGCCCCCACCGCCTTCTCCACCACCACCTGGTCGGTGCCCGTCGAGGGCACCTTCCCCGCCGCCGGGCCGCGCGTGGCTGGCAGCCTCGGTCCCTACGGGATCACCCACCACGACGTGCGCGTGTATCGCGACCTGATGCGCTACATCGACGCGCGCCACCCCACCAGCAGGTGGGAAGTGCTCACCGTCTCCTCCAACACCGCCGCCTCGATCATCCTGCTGGGCTGGCGCGCGGGCGCGGTCGGCGGCTACAGCGGCACCGACCCGGCGCTCGACGGCCCTGATTTGGCCCACCTGGTGGCCCACCGTGAAGCGCGTTATGTGGTGCTCGGCGGGGCCTACTCATCGCGCGGGGGCAACCGCGCCACCAAAGCCGTGATTCGCGCCTGCCACTACATCCCCTCGCAGCTGTGGCTGGGCGCCCCCCGCTACTCGATCTACAGCCTCTCGCTGTACGACTGCGCGGGTGCCGAGCGCCGGCTGGCGTCGCGCTGAGCTACGCCACCACCGACAGCTTTCGGCCGAACGCGCGCGCAAACAGCTCGCTCTCTCTGCCCGCCGCCCAGCGGGGCACGGCCGCGCCGCCGTCCGCCAACAACTTCAGCTGCACCGCGCCGTTCTCGGCGCTTAGCACCGTGTCTTTCACCAGCTGGTCGCGGGAGCGCTCGAGATCCTCGGCGAGGCGCAGCAGCACCGCGCAACGGTCCAGTCGCGCCGCGTCGCCCACGCCAAACAGCCGCGCCAACGGCCCCGGGTCGGGCATGCCCTTGCGGTGGTAGCGCGTCGCCTGCGCGATGATGGCCGCCTCCGTCGGGGAGTACCCGGGCAGGCCCGCGCTGAGAATCAGATAGCGGGAGTGCTTGTGGTGGTCGTCGTAGTCCACCGACATCCCGATGTCGTGCAGCATGCACGCCGCCCACAGCAGCTCCCGCTCGCGCCTGCCGCTCTCCGATTGGTCGCCCTCATGCAGGCCCATGCGGGCCAGCTGGTCGAACATGCCGAGCGCCAGCGCCGCCACGTGCTGGGTGTGGGGACGGTCCACGCGGTAGCGCGCCGCAAGGTTCAGCACCGATGCTCGGCGCACGTCCGCAAACAACGGCGGGCGATCGGTGTGGGCGGGGTCGCCAAGAGGGTGGCGCAGCCGGTCGAAGGCCGGCTGGCCGGGCCCCTCTTTTTTCGATAGGTGGCGCTCGAAAAACACCCCCTCACGTAGTCCCGCCTCGGTTGCCTCCAGCGCCTCGAAGCCGCCCGCCTGCAGCGCGCCCTCCACCACCACCGCGCCCGCCAGTATCAGATCGGCCCGCGCCGGCTTCACCCCGGGCACGCTCGCGCGCTCGGCGGGCGCCAACGCCGCCAGCCGCGCGATGATCTCCGCGAGCGCCTCGCGCGTCACCGTCATGCCCTGCACGCCGTTGCTGGGCAGCCCCTCCGCGCGTTGTGCCACCGCGGCGAGGCCGCGCACGGTGCCGCCGATCCCAACGATGCGCCTGCCCGCCTTCGCCAGCCAGGGGGCGCTCTGCAGCTCCCGCGCCACGTGCTCGCGCAGCGCCTCGATCTGGCGCGGCTTGGCCGGCCCGCCATTGGGCAGGAAGCGCTCGGTCATCCGCACCGCCCCCACCCGCCACGAGCCCGACTCGCGCGCCAGCCGGTTCTTCACCCTCACCAACTGCATCGAGCCGCCGCCCAGATCCAGCATGCAGCCGTCGCTCAGCGTGGTCGAGTTGACCGCCGCCAAGTATCCATAACGGGCCTCCTGCTCGCGGCTGAGCACGCGGATCGGCAGCTTCGTGCGTTTCCGCGCCCGCTCCAGGAAAGCCGGCGCGTTCTCGGCGTCACGGATGGCGCTGGTGGCGACCGCGTCCACCGCGCCGCCAGCCACTGCATCCACCGCGCCGTCCCCGGTCAGGCCGGCCGCCTCGCAGAAGTGGGCGAACACGTCCAGTGTCGCCAGCGCGCGACGCGTCGGCTCCTCCCCCAGCCTGCCAGTCGCCGCCATCCCTTCGCCGATCCGCACCACCTGGTAGATCTCGTCGCTGCGCTGCCACCACCCCTGTGTGGCGGTGAACACCACCAGCCTGAAGGAGTTGGAGCCCAGGTCGATCACCGCGAGGCGCTTGCACGACTTCATCCACTGAGCGTATTCCCCACGGCGGCGGGCTCCGCCGGGTGCTCGTTGCGGGCGTCGAGCAGACCGGTGATCCATCCGCGAGGCGGGTGCGTAAGGAGAGAGCCGCTCACGCGGTCACCGCTATCGATCACCGCCACCTGAACGGAGGGCACATGAGCACCCACCACGTCGAGGAGCGCACCACCGACCTGGCAGCAGGACACCCCGACGCCCGCGCGGCAGAGCACGCCGACGCCCAGACCGCGGAGCACGCCGACGCCCAGCCCGCGGAGCACACCGACGCCCGGACGGCAGAGCGCCCCGGCGACCGCGCCGAGCACGCGATCGATCGACGGCAGTTCCTCGGCCGGGCGGGCGCCACCGGCGCCGGCGTGCTACTACCTGCTCGAGGAAGGCGTCACCGGCAAGCCCTCCCCCGTCAGCATCTTCTACTACCCGCCCAAGATGTTCAGCGACGCACAGACCACCCTCAACGTGCTGGTCACGTTGGAGGACGCCTTCATCGCCGCCTACCTGGTGGGCGTGCGCGACTTCAGCACACCCGATCTGCGCGTCACCGCCGCGCGTATCATGGGCATCGAGAGCGACCACCGCACGCTCGCGCGAGTGGTGGCCCCCGGCGTCGCCGCACAGGACGGTGGGCCGATCGAGACCGTCACCGGCATCCAGGAAAAGGCCGAAAGCGTCGGCCCGCCCAACAACAACGGCTACGAGCGCACACTGCGGTGGCGCAAGATCGACAAGGCTCTGGCCGCGCTCACGCCCTTCGTCGAAGCAAACGCCGCGACCAAGGCCGGCTTCGACACGACCAAGCCCTACCAGTTCAAGCCGTTCATGCCCACCCTGCCCGAGCCGCTCGGCGAATTCCACTCCTTCCTCGGCTGAGGCACGCCAGCCGCGCGCACAAGATGCTGGGTAGCCGTCGCCTCGCACGCCACACCGACCTGCGCGAGCTCGCCGACGAGGATCTGATGCAGCTCGTGCGCGACGGCGAGGCGCGCGCCTTCGAGATCGTGTTCGACCGCCACGGCGGGGTGGCCTTCTCGCTGGCCCACCGCATGTGCGGCCGCCGCGCGCTCGCCGAAGACGTGGTGCAGGAGGCCTTCCTCTCGCTGTGGCGGGCGGGCGCCCGCTACGAAGCCACGCGCGGCAGCGTGCGCTCGTGGGTGCTCAGCACAATCCACAACCGGGCGATCGATGCCATCCGCCGAGGCGTGGTGCACGAGGCGCAACGTCGCCGACGACAGCCTCGCCGAGCGCCTGGCTGCGCCCGAGCGCACCGACCTCGAGGTGGCCCGACGCGAGGAGGCGCGCCGGGTGCGCGGCGCGCTCGATCAGCTTCCCGCCGAGCAGCGCCACGCGATCGAGCTGGCCTACTTCGGGGGCTTCACGCACACCCAGATCGCCGCCATGCTGGAGCTGCCGGTGGGTACCGTCAAGAGCCGCATGCGCCTCGGCCTCACCAAAATGCGCCTCGCGCTCGGGCATCCCGCCGAGGTGGTGTCGTGATGGCGACACCACACCACGGCTGCGCCCCGCCGCCGCCCGACCGCGAGATGCGGTCGTGAACCCGCGCGACTTCTCCTCAGAGCGGGCCGAGCCTCCTCGCGGAGATTGCGGCGAGGACGCTGCCGCCTACACTCTCGGCGCGCTGGAGCCCGATCAGGCACAGCGATTCCGCCTGCACCTGCTGGACTGCGTGGTGTGCCGCGACGAGGTCGCGTCGCTGCAGATGCTCACCGATACGCTGGCGCTGGCAGCCCCGCAGCTGTCCACGCCGCGGGGGCTCCGACGCAAGGTGCTGTCGGGGGTGCGCGCCGAGGCTCGCCACCGGCGCCGCGCCGCCCGTTCGGCAACGCCGCGCGCTCCGCGCTCGCCGCTCGCCCACCCATCGCTGAAGGGCAGCGTGGCGTTGGCGTCGGCGCTCGCCCTCGTGGGTGCCGTGTTGGTCATTGCCCTGCGCTCCAGCGCCGGCGGCTCTGGCGCAACTCGCGTGGTGCAGGCCAGCGTCCACGACACCACAGGGACGGCGGCCGTGCAAATCGCCTCGGGGCACGCCGAGCTGCTCGTACGGCACCTGCCCCCGCCGCCCCCCGGCAAGATCTACGAGGTTTGGCTGGGGCATCCCCGGGGGGCGCCGTCACCCACCAACGCGCTGTTCGACGTCACCTCGCGCGGCGCCGCCACCGTCGAGGTGCCGGGTGATCTGCACGGCGTCGATGAGGTGCTGGTAACACCAGAGCGCCTGGGCGGCAGCTCAGTGCCCACACACACGCCGGTGATCCTCGCGCGGTTGGGCCGCGAGTGATTGCGCGCCTCCCACGTCGCGCGCGACCCCGTCAAACCGCGGATGCCAGTCAGCCGGTTTCCGCCACCAGCGAGCAAGCACCATCGGCGACCAGCGCCCGCACCGCGTTGCGCTCGTCGGAGAACACCTGGATGTGAGCCACCAAATCGTCCTTGAACTTCACGACCCACGTGGTGGGCGCGTCCTCGAACGCTCCACTCTTGCCGCGCCCGCTCACCAGGCCGATCGCCACCACCGCCTGGCCGGCGGCGCGAATCTGCTTGGCATGGATCGTCAGCTCCTCCCAGTACCTCTCCACATCGGCGGCGTAGCGGCGGATGCCCTCATGGCCACGGTAGGGCTCGCCGGCCTGTGTCACGGCCGCGGTCACCGGCTGGAAGACAACCTGCGGATGCATCCACACGAGCATGTTCGATAGGTCACGGCGGCTGAAAGCGTCAAACAGGCCCGCCACGATCTCCTCCTTGCCCAGAAACGAAGCCCCCTCAAGGCTTTCCGAGGCCCCGTCAAGGCTTTGCCACCGCGCACCCGCGGGTCTGGTCTGAAGCGCTTCCATATCAGCGTCGATCTCGCAAAGCTCCACACTGCCGCATACGCATCACACCGCCCCCGGGTTATCGTCAGCTCCACCGGAATCTAAATTCCGTCCCAGTTTTACCCGCGTATTGCACTGGTCAAACGATGGGCCCGTCGCCTCCTCCGCTATCGGCCATATTTCTACGACCACCAGCCGCCCCCACTTCCATGCGCAGTACGCCGAGCACCACGTGATGATGCGATTGACGGCACGAGGGTGCTCGTGGGGCGAACGTAGAGACGTGGGGATGGATCATTTGATGCGGTGATGCGCTAACATCATTCTGTGCGGACAACCTTGAACATCGACGAGGATGTGGTCGCGGTGGCGCGGCAGCTCGCAGTTGGGGAGCACCGCTCGCTCGGCTCCGTTATCTCCGAGCTTGCTCGTCGAGGGCTGACCCCTGCTCGGGTTGAGGCTGACGACGGACTACCGGTCATCCGGGTGCCGGCGGGTACGCCGCCAATCACGCCAGAGATGGTGCGGCGAGCGCTCGACGAGGATTGAGCTTTTCCCGGTGGCGCTGCTTGACGTCAACGCGCTTGTCGCGCTGGCTTGGGACTCGCACGTGCACCATGCGGCGATGCGCGCATGGTTCACGGCGAACGGCCATGCGGGATGGGCGACGTGTCCGATCACAGAGAGCGGCTTCGTGCGAGTGTCGTCCAACCCGATCGTGCTACCAAGCGCGATCGGCGTCGCCGCGGCAAGAGAGGTGCTGTCGGCGTTGCGCGCGCATCCCCACCATCGCTTCCTGACCGATGACGTCTCAGTGAGCGACAGCGACGTGTCGTCGATCGCTGGCTATCGGCAGGTGACCGACGCGCATCTACTGACACTTGCCCGTCGCCGCGGGGTGCGCCTGGTCACGTTCGACGCAAGCATCCTCGCCATGGGTGACGGGAACGACGTCGAGGTATTGACGACACTTTGAAGGATCCGACGGCCGGGACGGTCGGGGACCACAGTGCCGGTAGACAAGTGTCCCACCGCCGCGCCGGGGCCAGTTCAAACCGCCGCGCCCAACACTCGCCGCATAGGTCCGCCGACCGTCGCGCACAGCATCCGTCCGGCTGGCGAAATGGCCCACAAAGCGCCGGCCGAAGCGGCCAACCACCGGCTCGATGCCGACCTCTCGGCCGGGTAGGGTGAGGCGCCGTGCCCCGGGTGGTCGTGGAGAACTTGCGCAGCGCCGTGTATGCGAGCTATGAGGAGCTCTCGGCGCAGGTGCAGGCCGATAGCGCGCTCGACTCCAAGCTCCTCGGCCTACTCGGCTTCCTCGCCGTAGCCGGAAGCCTCTTGCTGACCCTCCCTCGCGGTCTGCATGATGGACGGGTGCTGCTACTCATCGGCGTGGGACTCGGCGTACTCGCGTGTCTCGTTGGGAGCATGGGCGGCTCGAGCCCAAACGCCGGGCCGCCGCCGGAGAAGTTCTACGCCGACTATGGCGCCGGAGCCGAGACGGACTATCTGAGCCAGCTCCTCGCCGACCTCGCGGCCCAGGCGGAGCGCAACCGGGAAGGGCTCGAACGTCGCCGCAGGGCGCTTGCGTTTGCCGTTCGTGCGCCGCTCTTGCTCGTCATCGTCTACGGTCTGGTGTCGCTGCTCTGAGAGCGACTAGAATGAGGCGTATGGAGAAGCAGCCACCAGCACCCCTGCCCCCGCCCTCCGGCATCCCTCCGGTCCAGATCCCCACCGGGCCGTCGCTGAACGGGCTGCGGGGACTATTCCACCGTAACGGTGGATCGCGCACCGCCTCCCCCGCACCATCTCCGGCTCCTACGCCTGCAACGCGAGACTGACTCGTTTCAAGTGGCCGCGCCGTTGCTCGGCCGCTCGGGCTGGCGAGACGGAAGGCGCTCTACGGGGTGCATGGTCCGTCGAGCAGGCGCTCCGTGCCCGGACTTTAGCCCGCACCCTGGCGGACATCAGCGATCTCCGCGCAGATACGTGACATGCCTATTGACTCGTTTGAGCGTCATCCTGCGTTTGGGTGGCCCCGCGGGTGGCCCCAAGCCTGCTTTTCCTCCCTCGCCCTACCTCCAGCTTCCAGCGAATCCCCCACAAACAAGCCAGATCCGAGAAATGGGCCCGGCAGGACTCGAACCTGCGACCTAGCGATTATGAGTCGCCAGCTCTAACCAGCTGAGCTACGGGCCCGCCCCGCGCGGGCGCCCGCGCGGTGAGGCAGACGCTACCAGCGATAACAGCCGCGGCGGCGGGATCGGCGTGGGGTCACAACGCGAGGCAAGCCGCCGAATGGTTGTATTCCGCATATCGACAACCACGAGGGAAGGCGCGTAGAGATGGCTGAGCGAGCGGCGATCGTCACGGGGGCTTCGAGCGGGATCGGGCTGGCGATCGCGCGGGTGCTGGGCGAGGAGGGGTATGGGGTCACGATGGCCGCGCGGCGCGCGGAGAAGCTCCAGGGCGCGGTGGCGGAGCTGGCAGAGGCCGGCTTTGATGTGCACGGCGTGGCGGCGAATGTCTCCCACGAGGAGGAGATCCAGAAGGTGGTGGCCGCTCACCGCGAGCGGTATGGGCGCCTGGATGTGTTGGTCAACAACGCGGGGGTCGGGATCGGCGCCTCGGTCGCGGAGATCCAAACCAAGCACCTCGATATGCAGTTGGACATCAACTTGCGCTCGATCGTGATCTTCTACCGCGAATGCGTGGAGCTGCTGCGGGCGGCCGGCGCCGAACATCGCAACGCGTTGGTGGTCAACACCTCCTCGATCTCCGGCAAGCGCGCGGAGGCTTGGCTGTCGGTGTACTCGGCCTCCAAGCACGGCGTGGTGGGCTGGACCGAAGCGATGAACAAGGAGCTGGGCGGCGATGGGATCAAGTCCACCGCGCTGTGCCCCGCGTTTGTGGATACGCCGATGACCGATTTCATCAAGGGGCAGGTGAAGCCCGAGGAGATGATCCGCTCCGAGGACATCGCCGAGGCGGTGCGCTTCATGCTGCGGGTCTCCCCCGCGTGCGTGGTGCCCGAGATGATGTTCGTGCGCCCGGGCGACGCACTGTAGAGCGAGCCCCACCACTTCACAAAATGAAGGGTTGGGGTCCGAAAAGAACAACATGTACCCCTTCCACGCCACTCGGCTCCCGTGGGCGCATCGCAGACCCACGCCGCTGCCTGGCTACATCGAAACCCGCGCGCGGCGGCGACCCGGCAGGCGCGGGGCGCGCAGGCGCCGCGCAACGATCTCACCGCCGCCCGGCTCCAGCGCAAGCATCGCCTTCACGCGGGCCCGCTCCCGATCGCCGCGCTCGCGCCGCGCGCGCAGCGTGGCGTGCTGGTCGATGGCCTGCGCGAGATCCACGCGCTCCTCGTCCAGCAGGCTGCCGCGCAGCAGCGCAACCAGCGTGGCAAGCTCGTGCGGGGTGGCGGCACGCCGGCGGCGGGCACGGGTGAAGCGGTCCCACGAGCGCGCGAAGGAGAGGAAGTTGGTGCGCCCCCCGCGGCGGTGGGCGGCGAGCATCGGACACACTCCGCCCTCGCCGTCGGTGTAGGCGCCGACGATGATGCGCGGACTGCACAGCACCCCGTCCAGCATCGCTTCGCGGGTGCCCACCGGCAGGCATTCGACCGCGAGGCGCAGCTCGCGGACGGTGCGGGTGTTGCGTGGGCGGGCGATTGGCATAGGCTGTGAGGCGCCGGCGGCCGCGAGAAGGTTGCCGACGGGCGCGCCCAGCGTAGGGCAAAGGGTCGCGCGCGGCAACGAATCCCCTCCCCCTGAAAGGAAACTTGCGCATGAAGCTCGGCGTTCACATCGGCTACTGGGGGCTTGGCCTCACCTCGCAGGACCAGCTGCGCATCGTGCAGGAGGCGGAGCGGCTGGGCTATGACTCGGTGTGGGCGGCGGAGGCGTACGGCTCAGACACCGCCACCGTGCTGGCGTGGCTGGCGGGGCAGACCTCGAAGATCAAGCTCGGCGCGGGCATCTTCCAGATGCCGGGGCGCTCGGCGGCGATGACCGCGATGACCGCCGCCACCATCGACCAGCTCTCCGGCGGGCGCATGATCCTCGGGATCGGCTCATCCGGCCCGCAGGTGGCGGAGGGCTGGCATGGGCAGCGCTTCGCCAAACAGCTGCAGCGCACGCGCGAGTACGTGGCGGTGGTGCGGATGGCGCTGGCGCGCGAACGCGTGGAGTTCCATGGCGAAACGCTCCAGCTGCCGCTCCCCGACGGCCCCGGCAAGGCGCTGAAGCTGACGATCAGCCCCGTGCAGGAGCGCATCCCGATCTACCTCGCGGCGATCGGCCCGAAGAACACGGCGCTGGCGGGCGAGATCGCCGACGGCTGGATCCCCACGCTGTTTTCCCCCGAGCACGTCTCCGAGCTGCGCCCCCTGCTTGAGGAGGGCGCGGCACGCGCCGGCCGCACGCTGGACGGCTTCGACATTGCGCCCACCGTCAACGCGTTCGTCACCGACGACCTGGAGGCCGCGCGCAACGCCACGCGGCCGTTCATCGCGCTGTACGTGGGCGGGATGGGCTCGCGCAAGCAGAACTTCTACAACAACCTCGTCCAGCGCTACGGCTTCGAGGCGGAGGCCAAAACGATCCAGGACCTCTACCTGGAAGGCAAGCGCGAGGAGGCGATGGCGGCGATCCCCGACAAGCTGATCGACGCCGTCTCCCTCTGCGGCCCCCCCGACGTGGTACGCGAGCGCCTCGCCGTCTTCCGCGACGCCGGGGTCGGCACGCTCGGGATCACCCCGCTGGCGTTCACCGCCGAGGAGCGTCTCACGCAGCTGCGGCTGGTGGCAGAGCTGGCCGCCGCGTAGGGCATGCGAATCCTGCTCGGCGCCTTCGGGGACCCCGGCCACGCCTTCCCGATGATCGCGCTGGGCCGCGCGCTGGCGGCGCGCGGGAACGAGGTGACGCTGCAGACGTGGGAGCGCTGGCGCACACACGTTGAGGCGGAGGGTGTGCGCTTCGCCGCCGCCCCCGAGTACCACGTCTTCCCCAACAGACCGGAGCCGCTCGACTTCTACGAGGCCGTGGTGCACGCCACCCGCGACACGCTTCCGCTCGTGCGAGACCTCCAACCGGAGGTGGTGGTGGCCGACATCCTCACGCTCGCCCCCGCGCTCGCCGCCGAGCTCCAGGACGTTCCCTGCGCGACGCTCATCCCCCATGTGCACCCGCACCCCCCGGCGGGCGCCCCGATCTACTCGATCGGCGCGCGCCTGCCGCGCACCGCGCTCGGTCGCGCCTTCTGGCAGCGCGCCACGCGGCCGGTGGAGCACGGGCTGGAGCGTGGCCGGCAGGACCTCAACGCCGTACGGGAGCGCCTCGATCTGCCGCCGCTCAGCCACGTGCACGGCGGCACCAGCCGGCAACTGGCGCTGGTGGGGACCTTCCCCCAGCTTGAGTACCCCCGCGCCGTCGGCGAGTGGGGTCCAAACACCCACGTGGTGGGCCCGCTGATCTGGGAGCCCCCCACGGCGGATATCGAACTCCCGCCCGGGGATGACACGCTCGTGCTGATCGCGCCCTCCACCGCCCAAGATCCCGAGCACCGCCTGCTGGCAGCCGCGCTGCGCGGCCTCGCCGACGCCCCGGTGCGCGTGCTCGCCACCTGGAACAGACGTCTCCCATCCGCGCCGCTGCGGGTGCCCCCGAACGCGCGTGTGGTGGAGTGGCTGTCCTACGCGCGCACCATGCCCCACTGTGACGTGGTCGTCTGCCACGCCGGCCACGGCACCCTCGCCCGCGCCCTTGCCTGCGGCTGCGCGGTCGTCGCCTGCCCGGCGATGGGCGACATGAGCGAGAACGCCGCTCGCCTCGACTGGGCCGGCGCGGGAGTACGCCTCCCCCGGCGCTTCATCTCACCCCGGCCTCTGCGTCTCGCTGTGGAGCGCGCGCTCGATGATCCGGCGGTCCGCACACGTGCGCGCGAGCTGGCCGCGTGGTGGGAGGCACACGATCCGGCAGACACCGCGGCCGGGCTGGTGGAGTCACTGGCCGCCGCGGCCCACTGTGACGCCCGCTCGGGCGACGTTGGCGCCCACGTTCCACTCTGGGACGCGGAGCGCTTGTGACGATACCCGAGAGCGAACTGTCGCGGCGGGACCCTCCGGACTTGGCGCACGGGCCTAGAGCTGTCATGCGGAGAAACTACTCACTCCGGGGGTGGGACTCGAACCCACAACCTCTCGGTTAACAGCCGAGCGCAATCTACCAATTGAGCTACCCCGGATCGTGCTACCCAGGAGGATAGTGACCTTGACTGACTATAGAGATTCTACGCGAGCGAATGGATTCCCGCCTCAACCTCAGCGTGGCAGTTGGCGCACAGAAGAACGCACTTCGCGGCCTCAGCGCGTGCTCTTTCGAGCGAGCGAGCAACACCGCGATGGCTCAGAGCGAAGCTCTTCTTCTGAGGTTCACGATGATGAAACTCCAGGGCAGCGATGCACCTGGCGTAGCCGCATAGCTGACAGGCGCCACCCGCCTCCTCGACGAGCATCTGCTTGACCTTGCGCCGACGACGACTGACAGCGGCGGAGCGGCACTTGAGGCACCTGTATCCACCCTC